>NZ_KB889967.1:1608654-2555329 GCF_000372885.1 Methyloversatilis thermotolerans
CCGTCGCCCAGCAGCGCCTGGAAGCGCGGCGTGTCCTGCGGCGTGGAAATGATGAGCACTTCGCGTATGCCCGCCAACATGAGCGTGCTCAGCGGGTAGTAGATCATCGGCTTGTCGTACACCGGCATGAGCTGCTTCGATACCGCGATGGTCACCGGGTGCAGCCGGGTGCCGGAGCCTCCGGCCAGAACAATGCCTTTGCGTGTCATGGATACTCCTGATTCGCTTCGTGTGTGCCCGCAGGCGGGTCAGAGGATTTCGGCCAGCATGCGGTCCACGCCCTGCTGCCACTCGGGCAGCACGAGCCCGAAGGCTTCGCGCAGGCGGCGCGTGTCCAGCCGCGAATTGAGCGGGCGGGTGGCCGGCGTCGGGTAGTCGGTGGTCGGAATCGGCAGGATGGCGTCCGGCGCGACCTTGATGTCGTGACCGGCGGCGCGGGCCCGCTCGATCACGTGACGGGCATAGCCGTGCCAGGACGTTTCGCCCGCGGCCACGCAGTGGTACAGCCCGCCAAGCTCAGGATTCTGGCGCAGGGCGCGCGCGACATGCGCGGTGACGTCAGCCAGCAGTTCGGCGCCGGTGGGCGCGCCGATCTGGTCGGCAATGACGGTGAGCCGCTCGCGTTCCTTTGCGAGCTTCAGCATGGTCTTCGCGAAATTGCCGCCGCGCGCGGCATACACCCAGCTCGTGCGCAGGATGACGTGTGTGGCACCGGAAGAAGCGATGAGCTGTTCGCCTTCGAGCTTGGTGCGGCCATACACGCTGAGCGGATTCGTCGGTGCCGACTCGTCGCGCGCGCGCTCTCCGCTGCCATCGAACACGTAATCGGTGGAATAGTGGATGAGCCGGGCGCCCAGGGCGCGCGCTTCCTGTGCGATGCGCCCGGGCGTGGTGGCGTTGATCAGCCGGGCCAGCTCCGGTTCGCTTTCTGCGCGGTCCACCGCGGTGTGCGCGGCGGCATTGACGATGAGATCGGGCGCCAGCGCGCGCACGGTGGCCGCCACGGCGTCCGGGTTGCTGAAGTCGCCACTCAGGTCACCGGCGCTGTCGAAATCGAGCGCGGTCACCGTGCCCAGCGGGGCGAGTGCGCGCTGCAGTTCCCAGCCCACCTGCCCGCCCTTGCCGAACAGCAGGATGTTCATGCGCCCTGCTCCGCGCCGCCGTACTGCTTGCTCACCCAGTCGCGGTAGCCGCCGCTTTGCACGTTCTGCACCCACGCCTGGTTGTCCAGATACCAGCGCACGGTCTTGCGGATGCCGGTGTCGAAGGTTTCCGCAGGCTTCCAGCCCAGTTCGCGTTCGATCTTGCGCGCGTCGATGGCGTAGCGCCGGTCGTGCCCGGGGCGGTCCTTCACATAGGTGATCAGCCGTTCGTAGCGTCCGGCCGGGTCCGGTTTCATGTCGTCGAGCAGCGCGCATACGGTGCGCACGATGTCGATGTTGGGCTTCTCGTTCCAGCCGCCGATGTTGTAGGTCTCGCCCAGCCGGCCCCGCGCGAGCACTTCGCGGATGGCCGCGCAGTGGTCCTTCACGTACAGCCAGTCGCGCACCTGCTGCCCGTCTCCGTACACCGGCAGCGGCTTGCCCGCCAGCGCGTTGACGATGATGAGCGGGATGAGCTTCTCGGGGAAGTGATAGGGGCCGTAGTTGTTCGAGCAGTTGGTGGTCACCACCGGCAGACCGTAGGTGTGGTGCCAGGCGCGCACCAGGTGGTCGCTCGCGGCCTTGCTCGCCGAATACGGGCTGTTCGGCTCGTAGGCATTCGTTTCAGCGAACGGAGGATCGGTCGGCGAGAGCGATCCATAGACCTCGTCGGTGCTCACATGGTGGAAGCGGAAGGCCGCCTTGTCGTCGCCCTCGAGCGCGCCCCAGTAGGCGCGCGCGGCTTCCAGCAAGGTGAAGGTGCCGGTCACGTTGGTGCGCATGAATTCGCCCGGGCCGTGGATCGAGCGATCCACGTGCGATTCGGCGGCGAAATGCACCACGGCGCGCGGGCGGTGCGTACTCAGCAGTCGGTCAACGAGTTCGCGGTCGCAGATGTCGCCCTGCACGAACACATGCCGCGCATCGCCGGCCAGCGACGCCAGATTCTGCAGATTGCCCGCGTAGGTGAGCGCATCCAGATTGACCACCGGCTCGTCGCTGCCCGCCAGCCAGTCCAGTACAAAGTTGCTGCCTATGAAGCCGGCTCCGCCGGTGACCAGGATCGTCATGGGAATTCACATTCGTGATGAACGACTGCCACTTTAATGCAGAGCTCCGCCGGGCGATGTCTACCCTCGCACGATCCCGGATCGATGATCCGGCGCTGACGCCGCCGTGACGACGCCAGCCTCTTCAGCGGACGAGCTGGACCACCGGATCGGCATATGCCCCGGCGACCCGCACCGGCGCGCGAACGGTGGTGGCCGATCCCCGCACCGTGACGTCGAGCTGCGCATGCAACTCACCGCCAGCGAGACGCGCGCTGCCCTGCGCGCCCACCAGCCCCGAATCCATCGCCAGACGCGGCAGCGAAACGCCCTCGGCGGTCAACACCAGATCGCCCTCCAGCCGGTCGAAGCGCGTGCTGCCACCGCGCACGCCGCCAGCGCGAGGCACGCGCACGGCCTGCACCAGATCGATGCGGTCCAGCACGCCACGCTGCAGATCCATGCTCCCCTCCATGCGCAGGTCCTTGGCCAGGGCCTCGAACGAATCGCCACGCGCGGCGAACGCAAGGGTTGCCGACAGATCGCCACTGGACCTGAGCGTCGGCGCAAAAACCTTCAATACATTGGCCAGTGACAAACGGGACGCGGACAACTGGCCTTCGAGCCCGGCATCCCGCCCGAGGTCGAACGCCGCGCGCCCCATCACATAACCGTCATAGAGCTTCACCTCGATCTTGTCGAACTGCAGGCGCTGGCTGTTCAGATGGCCGGCCGCCTCGAACACATCGGCCAGCACCGACGGATGGCCGGGCGTTTCCCAGTCGATCGCCTTCATCGATACCGCCCATACACCGCCCTGGTTGATGCCCTGCACCCGCACGCCACCCGGCGCTCGCGACAGCTCGAGCCTCGTAAGTACCCCGTTGTCGTCGATCGCGATTTCGCCCGCGAATCCTCCGAGCGATCCGTCAAAAAGAAGCAAGGCCGCATTGCTCAACGTAAGCCGGTCGAGCTTGAGCCAGCGCGATGCCCAGTTGATATCGTGCCGGCTGGACAGCGCAGGCAGGAATGCGATCTTCAGTGCCACGCGGTCGAGATGCACCCGTCGCAACTCCGTCCGCTCGGCGAACAGAGAGGACAGATACGGCGAAAGCGTCACCGCGCCGATGCGCAGGCCCTCGTCCGGTCCGATCCGCACATCCTGCAGTTCGAGCGCCGGTTCCGGATAGACGACCGGCTTCACCGACGCGATGCGCACCGGATGACCGAGCAGCTCGGTCGCCATTTTTTCCATCTGTGGCAGATGGCGGTTGTAGGGATAGAGGAAGAAGGTGGCGACCAGCACGACCGCGATCAGACAGAGGCCTGTCACGACGCGCCGGCGCCAGGTGCCCGGCTTCGTCACGCCGTGTCCCAGCTTGCCCAGCCACGCCCGGAACCGCCCGCCCGCCGGATCGTCCGGCGCCGCATCGCTCGACGCGGACGACAGCATGGCGCGCCGGATCGCCGACCGCACATCGTCGACCGGCGCCGCGGCCTTCTGTTCGGCCGCCGGCGCCGCCACAGGCGCGGACAGTTCGGGCAGCGCCTTGGCGAACTCATCGATCTCGGGCGACGCCGTGGACGACGACCGTTCGTGCGCGCGCCGGATATCGTCAGCCACCGGCGTGATCGGCTGGCTCACCAGATCTTCGATGTCGACCAGCATGGAACTGAGCTCCGCGCGGTCCGCATCGTCGTTGGCGGATTGATCGACCCGCCTCACCAGGCCGCGGTGCTCGAGCTCCCCGACCAGGCCCTCGACGATGAGCGGATCGCCGAACTGTTGCGCAAGATTCCCGACCGGCGTATGACCGTCGATCATGATGAGGATGGAACGCAGATTGCGCTGCACGATGGTGCGCTTCGTGACCGCTTCCTCGCCCGCTTCTGTCTTCACATACACCGCGTTTTCGTTCATTCGCACTGGCTGCCTTGCATGGTTCGGCCGACGCATGAGTCCGGTTGGACTGCTGAAGCGGAGAGGCGTGCCTGCAAGCTCACCACCCCCGCCTTGACGCGATCATAGAACGACTCCGTCCGCGCATGCACCGCTGACAGCGCGGTAAACAGGGCATATGAAGCACTTGACGAAGCCCGATACGAAGTCTATAGTCGCGGCCTCTTCCCCGATAGCTCAGTCGGTAGAGCGCCGGACTGTTAATCCGTAGGTCCCTGGTTCGAGCCCAGGTCGGGGAGCCAGAACGCAAAGGCCCGCAACGATGTTGCGGGCCTTTTTCGTTCACGCGCCACCGTGTGACAGTTCTCACTGGACTCGCCACCCATGCGGTAACCGCGTATCGCCGCATGGATTGCCGGTCGCAACGCGGCCTGTATCCGGCATCATCGCGATGTGCTCGAGCAGTCGGTCATCGTCGTAACCGGTGGCCGTGCCGCCCACGGTTCGTCGCGCGCTTCACCGGGCGGCTGCCGTTGCAGATTGACACGCATTGCGAGCCGCGGTTCGACTGCTTGATCTGGCTGCGGTCGCGTCCTGCCGACACGCACGCACCGCCTGCGCCAACGCACCGGGCACGGAGTCGACGCTCGGGGACCGGGCAAGGCACCACTTCAGACCGCGGTCGAACGCTGACTGCACGACGATCGCATCGGCCAGCCCAGGATTCGTTGGCATGGCTCGGCTCTCTGGGCTTCCGTTCCAGGCCCACGATGCACGGGGCATCTGCCGCTTGCACCGACCGGCGGGCATCCCGGCCAACTTCCGCATGCTTGAACCACTCCTGCAGCGTCTCGGGCAGGCGGCCGATCTCCGGCGCGATCGACTCGACCCCGGCTTACTGACACGCATGCTTCCCGCGATACTCCTGCACGGGCCGGACAGCACGTTCGCGAACCTCGATCGAGTACTTCGCGGACTTCTTCATGACTCCCTTCGGCCCGAGAGTTAAAGCCTTCGAGACCCGGCGCGCCCCACTCGCGCGAGCGGTCGAATGTAAGCATTGTCATCAAACGGTGGCAACATCATTACAATGAAGTACTGCCGCGTTCAGCACCCGAGGCCTGCCCGAGTGCAGCCGCCACACAGAACACACCACGAGACGCCTGCATCCAGGCCATTCGTGGTCCGAAAAACGGATAACTCACCATGCCGGGTGATTCGACTCCTTCGTCCAGGGAAACCACTGCCGGAGGCCGCATGAGAACTACTGAGAGATCGCCGTGACCTTCATCCTCATGGAATAGAGGCATTTGTCATCATGTCTGACGCCCCCCCTGTCTCGATCGCAACACCTTCGACGACGCGGAAACAGGGTGAAAGCGATCGCGGCAGATCGCTGCTGACATCGCTTGATGCTTGTCCGCATCGACTCCGCTCTCCGTGGCATTGCCGGGTAGTCGATCCGAATTCGATCCTGAAAATCTGATTCTCAAGCAACCATGAAAAGCGTCACCAGCCATCCACCGCCCCCACAACGTGAAGAATCTTCCGAAGGCTCCCGGCGTGCCTTCGCGGCGACGGTTCGACTCGCTGTGCCCGATGGACAGACCTTCTCCATGCACGCCGGGGGCAGCGCAGTGATCGAACGCAGTTCAGCAATGCAACCGACCAGACCTCCCGGGGCGCAGAAGGCAGGAGAAAACGTTTCAAGACCCACACAGAAAGCCAAGGTTGCCGTTTTGATGGCGACCTACGAAGGGCAGCACTACCTCGCGGAGCAACTGGAATCGCTTTCCGCGCAAACCCACAGCAATTGGGCGGTCTGGGCTTCCGACGACAGATCCAAGGACTTTACGCGCGCAATTCTGGAAACTTACCGGCAGGCATGGCCGGACGGCCGCCTGTCCATCCACTCCGGTCCAGCGGACGGTTTCGTGGCAAATTTTCTTTCGCTAACCTGTAAGGCCTGTATCGAGGCAGATTACTACGCTTACTCGGATCAGGATGATATCTGGGAAGCCGACAAGCTTGCGCGAGCGGTCCGATGGCTGGATTCAGTACCCGCCCACATTCCCGGCATTTACTGTAGCCGCACGCGCTTGGTCGATAAGAGCGGCCACGAAATAGGGCTATCGCCCTTGTTCAAGAAGAAGCCTAGTTTTGCAAACTCGCTTGCACAGAATATCGGCGGCGGCAATACCATGGTTTTCAACAATGCCGCGCGAGAACTGCTCCGGGAAGCTGGCGACAACATTGCCGTCGTTTCTCATGACTGGTGGGCCTACATGTTGATTTCCGGCTGTGGAGGAAAGGTGTATTACGACCCTGAACCGACGCTGCGGTACCGACAGCATGGAAGCAATCTGGTCGGCATGAATTCCACCTGGCAGGCACGATTAAAGCGCATCCAGATGCTGCGGCGTGGTCGTTTTCGCAACTGGAACAACTGCAACATTGCCGCCTTGCGCAGCATGAGTCACCGGCTCACGCCCGAAAATCTGGAAATACTCGAACGATTCGACCGCGCACGCTCGATGAGTCTGTTTCCTCGCCTCATTGAACTCAGGCGCAGCGGCATTTACCGTCAGACACTCCTCGGAAACATCGGACTGATCGTGGCTGCGATTTTCAAGAAGCTCTAGAACATGTCGTTCATGCTTGCCCAATCCATGGAAGAGGGCATCAGCTCCCCCATCAGCGTTTGCTTCACCAGTCGTTCATCGGCAGGAGCCTGGCAGATTCGGGGTGTGCAGATTGCGGGCACGAGAAACAACTGGATGGCTGTCAACAAGCCTTCGGACGCCGACCTCGAACGTTCGGACCTGATCTGTTTCGTGAAAAGACCGGATCCACGGACCATCGAGCGCGTGCGCGAGATGGGAAAACCGTTCGTATTCGACATCGTGGATTCCTGGGCGCAACCCGATGACGGCCTGCAGTACACCGATAAAGTCAAGGCTCGAGAACTTTTCGCACCAGCCTGGGAGCGCATCGGTGCCGACGGCTACATCTTTCCGACACGGCGCATGCAGGACGACCTGGGGCACCTGGTGCGTGAGAAGATCACCATCTACCATCACTTCCGGCCGCAGATCCGGCTGAACCCCATACGCGAGCGCGTTGCCATCGTCGGCTACGAAGGCGCCGATTACCTCGGAGAATGGCATGCGCGGATCGAGCAGGTGTGCGCGGACCGCAACATCCGGTTTGTGGCCAATCCATCCAACTACACCGATCTTGACATCGTCATCCTGGCGAGAGGCGGCCCGCATGGCAGTTTTCTGTCCCGGCACTACAAATCGAATGTCAAGCTGGCCAATGCCATCGGATCCGGCACGCCGGCTCTGGTTCATTTCGACGAAATGTCGGCCCACGACACCGACACCGGCGATGTGCTGTTCTTCACCGATCAGCCAGGCTCGTTCGAACGTCAGCTGGATCGCCTCGTGACGGACCACGCACTTCGCATGCACATTCACAACAGATTCCTCAGCGCGGCCCCGCGATTCCACATCGGGAATATCGCCGACCAGTTCGAAGGATTCTTCCTCAAAACCATCGAAACCAAGAGAAAAAGGAATGCGTGAAGCACTCAAGGACGCCCTCCGCAAGCTGCTTGGCGCGCGAAACGCCAGCAAACTTGGGCAAGCGGTTCGCCCGAGGAAGATCAAATGGTCGCCACCTCCGCCCGACGGAAAGATCCGCCTCAACCTCGGTTGCGGAGACAAGATTCTGGAGGGCCACATCAATGTGGACTTTTCCGAGTCTCGAAAGGGAAACAAACCCGATGTCATCGCGGATCTTCGAGCGTTGCAGTTTGCTCCTGACTACGCCGACGAGATTCTGTCCGTCCATGTGATCGAGCATTTCTACCCATGGGAAGCGGAGGATCTGCTGATTCACTGGAAGAGCATTCTGAAGCCCGGCGGAACGCTGATGCTGGAATGCCCGAACATCCTGACGGCGGCTGCAATGCTTCTGAAGGAACCCGAGCGTGCCGCACGGGCTGAAGGGAAGGACGGTCAACTCGCCATGTGGCCTCTCTACGGCGACCCCAACTGGAAGGACCCTTTGATGTGCCATCGCTGGGGCTACACACCGACCACCCTCATCGACCTGCTCAAGCGTTGCGGCTTCAAGAACGTTCGCCAGGAGCCCGCCGTGTTCAAGCAGCAGGATCCGCGCGACATGCGGGTTGTTGGAGAAAAGTGAATGCGCCTGCGTGATCTGAGAGATGTCTATTCAGGGCAAGAAATCTACATCGTCGGCAGCGGGCCTACAACGAATGTCTTTCCAATGGACTTTCTGGCTGACAAGATCTGCATGTCGCTGAACGACAGCTTCAAGATACATCCTGATGTTGCTCCTATTGCGCTGATGCATCATCAGACGTATTGCCGCGAGGGCAACACCATTGAGGCTCCCTTGCATCCGAATTTTTCCGGCATCAAGTACCCGGTCGTCAAGGGCACCGGGAAGGATCGCACTGAAGCAGTTGACTGGGACAATCCGTATTTCTATTTCTTCGACTGGAACCACGACATCGAAAAGATCTACGAGATGTCAAAAAACACCGACCAGCTCTACTACACCCCTGAAGGCTGCTCTTTGCATGCTGCCATGCAGCTCGCGTGGATCATGGGCGCAAGGACCATCTACACCATCGGCTGCGACAGCACGACCTTGGGGGGCAGGCACTACGCACAGTACGACAAGAACAACTTCCGTGATGACGAAGTACTGAAGCGCGGGCAGACCAGAAACTACGACAGCTACGTCAAAGGGACACTGATTGTTCAGGACTTCCTGCGTCGCAAGGGTGTTCGCGTTCTCAATCTTTCGCCTATCGTTGGCTATCACTTGGTTGATTACCAATACGAAGTACTGAAGGGAGAGGTCAAGGTTGAAGAGATCATCTCCGAGTTCATACAACCTGCGAAAGAAAGTGACGCGCCATGACCCTGACCGTCTACATCGGCACCGAAGACGACCAGCTGATCCCGCAGAAAGTGCTTGAGTACTCCATCCGCAAAAACGCGAAAAGGCCCGTTGAAGTACGCGCTGTCAAACAGGAGGTTGAACGGGTAGGCGGGACGAACTTCGGTTTTGTACGGTTTTTGGTGCCCAAGCTCAACAACTATCAAGGCAAGGCGATCTACCTCGACGCTGACCAGCTGGTTTTCGCCGATATCAATGAGCTTGCTGATCTGCTCGATGACGAGCACAGCATCGCCCTGGTCAATCAGCCGAAGGGCACTTTCGGTGCAAAGCCCGTCGGCCAGCACAACCAGACCAGCGTGATGGCCATGAATTGCGCAAAGCTGCGCGACTGGGATCCGGATACCATGTTCCAGCACGTCGTGCCCAACCGTGCCGAGCTTGCCGCGGGGCAGATCCACTATCGCGACTTCATGATGCTGAGCTGGTTCGACCAAGGCAAGATCCAGCCCATCGATCCCCGCTGGAATCATTTCAATATCGTCGAACCTGACAGCAAGCTCACTCATTTCAGTTATGTCCGAAACCAGCCTTGGAAGAACCCCAATCATCCCCTGACACAGTTCTGGGGAAAGTGGCTGAAGGAGGCTATCCGGAACGGGGCCGTCGGCCGTCTCGAACTGCTTAAGGAAATCTTGCGCGGAGCGATTCACAAGCGTTTCCTTTCCTACCTGATATAGGAACCCGACGTGCTCGAAATCCGCTTCCTGATTGACGATGTCGGTCAGTGCGGGACCCAGCGTGCCGTTCTGTCGGCATTTGCCAATGCGCTGATGAACGACTGTGGCGTCACGGTCGTCCGGTCCTCCGAACTGAGCCTGCAGCAATTCGGGTGGGACGACGTCCCGCCCGAATCGTCCCGGAGACTGGCCCTGCGTGCGCTTGCGCTTGCCCCCTCGCCCGATCGGCTCACGGTGTTTCTGCCCGGCCACGTCATTCCCGGCCCGATTGCGCCCGGGAATGCACCTGACCGCCCGCTGGCCGCTGCGCAGTTCACTACCGTAGCGGACCTTGATATTTTCGTCATGGACAATCGTGCGGCGGACGCTCACCGGTTTCGTGAGTTCGTCAACAGCCACGCCGACTATGAGACCGTCAGCCGATATGACGCGTTCGATAGCTGCGCGCTGCCCGACTGGCTGATCGAAGGCGGCCTGACTTCAGCACTCAATCTGTCTCAGCGCCCCTGGTATTCGGGATACGCCCCTACACGGACACAATGGCTGCACTGGGTAGCCGAAGCCATCGACCAAGGCCTCATCACCCCCGCAATGGTCGAGGACGACGTGCGCAAGGGCCTGGCTCGACCGTCGCTGCTTCACGATATCCGGCGATTGCCCACCGACGCGGGCGTATCCGACCGCCCCGACATGACACTCGATTCGCTCTTCGTTTTTCCTGAATGCAGGCTCAGCGACACGCAATATCAGATGCTTCTTTCCGAAGCTCTACAAGAACGCACTGTCGCCTTCGCAGGTCGCAACGCGAAACGCAAGGCGGTCAAGCTGAAGATGCACAAATGGACCTGGGAAAGATTGCGGCACGCACCACAGGGCGTGAAATGGAAACTGATCAAGCTCGGACATCGTTTCCTGCACGCTGCCTATACGCGCTATTCGGCGAGCTTGCGGCCCATGGCGAAGCGTCTGAGCCAGCGGAATGAATCCTCGAAATGAGAGCTTTCGCATCGGCTGCATGGACCCTCGTCATGCGCGACTACCGCATACGATTTCGCCGGACCTTGCTGGGAGTCTTCTGGTTCCTCGTTCCATTATTCACCCTGATCGCCATTGCCCTTTTCGTGGGCAAGGACATCGGCCTTTATGGCGCGGCGGAATCCGGCCGGTATCTGCTGCGGCTTGTCGCAGGTCTCAGTCTCTGGCAGCTTTTCGCCGACGCCTGGCTTGAACCGATGCGTCTCGCACGTCGCGCAAGCGGCATCCTGCGCTCGGTGAACTTCGATCAGCAAATCCTGCTTGCAGCCGGAACCTTCTCTGCGCTGCTCGCCTTCGCGATCAAGATCCCCGTCCTCATTGCCGCCTTCATTTGGCTGGAGCCGACATATGATCCTTCCGCATGGCTGCTGCCGCTGGGCATCATGATGCTGCTCGCCGCTGGCGCGGCCATGGCCTGCTTCACCCTGCCTATAAGCTTGGCATTGCTCGATATCCGCTACGCCATGCCATTCGTCCAGTATGCCCTCCTGCTGGCGACTCCGATCTTCTACGAGCCACCCGAAAACGGCTTCCTCTTCTGGATCAACCATTACAACCCCTTCAGCTATCTGGTTCCTCCCGTGAGGGATCTGCTTGCGGGGCCCCCGCCCGTGCTGCCCCATGCATTCATGGCGGGGATCGCTGTCCTCGTAATGCTGATTGCCGGACTGCATTACTTCCGGGACAAGATCCACCTGGCGATTGCCTACGTCGGCCGATAACCATGCAGGACAACGTACCCACACTCCTGCAGATGGAGCAGGTCAGCCGCACTTTCCCGCGGGACTTCTCGGACACCCCGCGTGCGATCCTGCGGGAAATGCTACTGCCGCGGCGCCTGCTGCGTGATCCCGGTCCGGAGTTCTTCTTCGCCTTGCAAGACATCAACATCAGCCTGACCAAGGGCGAGAAACTGGGCGTGATCGGCTCGCATCGCAGCGGCAAATCCACTCTCGCAGGCATCGCCGCCGGCATGCTGCATCCGACCCAAGGTCGCGTTCACGCCAGCGCGTCGCGGCTTCTGCTCAGCCGCCCGACCGCGGGCTTCAAACCCGCGCTCACGCTGAGGGAGAACCTCGCATTTCGCGCAACACTCGGTGGCCTTGCCGGCGATGCCCTCGCCGCGGCCGTGGACGGCGTACTTGCAGATAACCGGATCAGCGCCCAGACCGCGAAGAACGCGCTCGGAAACTTCTCTCCCTACCTCGTCAGACAACTCGGCATGGAGCTCCTGCTGCGGGTGCCGGCGGAACTCGTGGTGATCGACGAACAGGTGAGCGCGGGTGCCGGGGACGCCCGCTGGGCGACGCGCGCTGCACTGCTCGAACGCATCGCGGGGGCCACGTCCCTGATAATCAGTACCGACTTCGAGTTCCTGAAGGAAACGACGAAGCAATCGATGGTGTTGCACCAGGGCAGGCTTTATGGACCGTTCCCCACTGAACTGGCCTTCGAGCACTACTTGCGCCTGCCGGATGACTATGGCCAGGACCCGGACGAATCACCGGACGATGTCCGCGCATCCGTCGCACTCAGCGCGCCACTCGAGGACATCGAAGGGGCAACGATGGCGCAGGAAGCCGACGAACTTCTCCGCTTCCAGGAGGCAATTCCCGCACGTACCCAGCAGCCGGATGACGACGTCTTCCAGCGTCGCGTCGTCAAGCAATCGCTTGGCCCGGCCGTCATCGTCCGGAACATCGTCGTCGACGGCGCCCCATACGAGCGCTCGAAACTGCGTCTGCTGAGGCGTCCTGGAGAGGTCCTGGATATTTCAGTCGAAGTCTTGCCCAAGAAGACCTTTGTCTGTGCTGGCATCGGTCTGAATCTTCATTCAGGCAACGGGATGGAAGTCGGAAGCACGACACGATCCACCCCTGCCGTACAACTGTTCCAGGGCAGGCCGACGAGGATACGCTTCCATTTGCGGATCCCCGATCTGCCGCGCTATCACTACGGCTTGGCAATGCATTTGCTCGAGGACGGACGCCGGAGCAATCCCGCGAACCAGATGAAGCTCATCGTGTTCGGTCTGCAGACCGAAACCATGAGAGAGACGGCACTCAACCTCGAGGTCACCGGTCATTCAATCGAAAGCGAGTCATCAGATGAAGCAACCGATCTCGCCTGAACTCATAGAGAAAAAACTCAATCGGCCAAAGCCGCGGAAATTCAGCCGCCCTTCCGGAGCGACCTATCCGCTTACGGCGCTGTCAGCCCTGAAAACGATACTGACAATTCTCTCGCAGCCGCTGAAGTCCTTCCGTACCCTGCATGATGCGGCATTGCGCGACAATGGTGCCTTGGTGATCGATCGGGAGTACAGGGAACGCTGGTCATCGAGCATCGCCGACTACGCGCATTGGTACTATGCCGACAAGCGTCTTCTGCACAGCATCAGCTGGCTCGGCGTACCTACGAGGAAGATGTTGGCAGATCTGTGGGTGTATCAGGAGATCATCCACGAATGCCGCCCCGACTACATCCTGGAAATCGGCAGTCTGTTCGGCGGAAGCG
Source organism: Methyloversatilis thermotolerans (assembly GCF_000372885.1). GTDB lineage: Bacteria > Pseudomonadota > Gammaproteobacteria > Burkholderiales > Rhodocyclaceae > Methyloversatilis > Methyloversatilis thermotolerans. The sequence goes on from NZ_KB889967.1 coordinate 1,621,976, forward strand.
CACTTTTCATGGCGAATGTGTGCGACATGATCGGGCATGGCAAGATCATTTCCGTCGACATATCCCGAGCAATCTACGGTGTCAGCCACCCACGGATTACCGAACTGACCGGTGACTGCGCCTCGCCCGAAATCATCGAACAGGTGCGGGCTCTTGTAAGCGACGGCACCGTCATGGTCATTCATGACGCGGATCATAACCGGACAGCCGTCATGCGCGATCTGTCGAATTACGCCGGGTTGGTCACCCCGGGTCAGTACCTGATCGTGGAGGATGGCATCGTAGACCTCTTCAACCCAGAGCGAAGCAGGTTGGCCAAAGCCTATCCTGACGGCGGACCCTTGCCTGCGGCAGATCAATTCGCCAAGCAGCACGCCGAACTTTTCGAGATCGATATGAATCGAGAGCGATTCCTGCTCACCTCCAATCCGAGGGGTTATCTCAGGCGAAAGTACCCCTCCGGAACGAGGTAGGCGATGCCGGTCCTGTTGCACATCGGATATGGCAAGGCTGCGTCGACCACCCTGCAGGACTGGTTCGATCGCCATCCGGAGATATGGCGCTTCTCGGAGAAAGCCTTGCTGAAAGGTTTGGCCGCAAACAAGAAGGTGTGTGTGCTGAGCGACGAGAGACTGTCCCTGGGGCTCACCTTCGACGCCACCAGCGGCTTGATCACAGGTGCCGATTCGATCAAGGCGTATCAGCGAGAGCGCTGCCTCGAACTCAAGGCACTGTTTCCACACGCCCACGTTCTGATCGTGACCCGCGGATTCTCGCAGTTCATCCACTCCTTCCACGCGCAGTACGTGGCGAAGGGTGGCGTCCTGCCGTTCCTGACCTTCTTCGATCTGTATGCCGAACAAATAGCCGACCTGCTCGATTACAACTACCTCGTCGGAATCTATGAGGAGGCGTTCGACGAGCGCGTCATCACCATTCCCGTGGAACTGCTTCGCCGCGATGCGGACAGATTCTACGGAATCATCGAGGCGCGCCTCGGGCTTTCGCTCGACAAGCGCCCCAGGCCAAGACAACTGAACCCGCGTCCGGACACGCGTCACCTCCGGGCGCTGCCGTTCATCTCCCGCGCATACTTCAAGCTACTCCAGCCATTCGGCCCCGGGCCACGGCGTGCCATGCACAAGCTCTATGTGAAGCATGTTGCACGTGGCCGCCTGGGTTCCTGCATGTCATATCTGGTACCGCGCCGGCTTCTGGCGAGTCCCGCTCCAGCCAGTCTCGACCTCTCGAGGTTTCATGGACTCGCGGACGTTTTCGCCACTCGGGAGGTCTACGCGGCGTTCAAGGCGGATTACTTGCTGGGCACACGATCATTGCGCGCCCACCACACCTCGAAGGATGAACATGGCCTCGGCTAACGTCGCACAATGGATCAGCAGCAATATTCAGCACGTCGGCAAAGATGTGCTGGAACTCGGTTCCAAACGATACAAGGAACATGCATTTCTGGATCTCCCCGGTTTGCTGGCGGAACACGGCGGTCAGGTCAGCCTGACCGGATGCGATATTTCGGAGGGGGAGAATGTCGATGTCGTGGTTGACCTCACGGCCCCTATCGAACGGGTCAAGGCAGCCCTCGAAGACCGCACGTTCGACACGATATTCTGCGTCAGCCTGCTCGAACATATTCCGGACGTCTTCAGCGCATGCCGCAACATCGAGCAGCTGCTGCGCCCCGGTGGCGCAATTTACCTGTCTGTCCCTTTCGTCTTCCGCTATCACGGCTACCCGGGCGACCTCTGGCGCTTCACCCCCGAAGCACTGCTTTATCTGTTCCCGGGCATCGACTTCAGGGATCACGAGTATTCCTGCATCTCCACTCTGGAGGACGGAGACATCATGGCGCTCAAGGGCAAGAACATGGACAAACTGAACCGCTTTCTCTTCAGGCCGAAGTCGCGTGAGGAAAAAATCGAGCGCAAACGCGCCAAGAGTGAAGGCAAGCGCGTTCCCGCCTATTCCCTTGCACCGGCCATGATCAACATGCTCGGATTCAGGAAACAGGAATTGCCCCTCTGACACACGCTCGGCTCCAGACTATGAGCATGCCCTCCTCCATGCGCCCGGTGCCCGCTGCGCCGGCGAGCAAGAAGGTGAGCCGGCAGACGGCGTGCGGGCCGTGGCCCGTGGCCGGTGGCCCTTCAGACGACGGACCGGAGGCGGTATTGACATGACCGCCGCAATGGATCTGCGGCCGGGCCCGCCGAAGGGATTGCCCCAGCCGGACAAGCAGTGGCACAAGGACAACGATGAACGTGTCAAGGACAGTATCCGCGACTACGCGACGCCAATGGAATACTCTCGTAACGACCTGGGGGCAGGCGTCGTCATCAGGCTGACTGCGCTTTACTTGCTGATGGCGCGTGCATTGATTTATCTTGACGCATGCCTTGTGTGCGTTCCCCGCAGCCGCGCCCGCATGGTTTCTCCGGCCCCCGTGCGCATCACATGAGCATCAGCATCCCCAACATCTTCACCTGGTTTTCGAACCGGGGACAGGAATGCCAGCTTCCATGGCTCATCCTCGGCAAGGGCCCAAGTTTCTCGGAGCTTCACCGTCACGACACCACCGGCTTTCGCGTCCTTACCCTGAACGACGCGATCCGCGCAGTCCCGCATGCCGCGATTGCCCACTTCATCGATTTCGACGCCTTCAAGCGGTGTGCCGACGATCTGCATCGCGCCGAAGCCGTGGTGCTGCCCTGGTGCCCTCACTTCAACAACAAGCCTGGCCGCACCCTCGCCGATCTGCTGCCTGGCGAGCCCGTGCTGCATGACTTTTGGCAACAGGGCCGGCTGTACTGGTACGACCTGTCGACAGCCAGCGCCCGTCATGGCGATTTTCCGGTGGTTTCGGCATGCTTCTTCAGCGCCGAGGCGGCGCTGGATCTGCTGGCACAGGCCGGGGTGAAGCGTGTCCGCTCACTCGGCATCGATGGCGGCAGCGCGTACAGCAAAGAATTCTCGGATCTGTTCGGCGTTTCGCTGTTCTCCAACGGGCGTCGCTGCTTTGACCGGCAATTCGAGTCATTCGCGCGCATCATATCGAGAACGGGCATCGACTATGCGCCCCTGGACATGGAATCCCCCGTACGCATCTTCGTGGCGGCCACCGCAAGCGAGGCACTTCCTGTCAAGGTCCTTGCATATTCCATCCGGCGGCATGCAAGCTGTGCCGTCAAGGTCACCCCGCTCTGCGACGTCGGCATTTCAATTCCCAAGCCACGCGCCCCGGAGAACCAGCCACGCACTCCGTTTTCCTTCCAGCGCTTCCTGATTCCGGAGGTCTGTGGATACGAAGGTCATGCGATCTACCTCGACTCCGACATGCTGGTATTCAAGGACATGGTCAAGCTCTGGCGCCGGCCTCTTGGCGACGCCGCAATACTGGCCGCCTATTCCACCTCTGCCAGCGGCCGCAAGCCGCAGTACAGCGTGATGCTGATGGACTGTGGAAAGCTCGGGTGGAACATCCGCGAAATCGTCGATCAACTGGACGCGGGAACCCTCACCTATGAGCAACTGATGTATACCTCTTCGCTCGCCCGGGCTCACGCAGACATCGAACCCGAGTGGAACTCGCTGGAAAGCTACCGGGAAGGTCGAACCGCCCTCTTGCACTACACGGACATGAATACGCAGCCGTGGGTGTCTCACCTCAACCCGCTCGGCCACCTGTGGGTATGCACGCTTCGGAATGCGCTGCGGGAGGGCGCGATATCGAGAGACTTTGTCGAAGAGGAAATCGGGCACGGCCACATACGTCCGTCCCTGCTCTACCAGTTGGACCATGGGGTTGATGACGCGATTCTGCTGCCCAAGGCGATCCTTGCCGCGGATGCCGGGGTCACTCCACCCTACCGCTCCCTCGGGCCGCACCAGGCGTCACCCTGGCGCAATCGTCTTCAGTGGCTGCGCGCAAGCATCCGCGCAAGGTACCGCAAAACGCTGCTCTACAGATTCGAACGGCGGGTTCTGAACAGATTGACGGACCACCGACCGGATCGCTGATGCGAGACGGCCCCTGCCCCCGGAACGCCCGTGCATGAAAGGACTGGCCTGACGGCCTTGGTCCGACAGTCCGCCGTGCGGACATGAGCGCGTACGGCATGGAACATTCCGGCTCCGCGACTGATGTCCAACCAGGGACCTGCGGATTAAAAGTCTGGACCGTGTGGGAGAACGGCGAACTGCTCAGGAAGTACGCGCTACGCGAGGTGCGCGCCACGCTGGACGCAATGGACTGAGGATCGGCGTCACAGGGGGTGGCAGGCAGCACGCGCGTTGGCAAGAGGCCGTGTTCCGGCCACCGTGCTGCACCATGCGCATTCGCGCTAAAGTGCCGCTCCCGCACGCACTGAACTGCGCAACATGACTGACCGCATCCTCGAACAAAGCCCTTATGCACCGGTACGCTACGAAGCGACCCGGCCGTACGCGCGTGCGCTGGGACAGCGCTTCATGGCGCATGCCGCGCATGGCGAACCGGCCGCGCGCGCCTTCTTGCAGGACCAGCTCTTCCCGCGACTGCGCGAGGAAGTGGGCCGGCTGGGCAAACCGGAAGGTCCGGGGCCGGTGCAGAACGAACTGCTGAACGTGCAGGTATTCGGTCGCTACCTCGCGGCCGGCGAGCTGATTTACGACTGCGCATCGCTGGCGATCGACACACTGATGACCGACTTGCCTGATGGCGCGCTCGAGGCCCCGGCGCTCGCTCCCGCCGCAAGCGTCTACCTCCATTTCGGGCGCGACTGCGGTCTGCGCGATGACGAGCGGGAAATCGAGGGCGCTTTCGTGACGGGACATCCGGATCACCTGCAGATCGATCTGGTACCGGCGCACTTCGCGCACCCGCTGTTCTTCAGGTTGCCGCTCGGCGAGCCGCTGATCAGCGTGAAGCTGGACCTGTCGGATGCGCAGCGCACGGTGCCCGCGTCCATCGTCGCCTCGGTGGAGGACGCGCTCGCGATCAACCGCAGCAACTTCGAACAGATCGCCGACATCGAGGCCCAGTTGTCGGCGCAGTACGGCAGGACGGTGAAGGTGCCGTGCGCGTTCGAGAACATCGCGCAGCGCGGCCCGCTGCTGGACCGCGCCCTGCGCGCGGCGGTCGGCGCGCTGGTGCGCATCGCGACGCGTCCGGAGGCTGTCAGGGAGGACTGGCCGGTCGGTGCGCCGGCGGATCGGGTAGCCCAGGCGAACGATGCTTCTGCGAAGCCGGGTACGCGCAAGACCGCGGTCAACAGCCTGCTGAAGATGGGTTACCGCAAGGTGCGCTTCGTCGGCGGCTGACCCGGGTGGCCGCGCCGCTGTGCGGCGGCCGCCTCAGTGGGCGTTCATCCGTTCGATGCCGGCGATGATGTCATCCACCACCCATTCGCGCAGTCGCTCGACGTTGTCGAATGGATAGCGTCCGACCGTCAGCACACCGTGCAGGTAACCGAGTGCCTTGACGAACATGAGATCGGCCTTGAGCTTGATGTCCTCGGCCGAACAACTTCCGCCCTCGACGCATTCGCTCACGCGCTGAAGCGACAGCGCGAGCAACTGGCTGGTGATGGAATCCTCTTCATCGAAACGTATGCGTTCGCCATCCTCGAGACCGGTGGGGACCAGATAGACCATGCGGTAGCGCTCCGGATGTGTCTCCCAATATTCGAGGTAGGCCTCGATATGGGCCTTGAGACGGGCTTGCGGAGATCGCTTGTGCAGGGCGGCGGCACTCATGGCCTCGTGCAACTCCTGGAAGAAATCGCTCCAGATGTATTTGACGAGATCCTGCTTGCTCGAGAAGTAACCGTAGAAAGCCATCGGCGAAATGCCGACCGCCTTTGTCACCGCACGCACCGATACCGCTTCGTACCCGTCGGTCGCGTAGATGTGTTTGGCCTCAGCCAGAATCTGGTCACGGAATTTGGCGCGATTTTCCGGACCACGGATGCGAGTGCGTTTTCCAGGCGACTCCACGTGGTGCTCCGAACTGGATGTATCCGGTTCTGTGCCGGACGATGATGTATGGCTGCTCATGCCGTGTGCAGCAAGATCCAGCGGCGAATCTTACTCTCTAGATGGGTATCGACAAATACTTTACACGCGCGGATGACTTGCTGTGCCGACCAGCAATCCGTCCCACATTTTCCGTACGCGTAAAGGAATAGGACGTTCCGGGTTGCGCGATTCAATCAGCGCCCAGAACCGCAAGAATGCGATCCCTGCGGACACCGGAAAGAGCGGCAGAGAATTCACCGAGTGATGCGTAACTGGGTGATTGCCCCATGTTGCGGAATGCATCGGCGAATGTACGTGCGCGCTCAGCCGACGATTCCATCACCTTCCCGCTGAGCGTTTCGTTCATCCGTTCCAGCACGCCATCCACATTCCGGCGTGCCTGGCTGAAGTCCTTGAGTGCGTTGACGGTACCTTGCAGTGAGGCGCGCATGGATTCGACGGTATCGACCGCCCAGGTCTCAGGCTGCACCGCCTCGGGGACGGGTTCCGGTCTGACGCGGCTGAACTGGCCGGTCGGCCAGCGCATGCCGCCACCGCGTATCGCCAGGCTGTCCTTCAGAGCGGGCCACGCCGCCTCGCTCACGCTGAATACGAGGGCACCGTCTTCGTCGGCGTCGGCCCTCACCCCGGACACGGCCAGCGCATGATCGAAGCGCCGCACCACCTCCTGCGCATCCAGCCCCTCGTCAAGCACGACCGAAGGCTGCTGGCGCGACGCGCCGGAAAAAGCGAACACCAGGCTCTCCGCATCGCCCGCCTGCATGGCCTGCACGGTCATGCCCGGGATGCGGAACTGGCGCTGCGCCTCGGCGGACGGATCGAAACTCAGATCGGAAGCCAGCGCGCCGGCAGTCTGCGTGCTGCGCTGCTGCCACAGTTGCGCGAAACGATCGACCCGCCGTTGCAGGGCAACGTCGCCCACACCACTGGCGATCTGCTGGCTCAAGGATGACTTCAGGGACTTCAGTTGTCCTATGCCCTGGTCAAGGTAGTCGGCGGTGAGCTGCACGCGTCCCGCTTCGGCATTGAAGCCGTCGGACCAGGTCTGCAGACCCGGACGAGCGGCAGGCGCGGAGACAGATCCGGCGATGCCCGCCGACCGCACCCCCTCGGCCGCCACCCCGGCGGTCGGCGCCGGTCCCTCCGTCGCCCCGGTGCGCGCGCGCGAAACGGCCGGCGAGTACGCCTGCAGCTGCGAGGTCTGTCCGATCTGCATTTACCGTCGGCCCCGTTTACAGTGCGTCGAACAGCGACAGGGTACTCACCTTGGCGTAGGCCTTCTGCGTGGCCTGCACCGCGGTCGTGAAGCCGTTGAGCTTCACCGCGGCGTCACCGTAGTCGAGCTGGCCGAAGGTGATGAGCGCCTGCTGGTTGGACAGGCTCACATTGGTGTGATTGGTTTCCATCGTTTCCAGCGTGGTCTGCGCGCCGCCGAGGCGGGCGATCTTGGCCGATACGGCGTCGAGTCCGTCGTCCAGTCCGTTCAGCGTCCCGACCAGCACGCTGCGCACAGCCGGATCGTTGGCCGTGGCGCCCGGCGCCTGCAGCGCCTCGATCGCCAGGTCGAGCTGATTGAGCATGGTGGCCATTTCCGGCAGGGCCACGTTGGCGTCCTGCGTGACGCCATTGCCCACCACCACGCGTTGCGGATCGGTGTTGCCGGCGAAGGTGTAGCGTGCGCCGGCCGCAGCGGCAGCGTTGTAGGCGATGGGTTCGGTCGCGGTGGCGGTGCCGGAGAACAGGTAGCGCCCTTCCTGGTCGATGCTGTTCGCCGAGTAACGCAGGCTGTCGCGCAGCGCGATCAGCGAGGAACTCATCGCCGTGAGGTCCTCGGAAGTGTTGGTGCCGTCGGCCGCCCACACCATGAGATCGCGCGCCTGCAGAATGTCGTTGCTCATGCCATCGAGCAGTTCCTCGTTCTGCGACAGACGGCTGCGCAGTGCGCCGATGTTCGACAGGTACTGATCCAGCGCGGCTTCCTCGCGGGTGAGGCGAGCGATGCGCACGCTGGAGATCGGGTCGTCCGACGGCTTCTGCACGCGCTCGCCATTGGCCATCTGCTGCATGATGTAGGCCAGACGCGTATTCGCGTTCTGCAGCGCCGTGTTCATCGTCGCGTGATACTGGGTGCTTGCCACTCGCATGTCCGACTCCTCAACCCATCATGGCCAGCGTGCTGTCGAACAGCTCATTGGCCACAGTGATGACTTTCATGTTCGCCTGGTACATCTGCTGGAACTGGATCAGGTTCACCGCTTCCTCGTCCTGGTTCACGCCGCTGGTCGATTTCCAGCTCTCCTCCGCCTGGTTGCGCACGGTCTGCGCGGTGTCCAGCGAGGCCTGGTTCTGCTGGCTCTGCATGCCGAGGCGACCAATGAGCTGGGTGTTCGCATCGCCGATGCGCACCGAGCCGAGCGACGTCACCGTGATCGGCTGGTCCTTCAACGCAATCATGGCCAGCAGGTTGTCGCTGTTGCCCGGCTTGGTCGGATCCGACGAAAAACCGAGGTCCTGCGGCAGTACCGCACTGTCTATCGACAGCATGGAGGTCGAACTTGACGCATCGAACACGAACAGCGCGCTGCCTGCGGTACCTGACAAGGTGTAGCCCGAGGTGAGCTGATTGTTCATCAGGGTGGTGATTTCCGATGCGATGTCGGCGATGGAATCGCGCAACGGCAGCAAGGTGTCGTACTCGAAAGATGCGAGACCGCCAAGCTCGCCACCCAGGCTGTCGTCGCGCACCGCGAAGGTTTCATTGACGAACTGCAGGCTCAGTTCCTGCGTGCCCGCCATGGTCGACGTGACGGTCATGGTCGAGGCGGCGCTGCCCAGCACCAGAGGCTGTCCGGTCTTCAGCGACACGTTGCGCGATCCGTCCGGATGATTCACCACCTGTATCGACACCATGCCCGCCAGCGTATCGATCGCCTGGTCGCGCGCATCCATCAGGCCGGACGCGTTGATGCCCGCGGCCTGCGCCTCGGCGATGCGCTTGTTCAGTTCGGCGATGTTGGCGCTGGTGGAGTTGATCTGCGACACCAGCGAGGTGCGCTGCTGCTGCACGGCCGCGCGCTGGTTGGCCAGCACCGAAGTGAGGTTGTTCACGCGCTGGGCGAGCGCATCGGCGGCGGTGAGCACCTGGGCGCGCAGCGGCACCGAACTCGGTTCCACGCTGGCGGCATTGAGCGCACTGAAGAAGGTGTCGAGGCCATTGTTGATGCCCGAGGTATCGTCACCCATCACCTGCTCGAGCTGGTCGAGATAGGGCTTGGCGGTTTCGCGATAGCCGAGCTCGGAGGCCGCCTGCCACATCTGCAGGTTCTTGTAGTCGTCGCTGAAACGCATCAGCGACGACACCTTCACGCCGCTGCCGGCCGAGATCGCACCGCTCTGCAGCGGCTGGACCGATGCCAGCACCACGCCCTGGCGGGTGTAGCCCTCGGTCATCACGTTGGCGATGTTCTGGCTCGTCGCGCTGAGCGCAGCGCGAGCGGCCAGCGATCCGGTCAATCCGTTTTCAATGATGCCCATCAGAATTCTCCGTAAGGGGGCGGTGCCCCATGCTCAAGCTTTTCTGGCGACCGGCGCGTGCGATGACTTAAGCGCCGTCGCGTCTTCCGGAATCAACTGCCGCAGGATGACGTCGGCGATGCCGAAGGCGCGCTGCGAGGCCATCGCATCGGCCACGAAACCGTCGGCCAGATCGAGCATGTCCTCGTTCAGCTTGTTGCTGAGCATGCTGTCCTCGCCTGCCATTTCGCGCGTGCTGCGGCGCATCTGCTTCAGGGTTTCCTTGATGAAGAAAGCCTCGAATTTCTCGGCCGCCTCGTTCGCCTTCTTGCGCAGCGCAGGATCGATGCCGACGGCCGGCTGGACCGGCTCACTGCTGTGGTCGGCCGGGCTCGCCGAGGAAGAAAGTGTGGAAATGTCCATGGTCAGATCACGATCAGTTCGCCGTCGATGGCGCCGGCCTGGTCCAGCGCCTGCAGGATGGACATGATGTCGTCCGGCGTGGCGCCTATGCTGTTGACGGTATCGATGATGGTCTGCAGCTTGGCACCGGCCGGCCATGCGAACATGCGTCCATCGCCCTGCTCGACCTCGACCTTGGAGCGCGGCGTGACCGCGGTCTGGCCATTGCTGAGCGGACCGGGCTGGCTCACATTGCTGCTTTCCGAAATGATCACCTTGAGCGAGCCATGCGATACCGCGGCCGGACGCACGGTCACGCCCTCCGAAATCACCACCGTGCCGGTGCGCGAATTGAATACGACGCGCGGCGTCGTTTCACCCACGGCCACCGACATCGATTCGAGCTGGGCGACGAAGGCGACGCGCTGTGTCGGGTCGGCCGGAGCGGCCACCTCGATCGCAGTGGCGTCGCGCGTGCTGGCAATCGATTCGCCGAAGCGCTTGTTGATCGCCTCGACGATATTGGTCGCGGTCTGGAAATGCGGCCGCTTGAGGCTCAGCAGCACGGTCGGTCGGGCATCGAAATCGGTCGGGATTTCCCGCTCTACCGTCGCGCCATTCGGAATGCGGCCCGAGGTCGGCGTATTGACCGTCACGCTCGACCCGCTGCCGCCGCTGGCGCTGAGACCACCGACCACCAGGCTGCCCTGCGCCAGCGCGTAGATTTCGCCATCGGCCGCCCGCAGTTGCGTAAGCAGCAGCGTGCCGCCGCGCAGGCTTTTCGAGTCGCCAAGCGAGGACACCGTGACATCGATGCTCTGGCCCTTGCGATACCCGGGCGGGAAGGTGGCGCTCACCATGACCGTGGCCACGTTCTTGCTGCGGCTCTGCACGCCGTCCGGCAATTTGAGGCCGAACTGCTTGAGCATATTGGTGACCGACTGGCCGGCCGAGCGCACCTGGGTACTGTCGCCGGTGCCCTGCAGGCCGACGACCAGACCGTAGCCGATGAGCTGGTTGTCGCGCACGCCTTCGACATTCACCAGATTGCGCAGCGCCTGGGTGCGCGGCGCCGGGGCGACCGCCACATTCTTGGCGGGTGGCTTTGTGGCGGCGTGCGGCTGTACGCAGACACCCAGGCTCAGCAGCGCCGTCAGCACGCGAAGGGATCGATTCATGACCGTGACTCAGAAGGGCATCAGCGCGCCGACGAAGAAGCGCAGCAGCCAGCCCGGGCTGTTCGCATCCGCCAGCACGCCTTCGCCGGAATAGGAAATCTTGGCATTCGCCACACGTTGCGACGACACCGCGTTGTCGGTGCTGATGTCGGACGCGCGCAGATAGCCCTGCAGCCTGACGGTTTCCTCGCCCTGGTTCAGGTAGAGGGTCTTCTCGCCACTGACCTTGAGCAGTCCGTTCGGGAGCACCTCATGCACGATGACCGTGATCGAGCCCTGCAGCCGGTTCTGCTGGGAACTGGTGGAATTGCCGCTGAAATCGGCCTGGGCATCGGCACTCACTTCGGTATTCAGCCGCTTGCCCATGATGCGGGTGGGCTGTACCGCCACCGTGCTCTCCTTGCCGAAGGAGGTGCCCGCGGCCTTGCTCGCCTGGGTGGTTTCCTCCAGCACAACGGTCACCACATCGCCGACGCGGAAAGCCCGGCTGTCCGACGTGATCGCCCACGCCGAAGTCGGCTGGAACACGCCGCCCGCCGAGCCACGCATCGGCGGCTGCACCGGCGGCGGCAGGCGGTCCAGCTCGGACACCGGCGGTTTGGGCTGATGCAGGGTCGAGCAGCCGGCCAGCAGGCCCAGCACGCTCGACGCGACAAGGAGGGCGATCCGGTGCATCAGCGTACCGCCTGGGCCAGGGTCTGCATCATGTTGTCGGCCGCCGACAGCACCTTGGTGTTCATTTCATAGGTGCGCTGCGCGGCGATCATGTCCACCATTTCCTCGACCACCTGCACGTTCGAACCTTCCAGCGCACCCTGCTTGATCTTGCCCAGACCGTCGGCACCCGGGTTGCCTTCGGTCGGCACCCCGCTGGCCGCCGTTTCCTGATAGAGGTTGTCGCCCATGGCAAGCAGGCCGGCCGGATTGACGAAACTCACCAGCGTGAGCTGACCGACTTCCTGCGGTGCCGCCTGGCCAGGTACGGTGGCGGACACCATGCCGTTCTCGCCTATCGTGATCGCGGTGGCGTTCGCCGGAATGGTGATTTCCGGCACGATGGGCAGGCCCTGCGAGGTCACCAGCAGGCCTTCCGAATTCTTCTGCAACTGGCCGGCGCGCGTATAGGCGAGGTCGCCGTTGGGCCGCTGCACCTGCAGGAAGCCGTTGCCGGCGATCGCGATATCCAGCGACTGACCCGTGGTCTGCAGATTGCCGGTGGTAAACACCTTCTGCGTGCCGACCAGGCGGGTACCGGTGCCGAGCTGCACGCCACCCGGCGTCACCGTATTGTCGTCGCGCTGCGCGCCCGGCTCGCGTTCGATCTGGTAGAACAGATCCTCGAACAGCACGCGATCGCGCTTGAAGCCCACCGTGTTCACGTTGGCCAGGTTGTTGGCGATCGCCTGCAGCTTGGCGTCCTGGGCCTGCACGCCCGTCTTGCTGATCCACATTGCCGGATTCATGTCGGTTCTCCTGTAGCGGCGCGTGCGCCATTCATTCCCGGATCAGGCGATTGCCCGTATCGGCCATCGAATCGGCCGCTTTATAGAGTTTCATCTGCATTTCGAAGTCGCGATTGAGCGCCATCGTCGCCACCATTTCCTCGACCGCGGACACATTGCTGCCTTCGAGGAAACCGCTGCGCACACGCACCGTCGGATCGGCGGGCAGTGCCTGCTGGCCACGCACCACGATCAGGCCCGCCTCGTTCTTGCTCACCTGGGCCGGGTCCGGGCGCACCAGCTTGAGCCGCTCCAGCGGCTGCATCAGGGTCTGGCCCGGCGCCAGCACGGATATCGTGCCGTCCTCGCCTATGCTGATCTGCGAGTACTGCGGCAACACGATGGGGCCACCCTCGCCCATCACGGCACGACCATTCGACGTGAGCGTGCCGTCGGCTTCGACATTCAAGGCGCCGGCACGCGTGTAGGCCTCGCCGTCGCCCCATTGCACCGCCAGGTAGCCATCGCCGATGACCGCGACATCGAGATCGCGGTCGCTCTGCTTCAGCGTGCCCTGGCGGTTGGACACGGTGTCGGCGCGCAGCCGTCCCATGTGCCGCGCGTCGTAGCCGTAGCCCTGCACGGTTTCCGCCATCGACAGTTCGAGGTCGGCGCGAAAGCCGGCGGTGTCGGCGTTGGCGAGATTGTTGGCCCGCACCTGCTGGGCATGCAGCGCCCGCTCGGCGCCGCTCATCGCGGTATAGATCAGCGCATCCATGGTTCAGTCCGCTCAGACGGCCTGCATCAGCGCCTGCATCATTTCGGTCTGCGTCGAAATGACCTTGCTGTTGGCCTGGTAATTGCGCTGCGCGGTCATCAGGCTCACCAGTTCGGACGTCATGTCGACATTCGATTGTTCGAGCGCGCCACCGGTGAGGCTGCCCGCCATGCCCTCGCCCGGCGTGAAGAACAGCGGCTCGCCGGATGCCGGCGAACTGGTCCAGCTCGTGTCGCTCTCCGCGATGAGCGAACCTTCGTCGGGGAACACGGCCAGCGCGATCTTGCCCACCGGCTCCTTGCGGTTGTTGCTGTACTGGGCGATGACCGAGCCGTCTTCCGCAATCTGCACGCCTATCATGGTGCCGGACGCGAAGCCGTCGGCGCTGTTGATGCGCACCGTGGCATCGCCGCCGAACTGTGTGGTGCCGGTGTAGTCGATGGCCACGGTCAGCGCATTGGCACCGGCCGGCGTACCGAGTGCGATCGACACCGGGGCAGCCGGCGTCACCAGCGCGCCACTGGTGTTGAAGTCAAGCGCGGTCGTGGTGCCCAGGTCCACGCCATCGAAGGTGTAGTGTGCGGTGACCTGGTTGGTGCCGCTCTTGACGAAGTACTGGCCGAGGCTGTGCTTGCCACCCAGCGAGTCGTACACCACCATCACCTGCGAACTGTTGAAGGTGAGCGGATTGGTCGGGTCGAAGGGCGCGGCGGTCGGCGTCGTCCAGTCCGCCGACATGTTGCCGACGTACTGTGCGGTATCGCTGGCTTCCGCCGGAATCTGACCGGCCGGCACCTTGAGATCACCCATCGCGCCCAGCGTCGTGCTGCCCGGCAGCATTTCATAGCCCTGCAGCTTGCGGCCGAAAGTATCGACGATGAAGCCGTCCTTGTCGGTCGAAAAGATTCCGACCCGGCTGTACATCGATGCGCCCGACGAGTCGTGCGTCACGAAGAAGCCCCGCCCCTGGATCGCGGCGTCCAGACCGCGGCCCGTGGTCGACACGCTGCCGCCAATGTCTATGCTCTGCGTCAGCGACGCGACCTCGACGCCGGTAGGCTGGGTACCCGCGTACATCGCGGCGAAGTTGGCGCGGCTCGATTTGTAGCCATAGGTGCCGGTGTTCGCGATGTTGTTGGATATGGTTTCAAGCTGGGTGTTGATTGCGTTGATGCCGGACAGCGCAATTTCGTAACTCATGGAACAGTCCCTCTCCTCAGTTCACGGAAGTGGCCGTACGGCCATTGAAACGGGTGACATAGCCGGGCAGCACCTCACCCAGTCCTTCGATATTGAGCACCACCGCGCTGCCGGAGGCGCGCACGCTGAGCAGCCGGCCGGCGAATTCGATGTCCGGCGTCTCGCCGCTGCTGGTGCTCACGCTGACCGAGTAACGACCTGCAGGCAGACCGAGCGCTTGCGGATCGATTTCGAACGGCACATCGCCCGCCGCCAGCGTGCCGAGTGCGATGGTGTGCTGCACGCCATCGCTGCCGGTGAGCAGCAGCGACGTTTCGCTGCTCGACGATTCCAGCGTGAACGAACCGCTCACCGCATCGCCATCCAGCAGCACGCTGTCCGACACCGCCATCACTTCGGACCCCACCTGGGCGCCCATGGCCAGCATCTGCAGGCTGGACAGCGCCGAGGTATTGGCGCTGGTGAGATCGGCGATGGACTGCAGCGACTCGACCTGGGTGAGCTGCGTGAGCTGGTTCACGAACTGACTGGCATCGGTCGGTTCGAGCGGATTCTGGTTGCGTATCTGTGCCACCAGCAGCGTGGTGAACAGATCGGATATCTCGCCGTTGCTGCTGACGGTGCCCGACGATTCGGCGACGTTCTGGCTGGACGAACCAACCTGCGTGGTTTCCATCGATCAGCCCTCCCCGAGCTTGAGCAGTGCCTGCTGCATGGATTTCACGCGGCCCAGCACCTCGACATTGGTTTCGAATGCGCGCGAGGCGGACATCATGTCCGTCATCTCGGCGACCGAATTGACATTGGGGTAATAGACGCGGCCGTTCTCGTCGGCCAGCGGATTGTCCGGCTCATAGACCGAACGAAGCGGCTCGGTACTCTCGACGACATCGAGCACCTGCACACGGCCGGCCACCGCGGGTGCGCCGCCGATGTCCTCGCCCCCCACCAGAGTGGCGAACACCGGCTTGCGCGCACGGTATGCGGCCGCCTCCGAGCCGGCCGCCGACTCGGCGTTGGCGAGATTGCTGGAAATGGTGTTCAGCCGCACCGTCTGCGCGGCCATCGCCGAACCGGCGATCTGCGTGATGTCCCGGAATGACATGGTTATTGTCCCGTGATGGCCTTTGCCAGGCCCTTCAGTTTCATGTTGACGAAGGTGAGGCTGACCTGGAAGTCGGAAGTGTTCTGCGAGAAGGCGGCCTGCTCGACGCCGAGCTCGACCGTGTTGCCGTCCTGCGTCGGGTGGTAGGGCACGCGATACAGCACCCCCGGCTCATCGCTTTCGAGCGACAGCCCGCCCTGGTCGTCATTCATGGCCTGACGCAGGGTGGACGAGAAATCGAGATCGCGTGCCTGATATCCGGGCGTGCTCTGGTTGGCGATGTTCTCGGCGATGACGCGCGTGCGTTCCGCCCTGGCCTGCAGTGCCTGCCCGTGCACGCCCAGGGCTTTTCCGAAGTCGATACCCATGCGGTCTCCTAAGTGTATGCGTACGGTTCAATGCCACTAACGACTCTGCACAGGCGGACTTAAGCCCCTCTTTTCGGGTTTTTAACCCGCGCCCCGAACTGTTAAGGTCCAACCGTGAAATGCCTGACGAACGCGCTTCGTTTTCTTTCAGGCGGGTGACGAAACGGATTCAGAACCATGACAAACAACACCGGCCGACGCGCCCTGCTCCTGCTTTGCGCGCTGTCCGCCCCGGCGGCGGGCGCCGACCCTGCGGCCGATCTGGCGCGCGCGGTCGAAGAGGCGGCACGCCAGGTGCTGGAACAGCAGGTGGACAGGATGGGACTGGTCGCGCCCAGCATCACCGCCAGCATGCAGCCGCTGCTGCGTCCGCCTCCGGCGTGCAAGAGCCGCCTCTCTGTCGAGACGGTGGACGTGCGCAATGCGCAGCGCATGCGCTTCACGGTGCGCTGCCCGGGCGACGACTGGTCGCAGAAGGTGACGGTGCGCGGTCGCATCGCGGCCGATGTGGTGGTCGCGAGCAGTGACATCCAGGCCGGACGGCCGATACAGGAAGGTGATGTCTCTCTCGATCAGCGCGATGTGACACAGGTGCCCGATGCATTCGGCGACACCGCCGAGGTGCTGGGCATGACGGGGCGGCGCGCCCTGCATCCGGGCGACATCCTGCGCAAGAAACTGCTGTCTGCCGCCATCGCGGTCAAGCGCGGCGACGAAGTGCTCATCGTTGCGCGCAATGGCGGCATCGAGGTACAGATGACCGGGGAGGCACTGGATACCGGGGCCACCGGCGACACGGTGCGCGTGCGCAACCTTTCTTCCGGCGTTGTCGTGCGCGCACGCGTGACCGGTCCGGGAGAGGTCGAGCCGGTATCGCGCGCGCGGGATTGATCAGCGCCTGGCCATCGTCATGAGTTGCTGCGCCACGCGCGCGAGCTTGTCGGCATAGGCCGGATCGGTCGCATAGCCACCGCGCGCCAGGCCCTGGGCGAAGGCATGGGCATCCCCGCCCGCATTCAATGCCGACGCATAGCGCGGGTTCTCGCTCAGCAGCCGCGCGTAATCGCCGAAGGCGCTGCGCGCATCGGGGTAGCTGCGGAAGGTGTCCTGCATGCCGACATCCTCGCCATCGACATGTTCGGTCGTCATGGCGGTCACCCGTTCTCCCTGCCAGTTCGCACCTGCCTTGATGCCGAAAAGGTTGAACGTGGAGCGCCCGTCGGACGAGCGCACCGGGCTGCGACCCCAGCCCGATTCCAGCGCAGCGTGCGCCATCACGAGTTCGGGCGCGACCCCGAGACGACTGGCGGCCTCGTTGGCGAGAGGCCGGATGCGGTCGATGAAGGCACGACGGTCTGCGTCGTCGACACCGTTGTCAGCGGCCGTCAGGCTCCCCTGCACGCGGGCGCGCAGCAGACCGGCTTCCGGCGTCAGGGCCTGGGCGGCCGTCGCGCTGCCCTGCCCGCCCGCCTGACTGCCCTGGCGGATGAACTGTCCGACCTCTGCGGCCACTTCGCTGTACAGCGACGAAAAACCGCCCTGCTGCCCGATTGCCGCAGTCGGCCGTGTGGCTTCGACGTTGGACGACAGCGGAGAAGTCGCCGACTCAGGCCGGAGCATACGTGTCCTCCTCGCCATGCATCACGCGATGCATGATTTCGAACTGACTGGTGATGAGCAGGCAGTTGCGCACATTGAGCTGCTTGCATTCGCCCACCTTGCGTTCAAGCTCCCGCCACATTGCGCGACAGCGATCCGCCATCGGCGCCGGCATGCGCGCGAACAGTTCGTTCATGCGCCCGTGCGGACCGCACAGCACATCCACCACGCGCGCGCGCACGCGGCGACGCTCTTCGAGCCGGGCCACCATATCGGTCACCTGGCCGGCCAGTTCGGCAAGCCGCTCCGAGTCGTGCTTGAGCGCAGCCGCGAACTGCCGTTGCAGCGCCTCGCGCAGCGCATCGTAGTCGCCCAGGTCGGCGTGCATGTCCCGCATCACGCGCGCCATCGCTTCGGCAGTCTTCATCCCTGCTTGCCGTGGAAACGCTCGATCAGGCCGGCGAGCTTGTCCGGATCGAACGGCACCTCGCCGCGCGCCAGTGCCTCGCGCAGTGCGTCCACACGCGCCTGATCGATCTCGGGCATTCCGGCAAGCGCCGCCATGGCCGGCTGCAGTACCGCCGACTGCAGCGCGGGCGCCGGGGCAGTCGTCGACCCCGTCGCCGGCCCGGCCGCAGGCGCGTCGGTCGCGGGTGTCACGTTGCCGATGCCGGCCACACCCTGTCCATTGATTCTCATCGCATGTCCTCTCAATCGCGTACGCATGATTCGACCATCATTGCATCCCGTATCTTCACCGCGCCGATGGTGACGCAACCTGATTTCGCAACTGTTCCAGCGCGGCGCGATCAGGCATCGTGGCAAAGGCCCCCTCGGCCAGCGGCAGCCGCTCGGTCGGCCGGCCGTACATCGCCGACACCAGCTCGGCCTGCTTGCGCGTCAGTATCAGCAACTCTATACGACGATTCACGCCGGCGGTCGGTTCTTCCGCATTGACCGGCGAGCGATCCGCCATGCCCACCACCTGCAGCACGCTGCTCGCCGGCATGCCGCCCGCCATGAGCTGGGAGCGCGCGCTCAGCGCGCGATTGCTCGACAGCGTCCAGTTCGAGAAAGCCATGTCGTCGCGCATCGCGTACTGCACCGAATCGGTGTGACCGACGATGAGCATCTGGTTTTCCATCTGTGCGAACAGCGGTCCGAGCGAACGCAGCAGCTTGCGCAAGCGTTCGCTGGCATACCAGCTCCCGCGCTCGAACATGCCCTGCTGATCGGTGTCGTGCAGCATGACGCGCAAGCCGTAGGGCGTGACCACGGCGAGCACATTGCCTTCCAGACCCGCATCGGCGCTGAGCTTGCGCATCACGCGCGCCAGCGCCTCCATGTCGGACGGCGATTCGTAATTGACGCGCGACACCTTCTGTCCCGGCGACGCCTCGCTGTCGGCGCGCGCGAAATCATGGCCCGGCGCGGACGATCCTTCGCGCGGCGGCATCGGTTCGCGGTCGATCAGGCTGCCGCGCGGGCCGCCCAGCGATTGCGCCATCAGGCCGGCACCTTCGTCTATGCGACTGTTGTCGGCCTGGCGCACCACCTGCTTGAGCGCTTCCTGTTCGCGCGAGGCGAGCAGCCAGAGCACCAGGAACAGGCAAAGCAGCGCGAGGCAGAAGTCGGCGAACGCCACCTTCCACGAGCCGCCGTGCGCGTCGTCATGTCCCTTGCCGGAAACACGCTTGACGACGGTTTCGCCGTGTCCGCCTTCCTTGGCCACATCAGTCCCCTGCGCGACGACGCGGTGTCGCGCCCGGGTCGCCCGCGTTCTGCATTGCGTTGATCCAGCCTTCCAGGCGGGCAAAGCTGGGCTTGATATTGAGCTGGACCAGGCGGCGGCCCGCGTCGATCGCCAGCAGCGGCGGCTTGCCCGACACGTGCGTCACCAGCACCACCTTTACCGATTCGAAGGCCTGCAGTTCCTCGCCCACGAGCTGCTTCATCATGTTGCTGATCGGATCGAGCACGCCATAACAGAAGAAAATGCCGATGAAGGTGCCCACCATGGCCGAACCGACGCGCACCGCGATCTCGCCGGTACCGGCGCCCTCCGCCACCACGTTCATGGTCATCACCACGCCGAGCACCGCCGCCAGGATGCCGAAGCCCGGCATCGCCTCGCCGATCTTGGCGAGCGAGCGGGCGGGCTGCGACATTTCCTCGTGGATGGCCTCGATCTCCTGGTCGAGCACGCCTTCCAGCTCATGCGAATTGATCTTGCCCATCGCCATCAGCCGGAAGTTGTCCACGATGAAGTGCAGCAGCTTGGGTTCTTCCAGGATGAGCGGATAGCGCCTGAACATTTCGCTCTCGTGCGGCGCCTCGACGTGGGCATCGAGCGCCTTCAGGCCGCCAGCGGCGGTCTGCAGCAGTTCGTACATGAGCAGCAGCAACTGGCGCTGGAACTCCTCGCCCGGCTTCTTGCGCAGCATCACCTTCTTCAGTTGCAGGCCCATTTCCTTCAGCACATGGCCCGGGTTGCCGAGCACGATGGCGCCGGCTGCCGCACCGCAGATGATGATCAGTTCGATCGGTTCCCAGATGACCTCGAGCTTGCCGCCGTGCAGCATGAAACCGCCGAACACGCAGATCAGGATGATGGCAATGCCTACGATGGACTGCATGCTGCTTCCCCTTGGTTGGGCCCTGCGCGTCAGCGCAGGAATTCCTTCATCTTGCGAAGAGCCGCCTTGTTGATCTGACAGATGCGTGCTTCGGTCAGATCGAGCACGGCGGCGATTTCCTTGTAGCTCAGATCGAATTCGTAATAGAGCTGGATCACGCGCTGTTCGCGCTCATCCAGCCGTGACAGGGCCTGCGCCAGGCTGCGGCGCGCCATCAACTGCTCCTCCGGCGACTGGCTGCTGCCCGCCATTTCCTGCATCTGGCCGATCAGCTCGTCGAAGCTGGCGATGGTTTCCGCGTTCTCGGCCAGCAGATGCGCCTGGAAGGCCTCCGCGCTGATGCCCAGTTCCTTGCACGCTTCTGCCTCGCTCGGCTCGCGCCCGAGCCGGCGCGTGAGCGCCCGCACCGCGTCACGCGTGCGATGACTGTCCTGACGCACGGTGCGCGGCCGCCAGTCCTGGCGCCGCAACTCATCGAGGATGGCGCCACGCACACGCAGCGCCGCGAAGCCGCCAAAGCTCTCGTCGGGCGTGCCATATCGACGCAGCGCCTCGAGCAGCCCCATCAGGCCGATCTGCTCCATGTCCTCGCGATCCATCGCCCCGGACACCTGCGGCAGCAACTGACGGACGGTACGCTTGACCAGCGGCGCATACTCGATCAGCCAGCGCTGCTCGTCGGCCGCGTCACCGGCGACCGCGGCAACACTGCTCACCTCGGCGTAGTCCGAATGCATGTCCATGTCACTCGACGATCAGCTTGCCTATCAAAGCTTCGTTGAAGGGCTTCTCGCGACGCTCCTTCTGGTAGCTGTCGATGAAGGCCTTGTTGACCTCGACCGCCAGTTCGTCGATGGACATGCCGGCGATCTGCGTGGCCGTCATCTGCGAGAGGGCGCGCACCGCGACACTGCGCAGCATGGGCAGGTGCTCCTTGGTTTCCTTTTCCTTGGCGATCGCCGACGTGAACACCAGATCCATCGACATGTAACGGGTGCCGGTGTCCTCCGGCGAGCGCCGCAGCATGACGATCACCTTGTCCAGGCTCACGTATTTCTGCGGCTCGGCAGCCGGCAGTTCGGGTGCCTGGGCCGCGTGCGCATCGATCGCGCCACCCGACTTGTGCAAGAACCACCATGCGCCGCCGCCGCCGGCAGCGAGCAGCACCACGCCGACGAGGGAGAAAAGAACGGCTTTCTTCATGATCAGGCGTTTCCTTCAGAGGCGAGCGTGAAGCCCTTGTCCTTGAATCCCGTTTCCGCTTCGGCCAGCGCATCGCCCGGGCGGCCCTGCTCGCGCGGCTGCTGTTGCTGGCCCGAGCGTGAGCGGCCATCCATGTCGCGGCTGCCGTCGGACACCACGACCGTCACATCCGCCTGCTGACGCTGCCCGAGGTCCTGACGCAGCGTGTCGCCCATCGTGTGCAACTGGCGCAGCACCTCGCCGTTGCTGGCGCTGAGCTGGACCTGGATGGCACCGGCCGCATCCTGCTGCACGACGATTTCGATGCGTCCCAGAGCCGGTGGATCGAGACGGATCACGGCGCGTTCGCCATGGCGGCCCGACTGCATCTGCAGCCGCTCGCCGAGCGCCTCGGTTAGCGGCTGCTGCCAGGATTCGGGGGCGGAGGGCTTGAGCGTCAGCACCGCGTCGGCGCTGTCGCCGGGATTGTTCTGCGGCGCAGCGGCCGGTGCCGCACTGGCGGTGACCTGCGCCACCGGCACCGCCTCGAACGTGTCGCTCGTCGCGGCCGGCGCTGCCGCAGCACGGTCGGTGCGCAGCGAAGTTGCCGCCGCCGGCACCGTTGCAAGCTCGGCCACGGCGCCGGGCGATGACGAAGGAAGCGCAGCGGAGGCAGCCGGCTGCGCTGACGCGCCGGCCGCCGTCACCGCGTCGGCGGTGGCGGCATCCGGGCGCGCAACCTGCCGGCGTGTATCGGCCGCCGGCGCCATCAGCGCAGCGTGCAGCGCGCTCGGCAACAGCGACTGCGACGGCAGCCGGTCGGCCGGAGAGGTGTCCGTTTCGGCTTCGGTGTCCGTCTGATCGTCGCCGGTCGCGGTGCCGTCTCCGGCAGATACCACCTCGGGCGCTACCGGCACGCTGGCACCGAGTGTGCGCAGCAGGTCAATGAACTGTGCGCTGGCCTGCGCCAGCGTATCGGTGCCGGCTGCGGCCGCCGGCGCAACGGGCACCGCGGCGGCGGCAGGTGCCTGGGCGGGTACGCCGGGCGCGGGCTGCGACGACGGAATGTTCAACAGCGGTGAATTCATATCGCTTCCCCGGATATCTCTCTATCGTGGGCATAGGCCAGCCAGCCATCGCGCGCCGCGCCCAGTTCGGCCAGGCGCAGCGAAATGCGCTCGCCGGCCTCGACACAGCGTTCGAAGGCATCGTCGTGCACCTTGCGCAGAACCATCAGTGCCGACAGCTCGGCCGCGCCAAGCTGACCGCGACCGAGATAGGGCGTGAGCAGATCGGCCAGTTCGCGATCCGCTTCGGACAATTCTTGCCAGTCGGCATGCAGAGCGGCCTGCTGCAGCCGGGTGGCGATGCGGGCGAAGGTTTCCTGCTGCTTATTCATGATCGCCCACCAGTCCTGTCCAGCCATGCCGTATGGTTTCCAGCAAGCCGGCCACCTCGTCGAGCATCGCCGGATCGAGCTTGATGCCGCCCTCCGCCAGCCGCCACGCGCAGTAGTCATACAGCCACGCCAGGTTGGACACCACCTCTCCACCCGCATCCAGGTCGAGCGAACTGGACAGCCCGTTGAGCATTTCCGCACAGCGATCCAGGCTGGTCGCCTTCTGTTCGTAACGGCCGGCAAGAATGTGGGCGCGCGCGCGCGCGATCTCTTCGAGCAGGCCATCCATAAGGATCAGCACCAGTTGTACCGGTGTGGCGCGTGCGGTCTGCGCGTGCAGATTCGCGGCGTGATAGCTCTGGTAGACGTCGTAGTTCAAGGTGGTGGTTCCGATCTGGGTTGCTGACCCGCAGGCCCTCAGCTACTCGAACTCCCCGCGAACAGGGAGTCGAACAGGTTGGTGGTCTGCTCCATCTGCGACTGCAGCGACTGCAGCAGCGTGAATTGCGTGAGATAGCGCTGGTAGGCGTTGTCGTACTGGATCTCTATGCGCTCCTGGCGCTTGGTCAGCGCCGTCTGCACACTTTCGACCGATTCCTTGCGACGCTGGATCTGTCCGTCCGTGGTGTCGAGCCACACATCCAGATAGCTGGCGAAACTGCCGAGCACGCCGCTGCTTGATGTCGTACTGGTGCTGCCGAACAGCGTGTTCAGCGCATCCGGGTCGGCCGTCATCGCCGACTGCAGCTTGGTCGAATCGAGCGACAGCTTGCCGGAGCGGTCCGACTTCACGCCGAAGTCCGACAGGCGCACGCCGCCCACTTCCTGCCGCAGAATGGTGTCGAGCCGGTTGCGCAGCGAGCGGATGCCGGCATCCGATGCGAAGGCCGCAGCGGCGGTACCGGATTCGGCGTTGGCGTTCTTGGTCAGCTCGTCCAGCGTGCTGCGCAGCGTGTTGTACGCATCGATGAATTTCTGGATATTGGATGCGGTGCCGCTCTGGTCGGACGCCACGCTGAGCGTGGCCGGCGCGCTGCCGGCGGTCATCGCACTGCTCACGGTGAGCGTCACCCCCTCGATCGCGGTGATCGTGTTGGATGCCTGCTGGATCTTCACGCCGGTGCCCTGGGCCCCGAGCCAGACAATGGCGTCCTTGGCCGCGGTCAGTTCGGTACCGTTGTCGAACGCATCCTTCAGCGAGCCAGCCGGCAGACCGCTGGTATCCACCGTGATCTGTCCGCTGGCCCCGGTTTCGGCCGACGAAAGCACGAGCTGGGTCGAGCCATTCACCGTCATCACCATCGCGGTGACCTTGCCGTCGTTGTCGGCAGCCTGATTGATGGCGCGTGCCATTTCCGCCTGCGACAGCGTGCCGTCGGCATCCAGATCGGCGCCCGAGAAATCCACGCCTATGGTCTCGCCTCCGGCGAGATTGACGCTGAGCATGCCGCTCATCGGCACCGGCACCGCCGGCAGGTCGGTAAATACCACCTGGTGCGCGGTCGCGATCTGCTCGACGAATATCGGATAGTCACCGGCAATCGCGGTGGACGAGGCGCTGACCGTGCCGATCGACGTCGAACTGAGGGTGGCGCTGTTCTGTGCCACCCCCTTGCTGCCCGACAGCGAGGTCAGCGCGGAATCGAACGCCTGCAGCGCGCTTTGCAGCTTGGTGAGCGCGGTCGATGTCGCCTGCGCCTTTGTCGTCTGTGTATCGACCTGGGTCTGCGCCGCCGAAACATATGCGGTCGCGAGCGATGTCGCCGTGGTGACGGGATCGTAAGTCGTGCTCATGCCTGACTCCTGTATACGGTTGGACCTTCCAACCTGACAAGGCGACCGACCTGCGAAAAAACTGAAATCGATCCGACAAATACCATCACGAGCCCCGTCTCCAGACCTGGGCAGCGATATCGTCCTGCCGCTTCTGTTCCTTGCTGCGCGCGACTTTCGCGTGCATCTGGCGCTGACGGACCAGCACCTGGGTCAGCACTTCGCAGCGCCGCGATGCCTGGACCAGTTCCACCCTGGACGCGTCCATGTCGAGCTCATGCACCGCCAGTTCCTGCTTGTGCCGGTTGGCCATGTCGACCACGGCCTGCCGGTAAGCACTGGCATTGACGGCCGTTTCCGCGCAGACAACAGGCACCGGTGCCTGTGCCAGCGCATCCAGCCGTGAAATATTGCCGACGTAGCGCGCACGCAGCGCCGCCTTGTCCGCCATATCCGCCTTCTTGCGGTCTATCTCGCGTTCGCGAACGCCGACCAGCGTGGTCAGCGCAAGCAGGCTGCGGGCAGGTTTCATGCGGCAAGCTCCTCGATGCGGGCAACACAGTCATCCATGGGCGCGGGCTCGGATACGCCCTGCCGCAGATAGGCTTCGATGTCCGGAAAGAGCGACACCGCTTGATCCGTCTGAGGATCGGCACCGGGTACATACGCACCCAGCGGAATCAGGTCGCGCACCTGCGTATAGCGGGAGGCCATTTCCTTGACCGCACGCGCGGCATTCAGATGCGATTTGCTCACCACCAGTGCCATGCAGCGACTGATGGACTGCGAAATGTCGATCGCCGGGTAGTGCCCGCGCTCGGCCAGTTCGCGCGTGAGCACGATGTGTCCGTCCAGGATGGCGCGCGCGGTATCGACCACCGGATCCTGCTGGTCGTCGCCCTCGGCCAGCACGGTGTAGATGGCGCTCATGCTGCCTTCCGGGTTCTCGCCATTGCCGGCGCTTTCCACCAGTTGCGGCAGCAGAGAGAACACCGACGGCGGATAGCCGCGCGTGGCCGGCGGCTCGCCCAGCGCCAGCGCGACCTCGCGCCGCGCCATGGCATATCGTGTCAGCGAATCGACCAGCAGCAGGACGTCCTTGCCCTGATCGCGGAAATGCGCGGCGATGGAGTGGCACAGTTCGGTCGCCATCAGCCGCATCAACGGCGATTCGTCCGCCGGCGCGACGACGACGACGGCCTTTTTCAGCCCTTCTTCGCCGAGCGACAGTTCGACGAATTCGCGCACCTCGCGACCGCGCTCGCCGATCAGCCCGACCACCACCACATCCACCGCGGTCTGCCGCGTGATGGTGCCCAGCAGCACGCTCTTGCCGACGCCGCTGCCGGCCATGAGTCCGACGCGCTGCCCCTTGCCCAGCGTGAGCATGCCGTTGATGGCGCGCACGCCGACATCCAGCGGTTCGGACACGCGCTTCTTCTTCAGCGGATGCACCTTGGGCGGATGCGGATCGAGCGGGTGTTCACCGCTCAGGCGACCCAGTCCGTCTATCGGTTCGCCCAGGCCATTGACCATGCGCCCCAGCCAGGACGGACCTATCATCAGATCCAGCTTGTCCTGCACCGGCAGCACGCGTGCGCCGGTGGTCAGGCCGACCGGCTTCTTGAACGGCATCAGGAAGGACAGCTTGTCGCGGAAACCCACCACCTGGGCATCCATCCAGCCGCCATCCATGGTTTCGATCTGGCAACGCTGTCCGGTGTAGAGCGGACAGCCGGCACTTTCCAGCAGCAGGCCTGAAGCACCCACCAGGCGCCCGGTCGGCGTGGCCACCGGAACATCGGCGATTTCCAGACGGCGCAGCACGTCGGCAATCATGCGGCCTCCCGCGTGGCGTCGGCACCATCCGATGCGTCGCCGGCTTCGTCCGCAACACGCCGGGTGTCCGCGCCGGTCAATGCGTCCGCATCTGCGACCGCCGCCGCGTCCTGGCCTTCCGTGTTCGCCGGTTCCGGCAAGGCCGGCGCATCGGCCCCATCGAGGAGCTGGGCACGCACCTGGTCTATGCAGGCGGCGAGGCGCTGCGCGCAACCGGCGTCCGCTTCGTGATCGCCCGCCTTCACCAGGCATTCGCCCATGTCCAGCCGGGGATCGGCAATCAGCTTCCACTGCTTGCTGCGCGCGGCATCGATGTCCTCGATGCGCTTCATGTCCTCGGGATTCAGGAACACTTCGATGCTCTTGCGGGTCGGCGGCATGCCGGCCAGTGTTTCGTCCACAAGCGCGAGCAATTGCGCCGGCTGCAGCGCCAGTTCGCAGCGGATGACCTGGCGCGCGACACGCGCCACCAGTTCCACCACCTCCTTGCGCATGGCAGCCTGATAGTCGTTCTGCAGCGTCTGCAGCGACTCGAACAGCGTGTCCAGCGGCGCGGCGATGCGATCGAAGCGTTCGCGCACCTCGCCCAGTGCTTCCTCACGCCCGAGAGCCAGACCTTCTGCGCGTCCGGCTTCGCGGCCCAGAACCAGTCCTTCGGAGTGGCCCGATTGATGGCCAGCGCGATAGCCCTCATCCATGCCCTGGCGGAAACCCTCGGCGACGGACTGCTGGTAATCGGCCGCCGGCTGGCCCGGACGCACGTTGCCGGCCGTGAGCTGAGCCAGCGGCGGGAAGCGGTGAGGACGCACGGCACTCATTCGGCGGTGGCCTCGGCAAACAACTGCACTTCGATCTCGCCCTGGTCGACCAGCTCCTTGACGCGCGCCATGATGTCGCGCCGCGTCTGTTCGATGCGCGACAGCGGGACCGGCCCGGCGCGGCGCATCGTGTCCTCGAAGCTCTGCGCCTGGCGGCGCGGCATGGTCTGCATGATGGCGTCGCGCACTTCCGGTTCCGCGCCCTTGAGCGCGATCGCCCACTGTTCCAGCGCGATGTCCTCGAGCAGCCGCTGCAGCACGGTGTCCGGCTGGCGCGACAGGATGTAGAAGTCGTACATGCTCATTTCGATCTCGGACACCACCTCCGGATCGTGGGCACGCAGCAGTTCCACCATCTGCTGCTTGTTGCCGGACAGGCGGTTCAGGATTTCCGCCGCCTGACGCGTCCCTTCGACCGTGGCGCTCTGCGAGCCCAGGCTGGCGATGCAGCGGTTCACCAGTCCCTCGAGCTCGATCAGCAGTTCATGGTCGATCTCCTTGAGCCGCGCGATATTGATCAGCAGCAGATCCCGGCCCTCGGCGGGCAGCGCATCGATCACCTGTCCGGCCATGGCCGCGGGCAGAAAGGCGAGGAACACGGCCTGCATGCGCACATGCTCGTCGGCGATGAAGTCGGCCAGCCACTTGGGCGATGCCCATTCCAGCCGCGCCATCAGCGGACGGATGGCGTCGCCATAGATGCTGTTCAGCACGCTGGAAGCGATCTCGTTGCCGAGCGCCATGTCGAGCGAGCGCTTGAGGTAGGAACGCGAGGCACCGTGCACACCGCTCTGTTCGCGGTACTCGTCGAAGAAGCGCTGGATGGAGGTGCGCACACTTTCCACCTTGATGCCGCTCAGGCGCGACATGACGCCGGTCACTTCGAGCAGTTCCTCGCGCGACAGGCAGCGCAGCACGCCCGCCGCGGGTTCCTCACCCATGCTCAGCAGCACGATGGCGGCCTGTTCCAGCGGACTCAGATTGCTGCCCGAAGGGATGATGGGACTATTCAGCAGGCTGTTCGGTTCGGCCATTTTTTTGCACCCATTGCTTGACGACTTCGGCGACGCGCTCCGGCTCCTTGCCGGCCAGCACCTTCAGATGGTCGACCAGCACGTCGACCGGGGAACCCGGCGGCGGCAGGTCATAGTTCTCGAGCAGCGAAACCACCGGACTGCCGTGGGCCGGCGCGCCGCCTTCCAGGGCCAGCGCGGCCGGCGACATCTGGGCATCGCCCTCGATGCGCGGTGTGACCGCGTCCGGAACCGCGTCGCGCACCGGAATGTCGTCGTCGGTACCCGCCGCCGCCACCGGTGCCGGTGCGATGCGTTCGCGTGCCGCCTGGGTGAGCGGGCGCAGCACGAACAGGAAGGCAAGCAATCCGCCAACCGCATACAGCAGCCAGGATCCCGCATCGACGATGTTGTCGCGCTGCGCCCACCACGCCGCCTCCTGCGGACGCGGCGAGAAGTTCAGTGCCGACACCACGAGCTGGTCGCCGCGTTCGGCGTTGATGCCCAGACCGTTGGCGAGGACGCGCTCGATATTCTTGATCTCTGCCTCGCTCCAGCCCTTGGCGGGATCGGCCGCGGCGGCATTGTTGAGCACCACGGCGACATTCAGCTTCTGCAGACGGCCACGGCTGCGCTTGATCTGCGTGATGCTGCGGTCGTAGGCGTACTGCCGCGTCGACGCATTCTTGCGCGCGGAACTCGCATCGTTGTCACCGCCCTGCTGGGCATTGGCGGCCGCATTGCCGCCTTGCTGCGCGCCGGCGCCCTGCTCCGCATTCGGCAGTGCAATCGGACGATTGCTCAGCGAACCGGGCACGCCCAGTGCCATGCGACTGCGGTCCTGCTCCTCGCGCACCGCCTCGCTGGTGACGTGCGGTGCCTCGCCGAACTTCTCGTGGGTTTCTTCGACGCGGTCGTTGTCGACCTCGGCGGTAATGCTGACGCGGTAGTTGTTGTCGCCGAGCACCGGCGCCAGCAGATCGCGCACATTGCTGCGCGCCTCGTCCTGGTAGCGACGCGCGGAGTCGCTCAGGCCCTGCGGGTCAAAGCCGTCCTTCAGGTCGACGCGACCGGACAGGAAATTGCCGGCCTGGTCGACCAGGCTCACCCGCGCCGGCTCCAGCGTGGACACGCTGCCCGCGACCAGATTGATGATGGCGGCAATCTGTTCCGGACTGAGCGTACGCCCCGGCTTGAGGCCGAGCACGACGGACGCGGAGCTCTTTTCGCCATCGGTCGCGACGAAGGAGGTGGAACGGGCGATCGACAGATGCACGCGCACCGAATCGATGGCATCCAGCGTCAGGATGCTCTGCGCAAGTTCGCCTTCCAGACCGCGCCGGTAGCGCACGTCCTGCACGAACTGGCTCACGCCCAGCGGATCGTTGCGGTCCATCAGTTCGAGACCGGCGGGCAATTGCGCGGTCACACCCTTGGCCGCGAGCAGCATGCGCACGCGGCCGAGCTCGTTCTCGGCCACCAGCACCTGGCCGCTGTCCGGATGCAGCCGGTACTGGATGCCTTCAGCATCCAGTACCGCCATCATGTCGGCCGCGGGCACCTTCTGGCGCGCGCCGAACACCGGCTTGTAACTTGACTGGTCGTGCCACAGGACCATGAGCACCATGGCCGTCACGCCGACAGCGAGAAGCACCAGTGGTACCAGGCTTTTCAGGAAGGCCGGCGACAGCGAGGGCAGACCCCCGGTGCCGGCACGCAGACGTTGCAGTCCGCCGCGAACGGTTGCGATCACGTGAGCAGTCTCCGCGGGGCGTCAGATCGGCAGCTTGATGAGGTCCTCGACCGCCCCCACCACCTTGTTGCGCACCTGCATCAACATGGAGAAGGACAGGCTGGCTTCCTGGCTGGCGAGCATGGCACCGACCAGATCGTCGCTCTGTCCGGCGTCGACCGCCTCCATCTTGCGCGAGGCTTCGTGCTGCATGCCGTCGACGCGGTTGACCGCGTCCTTCATCGCCGATGCAAAA
This sequence comes from Methyloversatilis thermotolerans, assembly GCF_000372885.1. GTDB lineage: Bacteria > Pseudomonadota > Gammaproteobacteria > Burkholderiales > Rhodocyclaceae > Methyloversatilis > Methyloversatilis thermotolerans. The sequence goes on from NZ_KB889967.1 coordinate 1,652,239, forward strand.
CCCGACGGATTGCCCGTGGACGTGCCGGACGACGGCATCTGCAGCGCAGACGCGATGTTCATGGCGTCCGCTTCGATCAGTGCCTTGCTGGCGGCTATCTTCCCTGCGACTTCGTATCCCATATGGACATCACCTTTGTTCTCGGACTGCCCGCATGCGGGCAGCCTGGTTTTATGGGCGGTCAATCACGCTAACCGTACGTGTATCTATCGACGCCAGCCGGAGAAACTTTACAAGGAATCACAAACTTCATATTCAAGCCAAGCCACTGTTTCCATTCAATTAATTAAAAACAGGGTGGCAATCCTCCTTCGGGACTCCATCCCGAAACGATGAAAAAAGGGGCAAAGCGGATTTAAGGAGCACCGGCACCGCGTCGCCTGTAGCGGGAAAGCGCCGACGTTTCCGGCGCAGAGTCCGAACAGCGAAAGGAGTCCCACCATGCTGAGCCTGAACACCAATGCCGCCGCCCTGAACGCACAGAACTCGGTCGGCAGCACGCAGAAGGCGCTGTCCACCTCGATGACCCGCCTGGGTACCAGCTATCGCGTCAATTCCGCTATGGATGACGCCGCCGGTCTGCAGATCGCCACCCGCCTCAATGCGCAGACCCGCGGCATGGCGGTCGCACAGCGCAATTCACAGAACGGCATTTCGATGATGCAGACCGCCGAAGGCGCATTCACCGAAATCACCAACATCCTGCTGCGCATGAAAGACCTCGCCACCGAGGCGCGCAACGGTGCATCGAACGCCGATGACAAGACCGCCATGAATGCCGAGTACCAGCAACTGGGATCGGAAATCGGCAACATCCTGAACAACACCAAGTTCGGTGGTCAGGCTCTGCTCAATGGCGCCGGATCCCTGCAGGCCGGCGCCATCACCTATCAGATCGGCGCCGCCGCAGCGGAAACCATGTCGGTCGACGTATCCACCGATCTGGCCGCGCTGGTCACCGACCTCACCACTCCGGCAACGCTCGGCGATCTGACCACCGCCGCCAACGCCGGCACCGCCATCGGCGACATCGAAGGCTGGATCAACGACGTCGGCGGTGTGCGCGCCCAGCTCGGCGCCGCATCCAACCGCCTGGACCATGTCTATAACAACCTGGCCAACATGAAAACCAATACCGAACAGGCGCGCGGCCGCATCATGGATGTCGACTACGCCTCGGAAACCGCAAACATGACTTCCAAGCAGATGCTCATGCAGGCCTCCACCGCCATGCTCAAGCAAAGCTCCAGCATGTCCCAGCTCGTCATGTCGCTCATCCAGTAAGACGGCGAAACTGCCGGAAGGCCGGCGTCGCAGGACGCGGCTCAGGACTGACGCCCTGCTGAAAACCATCGCGCGGACAGGCTGCCATGAACGTAGACAAGGTTTCGTCGATCGCACTGACGCCCTACCGGCAGAACGCCCAGGACCGCCGGCCCGCGCCCGCAGGCGAGCGCGCGTCGGCGACGGACGCGACCGCATTCGCGCTGGACAGCGCAAACGATGCGCTGCCGTCCAGCCTGCTCGGGCTGACCACGCTCAGCCGGCCGTTGCGGCCGGGTGACCTCGTGGCCGTGCGCGTGCTGTCCACCCGGCCCGACCTGCAACTGGCCATCGAAGGCGAACCGGTCCCCCATGTGGCGGAACGGACACTGCCCGGCCGCGGCGGTCTGCCGGCGGCCATGCAGGCGGACCAGCTCACACTGCGGCAATTGCATCTGCACGAGCCGAATGCCGGCGATCTGGCGGTGTCGTTGCGCGCCCGTGTATTCGAGCGGGTTACAGCCGAAGTGGCCCTGCGTGAATCGATTCCGCCTTCGGCATGGCCGGTCCAGGCTTCGCAGAAGGGCCGGGTGTATGACATGCCGTCGCCCTATCTGGGCACGGAACACTGGGTGTTTCCGCTTCTGCTGACCGGTGGACAACGTGCGCTGATGCGCGTGGCGGGCGACGAAGAGCCGCACAGGCATGCAGTGGCCGAAGACCTTGCCTCGGCCATCCTGTTGCTCGAACTGGACATTCCCGGCATCGGCCGCGTCGCGGTGCGTCTGCAACTGGCGGGCGGTGCCCATCTCGTCTTCATGGTGGAACGCGAGGAGGGCGCGGCCCATGTACGCGAACGCCTGCCGTCCCTGTCTGCGGTACTCGCGCTGGCCGGCCTGCGCATCGCCAGTTGCCGCTTCCTTCAACTGGCTTCGTCCAGGGTGCGCCAGGCGCCGCTGCAGGCGACCAGCGCCCACACCTTGCACCACCAGCTTTCGCTACCGCTGTTCCGCGTCGCCGCAGAACTGCTGTTTGCATTGAACCCGCCTTCATGACCCGTCATGGATGGTCTGGTAAGCCCCGAGCGGTCCTGTCCGGTCGCTCACTTCCGGCGCGGACTTGAGAAAGCCCCCCGCATTCCCCCCACAGGAGATAGAGCATGCTGAGTCTGAACACCAACGCAGCGTCGCTGATCGCGCAGAATTCGGTCGGCAGTACGCAGAAGGCGTTATCCACCTCGATGACCCGCCTGGGCACCAGCTATCGCGTCAATTCCGCGATGGATGACGCCGCCGGTCTGCAGATCGCCACCCGCCTGAATGCGCAGACGCGCGGCATGGGCGTCGCCCAGCGCAACACGCAGAACGGCATTTCCATGATGCAGACCGCCGAAGGCGCGTTCACCGAAATCACCAACATCATCCTGCGCATGAAGGATCTGGCCACCGAAGCGGCCAACGGCGCGTCGAATGCCGACGACAAGACCGCCATGGATTCGGAATACGACCAGCTCGGCCTGGAACTGACCAACATCCTCACCAATACCAAGTTCGGCGGTCAGGCTCTGCTGACGGGCGGCACGCTGGCAGCAGCAGCCGGCATCACCTTCCAGATCGGTTCGTCCGCTGCGGAAACCATGACGGTGAACACTTCGGCCAACTTCACCACCATGGCGACCGCCATCACCGCACTCAACGGCGGCGATGTCACCACGGCCGCCAATACGGCGATCGGTCTGGCGGAAACCGCGCTCACCGCGGTCGGCACGCTGCGTTCGCAACTGGGCGCCGCCTCGAACCGCCTGGACCATGTGTATAACAACCTGGCCAACATGAAAACCAATACCGAACAGGCGCGCGGCCGCATCATGGATGTCGACTACGCCTCGGAAACCGCAAACATGACTTCCAAGCAGATGCTCATGCAGGCCTCCACCGCCATGCTCAAGCAAAGCTCCAGCATGTCCCAGCTCGTCATGTCGCTCATCCAGTAAGACCGCCTGCGGCCCGACGCCCCGCCGCTCCATTCTGCCCGCCCCGGCCTCGCCGCGGCGGGCATTGTCATGCCGTCGATCCGGCGCATGCCCGTTCCGCCGTCGATCCCCGGCCGGGGGGCACGCGCCGGACGTCTGTCAACAGGAGGAAGTCAGCCCCATGAGCAACCGATGTGAAGCCGCCATCTGCGACACCCACGTCGATACCGCCATCGGATCGATCTGGAATACGCTGGGAGATGGGCGCCCCTTCCCGACGGTGGAAGCGGATTCGTCGCTGTTTACGGTCCGCCATGAATACGATCGTCCTTCATTCAGGGTAAGCCCGGGCGATCTGCGGATCGAGCGCGCGGCGCTCGCTGCGGCGCTGCAGTGCCTGATCGAAGGTGGGCATGACGAGGACAGGCCGTATGCCCTTCTTGATCGCGGCCGGGACAGTGGCATGCTGGGACAGGCGGTACGCGATCACAACGGCGGAACCGAATGTCTGAATCACGTTCTGGGAATACTGTTCGCATGCCATTTCATAGGCATGAACAGCACCGGTCACGGCACCCAGGTGTGGCTTACCCACGCCTTCCTGCACGGAGCGGCGGGCTGAGCGCGGCGGTTCAGCCCAGCGTACCGATCACGCTCACATCGCGCTGCTCAGGGATTTCGTTGTAGGACAGCACATTCAGCCCGGGCGCGAACAGGCGGGCGTAGCGTGCCAGCAGAGGCCGGATCTGCGGCATCACCAGCAGCAGCGGCGCACTGCCCTGCTGCTTCATCTGGTCGCGCGCGATCGGCATGTGCGACTGCAGTTGCGACAGCAGATGAGGATCGATCGGGTAATTGTCCAGCGCAGCCTTGCCCGACTGGCGTGCCTGGTTCAGCGAACCGAGCAGCATGTTCTCGAGTTCGTTGCCGAGATTGAACACCTTCAGCTCGCTGGTCTGGCCGACCAGGCCACCCACGATCTGCCGGCGCAGCGCGCAGCGCACTTCGGCGGCGAGCAGTATCGGATCCTTGGTGACCTCGGCGTTCTCGAGCAGCGTGGTCGCGATCGGCACGACGTCCTTCAACGACACGTTCTCGTTGAGCAGCACGCGGAACACCTTCATGAGCTGGGTATGGGTCATCGCCTTGTCCAGCGCGGACGACAGCTTGGGCGCCAGCGCGGACAGCCGCTCCAGCAGTGCCGGTACGTCCTCGTGCGTGAACAGTTCGGCCAGATGGTCACGCGCCAGCTTGGACAGATGGGTCGTGATGACGCTGGCCGGCTCCACCACCTGGTAGCCCAGCCCCAGCGCATGCGCCTTGTCCTCCGGCGCGATCCAGGTGACCGGCATGCCATAGGCCGGCTCGATGCCGGGAATGCCGTCCAGCGTGCCATAGGTCTTCGGCGACGGGATCGCCATCAGCCGGTCGCCGAACACCTCGGCCTGCGCGATCACGGCGCCGGACAGTTGCACCGAATACTGCGAAGGCTTGAGCCCGAGGTCGTCGCGCACCGCGATGGGCGGCAGCAGGAAGCCCATGGTTTCGCTGAGGCTCTGGCGCACGCCCTTGATGCGACGGTTCAATGCGCCGCCCTGCGCCGGATCGATCAGGCCGACCAGCTTGTAGCCCAGCAGCACCGTCATGGGCTCGACCGCGGGCAGGTCGCTCCACGCCAGATCGGGCACCCTGGCCTGCACCAGCGCCGCTTCCACTTCGGCCAGATCGCCCTTCTCCTGGCGCACTTCCATCTTCGACAGTCGCCAGCCCACGTAGGCCAGCACGCTGGCGAACAGCGAGAACATGAGCCAGGGCATGCCCGGAATGACGGCCAGCACCGCCATCATGGCCGCAGCGCTGTACATGACCGTGGGCGAGGTGAGCAACTGGCTGCTCACCTGCGTTTCGAAATCGCCGGAATCGCTGACCCGGGTGACGATGATGGCAGCCGCCGCCGACAGCAGCAGCGCCGGAATCTGCGCGACCAGACCGTCGCCTATGGTGAGCAGCGCATACTGGCGGAAGGCGTCGCCGAAGCCCAGGTCGTACATCAGGGCGCCGACCAGCACGCCACCCACCATATTGATCAGCAACACCAGAATGCTGGCGATGGCGTCGCCGCGCACGAACTTGGACGCACCGTCCATGGCGCCGTAGAAGTCGGCTTCCATCGCCACCTCGCGCCGGCGCGCCTGGGCCTTGTCCTGATTGATCAGGCCGGCGTTCAGATCGGCATCGATCGCCATCTGCTTGCCCGGCAGAGCGTCCAGCGTGAAGCGGGCCGACACTTCGGATATGCGCTCCGCGCCCTTGGTCACCACGACGAAGTTGATGATCATCAGGATGATGAACACCACCAGGCCGACCACGAAGTTGCCGCCGATCACCACATTGCCGAAGGACTCGATCACCTGGCCGGCGGCATGCGTGCCCTCGTGACCGTGCAGCAGCACCACCCGTGTCGAGGCGACGTTGAGCGACAGGCGCATCAGGGTGGTGGCGAGGATGATGGTCGGGAAGACCGAAAAATCCAGCGGCCGCTTGGCCGACACGCTCACCAGGATGACGATGAGCGCCAGCACGATGTTGAAGGTGAACAGGACATCGAGCAGCACCGGCGGCAAGGGCAGGATGACCATTGCCAGAATGAGCAGCAGGAAGATGGGCGTGGCCACGCGATGGCGGCGCAGCGTTTCGCCAAGGCTGTTCAGGAAGTTCATGAGGGCGTCACCTCGCTCAGATGTTGCGGTATGGCCAGATCGTCCGGCAGCGCCGGCTCGGCGCGGCGCTGTCCGCGCCGGAAGGCCTTGAGCTGCAGCACATAGGTCAGCACCTGCGCGACCGCGCGATACAGCGGCATCGGTATCTGCTGATTGACCTGGCTCGTGTTGTAGATGGCGCGCGCGAGCGGCGGCAGTTCAAGCGTCTCGACTGCGTGCTCGGTCGCGATGGTACGGATGTATAGCGCCATTTCGTCCACGCCCTTCGCGACGACAAAGGGCGCTTCCGCGCGCTTTTCGTCGTACTTGAGCGCGACTGCGTAATGCGTCGGGTTGACGATGACCACGTCGGCCCCCGGCACCGCCTTGCGCACGCCGCGCTGGGCGAGCTGACGCTGCAACTGCCGGATGCGCTGCTTCACTTCGGGGCGGCCTTCATTGGTCTTGTGCTCTTCCTTCACTTCCTGCTTGGTCATGCGCAGATTGCGCAGGAAGAAGAACACCTGGGCGGGCACGTCGATCAGCGCGAACAGCACGAACACCGCGCACAGGGCCATGACGCCATCGAGCACCAGGCCGGACCCGACCAGGATGGCGCGATCCAGCGAAAGCGACTGCAGGTGCAGAAAGGCGTCGACGCCCTCGCGGCATACGATCCACAGCACCGCGCACAGGGCGGCCGCCTTCAGCATGGAATTGCCCAGTTCGAAGTAATGCTTGCCCGATACCAGGCGCCCCAGATTGGTCACCGGATTGAGACGTTCGAACTTGGGCAGCCAGTGCTCGAAACTGAGCACCCAGCCGCCAGGCAGCAGCGATGCGCACAGGATGGCGAACGGAATGACCGCGAGCGGCAGCAGCATCTTCGCGAACAGCAGCATGGTGGTGGTGAAGCCCGTGGACCACAGGTTGTCCAGCGTGCCCTCGCCTTCCAGAGAGGCGAAACCGAGCGCGAACAGGCTGCGGAACTCGTCCAGCCAGGCGGGCATCGCCAGCACGATGAGCTTGAGGCTCACCAGGATGCCGACCGCAGTGGCGAGATCGCGGGAACGGGCCACCTGGCCCTTGTCGCGCGTCTTGCGCAGCTTCTGCTGCGACGCTTTTTCCGACTTGTCGCCGCTGCCCGACTGATCAGCCATGCGACACCACCTTCATCTGGCGCCCCAGCATGTCCAGCACCTGGGTGCACATGCGGATGTAGTGCTGCGGCACGAAGCGCACGATGTGACCCAGCATGAACAGGCCGAATACGGTCACCAGCGCGAAGCCGAGCGAAAAAAGATTCAGCGAGGGCGCCACGCGATTCAGGAAACCGAAGCCGATCTGTACCACGAAGGTCGCGAACACCATGGGAATGGCCAGCAGCAAGGCGGCCGAAAACACCCAGGCGACGTTGAGCGACACGGCCTGAAGCGTGCCCAGACTCACGCCGCTGCCGACCGGCCATGCGGAAAAGCTGGCGCCGACCACGGTCACCAGCAGCAGGTGGCCGTCCATCGCGAAGAACACCAGGGCGCACAGCGTCGCGAGCAGGCCGGACACGACGTCGGACGAGGCGCCGTTGAGCGGATCGTTCATCAGCGCCATGGACAGGCCGATCTGCGACGACACCAGGAAGCCGAGCACCATGATGACCGCCATCGCCAGATGGAAGGACAGCCCCATCACCAGCCCGGTCAGCGCCTGTTCGATGGTGGCGGCAACGCCCGACAGCGACAGCGGATCGATGTGCGCGCCATTCTGGGTGAAGGGCAGCATGATCATCGCGAGCACCAGCGACAGCAGCACGCGCACCGGCATCGGCAAGGTCGCCTCGCCGATCAGCGGCGCTGCGCTGAACATGGCGAGTATCCGGCAGAACGGCCACCACAGCGCGGTGAGTTGGGGCAGGAGCTGGTTGAACAGCGGCTCCATCGTGCCTCCGGGTCAACCTACCAGCGCGGCGGCGCGCTGGAACACCGACACGCAGAAATCCATCAGGTAGCCGGTCATCCACCGGCCGGCCAGGATGATGGCAAGCAGCGTCACCAGCAGCCTGGGCAGAAAGCTCAGCGTCTGTTCGTTGATCTGCGTGGCGGCCTGGAACAAGGCAACGATGAGGCCCATGATCAGTCCGGGTCCGACCAGGATGAGCACCAGCATCATGGTGATGTGCAGGCTTTCGCTGACCAGGTCTACGGCGGCATCCGGTGTCAGCATGGCCTAGCCCTGGATGCTGGTGACCAGCGTGTTGACGGTGAGCGTCCAGCCATCCACCAGCACGAACAGCAGCAGCTTGAGCGGCAGCGAAATGACCAGCGGCGACAGCATCATCATGCCCATGGCCATCAGTACCGAGGACACCACGAGGTCGATCACCAGGAAGGGAATGAACAGCATGCAGCCGATCTGGAAGGCGGTCTTCAGTTCGCTCAGCACGAAGGCGGCCAGGCGGACCAGAAAGGGCTGTTCCAGCGGCACGGCCACCGGACCGGTGCCGGCCAGATGGGCAATCTGTTCCAGCGCCGCCTTGCTGGTCTGCGCCATCATGAAGCGCGACACCGGCACTTCGGCGATCTTGAGCGCCTGTTCCAGGCCGATGCGATCCTGGTCGTAGGGCAGGAAAGCCTCGCTCCATATCTGTTCGCCGATCGGCCGCATCACCAGCAGCGTCAGGATGAGCGCGATGCCGGTCACGATGCGGTTGGGCAGTCCCTGCTGCAGACCGAGCGCCTGGCGCAGCAGTGACAGTACGATGATGAAGCGGGTAAAGCTGGTCATCATCATCACCATGACGGGCAAGAGCCCGAGCAGGGTCATGATGATGAGGATCTGCGTCTTCACCGAAAACTCGGTGGTGGCCCCCTGCGTGGTCGATTCGAACAGCGGCAGATCGGCCGCCGACGCGAGCGGGCATGCGAGCATCAGCGCGACCGGCGCCAGACGCAGCACCGCCCCCCCCGGCCGCGACAGGCGCGCCAGGGTACGCAACGAAGCGTGTTTCATTGCGTGAAGCTGTCCAGATCCAGTCCGTCGAGATCGATCACGCGCAGGCCATGGTTCTCACCCACGAGTACCACTTCGGCGTGACCGATGGCGGTGCCGTTGACCTTGATCACCAGCGGCTCGCCGGCGAGCGAATCGAGTTCGACCACGCTGGAGGGCTGGATGTCTATCAGGTCCTGCAGCGAAACCTTGGCGGAGCCGACCTCCAGCGTGAGCGTGACCGGTATGCGGCGCATCATCTGCGGAATGTTGCGGCGGGGTGCGGCCGGCATCGCGCCGGCCTCCTCGCCGGGCAGCGCATCGTCACCTGCCTCCAGTCCGTCCAGCAGCGTATCGATTTCCGCGGTCGTGGTGTCCATTCGTCAGTCCCTTTCTTGGAATGAGGTGAGGCAGAGCTTGCCCTTGGTTTCGGCCACGGCGGCGCTGAACAGCGCCGACTCGTCGATCAGCACGTCGGCGGCACCGATGAATACCGGAATCACGTCGCCGACCTTCATGTCGAGCAGGTCGCCGAGCGGCATGTCCTTGCTGAGCAGGCGCGCGGTCAGCGTCATCTGCAGACGGGACGGGAAAGGCGTCGGATCGGGTGCGGCATCCTTCGTGTCGCGCACCGGGGCAAGCACCTGCAGGATGTGCTCCAGCCATCCCTGATCGAACACGAACCACAGCCGGGCCGGCTCCGGCATGGCCGGATCGCGCAAGGTGCAGCACAGGGTCCACGCCTGGACCGGCGGCACCTGCACCTGGGCGATGGCGAATTCGGTCTGCGCCACGTCCTCCAGTGCCCGGCCCAGATCGCCGGACGCAACGCGGGCGGCGATCAGGCTGCACATGTCCTCGCCGAGCGAAAGCGCGACGCGTTCCTCGGTCGCGGTTTCGCGGCCGGCCGATATGCTCTTGGCAGCCGGGTCGGTTGTCTTGATCAGTCCGTAGCGATAGCCGAGCACCGTCAGTACCAGGGGCCTTTCGGCAGCGAAGGAAATGCGGCCAACAGCCGACGTGAAGCCGCTCCAGCGCACCCCTTCCGGCCGTTCGCAGGATGCGGTCAAGGTGGCCGACTCGACTTCGAATGCCGCCCGGTAGCGCTTGTTAAGGCCGCGCCTGAGCAGTTCGGCCATGTCCTTCCTGAGCAACTGGGCAAACGCCCCCAGCTTGTGCACCGGACGGCCGAGCGCACTGACTTCCAGCTTGTCACCCGCGACAGGAGGGCCTGTTCTGCCTGAAGAGTTCATGACATTCACGTTCTGTTTGTATGACACAGTCCCGTGCAGGTCGGGGTCGACCCGGCCTGCGCTATGCAGGATTACGGCCCCTGCGCGCGTAACTTTAGGCGTACGGATAGAAAGAAATGCCGGAAGGGCAAAAGGCTCCCCGATTGGGGAAGAGCCGCTTCGCGGCAGGCGGAAACGCCGGCCGCGAAGGGTTGGAACGGGCAATCAGTGGTGAGGGTGTTCGTGCTTTTCCGGGCCACCTGCAGTCAGACCGCGCACTGGAGCCCTCAGGTCCACCGTTTCGCGGCTGCGATCCGCGTTCTCGATCACCAGCGTGAGCGGTACCTGGCTGCCCTCGATGACCGGCGATTTCAGATCCATCAACATGATGTGGTAGCCGCCCGGCTTCAGATCCACCTGCTTGCCGGCCGGCAATTCGAGCGCCTTGACCGCACGCATGCGCATCACATTGTCCTGCATGGTCATTTCGTGGATCTCGGTCACGCCGGCCAGCGGCGAACGCGCCTCGACCAGCCGCGCCCCTCTGGGTGCGGTGATCTGCATGAAGGCACCGGTCGCCTTCTGTTCAGCCACGGTGGCGCGTACCCAGGGGTCCTTCACATGGATGTCGGCGGCCTGCGCGCTCAGCGCCAGGCCGCTCAGGGCTGCTGCGAGAAACAGTTTCATTTCGGAACTCCGGGAAGACAGTGCGATGACGGATCGCCGCGCGACGGGAAAAAGCCGCACCGGACGATGACGCGAATTCAGGCGGGAACCGGCGGCGGTGCCCGCGCCTCGGCCAGACCCTGCACCATTCCTCCGGCCGCCGCATGGTGCTCGCGCCCGCCTGCCATCTCTTCGGCGGCCAGCGAACAGGCGACGGCAAGCCCGCAAGCCAGCGGTCCGGGCGAGGCCAGGGCACAGCAGGCATGAGGACAGCCATGGGTGCCGTTGCGGCCGGCATCCTGACCAGACGCGCCGTCGTCGCCGCGACACAGCTCGGACAGCAGCACGGCTCCGGACAGTCCGGCCGCCCAGCGCGCCAGCGCCGGCGTCAGCGGCACGACCAGCATCAGAGCGATGAGCCATGATGCGAGCCTGCGCTTCGGCAGCGATGCGGTCATTCGTAGAGGATTCCGGTCACTTCGATCTCGCGCAACCCGGCCGGGCTCTGGAAGCGCACCAGATCGCCCTCACGCGCCTTCAGCAGTGCGCGAGCGAGCGGCGAAATCCAGGAAATCCGTCCTTCGGACGCATTCGCTTCATCGACACCGACGATCTGGACCCGATGTGCTCCGTCCTCGTCCTCGTACTCCACGGTGGCGCCGAAGAACACCTGCTCGGGATTCTGCTGCTCCTTCGGATCGACCACGGTGGCCGACTCGAGCCGCTTGATCAGGAAACGGATGCGACGATCGATCTCGCGCAGCCGCTTCTTGCCATAGATGTAGTCCCCGTTTTCCGACCGGTCGCCGTTGGACGCCGCCCAGGCGACGGTTTCCACGATGCGCGGCCGCTCGGTGCGGACCAGTTCGTCCAGTTCGGCGCGCAATCGCCCGTAGCCGGACAGGGTCATGTAATTCTTGCTGCCTGGCGGCAGCGCGCTGCCGACTTCGGGATCGTCGTCCTCGCTGTCTGTTTCCTTCGTGAATGCCTTGCTCATGCCTGGGGAATCGGATGCACACCTCGGTGACAGGTCTGCAATCTTACAGAAGAGGTGGCGCAGGCGGGACCGGAGAAATAGGGCTGGCGGCTGATGCCGCCGCGAAGGCCGGCGCCCTGGCGCCGGCCGGCGGGGTCAGTGGTAGATGGCGGGCTGGGTCAGCAGCGCTTCCCACGGGCCCATGAAGGCATCGAATTCCTCGGGGCCGACCTCTTCCTCGTGGTCAACCAGCGCTTGCAGCTCTTCACGGAAGCGACGCGCCGCATCGTCGCGTATCAGCACTCCGCGACCTATCCTCTTGTCGATCACTTCCACGGCTTCAAGACCTGCGTACTCGACCACATACACCAGCGGATTGTTGAACATGATATGCATGATGACTCTCCATGGTTGGGTCCGCCGACATTGCTTCCTGCGCGCTCTCCTCCTGTTGCCGGCGTGCGCCAAGCCACCGGTTCTGCATGTCCCGGACGGCCGGCGGGCCGCCCATTGCATCTTGTCGTGTCCAGGTTGAAATGGGGTGGGTTCGAGCGCCTTTCAAGTCTGTCTACGGCCTTGCTCGCAGCACCTGAACCCGTGATCACGCATTACACAACGCATCCGGATGACTGCCGGATGACGAGCGAAGTTCATCCGGCCTGCCGGGCGCGTGGATCGCCCCCCGCCGCCGTCCCTCGTCGGGCTCGACCCCGCCGCGCTGCGGGCGTCCGGCCTGGCACCGCCTGCAAGGCCCGCAACCATACCCGGCGCCGGCGGCCGACCGGCGGAGTGCAAACAATGGTGACGGACGGCCGGATTCAGCCGACCAGCGTCACCCACAGCGGCTGATGGTCGGATGCGTCGGTCTGCATGTCGACCTCGACGGCCCGGATACGCGGGAGCAGCGCCGGCGTGGCAAGCGCGAAATCGCAGCAGTAGGGATGATCGGGCCAGTCGGCACCATGCAGGCCGACCGTGTGCGGATGAGGCGTTCCCGGGTACAGATGCGACCACAGATCCACCCAGTTCGCGTCCGCGTCCCCTGCCGCCGCAAGCAGCCGCCGGAACTCCGGACTGTCCGCCGTACAGTTGAAATCGCCGCACAGAAGGGCTGCTCCCGGCCGCAATGGAGGCTGGAACGCCGGATTGCTGTCCTTGACCGGAGCGGGATGGCGCCGATGATCCGACACCTCGGCCGATAGCGCACGCAGGGCCTCGATCTGCGCCTGCCGCTGTCGCCGCGAGTAATACTCGAGGTGGGTGCACAGCACCCGCAGCGGCCCTCCCGGAGAATCGACCGACACTTCGGCCAGCGAGCGCTGCATGCTGGGCACGCTGTCGTCCGCCGGCCAGGGCAGCAGTCGCCGCCACGCCGCGCGTACCGGCAGCCTCGACAACAGCAGATTGCCGAAACAGCTTCGCCGTCCCTGGCGATCCCATTGTTCGCTGGCGGGCGCAAAGACAGGAAGGTGGGACGGAAACAGCGCTGCGAACTGCGCGACCTGATCCTCGCCGTACATGCCGGGCAGATCCCTGTAACCGATGGCCACTTCCTGCAGGCAGATGAGGTCTGGATCGCCGCGCGCGCGTATTGTGTCGGCAATGCGCTGCGTGCTCACCCGGCCATCGCAGCCGCGCGCCCACTGAATGTTCCAGCTCACCAGCTTCATGTCGCCCGTCCTCCGGAACATCGCTCGTTCTGCGGGGTCGATCCGACTTCGAGACCCATCGGGAAACAGACCGCAATGACAGGAAAAATAGCAGGACTGCTCGCCACATGTATCCTCGGCTTCATGGCCGCCCCCGCAATGGCCGCCGCTACCGCGCTTGACAGCTTGCGTGTGCCCCCCGGTTTCACGATAGAACTGTGGGCACGCGTGGACAACCCCCGCGCCATGACCCTCGGAGCCCCGGGACGGTTGTATGTCGGTTCGCGTGAGGGCCATGTCAGCGCAGTGAGCTTCGATCCGAAAACCATGAAGGCCGGACGCAGCACGAAAATTGCCGATGGTCTGAACATGCCGGTCGGGGTCGCCTGGCGCAAGGGCGACCTCTATGTGTCCTCGCTCGATCGCATCGTCCGGCTGCCGGACATCGACAACCGTCTGGACGCGCCGCCGAAGCCGGTGCTGGTGAGCGATCGCTTCCCGAAGGAAACGGCGCATGGCTGGAAATTCATCGCCTTCGGGCCGGATGACAAGCTGTATGTGCCGGTGGGCGCACCGTGCAACATCTGCGATCGCGACCGGGATGGCTTTTCCAACATCATGCGCATGAATGCCGATGGCAGCGGGCTGGAAGTGTATGCCCGAGGCGTGCGCAACACGGTCGGCTTCGACTGGCACCCGCAGACCGGCGAACTGTGGTTCACCGACAATGGCCGCGACTGGATGGGCGATGACACGCCGCCCTGCGAGATCAACCGGGTCAGCGCCATCAACCAGCATTTCGGTTACCCCTACTGCCATGGCGGCAGCGTGCTGGACCCGGAATTCGGCAAGGGCAAGTCGTGCGGCGACTATGTCGCACCGGCCTGGAAGCTGGGCGCTCATGTCGCCCCCCTGGGCATGCGCTTCTACACCGGACAGCAGTTTCCCGACGAATACCGGGGCGCGCTCTTCGTCGCCGAGCACGGTTCATGGAACCGCAGCAGCAAGGACGGCTACCGCGTCATGATGGCCCGGCTGGACGGTTCACGCATCGTAAGCTACACGCCGTTCGTGGAAGGCTTCCTCGGCCCCGGCGAGGCGGTACACGGAAGACCGGCCGACGTACTGGTGATGCCCGATGGCACCCTGCTGGTATCCGATGACACGGCGAACGCAATCTATCGCGTGCGCTGGAACGGAACCCGTCACGCCATGCAGTAACGGGTCGCGCCATTCCGGAGCGTGGTCATCCCGCCCGGCCTGCGGCGAGCGCCGCTGTCCTCGCCCATCCGTTTGACAAGCCTTCGCGCACGGCCTTGACTGAGCGCATGGATGCGTGACGCGCGTCGCGATAGAGTGGTTCATGGCAGCGCACGACCGCTGCGCGGAAGGATGGACATCATGAATGACGAAAGCCTGCTCGAAGACGGACACATCGAAAGCTTCGCACTCATGCCGGCGCCCGCGGACATCAAGGGCGAGGCGCCCCTGAGCGAAGCGGCCGCCGCCTCGGTCGCGCGCGGTCGCGCCGCGGTACGCGCCATACTGGAACGGCGCGATCCGCGGCTGTTGGTCGTGGTCGGCCCCTGTTCCATGCATGATCCGGTCGCCTGCATGGAATACGCGCACCGTCTGCGCGCACTGTCCGACGAATTGTCGTCCACGCTGCTTCTCGTGATGCGGGTGTACTTCGAGAAGCCGCGTACCGCGGTCGGCTGGAAGGGCTATATCAACGATCCCTTCATGGATGACAGTTTCCAGATCGAGGAAGGCATGCGCCGCGCCCGGGGCTTCCTGCTCGATGTCGCCGAACTGGGACTGCCGGCGGCCACCGAGGCGCTGGACCCGATCTCGCCGCAGTATCTCGGCGATCTGATCTCGTGGACCGCCATCGGCGCGCGCACCTCGGAGTCGCAGACGCATCGCGAAATGTCCAGCGGACTGTCCACGCCGGTGGGCTTCAAGAACGCCACCGACGGCGATCTCGATGCCGCGATCAACGGCATCATTTCGGCCTCGCGGCCGCACAGCTTCCTCGGCATCAACCGTTACGGCCGCACCAGCATCATCCGCACGCGCGGCAATCCGCACGGACATCTGGTGCTGCGCGGCGGCGCAGGCCGGCCCAACTACGATTCGGTGAGCGTCGCCCTGGCCGAACAGGCGCTGGCAAAGGCAGGCCTGGCACCCAATATCGTGGTCGATTGTTCGCACGCCAACTCGTTCAAGAAACCGGACATGCAGCCGCTGGTGCTGGCCGATGTCGCCGGCCAGATCCGTGACGGCAACCGCTCCATCGTCGGCGTCATGATCGAAAGCCACCTGAATGCCGGCAACCAGGCGATTCCCGGGGATCTGTCGCAGCTTCGCTATGGCTGTTCGGTCACCGACGGCTGCGTGGACTGGGCGACCACCGAACACATGCTGCGCGCGCTGTCCGGAACGGCCGGCGATGCGCTTGTCCGGCGCGCTCAGGCCTGACGCAGTACCTGGCCGGCCGGCGCCGCCGGGTAGGGATAGAGCACGTTGAGCGCGACGCTCTGACCGTTGGGCTGCACGATGCGCGCATGCTCGCGGCGGAATTCGCGCGCATGCTTCAATCCGCACGAGTGCGCGATCATGTCGATCTCGTGATTCATGTTGAGCGCGTAATGGGCGACGCGCTCGGCCTTGTCCGCGACCACCAGCCCGCGCTGCAGTTTCGGATTGTGCGTGGTGATGCCGGTGGGACAGGTATTGGCGTGGCAGCGCAGCGCCTGTATGCAGCCCAGCGAGAACATGAAGCCGCGCGCGGTATTGACGAAATCCGCTCCCGCCGCCAGCGCCCATGCGGCGCGCGCCGAGGTGACCAGCTTGCCGGCGGCGACCACCTTGATACGCGCGCGCAGCCCGGATTCGATCAGCGCATCGACGGTACGCGGCAGCGCCTCGTCTATCGACAGCGCGACATGGTCGGCCAGCGCCTGTGGTGCCGCCCCCGAGCCGCCTTCGCCGCCATCGATCGCGATGTAGTCCGGCGCGCAGTCGAGGCCGCGACGCAGGATGGCTTCGCACAGTTCGTTCAGGAAGTGCCATCCTCCCAGCGCGATCTTGATGCCCACCGGCTTGCCTGTCACCGCGCGCACACGGGCGATGCAGTCGAGCAACTGTTCGACATTGCCGATGTCCGGGTGCCGGTTCGGGCTGATGGAATCCATCCCCACCGGGATGCCGCGTATGCGTGCAATTTCCGCGGTCACCTTGGCGCCGGGCAATACCCCGCCCTTGCCCGGCTTGGCGCCCTGCGACAGTTTGATTTCGAACGCCCGCACCGATTCGACAGCCGCCAGTTCGCGCAGGCGGGCGTCCGACAGCCGCCCCTGCTCGTCGCGCACGCCGTACTTGGCGGTACCGATCTGCATGACGACATCGCAGCCGCCTTCGAGGTGGTAGGGAGACAAGCCGCCCTCACCGGTGCCCAGCCAGCATCCGGCGCGCGCCGCGCCGGTCGACAATGCCTGTACCGCGGGACGCGAGATTGCGCCATAACTCATGCCGCTGATATTGACGATGGATCGCGCAGTGAAGGGGCGCTCACACCAGCCCTCTCCGATCACCAGCGGCGGCGTGGCTTCCCTGTCTTCCTCCAGCACCGGAAAGGGCGCGTTGACGAAAATGAGCGCCCCCGGCTCGTGCAGGGCATAGGTCGAGCCGAAGCCGATGAGACCGCCTTCGTTCTTGGCGAGCCGGTAGACCCAGCCGCGGGTGGCGCGGTTGAACGGCATTTCCTCGCGATCGCCGAGGAAGAAGTACTGCCGGAAGTACTCTCCGAGCTGCTCGAAGAAGTAGCGCAGATGCCCGATCACCGGGTAGTTGCGCAATATGGTGTGGCGGGTCTGCCGGCTGTCCTGCAGATAGAGCCAGAACAGCCCCGATGCCACGAGCAAGGCGATCAGCACGCCCGCGCCGATCTGGAAAACAGGCATCAGAACGTCCATGCTGGGTCTCCCGCGACCTGGCGTACCGCCCGCCCGACAAGCGCCTTCAGGCCGCGTGCTGCAATGCGCCGCGCAACAGTCCGCGTATCGTGGCCGGTTCGAAGGGTTTGTCGCAGATGCCGGACACACCGGCCTGTTCGACCGCGGCCAGACGCCCCATGTCGGATTCGCTGGTCACCATCAGGATGGGCACCGACGCCTGCCAGCTCTGACCGCGCACGTATTCGACCAGGGCGCGTCCATCCATTTCCGGCATGTTGTAGTCGGTCACCACCAGATCGAACATGGTCTGTTCGAGCAGGCTGACTGCCTCGCGACCATTGCCCGCCTCGACGATATTGCTCAGTCCGAGATTGGTCAGTACGCGGCGCATGAAGCGCCGGGCGTTCGGACTGTCGTCCACCAGCAGCACGCGCAGGGCTTCGTAGTCAATGTCGTCATCGTTGGCCGCCTGTTCGTCGGCAAGATAATCCAGCGTAGCGGTGAGCACGCGCTGCAACTGGGCGCCGGAGAAAGGCTTGGGCAGGATGCCGCAGACACCGGACTGGCGCACCTCGTCCAGCGCCTGCGGACGGGTTTCGCTCGACACGAGCACGAAAGCTGTCTGCTGCAGCTCGGGCGTGGCGCGCATGGCCTTCACCAGCGCCGTGCCATCGCCATCCGGCAGATAGAGCGCGCTGATCACGACATCCGGCCGGTGCCACTGCATCGCTTCGAGCGCCGCCTGCATCGTTTCCGCTTCACGGATATGGATGATGCCCGCCGTGGTCACCCGCTCGCGGATGATTTTCATCTGGACCGGGGAAGGTTCGACCAGCAGGACGTCGAGCTGAAAGAAATTGGCGGACATGGCATCTACCGGGATAAGGGATACAGGCGTTTACGGCAGGAATGCACTGCAACATGAATCCGGCCAAGCTGCGGGCCGCGAACGGCGCGATGCCTGCCGTAGGAGCGAGCACCGCTCGCCCCCCTCCCGAACGAAGCCTGCGGCCCGCCCACCCCGCATCGCGGCCAGAGGCCGCTCCCACGACAGCGCGCCCTGCCCGCGAGCGGAGCCGGGTTTGCGTAGGAGCGGGCTTGCCCGCGATTGCAGCGTCGAACGAAGCCCGCGGCCAGCCTGCGCCGCATCGCGACCTGCGGTCGCTCCTGCGAAAGCGCGCCGGCATCGGCCGGGCGAAAAAAAACCCGCACGGTGTGCGGGCCTTCTCCGGCCTCCGGCGGCAACCGGCATATCCGGGGCCGCGAACGGCGCCGGCATGCCGGCAATCGGCTCAGACGGTCACTTCCTTCGCGGTATCGACATACTCCTCGATCTGGTCGAAGTTCATGTACTTGTAGATCTTGTCGGCATTCTGCGTCACGACGCCGATTTCCGCCATGTATTCCTCGGCGGTCGGGATGCGGCCCAGCTTGGAGCACACCGCGGCCAGTTCGGCCGAGCCCAGAAACACATGGGTGTTCTTGCCCAGACGGTTCGGGAAGTTGCGGGTCGAGGTCGACATGCAGGTGCTGCCTTCCTTGATCTGCGCCTGATTGCCCATGCACAGCGAGCAGCCGGGCATTTCCATGCGGGCACCGGCACCGCCCAGGGTGGCGTAATAGCCTTCCTTGGTCAGTTCCGACGCGTCCATCTTGGTCGGCGGCGCGATCCACAGGCGCACCGGAATGTCCTTCTTGCCTTCCAGTATCTTGCCGGCGGCACGGAAGTGGCCGATATTGGTCATGCACGAGCCGACGAACACCTCGTCGATCTTCGTGCCGCTGACTTCCGACATGAACCTGGCGTCGTCCGGATCGTTCGGGCAGCAGACGATGGGTTCCTTGATGTCGTTCAGATCGATCTCGATCACGGCCGCGTATTCAGCGTCGGCATCCGCTTCCAGCAACTGCGGATCGGCCAGCCAGGCTTCGACCGACTTGATGCGGCGCTCCAGCGTGCGGGCGTCCTGGTAGCCGTTGGCGATCATGTTCTTCATCAGCACGATGTTGGAACGCAGGTACTCCTGCACCGGCTCCTTGTTCAGCTTGATCGTGCAGCCGGCGGCCGAACGTTCGGCCGACGCATCCGACAGTTCGAAGGCCTGTTCGACCTTCAGGTCGGGCAGACCTTCGATTTCGAGAATGCGGCCGGAGAACACGTTCTTCTTGCCCTGCTTGGCCACGGTCAGCAGACCGGCCTTGATCGCGTACAGCGGAATCGCATGCACCAGATCGCGCAGCGTGACACCCGGCTGCATCGTGCCCTTGAAGCGCACCAGCACCGATTCCGGCATGTCCAGCGGCATCACGCCAGTGGCGGCGCCGAAGGCGACCAGACCGGAACCGGCCGGGAAGGAAATGCCGATCGGGAAGCGGGTGTGCGAGTCGCCACCGGTACCGACCGTATCCGGAAGCAGCAGGCGGTTCAGCCAGGAGTGGATCACGCCGTCGCCCGGACGCAGCGCAACGCCGCCGCGGTTCGAGATGAAGGCGGGCAGTTCGCGGTGCATTTTCACGTCCACCGGCTTCGGATAGGCGGCGGTGTGGCAGAAGGACTGCATGACCAGGTCGGCCGAGAAGCCGAGGCAGGCCAGATCCTTCAGTTCGTCGCGGGTCATCGGACCGGTGGTGTCCTGCGAGCCGACCGTGGTCATCTTCGGTTCGCAGTAGGTACCCGGGCGGATGCCTTTACCCTCGGGCAGGCCACAGGCGCGGCCGACCATTTTCTGCGCCAGCGTGTAGCCCTTGCCGGTATCGACCGGCGCCTTCGGCAGACGGAACAGCGTCGATGCCCCCAAGCCGAGGAAGTCGCGCGCCTTGGCGGTCAACGAGCGGCCGATGATGAGGTTGATGCGGCCGCCGGCGCGCACTTCGTCCAGCAGCACTTCGCTCTTGAGTGCGAATTCGGCGACCGTCTCGCCGTTACGGACGATCTTGCCGTCGTACGGCAGCACGTCGATCACGTCGCCCATTTCCAGCTTCGACACATCGACTTCGATAGGCAACGAGCCGGAGTCTTCCTGCGTGTTGAAGAAGATCGGGGCGATCTTGCCGCCCAGCGTGACGCCGCCGAAGCGCTTGTTCGGTACGTAGGGGATGTCCTGGCCGGTGGCCCAGATGACCGAGTTGGTTGCCGACTTGCGCGACGAGCCGGTGCCGACCACGTCGCCGACATAGGCGACCAGGTGGCCTTTCTTCTTCAGGTCCTCGATGAACTGCATCGGGCCGCGCTTGCCATCCTCTTCCGGCTTGAAGGCCGCGTCCGGGCGGGTGTTCTTCAGCATCGCCAGATAGTGCATCGGAATGTCCGGGCGGGTGGTCGCGTCCGGCGCCGGCGACAGGTCGTCGGTATTGGTTTCGCCCGGCACCTTGAACACGGTGACCGTGATGGACTGCGGCACTTCCGGGCGGCTGGTGAACCACTCGGCGTCGGCCCAGGACTGCACGACTTCCTTGGCCTTGGCATTGCCGGCCTTCGCCTTCTCGGCGACGTCGTGGAAGAAGTCGAACATGAGCAGGGTCTTCTTCAGGCCCTCGGCAGCGACCGCGGCAACTTCGGCGTCGTCCAGCAGGTCAATCAGTGGCTTCACGTTGTAGCCACCGACCATGGTGCCCAGCAGTTCCGTCGCCTTGGCCCTGGAAATCAGGCCGACCTTCACGTCGCCATGCGCGACAGCGGCGAGGAAGGACGCCTTCACCTTGGCGGCGTCATCCACGCCAGGCGGCACGCGATGAGTCAGCAGCTCGAGCAGGAAAGCCTCCTCGCCGGCGGGCGGGTTCTTGATCAGCTCGATCAGTTCGGCGGTCTGCTTCGCATCCAGCGCGAGCGGCGGAATGCCGAGCGCGGCGCGCTCGGCAGCATGGGCACGGTAAGCTTGAAGCACGGTAAGTCCTCCGGTAGACGGGTATACCGCATCATAGAACGACGCCTCCAGGCATGGTGCGTCGCACGACGACGCGGACAGAAAATCCGCTGCTTTCACCGCCGCCGGGCTTCGCACTGCGGCGATGCCAGGTCCTGCTGGGTCGCTACCCAGCCGACCGGCGCGGCTCAAGTCTTATATATGATATCTTTTATCGCATTTCAAGCCAAGGCCGGCAGTCGGTGTTCCGCAGCGTCGGCCGCTATACTTCGCGGCCGGATATACAGCGACCGCCTGCCATGCAGCCTGCCCTGATCGATGCTGATCTGAGCGCGTTCAACACGCTGCATCTGGCCGCCCGCGCGGCCCGCCTGCGCCTTGTAGACGACGCCCGCGCCCTGCCCGCCCTTACGGCAGAGGCGGATGCGTCGGGCGAGCCGCTGCTGATACTCGGCGGCGGCAGCAATATCGTGTTCGGCGCGGACTTCCCCGGAACCGTGCTGCACATGCGCACGCGCGGCATCGATGTACTCACCGTCGATGGCGAGCACATCACGGTGGCCGTGGCGGCCGGCGAGGCCTGGCATGACTGGGTCACCCATACGCTCGCCCAGGGCTGGTACGGCCTGGAGAACCTCGCGCTCATTCCGGGTACGGTCGGTGCCGCCCCGGTACAGAACATCGGCGCCTACGGGCTTGAACTGGCCGACCGGCTCGATCATGTGGAGGCCTGGGACCGGTCCGATCGCCGCTGGCTGCGGCTGGATCGGGACGCCTGCCAGCTTGCCTATCGCGACAGCGTGTTCAAGCGGGACCTCGCCGGCCGCGCCATCATCACGCGCGTCGCCTTCAAGCTGACCCTGCGGCCCGACGTGCGCGCCGATTATGCCGATCTGCAACGCGAGCTGGCCGCCACGGGAATCGCGCAAGCGACCCCGCACGACGTGTATCGCGCGGTCTGCGCGGTGCGCCGCCGCAAACTGCCCGACCCCGCGCAACTCGGCAATGCCGGCAGCTTCTTCCGCAACCCTGTGCTCGCGGGCGACGCCGCCAGCCGTTTGCTGGCCGAGCATCCCGAAGTGCCGCACTATCCGGCACCCGATGGCGCGGTGAAGTTCGCGGCCGCGTGGTTCATCGACCGCTGCGGCTGGAAGGGCGTACGGCGCGGCGATGCCGGCGTGCATGAGCGGCAGGCCCTGGTGCTGGTCAATCACGGCCACGCGACGGCGGGCGAACTGCTGGCGCTGGCCGCGGACATCCAGTCCAGCGTGCGCGACCGCTTCGGCGTGTGGCTGGAACCGGAACCGCTCATCGTGCGCTGAGCGCGGGCTCATTCCGGCAGCCCGTGCCGGCGCCGCGCACGCAGGCAGGCGGGCGATCCGGCTTCGAATTCCCGGCACGGGTCAGGCCGCTCGTCGTAGATGACACACCGGACCGCCTGCCCTATCGTCCCGCACAAGGCGAGACAGCGCGGCGACACATGGTCGGTTCCGCGCATGCGCGCGATCGCCGGATTCAGTTCGTCATAGAAGCCCTCGGGCACCAGACCGCCCTGCGCCTCGCCACAGGACGGATGGAAATCGACGCGAAAGCAGGCGCAGCACGCGCCGCACGCCGTACAGTCGAACGCCGGATCAGGCATCGACCACGCATCGGAACAGGGTATGGCCGCTGGCCGTGTACTTGCGCTCGAAGGGCGTCAGAACCGGATCCGGCACGAAACTCCACACGCTCGCCTCGCGGCCCGTGAGCAGTCGTACCGCCAGCGCGAATTCCTCGACATAGATGCGCCAGTTGCTGCGGCACTCGATCCGGCCTCCAAGCGCGAGCACCGTCGGAAACACCGGATGCGCCGGCCAGCGACGTGCGACATGGCCGATCTTGGGCCACGGGTTGGGATAGAGCATGTACTGAGCGTCCGGACGATAGCCCTGGGCATGCATGAGCTGCCAGACATCCACCATGTCGGCACGCAGCAGCAGGCCGTTGGGCGGCATGGCAGGCGCGCGGCTCAGCCGGTGCGCCGACTGATCCACGCCCACCACCTTGTGGCGCGGGTGGCTTTCCGCCAGATGCCGCGTACTTTCGCCGGTACCGCAACAGCTGTCGATGATGAGTGCTTCGCCCGGCGCGCAGAAAGCCTGGAATACGCTGAACGCCTCCGCGCTGTAAGCTGCGGCCGGTCGGCGGAACGGGTGGCCGGTGCGCCGGGCGATCAGCGCAGTCAGTTGATCGTGCGGCCCCTGCTGCGCACTCGTCGGCACGCGTGACGCCGCGCCGGCCGCGTTCATGACAGATAGCGGCGGCCGGTCTGGCTGATCCACACCGACCAGGCCAGTATCAGCGGATGCGCCATTTCCAGCCCTTCTTCGAAAGCGGTGGCGTAGTGCTTGGCGAACGAACCCAGTTCGATGCCGTAGTCGACCGACAGCACGGCCGGCAGGCGATCGATCAGCTTGCCGGCGACCACCAGCACCGTTCCGGCAAGAAGCCACAGGCCGGAGCGCGAGCGCCAGCCGCCCTGCAGGAAGAGGAAGCGGGCGATCACCCAGCCGGCATGAAGCACCAGCGACACGAGCAACAGGGCGATCACCGCGCAGATGACCTTTTCCTCGAACGGGCGCGCGGCATCACGATAGAAGCTGTTCTTCAGAAAGCTCTCGCCGGTGAACAGCTTGTGCCAGTCGGCTTCGCGCGCGGCAAAGGCCAGGCACAACAGCACGAATGCGGCAGCGCGGGTGCCGAAGGGCCGGATGCGCAGCAGCACGACCATGGCGCAGCCGAGCCAGCCCAGTATGGAAAGCTGTTCGAACGGCCCTTGTTCGGAGAAGGTCCAGATGAAGACCTGCTCGCTCAATACCCGCGGCAACAGCGCCAGCATCGCGGTATAGGCGATCAGCAGCACGATGATGAGGCGATCGGTCTTGCTCATGTATGCACTTTCACAGGGATGTCAGTAAAGCAGGCGACGATAGACGGCAAGATTGCCCTCGACCATCGCGTCGACCGAAAACTGTTCGAGGATGCGCGCGCGACCTGCCTGGCCAAGCCGGCGGCACAGAGACGGGTCGTCGAGCAGCCGCTGCAGCGCCTGCGCCAGCGCTGCGACATCGCCCGGTTCGATCAGCACGCCGGTGATGCCGTCGACCACCGCTTCGGGCAATCCGCCCGCGCGCGAGGTGACGATGGGCAGCGCAGCCGCCGACGCCTGCAGCAGCGAGACCCCCAGACCTTCCATGTCCGCCGGATGCGCCAGGACGTCGAGCCCGCCGAGCCAGCGCGCAAGATCGCTCCGGAAGCCGGCGAAATGGACGCGGCTGCCCAGTCCGCAGCGATATACCTCGGCTTCCAGATCGTCGCGCAGCGCTCCCTGGCCGAAGAACACGACGTGGACACCGGGATGGCTGGCGCTCAGCCGCCCTACCGCGTCGATCAGGTAGCGATGCCCCTTGCGCGGGATCAGCTGCGCCACCATGCCGATGACCTGCGCATCCTCCGGCACGCCGAATTCGCGGCGGAAGGCGATGCGGTCGACCGGTTCGAGATAGGGTGCGGCGTCGACCGCACTGCGTACGCAGCTTACCCGACCGGGCGCCAGACCCTCGGCGAGCAGAACCTGGCGTATGCCTTCCGAAATGGTGATGACATGGTCGTACAAGCGGTACTTCAGGGCCACCAGCCAGCGCGGCTCCGGATTGTCGACACGTCGCGACAGCACGCAGCGCGCGCCGGTCAGACGCGCGGCAAAGCCCCCCCAGAGATCGGCCCCTCGCCGGCTGTGCAGATGGACCACATCCGGTCGCACGCGCCTGATGAGCGCCGCCAGCCGCAGAGCCATGCCGGCGTCGGCATCGCCGCCCATCCTCATTTCCACCACTTCGGCATTGCTGGCGCAGGCGCCGGCAATGGCCGCGCCCCGCGGGCAGGCCAGCACATTGCTCACGCCGCGCCGGGCCAGGCCCTCGACGATGTAAGCCACCTGCCGAGCGCCGCCGTAGTAGTGTTTGCCCGCCTCCACATGCAGGATTTTCATGCCGCCAGCACCCGGTCGACCTCCTCCATCACCCGCGCCGGCGTGATGTCGCGCAGGCAGGTGAAGGCACCGCCGCAGGTGGGATTGCGGCGACAGGGCGAACATTGCATACCGAGCCAGATTACCCGCGCGTTGTCGCGGCCGGTGATCGTGTAGGGGCAGGTGGATCCGAACAGCGCCACCGTGGGCACGTCGAAGGCGATGCCCATATGGGTCAGCCCGGTATCGACACCGACAACAAGGCCGGCCGAACGCACGACGGCTGCGGCCTCGTGCAGCCGGGTGCGACCGGCCAGATTCACGATGCGCGCATCGGCTGACGCGATGCACGCTGCCGCCTCGGCGTCCGCCGGTCCGCCCAGCAATACCGGCGTGAGGCCCCGCTCGACGAGGATCCGGCAGAGTGACTGCCAGGCGTCCTCGAACCAGTGCTTCTGCGGTCGCGTCGTGAACGGCGCACAGACCGCATAGCTTCGGGCCCGCAGACGGTGTTCCGCCATCAGTCGGTCGGCGGCGAGCGCCGCGGGTGGTGTCACCGAAAGCCGCGGCAGGAAGTCGCCACAGTCCAGTCCGAGATGACGTGCCAGATGCAGATACTCCGAACTGATGCGTGCCGCATCGCCGCCGCGCTCGACCACCTCGGACATGAACAGCGCGCTGCCCTCGCGTGAATCGAGGCCGATGCGCCGCGGTGCCCCGGTCATCCAGGCCAGCAGACCGCTCTTGAACAGGCCCTGCAGATCGAGCACGGTATCGAAACGGAAGGCGCGCAGTCGCCGGCGAAACTCGATCACGCGACGCAGCAGCGTCCAGCGCCGCCCGTCCCGCCACAGCGCCTTCCATTCGGACTTCGGCCAGGTGATGACCTCGTCCAGGCACGGATCGTCGATGATCAGGTCGGCCATGGCAGGCTCCACCAGCCACGCGATGAACGCATCAGGATGCGAACGGCGGAGCGCCGCCGTGATCGGCGACGCGAACACGACATCGCCGATCGCCGAAGTACGGACGACAAGTATCCTGTTCACGATGGCTGGTCGGCTGCGAGCCGAGCCCGGATGCGCGCGAACACCGCCTCCGGATGGATGGCCGACATGCCCTCTCCCTCGATGCCATCGAGCAGGGGATCATGCGCGAGCGGGCGCGTCGCGCCGAACAGCCCGAGCGCCGGCACACCGGAGGCCGCCGCCACATTCAGGACACCGGTATCATTGCCGACACACAGCGCGCAGTGCGTCAGCAGCGCCGCCGACCTGAGTACCGAGCGCTGACAGAAAGCGCGCACGACGTCTGGCGGACATCCTGCAGATGCCACTATGCGTTCGCCGACCGCCAATTCGGCTGGCCCGCCGAGCAGCACAATGCCCAGCCCGGCCTCGGCCAGCCGCTGCGCCAGCCGTGCGAAGTTGTCGCTGCCCCAGTCCTTGCGCGCTTCCGACGTACCGATGGCCATCGCCACGACCGGCCTGCGCAAGGTCGCGATGTCCGCCGCCACCTCGGCGATCAGCGGCGCGGGAATGGCCAGGCGCGGCGTGACGGCAACGTCGACGAAACCGTGCGCGCGCGCGAACGAGGTCGCCTCGGGATACACCCAGTTGCCGGCGCCCGCGTGGCGCTCGATGAAGGGAGGCATGTTCAGGAACAGGCGCTCGATGGAGCCGAAGCCGAAGCCGGCACGATGCGGGATGCCCGCAGCCAGCGTCATCAAGCCGTAGCGCACGCGCGACGAGAAGATGAACACGTGGGAGAAACCGCGACTGCGCAGGCTGCGCACCAGTTCGAACATGCCGCGCAGCCCTTCATGCCTGCCGCGACGCTGTTCTCCGGCACGGGGCCTGTAGTCGTAGTCGATCACTTCGGCCACGCAGGATTCGCCGGCCAGCACGTCGGCCGCGCGGCAGGAAGGCTTGGCCATGACCGACACGCGACCGTCCGCGGTGTGCGCTGCAATCGCCCGGATGTACGGGATGTGCCACACCAGATCGCCGATGCCGCTGCGATGATGAATCACCAGAGCACGATCGATGGGCCGGGCCCTGGAACCGTCCGCAGGCCGGCTCAGGGATCTGTGGACTGAGGCGCCGTGCATCGTTCAGTGCCCCGCCTGGCCGCCAGGCCGGCGCATCGTGTCGAGCAGGAAAAGCAGGACCAGACAGACGCCGAGAAACACCGATCCCTTGGTCGAACTGAACATCGATCCACCCGTGGCACTGATGAAGTAGCCGATCAGCACGGATGCCAGACAGAGCGCGAGCAGCTTGTCACGATGATCGGTGGTGCGCACGGCCACGGCCGACGCGATCGACAGCATGCCGCCCCAGAACGCGCACAGGGCGATCAATGCGGGAAGGCCGCCCAGCACGCAGAAGTCGAGGAACTGATTGTGCAACATGCCGAAGAATCCAGGGATATCCCGCGAGATGAGGCCCGCGTCCGCCAGTCCCCGCACATGCTCCTTGAAACCGAGAAAGCCGATGCCGCCCAGCGGATGGGCCTCGCACAGCTGCAGCCCGATCTGCAGGCTTTCCAGCCTGATGCCCATGGAGGTGCCTTGATAGCTTGCCACGTCGGCCGTCATGAAGGCGGCCACCTCCTGCACCATCCTCTGCATGCGCTCGCTGAACACCGGCCAGGCGACGACCAGCGGTACGATCATGAGCGCCGCCCCCCACCACAGCCGACCGCGCCGCGCCGGGGATACGGCGCCCAGGAGCGGCAGCACGCAGGCGGTGACGATCATGATGAGCCAGGCGGTACGGCTGCCCGACCAGAACGCGATCAGCGCTGCGGCGATACCTGCAGCGACATAGGCCAGCCTGCTCGCACGCGACCAAGTGCGACCGTCCATGAAGAGCCCGCCCATTATGAAGGGCAGCGAAAGCGACGCAGCGAAATTGCCGAAATCGGCACCGGACAGGGGGCCGAACACGCGATCCGCCTGCAGGACATGGCGTTCATGGACCGCGACCAGCAGCGCCGGAAGCAGGCCCAGAGCCATCCCGCCAGTGATCCAGGATGTCCGCAGGCGTAACGGATGCAAGGCGATGCACAGCAAGACCGAGAGCAGCAGATGCGCAGGGCGCGCCAGTTGCCGCAGATCCCAGCCATGCGCCGCCATGCTGACCAGATGGACGAGCAGCGGCAGAAGCATGAGACACAGCGGCGCCCAGCGCACCGCGCCCGCCCGGTCACGGGTCATCCAGTAGAAGGGTAGCGCGGCGATCAACATGCACTTGGCGATCAGCGAAGACAGATCGGGCAGGAAAAAGAAGAAAGCGAAAAAAGCTGCAAACAGCGCAGACCAGATCGACTGCACAATATGGGACGGCTGTCCCTCCGCTCGCTGCACGATGCCATCAATAGTCAAACTTCAATCTCCAAATCCAGAAACTGCCGGCGCCGCCCGCCACGGCACCCTCGTCATCTGCGCACTGCTGCGCGACTGCGCAGGCTGGCTCGATTATCTTGGCGAGGTGTGCGCCGATCTTGGATGCATGTTCGATGCGGTGCGTGTGGTATTCATCGAGGATGGCTCGCGGGACGCCACGGTGCGCCGCGCCGCCCGGCTGGTCGACCGCCTCGGCGGCCGGCTGGTCAAGCTGGGGCCTGACCGCATCCGTGACCGCCTGCACAGGACGGCGAAGCTGAGCCACCTCCGCCGCCGCATGCGCGCGGAAGCGGTGGACGAGGAGGCCGACTGGATTCTCATGCTCGATGCGGACATCTACTTCTCGCTCGCAACGATGAACGCACTGCTTGCCAGCGCCGCCCGTCACGACGGCCACGGTCTGTTCACTGCCTACACGTATGGCATGCGACGCCTGTTCCGTGTGGGCCGTCATCTCATCGCCAGATCGCGCGGAATCCGTGAACGCCACTATTTCGACACCTTCGCCCTCGACATCGACGGGATCGCGCAGACCTTTCCGCATTGTCCGTTTGCCGGCTGCCGCAAATGCCACAATAACCTGATCGACCCGTCCGCCGGCGCAGACCTTCCGGTGCGCTCCGCGTTCGGCGGCCTCGCCCTGATCCGGCGCTCGGTGCTGCTCGAAAGCCTCGCCGACTGGCCGCTTGAAGTCGAACCTGGACGCTGCGAGCACATCGACTTCTGTGACGCACTGGCGCGCGGCGGGATACCCACCTATATCGTCACCAACGCGCATGCGTATTGTGACCGATAACGGTATGCCGGCCACATTCATGGTTCTATATCCACACCAGCCGCCTGGAAGCCACCCCGCATGTCGGCCGCTTCCTTTGGCGACTTGAAGTTCACCGATGCCCAGCCAAAGGCTCTCACCGGTACTTCGAGCGGGTAGATCTGGCGCGCCATGACGAGCGCTGACGAACGCACGCCGGCGACCGCGCAGTAGGCGGTGCGCGCCATATGTGTCTCCAGCGCGCAATCCGGCTCAGTCACCACGTAATCCGGATGGAAAAGCTCCCGTGCAGGATCCTTGGGGTGGGCCTTGTAATCCACGCGGGTCACGCCCAGACCGGCCAGCCAGTCATGTATGCGCCGGGTTACGCCTGCCACGTCGACAGCATCCATCAGACCGGTGCCGGTGAGCGGCTGACCGACGACCAGCGCGCGTCGCACGCCGGCCTCACCCGGCTGCGCCTGCACATCGACCAGCGGAGGCAGTACCACCACCTTTGACGGCGGATACTCGTGCGGCCAGCCGGACAGCACGTAGATGCGGTCACAGAACGAAGCGTCAGATCCGATGCGGTCGCCATCGAAGCAGGTATAGCTCAACATCGGCGCAACAAGCCTGCGCAGCCTGCGCAGACGCTGCAGACAGCGCTTGGTCGGGGTGAGCGGATAGCGCCGGACGGACACCAGTCCATCGGGCAGGATGCGGGCCTGCATCTGACGCGCGCCGCACAGCCTCGGCAGGGCATGCAGGAAATAGTTGATCGCTTCGGTGTCGAACACGGCGCTGTGCAGGACCAGTCGGTCGCAAGTCCCCACCTCTTCGGCGACCCGTGTCAGGTTCTGCAGCAGGCGGCGGTGCACGCCGAAGGGGCCTGGCAATGGTTCCCAGCGCGGCCAAGGCATATATATACAGCGATCCCATTCCGACGGATCCACCGCCGGGCGCATGCCTGGCTTGTACCAGACCAGCACCTGTCGCGCGCCAGCCTCATGCTGCTGGGCGATGCGCCGCGCAGCCAGGTACTGCAGTGGCGAGGCGACGAAATAGACGGCGACAGTCTGGGAGTCGGACATGCCGGACAGACAGGGGCGATTCAGGAAAGGCGCGATATTAGCCGTTTGTGCCCCACCTGGTGTGAGCGGATATCGGCATCCACTCGTCCGCCGCGCGATCCGGCCGGTCCGTTCAGTCGCTTGACGCCCGCATCGCCAACGCCGCCGCCGCGGCGCGCGTCTCCACACCGAGTTTCTCGTAGATGTGCTCGAGGTGCTTGTTCACCGTGCGCGGGCTCATGCCCAGGATGTCGCCGATATCCCGGTTGGTCTTGCCCTTGGCCAGCCAGGACAGTACCTCGGCCTCGCGCGGTGTGAGCTGGGCGCCGGCAACGCGGGTACTCGACTCGCCGCGACGACGCACATCGAGCAGCAGCATGTGCTCGCCCAGGCCGACCGCACCCAGGCTGCGCGCGAACAGCGCCTGGTCACCCAGTTCGCGCAGACAACGCGCCTCGGCAGCCGGATCGGTGTCAAGCTGCGCCGGATTGCCCAGCCAGTCAGCCGTGCTGGCAGCCGGGTCGATGCCGAACTGGCTGAGGCATTCGGCCGCACGCGGGGAACGCCAGGCCACGCGGCCCAGCGCATCGACCACCAGTACGCCCAGACCCGCCACGTCAACGGCCTGGCGCGCAATGCGCACCGCACGCGCGTTGCGCACATGTGCCTGCAATCTTGCCAGCACCTCTTCCACGCGCACCGGTTTGACCACGTAATCGGTCCCGCCGGCGGTGAAGCCCTCCACCACTTCCGCGGTACCGGAAAGCCCGGTCATGAAGATGACCGGGATGTGGGTAAGGCCCGGTTCGTCGCGAATGCGACGGCAGGTTTCGAAGCCGGACAGGCCGGGCATGACTGCATCGAGCAGGATGGCATCCGGCACCACCCATTCCAGGCGGGCCAGCGCGGATTCTCCATCATTGGCGATAAGCACCGTGTAGCCGGCCTGCGACAGCGCGTCGCACAGGAAGCCCAGCGAATCGGGCGCGTCATCGACCACCAGCACGACAGGTTTCTGGAATTCCGAATCAGAGTGCATGGGCATCACGTTGTAGCAATTGTGTGAAGCGGATCAGGTCGAAGCCATCGATCAATGCACGCAGGCGACGGCAGTCTTCCCGGGCGGCATCGGATCGCTCGGAAATCGCATCGAGCAAGGTGGTGATGCCGTTCACGTGACCCAGTCGGGACAGCCGCAGAAGCGCCGCCCTTTCCTCGTCGTCCAGCGCCACCAGCGGCGCATCGGCGGCCACTTCGACGCGCGCCGGCTCGACGTGCACCGGCTCGTCGACATGCCAGGTGAGGTCGAGCGCATCGCGCACCTGATCCAGAAGTTCGGATTCTAGGACGGGTTTGGGCACGAAGCCCGCACAGCCTGCACTGCGCAACAGCTCGCCACGATTTTCGAACACATTGGCCGACACCATGATGACCGGAATCGGTTCACCGGCGAATTCGCGCAGGCGACGGGCGGTTTCCCAGCCATCCATGCCGTCCATATTGATGTCCAGCAGCACCACGTCCGGACGCGCGCGCGCGACGCGGGCGAGCGCCTGTTCGCCGCCATCGGCCTCGTCGATGTCGAAGCCCAGCGGCTGCAGCATGCTGGTCAACATGTCGCGCTGGGTCGCGTCGTCGTCCACCAGCAGCACCCGTCGCCGCGGCCCCTCGTAGCCGATGACGCGCCGGGTGGGACGGGCCGGTGTCGGCACCGACAGGTATTCCGGCAGGTAGAGCCTGAGCTTGAAGGTCGATCCACGCCCGGTCTGACTGTCCAGGGTCAGCTCGCCGCCCATCAGCGAACTGAGCATGCGGGTGATGCTCAGGCCCAGACCGGTGCCCGGCTCGGCTACCATGCGGCCGCTGCTGCTGCGCTCGAAGGGCATGAAGATGCGTGCGTGGTCCTCCGGCGCGATGCCCGGACCGGTGTCGATGATTTCGAAGCGGGCCACCTCCATCCGGTAATCGACACGCAGCACCACCTCGCCGCGCTCGGTGAACTTGACCGCGTTGGCCAGCAGATTGATCAGCACCTGGCGCAGACGCTTGGCATCCACCCGCACGTAATCGGGCATGCGGCCGGTCGTTTCGACACGGAACCCCAGACCCTTGCGCGCGGCCTGGGGCTCGAACATCTTGGCCAGGTCATCCAGCAGTTCGCGCATGGACATCGGTGCAGGATCCAGCCTGAGCTTGCCCGCCTCGATGCGCGCAAGATCGAGCAGGCCGTCTATCAGCCCCAGCAGGTGTTCGCCACTGCGCAGTATGGTATTCAGCGCGCGCTTGTGGGTATCGTCGCCGCCCGCCCGCCCGCTTTCGCGCAGCAGGATCTGCGCGTAGCCCAGGATGCTGTTCAGGGGCGTACGCAGTTCGTGGCTGATACCGGTCACGTAGCGCGTCTTGGCGAGGTTTGCCGATTCGGCCGCGTCCTTCGCCTTCTGCAGCGCCAGGTCCGTCCTGCGGTGGGCATCGATTTCGCGCATCAGCAACTGGTTCTGCCGGTTCGATTCGTCCTGCGCCAGACGCCGGCTCTCCGAACCGAGCACGATCCACCACGCGCACACGGCGCACAGCAGCACCAGCAGCGCGAAGGTCTTGAGCAAGGTGAGCTGCAGGCTTTCGCGCGCCGCGGGATACAAGCCGCCGACGATGGCTTCCTGGTAGAACACCACACCGAAAATGACCGCGAGCAGCACGGTGAGCGACAGGAATACGACCAGGAAATGTCCGACCCGGAAATTGACCCGCCGCGCAAGCGTCACCGGCAGGATGGCATTGAGCACCGCGTGCAGTTGGTCCGCCGCGCTCGCATCGGTCTTGCAGCGGTCATGGCAGCGCGATTCCAGGGTGCAGCACAGTGAGCAGATGGGCTGCCCGTAGGCCGGGCAATACGCCATGTCCTCCGCTTCGAAACCGTTCTCGCAGACATGGCAGGTCACCGTCTCGCCAGGCTGCCAGTGCATGGCGCTGCGGCGCGCGAGGTAGAAGCGGCCGCGGGTACCCAGCGCAATCAGCGGCGCGGCGATGAAGGCGGCGGCCAGCGACAGGAAGGGCGAGAAGGCCTGCGCGAGGTCGCCCAGCCAGCCGGTGTGGGCCACCACCGAAATCACCGTGGCAATGGCCATGGAGCCCAGGCCGACCGGATTGAGTTCGTACAGGTGGGCGCGCTTGAATTCGATGTGTGCCGGCGACAGCCCGAGCGGCTTGTTGATCACCAGATCGGCCACCAGCGCCCCCACCCAGGCGATGGCCAGGTTGGCATACAGGCCCAGCACATGCTCCAGCGCCTCGAACACGCCGAGCAGCATGAGCAACAGCGCGATCACCACATTGAACACCAGCCACACGACGCGGCCGGGATGGCTGTGGGTGAGCCGGGCGAAGAAATTGGACCACGCCAGCGAACCCGCGTAGGCGTTGGTGACGTTGATCTTGAGCTGGGACACGATGACGAACAGTGCGGTCACCGCCATCACCACTGCAGGGGACTCGAAGACATAGCCGAATCCGGCGAGATACATCTGGGTCGGTTCGACTGCGCGGTCCACCGGCACCATGGCCTGCAGGGCCACGAAGGCGAGAAAGGCGCCCCCCAGCATCTTGATCATGCCCGGCACCACCCAGCCCGGCCCCGCGACGAGAACCGAGGTCCACCAGCGCACCCGGTTCTCGCGCGTCTTTTCCGGCAGGAAGCGCAGGTAGTCCACCTGCTCGCCAATCTGCACCACCAGCGATATCGCCACGGTCGCCGCCGAACCGAACATGACCCAGTCGAATCCGCTGCCGCCCGAACTGCGGCCGCTGAGCGTCGTGAACTCGGAGTACAGCCGCGGTTCCTTCATCCAGATCGCGATATAGGGCAGTGCCAGCAGTATCAGCCACACCGGTTGCGTCCATAGCTGAATGCGGCTGATCAAGGTGACGCCGTGGATCACCAGCGGTATCACCACCACGGAGCACAGCAGATAGCTCCACGCCAGCGGCAGGCCGAAATACATCTCGAAAGCGAGCGCCATGATGGACGCCTCGATGGCGAAGAAGATGAAGGTGAAGCTCGCGTAGACCAGAGAGGTGATGGTGGAGCCGAGGTAGCCGAAGCCGGCGCCGCGCGTCAGCAGATCCATGTCGACGCCGTACTTGGCGGCGCAGTAACTGATGGGCAGCCCGGTCAGGAAGGTGATGAGCCCGACCAGAAGGATGGCGTACAGCGCGTTGGTGAAGCCGTAGTTCAGCGCCATCGCGGCGCCGATCACCTCCAGCGCGAGAAAGGACACGGCACCGAAAGCGGTATTGGCGACACGCCATTCCGACCACTTGCGGAAGCTGCGCGGGGTGTAGCGCAGCGCGTAATCCTCGAGCGTCTCGTTCGCAACCCAGGTGTTGTAGTCGCGGCGGATCTTGAATATCTGGTGGGTAGCTTCTGACATCGGGACGGTGGTTCGAACTGGCAAGACCGCCCATGCAAGAAATGCTCCGGCGGCACGATGGCGTGCCGGCCGGAGCCAAAATGCAGCTTCCCTCCGCGCCACGCACCCGGATGGTGCCCGCAGCGACATCGTGGTGCAAATGCGCAGCGCAGGACTTCACCATATCACCGAAGCCCGCGCGCCATGACTGTGGCGCCGCGCATACGCATACGTCGATTGACGTATTCGCTTACACAGGCCCGACCTCTAATTTTCGCACCGCAGCGAACGACTGCGGTGAAAGCACCTTGCGCCCACCACCGCAGACGTATCGCCTGAAGCTCCCCAACCCCTTCCGCTCAGGAGAAACGATATGGCTGACAAGAAAGACACGATTCCGGCGACGCTGACCGACGAACAACGCCGCAAGGTGCTGCTCGGCATGGCGGCCGCTCCGGCATTGATGGTGCCGGGCGTGAGCTTCGGCAACGCGCAGTTCCCGACGGCCAAGGTCAACACGACCAAGCTCGCGGTGACCGATACCGAAGTGATCGTGGGTCAGCTTCACTCCGCCACCGGCACGATGGCGATTTCGGAAACCGGCTCCATCCAGGCCGAACAGCTCGCGATCGACCAGATCAATGCAATGGGCGGCATCCTCGGTCGCAAGATCAAGGTGATCAAGGAAGACGGCGCGTCCGACTGGCCGACCTTCGCCGAGAAGTCCAAGAAGCTGCTGGTGAACGACCGCGTGGCCTGCGTGTTCGGCTGCTGGACCTCCGCCTCGCGCAAGGCAGTGCTGCCGGTGTTCGAAAAGGAAAACGGCCTGCTCTACTACCCGACCTTCTACGAAGGACTCGAGCAATCCAAGAACGTGATCTACACCGGCCAGGAAGCCACCCAGCAGATCATCTGGGGCTTGGACTGGGCGGCGAAGGAAAAGAGCGCCAAGACCTACTTCCTGGTCGGCTCGGACTACATCTGGCCGCGCACCTCGATGAAGATCGCGCGCAAGCACATCGAAACCGTGGGCAAGCTGGGCAAGGTGGTCGGCGAGGAGTACTACCCGCTGGGTCATACCAACTTCAACTCGCTCATCAACAAGATCAAGGTGGCCAAGCCGGACGTGATCTTCGTCACCGTGGTCGGCGGTTCCAATGTCGCCTTCTACAAGCAGCTCAAGGCCGCCGGCATCACCGGCGCCAAGCAGTTCCTGCTGACGCTGTCGGTCACCGAAGACGAAATGCTGGGCGTGGGCGGTGAAAACTTCGCCGGCTTCTACTCCTCGATGAAGTACTTCCAGACGCTGGACAACCCGAACAACAAGGCATTCGTCGAAGCGTTCAAGAAGGCCTATGGCCCGAAGTCGGTCATCGGCGACGTGACCCAGGCCGGCTACCTCGGCCCGTGGCTGTGGAAGGCCGCAGTCGAGAAGGCAGGCAGCTTCGATGTGGACAAGGTGGTCGCCGCCTCCCCCGGCATCGAACTGAAGACCGCGCCCGAAGGCTATGTGAAGGTCCATGAGAACCACCACCTGTGGTCGAAGGCCCGCATTGCCCAGGGTCAGCCGGATGGCACGTTCAAGGTGGTGGCCGAGTCCGCCGACCTGATCGAGCCGAACCCGTTCCCGAAGGGCTACCAGTAATCGGCGTGCCGTCCCGGCCACGCGCCGGGACGGTTTTCGCCCCCCAGATTCCTGCCTTGATTCCCCGTCTGGAGGTCCGCCATGTCATTCGACGAAATCTACAACATCGCCCTCATGCAGGGCTTCGCCGGCCTGAGCCTGTTCTCGGTGCTGCTGCTCATGGGTCTCGGTCTGGCCATCATCTTCGGCCAGATGGGCGTCATCAACATGGCGCATGGCGAATTCATGACCATAGGCGCCTACACCATCTTCCTGTTCTCCAGCCTGACCGAAACCTATGCGCCGGGGCTCATGCAGGCCTATTTCCCGGTGGCCATCGTGTTCGCCTTCCTGATCGCCTTCGGCTTCGGATGGCTGACCGAATGGGCACTGATACGACATCTGTACAAACGTCCTCTCGACACGCTGCTCGCCACCTGGGGCCTGTCTCTGGGCATGCAGCAAGTGTTCCGTTCCACCTTCGGCCCGAAGGAAGTCAGCCCGACGCTGCCTGACTGGCTCATGGGGTCCTGGGCACCGTCCGAAGGTCTGGACATTCCGATCAACGGTCTGTTCGTGCTGGCACTCACGGCACTGGTGACCGGCGGCGTGCTGCTCGCGCTGTACAAGTCGCGCTGGGGTCTGCGTGTCCGCGCCACCGTCGCCAACCGCCCCATGGCCAATGCGACCGGCATCAACACCAAGCGCACCGACCGCCTCACGTTCGCCATCGGCTGCGGCATCGCCGGTGTCGCCGGCGCGGCCTTCACCACCATAGGTTCGACCGGACCGACCTCGGGCTCGCTCTACATCGTGGATGCCTTCCTGGTCGTGACCTTCGGCGGCGCCGCATCGCTGCTCGGAACCGTTGCATCGGCCTTCGGCATCGCACAGACGCAGTCCATCTCCGAGTTCTTCCTGACCGGCTCGATGGCCAAGGTGCTCACGCTGCTGCTCATCGTGACCATCCTGATGATCCGCCCGCAAGGCCTCTTCGCCTCGAAGATCCGCCGCTGAGCGACTCGGACCGATTTCGAAACTCCCGGAGATTCACATGGACGCATTCAAGAACTGGGTCGCACGCAGCGGAATGGGGAGCATCCTCATCCTCGCGTTGCTGATCATGGTGGTATTCCCGCTGACGATGGACATCTTCCGTCTGAACCTCGTCGGCAAGTACCTGACCTACGCATTCGTCGCCGTTGGCCTGGTCATGCTGTGGGGCTATGGCGGCATTCTGAGCCTCGGCCAGGGCGTGTTCTTCGGCCTGGGCGGTTACATGATGGCCATGTTCCTGAAGCTGGAAGCTTCCGATCCGGAAGCGACCAAGATCCAGAGCACGCCGGGCATTCCCGACTTCATGGACTGGAACCAGCTCACCGAACTGCCGATCTGGTGGCAGCCCTTCCACAGCTTCAGCTTCACCGTGCTGGCGGTGGTGGCGGTGCCCATGATCCTCGCCTTCATCGTGAGCTTCGCGATGTTCAAGCGGCGCGTCGGCGGCGTGTATTTCGCCATCATCACGCAGGCCGTCGCCCTCATCCTGACCGTGCTCATCATCGGCCAGCAGGGCTACACCGGCGGGGTGAACGGCATCACCGACCTGAAGACGCTGATGGGTTGGGACATCCGCGACGACAGCTCGAAGTACGTCCTGTACTTCGTCAATGCCGGCCTGCTGATCGGCGTCATCCTGCTGTGCCGCTGGATACAGATGTCCAAGCTGGGCACCCTGCTGCTGGCGATGCGCGACAAGGAAGACCGCGTGCGCTTCTCCGGCTACGACGTGTCGATGTTCAAGGTGTTCGCCTTCGTGCTCGCGGCCGGCATATCGGCCATCGGCGGCGCCATGTTCACGCTGCAGGTGGGCTTCATGTCGCCGTCCTTCGTCGGCATCGTGCCGTCGATCGAAATGGTCATCTTCGCCGCGGTAGGCGGTCGCATGTCACTGGTTGGCGCGGTGTATGGCGCGCTGCTGGTGAATTTCGGCAAGACCTACTTCTCCGAAAGCGCGCCCGACCTGTGGCTGTTCCTGATGGCCGCCCTGTTCATCGGTGTGGTGCTCGCCTTCCCCAACGGTCTGGCCGGCCTGTACGAAAGCCACGTCAAGCCCTGGCTGTCGCGGCGCAAGTCATCGCCCCCGGCGCCGTCGATGGAAGCGCCCGCGTCAAGCGCTCACACCCCCAAGACCGCACCGGAATCCTCGCTGCCCAAGGGCGTGCAGGGACAGTCCGCCTGAGTGACCGACAAGACCGGAGAACGACATGAGCAATACAGATTTCGTACTGGCGATCGAGGACCTCACCGTGTCCTTCGACGGGTTCAAGGCGATCGACAACCTGACGCTCTATGTGGATCGCGGCGAGCTGCGCGTGATCATCGGCCCGAATGGCGCCGGCAAGACCACGCTGCTCGACCTGATCTGCGGCAAGACCAAGGCGAGCGGCGGCAGCATCAAGTTCAAGAACCAGGAAATGACCAAGCTGGCAGAACACAAGATCGTGCGAGCCGGCGTGGGACGCAAGTTCCAGACCCCGTCGATCTACGAAAACCTGTCGGTGTTCAAGAACCTCGAGGTGTCCTTCCCGAGCGGGCGCAGTGTGCTGGGCGCCCTGGGCTTCCGCTGCACCGACGAGGTGAAGGAGCGGGTGCAGTCGGTGGCGTCCGAAATCGGTCTGGCAGACGCGCTCGACATGGAAGCCGGCCTGCTGTCGCACGGCCAGAAGCAGTGGCTGGAGATCGGCATGCTGCTGATGCAGGAGCCGGAGCTGCTGATGCTGGACGAGCCGATCGCCGGCATGAGCGTGCGCGAACGCGAACTGACGGCAGACCTGCTGCAACGCATCTGCAAGGGCCGCTCGGTGATCGTGATCGAGCACGACATGGATTTCGTCAAGCGCATCGCCCACAAGGTCACCGTCATGCACCAGGGAAAGATCCTCGCCGAAGGATCGATGGAAAAGGTGCAGGCCGACCCGAAGGTGATCGACGTCTACCTGGGTCATTGAACGGACCACCGAGACGGGTCCGCGGACCCGCTTAACGCAAAGGACATCATCATGCTCAACGTCACGGACCTTCACGTCGCCTACGGCCAGAGCGAAGCGCTGCACGGCATTTCCTTCGAGGCGAACAAGAACGAGACGGTCGCCATCATGGGTCGCAACGGCATGGGAAAGACCACGCTGTTCAAGTCCCTGATCGGCATCCTGCCGCTGAAGAGCGGCAGCATCCAGGTCGCCGGCAACGACGTGCACAAGGACGAAAGCTTCAAGCGCGTGGCCAAGGGCATCGCCTATGTGCCGCAGGGCCGGATGATCTTCCCCACCCTCACGGTGCAGGAAAACATCGAGACCGGGCTGGAGAACGCCAGGGTCAAGAAGGTGCCGGAAGAGATCTACGCGCTGTTCCCTGTGCTGTGGGACATGCGCCGCCGCAAGGGCGGCAACCTGTCCGGCGGGCAGCAGCAGCAGCTCGCCATCGCGCGTGCGCTGGTAACCGATCCCAAGGTGCTGCTGCTGGATGAGCCGACCGAAGGCATACAGCCCTCGATCATCAAGGACATCGCGAAGGCGCTGAACGAAATCCGCAAGCTGCGGGAAATCACCATCGTCGTGTCGGAACAGGTGCTGAGTTTCGCGATGGACGTGGCCGATCGCCTGTTCGTCATCGAAGGCGGCCGCCTGGTGCATGAAAGCACGCGCGCAGAGACGGACACCGCGCGCATCAAGCAGTTCCTGTCCGTCTGATCCACCCCTCATCGCCCACAAACAGCCCCTTCCATCCAAGGAGATGAACATGGCAGAGACCCTGATCAAGGTCGACCTGAAGCAGTCGCCCTACGAGAACGACATGGTCCACAACCGCTGGCACCCGGACATTCCCATCGTGGTCTGGGTGAAGCCGGGTGACGATTTCAAGATCGAAACCTATGACTGGACCGGCGGCTACATCCAGAACAACGACAGTGCGGATGATGTGCGCGACGTCGATCTGACGACGGTGCACTTCCTGTCCGGCCCGATCGGCGTCGAAGGCTGCGAGCCGGGCGACCTGCTGGTGGTCGACATCCTGGACATCGGCGCCAAGGAAGACAGTCTGTGGGGCTTCAACGGCTTCTTTTCGAAGAAGAACGGTGGCGGCTTCCTGACCGACCATTTCCCGCTGGCGCAGAAGTCGATCTGGGACATCAAGGGCATGTTCACCGAGTCACGCCACGTGCCCGGCGTGAAGTACGCCGGTCTCATCCACCCCGGGCTCATTGGCTGCCTGCCGGATCCCAAGCTGCTCGAGGAATGGAACAAGCGCGAAATCGACTTCATCAACACCGACCCGGAACGCGTGCCGCCGCTGGGCTGCCCGCCGTGCGCACCGACCGCCCACATGGGCCGCCTGCAGGGTGAAGCGCGCGACAAGGCCGCGATGGAAGGTGCGCGCACGGTGCCGCCGCGCGAACACGGCGGCAACTGCGACATCAAGGACCTGTCGCGCGGCTCGCGCATCTACTTCCCGGTCTATGTGAAGGGCGGCGGCCTGTCCATGGGCGACCTGCACTTCTCGCAGGGCGACGGTGAAATCACCTTCTGCGGCGCCATCGAAATGGCCGGCTGGCTGCACCTGCGCGTGAACATCATCAAGGACGGCATGAAGAAGTACGGCGTGAAGAACCCGATCTTCAAGCCCAGCCCGATCACGCCCAAGTACGACGACTACCTCATCTTCGAGGGCATTTCGGTCGACGAGCAGGGCAAGCAGCACTATCTGGATGTGCATGTGGCCTACCGCCAGGCCTGCCTCAATGCGATCGAATACCTGAAGAAGTTCGGCTACTCGGGTGCTCAGGCCTACTCCATCCTGGGTACCGCTCCGGTACAGGGCCATATCAGCGGCGTGGTCGACATCCCGAACGCATGCGCGACGCTGTGGCTGCCGACCGACATTTTCGACTTCGACATCATGCCGACCGAAGCCGGTCCGCAGAAGTTCATCGACGGCAGCATCCAGATGCCGATCTCCGAAGACGTGGTCTGAGGACGCTGCCATGCCGACCTACGACTATCAGTGCGAGGCGCATGGCAGCTTTTCCGCGCTGCGCAGCATCGCGCAGCGGGATGCGCCCTGCCTCTGCCCCGAATGCGGCACGCCCGCCTCGCGCGTGCTGATCGCGGCGCCCTCGTTCGCCGACATGCCCGGCCAGCTCCGGCAGGCGCATGCCACGAACGAGCGGTCGCGACACGAACCCAGGCTCGCCAGCCGCACGCACGGACCGGGATGTTCGTGCTGCAGCGGCGGCAAGACGAACAAGACCACCGCGGTCGGTCGGGATGGCTCCAAGGCCTTCCCGACCAAGCGCCCCTGGATGATCAGTCACTGACTCCAGGCAACGGCCCAGCCCCCGATCAACAGCCCCTGAAATCGCTTTCGTACCTCAACAACCCGGGAGTCCCGCATCATGAAAAACATATCCAATACCCGTTCCGCTTCGGCCCTGCCGCGCCTGGGCGCGCTGGCCGTCGCCCTGGCTGCCTGCGGCAGCGCGCAGGCCGGCGTCACCGTGGCCGGTCCCGGTGAAAGCTATCTGTCGCTGAGCATGTGGGCGCGCAGTTCCTACACCAGCCAGAAAGATGCGGCTCCGGACGGCTCCCGTTCGAGCGACTTCACGCTGGATTCGGTCCGTATCATCACCAGCGGCAAGATCACCAAGAACATCGGCGGCATGATCAACTTCGAAAAGAAGAGCGACGACTCGATGCAGGTGATCGATGCGGTGGCCCAGTTCGAACTGGCCGACGGCATCAATCTGTGGTTCGGCCGCATGCTGCCGCCGACCGACCGCGCCAACCTGGCCGGCCCCTATTTCGCCAATGTGTGGGAATACCCCGGCGTGTCCCAGTATCCGGCGCGCAACGTCGGCCGCGATGACGGTGCGCTGCTGTGGGGCAATGTGGCCGGCGGCAAGCTGCTGTACGCAGTCGGTGCCTATCAGGGCAAGAACCGCGCCTCCGGCCTGTCCAACGATGGCGACGAACCGCTGTATGCCGGCCGCCTCGCCTACAGCTTCCTCGATCCGGAACTGGGTTACTACGGCACCAACAGCTATTTCGGCCAGAAGGAAGTGTTCACCGTCGGCGCCGCCTACCAGTTCCAGAAGGACGGCGTGGGCACCGCGCTGACCAAGGGTGATTACCGCGCCTGGAACATCGATGCGCTGTTCGAAACCAAGCTGGCCGGCGGCGGCGTGCTGACCGCCGAGGGCGCCTACTACGACTACGACACCGATGGCATCACCGACGCCACCTCGGCGCAATGTACCGCGGCCAGCCTGAGCAACAACTGCGGCGGCGCCACTCAGGGTGACGCCTATCTGGCGACGCTGGCCTATCTGATCCCCACACAGGTGGGCATCGGCAAGTTCCAGCCCTATGTGCGCTACCAGAAATTCGACGCTGACGACTCGGCCAACAACAGCTTCAAGCAGTGGGACTTCGGCGTCACCTATGTCATGGCCGGCCACAACGCGCGCGTCACCGCGGTGTACTCCGACATCGAGAACAGCACCGTTGCAGATACCGACAAGTTCATCGTCGGTGTGCAGCTCATGTACTGATCCACGCCGTCCCGGTGGGCAGGACATCGGGACAGCGTTTTTCAGGGCACGCCTCCGGGCGTGCCCTTTTTTGTTCACATCGGCACGCCTCGCTGCAGCGCTCCAGCGCTTGAGTGTTTATCAAAAAGAAACTAATATTCACCCAAAGAAACCCCCGTCCGTTCCATGCCCTGGATACTGCTCGTGATCGCCGGCCTGCTCGAAGTGGCCTGGGCGATCGGATTGAAGCAAAGTGAAGGTTTCACCCGTCTGTGGCCTTCGCTGTTCACCGCCGCCGCCATCGCCGCCAGCGTCTGGCTTCTTGGCCAGGCCACACGAAGCCTGCCGGTGGGCACCGCCTACGCCGTATGGACCGGCATAGGCGCGGTCGGCTCGGTCATCGTCGGCATCCTGTTC
Organism: Methyloversatilis thermotolerans; assembly: GCF_000372885.1. Lineage (GTDB taxonomy): Bacteria > Pseudomonadota > Gammaproteobacteria > Burkholderiales > Rhodocyclaceae > Methyloversatilis > Methyloversatilis thermotolerans. The sequence continues at coordinate 1,695,784 of NZ_KB889967.1, forward strand.
TATCACGAGCCCGCGACGCTGTGGCGCCTGCTCTGCCTGATGCTCATCATTGCCGGCATCGTCGGGCTGAAGTTCGCGTCCGGCTGAATACCCTCGGCGTACTTGTGCCGTCCGGCTGCAATCGGCGAAAATCGTCGGTTCAACATTCAACAGCCGCGCATTTCACGCGCGCCGAGACAGGTTCCAGTCATGACCGACCACGCCGCACCGCCCGCAGACGACGACAACCACATCATTGCGGAGCGGCGAGAGAAACTGCGTCAGTGGCGCGAGACGGGCGGCGCCTTTCCGAACGACTTCCATCGCGCCCACTACGCGGGCGAAATCACGGCGCAACACGTCAACAGCACGGCCGAAATGCTGGAGGCGCAGGGCGAACGCGTGCAGATCGCGGGTCGCATCATGCTCAAGCGCGTAATGGGCAAGGCCAGTTTCGCCACCATCCAGGACATGTCCGGCCGCATCCAGCTCTATGTCACCAACGACGGTGTCGGCGAGGCGGTGCACGGCGCTTTCAAGCACTGGGATCTGGGCGACATCGTGGGCTGTTCCGGCACGCTGTTCCGCACCCGCACCGGCGAACTGACCGTCAAGTGCGACAGCATCCGGCTGCTGTCCAAGGCGCTGCGTCCGCTGCCCGAAAAATTCCACGGTCTGGCCGACCAGGAATCCAAGTACCGCTACCGCTATCTGGATCTGATCACCAACGATGCCTCGCGCGCCACCTTCGTCGCGCGCAGCCGCATGATGAGCGCCATCCGGGCCGAAATGACGCGCCAGGGCTTCCTCGAGGTGGAAACGCCGATGATGCATCCCATCCCCGGCGGCGCCGCGGCCAAGCCCTTCAAGACCCACCACAATGCGCTGGACATGGAGCTCTTCCTGCGCATCGCGCCCGAGCTTTATCTGAAGCGTCTGGTGGTCGGCGGTTTCGAAAAGGTGTTCGAGATCAACCGCAATTTCCGGAACGAGGGCATCAGTCCGCGCCACAACCCGGAATTCACCATGATGGAGTTCTATCAGGCCTATGCCGACTACCGGCAACTGATGGACTACACCGAATACCTGCTGCGCCACTGCGCCGAACAGGCGCTGGGTACGACGAACTTCATGTACCAGGGCCGAGAGCTCGATCTGGGTCAGCCTTTCCACCGGCTCACCATCGTGCAGGCCATACGCAAGTACAACCCGCAGTACAGCGAAGCGCAACTGTCCGACGCAGCCTTCGTGAAGCAGGCCATCGTGACCCACGGCGAAAAGGTGAAGCCGGGCGGCCTCGGCTCGCTGCAGTTGCAACTGTTCGAAGCCTGCGCCGAAGCGCAACTGTGGGAGCCCACCTTCATCATTGACTACCCGGCCGAAGTGAGCCCGCTGGCGCGTCGTTCGGACACGCAGCCTGACATCACCGAGCGCTTCGAACTGTTCATCGTCGGCCGCGAGATCGCCAACGGTTTTTCCGAACTGAACGACCCGGAAGACCAGGCCGCGCGCTTCCACGAACAGGTGAAGGCGAAGGATGCCGGCGACGAGGAGGCGATGTATTTCGACGCCGATTACATCCGCGCGCTCGAGCACGGTCTGCCTCCGACCGGTGGCTGCGGCATAGGCATAGACCGGCTGGTCATGCTGCTCACCGATTCGGCCAATATCCGCGACGTCATCCTGTTTCCGCAGATGCGGCGCGAGTAAGCATCCGCCCGTCCGGATCCCCCCGATGAACGCCGATCGAACCGATGCCTGCGGCGCCGGTCCTGATCGGCGTTCTGCTTTCCAGTGACTGCACCATGTCCCGACCTCTTCAGCCTCTGGTTCCGGCCCCGCTCGAGTTCGCCGACGACGGGACGCCGCGCTCGACCGCCTACGGCGACGTTTACCACTCGTCGGACGGTGCGCTGGCGCAGGCACAGCATGTCTTCCTCGCCGGCAACGGGCTGCCCGGACGCTGGGCGGGTCGTGAGCGCTTCGTCGTGCTGGAAACCGGCTTCGGCCTCGGCCTGAACTTTCTCGCCACCTGGCGCGCCTGGCGCGACAGCAACGCACGGTGCGACCGGCTGCACTTCGTGTCGGTCGAAAAGCATCCGTTCGCGCAATACGATCTGTCGCTTGCCTATCAGCGTCTGTTGCCGGCCGAAATGAGCGACATGGCGCAGAAGCTGGTCGAGCGCTGGCCGCTGCCGGTGCGCGGACTGCATCGCATCGAGTTCGAGGGCGGACGCATCATCCTCACGCTGGCGCTGGGTGACGCCGAACAGATGCTGCCGCAACTGACGGCGCGCGCCGATGCCATCTATCTCGACGGATTTTCGCCGGCACGCAATCCCGAACTGTGGTCCCCCACCATCTGCAGGCAACTGGCGCGACTGGCCATGCCGGATGCGACCCTGGCCACCTGGAGCGTTGCCTCCGCGGTGCGCGACGCACTGGGCCGCGCCGGTTTCCAGACCGACAAGGCGGCCGGCTTCGGACCCAAACGGCACATGCTGGTCGGGCAACTGCACCCATCCGCCGCCGCTGCGGCACAGCGCCATCGTCCGGTCGTCCGGCCGCCTCAACGCGTGGCCGTGATCGGCGCCGGACTGGCCGGCTGCGCGCTGGCGGAAAGGCTGGCTGCGCGGGGCGTAAACTGCGTCCTGATCGAACGTCATGCCCGGCCGGCGCAGGAAGCGTCCGGCAATCCTGCCGGCGTGCTGCGGCCCATGGTCGCGCGCGACGACAGCGTGATGGCGCGCTTCTCGCGTGCCGCCTTCCTGCATGCTTCGGCGCATCTGCGCCGGCTCGACAGCGAAGGACACGAGCTGAAGTGGGGTCCGACCGGCGTGATGCAGATCGCGCACGACGATGCGCACGAAGCCCTGCAGCGGGATGTGGCCGAGAGCCGGGCGCTGCCCGGCGCCTTTGTGCGCTACCTCTCCGCCTGGGAAATGAGCCGCCGCATCGGTTACGAAGTCGCGCAGGGCGGTTGGTGGTTTCCGCGCGGCGCCTGGGTCAACCCGGCCAGCCTGTGCGAAGCCCATATCCGGCGCGGCGGCAGCCATATAGAAACAAGGATGTCGACGACGGCGCTCGGACTCGAGCCGCGCGCGGCAGGCTGGCGCATCATCGGCCGCGACGGCTTCGCTCTGGACACAGACGTCGTCGTGCTGGCGAACGCGGCGGATGCGTCGGCGCTGCATTCCGGCGCTCTGCCACTGAGCCGGGTACGTGGACAGATCACCCGCCTGCCGCGACATCTTCTGCCCAGGCTGCATGTGACGGTATGCCGTGAAGGCTATATCTGTCCAACGGCGGATGGCGATGTCAACATAGGCGCCAGCTTCGACATCGGCGACAGCGACGCGACCGTGCGCGAAGACAGCCATGCCGGCAATCTGTTGCGGCTGCAGCGCCTGCTGCCCGATGCCCTGCCTTCCCTTCCATCGACCGACCGCCTGCACGGCCGCGTTGCATTTCGCACCGCCACACCGGACCGCCTTCCCGTCATCGGAGAGGCCGCCGACGGGCAGGCACTGTTTACCGGGCTGGGCGCCCGCGGCCTGGTATGGAGTCCGCTCGCGGCCGAAATGCTGGCGTCCAGCCTGTGCGGCGAACCTCTTCCGCTGGAAGGCGACCTGGTGCGCGCCGTATCGCCGGCCCGCTTCGCCGGCCAGGTCTGATCGAAATCAAACCTTCGCGTCCGAAAGCGTGTTTTCCCCCTGAAGAATGCGACGGTCCATCCGTTAACTCCGACATCGTCGTGCCCGGCATGGCCAAGTCCCCCGCTCGTCACCGGGCCGGACCGCCCCGAGGATGGCGAAACAGGGCTGGAGTCCGGTCATGTCCGGATCGCATGCATGCTGAACGAACGAGAACAAGAGCACACGACGTCAGCGTCAGTCGGCCCTGCAAGTAGCCCGTCATCGTATTCACCAGGAGGCGCACCGTGAAAATCAATCTGCCGGTCACGCAGAAAGAAGTATTCCTCGAGCCGGGCAAGCCCATCGTCACCAAGACGGACATCAAGGGCATCATCACCTATGCGAATGATTCATTCGTCAACATCAGCGGCTTTTCCCGGGAGGAGCTGATCGGGCACAGCCACAACGTCGTGCGTCACCCGGACATGCCGCCGGAAGCGTTCGAGGATTTGTGGGTAACGGTCAAGGCGGGGCAGCCCTGGCGCGGATTCGTGAAGAACCGGGCAAAGAACGGCGATCACTACTGGGTGGAAGCGTTCGTCACACCGATCACGCAGGACGGGCGGACCATCGGCTACCAGTCGGTGCGCAACACCCCGTCGCGCGAGGACGTCGCCGCGGCGGAGGCGCTGTACCGGGCAGTACGGGAAAAGAGCGCTCGGCTGCCCCGCACAGCGTTGCCCAAGTCGGCCATAAGTCCTTCGGCGCGCGGCTGGATGCTGGGCGCGGGCGGAGCCTCGCTCGCTGTCGCTGGCGCAGTCGTCGGCGGACCGGTCGGCCTGGGACTGGCGGCAACGTCAGCCCTGCTCGCTCTGGGCGCCGCCGCCTACCAGCACTACGCGTTCGGCAACACACTCCATACGCTTCATCGCACGCTGCTGGAACTGGACGAAGGCAAGCTCGGCAAGCGCATCGAAGCGCCCGCCGGGCCGACCCGCCCGCTCTTCGTTGCGGCAGAAGTGATGCGCATCCATCTGCGCGCCATGTTCGCGGACGTGCTGGTGAGCGCGCGCGAGGTCGAGGACCGCTCGCGCGAACTTGACGACGCCATGCGCGTACTCATCAAATCCACGTCGGCCCAGGGCGAGAACGTGATGCAGGTTGCCGCCGCGATGGAACAGATGAGCGTATCCATCAACGAAGTTTCGAACAACACCGACCGCAGTCTGGAAGCGGTCAAGCGCACCGAACAGAGCGCGCAGGAAGCGATGCGTACCATGGAGGCCGGCATATCGAGCAGCCATCGGGTCGTCGACGTGGTGAACGAGTCGCAGACGCGCATCTCCGAGGTGAACGCCTCGGTCGAAAAGATCCGCGAAGTGTCGCAGGTGATCAACGACATCGCCGAACAGACCAATCTGCTGGCACTGAATGCGGCGATCGAGGCAGCGCGAGCGGGAGAACAGGGGCGCGGCTTTGCGGTCGTGGCTGACGAGGTGCGCAAACTTGCCGAGCGTACGCGCACCAGCACCAAGGACATCGGTACTGCCGTGCAGGACATCATTTCGCTCGCAGGTTCCGCAGTGGAAACCATGAGTCGCACCGCAGGCGAAGTGACGCGCTCGACCGGAGAGATCGAGGCCAGCAGCAACGGCCTGCAGGGCATCTGGGATGCCAGCCGGCAGGCCGCGAACTACTCCGAGGAAATCACCCAGATGTTGCGTCAGCAGTCGCAGACCTCGCACGAGGTCGCGATCAGCATGGAGCGGATTTCGAATACCGTGGAACAGACCAATGTCAGCGTGCAGTCGATCGGCGATTCCACGTCCAATCTGCGCGACACGTCCAGCGCGATGCGCGCTCTGGTCAAGCACCTGGAAAGCGCGCTGAACTGATCCGGGCTACCGCCGCGCGAGGAGCGCCCCACCGTCGCTCGCATGCACTGGGAGCGGAACGGTCGGTGGACTGCCGGGCGGCCGGAAGCCGATCAGTCCCCGCCCCGCTTCGCGCGACGGCCATCGCCGATCCGCTGAATGCCTTCGGCAGGCAAGCCACAGCGTACGGGCGATCCGGCACGGCCGGCGAGCCCGGGAGGGCACGAGCATCGGGATGTCCGGCACCCCGGCAAGCGCGGAAAACGGCCCCACCGGCTGGCGCCGTTACGGAAGTCCGCGACCGTTCTTGATGGACTCCGGATCTGTCGTTTGACTTGTCGCGCAAGGGCGTTCAAAGGTCGAACCCCGATTTCACGGACGGCGGCCGGACGATGCGAGGTCTTGTCCAAGCAGACTGTCCGCCAGCGCGAAACCGCTGTCGAAGGCATCCTCGATGCGCGCGCCGATGCAGCCATCGGAGGCGTATCCCAGGCCGATCTCCGGGTGCCACAGACAGGGGCGGCCGAGCGCGCGGCTGACCCGCGCATAGCGCCAGCGGTGGGCAGTCTGATGCACGGGTGACGGCGAGCCCGGTATCTGCGCGAGGAAGGACTGTGTGAGCGCGGTCGCGATGTCCTCCGGCGCCGACTCGAGGTGGGTTGTCGACCAGTCGGCGCCCGCATGCGCCACCCAGCACTCCTGGGACGGATCGCGCTGCGGCTTGCTGCTGTCGCGCGCAGCCCAGGACAGCGGGCCGGCGGCCGGTCGCAAAACGTCCTCGACCGGCAGCCGGCTGTCGAATGCCAGCATCAGGCTCCAGCAGGGTTCGTAGCGGACACGGTCCAGATCGGCCCGCATGGCTTCGGCATGCTCGAGGTCGCTGCTGCGCAGAAGTTCTGTCGCCTGAGGGGCCGGCATGGTCAGCACCACCGCGTCGAAACAATCGGCCACAGGGCCCGCTTCGGTCATCAGCGCGAAGCCGTACCGGTCCCGTCGCAGCGCCAGGACGCGTGTTCCGGCGTGCAGTTCGGCGCCCCACAGCATGCGCGGCGCCAGCGCATTCATGCCGGGTACGGCCACCCAGCGCGCGTTGTCGGCCGTGCACGCCCCCTCCCACGGCGCAATCACGCCGGCCCGCTGCCAGTCGTCGAGCCACGACCTCATCGCGTGGCCACGGACGGTCATGAACTGGGCACCGTGATCGAAGCGACGCAATCCCGCCCGCCGGCTGGCCATCCGCCCGCCTGCCGCGCGCCCCTTGTCGAATACATGGACAGAAAGCCCGGCGTCGACCAGGCGGCGCGCCACCACGCAACCCGCCATGCCCGCTCCGATCACTGCCACATTCCGCATGTCTCGATACTCCGATGAAGCGCCGGGCGGGCACGTGCTGTGCTACGTTTCGGGGCTGACCCGAAGGTGCGCCGCACTTCGCACGCCATGTCCGACCGACTGCTTGAACACTATCCGCTGACGCCCGGGCGCTACGACGAAATGCTGTCGGCGCCCGGCAAACTGCGTCCGCACTGGCTGAGCCTGTTCGACACGGTAGCGCGTGCGAACCCGGCGCAGATGCAGGAAAGACTGGAGTCGGTGCGACGACAGATCCGCGAGAACGGTGTCACGTACAACGTATACGCGGATCCGCGCGGTGTCGAACGCCCATGGGAACTGGATCTGCTCCCGCTGGTGATCCCACCCGACGAATGGGCAGGCATCGAGGCAGCCATCGCCCAGCGCGCCGAACTGCTCAATCGCATCCTGCTCGACATCTACGGTCCCCAGCATCTTCTGAACGAGGGGCTGCTGCCGCCCGCTCTGGTATTCGGCCATTCCGGATTCCTGCGACCCTGTCACGGCATACGGGTTCCTGGCGACCGCCATCTGCACCTGTACGCCGCCGATCTGGCGCGTTCGCCGGACGGCCGCTGGTGGGTGCTGGCCGACCGCACGCAGGCACCCTCGGGAGCCGGCTATTCGCTGGAGAACCGGCTGGTCATCTCGCGCGTGTTCTCGGAACAGTTCCGCGACATGCGCGTACAGCATCTGGCCAGCTTCTTCGCGACGCTGCGCGACACGCTGGACCAGCATGCACCGGAAGGCGACGGCCCTCCTCTCACCGTGCTGCTGACGCCGGGGCCCTACAACGAAACCTATTTCGAACATGCCTATCTCGCCCGCTACCTCGGCTTCCCGCTGGTCGAGGGCTCGGATCTGCTGGTGCGCGACGGCAAGGTCTGGCTGAAGAACCTGTCCGGCCTGCGCCGCGTGCACGCCATCCTGCGGCGTCTCGACGACGATTTCTGCGATCCGCTTGAACTGCGCGCCGATTCGGCGTTGGGCGTGCCCGGCCTGCTGGATGCGGCGCGCCGCGGAACGGTCCTGATCGCCAACGCACTGGGATCCAACCTGCTGGAATCCGGTGCCCTGCTCGGCTTCCTTCCCGGACTGTGCGAGAGGCTGCTGGGCGAGCCGCTGGCCATGCCCTCGCTGGCCACCTGGTGGTGCGGCGAGGAAGCGGCGCTCGATGACGCGATCAGCCGGCTCGACAATCTGGTGATCAAGCCCGCCTTCCCCCAGTTGCGCATCGATTCGGTATTCGGTGCCGATCTTGACCGCAAGGCGCGCGCAGCGCTGATCGCGCGCATGCGTGCCCGCCCTCACCACTACGTGGCGCAGGAGCTGATACAACTTTCACAGACCCCGGTCTGGGACGCGCAACGTACGCGCCCGCTCGCAGCACGGGCGGTCGGCCTTCGCGTATTCGCCTGTGCATCGCCCGACGGCTATGCCGTCATGCCGGGCGGGCTGGCGCGTGTAGCGTCCGAGCGCGATGTGCGAGTGATTGCGATGCAGCGCGGTGGAGCGAGCAAGGACACCTGGGTGCTCACGCACGGGGCCGTCAATTCCTTCAGCCTGCTCAGACGCACTGTCACCGCGTCGGAACTGGTCCGCGCCGGCAGCAACCTGTCCAGCCGCATCGTCGAGAACCTGTTCTGGTTCGGCCGCTACTGCGAGCGGTGCGACAACGAGGCACGCATGCTGCGCGCGGCCATCGCCTTGCACATCGAGCAGGACGACATTGACGACCATCCATTGTCCGGCCTGTGCCGACGTGTGGGTCTGCTGCCCGCGGAGCCGGCACCCGCCAGCGGCGATGCCTTGCGTTCCGCCGCCCTGGATGCATCCGCACCGGGGTCGCTGGCGGCCGACCTGCACCGGCTGTCGCACGTCGCATTCAGCCTGCGCGAACGGCTTTCGCTTGACAACTGGCGCGTGGTGAGCCGGCTCAACGAGGAAAGCGCCCGCAGTCACGCCCGTGAGTCAGGCGAAATACTCGAGCACCTCGATCGCTGCGTGCGCGACATGATGACGCTGTCCGGCTTCACGCTGGACGGCATGACACGAGATCAGGGCTGGCGCTTCCTGTCGATCGGGCGACGCATCGAACGGCTTCAGTTCCTGTGCAATATGTTGCGGCACGCACTGGACAGCGGTCCCGACGTCGCGCCCGACTGGCTGCTCGAACTGGCCGACAGCGCCATCACCTACCGCTCGCGCTACATGACGCGTCCATTGTGGCTGCCGGTGCTGGACCTGCTGATATGCGACGAAACCAATCCGCGCTCGGTGGCCTACCAGGCGCTGGGTCTGACCGACTATGTGGCACGCCTCAATGCGCAGTTCGGTACGCTCGACGGCATCCTGCTCAGCGACGCGGTAGCCGATCTGCTGTCGCTGCGTGCGGACAGTGACCTTCACACGGGTTCGACGCATCTTGCCGATGTGCTGGACAGACTGGCTTCCGCCGCGTACTCGCTTTCCGAACAACTGGGCGTGCGCTTCTTCAGCCACGCCGACAGCGCATGGCGCAACGACAGCGGAGACATGGCGTGAGCAGCGAGCGCTATGTGGTCATGCATCGCACCCGCTACCGCTACGCCTGGCCAGTGACCCTTTCGCGCCAGTTGCTGCATCTCACGCCGCGCAAAACACCGCGGCAGCGCACGCAGGCGCATCGGATCGACATCGATCCGCCCCCCGTGGAACGCGAGTCCCGCAGCGACTACTTCGGCAATGCGATCGAGCAACTCACGATCGCGCAGACGCACGACACACTGGAGGTGTTCTCGCACGCAATCGTTGACGTGGGCGCCGCCGAGTGCCCGCAGACCGCGGTATCACCTCCGTGGGAACATGTCCGCGACCGCCTGCGGCAGGTCGGCACCGCTCCGCTGCTGGAACCATGCCAGTTCGTGTACACCAGCCCGCATGTCGAACCGCTGATGGCGCTGGCACGCTATGCACGGCTGGATTTCCATCGCGGAAGGCCCATGCTGGACGCCACGCTGGCATTGATGCGCCGCATCCATCGCGATTTCGAATTCGATCCCGAAGCCACCACGGTGAGCACCCCGCTGGAAACGCTGCTCCGCGAAAAACGCGGCGTCTGCCAGGACCTGGCCCACTTCATGATCGGCTGCCTGCGCTCGCTGGGCCTGCCGGCGCGTTATGTGAGCGGCTATCTGCTCACCGAGCCACCGCCCGGGCAACCGCGTCTGATCGGCGCGGACGCCTCGCATGCCTGGGTATCGGTGTTCTGCCCGGGCCAGGGCTGGCTGGACGTGGATCCCACCAACTGCGTGCAGCCCGGGAAGCAGCACATCACCCTCGCGTGGGGACGCGATTTCAGCGATGTCACACCCATGCGCGGCGTCATACTTGGCGGCGGCGAACACACAGTGGACGTTTCGGTCACCGTGCTGCCGGAACATGAAGCGGGCACGGCGGAACTGCTGCGGAAAGCCACGCAGCCCCTTGAACGGGAATGAAAATCCCGACATAATCCCGCCTTTCCTCCGCGGGCACCGTCTGCACAGCTACGGAAACCGGAATGCGACGTGGTCGCGGGTTTCCCACGGCTCAGCCGACCCGGGGTTCGATGACAAGCACGAGGCTGCCCGCCTTCGCGCGCTTTAGAAAGACACCAGCATGAAACAAGGCATACATCCCAGCTACGACGTCGTCGCCGTGACCTGCTCCTGCGGCAACACGTTCGAAACCCGCTCCACGCTGGGCAAACCGCTGCACATCGAAGTGTGCGCGTCCTGCCATCCGTTCTACACCGGCAAGCAGAAGATCGTCGATACAGCCGGTCGCGTCGAGCGCTTCCGCCAGAAGTACGCCGGTACGGCTCGCGGCTGATTTCGTTGGCCGGCAAGGCTTTCGGCTGATTTCCGCCCGATCCGAAAAAGGCAGCCCACGGGCTGCCTTTTTTGTTTGCCGGCAACAGAGTACTGCGGACCTCTGCAGACCACCGAGGACCGCCGTGGCCGACGATGCCGCGGCCTCCGGCAAGCCCCTACAATCGCCGCCTCCTGTCCCGCCCTCATGACGATGCAGCCGACGCCCCCGCCCCCATCCCGTCACCCGCTGATCAGCGATCCACCTCAGACCGTCTTCGTCATCGCCCTGTGCCTGCTCTACGTCCTGACCGGATTGTTCGGCCGCGACCCGTGGAAAGGCGACGACGCCGAACATATTGCCGTCGCGCTGGGATTCGCGCGCAGCGGCGAATGGCTGATCCCCCGGCTGGCCGGCCAGATATCGCTTGACGGCGGTCCGCTGTATCACTGGACGGCCGCTCTGGCCGGCATGGCCGGCGAATGGGTGGGGTTGACCTTCGCCGATGCCGCCCGGCTGGCCAGCGCGCTTTTCGTCAGCCTCTGGCTGCTGGGCAGCGCGGGGGCGGCGCGCGAACTCTATGGCGCTCCCGCCGCGCGCATTGCACCGCTCATCGGTATCGCGAGCATCGGTGCCATCACCCATCTGCATGACGCGCAGTCGCTGACCGTGGCGCTCGCCGCCATCGGCCTGACCATGTGGGCGCTCGCCCTGATCGCGCGTCGCCCGGTACACGGCGCCGCCGTCCTCGGGCTCGGGCTGGCATTGTCCGGCCTCGGCACCGGCCTCTGGCTGACCGCACTGCTGCTCGTGGCAACCTTCACCATGCCGCTGCTGCCTGTCTGGCGCACTGTGGCCGCCACGCCGGGCCGCATGCTGGCCCTGCCGGCAGGCGCCCTCGCCGGTTCGCTGCTCGCTGCTAGCTGGCTGTTCGCCCTCCATGCGTCGGCACCCGCGCTCGCCGGGCGCGTGCTCGCCGCCGAAGTCGCCAACCTGACACCGGACCTCGACGCCCTGGCAAACAGCACAACCGTATGGCTCAAGCTGCTCGCCTGGTATGCGTGGCCCGCACTGCCGGTGGCCTTGTGGGCACTCTGGCAGCGCCGCAATCAGTGGCGCTCACCGGTGCTCATGCTGCCGCTTACCGTACTGCTGTTGCTGTTCGTGCAACTTGCGGGGGGCGGCAACGGACGCAATCAGCTTGCCCTGCCGATGCTCGCGCCTCTGGCCGTACTGGGCAGCAGCGGGTGGCCCAGACTGCGCCGTGGAGCGGCCAATGCGCTCGACTGGTTCGGCATCATGACCTTTACGCTGGTGGGGGCGCTTGTCTGGCTCGGCTGGATAGCCATGGTGGCGGGCTGGCCGGAGCGTCTGGCGCGCACGTTTGCTCGGCTGGAGCCCGGTTTCACCATGCCCTTCTCCTGGCCTGCGGTGTCCGTGGCGGCCGTGGCCAGTCTGGCCTGGATGATCCTGTTGTGGCGTTCGCCACGAACGCCCACTCGCGGAGCGGTCAGTTGGGCCTGCGGCGTGGTATTGATATGGCTTCTCGTATGCAGTCTCTGGTTGCCGTGGGTGGATTACGGTCGCAGCTACCGCGATATCGCCCGTCAGCTTGCCGGACGCATGCCTGCCGACACTGAATGTGTTGTCTATTCCGGATTGCAGGAAAGTCAACGCGCAGCGCTCTACTATTTCCTGAAACTCAAGCCGCTCAACATGGTCGGGAATACGGCGGATGCCTGCAAGGCACTCATCGCCTACCATGGCCGCGGCAGTCGGGCGCCGTCTCCGGGCGAGGGATGGACGCTCGAGTGGGAAGGGCGCCGTCCGGGCGACCGCCATGAGCGTTTCCTGCTGTATCTGCGGGAATGAACCGACAACCTTACTCGGGACACCGGATGACATGAACCTGTTGATGCAGACCTCCGCATGGCCCGCCTTGCGATCGAAGGCAATCCAGCTTTCGCGCGTGCATCTGCGCAATTTCTTCGAGCAGGACAAAGGCCGCTTCGCGCGCTTTTCGGCGCGGTACGACGGCTGGTTGCTCGATTACTCGAAGCAGCGCATCGACGACGAAACCGTGACACTGCTGATCGCACTGGCACGCGAACTCGATCTGGCGAGCGGCATCCGCGCGCTCGCCGCGGGCGAGGAGATCAATTTCACCGAACGACGTGCGGCCCTGCACATGGCCATGCGCGGTCGCGACGGAGGGTCCCACTCGGAGGTGGTACGTGATTGCCGTGCCGCGCTTGAGCACTGGGTGCGCCAGATCCGGAATCGCGAACTGCTCGGCGCCACGGGTCAGACCATCACGCATGTGATCAACCTGGGCATAGGTGGCTCCGATCTGGGCCCCAGACTGGCGATGGAAGCGCTCGAACCGCAGGTGGACGGTCCGGTCGTGAAATTTGTCGCCAACCTCGATCCCGCCGCTCTGCACCTCGCTCTGCGGGACTGCAAACCGGCACATACCGTGTTCATCATTTCGTCCAAGAGCTTCACGACGCAAGAGACGCTGGCGAATGCGAAAGCGGCGATGGAGTGGCTGGCAGACGGGCTGGGCTCGGCCGCGGTCGGACAGCATCTGTTCGCGGTGACCAACCGGCCGGCTGCGGCACAGGAACTTGGCGTACCGGCGCAGCGCTGCCTGTTCCTGCCGGAGTGGGTCGGGGGACGCTATTCGGTATGGTCGTCGATATCGCTGCCTCTGGCCTGCGCGATCGGCATGCAGGCCTTCGGCGAAATGCTGGATGGTGCGCGCGCCATGGACGAGCATTTCACGTCGGCGCCACTGGATCGCAACCTGCCGGTGCTGTTCGGCCTGGTCGATTTCTGGAACGCCAGCGGACTGGGCCTCGAAACGCTCGCGGTTCTGCCCTACAGCCATCTGCTGCGCAGCCTGCCCGCCTACCTGCAGCAGCTCGAGATGGAAAGCAACGGCAAGCGCTGCACCTCGACTGGTGACCTCAGCCGCGTCCCCACATCGCCGGTAGTCTGGGGGGGATCGGGAATCGTGGGTCAGCACGCCTATCACCAGCAGCTCTATCAGGGCACGCGCATGATGCCGATGCATTTCATCGTATCGCGCGGGGGTGACGATGAACGCAGCCGCATGGTTCAACTGAACGCGCTCGCCCAAAGTGCGGCGCTGATGCGCGGCAAGACGCGCGACGAGGCAATGGAGGAATTGCGCAATGCCGGCCTGAGCGAGCAGGAAGCAACCCGCCTGGCGCCTCATGTAGCCTGCCCGGGGAACCAGCCCAGCACCACGGTGCTCATGCCACCTGTTTCACCGCGCGCGCTTGGCCAGTTGATCGCCCTGTATGAACACAAGGTGTTCGTGCAGGGCTGGCTGCTGGGCATCAACAGCTTCGACCAGTATGGCGTCGAGTACGGCAAGCAGATGGCGCGGGCACTCGCCTCCGGCCGATTGCCCGCGGATGCCGACGCGTCGACACGCGGTCTGTTCGCTGCCATCGACGGCGATCAGGGCTGAAACGGAACAAGCCGGTGGCCGGCTCACGCCCTGGCCACGGCAGCGCGTTACCGCCGGGCGCGTCGCTCCGCCCTTTCAGGGCGCCAGACGAACGCGCGTCCAGTTTGCTCCTTCGCGGCAGTAAAGCAGGCGGTCGTGCAGTCGATCGGCCCTGCCCTGCCAGAATTCGATGCTATCGGCTTTCAGGCGATAGCCGCCCCAGTTCTCGGGACGCGGCGGTGCATCGCCGAATCGCGCCTCGAATTCGCGCACCCTTTGCACCAGCGATTCACGGCTCGGAATCTCGTGGCTCTGCGGCGACGCCCAGGCCCCCAGACGATTGCCCACCGGGCGCAGCTCGAAATAGGCATCGGATTCCGCTGGCGTCACCTTGCTGACTGTTCCCTCGATCCGCACCTGCCTTTCCAGGGGCGCCCAGAAGAACAGCAGGCTGGCATGGGCATTCTGGGCCAGCTCCCGGCCCTTGCGGCTGTCATAGTTGGTGAAGAACACGAAACCGTCCTCGCCGTAGCCGCGCAGCAACACGATGCGTCCGCTTGGCCTGCCGTCGGGTCCCACGGTCGACAGGGTCATCGCATTCGGATCCCGCTCTATCGCCTGCCCGGCCTCGGCGAACCAGAACCGGAACTGGTCTATCGGATTGTTGGCCGCATCGGTTTCGTCGAGCGTGCCGCTGATGTAGTCGGTGCGATGATGAACGGGATCCATCTGAACTCCTTCTTCATTGCGGAGCCGGCACGCGTTCCAGCCCGCCAAGCCGGACGCCCGCACCGAGCTTGCGCGCGGCGAACCAGCCGGCACGGGTTTCGAGGGCATAGCGTGCAGCCCGCTTCGCGCAGTGCGGCGTTTCGGTCTGCGGCTGCATGTCCTCGATGTTGATGATGACGCCCTGGTCGTCGATGAATGCGACGCTGAGCGGAATCAAGGTGTTGCGCATCCACATGCACTGTACCTGGCTGGAGGGAAACACGAACAGCATGCCCGCATCCGCCCCCAGTTCCGTGCGATGCATCAGGCCGGTCATGCGTGCGTCCCGCGTGTGCGCAATCTCGGCACTGAGCCGGTACAGCCCGACCGACACCTCGCCGACCGGCAATTCGGCATGCGCGACACCCACAGCCGCGTACAGGCAGCAGGCAAAATGGACAAGCTTCTTCATTCGAATCCTCAGGACAGGCCGCGATGATGACGCATCACGACCGGATCCGTCTTGATGCGCGTCAGTCCGCTCGCGCTGCGTCGCCGAACGCAGCCGCGGCACGGGGTCATCGGCGGTCGCGGCGCTCCGGCAGTACGGCTGGCACCTCCATCCATTGACCGGGCTGCAGATCACCCAGCTGCCACGGACCGATCGCCACGCGGATCAGGCGCAGTGTCGGATGGCCGATCGCGGCCGTCATCCGCCTCACCTGCCGGTTGCGCCCTTCCGACAGACCGATCTCCAGCCAGCAGGTCGGCACATTGAGGCGATGCCGGACCGGAGGCTCGCGTGGCCACAGAGTCGCCGGCTCGGCGATGCGCTGCACGCTGCACGGACGCGTCGGTCCGTCCTTGAGCGGCAGCCCGCTGCGCATGCGCTGCAGGGCCTCGGCGTCGGGCTCGCGCTCGACCTGCACACGGTAACGCTTGACCAGCTTGTGTCGCGGGTCCGTGATGCGATGCTGCAATGCGCCGTCATCGGTCAGCAGAAGCAATCCCTCGCTGTCCGTGTCCAGCCGACCCGCCGGATAGACCTCCGGTACCGGTACGAAGTCCGCCAGCGTGGGATGCAAGCCGTCCGGCGAAAACTGGCAGATCACGCCATAGGGCTTGTTCAGCAGGATGAGGCGGCTCACGTCCCGGCGGCCGCCACGGCCGGCTCGTCACGTGCGCGCCGGAACCGCCGCGCGAAGCGCAGTTCTTCCGGGTATGGAAAGAAGTCCTGGATGTAGCCGTCGCGTATGCGCTGCTGCGTCTCCTGCCAGAACTTCACATCCAGCAAGTCGCGGTGATACTTCAGGAAGGCACTGCGCACCTTGGGCGACGACAGCAGGAAGGTGGCGAACTCTTCCGGAAAGATGTCGTTGCGCGCCACCGAATACCACACCTCGCCGGACATTTCGTACTCGGGGCTGGGTGCCGGCGGAATGCGGCGGAAGTTGCAGTCGGTCAGGTACTCGATCTCGTCGTAGTCGTAGAACACCACGCGGCCATAGCGCGTCACGCCGAAGTTCTTCCAAAGCAGATCGCCCGGGAAAATGTTGGCCACGGCCAGTTCGCGGATCGCGTTGCCGTACTCGAATACGGCATGGTCGATCTGCTCCTCGGTCGCCTTCTCCAGATACATGTTCAGCGGCGTCATGCGGCGTTCGATGTAGCAATGGCGGACCACCAGGGTGTCGCCATCGCGCTCTATCATCGACGGCGCCAGTTCCTCGATCTGTGCCAGCAGTTCCGGCGCGAAACGATGCGTCGGCAGCGCGATATCCGAGAACTCGATCGTGTCGGCCATGCGGCCCACCCGGTCGACCTGCTTCACCATGACGAACTTCTTCTTCACCGTCGCCCGGTCGGTGTCCTTCGAACTGCCGAACTTGTCCTTGATGATCTTGAACACGTAGGGATAGGACGGAAGCATGAACACCAGCATGACCAGTCCGCGTATGCCGGGCGCTTCGACAAAATTGTCGTTCGAATGGCGCAGGTGGCTGATGAGGTCACGGAAGAACATGGTCTTCCCCTGCTTGCCCAGGCCAAGCATGGTGTAGATCTCGGACGGCGGCTTCTTCGGCATCAGGATGCGCAGGAACTGCACGTTCGCCGAAGGCACCTGCATGTCCGACATGAAGTAGGCACGCGACAGCGAGAACAGCACGCTGATGCGCCACGGTTCGAGCAGTATGGTGTCAAGGAACAATCCGCCCTTGCGGTCGTGCAACACGGTCACCAGGAAGGGATACTCGTGATGGCCATTGACCGCGCGCCCGATCACGTACGCAGCCTTGTTCCGGTAATAGGCTGAGCTGAGCACCTGGATCTGGAAATTCGCCTCGCCGGCCGGCCAGGTGCCACCCACGTGCTCGAGCGCTGCTCGCATGATGCAGTCGACGTCACGATCCAGGTCGGTGAAAGGACGTTGCCAGCCGAAATCAAGGAATATCCGCTTCACTGCAGTGCGCAGTCCGGTGTTGTTCGGGTAGTAGCTGCGCCAGGTGGGCGGGTTGCTCTCGATCAGTTCGGTCGAAATGGCCGGCCGGACGAAGATGAAGTCGTTATGGAAGTACTTGCGATGCAGGATCTTGGTGGTGACCGAATTGAAGAAGGTCTCGGCCAGTTCCGGCTGCTTGTGATTGACCAGCAGGCCGATGTAGAGCAACTTTGCCTGCTGCCAGGTATTGTCGTCGAGCGAATCGGCATGGAACTCGTTGTGCAGGCGATCCACGCATTCCTGCACACGATCATCGTAGTACTGGATGCGGTCGCGTATGCACCGCTGCTGGCCGGCCCAGTCCGCCTGCTCGAAGCGCTCTTTCGCACGAGCGCTTGCGCTGCGGAACAAGGTGTAGTGCTTGTCGAAACCTTCGATCAGCGCCTGTGCGATCGCCAGCGCCACCTGATTCTGACCTGCGGGAAGATTCATCATCTGTTCGCCAAAGTGAGCATTGTGCGAATTCTATGGCGACGGCAGCCGCCCGGGGCGGAACACTGCGGTGGCGCGCCTGTCGCAACAGCACCGATTGGGAGATAATCGTCGAGGCCCCCCGGTGGCACACCCGCCTCCGGGACAATAACCAGACAACACACCAAGGAGCTGGATGGCATGAGCACCAGTCACATCAAGGTTCCCACCGAGGGGAGCAAAATCGTCGCCGGACAACCCACGCCGGACAACCCCATCATCCCCTTCATCGAAGGTGATGGCATCGGCGTGGACATCACGCCGGTCATGAAGGACGTGGTCGACGCCGCGGTCGCGAAAGCCTATGGCGGCAAGCGCAGGATCACCTGGATGGAAGTGTATGCCGGCGAGAAGTCGACGCGTCTTTACGGTCCGGATGTGTGGCTTCCGGACGACACGCTGGCTGCGCTGAAGGAATATGTTGTTTCGATCAAGGGTCCGATGACCACGCCGGTGGGCGGCGGCATCCGTTCGCTGAACGTCGCACTGCGCCAGGAACTGGACCTGTACGTATGCCTGCGCCCGGTGCGCTATTTCAAGGGCGTCCCCAGCCCGGTCAAGCAACCCGATCTCGTCGACATGGTCATTTTCCGCGAGAACACCGAGGACATCTACGCCGGCATCGAGTGGCAGGCGGAATCGGACGGTGCGCACAAGGTGATCAAGTTCCTGCGCGACGAGATGGGCGTCAAGAAGATCCGCTTCCCGGAAACCTCGGCCATCGGCATCAAGCCGGTATCGCGTGAAGGTTCCGAGCGCCTGATACGCAAGGCACTGCAGTATGCGGTCGATCACGACCGCAAGTCGGTGACCTTCGTGCACAAGGGCAACATCATGAAGTTTACCGAAGGTGGCTTCCGCGACTTCGGTTATGCCATCGCGCAAAACGAGTTCGGTGCGGAGCCGATCGACGGTGGCCCGTGGTGCCGGTTCAAGAACCCGAACACAGGCCGCGACATCGTGGTGAAGGACGCCATTGCCGACGCCTTCCTGCAGCAGATCCTGCTGCGCCCCGCGGACTACGACGTCATTGCCACGCTGAACCTGAACGGCGACTACATTTCGGACGCACTGGCGGCACAGGTGGGCGGCATCGGCATCGCGCCGGGCGCGAACATTTCCGATTCCTACGCGGTATTCGAAGCCACGCACGGCACGGCGCCAAAATACGCCGGGCTGGACAAGGTGAATCCCGGGTCGCTCATCCTGTCGGCTGAAATGATGTTGCGCCACATGGGCTGGAACGAAGCTGCCGACCTCATCATCACGTCGATGGAACGCGCCATCGGCGACAGACAGGTCACCTACGATTTTGCCCGTCTGATGGAAGGTGCGACCGAGGTGTCATGCTCGGAGTTCGGTCGCGCCATGATCGCCCGCATGTGAAGCCGGGTCCCGGCCTGATCCGGGCCCGGAAAACAAAAAACCCGGCATGCGCCGGGTTTTTTGTTGGTTCGACCAAGGACGATCAGACGGCCTGGATATTGGCGGCCTGCTTTCCCTTCGGACCCTGGGTCACGTCAAAACTCACCTTCTGACCTTCCTTCAGGGTCTTGAAACCGCCCATCTGGATTGCGGAGAAGTGCGCGAACAGGTCTTCGCTACCATCGTCCGGGGTGATGAAACCGTAACCCTTGGAATCATTGAACCACTTCACAGTACCAGTTGCCATTTGATCTTTTCCTCTCAACCTCTCAAATGAGCCGAAGCTCCCGTACATGTTTGTACTTCAAGTTCTGATGTTCTGACCTCGGGAACTACCGACCGCGCGCCGGATCGACGCCGTAGTAGAACTGTGAGCGCTCGAGAGCTTGAACCAAACACAAAACGGCTTTTAGCCCAGAAGCCGCGGGCGGTCAACACGTTTCAATGCTGCAATACGGAAGACGGCGCCTGCAAGCGCCAGGGCCTCCATCGGAGCACGGCGCGCGCAACACGGCAGGACGCGTACAACCCGGACGAAAACCCGCGTCGCCGCTCGGTTCCGAACATTGCCAAGTGGTCCACACAAACTGCAAAAGAAGCTTCTTTTTCTCGTGTTGCACACCCTTGGATTGTGATTAGAATGGACTCATGGTTACGCGCAAGCAGGATGATTCACTCCTCGAGCTTGAAAAGACGAGGGTCAAGCCCCCACCTCTCTTCAAGGTCATGGTGTTGAATGACGATTACACCCCCATGGATTTCGTGGTCGGAGTTCTGCAGAAATTTTTCGGCATGAACCGGGAACAGGCCACGCGCATCATGCTCAAGGTACATACGGAGGGTGCCGGCGTGTGTGGCATATACCCCAAGGACGTTGCAGCATCGAAAGTGGAACAGGTGTGTACCTTTGCCCGCCAGCATCAGCACCCCCTGGCGTGTGTGATGGAGGAAAATTGAGATGATCGCGCAGGAGCTTGAAGTCAGCCTACACATGGCCTTTGTCGAAGCCAGACAGAAACGCCATGAATTCATTACGGTAGAGCATCTGCTGCTCGCACTGCTCGACAATCCCTCGGCTGCCGAGGTGTTGCGAGCATGCGCCGTGAACATCGACGAGCTCCGCAAGGAACTGTCGGCCTTCATCAACGAGCACACGCCGGTGGTCGATGGCAGCGAGGAAATCGACACGCAGCCGACGCTCGGCTTCCAGCGTGTGATCCAGCGCGCCATCCTGCACGTGCAGTCCTCCGGCAAGAAGGAAGTGACCGGCGCGAATGTACTGGTTGCGATCTTTGGCGAGAAGGATTCGCACGCGGTGTACTTCCTGCAGCGTCAGGGAGTCACCCGGCTGGACATCGTCAATTACATCTCGCACGGCATCACCAAGACCGCCCAGCCGGCCGCGGCTGCCAAGCCGGAATCGGATCAGGGCGAGCAGGAGCAGGAAGGCGGTCAGGCGGGCGGTGCGCTGGACAGCTTCACGCAGAACCTGAATGCGCAGGCCTTGATGGGTAAGATCGATCCGCTGATCGGTCGCGACCACGAGCTGGAACGCGTGATCCAGACCCTGTGCCGTCGGCGCAAGAACAACCCCTTGCTGGTGGGCGAAGCCGGCGTAGGCAAGACCGCGATCGCGGAAGGTCTGGCTCGCCGCATCATCGAAGGTCGTGTGCCCGACATTCTCGCGGATGCCACCATCTATGCGCTCGACATGGGTGCGCTGCTGGCCGGAACCAAGTACCGCGGTGATTTCGAGCAACGTTTGAAGTCGGTACTCAAGCAACTGCTCGACAACCCGAACGCCATCCTTTTCATCGACGAGATCCATACCCTGATCGGTGCGGGCGCCGCTTCGGGCGGCACGCTCGACGCGTCCAATCTGCTCAAGCCGGCGCTGTCGTCGGGCCAGCTCAAGTGCATCGGCGCGACCACCTACACCGAGTATCGCGGGGTGTTCGAGAAGGATCACGCGCTGTCGCGCCGTTTCCAGAAGATCGACGTGAATGAGCCCAGTGTCGAGGAGACGGTGTCCATCCTCAAGGGCCTGAAGTCGCGTTTCGAGCAGCACCACGGCGTGAAGTATTCGGCTACGGCGCTGTCTTCCGCAGCGGAACTGTCTGCCCGCTACATCAACGACCGCCATCTGCCGGACAAGGCCATCGACGTGATCGACGAAGCGGGCGCCGCGCAGCGCGTACTGCCGAAGTCGAAGCAGAAGAAGGTGATCGGCAAAACCGAAATCGAGGAAATCGTCGCGAAGATCGCGCGCGTGCCATCTCAGCACGTGTCCAACGACGACCGTTCGGCATTGCGCAATCTCGACCGCGACCTGAAGAACATGGTATTCGGTCAGGACAAGGCGATCGACGCGCTGGCGACAGCCATCAAGATGTCGCGATCGGGCCTGGGCAATCCGAACAAGCCCATCGGTTCCTTCCTGTTCAGCGGCCCCACCGGCGTCGGCAAGACCGAAGTCGCACGTCAGCTCGCGTACTGCATGGGTATCGAACTGATCCGCTTCGACATGTCCGAGTACATGGAACGGCACGCGGTGAGCCGGCTGATCGGCGCGCCCCCGGGTTATGTCGGTTTCGACCAGGGCGGGCTGCTGACCGAGGCGGTCACCAAGAAGCCGCACGCCGTACTGCTGCTGGACGAGATCGAAAAGGCGCATCCGGACATTTTCAACATCCTGCTGCAGGTGATGGATCACGGCACGCTGACCGACAACAACGGTCGTCAGGCCGATTTCCGCAACGTGGTCATCATCATGACCACCAACGCCGGCCAGGAAACGCTGCAGAAGTCGGTCATCGGCTTCACTGCCGAGCGGCAGCCGGGTGACGAGATGAACGACATCAAGCGCATGTTCACGCCGGAATTCCGCAACCGGCTGGATGCCATCATTTCCTTCCGTCCGCTGGATCGCGAAATCATCCTGCGTGTGGTCGACAAGTTCCTCATGCAGCTCGAAGGCCAGTTGCAGGAGAAGAAGGTCGAGGTGGTGTTCTCGGAAGCGCTGCGGGAATGGCTGGCCGACGCGGGATTCGATCCGCTGATGGGTGCGCGGCCAATGGCACGCCTGATCCAGGACACGATACGTTCGGCGCTCGCGGACGAGCTGCTGTTCGGTCGCCTGACCGGCGGCGGCAAGGTGACCATCGACCTGGATGCGGACAAGAAGGTGAAACTGGTGTTCGACGAAGAGGAAGCCACGGCTCCGGCCTGATTGCGCGTCACACCTTCCTGCAGCAAAGCGAGGCGGCCATAATGGCCGCCTCTTTTTTGTGTGTCATGACCGGAAGGATGCCCATGGATATTTCCACCGCAGATCTGTGCGATCAGTTCGAGAGCGATGTGCGCATCTGTGCACCGATGTTCCGCAGTTTTGGCGGGCGCAAGGCCTTCGCCGGACGGATCACGACGCTCAAGCTGTTCGAGGACAACGGCCTCGTGCGCAAGGCGCTGGAAGCGCCTGGACAGGGCAAGGTCCTGGTGATAGACGGTGGTGCATCGATGCGACGCGCGCTGGTCGGTGACCAGATCGCCGCACTCGCGGCAAAAAACGACTGGTCCGGTGTGGTCGTCTACGGCTGCATCCGGGATTCTGCGGCCATCGGGAACATGGACATCGGCGTGTTTGCGCTGGGTACCCACCCACTCAAAACGGTGAAGCGGAACGAAGGTCAGGTCGACATCACCGTGAACTTCGGTGGCATCGATTTCGTTCCAGGGCATCATCTATACGCCGACGGCGATGGCGTCATCGTCAGCGCACGGCCGTTGATCTGATCGCCCTCCGGAGCGACCGCACCGTCCTTCCCCGCCTCGTACGCGCGCAACGCCCCGTTGCACCCTGGTTCCTCGCCCACCCCTGGCGGGGCTTCTTCCCGTAAGCACCCCTCAATCCTCCGGCCCGGACAGGGCCCATGCGCGCGAAGTTCTCCCACGGGGTATCGGACGGACGAACCCGCTCGCTTCGGTCCTCGCAGAAGACCGCACCTCAGGGGCCAACATCGACTTCTTCACAAGTCAGGGCTCTTTTTTCACAGCCCCGCGCGCACGGATAGCCAAGCACCTGTTTCAAAAAGAAATCATATTTCTTATGTCTTATACAAGACCTCTTGTTGTCTGCCCAAAGCCTCTTTATACTGACGAACATCACGATAGCTTGTGTCGTCGGATCGATGCACAGGCTTCCCGCTTGCCCGACCGCGTGGCTGCCACCGCACCATCCGGTCCTCACGGGTGTCGTGCATCGGCCCTCTTCGGTTGAACGGCCGGAGAATGTCGGTCCGGTGCGTCCGACAGGGGTATCGGACAGCTTTTGACTTCTGCGAGTCAGGGTATTCGGGTGGTGCAGGCCACCTGTTCGGATTGTTTTTTTCTTCGAGGACATGCAAATGAGCACGAAAGAACAGGAAATCGCCGCAATCCAGAAGGACTGGGACGAAAATCCCCGCTGGAAGGGTATCAAGCGCGGGTACACCGCCGAGGATGTGTATCGCCTGCGCGGCTCTTTCCCGGTCGAGTACACACTGGCTCGCCGTGGCGCGGAAAAGCTGTGGGATCTGGTCAACAACGAACCCTTCATCAACTGCCTGGGTGCACTGACCGGTGGTCAGGCCATGCAGCAGGTGAAGGCCGGCGTCAAGGCGATCTACCTGTCGGGCTGGCAAGTCGCTGCCGACAACAACTCGTACGAAGCGATGTATCCCGATCAGTCGCTGTACCCGGTGGATTCGGTACCGACCGTCGTGAGCCGCATCAACAACAGCTTCAAGCGCGCCGATGAAATCCAGCACGCCAAGGGTATCTACAAGGGTGACAAGGGCTACATCGACTATTTCGCGCCCATCGTGGCGGATGCCGAGGCAGGTTTCGGTGGTGTGCTGAACGCCCACGAACTGATGAAGGCGATGATCCGTGCAGGCGCTGCAGGCGTGCACTTCGAAGACCAGCTCGCTTCCGTCAAGAAGTGCGGCCATATGGGCGGCAAGGTGCTGGTGCCGACCCAGGAAGCCGTTCAGAAGCTGATCGCCGCCCGTCTCGCTGCCGACGTCTATGGCGTGCCGACCCTGATCCTGGCCCGTACCGACGCTGAAGCGGCCGATCTGCTGACCAGCGACTGCGATCCGATCGACAAGCCCTTCGTGACGGGCGAACGCACCTCGGAAGGTTTCTACAAGACCCGCAAGGGCCTGGAGCAGGCCATTTCGCGCGGTCTGGCCTACGCCCCGTACGCCGACCTGATCTGGTGCGAAACCGGCACGCCGGACCTCGCCTTCGCCAAGGCTTTCGCGGATGCAATCCATGCCAAGTTCCCGGGTAAGATGCTGGCCTACAACTGCTCGCCCTCGTTCAACTGGAAGAAGAACCTGGACGACGCCACCATTGCCAAGTTCCAGCGCGAACTGGGCGCCATGGGCTACAAATACCAGTTCATCACCCTGGCAGGCATCCACAACATGTGGTACCACATGTTCGATCTGGCCCAGGACTACGTCGAACGTGGCATGTCGGCCTATGTGGAGAAGGTGCAGGAGCCGGAATTCGCGGCGCGCGATCGCGGTTACACCTTCGTGTCGCACCAGCAGGAAGTTGGCACCGGCTACTTCGACGACGTGACCACCACCATCCAGGGCGGTACCTCGTCGGTGACCGCGCTGACCGGTTCGACCGAAGAAGAGCAGTTCCACTGAGTTTCACGGGCCACTGCGGTGGCCTTGCCTTGGAAGCCGCCCGGCGACAGCCGGACGGCTTTTTTTGTTGGCCGCTCGGGAAACTTCCGCGGCGGGCAGTGGCCTGAGGCAGGCCCTCCACCTCATCCAAGTCCATCATGGATACTTTCGAAGCCATAGAAACCCGACGTGCAGTCAAGCACTTCGACCCGAGGCACCGCCTGTCCGACAGCGAGCAAGAGCACCTGCTGTCACTCGCCTTGCTGTCACCCACCGCCTTCAACATCCAGCACTGGCGCCTGGTGCTCGTGGATGACGCCGACCTGCGCGCACGGATACGGGCCGCGGCGTGGGATCAGGCTCAGGTCACTGACGCCTCCCTCCTCATCGTTCTGTGTGCCGACACGAAGGCGTGGCAGAAGGATCCTGCCCGCTACTGGCGCAACGCACCCGGACCGGTGCAGGACTTCATGCTGCCGGCAATTCAGCACTACTATCAGGGGCGCGAGCAGGTTCAACGCGATGAGGCGCTGCGCTCGAGCGGCATCATTGCGCAGACCCTGATGCTCGGTGCCCGGGCGATGGGCTATGACTCCTGCCCGATGGACGGTTTCGATTTCGACGCCGTAGGTGAGCTCATCGCCCTGCCCGCGGATCACCTGATCGCCATGATGATCGCGATCGGCAAGGCAACAGAGCCGGCGCGTCCGCGCGGCGGTCAACTGCCACTGGATCAGATCGTGGTGAGGAACCGGTTCAGCCGCTGATCACGTCTTCCGACGACGGCAGTTCAGGCATATGGGTGCCTCCGGATTCCCAGTAGGCAAGATCGCCGTAGGTCAGCTTGAGCAGATCTACGAACAGCCGGACCCGCAGCGGCAGATGCCGGCGCTGCGGGAACAAGGCGTAGATGCCCATCGGCGGCGCCGCGAAATCGCCAAGCACCTCCACCAACGCGCCGGTCGCCAGATCCTCGCGAACTTCCCAATAGGAACGCCAGGCGAGCCCAAGCCCGCTTAGCGCCCAGTCCCTCAGCACCGCACCGTCATTGCACTCCACCATGTGGTTGATGCGCAGGGCGATCGGTTCGCCGTGAGCCATGAAGCTCCAGCCACGCGCCTGAGAGCGGTTGGGACCCAAGGCAAGAATACGATGCTGCAGCAGGTCGTACGGATGCCCGGGTTTGCCATAGCGAGCGAGATAGTCGGGGCTGGCCACGACAACGCGCCGGGTTTCGCCCAATTTGATACTGATCATGCTGGAATCGGGCAGGCTCCCTATCCTCACTGCGCAGTCGACGTTCTCATTGACCAGATCCACCATGCGGTCGGTCAGATCCAGCGATATCTTCACCTCCGGATTCAGCCCCATGAAACGCTTGACCAGCGGCGCGACATGGCGACGGCCAAAGCCGGCCGGCGCACTCACCCGCAGCAGGCCGGTGGCCTTTGCTCCCCCCGCACTCACGGCGGCATCCGCACTCGCCAGTTCGTTCAGGATGCGCTGGCAATCCTCGAGATAGGCACTGCCCTCATGGGTGAGCGTGAGCTTGCGCGTCGTGCGCAGCATCAATTTCACGCCCAGTCGCTCTTCCAGGGCATCCATGCGCCGACCGATGACTGCCGGCTGGACGCCCTCAAGCTTGGCTGCCGCCGAAAGGCTCCCCTGTACCGCCACCGAAACGAAGGACTCTATCTCCTTGAACCGATCCATCTTGTACTGGAAGTAAAAAATCAATGTACTTAAGGAAATCTTAACGGATACATAAGGAAAGTCTAGTATTTGTGCAGATGCAGCAATTCATGCCGGGCACGAGCCGGTCAGATGCATCGGAAGCGAGAGGGAGTCCTGACGCCAGCCCCACCGGGCAAGGCGTGGAATGTGCAGGCGGGACTCCGATGTCCGGAACGCGCAGCGTGAAACGCGATTGCAGCCGGGCCCCTGAAACCGATCACCGGAGCGTACGCACATGACCATCGCTGAATCCGCAGACAATCTGAACCGCGCCATGGAACTGCCCGAGGGCCTGAGCATCTCCGCGCCGGTCAGCGCCGAATACCAGACCCTACTCACACCCGAGGCGCTGTCGCTGCTCGCCGAACTGCACCGCAAGTTCGAGCCGCGTCGCCGCGATCTGCTCGCGGCGCGCGCAAAGCGCGCGGCCGAACTCGATGCCGGCGCACCCATGGATTTCCTTGCCGATACGCTGCATGTGCGCGAAGGCAACTGGAAGATCGCGCCTCTGCCAGAGGCGCTCGAACGCCGTCGCATCGAAATCACCGGTCCGACCGAGCGCAAGATGATCATCAACGCGCTGAATGCCGGTGCCGACAGCTATATGAGCGATTTCGAGGACTCGAACTCGCCCTCCTGGGATAACCAGATCCAGGGCCAGATCAATCTGCGCGACGCCGTGCGTGGCACGATCAGCGTCGAACAGAACGGCAAGCTGTACTCGCTGAACGACAAGGTTGCGGTGCTGCAGGTGCGTCCTCGTGGCTGGCACCTCGACGAGAAGCACGTGACGGTCGACGGACAGCGCGTGTCCGGAGGCCTGTTCGACTTCTGGCTGTACTTCTATCACAACGCGAAGGAACTGATCGCACGCGGCTCGGGCCCCTTCTTCTACCTGCCCAAGCTGCAGAGCCATCGCGAAGCACGCCTGTGGAACGACATTTTCGTTGCTGCCCAGGAAGCGCTCGGCATTCCGCGCGGCACGATCAAGGCCACGGTGCTGATCGAAACGCTGCACGCCGCCTTCGAAATGGACGAAATCCTCTATGAGCTGCGGGATCACAGCGCAGGGCTGAACGCCGGCCGTTGGGACTACATCTTCAGCTGCATCAAGGTGTTCCGCAAGGATCGCAACTTCTGTCTCGCCGATCGCAGCAAGATCACGATGACCGTGCCGTTCATGCGCGCCTACGCACTGTCGCTGATCAAGACCTGCCACAGACGCGGTGCGCCGGCCATCGGCGGGATGAGTGCGCTCATCCCGAACAAGAAGGATCCAGCAGCGAACGAAAAGGCGATGGAGGGTATCCGTTCGGACAAGCGTCGCGACGCCAAGGACGGGTACGACGGAGGCTGGGTTGCTCACCCGGGCCTGGTCGAGGCCGCAATGCAAGAGTTCGTCGCGGTGCTCGGTGACCGCCCGAACCAGATCGACAAGCAGCTTGATGTCAGCTACACGGCAGCGGATCTGCTCGACTTCCGTCCAGAAGGCCCGATCAGCGAGAGCGGTCTGCGCACCAATATCAATGTGGGCATCCAGTATCTGGGCGCATGGATGGATGGCAATGGATGCGTGCCCATCCATGGGCTGATGGAAGATGCCGCCACTGCGGAAATCAGCCGTGCCCAGGTGTGGTCATGGATCCGCAGCCCGAAGGGCAAGCTTGACGACGGACGCAAGGTGACGGCGGACATGGTGCGGGAACTGATTGCGCAGGAGCTGGAAAACATCCGCAACCTGCTCGGTCCCGCGTACTCCGATACCTACGCCCGCGCCGCACAGCTGTTCGGCGACATGTGTGTGTCCGAAGAACTGGAAGACTTTCTGACGCTGCCGGCTTACGAACGCATGGTGTAAGCCTACCCCTGCAGCTTCCGGACGGCGCCCCACAAGGGCGCCGTTTTTCGTTGACCGGCCAATTGCGGCAGCCGCCCTCGTTCATGCGACCCGCCCGGAAAACAAAAAACCCGCC
The DNA here is from genome assembly GCF_000372885.1 of Methyloversatilis thermotolerans. GTDB lineage: Bacteria > Pseudomonadota > Gammaproteobacteria > Burkholderiales > Rhodocyclaceae > Methyloversatilis > Methyloversatilis thermotolerans. The sequence goes on from NZ_KB889967.1 coordinate 1,724,426, forward strand.
ATGAGGCGGGTTTCAGCCGGGAAACGGAGTCCGTCCCGCGGATCACTCCATCGCGGTGACCTTGCCCGGAGCGATCTTGCCGTCCGAGCGACCCTTCAGGTAGGAATAGAGGGCATCGATCTTCTCGCCCTTCAGGAAGGGATGCGGAGGCATGCCCTGAGCGGCACGATTGCCCTCGACCACGATGCCGATGAATTCGTCCTTCGAATACTTCTTGAGCGCTTCGATCAGCGACGGGCCGACCATGCCTTCCTGATTCGGACCATGGCAACGCTCACAGGCTGCCGAACGCCAGGTCTTCCAGCCCATCAGGGTCTTGGCATCCACCTTGTTACCTTCGGCAACCTTGTACGGTGCCTCCTGCGCCATGGCGGTGGAGGCCAGCGCAGCCAGCACGACAGTTGCCAGAGTTTTGCGAATCACAATCAGCTCTCCTCAATGATTGGGTAGGGGTTGCAGTTGAAAAAACGTTCGTATCGGCCGTCGGGATGACATCACCTGCCGGTCCGGGGAAATGTCGGCTTATGGCTGGCTTTCCTGAACCTGCAACTTTACCGCAGTAGTGGATCGAAAAAAAAGACTTCTTCCAGCATCAACCGCGACCGGTCGAGCCAAAGCCGCCTTCCCCGCGTTCCGAAGCCTCGAATGTTTCCACCTGACGCAGATCGACCTGCACAACCGGAATAACGACCAGTTGAGCAATTCTCTCCAGCGGCTGAAGGACAAAATCCTCCGCCCCCCGGTTCCAGACCGACACAAAAATCTGGCCTTGGTAATCGGAATCGATCAGCCCGACCAGGTTGCCGAGCACGATGCCGTGCTTGTGGCCCAGGCCGGAACGAGGCAGCACGACCGCTGCCAGGCGGGGGTCGGCGAGGTGTATCGCGATGCCGCTCGGCACAAGTATCGTGTTCCCGGGCCGGATCACCTCGGTCGCATCGATACAGGCGCGCAGGTCAAGTCCGGCGGAGCCGGATGTAGCATAAGCGGGCTCCATGCCCTTCAGACGTTCGTCGAGAATGCGGTAGTCGAGAGTGCTCATGCAGACTTTCCAATGAGGGATGCGACGTGGCAGATGATGGCATCGGCCACGGTGGACTTGTGTGCGCGGGGCAGCTCATGGCGGCCGGCATCGTCGTAAAGCACGACCCGGGTGTCCTCGCCACCCAGCCCATCCGCCACCAGATTGCCGACTACCAGCGGAAGCTTCTTCGCGCTGCGCTTCGCCTGCGCGTAGGCGTCGAGATCGCCGCTTTCGGCTGCGAAGCCGACGCAGAAGGGCGCGTCGTCACGCGCGGCGATGTCGGCCAGGATGTCAGGGTTGCGAACCAGTTCAAGCGTCAGCGTGTCACCGCTCTTCTTGATCTTGCTGTCGCTGGGTGCTGCCGGTCGGTAATCCGCCACCGCCGCCACCGAAATGAACACATCCTGATCCCGATAGCGCTGCAGTACCGCCTGGTGCATGTCCCGGGCGGACGACACGTCAATGCGCGTCGTACCAGCGGGTACCGACAGGGCGGTGGGACCGCTGATCAAGGTGACATCCGCACCGGCGCGCACCGCGGCCGCTGCGAGCGCGTAACCCATGCGGCCCGAGCTGATGTTGGTGATGACGCGCACCGGATCGATGGCTTCCGACGTCGGCCCGGCGGTGATCAGCACGCGGCGTCCGACCAGATGCTTCGGCGAACAGGCTGACACTATGGCATCAAGGATGTCCTGCGGCTCCAGCATGCGGCCCATCCCGACCTCGCCACATGCCTGGTCGCCACTGGCCGGCCCGGCAACAAGGACGCCGTCGCCGCGCAACGTTTCCAGATTGCGGCGGGTGGCCGGGTGTTCCCACATCTGACGGTTCATCGCCGGCGCAACCATCAGCGCGCATCCCGCGTCCCGCGCCAGGCAGAGCGTGGTGAGCAGATCATCCGCCCGCCCCTGGGCGAGACGCGCAAGCACGTCTGCAGTGGCCGGAGCAACGATCACCATGGCGGCGTCCCGGCCAAGGTCGATATGGGCCATGCCGTTGGGCATGCGAGCATCCCAGAGGTCGGACCAGACCGGTTCGCCGGTGATCGCCTGGAAGGTCGCCGCGCCGATGAAGTGTTTCGCAGACTCGGTCATCACGACCCGTACACGGGTGCCCGCCTTCACCAGCAGGCGGGCAAGCTCGGCCGACTTGTAAGCCGCGACACCGCCGGTGACGCCGAGAATGACGGTACGCGCAGCAAGCACACCTTGCGGATTCATGACAATGGATTATCCTGAGCAGGATCGATCCCGGATTGTAGCGCGATGGCCATCAAGGACTGGAACGAGGATCTGCGCCCCCGCGAGCGCCTGATCCGACAGGGACCGGAAGCGTTGTCGTCGGCTGAACTGCTGGCGATATTCCTGCGCGTCGGTGTCCGCGGCAAGTCGGCCGTCGAACTGGCGCACGATCTGCTGCAGCACTTCGATCACAGCGTGCTGGCGCTGTCCGGCGCCAGCATCGGCCAACTGTGCAGCATCCGCGGCATGGGTGAAGCGAAGGCGGCCCAGCTCAAGGCAACGATGGAGCTCGCTCGCCGCGCGCTGAAGGAACAGATGCGCTCACGCGACGCGCTGTCCTCGCCTTCAGCAGTGCGCGAATGGCTCATGCTGCGACTGGGCGGACTTGCGCACGAAGTATTCATGGTGTTGCTGCTGGATGCGCAGAATCGGCTTATCGCCGCCGAAGAGCTGTTCCGCGGGACACTGACGCAGACCAGCGTGTATCCCCGTGAAGTCGTCAAGCGGGCGCTTGCGTACAATGCGGCGGCTGTGATCCTCGCGCACAATCACCCATCCGGCCTCGCCGAACCTTCACGTGCCGACGAATTCCTCACGCAAACCTTGAAACAGGCCCTGGCACTCGTAGACGTGCGGGTCCTGGACCACCTGATCGTCGGAACCGGCTGCAGTTGTTCCTTCGCTGAACGCGGCATGCTGTGAGTGCGCCTACGGCGCGGTAAACGCCTCGCTGCCGCGCCTGCCCGCAGGCGCGGCATGTACCGGGACGGCGCGCAAACAGTTCCGGTTCGAAGCCGGCACTTGAACATCCGGGCGTTCATTCGCTATACTCGCGAGCTTTTGCGATTCTGGAGCTCGAAACATGTCCCGCGTTTGCCAAGTTACGGGGAAGGCGCCGATGGTGGGCAACAATGTGTCCCACGCCAACAACAAGACCAAGCGTCGCTTCCTGCCGAATCTCCAGCAACGCCGTTTCTGGCTGGAGTCCGAAAGCCGGTTCGTGAGCCTGCGCGTCAGCACCAAGGGTCTGCGTACGATCGACAAGAAGGGCATCGAAGCCGTTCTGGCCGACATCCGCGCCCGCGGCGAGAAGGTCTGAGCACGTACCCGTTCTCGCGTTCCTGCCGGACGCTGCGCCAGATCGAATCGTGATGGGCGGATTCCGGCAGTCGCCGCAAGATTCAAAACCGCCGGGCTTGTTCGCAAGCATCGGAATTCAAGCTGCCGGCGGAGCCGGGGCGATACAGACAGATCCGGCTGAGCAGCCGGCATAGACAGGAAGGAAACACGTCATGGCCAAGGGCGGACGCGACAAGATCAAGCTGGAATCGACTGCCGGCACCGGTCACTTCTACACCACGTCGAAAAACAAGCGCACCATGCCGGAGAAGATGGAGATCATGAAGTTCGATCCCAAGGCGCGCAAGCACGTGATGTACAAGGAAACCAAACTCAAGTAAGTCCTTGCGGGCGCAGGTTGGTCGCGATATGTGACAGCCGGCCCCCGGGCAATAAAAAACCCGCCGCCGGCGGGTTTTTTATTGCCCTTGTTTTATTGCCCTTGTTTTGCCCTTCCCGCGCGCGACATGCAGCGGCACATCCGGTCGCTGCGCCGGGCAGGCCGGCAATCAAACCATCACGTTGCCACCTTCGTCAGCGCACCACCGTCTGCGCTTCACCCGACGCACAGCGTTCGATACGGCCGATGCGGAACACCTGCTCGCCCGCCCGGGCCAGCGCTTCGCTCGCGCGATCGGCATCCGCGGCCGACACGATGACCACCATGCCGATGCCGCAATTGAATACGCGGTACATTTCCTGTTCGGCAACATTGCCCGCTTCGCGCAACCAGGCGAACAAAGGCGGCATGGGCCAGGACGACGCGTCGATATGTGCCGCCAGCCCTTCGGGCAGGACGCGCGGCACATTGTCCAGCAGGCCACCGCCCGTGATGTGGGCCAGCCCCTTGACCATGCCCGGCGCCTGCTTCATCAGTCCGAGCAGCGACTTCACATAGATGCGCGTCGGTGCGAGCACGGTTTCGCGCAGCGACCGGCCGTGGAAATCCGCATCGAGATCCGGCGCGTCACGCTCGAGTATCTTGCGCAACAACGAGTAACCGTTCGAATGCGCACCGCTGGAAGCGAGCCCCAGCACCACATCGCCCTCCGCGATGGTTTCGCCAGTGATGAGCGCACTTTTCTCGACAATGCCGACGGCGAAACCAGCGAGATCGTATTCCCCGGCAGGGTACATGCCGGGCATTTCGGCCGTTTCGCCGCCGATCAGCGCGCAGCCCGCCAGTTCACAGCCCCGCGCGATGCCGCCAACGACGCGAGCAGCCGTGTCGACGTCAAGCCTGCCGCAAGCGAAGTAATCGAGGAAGAACACAGGTTCGGCACCCTGCACCAGGATGTCGTTGACGCTCATGGCCACGAGGTCCTGCCCTACCGTGTCATGTCCGTCGAGCTGGAACGCGAGCTTCAGCTTGGTACCCACACCGTCGGTCCCGGATACCAGCACCGGCTCGCGATACTGCTTCGACACCTCGAACAGCGCACCGAACCCGCCGATCCCGCCCAGCACCTCGGGCCGCATCGTGCGCCTGGCCAGCGGCTTGATGCGCTCGACCAATGCATCGCCGGCATCGATATCCACGCCAGCGGAGGCATAACTGAGGGAAGTGCGGGTGTCCTTGGATGATGTCATGACATATGGGGCGCAAGCGCCGCGGAAACGGGATGAATGAACGGAAGCCCGGGGTGGAATCTTGCTAAACTGCGCGCATTCCTACACGTTCCACAGCGCATCACACCCCGAGGGTGCGCATTCTACCTCCGCACACCCCTCCTCATGAGTCCTTCCGGCATCAACCGCAGACAGACCGTGCTCTGGACCGGGGTGGGGGCTGCCCTGATCGGGCTGATCTGGCTTCTCGGGCCGACGATTTCGCCCTTCATGCTCGGGCTGGTACTGGCCTACATCTTCGAGCCACTGGTCGAACGCCTTCACCGGCGCGGCGTGCCGCGCACGCTCGCTGTGGTGATGGTCATCGTGCTGGTGATCGGCATGGTGATCGGCCTCATCCTCATCCTGGTACCGGTGATCCAGCAGGAGGTACGCACCCTGGTCGAGCGTCTGCCTGCCTATCTGACTGCCGCGCACGACCGTTTGATGCCCTGGTTGAGCGGTCACCTGGGTATCAATCTGCAGCTTGACGTCGACAGTCTGAAGCGCTTCATCACGAAGAACTGGTCGAGCGCGCAGGACTACCTGATGCTGGCTCTCGAGTACGTGACCAGCCAGGGTGCGGTCATTGTCGGAGTCGTTGCCAACGTGCTGCTCACGCCCGTGGTGATGTTCTATCTGATGCGCGACTGGAAGGATCTGAGGCACCGCGTCGCGACATTCATCCCGCGCCCCTGGTTGCAGCGCGCACTCGCCATGGCGGACGAGATCGATGCCGTGCTGGCCGAATTCCTGCGCGGTCAGCTGGCCGTGATGGCTGCGCTTGCCGCCTTCTACAGCATCGGCCTCTGGCTGGCCGGCGTCGATTACGCCCTGCCTCTCGGCCTGCTGTCGGGTCTGCTCGGGTTCATTCCATATGTCGGTTTCTCGACCGGCCTGCTGCTGTCGCTGCTGGTCGCGGCCCTGCAGTTCCAGGGCTGGTCACCCATGATAGGCGTGGCCATCGTCTACGGACTGGGCCAGTTGCTGGAGAGCTTTGTGTTGACGCCATGGCTGGTCGGCGAGCGCATCGGGCTGCATCCGCTGGCCGTGATCTTCGCCCTGATGGCCTTCGGTCAGCTGTTCGGTTTCGTCGGCGTGCTGGTGGCGCTTCCCGCTTCGGCAGCGCTTCTGGTCGGTTTGCGCGAGGTACGCCGGCATTACCTTGCAAGCGGTTTCTATCAGGGCGACGGTCCCAAGATTCTCGAATGATGCGCCAGCTCCTGCTCGACATCCGCCCAATTGCTGCACCCAGCCTCAATAACTTCGTTGCCGGCGCCAATCGCGACCTGATCGCGCACCTGCGAACGATGACCGGGCCGCATCCGGGCCTCTCGGTCTACCTTTGGGGCGACAGTGGCAGCGGACGCACCCACCTTCTGCGTGCGCTCGCTGCCGAATCCGTTGCGCGCGGCCTCTACCTGGAAGCCGAACAGATCAATCTCACCGCAGCCGACACCCTGATCGCCGCTCTCGAAGCGACCCGAGCCGGGTTATGGCTGTTCGACGACGTACATCTTCTCGATACCGGGGCACAGGGTGCGCTGTTCCGTGCGATCAATCTCGCCCAGGGGCGCGGAATCACCGTGGTGGCGGCAGGAAACGCGGCGCCCCGCGAACTGTCTCTGCGAGAGGATCTGCGCACGCGAATCGGGCAGATGCTGCCCTTCTGCATACAGCCGCTGCATGACGAAGAACGCATCGAGTTGCTGCACGCTCACGCGGCGGCGCGCGGCATGAAGATCGACCCCGAAGTTTTCGACTACCTGATGCGCCACGGCAGGCGCGACATACGTTCTCTGCTGGGCGTGCTCGACCTGCTGGACGAGCATTCTCTGACCCGCCAGCGTCCGGTCACACTGCCGCTGCTGCGCGAAGTCATGCAGACACGACTGATCTGATGGGAACACGGATGGAACTGGTACTTTTCGACCTCGACAACACGCTTCTCGCTGGCGATTCCGATTTCGAGTGGGCGCAATTCCTGATTTCCAAGGGCGTGCTCGATCGCGAACTGTACGAAGTGCGCAATGCGACTTTCTACGCTCAGTACAAGGCCGGTACGCTGGATATCCACGAGTTCCTGGACTTCCAGCTTGCTCCGCTGTCGCGCCATCCGCGCGAACAGCTCGACGCCTGGCACGCGGAATTCATGGTGAAACAGATCCACCCGCGCCTCACCGACGGCGCGCGCGGTCTGGTCAATGCCCACCTCGAAAGCGGAGCGCTGTGCGCCATCGTCACCGCCACCAACAGTTTCATCACGGGTCCGATCGCGCGCGAACTGGACATCCCGCACCTGGTGGCCACCATACCCGCCCAGGAGAACGGTCAGTTCACCGGCAAACCGCGCGGCACCCCGGCCTTCCGCGAAGGCAAGATAGAACGCGTGGAGCGCTGGCTGGAAGAACTGGGCCTCTATTTCGGCAGTTTCAAGCGCACCAGCTTCTACAGTGATTCACTGAACGATCTGCCGCTGCTCAAGCGCGTGCATCATCCGGTGGCGGTCGACCCCGACCCCACACTTGAGGCCTATGCGCGCGAACAAGGCTGGCAGATCATGCACCTTCATGCCGGCCAGGCGGTAGAAAGCGAGGATTGAGTGGCGATGGAACGGAATACCCGCCAGCGCGCGGCGATCCTGGGCGCGATCCAGCACGCCGGGCGTCCGCTGTCGCCGTCCGAACTGCACTCGCTGGCGCGCAGCGAAGCGCCGGCACTCGGCCTCGCGACGGTCTATCGCAACATCAAGGTTCTGCTGGAAGAAGGCGTGATCCGCGAGGTGGACATCCCTGGCGAAGCGCCCCGGTACGAGGAAGCACATCTGGGCCATCACCACCACTTCAAGTGCCGTTGCTGCGGTCGGGTATTCGATATCGGGGAATGCGCCACCGACTGGTCTTCACTCGCACCAGCAGGGTTTTCGGTGGACGCACATGACATTACCCTGTACGGGCGCTGTGCAAAGTGCGGCGATGATGGCGACGAGACTCGCACAGAACCCAAGGCCTGTACGCACCGTCACGATTGAACATCCGCACCCTTGCCGCACGGGCCGAGGGCGCGGACGTCCCGGTCCGGAGTCAGCCCGCCCGCCGACGCGCAACCAGCGACAGCATGCCGACACCTGCGAGCAGCAGCGCCCAGGAAGCAGGTTCGGGCACAGGCGCTGTCAATGCACCGACCGCACTTTCGAATACCTCTTCGTCCAGTCCGGCATTCATCACCACGTAAAACGGTTGCGAAAACCCGTTCAGATCACTGCCGATCTGCAAGGTGATGAGATAGGCCGACGCAAGCGCGCGATCAGCACCCAGCAGGTCGAAATCCAGATGCTCGTGGATTTCGCCTGCACCATTCACCTGCCCGATGATGCCTTGCGGCGAGCTTATGCCGCTGCCGCTGAACACGGTGAGTTCCCCCAATGCATCCTCGATGCTGAGCGATACAGCGGCGGTTGAAACGACCCAGTTCGCGCCGCTCCACGTCATGAGCGAACCGATGCCCCGGAAGTAGATGATGTCACTCGGCGTCAGCGCGCCCTCTTCCGAAATGAAGCCCGGATCGTCCGTGCCGAACACACCTCCGGAAAGATCGCGGAAATCGCCTTCGAACAGCGCATAGCCATTGGACGCGTGCTGTGCCAGAGCTTCCGGATCAACCACGATGACCCCGGACGCGCTTCCGATCTCGACATCGCCTGCGTGCAGATGCTGGGCATGAGCCGCGGTCGAGGACAACAGCGCCACAAAGAGCGCGGCGCCGAACTGGCGCAATGCAGAAAACTTCATTGATATCTCCTGGACGGTGAAGAGGGTGTCCGGATACGGGTTCGCTCCGGTCAATATCGATAATACGTTACTATTATCACAATTTGCACCTCTTCCTCTTCGTACCGCCTCCTCCATGTGTGCCCGCGCAGTCCTGCCTCGCTTGCCAATATGGTGGGCACTTGCCGCCTTCCCTTCACTCCTTTCGGCCCAGGGCACGTCGACCGCCAGCGACGATGCGCTCACGTTGCCCGATGTCGAAGTTGAAGCGGTCCGCCTTCCCGAGGCTTCTCCCTCGCCAGGATTGCAACAGAACGAGTTGCGGGGCAACGCGCTGCGTGATCGCCGGGGATCGACCGTGGGTGAAACGGTCGGAGACGAAGCCGGTGTCCATAACACCACCTTCGGCGCGGGAGTCGGCCTGCCGGTGATCCGGGGTCTGAGCGGTACCCGGGTGAAAGTGCTGAGCAATGGCGGAGCGACTCATGACGCCAGCACGTTCAGCCCGGATCATGCATCGACGGCCGACGCGACGCTGGCGGAATCGATACGCGTACTCCGCGGCCCGGCCATATTGCGCTACGGAGGCGGAGCTCTCGGCGGAGCGATCGATGTCGACGACGGGCGCATTCCGTTGCGGCCCCCGTCCCGCCCCGTATCGGGAACAGCCTCCTCGAGCTATGGCAGCAACGGCCGCGAACGGGTGAATGCCCTGAAACTTGATACCGGCGGCGGACCGGTCGCACTTCGCGCGAGCGGCTTTGCGCGCGACCGCAGCGACAGCCACATTGCAGGCTGTGCAGTGGACGACGCTGCGGTTTTCCAGCAGTTCGGTCAGATCAATACCCGCAACAGCTGTGGCCGTCTCTACAACAGCGATGCACGCTCGGCCGGCGGCACGCTCGGGGGCACGGTGTTCATCGGCGACGCGCTGTTCGGCGCCGCGGTCAACAACAGCTCCAACAACTACGGCATTCCGCCTGCACCGGGTCACAGTCACGGTGGCGACGACCGTACTCGCATAGACATGGATAACCGCCGTGTCGATACCCGCGCGGAGTGGCTGGGCGAAGGATGGTTGCAGACGCTGCGCTATACCGGCGCGCACATCGAGTACCGTCACGACGAAATCGACGACGGAACGATTGCCACCACCTTTCGCAACAAGGCCATCGAACAGCGCCTGGAGGCGGAGCACGCGCTGGGCGAAAACTTCGCGGGCACCGTGGGTGTCCATCATGTACAGCGGCGATTCTCGGCCGTCGGGCTGGAATCCTTCATTCCGCGGACCGAACTGCGCAGTTCGGCCGTCTATGTCACGCAGCGGATGAACTGGCGAAGCCTTACCCTGGAAGCCGGCGCACGCGCCGAACTGACAAGGATGCAGGCGGGCGAGCGCGAACTGGCCACCACAGTGGTCGACCTGCCCGACCGGAAGTTCAACGCGAACAGCCGCACTCTCGCAGCCTACTGGCGGATGACGCCATCACTGCGCATCGGAACGGTGTTGTCCCATGCGCAGCGTGCGCCGGAAATCCACGAACTCTATTCGCTGGGCCCTCACCTGGCCACGCGCACTTACGACGTCGGCAATCTCGACCTGGGAAGCGAAACCCTGCACGGACGCGAATGGCTGATCGAGTACGACGACTCGACCTGGCGCGCGCGGATCAATCTGTTCGTTAACCGCTTCGACGACTTCATCTATCAGCGCACCGTGCCCAACTTCTTCTATGACACGGATGAGGAACGCATCCGGCCAGCCTGCGTCCGCCTGGAGGAGTGCCTGCCGGTCACCAACTTCAGTCAGTCCGACGCGAGGCTGCATGGCTTCGAGGCGGAAATCGCCCGCGGTTGGGACAGTCAGGGCTGGGGACGCGTGGAACTTTCACTGTTCGCGGACGAGGTTAAGGGACGATTGACCCGTCTGCGGGAAGACGTGCCACGCCTGCCGCCGCTGCGTTTCGGCAGCGAGCTGTCGTTCCGGCATGAAAGCTGGACCGGCCGTCTGCGTCTCACGCGCTATGCCGACCAGGACAGGCCCGGTACCGGCGAAACGACGACCGACGGCTACACACGGCTGGATGCCAACCTCAGTCACAGGCGCGCACTTGGCGAACAAAGGATGCTCACGCTGTCGCTGCGCGCCCGCAATCTGCTCGACGCAGACGCGCGCAACGCCACCTCTCTGCTGCGTAATTTTTCGCCTGAGCCGGGACGCAGCATCGAAGTGGCCGCCAGCCTGGAGTTCTGAGACCCCGGTCACGGCGTGCGGCGGCTCGGGCGGACATGCGCCTCTTGCAGAAGGATCCGCTCGCCACCCGGGACAGACAAGAGACCCGTGGCGGCTGGAATGGTCAGCCCGGGCGGCGCCGCGCAGCGATGGACAGTGCGGCAAAGCCGGCCAGCAGGAAGGCCCAGGTCGCGGGCTCCGGAACCGGCGCCGACAGCCTGGACTGGAAGGCGGCCTGATAACTCGCGGAATCCAGCCCGTAGTTGAACAGCACCTGGAAAGGATCGGAGTCGACGTAGCGCCCTTTGCCACCGATGGTGGTGGAGTCGGTCAATTGCAGGGTCACCATGTAGGCGCCAACCGGTGCGTTACCCTCGATGAACCAGTCAAGGTGAGCATGGAAGGCACCTGACGAGGAGGCGTCATCAATGACCGCCATCGCAGGGCCCGAAATGCCCTCACCGGTAAACAAGGTGCCTGACTCGTAATACTGGTAGTTCGCGACAGCGTTGGGCGGCGCGAGTGACGGACTGAGCTGGTAAAGCAGGTAGGCATCGGCGACAGCCGGAGGCACTGCGCCATATAGACGCACGCCCACGCCAGCGTCGGCGTCCGACCACACACCGGACACCGGATCCCAGTACTGCAGGATACCGACGGCGCGAAAGCCGATGAGATCCCGCTCGCTGGCGCGCGAGCCGCCCTTCAGCGCACCGGCGAACGCCTGGAAGCCCGGGTCGTCCGTGGCGCGCGGCCCCCCTTCGAAATCTCCGAAGTTGCCCGGAAAGACAAAGGCACCGGTTTCGTAGTCGGTCGGCAGCGTGGCGAACGGCAGATCGCCAAAGGCACCGGCAACCAGTTTGCTGCCGACCACGGGTCCCTTGTCCAGACTGATGGTGACATCGAAATGTATGGATTGGCCCAGTGCGACGGATGACACCCCGGACAACGCAAGGCCGAGAAACATCCCTCTGAAGCGATGTGACAGCAAGGACATGGAAATCTCCGTGGCTTGATTTTTGATAACGCACTACCATTTGCAAAAATAACAGCATTGGGACAGGACGTACAGCGTCGGCGGACCTTGCCGGCCTTGATCGAAAGAGTTTGTGCGCTCTCTATTGATAATTTATTATCGTTAGTGGCTGGCCAGCCATCTTTCCAATCCCTCATCCAGGAGACACAGATGTTCCGTACACCCCTGCTCGTACTGAGCGCAAGCCTGATGGTCAGCCTGCCCTCGCACGCGGCCGAACCGCTGCGCGCCGACGAAGGCATCGGTTTCTACATCGGCATCGACAGCCTCGCCACGATCACGAGCGGCACCTTCGCCGGACAGGCCAACCCTAACTACGGGCGACTCACCTTCCTGTTCGATCACGGCAATCACTTCCACGGCATCGGTGCCTACAGTTACTCCGGTACCGCCGATGCGCCGGTCATCAATGGCACGAACGCGAACAACCGGCTGCCCGAACTGTATTCGCGCATCGATCCGCTTCCCGGCACCCTGGCGCTGACCACCGGCAGCGGCGACTACGCCGGCAAATGGGTCAGCGGCGTGCTCGGAGAGGACGTTGCACACCACGAATACAGCTACCTCGGCATGTCCTCGATACAGTCGCTGTCCGGCGGTGCGGCCGGGAGCGCCGAAAGCGTGCTGTTCAACAGCAGCAGCGAGCGCTGGAATGCCGCGCTGGACGGCGTGCAGGTGGCGCTCAAGCTCGAGTACGCCACACCGGGCCTGAAGGTGGCCGCCAATGGCGACATGGACCTGTTCGACAGCGGCAATCTCTACCTGCTCGGATCGGGCAACAGCTTCGATTTCCTGCCGACCTTCTGGGTGGATTCGACCGCCGCCGCAGGCACCTACACCGCTCAGTTCTCGCTGGTGAATCTGGGCAGCAACACCGCCGTGCGCGACAGCGGCACCTTCTACATCGACTTCGCTGTCCCGGCACCGGTGCCTGAACCGGCGAGCTGGGCCTTGTTCGTGGGCGGCCTGCTCATGCTGAGCCAGGTGGCAAGACGCCGTCGCTGATCGAAGAACGGGTGGCCGCCTCCATCGCAGACGCGCCGCCCTTTTCGGCAATGCCCCGCGAGCCCTCACCATGAATGACCGCCTTGACTCCTGTAGTGCGGCGACCCCACACGGCGTCGCCGCCACCGTGAACACGCTGGGTGACGTGTCACGCATCTTCGAACCCGAATGCCATCTGGTGCGACTGCGCCGGCCGCTGCCGCCCGAGCTGGCGACCTATCTCGACATGACGACGGTTCACGCCGCGCTGCGCGCCCTGCCCCGCGGCGTGTTCATCGCCGGCGAAACGCTGGATCCGGCAATGCTGCCGGACGGCCCGGGCCGCGACCCGCTGATCGATGATGTGCGCCAGTGCGGCGAGTTGCTGTGCGACCTGACCGGCAGTGCCCGCTTCGGTGTGCGCATCGAGGTACTGGATCGCGCGATGTGCCCGCGCTGGCATGTCGATCAGGTCAGCCTGCGTTTGCTGGTGACCTGGCGCGGCCCGGCGACCGAGTGGCTGGACGACGATTGCGCCGATCGCACCCGCATCGGCACCGATCACATCCTGATCGACGCGCGCGGCATCCATCGTGCCGACGCGGGCGATCTGCTGCTGCTCAAGGGTCGGAACTGGCCCGGCCAGGCCGGCCGCGGCGTGCTGCATCGCTCCCCCGAAATCGCAGACGACGCGCCGCGCATCGTCGCGGCCTTCGATGCCATCTGGTAATCCATCATGAATCAGAAACTTCCCGTCACCGTACTGTCCGGCTTTCTCGGCGCCGGCAAGACCACCCTGCTGAACCATGTGCTGTCCAACACCGAAGGCCGACGCGTCGCGGTCATCGTGAACGACATGTCCGAAGTGAACATCGACGCGCAACTGGTGGCTCAAGGCGCGCAACTGTCGCGCACCGATGCGCGCATGGTGGAAATGTCGAATGGCTGCATCTGCTGCACGCTGCGCGAGGATCTGCTGATTGAGGTATCGAAGCTTGCGCGCGACGGTCGCTTCGACTATCTGCTGATCGAGTCGACCGGCATTTCGGAACCGCTGCCCGTGGCGGAAACCTTCACCTTCGAGGACGAGGATGGCGGCAGCCTGTCGTCGGTGGCGCGGCTGGACACCATGGTGACCGTGGTGGATGCCTGGAATTTCCTGCGTGACTATTCAAGCAACGACATGATCGCGGAGCGCGGCGAATCGCTCGGCGAGGACGACAATCGCACCGTGGTGGACCTGCTGGTCGACCAGGTCGAATTCGCCGATGTGATCGTGCTGAACAAGTGTGATCTGGTCAGCGACGAGGAGCGCGAAAGACTGCATGCCATCCTGCGCGCACTGAATCCGCGCGCTGACATCGTCGAATCCACCGAAGGACGCGTGCCGCTGGATCGCATCCTCGACACCGGGCGCTTCGATTTCGAAGCCGCCGCGGAAGCGCCCGGCTGGCTGCAGGAAATGCGCGGCACCCATGTGCCCGAATCGGACACCTATGGCATACGCAGCTTTTCATGGACCGCACGCCGCCCCTTCCACCCGCGCCGCTTCTGGAATCTGATTCATGACGAATGGGCCGGCGTCGTGCGCAGCAAGGGCTTCTTCTGGCTGGCGAGCCGTATGGACTTCGCAGGCGAGTGGGCGCAGGCGGGCGGCATCTGCCGCAACCGCCCGGCAGGCCTGTGGTGGGCAGCCGTCGACCGGGCCGACTGGCCGACCGACAGCGACTATCTGGCGCAGATCCGTGCGCGCTGGCAGGAGCCCTTTGGCGACCGCAGGCAGGAACTGGTGTTCATCGGCATGGACATGGACGAGGACTGGATACGCCAGCGACTGGCCTCCTGTCTGCTGACCGATGAGGAAATTGCGCTGGGCGAAGCCGCATGGCAGCGCTTTCCCGACCCCTTCGACCCCTGGGGTCGGGTGCAGGACGACGACACCCCTGCGCAGTGAAGGCTATCCGGGCGATGGGCGGTGCGCGACCGTCCATCGCCCCCTGCGCCATTCGCCATTCGCCGCCCCGGGCTTCACGAGTCCGCTGGATGGACCCGGCCCAGGCGCGACGATGTTCTAACCGCCCGCTTCCACGCCGATGCGCCGTTCATTGACCCACGGCACCAGCCCCACTTCAGAAGCGAGCTTTACCAGTTCGATGTCCGAGCTCACGTCAAGCTTGCGGCGTGCGGTGCTCAACTTGTTCGCGACCGTCTTCGGACTGAGATTCAACTGTTCCGCGATGGCATCGATCGAATGGCCGGATACCAGCAGACGGCACATTTCGAATTCGCGTGGCGTCAGATAGCCGAACAGCTTGGATTCCGGCAGGTAGTGCGAGAAGGCGACGCTTTCCGCGACCTGTCGGCTGAGCACCCGCTTGCCGCGCGCCACCGACTGCACGCCATCGACCAGCGCCTCGGGTGCGCTGTCCTTGGTGAGCACGCCCAGCGCGCCAGCGTCCAGCGCCTGCTGCACGACGGTCGGATGCGAACACATCGTGAACATGAGGATCTTCGCCTGTTCGTCGAAGGCGATGATGCGTCGAGTCGCTTCGATGCCGCTGGAACCCGGCAGCATGATGTCCATCACAACCACGTCGGGTGTGTGCTTGCGGTAGGCCGCATAGGCCTCGTCGGCCGAGCCGGCCTCGCCGACCACCTGCAGCGTCTCGTTCATTTCCAGCAGGGCCCGGTAACCGGTGCGGACGACTGCGTGGTCGTCCACCAGAAGGATGCGGGTAGGACGATTGTTCATGCTGCGATCTCCTGTTCAGTTCGTGCAAAGGGCAGGCGCACCGTCACGCGCCAGCCACCACCGGGTGCGGGCCCCGCCGTGCACTGCCCGCCCAGCGCCAGTGCGCGCTCGCGCATGCCCAGCATGCCGAGGCCACTGCCGCCGGTGGGAATCCCGTGGGCCGTTCCGTCGTCCCAGATGTCCAGCTTGAGCAGACGGCCCTCGCGCCCCTGCTCCACGCTCACGCCGATGAGCAGGCGCGAACAATCCGAATGCTTGAAGGCATTGGTGACCGCCTCCTGCACGATGCGGTAGGCGCTCGCCTCGACCGCCGGACCCGCATCCACCGATTCGCCTTCGAGGTTGAGCACCAGTTCGAGCGGACGCGGCGCCTGCGCGCTGCGCTGTTCGACCAGTTGCCGCAGCGCGTTGTACAGGCCCAGCGCATCGATTTCCGCCGGGTGCAGCGACTCGAGCTGAACACGCACACGACCGAGCAACTGCGCCAGGTGCTCGCCCAGCGCCCGCGCACTGCCGCGATAGCGCTCGAGCGCGGGTTCGCGCTGGCACGCCGCCGACAGCACGGCGACATGCGGCTGCATGGCCACCATATAGGTACTCATTTCGTCGTGCAGGTCGCGTGCGATGGCACGGCGCGTCTGCTCCTCCATCACCATGATCTTGCGCAGCAAGGAACTGCGCTCGCGGCTCACCTCGGCCAACGAAGTGGCCATGCGGTTGAACGACGCCGAAAGCTCCGCAAGCTCCGGCAACCGGAAGGCGGGCAGTCGCGCCTCGAGTTGACCGGCTTCGATCTGGCGCAGCGCGGTACGCAAGGCCTGCACCGGCGCCAGTGCGCGGCTGAGCGCCCAATAGAGCAGCAAGGCCGCGGACACGCTGAAGGCCACGGTGAGATAGCTCAGTCGCTTGAAGCCTTCCCACTTCTCGCGCATTTCGTCGGACGGCATCGGCGACACGCGATAGAAACCGGCAATCTCGCCGTTCAGTCGCCACGGCTTCATGCGCACCGTGCCCGAAGCCTGAACTGGCGCTTCGTCGGGCGCGGGCCACGCCGCCTCTCCGCGATGGTCGGACGATGCGAGTACGCGACCGGCGAGATCAAGCACGTCGATGCGCACATGCCGGATGTCCTTCATGCGCCTCACGCGCTCGAGCAGCGACTCCAGCATGACCGAACGGCCGTCGCCTGCGGTGAGCGGCATGTCCTCCGGCAACAGCATGAGCGCCAGCCGGGTACCGGATTCGATCTCCTCGACCGAGTCACTCTGCCAGGCGCGGTAGTGCAGATAGCCGTGCGTGGCGAGCAATACGCACATGAGCAGCAGCACGAGCAGCAGCAGACGATTCTTGAGCGTCATTCGTTCTGGATGAGGGCAGGGATGTCGCTTCGCGGGCAAAGCTCCGCGCGATCCGGATGGAGCCATGGTAGCGCCACCCACGCGGGACAAATTCCCCTCGTTGCGGTGTATCCGGCACCGCCATCGCTGCGGTGCACATTCCTATAGTTCGCAGGACTTTCACGCAGGCCGCCGCCTGACGACCTGCGTGGGGGTTGCGTCCGGCACCGGTTGTCCCCACAGCCGGCCGGGCGCAAGCGAGTGAATGCGCGTATCCCCGCGCGCCCCATCCAAGGAGGAGAAAATCGCTATGTCACTGAAAAGTGCAACCGGCCGGACCGGTCTGCAGAAGACCCGTCTGAGCCGCGCTGTCGCCACCGCGATTGCCGGTGTCGCGCTGGCATCCGCATCGGGTGCAGCGCTGGCCAATGCTGAACTGATCAAGCTGTCGAAGGATGATCGCCAGTGGGTCATGCAAGGCAAGGACTATGACCACAGCCACTACAGCGGCCTGAAGCAGATCAACCGCAGCAACGTGAAGAACCTGAAGGCCGCCTGGACCTTCTCGACGGGCGTTCTGCATGGTCACGAAGGTGGTCCGCTGGTCGTGAACGGCATCATGTACATCCACACCCCGTTCCCGAACATCACCTACGCGATCGATCTCGACAACCCGAACAAGATCCTGTGGGAACACAAGCCGAAGCAGGACGCATCGGTGCGTGCAGTCGCATGCTGCGACGTGGTCAACCGTGGTCTGGCCTACGGCGACGGCAAGATCTTCAAGACCCAGCTCGACGGCCACATCGTCGCGCTGGACGCGAAGACCGGCAAGGAACTGTGGAAGATGGAGAACTCCGATCCGAAGGTCGGCTCCACCCTGACCCAGGCTCCGATGGTGGTCGAAGACATGGTGATCGTCGGCTCGTCCGGTGCCGAACTGGGCGTGCGTGGCTATGTCACCGCCTACCGCATGAAGGACGGCAAGCAGGTGTGGCGTGCCTACGCCACCGGTCCGGACGAGGACCTGAACCTGGCCGACGACTTCAACATGGCGAACCCGCACTATGGTCAGAAGGGCCTCGGCACCTCGACCTGGGAAGGCGACGCATGGAAGATCGGTGGCGGCACGAACTGGGGCTGGTACGCCTACGACCCGGACCTCAAGCTGATGTACTACGGCTCGGGCAACCCGGCACCGTGGAACGAAACCATGCGCCCGGGCGACAACAAGTGGACGATGGCCATCTGGGGTCGCGACGTGAAGACCGGCAAGGCCAAGTTCGCCTTCCAGAAGACGCCGCACGACGAGTGGGATTACGCCGGCGTGAACTGGATCGGCCTGTCCGAGCAAGTGGTTGACGGCAAGAAGCAGAAACTGCTGACCCACCCGGACCGCAACGGCATCGTCTACACCCTGAACCGCGAGAACGGCAACCTGGTTCGCGCCGACAAGATCGATCCGTCGGTGAACGTGTTCAAGGGCTATGACATGGCCAAGGGTGTGCCCATCCGCGATCCGGAATACTCGACCCGCATGGACCACCTGGCCAAGGGCATCTGCCCGTCCGCCATGGGTTATCACAACCAGGGTCACGACTCGATCGACAAGAAGCGCGAACTGGTCATGCTCGGCACGAACATGATCTGCATGGACTGGGAGCCGTTCATGCTGCCCTACCGCGCAGGTCAGTTCTTCGTGGGCGCCACCCTGAACATGTATGCCACCCCGGGCAACAACGGCAACATGGGCCAGGTCAAGGCCTACGACGTGAAGACCTCGAAATTCAAGTGGGTCAAGGACGAGAAGTTCTCGGTGTGGGGTGGTACCACCAGCACCGCCGGCGACCTCGTGTTCTACGGCACGCTTGACGGCATGATCAAGGCGGTCGACGCCGACAACGGCAAGACGCTGTGGGAATTCAAGCTCCCGTCCGGCGTCATCGGCCACCCGGTCACCTACGAGCACAAGGGCAAGCAGTACGTCGCCATTTACTACGGCGTCGGTGGCTGGCCTGGCGTGGGTCTCGTGTTCGACCTGACCGATCCGACCGCGGGTCTTGGTGCAGTGGGCGCCTTCAAGGAGCTCCAGCAATACACCAAGATGGGCGGCGGCGTGATGGTGTTCTCGCTGTAAGTCTCAGAAGGGCGCGATGCCTCGGGCATCGCGCCCTTTTCCCGGCAGGAGATGCACATGAAAAACTCCCTCATTGCGGCTCTGCTGTGTGCCATCGCAGGTGGCGCCCAAGCGGCCGGCACGTTGCGCGTCTGCGCAGCCGATAACGAAATGCCCTACGCAAACGAAAAGGGCGAAGGATTCGAAGACCGCATCGCCGAGAAACTGGCAGCGGCCATGGACATGAAGCTCGAGCGCGTGGGCTTCAGTGATCCGCGCTACGTGGTGCGCGACCTGCTCGACAAGGGCAAGTGCGACATCATGATGGGCGTCGACGCGGGCGATCCCCGTGTGGCGACCACGCGAGCCTACTACCGCTCGAGTTACGTATTCGTCACACGGGCTGACTTCGGCGACGACGTGACGAGCTGGGAAAGCCCCGCCATGCAGAACGCGCACATCGGCGTTGTGCCCGGCACACCGGCCGAAGTGATGCTGGTGCAGATCGGCCGCTATGCGGACAGCTTCCGCTACATGATGTCACTGGGTGGCAACAAGGCGCCGCGCAACCGCTACGTGCGCTATGACACCGAAAAGCTCATCCGCGACCTCGCTGCCGGCGAGATAGACGTCGCCGTAGCCTGGGGCCCGTCTGTCGCGCGCTATATCAAGACTTCTCCGGTACCGCTCAAGGTGGCAACCGTGCCGCCTCAGTCGAAGAAATCCAATGGCGAGCCGGTGGACTTCCATTTCGACACTGCGATTGCAGTGCGCAAGGACGACAAGGAACTCCTGCGCAAGGTCGAAGACGCACTCGCGCGATCGCGCGGGGATATAGAAGCCGTTCTGCGCGCAGAGGGCATAAACATCATGCCGCCCAACCCGGTGGCAGAGGGACAGAAGGACAGCAAAGGATGAAGTTTCAAGTCAGCAAGTGGGTCGCGGCCGCCGTGATGGGCGGAACCCTGGTCACCGCCATCGCAGCAGGCAGTCCGCCGCGCTTCTTCAACACCATCGAAGGCACGCCGCTGGATTTTTCCGGCAAGGACGAGAGCGCAGCCGTCAAGGAGTTCAAGCAGACCGGCTACAACCCGTACAACGACAGCAAGGAAAAGATCGCCGAAGGCGAATCGCTCTTCTCCACTGCGTGTTCGGGCTGTCATGGCCACCATGCCGAAGGCAAGCTCGGCCCCGGCCTGGCTGACGACTACTGGACCTATCCCAACAACGCGACCGACCCGGGTCTGTTCTCCAGCATCTACGGCGGTCTGCAGGGGATGATGGGCCCGCAGAGCGGTCACCTGTCGCAGGACGAAATCCTGACCATCATGGCCTGGATACGTTCGATCTACAGCGGCGATCCGGCCAAGGCCACCTGGAAGCAGGCCAAGGAAAACAAGTAATACCGAAGCATCAGTTTCCGGCCCGGTGGTACCGGGCCGACCAGCGCAACACCCACACACAACCACGGAGGAACGAGAATGAAGATCCGCATTGCAGCCCGTATCACCGCCGCAGCCGCCCTGCTGATGATGGCCGCCGGTGCTCAGGCCTACGACGGCACGAAGTGCAAGGCTCCGGGCAACTGCTGGGAACCGAAGCCGGGCTACCCGGACAAGGTTGCCGGTTCGAAGTACGACCCCAAGCACGACGCCAAGGAAATCTCCAAGCAAGGCGATTCGATCAAGGCCATGGAAGCGCGCAATGCCAAGCGCGTGGAAAACCTGAACGCCACCGGCACCTTCAAGTACGACGTCAACTGATCGTCCTTCATGCCGGCTGGACGGAATCCCCTCCCGTCCGGCCGGTTTCTTCCCGCGCCGCACTGCGGCCACCCCGACCTGGATTCCCGGATGCATTCCGAACCTGTTGACCTGTCGACATGGCGCGCGCACGCGCTCGAATTCGAACGTCAGCTGAACACGGTGCTCGTCGGCATGCCGCGCACCGTGCGTCTGATGACCATAGCCGTGTTCTCGCGCGGCCATGTGCTGCTGGAAGGTGACGTCGGCGTGGGCAAGACCACGCTGCTGAAGGCCGTTGCGCGCGGCATCGGTGGTGCCTACCAGCGTATCGAAGGCACTGTGGACCTGATGCCCGGCGACCTCGTCTATCACACCTATGTGGGTGACGACGGTCGTCCGCGTGTCGAGCCCGGCCCGCTCATCGCGCAAGGCAGCGAACTGGCGGTGTTCTTCTTCAACGAAATCAATCGTGCCCGGCCGCAGGTGCACGCCCTGCTGCTGCGTCTGATGGCGGAGCGCACGGTAAGCGCCTTCAACCGCGAATATCGTCTGCCGTGGATGCAGGTGTTCGCCGATCGCAACCGGGTCGAGCGCGAGGAAACCTTCGAACTGCCCTCGGCAGCGCGCGATCGCTTCCTGATGGAAATTTCGGTCGAAGCGCCGAGCGCGCGCGAGCAGTTGCGCGGGCTCATGTTCGACACGCGCTTCCACGATGCGGACGCGCTCATTTCCTCAGTCGAGCCCGGCATGCTGGATCACACCCGCCTCAATGACGTCGCCGAAGCGATACAGGCCACCGTGCAATCGAGCCCGGTGCTCGATGACTACGGTGTCGACCTGTGGCTGGCGACGCGCCAGCCGGCGGACTACGGCGTCCGCTTGTCCGATGTCGATATCGACCAGTTCATCCTGTCCGGCGCCAGCCCGCGCGGCGTCGCCATGCTGGCGCGCGCAGCGCGCGTGCAGGCCTGGCTGGAAGGGCGTGACCGACTGGTACCGGAAGACATGCACACCGTGTTCTTCGAGGCGATCGCCCATCGCCTCTGCCTCAGTCCGGTGTACGAAACGCAGCGCGCACTCTACGCCCGTCCATTCGTCACCGAGGTGCTGCGTCAGGTCGCCTCGCCATGACCTTGAGCGCGCTCGCCTACGCCCTGCGCTGGCGCAGCCGTGCCGTGACGCCGGGCGCCCATCGCGGCACGCTGGCCGGTCCGGGTCACGACTTCGAGCGCAGCGTGCCCCTGGGCGATCAGGGCGACGCCCGTCGCCTCGATCTGCGCGCGTCGCTGCGTGATCCATCCGAGCGCGTATGGATCCGCCTGTTCCGTCAGCAGGCGCAGGTACCGGTCGTGGTTGTGGTGGACGTATCGCGCTCGATGGACTATCGCGGTGCAACGCACCGGCACACCCTTGCGGTCGAACTGGCGGAAGCAATCGCACACTCCGCATGGCGCGTCGGCGACCCGTTCGCGCTCATCGCCTGCGACAGCGCGGTGCGCCGCGAGCTCGCCCTGCCCCCCTGCCGCAGTGCCGCCGGCGCACGCGCCGCCATTGCGCGTCTGCGCGCACACGTGCCGGATGGCGACGACAACAGCGCCCTGCTGCGCGTGGCGCCGCAGCTTCCGCGGCGACGCTCGCTGGTCTTCCTGCTCACCGATGCGCACATGCCGGACGAGCGCATGAGCAAGGTACTGGCCAGCCTGGCACACCACGATGTGGTCACGGTGGTGCTCGGCGACAGCCGCGAGCAGCGCGCCAGCGCGCGCTGGGGCATCGCGCGGCTGCGCGACATGGAAAGCGGCGCCGAACGGCTGCTGCTGCAACGACCGGCGCTTGCGCGCGCCTTCGAAGAGGCTCGCAACGAGCGACGCGAGCGCCTGCGCCGCATCGCCATGCGCTACGGTCGCCCGCCGCTGTTCATCGACGACCGTATCGACCCGATGCAGTTCAACCGCTACTTCCTGCAGACATGAAAAGGTCATCCGCCTCCGCACTCCTGTCGCTGCTGCTTTTCGCGTGCTCCGCACCGGCGGCGGCGACGGTCGCGCTCAAGCAGATCGAATGGCCGCGCAACTTCGGCTACCGCCTCGGCGATACCGTACCGGTCACACTGACCCTTGACGTCGCCGCAGGCTGGGCACCCGATCGCGACGGCCTGCCCGAACCGGGCCAGGGCGACCGCCAGTTCGAGTTGCGCCAGCTCACTGTTCGCGACGCGCCTGAGCGCTGCGGCAACTGTCGCGTCTATACGCTCGAGTGGCAGCTCATGAAGAGCGTGCGTGCGCCGCAGACGCTGCGCATGGCACCGCAGAGCCTGCGCTTCCGCAAGGACAATGCGGTGGCGGAAATCAAGGTGCCGGCTTTCGAAATCAGCACCGCTCCGCTGCTGCACTGGGCATCCAAGAAGGACATCGTTTCCAGCGTGCATCCCGGCTACCTCGCGACCGAGTTCGATACGCGAGCCCCCCTGCTGCGCGCG
This sequence comes from Methyloversatilis thermotolerans, assembly GCF_000372885.1. Taxonomy (GTDB): domain Bacteria; phylum Pseudomonadota; class Gammaproteobacteria; order Burkholderiales; family Rhodocyclaceae; genus Methyloversatilis; species Methyloversatilis thermotolerans. The sequence continues at coordinate 1,747,873 of NZ_KB889967.1, forward strand.
CTGGGTTGGGGCGTTGCAGGCGTGCTTCTGTTGCTGGCAGGGCTGTGGGCAGGCGGCCGCCTGGGCGGTCAGCGCGCCAGGCCGTTCGCACGTGCCTGGCGCAGCGTGCGGGCGCTGTGCGCCCGCAGCGATGCCGACGCCCTGCAACAGGCCTTCCGCGCGCTGCACGGTGCCTGCAACGAAACGGCCGGCGCCACGGTGTTCGCAAGCAACCTTCCGGACTTCATTGCGCACAACCCCGCCTTTGCCGATCAGTCGGAAGCGTTGCGCACCGCCTTCGCCGCGTCGCGCGCCTGCTTCTACGGATTGCCGCCGCAAGGCGGCTACGACTCGCCGGCAGCTCTGCTGCGCTTGCTGGCCGCCCTGCGCGACCGCGAAAAGCTGAGGGCAAAGGGTCCGAGCGTACGGCAGGCGCCCCTGTCGCGCGCAGCCTGAGGTCGGCATGATTGCATTCGATCATCCGCAATGGCTGTGGACCGCAGTGCTCGCGCTGCTGCCGCTGCTCTGGCACGGCCAGCGCACCCTGGCACATGGCTGGCTGCCCGGCGTACCGCACGATCCAGCCTCGCGCGTCCTCGCCGCAGCACTGCGTACCCTCGGCGCGCTGGCGGTGCTGGCGGCGGCGCTCGCCCTGGCCAGCCCGCATCGCCAGGGCGAGGACATCGAACGCATCGGCACCGGTGCGCACATCGTCATCACGCTCGATCGCAGTGCCAGCATGAGCGATGGCTTCGCCGGTCGCGGCGCGCAGGAGGGCGACGAAGCGAAGGGACGCGCGGCCGCGCGCCTGCTCGAGGATTTCGTGCGCGAACGTCCGCGCGACCTGTTCGGCCTGGTGTCCTTCAGCACCGCCCCGGTGCACGGACTCGAACTGACTGCCGACCATGACGCCGTCACCGCAGCAATCAGGGCGTCGGCCGCGCCCGGCGTCGGCCTGACCAATATCGCGGCGGGTCTGACCATGTCGCTCGAACAGTTCAAGGACAAGCCGGTCACCGGCTCGCGCGTGGTGCTGCTGGTGTCCGATGGCGCGGCGCAGATCGACGCCCGCAAGCAGAACCAGATCCGCCGCCTGTTTGCGGAGAACCGCAGCGCGCTGTACTGGATCTTCCTGCGCACCGCCGGCGGGCGCGGACCATCCGACCCGCCCGATCCGGAAAAAGGCTTCGATCCTGCCCCCGAGTACTTCCTGAACGAGTACTTCCGCGATCTGGGCGTGCCCTACCGCCTGTACGAAGCCGACACGCCGGATGCACTGGCACGCGCAATCGCCGACGTCGCGCGCCTGCAGAACCAGCCGCTGCGCTACCGCGAAACCCCGCCGCGCCAGGAACTGGGCGGCCTGTTCATGGGCGTGTCCTTCCTGTGCAGCCTGCTGCTGCTTGTCGCCCGCTCGCTCGAGGTACCCGCATGGTCCCGTTGATGTCCTCCGCTACCCTGGGGCGCTCCCTGCGCCGCCAGACCGCGCCCCTTCTCTACCTGCTGGCCGCCGCAGCCACGGCCGCCTGCGTACACGCACTGTGGCAGGGCTGGCGCGCGTACGACGCGAACCGCCAGATCAGGGCCGGCATCGCCGACGCAGGTGCGCCGCCCATGGTGCTGTTCGCACGCGCAGTCGCACTGGACGGCAAGCGCGACAACGACGCTGCGCTGGCGGCCTACAGCGAGGTCGAATCGCAGGCGACCTTGCGCGATGACGAGGTGCTGGCGCGCGCGGCGCGCGTGAATGCCGCCAATCTCTATCTTCGCCGCGCCATCGAGGTCGCAACCGGCGAGGGCGCCGCCGCGCGCGCCATCACGCTGGTCGAACTGGCCAAGACCGGCTACCGCCGCGCACTGCGCGAACAACCCGATGACTGGGGCAGCCGCTTCAACCTCGAACTGGCGCAAGTGCTGGTACCCGACTACGAAGTCAGGAACTGGCGCAAGGAAGGCAAGGAAACCAAGGTCGACGACGACGCGCTGCCGGACAAGGCGGCGTGGACCGAAATGGTCGGTGCTCCGCGAGGCATGCATTGAAGACCGGCGCACTGGCCAGCACGCTGGCGCACGGGCTGCGCGGCCGAGGCACACGCTTCTGGCTGCTCGCCGCAGCGACCCTGTGCTTCGGCATTGCGTCGTTCGATCCGGCCGTCAGGATAGAACGCGAAGTCGGCACCTACATGATGGTGTTCGACATCACGCAGAGCATGAACACGCAGGACGTCGGACCGGCCGATGCGCGGATCGGCCGCCTGGACTTCGCCAAGCAACTGGCCATCTCGGCGCTTGACCAGCTCCCCTGTGGTACCCAGGTCGGCGTGTCCATCTTCGTCGAGCGGCGCACCCAGCCGCTGCTCATGCCGGTAGACGTGTGCCGCAGCCGCGGCAGCCTGGCGGATGCAATCGACCATATCGACTGGCGCATGGCGTGGGCGGCCGACAGCCATCTTTACTACGGCACCTACTCGGCACTGGACGATATCCGCAGGATGGCGCCGGGCGCGGCGCTCGCCTTCTTCACCGACGGCCACCAGACGCCCGCCCTGCACCCCGGTCGCATCCCGTCCTGGGACGGCAAGCCGGGCGAGGTCCCCGGTGTGCTGTTCGGCGTCGGGGGCGAGAGCCCGGAGCCGGTACCCAAGCTGGGCGAGAAGGGCCGCATCGAAGGATACTGGACACCGGAGGACACGGCCGGCTTCGCCAGCGCCGGCGCGCCGACCCTTTCCGTCGCCGACATGGAGCGGATGGGCGGCGACATCCGGAATGCGCCACAGCGGGCGCCGGGATCCGAGAACGATCACCTGTCGCTGCGCCGCGACGACATCCTGGAAGACCTGTCACAGCGCACCGGCCTCGCCACCGCAGTCGCGCGCTCCGCCGATCAGGTGGCCCGGCAGTTGCGCGCCCTGCCTGGCGGCCGCACCGCCGAAACGCGCATGCCGCTGCGCCCGCTGCTTGCGCTCGCGGGCCTGGCACTGCTCATCGTAAGCCTCGCTCCGGCATCGGTCGCCCGCCTGCTGCCTGCCCGCGCGAGGCCGGCATCGCGCCTCACGCCGGTCAGCACATGAACACCGGACGCATCGCGCCGACCCCTTCAGCCCCCATTCACCACCCCTTCAGGAGGAACTGATCCCATGAGAACCACCTTGACCCTGCTGGCGATCGCGCTGATCGCCCCGCTCGCGCACGCGCACGGACCGACGCCGCAGAAAATCGACGAGTCCGTCGTGATCAACGCGGCGCCCGCCGCCGTCTGGGCGGTGGTCGGCGATTTCGCCGGCATCGCGAAATGGAATCCGGCGATCAAGGCTTCGAGTGCCGACAAGGGCAGCGAGGCGGGATCGACCCGCACGCTGACGCTGGACAAGGGCACGGTGACCGAACAACTGGACGACATCGACGCCGCCGGCATGACCATGAACTACCGCTCGGGCGAGACCGACCCCAAGGTGCTGCCCGCAAGTTCCTACTCCGGCCGCATTTCGGTCAAGGCCGAGGGCAGCGGCAGCAAGGTGAGCTGGCAGGCGCGCGGCTATCGCGCCGACACCGGCAACGAACCGCCGCCGGGCATGGATGACGAAAGCGCGGTGAAAGCGCTGCGCGGCCTGATGCGTCCCGGTCTGGATGCGCTGAAGAGCGGTCTTGAATCCGGCGCGTTGAAGTAAGGCGCCGGCTCATGCGCGCCGCACTGCTTGTCACGACGTTCAGCGCAGCGTGCGCCCTGTGCGCGCCCGCCGCGCACGCGCTGGACGCGGACGAGGTGTGGCCGCGACTGCAGCAGGCGCATTTCGCCGGACGCACGCCGGTCGCCGATGCACAGGTGGTCGACCTGGATGCACCGGACCGCGCGGAGGACGCCGCCATCGTTCCGATGGCCATCGTGATCGGCCCGGAAGGCGGCAGCATCCGCCGCGCCTGGCTGGTGATCGACGGCAACCCGTCACCGATGGCTGCGCGCTTCACGCTGCATCGCGAAGCGGTGGGGCGCATCGAAACGCGGGTGCGCATAGAGCGCTACACCACGGTACGGGCACTGGCGGAAACGGCGGACGGGCGCCTGTTCATGGCCACGCGCTTCGTCAAGGCCGCCGGCGGGTGCTCAGCGCCGCTGGGCGGCAACGACGAAGAAGCGCAGCGCGACATCGGCCGCATGATGCTGCGCAGCATCGGCCAGGGCGATCATGGCGAAGCCGAGCTGCGCATCCGCCACCCCAATCATTCCGGTCTCGAATTCGATCTCGACACCCGTGGCTATGTCGCCGCCGATTACCTGCGCACGGTCACCGTGCGGCAGGATGGCGAACTGCTGATGGAAGCCGAACTCGATATCGCGATCAGCCGCAACCCCTATCTCAGATTCGGCTTTTCACGACGCGCCGGTGTGCTGGAAATCGATGCCGAAGACAGCCGCGAACGTCGTTTCACGGCACGCTTTCCGGCCCGACCCGCACAATGAACACACGCCGGCTTGCCCACCTGGTCGCCGGCCTGTTCCTGATGTGTGCAGGCTCGCTGCCGGCTTCGTTCGCGACCGCCGCCGACCCCGAGGTACTGGCCCGCCTGTCGCGTGCCGTACTCAAGGTATCCGCGCTGGGCGACGGCGACCGCTTTGCCGTCGGATCGGCCGTGGTGGTCGGTCCGGATATCGCGCTCACCAACTGCCATGTGACACGGCACGCCCACACCATCGTATTGTCGCGCGGACTGGAACGACATCCGGTGGTCGGCGAACGCGCCGACATTTCGCGCGACCTGTGCCTGTTGCGCACCGCCGGACCGCTGCCCTACCCTGCCCTGGACATCCGCCCGGCACGCGCGCTGAACCTGGGTGAGCCGGTGATCGCGCACGGCTACTCCGGGGGCATGGAAGCGCACTTCGCGCGCGGCGTGGTGCTCGACCTGCACGCCGCTGGCGGCAGCTACATCATCCAGACCAGCGCCGGTTTCCTGCAGGGTGCCAGCGGTGGCGGCCTGTTCGACGCCTCGGGCCGGCTGATCGGTATCACCACCTTCCTCACCAGTGCCGAACGTACCGAATACTTCGCCATGCCCGCCGACTGGGCGGATCGTCTGCGTGAGCGCCCGGAGAAGCCTCCGCAGGCGATGAACGGCTCGGCACTGTGGGAACAGCTGCCGGCGCATCAACCCCATTTCATGCGGCTGCTGCAGCCCATCGCGGCGCAGGACTGGGCCGCCGTTGCCGCGCTGTCGGCGGAGTGGACGCGCGACGAACCGCACGCAGCGGCCGCCTGGCTCATGCGGGCGCGTGCGGCGCGCATGCTCAAGCAGCCCGAGCAGGCTTCGCTCTACCTCGAGCGCGCGCTGGAACAGGCGCGCGATTCGGAGATAGAACTGCAGAGAATCGAAAGACATGCGCGTCTGGCCGGGCTGAGCGACGTCCAGGCGGCCGCGAACAGCGCGCTCGCACGCTTGCGGCCGGTGCCCGGAGCCCGGCCCTGAACTGCCCGGATGCTGCGGCACGGCACCGACTTGGGACGACATCCCCGTATCGGCGGGCATTCATAACCTGCATGGTCCGCCCGCTTTCCGGATAGTGCGTATCCCTCCGAGCTCAACACAAACACAAGCCATGGCTCTCCACACCCTCCGTATCGCGCTGCTCGCCGTCTGTGCATGCAGCGCTGCCCATGCCCAGACCACCGACACCATTGCCACCGTCAACGGCAAGGCCATACCGCGCAGCCAGCTCGACTTCATCATCAAGGAACAGGTGCGGCAAGGTCGTCCGGCCACGCCCGAACTGTCGCGTCAGGCACGCGACGAGCTGGTCAGTCGCGAAGTGCTCGCGCAGGAAGCGGAACGCAAGCTGGGCAAGAGCGAGGCGCTCACCGTACGCGTAGAGTTCATGCGTCAGCAGGCGATGATCAACGCGCTGCGCGAGGACTTCTTCGTCAATACGAAGCCCAGTGAAGCCGAAATCCGCAAGGTGTACGACGATCTCGCGAACCGCGCCGGCGAACGCGAGTACCGCGTGCGCCACATCCTGGTCGAACAGGAGGCGCAGGCCAGGACGCTGATCCAGCAACTGGGCAAGGGCGCGCGCTTCGAGGAACTGGCGAAGAACCAGTCGCGCGACCGGGATTCCGCGCCTGCGGGCGGTCTGCTCGAATGGACGGTCGAAGGCAGCTTCGGCCCGGAATTCGCCGGCCTGCTGCCGACGCTGTCGCGCGGCAAGGTGGCCGACACACCGCTGCATACCTCTGCCGGCTGGCATGTGATCAAGCTCGAGGATGTCCGGCCGGCACAGCCGCCTCGCTTCGACGACGTGAAACCGCGCATCCTGGAATCGCTGATCGAGCGCAAGTGGCGCGCCTACATCCAGGACCTGCAGGCGCGCGCGGTCGTGAAATGAAGGTGAGTCCGGCGGTCGCCCTGCTCCTTTGCACTGCAGCACTTCCCGTGCGCAGCGCGGACGATGCGCTCGCCGCCATCGAATGGCTGCAGGAAGCCGACAGCCAGTGCGTGCAGCAGGGTGGCGTGCTGCGCGGTCTGCGCAACCGCGACAGCACGCGCACCGTCCAGGTCTGGATCGAACGCTGGTACATGGATGTACGCACCGCGGACCGCGGCAAGCATGTGCTCAGGCCGGGCGAGGAACGCTGGCTGGGCTGCACCGAAACCCGCCAGGGGCCTCAGCGCTGGGAAGCCATCGAGGCCCGCTTCATCGATACCCCTTGATGGAACACGCCTCATGAAAGCGCTCATTTTCGCCACCCTGGCCGGTACGGCCGCGTTGCTGCTCACACCGTCCGCCACGTTCGCCCAGGAAGACCGTTATGTCCCTGCTGGCACCGAACAACTGATACGGGTCTGCCTGAAGGATGGCTACAGTCTCAGCGTCATGGTGACGCCAGCCGTCGCGCTGGGTGCCGACGGCAAGGCCCCCCGCGCGCTTCCCGTGGATACCTTCATGCAGGGCATCACCGCACTGTTGCGCACAGGGGCCCGGAATCTGGGTCAGAGCGACCTGCTGCTGCCGGACAGCGCGGGGGTGCGCGCGCTCGGTGACACCGTCGAAGCCTGGATCCGCGACTTCAACCGCGAACGCGGCGTCGACATGGACTGGATGGTCGGTCGCTTCGGACTCAGTGGCAGCCGGCAAGCCGACTGTACCCCTCCCGGCTGAAGCCCCCGGCGCCGGCCGTCATGCGCCGGCTCAAGTTATCGTCCCCCGCAGTCGATAAGGCAGTCTGTACGACAGCGCTGCGCATCCCGCGCCGCGACGTATCCCTGCCATCCCATGTGGCGAAGCGAGGAGACAAAAGCATGACCCAACGAATCCTGTATTTCCTGGTCCCCGGCAGCAATATCAGCCCGTTCGACGTCACCATCGCCGCCGACGCCGGATTCGACCAGGTCATCCCGCTGACCGGCATCCGCCCGGAGAATGTGACAGCGCTGGTCCAGGACGCAGTGTTCTGTCGCCCGCCCAAGCGCTTCAACGATACCGGCATCTTCCTCGGCGGCCGCGATGTGCACATGGCCACCGACATGTTCCAGTCCGCCAAGAATGCAATGGTGGGCGACTTCCAGGTGGGCGTGTTCGCCGACCCGAATGGCGCCTACACCACCTCGGCAGCCGTCGTGGCACTGGTCGAGAAGGCTGTTCGCGAAAAGACCGGCAATGGCCTGTCCGGCCGTGTGGTATCAGTGTTCGGCACCGGACCGGTCGGCCTGTGCACTGCCATCCTGGCCGCCCGCCAGGGTGCGAAGGCGCGCCTGTGTCAGCTCACTGCCGATGACGACTCCAAATCCGCGCTGCGCTTCTGTGAGCGCTATGGCGCAAAGGTCGAGTGGGTGTCTGCGGAAACCCATCGCGACAAGATCAACGTGATGGGCGACACCGAAATCGCGGTGAGCGCCGCCAAGGCGGGCATCCGCATCCTCGACGCCGAAGTGCTCGAGGCCGGCGGCAAGCTCATGGTGGCGGCCGACACCAATGCCGTGCCGCCGTCCGGCGTCGAAGGCGTGGGCGTGAACGACAAGGCCATCCCGGTCACCGTGGGCAAGACCAGCTTTCTGAGCATCGGCCCGCTGGCCATCGGCAACCTGAAGTACAAGACGCAATTCGGCCTGTTCCGCTCCATCCAGACCAGCGCCAAGGCCGCTCTGATCGACTTCCCCGAAGCCTACGCCTTCGCACTGGAAGAGCTGGCGAACGCGAAGTAAGCTGACCGCGATGACCGGATCCGGTATCGGGTCGAGGCGCAGCCCGCCCGCCGGTCATCGCAACAACACGCCTGCGATCGCCGCCGCGCGAACACCACAGATCCGGGTCGTCCGCCCCGGCTGCAGCGGCTTCCCGTCGAGAGGACACCATGGCGGTCGATGCCGGGTGCACGCAACCCGCACCCGTCAGCCCGCCATGTGACATTCCGGATGTCAGCGACTCGGACCAAGCCGGCTTCCCGGGCCGCGGACACACCGCTAGAGGCGGACATCGGCCAGGCGGACGAAATCGTGCTCTGTCACCAATGCAGTCCGTGCCCGTTCGAGCGCCAACTCAGCCTGTTTCACGGCAGCCGCGCGGAAATCATCGTTACCCATCCGCGACAGGGCCTGCAGCGCCTTGCGCATTCGCAGTTGCACTTCGATGTGACCCGCGCCGTCACGCGCGATCAACATGAATGAATCCTCGAACAGATCGGCCGTGCTGAGGGGCGGCACGTGGATGCGTGGATGCTTCGGGACATCATCCGCTGCGCGCCGCCCTGCTTCGGCCCACAGACTCAGCAGACGGGTGTTGCGACCGATCACGTCGATGGCCGTGCCAGGATCATTCACTGCAGGAGACAGCGCCCGCATCGCGATTTCGCTCATCACCACGAGGCCGAAACGCGGATCCTGATCGAAGCTTCGTTCGCTGCCGATTGAAAAAGCCGCGCGCACCCTTTCGGTCGCCTCCTGCATCTTTTTGGCGGAGGGCATGATCGGAATGCGTGCGAGCGGAGAGTCCGGATAAACGAAGGCACCGGGTACGACGGCAAGCACGATATCGCGGTCAAGCTCATCCGCACAGGCGGACAAAGCAGTCATGTCGACGTTCCGGATATACCCGACACGGCCGGCGCTTACCTGCAGGCCGCCTGCGGGCAGATCGCCCGCGTTCGCCAGCGGCCTGCCGCCGAGGAAGGGTGTCTCGCAACGGATCTCGATCGCTTCGCGGGTTGCGCGCTCAACGCGTTCCGTCGTTTCGCCAACGCGCCCGAGCCGGGTCAGGTGGTCGATCCAGCGCAGCAGTGTCACGACGATGAGCACGATCACTGCGACCGTCATGCCGAACAGGATGAGGCGGCCACGATCGCCGTAGGCCCCGGTCTTCAGGACCACGATGCCGACAATGCTGAAAAGGAAGGAACCGATGAAGGACGACAGGACATTCTGTGTCGTGCGATCCTCCATGAGCAGCCGGGTCGCCCGGGGGGTCACATTGCTGGTCGCCGATGCGAACGCCGAGGTCGTGACACTGAGCGAGAACGTGGTGACGGCGAGCATGCTGGTCGCAATCACATTCAGCAGGCTGTCGATCGCATCGGCGCCGATGGATCCCGGAATCTCCCAAGGAATGTATCGCTCCACCACGGCGGAGAGCACGGCCGCCACGACGCCGAGCATTCCGATCAAGGTGGCACGCAGCCACAGCTTGCGCGTCAACTGCGTGAGCAGCCATAACCAGCGTGGCATGTTTTCTCCCTTCGGCCGTCCTTCGCACCGCATGCTGCGTCTGGCGCGGAAGCAAAAAAAGCGCCCCGCAAGGCGCTTTTTTTACGTGGAATCTGGCGGAGAGGGTGGGATTCGAACCCACGGTAGACTTGCGCCTACGCCTGATTTCGAGTCAGGTACATTCGACCACTCTGCCACCTCTCCGGGGTACTGCGTGAGCTTCATGGTCGCGAAGCGGCGCGCAGTGTAGCACAGCGCCCTGCGCCCGCGAAAGGCATGGGCGCTGTTTTCGCATGTCAGGGCTGCAGCAGCGATGTGCCGCCCATCCACGGGCGCAGCGCTTCCGGCACGACGACCGAGCCATCGGCCTGCTGATAGTTCTCGAGGATGGCGACCAGCGTGCGGCCGACCGCGAGGCCGGAGCCGTTGAGCGTGTGCAGGGTTTCGTTCTTGCCCTGTTCGTTCTTGAAGCGCGCCTGCATGCGACGGGCCTGGAAACCCTCGAAATTCGAGCACGACGAAATTTCGCGATAGGTGTTCTGCGCCGGCAGCCACACTTCCAGATCATAGGTCTTGGCCGCACCGAAACCCATGTCGCCGGTGCACAGCGCGACCTTGCGGTAAGGCAGTTCCAGCCGGCGCAGGATGGTTTCCGCGTGGCCGGTCAGTTCCTCCAGTGCGTCCCACGAGCGATCGGGCGTCACGACCTGCACCAGTTCCACCTTGTCGAACTGGTGCTGACGGATCATGCCGCGCGTGTCGCGGCCGTAGGAACCCGCTTCCGAACGGAAGCACGGCGTGTGGCAGACGAACTTCAGCGGCAGCGCCGACAGCGGCTGGACCGTGTCGCGCACGATATTGGTCACCGGCACTTCGGCGGTCGGGATCAGATAGAACTTGCCGCCGTCGCCGCGCGCTACCGAGAACAGATCCTCCTCGAACTTGGGCAACTGACCCGTGCCGAACATGCTGTCCGCGTTAACCATATAGGGTGCGTACAGTTCGGTGTAGCCGTGTTCGGTCGTGTGCGTGTCGAGCATGAACTGCGCGAGCGCGCGGTGCAGGCGCGCGATGCCGCCCTTGAGCAGCGTGAAGCGCGCGCCGCTGATCTTGGTCGCGGTTTCAAAATCGAGGCCCCCCAGACCGGTGCCGATGTCGACATGGTCCTTCACTTCGAACTCGAAGCTGCGCGGCGTGCCCCAGCGCAATACTTCCACGTTGTCCGATTCCGACCGCCCGACCGGCACCGACTCGTTCGGCAGGTTGGGCAGCGACGCGACGAAAGCCTGGATATCGGCCAGCAGCGCGGCAAGACGCTCCTCGCCGGCCTTCAGCGCGTCGCCCAGGCCGGCGACTTCCGCCATCACCGCCGACGTGTCCTCGCCCTTGGCCTTGAGCTGGCCGATCTGCTTCGATGCGGCATTGCGCCGCGCCTGCAGGTCCTGGGTTTCGGTCTGGATGCGCTTGCGTTCGGATTCCAGCGCCTCGAAGCGGGCGACATCGAGTTCGAAGCCGCGGGTGGCGAGGCGTTCCTGTACGAAAGCGAGCTGGCTGCGCAGCAATTGGGCGTCTAGCATGAAAGAAAACCTGTGGCGGATGGAACGGTCGGACAGCACGGGCGGTCAGCTCGCTTGAGCAAGCCTGCCGCGCCGGCTGTCCGCTGCAATATAAAATTCTAACAGCGCGGACTGCAGCGGGCGTTATAGTCATGTATCGCATTCGAAGGATGCCAACGACATGCTTTCTCTGCGCGATTGTCTGGATCACAGCGATCTGAGCGAACTCGAAGTCGGTGTTCTCGCCGAGTACACCGGCCTGCCCACCATGCTGGCGGCCACGATGGCCGGTGCCATGCTGCAGAGCGACGGTGGCGCCGAACTCATGCTGCGCCTGCTGAAGGACGCGCAACGTCAGGCCGAAGCCCACACCAATGCCGATCTGCGCCATCGCAGCGAGGCTGCAATCGAGCGCTTCTGCCGGCACCACCGTCGCGAACTGCACTGAGCCCGCTCCCACAAAAATCCGGCTCCGTTCGTGGTCCGGGCGAGCCGTTGTGGGAGCGGCCTCTGGCCGCGATGCGGCACATGCCGGCCGCGGGTTTCGATCCCGGATGTTGTCCAGCGCTCGAAGTTTCAGTCGCCCCGGACCTTGCGGTCCTGTTCGCGCAGCCAGGCCAGCTTTTCGGCGATCTTGGCTTCCATGCCGCGGTCGGTCGGGCGGTACCACTGCATGTCTTTCATGCCGTCGGGCAGATAGCGCTCGCCCGCGGCGTAGCCGCCTTCCTCGTCGTGCGCGTAGCGGTACTCGGCGCCGAAGCCCATATTCTTCATGAGCTTGGTCGGTGCATTGCGCAGATGCAGCGGCACCGGGCGCGAGCCGTCTTCGGCGACGAAGCGGCGGACCTCGTTATAGGCCATATAGACCGCATTGGATTTCGCGGCGCAGGCGAGGAAGACGACCGCCTGCGCAAGCGCCAGTTCGCCTTCCGGAGAACCCAGACGCTCATAGGTCTGGCAGGCCTGCAGCGACAGTTCCAGCCCGCGCGGATCGGCCAGCCCGATGTCCTCCACCGCCATGCGGACGATGCGCCGGCCGAGGTAGAGCGGGTCGGCGCCCCCGTCGAGCATGCGCACGAACCAGTACAGCGCGGCATCGGGATTCGATCCGCGCACCGATTTGTGCAATGCCGATATCTGGTCATAGAAGGCGTCGCCGCCCTTGTCGAAGCGGCGCAGATTGCGCGACAGCGTGCTGTCAACGAAAGCTGCGGTCACCGGCTCGACCTTTGCCGTGCGCGCCGCGGTATTGAGCTGTTCGAGCAGATTGAGCAGCTTGCGCGCGTCGCCGTCGGCAAAACCGATCAGCCGCGCACGCGCGTCGTCATCGAAGGTCAGCCCGCCGAGCGCGCCGCTGCGCGCGCGCTCGAACAGCGTCACCATCTCGTCCTCGGTCAGGCTCTGCAGCACATAGACCGAGGCGCGAGACAGCAGCGCCGAATTGACTTCGAAGCTCGGATTTTCGGTGGTGGCACCGATGAAGGTGACCAGCCCGGATTCGACAAAAGGCAGAAAGGCATCCTGCTGTGCCTTGTTGAAGCGGTGCACCTCGTCCACGAACAGGATGGTGCGCCGGCCGGTGTTCGCATTGACCGTTTCCGCGCGCTGCATCGCCTCGCGGATGTCCTTCACGCCGGAAAACACCGCCGACAGCGCAATGAATTCCGCGTCGAAGGCGTTTGCCATCAGCCGCGCCAGCGTGGTCTTGCCGACGCCCGGCGGCCCCCACAGGATCATGGAATGCGGCACGCCCGATTCGAACGCAAGCCGCAGTGGCTTGCCCGGACCGAGCAGATGCTGCTGGCCGATCACCTCGTCCGGTGTCTTCGGACGAAGCAGTTCCGCCAACGGTGCGTTGGCGATGGGCGTCGGGCCGCCCGCGCGGCCACCGCGTGACGTTTCCGGCTCGTCTGGCGCTCCGAACAGATCAGTCACGGCGCATCACTTCTTCGGGTCGTCGCTGATCACATCGGCACCCGCCGGTGGCGTGAACTGGAACTGTGCCGGATCGATGGCCGGGTTGCGCTCGAAGGAGGAAAAACGCAGCTTCGTCGTCTGGCCGAAGCTGTCGCGCAACACCATGCCGCGCAACAGACCGTCCTTGAAACCTATGCGCACCGCTTCGAAGCCGCCTTCGTTCGCCTTCGGCTTGGCGTCGACCCAGTCCAGGCCATCCTCGCTGCCGCCTTCGCTGAGCTCGAAGTTCTTTTCGAGCTCGTTGCGCCCGGCGAGCAGCGCGGCCGGGGTGGACGCCAGCGCGTCGCCCAGCGTCTTCACCGTCACCTGGTTCAGGTCGCGGTCGTGCACCCAGAGCTTTGTGCCGTCGCCCACCAGCAACTGGTAGTACGGTTTGTCATAGGTCCAGCGGAACTTGCCGGGACGCGAAAAGGCCATGGTGCCGCTGGCGTTCTGAGGCTTGCGACCCGATTTCGCGGTCACCTGCTGGTCGAAGCTGGCGCGGCCGGACTGGGTGGATTCGATGAAGGCACGCAACTGGCCGATCGCGTCGGCGGCGCCGGCAAGCGCCGGCATTCCAAGAATCAGCACGATGGGGGAAAAGCGGGCAAGCAAGCGCATCACGATCATTCCTCGCGGGCGGGCGCGAGCACTTCGCGACCGCCGGTAGCATTCATCGGCGACACCAGTCCCGACCGTTCCATCTGTTCGATCAGTCGCGCCGCGCGGTTGTAGCCGATGCGCAGATGGCGCTGCACCAGCGAAATGGACGGTCGCCGGGTCTTGAGCACCACTTCGACCGCCTGATCGTACAAAGGGTCCGACTCGCCGTCGGCGCCACCGCCACCGGCGCCGTCGAGCGACAGTTCGCCGCCGTCGTCGTCACCGGTGCCGCTGAGGATGCCTTCGACATAATCCGGCGCACCGGTGGTCTTCAGGTGTTCGACCACCTTGTGCACCTCGCCATCGGCGACGAAAGCACCGTGCACCCGCATCGGCACACCGGTGCCGGGCGCGAGATAGAGCATGTCGCCCTGCCCAAGCAGCGCCTCGGCGCCCATCTGGTCGAGGATGGTGCGCGAATCGATCTTGCTCGACACCTGGAAGGCGATGCGCGTCGGCACATTGGCCTTGATCAGGCCGGTGATCACGTCGACCGACGGCCGCTGCGTCGCGAGGATCAGGTGGATGCCGGCGGCGCGCGCCTTCTGCGCCAGACGGGCGATCAGTTCCTCGATCTTCTTGCCGGCCACCATCATCAGGTCGGCCAGTTCGTCGATCACCACGACGATCATCGGCATTGTGGACAGCGGCTCGGGCGTTTCCGGCGTGATCGAGAACGGATTGGTGAGCGGCGTGCCCGCCTTTTCGGCGTCGGCGATCTTGCTGTTGTAGCCGGCGAGGTTGCGCACGCCCATCGCCGACATGAGCTTGTAGCGCCGGTCCATCTCGCCCACGCACCAGTTCAGCGCGTTCGCCGCGTGCCGCATGTCGGTCACCACCGGCGCCAGCAGGTGCGGAATACCCTCGTAGACCGACAGCTCCAGCATCTTCGGGTCGACCATGATGAGCCGCACCTTGCTCGGATCGGCCTTGTACAGCAGCGACAGGATCATCGCGTTGATCGCCACCGACTTGCCGGAGCCGGTGGTACCGGCCACCAGCACGTGCGGCATGCGCGCGAGATCGGCCACCATGGGCTGGCCGCCGATGTCCTTGCCCAGCGCCATCGTGAGCGGGCTGGACATGTCGTGATAGACCGCCGAGCCGAGGATTTCCGACAAGCGCACGATCTGCCGCCGTGTGTTCGGAATCTCCAGGCCCATGCAGCTCTTGCCCGGAATCGTTTCCACCACGCGTATGCTCATGACCGACAGCGCGCGCGCCAGGTCCTTCACCAGATTGACGATCTGGCTGCCCTTCACGCCGGTCGCCGGCTCGATTTCGTAGCGCGTGATGACCGGGCCCGGATAGGCCGCCAGCACCTTCACCTCGACATTGAAATCAGCCAGCTTGCGTTCGATCTGACGGGAAATCAGTTCCAGCGATTCCGGACTGGGCGGATCGATGTCCGCTTTTGCCTCGTCGAGCAGCGCCAGCGGCGGCAGCGAACCCGGCAGATCGGCAAACAGCGTCTGCTGGCGCTCCTTCTCCACCCGTTCCGACTTCTGCACCTCGACCTCGGGTACCTCGATGCGCACCGGCTCGCGCCTGCGCGTCGGCTTGCGCCGTTCCGCCTCGACCACCGCCTCGCGCTTTTCCGCCACCTGTTCGCCGATGCGGCGATCGCGCCAGCGCGCCCAGGCACTCAGGGCACCATACCACGCCAGTTCCAGCCCGCGCCCGACCGCCTCGGCCGCGCGCAGCCAGGTGACGCCGGTCATCGCACTCAGACC
This sequence comes from Methyloversatilis thermotolerans, assembly GCF_000372885.1. Classification (GTDB taxonomy): domain Bacteria; phylum Pseudomonadota; class Gammaproteobacteria; order Burkholderiales; family Rhodocyclaceae; genus Methyloversatilis; species Methyloversatilis thermotolerans. Next base: position 1,763,447 of record NZ_KB889967.1, read on the forward strand.
AACGCCGATGGCCACCAGCAACAACAGCGTGCTGCCGGTAAACCCGAAGGCGGATGTGAGCAGACGACCCAACTCGATGCCCACCATGCCACCCGGCCCGACCGGCAATTGCGCGGCCAGGCTATGGAAACGCATGGCTTCCAGCGCGCAGCTCGACAGCAGCACGACGAGGAAGCCGCCGAGCGCGATGAACAGCGGCCGGCGATCGCTGCGGCTGTCCGGATGACCGGACAGCCAGAAGCAGCCACCGATCAGCATGATGACCCACCACCAGGCCGACAGCCCGAACAGGAACAGCGCCAGGTCGGAAAGCCAGGCACCGAAGCGCCCCCCCGGATTGCTCAAGGTGTCGACCACCGATGCGTGCGACCAGCCGGGGTCGGCGCGATCGTAGCCGCCCAGCACCATGACAAGGTAAAGCGCCAGTGCCGCCAGGACCAGCCAGCGCGCTTCGTGCAGGACGGCGGCGATGCGTTCGGGAAGAGGTAGTTGCTGAGCGTCTTTCGCCACAGAGGAAAATGGCTCAGGGCCGGAGGAAAGGCAAAGCGGGATTATACAAAGCACACGGGCCGCATCCGCGGCCCGTGTGGATCAGCCTGCAACGGTTGCAGGCGTCAGACGGTTTCCAGTCGCTCGCGCAACAGGATCTTGCCATTGGTTTCCTCGATCAGGCCCTGCAGGTGCAGGTCCTTCATGACGCGGGACACCATTTCGCGCGAAGCACCGATCATTTTCGCGATGTCCTGCTTGGAAATCTTGCGGTTCACCACCTTCTCGCCGTTCACGTCATCCGCCATTTCGAGCAGCAGGCGGGCGACGCGACCATAGACATCCATCAGCGCCAGGCTTTCGATCTTGCGGTCGGCGGTGCGCAGGCGGGCCACCAGATTGCGCATGATGAACATCGACACCTCGAAGTTCTCCTGCAGCACGCGCTTGAAATCGCTCTTGGCGATCACGATGAGGTCGCTCGGCACCACGGTCACGACGGTGGCGGAGCGCGGGTTGTCGTCCAGCACCCCCATTTCGCCGAACAGTTCGCCCGGACCGAGCATGGACAGGATGACTTCCCGGCCCTCCTCGTCGCTCACCAGAACCTTCAGGCTGCCGGACAGGACGAGGTAGACGAAATCGGTCTTGTCGCCGGCACGCACCACGATGGATCCGCGTGGTACCCGGCGCATATTGGATACCTTGGCAACCGGCTCCAGGCTGCTGTCGGACAGCCCGCTGAACATCGAAAAGGTCCGCAGCGCGGTAATTGAAACGGGGTGAGCCGTTACCATCAAATAACCTCCTGATACGGGCATGCCGGATGGAGAGACAGGCTGCGCCGCAGAATGGATCGTCGCGCCTGTGGTCAATTCAAAAGCCGCTGCCGCGCGGCGTTTCAAACCCCTTTGAGCCACAAACACTGAAGCGGCCCTGATTATAGGTAGTTTTTCACAGCGGAAACAAACTGACCCAATATCTATCAGCAGTATCGGTCACGGTCGACGCGAACTTGAGAGTTTGTCCCGGAGTCTTCATCTGTGTTGCAGCAACGGAGCAGTCGCCCGGCCCGGCCGGCGGGCCCGCAGCGCGTCGCTATAATCAGCCGACAATTCCAGCACCTGACCCCTCATTCGAAAAGAACGGATTCCAGCCATGGCAGCACGTCATTCCCGCCTCCTCATCCTCGGCTCGGGCCCGGCCGGCTACACGGCTGCAGTCTATGCCGCACGCGCCAACCTGAAGCCTGTGCTCGTCACCGGTCTCGCGCAGGGCGGCCAGCTCATGACCACGACCGAAGTCGACAACTGGCCGGCCGACGCCGACGGCGTTCAGGGGCCTGATCTGATGGCGCGTTTCCAGAAGCATGCCGAGCGCTTCGAAACCGAACTGGTGTTCGACCATATCCACACCGCCCATCTGAAGGAAAAGCCGATACGGCTGGTGGGCGACAGTGGCGAATACACCTGCGACGCGCTCATCATCGCCACCGGCGCCAGCGCCAAATACCTCGGCCTGCCATCGGAAGAGGCTTTCGCCGGCAAGGGCGTGTCGGCCTGCGCGACCTGCGACGGATTCTTCTACCGCAACCAGGACGTCGCGGTGATCGGCGGCGGCAATACTGCGGTCGAGGAAGCGCTCTACCTGTCGAACATCGCCCGCCACGTCACGGTCGTTCATCGTCGCGACAAGTTCAAGTCCGAGAAAATCCTGCAGGACAAGCTGTTCGACAAGGCCAAACAGGGCAAGGTGACCATACGCTGGCACAGTACCCTCGACGAGGTGCTGGGCGACAAGACCGGCGTGACCGGCATGCGCATCAAGTCCACGCAGGATGGCAGCACCGAGGACATCGCACTGTCCGGCGTGTTCATCGCCATCGGCCACCAGCCGAATACGTCACTGTTCGAAGGTCAGCTCGACATGGAAGGCGGCTACATCGTCACCCAGGCCGGGCGCAACGGCAATTTCACCGCGACCAGCATTCCCGGCGTGTTCGCCGCCGGCGATGTGCAGGATCACATCTACCGTCAGGCAGTGACCAGCGCAGGTACCGGTTGCATGGCGGCACTGGATGCCGAGCGTTATCTGGATGCCCTCGGTCTGGCCTGAGGCCGCCCGCGCCACGTCCGTTTCGCCCGTGCCCGCGGCGTCATGTCATCAAAGAAGAAACGTCCACCTCCGCCCGGCCCCAGCGAGGAAGACATCGCGCTGTTCCGGCAGGCCGTGGTGGGCGTGCATCCCATCCATCACGACCGCGTCGTGCTCGACACGCCGCCGCCGCGCGCCTGGCCTCTGCAGCGCGAGGCGGACGACATGTCGGTACTGTCCGAGTCGATATGCGGCCCGCTGTCCGTCGATCTGCGTCTCGAGGGCGGCGAGGAACCGTCCTTCCTGCGCGCAGGATTGACGCGACAGGTATTGCGCGACCTGCGTCGCGGACGCTGGGTGTCGCAGGGGCAGATCGATCTGCATGGCGCCACGCGGGATGCCGCCCACGACATCGTGATCGGTTTCCTGCACGACGCGCATCGGCGCGGCCTGCGCTGCGTGCGGGTGATACACGGAAAGGGATTGGGATCACCCGGACGCGAGCCGGTGCTGAAGGGGCTGGTGCTGCGCTGGCTGATGCACCGACCCGAAGTGCTCGCCTTCTGTCAGGCGCGGCCGCACGAAGGCGGCGCCGGTGCCGTGATGGTGCTGCTCAAGCCGTCCGGGCGCGACTGAAGCGCCCTGACCCGTCAGCGCTTCGGCGCGGCGATCAGATCGCCGATTCTCCGGTTTCCCCGGTGCGGATGCGCACCACCTGTTCGACCGGCATCACGAAAATCTTGCCGTCGCCGATCTTGCCGGTACGTGCGGCCTTGATGATGGCTTCGATGGCCGGATCGACCGCTTCGTCCGGAATGATGACCTCGATCTTGATCTTGGGCAGGAAATCGACGACGTACTCGGCGCCACGATACAGCTCGGTGTGGCCCTTCTGCCGACCGAAACCCTTGACTTCGGTCACCGTCAGGCCGGTGACGCCGACTTCCGAAAGCGCCTCGCGCACTTCGTCGAGCTTGAAGGGTTTGATGACGGCTTCGATTTTCTTCATGAGTGGTCTCCTCGCTGGGGCCGCCAAGTATAAAGGTATCGGCCGGGCTTACCGCACAAGCCTGCAAACCCGGGCGTGGTGCGCTTGTGCAGGGTGAAATCGACCCGTCGGCCCGGCGGTGCCGGCGCCCCACCTCCGCTTCCCGCGCGCAGCGCGAAAGCCTGACGGCGCCCGCCGCGACCGGCTTGCCGACGGCCCCCTCTCCGATGCAACGGTCGCCGTGATCGTCACCGGCCGTGGCATCGCGAAGCGCCGTCGCGGTTGACACGATACCGTCAAACTCGATGCAAATAATCTGCGCACCCTGTACAGCGGAGCTGCGCCATGAGCCGGGTCCGGTCGATCGCCGTCCTGTGGATTCTTGTCTGCCCGCTTGCCGCGCACGCGGCCACCGTGCAGCTTCGTCCGGTCGCCGATGCCACCTTGTTCGCGCCGTCCGGCGACCGCGCCAGCGGGTCCGGCGCCTTTCTGTTCATCGGTTCGATCGCCAGTGGCGAAGCCCGGCGCGCCTTGCTGCGCTTCGATCTGAGCGGCATTCCGCCCGGTTCGACCATACAGGCCGCCAGCCTGCGTCTGGTGGTCAACCGGGCCGGGGTCGGCTCCTCCCCCGAGGACCGCGCCCTGCTCTACCCGCTCACTGCGGCATGGGGTGAAGGGCCATCGGAAAGCTCGGGCGGAGGCGGCGATGTCGCGACTGCCGGAGACGTGACCTGGACCGACCGCGTCTACCTCGCGCAACCGCCGCGACCGTGGGCACAGGCCGGCGGTGACTACGCCGGTTCGCCCGCCAGCGTGACCATGCCCGGCACCGGCGTCCATACCCTGCAGGACAGCCCGACGCTGCGCCAGCACATCCAGGCCTGGGTCGACAATCCGGCCAGCAACCACGGCTGGCTGCTGCGCGACGACGAAGTGCGCTCGCAGAACGCGAAGCGCCTGTTCAGTCGCGAGGGCGGGCCGGACGCGCCGATGCTCACCATTGAATACACGCCGCCCGCGATGTCCGACAACGGCGACGTGCCATTGCCCGGCTGGGCGCTGGCGCTGCTCGGTGGCGCACTGGTCAGCGCCGTTCAGCGACGCCGCAATGGCGCGCGCAAGGGCTGATACCATCGCGGCACGCGTGCGCGCAGCCTGGCCGCATCAAGCGGGTCCGCACGGGCATAGTCCGCAAGCTTTCATTCGCATCCTGAACACTCGATGAGCACCCCATCGCCGACCCCCGATGTCACCGGTCACGGGCTGCCCTGGTGGCGACTGATCGCCTTCGTGGCGCTGTTCGTCGCACTGCAGGCCGCGTGGTCCGCCGCGCAGGACGGATGGCTGTGGCGTCTCTGGGTGGAAACGCTCAATGTCGACGTCACGGTGGCCGCAATATCCGCACTGGCGCCCGAACTGGGCGCCTACGCCGATGGTGCGCGCATCCGCGCGCCTGGCGGGGGGCTCAATGTACTGCAGGGCTGCGACGGCGCCGAACTGCTGTGGCTGATCAGTGCCGCCTTCGCGGTCGCCCCGCTGCCCTGGCGCTGGCGACTGGGCGGCTGGCTGACTGGCCTGCTGCTGGTGTGGCTGCTCAACATCGGCCGCATCACCGCGCTGTTCTTCGCGTGGCGCCACGATGCGCAATGGTTCGACTGGCTGCACAACTACATCGGCCCGCTCGCGCTGGTGGTGCTGCTCGCGCTGTACGTGCAATGGATCATGCAGCGCGCGCCCCGGCCGCACGCCGAAGCGCCCGTTGGATATGGGTAAGCTCGCAGGCATGAGCCCTCTCGGCGCCGCACGCGTCGACCGCCGCACACTCCGCAGCGCCGTGCTGCGCGCACTGCTCGCGCTGTGCCTCACCGGCGCCTTGCTGATCGGCCACGGCGAAGCGCTGATGCAGGTGCTGCGGGCCCCGCTGGCCAGCCTGATCGACGCCATCGACCCGCATCACCGCGTGATCGGACTGTCCGTCACCCGCAGCGGCGCCGACACGGTGATCAGGCTGGACGCCGGCTTGCGCCGTCTGGTGGTGACCGGCAGCCACGTCACCTTCGCCGATCCGCGCGCGCGCGCCGTCATCACCACGCCGCTGGCGGCCTTCTGGCTGGCCCCCACCGCGCTGATCGCACTGCTCGCCGCATGGCCCGCGCAACGTGTGATCGAATGGCCGCTGCGAAGCCTGCTCGCGCTGCCGGCACTGGCCCTGCTTCTTGCCGTCGACGCGCCTTTCGTCCTCGATGCCCACCTGTGGGCACTGCACCGCGATGCCCATGCACCTGACAGCACATCACCCATCCTGGTCTGGTCCGCCTTCCTGAAATCCGGCGGCCGCTTCGTGCTGGCGGGCGTTGTGGCGCTGCCTCTGATCGCGCTCGCGAGCCGGACCGCCGCCCGAGTCGCTGCAGCGCCGCGTTCGCGCGCGGGTGAGCCCATCGCATGACAACCATTCGCCAACGAGGAAAATGCAATACGGGCGGAACATGCGGGGGCTAGGTTCGCGGTTGCCCCCCCCGTTTGCGAGCATCGCGATGCCCCCCCGAATTCCACGCCCGGTGCCTGTGCTCTGCTGCGCCGTGCTGTCGTTGCTGGCCGGCCTGCCGGCACAGGCTGCGCCGCGTTTTGTCGACGCCGACCTGGCGGCGGCACTCGATCGCGGCGAAGCGCCTCGGGTGATCGTCGAACTGAAGGACGACGGCAGTGTGTTCGACCTCAGCGCGACGCGGCGCCGCCGCGATGCGCTGAAAGCGGCGGTGATCGCGGTCGTGCCGGATGATGCGGGCAGCGTGCGCCGTCGCTACAGCGTGCTGCCCATGCTGGCCATGACGCTGCAGAAGCCGGAGGCACTGCGCGCCCTGCGCGACGATGAGCGCGTCGAAGCCATCTACCCGGACAAGCTGCGCCAGCCGATTTCCGCGCAGGCGCTGCCGCTGATCGGCCAGCCAGCGGCGGTGAGCGCCGGCTACCAGGGCGCAGGCACGGCCGTGGCGGTGCTGGATACCGGCGTCGACCATGCGCTGAGCGCCTTCGGTGCCTGCGCGGCGCCGGGCACCGGCTGCAAGGTGGTGGCCGCCTACGAGGCCGCCACCGAGGACAATGCGCGCGACGCCAACGGCCATGGCACGCGGGTGGCATTGACCGCGCTGGCGGTCGCGCCGCAGACATCCATCGTCGCCATCGACGTGTTCGAACCCGAGGGCGCGTGGGACTCCGACGTGATCGAAGGCATGGACTGGGCGATCGCGCAGCGCGCGACCTACAACATCGTCGCGCTGAACCTGAGCCTGGGCGACAGCACCCAGAACGCCAGCGCGTGCACCAGTTCGCCCTATGTCGCGGCAATCCGCCGCGCGCGCAACGCCGGCCTGGTGGTGGCGATCGCGACCGGCAACGACAGTTTCACCGCCGGCATCGCCGAGCCGGCCTGCGTGGCGAATGCGCTGGCGGTCGGCGCCACCTATGACGCCAATGTCGGCCAGCGCGCGTTCAGCGGCTGCACCGACAGCACGACGGCGGCCGACAAGGTGACCTGCTATTCCAACAGCGGCGCACCGCTCGATCTGTTCGCGCCAGGATCCGTGCTCACGGTCAATGGCTACACGCTGGATGGCACATCGTTCGCGTCGCCCATGGTGGCGGGTGCCGTGGCGGTGCTGAAGCAGCGCTTCCCGCTCGATACGCCGGCACAGATCGAAAGCCGGCTCACGCTCAGCGGAACGACGGTCACCGACGCGCGCAACGGCCTGCAGCGCCCGCGCCTGGCCCTGGGCGCCGCGCTGGCCGGTGTCGGCACCGAAAGCAACGACGCCTTCGCCGCGGCGCGCGAACTGAGCGGCACGGCCGACAGCGACAGCGGCAGCAACGCCCTGGCCAGCAGCGAACCGGACGAACCCGCGCACGACGGCACGGCCGCCACGCGTTCGCTGTGGTGGACCTGGACCGCGCCGGCATCCGGCGTACTCACGCTGGACACCAACGGCAGCAGTTTCGACACCATGCTCGCGGTCTATACCGGCAGCGCGCTTGCCTCGCTCACGCTGCGGGCGAGCGACGACGACAGCGGCGACGGATCGCAGAGCAAGCTGGACCTCGTCGTCGCGGCCGGCACGCAGTACCGCATCGCCGTCGATGGCTTCAATGCGGCCACCGGCAGCGTCGTGCTCAAGCTCGCTTTCGACGAACGCGCGGAACAGACCATCGTGTTCCCGTCGCCGGGCGATGTCTGGCTGGACCAGGGCAGCGTGACGCTGGAAGCGCTCGCCAGTTCCGGCCTCGCCGTGACTTACGCATCGACCACGCCCGCCACCTGCAGCGTCAGCGGCAGCACCGCCACCCTGATCGCCACCGGCACCTGCAGCCTCACTGCCAGCCAGAGCGGAAATGGCGACTACCTCGCTGCCGCGTCAGTCGCGGTAAGTTTCACCATCAAGCCGGCACGCGCCAGCCAGACCATCGCCTTCCCCACCCCTGCCGCCACTGCGCTCGACGCCGGCCCGGTCGCGCTCACCGCCAGCGCCAGTTCCGGGCTTGCCGTGAGCTACGCCAGCCTGACGCCCGCCGTCTGCGTCATCAGCGGCAGCCAGGCCAGCCTGATCGCCACGGGCACCTGCACCGTGCAGGCCAGCCAGCCCGGCAACGAGAACTGGCTCGCCGCCGCGCCGGTCAGCGTGAGTTTCGCCATCACCGCCCTGACCGCCAGCGTGGCCGGCAGCGACGGCGACGTGCCGCTGCCCGGCTGGGCACTGGTGCTGCTCGGCGCCGCGCTCGCCGGCGCGGCGGCGAAGCGGCGCTGATTTCGTCGCGCGGCTGCACATCGCGCGGACACACACATCCTGCATAATGCCGCGCTCATTCCTGGAGCCGTGCATGCACCCGACGCCACACCGGTCCGCCGACCGGCCACGCAGCCCGACCGCGGCTGCCCTGCTCTGCCTCGCGCTGGGTGCGATGGCCCCCGCGCATGCAGACGACGCTGCGCACGCCGACAACATTCCGCGCGCCGTATTCACGTCCAGCGCACCTTTCGTGCTGCCGCTGACGGTGAGCGACGGCGACGGCCAGCGGCTGGCGAACCTGAGCGCGGTTTCGCTCGGCGGCGGGCGTTTCGTGTCGCGCTGCGGCGAACTGTCGGGCCGCTTCGAGGCCATCGACGGCACGGCAAGCCGCCTGCTCGCCGTGACTGCGCGCGACCCGGACAGCGAGCTGTGTCTGCTCGAGTCGCCCGAACTCGCCGCCTTGCCGGCTGTGCCGACCGCGCCGACGCCCCAGGCGGGCAGCCGCGTGTTCGCGCTCGGCAATGCGCTCGGCCTGGGCACCGGCATCAGTGAAGGGGTGGTGTCCAAGCTGCATCGTCAGGGCGAGGACGCGCGCATCCAGTTCACCGCCGCCATCGCGGCCGGCTCGGAAGGCGGCGGACTGTTCGACACCGAGGGCCGGCTGGTCGGCATCATCGACCGCCCGCTCGAAGGCGGCCAGAACGTGAATCTCGCCGTACCGGCCGCCCGGCTCGACGACATCGCCGCGCGCGCCGCACTGCGCAGCGCGCAGCGGTCGGAGCGCGACGCGCTGATCGCCCGCGCCGACGAACTGCGCGCCGCGCGCGACTGGACCGGGCTGCGCGAGCATGCGCAGGCCTGGGTGACGCGCCATCCGCAGGACGCGGAAGCGCTGCGTGCGCGCGCCGAAGCCGCCGAAGCGGCCAGCGAACTGGCGGCGGCGCGCGCCGACTATCGGCAGGCGCTCGCGCAGGCCGCTGACCTGAAAGCCGCCGCCTTCGGTCTGTGGCGCACGCAGTTCGCACTGAACGACAATGACGCGCTGCAGACCGCGCAGACGCTCACCGAACGCTGGCCGGCCGATGTCGACGCCTGGATTTCGCTGTCGCGCAGCCACGCGATGAGACAGGATGCGGACGCCGCCGAACGCGCCGCTCGCCGGGCGCTCGCCATGCAGCCATGGAATGTGGCATCGCATTACCTGCTGGGCTGGCTTGCACAGTCGCGCGGCGACAATTTGGCCTGGCTGCATCACCAGTCGGCGGTATGGGAACTGGCGCCGTCCTCGGCGCCGGCCCTGATGGGCTATGTCGACGCGCTGATCGCGAATGGCCGCGTTGCGCGCGCCATGGCCTTGATCGACGCCTTTCCCGATCACGACAGCAACGGCGACCTGCTGTACGCCCGTGGACTCGTGCTGATCGCCGCCAAACGTCCTGGAGACGCACTGACCACCTTGCGGCGCAGTCTCGAGCACACCCCCTCCAACCCAGCCTGGGTGTGGAAGGCGCTGGGCGATGCGAGCTACGGTCTGGGCATGCTGCCGCAGGCGGTGGATGCCTATCGCAAGGCGGTGCAGGGCGCACCCGAACAGGAGGGCTGGCGCTGGGCGCTCGCGGTCGCGCTGAAGGACGCGCTCATGCTCGACGAGGCGATGGACCTGTTCAGCGAGTGGACCACGCGCTGGCCGGATTCGCCCGATGGCTGGCGGCAGACCGGCGTCGTGCTCCACATGCGCGGGCAGTACGCGCAGGCCAACACCCATTACCAGCGCTCGCTGGAACTGGAAGCACGCCAGCCCCTCGTATGGCATCTGCTGATGGAAAGCTATACCGCGATGGGCCGGCCCGACGATGTGCGCCGCGCCTGGCTGCGCCTGCGCGAACTCGACCCCGCGCAGGCGGAGGTGGCGAGACTGTGCTGCATTGTTCCGCTGGAGGTCGGTGCGCGATGAAACGGCTGCAGACATTCAAGCGATGGGCCGCGCCGCTGGCGCTGCTGGCCTGCGGTAGCGCTCACGCCGCGCCGTCGGCTTTCGACATCGCCCGGCCCTCGGTCGTCACCATAGGCGCGCAGGCCGAAGACGGCGAAAGCGGACAAGGCAGCGGCGTCATCGTCGGCGCGCAGCAGGTGGTCACGAACTGCCATGTGGTGCGCTTCGCCCGGACCATCACGGTGCGTGGCAGCGACGGCCGCGATCTGCCGGTGAACGCCGTGCTCGCCGACATGGAGCGCGATCTGTGTCGCCTCGACGTGCCCGGCCTGGCCGGTCCGGCGGCACAGCGGCGCCCGGCATCCGAAGCGCCGCAGACCGGCGAACCGGTCGTCACGGTGGGCAATCCGCTCGGTCTCGGCATTGCCACCAGCAGCGGCCTGCTGTCCGCCATCGTGGAACGTGACGGACAGCCTGTGCTCATCGTGTCCGCGCCGCTGTCGCCCGGATCCAGCGGCGGCGGCCTGTTCGACGGACGCGGACGGCTGATCGGCATCACCACGGCGGTCATGGTGACCGGCCAGAACACCAATATCGCGATCCCGGTGGCCTGGATCGATGAACTGCCGGCACGCGGCAAGCCGGCGCCCGTGCTGCCGCCAGCGCCCGCGCCGGAAGTCGACTGGCCGGCCCGGGCCGAGGCCCTGCGCATCGCCCGCGACTGGGCCGGTCTGGACGCCCTGTGCGCCGAGTGGCAGCAGGCCCTGCCCGAGGTGAGCCACGCCTGGCGCCTGCAGGCACTCGCCCTGCGCAATCTCGGCCAGCACGAACTCGCCGAGAAGCGCCTGCGGCAGGCACTCGAACTGAACCCGCGCAACGACCAGGCATTGATCGAGCTCTACGCGCTGCTCGACGAAACGGGCCGCGACCAGGATGCGACCGACATGCTGGCCCGCGTGCGCGCGCTCGTCCCCCAGCGCGGATACGCCGACCGGATCGAAGCGGGACACTTCGCCCGGCTCGGTGACATGGAACAGGCTTATGCCCTGGCGCTGCGCGCAACGACTCGCGGCTCCGGCGACCCGCTCGCCTGGGCCCTGCTGGCCGAGCTGGCCGAGCGCACGAAACGCTACCCGGAGGCGGCGCGCGCATGGCGCGTGGCGCTGGCACAGCAGCCGGGCGAAGCGGCATGGTCGGCCGCGCTGTCGCGCGTGCTGCTCGCACAGGGCGATCTGCGCGGCGCGCAGCGCGCGACCGAGGGCATGGACGCCTTCTCGCGCGCCGGCCAGTTGATCACTCTGGGTAACGAAGCCTATGCGAAGGGACGGCTGGCCGATGCCGAGGACGCGCTGCGCAAGGCGCTTGAACTCGACCCCTCGGCCACCCAGGCCGCGGTCACGCTGGCGGCCATCCTGATCGAAACCGGCCGCGACGGCAGCGGCCGGCAGATGCTCGAGGACGTGCTCAAGCGCGATCCCGAGGACGTGGAAGGACTGCGTCTGAAGGCGCGCCTGCTGACCCGCGACCGCAAGTTCTCCGCGGCGAGCGGCGTGCTCGACAAGGTGCTCGCGAAGCGACCGGACGACGTGCAGACATTGCGCGCCCTGATGGCGGTCGAATTTGCGGACAACGACCTGCCCGGCGCCATCGCCTACGGCCGGCGACTGGCCGCGGCGCCCGGGGCCGAGGTCAAGGACAAGGTGGGCGTCGCGCATCTGCTGATACGCAGCAACGAACTGGCGGAGGCGGCAGCGCTGCTTGCCGACGCGCTGCGCGAAACGCCGGACGATCTGGACACGCTGCTCGCGCAGATCGCACTCGAAGCCCAGCGTGGCGACCAGGACAAGGCGCTGGCACAGTCCATCCACGCCACCACGCTGCACCCGACATCCGGCGCCGCCTGGAGCACGCGCGGTTACACCCTGCACCGCATGGGTCGCTATGCCGAAGCGGTGTCGGCGCTGGAAACCGCGGTGCGGCTGGAACCCGATCTCGGCAATAGCTGGATCAACCTCGGCAACGCACTGCTGCATCAGAAGCAACTGAGGCGCGCGGTCGAGGCGCTCGAGCGCGCGGAACAGCTCGCCCCCGACGCCGAGGACGGTCGCTTCTATCTCGCGCAGGCCTACGCCGCCACCGGCCAGACCGACAAGGCACTGCAGCGCCTGGATTCACTGATCGCGTGGAACCCGACGCTCAGCAAGGCACTGTCACTCAAGGGCTTCGTGCACGCGCAGCGCGGCGACGCCGAAAAGCTGCAGCAGGTCTATGTGCGCCTGAAAAGCATGCACCCGCCGTCGGCCGAACAGTTGCGCATGCTGGTGATCAAGAACATGCCAGCGATGAGCAAGGCGGTGTCGGAGCCGTGAGGGTCGAACGGGAACCGAAGGACGCGCCGCCGAGCGCGAAACGGCAGCCCGTCAGGCGCGACCGCCCGGCGCAGTGCGCACATGCGCCGCACGACTGCCACGCGCGCTGACGACCGCGCCCGCCTGAAGGGTCGCCTCGCGGGCACGTCCTGACCGCCCGAGCGCCACGCCACGACCGCACTGCAGGCCCAGAAAGATGAGGGGCAAGGCCAGCACGCGGCTCACCACCTCGCTCTGCCGCGTACACCCCATCTTGGCGAGCATGGACTTCACCTGGCTGCGCACCGTGCTCACCGCCTTGCAGCGGCGCGCCGCGATCTGTTCCACCGACAGACCCAGCGCGAACGCGATGGCGATGCGCGCTTCCGCCCGGGTCAGACCGAAGGCGCTCGCCACGACCGCCGGATCGGGTTCCGACATCCCGTGCTGTTCGTGCGCGACCGCCAGCAAGGCCGGACTTGTGCCAAACGCGCCTATCGTGCGCTCGGGCAACAGCGAACTGAGCATCATGCCGGCCACATGCCTGCGCGCAGGCCGCACAACCCCTTCGTGTCCACTCGCCGCGAGAGGCAGGTAAGCACTCGCCGGAAAACGATCGTCGCCCGCCTTGCCATGGAGCGACTTCGCCAGCGCGCGAAACGCGCGATCATTGTCGGCATGTCGCAGCGCAAGGCGGCCATCCAGCGCGTACAGCGCGCCACCGGCCGATATCAGCGAACGCGCACTGCGGTTGGAAAAGCCGATACGGCAATCGCCATCGAGCAGGAAAACCGGCACGCCGATCTGGTTGATGACCGCGAAGCCAACACCGGTTGCGTCCGCCGATACCCGGCGCTCCCAGGTCAGGCGAAAAGCCTTCGCGACATGCCAGGACAGCCGGTCGCACAGCGCGAAATCGTCGCCAGCGAGAGGCCCACTGTCCGACCGCCGCGTCACCGCGAAAATGACCGCCACGCCGTCCTCTTCCATCAGCTTGATGCCGCTGCTTCAGCGCCCGCCATAGGGCAACAGAAACTCCTGATAGAACGGGTCGCTGGCGACGAAGGCGTCGTCGAACACCTCATGACAATGCGCCCAGCGCCCGGCCGCCATGGTCAACACGCGCGCAAGTCGCGGATCGATCACGTGATAGCTGCGCGTGTAATCGAGCAGCGCCTCCGGCGGCGCGTCGCCTGCCTCGGCATAGAAAAGCAAGGAGCGTTGCGCCAGATCGATCGAAAGCAGCGCGACGGTATGCGCTTCAAGCACCCGCCTGACCCCGTCCAGAGCCTGCCCCCAGCTCGCGCCGTCCAGCCCGCCCCCCGCCTCATAAAACCGCGCAACGACCTCGTACAGCTCCGTGCCCTGATCCATGACACCTCCGAACGACGCATGACCCACGCAAGGCCTCGCCGCGTAGTGGCGGGAACGATGCTTACATGATGTTACATGCGGTCGGGGTATGTGCGTCTCATCCGGATGGGTGAGGCGACGATTGTGGGACATGGAGCAGGTACCGCGGCGGGACTTACCTAATATGGGGGATGAATGGACCTAAGCGTCCGCCTAGATTGCCGATCCAACGCCTTTCCTAACGACGCACCTATTGCCTAGATTCAAACGCGTTGCCCCGCTCGCAAAAAATAGCTCAGCTCCGGCTAAAAAATTGAGGAAACATAGCTTCAACCTCACACATCTAGCAACTCGAAGAACTATCCGAAGACGTTCAAACCCGTCTCTTTTTTACACAAAAACGGACATAGAAATGATGAACAAGACAACCCAAGCCACCATCTTTATAGCAGCTTTATCTTATTCAACAATCGCCACCTCAGACGACAAAACCTCAGATATTTACAACGACCCACAACTTTCACAAGCCATTAAATTATGCAAAAACGAAGTTGAAAAATACGAAAAAAGGGCCCAATCGACAGCAAGATTCTCATTCTGGAGCGCTTTTGTTGGCGCAACTACCGGGCTTCTCGGATCGGCACTGGCCGGTCATGCATCGACAGCTACAGTCGCCGTCTTAAGTGGAACCGCAGGTGTCACAAACGGTATGCAACAACAACTAAACGGCGTTGGTTACGACCAAGAAGGCCAACAGAGAACAAGGAACGAGATAGTTCAGACCGTCGGAACACTCGTTGGAGAGTACGCAGTAGCACAAAGCGCTGAAGACAGGAGAAGATCCTTAATTAAAATCACCTTTGCCTGCGACCTTTACAAAACAACAGAAAAAGGAACTGGGACCTAACAACATTCCAGACGTGAGAAACAAGATGACAGAACTTGAAATAGCAAAAATTTCCGACCACCTAACAGAGGTTGTATTAGCAACTGGCGGACTTGGGGTTGCAGCCTACGGAATTGTCGACGGGCTAAAGCTTATTCCGTGGATTGATCTCGCAGGCTTCGAACGCTTATTCGACCATCGCACCATCAAAGGCGGACGCCCATGGCCCACTCAACAGAGGGCGGGGCTCAACCCGCTTCTTTCCTCGTTGCGCGCTGCATATGGTATCGAAGTACTCGAATTGCTTAAAGCGCAGTATCGGAGTGGCCGATCAAAAGGGGACTTACCCAGAACTCTGCGCCAAGGCGTACGAATAGGATTCGGGATTCAGTCTAAAGAAGATATTTCTTTAATAGCCCAGGATCTTGGAATTGATAAAAAAACTTCCGATCAAGCAGCAACCGCACTCTTGATTACAAGAGCCCAGAGACCTCCAGCTGCAGAAGAAGTGTCAACTGAGAAACACAGTCCAGTGAACAGTGAAGAGCGTTCCGCCTTAGCCCGTTTGGAAACCGCAATTGACGCAAGACTCGACGCCGCACTGGTTCTTGCTGAGGTCCAATATGTCACTCAGACCAAAGTAACGGCTATGCTTATCGCACTCACAATAGCGCTTCTCATCGGACATTTAATTGACGCCAACATCTTGCTATCTCTAATGATCGGGCTGGCAGCCGTTCCGATTGCCCCCGTTGCGAAAGATATTGCGACAGCATTGCAAGAAGCAGTTCGAGCGCTTAAAAAGCAATGAACACATACATACTGAACCTTCGGAACCAGGAGGTAGGAGGCGCAGTGACATCAGGGAGGCTTTATCGCATAGAGAGAGATAAAGATGTCGACTGGGATGCCAATTTACATGAATTCACAACAGCAACAAGTGAAAAAAGAATACTAACACTCGTCCACGGATACAACAACATACAAAGCGTTGGCCGCGAGCGTCTAATTACATTCGGAAAAATTCTTAGAAAAAACGGGATCGAAGACAATATCTTAGCCGTACTATGGCCGGGTGACGGATACGCAAAAGCCTTAACCTATCCATTCGAGGGTCTAGACGCAGACAACACAGCCGAAGCCCTATCAAAATGGCTCATGATAAACACACATAAAAGCACCCGAATCGCGTTCGTGGGACATAGCCTAGGGTGTCGCGTTGTCATGAACTCAGCCAAGATCATCGCACAAAAAGGAAGCCAAGCGCTAGATCGTATATGTCTAATGGCCCCCGCGATCGATAATGACAGCCTCGGCAGATCTGGAAAAACGTGCTATCAAGAAGCAACTTTAGCAGCCAAAAAAATCGCGGTACTGGCTTCCGAAGAAGATGCGGTTTTACACTTCGCATATCCACTCGGTGACCTGGTACAAACAATTCTCTATGGAGAGCGCTGGGGAAGTGCTCTCGGACGTAGCGGACCGGTAGAGAATGAGCAGCGCATACTTAACCAAATTGAACGGGTACCCAAGGCCGCTCCAGCACGCGATATCGGCCATGGGGCATACCTCCAAATTGATCCACACAGACCATTTAATACAATTGCGGAAAGCGAAATTTTTATATCGGGATTTCTCGAAGGAAAACCCAGTACAACCTGGCCAGCGCAAAGATAAGAAAGCAATTTAAATAGAAAACCATCCCTCGATAGCTTGCCAATACCGCAAGAGAGAAAATGACCCAAAAAAAAAGACACAACCCGGAGACAATATGGCGCCTGGTTAATGCCAGATGTGAGCAACTGCGCCAAGCCGTCGCATGGGCATGGGCGCCGGTAGGACTAACGTTGGCATTTGCAACTTACTGGATTTCAACTATTTACATATTCGAATTCGGCTATCCAAAAACACACTTTTTCGCCAACATTTCGTTAGCCAAAGAAATAGACACGGAAATAAGATACATAACTAACGAAATTTGCATTTATGCAAAAGCACAAACAAACAGCACACAACTCGACTGCAAAAAACAAGATGAAATACTGAAATTTTCAGCAACCGTTGAGATAGCTCCTGCATCACTCCCCGACTCGATCAGATCGTTATGCGTAAACCATAACGAGGCCGATAGAAACATTCACGGCCAATTATTGGCACTCATAAACTGCAGCGAACACCTCGCAAAAGAGCGAAATAAGATGGAGATATATGCAGACACACGAAAACAAGACATAAGACCCCCATTTTTTGGGTTACCCAAAATTCAGTTAACTGATCTATCGCCAATTGGAAACCTTACAGTAACAATTCTGGCCACCTGGATGTTTTTCGCAGCCAGACGTGAAAACCATGCCCTTTTAACATTTGTCGACTTCGATCAACACACCCGCAGAAATAGCACGCTGTTTCCCACCTCTGTTACCCTTTGCGGGCAAGACAACTACATTTCCGCCGAACATCTATGTTACGCCTACCAAGCCATCTCCCAAAGGTTTCTTATAATTGCATCATCGCACTCAAACCCATCGAGAGTTGCAATAATATTATTAACGACCTTTGCCCCACTCACAGCATCAATCAACCTAATAATTGACTTCAGAGACGCTTTCAGCTTCCCCGCAATTGCATTTAGATCATTCGCTTTACACCTCTTTTTTAATAGCACACTTGTCGTCCTAATTTGGATAATCACAACACGAACGCTAATCAAACAGATTGAGACATCAACATTACTAAATTCTTGGTACATAGCAGTGAGAGATGTCTGGATGGAGGAGTGGGACGAGTCAAACGAAGAAAGAGCTAGCCCAGTCCGCGTTGACATTGGTGAACAGACCGGAAAAAAGGCGGGCCCACCGCAGCCAGGGCTGTCGGACTCAGGGCCGTCGCACTAAGACGTCATTGACGGCCCTAGATATGCCGATTGACACCCGATAAGCGTGGGTGATCTTGTGATATTGGGGACGTAGCTGAATTAATTCCCGGGTCGTACCGCGCGCAGGCTAGATTGTCCCCTTGACAGATGCGACCGTTCAGATCCGTATAGACCATAAAGCACTTTGCCTTCCAGCCTATCGTGAGGTCATTCAGGAAAATTGGCTGCTGCTGGTTTCTGACAGAACCCGACCGTCGCAACTGTTCGACCTCGGCGAAAAGCTGAATCCCGACCGCATCCGCAGCCCTTTCTCGCGCACCTTCTTCTTCGCCTGTCCGGAAGATGTTGTGCTCGAACTCGGTGGTCGCGGTGCGTAAGCCTCAGTCCTCGTCCCGATACCGATTAGTAATCGGATACCGCCAGTCCTTGCCGAACCCCCGCTCCGTCACCCTCACCCCCGGCGGCGCCTGGCGGCGCTTGTATTCATTGCGCTTCAGCAGCCCGATCACCCGTTTCACGTCGTTCTCGGCGAAGCCGGCGGCGATGATTTCGCGCGGTGATTCGTCGCGCTCCATATAGGCCTGGATGATGGCGTCGAGGGTTTCGTAGGGGGGCAGGCTGTCCTGGTCGGTCTGGTTGGGGCGCAGTTCGGCCGAAGGGGCGCGGGTCAGGATGTTGTCCGGGATGTCGTGTCGCTGGCTGTTGCGCCAGGCGCACAGGCGGTAGACGAAGGTTTTGTAGATGTCCTTGATCACCGCGAAGCCGCCGGCCAGGTCGCCGTAGAGCGTGGAATAGCCGACCGCCATTTCGCTCTTGTTGCCGGTGGTGAGCACGATGGCGCCGGTCTTGTTGGACAGGGCCATCAGCACGATCATGCGGGCGCGCGCCTGCACGTTCTCTTCGGTGGTGTCGGCGGCGGCGTCGCGGAACAGGGGCTTCAGCATGTGCTCGAAGGTCTGCATCGCCGGGGCGATGGACACTTCGTCGTACTGCACGCCGAGATTGCGCACCAGTGCGCGCGAGTCGTCCAGGCTCATCTGTGCGGTGTAGGGCGACGGCATCATGACCGCGCGCACGCGGTCGGCACCCAGGGCGTCGACCGCGACGCACAGCGTGAGCGCGGAATCGACGCCGCCGGACAGGCCGATCAGCGCGGACTTGAAGCCGTTCTTGCCGAGGTAGTCGCGCACGCCGAGCACCAGCGCCTCATAGCAGTCCTGTTCGAGCGGACGCGCGGCAGGCAGCGCCTGCGGCGCCAGGTCGCCATCGCGGTATTCGACCAGGGCGAGGTGTTCGCGACAGTGCGGCGCGCGCCACACGAGCCGGGCGGCACGGTCCAGCGCGAAGGACGCGCCGTCGAACACCAGTTCGTCCTGCCCGCCGACCAGATTGCAATACACGACCGGCACACCGGTAGCGGCGATGCGATCGGCCACCACCTGTTCGCGGGTAACCGGCTTGTTCATGTGCCAGGGCGAGGCGTTGAGCACGGCCAGCACCTGTGCCCCGGCAGCGGCGGCGGCTTCCGGCGCGCCGGCTTCCCACACGTCGGCGCAGATGTTCACACCCACCTTCACGCCGGCCACGTCGATGACCAGCGGCTCGCTGCCGGCGTCGAAATAGCGCTCCTCGTCGAACACTTCGTAGTTCGGCAGGCGCATCTTGAAGTAGGTGGCCTCGACGCGGCCGCCGCGGATGAGGCTGGCGGCATTGTGGATGCGTGCGCCATTCAGCGGATGGTTGGCCGCATTGTCGCTGCGCGCGGCAGCAAGGTCGGCGTGAGCAGTGACGGCATGCGGATGCCCCACCAGCACGGCCAGTGCCGGCGGCGCTTCGGCGGCGATGCGCGCCAGCACCCGCGCGCAGGTGCGATGGAAGTCAGGCCTCAGCAGCAGGTCTTCCGGCGGATAGCCGCACAGCGCCAGTTCCGGCGTCAGCAGCAGATCGGCGCCCTGCTCCGCCGCGCGGCGCGCCGCGTCGAGAATGAGCGCGGCGTTGTGGTCGAGATCGCCGACCACGCAGTTCACCTGCGCAACCGCGATGCGTAGCGTGGCCATCGCTTACTCCATGCGCAGGAAGTGTTCGCGGTAGAACTTCAGTTCGTCTATCGATTCGTAGATGTCGGCCAGCGCCTCGTGGCGCTGCGCCTTCTTGAACTGGCCGGACAGTTCCGGCCGCCAGCGACGGCACAGTTCCTTCAGCGTGGACACGTCGAGATTGCGGTAGTGGAACCATGCTTCCAGTCTGGGCATGTGACGGGCAAGGAAGCGGCGGTCCTGGCAGATCGAATTGCCGCAGATCGGGCTGGTGCGTTCCGGCAGGTACTGGCCGAGGAAGGCGATCATCTGCGCCTCGGCCGCCCCCTCGTCCAGCGTCGATGCGCGCACGCGCTCGGTGAGGCCGGACTTGCCGTGGGTGGCGGTATTCCACTTGTCCATGCCGTTGAGCACGTCGTCGGACTGATGCACCACCAGCACCGGTCCTTCCGCGACCACTTCGAGCTGCGCGTTGGTGACCACGCAGGCCAGTTCGATCACGCGGTCGCTGTCCGGATCGAGGCCGGTCATTTCCATGTCCAGCCAGACGAGGTGTGTGGGGTCCTGTGCCATAATCGAGAAAATTTCCAAGCGGGATTAATGCGTTCGTCTGAACGCGGGACGGCCCGATTTTGTCACACTCGCGACACCTGGACTGAGTCTAGATTCGGTGTGCGCGCACCGCCCGGCAACGCCGGGAGTGTGGATCGGACACCGCATCCAACCCGAGGCACCCCATCATGCTGACCGAAATCTTCATCGCCGCC
This sequence comes from Methyloversatilis thermotolerans, assembly GCF_000372885.1. Taxonomy (GTDB): domain Bacteria; phylum Pseudomonadota; class Gammaproteobacteria; order Burkholderiales; family Rhodocyclaceae; genus Methyloversatilis; species Methyloversatilis thermotolerans. The sequence continues at coordinate 1,783,994 of NZ_KB889967.1, forward strand.
CTGGTGCTCACCACGCTGGTCCGCCTGTGGCTGGCCACCCGTCATCGCAGCCATGTCGCCGCGCATCGTGGCGAGGTCCCGCTGGCCTTCCGTGAAGCGATTCCGCTGGATGCGCACCAGAAGGCCGCCGACTACACCGTGGCGCGCGCCGGTCTTGCGCGAAGCGACGTGATCATCGGCGCACTGTGGCTGCTGGTGCTCACGCTGGGCGGCGCGCTGCAGTGGATGTTCGACGTCGCGACCGGCATCGCCGGCGACGGCATGCTGCGCGACCTGGCTTTCATCGGCATCGTCGCCTTCGCCTCGTCGCTGATCGACCTGCCGGTGCTCATGTGGCGCACCTTCGTGATCGAGGAACGCTTCGGCTTCAACCGGATGACGCTGGGCATGTTTTTCGGTGACCAGATCAAGCACGGGCTGATCGGCGCCGCGATCGGCGCACCGGCGGTGGCGGTGGTGCTGTGGATCATGGACAGCCTGGGCAGCACCTGGTGGGTGTGGGCGTGGGCGTTCTGGCTCACCTTCAGCCTGGCGATGATGGTGATCTATCCGACCTTCATCGCGCCGCTGTTCAACAAGTTCGAACCCATGCCGGATGGCGAGCTGCGCAGCCGGATCGAGGCGCTGCTGGAACGCTGCGGTTTCCATTCCGACGGTCTGTTCGTGATGGATGGCTCGCGCCGTTCGGCGCACGGCAACGCCTATTTCACCGGCTTCGGCAAGAACAAGCGCATCGTGTTCTTCGACACCCTGCTCAACCGCCTGGGCGGCGACGAGATCGAAGCGGTTCTGGCCCATGAACTCGGCCACTACAAGCATCACCACATGTGGAAGCGCGTGCTCTGGATAGCGGGCGGCAGCTTCCTGTTCTTCGCGCTGCTGGGCTGGCTGATCGATGCGCCCTGGTTCTACCGGCAGCTTGGCGTGAGCACTGGCGGCAACGCGATGGCGCTGACGCTGTTCGCACTGGTCATTCCGGTGTTCACCTTCCCGCTGTCGCCGGTGCTGTCGCTGCTGTCACGCAAGCAGGAATTCGAGGCCGACGCCTATGCCGTGGCACAGACGCGCGCCGACTGGCTGGTGTCGGCGCTGGTGAAGCTGTATCGCGACAACGCCTCGACGCTGACGCCGGACCCGCTGTATTCCCGCTTCTATGACTCGCATCCGCCCGCCGCGCTGCGCGTGGCGCGGCTGCAATCCACCTGACGATGACGCTGCAAGAACTCGCACAACAACACTGCACACCGCAAAAGGGCGCCCACCGCCGCATCGAGGGCGAGGCGCTGCACACCTGTCTGCGCGGACTGCGCGGCTGGATAGAGCAGGACAAGCACCTGTCCAAGGATTTCCAGTTCACCGACTACGCGCAGACCGTCGCCTTCGTGAACCAGGTCGCCGCGCTCGCGGCGGCCGAGGACCATCACCCGGACATCATGTTCGGCGCCAACCGCGTGCGCGTGGTGTTCACCACGCACAGCGTGCGCGGCATTTCGATCAACGACCTCATCTGCGCGGCCCGCATCGAGGCGATGCGCGACGCCGCCTGACGGTTTGAAACATCACGCGCTCCCGGCCGCCCGCATCGTGTCGGCGCATGGTCGCCACTATGTGGCGCGTCTGGCCGACGGCCGCGAAGTGCAGGCCTTCCCGCGCGGCAAGAAATCGGACATCGCCTGTGGCGACCGCGTGCTGCTGGACCTGCAGGGCGAGGACCAGGCGCGCATCGCCGAAGTGCTGGCGCGCACCAGCCTGCTCTACCGCAAGGACATGTGGAAGCAGAAGATGGTGGCGGCCAACGTGGACCGCGTGGTCGTGGTGGTGGCGACCGAGCCGTCCTTCAGCCCGGAACTGGTGGCACGCATACTGGTGGCCTGCGAGGCGCAGCAGATCGAGCCGCTCATCCTGCTGAACAAGTGCGACCTCACCGCCTCGCTGGACGCCGCCCGCGCAGCGCTCGCCCCCTTCGTGAAGCTGGGCTATCGGGTGCTTGAAATGAGCGCACATGAAGGCGCTGATGCACTGCGCCCGTGGCTGCAGGCGCGCACCAGCGTGCTGACCGGCCAGTCCGGCATGGGCAAGTCCACGCTGGTGAACGCACTGGTGCCGGATGCGCGCGCGGCGACGCGCGAGGTATCGCAGGCGCTGGATTCGGGCAAGCACACCACCACCTTCGCGCGGCTGTACGACCTGGCTGGCGGCGGCGCACTGATCGACAGCCCGGGCCTGCAGGAATTCGGTCTCGCCCAACTGGACGTCGGCGAACTGGAACAGGCTTTTCCGGACTTCCGGCCGCATCTGGGCAACTGCCGCTTCCGCGACTGCGCGCACGACAGCGAACCGGGCTGCGGTCTGCGCGACCACGTGAGCGCCGAACGGCTGGCGCTGTATCGAATGCTGCGCCAGGAAATCCTCAGCGCCCGCGCACCGCAGTACTGAGCACGAACGGAGCCTTGTCGTGGTGGGAGCAGGCTTGCCCCGCGATGCGGCTTCGAACGAAGCCCGCGGCCTGCATCAGCCGCATCGCGGCCAGAGGCCGCTCCCACAAGAACTCGCTCAGACCGCCATCGGAGCCGGGGTTTGGAGGGAGCGGGCTTGCCCGCGATTACAACCTCGAACGAAGCCCGCGGCCCACACACGCCGCATCGCGGCCAGAGGCCGCTCCCACAACAGCTCGCCCAGGCCGCAAACGGAGCCCGATTTTGTGGGAGCGGGCTTGCCCGCGATTACAGCCTCGAACGAAGCCCGCGGCCCACACACGCCCCATCGCGGCCAGAGGCCGCTCCCGCAACAGCTCGCCCCAGACCGCAAACGGAGCCCGATTTTGTGGGAGCGGGCTTGCCCGCGATTCAGCCTCGAGCGAAGCCGGCGGCCCGCATCCGCCGCATCGCGGCCAGAGGCCGCTCCCACAACAGCTCGCCCGAACCGGCATCGGAGCCGAGGTTTGGTGGGAGCGGGCTTGCCCGCGATGCAGCTTCGAACGAAGCCAGCGGCTCGCTGAGGCCACTGGCCCTCACCCGGCGCTGCGCGCCACCCTCTTCCGCTGATGCGGGCGAGGGTCACATCAGACGGCGCCCGACTCCCCTCTCCCACATCAGTGGGAGAGGAGCCGGGGGTGAGGGCGAGCGGGCTTGCCCGCGATACAGCCTCGAACGAAGCCGGCGGCCCGCATCAGCCGCATCGCGACAGGGGGGCTCCTACAGAAGCGTGTTGGCCAGCCTCGTTCAGTCCGCGGACGGGACCCATTCCGGCGAAGGCAGCGCGTGGAAGGCCTCGCGCAGGCTTTCGCCCCAGCGGCTGCGTATCATGTCGAAATAGGCGTTGTCCGCGTCGATGCGGGTATGCGATTCGACCCGCAGCGCATTGGTTTTCATGATGAGCAGATCGAGCGGCAAACCGACCGACAGATTGGACCGTATGGTCGAATCCATCGAAATGAGTGCGCACTTCGCCGCTTCGTCGAGTCGGGTTTCCGGCCGGATCACGCGGTCGATGATGGGCTTGCCGTACTTGGCTTCGCCGATCTGGAAGTAAGGCGTATCGCGCGTGGCTTCGATGAAATTGCCGGCCGAGTAGATCTGGAACAGGCGGGGTATGTCGCCCAGTATCTGACCACCGAGAATGAAGCTCGGATTGAATTCGATGCCGAATTCGTTCAGCGCCTCGGCATCGCGCGCATGCACTTCGCGCAGGCAGTCGCCGATGTGGCGCGCCGCCTCGAACAGATTGGGCACGCTGTACAGATTGGGGCCCTCCGCCGCCAGCCGTTCGCGCAGCAGGTTCACCAGGGTCTGCGTGATGGCCAGATTGCCGGCGCCCATCAGCACGAGCACGCGCTCGCCCGGGCGCTCGAACACGCTCATCTTGCGGAAGGTGTTGATGTGGTCGACACCGGCGTTGGTGCGCGAATCGGACAGGAATACGAGCCCGGCGTCGAGCAGCATGCCCACGCAATAGGTCATGGCGGAATATCCGTCAGCTTGGGTTGATGGAAAGTTGAAGCATAGACGCCCACCGGGCCGCCCGCGCGGTGTGCACGCGGATCAGTGCGCGTGTATCGATACGTGGGTGACGGTGCGGCTCACCGTGTCGCCGCCGGCCACGCGTACCGGGCAGGCATCCAGATAGTCGCGCCCCACCGCCAGGCGGCAGTAGCCGTGGCCGGCGAGCGAACGCTCGATCACGTCCACGCTGACCCAGCCCGCTTCGCCGCCCTGCGCCGGGCCGCTCGCCAGCCAGACGTCCACCCAGGCATGCGGCGCGGCCCACTCTCCGGCCGGGTCGATCAGATAGCCGCTGACATAGCGCGCCGGCAGTCCGACCGCGCGGCAGCAGGCAATGAAGGCGTGCACGATGTCGGCGCCACAGCCCATGCCGCTGGCCAGCGCGCTGGCCGCACCATAGGGCGGAAGACGGTCCGGCTGATGCCGCACCGCGCCGCACACCGCACCGCTCAGATCCAGCAGTTCGCCCACGGTGTCGCGCCGGGCGCGCAGATGGGCGGCGGCCAGCGTGGTGGCCGGCTCGTCGGCTTCGGTCAGACGGGTGCCGGCGAGATACGACAGCGGCGACAACGTCCCGGCGTCGCGCGGCATCCAGGTATCGCCATCGGCCAGCCGCACGGTGCCGCTGACGACGATGGACAGTTCGCTGTGCGGACGGTCCAGCGTGAGCAGATGCCCGACATTGCCGTGCGCATCGACCGACCGCCGCGCATTGCCCGGCGCCTGCACCTTCCAGTTCAGCGGGCGCTGGGTGGAATCCTCGCGCGGCGTGAGGCGCAACTGCTGGATGCTGTAATTGACCGGCGATGCGTAGTTCAGCGTGGTTTCGTGACGGATGTCGAGCAGCATGACGCCCTCCTCAGCTTGCGGCCATCGGAACGAGAAAGTCATTGGAAATGCGGTTACCCAGGTCATTCACACGCACGATGAACTGGGTGAGATATTCGTGCAGCCCGCGCGCAAACACGTCCTCGATGCGGCCGAACTTCAGGCTGGCCTGCAGTTCGCCGGCCCGACGCTCGGTTTCGCGCGAGCGGTAGTTGGACACGGCCAGCAGGTTTTCATACACCTCGACCATGCTGCGACGCAGGGAGCGCGGCATGCGGTCGTTCAGGATGAGCAGTTCGGTCACCTTCACCGGCGTGATGAGATCGCGGTACACCTTGCGATACACCTCGAAGGCGGACACCGAGCGCAACAGCGCGCTCCACTGGTAATAGTCCGCAGCCGCATCCGGCGGCGCGGCGGCATCGACCAGCATGTGGTACTTCACGTCGATGAAACGGGCGGTGGCATCCGCGCGTTCGAGAAAGGTACCGAGCCGGAGAAAGTGCAGCGCCTCGTCGCGCACCATGGTGCCCACGGTGACCCCGCGCGACAGGTGGGAGCGGAACTTCACCCACTCGAAAAATTCGCCGATCTCGCTGCCCGCCAGTTTCCAGCGCGGGTACTCGCGCATCTTCAGCCAGGTGTCGTTGGTGGTTTCCCACATTTCCGACGTGATGGTGCCGCGCACCGCATGCGCATTTTCGCGCGCCGCGCGCAGGCAGTTCATGATGGATGACGGGTTGGTGGTATCGAACACCATGAAATCCAGCACCGCATCCATGGTTGCTTCCGCACGCTTGGCGCGAAAGGCCTCTTCCAGCCCGTTGATGGACAAGGTCGCGCCCCAGCCGGCATCCACGCCGCCATCGGCCTGCGGCACCATGGACATGCGGTAGTTCACATCCAGCATGCGCGCCACGTTCTCGGCCCGCTCGATATAGCGCGCCATCCAGTACAGGTGATCCGCAGTCCGGCTCAGCATGGTGACACCATCAAGTTATGCGCATCGGCGAGATGCGAGCGGGAGAACCGGCCGGCTGCGCACAGCCGGCCCCGTGCGAACGAAGTGAGCGTGGGGGGTGTAGCGGGGGTCTCGGCGAGCACTGCTCGCCGCCCGCGCAACCGGTCGGCTGCGCAAAGCCGACCGTGGGCAGTGCCGCCCGCCGGGCCGTTCCAAGGGCGAGCACAGCCCCCTTGGTGGGGGTGAGACAGGGGTTTCGCGGCGCATTGCGCCGCGCCTGTCGAACGGGTCGGCTGTGCAAAGCCGACCTCCGTACCATGGGGTTTCGCGACGCATGCGTCGCGCCGGCCGAACAGACCGGCTGTACAAAGCCGGTCCCGTGCGAACGAAGTGAGCGTGGGGGCATCCATCCTGCTCACACCTCCAGTACCCAAGTGTCCTTGGTGCCGCCGCCCTGCGACGAATTCACCACCAGCGATCCTTCGCGCAGCGCAACGCGAGTCAGCCCGCCGGGCACCATATTGATGTCCTTGCCCGACAGCACGAAAGGCCGCAGATCGATGTGTCGGGGCGCGATGCCCTGTTCGACGAAGGTGGGGCAGGCGGACAGGGACAGCGTCGGCTGGGCGATATAGCCTTCCGGCCGCTCGATCAGCAGTTGCCGGAAGCGGGCGATCTCGTCCTTGCTGGCGCGCGGCCCGATCAGCATGCCGTAGCCGCCGGCACCATGTACCTCCTTCACCACCAGCTCGTCGAGATGGGCCAGCACGTGGGCGAGGTCCTCCTTCTTGCGGCACATCCAGGTGGGCACGTTGTTCAGCAGCGGTTCCTCGCCGAGGTAGAAGCGGATCATGTCCGGCACATACGGATAGATGGACTTGTCGTCCGCCACCCCGGTGCCGATGGCATTGGCCAGCGTGACATGGCCGGCGCGATACACCTGCAGCAGGCCGGGAACGCCGAGCATGGAATCTGCGCGGAACGCGAGTGGATCGAGGAAGTCGTCGTCGATGCGGCGGTAGATCACGTCCACGCGCTGCGGGCCCTGCGTGGTGCGCATGTACAGATGTTCGTCGCGCACGAACAGGTCCTGGCCCTCGACCAGTTCCACGCCCATCTGCTGGGCGAGGAAAGCGTGCTCGAAATAGGCTGAGTTGTAGGCACCCGGGGTGAGCACGATGACGGTGGGGGCGACAACGCCCTGCGGCGCCACCGCGCGCAGATTCGCCAGCAGCATGTCGGGATAGTGCTCGACCGGCGCCACACGGTAGCGCGAGAACAGTTCCGGAAAAAGCCGCATCATCATGCGGCGGTCTTCCAGCATGTAGGACACACCGGATGGCACCCGGAGATTGTCCTCCAGCACATAGAACTCGCCGGCTCCGGCGCGCACGACGTCGACGCCGGCGATATGGGCGTAGATGTTGCCAGGCACGTCCACACCCTGCATCTCCGGCCGGTACTGGCTGTTGGAGAGCACCTGTTCGGCAGGAATATGTCCCGCCTTCAGGATTTCCTGATCGTGATAGACATCGTGCAGGAACATGTTCAGCGCCTTGACGCGCTGGCGCAGACCGGCTGCGAGTTGCTTCCATTCCTGGGCGGGAATGATGCGCGGTACCACGTCGAACGGGATCAGGCGTTCCTTGCCCTCTTCCTCGCCATAGACCGCGAAGGTGATGCCGACACGGTGGAACACCAGATCGGCTTCGGCGCGCTTCTGTGTGATGCGCTCGCGGGGCGTCTCCTCCAGCCACTTCTGGTAGCTGGCGTAGTGGGCGCGCACCGTGCCGTCGGCGCCGTTCATTTCGTCATAGATCGATGACGGGGTGTCCATGATCGGATGTCTCGTGTAATTGTGGGCGCTCACATCAGGCTCAGCGAAAAATGTGCCATGCCCGAACCCCCACCTGATTCAGGCTCATGGCGCAGCCGGAAGCGGATTCGTGCCGGGGGCGATGCTGCGGAAACCGCGCCACGGCAAGGCCACAGGGCCGCCATGGTGAGTGCAGCGGCTTCGCGTGGCCTTGATCTGGCGCATGCGGGCATCCGTTCGGGCGGCGATGCAAGGAAGTGCGGTTCTGCATGCACCGTTTCGGGTCCGGGAAACCGAGCGGGAAAAGCGATTCCGCACCATCTGGGTGCAAATATACTGAATGGGAATGATGCGCCGCACACAAGTTCCCCGAAAAAAAACGCCCCGATCGGACGGGGCGTTTTCAGGGCGAGGGAAAAACGTGTTCAGACGCGTTCGATCACCGCCGCAATACCCTGACCGCCGCCGATGCACATCGTGATCAGGCCGTAGCGGCCGCCGATGCGCTCCAGTTCGTACAGGCACTTCACCGTCAGGATGGCACCGGTGGCGCCGACCGGATGACCGAGGCCGACCGCGCCGCCATTCGGATTCACCTTGGCCGGGTTGAGTCCGAGCTCGCGCGTGCAGCACATGGCCTGCACCGCGAACGCTTCGTTCGACTCGATCACGTCCAGATCGTCGTTCTTCAGTCCTGCGCGCTGCAACGCAAGGCGCACCGCCGGAATCGGACCGGTACCCATGATGGACGGCTCGACACCGGCCACTGCGTACGACACGAGGCGGGCCAGCGGCGCCGCACCGGCGCGCGCGGCGGCACCGGCTTCCATCAGCACCACGGCGGCTGCGCCATCATTGATGCCGGACGCATTGCCGGCGGTGACCGAGCCGTCCTTCTTGAATACCGGTTTGAGCTTTGCCATGCCTTCGATCGAAGCATCGCGACGGAAGTGTTCGTCGGTGTCGATCACCGTGGTGCCCTTCCTGGTCACCATCTCGAGCGGCGCGATCTGCGACTTGAAATGGCCGGCATCGGTTGCCGTTGCCGCCTTCTGATGCGACGCAACCGCAAAGGCGTCCTGCTCTTCCCGCGAGAAACCGAACTGGGCAGCGATGTTTTCGGCCGTGATGCCCATGTGCACCGTCTCGAACGGATCGGTGAGCGCACCCACCATCATGTCGATCAGCTTGGTGTCGTTCATGCGCGCACCCCAGCGCGCGGCCGGCATCAGGTAACCACCGCGGCTCATGGTTTCCACGCCGGCCCCCACTGCGCATTCTGCATCGCCAAGCTGGATGGCGTTGGCGGCGGACACGATGGCCTGCAGGCCGGAGCCGCACAGCCGGTTCACGCCCATGGCGCAGGATTCCTTGGCCATGCCGCCATTGAGAGCAACCACGCGTGACACATACATGTCGCGCGCTTCGGTGTGGATGACATTGCCCAGCACCAGATGCTGCGCCTGCTTGGGATCGACGCCCGCGCGCGTGAATGCGGCTTTCACGACATGCGCGCCCAGATCGCACGCCGAAAAATCCTTCAGCGAACCGCCGTAAGCGCCGATAGGCGTACGCGCAGCACCGACGATCACCACTTCTCTTTTGTCTGCCATCTCACCACCCTCCTTGGAAAATCAGCTTCCGACATAGCCGGCCAGTGTCAGCAGGCCCAGCAAAAGAAGACAGAACACCAGTGTGCGCCATACCAGTCCGATGGCACTCTGCATCAGGTCAACATCCGCTTCGTCCCCCAGCCCGAGCTCAGGCCGATCGGCGACCTCGCCCAGCTCGAACAGGGGCGCACCGAGCTTGACGCCGAGCGCGCCGCCACCGCTGGCGAGCAGTATGCCGGCGGACTGCTCCGGCCATCTGGATGCCTGGGTACGCCAGCAATGCACCGCATCCTCGAAGTCGCCGACAATGGCGAAAGTGGCGGCGGTCATGCGCGCCGGCACCCAGTCCAGCCATTCGTACATGGCGCGCGCGAAGCGGCCGAAGGCGCCGAACTCGATGTTCTCGCGCCGCGCCCAGGACCACGACAGACGCTCGGTGAGCCGGTAGAGCAGCGGTCCGGTCGGTCCCGGCAACAGCACGAACAGCAGCAGCGGCGCGAACACGTGACGATGCGCCGCCAGCAATCCCTGCTCGATGGACAGCCGGGCGATCTCCTCCGGCTTCATGCGGTCGGTATTGCGGCCCAGCCAGTTGCCCAGCTCACGACGTGCGGCCTCATGGTCGCCCTCGCGCAGCGCAGTGGCCGTCGCTTCGAAGTGATGGCTGAACTGACGGAAACCCATGGTGACATAGAGCACCAGCACGTTCAGCGCCCAGCCCAGCAGCGGATTGATCCAGACCAGGAAAAGATAGAGGAACCAGACGAGCGCCACCGGCACGCCTACCGCGAGCGACCAGGCGACGACGCCATGGCGGGCTTCACCCGCATTGAGCTTCTGTTCGAACCAGTTTGCGTAGCGCGCGAGCGGGCGCGCTACGACACGTTCGTAGGACAATGGCGAATACTGCTCGATCAGCAGCGCGACAAATAAAGACAGCCAGGTCATGTATGCATGCGGGCCCTGCCGTCCGACGCGCCCACCCGGCGCGGCAAGGCATTCATTCTTATCGTGGCGCGCATGCCGACGATATCACAGCGTTGCTGACCACATGCTTTCAGGTCATTTCGATATGTTCAGATCCGGGTCGGTACCCTGCTCGGCCGCCGGGCAAGCGCTCAGGGCGGCCCCCAGCAACTGCTCAGCGAAACTGACGATCATGCCGGCGGTAGCGCCCCAGATATCGTAACCCTGCCAGGGCATGGCCCAGAACTCGCGGCTGATGCCCTGGTGCTCGATGATGCCGCGCCGGCGGTTGGCCGGATCGAGCAGAAAGGACAACGGTGTCTCGAACACCTCGTCCACTTCGAAAGCATCGAGCCGGGTGAGCACCGGCGCCTGCAGCACGCCGACGACCGGCGTGACGCGGAATCCACTCGCGGTGATGTAGTAATCCGGCAGCCGCCCGATCAGGTCGACCCGCTCGGGTTCAAGCCCGATCTCCTCCTGCGCCTCACGCAGCGCGGTCGCTTCCGGCGACGCGTCTCCCTCGTCCACACGGCCGCCGGGAAAGGCGATCTGACCGGGGTGATCGCGCAGATGCGCAGTGCGTCGCGTCAGCAGCAAGGTGGGTTCCGCGCCGCCCAGCACCACCGGCACCAGCACCGCGGCCGGCGTAAAGGCGGCGAAACGCGGATCCGGCGCACTGCTGGCGCGAGCCGACAAGCGGTCACGCAAGGCATTGACATCGAACGAAAGCCGGGCGGGATTCATCTTCAGTAGCGCTGACGCAAGGTCAGGGTCTGGCCGCTGCGTTCCATGTCCATGCGGTTCAGGAAACTCATGCCCAGCAGCACCTGTGGCATCTGCGCGTCGACCACCGCACCCTCCACATTGGACAGGGTCACGCTGCCCAGCTTCACGCTGGCCAGTTGCACCCGCCACGAGCGCACGATGCCGCCGGCAGTGTGCACCGGCACCTGTGGCGCCTTGCTCAGATCAAGACCGGCGCGTCGCGCAGTGCTGCGGTCCATCGCGATGATGGTGGCGCCGGTGTCGACCATGAAAGTGACCGGAACGCCATTGATGCTGCCCGGCGACAGGAAATGCCCCTGTCCGTCGGCCGTCAGGTGCACCACCGAGGCCGACGGCGGACCGCTGCTGCGGCTGGACGCGACGTTGTCGCCGATGCGCAGGCGTGCGCGCTGGCCCTTGATGTCCACCCAGGCGCTGTCGCCCTCGATGGACAGCAGCTTCACGCCTTCCGGCGATGTGGCGCCGACGCGCAGCGTGCGCGGCTGCCCGCCATCGATCACCAGTACGGCCTTGCCGCCGAACACACCGGCGAGCGAAACGTCCAGGGCCCATGATGCATTGCAAAAAAGCAGCGCCACGAGCGCGGCAGGCGTCGCTAGAATGCTTACCGGAGGTAATCTCATGAAGCCCATCGCTGTATTCCGCCACAGCCCGACCGAAGGTGCCGGGCATTTTGCAACATTCATGCAGGCCCAGGGGCGCGAAATCATGGTGTTCGCGATCGACCGCGGCGACCCGGTACCGGACGATCCGACCGCTTTTGCCGGCCTGTGTTTCATGGGCGGCCCGATGAGTGTCAACGACCCGCTGCCCTGGATTCCGCAGGTACTCGCACTGATACGCGCGGCCATGGACGCGGACATTCCGGTCATCGGTCACTGCCTGGGCGGTCAGCTCATGTCCAAGGCGCTGGGCGGGACGGTAGGCAGCAACCGTTGCAAGGAAATCGGCTGGCTGGATGTGCAGGCGACCGACCCGAGCGCAGCGCACTGGTTCGGCGACCGGCCGGGTTTTCCGTCCTTCCACTGGCACGGCGAAACCTTCACCGTGCCCGAGGGCGCCACCCGCATCCTGGCCTCGGAAGGCTGCGACAACCAGGCCTGGGTGAAGGGCAAGCATCTGGCCATGCAGTGCCACGTCGAAATGACCGAAGCCATGGTGCAGGAGTGGTGTCGCAATGGCGCAGACGAAATCCGCGAAGCCTCATCCCAGAGTACCGTGCAGCAACCGGCGGACATCCAGAGTGATCTGGGGACGCGCATCGCGGCGCTGCACGCAGTCGCGGAGAGCGCCTACACACAGTGGGCCAGAGGCTTGAAGGACTGAAGGGCGGCTGATGCCGCGACATCGGCTTTTTTTGAAAGGCCCGCAGCCCGCATAAGCCGCATCGCGGCCAGAGGCCGCTCCCACAAAAGCTCTCGCCGATCACGAACGGCGCCGGGGTTTGGTGGGAGCGGGCTTGCCCGCGATTCCACCCTCGAACGAAGCCTGCGGCCCGCATGCGCCACATCGCGACTTGCGGTCGCTCCTGCAACAGCGCGCCCTGACAACGAACCGCGCGCAATCGATCAGTCGCGGAAATTGCCGAACTGGAGTGGTATATCGGTGACGTCCTTGCGCAGCAGCGCGATCGCATCCTGCAGGGTGTCGCGCTTGGCGCCGGTCACGCGCACTTCCTCACCCTGTATGCTGGCCTGCACCTTGAGCTTGCTGTCCTTGATCAGGCGCACGATCTTCTTCGCGGTGTCAGAGTCTATGCCCACCTTGAGCTTCAGCTCCTGCTTCACCTTGTTGCCGCTGATCTTCTGCACGTCGCCACGCTCCACCGAACGCACGTCGATGCCGCGCTTGGCGAACTTGCCGACCAGGACGTCATAGACCTGATCGAGCTTGAAGTCGTCGTCGGCGAACAGGGTGAGCAACTTGTCGCCCTGCTCCACGCGCGCGTCCGATCCCTTGAAGTCGAAGCGGTTGGCGATTTCCTTGTTCGCCTGGTCGACCGCATTGCGCAGTTCGACCATATTGATTTCGGAACTGATGTCGAAAGACGGCATGCTGGAAACCTCGTGTTCGGCGACGGGCACCGCGCGGCGCCCGATGCCGCGGATCAGCCGAAGTGGCAGACGTAGTGGTAGGGCTCGCCGCTCACTTCGATGTCAAAGGCAGAATTTCCCGGCACGGTGTAGGACTCGCCGGCACCGTAGGTCTTCCATTCCGTCTCGCCTTTCAGACGCACACGGCAGCTGCCCGCCACGCCTTCCATGATTTCCGGCGCGCCGGTGTTGAAGGTGAGCGTGGACGGCAGGATGACGCCGACCGATTTCTTCGTTCCATCGGCGAACTGGATGCTGTGGCTCACGCACTTGCCGTCGAAATACACATTGGCCTTCTTGACCACGCTCACGTTGTCGTACTGGGACATATTCGTTTCCTGAGAAAAGAGGGAAGCCACGCCGGGCTGCGGACCGCGCGCTCGACGCAGCCGGACATCCGGTCCGCGTCGAGCGCGCAGCCGTCGCGAGGGATCCTACTTGCCGCGCTTGATGGCAGCGTTGGCCGCGATGCGCATGCGCAGCGCATTCAGCTTGATGAAACCGGCCGCATCCTTCTGGTCGTAGGCGCCGGCGTCGTCCTCGAAGGTGGCGATGGTCGGATCGAACAGCGAATCGGTCTTCGAATCGCGCGCGACCACGACGACATTACCCTTGTACAGCTTCAGGCGCACCCAGCCATTCACCGTCTGCTGCGTATGGTCGATCAGGGCCTGCAGCGCGCGGCGCTCAGGGCTCCACCAGTAGCCGGTGTAGATCATGCTCGCGTAACGCGGCATCAGGTCGTCCTTCAGATGGGCCACTTCGCGGTCCAGCGTGATCGACTCGATGGCGCGGTGGGCGCGCAGCAGGATGGTGCCGCCCGGGGTTTCGTAGCAACCGCGCGACTTCATGCCGACATAGCGGTTTTCGACCAGGTCGAGACGGCCGATGCCGTGCTTGCCACCGATCCTGTTCAGCGTGGCGAGCAGTTCGTGCGCCGGCATGCGCTGACCATTGATGCTCACCAGGTCACCGCGCTCGAACTCGAGGTCGAGGTACTCCGCCGCATCCGGTGCCGCTTCCGGCGACACGGTCCAGCGCCACATCGATTCCTCCGCCTCGGCCGACGGGTCTTCCAGATGCCGCCCTTCGTAGCTGATGTGCAGCAGGTTGGCGTCCATGGAATACGGCGAACCGCCCTGCTTGTGCTTCATTTCGATCGGAATGCCGTGCTTCTCTGCGTAGGCGAGCAGCTTTTCGCGCGACAGCAGGTCCCACTCGCGCCACGGTGCGATGATCTTCACGCCCGGCATCAGTGCATAGGCACCCAGTTCGAAGCGCACCTGGTCATTACCCTTGCCGGTGGCGCCGTGGGAAATCGCGTCCGCGCCGGTTTCGCGCGCGATATCGACCAGGCGCTTGGCGATCAGCGGGCGGGCGATCGAGGTGCCGAGCAGATATTCGCCTTCGTAAATGGTATTGGCGCGGAACATCGGAAACACGAAGTCGCGCACGAACTCCTCGCGCACGTCGTCGATGAAGATGTTGCCGGGCTTGATGCCCAACTGCAGCGCCTTGGCGCGTGCGGGCTCGAGTTCCTCGCCCTGGCCGAGGTCGGCGGTGAAAGTCACCACTTCACACTTGTATACATCCTGCAGCCATTTCAGGATGACCGAGGTGTCCAGGCCGCCGGAATAGGCGAGAACCACTTTCTTGATGTCGCCGCTACTCATCGTATTTCGCTTTCGTCTTTCAGATTTTGAAGCAGAGGATCAACTGCCGGACACGCGACCGAGCAGCAGGAATTCCATCAGCGCCTTCTGCGCGTGCAGCCGGTTTTCCGCCTCCTCCCAGACGACGGAATGCGGACCGTCTATCACATCGGCGGTCACTTCCTCGCCACGGTGCGCAGGCAGGCAGTGCATGAACAGGGAATCGGGGCGAGCCACCTTCATCATGTCCGCATCAACCTGCCAGTCGGCGAAGGCAGCGGCGCGCTGTTCATTCTCCGCTTCCCAGCCCATGGAGGTCCACACATCGGTGGTCACCAGATCGGCGCCGCGCGCGGCGTCCATGGGATCGGCGAAACATTCGTGGTGGCTGCCGGCGACCTCGACCTTGCTCACGTCGACTTCGTAGCCCGGCGGGGTCGAAATGTTCAGCTTGAAATCGAACAGTTCGGCGGCCTGCATCCAGGTGTGGCACATATTGTTCGCGTCGCCTATCCAGGCGACGGTGCGACCGGTGATGTCGCCGCGCTGCTCGATCCAGGTGTAGATGTCGGCCAGCACCTGGCAGGGGTGGTACTCGTTGGTCAGACCATTGATCACCGGTACGCGCGAATGGGCGGCGAAACGTTCGATGATGGTCTGTTCGAAGGTGCGGATCATGACGATGTCGCACATGCGGGAAATGACCTGCGCCGCATCTTCGACCGGCTCGCCGCGACCGAGCTGTGAATCGCGCGTGTTCAGATAGATGGCACTGCCACCCATCTGGTGCATGCCCGCCTCGAACGACAAGCGCGTACGCGTGCTCTGCTTCTCGAAAATCATGACCAGCGTACGGTCCTGCAGCGGCCAGTACTGCTCGTAGCGCTTGAACTTGTCCTTGATCCAGCGTGTACGCGCGAACACGTGCTCGAGCTCTGCGCGCGAAAGATCCTTCAGTTGCAGAAAGTGTCTGGGTGCAGTCATTTCATGCAGCGAGCTGTTGGCCCGCGAGGAAGTTGCGGATGATGGGCGAAAGCCGGTCCACCAGTTCGCGGCTGTCCGCCTCGGTGTAGACGAGCGGGGGCACCAGGCGGATGGTGCTGTCCGCCGTCACGTTGATGAGCAGGCCGGCATCGCGCGCGAGCCCGACAAGTTCTCCGCACGGACGGTCGAGTTCGATGCCGGTCATCATGCCGACGCCGCGGATGTCCTTCACTCCGGCGAGG
Organism: Methyloversatilis thermotolerans; assembly: GCF_000372885.1. GTDB lineage: Bacteria > Pseudomonadota > Gammaproteobacteria > Burkholderiales > Rhodocyclaceae > Methyloversatilis > Methyloversatilis thermotolerans. The sequence continues at coordinate 1,799,939 of NZ_KB889967.1, forward strand.
TCCTTCAGCGTTTCCCGGAAACCGCTGCGTATCAGATCGCCCTGACGCGCCGCATTGCCGCGCAGGTCGTCGCGCTCCACGACGTCGAGCGTGGTCAGGGCAGCAATGCAGGCGAGCGGGTTGCCGCCGAAGGTCGACCCGTGGTTGCCGGGCTTGAATACACCAGCCGCCGGACCGCGCGCAAGGCAGGCGCCGATGGGCACGCCGGAACCCAGCCCCTTGGCCAGCGTCATCACGTCCGGCTCTATGCCGGCATGCTGGAAACCGAACCAGGTGCCGGTGCGAGCGATGCCGGACTGCACCTCGTCGATCATGAACAGCCATTGCTGTTGCGTGCACAGCTCGCGCAGTTCGCGCATGAAAGCTGCGTCGGCCGGATGGATGCCGCCCTCGCCCTGCACCGGTTCGAACAGTACGGCGACGACATTCCGGTTGTGTTCGGCGATGGAGCGGATGGCCGCCAGGTCGTTGAACGGAACGCGGTAGAAACCCGGGGTCAGCGGCTCGAATCCAGCCTGTACCTTGCGATTGCCCGTAGCGGACAAGGTGGCGAGCGTACGGCCGTGGAAAGCATGTTCCATGACGATGATGCCGGGCAGTTCGATGCCGCGCTGATGGCCATACAGGCGAGCCAGCTTGATCGCGGCCTCGTTCGCCTCGCAGCCGGAATTGCAGAAGAACACTTCGTCCATGCCGGACAGCGCCGCCAGACGATCGGACAGTTTTTCCTGCGGCAGCACGCGGTAAAGATTGGAGCAGTGGATCAGTTCCGCAGCCTGAGCGGCAATCGCCTGCACCAGGTCAGGGTGACCATGACCGAGCGTATTCACTGCCACGCCCGCGACCGCGTCGAGATACTCACGTCCGGCTTCGTCGTACAGGCGCACGCCCTTGCCATGCGTGAACGCAATCGGCTGCCGACCGTAGGTATTCATCAGGTGACTCATCGATACCACTCCGTTGAAGGAACCGGGCACATTCAGGCGTCCGGTGCGATACGGAAAACGAAAAAAGCACGGCGGCTCGCGCCGCCGTGCTTGGGTCAGGTCGGAATTTTAGTTCAAAGGCAGCGCGCTGTGTAGCAGTCCGCGCCCATGGGCGGCACACAGTGTCACCACTCTGCTGCGCGTGCTGCGCAGTCGCGGCGACCGCCGCGCCAGACACTCGCTCGACGCGGCATCCGGCCGCATCATGAAATGAAGTCAGCAGGCCACTCAGCGATGCGGGCCGGATGCAAGGGCAGGCTCAGGCACGGACCGTGCTATCACCGAGCAGCCGACATAGATCTGCCTGAGCTTGCGCTCCGCCTCCTCGGCATCGAGGCCGGGAATCGACAGGTTTTCGATCAGCACGCCGCCGCGAGTACGGATGCTGAAGCCGAAACGAGCCATCTGACAGCGAAGCAGTACAGATGGCGCACTGGGTTCAACGTGCCGCTTGCGGGACCGGATACTCGAATTGAGCATAAATCGCTGCCTCCTCATAGGGATAGCGGCAGTATAGAAAGACGACTTTAGCTTTACAACCTATTACAGTTGTTTTTAAACGAAAAATAAATGCCGATTTATCCATGCAATTCAGGTTAACGGCAGAAAACGCAAACAAAAGAGCCCCAGACAGAAACCCCACCCCGGACTGATACACACGATGAGCGCGATACCGAATATGCAGCCGCAGGCTGACCAGGACGTACTGCCCACAACGCCCGCCAACGAACCGCTGCCGCGCCGCACGGCCGAGAATCCCCGCCAGGCCCGCAGCTTCACGATCATCGGCACGACCAGCGCGGGCAAGACATTCCGCCCGAGCGACTGGTCGGATCGCCTGTGCGGCGTCATGTCCTCGTTTGGCAGCCAGCGCAAGATGCGCTATTCGCCCTTCGTTCGTCCGGGCTGCCTCATCACCGGCGAGAAGTGCGTTTTCGTGGATGCCCGTCTGTATGCGCTGGAGCCCCTGGCCTACAACTTCCTGCTGCACTTCGGTCGCGACAACGATCTGAAGGTGGAATTCGAGGAAGCCGCAGTCGAAGCCTGAACGGACCGGAATACCGGGACCGCAGGAAGTACAGCCCGGCGCGCCCCGATGTGCGCCGTGACAAGAAAAGCAAGGGCCACCCGTCTCGCGAGGGGAGGCCCTTGTCCTTTGGAAAACTGTCCGTCCCACGCCACCGGACCCGATACGATATCCACCCCGACACCCACCCGATGAGGCGGCCGGCGCGCGGCCCGGAAGGCGGCTTTCTGGCACGCTGCGGCAGACGGAACGGGGAGCAACAAGAGAGGGCGCTGACGTGCGCGACGCGCAAGCGGCAATAAAAAAGCCGGCATCAGCCGGCTTTTTCGGGAGCTACGACAGATCAGGCTGCTGCGCCGATGGCCTTGATCGCAGCCGACAGGCGGCTCTTGTGACGGGCAGCCTTGTTCTTGTGGATGATGTTCTTGTCGGCAATGCTGTCTATCGTTGCCTGGGCCTTCGCGAACACGGCTTGCGCGGTGGCCTTGTCACCGGCCAGGATGGCCTTGCGGACGGTCTTGATGGCAGTGCGCAGCTCGGAACGCTGGCTCATGTTGTGATCGCGACGGACGTTCGCCTGACGGGCGCGCTTGCGCGCTTGTGCGGAATTGGCCATTTTTCTTGCGAGGAGGTGTTCGGTAAAACGCGCGAGTATAAGCATTGAATCGGTGCCGCGCAAGCCCCGCACACTGCGCGCCGCTCGATGGCTCTGGTAAGGTGCGCGCTGTTCGAGGCCCTCTCCCTGCTCTTCTTCCGATGAATCTGCTGCGCGCTCTGGCGACAGTCAGCAGCATGACGCTGCTGTCGCGCATTCTGGGCTTTGTCCGGGATTTCTTCATCGCCCGCGCCTTCGGCGCAGGTGCGACCACCGATGCCTTCTTCGTCGCTTTCCGGCTACCCAACCTGCTGCGCCGCATGTTCGCCGAAGGCGCGTTCTCGCAGGCCTTCGTCCCGATACTGGGCGAATACCGGAACCGTCGCGGCAATGACGACACCCGCGCCCTGATCGACCACGTCGCCACGCTGCTGCTGCTCGTCGTCAGCGCCATTACCGTGCTGGGCATCGTCGCGGCACCGGTCATCATCTATGTATCCGCGCCCGGATTTGCCGCCGACGCGGACAAGTTCGACCTGACCGTCACCCTCACGCGCATCACCTTTCCGTACATCCTGTTCATGTCGCTGGTCGCGATGGCGGGCGGCATATTGAACACCTACAGCCGCTTCGCGATACCTGCCTTCACACCGGTCCTGCTGAACCTGAGCTTCATCGGCATGAGCCTGTTCGCGGTACCGTGGTTCGACCCGCCCGCGCTTGCGCTGGCGTGGGCGGTATTCATTGGCGGCGCGCTGCAGCTTGTCCTGCAGGTGCCTGCGCTGGCGCGAATCGGCATGCTGCCCCGCCTGCGCCTGGACCTGCGCGACGAAGGGGTACGGCGCATCTTCAAGCTCATGCTGCCGGCGATACTGGGCGTTTCGGTCTCCCAGATTTCCCTGCTCATCAACACCATCTTCGCGTCCTTCCTGGAAAGCGGGTCGGTGTCCTGGCTGTATTACGCCGACCGTCTGATGGAATTTCCGGCTGGCCTGCTCGGCGTGGCGCTGGGCACCATCCTGCTGCCTTCGCTGTCGCGCACCCATGCCGACGGCGATGGTCGGGAGTTCTCCGCGCTGCTGGACTGGGGATTGCGACTCACACTGCTGCTCACGCTGCCGGCCGCGCTGGCGCTCGGGCTGTTGTCCATTCCATTGGTCGCCACACTGTTCCATCACGGCGAATTCGGTGCGCATGACGTGATGCAGACCAGCGAAGCGGTGATCGCTTACAGCGTGGGACTGACCGGTCTCATCCTGGTCAAGGTTCTCGCGCCAGGCTTCTATTCCAGGCAGGACATCCGCACCCCGGTAAAAATCGCGATCGGCGTGCTGCTGCTGACCCAGCTCATGAATCTCGCGTTCATCAAGCCGTTAGCCCACGCCGGGCTGGCGTTGTCGATCGGCCTGGCTTCACTGGTCAATGCGGCCTTCCTCTACCGCGGGCTGCGCCGCAATGGCGCCTACACCCCTGCACCCGGCTGGCGGAGCTTCTGGCTCAGCATGCTGGCCGCACTGTCGGTAATGGGAAGCGTGCTGTTCATCGGCGCGCAATGGCCAGGCGACTGGTTGCACATGCGGACGATGGAACGCATCCTGCACCTGGGATGGCTCGTGCCGACGGGCGCGGCAAGCTACTTCGCCGTGCTGTATGCATGCGGGTTCCGGCTGCGCGACTTTTCGCGCCGTGCGCGTTCATGAAAGGAGACACTGCGATGAAACTCATCAGCCAAAACTTTTCCGACGGTCAGTACATTCCCGGCGAAAACGCGTTCTGCATCCCCGATGGCGAGGGGCGTGCCCGATTCGGCGGCAATCGCAATCCGCACCTGGCGTGGTCGGATCTGCCTGCCGGCACGCGTTCCCTCGTTCTCATCTGCCACGATCCGGACGTGCCGACGCGTGCCGATGACGTGAACCAGCCGGGCCGCACGGTGCCGGCAAGCCTGCCGCGCTGCGACTTCATCCACTGGCTGCTGATCGATCTTGCGCCCCAGGGCGAGATCACCGAAGGCGAGTTCTCGTCCAGCGTCACGCCCAGCGGCAAACCCGGGCCGGCCGGCCCGCGCGGCACGCGCCAGGGCATCAATGACTACACCGCGTGGTTCGCGGGCGACGAACAGATGAAAGGGGACTACCACGGCTACGACGGTCCCTGCCCGCCGTGGAATGACGAAATCGTGCATCACTACGTGTTCACGCTGTACGCACTGGATGTTGATCGCCTGCCGGCGAACGGTCGGCTGACCGTGGACGCGGTGCGCACGGCGATGGATGGCCATGTGCTGGCGCGCGCCAGCCTGACCGGCCTGTACAGTCTGAACCCGGCAGTGCGCGGCTAGCGCGCATTCGCCTCGGGACGCGCATCCGCCATCGATGGCGGATGCGATGCGTCCTACCGCTGGCGCTTCAGGAAAGCGCTCGCGAAAGCGGTCGCCATCACCGCCCAGGCGAAGGCCTGGACATTGCGCCAGTCCATGAGCCAGGCAATCAGGCTGCCGGCGATGGCAATGGTCGCGAATGCCACGGCCTCGGGCGGATGCGGCACCAGCCGGAAACCGGCGAAACGCAAGGCGACACCGAACTGCGCGGCAGGCATCAGGAACAGCAGGAAAGGGAAGTCGCGGTAACGACCATCCACGGCCAGCAGCAACCCGGCCGCCGCGACGCCGAACAACAGGGCTCGCAGCGCCCAGCGCAAGACGGCGTCGGCTCGACCGGCCATCGCGAAAGGCATGGCCACCCATGCCAGCCATCCGGCCAGCGCCATGCTGCCCAGGGCGAGCCAGTCACCGATGCCACGGGACGACACGGCGAGGAATTCGACCTGCGCCGGAAAAATCATGCCGGCGAGGGCACCCGACAGCGCGAAGGAGGCCACCGCACCGGACCGGCCCGGCCGCGCGACCCACGCCAGCAGGGCCGCAATACACAGTCCCGCCGCCGCCGCCATCATCGGACGGTCGCCATCCGCGCGTTCCGCCACCGGTCCCTGGAACGCAAACTTGGGCCGGGCATCCGAATCCAGCATGCCCCAGTAGCCGCCCACCGTGCCTTCGAGCCAGCGTTTCCACGGCTGGTCGAATGCCTCGATCACGTTGTACTGCCAGCCGCGGTCGTGCGCAGCATTCAGGAATTCACGGATATAGCGCGCCTGTTCCACCAGTCCGGGTCGTGCCCCATCGCGCTGCTTGCCCACGCTGGGCCAACCGGTTTCGCCGATCAGCAGGGGCTTGCCCAGCGCCGCCGACATGGCATCCATCACCCGGCTCACATGTGGCAAGGCTTCGTCGATGGCGCGCGGCTCGTCCTCCCAGTAGGGCAGGATATGGATGGTGGCAAAATCGACCGCACTCGCCAGATCCTTGTGCTTGAGCCAGAACTCCCAGACGTCCGCATAGGTCACCGGCACCTCGGTATCCTGCTGCGCGCGCTCGATGTAGGCGCGCAGACCTTCTTCGGTCTGTTCGCGGCGCAACAGTACCTCGTTGCCGACAATGAGGCCGCGGACCACGTCGCGATGCGCGTTGGCAAGCGCGATGGCAACCGACAGTTCAGCGTCGTTCTTCTTCGCGTCGCGCCCTATCCATGCGCCCACCAGAACCTTCAGTCCGTGCTTGCCGGCCAGCTCGGGCACCGCCGCCAGTCCCTGGTCCACCGAGTAAAGTCGCACACAGCGGGTGATCTGCGCCAGGCGCGCGAGATCGGCGTCCAGGCGTTCGCGGCTTACCTGGAAATCGGGATCGAGCGGCGATTCACCCGGACGGTAGTACGGTGCGTATGACACGCACTGCAACCTGTCCTCGCCCGGCAGCACATCGACGATGGGCTGAGGCAGGTTCGCGCACCAGTACCAGGCGGCCATGACGCCGAGAGCGATCAGGTTGATCAGTGCAAAGCGCGCCCAGCTCGGGCCACGCGATGGTGAAGGCATCATGGTGTTCAGGCGGTGACGATTGCGCGTGCGGCCGGCAAAGGTTTTTCCGGCAGTTGCGCGATGAACTGGCAGGCCAGTGCCGCCAGATAGGGCAAGGACTGCAGGCCCAGCATGGTGACCCACAGCAGCACTTCAAGGCTGTCGGTACCGCGCATGTACAGCATGGCCGCTCCGGCGATGAACAGTGCCAGCAGCAGGTACATTTCCTCGCGTATCGGCTGGAAGAACTTCGCCAGCCCGCCTTCGGCCTTGCCCTTTGCCGTGCGCAGGAAAACGCCGCGCTTGTGCGTCAGCCCGGCAATGATGCCGCGTGCGATGGCATGCGAAAGTCCCAGACTGACCAGCGACGCCCCGGCAATGTCGGGCCAGGGGCAATCCATCGCACGGCGGTACAGGATGGGCCCCATGGCTGCCTTGGCCACCAGAAGTCCGAGCACCGGCGCCAGCATGATGGTGACCGGCAGCGAGAACATCTTGGGCCAGATGAGCATGGCCGCGGTCCAGCCGATCGCCCCCATCGCGAACAGGAACTGCAACGCATCACCGAACCACGAGAACCAGCCGGTCAGGAAGTGATAGCGCTGACCGAGCGAAAGCTTGCTGCGGCCGACCAGCGCATGCCAGTGCCCCTTCATGATCTGCATCGCTCCAAAGGCCCAACGGAAACGCTGCGACTTCAGCGCGGCAAAACTGGCCGGCGTCAGCCCGCGGCCGAACACGCGGTCGATGTATCGCAACTCATCGCCGCGCTCGAGCAGACGCAAGCCGAGCTCGGTGTCCTCACAGATGCACCACTCCGACCAACTGCCCGACTCCTCCAGGCGTGACCGGCGCACGAGGGTCATGGTGCCGTGCTGGATCAGCGCGTTGCGCTCGTGCCGGTGATGCATGCCGATGCGGAAGAAGCCATCGAACTCCCAGTTGCACATGCGCTTGAAGAAATGGCGCTCCCACTCGCGATGCGCTTGTGGCGCCTGCACGACCGCGACCCGCTCGTCGCGGAAATGCGGCACCAGCGCGCACAGCCAGTCCGCAGTCACGACATAGTCGGCATCGACCACACCGACGACCACCGCACGCGGATCGGTCTGCTTCAGCGCAAAATTCAGCGCACCCGCCTTGAAGCCCGGCCAGGAAGGCAGATGGAAGAAACGGAAGCGCGGGCCCAGCTCGGACATGCGCGCCTCGACCGGCCGCCACAAGGCCTCATCCTTGGTGTTGTTGTCGACCACGATCACTTCGAAATTCTCGTAGTTCATGGCGGCAAGACTGTCGATAGTCGCGATCACCATTTCCGGCGGCTCGTTGCAGCACGCGAGGTGCACCGACACGAAAGGCTGCAGCGCCGGCGGCAGCGGAGAGGCCGGCTTGTAGGCACGGCGCCAGCGTGCCTTGAAGAACACCTCGGCGAACTCGAAACCATTGGTCAGCAGCACGCCAGCGGTAAGTACCACGCCGAACACCAGCCCGATCAGTGCCGAAAGATCGCGCAGCGTGAAGTAATAATCGGACGGCAACCGCGCCGCGATGACGATGGCGGTAATGCAGGCCTGGACCAGCAGGCACATCCAGAGCTGGCCGCCTATGCTCATGCCACGCTGGATCACGCACAGAAGCAGCATGGGCGCGAAGGCAATGAGGGTGGCCAGCAGTGCGTCATCGATCCAGTTGCTGTTCGGATCGACCGTGCCCTCGAGCGGGAACTTGAGCTGGCGGTCGGCATTGAACATGCCCCAGTAAGCGCCGGCCCAGCCTTCGATGTCGATCTTCCAGGGCTGGTCATACGCTTCAATCAGGAAATAATCGATGTTCTTGCACAGTGTGCGGTAGAGGAATTCGCGCACGAAGCGCGCCTGGTTCTCGTCCGATGCAACCGCCGCCTGCAGGGTCGGCCCCTTGCTCGGCCAGCCGATTTCCGACACCAGGATGTGCCGCCCGGGGAAGGCCTCCTGCAGCTCGTGGTAGCGGGCCATCGCATAGTCGACCGCCTTGTCCACCGGTACGCCCTCGTGATAGGGCAACAGGTGGACGGCGAGGAAGTCGACATGGTCGGCCAGTTCCGGATTCTTCAGCCAGACATGCCAGGGCTCGGCGGTTGACACCGGCAGGTCCGTCGCGTTGCGCACCTCGTCCAGGTAGGCATACATCTCCTGCATGGTCAGATCGGTGCGCAGCAGCACCTCGTTACCGACGATGATGCGGTCGATATTCTCATTGAGCCGCGCATCGGCGAGCACGGCACCGATCTCGCGACGGTTGCGCTCCTTGTCGCGGTCCAGCCATGCGCCGGCGGTCACGTTCATCCCGTGCAGCCTGGCGAGCGCTGACACTTCCGGATTCTCGGTCGAGTTGTAGGTCCGGATACGGTGAGCGATGCCACCCAGCTGCTTCATGTCCTCATCGATTTCGGCATAGCTGGGATAGATGCCCTTGAGCGGACTCTGGTCGCGGCGGTACGGGCTGTATGAAAAACCGTCGATGTACTCGAGCGGCTCGACCACGCTGACCGGGCGATTCGTGAGGGCCCAGAGCAGGAAATGCGTGGCGGCCACACCGCCGGCGATCATCAGCGCAATCAGCAGGCGGGCGAAGGAAATCTGTCTTCTCATGTGCGGTCTTAGCGATTCCGGTTACCGCATCTTCCTTGTCCGGCAATGCAGGCGACCCGGGGCGCACGGGCGCCGGTCGACGCAAACGATGGAGAATATTCCAGCGTTCGCATAACACCGCGATTTTCCAGTAAGGTTCAGCGTTTTCCGCATACTCGTGTTGCGGCGCGGCGATGTTAACACAGCGTAATCGCCGGCTTCCGGCATGAAGGATGAGGACTACACAAGGAAACCCGAATGACGACAATGGCTGGCGCGCGCTCCGTCGCCGCCTTTCCCGCGCGCCTGATGGTCGCCGTCGCACTGGTGGCGGCGCTGGCGCTGACCCTGCGCTACGGTTTCATGCAGTCGGACGCGCTGCTCAATCTGTGTGCCACGGACACCCGGGACTGGCGTTGTGCGGTGCGCGGCATGGGCCCGCATCTGTTCATGGAAGAACGCCTCGGCTGGCTCGCGCTCGCTTTTGCCGCGACAGCCGTGTTGCTGCGAGCGAGGGCCCTGGCGATGGCCGCCGTGCTGACCGGCGTTGCCGGCATGGTGCTTTACGCGGCCGATCAGGCGGCGATCGCCTTCCTCGCCGGCCTGTGGTGCCTGATCAACCGGCGCGGCGCTGTTAACCGCAGGTAAACCGATTGTTCGCAAATTGTCCCGCATGCGCACGGCTGCGGAGGCAGGCGCTAAGCTGGCGCCACCATGAGTCAATCCAACCATAACGCCCCGGCTCGCATTCTGGTGGTCGACGACGATCCCGACCTGCGCGAGCTTCTGCGCGACTACCTGGGCAAACAGGACATGGACGTACGTACCGTGGCCGACGGCGCGGGTCTGCGCGCGGCGCTGGAGCGCGAGCCCTGCGATCTGCTCATCCTCGACATCATGCTGCCGGGGGAGGACGGACTGTCGCTGTGCCGTGAAATCCGCGCGCGCTCCAAGCTGCCCATCCTCATGCTGACCGCGCGCGGCGACGAACTGGACCGCATCATCGGCCTGGAGATGGGTGCCGACGACTACCTGCCGAAACCCTTCCATCCGCGCGAACTGCTGGCCCGCGTGCGAAGCATCCTGCGCCGGGCGCCGGATCGCGCCGAGGGCGATGGCAGCGTGCGTGGCCTGAAATTCGCGGGCTGGACACTGGATCTCGGCGCACGTCATCTGGTCGACGAGGCAGGTGTCGTCACGCCGCTGTCCAGCGGTGAATTCCGCATGCTCAACGCCCTGGTCGAGAACGCCAACCGCGTGCTGTCGCGCGACCAGCTCATGGACGTGCTGGCCGGGCGCGATGCCGGCCCGTTCGATCGCACCGTGGATGTCATGATCAGCCGCCTGCGCCGGCGCCTTGGCGACGACGGCCGCGAACCGCGCATCATCCGCACGCTGCGCAACGAAGGCTATGTCCTGAACGGTCCGGTGGAGAAGCTCTTTTGACGATGGCCGTGCGCCTCGTGCCGCGTACCCTGTTCGGCCAGATCCTGTGCGCGCTGCTCGGCGGTCTGCTGCTCGCCAATGCGCTGGGCCTGTGGCTGGTGCTGGATGACCGTTCCCGGTTGTCGCGCCAGATGCGCAGCGAATACGCCGCGGTCCGCATGGTCGAAGCGGTGACATTGATCGACGACACCCCCGCGACCGGTCGCGCCCGGCTGCTGCCGCTGCTGGAAAGCCCGAGCACACGCATCCGCGTGGACGACACATGGCATGGCGGCGGCGAGCCGGTGCCGGAAGAGTTCGATGTGTTCAACCGTCGGGTTTCCGAACTGCTGGCCGGCCGCTACCCGCACCAGATCCTTCTGCTGCGCCAGCCGGATGCGGATGACGGACCCGGCACCATGCACCCCCCGCACCCACCGCCACCCCACCTCGCGCGACTGTTTCCTGCCCCCGAGCGTCTGAACATAGTGACCCAGGTCAGGCTTGGCGATGGCAAGGTACTCACCTTCCGTTATTCGCCGCCACCGCCGCCGGTGGAACGCCCCCTGCGCATCATCATCGGCCTGCTGCTGGTAGCCGCGATCGTGAGCGTGCTGTCGGTCTGGGTGGTACGCCGCCTGACCCGGCCGCTGGCCATGTTCGCGCGCGCCGCCGACGGACTGGCGCGCAATCTCGACCAGCCGGCGCTCGCTACCGCCGGCCCGCGCGAGGTGGCCAGCGCGGCCGAGGCTTTCAACCGGATGCAGAAGGCGCTGCGCACATTGATCCAGACACGGGCACAAGCACTCGCCGGCGTGTCGCACGACCTGCGCCTGCCGATCACGCGGGTGCGCCTGCGGCTCGAACAATTGGCCGAAGGCACGGTGCGCGACGCCATCGAGCGCGATCTGGCGGAGATGGAAACGCTGATCGACGACACACTGGCCTTCCTGCGCGCCGGCGAGAGCGCGGAAGCGGCTTCGCCGACACGGCTCGATGCGCTGATCGAAGGCGTGGCCGACGACATCATGGCGCTGGGCGCGGACATCGAGGTCAGCGGGCAACTGCTCCGGCCGGTCAGGCTGCGGCCAATGCAGACGCGGAGAGCGCTCGCCAACCTGATGGACAACGCCCGCCGCTACGGCAGCGGACGCATCCACGTCACGCTGTCATCGGACAAGGACTGCGCGGTGATCGACATCGATGACGACGGACCGGGCATTCCGGACAGCGAACGCGAACACGTGTTCGAACCCTATGTGCGCCTGGAACAGTCGCGTGCGCGCCACACCGGCGGCAGCGGTCTCGGACTGGCCATCGCACGCGCCATCATCCGTGCGCAGGGGGGCGACATCACGCTGTTGCAGTCACCGTCGGGCGGCCTGCGGGCGCGCATCACGCTGCCGCTGCACTGACCCACCCGACGCGGCTGCCCGCACGGCCGATGAGAGCGCCCCTCCCGGCCCCGGCTATCCGAACGCAGCTCAGTCCTGTTGCCAGCGCGCGGCGGCGCTGTCGTCCGACTCGCGTGCGTCGACCCAGCGGCTTCCTGCCGGCGTGTCCTCGCGTTTCCAGAACGGAGCACGGGTTTTCAGGTAATCCATGATGAATTCGCAGGCGGCAAACGCCTCGCCGCGGTGGGCGCCCGCAACGACCACCAGCACGATGCGATCAGCCGGACGCAGCGTGCCGACGCGATGGATCACACGCACGGCCAGGATGTCCCAGCGCGCCTTCGCCTGTTCGACGATGTCGGCCAGTGCGGCCTCGGTCATGCCCGGATAGTGCTCCAGCGTCATCGCGGTCACGCCGGAACCCTCGTTCATGTCGCGCACCAGTCCGGTAAACGTGGCCACCGCACCGATATCGCCACGGCCAGCCATCAACGCGTCGATCTCGGCCCCGATATCGAAATCGGCCTGCTGCACGCTCACGCTCATCGCCCGCTCCTCGCTTGCCGGCTCCCGGTCACCCGCTTGCCTCTCATCCACCCGTGACCGGCGGAAAGAAGGCCACCTCGTCGCCGTCGGTCACTGCGTCATCCGGATCCGCCATGCGCTGGTTCACCGCCGCCCGCAGATTCTTCATCTGCGCGAGCGCGGTCCATGCACCGCCCCGACCGGCGATCACGGCACGCACGCCGGCAAGCGTGGTTGCCCCCTCAGGCAGTTCGACCGTTTCTCCGGACGAACCGAGCGCTTCGCGCAAGGCCGCGAAATACAGCACCTTGATCTTCATCGTCATGATTCAGTAAAGCAGCGATTCGAAGGACAGGAAAGGCAGCACATCGCCGCGCACCACCACCCGGTTGGCGGCGATATCGGCCAGGCCGTCGCCCCACACGGTCGAGGTAAGCACGCCCGAACTCTGGTTGCAAAACAGATCGAGTCCGCCCTCGGCATTGCGTCTCACGCGCAGGAATTCGCGACGGCGATCCGGTCGCGTCCAGTCGAAGTCTGCGCGCAACGCATACGGCTGCGGTGCAATTTCGCGCATACCCGTGCGCCGCAGCAGGAAGGGACGGACCAGCAGCAGGAAGGTGACGAAGCTGGACACCGGATTGCCCGGCAGGCCGATGAAATCGGCGTAACCGCCATCGCCGCGGCGCACGTGTCCACGCGCGAGCGGCTTGCCCGGCTTCATCGCGATGCGCCAGCTCTCGAGCGCGCCTTCGGCCGCCAGCGCCGGCTTGATGTGATCTTCCTCTCCCACCCCCACGCCGCCGCTGGTCAGGATGAGATCGCTGCACTCCGCCGCCTGCCGCAATGCGGCGCGTGTGGCGTCGAGGCGATCCGGCACGATGCCCATGTCCACCACCTTGCAGCCGAGGTTTTCGCACAGCACGCGCAAGGTGTAGCGATTGGAATTGTAGATGCCGCCCGGCGGCAGCGGCTCGCCCGGCATCACCAGTTCGTCGCCGGTGGAAAACAGCGCAACGCGTGGCCGGCGGACGACTTCGAGCCGGGCCCGCCCGGCGGTGGCGGCCAGGCCGATCTCCTGCGCGCGCAGCCGGGTGCCGGCGCGCAGGATCACGTCGCCAACCTGCATGTCCTCGCCGGCGCGTCGTATCCAGGCGCCAGGCTGGGGCAACTGGTCGATGATGACACCCTGTTCGGCCGGCTGCGTCATTTCCTGCATCACGATGGCATCCGCGCCGGCCGGCACCGGCGCGCCGGTGAAAATGCGCGCACAAGTGCCGGCGGCGAGCGGCGTGCCGACATGACCAGCGGCGATGCGCTGGCTCACCGGCAGACACACGCCGGGCGCGCCGACATCGGCCAGCCGGACCGCGTAGCCATCCATGCTGGAATTGTCATACGGCGGCACCGTGACGCCGGACACCAGATCGGCCGCCAGAACGCGTCCCGCGGCGTCGAAGGTGTCCTGCACCTCGATGTCGGTGATCGGCCGCGCTGCCGCCAGCAGGCGGTCGCGCGCGACCTCCAGCGAAATCATCTCGTTCATCGGAATCCGTGAAAACGAAGAATGAAGCCGGCAACCGCCGGCACATCGTTGAGGTCCAGGCGAGGCAAGGGAAGTTCCATCGCTTCGTCGCTGGCGACCGCGACCACATGGGGATTGTCCGGATACAGCAGGGGCCGGCCGTAGGAGGGGCGGTGCACCTCCAGCTTGGGTATCGGCGACACCTTGTAGCCCTCCACCAGCAGCAGGTCGCAGTCGCCCATGACGGCCATCTGCTCGTCCAGCGTCGGCTCGGGCCGGTCACGCAATTCGTGCATGAGCACCCAGCGTCGCCCGGACACCAGCATCACCTCGCGGCAACCGGCTTCGCGCAGGCGATAGGAATCCTTGCCCGGACGATCGATGTCGAAACCTTCGTGCGCATGCTTGATCAGCGACACGGTCAGGCCTTCGTCGATGAACAGCGGGATGAGGCGCTCGATCAGCGTGGTCTTGCCGGCGCCGCTGTAGCCGGCAAATCCGAAAACTTTCATGGATGTCTGTGCCGCAGGCGGTCGCACGAGCGACCGCCTGCCCCTGGACTGGAAAGGCGCGATTATGGACCCAAGACGTCGTGCGGGGCCGATCCGCTGTCAACCACCGTTGCGTATCCGGGCGACCAGCGCGGCTGTGTATTCCTTGGTGGACGCACGGCCGCCGAGGTCGCCGGTGAGCACGCGATCGACGTTCAGCGTGTCGGACACGGCCTGGCGTATGCGGTCGCCCTTGTCCTTCATTTTCACGTGGTCGAGCATCAGCGCGGCGGCCAGCACCAGCGCGGTGGGATTGGCGATGCCCTTGCCGGCGATGTCGGGCGCCGATCCATGGACCGCCTCGAAGATGGCTGCATCGGCGCCGATATTGGAGCCCGGCGCCATGCCCAGGCCGCCCACCAGACCGGCGGTCAGGTCGGACAGGATGTCGCCGAACAGATTGGTGGTGACCAGCACATCGAACTGCCACGGGTTCATCACCAGCTTCATGCAGCAGGCGTCCACGATCACCTGCTCGAATTCGATGCGGCCCTTGTAGCGCTCCTCGTACATCTGCTGCGCGGTTTCCAGGAAGATGCCGGTAAGCGCCTTCATGATGTTGGCCTTGTGCACCACGGTCACCTTGCGGCGGCCCAGCGCGATCGCGTGCTCGAACGCGTACTCGAGTATGTGACGCGAGCCCTGCCGCGTATTCACGCCGGTGGACATCGCCACCGCGTGCGGATCGCCCTCGATCGGGATGAAATGCTCGTAGCCCATGTAGAGGCCTTCGAGATTCTCGCGGCAGACAATGAGATCGATCTTGTCGTAGCGACCACCCGGAATGAGCGTGCGCGCCGGCCGGATGTTCGCGTACAGCTTGAATTCCTCGCGCAGCCGCACGTTGATCGAACGGAAACCGCCACCGACCGGCGTTTCCAGCGGTCCCTTCAACGCCAGGCGGGTACGCCGGATGCTGTCCAGCGTGCGCGCGGGCAGTGGATCGCCCTCGCCCTTCAGCGCACCCATGCCTGCCGGCTGCTCGTCCCACTCGAACGGGGCTCCGACAGCGTCCAGCGCCGCCAGTGCGGCATCCATGATTTCCGGCCCTATGCCGTCACCGGGTATCAGTGTGGCGGGAAGCTTCTGCGCGCTCATTCGGGGTCTCCTGTGTATTGGTATGCGCCACCCGTTGCGGCGATCGGTTGGACCGCGCAACGGGAGTTTCCGGCGTTTGAAGCAAGAAATCTGCCTCTGATGCGGACCCGCCGGCGGGTCCTTTTCCTCAATTCGTGGTCGCCGGTTCCAGCGAGCGCCACACCGTCGCGCCGCCGCTCGCCTTGTCGATGTCGGCCAGCACCCTTTCGTGTTCGGCGATCTCCTCCGCCGTCGCGCGCACCTGGCGCAGCGCACCACGCGGGCGCGCCGCAGCCGCCGCACGCACCGCCGCAGGCTCGGGTTCCAGATCGATGATGAGACTTTCCTGGCCGCGGGTCATGGCCAGGTAAACCTCGACCAGCAATTCGGCATCGAGCAGCGCGCCATGAAACTCGCGATGCGAATTCTCGATCCCGAAGCGCTCGCACAGCGCGTCCAGGTTGGCGCGTTTGCCGGGGAACATGTCGCGCGCCATGCGCACCGTATCGATTGCTGGCCAGACGCAGATTTCGCGCAACGGAGAGCGCTTGACGATACTCAGTTCGTTGTCGAGGAAGCCGACATCGAAGGCGGCGTTGTGGATGATCAGCTCCGCACCGCGCACGAAGTCGACGAACTGATCGACCACATCGCGGAACCTGGGCTTGTCGGCGAGGAATTCCGTGGTGATGCCGTGCACCGCCACCGCGCCTTCGGGCACCTCGCGCTCCGGGTTCACATAAAGATGCAGGTGGCGGCCGGTGCGCTTGCGGCCGACCAGTTCCACACAGCCCAGCTCGATCAGCCGGTCGCCGTTCTGCCATTCCAGGCCGGTGGTTTCGGTATCGAGAACGATCTGGCGGGTCATGTCTTCATCCTGCGGTCAGCTCACGGGGTCCGGGGCGACATTCTAGCGGCTGCGACTTGCGGCTCGCTGACGCCCCGGCGGCCGCATCGTGCACATCGCGGTTCACGCCGGTGAACGCGGAATGGCTTCACGCGCGAGGCGGTCCACCCGCTCGTTCTCCGGATGTCCGGCATGGCCCTTGACCCAGCGCCACTCCACCTGGTGCAGGCGTGCCTCCGCGTCCAGCGCCTGCCACAGATCCACATTCTTGACCGGATCCCCCCCGGCGGTCTTCCAGCCCTTGCGCTTCCAGCCGTGTATCCATTCGCTGATGCCCTTCTGCACGTATTGCGAGTCGGTATAGACCACCGCCCGCACCGGCTTCTTCAGCGTTTTCAGGGCCTCGATCACCGCCATCAGTTCCATGCGGTTGTTGGTGGTCGAGCGCTCGCCACCCGACAGTTCCTTCTCGTGCGGACCGCTCATGAGCAGAGCGCCCCAGCCGCCCGGGCCGGGATTGCCACTGCAGGCGCCGTCGGTGTAGATGATGACTTCGTCCAACAGGTATTCACTCCAGAAAGTTGAAGACAGCCGGCGGCGGGCCGGCCATCGCCAGATCAATGATCTGCCGGTTCCGGCGCGCGGTTCTTCTGGGCACGCGGGCTGACCGTGCCGAGCGCGCGCGCAGCCGCCTTCCTGTCATTCCAGGCCGGTGTAATGAGGCGCATGCCCCGCACCCGCTTGATACCCTGCAGCACATAGGTGCCACCAAGGAAGGGCCACCAGCGACGACCGGCGTTCTCCATGAAATGCCAGCGCGCCAGCCACTTGTCGCTGCGCACCGGCGGGCAGTAACAGCCGAAACATCCGGCCTGGCTGTCCAGGCTGAGCAATTTGAACCAGTCGCGCAGACGCGGCACCGACAGCCAGTCCCCGTTCCAGGGAAAAGGCTCGCGCTCGCGCAGCCGTCGACGTGCCCCCCACAGGCTGAATGGGTTGAAACCGGTCACCAGAACATGACCTTCCGGCACCAGCACGCGCTCGACCTCACGCAGGATGGCGTGCGGATCGTCGGCGAATTCAAGCACATGCGGCAGCACGATCAGATCCACGCTGGCCGCCGGAAAGGGCAACTGGACAGCATCGCAGACCAGGGCGGGACTTGTCGCCGATCTATCGTCGTCGCAGCCGAGCTTGAACGGCATGCGATTGGCGCGCAGATAGTCATGCTCCAGCAACCCGACCTGCACCGCGTTGTAACCGAATACATCGCTCACGATTTCATCGACGCGCGCATGCTCCCAGCCCTGGACATACTGTCCCTGCGGGGTATCCAGCCATTCGTGAAATCCGGGAATAGACATGGGTCAGGTGGGTTGTCGCAGCCGGTGCATTGTCAACGCGCAGCCCAGCCGCCAGAATCGCGGCGATGAAGATATATCCGATCCCCGCATTTGGCGACAATTATCTTTGGCTCGCCACCTCAGGTGACCGGGCGCTGGTGGTCGACCCTGGCGATGCCGCGCCGGTTCTGGCCGCTCTCGAACACCATTCGCTGCGCCTGGACACCATACTGATCACCCATCACCACGCCGATCACACCGGCGGCACCGGCGAACTGAAGCGGCGCACCGGTGCGCGCGTATTCGGTCCTGCGGACGAACGCATCGAGCATCTCGACGACGTGGTCAGGGAAGGCAGCCGTATCGAGCTGTCGTGGCTGCCGACGTCCCTGGCCGTACTCGAGGTGCCCGGCCATACCCGCAGCCACATCGCCTATTGCGGCGCAGGCAGCCTGTTCTGCGGCGACACGCTGTTTGCCGGCGGCTGCGGTCGCCTGTTCGAAGGCAGCGCGGAACAGATGTGGCATTCGCTGTCGCGGCTGGCATCGCTGCCGCTGCATACGCTCATCTACTGCGCGCATGAATACACGGCCGCCAATCTGCGATTCGCGCAGGCGGTGGAACCGGACAACGACGCCTTGAGCACCCGCATCCGGCGCGTCAACCGGCTGCGCGAACGCGGACAGGCCACGCTGCCCTGTCCGCTGGCGATCGAACTGGCCACCAATCCCTTCCTGCGGGTCCGCGAGCCGGCGGTCATCCGTGCCGCTGAATCCTTCGCAGGACGGCGGCTGGATACACCGGTCGAGGTATTCGCGGCACTGCGCGAGTGGAAGAACAGATTCTGAAGGCCCCCGGTCCGGAAACCCGCAGGGCAAGCGGGATGGCCGACCGGTCAGCCGGCAACCGTCTCGGACTGTTTGTAGCCGACCCGGTCACGCCCGCCTGACTTGGCGGCGTAGAGCGCCAGATCGGCTTCGGCGATCAGGTCCTGAGGGCCGCCAGGAGAACTGCCGGGCTGCATGCTGGAAACGCCCACACTGATGGTGACATGGCCGGACAGAGCCGCACTGTGCGGCATGCGCAGCGCACGTATCGACTCCACCAGCCCTTCGGCGACGTTGCGCGCGCCGGCGAGATCGGTTTCCGGCAGCACCAGCGCGAATTCCTCGCCGCCATAGCGCGCAACCAGATCGCTCGGGCGACGGGACACCGCCTGCAGGGCACTGGCGACGGCCTTCAGGCACTCGTCGCCACCCAGGTGACCATAGGTGTCGTTGTACAGCTTGAAGTGATCCACATCGATCAGCGCGAGCGACATCGGCCGCTTGTAGCGCGCCGCCCGCCGCCACTCGCGCAACATGGTTTCGTCGAAGTGGCGGCGATTGGCGAGCCCGGTCAGGCCATCCTGCGAGGTGAGCCGGGTCAGTTCCTGGTTGGCTGCATCGAGCTTGCGTGTCAGCACCACCAGCGAATAGCGCATCTGCAGGATGCGCTGCATGGCCCTCACCTTCGCCGCCAGCACCACCTCGCTGATCGGCTTGAACAGATAGTCGTCGCCGCCTGCGGTGATGCCCTGCACCAGATCGCTGTCCGCGGTGCGCGCGGTCAGGAAGATGATGGGTGTCCATTCGCCGGACTGCTCGATGGCGCGTATGCGCCGCGCCACCTCGTAGCCATCCATGCCGGGCAGCACGACGTCCAGCAGCACAATGTCGGGATTGTGTTGCCGGAACAGCTCGATACCGCTCTCGCCGTCCGTTGCGGCGATGGGCGAGATGCCCATTCTTTCGAGATGCTGACTGACGACTGCCAGCCCCGTCTGCGAATCTTCGATGACCAGCGCTTTCATGGCTGCTTCCGGCTTTCTTTTTTTGTGATCATATCGTGAAGACCGGTAACAGCAAGAAGCTTCTTCTTTACGGACGGGAAGCCCCGGTGGATTGAACGCCTGCCGCAGGTCGACGGTCGATGCAGCTCTGTCCTCTCGGTCCCGCCTCCCGGGTTTGACGCTGGCCGGTCCGGCTGGCTAGGATTCGGGGTTTGGTTTTTCCGCTGCAATGCCGTACTTCACCGCATCCCTGCTGCGCAAGGCGCTGCTGGTCGCGTGCGCCGCAACGATTGCGGGTTGCGCGTCGACCGGCAGTGCACCCACCGGTCAGGCGCCGGACGAACCGGCTGTCCTTCCCGGCAGCGCGCCGGCAGTGCGCGGGCCGGCGGTACGACGTACGCCATCGCCGCCCCCTCGCACCACGCCGGGCATCAAGCCGGGCAAGGCCGAACCGATCGCTTTTCCCGAACCGACCGAAGTGGTCGAGAACGCCGACAACGACGTCAAGCCCATCGATCTGACCGCACCTCCCGATGACCTGTGGGAGCGCATACGCAAGGGCTTCGGCATGGCCGACCTGGAAAGCCCTCTGGTTGCGGAACACCAGGCCTGGTACCTGAACCGGCCCGACTACATGCGGCGCATGATCGAACGGGGCCGCCGCTACATGTTCCACATCGTCGAGGAAATCGAGAAGCGCGGACTGCCGACCGAACTGGCGCTGTTGCCCATGGTGGAAAGCGCCTACAACCCGGAGGCGCTGTCGGTCGCCAAGGCATCGGGGCTGTGGCAGTTCATCCCGTCCACCGGAAAGCTGTACGGTCTGGAACAGAATGCGCAGCGCGACGACCGCCGCGACATCGTCGCCTCCACCTCCGCCGCGCTCGATTATCTGCAGAAGATCTACGAAATGCACGGCGACTGGCATCTGGCGCTCGCTTCGTACAACTGGGGCGAAGGTGCGGTCGGTCGGGCGGTGATGCGCAATCAGGCGGCCGGCCTGCCCACCGACTACATGTCGCTGAACATGCCCGCCGAAACGCGCCACTACGTGCCCAAGCTGCAGGCGCTCAAGAACATCATCGCCCAGCCCGACCTGTTCGGGCTGGAACTCGACATGGTGGAAAACAAGCCCTACTTCGCGCTGGTGAGCGAGGCGCCGACCATGGATCTGGCCACGGCAGCCAGACTGGCGGACGTGCCGGTCGCGGAACTGAAGGCGCTCAACCCGCAGCACAAGCGCCCGGTCATCCGGGCCGGCGATGGCGGCGCACAACTGGTACTGCCCGCCGACGCGGTGGACACCTTCATGTCCAACCTGAACAACGGCGACGTCGAGGCGGCCGCGCCACCGGGTTCGTCCTGGCGCACCTACACCCTGGGCGGCAAGGAAACGGTCGCCACCGTGGTGCGCAAGTTCGGCGTGTCGGAATGGCGGCTGCGCCGTTTCAACGGGCTGTCGCCGACCGCACGCATCGGTCCGGGCACCACTCTGCTGGTACCCGAAGAAGAGGCGGAACTGGCCGGTCTGCCCGGCAGCTCGGCGGAAGAGGCGCCCAAGCTGGGGGTGGACAAACCTCGCTACAAACGCGTCAAACGAAATGGCAAATGGGTGACGGTGCCGATCACATCGAACGCAAAGAAACCGGTCAAGGCCGCACCCGCCGGCAAGGCGTTGAAAGCCAAGCCGGCACCGCCCCGCAAGGTGGCAACGCCGGCCAAAAAGCCTGCCGCCGGAAAGAAGTGAAGCTGACGACGCCGGCCGAGAGTGGAATGCCGGCGTCAGCAAGCCACCGCGCACACCTTGCCGCCCGGACCGCCCATCGCACAGCGAGCATCCGGGAACATCGCCCGTTCCGAGTCACAGGCGCGGTTGCCGCAAGAGTGTTGCAGCACGACGCGGCACCTACACCCACTGTTTGCGGCGGCGATAGGTCTTTACATCGCGGAAGCTCTTGCGACCTTCGGTGGACAGCCCGAGATAGAACTCCTTCACGTCCGGATTCTCGGCCAGCGCGGCAGCAGGGCCTTCCATCATGATGCGCCCGGATTCGAGGACATAGGCGTAATCCGCGTGCTTGAGCGCCACATTCGTGTTCTGTTCGGCAAGCAGGATGCTCACGCCCTCCTTCTGGTTCAGATCGCGCACGATCTCGAAAATCTCGGCCACGATCTGCGGCGCCAGCCCCATGGACGGTTCATCCAGCAGCAGCATGCCGGGCCTGGCCATCATGGCTCGCCCGATGGCGGTCATCTGTTGCTCGCCGCCCGAGGTATAGCCGGCGAGGCTGGTGCGCCTGACCTTCAGCCGCGGGAAGTACGCGTAGATGCGCTCCAGTTCCGCCTTGAGCTCGGCGCCCTTGATCCTGCGCGCATAGGCGCCGGTCAGCAGGTTCTCCTCGACCGTGAGATGGGCGAAGCAATGCCGGCCTTCCATCACCTGCACCATGCCCATCGCGACCATCTCGCCCGGCGTCTTCCTGTCGGTGCGCTGTCCACGGAACTCGATGCTGCCCTTCGTGACTTCGCCGCGCTCCGATGCAAGCAGGGTCGAAATGGCCTTCAGCGTCGTGCTCTTGCCGGCGCCATTCGCTCCCAGCAAGGCAACGATGCTGCGCGGAGAGACTTGCATCGACACTCCGCGCAAAGCCAGGATCACATGGTTGTAGATGACCTCGATATTCCTGACCGCCAGCATCGGGGCATCCATGTCTGCGATGGCATTCATCACTCTGTCCTGTATCGGGTGAACGGGCGCGCGGCGCGCCGCTGACGCGCCGCCATGCGGACATCAGCTCGAAGGCGGGCACGACCTCGGCGTGAGGTTGTTCTCCTTCGCATACTTGGCGGCCGATTCCTCGATCATGGAACGGATGAGCGCCTGGTTGGGCGGATTCACCCAGTCGGATACCAACTGGAACTTCTTGCCATCCCACTGCATCATGCGCCACTTCTCGGCGCCATCATGCTTCGCGCACGAAAGCTTGAATGGCGCCAGCATACCCAGCACCCCCAGTTCCTTGAGCTTCGCTTCGCTCATGTCCAGCGCCTCGTAACCATCGCGGAATTCCGGCCCCGTGACGGCCTTGCCCTTCTTGTTATGGATGGCCTGCGCATTCTTCAGCGCTTCGATCCACATGATGGCGGCGCCCACGCCACGGTTGTAATACACCGTGCCGACACGCTCCTTGTTCTGCATGTTTCCCTTGCCGGCGCCATACACCACCTTCCTGATATCGGCGATGAGCGGGAAATCGCCGGGCACCGCATTGGCCGAAACATAGGTACCCTTCGCCGCGTCGCCCGCCGGCAGCATGTCCTCCTCGGCGCCGCCAAAGGTCACGTAGATCATCTTCTCGCGCGGAAAGCCGACGCGGGCGGCGGTCGTGATCGCGGTCGAATTCATGCCGGATCCGGCTCCCCAGAAGGTGACCCAGTCCGGTCTTTCCTGGCGGATCTGCAGCCACTGCGACTGCTGCTCCAGGCCGGGCGGCGCGATCGCGATCTCGATCAGCGTGAACCCCCAGTCCTTGGCGAACTGTCGCATTGCCGGCAGCGGTTCTCGTCCGTACGCGGTGTCGATATGCAGGTGCACGATCTTCTTGCCGCGCATCTTGGGGATGCCGCCTTCCTTCTGCGCCATGAAGGCGAGCTTCACGCCGATCTGCCCCCAGTAGTGGCCGGCGGCGTTGAACACCCAGGGCCACACGGTGCCGTCTGCCGCATCGGTGCGGCCGTAACCGTATTGCGCAAGCACGACCTGATCCTGCGCCATGCGACCGATCACCGCATAGGCACCCGGGGTGCCCAGGGTGTCGAACACGACCATCTTCTGGTTGCCTTTGTTGAGCAGTCGCTGATAGCACTCGACGGTACGCGCCGCGTTGTACTCGGTTTCGCACTCGCTCCAGGTCAGCTTGACGCCATTCACGCCGCCCTTGAGATTCACGTAGGTCAGATAGTCGATGATGCCTCCGTAATACCCCGTTCCCATGGCGGAGTACGGACCGACGCGACTGCTTGGAATGCCGAAGTACTGTTCCTCGGCATGCAGCGGAAGGGCGATCAGCGCGGCGGAAATGCCGAGCCAGATCAGGCGCACTATCCTGTTGATCATGAGTCTCTCCTCGGTCGTTGTTGAGCAGGACAAGCCTGCGACGGGTGCAACGCGAAACGAACTCAGGAAGGAAAACGCGGCATTCAGTGCGGGAAGGGCCACAGACGCAGCCTCTCCTTGGCGAGCTGCCAGATCCGGGCCAGGCCCAGCGGCTCCACGATCAGGAAAATGATGATGAGTGCGCCGAAGATGATCTGTTCGAGCGCGGACAGTATCGTCGCGTCCACTGCGTGTCCGGCCACCGCGTGGAACAGGATGTTCAGGAACACCGGCATGAGCAGGATGAAACCTGCGCCGAGGAAGGAGCCGAGTATGGTGCCTATGCCGCCTATGATGACCATGAACAGGATGCGGAAGGACAGCTCGATGTTGAAGGCCGACGGCTCGACGGTCTGCAGATAGGCAAAGGCGAACAGGGCTCCGCCGACGCCGCAGTAGAAGGACGAGATGGCAAAGGCCTGCAGCTTGGTGCGCAGCAGGGACAGGCCCATGACCTCGGCCGCAACGTCCATGTCGCGCACCGCGCGCCATGCCCGGCCGGTGCTGCCACGCGCCATGTTCTTGGCCAGCAGCGTCAGTACGGCGACGATGCTCAGCACCACCAGGTACTTTTCAGCGGGCGACGCGAAGGTGTGGCCGAACATGACGATCTGCTGGGCACTGATCACGCCCGCCGGATCGTAATTCTTGAACCAGCCGAACTTGTCCAGCGCCCATACGATGAAGAACTGCGAAGCCAGCGTGGCCACCGCGAGGTAGAGGCCGCGGATGCGCAGCGAAGGCAGGCCGAACAGGATGCCTATGCATGCGGCGATCAGACCGGACAGCAGTACGGCAAGCAGGAACGGAATATCCGGCACGCGCAGGATGAGGTTGTAACAGGCGAACGCACCTGCCGCCATGAAGCCGGCCGAGCCAAGCGACAACTGGCCCGCGTAGCCCATCAGGATGTTCTGCCCGAGCGCCACCAGTGCCAGGATGAGCCACGGAATCAGGATGGCGGACAACCAGTAGTCGGAACTGAGCAGCGGAATCGCCACGAAAGCGACCAGCAGCATGATCACCATGCCGATACGGTCCTGCTTCAACGGAAACAGCTGGCGGTCCGACGTGTAGCTGGTATGGAACTGTCCGGCTTCCCGGTAGAGCATGGCCGTCCTCCTCAGACGCGTCGAATGATTTTCTCGCCGAACAGGCCCTCGGGCCGGATCAGCAGGAAGAAGACAGCCAGCACATAGGGCAGCCATCCCTCTATGCCGCCGCCGACCATGGGACCGAAGTAGACCTCGGTCAGCTTTTCGGCCGCGCCGACGATGAGGCCGGCAACGATGACGCCGGGCACCGATGTGAAGCCGCCTATGATGAGCACCGGCAGCGCCTTCAGCGCGATGCCGATCAGCGCGAACTGCACGCCCGAGCGCGCGCCCCACAGCATGCCAGCCACCAGCGCGACGATGCCGGCAGTGGCCCACACCAGACCCCAGATGTGCTTGAGCGGTATGCCGACCGACAGCGCCGCGGCGTGATCGTCGGCCACCGCGCGCAGCCCCCGCCCGACCTTGGTACGCGAGAAGATGAGCGCAAGGATGGCGACCATGAGGCCGGCCACCACGCCGGCGGTGATGTCGAGCTGGCTCACCAGGATGCCGGTGCTGTCCATGAACCAGCCGATCGGCTCATCGCGGATACCCAGGTCGAGACGGCGCACATCCACGCCCCACACCAGTTGCGCCATGCCCTCGATCACGAAGGCCAGTCCGATGGTCGCCATCAAAAGCGTGTCTTCGCTCTGGCTCACCAGAGGACGCAGCACGAATCTTTCGGTCAGCATGCCGGTGGCCACCATGAGCACCACCGTGACCGGCAGCGCGGCCCAGAACGGCAGACCCAGCTCCATGAAGCCGACGAAGGACAGCACCGCGAAGAACACCATGGCGCCCTGGGCGAAGTTGAACACGCCGGAGGCCTTGTAGATGAGCACGAAGCCGAGCGCCACGAGTGCGTACATGACCCCGGAAAGCAGTCCGCCCACCAGCACCTCGATGAAGAACTGGACGTTCATCCGGCACTCCTCAGTGAGCGACGCCGAGATAGGCGTCGATGACATCCTGGTTGGCGCGCACGGCTTCCGGCGTGCCGTCTCCGATCTTCTTTCCGTAATCCAGCACGACGACGCGATCGGAAATGTCCATGACCACGCCCATGTCGTGTTCGATCAGCACGACCGTGGTGCCATAGTGATCGTTCACGTCCAGTATGAAGCGGCACATGTCCTGCTTCTCCTCGATGTTCATGCCGGCCATGGGCTCGTCCAGCAGCAGGATGTCCGGCTCCGCGGCAAGGGCCCGGCCAAGCTCCACCCGCTTCTGCAGTCCATAGGGCAGCCGCGCCACCGGCGTCTTGCGGACCTGTTCGATTTCGAGGAATTCGATGATCTGCTCGACCACCGCGCGGTTGTCCGACTCCTCGCGACGCGCCCGCGGCAACTGCAGCGCCACCTCGAGGAAGCTGGCACGCATCTTCAGCGTGCGGCCAGCCATGATGTTGTCCAGCACGGACATGCCCTTGAACAGCGCGATGTTCTGGAAGGTGCGTGAAATGCCCATGTGCGCCGCGCGTGTCGGTGTCATGTCGGTCAGGCTCCTGCCGCGGAACACGATATTGCCCTGCTGTGGCCGGTACACACCATTGATCACGTTGAGCATCGAGCTCTTGCCCGCGCCGTTCGGCCCGATGATGGCCAGCACCTCGTGTTCCCGCACATTGAAGGAAATGTCGGTCAGCGCATTCACGCCGCCGAAACGCAGGGAAATATTGTTCAGCTCGAGTATCGGATCGCCGACGGGAAACGCGCGCGGCGCCGTGACCGGTAGCGCTTGCCTGTCGTTGGCGTCGGTCGCGGCAAGCTGCGACGCGGGTGCGGCACTGGCACGCCCGCCCTCGGTCTGACGTACGCCGATGCCAATGGCACGGAAAAACGCCAGCGTTTCGTCATCGGCCGCCTCGCCCGCCATATAGGCCGCGCGTATCCGGCTCATGCCGAGCACGTCGCGCAGCGGCGCATGGATGAGCCAGTCTCCGAACAGCGACGCGTCGCCACGCATGTGCCGACGATAGAGTCTGCGCTTGAGCCTGCCCGCATCGTCCATGCGGCTGTTCGCGTTGCGCTGCAGGCCCTTGAGCACCGAAGACGGCGCCAGCAGATAACTCGGCCCCATTTCGCGCATGTCGGACAGCAGCGTGTCCGGCGATTCGGGGTAGCACACGCAATGTCCCACCAGCAGCGGCTGCGCATAGCTGAACAGGTTCTGATCGAGCCAGGACGGCGGCAGGCATGCGACCACCACGTCGCCTTCGTGCAGCCCGTCGCTGACCGCATGCCTGCGCGCCCGCTCGATCAACTCGATGTGGCTGAGCACCGCGCCCTTGCCGCTGTCGCCCGCAAACAGCAGAAGCGCGGCATCGCCGGCCTCGCCGCGGTTGGCCTCGGCCGCGACCTGAGCCGCCGAGGCCCGCCCCTGCTCGAGCAACGTGCGGAAACTGGCGAGCTGCGGCTGCAGATAGGGACGCATGCCGCGTTCGTTGTCATAGATGATGGTCCGCACACCGGGACAGCGCGGCAGGACGGACAGCAGTTTGTCCACCTGCTCCTGGTCCTCCGCGAAAACATGCGCAATGTCCAGCTTGCGCAGCGCGGCCTCCAGTTCGTCCGTCGTCACGTCGTGCGACAGCGGTACCGCGATACCGCCCAGCCAGTGCACGGCGCTCATCGCGACATAAAGCCGCGGACGGTTGTCGCCGATCAGGGCGACGTGATCACCGCGCTCCAGCCCGCGTGCCACGAGCGCCGCCGCGAGCGCGGCCACGTCGTTCGCCATGTCCTGCCAGGTGAGGGTCTGCCAGATGCCATGCCGCTTTTCCCGCATGGCCGGACGTTGTCCCCTCGAGCCCGCATTCTGCAGAAGCAGTCTGGGAAAAGTGTCTGCCGCACTTGCCATCCGTGTCTCTCCCTGCTGATCCGTCATTACGGGCTTGGCCGTCGGGTGCTTGGAAATTCACTTGCACGGCATCCGGAGATGCCGCTGCTGCAATGCTGCTGGAAACCTGAAGCGGTATGCCGCGGGCGGACATGCCGTCCGGGCGACGCGGGCGCTAGTGATACATGTTTCGGTGGCGAAATGCCAGTCGCGCTGCAACATGAGGGATAGAAAAGCTTGCAGGCGGGACGGGACCGGCCGGTCGGGGCTCGCCACCAGGGCGTCCAGCGACGAGCGGGAAATTCACCCGTCGACCGGATGCGCGGGCGTATCGAGCGTCCGCTGGAAAAAACCCACGTCCAGCCAGTGCCCGAACTTGAATCCGGCCTGCGACAGGGTGCCTGCATGCGTGAATCCGAGCGACTCGTGCAGCGCGATGCTGGCGCTGTTGGCCATGTCGATTACACCGACCAGCAGATGCAACTGCTGGTCGCGGGCAGCTTCGATCAGTCGCGTGAGCAGCGCGCGCCCGACACCGCGGCTGCGGCAGTCGGGATGCACGTAGATGGAATGCTCGGCCGTGTACTTGTAAGCGGGCAAGCTGCGGAAGGTGCCGTAGCTGGCGAAACCCAACAGCCGCCCGGCGTCATCGACCGCTCCGATCAACGGACGTCCGGCCGCTCGCTTCGCTTCGAACCACGACTGCATGCTTGCCAGCGTGCGCGGTCGATAGTCGTACAGCGAGGTCGAGGTGAGGATTTCGTGGTTGAGGATGTCGAGCAGCGCGGCGGCGTGCTCCTCGGCTGTGCAGGCGACGAAATGCATCGTGGACGGGATGGCGCTTTCAGTCGGGAAACCAGCAAGCCACTGGATGTCCTGCCGCGTCTGCCGCCAGTGCGGGCGAGTCGCTGGCGCAGCGCGCCTGCGCGCGCGGGCAGCGCGGATGGAAGGCACAGCCATGCGGAGGGTGCGACGGCGAAGGCGGGTCGCCCGCCAGCTTCTGCGCTACCCCTGGCGCATCGATGCGCGGCACCGCCGACAGCAAGGCCTGGGTATAGGGATGGCGCGCACGGCGCAGCACTGCATCGACCGGACCGATCTCGACGATGCGGCCGAGATACATGACCGCGACATCGTGCGCGAGATGATCGACCACGGCGATGTTGTGGGTGATGAACAGATAGCTCAGGCCGAGTTCGCGCTGCAGGCGGCGCAGCAGATTGAGTATCTGCGCCTGCACCGACACATCGAGCGCCGACGTGGGTTCGTCGCACACGATGAGGCGTGGCTGCACCGCGAGTGCGCGGGCGATCGCGATGCGCTGGCGCTGGCCGCCGGAGAACTCATGCGGATAGCGGTCGGCCATGTCCGGGCGCAGTCCTACCTGTTCGAGCAGCGTCGCCACATCGCCGGGCCGCTGCAAGGCCGTCATGCCCTCGGCAATGATGTCGCCGACACGCATGCGCGGATTCAATGAACCATAGGGGTCCTGGAACACCATCTGCATGCGCGCGCGCAGGCTGGCGAGCGCCCGACCCCGCGCATGAATGACGTCGGCACCCTCCAGCGTCACCGCGCCGGCCGTCGGTTCGATCAGGCGCAGGATGGCCTTGCCCGCGGTGGTCTTGCCGCAACCCGATTCGCCCACCAGCGCCAGCGTGCGCCCGGACGCGATATCCAGCGACAGGCCGTCGACCGCGCGTACATGGCCGACGGTGCGTTGCAGGACGCCGCGCCGTATCGGGAAATGCACCGTCAGCTCACGCACCGACAGCAGCACCTGCGAGGTATCCGATCCGGGGTCGGATGCCCCCGGCCCCGGATCGCGCGGCATGGCCGCGCCACGCTCGGTCTGTACGCCGTCGTACAGATGGCAGCGCACCCGATGCGCTTCACCAGCTTCGTGCCAGACCGGCACCTCGTCGTGACAGCGCGCCCAGGCGTGCGGGCAGCGCTCGGCAAAACGGCAGCCGCGAAACGTCGAAGTGAGCGGCGGTACGCTGCCCGATATGGTCGCCAGTTCGCCGCGGCGGGCCTTCTCCGGCAAGGCGGCGAACAGCAGTTGCGAATAGGGATGGGCGGGGCTGGAAAAGAAGCGCTCGCGCGGCGCGCGCTCGATGAGCTGTCCCGCGTACATGACCCCCACCTGGTGCGCCATGCGCGCGACCACACCGAGGTCGTGCGTGATGAGCAGCATGGCCATGCCGCGTTCGCGCTGCAGCCGCAACAGAAGATCGAGCACCTGCGCCTGTATGGTCACGTCGAGCGCGGTGGTCGGCTCATCCGCGATGAGCAGTTTCGGCTCGCCGGCCAGAGCCATCGCAATCATGACGCGCTGCTTCATGCCACCGGAGAACTGGAAGGGGTATTCGTCCAGCCGGCGCGCGGCGTCCGGAATGCCCACCGCGGCGAGCAGTTCGCGCGCACGTGCGCGCGCCTCTTCTCCGCGCAGGCCGCGGTGGGTGGCCAGCACCTCGCCGATCTGCTGCATGACGGTGAGCACCGGATTGAGGCTGGTGCCGGGCTCCTGGAAGATCATGGCCATGTCGCGGCCCCGCAGGGTGCGCATCTGCGCCTCGGTCAGATGCGTCAGCTCGCAGCCAGCCAGCCGCACGCTGCCTTCCGCGATATAGCCGACGTCGGGCAGCAGGCGCATCAGTGCGCTGGCGGTCATCGACTTGCCACAGCCGGATTCGCCGAGCAGCGCAAGCGTCTCGCCCGCCGCCAGATCGACATCCAGGCCATCGACCGCACGCGCGATACCCACCGGCGTGTCGAGTTCTGCGGTGAGCCCACGCACCTCCAGCAGCGGCGCATTCATGCGACGGCCCCTTTTCTTGGCGCGCGGCGCGCACGCCACTGGAAACGCGGATCGAAACCGTCGCGCACCGCGTCGGCGAACAGGTTGGCCGCGAGCACCAGCGCCAGCATGAGCACAAACGCGGCCGCCAGCGACCACCACACCACCGGTTCGCGTGACAGCTCGAGGCGCGCTGCGTTGATCAGGGTGCCAAAGCTGTTCATCGAACTGTCGACGCCGATGCCGATGTAGGACAGCACCGCCTCGGACAGCACCAGGCCGGAAAAGTCCATCACCACCGATATGAGCACGATGTGCATCAGGTTGGGCAGCAGGTGGCGCACCATGATGCGCAGGTCGCCGACGCCAAAGGCGCGCGCGGCCTGCACGTAATCCAGTTCGCGCAACTTCATCGTTTCGGCCCGCAGCACGCGGCACAGTCCGGTCCACGAGGTGAGACCGAGGATGAAGCACAGCGCCAGCAGGCGCGCATCGGACCGCTCGGCCGCGGTGGCGAACCATTCCGGATGCGTGTCGATGATGACCTGCATCATGAGCACCATGGCGGCAATCAGCAGGACACCCGGAATCGAGTTGAGCACCGTATACAGATACTGGATGGCGTCGTCCCACCAGCCGCCGCGCAGACCGGCCAGCAGTCCCAGCGCCAGCGCGAGCGGCAGGGTGACCAGCGTGGTGAGCGTGCCGATCAGCAATGCGGTACGCACCGACTTGAGCGACAGGTAGAGCACGTCCTGCCCCACCTTGTCGGTGCCGAACACGTGGTAAGCATCGGCCCACGCGGCGATCACGCCACCACCGACGCACAGCAGCGCCGCGGTCAGCAGCACGGCATGCCAGGCAACCGGTCGCTCCACCGCCTGTGCCGGCCGCAGCAGGTGGCAACAGGCAACGCGCCAGGCGATGCGCCGCGAGCGGGCGATCGCCCACGCTGCCGACGCGGCGAGCGGCGCCCACAGCAGCAGGCCGGACAACGCGCCCGCCAGCGCCCGTCGCGCGAGATCGGCCTCGCGCTGCGAGAGGTCCTGCAGATGGGCGCCACCGAAGCGCAGGCGAGGAAATTCCCGCGACTGCACCCCGTCGCGCTCCACCGTTTCCCGGGCGAAGGCATGGGTGGCGAGCGGCGCGGAATAGGTCTTTTCCTTGTTCAGCCGCAGGTCGGCGAGCAAGGCATCGAGCGCCGACAGCACTTCCGGCGCGTACTGCACCTCGCTGCTGCCCTCCTGCGCCGGCAGCCGGGGCTGGTAATGCAGCGAATCGAGCAGGCCGACCGCAATGAAGGCGGCCAGCACGGTGGCGGAAGCCATGCCCACCGACGATTCGCCGACCCGCCGCCAGGCACGCCGCAGGTAATCGTGACGGCGACAGTGCACGGCCAGCAGCACACAGCCGGCCACCATCGCCCAGAGCAGGAGGTCGGACCAGAGGAACAGGGGCTTGAAGTTCATGGTCCGGCCTCCGGCCCGATCGCGCACCGCCCCGGGCACGCCCCGAGGAAAAAGCTGGGCGAGAAGGCCATCAATGCAGTCTCACCCGTGGATCGACCAGCGTATAGGACAGGTCGGTCAGCAGCAGGCCGATGATGTAGAGCACCGAGCCGATGAACACCATGGCGCGCACGACCGCGAAGTCCTGTGCATTGATGGCATCTATCGTGTAACTGCCCAGTCCGGGAATGCCAAAGAAACTTTCCAGCAGCAGCGAACCCATGAACAGCATGGGAATCACCACCACCACGCCGGTCAGGATGGGAATCATCGCGTTCTTGAGCACATGGCGGAACAGCACGCGCAGTTCGGACAGCCCCTTGGCGCGCGCCGTGCGCACATAGTCCTTGTTGATCTCCTCGAGGAACAGCGTGCGGTACCAGCGCGCCGACGAACCGATGCCGCCGGCCACGGAAATGATGACCGGCAGGATGAGGAACTTGCCGGCGTCCAGCCCCGGCGCATAACCGGAGATCGGCACCAGGTTCCACACCTTGCTCACCAGGTACTGGCCACCGATGATGTAGAACAGGGTGGAGATGGACATCGCGATCACGCACAGCACGACGCCGCCGATATCCAGCGCCGTATTCCGGAAGAACACCAGCAGCAGCGCGAAACTGATGGTGACGAACAGGCCGAGGACGAAGGTGGGGAGCGCGATCGCCAGGCTGGGACCCATGCGGCCGGTGATTTCGAGCGCGATGTCGCGGCCGTCGTCTGCGCGACCGAAGTCGAAGGCGAACATGCGGATGGACTTGTCGAAAAACACGGTGTCGGTGAGCCGGGCCAGCCCCTGCGCCTCGGCATTCCATGCCAATGGACGGTCATAGCCGCGCTCCGCCTTCCACTTCTCGATCGCCTCCGGTGTCACGCGCTTTGCACCGAGCTGCATGCGCGCCATGTCATCCGGCGAATTGACGACGAAGAACAGCACGAAGGTGATGAGGTTCACGCCGATCAGGATGGGGATGGCGTAGAGCAGGCGACGCACGATATAGGCCATCATGGCTGAATCTCCCGCCGGAGCGGCCTCTGACAGTTCGCGCACGCCCTCATGCGCGCACCTCCACCGCTCTCGCCTGTTCCGAGCGCTTCCAGTGACGCCACGCCGGCCACACCAGGGCCAGCAGCAGCGCCACGCCGGCCAACAGCGGCCAGCGCACCGGCCGGTTCCATTCCGCACGCTTCGTCTCGCGCTGCGCAGGATCGATACGGCTGTATTTCAGGGTGTTGTTGATGACGGTCGACGGTTTGCGGTTATGGACCCAGCCGTGTTCCAGGCCATAGCTCTTCGGATGGAAACCCCACACCCAGGGCGCGTCGTGGCGCAGGATGTCCAGCATGCGGTCGAGCACCGCCTGCCGCTCCGGTCCGTTGTCCATGGCCTTCATCCGCTCGAACAGCCGGTCGAACTCCGGATTCTCGTAGTTCGAAGCGTTCTCGCCCTGCGCCTTCACCTTGGACTGCGGCCCGTACAGCAGGAACAGGAAGTTTTCCGGATCCGGGTAGTCGGCATTCCAGCCCCAGAAGAAGAGCTGGGCGGCGCCACTGCGTATCTTGTCCTGGAAACGGTTGTAGTCGGTGCTGCGCACGACCAGTTGCACGCCCAGCTTGTCGAACTGCTTGGCCAGCCAGTCGGTGCGCGCCTTGCTGCCCAGACCGGTGCCGGTGGTATCGAGATTGATCACCAGCGCCTCGCCGGTTTTCGCGTCGCGGCCATTGGGCCAGCCCGCCTTCGCCAGCAGCGTCCTGGCTTCGTCGATGGACTTGCGTTGCGGCTGGCCGTCCACCCAGTCATACATCGCCCCATTCATGCCTTCGCGCCCCTCGCGATGCCCGAAGATGCCGGGCGGCAGCGGCGACTGCGCCGGCAGTCCGCGCCCGTTCAGGAAGATGGAAATGTATTCCTCCTGGTCCAGCGCAA
Organism: Methyloversatilis thermotolerans; assembly: GCF_000372885.1. Classification (GTDB taxonomy): domain Bacteria; phylum Pseudomonadota; class Gammaproteobacteria; order Burkholderiales; family Rhodocyclaceae; genus Methyloversatilis; species Methyloversatilis thermotolerans. Next base: position 1,833,918 of record NZ_KB889967.1, read on the forward strand.
TGCCTATCGCCTGTCTGAGCAGGCGCGAACGTTCACCCTGGCCACCCACCAGCGGATCGAGCATGTTGAAGCCCATGTACATGGTCGAGCTCGATACCGACGTTTCAAGCTCTATGCCCTTGGCCTTCATTTCGTCGCTCAGGTTCACCTCGCCGCTCTGTCCGAACTGCACGGCCTGATCGAACGATTCCGAACTGATGCCGGAAGCGTCGTAATAGCCCTGCAGGAACTTGTTCCAATAGGGAATCTGTTCCTTCTCGCGCGTGAACACCACCTGACCGACCAGCGGCAGGCGTTTGCCGCAATCGTCCAGCAGACCGTCCTCGCGGTCGCCGGGATCGCCGTCGCAGGGGTAGCTTTCCTCGCGGAAATTCGGATTGCGCGTCAGCACCATGCGCGCGTTCGGATCGTTCTGCGTGAGCATGTAGGGGCCGGTGCCGATCGGATACCAGTCCAGCGTCAGATTGCGCTCGGCCATGCCCGGCTGGCTGTAGAAGCGGTCGGCCTCCCACGGAATGGGCGCGAAGAAGGGCATGGTGAGCCAGTACAGGAACTGCGGGTACTTGCCCTTGAGCCGTATGCGGTAGGTGTGACGATCCACCACCTCGACCCCGGGCAGATCGTGTCGGCGCAGGTCCAGCCACTGGCCGGGCGCGGCTTTCGCCGCCGACTTCAGCGCCTCGCCCAGTTCCTTCAGGCCGATGATGTATTCGCTCATCAACCCGAACACCGGCGAATGCAGGCCGGGATGGGCGAGGCGCTTGATCTGGTAGGCGTAGTCGTCCGCTTCCAGCTCGCGCGTGCCGCTGTGTTCGAAGTCGTACAGCGTGCGCCGCTCGCCCGGGCCACCCTCGTGATACAGATAATGCCCTGCCTCATCGCGCGCCAGTGCCGGATGCGGCTGATAGCGGATGCCTGGCCGGAGCCGGATTTCGTAGACCGATTCGGCGATGTCGGCGGCCGGCGCGTCGGCCGGCAACTCGCGACCGTCCCGATCAAGGAAGCGCGGCACCGGCATCGCCTCGGCGGTGGCCGGCACCAGTTGGTAAGGTCGCTTCAGGAAGTGGTATTGCAGCGGCGCTTCGTAGATCTGCGCCGTGAAGGTGATTTCGTTCTCGCTGTAGGACTGCACCGGATCGAGATGCTTGGGACGATCGGTGAATGCGGAATACAGGATGTTGCGCCCGCTTTCCGCGGCCGGATACGGGTCGTTCCAGACCTCGCCACAGCCCTCCAACGCCAGAGCACAGACGGCCGCCAGGAGCGGACGGGCGATGCGGAGGGCTGTTCGGGCAAAGGTCATGAGAGGCGATTGTATGCGCCAGCGCGAGACCGCGCACGCTCGCCAACCGCCTCCGCCCCGACCTGGATGCCTGCGCCCGCCCACGGCCGGCAAGGATACATGCGAGGTGGCGAACCCCCGGCGCTGCAGGCAGTCTGTGCACCGTGACAGACACCCTATGATGCATTCGATGCGCGTCCGCTCGACCCTCCTGCTGGTTTCAGTCGCCGTCCTGCTTGCCGCCTGCAGCATGGTGCAGATGGGCTATGGCCAGGCCGACCGTCTGATGGCCTGGCGGCTGGATGACTATCTGCCGCTGGACAGCGGCCAGCGCGAAGCGGTGCAGCCGGCGCTCGCACGGGTCGTTCATTGGCACTGCGAAAGCCAGCTCCCGGTCTACGCGGCCTGGCTGCGCAGTGTGGACGCGGATCTGCGCAGCGGCACCGACGAGGCGCGCATGGATCGGCATGTCGATACGCTGCTCGGCTTCGCGCGCATCGCGGCCGCTCACGCCGCGAAGGAGGTCGGTCCATTGCTGGCGGCCGCGCGTCCGGCACAGATCGCGGCGCTGAACAAGCGCTTCGAACGCAACCGGCGGGAATACATCGAGGACTGGGTGGAGCCGTCCCCGGACAGGCTGCTGCGTGAACGCCGCGCGCGCATCCGCGACCGGATCGAGGGCTGGACCGGACGGCTGACGCCGGAACAGGTGGCCATCGTCGATCGCTGGGCGAGCGGCATCCGCTCCGATCCCGACGATGCGCTGGAAAGCCGGCGCCGCTGGCAATCGGCGATGGCCACGCTGCTGGCGCGTCAGGATCTGACGCGCGACGCCTTTGCGCGCGAGCTGGAAGCGTTGCTGGTATCGCCCGCGAACCACTGGACGCCCGGCTACGCACAGGCCTTCGACGCCAACCGCACACTTGCCGTGCAGTCACTGGCGGCGATCTCGCGCACACTGACCGACGCTCAGAAGCGCAAGCTGACAAATGAAATGAAGGCGCTGGCCGATGACCTGGAGGGCATGCGCTGCCCGCCACCGGACAACCGAACCTGAAGCCCATGCCGATGAACCATTCACTGAGTCAGGCCGCCATTCCGCTGTTTCCGCTGGGCACGGTGCTGTTTCCGGACGGCATCCTGCCGCTGCGCATCTTCGAGGTGCGTTATCTGGACATGATCAAGAAATGCCATCGTGCGGGAACGCCCTTCGGCGTCGTATCACTGACGGCCGGGCATGAAGTGCACAATGCGGGTACGGCGGGCCGGGAGGTATTCAGCGCAGTGGGTACGCTGGCCCGCATCACCGATTTCATGCAGCCGCATCCCGGGCTTTACGAAATCGTCACGCGCGGCGAATCGCGCTTCCGCGTGATCGGCCGCACACAGCTTCCGCATGGACTGTGGATGGCCGACATCGAGCCGCTGGCGGATGACGCGCCGTGCGCGATTCCGGTCGAACTGACCTATCTGCCGCAGCACCTGGTGCGCATGCTGGACATGCTGTCGGCCGCCGACATCGTGCAGGTACCCGGCCCGCGTCGGCTGGACGACGCGGGCTGGGTGGCGAACCGCTGGTGCGAACTGCTGCCGCTCAGCACCATAGAGCGCCAGCGCATGATGGAACTTGCCGACCCGCTGCTGCGGCTCGAACTGGTGGGCGACCTGCTGGACCGGACCGAGCTCGGCGCGAGCGGGCGCTGAACGCCCGCATCAGCCAATCAGACGCCAAGGCAGCATCGGCAATGCGCTGGCGAACAGCAGCATGGCGAACAGTTGTTGCATGCGGCGTTCCGGCAATCGGTGAGCCAGCGCCACGCCGGCCGACACGGTAAACAGGCCACCGACAGCCAGCGGCAGTCCGATCTGCCAGTCCACCTTGTGTGCCTGCGCATAGCTGGCAAGCGCGACCACCGAGCTGGGGGTCACCAGGGCCAGCGCAAGGCTTTGCGCGACGGTCTGTCGCTGGCCGAACAGGCGCACGAACAAGGGTGTGGCGAGCAGACCGCCGCCTATGCCGAGCAGCCCCATGCTGCTGCCGCCCACGACGCCCACACAGGGGAGCAGCGAGCCGGGCAGGCGTGCTTGCCGCGGATCGGCGTTCCGGCACGTCGGATCGCTACCGACAGGCGGCCGCCGGCACATCGAAAGCGCCAGCAGGAACATGAACGCTCCGAACAGTGCCCGCAGCAGCAGAGGATCGAGCCGGGCGGCGAAGTGCGCACTGATCGCCGTGGTCAGGCTGGCCAGCAGTGCGATCGCGAACACGTGCCGCCACGGGACGGGATGCCTCTGCTGATAGCGCCACCACGCGACGATCAGATTGGGCACCATCATGACCAGCGCGGTGCCTTGGGCGAGCGCCTGGTCCATGCCGAACGCCAGCGCGAACAAGGGCACCGCGATCACGCCGCCGCCGATGCCGAACAGGCCGCCGAAGAAGCCGACGGCGGCACCGAGCGGGAACATCCAGAGAAATTGGGTCGGGAACATCGCGCGCCGGTGGCCTGATCGATCGGAGCGCGAATGCTATTCCGTCCACACCCGAATACAATGGATCAGATTTAATTCGATCATTGCATTCAGGATCATCAATGGGTGATGCGGCGGATCTGCACTTCTTCAGCGTACTGGCACGCCAGTCCAGCCTTGCGGCCGCAGCGCAGGAGCTGGGGCTGACGCCGCCCGCGGTCAGCCGCCGGCTGGCCGCGCTGGAGGCACGGCTGGGCGTGCGCCTGCTCAACCGCACAACGCGCCGCATGAGCCTCACCGCCGAGGGCGAGCGCTACCTCGAGGACGGCGAACGCATCCTGCGCGACATCGACGCGCTGGAGCGTTCCCTCGCCGCCAGCCGCGACATTCCGCGCGGCCTGCTGCGCATCAATGCCGGCTTCGGCTTCGGCCGCCGCCATCTGGCACCGGCCATTTCGGCCTTCGCCACCCGCTGGCCGGAAGTGGACATCATCCTGCATCTGAGCGATCGGCCGCTGGATCTCGAGGCCCACGGCATGGATCTGGGCATACGCTTCGGTCCGCCGCCGGACAGCCATGTACACGCCCGGCGTATCGCCCACAACCGTCGTCTGCTGTGCGCGGCGCCGGCCTATGCAAACGTCCATGGACTGCCGGACACGCCAGCCGATCTGCGTCACCACCGCTGCATCGTCATCCGCGAGAACACCGACGCGTTCAACACCTGGGGGCTGTCGGATGGCGCGCGGGACGTTCGCGTGAAGGTGCGCGGTCCGCTTGCGGTCAACCATGGCGAAATCGCGGTGGACTGGGCGCTGGCCGGGCACGGCATCCTGCTGCGTTCGGAATGGGACATCGCCCCGCTGCTTCGCGATGGCCGGCTGCTGCATGTGCTGCCGGGCTGGTCGGGTACGGCTGCGGACATCCATGCGGTGTGGCCGCCCCATCATCGGCTGTCGGCGCGCGTGCGCGCCTTTGTCGATTTCCTGGCCGGGCGTTTCGCCGATTTCCCGCCGGTGCCGTCAAGCTGATGCGTCCGGCGGGCGGATCGTGCATTTGCAAACACTCTGCGGTGCAGGCGTTCGGCTTTCCGGACGCCCGCGGATGCTACCCTCGCAACCAGACATGACGGCCCGACCCCAGATCCCTTCGTGACCGCTTCTCCGCTTCCGCTTCTCGATCAGTTGCTCGCGCGCCGGCCCCGCATGCCGGTCACCCTCGCGCTGATCATCGTGAATGTGCTCGTGTTCTGCGCCATGCTGCTGTTCGGCGCCGGGCTGTGGCACTCGTCGAACGGCATCCAGTTCGCGTGGGGCGCCAATTTCGGCCCGGCCACCAAGGACGGCCAGTGGTGGCGCCTGGCCACCGCCATGTTCCTGCACTTCGGCATCCTGCATCTGGGCATGAACATGCTGTCCCTGCTCGACGGCGGACGGCTGGTGGAACGCATGTTCGGCTCCCTGCGTTTCGTGTTCATCTACTTCGTCAGCGGCCTGACCGGCAATCTGCTGTCGCTCATCGTGCAGGGCGATCGCGCGGTATCGGGCGGCGCGTCCGGTGCCATCTTCGGGGTATATGGCGCGCTGCTCGCCTATCTGTGGCAACAGAGGCACACGGTGGAGCGGCGCGAGTTCCTGCGTCTGTTCTGGGGCGCACTGATTTTTGCCGGCATCACCATCGTGCTTGGCCTGAACATCACCGGCATCGACAACGGCGCCCACATCGGCGGCTTCATCGCCGGGGTGCTGTCCGGCGGAGCGCTGGTGCAGCCGCTGGACAATTCCGGCGTACTCGGCAGATACCGTCAAGTCGGCGCATCGATCGGACAGTGGCTGTGCGGCATGGCGCTGGTCCTGCTCGTACTCACGCTCATCGTCGCCATCCCGGCACCGCGCTATCGCTGGAGCGAGGAGGTGATGGCGCGCGATGAAATCAGCGCCTTCATCGGCGCGGACAAGCAGATCAGCCGCCGCTGGTCGGCGCTGCTGGACGATGCGCAGCGACGCGGCGCCAGCTTCGACGAACTGGCCGGGCGCCTCGAGCAGGAAGTGGTGCAGCCCTACGAGGACAGCTTCGAGGATCTGAGCGCACTGCAATTGAGCCCGTCCGCGCCATCGGCCGGCACCCTCGCGGCGCTGCGCGAATACGCCGAAGCCCGGCGTGACGCCTCGCGCGCGCTGGTCGAAGGCCTGCGTGCGCACGACGCCGAAGCGGTGCGCGACGCACTGGAAGCGGCCAGCCGCGGCGGCGCGCGCCCGCCCGCACCGGGTCCGCGCCGCAGCCCCTGACCATGCGGCGCTGGATTGCCCATCTCGACATGGATGCCTTCTTCGCATCCGTCGAGCTGCTGCGCTATCCCGAGCTGCGTGGAGCGCCGGTCGTGGTCGGCGGCGGCGCACGTCACCAGCCGCAACGGCAGGCCGACGGCACGTGTCGCTTCGCCCGCCTGCGCGACTACGCCGGCCGCGGCGTGGTGACCACGGCGACCTACGAGGCGCGCGCCTTTGGCGTGCATTCCGGGCTGGGCCTGATGAAGGCGGCAGCCCTGGCACCGGACGCCGTACTGCTGCCGACCGACTTCGACGAATACAAGCGCATGTCGCGCATGTTCAAGCGGACGGTGCTGAAGCACGTTCCGCAGATCGAGGACCGCGGCATCGACGAAATCTACATCGACCTGAGCGATGTCGCCGGCGCGCAGGACGGCGATGCGGATGATCCGAACGCGGGCGTGCGCGCGATCGCGCGTCGCATCCAGCAGGACGTGCAGGCAAGCACCGGCCTGAGCTGTTCGATCGGGCTGTCGCCGAACAAGCTGCTGTCCAAGATCTGCTCCGATATGGAGAAGCCACACGGACTCACGCTGATCACCGAAGCCGACGTTCCGGCGCGCATCTGGCCGCTGCCGGCGCGCCGCATCAATGGCATCGGTCCGAAGGCGAACGCGCGGCTCGAATCGCTGGGCATACGCACGATAGGCGAACTGGCGGCTGCGCAACCGCACTGGCTGATCGAGCACTTCGGTCGCAGCTACGGCGCCTGGCTGCACGCGGCCGCAAACGCACACGACGAACGCCCGCTCAGCTACGCGCGCGACCCGAAGTCCGTCAGCCGCGAAACCACGTTCGAGCGCGACCTCCATGCGCGGCACGACCGCGCCGAACTTGGACTCATCTTCACCCGGCTGTGCGAGCGGCTGGCCGCAGACCTGCAGCGTCGTGGCGTGGCGGCGAAATCGATAGGCGTGAAACTGAGGCAGGACGATTTCCGCATCCTGACGCGCGAACTGACGCTGGAGCACGCCACTGCCGACGCGGCCACGATACGCCGCCAGGCCGGTCTGTGCCTCAAGCGCATGCCACTGGAGCGCCGCTTCCGCCTGCTGGGCGTGCGCGCCGGCCATCTGCTGCCGGCTGCCGATGCCCGGACGGGGCCGGGCGAGGACGAGGCCCCGCAGCTGTCGCTGCCGTTCTGAGCCGCCCGCTGCCACGCCTGCGATGGGCACGACAGCGTTGCCGGCGCGGGGCCCAGCCGAACGCCCCGCGCCGCCCGCTCATGCCGGCAAGGACCGGCGACGGCGTGCCATCAGGGCGATGGCACCCAGACCAGCGATCATGAGGGCATACGACTCGGGCTCGGGCACCGCCGCGACCGGGCTGGTCAGCGCAAAACCCAGTTGCGCACCGCCCAGATCCGGCAGACCGAGGAAGCCGGTCAGCGCATCTCCGGCGCTGTCGGTCAGGAAGAGCTTCAGGCCGGTCAGCGAGAACAGTGGAACATCATCGAGCACCGTGGTGCCGACCGTGACACGGCCGAAAATGGTGTCCTGCGCCAGCGTGGTATCGATCAGGAAGTTCTCGAGATCGACATCCACCCCGTTGCGCGACAGGCGCAGACCGCTGCCGGCATGCTCGACCCGCGCATTCGACAGATCAGGGTCGAGAAAACCGCCGGTGATCGGGAACAACCCCACTGCATTGCCCGATGCATCGAGCGTCAGCGAGCCGCCGCCGAGGGCGGAAACCGTCACGCCGGCTGCCACCAGGGCCGGCGTGGCCGTGAGCACGGTCACCGTCGGGCCGACCGGCGCGATCGAGGTGTTGGCGGAAGCCGCGAAGGGGGCGGAGGACAGGGTCGCGAAAGCGGCTGACACAGCAAGCTTCTTCAACATGGGTCTGACTCTCCGTGGATAGATTGACATGACCGTTGGCCGGTTCTTGATCCATCCTCCCTGCGCGCACGCGGCGCCCGCAGGCGCGCGGCACGGCTTCGTCAGCACACGAAGCGAGTCATGGAACCTGACCGCATGGAGCAGGTTCCCGCCTTCATCGAAATGTCAGAATCGACCTGCTGCGCCGTCACGCCAGCACCCGCTGGAGCCATCGGCCGATGTCGGCGATCTCCGGAATGCTCACTTCGTGATCGATCGGGTAATCGCGCCACTCCAGCGGCTGCCCCAGCGCTTCGAGCGCGCGACGCGCGCTGTCCGCGCGCTCGGGCAGAACGACGCTGTCGTGACGGCCGTGCGCCATGAACACCGGCAGATCGCGATTGGCAAGGCTGGCTTCCGCGGCAAGAACGCCTGCGCGCGGCAGATAGCCGGACAGCGCCACGATGCCGGCGAGCCGCTGCGGATGACGCAGACCCGCGTACAAGGCCATGGCACAGCCCTGCGAGAAACCCATCAGCGCGATGCGCGATGCCGGAATGCCGCGCGTGATCTCGCGGTCGATCAGGCCATCGATCAGCACTTGCGAGGCGCGTACATCGTCCATGTTCTCCTGGTCGGCGCCCGGCGCATACAGGTCGAACCATGCACGCATGAGGTAACCGCCATTGCGCGTGACGGGGCGTTCCGGCGCATGGGGCAGCACGCAGCGCACTGGACCGACCGACTCGAGCCCGAGCCGTCGGCAGACCGGGACGAAATCGCCGCCATCGGCGCCGAGGCCATGCAGCACGATGAGGCTGGCGCGTACCGGCGCATCCTCCCGCCCGGAAAGCAGTTCGATCGACTCCAGTGTCATGGCGCATCCCGTGGAAAAAGGGCGCAAGCATAGCGCGAGCATCGGCTGCTGCCCCGATGCCGTCGCGAACGCGTTACAGTGCGCACGCCAACACCAACCCCGCGAGGAATATCCATGAAAACACTGACCGTGCGCGTCACCGCCGAACTGCAGGTGCCGGACGACTGGACGCTGGTCGAACATCCGTCGGGTGCCCGGGTGCTGAAGGTGGGAGACCAGTATGTCGACTTCGACCTCGCGCCGCTGGCCACGCGCGACGAAACGGTCGAACCGCTGTGGTCGGACGAGGACGAAGGACTGTGCACACGCATACTCGACAGCGTCATCGAACTGGACACGGAGATGGAGCTGGCCTACCAGCAGTAGCCGCGATCGGGAAGGACGGGCTGCGGTTCAAGGCGACTTGGGCGGTTCGAGATAGCGCTTGTCCGACCAGGTGGCCAGCCATTCCGGCACGAAAGCGACAAATACGGCGACCAGCATGCCGGTCAGGAAGGCGTCGCCCCAGGCCATGAGCCAGCGGGCCACCAGTGCATGTTCCACCGCCACGCCACCCAGCAGGTGATGCAGTCCTTCGTACGCGGCCCCCGCCAGGAACACGCACAACGCGGTGCCGATGAAACCGCGGCCGAGCACATAAATGAAGGGATGGGCCGGCAACAGGCGCCTCACCAGTTCCCCCAATCCGAGCGCAAGCGCCGCAGGCACCAGCCCTATCCAGACCACCTGCGACAGCACCGCTTCCCAGCCGAAGCGGCCGGTGAGCCACACGGCCAGACCGACAAGAAGCAGCTCGATCACCGCCAGCGGCCAGCCGAACATGAGCACCAGCAGGCTGGCACCCGACAGTTGTATCGTAATGCCGGCCGGCAGCTTCTGGGGCAGCACCCACAGCAGCGCAACAATCACCAGCGACGCTGCCCAGGGTGCGCCGAGCGGTCCTGCCAGCATGCGCCAGGGGCGGACCAGGGCGGCAAGGCCCAGACTGATGATCACCAGCAACGCTTCGACGAGAATCACGACTCCAGGACTTTCATGTCAGGCAATGGCAAGTGTGCCGGATGCGCCGCACGGGCGGCTGATGTGGAACAATCAGATCGGTTTTACCCGAAGGAGATTCCCATGGACAGAAGAAATGCGATCGGCGCCGGTATCGCCGCCAGCCTGGGCGGCCTGCTGCTGGCGGGCAATGCCGCCGCCGCGGACGGCCACGAACACCATCATCACGCGCAAGCGAAGCCAGGCGGCCCGCACAAGCATGCGGCACTGCTCGAAGGCACGACGAACTGCCTGCGCGCGGGCGAAATCTGCCACGCGGAATGTCTGCGCGTACTGGCCACCGGCGACAAGGATATGGCCGCCTGCGCGGTCACGGTGAGCGACATGCTGGCGACCTGCGATGCGCTGCTCAAGCTCGCGGCTGCCGATTCCCGCCATCTGCCCAAGATGGCCGCGCTGGCGGCGGCGGTGTGCGACGACTGCGAGAAGGAATGCCGCAAGCACGAAAAGATGCACAGCGAATGCCGGCAATGCGCCGAAGCCTGCGTCGAGTGCGCCAGAGCCTGCCGCAAGGTGGCCGCGTAATCCACGGCTGACGACAGCACCCCGCATGCAGGCTGTGCGGGAACAAGGCCGGCCCCCACCCCGTCCGCATCGACTTGCGGGCGCCGTGGCGAGAACGATCGCGACCAGGCACCGGCCGACCGGGACGCGCGCCGATGTCGGCGCACCGCTTGCCATGAACACGACGTGCACCCGCCCGGCTCAGCCACCCAGGCTTTCGAGGAACTGCACGGCCACCGTCTCGCTGCGCGTGCGGCGCATGGGCGGCAGACTGCGCCAGATCACCTTGCCATAGGGCTTGTCCACCAGCCGCGGGTCGCACACCATGAGCACGCCGTGATCGCGTTCGTCGCGGATGAGCCGGCCGGCGCCCTGCTTCATGCTGATCACCGCGCGCGGCAACTGGTACTCGGCAAAGGCATTGCGCCCCTGGCGTTTCAGATGCTCGATGCGGGCCGACAGCACCGGATCGTCCGGCGGCGCAAAAGGCAGCTTGTCGATAATGACGAGCTGCAGAGCATCGCCGCGCACGTCCACGCCTTCCCAGAAGCTCTGGCTGGCCACCAGCACCGCGTTGCCGGCACGGCGATGACGCTCCAGCAGTTCGCTGCGCGTGGCGTCCCCCTGCAGCAGCAGCGGACGTTCCGGATCCCAGGCCGACAGGCGATCCTCGATCAGTTCGTGGATGCGCTTCATGGCCCGCAAGGAGGTGCACAGCAGGAACACGCCGCCACGACAGGCCTTGATCAGCGGCCACGCCGCCTTCGCCACCGCCTCGGCATAGGTCGGCGCCGAGGGTTCGGGCATGTTCTCCGGCGCGTACAGCAACGCCTGCTGTTCGTAGGCGAAGGGACTGCCCCATTGCGCGGTCTGGGCGTCGTGCAGGCCCAGCTCGGCACAGTAATGAGTGAAGTCGTTGCCGACCGACAAGGTCGCGGACGTGAATATCCATGCGCGCGGACTGTCTTCCATCTGCCGCCTGAACACGTCGGCCACCGACAAAGGCGTGGCGTTCAGCGCCAGCGCCTGCGTGTAGACCTCGGCCCAGCGCACCCGCTCGGCGCCCTCGCCTGCGCCGGTCGCACGCTCGCCGGTCTGCCAGCGTTCGACACGCGCCACCAGATCGAGCGCGCGCTGCCAGCACTTTTCCAGTCCTTCCGAGCGGCCGGCCTGGGTTTCCAGCAGGCCGGCCAGTTCCTTCAGTACATCGATCACCGATGACAGCGCTGGCGCGAACGCGGCACGCTCGTCGATCTGCAGCGCCGACAGCCGTATGTTCTCTTCGCGGAACACCAACCTGAGATCGCGCGCCGCCTTGACCAGGCGTTCCGCGCATTCCGGCAGCGGCTTGAAATCCTTCGCGCCAACCAGCGCCTCGGCGCGCGTATCGCGCGCCAGTTCAAGCATCTGCGACGTGGATACGGATTCGCCGAAGAACAGCGTGGCCGTCTCGGCAAGCTGATGGGCTTCATCGAACACGACCGCATTGCAGGCGGGCAGCAGCTCGGCCACGCCTTCGTCGCGCAGCATGAGGTCGGCAAAGAACAGGTGATGGTTAACCACCACCACGTCCGCCTCCATCGCCTCGCGTCGCGCCGCGGTGACGAAACACTCTTTCGCGTTCGGGCAGTCCTGACCGAGACAGTTGTCGCGGGTGGAGGTGGCCAGCGCCCAGGCGCCGGATTCTTCCGGCACCTCGCTGCATTGCGCCTTGTCACCGGTCGAGGTCACCCTGGCCCAACGCGCGATGGCCTGCAGATGCGACGCCTCCTCGCGCGAGCCCAGGCGGCCTTCCTGCAGCGAGCGCTCCAGGTGGTAATGGCACAGGTAATTGGCCCGGCCCTTCAGCAGCGCGATGGACACCGGCACACCAAGCGCACCGCGCACCGTGGGCAGATCGCGACCATAGAGCTGGTCCTGAAGTGTCTTGGTACCGGTGGACAGGATGACCTTGGCGCCGGACATCAGGGCGGGCACCAGATAGGCATAGGTCTTGCCGGTGCCGGTACCCGCTTCGACCACCAGAACGCCGCGCTCTGCAATGGCCTGTGCCACCCGCTCAGCCATGTCCGTCTGCTGCGGTCGCGGCGAGAAACCATCGATCGCGCTGGCAAGCGGACCATCGGGAGCAAAAAGTGCGGGAATGTCGGACACGGCAGGACGGGCAGCGAAAACGCCGGGAGTGTAGCGCAGCCCGCATCATGCGCTGACAACAGCGGACACGGTCAATGACAAAGAAATGAGCGATGCCGCGGTCCGGCCGGGGCAGACCCTGCCGCTGCGCCTCACGGTCACCCTGTCTGCGCGCAGGCCATCGCGCTGGCTTCAGACAGCGCTGCACGCACGGCCGGAACCGGCCTACCCTGCAGCGACGAAGCCGACTGTCCGCGAAAGAGAGCAGCGCGCCGCCTCGAGGACGGAAGCCCTTGAATCAACCCGGCGAACACGCATGAAGAAACTGATGACGCGAGGTGTCGTCCTGCCCCTGGTGGCCGCGCTGCCCTGCCTGTGGTTCTGGTACGTCTTTCACCTGACGCTCGAATTCGATGAACAGGGGCGCCACGTCGACGCGGCAGCCGGAACGGTGCATACCGATGCCTCCTTCGTATGGGGTGCCGCCGCATCCGGCCTTCTGCTGCTCGCCTTGATCAACGCCCTGCGGGCACTGCGGCGCCACGACTGAACGCACGACCACGCGCACGTACGGCGCAGCGGGCATGTCCAGCGGCACGCGGGACAGAACGCCGCCGATAGCACGGAAAGACACCCGTCGTCATCCGGCAAGGCACTCCATCCGGCCCGACTTGTTAATAATTCTCATTACAATACAGAGACCGACGGGGCATCCCGATACGGTCCGGTGCCGGCCCGATGCCGGTGCATTCCGCCAGTCCGGTATCCGGGTCATCGTCCTGTCACGTTCCCGCGCATCCCAGCCAGCAGATCGCCCGTCGTCCGGCGGGCCATCCCGATCACATCAAAGAGGAAGAAATCGTGAACAAAACACTGCTGGCCATCGCCCTGCTGTCCACCGTTCATGCCGCGCAGGCCGCATGCGACTACACGCCCGACAGGAATGGCTTCAAGTTCGACTTCACCGCCTATGGCGCGAAGGACAAGTCCTATGTCGTGAGCAAGAACACCTTCAACAAGTTCGAGCTGGCGTCGGCAAGCGGCAGGCTGCTGGGCGCGACGATAGACATCGACGCCGCCAGCGTCGATACCTCGCACGACCTGAACAACGGCTCGGGCGGTCAGTGGCCGCCCACCTTTCCGGCCATCCGCAACGGCAATGTGGTGAACGGCCTGTTCAGGAATTTCGCCAACCCCGGCCGCATAGCAGCCAAAGTGAGCGCCATCGACGCACGCCAGTTGAAGCTGGATGTCACGATGAATGGCGTGACTCGTGCCGTGCCGATGAGCTACAAGGTGGCCGATGGCGTGCTGTCGGCCGAAGGCAAGCTGGACATCCTGGATTTCAATGGCGCGGAAGCGTTCAGGAAGTTCGAGGCCTTGTGCACGGTGGCCTGGCACAAGGGCAAATCGTGGACCGACGTCGCCATCTTCTTCACCGTTCCGGTGAAGGAAAAAGGCTGCCAGTAAGCCCACATCGCGGGCCGGGCGGTCGTCAGTCCTGCCGCCTGCCCCGCACGAAGCTGAAATACCCGCACAGCGCGACCGGCACTGACAGCAGTGCCCAGGACACGGCGTCCCATGCATCATCCCCGACCAGCGCGGCGAGCAAACCGGCGAGCGTCAGCAGCGCAATGAGCAATGGCCAGCGGAATATCGCGGCCACCGACCTGACCGTCCTCATGCCCGGCCGCCCGCAACATCGGCCACAGCGTCCGGCGCATGCTTGGGCGACCCGGCCGCGCGGTGCTTGCGCCACCACAGCACCAGGCCGCTCCACAGCACGACGACGGTGATCAGGTCGAGCAAGGCCCACAGCACCTTGAGTGGCAGGCCGCCATAGTCGCCGAAGTGCAGAGGCTGCGACAGGAGCAGCGCGCTCACATACCATGGGCGTGGCGGCGTTTCCATCACCTGTCCGCTGGCGGGATCGACCAGCACCGCCTTCAGCAGTCTGGACGTGAGCGGCGTATCGCCGTGCAGGAACACCGCGAAGTGGGACGGCGACGACAGCAATGTTCCGGGAAACGCGATGGTGGCCACCGCCATGCCCGGCTCGGATCGCAGCGCCGCATTGACCATGGACTGAATTGATACCTGCCCCACGCGCGCCGACGCCAGAGGCGCGGGCGCCGCCACCTTCAGCGCGGCGATCTGCTCAGCCTGCCAGACCTTGAGTATCACATCGGCCCAGGTATTGATGACACCGGTGGCACCGATAACGAGTGCCCAGGTCAGGGTCACGATGCCCAGCATATTGTGCATGTCCAGCCACCAAAGCCTGCCGGAGCGGCGACGCCTGACCTCGCCGAAATCGAGCCTGCGCATGAAGGGGGCGTACAGCACCACCCCGGACAGAAGAGACAGCACCAGCAACAGGCCCATGAAGCCGAGGAACAGGCGCCCTGCAAGACCCGCGAACAGATCGACGTGCAGCCGGTACATCAGATGCATGAAGCCTTCGTCGAAGCGCGGCTCACCCAGCACGCTGCCATTCCGCGCATCGATCACCGAGAACCTGGCCTTCGTCTCGTCGGTATCCGGACGGGTGTCCATCTTCACCACCCACAGGTCAGGATCGTCCTCTTCCCTGAACAGATAGAGCGGCACGAGATGCGCATGATGGCCACGCGCCGCGCGAACGATCTCGTCGGCGGGCAGATGCGGTAGATCGGCCGCCATCCGCGGCGCTTCGATGTGCTTGCCGAGCGCGTGATCGATCTCGTGATAGAACACCAGAGGCAGCCCGGTCAGGCACAGCAGCAGCATGAACAGGGTGCAGACCAGGCTCGACCACTTGTGCAGCCAGCCCCAGCGTCTCAGGGCGAGCGGGCTGGACAGAAAGGCGCTCACGTCGGCGCCCCGACGGATGAATGGCCGCCAGGGCCGCGGAAGATGCTCACTCGGGAAGGTCCATCGAACGGTGCAACAGTGCAACGATACCGACCGTGTGAAATTGCGCAAGAGTGATATGAACAAGAATGATTCGTTATAGCATCCCGGATCCTGTGTATAACTTTCGGCTTATCGCCGCGCTCCGTGATGCTGAACAGAAAGAACTTTCCGATTCGCCCTGCCCCGCTCGCCGTCGCACTGGCCACCCTCGTGTCGGGCTCGCCCGCACTGGCCCAGTCGGGCTCCAGCGAAACCGTGACACTTGAACCGGTCGTCGTGCAGCCGAGCGCCGACGCCTCGGCCAGCGGCCTGCCCGCGCCCTTCGCGGGCGGACAGGTCGCGCGCGGCGCACGCATCGGCGTGCTGGGCAACAAGGATCAGCTCGAAACCCCGTTCTCGGTCACCAGTTACACCAGCCAGTTGATCGAGGATCAGCAGGCGCGCGGCGTCGGCGACGTCCTGGCCAACGATCCCGCGGTGCGTATTTCGCAGGGTTTCGCCAACTATCAGGAGCTGTACATCATCCGCGGCTTCCCGCTGTACTCCGACGACATGGCCTACAACGGCCTGTATGGCGTGCTGCCGCGACAGTTCGTGGCCAGCGAATTGCTGGAGCGGGTCGAAGTGATCCGTGGTGCCAGCACCTTTCTGAATGGTGCCGCGCCGGGTGGCAGTGGAATCGGCGGTTCGATCAACCTGCTTCCCAAACGCGCGCCGCTCGAGGATATCAACCGCCTTACCGCAGGCGTCGAAAGTGGCGGCCAGATCTACACGGCCGCGGACGTATCGCGTCGCTTCGGTCCGGAACAGCGCGCAGGTCTTCGCGTCAATGCCGCGCGCCGCAATGGTGATACCGGCGTCGACCGCGAGCACCGCGAGCTTGAAGTTCTGGCCGTGGGGCTGGATTATCGCGGCACGGACTTCCGCCTCTCGGCGGACATCGGACACCAGAGCAATCGCCTGGAACAAGGCAGGCCGCAGCTCACACCTGGCAGCGCGCTGACGTCCATTCCGCACGCCCCGGACGCGCGGCGGAACTACTCGCAACCCTGGGTGTATTCAGACGAAAAAACCGAGTTCGGCACGCTGCGCGGCGAATTCGACCTGGGCGCCGAAACGGTCGCATGGGCGGCGGTCGGCGCTCGTCACAGCGATGAGAAGAACTCCATCGCAGTGACGACGCTCACTTCGTCGAGTGGCGCGACGACCGCCTATCGCTTTGACAACAGCCGCAAGGACGAAGTGATCACCGGGGAGGCGGGCATACGCACGCGCTTCATCACCGGAGAGCTGACCCACCAGGTCGCGCTTTCGGCGTCGGCCCATCGCCTGGATTCACGGAACGCCTACGCGATGTCCAACAGCTCCACCCCCTTTGCCGGCAGCATATACAACCCCGTGGAGGTCGCCGCGCCCGGCTTCGCCTTCACCGGCAATGCCCTGGACGATCCTGCGCTGACACAGAGAACCACCTTCATCAGTCAATCGCTGTCGGATACGCTGAGCATCGCGGAAGGACGTTACCAGTTCACGCTGGGCGGCCGCATCCAGCGCATCGAGGACGACGGATTCGACTACAACACCGGCAGCCGGAACGCGCGTTACCGCAAGGAGAATTTCTCGCCGCTGGCCGGCGTGCTGATGCGCATCACGCCCACGCTTTCGGCCTATGGCAACTATATCGAGGGGCTGATCCGGGCTCCGGCCGCACCCTTCAACGCCAGCAACATTGGCGCGATCTTCGCGCCCATCGTCGCGCGTCAGCGCGAGATCGGCCTGAAGTACGAAGACGCCGGCTTCGGCGGTACTGTCGCGCTGTTCTCGATGACCCGTCCGAACGGGGTCACCGACCCGAGTACGAATCTGTATGCGATTTCCGGCGAACAGAAGCATCGCGGCGTCGAACTGACCGTCTACGGTCAACTCACTCGCGAAGTGAGAGTGCTTGGCGGCGCGACCTGGCTGGACGCAGAACTGGACGGCACGGCCGGCGGCAGCACCGACGGCAACAATCCTGTCAGCGTACCGAAAGCGCAATACAACATCGGCGCCGAGTGGGACGTTCCCGGCGCCAGCGGATTGACGCTGACCGCGCGCGCGATACACACCGGCTCTCAGTACGCGAATGACGCCAACACGCTCAAGCTGGATTCGTGGAGTCGTTTCGACCTCGGGGCGCGCTATATCGCCCGCATCGCCGGCAAGGACGTGACCTTCCGCGGCCGCGTCGATAATGTGACGAACCGGGCATACTGGGCCTCTGCCGGCGGCTACCCCGGTTCGGCCTATCTGGTCCAGGGTCTGCCTCGTACCTGGATGCTGAGCGCCACAGTGGACTTCTGAGCGCATCCTTCCGGCCAGCGCGGCGGAAAGCGGTCCGCCGTGCTGGCCGCCTGCGGGCGATGTCCTATCCTGAAAGCTGGAAACCAGGATGTTCATCGCCATGGAAGGCGTCAGCCCCTGCTGCCCCACCCGTACCGAACATGATTCGTTCGGCCCGATAGAGGTTCGGGCCGATCGGCTGTGGGGCGCGCAGACACAGCGCTCGCTGCAGCATTTCGCGATATCGACCGAACGCATGCCGCGCGAGCTCATTCATGCTCTGGCTGCGGTGAAACGCGCGGCGGCCCGGGTGAATGGCGATCTTGGACTGCTGCCGGAGGACAAGACGGTGGCTCTGATCAGCGCCGCCGACGAGGTGCTGGCCGGGCTTCACGACGACCAGTTTCCGCTGTCGCTATGGCAGACCGGCTCGGGCACGCAGACCAACATGAACATGAACGAGGTGCTGGCCAACCGCGGCTCTCAACTCATGGGAGGGGGTGTCGGCGAGGCGCGGCGACTGCATCCGAATGATGACGCGAATCGCGGCCAGTCCTCGAACGACGTGTTTCCCGCGGCCATGCATGTGGCGGCCGCGCTTGCCGTACGCGATTCGCTGCTGCCGGCGCTCGATGCGCTGCATGCGAGCTTGTGCGCCAGGGCAGTCGCCTTCGCCGGCATCATCAAGGTGGGGCGTACCCATCTGCAGGACGCCACACCGCTGACGCTGGGTCAGGAGTTTTCCGGCCATGCGGCGCAACTCGCGCTGGCGCGCGCGGCCATCGAAGGTGCCCGGCCCGCGGTGCATGCGCTCGCGACAGGCGGCACCGCGGTCGGTACCGGCCTGAACACCCATCCGGAGTTCGGTGCGCGCGTCGCCAAGGTTCTTGTCGACGAATTCGCCCTTCCTTTCGTGCGTGCGGACAATCTGTTCGCGGCCCTGGCGGGACACGAGGCGCTGGTCGCGCTGCATGGCGCGCTCAAGACACTGGCGGTGGCATTGACCAAGATAGCCAACGACATCCGCTGGCTCGCCTCCGGACCCCGCTGCGGACTGGGCGAACTGGCGCTGCCGGAGAACGAACCGGGCAGTTCCATCATGCCGGGCAAGGTGAACCCCACCCAGTGCGAGGCACTGACCATGCTGTGCGCCCAGGTCATGGGCAACGACGTGGCGATCGGCATCGGCGGGGCTTCCGGTCACTTCCAGCTGAATGTCTACAAGCCCCTGATCGCAGGTGCGGTGCTGCAGAGCATCCGCCTGCTGGCCGATGGCATGCACAGCTTCGACGTCCATTGCGTCGCTGGCATCGAGGCGCATCGCGAACGCATCGACGCGCTGATGCAGCAGTCGCTCATGCTGGTGACCGCGCTGGTGCCGCATATCGGCTACGACCGCGCTGCAAGGATCGCGGCGCGCGCCCACCGCGAGAATCTCTCGCTGCGTGAAGCCGCACTCGCATCCGGAGAACTCGACGGCGAACAGTTCGACCGGTGGATGCAGCCGGGCAGGATGCTCGGAAACAGCGCATACTGATCCTGCATCTTTCGCCGGTGCGGACGTTTCGATGACACGATGCGCGGCCGGTGAAAAAGGGAGATCGACATGGACATCACACCGAATTCGATGGAAAACCTCTTCGATCAACTCGGTCTGCCAAGCGATCCGCAATCGATCGAAAGCTTCATCGATCTGTTCGGCCCGCTCGACAACGGTACGCGGCTGCACGAGGCGACCTGCTGGAACCCGTCACAGGCCAGTTTTCTCCGCGACGCTTTGAATCAGGATGCCGACTGGATCGAAACGGTAGACACCCTGAACGCGCAACTGCACGCCTGAGCGGCCGGCTTCTGAGTGAGACCTGACGCGCGCGGGACTCAGCCGCTGTGCGCGGCGCGGGTAAGCGCCCCTTTCCGCGGATCCAGCGATCGCCGGATTGCACTCGCTCTGGGGTAGCGAGGACCGAAAAACCGTGGAAAGCTCGCCGTATGCGATGAGCACCGCGCGGACCGCCGCGTCCAGCCTTCACCCATGAACTTACTCCGCACCAGCCACATTCATCCGCAGCAGATTGCCGAAGTGCGCGCGAACGCCACACATGGCCGCGTCGGCATAACCGCTGCCCGGGCAAGCATGACTGCTACGCGGCCACTGGGGACTGGACGCGCGACCTCGCAGCGGATGTGGATGCGATTGCAGCGTGGGGCGCCAGTATCGTGCCGACCGTGCCGGAACCCACCGCACTCGACACGCGGCGGCGTGACCCGGGCAATCCGCACGCGCAGGCCCTCCTTGCGGACATGAGAGAAGACGAAATCGGGCTGGCCATCGATGTGGTGCTGCGCATTCCCGACTCCGGGATAGGCCGGGTAGTCGCGGAAAACGGAGGCAGCAC
The DNA here is from genome assembly GCF_000372885.1 of Methyloversatilis thermotolerans. Taxonomy (GTDB): domain Bacteria; phylum Pseudomonadota; class Gammaproteobacteria; order Burkholderiales; family Rhodocyclaceae; genus Methyloversatilis; species Methyloversatilis thermotolerans. The sequence goes on from NZ_KB889967.1 coordinate 1,854,008, forward strand.
CACGCGGGCGCACCGGATGCTCGCCCGCAAGGCCCATATGGCGGCCCGCCTTGATCCGCACGCATCGGGATGCGACGGCCGGCGATTCACTGTGAACAGGCCCTAGCCCCGCCAGCCCACGCCCATGGCCCTGCTCAGGTGCACATAGTCATAGAGGTCGCTGAGCATGAAGTGGCGGTTCTGCACATCGCCCATGTGCGCGAGCGTCGCGGGGTCGCCGTCGACCCACTGCTGCGCGGTGCGGCGGAAGGCCTGCGGCATGGCCTGGTTGAAAGGCGATGGCGCGATCAGCAACTGGCATATCTGCTCGAACAGCAGCCTGAAACGTTCGTCTTCGGTGGCCTTGTAGGCATCACCGAAATCCCGCCCTGCTTCCGGCCCGACGTCTTCCCGCAACAAGGCATGCCAGCGCTCGAAGAGGCGCAGATAGTCGTCGGCGGTGGGACTGCGTGAGGACGGTGACCGATGGACCATGATGTCTTTGCAAATCGGCAGATGCTCGCTTCCGCCCCGGATTCCCGCTCCGTGGCCGCATGATGTCGCACGGGTGCTCTGCCGGCATTGACGGTTCCGCAGGCAGCGCGATGCCGCGATGCCGCGGATTGTACGATCGGCGAGGTCATGTGCAGCGCGTGCGCGCGATTCTCCGTGCGGCGGCAAACGCCGGGATGTTCGCGGTGCGGCGGCCGGGTTTCGGTCCGGCAGCTTGAGTGCGGCGCTGCAGTGCCGGATAATCGGCGGGTTATGCGGTGCATCCTGCGCCGCGATCTGCCCGATCTCCCGGTCGGGCCTTCAAGCCCCGTCATGACGAGTTATCTGTTGCTCCTGCTTGGCGCCGCGCTGGTGAACAACGTGGTGTTCGTTCGCATCCTCGGCCTGTGCCCCTTCATGGGCGTGTCGAAGAAGCTCGAAACCGCGGTCGGCATGGGGCTGGCGACCATGTTCGTGCTCACCCTGGCCTGTGGCAGCAGCTATCTGATCGATACCTATCTGCTCAAGCCCTTCGATCTCGGCTATCTGTCCACACTGAGCTTCATCGTGGTGATCGCCGCCATCGTGCAGCTCACCGAACTGGCGATCCAGAAGACCAGCCCGCTCCTGCATCAGGTGCTGGGCATCTACCTGCCACTGATCACCACCAACTGCGCGGTGCTGGGTGTGCCGCTGATCAATGCCGCCGCACGCCACGACCTGCTGCAGTCACTTCTGTTCGGCTTCGCGTCGGCCGCCGGCTTCGTGCTCGCGCTGGTGCTTTTCGCGAGCATACGCGAGCGGCTGGACGGGGCGGACATCCCGACGCCGTTCCGCGGCACCGCCATCGCCATGATCACGGCCGGGCTCATGAGCCTGGCCTTCATGGGTTTCGCGGGGCTGGATTCATGACCAGCGCCCTGCTCGTGATGGTGGGTATCGCACTGGCGCTGGGCGCTGCCCTGGGCGCTGCGTCGGTGCTGTTCAGGACGCAGGGTGACCCGCTGGTCGACAAGATCGACGCCATCCTGCCACAGACCCAGTGCGGCCAATGCGGTTACCCCGGATGCAAACCCTATGCGACGGCAATCGCCGGCGGCGAAGCGGACATCAACCAGTGCCCGCCCGGCGGCGACGAAGGCGTGCGCAAGCTGGCCGACCTGCTGGGTCGCGAATACAAGCCGCTCAACGCCGAGCACGGTGTGGAGAAACCGAAGTCGGTGGCGGTGATCGATGAAGCCACCTGTATCGGCTGTACCTTGTGCATACAGGCCTGTCCGGTGGATGCCATCGTCGGTGCGGCCAAGCAGATGCATACCATCGTTTCCGACCTGTGCACCGGCTGCGAGCTGTGCGTCCCCCCGTGTCCGGCCGACTGCATCGCCATGGTACCGGTGGCCGAGACCGTGGACACCTGGAAGTGGCGCTATCCGGTATTCGAATTGAGAACGGCGCACGCGCGGACGCAGTCTGCGGAGGAAGCCGCCTGATGCTGCGCAAGCTGTTTTCCTTCAACGGCGGTGTGAAGCCGGACCCGAACAAATCGGCATCGACGCGCGAACCGATCGCCCGTCTGCCACTGCCGCCGCAACTGGTGATTCCTCTGCACCAGAACATCGGCGGCACGCCGCGTCCGCTGGTCAGGGTGGGCGAACGGGTGCGGCACGGACAGCGCATCGGCGCAGCCGACGGGAATGTATCGAGCGCGGTGCACGCGCCGGCCTCGGGCATCGTGATGGCGGTCGAACCGCGCCTCATGCCGCATGCGTCCGGCTTGTCCGCCATGGCGGTGGTGATCGAACCGGATGGGCAGGACGAGCACGTCGAGCGCGAACCGTTCGACTGGAAGGCGGCAAGCGCGGACGAAGTGCGGGACTACCTGCGCGACGCCGGTGTGGTCGGCCTCGGCGGCGCCGTCTTTCCCAGCCATCTCAAGCTGAGTCCGGGTCGCGCCATGGCCACCCACACGCTGGTGATCAATGGCGCCGAATGCGAGCCCTTCATCACCTGCGACGACATGCTCATGCGCAGCGAGGCGCACGACATCCTGCACGGCGCGCAGATCATGAAACGGCTGCTCGGAGCCCGCCAGGTACTGGTCGGCATCGAGGACAACAAGCCGGAAGCCGCCGCCGCGATGCGCGCAGCCGCGGCTGCGCTGGGCGACCCGTCGATCGAGATCGTTGTCGTGCCGACACGCTATCCTGCGGGCGGCGCCAAGCAGCTCATACGCGTGCTCACCGGCATCGAGGTACCGCATGGCAGCCGCTCCACCGATTACGGCGTGCAGTGCTTCAACGTGGCCACCGCGCTGGCGGTACTCAACGCGCTGGAGCGCGGCGAGCCGCTGGTCCGCCGCATCGTGACGGTCGCCGGCAATGTCGAGAGGCCGCGCAATTTCGACGTCGCCATCGGCACCCCCATCGGTTTCGTGTTCCAGCATGCCGGTCTGAAGCCGGATACCGACAAGCTCATCATGGGCGGGCCCATGATGGGCATTCCTCTGCCGGACATGGATGCGCCCGTGGTGAAGGCCACCAACTGCCTGCTGGCCTCGTCGCCGGCGCTGTTCCCGCCACCGCAACCCGAACTCCCCTGCATACGCTGCGGCGAATGCGCGCGCGCCTGTCCGGCCGACCTGCAGCCGTTCGAGCTGTACTGGCATTCGCGCGCGCGCAACTTCGGCCGCGCGCAGGAATATCACCTGTTCGATTGCATAGAATGCGGTTGTTGCGCCTACGTATGTCCGTCGCACATTCCGCTGGTCGACTATTACCGCTACGCCAAGAGCGAAATCTGGGCGCGCGAGCGCGACAAGGATGCGGCCGACTCGGCACGCGAGCGTTTCGAGTTCCGCAACTGGCGCGCCGAGCGGGAACGGGAAGAAAAAGCGGCAAAGCTTGCGGCGCGCAGCGCCGCCGCGGCAAGACCGGCCGCCGCCGCGACCGGTGCCGAAGCGGACGATCCGAAGAAGGCACTGATCGAAGCCGCGCTTGCGCGTGCCCGCGCGCAGAAGGATGCGGCGGCCGCGCGTGCCACGGACGAGCTTGCGCCAGCCGGAGGACAGCAGGCCGGCACGGGCGGATTGCAGCAGGCACAGGCAGGTGGCGAATTGGTCCAGGCCGCGCCCTCCGACAAACAAGTGGAATGAACCGGCCGGCACGCCCGGTCTGGCATCGACGATGTACAACTCGCCCTATCTGCGCAAGAACGCCAGCGTAAGACGCGTCATGAGCACGGTCCTGGTCGCGATGCTCCCCGCCATCGCGCTGCAGTGCTGGCTGTTCGGCAGCGCGCTGCTGGTGCACATCGCACTCGCCAGCGTCACCGCCCTGCTGTGCGAGGCCGCGATGCTGGCGTTGCGCCACCGTCCGGTCGCACCCGCCCTGGGCGACATGAGCGCCCTGGTCACCGCCTGGCTCATCGCGGTCTGTCTGCCGCCCCTGCTGCCGTGGTGGGCCACGGTGATCGGTACCGCATTTGCGCTGGTGATCGGCAAGCATCTGTATGGGGGGCTTGGTCAGAATCCTTTCAATCCGGCCATGCTGGCCTATGCCCTGCTCATCGTGTGCTTTCCCGCGCTGATGGCCCAGTGGCCGGGACTGGGCGTCGGCGATTTCGCGAGCCAGATGGACTGGGTGTTCGGAGGCGCCCGCGCGGTGGACGCCATGACCGGCGCAACGCCGCTGGATGCGCTGCGCACCGGACTGATGACCGGCCAGCACGCCGACGCGGTGCTGCACACCACGCCCTTCGGTCATGTCGCAGGCGCCGGCTGGGAGTGGGTGTCCCTGGCCTGGGCATTGGGCGGACTGCTGCTTCTGGCGCTGCGCGTCATCACCTGGCACGTGCCGGTGGCTTTCATCGTTGCGGTCGCACTGGTGGCAACGATTGCCTCTGCCATCGATCCGGCGCGTTTCGCCGGGCCGGATTTCCACCTGCTGGCCGGTGGCACGCTGATGGGCGCCTTTTTCATCGCAACCGACCCGGTGTCGGGCGCCACCACGCCGCGCGGAAAGCTCATCTTCGCCGCCGGCATCGCGCTCATCGCATGGTGCATACGCGCCTTCGGCGCCTATCCCGACGGTATCGCCTTCGCCGTGCTGCTGATGAATATCTGTGTACCGATGATAGACATGAAGACCCAGCCACCGGTATTCGGGCACAAGAACGGAGGCGCATCTTGAGTACAGGAACGCCGCCGCCGGTGGACGATGCCATGGCAGCCGCCGACCTGCCGGCCGAACCGGTCCCGGTCAGTGCGGCGGGCAGCGCCGTGCGATCCGCCCTGCTGCTGGGCGGCTTCACCGTCGTGTTCACCGCGCTGATGGCGCTCACCTACGACGCCACACGCGAACCGATCAAGGCCTCGGTCGAAGCCCGCAGGCTCGAACTGATCGGTCAGGTGCTGCCACCGTCAGAGTACGACAATGTGCTGCTGCGCGACCGCGTCACGCTGCCGGCGCTTTCGGCGCTGGGCGTAAACGGGCCGGTCGATCTGTACCGCGCCAGGCTTGGCGAGCGACCGGTTGCACTGGTGTTCGAAACGCAGGCGCCCGATGGCTACAGCGGCGCGATACGGCTGCTCATGGCTGTTCGCGCCGACGGCAACCTGGCCGGGGTGCGCGTGATCGCGCACAAGGAAACGCCGGGGCTGGGCGATTACATCGATCCGGCGAAAGACAGAAGCCGACCCGAGTGGATCAGGCAGTTCCAGGCGCGCAACACCACCGATGCGGCAAGCTGGACGGTGCGCAAGGACGGAGGCGATTTCACCTACCGTGCCGGTGCCACCATTTCGGCTCGCGCTGTCATACGTGCCGCCGGTCGGGCGGCTGCGGCGATCGCGCCGATGCGCGATGCACTGTTCGCACTTCCCGCAGGCGCCGATGCACGCGAGGTTTTCCAATGAAAGGCATGGATTCCGGCTCGCAGCAGGATGTCTGCGCCATCACGCATCGCCCCTGTTACGGGGAGCCATCATGGCCACCTGCGGCCGATGATTGTTTCCCGCAAGGGCATGGCAGGAGAACGATGACATGAATGCAGCAGAACGCGCGCTCTATCGCGACATCGGTCACAAGGGGCTGTGGGAAAACAATACGGCGCTGGTGCAGTTGCTTGGCCTGTGCCCGCTGCTCGCGGTCAGCACCACCTTCGTCAATGCGGTGAGCCTGTCACTGGCCACCGTACTGGTGATGGCGCTGTCCAGCGCGGCGGTTGCGGCGCTGCGTACGCTCATCCCGCACGAAATCCGCATTCCGGTATTCATCCTCATCATCGCCGCGCTGGTGACCTGTTTCGATCTTGCGTTCAACGCATGGCTGCACGAGCTCTACCTCGTGCTCGGCATTTTCATTCCGCTCATCGTCACCAACTGCATCGTGCTGGCGCGTGTGGAAGCCTTTGCCGCGAAGAATTCGCCGCTGGCCGCCGCCTGGGACGGCGTGGCGATGGGCGCCGGACTGCTGTGGGTGCTTGCGCTGCTGGGTGCGGCGCGCGAACTGATCGGCACCGGACACCTGTTCACCGGCATCGACATGGTCATTCCGGGCCTGCACGCGATCCAGGTATTCGGCGACGAATACCGCGGATTGCTGATCGCCATCCTGCCGCCCGGCGCATTCATCCTGCTCGGCCTGCTCATTGCGGCGCGCAATGCGTGGGTTGCGCGTCAGGCGGTACCCGGGCCGCTGCCGCAGCGCGGCGGCGAAGCGGTATCGGCGTGATGGCGGGTCGCGCCAGCCGGCTCGGCCGCGCCGACATCCAGCTCATGTTCGAGCGCTTCCGCGCCGCCAATCCTCATCCGAAGAGCGATCTGGAGTACGGCTCGCCCTACCAGCTCCTGGTGGCGGTGGTGCTGTCGGCCCAGGCCACCGACAAGGGCGTGAATGTCGCCACGCGCAAGCTGTTCCCGGTTGCGCCGACTCCGGAAGCCATGGTGAGCCTGGGTGTGGAGGGCGTCGCGGATTACATCAGGACAATAGGTCTGTACCGCGCCAAGGCGAAGAACGTGGTGGCGCTGTCACACCAGTTGCTGGAGAGGCACGGGGGCGAGGTACCGAATGACCGTGCGGCGCTCGAAGCGCTCCCCGGCGTCGGGCGCAAGACCGCCAACGTGGTACTGAACATCGTGTTCGGCGAGCCGACCATGGCGGTGGACACCCACATCTTCCGCATTTCCAACCGCATGGGCCTGGCGCCCGGCAAGGACGTGCTGGCGGTGGAACAGGCACTGCTCAAGGTGGTGCCGAAGGAATTCATGCAGCACGCCCATCACTGGCTCATCCTGCATGGCCGCTATGTATGCACCGCGCGCAAGCCCCTGTGCGCGCAATGCGGCGTGGCCGACCTGTGCCGCTACAAAGACAAGCTGCTGCCGGCCTGAGCGGGGGAGACCGCAGGTTCAGGTCTGCAGGAAGCGGCGTTCGAATTCGTCGGCCGGAACCGGTTTGCTGCACAGATAGCCCTGCCAGGCATCGCACTGGCGCTCTTTCAGGAAGGCGAGCTGCTCCGCCGTTTCCACGCCTTCGGCCACCACGCGAAGTTTCAGCGTATGGGCCATGGCGATGATGGTGGCCGCGATTTCCATGTCGTTGCGATCCTGCGGAATGTCGCGCACGAAGCCCTGGTCGATCTTCAGAACATCGATGGGAAAGCGCTTCAGATAGGCGAGCGACGAATAGCCGGTGCCGAAGTCGTCGATCGATAGTTCGACGCCCAGAGCCTTCAGTGCCTGCAGCCGGGCTTCGGTCTGCACATGGTCCTGCGCGAGCATGGATTCGGTCAGTTCCAGTTCGAGCGCGCCCGGTCGCAAGCCGTGCCGTTGCAGCACCCCGGCGAGCTGTTCGGCCACGTCATGGTTCTGCAACTGACGCGCGGACAGGTTCACCGCGATGCACAGTGCGTAACCGGCGTCCTGCCAGATGCGCGCCTGGGCACAGGCGGTGTTGAGCACCCATTCGCCTATCGGCACGATGAGGCCGGATTCCTCGGCCACCGGAATGAAGCGCGCCGGAGAAATGAGTCCCTCTTCCGGATCCATCCAGCGGATGAGCGCCTCGGCACCGATCACCCGGCCGCTGGCCATGTCGATCTGCGGCTGGTAATAAAGCGTGAATTCGCTGCGCTCCAGCGCACCGCGCAGCCGGGTATCCAGATGCAGCTTGTCCTGGGCCATGCGGCTCATCGCTTCGGTGTAGTAGCGGAAGGCACCACGACCGGATTCCTTGGCCTGGTACATCGCCACATCGGAATGCTGCACCAGCTCGGTCACCGTGCTGCCGTCCTCCGGATACACGGCAATGCCTATGCTGGCGCCGATGTAGATCTCGCGGACCAGTTCCAGCTCGAACGGCGCCTGCATGAGGTCGAGCAGCATCTGCGCGACATGACCCGCGTATTCGGGGGCCGCAATGTTCTCCAGCAGCAGCACGAATTCGTCGCCACCGAGCCGGGCCAGCGTGTCCGCCTCGCGCAGACGGGCACGCAGGCGGCGGGCGATGGACTTCAGCAGCTCATCCCCCACCGGATGACCCAGACTGTCGTTGATGTTCTTGAAACGGTCCAGATCGATGAACAGCAGCGCAAAACGGGAAGGCTCCCGCTCGGCGCATTCGATGGCGTGCTGCACACGCGACTGCAGCAGCAGGCGATTGGGCAGATCGGTCAGCGGATCGTGGTGCGCCAGATAGTCGAGCTGCGCCTCGGAGCGCTTGAGCTGGCTGATGTCGGTCATGACCGCCACGTAATGCACAGCCTGGCCGGCTTCGTCATGCACCGTGCTGATGGTGAGCAACTGCTCGTACGGCTCGCCGCTGCGACGCCGGTTCCACACCTCGCCCTGCCAGTATCCGACAGTGCGGATCGATGCCCACATTGCCTGGTAGAAGGACGGATCGTGTCGGCCGGAACGCAATATGCGCGGCGAGTTGCCCAGCGCGTCGGATTCGGGGTAGCCGCTGATTTCGGTGAAGGCACGGTTGACCGCGACGATGCGACCTTCGAGGTCGGTGATGATGACGCCGTCGCGCGTGCTCTCGAACACGGCCGCCGCCTGGCGCAACGCCAGGCTGGCCCTCACCTTCTGCACCGCGAGACCGGCGATGCGGGCGAATTCCACGATCTGCGAAAGAAGCACCGGGCCGGGCAGACCCGGCTTGTCCCTGTACACCGCGAAAGTGCCCAGAACCTTGCCGTCCTCGCGCTTGAACGGCACCGACCAGCAGGCGCGGAAGCCTCCGATGTCCACCAGCGCCTGGTAGGGCGCCCAATAGGGATGGGTCCGCACATCCTCCACCAGTACCATTTCGCCGGTCGCCGCTGCCGTCCCGCATGAGCCGGCGCCGACGGCCGGCACGATGCCGTCGATGGCAGCGTTGTAGGTCGGTGGAAGAGCGGGCGCGACACCGTTGCGCAACTGACCGGTATGTTCGTCCAGCAACAGCACGGATACCCGCATTTCGGGATCTATGCCCTGCATGCGATGCACGATGGCTTCAAGTATCGTTTCCAGCGGCGCCCCCTGGATCACGCGGTCAAGCACATCGGCGCGCGCATCGCTGACCAGTTCGCCCTGCTTGTCCCGTGTGATGTCGGTCCAGGAACCCACTGCCTCGACCACCGACGCATGAGCATCGCCGACGCGGCGCAATTCGTCGCGCAACCAGATTTCCCGTCCATCCTTGCAACGGAAGCGATACTCGCTGCTCAGATTCTCGTTCTGGAGCAGACAGGCGTGGCAGACCCCGCAGCCTTCAACATCCTGGGGATGCACATTGGCCTGCCACCAGCCCGCGCGCAACACCTCGTCCACCGGATAGCCCAGAATGCGTTGCACGTTCTCGCTGACCCAGGTGATGCGCTGCTCGCCATCCCGTGCCTGCAGGCTGTACACGATGGTGGGACTGGCCGCCAGCAACTGTTCCATGCGCAGGTTGGTTTCCCGCAGCCGGCGTTCCTCGCGCACCAGTTCGGCGCGCCGGTGCACCTTTTCCAGCGTGGATGGCAGTTCGTACAGCCAGCCCTCGTGGCGTATGAGGTAATCGTCCACGCCAAGATGCAGCGCGCTCGAAGCCAGTTCCTCGCTGTCGCGACTGCCCACCATCACGACCGGGAATTCGAGCTGTCGCTCGGAGCGTATCAGCTTCACCAGTTCCAGCGCCTCGGCAGGGCTGTTGCCTGCGTCGATCAGCAGCACGTCGAACTGGACCCGGCCACCCTGCGCCGGCAGTCGCGCCGCCATCTCGTCCACGGTAATCACCGCGTCCAGGTGGATATGGGGCGCGCCGCGCTCCAGGTGACGTCGCATGGCATCGGCATCGCCACCGCCGACTGCCACCGCGAGCAGGCGTATCGGCCGCGCCCGCTGCGCCTTCATGGAACGATGCCGTGCGAGTGCCGCCTCGAGTACGCGCGGCAGCCGCTCGAGATAGCTGTCGCGCTTGATCAGATAGTCGTCGGCACCCGCCTTGAGCGCAGCAATCGCGGAATCGCCGTCGCCGGAGCCGGTCAGCACGACAACGGCCAAGGGCCAGCGGTGCTCTCGCACATGGGCGAGCAGTTCGAGACCGGTGCCATCCGGCAGCTTCAGGTCGGTCAGCAGCACCTGGAAGCGGCCACTTTCGAGCAGCACGCGCGCCTGTGCGACCGTAGTCGCGATCTCCAGTTCGATGTCGGCGCCGGAACGGCGCAGCGCCCGCTCGGTAAGGTCGACATCGAAGGCCGAATCTTCGGTGTAGAGGACACGCATCAGAGCGGGTGCTGGTTCAGCTCGCACCAGTAGCGTTCGATCTGACCGGCCGCCTCGACGAAACGATCGAAATCGACCGGCTTGACGATGAAGGAGTTCACGCCCAGCGAATAGGCATCGCGCAGGTCACGATCCTCCGACGACGAGGTAAGCACCACCACCGGAATGCGACGATAGCGGGGGTGCGACTTGAGGTGGCGCAACACCTCGATGCCATTCACGCGAGGCAGATTGATATCGAGCAATATCAGGGAAGGAGGGGGTTCCTGGCCTTGCTCCCAGCGCGCGATGCAACCCAGTGCCTCTTCACCATCGCGTGCCACGGCGATCGGGTTGTTCATCTGGCTGCGCGCGAAGGCACGACAGGTGAGATCGATGTCGACCGGGTTGTCCTCTACCAGCAGGATGGGAAGCGTGAATGGCTGCGCTTGATTGACTGCTGTGCTCATGCAGGAAACTCCAGATAGAAGCAGGCGCCCTCGCCCGGTGTACTGTCTGCCCAGACGCGTCCCCCCATACGCTGCATCGCCTTGCGTACGAGAGCAAGACCCACACCGGTACCGGAGAATTCCTCGACGCGATGCAGGCGCTGGAAAATCTCGAAAATCCTCTCGTGATACTTCATGTCGAAGCCTATGCCATTGTCCCTTATCGCGAGCACGATGCACGATCCCTGCTCCGCCGCGCTGATGGTGATGACCGGCGGATGCGCATCGCGGCTGAACTTCAGCGCATTGTCAAACAGGTTGCGCAGGATGAGATCAAGCCCCTGACGGTCGGCACGTACCACCAGGGGCGGCACCTGCTGTATCACCTGCGCGGCGGCAGCCCTGATCTCGTCCACGCGGCGGCTCACCACACTCTGTACCAGTTCGCACAGGTCCACACGCTGCGATTCGAGGGCGCGCCTTTCCATGCGCGAATAGGCCAGCAGATCCTCGATCAAGGCGTGCATCTGGGCGGTGCCGGCCCGGATGTTGCCGAGGAAACGCACCGCCTGGGGATCGAGCACATCGCCATAGTCCTCGAGCAGAATCTTGCTGTAGCCGTCTATGCCGCGCAGCGGCGCTTTCAGGTCGTGCGACACCGCGTAGGAGAAGGATTCCAGTTCCTTCATGGCTGACGTGAGCGCCTCGGTGCGCTCGGCCACACGGCGTTCGAGGTCTGCATTCAGCGCGCGCAGCTCTTCCTGCGCATTCTTCAGGTCGGTGATGTTGCGCGCGATGCCAAGCACGCCGATCAACCTGCCGTTGCTGGTACGCATCGGAACCTTGATGGTCTGCAGCAATATGCGCTCGCCGGACGCCTGGGAAACGAGCCATTCCTCGGTCACGTCGGGAAGTCCGCCCCGTGCGGCGATCTGATCGTGGGCACGGAAGCTGTCGGCCTGCTCGGGACTGACCAGGTCGTAGTCTGTCTTGCCCACCAGGTCCGCTTCACGGATGTCCAGGACCTGCTCGAAGACCGGGTTGCAGGACATGAAATGTCCGTCCGGCGACTTGACCCACACCATGTCTGGCAAGGCAGCGAACAGCGTTCGGAGGTAGGTGCGCTCCTGCTCCGCCGCGCGCTCGGCATGGCGACGCGCCGTGATATCGACCGCCATGAACACGAAAATGCGCGCGCCATCCGGTGCCGGTATCGAGAAACTGCTTGCTTCGACCGCCAGCGTTCGCCCGCTGCGATGCTGCACCTCGTACTCGGCCGGCCCGAACGCGGTGCGTTCGCGCTCGAGATGTCTGAGGTGCTCGACGAATACCTGCGCCTGTGCCGCATCCAGCATGAGTTCGTCGCAGCGGCGCCCCATGGCCTCGTCCACCGACCAGCCGAACAGGCGGCTGGACGCATGATTCCAGTACAGCACACGCCCTTCGCGGTCGAACCACTGCACCGCCACATTGGGCGCGTGTTCCAGCGTTGCGCGCAGGCGCTCCTCGGATGCGCGCAAGGCCTGCTCCGCCTTGACCGTGTGGCTGACGTCCAGCAGCGTCCCCGCGTAGTGGATCACCGAGCCCGTGTCATCGGTTTCGTAGGCTGCGGTCGGCCGCAGATAGCGCACCGGTCCGCGATCCGGCGCAGTGCGGTAAAGGTAGGGCCCGCTGATGCGCTGACCCGCATCCATCTCGCGCACCGCGGTGCGCACCGCATCGCGGTCGTCCGGGTGGATAAGCGCCAGATAACCGGCCTCGTCCGGTGCCTCGTCACCCGGTTCGAGATGGAACAGCCGGAACATCTGCTCCGACCACCAGGCCCGGCGCGTGCTTGGACTGTACTCCCAGGACCCAAGGCCGGAAATGCGTTCGGCGGCATTGAGCCGGTTGCGCTCATGTTCCAGCGCCTGCTCCGCGAGGCGGCGCGAGGTGATGTCCTGCAGCACGGCAATGCAGAAATCCGGTGCCGCGCCGGGGCGCCACAGCGGTGTCACGCTCAGGCTGACCCACACCACATGCCCGTCCCGGTGCAGCAGGCGCTTGTCGATCTGGAACTCACGCTGCCGGCCGCCGCGCAGCGCCTCCCGGCCAGCCATGTCCGCGGCGACATCGTCCGGATGCGTGAGCTGCACGAAGTCCATCTGCAGCATTTCGCTTTGCGTGAATCCGGTGATTTCGCAGTACTTGGCATTCACCTCGACGAATCGACCGGTGTGCGCATCCACGCGGGCGACACCGACTCCGGCCTGCTCGAATACGGCGCGCATGCGCTGTTCGCTGTCGCGCAGCGCGGCATGCTGGGCCTGCAAGCGTATGGTCATGTCGTTGAAGGCATCGGCGATCCGCGCGAGCTCGTCGCGGCCGCCGATATCGAGCCGCGTGTCGAGCCGCCCCTCGCCCACCTGACGTGCCGCCTCCGCCAGGCTCTGCGCGCGCCTGAACCAGAACAGGTGGAGGAACAGAGCCAGCAGAAAGGCGGACAGCAATACGAAAAGCGCATCCCGTTGCAACTCGCCGCGACTTGCGTGCAACCTTTCGGCGACCGGCAGTTCAAGGTCGGAGCGTGCATAGAGCCGATGGCCGGACACCAGCGTCATGACCGCATAGACCGATTGTCCGTCCGCCGAGGTCGTCACGTTCAACGAGCGATCCATCGGCACCGGCTGTTCCAGCAGCGCGGAAGCCAGGCCACCATCGGCAAGTTCGCTGACATGGCGCCCTATGCCCGCGCGATCCAGCGTGCCGAGCACGAGGCCACCGGGCGCGATCAGGAATACGTCGGTCAGATAGGGCCGCAAGCCCAGTTCCGCGACCGACCTGCGCAGGCGGGTCAGGTTGCGGTTGCTGATATCTTCGTCGAGCTGGGCCTGCATGCCGCCCAGCCGCTCGGCCAGCGAGCTGGTCTGTTCATGTTCCACCAGGCTGCGGTACTCGCGCAGCCGCAGCGCGTTGTTGGTCAGGGTCACCAGCAGCGCGAACACGGTGAGCAGAAGAGGCACCAGGGTGCGTGCGGGCAGGACCGGTCGCCTCACCGGATACTCCTTCCGGCGGCTGCGGGCAGACGCTTGTCGAACAGGTCATTCCAGTCCGGATCGGCCATCAGCCGCCCGGCCGCCTTCAGGTCGGCGCTCACGCGCTCCAGATCGAGCAGGCCCACCGATGGCGCGGCATCGATCAGCGCGCGGCTTTCGTGTGCCGAGAACAGCCGGATTCCCTTGAGCGCATCCAGATACTCGCCGGCGCTCAGGCCAAGGCCGGGTGCCAGCAGCCCGGCCGCGGCGTCGACTTCGGACAGCAGGGCGCGACGGCCGTCGTCGAAGGCACTGAGCAGAAGGGTGACATCGTGCCATCGCGCTTCGGCCACCTCGCCACGTACCACCAGTACGTCGATCACCTCGCCCTGGATATGGGCGCTGTCAAGCACGTTGCTGAAGCCCGCGGCAAGCAGCCGGGAAATGACCGGTTCGAAGGTGATCACGGCATCCACCTGCCCCCGGCGCATCATGTCCTCGTGCATGACCGCCGGCGCATAGACCAGCGTCAGCTCTTCGCTGCGCAACCGTCCCTCCTCGCTCAGGCGCGCAAGCATGGTGGAGGCAAGGGCGGTGTCCTCGAGGCCAAGGCGAACACCGCGCAGATCGGAAGGCTGACGCAGGTGCGGCGCGGCAATCACCGCATCTCCGCCCTTGGACTGGCTCAGGATGGCGACGATGCGGATGTCGGTGCCGGTCGCCGCCAGCTCTATCGCCTCGGGCAAGGTCAGTCCTGCCGCGTCGATCAGCCCGTTGCGCAACTGGCGAGCGCTGTCCGCGGTGCTCTCCAGTTCCACCACCTTGAGCACGTCGCGATCGACCAGCTCCATCTCGCGTGCGAACACCAGCGGGTCATAGCCGATCCACGGGTTCAGCCCGACCGTCAGCGGCGCGCGTGGAGGCGCCTCGCAACCGCCTGCCCCGATGAGCAGGATGGCCGCGAGGGTCAGGCGGACCACGTGTCGAAATACTCGAAAAAGCGGTTTTGCGGTGTTCTTGTATGCCATGCGACCATCGCCGGGACAGTCCTGCGCAAACAGCGACTCCGGAAGTCCGGAGCCATGGACATCCTACAGCGAGCCAGGGGCGTCGTGCAGCCCTCCGCATGTCATGCAGCCTGCCGGACTGTCGCATGATCGAGAACCGTTCTCATGCGCCGCGCGAAAGAAGGGCGCGCCGGCCGTAGCGCTGCGCGGCCTGCGGGAGAGGACGCGGAACGTGGCGCGCGCGGCCGAGCAGCGGACTCGCTTCACTCCGTCCGCGTGCGTGCAGCCGCACAGGCCGCGGAGCTGCGACAGGGCGCACGAACACCGGCTCGACCCGGTGTGAGCGGGTCACTCCGCCTTATTGCGAACGATTCTTGTTTACATTGCACCGCGTACGCGCTAGAGTCACCGCTGCACCCGGCGGATCCTTCTTCTGGAAGCGCGCCGCCTTCACGAAGAAGGTACCGAGCATGACCGTCCCCTACCGAAGCCGGAAGCCCGCTGCCCTCCTCCGCTCACGCGTGCCGTCCGGTGCGGATGACGATGCATGCGCGCTCGAACTGCTGTCGTCGGCGCATGAGCATGGCGCCCTGGTGCGCCATCTCGCCCTCGTGCAGCGCCGCTGCTCGGCGCTGGTCGCCGAACAGGCCCGGCTCATCGAACGTCAGGAGGCGGAACTGATGCGGCTGCGTGGCGAACTGATCCGGCACTGCACGCGCGCCTGGCTCACCCATGCCTATTCGGCCGAAAAGCTGCCGCAGGCGGACGCGCTGGTCTGCCTCACCGGCTGCCTGAGCCAGGGTGGCCACTGGCTGGACGAGCACTACTGCCGCCGCAAGGCACAGCCCTGCGACAGGCTCACGACCTTCGTCAGCCTCGCAGGCCTGCGCGGCATGCCGGCCGATGCCTGAGCGTCACCGATCGCCGATGCCGCGCGGCGATCGGGTGGTGAAAACGCTCATACGATCACGCCGCCATCGACCACGATTTCCTGACCGGTAATGTTGCGCCCGCCCTCGCCCGCGAGAAAGCGCACCGTCGCCACCACATCCGCCGTTTCGTTGGGGCGGCGCAATGCCATGCCCATGGCCTGTACGTAGCGATCGAGCACCTGCTCCTCGCTGATGCCTTCCGCCTCCGCCTGCGCCGCCCAGCGGTTGCGCATGCGTTCGACCGCGATCGCGCCCGGCGCCACCACGTTGGCGGTCACGCCATGCGGGCCTACCTCGAGTGCGGCACTGCGGGTGAGACCGCGCAGCGCCCACTTGGATGTGGCGTAGCCGGCGCGACCGGCGCGGCCACGCATGCCGTGCGTGCCGCCGATATTGATCACCCGTCCGCTGCCCTGCCGGCACATCACGGGCAGCAACAGGGACATGGTGAGGAAGGGCCCGCGCAGATTGGTCGCCATGACCTGGTCGAAATCGCGCACCTGCAACTGCCCGACCGGGTCACCCAGCGGCCCTGGAATGCCGGCCGCATTGACCAGCACGTCGGCGCGGCCGCCGGACCACTGCAGAAAGGCTTCGACGGCGGATGCCAGCGCATCCTCGTCGCACACATCGGCCGGCAGCACGCAGGCGGCGCGTCCGAGCGCACGTATGCGGCCGGCGGTCGCCTCCAGTGCCTCGATGCGGCGGCCCAGCACGCCGACATCGTAGCCATCCTCCGCCAGCGCAATCGCCACATCCCGCCCGGTACCGCTGCTGGCGCCGGTCACCAGCGCCACCGGCGCCGACCGGTCAGAACCGTGCGTGTCCATCATGCCTTCACCGTGCGGTCGAACTGGCGTTCGCGCGCCAGCGCCTGGGCCTTGTAGATGGAGCTGCCGGCACGCGACGGCCACGGCAGCTTGATGAAATTCGGCTCGCAGCGCACATGGCTGGTTTCCGGGCCGCTCAGGATGCGGCTGTTGTACTCGTCCCAGTCCACGTCGTAGAACAGCGGATAGGCGTCGCTTGCCGCGTACTCGAGGAAGAGGATGCGGCGCGGATGGCCGGACTTGTTGGCACCCGATCCGTGCATGGTCATCGGGTGGTGCAGCGACACCGTACCGGCCGGACCGGTCAGCGACACCGCCTGCGACAGATCCACTTCCTGGCCGATCACGTCGACCGCGCCGACAAAGCCCATGCCCGGTTCATGATGTTCGAACAGAGGTCCCTTGTGGCTGCCCGGCAGCACATGCATCGGGCCGTTGTCCGGCGTCACGTCGTCGATCATGACCGAGGCGACGCAGGTGGACATATTGGTGTGCGGCGCGAATGCCCAGTCCTGATGCCATTCCAGCGGCGAACCGGCGCGCGCCGCCTTCATGTTGATCTTGCTGTGGTTGAGCCGGACGTGTTCGCCGCAGATGCGCTGCACCAGTTCGAAAATGGCCGGATGACGAGCCAGGTTGAAATAGAACGCATCCACGCGATGCGGCTTCTTGATGCGCTGGACCAGCGGCTGGTCAGGCGTGTGATCCGACTCGAAGTCGAATATCGCGTTGTCCTCGGCCACGCCGCGCGCCTGCGCGGCCACGCGGTCGGTGACCGCGCGCAGTTCGGCCACCTCGGCCGGGCTCAGCGCGCCCTCGATCAGCGCATAGCCTTGTTCCTGGTATTGCTGGTACAGCTTGTCGGTACTCATGTCGATGTCCTCTTGTGAAACTCTGTTCATGTCCGTATGCCGGTATCCGACCGGTGCGGCAGGTCGGTGACCGGGACGTCGGTCACCACCATGTGTGCCTTGTGATGCGTAATGCAAAGCGGCAGCCGTGCCGCGCGCGCAGCAAGCTGCGCGGTCGCGCCACAGGCCCAGAAGACGGGCAGTTCGTCCGGCATGAGCGTGGTCAGCCCGTGACCGCCATAGGGCGCCGACAGATCCGCGATGCCTATCAGTTCCGGGGCGCCCAGATGTACCGGCTCGCCGTGGAACATCGGGTAGTGCTGCGACACCGTGATGGCGCGTATCGCGTCGGCAGCGCGCAAGGCGCGCATCGACACCACGAGCGGACCGGCAAAGGGCCCGGCCGCCTCGGTCTGCAGACCGGTCACATACATGGCCGACACCGTGCCCTCGTCCAGATGCCTGAGCCGCACGCCTGCCCGTTGCAGCACGGCCTCGAACGAGAACGAGCAGCCCAGAACAAAGGCGACCAGGTCGTCCCGCCACAGATCGGCGATGGACACCGGCGTGGCCACCGGTTCGCCGTCGCGGAACACGGTGTAGCCGCCGACATCGGTGCGCAGATCCATATCGGCGGCCAGTTCGGAAACGCGAGGCTCGCCCGGCCGGCTGCGCCCGAGCACCGGCAGCGCACGCGGGTTGCGCTGGCAGTAGCGCTCGAAATCGTCGGCATGTGCGCGTGGCACGATCATCAGGTTGCCCTGCACGTGGTCCGGCGCCAGCCCGCTGGTGAAGCCGCGGTAACGACCGTCGCGTATCGCACGCCTGACCGCCGCCGGCGACCGGATATCGAAATCGTATGTGCTCATCCGGTCAGTCTCAGGGCGATACGAACTGCACCGTCACGGTAAACACGTGCTCGTCGCTGCCGGCCCACGCCTCGGCCGGCCACGCCGGGTAACGGCCGCCACGCACGATGGACAGCGCCTGCTTGTCGAGTATCGGCGAACCGGACCCGCGCTCCACCTCGACATTGCGCACCTGGCCGGACCGCGTGAGCGAGAAGCGCACGACAGTGGCGCCTTCCGGACGCAGGCGACGCGCATCGCCGGAGGTCGGATACTCGGTGATGCTGCGGATGTAGCCGCGCAGGCGGTCCACATAGCCGGCCTGTATCGCCGCCGTATTGACCTGGGGCACCGCAGGTGCCGGTGCCGGCGCGGGCGGCGGCGGCGGTGCCGGGGGCGGAGGCTCGGGTGCCGGCGGCGGCGCCTCAGGTTGAACGGGCACAGGAGGCGGCGGCGGCTCCACCGCGGGCGTTGGCAAGGGGGCGGGGGGCGGCAGCGGCCTGGGCGGCGCCTGCTTCGGCGGCGGCACCGGTGCCGGAGGTGGCGGCGGCACCGGCTGCGGCGGCGGTGGTGGCGCCTCGGGCGGCGCCTCTTCCGCCAGCAGCATCACCACCGGTGGCTCCTCGACCGGCGGCGTCACCTCGGCAGGCCGGATCGCCGGCGCGAAAACGATGGCGAGGACGGCGGCGGCGGTGCCGAGCAGCCCCAGGCTGCCGGACACCTTCTCGAATGGATCTCGGGTGCTCACGATGGGCCGCTCAGGATCGGTGCTTGGCGATGATGGATGCCGCCGGCATGCCTGCCATCTTCAATTGATCCAGCAGTTCGACCAGGGTCTGCAGGTTGGAACCGCCGTCTCCGGCGATGATCACCTGCGCCTTCCGGTCACCCGCCCGCTGCTTCAGTCGATCCGCCACCGATGCCATCGGCGTGGCTTCGCCATCGACATACACCGCGCCATCGCTGTCCACGGTGAGCGTGATGCGCAATGGCTCGTCCTTCACCGGGTCGGGCGCAGCCGACCCCGGCAACGCCACGTTCAGGCCCAGCGCCGGCAGCACATTGGTACTGATGAGCACGAAGAACACCAGCAGGAACATCATCACATCGATCATCGGAATGATTTCGATGCGCGCCTGGCGCTGCTTGCGTTGGGGAAAGGATCTCATGGTCGGCGCTCCTTACCGCGTGGTCTCGAGCAGGAAGCTCTTGAAGTCCTCGGTGATGCATTCGCCGAGCCGGTGCAGGATGTTGTGGCCCACCAGACCGTACAGCGCGGTACCGATGCCGATGGCGGTGGCCAGCAGTGCCGAGCCGATGCCGCGGCTGACCGCGGACGGGTCGGATACCCCGCCCGCGGACAGCGCCTGGAAGGTGTCCATGATGCCCAGGATGGTGCCGAGCAGACCGAGCAGCGGCGCGGCGGTCACGATGGTGTCGAGTATCCACAGCCCGCGGTTGATGCTGCCGTCGACGCGCAGGAAAAGCGCCGCCGACAGATCCTCGATGCGGCTGCGCGTGACCTCGCCCTTGCGCTGCACGTCCACATACTCCTGCATGGCGCGCGTGAGCACGTCATTGCCCGGAGGCAGATCGGGCAGCGGGCTGCCGGCGTCGGCCTTCACTGCCGCCTCGATCGACTTCGCGATACGCGCGCGCCTGCGGGTCAGATGACCGTAGTAGGCCATGCGTTCGATGATGACGAAGGTGAGCACCGCAACGCAGGCGTACAGCACGTTGATGGTAACGGCATGAAGGAAATCCTGGCTCATCATGAAATCCTCAGAAACCGACCGCGAAGGTGAGCATCGCGGTAAAGGGGTTGGCAATGAGATAGTTCGGTCCCGATGTCGGTGCGAGGATGGTCGTGCCGTTGACAGCCGTGGTCGTGACCGAATGAGTCGCGACACCATTCACGCCTGACAGGTACTTGCGGTCGGTCACGTTCAGCAGGTTCAGTCGCAGTTCGGGCTTGGTGAAACGAGACCCTGTGGCACCGATGAAGCGATAACCCATGCCGATGTCCACCGTGGTGTAGCTGGGAATCTCCTGATCGTTCATGAAGGTGGAGTACTGCTTGCCCACATACTTCAGGCCGACATTGCCGAAGAACACGCCGTCGTCGTAATCGACCGCCAGCGCGCCCTGGAAGCGCGGCGCGCGCACTGCCTCCTTGCCGCTGGTGGGCAGGAAGTCATTGACCACTCCATTACTCACTGCGATATCCGATTCAATTTCGGTGCGCAGGATTTCGAATGAAACATAGGGCCGGAAATGCTTGTACGGCCGCAGACCGGCTTCGAAATCCAGGCCATAGGCCTTCTGCTTGCCGCCATTGATCGGCTCGCTGATGCAAGCGCCGCCGTCACAGACCGTGGACGAAATCTGGCGGTTCTTGAACTCGTAGTTGAACGCGGTGGCGGTCAGGCTGACCAGCGGCCCCTGATAGCGATAACCCAGTTCCAGCGCGACCGATTCTTCGGAGGGCTGATCCGGTTTCTCGCGTGTTGAAACCGCGCCGGTGGATGCGTTGTAACGCGGATACAAGGCGCCAGCGGGCAGGATGCGGAAGCCCTTGGATACGCTGGCGAACACGCTGTTCACCTCATCCAGCTTGTAACGCACCGCCAGCGTCGGAATGGTGGGATTGTCCTCGGCCGAAGTACGGGTGACCGTGCTCGGTACGCGGTTGATGCCGACGCGTTCCAGCCACAGTTGCTTCACGCCGACATCGATGGCCAGACGGTCTTCCATCAGGCTGATGGTGTCGCCGACGAAGAAGGAATAGAAGTTGTCGTGCGTGTCCTGGTTCCAGCCATTGATGACTTCGCCATCGGCATTGCGGATCAGGGCGGATTCACCGTTCTTGTCCACCGGCGTGCCATCGGCATTCATCCGGCTGTAGGGGCGATAGAGCTGATCGCGCGAATGCTGTGCCCACACACCGGCGACCAGGGTGTGGTTATCCATCTGGTAAGTGCCCTTCACCGTCATGCCGGTGCGGATGTTCTTTTCCAGGATGGGGTTGTAGATGAGCACATTGTTGTCGGTCGTCGTGCCATTGCCATTCAGGTCGACTGCGCTGACCGTATTGCCGAAGCCGACCGAAGGCTCGCTGATGCTTCGGGTGACAGAGCCCGAGCCGCCGTAGCCATAGTAGAGGTAGGGCGTCACGTTCACCGTGAGCTTGTCGTTCACGCGCAGTTCGGTCGGCACCGATACCAGCAGGTTTTCCCACGGGTTCTCGAACATCTTGTAGTAGTTCGTGCTGCCCGGCGTGTAGGTCTTGTCGTAGTTGGTCTGCGCCCCGTCTATGCCACCCTGGCGCCATTGGGCCAGGGTGGGATTGCGATAGGTCGCGCGATCGAACTTCGAATACGTGAGCGCGAACTTGGTGCGGCTGCCGCCGCCCCATTCCTGCACCGCACCGAAAGCGACGTGCTGCTTGGTGTCGTGTCCGGGTCCGCGGAAGTGATCGGCATCGATCTGAGATACCGACACGAAGGCGCGGAAGCCGGTGTCACTGATTTCACCGGTTTCCAGCCGCAGGAAGTTGCGGCGCGCATTGTGCGAACCGACCGAACTGGTGAACAGGCCGCCCGCCTTCTTGGACGGCGTGTGCAGGAACAGATCGACGATGCCGCCGGTGGCGGTCACGTTGGGCGATGCAAGATCCGCCGAACCCTGATTGAGCGTCACCACGTCGGTGTTCTCGGTGTCGATGTACTGACCCGGAAACACCGACCAGTTGGATGCCACGTTCAGCGGCATGCCTTCGAAGTTGAAACCCATCTGCGTGCCATCCATGCCGCGCACCGACAGCACGCCCGGGCTCAGGCCCCAGGCATCGCTGGTGGCGGAATTCGCACCCGGCGAATAGCGGATGAGCTGGAACACGTCGGCCGTCGGTGCCTGCTTCTGGATGAAGTCGCGCGTGACCGAGCTCTTGGACTTGGACACGTTCTCGTCGACCATCAGACCGCCGCCGATCTCCTTGCGCGTCACCCCGGTCGCCGACGGCGTCTCCACGGGATTCGCATTCGATGCGCCCGATGCACTGACACGACCGATGTCGGTCTTTTCCTGCTTCGTGGTCGCAGGATCGGTCGTCTGGGCTACCGCCGCCGTTGTTGCGGCGAGCAGGCAGGTCGCAAGCAAATCGTTTTTCATGAATCACCTTTCTGTCGATGGGTGCGAGGGGATGAGCACGGCCCGCACGGCCATCGGATCGATGGACGCGTGCGGTTCGATCCCAATCTATCGAGAAGGCGGAGCGACAAGAATTGCTTTTTTCGTGGCGCCCTCTTGCGTGCTTCGCTACGTGGGCGCGGATTTCCGCGCTACAGCCGGTTATGGCGGGCAGCGTGCGCAGCACGCATCGACGGCGGTACAAAACAGCAACACGCAGGAGGCCTGCGCGCGCACGCGTGAGCGCGCCGACAAAGAAAAAAAGGCCGCGCATCGCTGCGCGGCCCTCTTACGGATCGTCACCCGGCGGCTCAGTCGTGCTGTATCCAGACGCCCTTCACATGCAGGTATTCGTCGAGCTGCTGCACACCGGATTCGCGGCCATAGCCACTCAGCTTGACGCCGCCGAAGGGCATGGATGGATCCATCTGGTTGTAGCAGTTGATCCACACCGAGCCGGCGTGCAGACGGCGCGCGAGCGCATGCGCACGGCCGAGGTCGCGCGTCCACACGCCGGCACCCAGTCCGAACGGTGAATCGTTGGCACGGCCCACCACCTCATCCAGCGTGTCGAAGGGCATGACCGAAGCGACCGGGCCGAATATTTCCTCGCATGCGATACGCATGTCGTCCCGCACATCGGTGAAGATGGTCGGGGCGACGAAGTGGCCTTTGTCGCGCTCAGGGTCCTGGTAGCGATGGCCGCCGCATGTCAGTCGCGCCCCCTGCTCGAGCGCACTGTCGACATAACCCAGCACCCGTTCCATCTGCCGCGCCGATACCAGCGGACCGATGTCGCTGTCCGGATCGCAGCCCGGCCCGACGCGCAGCGATGTGGCGATGTCCGCCATGCGCTCGACCACCTCGTCATGGATGGCGCGCTGAACGTACACGCGGGTGCCTGCGGTGCAGATCTGTCCGGCGTTGGCGAACACGCCGTAGGCCGCCGCGGCGGCCGCCTGCCCGATGTCGGCATCGTCGAACAGGATGTGCGGAGATTTGCCGCCCAGTTCCAGCGACACCTTCTTCAGGTTGCCGGCCGATGCGCGCACGATGTCCTGCCCGGTCGCCACCGATCCGGTAAACGACACCTTGTCGACATCGGGATGCGCGGCCAGCGCCGCGCCCGCGGTGCGGCCGAAACCGGTCAAGACATTGATCACCCCGGGCGGCACGCCGGCTTCCAGCGCCAGTTCGGCGACGCGCAGCGGCGTCAGCGGCGCGTCCTCGGCCGGCTTGAGTACCAGCGTGCATCCGGTCGCAAGCACGGGTGCGGTCTTGAACACCATGGCCCAGAGCGGACCGTTCCACGGAATGATGGACGCCACCACACCCACTGGCTCCTTCAGTGTGGCGGCGAACATGTCGCCATTCATCGACGTGCTCGCGGTCTGTCCGTAGAGCGCGGTGGCCTGCCCCGCGAAGAAGCGCATCAAGCCCACCAGGTGGCGGCGACTGCCGCGCGTGTGGCGGATCGGCGCGCCCATGTCCAGCGTATCCAGCCAGGCCAGTTCATCCCAGTGCGCATCGAGCAGATCGGCGAACTTCAGCATGACCGCCTGACGCTCGTCCGGACGGAAGCGTCGCCAGGGACCTTCGAATGCCGCGCGAGCGGCGCGCACCGCGCGATCCACATCGTGCTGGTCGCCCTCAGGTACGCGCGCCAGCAGGCTGCCGTCCGCCGGATTGCGTGTTTCGAAACGGCGCCCCGACAGTGCATCGACCCAGTCGCCACCGATCAGCATGCGCTTGTCCGGTGCATGGAGAAAGGGATGGGTCTGTCCGCGTATATCCATCATGACCTCACGCCGCCGCGGCAAGCCGCTGGAATCCGCGCTCGAGATCGCGGATCAGATCATCCGGATCCTCCAGCCCTGCATGCAGACGCAGCGAAGGTCCGGGTTCGGTCCACGGCCGCGCGCTGCGCAGCGTCGACGGATAGGTGGGCACGACCAGGCTTTCGAAACCGCCCCAGGAATAGCCCATCTGGAACAGTTCGAGATGATCCAGCATGGCGGCGAACTGACGTTCGCTGCACGGCCTGAGCACGGCGCCGAACAGGCCGCTGGCGCCGGTGAAATCGCGCTTCCAGATGGCGTGACCGGGGTCATCCGGCAGCGCCGGATACATGACACGCGCCACCTCCGGCCGCTGCTGCAGCCAGCGCGCCAGCACGGTCGCGGTTTCCTGGTGGCGGGGCATGCGCACGCCCAGCGTGCGCATGCCCCGCAGTGCCATGTAGACATCGTCCGGCCCGCCGCAATAGCCCGATCCGGAAGCGGTCTTCTTGACCGGGATGAAACTCTGTTCGGTGCACACCGCGATGCCCAGCATCAGGTCGGAGTGGCCGGAGATGTACTTGGTCGCGGCATGGATGGACACATCGATGCCGTGCTCGAGCGGGCGGAAGCACAGCGGCGACGCCCAGGTGTTGTCCATGATGGTGGTGATGCCGCGCGCGCGCGCCACCTTCGCGATGGCCGGCACATCGGTCATTTCGAAGGTGAGCGAGCACGGCGACTCGAGATAGATGACCCGCGTGTTCGGCTGCACAAGATGCGCGATATCGGCGCCGATCAGCGGATCGTAATAGGTCACCTGCACGCCGAACTTGATCAGGAACTCGTCGCAGAACTGGCGCACCGGACCATACAGGCTGTCCACGATGAGCAGGTGGTCGCCGGCCGACAGGAAGGCAGTGAGCGACGCACAGATGGCGCCCAGGCCACACGAGGTCACCACCGCGCGATAGCCGCCCTCCAGCCGGGTGACCGCATCTTCCAGCGCGCGCGTGGTGGGCGTGCCTTCACGCCCGTAGGTGAATTGTTCGAAGGCGCCGCTGGCGCGGTCGCGACGCGTTTCCAGCAGTTGCTCCACCGACTCGAAAATGAAGGTGGATGCGTGATAGACAGGCGGATTGACGATGCCGTGGTTGGCGGCGGGATCGCGTCCGAGGTGAACCAGTTGCGTGTCGCGTGCGAACAGATCGGTGGATTTCATGTGCGATGGAGGTCAGATCAGCATGCCGGCATCGACCACCAGATCCTGCCCGGTGATCAGTCGGCCGCCTTCGGAAAACAGATGGATGACGGCGCGCGCGATATCGTCGCTATCGACCAGGCGGCCGAGCGCGGTGCGCGACGTGAAGCGCTGCAGCACCGCCTCGTAAGGAATGCCCTCGCGCTGCGCCGACGCTTCGAACAGCCGGGTGAGACGCGGGCCGGCGACGCCGCCGGGCGCCACCACGTTCACCGTCACGTTGTGCGGGCCGGCTTCCAGCGCGGCCGACTTGGCGAGCCCGCGCACCGCCCACTTGGACGCCGCATAGAGCGCCGCGTCGGCCACGCCCTTGTGGCCATAGGTGCCGCCTATGATGACGACACGACCCTCGCGGCGCGCGATCATGTGCGGCATGACACTGCGCAGCGCCAGCATGACGCCGAGCACATTGATGTCGAAACAGGCGCGGTAATCGTCGACCGAGCTGGCCCAGACCGGCTGGCGCGGACTGCCGACACCGGCCGCGCACCCCAGCCGGTCGATGCGGCCGAAGTGTTCGAGCGTGCGCGTGGCCGCGTCCTGCAGCGCCGCGGCGTCGGCCACATCGGCCGGCAGCACCAGCGCGCCGCGGCCCAGCTCGCGTATGGAGGCGGCGACCGCCTCGCCCGCGGCGCCGTCGCGGCCCACGATGGCCAGGTCGGCGCCCGCGCGCGCCAGCGCGATCGCGATATCGGCGCCCAACCCCTTGGTCGCACCGGTGGCGAACACCACCTGTCCGGACAGACTGCTCATGGTTCAGCGGCTCCAGTCCTGCACTGCGCGTTCCAGTGCGAGGGTGAGTGTGAAGAAGATGTAGGACACCGTGGTGCCGGCGCCGACGGCCGCCCACATGAGCGCGAAAAACTGGCGCGAGTGGGCATCGAGGATGAGGCTGCCCAGGCCGGGCGCACCCGACAGCCATTCGGCAAACATCGCGCACAGGATGGCCGAGGCGGACGCGATGCGCAGACCGGTGAACAGATGGGTCAGTGCGCACGGCAGGCGCAGCTTGAACAGCGTGTGCAGGAAGCCGGCGCCACAGCAGTGCATCAGTTCCAGCATGTGCCGTGTCGGTGCGCTGAAGCCTTTTCTGGCCGCCAGCATGATCTGGAAGAAGGACAGCAGCGCGACCATGCCTACGCCATTCCACCGGTCGCGTCCGAATATGAGCACCAGTACCGGCGCGATCGCGATCATGGGCACGGTGCGCACGAACACGATGAGCGGCATCAGTGCGCGGTCGGCCAGAGGCGAGGCGATGAACAGCATGGCAAGCAGCAGCGCCACCGCGGTTGCCACGCACATGCCGATCACCGTGCTCAGCACGGTACTCCACGCGGCAGCGCCGATTTCATGAGCATGGGCGAGCGAGGCCTCGGCCACGGCGGCCGGGCCCGGCAACAGATAGGGCGGGATGTCGAAGGCCGCGATGACCGCCTGCCACACGATCAGGATGCTCACGATCACCAGGCCATAGCCGGCCAGGCGCTGCGCCATCAGGGCCAGCGCTCCGCGCAGTGGCCAGCCACGTCGGCGCGGGCCGATCTGCTCGGGCGCCGCCGGTCGGGAAAGGGGAAGGTCCATGCCGCTCACGTCGCTTCCTGGGCGGTGCGGTCGAAGCCGGCCACCCGTTCGATGACACAGATGTAGGCGTAGGTCAGCGACGACACGATGCAGGCGACGACCACCGTGGCCCACAGGCGCTGCACCTGCAGCCCGAACATCGCATTGAGCATGATCACGCCCAGCCCCTCCTCCGCGCCATTCCATTCACCGATCAGCGCGCCCAGCACCGCCAGCGGCGCCGCGATCTTCAGGCCGACGAACAGGAAGGGCATGGCGCTGGGCAGCGCCAGCAGGCGGAAGCGCTGCAGCGGTGTCGCCGCCAGCACGGTGAACAGCTCCTGCTCGCTGGCGCGGCTTTCGCGCAAGCCCTGCAGGATGGCGACCAGCAGCGGAAAGAAGCAGATGGCCACGGTGATGAGCACGCGCGTGCCCAGCGTCAGGCCCAGCCACACGCTGAGGATGGGCGCGATGGCGATCATGGGCACGCTGCTCAGCACCGCGCCATAGCCGAGCAGCGGCTGTTCGACACGCGGCCAGGCATAGGCGGCGACGCCGATCACCAGCGCGAGCAGCAGCGCACCGAGCAGGCCATAGCCGGCGGTCAGCACGGTGAAGCCCAGGTGATGCAGCAAGGTGGCCTGTTCGCGCAGCAGCAGATGCAGCACATCGAGCGGGCGCGGAATGGTCATCGGCGCACCGCCGCGCGCCACCCACTGATCCAGCGCGAGCGCCAGCGCAAGAAACACCGCGGCCGGCGCCAACCAGCGCGACGCCGCCTCGAGCACACGCCGCTCAGACGTTCTCGGCATGCGCCACCTCGTGATCGATTTCGTGCGGAAGCTGGCTGAACAGCGCGTGACGCGCGTGATCGACCAGGGCATTGAAACGCGGATCATCCATCGTGCCGAGACGGCGCGGCCGCGGCAGATCGACCTCCAGCGTGTCCACGATGCGCCCGGGCTTTGCGGCGAACACGAACACGCGGTCGGCCATGAGCACCGCCTCCTCGATCGAGTGCGTCACCATCAGGGCGGTGGTGCGCGTCTGCGCGCGGATGCGCAACAGTTCGAAATTCATGCGGTAGCGCATCACTTCATCGAGCGCCCCGAAGGGCTCGTCCAGCAGCAGGATGCGTGGCGAAGCCACCAGTGCGCGGGCGATCGCGCAGCGCTGCTGCATGCCGCCGGACAGTTGCGACGGCGAGGCATGCTCATAGCCGCCCAGTCCGACCAGGCGCACCAGTTCTTCCGGCGAGCGCGCCGGCACGTGTCCCGGCCCGAGAATCTCGAGCGGCAGGCGGACATTGTCCAGCACACTGCGCCAGGGCAGCAGCGTGGCCTCCTGGAACACGAAACCGATCTGGTGATCGCGCCTGGCCTGCTGGGGCGGCGCGCCATTGATGGCGATGTGGCCGGCAGTCGGCGCGAACACGTCGGCCACCATGCGCAGCAAGGTGGACTTGCCGCAGCCGGAGGGCCCGATCAGGGCGCCGAACTGCCCTTCCTCCAGCTCCAGGCTCACCCCGTCGAGCGCAGGCACGCTGCGCCCGTCGAGCTGGAAGGACTTGGAAACGTTCTGGATGCTGAGACCCGCCATGGAAAGCCTTCGGGTTGCGTCGCGTTGCGGCGACGGTTGGATGATGCGATCCAGCCTATCGGATCGACGAAGGGCGCGGGGTGCTGTTCGCTATCGGCGCCGTTGCAGGAATGTCACCGGGTCGCTCAGATCGCGGCCCGGACCACCTCCTGTGTCACCAGCCGCGACAGATCGATGTCGGCATCGGGCGGCACGCTGCCCGCTTCCCGACCCATATCCACCGCCTTCTGGAACACCGCGGGATCTATCCACAGCAGCCCGTGGGTGAGCGCATCGCCGACCATGATGTAGTCGCGCATCATGTCCGCCTGCGCCTTCTGTTCCTCCAGGTCGGTACCGGGCGGCGCATATTTGCGTACCACCATCTCGGCTGCCTCGGCCGGGTTCTGGATCACCCAGCTCCAGCCGCGTATCAGCGCACGCGTGTAGCGCACCAGCACGTCGCCGTGCTGCGCCAGCGTGTCGCGATGCGCGATCAGCACCTGGCCGTAGCCCGGCACGCCCAGGTCGGACACGTGCAGCCAGTGCGGTTCGAAGCCGATCTTGCGCAGCGCGGGCACGGCGGTACTCGACCAGCTGTAGTAGCCATCCACCTGACCGGAGGCGAGCAGCGACGGATCGCTGCCCACCGGCACCAGCCGGATGCTGTCCGGATCGATGCCGGCGCGCCGTATCAGCGGCAGCAGTTGCGCCCGCACGCTGTTGGGCACGCCCAGCGTCTTGCCCACCATGTCGTGCACGCTGCGTATCGGCCGGTCGGCCGGGCTCATGATGGCGCCGGGATCGCGCTGCATGACCGCAGCGAAGGCCACCAGGGGCTGACCGCGCAGCGCGCCATCTATCATGCCCGCCACATTGCTTTCGCTGACGAAGGCGCGACCGCTGGACACCAGGGTGCGGTAATCGGTACCCGAGCCGCCGGCGATCATGTTCACGTCCAGCCCCTCCTGCGCGAGATAGCCGCGGTCGAGCGCGGCCAGATAGCCGCCGAACTGGATGCCCTTGACCCAGCCGAGCTGGTGATCGAATTTCATGAGACCTCTGGAAGGGGCACCCGGCGACACGGCACCGGGCAGACGGATGGACAAGGCCCCCAGGCCCAGCAGCGGCAGCGCGCCGAGCGCGGCCAGCGCACTGCGCCGCGCCGGACGCCTGACGGATAACACGGTGGAGGACATGGCTGGCCCGAGGATGTGATTGCTCTGGATGCAATCTTGCTCCGTCTTGCGTCGGGACCTTGTAGCCGTTTGCGCAAGGGGGCGTGACTCAAATGGCACCCCATCGCATGCCCGCTTGTCGGTACCTTTTTGTGTACGCGCTCAGCCTGGCCGCCGTGTGGCGCCCGGGCCGAACCCATCCAGAAAGGACACGATCTCCATGAGTCGCAGCAGCGAAAGCATCGAGGACAGCGTGGTCGCGCAAGCGGTCGAACTGTCCGAAATCCCCATCATCGATTTCTCGCCGTTCCGCCATGGCGGCCAGGCGGGCAAGCAGGCCGTGGCGGCGCAGATCGCGCACGCATGCGAGCACATCGGCTTTTTCTACCTGAAGGGCCACGACGTGCCGGAACAGGTGCTGCACGACACTTTCGAACAGTCGCGCGCCTTCTTCCACCTGCCGGTCGCGGAAAGGCAGAAGGCGGCCGCCACGCTGGCGTGGTACCGCGGCTGGATCCCGATGCCGAAGCAGGAAGGCGCCCTCGACCGCAACAGCCGCCTGTTCGAGCAGTACCGCATCCAGGCCGACTTCCCCGACGTGCCGGAGCCGGATCCGGTATTCAACCGCCCCAATCGCTGGCCCGAGGACATGCCGGCCTTCCGCGAGGCGTGCGAACGCTACTACACGGCCATGCTGGCCCTCGGCCGTGATCTGCTGCGCGCATTCGCGCTCGGTCTGGGCCTGCCGGAAGACCGCTTCGACAGCCACTTCAACCTGCCGATCTGCCAGCTCAGCCTGCTCTACTACATTCCGATTCCGGACGGCTCCGACATCGAGGTGTCCAACACGGTGTCGCACACCGACGAAGGCCCGCTCACCATCCTGGCGCAGGACTCGATCGGCGGCCTGGAGGTGAAGCGCCGCGACGGCACCTGGATTTCCGCGCCACCGGTACCCGGCGCCTACACGATCAACATCGGCGACATGATGATGTGGTGGTCGAACGGCCAGTTCGTGTCCAACTACCATCGCGTGCGCAACCGCGCCGGCGTCGAGCGCTTTTCCATCCCCTTCTTCCTGAACCCGGACCAGGAAACGGTGATCGCCCCGCTGCCCGAACTGGTGGCCCGCGACGGCGTGGCGCGCTTCGAGCCGGTCCATGTGGGCACGCATCTGAAACGCTTCTACGCCCGCCTTGAAAAGACGGCCGGCGATTTCCTGTGAACCGCATCGGCGCCGACATCGGCGGCACCTTCACCGATGTCGTGCTGGAAACATCGTCGCAGCGCTATTCGACCAAGGTACTCACCACCTACGACGCGCCGGAGCGCGCCCTGCTGGATGGCATCGCCATCCTGCTCGAGCAGGCGCGTCTGACCGCCTCCGACATCGGTCTCATCGTGCACGGCACGACGCTGGCCACCAATGCGCTGATCGAACGCCGCGGCGCGCGCACCGGTCTGCTCACCACGCAGGGCTTCCGCGATGTGCTGGAGATGGGCAGTGAAAGCCGCTTCGACCAGTACGACCTGGCGATGGACAAGCCGCCCGCCCTGGTGCCGCGCAGATGGCGGCTCACCGTACCCGAGCGCGTGGCGGCCGACGGCGGCGTCCTGCTGCCCCTGGATGAACAGGCGGTGCGCGCGGCGGCAGCGACCTTCGCCGCCGAAGGTGTCGACAGCATCGCCATCGCCTTCCTGCACAGCTATGTGAATCCGGCGCACGAACAGCGCGCCGCCGCCATACTGACCGAATGCCTGCCGGGAGTCGCGCTGTCGCTGTCGTCCGAGGTGTCGCCGGAAATGCGCGAATACGAGCGCTTTTCCACCACAGCGGCGAACGCCTACGTGCAGCCCATCGTCGCCAGCTATCTGAACCGGCTGGAACAGAAGCTGCAGACGCTGGGCTTCGGCTGTCCGCTCTACCTCATGCTGTCCTCCGGCGGTCTCACCACGCTGCAGGTGGCCGCGCAGTTTCCGGTACGGCTGGTCGAATCCGGCCCGGCCGGTGGCGCCTTGTTCGCCGCCGGTGTCGCGGCGGAACGCGGAGTCGAGCACATGCTGGCGCTCGATGTCGGCGGTACCACCGCCAAGATCTGTTTCATCGACCGCGGCGAACCGCAGCGTTCGCAGATGTTCGAGGTCGCCCGCGTGCACCGCTTCCGCAAGGGCAGTGGCCTGCCGCTGCGCATTCCGGTAGTGGAAATGGTGGAGATCGGCGCCGGCGGCGGATCGATCGCGCGCATCGACGGCGCGGGCCGGCTCGCGGTCGGCCCGCGCAGCGCCGCGTCCGAACCGGGACCGGCCTGCTACGGCCGCGGCGGACGCGACGCCACGGTCACCGATGCCGACCTTGCCCTCGGCCGCATCGCGCCGGACAGCTTCGCCGGCGGACGCATCCGGCTGGACATCGACGCCACGCGGCAGGCGCTGTCGGCGCTGCCCGGGCTCGGCGATGCCGATGCCGCGACACGCGCTCTGGGCATCAGCGAAATCGTGGACGAAGCCATGGCCAGCGCCGCACGCGTACATGCCGTGGAACTGGGCCTGGCGATGGAAGGCCGCACGCTGGTGGCCTTCGGTGGCTGCGCACCGCTGCATGCGGCGCGCGTCGCGGAAAAGCTGGGCATTGCCGAGGTGGTCGTCCCGCGCAGCGCGGGTGTCGGCTCCGCGGTCGGCTTCCTGCGCGCGCCGATTTCCTACGAACTGGCGCGCAGCCTGCACCAGTCGCTGGACAGCCTGGATACGGTCGCGGTGAATGCGTTGCTGGCCGACATGATCGGCCAGGCGCAGAACATCGTGCGGCACGGTGCCGGCGACGCGCCGCTCGCCGTGCGCTGCAATGCCTTCGCCCGCTACCGCGGCCAGGGCCACGAAATCGCCATCGACGTACCGGCCCGCCCGCTCGGCGTCGACGATGCGCCGGCGCTGGTGGCGGCATTCGAGCACGCCTATCGCGCGCACTACGGCGGCATCGCGGTCAGCCTGCCGATCGAGATCACCACCTGGCGCGTATCGGTCGCCACGCGCGGCGAGCCGGTCAGCCACGCTGCGACGCCCGCGACGCGCACGCCGGCCACGCCCTGGGGTCGGCGCGCGGTGCTGGACCCCGGTCTGGGAGAAACGCGCGAGTACGCGCTGTATGCCCGCACCGCGCTGCGACCGGGCGACAGCCTGGCCGGGCCGGCGCTCATCATCGAGGACGAAACCACCACCGTGGTGTCGCCCAGTTTCGACGCGCACATCGATGGTCATGGCTATATCGTCATGACGCGTCGCGCCGAATGAACGGAGTGAAACAGATGAATGCCTCCCGTGACGCCCTCGACGACCTGCGCATGCAGGTCATGTGGACCCGCCTCGTATCGGTGGTGGAGGAAGCGGCTCAAGCGCTCATGCGCACCGCGTTCTCGACCACGGTACGCGACGCCGGCGATCTGTCGGCCGCGGTGTTCGACACGCAGGGACGACTGATCGCCGAAGCCGTGACCGGCACGCCCGGTCACGTCAATTCGATGGCCGTCGGCGTGCGCCACTTCCTGGCGCGCTTCCCGATCGCCACCATGCAGGACGGCGATCACTACATCACCAACGATCCCTGGCTCACCGCCGGCCATCTGCACGATGTGACGGTGGTGAGCCCGGTGGTGATGGACGGTCGCGTGGTCGGCCTGCTCGGCTGCTGCTGCCACCAGCTCGACATCGGCGGACTCGGCCAGGGGCCGGATGGCCGCTCGATCTATGAGGAAGGGCTGCAGATCCCGCTGCTGAAACTGGCATCGGCCGGACGTCTGAACGAAGACCTGATGGCCGTGCTGAAGCAGAACGTGCGCACGCCGCAGCAGGTCGAGGGCGACGTGCTGTCCTATATCGCCAGCAACGAAACCGGCGCGCGGCGGCTGAGGGCCATGCTGGCCGAATTCGGCCAGAGCAGCCTGGATGCGCTGGGCCAGTACATCCTCGAACAGTCGGAGCGCGCCACCCGGGCCGCCATCGCGAAACTGCCGCGCGGTACCTGGCGGCACACGCTGGTGATCGACGGCTACGATGCGCCGATCACGCTGCGCGCCGCGCTCACCATCCACGCCGACCGCATCGAGGTGGATTACGCCGGCAGCGACGGCGCGGTGCCTCAGGGCATCAACGTGGTGCTGAATTACTGCCGCGCCTATACGGTGTTCGGCCTCAAGTGCCTGGTGAACCCGGAGGTGCCGAACAATCACGGCGCCCTGCTCCCGTTCGACGTGAGCGCGCCGGAAGGCAGCATCCTGAATGCGCAGCGCCCGTCACCGGTGGCGGCGCGCCATGTGATCGGCCAGATGCTGCCCGACCTGGTGTTCGGCTGCCTCGACCAGGCGCTGCCCGGGCGCGTGCCGGCCGAAGGCTCGTCCTGCCTGTGGAGCGTTCAATTGCGCGGCCGCCGGTCGGGCCATGTCGCCGACACCTTCGAAACCGTGTTCTTCAACAGCGGCGGATCCGGCGCACGCCCCGATCGCGACGGGCTGGATGCGACCGCCTTCCCGAGCGGCGTGCGTGCGATGCCGGTCGAAGTGACCGAGCATGGCGCGCCCATCGTGATCTGGAAGAAGGAACTGCGTCCGGACAGCGGCGGCGCCGGACGCCATCGCGGCGGACTTGGACAGAGCGTGGAAGTGGCCATGCGCGACGGCAGCGGCTTCGAAGTGCTCGCCATGTACGAGCGTGTCGCCACGCCGGCACGCGGCCGGGCGGGTGGCGGCGACGGCGCGGCTGGCGTGGTCAGGCTGGCGTCCGGCAAGACCCTGCGCGCCAAGGGTCTGCAGGCCATTCCGGCCGGCGACCGCCTGGTGCTGGAACTGCCCGGCGGCGCCGGCCTGGGCGATCCCGCGCTGCGCGCGCCGGATGCGATCGCCGCCGACGTCGACGCCGGCACCCTGACGCCGGCGCGCTGACGCGCGACGGCGCGGCCCGGCCCGGCGCCGGGCCGCGGTTCAAACCGACTGCACGCAGCAGCTCGCGCGCACGTCGGCCACCCAGTGTTCGTCGTGCCACCAGTGCGGATCGCGCCCCGGGCGCCACGCCGCATGCGCGGCCGCGTCATGTTCCTCGGCATGGCCGTCCGCATGCGCGCCGGCTGCGTCGTCCTTGCCCGGCACGCGCCGCTCCGCCGCGCGGAACGGCTCGATGAGTTCATCGACCGTATGATCGACCCCGCCCACCATCACCCGCCTCACCCGTGCGGCGGCGGCGATGTCGCGCAGCGGATCGCCCTCGACCATGATCAGATCGGCCAGTTGTCCGCGCCGGATCGTGCCCAGGTCGTGGCCGAGCACGCGCCCCGCATCCACCGTCGCACTGCGCAAGGCCTGCAGCGGCGTCATGCCGTGACGCACCATGGCGCGCAGATTCAGATGCAGGCTCAGACCGGGGGTGACGATGGGAAAGTCGCTGCCGCACACCACGGTCACGCCTGCCGCCTGCTGGGCCATCAGGGTGCGCACCTGGTGGGCGACCATGCGCACCGGCGCAGCCGGACCGCTGCGCGCAGCGCGCTCCAGCGGCGCACGCTGATCGCCGGGCAGCAGCACCTGCACGCGCTGGTCCTTCAGCACTTCGTCCGGGTTGTCGCCCAGCATGCCCTCCAGCCCGAATATCGTCGGCACGCGGTAGGACCGGCTGGCGCCGGATATCGCGACCACATCCTGGTAGCCGATGCCCAGCGCGCTGCCGGTGCGCGAATAGCCGAAGCGACTGGTGCCGCCCATGTGCTCGTGCCCGGATGCGCCGAAGGCCACCGCCGGGAACAGGTAGTGCGAAGTGATCGGAATGCCCAGCTTCTGCGCCATGCGCGTGGCGCGTGCCTGCAGGTCCAGCGGCAGGCGCACATAGCACTTGAGCAGATCGTAGTCGAGCGCCCGCGCGCGCCTGAATTCCCGCGCGAGCTGGGCCGGCGTGCGGACGGGATGCATGCCGTCGTAGAACACGCGCGCGCCGTCCAGCGCTTCGCCGGTGCCGAAGTGACGCGGCCCGATGCGCCAGCCGCCATCCACCGATTCCTTGTTCTCGAGCGCCAGATAGGCGTTGTCCGACAGGCCGCGCGTACACGTGATGCCCCAGGCCAGGAACAGCCGCGGCTCGCGCGCGCCCAGCCGTATGCCCATTTCACGGTGGGTGTGCATGTCGATCAGGCCGGGCATGACCGACAGCGCGCGGGCATCGATCCAGCGCACGCCGCGACGGTCCGGCCGGTGCGCTTCGATGGCGGCGATGCGGTGCCCGTGTATCACGATATCGACATTGTCGCGCCAGCCCTCGGACAGACCATCCCACATGCGTCCGGCGTGCACGACGGTCACACCGGCCGGCCGTGACACACGCCACGTGAGCTCGCAGGGCACTGCCTGCACGGTGCCGCTCGCCAGGTCGCGCAATTTGAGTCGGGCTTCCGACAGATAGAGCAGACGGCGTCCGCCCGCATCCACGCTCAGCGCGTCGGCGCTGTCGTCGCCCAGCGCTTCCGGCGCGCCGGTGATGCGGCCGTGCGCATCGATGGGCGAGCGCCACAGCGTGCCGCCCAGCGTGTAGATGAAATGACGGCCATCGGGTGACCACAAGGGACCGTTCACATTGCGCACGTCCAGCGACATGCCCGGCGCGACGAGCTGGTAATGCGCGCGACCGCTGTCCACGTGCACGATGAGGATGGCAGTAAGGCCCTCGCGGTAGCGCGCCGAAGACGGCATGACCGCGGCCAGCGCGACATGGCGGCCATCGGGCGACCAGCTCGGGCGGCCCGACCACACGGTCTGCGGCGCAACCCGGCTCACGCTCCCGTCCGCAGGATCCACCCGGCACAGCCAGCCATCCTCGCTGGCGCAGAGAATGCGCTGGCCGTCGGGCGACCACGCCGCCTGCTTGAGCGGCTGGCCGTAGTGCGTCAGTTGCCGGCTGCTGCGCTGCGCCACATCGAACAGCCACAACTGCATGTCGCCGCCGCGATCGCAGGCGCACACCAGATACCGCCCGTCGGGCGACCAGGCCGGTCCGAGCTTGGCACTCGCATCGTGGCTCAGTTGCCGCGGATGCGGATTGCCCACCTGCAGCAGCCAGAGTTGACCGAGCGCGGTGAAGGCCACCGCGCCGCCATCCGGTGACAGGACCGGCAGAGAGATGCCTTTCACCGGACGCGGCGACACGCTGTCGAAATCGCGCCGGCTGCGCATCGGCGGCCGCGCGGCCTGTACGCGCACCGTGGCGGCGAAGGGAATGTGCCCGACGATGCGCCCGTCCGGCAGCCGTCGCCTGATCGCACCATCGACCGTATGCAACAGACTGCCGTCGCGCAACCACACCGCCGGCAGCGGAAACACGTCTTCCGCCGCATCGCTGATGACGCGACCGTCCACCATGAGGGTGCTGGCGCGCACATCGCGCGGCGAGCCATCGACCGCGCGCCAGCTCAGTTTGCCGCCGTCGCTCGACCAGGCGGGCGCGCTGGCGCCCGGTCCCGCGAACACCTCGCGCAGGTCGCTGGCGTCGCGCGCACCGACCGTCAGGATGCGGCCGCTGCTGGAAAAGGCGATGCGTTGTCCATCCGGCGACCACGCCGGCTCTGCATCCTCGCCATCGGTGTCGGCGATGAACCGGGTGTGTCCGGTCGCCAGGTCCACCGCATGCAGCGCGTAGTGACCGCTGCGGTCGGTGGAAAACGCGATCTCGCGTCCGTCGGGCGACCATTTCGGTTCGCGGCAATCGAAGGCGCCTTCGGTGATCTGCCGCAGTCCGCTGCCATCGGCGCCGATGCACCACAGATGGAAATGACCGTCGCGATAGGACTGGAAGGCGATCGTCCGTCCGTCAGGCGACCAGTCGGGCCGCGCCACATC
Source organism: Methyloversatilis thermotolerans (assembly GCF_000372885.1). Classification (GTDB taxonomy): domain Bacteria; phylum Pseudomonadota; class Gammaproteobacteria; order Burkholderiales; family Rhodocyclaceae; genus Methyloversatilis; species Methyloversatilis thermotolerans. Next base: position 1,891,551 of record NZ_KB889967.1, read on the forward strand.
GTGCAGATAGCCGGTGAGCCGCCGCGCAACGCCCCCTTCGAAGGGCACGATCCACAACAGCCCCTGCAGATCCATCGCCAGCATGCGCCCGTCCGGAGACAGCGCGATGGCGAGATTGGTGCCCTGGGTCAGCGTAACCGCAGTATCGCCCCAGCCGTCGCCCTCATCCACCGGGCCGAACGGATCCTGCGCGTCGGCAGATGCCGCTGCGGCGAGTGCGGGCAGTTGCCAGGGTTCCAGCGCGGAAGCGGCCAGTGCGCCACCGCTCATTTTCAGGAAGGTGCGTCGGGCCGGCGCTGCGGCGCCGGCGGGTCGGTGTGTGCGACGATGCATGCGGGTCGATCCGTAATGCCGGAGCAGCGCATGCTAGTCGGCCCCCGGACTGCTTCGTGTGGCCGTTTTCGTGCGCCCTCGCCGCAGGTCCGGCTACGGCTCAGTCAATCTCGCCTTCCGTCTCCATGTCCTTCAGCGTGATCGGCCGCACACTGCGGCTGGCTTTGGCGGCGGCGTCATCCAGCGGCAGCGAGCGCATGTCGTCCAGCGTGCGCGCGACCTGTTCCGCGAAACGCGCGGCTGGCAACGGCAGCGCACGTCCCTTCAACTGACCGAGCACCAGCGGACCGTAGGCCCCATCGGCCTCGTCGATCGGACGCACCGCCAGCCCGGGATCGTCACGCCAGCGCGCCGCGCCGATATCGACCTGGAAACAGATGATTTCAGTGCCCTTCACCAGCTCGGCCATCAGTTCGAAGGAATTCGACTCGATCACCGGATTGGGCTGCAGCGAACCGCCGGCCAGCACCTGGTCTATCAGTTCGCGACCGGAATAGCTCGGCTCGGGCAACGCCAGGTCGTACATGAGACAGTCGCGGATGCGCACGCGCTGCCGCTGCGCGAGCGGATGCTGTGCATCCATCACCGCCACCATGCCCTGTCCTATGGACATGATGGGCTGCAGTTCGGCCGCATGCGGCGGGCGGAACACCAGCAGCAGATCCACCTCGTAGGCGATCAGGTGGCGCATCGCGGTCGTGTGGTCGCATACCGTGATCGACAGCTTCACCAGCGGATGCTTTTCGCGGAAAGCCACCACCTCCTTCATCAGGAAGCCATTCACCACCGCCTGGCTGGCCGCGATGCGTATTTCGCCGCGACGCAGGCCGTTAAGCGCCTCGATCTGCGAATACACGCGGCGCAGATCGGCGTTCTGCCGCTTGATCCAGCCGATGAACAACTCGCCGGCCGCAGTGAGCTGCACGCCGGAAGACGTGCGCTCGAACAGCGTCGCGCCGATGTCGAACTCGACGTCCTGTATGCGCCGAAGCAGCGCCGATGGCGTCAGGTGGAGCTGTTCCGCCGCGTGACGCACCGAGCCGAAGCGGGCCACTTCTTCCAGATAACGCAGCACGCGCATATTACGTAAGGCCATGACGGCTCCTCGATCACGATTGGTCAACACTTGCGCGCGGATTTGGCACCACGGTGATTCGCGCACGACACGTAGCATGGGGTCGTACCGGATGCGACGGATGCGCCCCGCGCGGGCATGGGGACAACCGAAGCAAACGCGGTGCCAACACGACGACGCCGATCGTGGATGCGTGCGCACACCCGCCTCGCGCACGGGCATCCCGGCCGATACGGCGTCCCATCGAACGACAGTGCATGCGCCTCGGCCGACAGGAGACAACATGGATCTGGATCTGCAAGGAAAGGTGATCATCGTGACCGGCCCCACCCGGGGACTGGGGCCTGCCATCACGATGGCATTCGCGCGCGAAGGCTGCAAACTGGTGCTGGCGAGCCGCGACATCGAGGCGATCGAGGCGATCGCCATGAAGACGGAAAGCGATGGCGGTGCCGCACTGCCGGTGCGCTGCGACATCACGAGTCCGACCGAAACCGATCGCATGGCCGAACTGGCGGTGAAGCGGTTCGGCCAGATCGACGGGCTGATCAATGTCGCGAGCGACACCGGTCCGATCGGTGACGCGACCTGGAACACCTCGCCGGCGGAATTCGAGCACACCATGCAGGTGAACCTGCTCGGATGCTTCAACACCATGCGGGCCGTGCTTCCGCGCATGATTGCGCGCCGCTACGGCAAGATCGTGAACGTCGGTGGAACCTATGGCATGCGCGCCCGCGCCGGGCGCATGGCCTACTCGACATCCAAGTGGGGCTTGCGCGGTCTGACCAAGTCGGCCGCCATCGAAGCCGGTCAGCACAATGTCAATGTCAATCTCGTGGCGCCGGGCATGGTCGATGACGAACGCTTCCGATCGAAATGGATTCCGGAAGCGATGAGCAAGTACGGGCTGAACGAGGAGCAGGCCGAACTGCGGCATGCGGAGGAATACGCGATGCGCCGCATCACGACCATGAATGACGTGGCGAATGCCTGTCTGTTCCTCGCCTCCGACGCGTCGCGCCAGATCACCGGTGTGGACCTGCCGGTCGACGGCGGGTGGGCTTCGCTGTGATGACCACGGCGCCGACGACACTGCTCAACGTAGCAAAAGTTTTCACTTCGCCCGGTGCGGAGGCACCGCTCGGGCCACAGCGCCTCCATCTGAAGCAGGGGCGCATCGCCGCACTAGAGCCGCTCGCGCACATCAATGGGGCGGCCATGCACCATGTCGTGCTGCCGGCGCCGAGCAATGCACACGATCATGGCCGCGGCCTGCGCACGCTCGCTTTCGGTGCACGCGACCAGTCGCTGGAAACATGGCTGCCCGAACTGGCGTACGAACCGCAGGTCGATCCCTACCTGCGCGCCGCAGTGGCGTTCGCGCGCATGGCCGAGGGCGGCATTGCCGCGGCGAATCACTGCCACAACACGCAGGACGGCCGGGCGCTGCTGAAGGAAGCACGCGGTGTCGCGCGCGCCGCACGCGATGTCGGCGTGCGCATCGCGTTCGCCGTGCCCTTCGCCGGTCTCAACAGCGTGGTGTACGGCGATCTCGATCCGCTGCTGCAGCGGCTGCCACACACCGACCACGCGCGCATCCGCGCGCAGCGCGTGCCGACGCGCAGCAGCGACGAGAACTTCGCGCTGGTGGAGGCCATCGCCGAACTGGAGCATGAAGGCTTCACCGTGCAATACGGCCCGGTCGGTCCGCAATGGGTGGACGACGACACGCTGGCGCGCATCGCGCAGGCAAGCGCGGACTCCGGCCGGCGCGTGCACATGCATCTGTTCGAGACGCAGCGTCAGCGGGCATGGGCCGACGCCCGTTACCCGGGCGGCCTGCTCAGGCACCTCGATGCGCTCGGCTTGTTGTCGCCCCGCCTCACCGTCGCGCACGCGGTCTGGCTCGATGCCGACGACTGTGCGCTGCTGGCCGAACGCGGCGTAACCCTCAGCGCCAATGTGTCGTCCAATCTGCGCCTGCGTTCAGGCGTGGCGCCGTGGTCGCACTATCTGGACAGTGGCGTGCGCTTCGGATTCGGACTCGACGGCATGAGCCTGGATGATGACGACGACATATTGCGTGAAACGCGCCTCGCCTGGCACCTGCTCGCCGCGAGCGACCGCCGCGGTCGCTTCGCGCACGCCGACCTGTTCCGCGCGCTGTGCGTCGACGGCCGGCGCAGCGTGCTGGGCGACGATGGCGGCGGCACGCTGCGCGTCGGCGCGCCCGCCGATCTGCTGGTGCTCGATACCCGGCGCCTGACGCGCGACCGCATCGCCGACGACCGCCCGGCCCTGCTCGACCTCATCATCGGTCGCGCCACGCGTCGCGACATCAGCCAGCTCGTCGTCGCCGGTCGCACCGTGGTGGACAACGGCCACTGCTGCAGCGTAGACCTGCCTTCACTGGAAGCGGAACTGATCGCGCAGGCCAAACAGGCGGCGCGCGACAATCCGCCGGACGCGGATGCCATCGGCCGTCTGCACGCGGCGGTGCGGGCGCACTACGGCTGCGCCTGTACCGGGCACGAAGACGACCGTTGAACGCATGCACCTCGGTCGATCACCGTTGCGTGCACGGCCGGCGGGGTGTACGGCAAAGCGCGAAAGCGCGGTCGCCTGGCGCCCTGCAAGGACGGGCCGGACGGTGTCACCCCGAGCGTGAGCGATGCATGCGGGCGACGTTTTCATGAAGCGCCTGAGCGCAATCCGGCGCCCCGGGGCCGGATTGCTGCATGCGGTCAGGGATCCAGGGTGCGCGCGAGATCGAAGGACAGGTCGGCGACACTGTGGGCGTCGACCTGCGCGCGGGCGGCGACCAGCTTGCGTGCCAGCAGGTGTTCGGCCGGGCGGTTCACCGAGTGCACCGCGGCGATGCGTCCCGCGCGCAGCATGAAAAGGCTGAAGCCCTTGTCCGCGGTGCGGCCTCTCAGCACGACCTCGTCGTCCGCCGCGGGCAATCCGGCCATCTGCAGCCGTACGCCGTGCTGGTCGCTCCAGAACCATGGCACGGCCCCGCACGGTAATGGCCGGCCGACCAGGCAGGACGCGATGGCGCGCGCGCCGTCGTTGGCCGCCTGTATGCTTTCCAGGCACACCGGCTGGTCTGGCTGCGGCGCGTGCGGGCTGGGCATCGCGGCGCAGTCGCCGGCGGCAAACACATCGCTCGCAGCGGTGCGGCCCAGCGTGTCGACCATGATCCTGCCGGCGGCATCGGCCGGCAGGCCCGCCTGCAGCGCCCACTCGGTATTCGGCAGGACACCGATGCCGGCCACCACCAGATCGCACTCGATGGCCGTGCCATCGTCCAGGCCGACACCGCACACCCGCCCCTGCCATCCACGCAGCTCGCGCACCTGACGGCCGCACAGCAGCTCGACGCCGCGCGTGCGATGCAGCTCGGCGATGTATGCGGACAGCAAGGGCGGCACGCTGCGCGCGAGCAGACGCGGCTGCGCCTCGATCACGCTCACCGCGATGCCGCGCTCGGCAAGCGCCGCCGCCACCTCCAGACCGATGAAGCCGCCGCCGATGACGGCGACGCGCTGCGCGCGCTCCGTCGCGGCGATCAGGGCCAGCGCATCGTCCAGGGTGCGCAGTGCGTGCACACCGGCCAGATCGGCCCCGGGCAGTGCGAGCGGGCGCGCGCGCGCGCCGGTGGTGATCGCCAGCACGCCATAGCGCAGCGCGCTGCCATCGGCCAGGCCGAGCGAGCGCTGGCCGATGTCGAGTGACTCGACCCGGCAGCCCAGGCGCAGTTCGATGCGCTGTTCGTCGTAGAAGGACGGCGCACGCAAGGGCAATTGCCCGGGCGCGGTCTTCCCGCTCAGCAGGCCCTTGGACAGCGGCGGTCTCTGGTACGGTGCGTGCGCCTCGTCGCCCAGCATCACGATGGGGCCGTCATACCCCAGTTCGCGTGCGCTGGCGGCGATCTGCAGACCAGCGTAGGACGCGCCGACTATGGTCAGCGGAGCATTCATGTCAGCTCTGGGTGTGCGGCACGCGCACGGTGAGCCCGTCGAGTTCCGCACTCATCGCGATCTGGCAGGCCAGCCGGCTGCAAGCCAGACGCTCGGCCGCCACCGCCGACAGCATGTCGGTTTCCATGTCGTCGGGGGGCGCCAGGCGGTCGACATCCGCGTCGGCGACATAGACGTGGCAGGTCGCGCAGGCACAGGAGCCGCCGCACTCGCCGGCGATGCCCGGCACATTGCCCAGTACCGCGATCTCCATCACCGACGCGCCGTGGCGTGCCTGCAGGGTCCGCGTGCTGCCATCCTTCAGGATGAAATGTATGACACTCATGGCTTGCTGGAATCCGCTCAGAACAGGTCGAAATACTCGCGGTGCTCCCATTCGGTCACCTCGAGGTTGAAGCGGGCGATTTCCGCCTCCTTGATGTGCGACAGATAGTCCACGAAGCCGCGCCCGAGCGCGGTGCACAGCCCCTCGTCCTCGCGCAGGCACTGCATGGCTTCCTGCAGCGAACGCGGCAAGGGCTCGGCCGGCGACTCGTACGGAACATCCGCCGAGGGTCCCGGATCGAGGCGGCGCGCGATGCCATCCATGCCGGAAAACAGTTGCGAGGCAAGATACAGATAGGGATTGGCGGTCGGTTCGCCGATGCGGTTCTCGATGCGCGAGCGCGCATCGCCCGCCGCACCGAGCACGCGCAGCATGGCGCCTCGGTTGTCGCAGGCCCAGCTCGCGCGGTCCGGCGCCAGCGACATCGGCCGGTAGCGGCGATAGCCGTTCAGCGTCGGGCTGGCCAGCGCAGCGGATGCGCGTGCGTGGGCCTTGAGCCCGGCGAGATAGTGCATGCCGAGCGGACTGAGCGGCGCGCCCTCGCACTCGGGCATGAAAGCGTTGCGGCCGTCGGCGCGCCTGCGCAGCGACTGATGCAGATGCCAGCCGCTGGACATGACGTTGGGAATGCGCGGCCGGCACATGAAGGTGGCGTGATAGCCGTTGCGCTGGCAGATCTGCTTGATCGCCGCGCGCAGCAGCACCATATTGTCGGCCGGCGCCAGCCCGGCCGCAGGGCCGAAGGTGAGCTCGAACTGGCTGGGCCCGAATTCGATCTCCAGCGAGCGCAGCGGCAGTCCGAGCGCCATCAGATGCGCGCGCAGAAGCTCCATCAGCGCATCCACGCGGTCATAGCGCTGCTCGGTCAGGTACTGGTGTCCGTGCGTGAGCAGGGACACCTCGGGCGGCGTGCCCGGCTGGCCGGAATCGGACAGGCGCATGCGCGCATCGTCGACGCGGAACACATGGAATTCCACCTCCAGGCCGGCGATGAAGTCCATGTCTTGCTTCGCCAGTTCATCCACCGCGCGCTGCAGGATGCGCCGCGTCGACAGCGGCGAAGGCGTGCCATCGCCCATGAAGGCATCGCACAGCAGCCAGGCGGTGCGCGGTGCCCAGGGCAGGACGCGGAAGGAACCGGGGTCGGGCACGATGACGAAATCGGCGCCGCCACGCATGCCCGCAAAGTCGAAGCCGCCGTTGTCCGAAAACACCGGAAACACGGTGCGGTGCGAAGTGTCCTTGGCCAGCAGTGTGGTGGTCATGTTCACGCCGGCGCGCAGACAGGACAGCGCCTCCGCGGCCACCAGCGTCTTGCCCCGGAGCACACCGTGCTGGTCGGGAAACGAGAAGCGCACGGTGTCGATGTCGCCGGACGCGATATGCGCCTCGACCTCGCGCGCGCGCGCATGCTGTTCGTCCGACCACAGGCCGTGCCGCTCGACGAAACTCATCGCGACACTCACCCGGCCAGTCGCGCCGATGCCCAGTCCGACTTGCGCCGGCGCTCCAGGTCGGCCTCGCGCCAGTACACGTCGGGATCGACCTTGCGGCCGATGCCGTCGATGGACGGCGGGCCGCTGAACGACGATGCCTGTTCGCGCGATATCAGCATCGGCGCACCCTGCCCGGCGCGCGTCGCTTCGATGGCCGCGACCAGCATGCGCCGGTAGGCGATGATGCCCTTGTCGGTGGTGCCCAGGTGTTCGCGCGTGCGGTCCTGTATGCGGCCCTGCGACTCGACCGCCCACTGGTCGTGCACATTGATGTCCATGCCCATGCCGGTATAGGTTTCGCTGGCCTGCTCGCGCACGTCATAGCCGTAGTTGTTGGCGCGGTTGCGGCGCGGCATGTAGTCGGGCAGCTCGTACAGCTCCAGCCGCTGCGCGCGCATCTGCGCCTTGTCCACCGGACCGGTGAAACTGGTGAAGATGGCGTACCAGTAACAGCTCGTGTCGTCGATCGGCACGTGCCACTGGGATATCGTCATTTCCGAACTCATCGGAATCACGAAGGCCTGCGGGAACACCACATTGGTCACGCGCACATGGGTGAGATCCTCGCTGATGTGGCGCAGCGCGGTCAGCCGCATGCCGTAGTCGGTGTTCTCGACCCGGATGTCGGGCCGGCCGTACTCGCGCAGCACCTGGGTGATCGGCATGCTGGAATCGGCGGATGGGCCGCGGAACTGCTTGCCATAGCTCGCCGAGGTGTCCTCGTCCTGGAAGAAGCGGTGCAGATAGGAGGCATGCGCCGGATCCATGCCCACTTCCAGCGCCTGCAGCCAGTTGCAGTCGAAATGCCCCTTGAATGCGAACACATGGCTGTCCGGCGCGACGAAACAGTCGAATTCCGGAAAGGCCGGCGCTTCGCCCTCGCCCAGATAGCCGAACACGATGCCGCCACGCAACTGCACCGGATAGGCGCGCTGGCGGATGCGCGTACACAGGCGGCTGCCTTCCGGCTCGGCCGGCGTGTCGATGCACTGGCCAGTCGCGTCGAACAGCCAGCCATGGAAAGGACAGCGCAGCCCGCCGTCCTCGAGACGGCCGAATGCGAGGTCGGCACCGCGATGCGGACAGTCGCGGTCGATCAGGGCCAGTCGCCCCTGCTCGTCGCGGAACAGCACGAGGTCCTGCCCGAGCACGCGCACCGCGCGCACCGGTCGCGGCCCGGCCAGTTCGTCCTCCAGCGCAACCGGTTGCCAGTAACGGCGCAGCAGGTCGCCGGCCGGTGTTCCCGGGCCGACCCGGGTCATCAAGTCATTCTGTTCCGCACTGATCATTGAGCGCTCCGGCCATGCGCCGGTCGGTGTTCATCACGCAAGCAGTATCGGGCGATTGCCGCCACCACCCCGTTGCCAATCGCGGCACGGGCAAACGCGAAGATGGAAACACCCGTGGTCGCGCACGCGCGACCTTGCGCGCCCGCGCACGTAGCCATCCGCGCGCCGTGCGCTGACGAAAAAAGCACCCCGGACGGGTGGGCCGGCTGGCTAGACTCGGCTGACACCTGAGCCACCGAGAACGCGCTCTCACCGACTTCAGCAGGCGGCCGCACAGCGGACCGCGCTGCCACCGAAAGCCCGCAAACCCTCTCTGGAACATCTATCCCATGGATCTGAAACTCAGGCAGAAAGTGGCCCTCATCACCGGCCCCGCAAAAGGCATGGGACGCGCCATCACGCTGGCGTTCGCGCAGGAAGGCTGCGACCTGGTGCTGGCCGGCCGCGACGTCGCCGCCATCGACACGGTGGCCACCGAGGCCGCGGCGCTCGGCGTCGGCACGCTGGTGGTGGCCTGCGACCTGACCGACGCGGCGCAGACCGAGGCGCTGGCGCAGGCGGCGCTGGCGCGCTACGGGCGCATCGACATCCTGGTGAACGTGGCCGGCGGTTCCGGTCCGATCGGCAAGACCGGCTGGGAAACCACAGCCGAGGAATTCAATGACATCGTCGAACTGAACATGACCGGCTGCTTCAACACCATGCACGCGGTGCTGCCGGCGATGATCGCGCAGGGCGGCGGCAAGGTGGTGAACGTGGGTGGCACCTTCGGCATGCGCGGGCGCGCCGGGCGGGTGGCCTATTCCGCGTCCAAGTGGGGATTGCGCGGTATCACCAAGAGCTTCGCGCTGGAAGCCGGCGCGCACAACATCAATGTCAATTGCGTGGCGCCGGGCATGGTCGACGGCCCGCGCTTCCGCGAGAAGGTGTGCGCCAACATGGCCGACAAGCTGGGCATCACGCTGGAGGAAGCGATGCGCCGCCACGCCGAGGACTATGCGCTGAAGCGGGTGAGCCTGGACGAGGATGTGGCGCACGCCTGCCTCTTCCTCGCCAGCGAGGTGTCGCGCCAGATCACCGGCGTGGACCTGCCGGTCGATGGCGGCTGGGCCGCGCTTTGATCCGCACACACACCCTTCCGCCGGCGTCCGGTCACGACCGGACCGTCGCATACACATTTCCAGGAGTCCATCCATGAGCAAGGCGGATCTCGTCATCCGCGGCGGCAGCATCGTGTCGCCCGAACAGATCATCGACGCGTCCATCGCCATCGCCGATGGCGTCATCGTCGCCATCGGTCACGACGACCTGATGCCGCCGGCGCGCGAGGAACTGCGCGCCGACGGGCAGTACGTGCTGCCGGGCGCCATCGACAGCCATGTGCACTTCCGCGACCCGGGCTATCCGCACAAGGAAACCTGGAAGACCGGCTCGGCGGCGGCCGCCTGCGGCGGCGTCACCACGGTGTTCGAAATGCCCAACACGAATCCGCCGACCGGCACGCTGGAAGCGCTGCGCATGAAGCAGCAGGCGGCCGCATCGTCCTATGTCGACTACGGCATACACGGCCTGCTCGGCGACGACACGATAGACCGGCTGGAAGAACTGCTCGAGGGCGGCGTCACCAGCTTCAAGGCCTTCGTCGGCAACACCTTCGGCAATCTGCCCGCACCCACCGATGGCGCGCTGCTGGAAGGCTTCGAAAAGCTGGCGCCGCTGGGCATACGCACCGTCGTCCACGCCGAGAACTCGTCCATCATGGCGCGGCGCCAGCAGCGCATGCAGGCCGCCGGCCGCATCGATGCGCTGGCCCACCTCGCGGCGCGGCCCGAGGTATGCGAGATCGAAGCCATCGGTCGCGTGCTCGCGCTCGCCGAATGGACCGGCGCGCGGGTGCACATCGCGCATCACAGCGCCGCCGATTCGCTGTTCGTGATCCGCGACGCCAAGCGCCGTGGCGTGGACGTGACGGTGGAAACCTGTCCGCAGTACCTGCTGCTCAATACCGACGACATGCGCCGGCTGGGCGGCATCCTGAGGCTGAATCCGCCGATACGCGAGCCGCGCCACAACCAGCCGCTGTGGGATGCGCTGATGGATGGCACGATAGACATGATCGCCACCGACCACGCGCCGCACGCCCCGGAAGAAAAGACACGCGAGGACATCTGGACCTGCGACTGCGGCTTCCCCGGCGTGGAAACGCAGATGCCGGTCATGCTGACCGAAATCAGCCGCCAGCGCGCCACCCTGATGGATTACGTGAAATGGACCGCGGCCGCGCCCGCCCGTGCCTGGGGTCTGTATGGCACCAAGGGCGTGCTGGCGGTGGGCGCGCATGCCGACATCGCCGTGGTGGACATGGGGCTGAAGTCGCTGGTGTCGCAGAAATCGCTGCAGTCGGTGAGCAAGATTTCGCCCTGGCACGGCCGCCCGGTGCAGGGAGCGCCGGTGCACACCCTGGTGCGCGGCCGCTTCGTGATGCGCAACCGCAGTCTGATCGAGGATGCCGCCGGCTGGGGCGTGTCGGTGAAGGGCATACAGAAGATGCCGACGCCGCGGCCCCGCCACACCGAGCACTACACCTCGGCCATCCTGGAAACGCCGGCGGGTGTTGCGCCCACGGCGAAGCCACAGGAACCGTGGGAGTGATGCCGGCATGAAGCGCATACGACAGGGAACACGCCAATGAGCAACGGACAGACGACGGCGCTGCGCAGCGTGGCGGTGTTCTGCGGATCGAATTTCGGCGTGTCGCCGGAATACACCGACGCGGCGCGCGCGCTCGGCGCAGCCATCGCCGCACGCGGCATCACGCTGATCTACGGCGGCACCAGCAAGGGCCTGATGGGCGTACTGGCGGATGCCGCGCTGGCCGCCGGCGGCAGCGTGACCGGCGTGATCAACCAGCGGCTGCATGACCGTGGACATCTTCATCCCGGCCTGAGCCGCCACGAGATCGCCCCCCACATGCGCGAACGCAAGGCGCGCATGGCCGAACTGGCCGACGCCTTCATCGCGCTGCCGGGCGGTCTGGGCACGCTGGAAGAACTGCTGGAAGCGGCCACCCTCACCCAGCTCGGCGACCATGAGAAAGCCTATGGCGTACTGGATACACGCGGCTTCTACCAGCCGCTGGTCGCCATGCTGGCGCTCGCCACCCGCGAAGGATTCCTGAAACCGGAACACCGGGACATGCTGCAGATCGAGTCCGATCCGCACGCCCTGCTCGACCGCCTGGCCGGCTGGCGCCGGCCCGACGTGAGCAAATGGATAGGCCAGCCCGGCTCCTGACACCCACTCACACGGACATCACATGGCCCGCATACGCATCACCGCAGGCGGCGACAGCTTCGTCGCCGAAACCCACGACCAGGCCCCGCGCACCGTCGCCGCCTTCCTGAAAATGCTGCCCTACCGGCAGAAGCTCATCCATGTGCGCTGGAGCGGCGAAGGCTGCTGGGTGCCGATGGGCGATTTCGTGCTCGAGCACGAGGGCGAGACGGTGGGCTACGAGAACCACACCTGCCACCCCTCGGTCGGCGACATCCTGTTCTACCCGGGCGGCTACAGCGAAACCGAAATCATCATGGCCTACGGAAGCTGCAGCTTCTCGAGCAAGGTCGGCCCGCTGGCCGGCAACCACTTCCTCACCATCGTCGACGGCCGCGAAAAGCTGCACGCGCTGGGCGTGCGCACGCTGTGGCAGGGCGCGCAGGACGTATCGTTCGAACTGATCGAGGGCTGAGCGGCGCGCGCCTGTCGCGGAGCGCCAGCGGCCACCGCAACGAAACAGCTCCTCAGCCTCACGCCTGTCGGGAAGCGGCGTGCCGGATGTCCGGCGTCCCGGATTGCGCTTTCAGCCCGCCCCGGCCCGCACCGCATTTGCGGTGCTTTCGACATGGGCGTCGCCCCACGCCTTCAGCGCATGAATGACGGGGGCCAGCGTCTGACCGTAATCCGTCAGCCGGTATTCCACCTTGGGCGGTACCTCGGGATAGACCTTGCGTGCGATCAGCCCGTCGCCCTCCAGTTCGCGGAGCTGGTTGGTGAGCATGCGCTGGGTAATGTTGGGCAGCAGGCGACGCAGTTCGTTGAAGCGCAACACCTGTTCGGTGAGCAGACGGTAGAGGATCACGCCTTTCCACTTGCCGCCGATCAGGTTGAGCGTGGCCTCGACCGTGCAGCCAGCGGCGCAGGTGAAGGTCGGGTGGGGAACGCGGGCCATGACAGTACCTTTTTGCACACTATATGCAAAGTATCTGCGTTCTTACGATGATCGGCAATAAAGGCAAGAATGGCATGCATCATTCACTGAACGGAGTACGCCATGAGGGCCGTCGGTTTCAACACACCGCTACCGATTTCTGATCCCCGATCCCTGCTCGATCTCGACCTGCCCGACCCTGAATGCGGCGAGCAAGATCTGCTGGTCGAAGTGCTTGCCGTCGCCGTCAATCCGGCCGATACGAAGGTGCGTGCTTCCGCGCGGCCTGCCGCCGGGACCTGGCGCATCCTCGGCTGGGATGCCGTGGGTCGCGTGCGGGCTGTCGGTTCTCGCGTGACGGGATTCAAGCCCGGAGACCGCGTGTTCTATGCAGGCGCGATCGACCGGCCTGGCTCTTACGCCGAGTTGCAGGCTGTGGACGCGCGCATCGCGGCCCCTGCACCCGCCACGCTGGACGACGAGCAGGCCGCGGCGCTGCCGCTGACCGCGCTGACGGCCTGGGAAACCCTGTTCGACCGCTTGCACGTTGATCGGCCCGTACCGGGCGCCTCCGATGCCCTCGTCGTGATCGGCGGCGCAGGCGGCGTAGGTTCCATCACGATCCAGCTGGCGCGTGCCCTGACCGGCCTGACCGTCATCGCAACCGCCTCTCGCCCTGAAACCGTCGAATGGGTCACGAAGCTTGGGGCCCATCACGTCATCGACCATACACAGCCGATGGCGCCACAGGTCGAAGCGCTCGGCTTGAGCGCGCCGCCGGCCTTCGTGTTCTCCACGAACCAGACCGATCGCTACCTCGAGGACATCGTGACGCTGATTGCCCCGCAAGGACGCATCGCACTCATCGACGATCCCGCGTCGCTCGATATCGTGTCGCTCAAGCGCAAGAGCCTGTCGATCCATTGGGAGTTCATGTTCACCCGCCCCTTGCTGGGAACGGCAGACATCGCCCGACAGCAGGAGATCCTGAGCAACGTCGCCGATCTGGCCAGCCAGGGGAAGATCGCGACAACCCGTACCCAGTCCCTCGGCTCGCTCAACGCCGAGAACCTGCGCAAGGCCCATGCCCTGCTGGAAAGCGGTCGGGCCATCGGCAAGATCACGCTGGCGGGCTTCCCTCGGCAGGAGCAAGGCGCATGACGATCCGAGCCTTCTCCAGAACGCTTGCCGCGCTCCTGCTGACATCGATCTCCGGCGCTGCCTGCGCGGTTGAGGTTCAGACCGCCGAAGTCGTTGCCGAACTGCCGGAGGCCGTTGGCAACATCGGCTTCACGCCGGACAACCGCGTGATCTACAGCCACCATCCGTTCTTCTCGCCGGCCGTCCGCGTTGCCGAACTCGATGCGGACCGGCGCTCCGGGCGCCCGTTTCCGAACCTGGCCTGGAACACGCCGCGAAAGGACAACGACCATTACCTGGATTCGGTGCTCGGTCTGCGCGGCGACGCCCAAGGTGTGATCTGGATGCTGGACATGGGCACGCGCAGTGGCATCACGCCCAAGCTTGTCGGCTGGAACACGCGCACGGACCGGCTGGAGCGCATCTACCACATCCCCTCGCCCGCCTCGCGACCGGAGTCACAGCTCAACGATTTCGCTATCGACGCCGCGCACGGCGCTTTCTATATTGCCGACGAAGGCATCGGGCCTGGCGGAGACGGTACGCAGGCTGCGCTGGTAGTAGTGGACATGCGCACAGGCGCCTCGCGCCGACTGCTGGAAGGCCATGCGAGCGTATTGCCGGAAGACGTGCCGATTGCCCCGGATGGCCGTGAACTGCGCGTGCCGGCTGGCGACGGCAAGCCGGTGCGCCTGCGCGTCGGTGCCGATGGCATCGCGCTCGACCGACGGGCCGAGTGGCTGTATTTCGGCCCGCTCAACGGTGGCTGGCTCTATCGGGTACGCACGGCGGACTTGCTCGACTCAACACTGAGTGCCCGGGAACTGGGCCAGCGCGTGGAACGCTACGCGCGCAAACCCAACAACGGCGGCCTGTCCATCGACGACGAGGGAAACCTGTACCTGACCGAGGTCGAACAGCGCGCTGTCGGCGTCATTGCTGCGAGCGACCGCCAGTATCGGCGCCTGGCCGCACACCCTGATCTGATCTGGCCCGACGGAGTCAGCCATTCGCCCGATGGATGGCTGTACGTCTCGGCCGCGCAGCTTTCGGAGGTTCCGATCTTCAACAACGGCAAGGCGCTGCATAAGCCGCCCTACTACATCTTCCGGTTCAAGCCGCTTGCCCGGGGGCGACTGGGAAACTGACAGGCCGGCTTGCGCTGGTCGGGGGTCGGATCGAGCGCGGCCTGCGCCACCGACGCGGCTCGCACCCTCACGAGCCTGACTGCTTCAGCTTGAACTCTCGACTGAATCTGCTGGTGCCGACCGAATTCTTACCACCCGTGCCGATCGAATTTTGGAGTTGGAGTGGCCCCCATCCGGTGGACGTCTTGTGGCCTGAGAGTCAAGCCATGTGATCGCAGTCAATAGCAGGGTTATCCAGGGCGCCGCAGCCGGCCCCATCCAGGCCGGGGGCGCGCGGCCCGGTGGGTAACCCGGGCTTGTCGTGAGGCGGCTCGACCCCGCGGTGTTTCTCCGCATCGTTCATCGGCGAGAGGCCGTCCGGCGGCGAATGTCGCCGGCGCGGGTCGTACCGGCTGTCCACCGAAAAGGGGCCACTTCAGTCAGTCGGCGAGCGGCTTCAGCGCAAAGCTGAGGGTGGCGAAATGTTCGACCAGATCGACCTTGCCATCGGCATCGCCGCGTGCGACGTATTCGGCGCGGATCACGTTGAGGCCCTGGTTACGCACCGTGACGGTGGCCAGTCCGTCGGCATCGGTCCGCACCGGGACGCCGTCCGGGTCATTGACCAGGTCGGGCCACACCTCCGCGCCGGGCAGCGCTCGCCCTTCGTGCAGCACGCGCACCGTCAGCACGTCACCGCTGCGCTGCGGAAAGCGCTTCCCGACCGGCACGATCTGGAAGGCCATGCCGGCCACCGGCTGCATCCCGCCCGCCGGCGCCGCCAGAAGATGTATGCCGTACTTCAGGTAGCGGCCGGTGGTGGTGGCGCCGGCCACCGAGTCCTTCGTCCCCGCCATCCACTTGCCCGAAGGCATGCGCGACCAATGGCCGTTGTCCATCGTCGTCGCCAGCACGATGGCCGCAGCGTCGGCGCTGATGAACACCATGGGCTCGGCCGGCACGGTACGCACCTCCACCGGACGACCGGCCGCGTCGAAGGCCTGCAGCGCCGTGATGCGGTCACGGCGGCTGAACACCTCGACGTCCTCGGCGCCTTCGCCATAGACCAGCGCCAGCCGGCCGGCGCGCTGGGCGAACCAGATGCCGTGCGCCCAGCCGGGCGTTGCCATCGTCAGCAGCAGCAGCGCCGCCATCATGCGGAATGCCTTCATCGCGCTCCCCCCGCTCAGAAATCGACGGTGGCCGACAGCAACAGCGTGCGCGGCGCGCCCTGCACCAGGCTGCCGTATTGCCATACGCCGGCCCAGTAGCTGCGGTCGAAGGCATTGCGCAGCTGGGCGCGGAAGACGGTGGCCCGGCCGGCGACCGTCGTGCGGTAGCGCGCGCCAAGGTCGACGGTGGTCCAGTCCGGTACGCGCAGCGTGTTGGCGCGGTCGACGTACTGGCTGCCGGTGTGCACCACGTTGCCGGTCAGCGTCACGCCGGGCAGGAAGGCGGCGTCCCACTCGGCGCCTATGTTGGCCATCAGCGACGGCACACCGACCGCGGTCCGGCCCAGCGTGGCGGCCGAATTGGTCTGTGTCAGGTCGGCGTCGAGCAGCGTGACGCCACCGAGCAGACGCAGGCCGGGCGCGGCTTCGCCGGACAGCGCCAGTTCGACGCCGCGATTGCGCTGTTCGCCATCGACCGCGAACACGGTGCCGGTCAGCTGGCCGCTCGGCTTGGTGATCTGGAATGCGCTCAGCGTGGCGATGACGCCGCCGATCTCGGCCTTCACGCCGACCTCGTTCTGCCGCGCCTTGTACGGTGCGAACACCTCGCCGGCGTTGCTGGCCGACGGCGGCGCGATGTCGCCGCGGCTCAGGCCCTGGATGTGGTTGGCGTACAGCGCCACCCGCTGCCAGGGCTTGACGACGATGCCGACGAGCGGCGTCAGCGCGCTTTCGTCATAGGCCGTCGTCAACGCGCCGGTCAGCGGATCGAAGTTGTCGGTTTCCACCCGCTGGCGGCGCACGCCCAGCGTGAGCTGCAGCCGCTCGTCGTACATCGACAGTGTGTCGGACAGCGCGAAGCCGCTCAGCTCGGTATCGGAAACGCGCGGCACGCTGCTCGTAAGCTGCACGTCCTGCGCCGGGCTGTCGAAGGGCGCGTACAGATTGGACAGCACCGCGGTACCGTTGGCCGAAATGCGGCCGAGGCGGTCCCGGTAGGTGCTGACCTGTGCGCTCACCACATGTCGCAGCGGCCCGGTTTCGAAGCGCGCGCGCAGACCCGCTTCGGCGGTACTGCGGTCGACGTCGAAGCGGAAGCGCTGCGGCACCGTGCTGGTGTCGCCGGCGGCATTCAGCACGGTCGGGTTGCCGAACAGGCGATCGACCCGGGTGCGTCCGCCGCCGACGCTGGCGAACAGCGTGATCTGCTCGCTCGCCGCGTACTCGACGCGTGCGAGCACCGACTGGTCCTCGGTTTCGAAACGCTCCCAGCGCTGCGACACGTTGCGCCGACCATCGGGCGCCGACGGCACGGCCACGCCGGCGCCGAGGAAAGGACGGCGCGACGGCGCGTCGATGTCTTCCCGCTGATCGACGATGTCCAGCGTGGCGCGCAGCCTGTCGCCGCTGTAGTCGAGCGCCAGCGCGCCCACCGTGGCGGCGCGCGACTGCTTGTCGATGCCGGTGTCGCCGTCGTACGCGCTGCCGTTGAAACGGATGCCAAGGCGACGATCCGGGCCGAAACGGCGGCTCAGGTCGAGGTGGCCGCCGTACTGCGCGTTGGGCGACGCGCTGGCGGTAAAGCGCGTGAGGTCGTCGGCGCCGGCGCGCTTGGGCACGATATTGATGGTGCCGCCCACGCTGCTGGCCGGCGACATGCCGTAGAGCAGCGCGGTCGGCCCCTTGATCACCTCGATGCGCTCGGCGTAATCGACCAGCACGCGATAGTTCGGCGCCACGCCGTGCACGCCGTCGAAGGCGATCTCGCCCGAGTTCTGGTCGCCGATCGGGAAGCCGCGGATGAAGAAGGTGTCGAGGATGTCGCCCGGATGACCCGAAATGCGGATCGACGGGTCGTTGCCGACGACGTCGGCCACGCTGACCGCCTGCCTGTCCTCGATCATGCCGGCGCCATAGCTGCTGACGCTGAAGGGGGCGTCCATCACGTCGGCGTTGCCCAGCATGCCCAGGCGTCCGCCGCGCGACATCTGGCCGCCGGCCTGCATCGGCGGCAAGGGGTGGAGGGATTCGGCGTCGGCGCGCACGCGCACCGCGTTCAGCACCGGTACCTCCCCGCTGTCCGACGATGGACGCGCGGCGCCACGGCGCACGGCGTAGCCGCCGCCCCGCGCGACGGCCTCGAAACCGGTATCGAGCAGCAGCGCCTGCAGCGCGCCCTCGACCGTGTAGTCGCCCTCCAGCCCGCGCGAACGCACGCCGGCCAGCTGCGCCGCCTCATAGGACACATTGACGCCGGCGATGCGCGCGTAGCGGTCGAGCGTCGTCGCGAGCGGACCGGCAGACAGACTGAAGTGCAGCACGCTGGCCGCTGCCGGCGCGGCAGCCTCCTGCGCGCGAACGGTGTGCGGCAGCGCGGCTGCCGTCAGCGTCAGGCCCAGCAGGGCGATGCGCAACGCCGCAGCGAGCGTCTTCAGCGGGGGATGCGCGCACGCCGGCGACGCGAGAGCGGAAAGAGGAGCATTCATGACGGTGTTCGAGTCCGGTTGGAAGAAGCGCCACCCAAACGGGCGCCTTCACTGCAGAGGCCGGACGAAACCGCGCATCCCCTCACTTCAGTCGAAAATTTCCTGGGTGGCCGTGTTCAGCCTGCCCGGTCCGCCTCGACGATGACCCAGTAGCGGGTGCGGTAGCGCACGGTCACCGGCTGCACCTGCGTCAGGAAGCGCAGCGCGCGGTCGGTGTCGCGCACGTGGAACACGCCGGACACGCGCCAGTCCGCGATCTGCGGATCGCAGACGATGCGGCCGCTGCGATAGCGCGACAGTTCGTCCAGCAGGTCGGCCAGCCGCATGTCGCGGCCGGTGATCACGCCGTCCGTCCACGCATCGTCATCCACATCCGCCACGACCGGCGGCGAGGTGCCTGCCGGGCCCAGCGTGCTGCGCTCGCCGCTGTGGATGACGACCGACGCGCCGCCGTCGGCCGGATGCGCCTCGACTGCGCCCTCCTGCACGCTGACCCGCACCTCGGAGCGCTCCAGCCGCACGATGAAACGGGTGCCCAGCGCACGCAGCGCACCGAAGGGCGTGCTGACCCAGAAGGGGCGCTTCGCGGCTGCCCCTGCGTCGTCGCCGGTGGTGATCATGATTTCGCCACGGTGCAGCACCAGCACACGGCGCTCGCCGGAAAAATCGCTGCTGATCGCGCTGTCCGTGTTCAGCATGACGACGCTGCCGTCGGCCAGACGCAGCGTACGCTGTTCGCCGACCGCCGTGCTCGCGTCGGCCAGCAGACGCTGCCAGGGCGTCGCTTCGCGCACCGCCCATCCGCTTGCGAGCGCGGCGCCCGACAGCGACAGCACGCGCAGGGCGCGTCGCCGGCCGGCAGCGGCTCCTCGGCGCCCGGCCTCGGCGGCCTGCAGCACCTCCTGCGCCAACCTCGCCGGCAGGCCGGAGAAGTCGCTGCGCAGCGCCGCCACCCTGCTCCACGCCTGCGCATGCCGTGGATCGGCGTCAAGCCAGCGCGCGAAAGCCTGCTTCGCTGCAGGCGTCGCCGCGTTGTAGTCCAGCCGCACCGACCAGGCGATTGCCGCATCGACGATGTCGTCCGGCAGGCGCTCGCCGGCTGCGGCAGACAGTCCGTCGCTCACGATTCGAAACGCAGCGCGTAGCAGTGACGCAGCGCGCGGGCGATGTAGCGCTCGGCGGTGGCCAGCGACACACCGAGCCGGCTGGCGATCTGCGGGCAACTGAGGCCTTCGAGCTGCGCCCACAGGAAGGCGGTGCGCACTTGCGGTTTCAGGCTGTCGAGCATGCGGTCGATCTCGATCAGCGCCTCCAGCACCAGCGCGCGGCTTTCCGGCGACGGCGCTTCGGCTTCCGGCAGCACGGCCAGCGTATCGAGCCAGGCGCGTTCGAGGGCGCGCCGGCGCCAATGGTCGATCACCAGACCGCGCGCAATGGTCGACAGATAGGCGCGCGGCTCATGCGCACGCACCGGCTGCTGCCGCGTCAGCACGCGGATGAACACGTCCTGCGCAATGTCCGCCGCCTCCATCGCGTCGCCCAGCTTGCGGCGCAGCCAGCCCTGCAGCCAGCCGTGGTGACCCCGGTAGAGATCCTCCGCCTCCCGCCGCAGCTCACATTCGACAGTCCGCACAGCGCACTCCCCTCGCGCCCGGTCCGCTGCCGCAGACAGGCATCAATGCAATTGATAATTGTTCGCATTGTAGGGACAGAGGAGCAGGGCGGCAATCGGGCGTGGAATACGGCGCGCAAAAAAGGCCCGGCACAGTTCCCGGGGGATTCATGAAGTTTTCTCGTCCCCGCCTTTGATACTTGTCGGGTCCTGGTCCTGCCACCCGCCCACTGGCGAAGGACGCCTTCCTGCAGCCCGATGCGCGAATCCAGTTCATAGACCGGCGTCAGATCGTGAACCGTTGCGCCGGTGGCCTTCGTCATCTGGAGTCAGCGATCCGCGCCAGCGCGTCGTCAAGCAGCCGACGATCTGCCTCGCGCTTTGCCGCCGTGCGCTGCGCCATGTTCTGCAGCTTGCGTCGCACTCCCGGCAACTTAGCCGCATGGGCAAGTCCGATCAAATTGAAATCCGGCTGCTCATCCTCGACTGAGTGCAGGAAGGCGCGCGACGGCTCATCCAGCCACGCCGCCACACGCGACAAAAGGCGCTCGCGGCTTTCCAGCAGCGCCCCTGCTTCAATAGGCTGCGTCGTCATGCCCTTGAAATGCGCCTCGAAGGTGGCCTCGAAATCTGCAGGCACGCGCGGCGCCAGCATTTCCCACGTCGGCTTGGGACTGCAGGTCAGGTACACGAGGAAGGTGTGCCAGAGCGCTTTGTCCGCCCGCGGGTCCTCCAGCAGCAGGCCAACGTCGAATAGATCGCGCGGGTGCTGCCGCGACAGCGCCGCCGCCAGCTTGCCGGCATAGAGGTCGGCGAAATCCAGCACCTGCGCCTCGGCGAAACCGAAAGCCTCCTCCACCCGTGGCCGCACGACCATGGTCCGCGCCGGATGCACCGTGCCGCGCATGACCGGCGTCGTCTCAATCTGCACGCGCGCACGGCCGCGACTGGCCACCAGCCGGGTGACCACCCCACCCTCGCCCGCCGAGGCCTGGACCTGCAATTGCAGAGGCCGGGCACGCAGTACATCCGCCAGTCGCCCCAGCGCTTCGGCAATGAGCTTCGCATCCTCGGCATAGTCATGCACCGGCAGCCAGGCCAGGTCGATGTCAACCGACAGACGCGGCAGATCGTGTTCGAACAGGTTGATGGCGGTGCCGCCCTTGAGCGCAAAACGCGGCTCCTGCGCCAGCACCGGCAGGATGTCGACCAGCAAGCGCACCCTGTCCGTGTACCGCCGATCCCAATGGTCAAGCCAGGTGCTCATCGAGGTTTCCCGGCAAGGTGATGTGGTAGGTCGGATGGAGGCGTCCGCCGGGCACCAGCGCGCGCTTGCCACGCCCCAGATCAACGCCATCCAATGGCACGCGCGACAACCACGCATGCCGATGGCGATCGGCCAGGGCCAGGAACAGCCGCTTGGCCTTGATGCTGCGGCAGTGGCGCAACATCATGCCGACACGCTGCGGACGCAGCGTGGTCATGGCCTGCATCAGCGCATCGGCCTCGTAGACCCCTGCCGCGTCCGATATGCCATCACACAGTTCCAGCATGGCCCGCTCGGGCGTCGAGCAGACCAAGGCGTCGGTTCCCGACGCCACTGAATGCCAGGCCAGGCCCGCTTCCGACAACGCCTTGTCGGAGACTTCCGCCGTGACGGGCACAGCCGGGAGATCAAGCAGATCCTTGCCCAGGTGCTCGAAGCGCTGCGCCAGTGGAAGCTTGCCCAGCCAGCCCGGCGGCCGCTGTGGCCCATACAGCGTGATCGTCCCGGCATCGCCCAGACGCAGGTAATGCTCGTGCCCCTGCAGAGCCAGTGCGAAGCGCCCTCCGACGTGCAGCGGCATGCCTTCCCCGACCTGCAGGCTGCGAACCACTCCATCCCATTGCAGCCGTCCGCCGGTGCGCATGTAGACGCCACGGGCCGGCGACACCAGCCATCCGCTGCCCACGTAGCGCGCGACCAGACTGTTGGAGTAGCCGTGCGCCCGTAGCCAGCGACTGGACACCAGGCGCGTATCGCCCAGCTCGGCCAGCAATCGGTTCAGCTTCCCTGAATTTTGAGCACTCATGGTGCTCAAATTATCAGATAAACAAACCATCACCAAGGACGGGCAGTTTGTCAGAAGACAAGAATGATCACTTCCAGTGATCTTCTATCTACTTATGCAAACCTTGTTATGCCGTCGATAGCGACGAGCCCCGACCGGGGCAAGCTGCGGCCGGCCCTCTCCTCAAACGGCCTTGTTGAGCACAGGGATTGAGGGGCTCTCAGACAGCACCTTCCGTATCTGGATCACAAAAAAGCCCGCAGTTACGCGGGCTTGAATGTGCTTTCGTGCAACCGGCGCCAATCTGTGGCAAACGCCGAGTCACTCCCACTCTATCGTCGCCGGCGGCTTGCCCGAGATGTCGTACACCACGCGGTTGATGCCGCGCACCTCGTTGATGATGCGGTTGCTCACGCGGCCGAGCAGGCTGTGCGGCAGTTCGGCCCAGTGGGCGGTCATGAAGTCCTGGGTCTGCACCGCGCGCAGCGCGACGACCCATTCGTAGGTGCGGCCGTCGCCCATGACGCCGACCGACTTCACCGGCAGGAAGACGGCGAAGGCCTGGCTGGTGAGGTCGTACCAGCTCTTGCCGGTCTGCGGGTCGATGGTGGCGCGCAGTTCCTCGATGAAGATGGCGTCCGCGCGGCGCAGCAGATCGGCGTATTCGCGGTGGATCTCGCCGAGGATGCGCACGCCCAGGCCCGGCCCCGGGAACGGGTGGCGGTACACCATTTCACGCGGCAGACCGAGCGCCACGCCCAGCTCGCGCACCTCGTCCTTGAACAGTTCGCGCAGCGGTTCCAGCAGCTTGAGTCCGAGCTGTTCCGGTAGGCCGCCGACATTGTGGTGGCTCTTGATGGTGGTGGCCTTCTTGCTCTTGGCGCCGCCGGATTCGATCACGTCCGGGTAGATGGTGCCCTGGGCGAGGAAGGTGGCGCCTTTGTGGCCCTGCCCGCCCGCCTTCAGCTTGGCGGCCTCCGCCTTGAACACCTCGACGAATTCGCGGCCGATGATCTTGCGCTTGGCTTCCGGGTCGGACACGCCCTTCAGGTGGCCGAGGAACTGTTCGCTGGCATCGACATGGATCACCCGCGCGTGCAGGCGGCCGGCAAACATGTCCATCACCATCTGCCCCTCGTTCAGACGCAGCAGGCCGTGATCGACGAACACGCAGGTGAGCTGGTCACCGATGGCGCGATGGATCAGTGCCGCGGCGACCGAGGAATCGACGCCGCCGGACAGGCCGAGAATGACCTCTTCGTCGCCCACCTGTTCGCGGATGCGCTCGACCGCTTCGGCGATGTAGTCGCCCATGATCCAGTCGCCCTGGCAGCCGCACACCTCGAGCACGAAGCGGCGCAGGATGTCGGCGCCGCGCGCGGTATGCGTGACTTCCGGGTGGAACTGCACGGCATAGAAGCCGCGTGTCTCGTCCGCCATGCCGGCGATCGGACAACTGTCGGTGGATGCCATGAGCTTGAAGCCGGGCGGCAGCGCGGTCACCTTGTCGCCATGGCTCATCCACACCTTCAGGATGCCGTGACCGTCCTCGGTGCGGAAATCCTCGATGCCGTCGAGCAGCTTGGTGTGACCGCGGGCGCGCACTTCGGCATAACCGAACTCGCGCACCGTGCCCGCTTCCACCTTGCCGCCGAGCTGCTGCGCCATGGTCTGCATGCCGTAGCAGATGCCCAGCACCGGCACGCCCAGTTCGAACACCGCCTGCGGCGCACGGTCGGTCGATTCCTCGTAGGCCGACATGTGGCTGCCGGACAGGATGACGCCCTGCGCGCCGAATGCGCGCACGAAATCGTCACCCACGTCGCAGGGATGGATTTCGCAATAGACATGCGCCTCGCGCACGCGCCGCGCGATGAGCTGGGTGACCTGGGAGCCGAAATCGAGGATGAGGATCTTGTTGTGCATGGCGCGTAAGGGGTAAGAGGCTAGGGACTGGGGACTAGGGCGCCGCAGCGATGCGCGACGCCAGTGAGGTTTGCAGGCCCCGGATCATCCGGCCTGTTTTTCCAGCAAGGACCAAGGTCGAATCAAGCCTGTCCTGATCAAGGCAGTCGAGACGGTGTGCAAGGATGAGCTGCGTTTCCGGTTCAGCAAGCGAACCCGGAGCGATCAAGAGAAAACGAAGTAAGTCGCGCGTCGAACTGCGCGCCTGCCCTTCCGCGCTATTCGGCGGAACGGGCACGGCTGCACGACGAAGCTGAGCAACCATAACGAAGCGCTCGCTATCCGGAAAGGAGCGACCCAGGGCATGGATGCCGAGCGCACGATCCATCGCTCGTTGCCAGACCCGCAGATCGCGATAACTGCGCACCTCGCTCATCCAGCGCCGGCCCCTCCAGCCCCTGGCCCCTGTTCCCGAGCCCCTCAATCAACGTGGTAGTTCGGCGCTTCCTTGGTGATCTGCACGTCGTGAACGTGGGATTCGCGGATGCCGGCGGACGTGATCTCGACGAACTGCGCCTTCGACCGCATCTCGTCGACCGTGGAACAGCCGCAATAGCCCATCGACGCGCGCAGGCCGCCCATGAGCTGCGTGATCACGTTCACTACCGGGCCCTTGTAGGGCACGCGGCCTTCGACGCCTTCAGGCACCAGCTTGTCGGCATTCGACGCCGGGTCCTGGAAGTAGCGGTCGGCGGCGCCCTGCTGCATCGCGCCCAGCGAACCCATGCCGCGGTAGGACTTGTAGGAACGCCCCTGGAACAGTTCGATCTCGCCCGGCGCCTCTTCGGTCCCGGCCAGCAGGCCGCCCAGCATGACCGCATTGGCACCGGCGGCAATGGCCTTGGCGATGTCGCCCGAAAAGCGGATGCCGCCGTCGGCGATCATCGGCACATCGGTCGAGGCGAGCGCGGTGGCGACATTGTCGATGGCGCTGATCTGAGGCACGCCGACACCGGCCACGATGCGCGTGGTGCAGATGGAACCCGGGCCGATGCCGACCTTGACACCATCGGCGCCGGCATCGACCAGTGCGCGCGCGGCATCGGCAGTGGCGATGTTGCCACCGATCACCTCGATGTGCGGGAAGGTGCGCTTGACCCAGCTCACGCGGTCGAGCACGCCCTGCGAGTGGCCATGCGCGGTATCGACCACGATGAGATCCACGCCGGCTTCGGCCAGTGCGGTGGCGCGTTCTTCGGTGCCTTCGCCGACGCCGATGGCCGCGCCCACTTGCAGCCGGCCATGCCCATCCTTGGCCGCCATCGGGTGTTCGGTGGACTTCAGCATGTCCTTGACCGTGATGAGACCGCGCAGCGTGTCGTGCTCGCCCAGCACCAGCACCCGCTCCAGGCGGTTCTTGTGCATCAGCGCGCGGGCTTCGTCCAGCGAGGCGCCTTCCTGCACATACACCAGCCGCTCGCGCGGCGTCATGATGCGGGCGACCGGCTGGTCGAGATTGGTTTCGAAGCGCAGGTCGCGATTGGTCACGATGCCGACCACGCGCGGGCCATCCAGAACCGGGAAGCCGGAAATGCGGTGGCTGCGGGTGAGCGTGAGCAGCTCGCGCACGGTCATTTCGGGCGAAATGGTGATCGGGTCCTTCAGCACGCCGGCTTCGAAGCGCTTCACCTTGGCCACTTCGGCGGCCTGCTGCTTTGCGGTGAGATTCTTGTGGATGATGGCGAGGCCACCTTCCTGCGCCAGGGCGATCGCCAGGCGGGCTTCGCTGACCGTGTCCATGGCGGCGGACAGCAGCGGGATATTGACGCGGATGTTGCGGGAGATTCGGGTACTGAGACTGACGTCGCGCGGCAATACATTGGAATGGGCCGGCACCAGGAGCACGTCGTCGAAGGTCAGCGCCTTCTGGATAACACGCATGACTACTTTCCCTACTGGCAAAAACGTATTATACGCTGGTCCATGCTGCAGTCTGCACCCGCCCCCCGGCCGGCGCGGTACCGCCCTTGCGCAAGGAGTCCCGAATTGCCCGCAGTGTCATCCCCGTACCCGATGTTCCGCATCGCCCTCGCCACCGTTGTCGGTCTTGCCCTGTCTGCAGCGTGCTCCGCGCAGATCTACCAGTACAAGGATGCGCAGGGCCGCACCGTGTTTTCCGACAGCCCGCCGCCGGGTGCCAATGCGGTGAAGAAGAACGTGAACGCGCCGCCGCCGTCGGGCGTTGGCGATACCTCGGCGCAGGACAAGCTGCAGGAATTCCAGAAGCGCCGCGAGGAAAGGCTGGAGAAGGAAGCCAAGGAAGCCAGGGAAAAGGCCGAACGCGAACAGGCGGCCGAGCACTGCGAACGTGCCCGCAACCGCTTGACCGGCCTGCAGTCGGGGCAGCGCATCGTGCGTTTCAATGCACAGGGCGAGCGCGAATTCCTGGACGACGCCGGCCGCGAGAAGGAAATCGCCACCGCGCAGAAGTCGGTGGACGACTGGTGCAAATAGGGGTCGGCGTCAGCTTGCGGGCGCATCCACGTCGCCGCCGCCCTTTTTGAGCACCTTGCCCTCGGCGGCACGCTGCCGGCGTACCTCCTTCGGATCGGCGATCAGCGCGCGGTAGATTTCCACGCGGTCGCGATCGCGCAGCGGCTGATCGGCCTTCACCAGTTTCGAGAACACACCGATCTTGTTGCGCGCGAGATCGATGTCCGGATGCTTCTGCAACAGCCCCGATGCCTCGACCGCCTGCAGCGCGGTCGCACCGTCCGGCAGTTCGACCGTCACGATGTCCTGGCGGTCGGGCAGCGCGTAAGCCACCTGCACGCGGATGCGGCCGGCCATCACTTCGGTTCCTGTCCGTCTAGGCGTTGCGCCTGCTTCACGAAGGCGTCGACGAAAGTATTGGCGATGTGACTGAACACGGGTCCGACCACTTTCTCGATCAGGCGGCTGGAAAATTCGTAGTGCAGATTGAATTCGATCTTGCACGCATGCTCGCCCAGCGGCGTGAACAGCCAGGTGCCGTCGAGCCGGTTGAACGGTCCCTCGACCAGGCGGATGGTCATGCTGCGCGGAAACACCTTGTCGTTTGCGGTGGCGAAATGCGCCTTCACCCCGTGGTAATTGATGTCGATACGGGCGCGGGTCAAGGTGTCGGTGCGTTCCATCAGTTCGCTCCCGCCGCACCACGGCAGGAACTGCGGATACTGCTCGACGCCATCGACCAGCCGGAACATCAGTTCCGCGCTGCGCTCGATGAGCACGGTTTTTCGGACTTCGGCCATGTCATCAGAAGGTAAAATCGCAATTTTAGCCGCGCAGCGCGGCGACTCGCAGCCCTTGTTTGGCTCGCGGGATGTTCGGCGCTGCCGTACCGGTTCCCCCACATGAGCATCGCCGACAACAAGAAGGCCTTTCACGACTATTTCATCGAGCAGCGCTACGAGGCCGGGCTGGTGCTCGAAGGCTGGGAGGTGAAGGCGATACGGGCCGGCCGCACCCAGCTCAAGGAAGCCTATGTGGTCCTGAAGGGCGAGGAGGTGTTCGTGATCGGCATGCATGTGTCGCCGCTGCCCACCGCGTCCACCCACATCAAGCCGGATCCGACGCGCAGCCGCAAGCTGCTGCTCAAGGGCGAGGAAATCCGCAAGCTCATCGGTCTGGTCGAGCGTGCCGGCTACACGCTGGTGCCGCTGAACCTGCATTTCACGCGGGGCCGCATCAAGCTCGAGATCGGGCTGGCCAAGGGCAAGAAGCAGTACGACAAGCGCGAAACCGAGAAGAAGCGCGACTGGGACCGCGAAAAGGCGCGGCTCATGCGCGACCGCGTGTGATGCGCCGATGCGCGGGAGGCCCGCCGGCGGCGAACCGTCGCGGCCGGACTCAGGCCGGTTGAAGCACCAGGCGCTCCAGCGTCGCCCGCGCAATGTATCCGCTGCGCGCTATGTGTTCCGCCAGCATGGCGTCCATGGTCGCCGCATGATGGGCGAACCACTGCGGCAGTTCGCGCACCAGGCTGCGCACGATGCCGTGATCGCCGGCGGCTGCAAGGCGACGCACTTCGCGCACCACCTCGAGCACTCTTTCGTGTTCGCCGTGATGGCAATGGACGGGCGGAAAACCGCTCTCCTCCATCCACTGCTGTTCCTGCGCGAAATGGGCTTCGGTGTGCTCGATCAGCGCATCGAGACAGGCCATCATGTCGTCCCGCCCCGCGTCGTCGAGGCGCGCCATCAGGTGCATGAATTCGTGGTGGATGTCATCCATCGGTGCCAGGCCCAGGCGGTGGGCGTCGCTCAGTGCGATATCGGACATGATCGGTACTCGACAGTGGAAAGCCTGGACTGTGCCTGCGCCGGGGCGCACGCACATTGATCCAGATTAGGGTCTGTTGACATCGGATCGCGGGATGCGCGCGCATCCCGGAGCGTCCGGATCAGGGCGGACCCACGCAGGCAAACGGCCGTCCGGCCGGGAGGCCCGACGTGGCGCCGGGTGCATCGGGACGGGATCAGCCAACCCCGGGCTATCGCCGCACCGCAGCGCAGCGGGCGGACGGGGCACGGTCGGTGATACAGTTGCGCGCTCTGCAAAAAGGCTTCCCGCATGACCCTCCCTGCCCTGCCCCACATCGCTCACATCGGACTGGGCGCCAACCTCGAGGATCCGCAACGCCAGGTGCGCGCGGCGCTGGACGAACTGGCCGCAACACCGGGTATCGCGCTGGAGCGTCGCTCCTCTCTATACCGCACGGCGCCTATCGGCTATGACGACCAGCCCGACTTCATCAACGCGGTCGCCCGGGTGCGGACCTCGCTCGCACCGCAAGCCTTGCTCGATGCGCTGCTGGGCATAGAACTGAAGCACGGCCGCGTGCGCGAATTCCAGAACGCACCACGCACGCTGGACATGGACGTGCTGCTGTACGACGACCTGACCATCGCCACCGAAACGCTGAACGTGCCTCACCCGCGCGCGCATCTGCGCGCCTTCGTGCTGCTGCCGCTGCTGGAGGTGTCACCCGATGTGGTGATACCCGGCGTCGGCCCGGCGCGCGACTGGCTGGCCGGCTGCCAGGACCAGGCGATCTCGCGCGTCGAGGAATGAGCGTACAGGGATAGAGCGAACTGGCAGGGGCCGGCCGCTACCGGCCAGGCACTTCAGAAACCGCGCTCGAATACCCGGCGCGCCCAGACCAGCGCCGCCAGTGTCTTGGCGTCAGTCAGTTCGCCTTGCCATACGGCGGCCATGGCCGCATCGAGCGACAGCGCGGTCACTTCAAGGAATTCCTCTTCGTCCAGGCGGGCGCCGACGTGGCGCAGGCCGCGCGCGAGAAAGATTTCGATGCGCTCGTCGGAATAGCCTATGCACGGATGCATGGTGCCGAGATGTTCCCAGGCATCGGCTTCATGACCGGTTTCCTCGCGCAGTTCGCGTATCGCGGTCTGTTCGATCGGCTCGCCCGGATCGATCTTGCCTGCGGGAAACTCGAGGAAAACCTTGCCCGGTCCATAGCGGAACTGCCGTTCGAACAGCAGGCGCCCGTCGGGCAGGATGGCGATGACGACCACCGCGCCCGGATGGCGGACGTATTCGCGCACGCCCTCGCGACCGTCCGGCAGGCGGACCTGATCGCGATACACCTTGAGCATGGCGCCGTCGTAGACCTGACGGCTGTCCAGTGTGTGCTCGGTCAGGTCCTGGCTCATGCCGTCCTTACTTCATGGCCTGGCCGAGCGCGGTCGCACACAGCGTGAGCAGCGGTTGCGGCATCAGGCCGATCAGCGCGATCGCCAGCGCATTCACCGACAGCAGCGCGCGCATTTCGCCGGAAGCCACCAGCGGGGTGCTGTCCAGCGCCTCGTCGAAATACATGAGCTTGACCACGCGCAGATAGAAGAAGGCACCTACCAGCGACATGAGCACCGCAAACACCGCCGTGTAGATGTAGCCGGCAGCGACCACCGCCTGCAGCACGGCCAGCTTGGCAAAGAAACCGATGAAGAACGGGATGCCGGCCATCGAGAACATGACCATCATGAGCACCGCGGCAAACCACGGGCTGCGGCGGTTCAGGCCCTTCAGGTCATCCAGCGTTTCGGCTTCGACGCCGGCACGCGTGAGCATGAGCAGCGTGCCGAAGGCAGCCGCGCTCATCAGCACGTAGGCGATGGTGTAGAACATGGCGCTGCCGAAGGCGTAGGAAAGCTGGATATCGCCCGAGGCGCGCAGCTCGATCACGCCGCTGACCAGGCCGAGCAGCATGAAACCCATGTGGGAAATGGTCGAATAGGCCAGCATGCGCTTCACATTGGTCTGCGCAATCGCCACCAGATTGCCGAGCGCGATCGACAGCACGGCGAGCAGCATGAGCATCTGCTGCCACTCCGCCGCCAGCGCCGGCAGGCCATCGACCAGCAGGCGGATGGCCATGGCGAAACCGGCCAGTTTCGGTGCCGAACCGATGAGCAGCGTGATGGCGGTCGGCGAGCCGTGATACACATCCGGCGTCCACATGTGGAAGGGCACGACGCCGAGCTTGAAGGCGAGGCCGGCCACCAGGAACACCAGGCCGAAGCGCAGCACTTCCATATTGGTCGCCGGATCGACCAGCTTGCGCGCGATGGCGGAAATTTCCAGCGTGCCGGTCGCACCATAGATCATGGACATGCCATACAGCAGCAGACCGGACGCCAGCGCGCCGAGCACGAAATATTTCATCGCCGCCTCGGTCGAGCGCGCCGATTCGCGGTCCAGCGCGACCAGCGCATAGACCGCCAGCGACAGCAGTTCCAGGCCCAGATAAAGGGTCAGGAAGTGGTTGGCGGAAATCATCACCTGCATGCCCAGCGTGGCGAACAGCACGAGCAGGTAGTACTCGCCGCGCTCGAGGCCGCGCGCCATCAGGTAGTCGCGGCTATAGACCACCACCGCGAACACGGTGATGTAGAGACAGCTCTTCAGCACATCGGCCAGACGGTCATCGACGAACATGCCGCTGAAGGTGAGCACGGTGTCGGGCGCCGCGGTGCTCACCTGGATGCCGAAAGCGCCCGCCAGCGTCGCCAGCGTCAGCACATACGGCAGCCAGCCCTGGCGTTCGGACTTGAACAGGTCGGCCAGCAACACGACGCAGGCCATCACCAGCACGAAGATTTCGGCTGATGCGGGGTAGAGATGGGGCAGCGGAAAGTTCATTCTTGTGGTCCGTCAGAGCTTGCCCGCTGCAACCTGTTGCAGCAGCTGGTTCACGGAAGCGTGCATGATGTCGGTCACCGGCTGCGGCCAGATCCCCATGGCCAGCGTGCAGATCGCCAGCACGCCGAGTATGAGCATTTCGCGGCCGTTGATGTCCTGCAGTTCGGCCACATGGCTGTTGGCGATGTCGCCGAACACGACGCGCTTGTACATCCACAGCGTGTAGGCGGCACCCAGTACCAGCGTCGTGGCAGCGGCGAAGCCGGTCCAGAAATTGAACTGTATGGCGCCCAGCGACACCATGAATTCACCGACGAAACCCGAGGTCGCCGGCAGACCGGCGTTGGCCATCGCGAACAGCAGGAACAATGCGGCGAACTTGGGCATGGTGTTCACGACACCGCCGTAGTCGGCGATGTTGCGGGTGTGCATGCGGTCGTACAGCACGCCTATGCACAGGAACATCGCGGCGGACACGAAGCCGTGCGAAATCATCTGCACCAGCGCGCCTTCCACGCCCAGCGGATTGAAGATGAAGAAACCGAGCGTGACGAAACCCATGTGCGAAATCGACGAGTACGCCACCAGTTTCTTCATGTCGGTCTGCACCAGCGCGACCAGACCGATGTAGATCACCGCAACCAGCGACAGCGCGATCACGACAGGCGCGAAATGCTGGGCAGCGTCCGGCACGATGGGCAGCGCGAAGCGCAGGAAGCCGTAAGCGCCAAGCTTCAGGCCGATGGCCGCCAGCACGGCGGAACCGCCGGTGGGCGCCTCGACGTGGGCATCGGGCAGCCAGGTGTGCACCGGCCACATCGGGATCTTGACCGCGAAACTGGCGAAGAAGGCCCAGAAGATCAGCGACTGCGCGGCCATCGCGATCGGTTCGCGATGCCAGTCGAGAATGGCGAAGCTGCCGCTCTTGTGGAACAGATAGAGCAGCGCCACCAGCATGAGCAGCGAACCGAGCAGCGTGTAGAGGAAGAACTTGAACGCCGCATACACGCGGTTCTTGCCACCCCACACGCCGATCACCAGGTAGAGCGGAATGAGCGACGCTTCGAAGAACACGTAGAACAGGATGCCGTCGAGCGCGGAAAAAATGCCGTTGAGCAGACCCGACATGATGAGAAAGGCGGCGAAGTACTGCGACGGCTTGTATTCGATCACCTGCCATCCGGCCATCACCACCAGCACGGTAATGAAGCTGTTCAGGATGATGAAAGGCATGGAAATGCCATCCACGCCGAGGTGGTAGTTGATGTTGTAGTCGCGTATCCAGGGCGTGAGCTCGACGAACTGCATGGCCGCGCTCGCGTTGTCGAAGCCGGTGTAGAGCGGCAGCGTCACCAGGAAGCCGAACAGCGCGGACACCAGCGCAATCAGCTTGGAGAACGCGACGTTGCGTCCATCGCCGCTGGCGAGCACGAGCAGGCCCCCGACGATGGGCAGCCAGATGGCAAGACTGAGAAGAGGAATATCGGTCATTTCTGTGTTTGTTCAGACGCTCCGGGGGTCGAATCGACCTTCCTTCGCGGCACTCCCTCTGGATACACGCCGCGGGCGGCGGCTGCGCGCCACCCGCACCTCATCATCCGGAACTTCTGTCAGGCGTTCCTGAAGCCCAGTCTCCACAGCAGCAGGAGACACACGCCGATCACCATCGCGAAGGCATAACGATAGATGTAGCCGGTCTGCACGCCGCGGGCGATGCGGGCGAACATGCCCACCGCCGACGCCGAACCATTCACCAGCACGCCATCGATCACGCCGCGGTCGCCCGCCGCCCACAGGCCACGGCCGAGCAGGCGCGCACCGCCAGCGAACACGATTTCGTTGAAGCGATCGAAGAAGTACTTGTTCTCGAGCACGAAACTGACAGGCCTGAACAGCGGCGCGATGCGTGCCGGCAACGAAGGCAGCAGGATGTACATGACCCAGGCCAGCACCACACCGGCCAGCGCAAGCCAGAACGGCAGCGCGGTGAAGCCGTGCATCGCCATGCCGGCCGCGGAATGGAAATGCTCGCCCGCCTTCGCCAGCACATCGTGTTCCGGCAGCACGGTCACGACGCCGTGGAACCAGTCGCCGAACAGCATGGGCTGTACCGTGAAGTAACCGATGAAGACAGACGGAACGGCCAGCACCGCCAGCGGCACCCAGACCACCCAGGGCGATTCGTGCGGCTTTTCGCCCGGCGCGAGCCCGTGATGCTCGTCATGATGGTCGTCGTCGTGGTGATCATCATCATGATGCGCATCGGCGTGCGTGGCGTGATCATCATGCGCCTTGCCGAAGTTTTCCGGGCCGTGGAACACGCGGAAATACATGCGGAAGGAATAGAAGGCGGTGATGAACACGCCGGCCACGACGCAGAAGTAGGCATAGCCCGCTCCCGGGATGGACGAGAAATGCACCGCCTCGATGATGGAATCCTTGGAGTAGAAGCCCGACAGGAAAGGCATGCCTATCAGCGCCAGCGAGCCGAGCAGCGACGTGAACCAGGTGATGGGCATGTACTTCCACAGGCCGCCCATATTGCGCATGTCCTGGTCGTGATGCATGCCCATGATGACCGAACCGGCACCCAGGAACAGCAACGCCTTGAAGAAGGCGTGCGTCATCAGGTGGAACACAGCGGCCGAATACGCCGACACGCCCAGCGCCACCGTCATGTAGCCGAGCTGGGACAGCGTGGAATAGGCGACCACGCGCTTGATGTCGTTCTGGATGATGCCGAGGAAACCCATGAACAGCGCGGTGGTCGCGCCGATCACCAGCACGAAGGACAGCGCGGTTTCCGACAGTTCGAACAGCGGCGACATGCGGGTGACCATGAAGATGCCCGCGGTCACCATGGTAGCCGCGTGGATGAGCGCGGAAATCGGCGTCGGGCCTTCCATGGAATCCGGAAGCCACACGTGCAGCGGCACCTGCGCCGACTTGCCCATGGCACCGATGAACAGGCAGATGCAGGCGGCGGTGAGCAGCGGCCAGTCGGTGCCCGGCACCGTCATCGCGACCAGTTCCTCGCGCCGGGCGAATACCTCGGCGTAATTGAGCGAACCTGCGTAAGCCGCGATCAGGCCTATGCCCAGCAGAAAGCCGAAATCACCGACACGGTTCACCAGGAAAGCCTTCAGGTTGGCATAGACCGCAGTCGGACGCTTGAACCAGAAGCCGATCAGCAGGTAGGACACCAGACCGACCGCCTCCCAGCCGAAGAAAAGCTGCACGAAGTTGTTGCTCATGACCAGCATGAGCATCGAGAAAGTGAACAGCGAAATGTAGGAAAAGAAGCGGTTGTAGCCCGGGTCTTCTGCCATGTAGCCGATGGTGTAGAGGTGCACCATCAGCGACACCGAAGTGACCACCATCATCATCATGACGGTGAGCTTGTCGATCTGGAAACCGATTTCCATCGTCAGGCTGCCGCTGCTCGCCCAGGTATAGAGCGCGCCATTGAAGGTGTTGCCGGCCTGTACGTCCTGGAAAATGACCCAGGAGGCGATCAGCGCGACCGCGACGCCGAGGATGGTGACGCTGTGCGCGACCCAGCGCGGGATGACGCGGCAGAACAGGCCGGCGACGGCGGCGCCGAACAGCGGCGCGAGCGGGACCAGCAGATAGAGCTTTTGCATTGATGTCATGTCGCTCAACCTTTCAGGCTGTCCAGATCATCGACGTGGATGGTGTTCAGGTTGCGGAACAGCACCACGAGGATGGCCAGCCCGATCGCGGATTCCGCGGCGGCTACGGTCAGGATGAAGAAGACGAAGATCTGGCCGGACGGATCGCCGAGATAGTGCGAGAAGGCCACGAAATT
The DNA here is from genome assembly GCF_000372885.1 of Methyloversatilis thermotolerans. Classification (GTDB taxonomy): domain Bacteria; phylum Pseudomonadota; class Gammaproteobacteria; order Burkholderiales; family Rhodocyclaceae; genus Methyloversatilis; species Methyloversatilis thermotolerans. The sequence goes on from NZ_KB889967.1 coordinate 1,926,790, forward strand.
CATGTTCACGGCCAGCAGCATGAGCTCGATCGCCATCAGCAGCACGATGAGGTTCTTGCGGTTCAGGAAGATGCCGACAATGCTGATCGCGAACAGCACCCCGCCCAGAACGAGGTAGTGGGAAAGTGACAGGGATGTCATGGCGTTCAGGCCTCGCTCTGTTGTTCTTTTTCGGCCGGCATGGACACCAGGCGCACGCGGTCCTGGCGACGCACGGCGATCTGCCTGGCCGGTTCCTGGAACTTGGTTTCCTTGCGCTTGCGCATGGTGAGCGCGATGGCGGCGATGATGCCCACCAGCAGAACGACCGCCGCCAGTTCGAACGGATACACGTACTCGGTGTAGATGAGCCGGCCCAGTTCCTTGGTGTTGCTGTAGCCGGCGGCGGCCGCCTCCGGCGCCGGCACCGCTTCGGCCGAGAAGTACTTCGCGCCGAGCACCGCGAACATTTCCATCAGCATGAGGCCGGCGACGATCAGCCCCGGGATCAGGTTGGCCCAGAAGCCCTCGCGCAGCCGCTCGATATTGATGTCCAGCATCATCACGACGAACAGGAACAGCACCATGACCGCGCCGACATAGACCAGCACCAGCGCGATCGCGAGGAACTCGGCCTGCAGCAGCATCCAGATGCCGCCCGCGGTGAAGAAGGACAGCACCAGATACATCGCGGCATGCACCGGGTTGCGCGCAGTGATGACACGCAAGGAAGCGAGCACCAGTATCGTGCTCAGGAAGTAGAAGACTGCAGTCTGGAAATCCATCGTCGGTTCGTTCTTGTCCGTTCCCTGGGTGGGCGGTTCAGCGGTACTTGGCGTCCGCTTCCCTGTCCTTCGCGATCTGAGCTTCGTAGCGGTCACCGACCGCCAGCAGCATCTGCTTGGTGTAGTACAGGTCACCCCGCTTCTCGCCGTGATACTCGAGCACGCGCGTCTCCACGATGGCATCGACCGGACAGGCTTCCTCGCAGAAACCACAGAAGATGCACTTGGTCAGATCGATGTCGTAGCGCGTGGTGCGGCGGGTGCCGTCATCGCGCTGGTCCGATTCGATGGTGATCGCCAGCGCCGGGCACACCGCCTCGCACAGCTTGCACGCGATACAGCGCTCTTCCCCGTTCGGGTAGCGGCGCAGCGCATGAAGGCCACGGAAGCGCGGCGACTGCGGCGTCTTCTCTTCCGGGAACTGGATGGTGATCTTGCGCGCGAACAGGTGGCGGCCGGTCAGCGCCATGCCCTTCACCAGTTCCGTCAACATCAGACCGCCGAACAGATCTCTCATTGAACCCATGACGCGTTCCTTACTTCCAGATCGACAGCGGGGACATCATCCAGCCGCCGATGAACACGAGCCACACGATGGTGACGGGAATGAACACCTTCCAGCCCAGACGCATGATCTGGTCGTAGCGATAGCGCGGAAAAGTTGCGCGCAACCACAGGAAGAAGAACAGGCAGAAAGTCGTCTTGGCCGCCAGCCACCATATGCCATCGGGCAGGAAACCGACCGGTGACAGCCAGCCACCGAGGAACATGATGGAGGTGAGCGCCGAAATCAGGATCATGTTCGCGTATTCGGCGAGGAAGAACAGCGCGAACGCCATGCCGGAATACTCGATCATGTGGCCAGCCACGATTTCCGATTCGCCTTCCACCACGTCGAACGGCGAACGGTTGGTTTCCGCGACACCGGCGATGAAGTAGAGGACGAACATCGGAAACAGCGGGATCCAGTTCCACGACAGCACGCTCAGGCCCATGTCGGCGAACATGCCCTGGCCCTGCCCCTTCACGATGTCCGACAGGTTCAGGCTCTGCGACACCATCAGCACGGTCACCAGCGCAAAGCCCATCGCGATTTCATAGGCGACGATCTGTGCCGCCGATCGCAGGCTGCCAAGGAAAGCGTACTTCGAGTTGGATGCCCAGCCGGCGATGATCACACCATACACGCCCATCGAGGTGATGGCCATGATGTAGAGCAGGCCGGCATTGATGTCGGCGAGCACCAGGCCGTCGCTGAAAGGAATGACTGCCCAGGCCGCCAGCGAAGGCGCCAGCGCAAGCACCGGCGCCAGGATGAACAGCGCCTTGCTCGACGCCGACGGCAGCACGATTTCCTTGAACAGAAGCTTGAGGCCGTCGGCGATGGGTTGCGCCAGACCGCCGAGTGCCTTGATGCCGAAGAAGGTGACGCGGTTCGGGCCGTTGCGCACCTGCATCCAGCCGATCACCTTGCGTTCGGCCAGCGTGAGGTAGGCGACACAGCCCAGCAGCGGCAGGATGATCAGGAAGATCTTGACCACGGTCCACACCGGCACCCAGGCGACACCGAGCAGGTCCTGCACGGGTTGCAGCAGCGCTTCCATCAGAGGGCCTCCACGGTCAGTGCGCCGGACAGCGTGCCCAGCGGTGCCGTCTGCGGCCAGCCGGCGGACACGCGCACACAGCCGGCGGGTACGGTGTCGTCAATCTGCAGATCGAGTTCGCACGACCACGCCGAGCCGCGCACCCGCACCCGTGCGCCGGCATTCAGTCCGGCATCGCCTGCGGTGGCGGCGGACATGCGTGCGGCAGGCGCCGCCGAATCGCGGGCCGCGGCGAGCGCGGGGGCCCGGCGTACGATGGCGTCATTGCGGTAGATCGGGAAGTCGGCCACACGCTGCAGACCGCCCAGCGCGACCGGACGCGCGAACGCGACGTCGCCTGCGGTGTTGCCGAGCTTGTATTCCGGCAGCCAGTCACGCGCACCGGACAGCGCTTCGTCGCGCACCTGTTCCGACGAATCGAACCTGAAGCCGCCCAGTTCAAGCATGCTGCCCAGCACGCGCAGCACCTTCCACGCCGGACGGGTGTCGCCCTTGGGACGCACCACCGCGTGGAAGCTCTGGATGCGGCCTTCGGCATTGACGAAGGTGCCCGATGTTTCGGTGAAGGGCGATACCGGCAGCAGGCAGTCGGCGTAATCGAGCCCGGTCTTGAACGGCGACATGACGATGACCGTGTCGGCCGCCTTCAGCGCTTCCAGCGCCATCGGCGCATTGGCGCAATCCAGTTCCGGCTCGGCGTGCAGCACGACGCAGGCGCGCAGGCCGGACAACAGCATCTGCTGCGCGTTCAGGCCGCTCTGTGCGCCGACTGCCGCGGCGCCGACCGCATTGCCGCCCTCGACCAGGTAGCCGAGCGTGGCGCCGGTCAGGCGGGCCAGTTCCTGTGCCAGCGCATGCAGGCCGGAAGCATCGGCATGCTGCTGCACGACGGAACCGAGGAAGATGGCGCGGCTGCCGTCATTCATCAGGCTGGCGACGATGCTGCGCGCGGCCTCGCTCACCTGGACCGACTCCACGCCAGCGGGCAGCGCAACGCCACGTGCTTCGGCCGCGGCCTTCACCAGAGCGGCCAGTTCGCCTGCGAGCTGCGACGGCGCGACCGTGACGCGGGCATGCAGCGTCATCAGCCAGTCCTCGCCGCTTACACCCAGCGCGCTGACCGCGGTGCCGCGCCGCGCCGCCTGGCGCAGACGCTGCGCGATCAGCGGCTGATCCTTGCGCAGGAAGCTGCCCACCACCAGGGCGGCATCCAGACGCGACACGTCAGCCACCTTCATGCCCAGCCAGGGGATGCCCGACAGCTTGCCATCGAGGCGGAAGTCGCTCTGGCGCAGACGGGTGTCCATGCTCGCACCGCCCAGTCCGCGCATGAGCTGGGCCGCCAGATACAGTTCCTCCACCGTGGAATGCGGCGCGGCCAGCATGCCTATCTTCGATGCGCCCTGCTCGGCCGCCACGCGCTTCAGACCGTTGGCGGCATATTCGAGCGCGGTCTGCCAGTCGACCTCGAGCCAGCGACCGTCCTGCTTGATCATCGGCCGGGTCAGGCGCTCCTCGCCATTGAGCGCTTCATAGGAAAAACGGTCGCGATCGGAAATCCAGCACTCGTTCACCTCTTCGTTCTCGAAGGGCAGCACGCGTTTGACCTCGTCGTGCTTGACCTGGACCACCAGATTGCTGCCGAGGCTATCGTGCGGACTCACCGTCTTGCGGCGCGAAAGCTCCCAGGTACGGGCGGAATAGCGGAAGGGCTTGGAGGTGAGCGCACCGACCGGACACAGGTCGATCATGTTGCCCGACAGTTCGGAATCCACGGTGTGACCGACGAAGGTCATGATTTCCGAATGCTCGCCGCGGTTGGCCATGCCCAGTTCCATCACGCCGGCGATTTCCTGGCCGAAGCGCACGCAGCGGGTGCAATGGATGCAGCGGGTCATGTCGGTCGAAATCAGCGGACCGAGGTTCTTGTTCATGACCACCCGCTTCTCTTCCTGGTAGCGGGATGCCGACGAACCGTAGCCGACGGCCAGATCCTGCAACTGGCATTCGCCGCCCTGATCGCAGATCGGGCAGTCGAGCGGATGGTTGATCAGCAGGAACTCCATGACGCCCTTCTGGGCGGTCACCGCCTGGTCGGAGTGCGTCTGCACCTTCATGCCGTTGGTGACCGGCGTCGCACAGGCCGGCAGCGGCTTGGGCGCGCGCTCCACCTGCACCAGGCACATGCGGCAGTTGGCCGCGATGGACAGTTTCTTGTGATAGCAGAAATGGGGGATGTAGACGCCCAGGCGGTTGGCCGCATCCATCACGGTGCTGCCGTCCGGCACCTCCAGCTTCTGGCCGTCGATTTCGATCTCTAGCATGCTGCGTGTTCCACGTAAATGCGGCTGCCTTCGCGCTGAACCTCGACCGGGACCAGGCAGCGCTTGTGCTCGACGTGATACTCAAATTCGGGGCGGAAGTGCTTGATGAAGCTCTTCACCGGAAAGGCGGCGGCATCGCCCAGCGCACAGATGGTGCGGCCGGCGATGTTGCTGGCGACATTGTCCAGCGTGTCCAGGTCGTCCGGCCGGCCCTCACCGTGCTCGATGCGATGCACCATGCGGTACAGCCAGCCGGTGCCTTCGCGACAGGGCGTGCATTGGCCGCACGACTCCTCGTGATAGAAGTAGGACAGGCGCTCCAGCGACTTCACCATGCAGGTGCTTTCATCCATCACGATGACCGCGCCCGAACCGAGCATGGAGCCGGCCTTGGCGATGGAGTCGTAGTCCATCGTGCAGTCCATCATGATGTCGCCCGGCAGCACCGGCGCCGACGAGCCGCCGGGAATGACCGCCTTCAGCTTGCGGCCGCCACGCATGCCGCCGCACATTTCGAGCAGCGCCGGGAAAGGCGTGCCGAGCGGAATCTCGTACACGCCCGGGCGATTCACATGGCCCGACACCGAGAAGATCTTGGTGCCGCCATTGTTCGGCTTGCCGAGCGCCTGGAAGGCCTCGCCGCCGTGATCGATGATCCACGGGATGGAGGCGAATGTTTCCGTGTTGTTGATCGTGGTGGGCTTGCCGTACAGGCCGTGGCTTGCCGGGAAAGGCGGCTTGAAGCGCGGCTGTCCCTTCTTGCCCTCGATCGATTCGAGCAGCGCGGTTTCCTCGCCGCAGATGTAGGCGCCCCAGCCATGGTGGGCGAACAGTTCGAAATCGAAACCCTTGCCCAGGATGTTGCGGCCGATGAAGCCGGCGGCACGGGCTTCGGCCAGTGCCTGTTCGAAGCGTTCGTACAGCGACCACACCTCGCCGTGGATGTAGTTGTAGCCGCGGCTGCATCCCATGGCGAATCCGGCGATGGCCATGCCCTCGATCACCAGATGCGGATTGAAGCGCAGGATGTCGCGATCCTTGAAGGTGCCCGGCTCGCCTTCGTCCGAGTTGCAGACGACGTACTTGTCCATCGGGAAGTTGCGCGGCATGAAGCTCCACTTCAGGCCGGTCGGAAAACCGGCGCCACCCCGGCCACGCAATTCCGACTTCTTGACTTCGGCGATGATCTGTTCCGGCGTCATGCCGGATTCCAGCACCTTGCGCAGCGCGGAATAGCCGCCGCGCTTCATGTAGTGCTCGATGCCCCAGGTGTTGTCGCCATCCAGACCGGCGAGCAGGATGCTTTGCGGTGTGTCCGGGCTGCTCATTTCAGTTCGTCCAGCAGTGCGTCGATCTTCTCGCGGCTCATCCAGCTGCACAGCCGCGTGTTGTTCACGATGATGGCCGGCGCGTCACCGCACACGCCCATGCACTCGCCTTCCTTCAGCGTAAAACGGCCGTCTGGCGTGGTTTCGTTGAAACCGATGCCGAGCTTTTCCTGCACGTACTCGGCGGCCTGTTCGCCACCGGACAGCGCACAGGGCAGATTGGTACAGACCACGATCTTCCAGCGGCCGACCGGCTTCACGTCATACATGTTGTAGAAGGTGGCCACTTCCATCGCCGCCATCGCGGGGATGGCGAGATAGTCCGCCACCGCCTCGATGGCTTCCGGCGACAGCCAGCCGTTCTGCTCCTGCGCGATGCGCAGGCCGGCCATGACGGCGGAAATCGCCTGGCCTTCGGGATACTTGGCGACCTCGCGATCTATCGCCGCGCGCGAGGCTTCGTTCAGCGCGAAACTCATTGTTTCCTTGCTCACCGTATCGTTCATCGATCGCTCATCGGGCGCATGCCGGCCGCTCACCGGTCTATCTCGCCGAACACGATGTCCATCGTGCCGATGATGGCCACCACATCGGAAATCATGTGACCGCGCGACATTTCGTCCATCGCCGCGAGGTGGGCGAAACCGGGGGCGCGTATCTTCAGGCGGTAGGGCTTGTTGGCACCGTCCGACATCGCGTAGATGCCGAACTCGCCTTTGGGATGTTCGACCGCCGCATAGCATTCGCCCGCCGGGACGTGGATGCCTTCGGTGAACAGCTTGAAGTGATGAATGAGCTCTTCCATATTGCCCTTCATCGCCTCGCGCGACGGCGGCGCGACCTTGTGGTTGTCGCTGATGACCGGACCCGGATTCTTGCGCAGCCAGTCTATGCACTGACGCACGATGCGGTTGGACTGGCGCATTTCCTCGACGCGCACCAGATAGCGGTCATAGCTGTCGCCATTCACGCCGACCGGGATGTCGAAATCCATGCGGTCATACACCTCATAGGGCTGCTTCTTGCGCAGATCCCAGGCGATGCCGGAACCGCGCAGCATGGGACCGGTGAAGCCCAGCGCCATCGCCCGCTCGGGCGTCACGATGCCGATATCGACCAGACGCTGCTTCCAGATGCGGTTGTCGGTGAGCAGCGTTTCGTATTCGTCGACGTAGCGCGGGAAGCGGCTGGTGAAGTCATCGAGGAAATCCAGCAGCGAGCCGCTGCGGTTCTCGTTCAACCGCTTCACCGCCTCGGCGTTCTTGAACTTGTTCACCTCGTAGCGCGGCATGCTGTCCGGCAGGTCGCGATAGACGCCACCCGGCCGGTAGTAGGCGGCGTGCATGCGCGCGCCTGACACCGCCTCGTAGGCATCCATCAGGTCTTCCCGCTCGCGGAAGGCGTACAGGAACACCGTCATCGCCCCCACGTCGAGCGCATGCGCACCGAGCCACAGCAGATGGTTCAGGATGCGCGTGACCTCGTCGAACATGACGCGGATGTACTGCGCGCGCTCCGGCACCTCGATGCCGAGCAGCTTTTCGATCGCCATGCAGTAGGCGTGCTCGTTGCACATCATGGACACGTAGTCGAGACGGTCCATATAGGGCACGCTCTGTATCCAGGTGCGCGTCTCGGCCAGCTTTTCGGTCGCGCGATGCAGCAGGCCGATATGCGGGTCCGCGCGCTGGACCACCTCGCCATCCAGTTCGAGCACCAGGCGCAGCACGCCGTGCGCGGCCGGGTGCTGCGGCCCGAAATTCATCGTGTAATTGCGGATTTCAGCCATGGCCGACGTCCCCGTAGTTCTCTTCGCGCACGACGCGCGGCGTGTTTTCGCGCGGTGCAATGGTGACCGGCTGGTAGATGACGCGCCGGGTATCCGGGTCGTACCGCATCTCGACGTAGCCGGACACCGGGAAATCCTTGCGGAAGGGATGGCCGACAAACCCGTAGTCGGTGAGCAGGCGACGCAGATCACCATGGCCGGCGAACATGATGCCGTACAGATCGAAAGCCTCGCGCTCGAACCAGTTCGCTGCCGGCCACACGTCGTTCACCGAGGCCACCACCGGGAAGTCGTCATCGGTCACCAGTGCGCGCAGGCGAAGGCGAAGGTTGGCGGCGATCGACATCAGGTGTGCGACCACGGCGTAGCGCGCACCTTCGCTGCGCAACGCATGACTCGAAAAATCGAGTCCGCACAGGTCGATCAACTGTTCGAACGGGGTCTGGGGATGATCGCGCAGCGCAAGCGCAATATCGTGATAGTGCTCGGCGGACACTTCCACCGTCAGCTCGCCGAGCGCCACCGTGGCGCTGCGGATCCTGTCACCGAACTGCGCGAGCAACGCGTCGCGCAGGGTTTCAATGCGTGTGCTCATGGTGTTCCCGGATATCAACGGGCGATGGTGCTGGTTCGCCGGATCTTGTTCTGCAGTTGCACCAGGCCGTAGATCAGCGCCTCGGCGGTGGGCGGACAGCCCGGTACATAGACATCGACCGGCACGATGCGATCACAGCCGCGCACCACCGAATAGGAATAGTGGTAATAGCCGCCACCGTTCGCACAGGAGCCCATGGACAGCACCCAGCGCGGTTCCGGCATCTGGTCGTAGACGCGTCGCAACGCCGGCGCCATCTTGTTGCAAAGCGTGCCGGCGACAATCATCAGGTCGGACTGGCGAGGACTGGGACGGAACACGATGCCGAAACGGTCGAGGTCGTAGCGCGATGCGCCCGCCTGCATCATTTCGACCGCACAACAGGCCAGGCCGAAAGTCATGGGCCACAGCGACCCGGTACGGGTCCAGTTGATCAGCTTGTCCAGCTGAGTCGTGACGAAGCCTTCCTGGAGTACGCCTTCGATGCTCATCGATCAGTCCGTCAAAAAAACTTGGGGGGCGATGCACCCTGCGGGCACACCCGGACGCGAGGGATCACTCCCAGTCGAGCGCGCCCTTCTTCCATTCATAGACAAATCCCACGACCAGAATGCCGAGGAAAATCATCATGGCCACGAAGCCGAACATGCCGATCTCCTCGAGCACGATGGCCCAGGGAAAGAGGAAGGCGATTTCGAGGTCGAACAGGATGAACAGGATGGCCACGAGGTAGTAGCGCACATCGAACTTCATGCGCGCGTCTTCGAACGCTTCGAAGCCGCACTCGTAGGGGGAGAGCTTTTCGGGGTCAGGACGGCTGGGACCCACCAGCTTGCCGGCGATCATCGGAACGAAGCCGAAGCCGACGCCAATGAGGATGAACAGCAGGATCGGAAAATATTCGATCAACATGACGGGTCATTCATGCCTGTAATCATCTCCGGCGGGGCGGTGAGTAATCCGTGGCCGGCCACGGTGCGCCTCTTGTCGGCTGCGCACCTCGTTGCACTGCAGCGTGAAACGCGCCGGAGTATAGCGCGTTTCACAGGTACTGAAACTTACTTGGGAATATCGGCCGCCTTGGAGTCGGTCGGCGCCGGAGTTTCCGTCTTCGGCGCTTCCGGCGCGACCGGCACGGCCACGCTCTTGGCTGCGTCAAGCACCGAACTGGCGCCGGATCGCGGCTGGTTGGTGGCGAGATAGCTCAGCGCGAGACTGGTGCAGAAAAACACCGCCGCCAGCACCGCGGTCGTGCGGCTCAGAAAATTGGCCGACCCCGACGAACCGAACAGACTGCCCGACGCGCCGCTACCGAAGGCCGCCCCCATGTCGGCGCCCTTTCCGTGCTGCAACAGCACGAGCACGATGATGCCGATGCCGACCAGCACGTGGACCGACAGAACCAGAGAAAAAACGATACCCATCACATCACCTCACACCGCGGCCGCAACGATGGCGAGGAAATCCTCCGCCACCAGCGATGCACCGCCTATCAATCCACCATCGATGTCGGCCTGACCGAACAGGTCCGCCGCATTCTGCGGCTTGACACTGCCGCCATACAGAATCGTCGTTGCCACAGCCCGATCCGCACCACACCACTGCGCGATGCGCCCGCGCAGGAAGGCGTGCACCGCCTGCGCCTGCTCCGGCGTCGCCGTCCTGCCGGTGCCTATCGCCCACACCGGCTCATAGGCAATGACGCACGCCGCGAGCGCATCCGCACCCGCCAGCCGGCACACGGCGGCAAGCTGACGTTCGACCACCGCTTCAGTCACGCCCTGCTCCCGCTCGTCCAGCGTTTCGCCGACGCACAGGATGGGTTTGAGTCCACCGGCGAGCGCCGCCTTTACCTTCGCCGCCACCCTCTCGTCGCTGTCGCCGAACAGCGCACGCCGTTCAGAGTGACCGACGATCACGTAGCGACACGCAAAATCGGCAAGCATGGCCACCGACACTTCTCCAGTGTAGGCGCCCGACGCATGTTCGCTCACATCCTGCGCGCCCCAGGCGACCGTAGAGTCTTCCAGCGCCGCACGCGCCTGCGCCAGATAGGGAAAAGGCACGCACACCGCCATCGGACACGGCGCATGGCCCGCAGCACGCAAAGCACCCAGCAGCGCGCCATTCACGGCCAGTCCGCCATGCATCTTCCAGTTTCCGACCACCAGCTTGCGCATAGACCCCCGCATTGCCCCTGATTCCCTGTGCCTGCCTGATAAAAGCAAAGCCCCGGATTCTAGCGCATCGGCGCGCAAAAATCCGGGGCCCGGCGGGGTGCGGGACGATTGCCTGTCAGCCGAAGCGACCGGTGATGTAGTCCTCGGTCTCCTTCTTCTGCGGCTTGATGAAGATCTGGTCGGTCAGACCGAACTCGACCAGTTCGCCCATATACATATAGGCGGTGTAGTCGGACACCCGCGCCGCCTGTTGCATGTTGTGGGTGACGATGAGGATGGTCACCTTGTCCTTCAGCTCGGTCACCAGTTCCTCGATGCTGGCGGTAGCGATCGGATCAAGCGCAGAGGTCGGTTCGTCGAACAGGATGATTTCCGGATCGGTCGCCAGCGCGCGAGCAATGCACAGGCGCTGTTGCTGTCCGCCCGACAGATTGGCACCGAGCTCGTTAAGGCGGTGCTTCACCTCGTCCCACAGCGCGGCACCGCGCAGCGCTTGTTCGACGCGCTCGTCGATCACCGAGCGACGCTTCTCGCCGCGCACGCGCAGGCCGTAGGCGACGTTCTCGTAAATGGACTTGGGAAAGGGGTTGGGCTTCTGGAACACCATGCTGATACGCATGCGCACCTCGATCGGGTCCACATCGTCGTCAAGCAGATTGGTATTGTCCGGGTGCAGCAGAATCTTGCCTTCGTAGCGGTTGCCCGGGTACAGGTCGTGCATGCGGTTGAAGCAGCGCAGAAGCGTGGACTTGCCGCAGCCGGAGGGGCCGATCAGCGCGGTGACCTTCTTTTCGTGCACAGGCATGTTGATGCCCTTCAGCGCATGGAAGGCACCGTAATGGAAATTCAGGTTCTGGACTTCGGCCTTGGCCTGAGAGCGCACTTCGGTCGCGGTCGTCATCATGGTCAGTTCTCTCGATGGATTGTTCGGCAGGCGATGCGGCTTACCACTTGATATTGCGACGCAGGCGGTAGCGCAGCCAGATGGCCATGCCATTCATCGCCAGAGTCATGAGGACCAGAATGAAACCGGCTGCCGCGGCATTGACCTGAAACGCCGCCTCCGGACGCGAGGTCCAGTTGAACATCTGGATGGGCATGACGGTGAAGGGCGCCATCAGCCATTCGAAGCTGATGTAAGGGAACACCTCCGTGTAGGGGGCCGGCGGCAGGAAGGCGATGAAGGTGAGCGCGCCGATGGTGATGATGGGCGCGGTCTCGCCGATCGCACGAGCCATGCCGATGATGACGCCGGTCAGGATGCCGGCGCTCGAGTACGGCACAATGTGGTCGCGTACCGTCTGCCAGGTCGTGGCCCCGCAAGCATAGGCGCCCTCGCGCACCATCTGCGGAATCGCGCGGATGGATTCACGGGTAGCGACGATGACCACAGGCAATATCAGCAAGCCCAGTGTAAGGCCTGCCGACAGGATGGACTGACCGAAGCCGAACTTGTAGACGAACAGACCGAGTGCCAGCAGACCGTACACGATGGACGGCACGCCGGCCAGATTGGTTACGTTGATCTCGATCAGGTCGGTCACCCAGTTCTTCGGCGCATATTCTTCAAGATAGACGCCGGCGGCCACGCCCAGCGGTACCGCCGACATGGCGGTCACCAGCATGACCAGTATGGTGCCGACCCAGGCCGACAGGATGCCGGCACTGCCGGCGCGACGCGACGGAAAGCTGGTAAGGAAGTCATAGTCGATGCGTGCCGCGCCCTTGATCGCCATGTCGGCGAACAGCACGGTGAGCGTGAGAACCCCCACCATCAGCGCGAGCAGACCAAGCAGCCCGAACAGCATGTCCCAGCGCTTGTGGCGCGTGATGATGGCCCGGATGGCCTGAATGTCCTTCTGGTTCATGGATCAGTAGACCTCGCGGAAGCGCTTGCGCATGTAGTAGCCGAGCAGGTTGAAGCACAGGGTCATCAGCATGAGCGTCAGGCCCGCGGCGAAGATGGTCTGGTAGCCGATGGAGCCATGCGGCAGGTCGCCCAGAGCCACCTGCACGATGTAGGACGTGATGGTCGCTCCCGGCTCAGCCGGATTGAAAGTCAGATTGGGCTGCATGCCGGCCGCCACGGCCAGGATCATGGTTTCGCCGACCGCGCGCGAAATACCCAGGATGTAGGCCGACGCGATGCCGGACGTCGCCGCCGGCACCACGGTGCGCAGCGCGGTCTGCAGCCGGGTGGCACCCATTGCATAGGAACCCTCGCGCAGGCTCATCGGCACCGCGCGCATCGCATCCTCGGACAGTGAACTCACGTACGGAATGATCATGATGCCCATGACCAGACCGGCGGAAAGCAGGCTGAAGCCGGGCAGTTCGGGAAACAGGTACTGCAGCGCTGGCGTCACCACCATCAGCGCAAAATAACCGTAGATGATGGTCGGCACCCCGCCAAGCAGTTCGAGGATGGGCTTGGCAATCTCGCGCGTCCTGAACGAGGCGAATTCCGACAGCCAGATCGCGATGATGGTCCCCAGCGGAAGCGCCACGGCCAGCGCGACGAAGGAACTGGTGAGCGTACCGGACAGCAGCACCATGATGCCGTAGTGCGCGTCGTCGAACAGCGGCGTCCATTGCGTGTCGGTCAGGAAATCCCACAGGGACACGTGCTCGAACAGCGTCAGCGACTCGCTGACCAGAATATACACGATGGCGGCCGTGGTCAGCACCGAGATGGAGGCCGCGGAGAACAGGATGAACTCGATCACCCGCTCCTTCATATGGCGGGAGGCGCGCTTGCGCAGACGGTCGCTGACCGAATCCGGGGCACTCGTCATGGGAACAGACATGGTCTGGGCGTTGGCTGTCATCAGTGGGGCGCTCATTTTACGAGCCGCCGGCGCGATCCGGGCGCCGGACGGCAAAAAGCCCCGGGAAACCCCGGGGCCGCAGCGACAGAACACTTATTCCTTCGGATCCCGCTTGAGCAGATCGGACACCTGCACACCCACTTCGGCGTGACCACCGAAAGCCGTACCGGTCTTCTTCTTGGCGAAGTTCTCGGCGGCGTGCTTGTAGTCGGCATCTGTCAGCGGCACGTACTTCACTTCCTTGGTGAGTTCGGCGGCGTTCTTCAGGTAGAACTCGACGAATTCCTTCACTTCCGGACGGTCGATCGCGGCGGCATTGACATAGATGAAGATCGGACGGGACAGCGGCTGGTAGTCACCCGAGATGACCGCTTCCATCGACGGCTCGACCGCCTTGCCGGTCTTCGGATTGACAACCGGAACGGCCTTCAGCTTGTCCTTGTTCTCGATGTAGTAGGCGAAGCCGAAGTAACCGAGCGCACCCGCGTCACGTGACACGCCCTGCACCAGCACATTGTCGTCTTCCGAAGCAGTGAAGTCACCACGGCTGGACTTGGACTTTCCGACGATGGCTTCGGTGAAGTAATCGAAGGTGCCCGAGTCGGCTCCCGGCCCGAACAGCTTCAGGCCGGTATCCGGCCACGCGGGATTGACCTGGTTCCACTTCAGGATCTTGCCTTGGGCGGCCGGTTCCCACATGGTCTTCAGCTCGGCGGAAGTGATCTGCTTCAGGAAGCTGTTCTTCGGATTCATGACCAGGGTCAGCGCATCGAAAGCCACCGGCAGTTCGATGTACTTGATGCCTGCGGCCTTGCAGTCGGCCATTTCCTTGTCCAGGATGGGACGGGAAGCATTCGAAATGTCGGTCTCGCCGCGGCAGAACTTCTTGAAACCGCCGCCGGTACCGGAAATACCCACGGTGACTCGGACGGTACCCTTCTTCGCCTTCTGGAACTCTTCGGCAACGGCTTCGGTGATCGGGAACACCGTACTGGAACCGTCGATCTTGACCAGCGCTTCGGCGGCGTGCGCGGAAGAAACAGAGGCGAACAGGGCGCCGACAGCGGCAGCGAGGGTGGCGATCTTGCGTACGTTCATCAGACTCTCCGTGTGGGTTGCGTCGTGTTGCGATGCGACGTATGCAGTTTATGAATGCTTTGTTACGCCTCTGTGAAGGTGAAACATTTCATCCAGCGACGCGCTGGCCCTGATCAAGAGCGGTGAAAGGAACGCGGCAGCGATGCCGCCGCAGTCGACGCAAGGACATCGACCACCACGGACGGGATGGCCGGTCCTGCGCGATACGACGGATGAACAGCCGGCAAACAAAGCCGCGGACGCGGTACACGGGGACCGCAGACCCGGCATGCGCACCGTGAAGGTGCGCACGGGACGGACGATCAGGCTGCCATCGCGGACCGCACGACTTCCGCGAGACGGTGGGCAAGGCGGCCGACCTCCTCCGCGTCCTGGCCCTCGACCATGACCCGGAGCAGCGGCTCGGTGCCGGACGGACGCAGCAAAACCCGGCCACGGTGAGCCAGTTCCCGCTCTACCTCATGGCGCGCACGGTCGATCTGGCTGGCGGACTTCCAGTCGAACCCCGGCGCCAACTTCACGTTCACCAGCTTCTGCGGGTACAGAGTGAGCCCCGCACAGGCCCGATCCAGTCCGGCCTTCTCGAACTGCAGCGCCGCCAGCACCTGCAGGGCCGCTATGATGCCGTCACCGGTGGTGTGGCGATCCAGATCGATGATATGGCCCGAATTCTCGCCGCCCAGACGCCACCCCTGCTGATGCAGCGTTTCCAGCACATAACGGTCACCCACCTTGGCGCGCACCAGTCCCACACCCAGTTCGTTCAGGGCGTGTTCGAGTGCAAGATTGGTCATCAGCGTGCCGACCACCCCCTGCAAGCGTCCCTCGCGCATGCGCTGGCGGGCAATCACGTAGAGCAACTCATCGCCGTCGTAGATGCGTCCGGTCGCGTCGGCCATCATGAGGCGGTCGGCGTCGCCATCGAGCGAAATGCCGATGTCGGCGCCATGCTCGCGTACAGCTTCGGACAAGGAACCGGGCACGGTGGCGCCCACCCCGTCATTGATGTTCATGCCATTCGGGCTGCAGCCCACGCACACCACCTCGGCACCCAGCTCGTGGAAAACCTTGGGTGCGATGCTGTACGCCGCGCCGTGCGCGCAATCCAGCGCGATCTTCAACCCGCGCAGATCCAGTTCGGTCGGGAAGGTACTCTTGCAGAATTCGACATAGCGGCCGGCGGCATCCTCGATGCGTCGGGCCTTGCCCAGCCGGGCCGATTCCATGCAGCCCATCGGTTCGTCGAGCAGTGACTCGATCTGCAGTTCCACCTCGTCCGGCAGCTTGGTGCCGCGCGCCGAGAAGAACTTGATACCGTTGTCTTCATAGGGGTTGTGCGAGGCGCTGATCACCACGCCGGCCTGCAGACGCAGCGCCCGCGTGAGGTAGGCGACAGCCGGTGTCGGCACCACCTTGGCCTGTACGGTATCCACGCCGGCAGCGGCGAAACCCGCCTCCAGAGCCGATTCGAGCATGTATCCCGACACCCGGGTGTCCTTGCCGATCAGCACGGCCGGATGTTCGCCAGCCGGCAGATGCTCCGTGGCCACAAGCGCGCGGCCCGCGGCATAGCCCAGCCGCATGACGAAATCCGGGGTGATCGGCGCCTGGCCTACCCGGCCGCGCACGCCATCGGTTCCGAAATAACGTCTCGACATCTGCATGCTCCCCCTCAGTCATTCAAACAGGCCGGCGACCTGCCATACCGCGATCGCGTCGCGCGTTGCGGCCACGTCATGAACCCTCACCATCAGCGCGCCCCGCGCGATCGATGCGAGCGCCGCCGCCACGCTGGCCGCCACGCGGTCGGTGACCGGTCGCCCGGTCAGGCGCCCGAGCACCGACTTGCGCGACAGTCCGGCCAGCACCGGATAACCGTGTCCGGCGAGGGCATGCAATCCCTTGAGCAGGTCGAGGTTGTGCTGTGATGTCTTGCCGAATCCGAATCCCGGATCGAGCATGATGCGGTCCCGCGCAATACCGGCAGCTTGCGCCGCCCCCGCCTGTTGCAGAAGGAAATCAGTCACTTCCGCGCACACATCGCGGTACCGGGGATCCTGCTGCATGGTTTGCGGCGTCCCCTGCATATGCATGATGCACACGGCCGCATCGGATGCGGCGACCGCCTCGACGGCACCGGGAGCGCGCAGGCCATTGATGTCGTTGACCAGGGTCGCGCCTGCCGCGATCGCCGCGCGCATCACCTCGGGCTTCCAGGTATCGATGGACAGCGGTACGTCCAGCGGCCGCAGGGCTTCGATCACCGGCAGCACGCGTCGCAGCTCCTCGTCGGCAGCTACCGGGTCGGAGCCCGGCCGGGTGGACTCGCCTCCGATGTCGAGGATGTCCGCGCCATCGGCAATGAACTGCCGGGCCTGCGCCACCGCCCGTTCGATGTCGAAGGCGATTCCGTCGCCGGAGAACGAATCCGGCGTGGCGTTGATGATGCCCATCACCAGCGGGCGGTCGAAGGTGAGCCGGTAGCGGCCGCAGTTCAATAGGGCGGTCATGGTGTCCCCTGGCGTCGCGATGCGACATACAAAAGAAAACCGGAGGCAAGGCCTCCGGTCACGGGATGGAACGGGATGAGGACGCAGCGTCCCCGGTGGCCCTCAGGCGGGGGCCGCTGCGTTGGCCGCTGCCCCGGATGCCCCGCCGTCGGACGAGGCCTTGGGCGGGCGCGAGGTCGGCTTGGGCGGACGCACCGGACGGCCGTTCATGATGTCGTCGATCTGGTCCGCATCGATGGTTTCGTAGTCCAGCAGCGCCTGCGTCATGGATTCGACCTTGTCGCGGTTGTCCTCCAGCAGCTTGCGGGCAACCGCATAGCGCTCGTCGATGATGCGCCGGATTTCAGAATCCACCCGCTGCATCGTGGTTTCGGACACGTTGCGGTGCGTCGCCACGCTGCGGCCCAGGAAGACTTCGCCTTCCTCTTCGCCATAGACCATGGGGCCCATGGAATCCGACATGCCCCACTGGGTGACCATGCGGCGCGCCAGGTCGGTCGCCCGCTGGAAGTCGTTGGCTGCGCCGTTGGTCATCTGGTTCATGAAGATTTCTTCGGCGATGCGGCCGGACAGCATCATCGAAATGAGCTGCAGGCAATATTCCTTGTCGTAGCTGTAGCGATCCTTTTCCGGCAGCGACATGGTGACGCCGAGCGCCCGTCCGCGCGGAATGATGGTCACCTTGTGCACCGGATCGCACTTGGGCAGCAGCATGCCGACGATGGCATGACCGGACTCGTGATAGGCCGTGTTCTTCTTCTCTTCCTCGTCCATCACCATGGTGCGACGCTCAGCGCCCATGATGATCTTGTCCTTGGCGCGCTCGAAGTCCTCCATGTCGACCACGCGCTTGTTGCCGCGCGCAGCGAACAGCGCCGCCTCGTTGACCAGGTTCGCCAGATCGGCGCCCGAGAAGCCGGGCGTGCCACGGGCGATGATCTCGGCCTTCACGTCCGGCGCCAGCGGCACCTTTCGCATGTGCACAGCGAGGATCTGTTCGCGTCCGCGGATGTCGGGCAAAGGCACCACGACCTGACGGTCGAAACGACCCGGGCGAAGCAGTGCCGGATCCAGCACGTCCGGGCGGTTCGTCGCGGCAATCACGATGATGCCGGTCTGGCCTTCGAAACCATCCATTTCAACCAGCAACTGGTTCAGCGTCTGCTCGCGCTCGTCGTTGCCGCCGCCAAGACCCGCGCCGCGCTGACGACCGACCGCATCGATTTCATCGATGAAGATGATGCACGGTGCCTGCTTCTTCGCCTGTTCGAACATGTCGCGCACGCGGGCGGCACCGACGCCGACGAACATTTCGACGAAATCGGAACCCGAGATCGAAAAGAACGGCACCTTGGCTTCGCCGGCGATGGCCTTGGCCAGCAGCGTCTTGCCGGTACCCGGCGAACCGACCATCAGCACGCCCTTCGGAATGCGGCCGCCCAGCTTCTGGAATTTCGAAGGATCACGCAGGAATTCGACCAGTTCGGCCACCTCTTCCTTCGCTTCGTCACATCCGGCGACGTCGGCAAAAGTGACCGTGTTGGTCGATTCGTCCAGCATGCGCGCCTTGGACTTGCCGAAGGAAAAGGCGCCGCCGCGTCCGCCGCCCTGCATCTGGCGCATGAAGAATATCCATACACCGATGAGCAGCAGCATCGGGAACCACGACACGAAGATGCTCATCAGGAAGCTCTGTTCCTCTTCCGGCTTGGCGACCACCTTCACATTGCTCTTCAGCAGGTCACTTACCAGCCAGATGTCCTGCGGCGGCGCATAGGAATTGATGCGCTTGCCGTCGGTGGTCTGGGCGGTGAGCGTGCGGCCCTGGATTTCCACCTTGGAAATCCTGCCCGCCTTCACCTCGTCGAGGAATTCCGAATATTCGACCATGCCCTGCGTGGCCTGGCGCTGATTGAACTGGTTGAACACCGTCATCAGCACGATGCCGATCACGAGCCAGATCGCAAGATTTTTGAACATGTTGTTCAAGGCAATTCCTCTGTATTCCAGATTCCGGGATGACCGGGACGACGAGTGACAGACCGGTATCACCCGCCGATGTTCCGCAACCCGGCCGAATCAGCCGCCGGGTGCTCCTTGCCGGCCACGACACAGAAGATACACCTCTGCGCTGCGATCGCGGGAACTGTCGGGTTTTCGCACGGCCACCGACGCAAAAAGGCGCTCCATTTCGCGCCTGAGTTCATCGAAACCCGACCCCTGGAACACTTTAACGAGCATGTCGCCACCTGTCTTGAGATGTTCGCGAGCAAATTCCAGCGCCAGCTCGAGCAGATGAATGGAACGCGCCTGGTCGGTGACCGCTATACCGCTCAGATTGGGGGCCATGTCGGACAAAACAAGGTCGACCTGTCGCCCGTCCAGCGATTCCACCAGTTCGGCCAGCGGCGCATCCTCGCGGAAATCGCCCAGTATGAAACGCACGCCATGCACCGGCTCCATCGGCAGCAGGTCGATCGCGACCACTTTCCCGGACGGCCCCACCTTCTTCGCCACCACCTGCGACCATCCGCCGGGCGTGCTGCCCAGATCGACGACAACCTTGCCCGGCCCCAGCAACCTGTCCTTGTCGTCGATCTGCATCAGCTTGAACGCGGCGCGCGAGCGGAAACCCTGGGCTTGCGCCTGCTTCACATAAGGATCATTGATATGGTCGTGCACCCACTGACGACTGGTTTTGTTCTTGGCCATGACTTAGCTTAGACTGCTGCGCCTTTCCGGAAACACCGACATGCTTACACTGACCCCCGACGAACGCCGCGCACTGCGTGCGCAGGCCCACCCGCTCAAGCCGGTGGTGATGATTGCGCAGAACGGGCTGACCGCAGCGGTACTGAAGGAAATCGAGCTCGCCCTCAAATCGCATGAACTGATCAAGGTCCGGGTATTCGACGCGGAGCGCGAACAGCGCGAGGCCTTGTTGAACGAGGCCTGCGAGGCGACCGGCGCGGCGCCGATACAGCGCATCGGCAACATACTGGTGCTCTACCGTCCGAATCCGGAACTGCACAGGCCTGCGGCCGAGCCGGCCAAGCCGGCGCGCAGGACAAGCAGCCGGCCCGAAGCCGCGAAGAAGCCCGTGCCCACACGCAGCATGCCGGCCAAGCCGGTGCCGGGTCGCCGCGGTGTCGCGCGCAATACCCCTGCCCGATCGCTGAAACCGCGCGCCAAGACACCCCGCTGAGGTCACGGCGGGCGGGGCGCGCCAAGCGCGGCCCGCCGCGTCAGACGTAGCGGACGTCGACGATTTCGTATTCGCGCACGCCGCCCGGCGCCTGCACTTCGGCCATATCGCCGGCGTACTTGCCGATCAGCGCGCGGGCGATCGGCGAATTGACCGAAATCATGCCGGCCTTCAGATCCGCCTCGTCGTCACCGACGATCTGGTAGGTCACCTGCTTGCCGGCTTCCACATCCTCAAGCTCCACGGTCGCACCGAACACGACCCGGCCTTCCGCATCCAGCTCCTTCGGATCGATGATCTGGGCATTGCCCAGTTTGCCCTCGATCTCGGCAATGCGGCCTTCGATGAAGCCCTGACGTTCCTTGGCTGCGTCGTATTCGGCGTTTTCCGACAGGTCGCCGTGCGAACGCGCTTCCGCGATCGCAGCGATGACATTGGGCCGATCAACAGTCTTCAGGCGGTGCAGTTCAGCCTTGAGCTTTTCGGCACCCGTGACGGTAAGGGGAATGCTCATATCAGTTCATCTGCGCGTGCAGATCCTGCAGCGCATAGGTTTCAAGTTGGGAAATGCGCATGCCTGCACAAGCGGCGCGTGCGCCCTCGACCGTGGTGAACAGCGTCACCCGGCTGGCCAGCGCGCTGGTCCGGATGGAGCGCGAATCGTTGATCGCGGCCCGCTTCTCGTCGACGGTATTGACGATGAACGCGATCTCGTCGTTCTTGATCATGTCGACAATGTGCGGACGGCCTTCGTTCACCTTGTTTACCGGCGCGACCGGCAGACCGGCCGCGGCAATCGCCGTCGCCGTGCCACGCGTGGCCACCAGAGCAAAGCCCAGTTCGTGCAGTTCGCGTGCGACCTCGACCGCCTTGGCCTTGTCGGCGGGCTTGACCGAAATGAAGGCGCGCCCGGCGGTAGGCAGTCGCACGCCCGCAGCGAGCTGGCTCTTCACGAAGGCTTCGCCGAAAGTGCGGCCGACGCCCATCACCTCGCCGGTGGACTTCATTTCCGGTCCGAGGATGGTATCGACCCCGGGGAATTTCACGAACGGGAATACCGCTTCCTTGACCGAATAGTAAGGCGGCACGATCTCGCCGGTCACCCCCTGGTCAGCCAGCGAACGGCCGGCCATGCAGCGCGCGGCGATCTTGGCCAGCGGCAGGCCGCAGGCCTTGGACACGAAGGGCACGGTGCGCGACGCCCGCGGATTGACCTCCAGCACATACACGGTATCGCCGGAAGCATCGCGCTGGATGGCGAACTGCACATTCATCAGACCAACCACGTTGAGGGCACGCGCCATCGCCTCGGTCTGCCGGCGCAATTCGTCGCACAGCTCCGGCGTCAGCGAGAACGGAGGCAGCGAGCAGGCGGAATCTCCGGAATGCACGCCAGCCTGTTCGATGTGCTCCATGATGCCGCCGATGATCACCTGCTTGCCGTCCGAAAAGGCATCGACATCGACTTCGGTTGCGTCGTTCAGGAAGCGATCCAGCAGCACCGGCGAATCGTTGCTCACCTTGACCGCCTCGCGCATGTAGCGCTCGAGGTCTGCCTGCTGATGCACGATTTCCATCGCCCGGCCGCCCAGCACATAGCTCGGGCGCACCACCAGCGGATAACCGATTTCGGCGGCAAGGCGCACCGCTTCGTCCTCCGCCCGTGCGGTGCGGTTGGGCGGCTGTTTCAGGCCGAGATCCATCAACAGCTTCTGGAAGCGCTCGCGATCTTCGGCCGCATCGATCATGTCCGGGCTGGTGCCGATGATGGGCACACCGTTCGCCTCCAGATCCCGTGCCAGCTTGAGTGGCGTCTGGCCACCGAACTGCACGATCACGCCTTCCGGTTTCTCGATGGCGACGATTTCCAGCACGTCTTCCAGCGTCAGCGGCTCGAAATACAGCCGGTCCGAAGTGTCGTAGTCAGTCGACACCGTCTCCGGATTGCAGTTGACCATGATGGTTTCGAAGCCGTCCTCGCGCAGCGCGAGCGCCGCGTGCACGCAGCAATAGTCGAATTCGATGCCCTGGCCGATGCGGTTCGGACCGCCGCCCAGCACCATGATCTTGCGCCGACCGGACGGATTCGCCTCGCACTCTTCGTCATAACTCGAGTACATGTAGGCGGTATCGGTCGCGAACTCCGCGGCGCAGGTATCGACGCGCTTGTAGACCGGACGCACACCGAGCGCCAGCCGGTGCAGGCGCAGCGCCGTCTCGTCGCACTGGAACAGCCTGGCCAGGCGACGGTCCGCGAACCCCTTGCGCTTCAGGTCGCGCATGGTCACGGCATCCACGCTTTTCAGGCTGCGACCGAAAAAGGCGCGCTCGGTCTGGATGATGTCCTCGATCTGCGCCAGGAACCACGGATCGATCTTGGTGAGCTGGTGCACCTCGTCCAGACTCATGCCGTTGCGGAAGGCCTGGCCGACGTACCAGATGCGCTGCGGACCGGGCAGCGCCAGTTCGCGCTCCAGCTCGTCCTGGTCGGTTTCCACCTCGTCGAAGCCATACACGCCCACTTCGAGGCCGCGCAGCGCCTTCTGCATCGACTCCTGGAAACTCCGGCCCATGGCCATGACCTCGCCCACCGACTTCATCTGTGTGGTCAGGCGGTCGTTGGCCTGCGGGAACTTCTCGAAGGCGAAACGCGGAATCTTGGTGACCACATAGTCGATCGACGGCTCGAACGACGCCGGAGTGGCACCTCCGGTGATGTCGTTCTTCAATTCGTCCAGCGTGAAGCCCACCGCCAGCTTGGCGGCGATCTTGGCGATCGGGAAGCCGGTCGCCTTGGATGCCAGCGCGGACGAGCGCGACACACGCGGGTTCATCTCGATCACGATCATGCGGCCGTCGGCCGGATTGATCGCGAACTGCACGTTGGAGCCGCCGGTATCCACGCCGATCTCGCGCAGCACCGCGATCGACGCATTGCGCATGATCTGGTACTCGCGATCGGTCAGCGTCTGCGCCGGCGCCACGGTGATCGAATCGCCGGTATGCACGCCCATCGGATCGAGATTCTCGATCGAGCACACGATGATGCAGTTGTCGGCACTGTCGCGCACGACCTCCATCTCGTATTCCTTCCAGCCGAGCAGCGATTCCTCGATCAGCAGTTCGCTGGTCGGTGACGCTTCGAGACCGCGCTTGCAGATCTCGACGAATTCCTCGTGGTTGTACGCAATGCCGCCGCCACTGCCACCCATCGTGAAGGACGGGCGGATGATGGCCGGGAAGCCGATGCTGGCCTGCACCTGCAGAGCCTCCTCCATCGAGTGGGCGATGCCGGAGCGAGCCGAACCGAGGCCGATCCGGGTCATCGCACGCTTGAACTTCTCGCGGTCCTCGGCCTTGTCGATCGCTTCCTGCCGGGCGCCGATCAGCTCGACGCCGTACTTGTCGAGCACGCCGTGGCGGGCCAGGTCGAGCGCGCAGTTCAGCGCGGTCTGGCCGCCCATGGTGGGCAGCAGCGCGTCCGGGCGTTCCTTCTCGATGATCTTCTCGACCATCTGCCAGGTGATGGGCTCGATATAGGTCACATCGGCCATGCCCGGGTCGGTCATGATGGTGGCCGGGTTGGAATTCACCAGGACCACGCGGTAACCCTCTTCACGCAGCGCCTTGCACGCCTGGGCGCCCGAGTAGTCGAACTCGCAGGCCTGACCGATCACGATGGGACCGGCGCCGATGATCAGGATGGATTGGATGTCTGTACGTTTGGGCATTTGTCTGTGAGGGGCCAGGGATCAGGGGTCAGGGATCAGGGTGAAATTTCCGGGCGGCTGCGCCGCCCGCATGCTTTCCCTGGGCCCTAGCCTCTGACCCCTTTCCCCTCCTCCATCATCTTCACGAATCGATCGAACAGGTAGGCCACGTCATGCGGGCCCGGGCTCGCTTCCGGGTGACCCTGGAAGCAGAAGGCCGGGCGATCGGTCCACGCCATACCCTGCAGGCTGCCATCGAACAGCGACACATGGGTCACCCGCACATTGTCCGGCAGCGTAGCCGGATCGACCGCAAAACCATGGTTCTGGCTGGTGATGAGCACGCGGCCGCTATCGTTGTCCTTGACCGGGTGATTCGCGCCATGGTGGCCGAATTTCATCTTCAGCGTCTTCGCGCCGGCGGCCAGTCCCATCAACTGATGCCCCAGGCAGATGCCGAAGGTGGGCAGTTTGCGGTCGAGGAAGCGACGGATGGCGGAGATCGCGTAATCGCACGGCTCAGGGTCGCCCGGTCCGTTGGACAGGAACACGCCGTCCGGATTCATCGCCAGCACGGTGTCAGCAGGCGTCTGCGCCGGCACCACCGTGAGGCGACAGCCGCGGCTGGCCAGCATGCGCAGGATGTTGCGCTTGACGCCGAAATCGTAGGCGACGACATGAAAAGGCGTGGCAGCGGGCTGGACGAAACCCTGGCCAAGCTGCCATTCGCCCTCACTCCACTCGTAGGGCTCGGTCGCGCTCACCACCTTGGCCAGATCCATGCCAGCGAGGCCGGAAAATTCGCGCGCCTTGGCCACGGCTTCACCGGCATCGACGCGGCCGGCCATGAGACAGGCCCCCTGCGCGCCCTTCTCGCGCAGCATGCGGGTGAGCTTGCGCGTGTCTATATTGGCGATGCCGGGAATGCCCTGTTCACGCAGATAGGCATCCAGCGTCTGATTGCTGCGGAAACTGGACGAGCGCAGCGGCAGGTCACGAATGACCAGACCGGCGGCGAACACCCGGCCGGCCTCGACGTCCTCGACATTGACGCCGGTATTGCCGATGTGCGGATAGGTCAGCGTGACGATCTGGCGCGTGTAGCTCGGATCGGTCAGGATTTCCTGATAGCCGGTCAGTGCAGTGTTGAACACCACCTCGCCGGTCGTGACCGTTTCCGCCCCTATGCTTCTGCCGTGAAAAACCGTTCCATCGGCGAGTGCAAGCAGCGCGGGCGCATGGGCGGACACGTTTTACTCCTGAAATGCGTATAGGGGGGATGTCGGCGCGTGCGTGCGCCACATATGCGAAGCGGGAGACGCCTTGTATGGGGCATCTCCCGCTGGATTCGAGAATTATACCCGCGCAGGGTGCGGCGCGCAATTTCGGTGCATGCGCCGACGGTCTGCGGCCCTCTCAGACCTTGCCGGCGAACGCGGGCTTCGCCTGCACCAGCGCTTCACCCGTTTTTGCGAGAAGAAGGTCGAGTTCCCTGTGCAAGACGGGGAACTCGGCCGCTTTTCCGCCTCGCGCCACGTCCTCAAGCCGCGACGCGCAGAACGAGGTCGCCGTTGCACCGAATACAGCCAGTGAGCCGCGCAGGCGGTGGCAAATGCGCGCCACCCCCTCGCCGTCGCCCGCGTGGACCGACACGCCCAGCATACGCCTCAATTGGGGCAGTTCGGCCAGGAACACATCGATCACCCGCAATGCCATGGCGCGGTCGCCCTCCAGCGTCTGCAGGGTGTGCTGCATGTCGAACACGTCCTCGGCTGCGTCGGTGCGCTCGCGCACGAATTCCGCGGCATCGGTACCCGAAAAGGAGAAAGAGGCATCCTCCCCGCCACGCGACAGCGCGCGTTCAAGTGCCGACAACAGATCCTCGGCCGTGACCGGCTTGCTGACGTAATCGTCCATCCCCTCGTCCAGGCAGAGCTCGCGATCGCCCTTC
Organism: Methyloversatilis thermotolerans; assembly: GCF_000372885.1. GTDB lineage: Bacteria > Pseudomonadota > Gammaproteobacteria > Burkholderiales > Rhodocyclaceae > Methyloversatilis > Methyloversatilis thermotolerans. Next base: position 1,952,676 of record NZ_KB889967.1, read on the forward strand.
ATGGCATTGGCTGTCATTGCAATGATGGGCAGGTGCTGGACGCGGTCAGCGTCGGCCAGCCAGGAGCGGCGCTGTTCGCGGGCACGGATGGCGCGCGTCGCCTCGATGCCGCCCATCACCGGCATCTGCACATCCATCAGCACGGCGTCGAAGGTGTGATGCTCGATCAGGTCGAGCGCTTCCTGACCGTTGTTCGCGACTGTCACCTTGTAGCCGGCACGTTCCAGTGTGCGCGTGGCGACCAGTTGGTTCACCGGATTGTCTTCCGCGAGCAGGATGTGCCGGACCGCCGCTGGCGGACTGTGCGCGCCAGCGAGTGAGCTTTCGATGTCGATGTCGCCAATGGTCAGCAGGAACTCGTCCTCCTCGCCAGGGTCGGCCGCCGCGCCCGCCGCATCGTCCGCGGCGCCATTCAGAGCGGCGTCCAGCGCAGTGGCGAGCTCGCCAGCGGAAAAGGGCTTGTGCAGGCGGCCGCGTATGCCGAGGGCGCGCGCGCGGGCATTGTCCGACGCCTGGTTGGCGCCGCTGAGCATCATCACCACGCGGTTGAGGCGATGCGGCCCCTCACAGAAACCGGATACGAAATCGAACGCTTCGGCGTCGGGCAAGGTGCGATCAACCAGCAGCATGTCGAACGGTCGTCCGCTTTCGTGTGCCTGCTTCAAGGCCTGGCGCGCTGCCTGTATCGAGCCGACCGCGAGCGCCGATGCACCCATGTCTCCCAGCATGGCGGCCACCACGCCCCGGCTGGGCGGGTGATCGTCTATCAGCAACACACGCAGACCTGCAAAGCGCTGGAAATGGGGTGACAGCCCGGCCGCCTCGAGCACCCGGCAGCGCAATGTGAAGTGAAAAGTGGATCCCTGGCCCGGTGTGCTATCCAGCCACAGGCGACCGCCCATCAGATGCGCCAGCTTGTTGCAGATCGCCAACCCGAGTCCGGTGCCGCCGAAACGCCGGGTGGTCGACGTATCCGCCTGCGCAAACGCTTCGAAAACCAAAGCCTGCTTGGCCGCATCGATGCCTATGCCGGTATCCCTGACCCACAGATGCAGTTCCGCATCGGAGCCGGATGCGGCGGGCACCCCCACCGCTTCGCATCCCACTTCGATTTCGCCCTGCTCGGTGAACTTGATGGCGTTGCCGATCAGGTTCACCAGGATCTGTCGCAGCCGCCCGGGGTCGCCCAACATCCTCGCCGGCAGGTCTGGAGCCAGCCGGCAATACAGTTCCAGCCCCTTCTGCTGTGCGGAAATGGCCAGACCGCGAGCCGCCTCGCCGACCAGCTCCGCCGGCACGCACTCCACTTCCTCGATCGCCAGCTTGCCGGCCTCGATCTTGGAAAAGTCCAGGATGTCGTTGATGATGACCAGCAGCGCATCGGCCGAGGTCTTGATGGCATTCACGTACTCGCGCTGCTCGCTGTCCAGCGCGGTATCGAGCATGAGTTCCGACATGCCCATGATGCCGTTCATCGGTGTGCGGATTTCATGGCTCATATTGGCCAGGAAGTCGCTCTTCGCCCGACTTGCGGCCTCTGCCTTCTCCTTCGCGCGCAGCAGCTCGATCTCGGCCTGGCGACGCGCATCGAGCAGGCCCATCTGGCCGGACACGCTCACCATGCGCCCGCGATCGTCGCGTTCCGCGGCGCTCGCCTCCATCCTGACCCACACCATATTCCCGTCGCTGCGGCGCATGCGCAGATCGACCTCCGGCTGCCCGCTGGCACCGGCAAGGCGCTCTTCCAGCCAGGCGTCGAAGGTCAGTACGTCGTCGTCGTGCAGGATGTCGCGCCACACGACCAGCGTATCGGGCAGCTCGTTCTCGCCGTAGCCCAGGCTGGCGCGGAACGCGGCCGGCACGATCAGGCTGCCGTTGGCCGGCACCCAGCGCCAGGCGTGCCGGGTGGCATCGGTATCGCCGCCCGCGGCGAGCAGATGATCGATGCCGCGCAAGGCCGCGGCAAGCGCGGCCGGGGATGGAGCACGCGCGAGCCAGGCGGCGATCGACGCGTCGTCGAGCGCGCTCAATCCGACCGGTGCAAGTTGGGAAAGAAGTGCTGGGTGCATGGTAGCCGTCGGGTCCGGGACAGACAGTATGCGGCGCAGGCGCGCGTTCAGAAAGCCAGGCGTTCAGCGCAGGCCAAGCACATCCTGCATGTCGTACAGGCCGCTGTCGCGCTCGCGCAGCCAGCGGGCCGCGCGCAGGCTGCCCAGCGCATAGGGCATTCGGCTGGCCGCCTTGTGCGTGATTTCGACGCGCTCGCCGATGCCGGCGAACAGCACCGTATGGTCACCGACAATGTCGCCGCCGCGCACGGTCGCAAATCCTATGGTCCGCTCGTCACGCTCGCCCGTGTGGCCCTCGCGGCCATAGACCGCACATTCGGACAGCGACCGGCCAAGCGCATCGGCCACCACCTCGCCCATGCGCAGTGCCGTGCCGGACGGGGCATCGACCTTCATGCGGTGATGCGCCTCGATCACCTCGACGTCGTAGCCACTGTTCAGGATGCGCGCCGCCACGTCGAGCAGCTTGAACACGGCATTGACACCCACTGCCATGTTCGGCGCGAACACGATGGCGAGCTCACGCGCAGCATCGTTCAAGCGCGCGCGCTGCGCTTCGGAAAAGCCGGTGGTGCCGATGATCATCTTCACGCGATGCCGCAGACAGGCATCAAGATGCGCCAGCGTGCCGTCCGGGCGCGTGAAATCGATCAGGAAGTCGGCGCCGGACAAGGCCGCGTCGATATCGCTGCTCACCTTCACGCCGGTCTTCACGCCAAGAAAGGCGCCAGCGTCCTCGCCTATCGCCGCCGCCTCGGGACGATCCAGCGCCGCTACAAGCTGCGCGGCGGCGTCCTTGAGCGTGGCTTCGATCAGCATGCGGCCCATGCGGCCGGATGCTCCCGCGATCGCAATGCGCATCGGAGTCATGGGGTCCTTTCAGTTGAGGGTGGGGACAACGGGCCGAGAGAGTTCACTTCGCCGGCGCGGTGGCCGACACCTCGCCCAGATCCAGCGTGCGGGTGCGTGGCTCCGGCGGCTTGAGTTCACCCTCCTCGGCGGCGATCACGTCGCCACCGACGCTGACCAGCTTTTCATCCTCGAAATACACGACGAGGCGACGCTGCTGGATGTCCTCCGGCTTGTTGCCGGGCTTGAAGTAATACACATAGTCCCAGCGATCGGGATGGAACACGTCGCTCAGCATCGGCGAACCGAGTATGAAGCGCACCTGATCGCGACTCATGCCCGGCTTGAGCTGCGCCACCATGTCCTGGGTGACCAGATTGCCCTGCCGGATGTCGATGCGGTAGGGGTTGAGTTTGCTCACGATATCCAGGGAATCCGGCACCTCGATATTGCTGCAGCCGGCAAGCAGCGGAACGAGGACAAGACTGGCGCGGCGTGCAACGAGGAAGGACATGCGGAGGAAACCCGAGAACGGAGGAAGGGCAGAGGAACGTCGCCCGCTGGCGAAAGTCTATATTATATCGACCTTGGTCATGCCTCTAGGCGACACGGATGAGCGCGAATTCCCAGAACCTGAAGAACATCGGACTCAAGGCAACGCTGCCGCGGTTGAAGATTCTTGAGCTGTTCCAGCGAGCCGATGTCCGTCACATGAGCGCAGAAGACGTCTACAAGGCGTTGCTGCAGGAAGACATGGATATCGGGCTGGCCACGGTGTACAGGGTGCTGACCCAGTTCGAACAGGCGGGTCTGCTCGAACGTCACTTCTTCGAGTCCGGCAAGGCCGTATTCGAGCTGAACGAGGGCCATCACCACGACCATCTGGTCTGCATACAGTGCGGCAAGGTCGAGGAGTTCTACGACCCGGAAATCGAACGCCGCCAGAACAAGGTCGCAAAGGACCGTGGCTTCACGGTGCACGACCACGCGCTGACCATTTTCGCCGACTGCTCCAGCGAGAACTGCGAGAACAAGATCCGCAAGACCCGGAACTGAGCCGGGACCGGATGATCCCGCTGCGCCCCGTATCCATCAGGGTGGCGCAGCGCGGCATCCTTCACACGCCCAGCATTTCCTTCGCGTGCGCTCGCGTGGTGTCGGTGATCACTTCGCCTCCCAGCATGCGCGCAATCTCGTCTACCCGGCCCTTGTCGTCCAGCGGCGTGACGCTGCTGACGGTGCGCCCGCCATTGCTGCGCTTGGCGATGGACCACTGCCAGTGCGCGCGCGCCGCAACCTGCGGCAGATGGGTGACACACAGGACCTGACGCGCCTCGCCCAGCCGGGCGAGCTGTCGCCCCACCACCTCGGCCACCCGACCGCCGATCCCCACATCGACCTCGTCGAACACCAGTGTCGGCGTACCACTGCGCGCGCTGGCGATCACCTGTATGGCAAGACCGATGCGTGAAAGCTCGCCACCCGACGCCACCCTGGACAGTGGCGCCAGCGCCTGGCCAGGATTGGCCGCCACCTGGAACTCGATCTCCTCAAGACCACTGGCGCAGGGCTCGTCGAGCGGCTTGAGCACCACAGCGAAACGTCCCCCCGCCATGGCCAGCTCGGACATCGCCGCACTCACTGCATCGGACAGCGCCCGTGCAGCCGGGGCGCGCGCGGCGCTCAGCTCGCGTGCGGCGTCCACGCAGGCTGCGCGCGCCTGGTCACGCGCAATGGTCAGCGCCACCGGATCGGAAACGGCCTCGATCTGTGCGAGGCGATCCAGGCTGTCCGTCAGCAAGACCGGCAGATCCTCCGGATCGACGCGATGCTTGCGCGCACACGCCATGACCTCGGCGATGCGTTCATCCGCCCGCGCCAATGCCTGCGGATCGGCATCCAGCCGGCCGGCATAGGCACGCAACGCCCGTATGGCTTCATCCATCTGGGCCGCTGCGGAATCCACGAGCGCCCGGCATTCGGCCAGCGTCGGGTCGAATGCCTCCAGTCGCCCGAGCAGCGCGGACAGATGCGCCAGCCGAGCGTCGAGTGCGTCATCGCCCTCTTCCATCATCGCCATGGCTTGCGCGCTGCCTTCGAGCAGTTGCGTGGCGTGCGCCAGTCTGCCGTGTTCCTGTTGCAGCGCAAGCCAGGCCTGCGGCTCGAATGCCAGCGACTGCAATTCTTCGACCTGCCACTGCAGGCGCTCGCGTTCGCGCGCGGCCGCCTCGCCGTCCCGCAGAGCGCTGGCCAGCCGCTGCTCGCTCTGCTGCCACGCGCGATACAACTGCCCGACGCGCGTCACCAACTGCTGCACGCCAGCGTGCTGATCGAACAATGCGCGTTGGGCCGATTCGCGCATCAGTGCCTGGTGCGCGTGCTGGCCATGGATATCGACCAACTGCGTGCCCAGCTCGCGCAACTGGGTCACGCTGGCGGGCGCACCATTGATGTAGGCGCGGGAACGGCCGCCTCCGTCTATGACGCGCCGTACGATGACGACACCTTCCGCCGCCTCGAAATCCTGTTCGCGCAGCCAGTCGGCCGCGGCACCCTCGTGCGGGCAGGTGAATTCGGCGGACAGATCGGCCCGCTCGCAACCGGCGCGGACGACCGAAGCGTCGGCACGGCCACCGAGCAACAGACCGAGCGCATCCACCAGAATGGACTTGCCGGCGCCGGTCTCACCGGTGAGCGCGCCGAAGCCCGGCTCGAATTCCAGTTCGAGCCGTTCGACCAGAATGAAGTCGCGGATGAATAGACGTTCGAGCATGAGCGACGTGAATCAGACTTCCTTGGGTGCTTCGCTCCAGCGAAGCTTTTCGCGCAGCATCGCAAAATAGCTGTACCCCGGCGGATGCAGCAGGGTCACGCTGTGCGGCGAGCGTTCTATGCACAGTACATCGTCGCCCTGCATATTGACATGATCCTGGCCGTCGAAATGTGCCCGCGCATCATGGCGCGAGAACAGCCTGACCTTGAGCACCGCGCTGTCGCCGAGCACGATGGGACGGGAAGACAGGGCGTGCGGACACAGCGGCACGATGAGCAGGCCACCCAGCGACGGATGGACGATGGGGCCATTTGCCGAAAGCGAATAGGCGGTCGAGCCGGTGGGCGTCGATACGATGAGCCCGTCCGAACGCTGGCTGTATACGAATTCCTCGTCCACCCGCACCTCGAACTCGATCATGCGCCCGAGATCGCCCTTGGAAATCACCACGTCGTTCAGAGCCAGCGCGGAAAACACCGGATGCCCGGCACGCAGCACATCGGCACGCATGAGGGCGCGACGTTCCGGGCGGAAGCGCCCCTGTATGAGCGCTTCCATCGCCGCCAGCATATTGGAGCGCGCGACATCGGTCAGGAAACCGAGCCGTCCCTGGTTGATACCCACCAGCGGCACATCGTGCGGCGCAAGCTGTCTGCCCGCGCTGATCAGCGATCCGTCGCCGCCCACCACGACCGCGAGGTCGGCGCGCTGTCCCAGCACCTCGAAATCGCTTGCCTCGTAGCCTTCCGCGTGCATGACCTCGGCCGAGGCCCGCTCGATCAGAACCTCGCGGCCCGAGGCTCGCAGCCATTGCGCAAGCGTGCGCAATGATTCGGCCACTTCGGCGCTCTGGTACTTGCCGATGAGTGCCACACACTGAAAGGCCGGGAAGTCGGTAGTCATCGCTGAATTAAACCACAAAGGCCGGCCCGCTCCGGCGCTGCATAGGGGGCCGGCCACTGCCCCATCGCACGACTCGGGGGCTGCCGGCGGCGGAATGCACGGCGGCGAACGAAGCGGGAAACGCAGGAAGGCCGCGATGTGACACTATCCGGAATCAAGTACCGGTACGCGGACCGGACCCGTCCGCTAGAATTTCGCCGGATATTGCTGCCATGCTGGTCGCACCATGCTCGAAGATCGCTCACGACTGCTGCTCAAGACCCTGGTCGAACGCTATATCGCGGATGGACAACCCGTCGGTTCGCGCACGCTGTCGAAGTTTTCCGGACTCGATCTGTCGCCGGCAACGATACGCAACGTGATGTCCGACCTCGAGGACATGGGCTTCATCGCCAGCCCGCACACGTCGGCCGGCCGGATACCCACGCCACGCGGCTACCGCTTCTTCGTGGACACCCTGCTGTCGGTGCAGCCGCTGGAACCCGGACAGCTGAGCGAACTGAAGGGCGAACTGCGCCCGGCAGATCCACGCCTGCTGGTGAACCAGGCGTCGCAACTGCTGTCGCAGCTCACGCGCTTCGCCGGCATCGTGGTTGCGCCGCGACGCCAGTTGCCTCGCATCCGGCAGATCGAGTTCCTGAGTCTGTCCGACAAGCGCATCCTGCTCATCATCGTCACCGAAAGTGGCGAAGTGCAGAACCGCATCCTGCTGACCGAACGCGGTTTCACGCCATCGGAACTGGTGAGCGCGGCGAACTACCTGAACCAGCACTATGCCGGCCTGGATTTCGACGAGATCCGCGGCCGCCTTCAGGCGGAACTGAAACAACTGCATGGTGATCTGACGTCGCTGATGGCGGCCGCACTGCAGGCAGGCAACGAAGCCTTTGCCGACAACAAGGATCAGTACGTCATCAGCGGAGAACGCAATCTGCTTGAGGTCGACGATCTGGCCTCCAACATGTCGCGACTGCGCGAGCTGTTTTCCCTGTTCGATCAGCGCACCCAGCTCGCCAGTCTGCTCGATGTTTCGCAGAAGGCGGAAGGCGTGCAGATTTTCATCGGCGGCGAATCCGGTCTGGCGCCACTTGATGAATGCAGCGTGGTCACCGCGCCCTATGAGGTACAGGGCCAGGTGGTGGGCACGGTGGGGGTGATCGGCCCCACCCGCATGGCTTATGAACGGGTGATTCCCATCGTCGATGTCACCGCCAAGCTGCTGTCCAGCGCACTGAGCCAGACCTGAACCCCGTCCCCGGCGGGACGAAAGAAAACAAGAAACCCACGATGTCCCGATTCCTCGACGAACCTTCCTACACCCACGGCCAGCGCGCGCGCACCGGCATCCTGCTGGTCAATCTGGGCACGCCGGACCGCCCGGACGCACCTGCGCTGAAGCGCTATCTCAGGCAGTTCCTGTCGGACGATCGCGTGGTCGAAATACCGAAGGCTCTGTGGTGGTTCATCCTGAACGGCATCATCCTGAACGTGCGGCCACGCAAGTCTGCAGCCAAGTACGCGACGGTATGGACCGACGAAGGCTCGCCGCTGCGCGTGCATACCGAGCGTCAGGCCAGGCTGCTGCAGGGGTGGATGGTTGCCGAAGGACGCTCCGATATCGATGTGCGCTTCGCCATGCGCTATGGCAGCCCGTCCATCGCCGAAGTGATGCAGCAGATGAAGATGGACGGCTGCCAGCGCATGCTCGTCGTGCCCATGTACCCTCAGGGTGCGTCCAGCACCACCGGCTCGGTGATCGACGAGGTCGCGCGCACCCTGCTGCGCTGGCGCAATCTGCCGGAAGTCCGCTATCTGCGCGCTTTCGCCGGTGACACCGGCTATGTCGGCGCAGTTGCCGCCAGCATCCGCGAACACTGGGCGCGCAATGGCCGCGCGGACAAGCTCGTCATGTCCTTCCACGGCGTGCCCTATTTCCACCTGTCCAGCGGCGATCCCTATCACTGCGAATGCCACAAGACCGGCCGGCTGATCGCCGAGTCGCTGGGCATCGGACCGGACAACTACATGGTCACCTTCCAGTCGCGTTTCGGCCGCGCGCGCTGGCTCGAGCCCTACACCCAGCCGACGCTGGAAAGACTGGCCTCCGAGGGCCTGCGCAGCGTGGACGTCGTATGCCCCGGCTTCGTTGCCGACTGCCTTGAAACGCTGGAAGAGATTGGCGAGGAAAACCGCGATGCCTTCCTTGCCAGGGGAGGTCAGCAGTTCAGCTACATTCCCTGTCTGAACGAACGGCCGGACTGGATTGCCGCGCTCGGCCAGCGCATACGCCTGGAACTGGGCCACTGGTGGGATGAAGCCGCACCCGGCGTCGGCGACGAACTGCAACAGCAAGCCGCTCGCGCACGGAGCATGGGCGCGGCGCGGTGATGCGGCGAAAAAAATGGCGACCCTGAGGTCGCCATTCTGTGTCTCACGCCGGCTTCATGCGGCTGCGCGGGCCTGAATCACATTCTCGTCGTTCTTGGCCTTGCGCGGACGACCGCGACGGGACGCGCCCGGATCGAATGCGCCATCCAGCTTCTTCAGCGCATCCTTGCGCGCCTTCAGCGCCATCTTGAATGCACCTTCCTCGCCGTACTTGTTCACCGAGAACTTCACCCGTTTGCGGCGTCCGGACGGCAAAGGCCAGGAGGCCACCCAGAACCAGCGCTGCTTGTCTTCGGGCATGTCGCGGGTTTCCGAGGCGCAGTAGCGGCATACGCCCACTACGCCGGAACGGTTGTTCTTCTTCACGATGCTCGAGTATTCGCGCAGCGAGAACGGCGGGAATTTCGAAATGATGTCATCGCGGAACTGCTTCGCTGCAGTAAACGCCTTCTGCTTGCCCCCGAACACCCCATCGCTGAAGTGCTTGCGGTGGATCACTCCGCGTCGCTGTATGGTCACGAGCCAGCCATGCGTGCGGCTGGCCTCGTTATCCACGCGGCTGATGCCATAAACTGAATTGCGGCTCAAGATCGGTCTCCTTCCGGTCAGCAACGGGCTTGCCCCGCGGCTTGTGAGGAGAACTTCGGCCTGCCGGATGGAAACTTTAGAGGGGCGTCCGTGAAGTGCGCACGCTCGGGGCGCGTTCCCGGATGGTGGCTTGCGTCAGCGCCGTGGCGGCTGGCCGTCCGGCAGCAGTTCCAGATCCAGTCCCGAGCCAACCACCGCGAAACCGGACTCCGTGGGGAGTACCACCTCGTCGCCCTGGGCCGCCAGCGCCGCGTTGGCTCGCGTCAATCTCTGCACCACCGTGCTGATGAGCTGGCCGCGGAAGTGCTCCAGACATTCGTCGGACGCAAGAGCCAGTGCGGACGGACTGACTTCGAGGAAGGCGACCGGCGATGTCGCCACGACCGTGGCCGAGCGGCGACTGTGGTTTGGATCGAGATAACCCATTTCGCCCACCACCTCGCCCGGTCCGAGCTCGGCCAGCAGACGGCCGCCGACCACGATGCGGACATGGCCGGACACGATGAGTCCGAACCGCGTATCGCTTTCACCCTCGCGCATCATGATCGCGTTGTCGGCGTACTGGCGCCAGTTCGAGAAGCGCAGCACCTCCCATACCTCGACGTCGTCGAATTCGGTGAAGAAGGGCATCTTGCGCAGGATAGAGAAACGGGTCGTGTCCGGCGGTACGTACTTGTCGTCCAGTATCTTGAAGCGCACCGACGACAGGTCCTTCGCGAACTCGGCACCATTCTTGTAACGCGAATACAGGTCCTTCTCGAGCGCCTTGCGGATCACACGATCCATTGCCTCCGGCACCTCGGGATTGAGCTGCGACGCCGACGGCGGATCGGCATTGATGATCTTGTAGATGAGCTGGGCCGGATGTTTCGCGCGGAACGGCAGGCGACCGGTCAGCAGGTGGAACAGCACCACGCCCAGCGAATACAGATCGGTCTTCTGGTTCAGCGGATAGCCCTTCACCTGCTCCGGGCTCATATAGGCTGGCGACCCCACACCCATGATGAAGGTCGAATCCTTGTCGTTTTCCTTCGCGACATTCAGTGCCAGCCCGAAGTCGGTCACCTTCACCAGATCATTGGCGCCGATCAGGATGTTGGCCGGTTTGATGTCACGGTGCACAACCCCGTGCCGGAAGGCGTAATCGAGTGCCATCGCGCACTTGAACACGATGCTCACCGCGCGCGGCAGGGGCAGCATCGTGTTGAATTCGCAGAAATGATCGAGCGGCTGGCCGTCGATGAATTCCATCACCAGGTAGGCGCGATCCTCCTCGACCTGCGCGTCGTAGATGCGGATGATATTGGGGTGGTCGAGCTTGGCGGCGATCGCCGCCTCGGTCAGGAACAGCTTGCGCATGCGGCGCGACCACTTGCCCTGGTCCCGGTTGCGGTCGCCGAAATCGACCAGCTTGACGGCGACCATCTCCTCGATGTCATCGGATTTGCACAGGTAGACCGTGGCGGTCGCGCCCTTGCCGATCTCGCGTATCACCCGGTATTTGCCGATGCGTTCGAGCATGAGTCCGTAGGAAAGGATGGAGCCGTCATGAAACCGCGCAATGATAGGCCATTGCGCCGCAGCAGAACAGGAAACCGGCCGGAAGGATGAGGACCATGGCGAAAATCCAGCGGAAAAGTGGCCTGCGGGGGGCTTGAAAGCCCGATTCACGCCCCCACATCCGCTCGGTCCAGAAAGAGAGGATGTGCGCATGACCGATCCCAACACCCCGCAGACGCCTGAGCAACCCGCTTCCGAACAGCCGGTGCCGACCGCCGCACCCGATACCGCTTCGCCCCTCCAGACGAGCGGAACGGATGCACTGGCCGCTGCCGAACAGAAGGTGGCCGAACTGCAGGACGCCCTGCTCCGGGCCAAGGCCGAAACCGAAAACGTCCGTCGCCGCTCGGCCGAAGAATCGCTGAAGGCAGGCAAGTTCGCCGCCGAAAAGTTCGCTTCCGCCATGCTGCCGGTCAGGGACAGCCTGGAAGCCGCGCTGGCCGACACCTCGAATGACGTGGCCAGGCTGCGCGAAGGCGTGGAGCTGACGCTGCGCCAACTGATCCAGGCTTTCAGCAGTGCCAGCGTGGAAGAAGTGAATCCTGCAGGCGAGAAATTCGACCCGCACAAGCACCAGGCCATCAGCCAGGTGGACGCGCCGGGCGAGCCGAACACCGTGATCCAGGTTCTGCAGAAGGGCTATCTGCTGCACGACCGTGTGCTGCGCCCCGCACTGGTCATCGTGTCCCGGGCGGCCGCGCAATAACCCTTGAAATGTGGGGGCAAGTGCCCCACTTCGACCTCAGACGAACTGTTTCCTCCAACTGCCTATTCAGAGGACCCCGAACATGGGAAAAATCATCGGTATTGACCTGGGCACCACCAACAGCTGCGTGTCCGTGATGGAAGGCGCGCAGCCCAAGGTGATCGAAAATTCGGAAGGCGCCCGCACCACGCCGTCCATCGTGGCCTATGCCGAAGACGGCGAAATCCTGGTCGGCGCCTCGGCCAAGCGCCAGGCGGTCACCAATGCGGCGAACACGCTGTTCGCCGTCAAGCGGCTGATCGGCCGCCGCTTCGAAGAAAAGGAAGTGCAGAAGGACATCGCGCTGATGCCCTACAAGATCGCCAAGGCCGACAACGGCGACGCCTGGGTCGAAGTGCGCGGCAAGAAGATCGCACCGCCGCAGGTGTCGGCCGAAGTGCTGCGCAAGATGAAGAAGACCGCCGAGGACTATCTGGGCGAGGAAGTGACGGAAGCCGTCATCACGGTGCCCGCCTATTTCAACGACAGCCAGCGTCAGGCCACCAAGGACGCCGGCCGCATCGCCGGTCTGGACGTCAAGCGCATCATCAACGAACCGACCGCGGCTGCGCTCGCCTTCGGCATGGACAAGAAGCCGGGCGACTCGAAGATCGCCGTGTATGACCTCGGTGGCGGCACCTTCGACGTGTCCATCATCGAAATCGCCGACGTCGATGGCGAACACCAGTTCGAGGTGCTGGCCACCAACGGCGATACCTTCCTCGGCGGCGAAGACTTCGACCAGCGCATCATCGATTACGTGATCGACGAGTTCAAGAAGGACCAGGGTGTCGACCTGAAGAAGGACATCCTCGCGCTGCAGCGCCTGAAGGAAGCCGCCGAAAAGGCCAAGATCGAACTGTCGTCGAGCGCACAGACCGAAATCAATCTGCCCTACATCACCGCTGACGCGTCCGGCCCGAAGCATCTGGCGATCAAGATCACCCGCGCCAAGTTCGAATCGCTGGTGGAAGAGCTGATCGAGCGCTCGATCGAGCCCTGCCGCATCGCGCTCAAGGATTCCGGTGTGAAGGTGAGCGACATCGACGACGTCATCCTGGTCGGCGGCATGACCCGCATGCCCAAGGTGCAGGAAAAGGTGCGCGAATTCTTCGGCAAGGAGCCGCGCAAGGACGTGAACCCGGATGAGGCGGTTGCCATCGGCGCGTCCATCCAGGGCGGTGTGCTGCAGGGCGACGTCAAGGACGTGCTGCTGCTCGACGTGACCCCGCTTTCGCTGGGCATCGAAACGCTGGGTGGCGTCATGACCAAGATGATCCAGAAGAACACGACCATCCCGACCAAGTTCTCGCAGACCTTCTCCACCGCCGACGACAACCAGCCGGCGGTGACCATCAAGGTGTTCCAGGGCGAACGGGAGATGGCAAGCGGCAACAAGTCGCTGGGCGAATTCAATCTGGAAGGCATTCCGCCGGCACCGCGCGGCATGCCGCAGATCGAGGTCACCTTCGACATCGACGCCAACGGCATCCTGCACGTATCGGCGCGCGACAAGGGTACCGGCAAGGAAAACAAGATCACCATCAAGGCGAACTCGGGTCTTTCGGAAGACGAGATCCAGCGCATGGTGAAGGACGCGGAACTGCACGCCGAGGAAGACAAGCGCGCGCACGAACTGGCCGACGCCCGCAATCAGGCCGATGCGCTGGTGCATTCGACGAAGAAGGCGCTGACCGAACACGGCGACAAGATCGATGGCGGCGAAAAGGAAGCGATCGAAGCCGCGATCAGGGAGCTTGAAGACGCCATCCGCAGCGGCGAGAAGGACGCCATCGACAGCAAGAGCGCCGCGCTGGCGACCGCCGCGCAGAAGCTCGGCGAAGCCATGTATGCGCAGCAGCAGGCGGAGGCCGGTGCGGCGGGCGCTGCCGGCGCGGCGCCCGGGAGCAAGAAGGATGACGACGGCGATGTGGTCGATGCCGAATTCACCGAGGTGAAGGACAAGAAGTAAGCTGCGCGGCGGCTCGGGACAATCCTGCTCCTGGCAGGGCGTCCCCGCACCGTACTCAACGAGCGGGGCACAGCGCGGCGGGAACATTCCTGGCGCGCTGTGCCTTTGCCGCATCTGTGGTGAACACGAATGGCGAAGAAAGATTTTTACGACGTCCTCGGTGTCAATCGCGACGCCTCCGATGACGACATCAAGAAGGCTTACCGCAAGCTGGCGATGAAGTACCACCCGGACCGCAATCCGGACAGCAAGGAAGCCGAGGACAAGTTCAAGGAAGCGAAGGAAGCCTACGAAGTCCTGTCGGATGGCCAGAAACGCGCCGCCTACGACCAGTACGGCCATGCCGGCGTAGACCCCAATATGGGCGGTGCCGGGGCGGGCGGTGCCGGCTTCGGCGGCTTCGGCGACGCATTCGGGGACATCTTCGGCGAAATCTTCGGCAATGCGGCACGTGGCGGCGGCGGACGCAGCAACGTCTACCGCGGTGCCGACCTGCGCTACAACCTGGAAATCACGCTGGAGGAGGCGGCGCGCGGCACCGATACGCGCATCCGCATCCCGACCATGGACGACTGTGCGACCTGCGGAGGCACCGGTGCCACGCCGGGCACCAAGCCGGTCACCTGCACCACCTGCAACGGCGTGGGACAGGTACGCATGCAGCAAGGCTTCTTTTCCATCCAGCAAACCTGCCCGAAGTGCCACGGCACCGGCAAGATGGTGAAGGATCCGTGCACCGATTGCCACGGCGCGGGTCGGGTCAAGGGCAGCAAGACCCTGCAGGTGAAGATCCCGGCCGGCATCGACGAGGGCGACCGCATCCGTCTGGCCGGTGAAGGCGAACGCGGCCAGGGCGGCGGTCCGGCCGGCGACCTGTACGTGCAGATCCACATCAAGCCGCACACCGTGTTCCAGCGCGAAGGCGACGATCTGCACTGCGAAATGCCGATAGGTTTCGCGACCGCCGCGCTGGGCGGAGAGATCGAAATCCCGACGCTGGATGGTGCAGCCAAGATCAAGATCCCGGCGGAAACCCAGACCGGCAAGGTGTTCCGGCTGCGCGGCAAGGGCATCAAAGGGGTGCGCAGCGCCTACCCGGGCGACCTCATGTGCCATGTCGTGGTCGAGACACCGGTGAATCTGACGGCGCGCCAGCGTGAGCTGCTGGAGGAATTCGACCGCATCAACCGCAGCGACGAAGCCAGCCACAGCCCACGTGCGAAATCGTGGATGGACAAGATGAAGGATTTCTTCGCCGGCTGACGCACGGCCCACGGCAACGGATCGGGCCCGCCTGCGCGGGCTTTTTCCGTTTACCGGACGGAACACCGGACGGGCCGGGATGTCGGCGCACAGGCGGTCGGGTGCCGCCTGTGTCCGTCCCGCGGCTGGAGCGCGCCCGTCGGCCGCGCTCGCACCGGATGTCGACCGGCGATCAGCGCGGCGACCATGTTCCCGATGATGTTCTTGGCTTGTGGCCATGACCCATCAGGCGGGTACCGGAAAGTCTGTTCCGGCGCCAGGATCATGCAGCTTCTGTCGGTCCTGGCCGCGAGCGCGTGTCGCGAACGCGGCTGACCGGACCTGCGTGCCGGCCGTGACCGCCGGGTAGGCGGTCTGATCCGGCATTGCACGGTGCCAGGATCATGGCACCCGGTCCTGTGCGGAGCGCAATTTATACATAATTCGGACTTATGCATGTGATAAGAATTTTGTATGCATGCCGGCGTGCGCGGGCACGGACGCTGATGGATCGTGTTCGCCGTGCAAGCCCGACCATCTGCATGCGCAGCGCGGTCGCCAGAGCGGGAGGACAACGCGGAAGGACGAGAAAGCGGCGCTCAGGCGGCCTGGTCGTGCGACGCCAGGGTGGCCGCAAGGGCTTCGGTATCAACCCGCCAGTAGTATCGGTTATCCGACTGCGCCAGCAGTTTTCCGCGACGCAACACGCCGAGCGCCCGACTGGCCGATTCCGGCGCGACGCCGAGGATGGCGCCGATGTCCTCCAGACTGAGGCGTATGACCTCACCCGGCCGGTCATCGGAAGCCAGCCGCAACAGCAGTCGAGCCACCCGCGTCTTGACATCGCCCTGGCCCGACGCAAGTTCCGCCAGCCAGGCATCGGCTTCGGCCAGCGCGGCATACCAGCGCTCGAACAAGGGCTTCTGCAGCCGCGGCGTTTCGCGGTTCAGCCTCTCCACGATGGCGCGGGGTATCCGGCACAACTTGAGCGGCGCCAGCGAGATCGCTGTGTGGTCATAGGCGGGACGCACCAGCGCTTCGAGACCGCACACATCGCCGGGGCGAAGGATGCGCAGTATGCGCTGGCTGCCGTCGGCGCTGTAGCGCACCAGCTTGATCGCACCCGAGCGCAGCGTATACAGCCAGTCGCCATGCGCTCCAGCGTGGTAGACCACCGCTCCCGCGGGATAGTCGAGGTCGTCGACCTGGTCATGCAGCAGGTCGAAATCCTCTTCCAGGAGCTCTGCGAACAACGCTGACTGTCTCACTCCACACCGCTTGCAGTTGCTGTAGCCGTTGTTGACCGAATTGACGATGATTGCGCGCATGACTGTAGATGGACAAGCGCCTAGACGCGACGCCAGGTCGTGCCGCCTGCACTGTCCTCGAGCACGATGCCCTGCTGCTTCAATCGTTCACGCACATCATCCGCCTTGGCGAAGTCGCGCGCCTTCTTTGCTTCCGCGCGCTGGACAATCAGCGCCTCGATCTGCGCGTCGTCCAGCCCGCCGGCGAGCGCCCTGCCCTTCAGGAAATCGTCGGGTGAGCGGCCCAGCAAGCCAAGGACAGCGGCCAGCGCCTGCAGTTCGCCCGACACCTGCGCATCCGCCGTACGGTTGGCTTCATTGGACAGTTCGAACAGCACGGCCATGGCTTCCGGGGTATTGAAGTCATCGTCCATCGCCGCCTTGAATCTCTGTCCGGCCGGACTGGACCACTCGACCGGGCAGCTTGCGGGCGGCACGTTCTTCAGCGTCGTGTACAGGCGGGTCAGCGCACCGCGCGCATCGTCCAGATGGGCGTCGGAATAATTCAAGGGACTGCGGTAATGCGCGCGCAGGATGAAGAAGCGCACCACTTCCGCGTCGTACTTCTGCAGCACTTCGCGGATGGTGAAGAAGTTGCCGAGCGATTTCGACATCTTCTCGTCATCCACGCGCACGAACCCGTTGTGCATCCAGTAATTGACGAAGGTGTGGCCGTGCGCCCCCTCGCTTTGTGCAATCTCGTTCTCATGATGCGGAAACTGCAGGTCGGCGCCACCGCCATGAATGTCGAAGCGCGGGCCCAGCAGCTCGGAACTCATCGCCGAGCATTCGATGTGCCAGCCGGGCCGGCCATCGCCCCAGGGCGACGCCCACTTTGCCTCATCCGGCTCGCTTGGCTTGGCATGCTTCCACAGCACGAAATCGAGCGGATCCTGCTTGCCGTCGGCGACATCCACGCGTTCTCCGGCACGCAGTTCGTCGAGCGACTTGCCGGACAGCCGGCCGTAACCGGCAAACTTGCGCACGCTGTAGTTCACGTCGCCACTGCTCGCCCGATAGGCCAGGCCGCGTGCTTCCAGGCGCTGGATCAACGACTGCATCTGCGGTACGAATTCGGTCGCCCGCGGCTCGTGATCCGGCCGCAGCACGCCCAGCGCATCGGCATCCTGATGCATCGCGGCAATGAAACGATCGGTCAAGGCACGCAAGGACTCTCCATTTTCGCCCGCACGCTTGATAATCTTGTCGTCGATGTCGGTAATGTTGCGGACATAGGTCACCGCATAACCGGAGGCCCGCAGCCAGCGGGTCACCATGTCGAACACCACCATCACGCGCGCGTGCCCGAGATGACAGTAGTCGTACACCGTCATGCCACAGACGTACATGCGTACCTTGCCGGCTTCCATCGGCACGAAATCCTGCTTGTCGCGGGCAACGGTGTTGTAGATTCTGAGCATGGCAATATGAGGGAAAACGGTGTGGCGAGTCTGAGGCGCGCCGCCGGCTGCAGGCGGACGGGATCAATCAGACGTTGCGACAGGACGTCGTCACGCCTTCTTGATAAGATTCGGGACTGTCAAACGACGCATTCACGCCAAAAAGTCTAACACAATGGCCCACACGCCCCGCTTCGCTCCGCGCCTCGCAGGCCGCCTGTTTGCGAGTCTGCTGATGCTCTGCGTCTTGCCTGTTCCCGCACTCGCCGACGATTTCCAGGATGCCGAACAACTGTTCCGCCAGAAGCAGGCTCAGCCGGCACTGGAAAAGATCGAATCCTTCCTTGCACAGAAACCGCGCGATCCACAGGGGCGCTTCTTCAAGGGGCTCATCCTGACCGAACTCGGCCGCATCCAGGAAGCCACCCTGGTATTCCAGAAACTGACCGAGGACTACCCGGAACTGCCCGAACCGTACAACAATCTGGCGGTGCTGTACGCGCAGCAGAAGCAGTTCGAAAAAGCGCGCACGGCGCTCGAGATGGCGATACGCACCCACCCCAGTTACGCGGTGGCGCATGAGAACCTGGGCGACATCTATGCCCGTATGGCCACCCAGGCGTACGATCGCGCGCTGCAGCTCGACTCATCGAACGCGGGCGCCCAGAGCAAGCTCAATCTGATCCGCGAACTGGTGAGCCGGGGCAAGCCGGGCAGCCCGTCGCCGGGCGCAGTCGCAGCCAAGCCTGCGGAAAACGCCCGACTGGCAGCGAAAGCACCCGACGCCGTGAAGGCGACCGAAGCGGCCAGGCCGGCCCCGCCCGTCCCGCCGCCCCCCGCACCGGCCCCTGCGCCCCAGCCTCCCGCCAGGGCGGCTGATCCGGCGAAGGCGCCCGCACCGGCGGCCAGCACCCCGCCCCCCCCTCCTGCCGTCCCGGCGAAGGCCGTTGCACCCGCCTCTGCACCGGCCGCGGCCCCGGTCCGTCCAGGCCCCGCCGACACGCCGGCCAGCACCGAACTGAGCGGCACCGTACGCGACTGGGCCGCGGCCTGGGCACGCAAGGACGTGAAGAGCTACCTCGGTTTCTATGCGCCGGACTTCAAGGTGCCGGATGGCAAGTCGCGCGCGGCCTGGGAAGCCGAGCGCAGATCGCGCATCGACAAGCCGGGAGCGATCGAAGTGCGCGTCGAGAACATACAGGTCCGCAATGCTGCCGGCGAGCGCGCGGACGTCACCTTCCGCCAGCATTACAAGGCGGTGGGACTCAAGACCAGTACGACCAAGACCTTGTCGCTGGTACGTCGGAACAACCGCTGGCTGATCCAGCAGGAGCGCGTCGGAGGATGAAGCCCGTTCGCTTTGCGCGTAGCCGCGCACTCGGACTGTTGTTGCGCAATGTGCTGTTCCTGTCGTCGATGTCGGTACCGATGGCCATCGGTTCCGGTCAGTCGATGCCGGACGCGGTGCGCTATTCCGACAGCGGTCCGGAGCCCATGCTGGAACAGGCATTCCGCCAGATCGAGCACAAGCGCCTCGATCTGGCGCTGCGTCAGATCGACGCCCTGCTGGAGCAGTGGCCGAATTTCCGTCTGGCGCATCTCATCCGGGGCGATCTGCTGCTGGCGCGCGCCAGCGCGTTAACCACTTTCGGCAACGTACCCAATGCACCGCAGGACCGGCTGGCCGATCTGCGCGACGAAGCGATCGCACGCATCCGCGCCTATCGCGACAAGCCGCCCGTGGATCGCGTGCCGCGCTACCTGCTGCAGATGGCCGCCGACCAGCGTCACGCCGTGGTGGTGGATGCGCGCCGCTCCCGCCTCTATCTGTACGAGAACATCGATGGCAAGCCTCGCTTCGTCGCCGACTGGTATGTGTCGCACGGCCGGCTGGGCATAGAGAAGATGCGTGAGGGGGACAAGAAGACACCGGTGGGCGTGTATCGCGTGACCGGCTTTCTGCCACCGGAACGGCTGACCGACTTCTATGGTGCCGGCGCGTTGCCGCTGAACTATCCCAATGCCTGGGACCGCAAGCTCGGACGAAACGGCCACGGCATCTGGCTGCACGGTACGCCATCGGATACCTTTTCGCGTCCGCCGCGCGCCTCCGACGGCTGTGTCGTGCTCGCCAATCCCGATTTCCAGGCCCTGCACAACTATGTGCAGGGTGCATCGGTGCCGGTCATCATCAGCGAACAGGTGGAATGGCTCACGCTGGACGACTGGCAGGCGGAACGCACCACCTTCAACCGCGCACTCGAGCAGTGGCGCAGCGACTGGGAAAGCCGCGACAGTGACCGTCTGCTGTCGCACTATTCGTCGGAGTTCCGCGCCGACGGCAAGGACTACGCCACGTTTGCGAAATCCAAGCGCGAAGTGAATGCGTCCAAGCAGTGGGTGAAAGTGTCGATCAGCAATGTGAGCACCTTCCGCAACCCCGGGCGCGACGAGATGGTCGTGGTCACCTTCGACCAGGACTACCGTAGCAACAACCTGTCCAATGTGATGCGCAAACAACAGTACTGGCGCAAGGAAAACGGCCAGTGGCGCATCGTTTTCGAGGGCGCGGCCTGAACCCTGCGGTACGCCGCATGGTCTGTCCGCCTCAACCCGCAACATCCCCACGGAGAACCCGATGAAGAAAATCCTGCTCGGCCTGCTGGCCGGACTGATGCCGCTGCTGGCGCTGGCAGCCAACCCGCAGGTCGAACTGAAGACCTCGCAGGGCACTATCGTGATCGAGCTCTACCCCGAAGCCGCACCGGTCACCGTCGACAATTTCGTGCAGTATGTGAAAGCCGGCTTCTACGATGGCCTGGTGTTCCACCGCGTGATCGACGGCTTCATGATCCAGGGTGGCGGCTTCGACGCCCAGATGAACCAGAAGACCACGCGCGCGTCGATACGCAACGAGGCGAAGCAGGCGCTGGAGAAGGGCGTGCGCAACGCGCCCGGCAGCATCGCGATGGCGCGCACCAATGACCCGAATTCGGCCACCGGCCAGTTCTTCATCAATCTGGTGGACAACCGCATGCTGGACTACCCGGCACGCGATGGCTACGGCTACGCCGCCTTCGGTCGCGTGGTGAAGGGCATGGAAGTGGTGAGCAATATCGGCCGCACCCGTACCGGCAACGTCGGCCCCTTCCAGGACGTACCGCTGACGCCGATCACCATACAATCGGCACGCATGATCGAAACACAACCCTGAGCGCGCACGCGATTCCGCGCCCGCGCGCACGCTCGAACCCGCGCCCTCGTGGCGCCCACCGGAGAAATCATCATGGTCAGACTGCACACCAATCACGGCGTCATCACGCTCGAACTGGACGCGGAAAAGGCGCCGGAAACCGTCGCCAATTTCCTGTCCTATGTCGAGTCGGGTCACTACGACAACACCATCTTCCATCGCGTGATCGGCAATTTCATGATCCAGGGCGGCGGCTTCGAGCCGGGCATGAAGCAGAAGGACACCCAGGCGCCGATCAAGAATGAAGCCGGCAACGGCCTGTCGAATACGGTCGGCACCATCGCGATGGCGCGCACCTCCGATCCGCACTCGGCCACCGCGCAGTTCTTCATCAACGTGAACGACAACCTCTTCCTGGACAAGGAAGGCGCGCAGGACGGCTGGGGCTACTGTGTGTTCGGCAAGGTGAGCGACGGCATGGACGTGGTGAACAAGATCAAGGCGGTGCGCACCGGCCGCTCCGGTTTCCACCAGGACGTGCCGGTCGAGGACGTGGTGATCGAACGCGCCGAAGTGGCCTGAGTGCCGGCCGTTTCCGCGTGGACCTGATCTGTTCCGATCTGCACCTGTCGGCCGCCACGCCAGCACTGAACGCGGCCTTCGTGGCCCTGCTCGAAGGTCGCGCGCGGCAGGCGCAACGGGTATTCCTGCTGGGCGATCTGTTCGAGGCCTGGACCGGCGACGAGGATGTGGATGATCCGGGCTGTCGCCCGGTCATCCATGCACTGCGGGCGCTCAGCGATGCCGGCTGCGAAATCCATGTGCTGCCGGGCAACCGCGACTTCCTGCTCGGTGCCGGTTTCGCCGCAGCGACCGGCGCGCGCATCCACGGCGACTGGATGATTGCCGACATCGCCGGCGAGCGCACGCTGCTGCTGCACGGCGACACGCTGTGCACCGACGATCTGCCCTATATGCAGTTCCGCGCCATGGTGCGCAACCCGCAATGGCAGGCCGCGTTTCTCGCCCGACCGCTGGCCGAGCGCCACGCCATGGCGGAAGACGTGCGCCGGCGCAGCAAGGAAGCCACTGCCGGCAAGGGTGAATACCTGATGGATGCCAACGCCGATACGGTGGCCGCCACTTTCCGCCAGCACGACGTGCGGCAGATGATCCACGGCCATACCCACAGGCCGGCCCGGCATGCGCATGAGGTCGATGGGGTGCGCTGCACGCGGCTTGTGCTGGCCGACTGGCGCGACCGCGCCTGCTGGTTCGAAGCCGACGCACGGACGCGGGTCGCGCTCACCACTGCGGACGACGGTCAGGTCGTGCGCGACACCCGCTACCCCGACTGAGGACATTCACGATGAGCACCGACGAACTGCGCATCCGCCTCGCCGCGGACGGCCGCATCGAATGCCGGCGCGGCGACGCCGCCCCGGCCCTGACTTTCGACCCGCACTTCTTCGGCCGTCCCGACAGCAACGAAGCGCAGGCGGCACTCGGCCGCTTCGTGTTCGCGCTGCTGCAGACGGTGGCGCCAGCCGCCGCGGACACACGCGATGCCGTACTCCCCGCCGACGATCCGGACAGCCCGGCTGCGCTGTACCAGCAGTTCGTCGACCTGCAGAACCGCGCGATGAAGGAGTATTCGGACAGCCTGCTCGCGATGGCGGAACAGGCGCTGCAGCGCTCCGCCGCCGGCGGCTTCGAACAGGCCATAGACGCGCTGAAGGACTGGCCCACCATCAAGGGCGTGGCCAACATGATGTTCGCGCGCGGGCCGCAGTAAGCCGAACCGGGCCGATGCGCGCGATGCGACTCCGCTCGGCATGAACATCGCACAACCGAGGGCGGGCGCTCAGCGCGCGGCCGCCGGAAACCGTACCTGTACCCGCGCCCCCGGGCGGCCGTCCCTGGGTTCGAGCGCATGGGCGTCGGCCTCATGCAGGCGCGCGATTTCGCGCACGATGGCCAGGCCCAGGCCACTGCCCTGCCCGCCCGACTGCGGGCAACGGTAGAAGCGTTCGAACACCCGCTCCCGGTCCTCGGCCGGAATGCCCGGGCCGTCATCCTCGACCTCGATGAAGGCGTGGCCGTCCTCGACGCCGGTACGCACCGTCACGCGGGCGCCGGCTGGCGCGTAGATGAGCGCGTTGTCGATCAAGTTGGACAGCACTTCACGCAGCAGCCAGGTGGAGCCGATGATGCGCGCCGATCCCGCTTCAAGGCCGATGTCCATCTGTCGCGCGAGCGCGCGGTCGTGCGCGTCGGCCACCGCCTGTGCGGCGAGATCGGCCAGTTCGACCTGGTGCTGGTCGTGACCGGCGGCCGCCTCCGGCGTGGCACGCGCCAGCGCCAGCAACTGATGGGCGAGATGGCCGATGCGGTGGGCGGCGGTGAGCAACTGGCGTATGCGGCCCTGCTGCGCCGGCGGCACCTCTTCGTGCGCCAGTTCGAGCTGGGTCTGCAGCCCGGCCAGTGGCGTGCGCAACTGGTGTGCCGCATCGGCCAGAAACTTCTGCTGCGACTCCGATGCGCTGCGCAGGCGCGCAAGCAAGCGGTTCATCGCGCTCACCAGCGGCATGGCTTCCGCCGGCACACCATCCACCGGCAGCAAACCGAGATCGCGCGCCGAGCGCGCCTCGATCTCGCGGCTCAGCGCGCGCAGCGGGCGCAGGCCCAGGCTCACGGCGGAAATGACCAGCACCAGGGCGACCAGCATGAAGGTGAGGTTGGGCCACATGACCGCAAACAGGATGCGGTCCGCCACCGCCTGCCGCTTGTGCATGGTTTCCGCGACCACCACGGTCACCATGCCGGCGCTGGTGGGCGTACGCAATGCGGCGATGCGCACCGGCTGACCGTCCAGTTCGCCATCGCCCACCTGCAGCGTATCGCCGGCCTCCATCGCGGGCAGTTCCGGACGGCCGGCCAGCGTGTCCCCGTCCGGCGCGATGACGCGGAAGAACAGTTCGTCGCCGGAACCGCGCAGGATGCGTATCACGTCCTCCGGCAATGTCACCTCGATGCCGGGCGGACGTACCCGGATGCGCGCCGCGATCGCCGCGGCGGCATCGGCCAGCTCGTGGTCGTAGGCGTCGTTTGCCTGGTCCAGCGCGAAACGGTAATCGAGCAACAGGCTCACTCCGAGCAGCAGCACCAGCGGCACCAGCAGCAGGGCAAGCAGGCGCAGCCGTATGCTCTTCATCGCGCCGGGGCTTCCATGCGGTAACCGAGCCCGCGCACGGTGAGGATGCGCACACCACCCGGTTCGAGCTTGGCACGCAGCCGCGACACATAAAGCTCCACCGCATTCATGTTCAGTTCGCGATCCCAGGCACTGAGGCTTTCCAGAATCTTTTCCTTGGCGACCACGCGCGGTGCGGCCAGCAGCAGCAGTTCCAGGGTCGCCCACTCGCGGCCGGTCAGCGCCAGCGGCGCGCTGCCAAGCATGGCTTCGCGCGTGCCCATGTCCAGCGTGAGCGCGCCATGCACGATGACCGACGAAGCGACCGCACGGCTGCGGCGTATCAGCGCCCGCACGCGCGCCACCAGCTCACTCAGATGGAAAGGCTTGATCAGGTAGTCATCGGCGCCCAGTTCCAGCGCATCGACGCGGTCTTCCAGCGTGTCGCGCGCGGTCAGTATCAGTACCGGCAATGCCACGCCCTCGCGCCGCAGGCGCCGCACCAGTTCCAGTCCGTCCATGCGCGGCAGCCCGATATCGATCACCGCCAGATCGTAATGGGTGAGCTTGAGGCTGCCGAGTGCGGCTTCCGCGGTATCGATCAGGTCGACATTGAAGCCCTGGGCGGAAAGCCCCTCGCACACGCCGCTGGCAAGCAGCGCATCATCCTCGACCAGCAGCAGACGCATTGTCCTCACCCGTTACCGCACCATGGGTGCCATCGTAGCGCGCCGGAGGGATGGCGAAGCGCGCGTACAGCGTGGGCAGCAGCAGCAGTGTGAACAGCGTGGCGGAAATGACGCCGCCGACGATCACCACGGCGAATGGCCGCTGGGTCTCCGAGCCGATGGCGTGCGACAGCGCGGCCGGCAGCAGACCGAGGCCGGCCATCAGCGCCGTCATCAGGATGGGACGCAGTCGGGACACCGCGCCTTCGATGACGGCTGTCGACGCCGACCGTCCGTTCTCCAGCAGTTCCACGATCTGCTCCACCATGATGACGCCGTTCTGCACCGATATGCCGGCCACCGCGATGAAACCCACGGCTGCCGACACCGACAGGTGCAACCCGGCCAGCCACAGCCCGACCAGCCCGCCAACCAGCGTGAAGGGCACCAGCGCCATGATGAGCGCCGCCACGCGCATCGAGCGGAAGGACCAGAACAGCAGCGAGAAGATGGCGAGCAGGCTGATCGGTACGATGACGGCGAGCCGCTTCATCGCACGCTGCTGGTTCTCGAACTGCCCGCCCCAGCTCATGCGGTAGCCCGCCGGCAGGCGGACTTCGCGCTCCACCGCCTGCATGGCTTCGGCAACGAAACTGCCCTGGTCGCGACCGATCAGATTGGCCTTCACCGCCACATTGCGTCCGCCGGCCTCGCGCTGGATGCGCGAGGCGCCCTGGCGGATTTCGATGTCGGCCAGTTCGGACAATGGCAGCGAGCCGCCAGCCGGCACGGACACCTCGAGGCGCCCGAGATCCTCGACCGCGTCGCGATACGGCTTGTCCAGCCGCACCACCACATCGAACACGCGCTCGCCTTCGTAGAAGTGGCCGACCGCACGGCCGCCGAAAGCGGTTTCCACCAGCGCGGACACGTCGCCCACGCGCAGGCCCTGACGCGCCAGGCGCGCGCGGTCGGGCGTCACCACGATTTCGGTCTGCCCGCCGGTCTTGATCGCCGCCACGTCGGTGCTGCCGCGGATGCGCGCCAGAATGGCGGCCACCTGGTCGGCCTTGTCCTGCAGGATGTCCAGATTGGGACCGAATATCTTGACCGCCACCTCGCCCTTCACGCCGGACAGCGTTTCCTCGACATTGTCCTGGATCACCTGCGAGAAGTTGGTGGGCAGACCGGGTATCGCCCGCAGCTTCGCCGTCATGTCGGCCACCAGCGCCTCCTTGCTGGCGAAATGCCACTGGCTGCGCGGCTGCAGGTCGGCCAGCACCTCGATATTGTTCGGGCCTTTGGGATCGGTGCCCTCGTCCGGCCGCCCGACCTGGGTGAGCACGCTTTTCACTTCCGGATACTGGCGCAGCAGCGCGCGGATGTCGCGTTCGACTTCCTTGGACTGGGCGAGCGCGGTGGCCGGAGCGAGCGGCACGGTGAGCCAGATATTGCCCTCGTCCAGCCTGGGCAGGAATTCGCTGCCCAGCCAGGGCACCAGAGCGAGCGATGCAGCCAGTGTGGCCGCGCAGGCCAGCAGCAGCGGGGCCATGCGCCGGCGCAGTGTGGCGAGCAGCGCACGATAGCGGTTCTGCAGCGACGCCATCCAGTGCAGATGTACTTCAGCCATGTCCCGCTTCGTCAGCACGCCGGCCAGCAGTGTCGGTACCAGGGTGAGCGTGAGCAGGATGGCCCCCAGCAGCGAGAAGGACAGCGTGTAGGCCACCGGCGAGAAGATCTTTCCTTCCACCCGTTCGAACGTGAAGATGGGCAGAAAGGCCAGGATGATGATGGCCTTGGAGAACAGGATGGGGCGCGCAAGTCCGACCACCGTGCTCCGCAACGCATGCAGCCGGAAGGACACCGGGTTGTCGCGCGCCGAAGCATCCTGCGCGTGAGTGGCCAAGCGCACCATGAGCGCTTCGACCATCACCACGGCACTGTCGATGATGATGCCGAAGTCGACCGCGCCGAGCGATATCAGGTTGGCGGACACGCCGCGCGCATGCATCAGGATGAAGGCGAACAGCAGCGTAAGCGGAATGACGCTGGCAACGATGAGCGCTGCGCGCCAGTTGCGCAGGAACACGATGAGCACCGCCACCACCAGCAGCGCTCCCACCGCCAGATTCTCGGCCACCGTGCGCACGGTGTGATCGATCAGGTCGGTGCGTTCGTAGATCGGACGCACGCGCACGCCGCGCGGTAACTGACCTTCGCTGTTCAGCCGGTCCACGCGTTCCTTGAGCGCCTCGACCACCTTGACCGCGTTCTCGCCCTTGGTCATGACGACGATGCCCTGCACCACCGAATCGTGCTCGTCGTAGGCGACCACGCCGGACGGCAGGCGCTCGCCGGTGCTTACCTCGCCCAGATCGCCCACCGTCACAGTACGGCCCTGGTCGGCACTCACCACCACGGCACGGATGTCGTCGAGGCTGCGGAACAGGCCCATGGAGCGCACCAGCAGGTTTTCCTCGCCGCGACGCAGCACACCGCCCGACGCATTGGCATTGTCGGCAGACAACGCCGACGACACCTGGTCCAGCGTCACGCCGTAGCGGCGCAGGCGGGCCGGATCGACGGCGACGTGGTATTCCTTCACCGTGCCGCCGAAACTGGTGATGTCGGCGATGCCGGGCACACGGCGCAGCGTCGGTCGCACCACCCAGTCCTGCAGTGCGCGTACCTCCGGAAGGGGCATGCCGGCTGGCGCCTCGATGATGTAGCGATACACCTCGCCCACCGCCGTGGCCAGCGGTCCGAGCTGGGCCTGCACGCCGGGCGGCAGGTCCACCGTCTGCAGCTTTTCCAGCACCTGCGAGCGCGCGAAGCGGTCCTCGGTACCGTCGGCGAACACCAGCGTGACGATGGACAGGCCGGTCATCGAGACCGAACGGATCTGCGTGGCGCGCGGCACACCGCTCATTTCCCGTTCGATCGGCAGGCTGATCGAGCGCTCGACCTCTTCCGGCGACTGGCCGGGATACTGGGTGATCACCTGCACCTGCACATCCTGCACATCGGGAAAGGCCTCGATCGGCAGTTCCAGCCAGGCGCGCAGGCCGAACACGGTGAGCGCGAAGGTCATCAACAGCACGAACACGCGCTGCTGTATGGCGAAGGTGGCAATCTTGCTGAACATCATCTGGACTCGGCGATCTCGGCATCCAGCAACAGGGCACCGCGCACCACCACGCTGTCCCCTCCCTTGAGCGCCCCAGCGTCGGCCGGCGTCACATAGGCCTCGCGTGCATCCTGGCGCAGCGCATGGACGCGCCGCTTCTCGAACCGTCCGGGCGCGGTCTGCACGAAGACCGAGGTGTACAGGCCGTCACTCACCAGGGCCGTGGTCGGCACGCGCAGCGCATGCTGGCCGCTGTCCGACAGCACCGATGCGCGCGCGAACATTTCCGGGCGCAGTTCGCCCCCCGGATTGGGCAGGCTGCAGCGCACCTGCACGCGGCGCGTCTGTGGATCCAGCAGCGGCGCGATGCGCGCGACGGTGGCGTCGAAACGACGTTCCGGCCAGGCTTCGACGCGCACGTCCAGCTTGTCGCCGACACGCAGCTTGCCCAGATCCTGTTCCGGCAGGTCGATGACCAGCCAGAGCGAGGACAGGTCGGACACCACGAACAGCGGGCGCTCGGCATCCGGTCTCACTTCGAGCCCCGGCGTGGCATTGCGCTCGACCACGGTGCCGGCGAACGGACTGTGCAATGCCAGCGACTGCCCGTCGCCCACACCGGCAGGCGCCAGCGCCGACAGCCGCAGTCGCGCGCGCTTCGCCTCCGCCTCGGCGGCGGCCGATTCCGCCTGCGCGACTTCGAATTCGCGCCGCGGCAACACCTCCGCCTCCATCAGCGTACGCGCGCGGTCCAGCGCCTTGCGCTTGAGATCGGCGTCCGCGTCGGCGCGTCGCTGATCGGCTGCGGCCTGGCCCAGATCCGGCGCATCGATGACCGCGAGCGCAACGCCTGCCGCGACCGTATCGCCCAGCGTCGCCCCGAGTTTCACGATCCGGCCGGCAAGCGGGCTGAACAGGCGCGCGGTGCGGTCTTCCGCCATCGCGATGCGCGCATTCAGCGGCGCCGTGACCGGAAGTTCGACATCCACTGCCGGCGCGGTCACCACGAAGGACAGTTGGGACGCCCCGGGCGGCAAGGTCAGACCGTGCGCCGGTGCCACGGCCCCCTCGGGTCGGACGGTCGCCGGTGCACCATCCCCACGCAAGGCGACAAGACCCGCCACCGCGAACACGGCACACGGCAAGGTCACGGCCAGCACGCGACGGCGGCGCGGGAGGAAAGAGGACAATGAGGTCATGGCAATCAGAAGGGCTGGTTCAGTGCGGCAGCAAGTTCCGCACGGGCACGCGCATAATCGGCCCGAGCCGACAGCGCTTCACTCTCGATGGATCGCAGCGTGCGCCGGGCGTCGAGCACGTCGAGTACACCGACCGCGCCGTGCTGGAAGGCGAATTCGGTGGCTTCGGCGGAACGGCGCGCCGACGGCAGCACGGTATCGGCATAGCGGCGCACGCGTGCCGCCTGCGCCTCGGCCTCGTTGCGCCGCAGCCGCAGTTCGGCGCCGGCTTCCGCCTCCACGCGCTGCTGCTCGTCCTCGGCCGCGCCCAGTTCGGTATAGGCAGCCTCGATCTCGCCGCGATAGTCATAGCCGTTGAACAGCGGAATCGAAACGCCCACGCCATACATGGCCCGGCCATCCGGCGGGAAGTGCTCGTACTGAACGCCTATCGTGATGTCGCGCGTGCGCAGGCTTTCCGCCAGGCTGCGCCCCTGTTGCGCGGCGAGCAGTCGGGCACGCGCGGCGCGCAGATCCGGTCGCTCGCCGGCGGCGGCATCCGCCGCTGCCGGCAGCGCATCGGGCTGCGGCCAAGGGTCGGCCGCATGCAGCAGAGCATCTTGCCCGTCGAGCGCCAGCAGGCGCGCGAGCGCGGCCTGAGCACGGCGCAGATCGCTGTCCGCCACCCTGAGGTCGGATTCGGTGCGCAACTGGTCCAGGCGCACGCGCTCCAGGTCGCTTGGCGCCAGATCGCCCGCCGTCACGCGAGTGCGGGCACGACTGACCGTGTCGTCCAGCAAGGCCAGGGTCTGCTGCAACAGCGCTCGCCGATCTTCAGCCAGCTTCAGGTCGAAGTAGGCGATGCGCAAGGTCTTGAGCATCTGCCGCCGCGCTTCGTCCTGGTCGGCCCGCGCCGCATCGAGCAACAGATCGGCCTGGGCCATGCGCAGACTGCGCTTGTCGCCACGCTCGAAAGTCTGTTCCAGCCTGAGCACGGTGTCGACGCGCTTGTCGGCCAGCGATCCCGCACCGATGCCGCGCGACGGATTGATGTCCGTGGTATCGAGCGACAGCGTCGCATTGGGTCGGGCGGCGGCGCCCAGTGTCGCCGCCTGCGCCCGCTCGACGTCGCGGCGGGCGCGGCGCAGATCGCGGCTGGCATCGAACAGCCGCTGCTCGGCCGCCCGCAAGGTCAACGCCGATGCGTCCGGCGCGGAGACGAAAGCGGTCTGCGCATGGGCCTCCGGCAGCGGATGCCCGAGCGCAACAGTGAATGCCCATGCCACGGCAGACAGTACGCGTCTGCATCGCGCAGGCCATCGGCCGGTGTTGATCGACGCGAGCGTGAAAAAGGGTCTAGAGGTCATGCGCGACAGCCTAGGACGGGCAGGCTGTCGCATTCCTGTCAGCGCAGAAGGCTGTCGGGCGAGAAGATGGTGCCGCTTGTCGGATTCGAACTGACGACCTACCGCTTACAAGGCGGTTGCTCTACCAACTGAGCTAAAGCGGCGCGGGCAACATTATAGCGCCTGTCCGCAGCAGCCGCCGCATCCACGATGGCGCCCTCGCCATCGGCAAGAGAACTCATCAGAGCAATCCGCATCGGATAAACTGCACGCATCGCAACAATGCTTCCGCGCATCAGCGCCTCCCCGGCCACGGCGGGCCGGTCTGGCGGATGGAAGCCTGAGAGATGTCAGACACCCTGGCCCCGGACGCCCCTGGACCCCATACGCTGAATGTCCTGCTGATCGAGGATTCTGAGGACGATGCGCTTCTGCTGCTGCATCGCTTCCGCCTCGCAGGCTACCAGGTGCACTCGTGTCGCGTGGACAATGAACACGACCTCAGGGCGGCGCTTGGCGTGCGCACCTGGGATGTCGTGCTGTCCGACCACAACATGCCGCAGTTCTCGGCGATGGCCGCCCTCGGGATCCTGCAGGCGCAGGGCCTGGATCTGCCCTTCATCATCGTATCCGGCGTGATCGAGGAGGACCTCGCGGTAGCAGCAATGCGGGCCGGTGCCCACGACTATCTCGGCAAGGGCAACCTTGACCGCCTGGTGCCTGCTGTAGAGAGGGAAATGCGCGAGGCGCGCAATCGCGCCGAACGCCACAGCGCGCTCGATGCGGTGCGCGACAGCGAGGCACGATTCCGCGCGCTGGCGGCCAACATCCCCGGCATGGTGTTCCAGTTGCTCCGTCACGACGACGGCGGCTGGCGTTTCCTGTTCGTAAGCGAAGGCTGCCAGGCCCTGCTCGCACTGAAGCCGGCGGAACTCATCGCGCAGCCGCAGCGCTTCCTCGACATGGTGCTGGCAGAAGACATGCCGGAGCTGAACCGCGCGATGCAACATTCCGCGCAGACCACGTCGACGGTGAACTGGGAAGGCCGCATCCGTCTGCCGGACAGCGACGTGAAGTGGGTGAACCTGCGTTCGTCGCCGCGGCAACTGTCTTCCGGCGTCACCATCTGGGAAGGCATCGTATCCAACATCACCCAGAGCAAACTCACGGAGCGCGAGCTGCGCCAGTCCAGAGGGCAGCTCGCCGAATTGTCCTCGCACCTGCAGATCGCCAAGGAAGAGGAACGCGAGCGCATAGCCCGCGATATCCACGACGAACTGGGCGGACTGCTGGTCGCGCTGAAGTTCGAGGTGTCGCTGCTGGCCACCAAGACCGGCGGCGATCCTGATGCGATACGCAAGCGGGCGGACAGCATGGGCAAGCTGGTCGATGACGCGATCAGCACCGTGGGACGCATCGCGCGCGAACTGCGCCCCGGCATACTGAAGGAGTTCGGACTGGCGCCCGCCGTGGAGAGCCATGCCGAGGATTTCGCGGGACGCACCGGCCTGAAGTGCGATCTGCTCTGCATCGACCATGACATCGAACCGGACGAGGAAACCGCCATCGCGTTGTTCCGCGTGTTCCAGGAGGCGCTCACCAATGTGTCCAAGCATGCGCAGGCACACAAGGTGGAAGTGCGCCTGACGCAGGAGGACGACGACATCGTGCTCGAGATCGCCGACGACGGACGCGGCCTCGCACCTGCCGACCTGTCCAAACCCAAATCATTCGGCCTGCGCGGCATACGCGAGCGGGTGGCCCACCTGAACGGGCGCTTCGAAGCAAGCGCGCGCGAAGGTGGCGGCACCCGCCTGCTGCTGCGCGTACCGGCCTGCCGCCGCACAGTACTGGAGTTCGCACGATGAGCAGCATCCGCATCCTGATCGCCGACGACCACGCCATCGTGCGTTCCGGCCTGCGTCAGATCCTTTCCGACAGCCCCGATCTGGTGGTGACGGGTGAAGCCGGGAACGGTGTCGACGCGATGCACAAGCTGCGCGACGGAAACTTCGATCTGGTACTGATGGATGTGTCCATGCCCGATCGCAACGGTATCGACACGCTGAAGCTGGTGCGCAAGGAGTTTCCCAAGCTGCCGGTGCTGGTGCTTTCCATGCACCCCGAGGAACAGTATGCGATCCGTGCGCTGAAGGCCGGCGCTTCAGGCTATCTCACCAAGCAGAGTGCGCCCGAACAGCTTGTCACCGCCATCCGTCAGGTGGCGTGCGGCAAGAAGTACGTGTCGCCGTCGCTGGCCATGGAACTGGCCAACGCGATCACCGAGGACAGCGAACGGCCGCCGCACGAAAAGCTGTCCGACCGCGAATACCAGACCCTGGTCATGATCGCCTCGGGCAAGACACTCACCCAGATCGGCGAGGAGCTGAACCTGAGCGTGAAGACGGTCAGCGTCTACCGCGCGCGGCTGCTGGAAAAGATGCGCATGAAAAACAACGCCGAATTGACACACTACGGACTCAAGCACGGACTGGTCGATTGACGGACCGATGAGCCGGTCGCCGCAGGGCTGCGCCAGTCGATCCGGGTAATCGATCGTCAGATTCAGCTAAAGCCCGTCCTTCGACAGCCGTTGATTGCAAACGTTAAAGACGGTGAATGACCGAATGTCAGATGCCATGCAGCCGCTAGAGATCGCGCGAGAGGCCCTGCGGCGGCTGTCCATGCGGCAGTTGCCACCAACCCCCGACAACTATCGTGCGCTGTATCACGAGATTGCGGGCAGCAAGGCTGACGACCTGTTCCCGGAACGGGCACTCAAGCTTGTCTGCAGCACGCTGCCCAGGCTGAACAAGGGCCATATCGAATTCGCCGAGCGACTGGAAAGCGCAGTCGCCAGCCGAAGCTGGTCGGCCATCAGTGGCGCGCTGGTCGGTCTGCTGCGCGCCCAGGCCGCTCCACAGAGACGCTGGACCGCCTTGCTGAAGGACGTATTCCGTCAACTCGATCGCAAGCACGCCTCGTTCAGCTTCGCGCAGAAACAGCAGGCCTTGCAACAGGCGCTCGATGCCAGCAATGGTGAACTCGAACGTCTGTACGACAGCTTTTCCGAACTGGCGGACAAATGGGAGAACGCCCAGGAGGAAAAACCCGCCGCGCGCAGCGTCGAGGCGGACCCGATCGCGGGGGCCGCGACCGACAACAGCGACGCCGCCCTGCGCGATCTGTTCGCCCGTACGCTGGAAACGGTGGTGGCCAGCCTGCTCATTTCGTCGCCGGAACTGAAGGAAGAGGCGGCGGAACTGGGACAGGTGCTGCGCGAAGTGCGCGACATGCGCGAGGTCGATGATCTGGCGGCACGGATGCGCACGCTGCTCGATCGACTGAACTGGGTGGTGGACGACCAGGCGGAAATACGCGCGGGGCTGCTGTCCCTGCTGGATCTGCTGCTGAAGAATATCGGCGAACTGGTCGGCGACGACCGCTGGATGCGGGGACAGATCGAGTCGCTGCGTTCGCTGTGTGACCATCCTCTCAGCGCACGCGAACTGGACGAGGTAGAACGGCGACTGCGCGAGGTGATTTCCCGTCAGGGCTCCCTGCGCGGCAACATTGACGACGCGAAACACCAGATCAAGTTGATGCTGGCCGGATTCGTCGAGGAGCTGGGCAATTTCACCGATGCAACCTCCGGCTTCGGCGCGCGCATGGAAGGCTATGCACAAGCGATTGCCGATGCCGAAGATCTCGTTTCGCTGCAGGACACCATCGCCGAAGTCATCGATGCAACGCGGCAGATGCGGGACACAACGGAAAGATCACGCCTGCAGATCGACACCATGCGCGAGCGGGTACGACTTGCGGAAGCCGAGATAGAGCGGCTGCAGCTCGAGCTGGAACAGACCAGCGAACAGATGCGCCATGACCCGCTGACCGGTGTGCTCAATCGCAAGGGGCTGGAAGAATCCTATGGCAAGGAACTGTCGAGAGCCGCGCGACGGGGTACGCTGCTGTGCCTCGCGGTGCTCGATATCGACAATTTCAAGCGCCTGAATGATACCTATGGTCATAACACCGGGGACGAGGCGCTGCTCCACCTGGTGTCCACCGTGCGCGACTGCCTGCGTCCGCATGACACGCTGTCCCGATATGGTGGCGAGGAATTCGTCATCCTGTTGCCGGAAACCTCGGTGGACGATGCAGTCGTCGTGCTGCAGCGGCTGCAGCGCGAGCTCACCAAGCGCTACTTCCTCGCCAACAACGACAAACTGCTCATCACCTTCAGCGCCGGCGTCACCATGGTGCAGCCGAACGAAACACAGCTCGCGGTGATCGAGCGCGCGGACAGCGCCATGTACAAGGCAAAGGCGACCGGCAAGAACAAGGTGGTGGTTGCGCCGCAGCCCTGAACACCGCGCCCACCGGCGATCCGGACACATTTGCTCACAGCGCGGAAGTGGCCTGTAGGGTCATTCCGGGATGATTTCACGGCCCCCACGGAACACATGAGGCTCCGTCCGGCGCCGACGGCTCCGCCCTAAAGTTTTTTCGCCTCGCCGCACAGCCGCGACGGCAAGCCATTTTCCGGGCACATCGCCTGAAAGCCCTGTGCAGAAAGGCTTTCAATCCAACGGCGTCCTAAAGTTTTGTCCTGTGTTCTCCGTTACTTGTCTCATCGGCGACATCAACATCGGGTCATGTAACCCAGAGCGCCGTAACCAGACAGACTTCGTGACAGGAGAAAGAAAATGCCTCAAATCATCAACACCAACGTTGCCTCGCTGACTGCACAGCGCAACCTGAACGCCTCGCAAAACTCGCTCTCGACTTCGCTGCAACGCCTGTCGTCGGGTCTGCGCATCAACAGCGCCAAGGACGACGCCGCCGGTCTCGCGATTTCGGAACGCATGAGTTCGCAAGTGCGCGGCCTGAACCAGGCTGTGCGCAACGCCAACGACGCCATCTCGCTGACGCAGACCGCCGAAGGCGCAATGACCTCGATCTCGGAAGGCCTGCAGCGCATGCGTGAATTGTCCGTTCAGTCCGCCAACGACTCGAACAGCGCCAGCGACCGCCAGGCCCTGCAACAGGAAGTGGCCCAGCTGCAACAGGAAATCAACCGCATCGCGACGACCACACAGTTCAACGGCAAGAACCTGCTCGACGGCTCGTTCGCCGGCCAATATTTCCAGGTCGGTGCCAATGCGAACCAGACCATCGGTCTGAGCCTGAACAACACCAAGGCGACCAATATCGGCGCCAACACGGTCACCGCCACCGGCACGCTGAACAACGCAGTCGCGGCCGCCGCAGGTGCAGGTGCACGTGTCGCCAACACCGTACTCGCCGGTGAAGACCTGACCGTGACCGGTTCCATCGGCACCAAGGCCATTGCCGTCAATGCGGGCGACTCCGCCAATACCGTCGCCGCCGCGGTGAATGCCGAAACCGCCAGCACCGGCGTGCAGGCCACCGCCCTGACCGAAGCCACGCTGAGCAACCTCGGCGCTACCGGCACCGTCAGCTTCACGCTGTTCGGTTCCAACTCGACCGGTGTCGCGATCTCCGCCACCGTCGGCAACACTGCGGACCTGAGCTCGCTGTCGACCGCGATCAACAACTACGCAGCCACCACCGGCATCTCTGCCACGGTGTCCGGCGGCACGATCACGCTGAAGTCCGAACAGGGCTATGACATTTCGATCACCGACTTCGCGAACACCGCGGGTGCGACCGGCACGATCGACCTGCGCGGCCGCGATGCCTTCGCCGGCACCAACTCCGGCGCCGCAGTCACGCTCGGCGCAGCAGCCGGTACCGACTCCTCGACCGTCGGCGGCACGCTGAAGTTCACGTCGTCGGAAGCGTTCTCGGTCACCAGCGCCGCAACCGCCGCCGCGACCAACGGTCTGTTCGTGAGTGCCACCGCAAACGCCAGTTCGCTGTCGTCGGTGGCTGCGATCAACGTCGGTTCGCAGACCGGCGCCAACGCGGCGATCGATGTGATCGATGCCGCCCTGCAGTCGATCAACACCCAGCGCGCGGCGCTCGGTGCGGTGCAGAACCGGGTGACCAACACGATCGCGAACCTGCAGACCACGTCGGAAAACGTGAGCTCCGCCCGCAGCCGTATCCTGGATGCCGACTTCGCGGCCGAAACCGCGAACCTGACGCGTGCCCAGATCCTGCAGCAGGCGGGTACGGCGATGCTGGCCCAGGCCAACTCGCTGCCGCAGAACGTGCTGAGCCTGCTCCGCGGCTAAGCGCGCAGCTGACAACGGGACGCGGGTAACCGCGTCCCGACTGTAGCAAGGGGAGAACGTCATGGCCATACAGCCTGTACCCAATGCCCTGCCCCAGCTCACCCCGGTTGCCAAGGCGGCAGCCGGGGTGAAGCCCGTGGTGGCAGACACCAGCAAGGACACCGTCACCCAGACCCCGTTGAGCAACGAGGAGGTCGAACGCACGGTGGACGAAATCAGGCGCTATATCGAGCCGGTGGACCAGAACTTGCAATTCTCGATTGACAAGGACACCGGGAAGACCATCGTGAAACTGATTGATTCGAGCACCAAGGAAGTACTGAGACAGATTCCGTCTGAAGAACTGATCGCCATCGCCCGTTCGCTCGGCAAGGGGCAGGGCGGCCTGATCGAACGCAAGGCCTGAGGCGGACATCATGGCCATTACCTCGACAGGACTGGGTTCCGGACTGGATGTCGAATCGCTGGTGAGCTCGCTCATGGCGATCGAACAGCGGCCGCTCACCTTGATGGCGCAGAAGGAGGCTTCCGCGCAGGCGAAGATTTCTGCCTACGGCTCCCTGAAAAGCGTTCTTTCCTCACTGCAGACCACCGCGCAATCGATATCGACCACGGCAAGTTTTACCGCGCGCAAGGCAACGATATCCAATGCCGATGTGGCAACAGTTGCCGCAACGACTGATGCGGTTGCCGGCAACTACAAGGTGACGGTGAACTCCCTTGCCGCCTCCCAGGTAGTCGCGTCGTCGGCTTTCAGCAGCCGCACGGATGCGGTCGGCAGCGGAACAATCACGATCAAGCTCGGAACCTACAGCGGCGGAACATTCACGCAGAATGCGTCGAAGACGCCTGTGGACATCACGATTCCATCCGATGCCAATACGCTCGAGGATGTGCGCGACGCGATCAATGACGCGGACGCGGGCGTGTCCGCCTCCATCCTGAACGACGGCAACGGCATGCGTCTGGTGCTGAGTTCGAGCGATGGCGGCACGGCAAACGCCATGCAGATCAGCGTGACCGACGGCGACGGCAACAATACCGATGCGTCCGGCCTGTCGCGGCTGGTGTACGACGCCTCCACCGGCGGCACGTCCAACATGACTCAGCAGGTAGCAGCAGCCGATGCCTCGCTGACCGTGAATGGCATCGCCATCACGTCGAGCTCGAACATCCTGACCGATGCGATAGACGGCGTAACGCTCAACCTGAAGAGCACGGCCGTGGGCGAAACCGCCACCGTCACCGTGGCGTCCGACACCAGCAACGCCAAGAGCGGCATCGAGAAGTTCGTCGCCGCTTACAACACGGCGGTGACTGAGATCAAGAAGCAGACCGCATACAACACTGAAACAGATACCGCCGCCACACTCAACGGCGAAAGTACGGCGACCACGCTGCGCAGCAAGCTGTCATCCATGATCAGCCTGCAACTGGGCAAGGATGTCAGCCTGTCGGCCATTGGCGTCGAGTTGCAGAAGGACGGCACGCTCAAGATCAATTCGGACAAGCTCACGACCGCGCTGAATGACGGTCGCGCCCAGAAGCTCTTTGTCGGTACCGATGGCACCGATGGCCTGGCCAAGCGCATGGACGACATGCTGGATGGCGTCCTCGACAGCACGAACGGATTATTGACAAGCCGCACCAACGGATTGAGCGCATCGGTCAAGGCACTGGAAAAGCAGGCGGATGCGCTGGCCACCCGACTGGAGTCGATCGAGGCGCGCTACCGCAAGCAGTTCACGTCGCTGGACACCTTGATGAGCAGCATGAGCTCGACAAGTTCGTATCTGACACAACAACTGGCAAACCTGCCGACCTACAGCAGCTGACGCCAACCACGGGACGCATCTGTCATGTTTGCATCACTATCCAATCCGCGTCAGGCATACGCCCAGGTGAGCACCGAAGCTCTGGTCGAGGGTGCCGACCCGCATCAGCTCATCCTCATGCTGTTCGATGGCGCGCTGATGTCGGTGTCCACCGCGGCTCACCAGATCGAGATGGGCGACATCGCCGGCAAGGGGCACTCGATTTCCAAGGCGATAGACATCATAGGCAACGGACTCAAGGTAAGTCTGGACCTGGACGCCGGCGGCGATCTGGCTCAGCGCCTGTTTGCCCTGTACGACTACATGAACATGCGCCTTCTGCACGCGAATTCAACCAACGACCGCGCCGCGCTGAGCGAAGTGGGCCAGCTTCTTGGCGAACTGAAATCGGCCTGGCAGGAAATCCGGCAAAAGCTGCAGCAGGGTGCCCCGCTCTGAGGCGGAATGCGACGAATAGCCCGGGAAAAAGTGGTCACATGCGCGCCTCGCGATGCGACGCCGCCTGTAGCCTTGCATGAAACAACAAGGGCTCCGTGCCTGGACCTAGAAGAACGGCAGACATCATGACCTCACTGACACTGCTCGAAGACATGCGCCAGATTTCCGGACACATGGTCGAGGCGGCACGCGCCAACGACTGGGACCGGTTGGTTTCGCTCGAACAGAGCGTCGCCACCTTGCGGGACAATCTGGCCGCCAATGACGCTCCGTCGACATCGCCGTCGGAACGGGCGCGCAAGTTCGAGCTGATGAAACAGATTCTGGCCGACGACGCAGAAGTGCGCCGCCATGTCGAACCCTGGATGCAGCAGGTCAAGGTGTTCCTCGGCAAGCTGCCTTCGGGGGCAGCCGAAAACAGCTGATCCGGCGATGAACACTCCGCTGCCAGGCCTGGCGCAGCGTCTGGCGGCGCTTTCGAGGGAGTCTGTCCAGGCCACGCCTGCAGTCACCTCGCTCAGCGAACTGCTGCCCGAGTTCGAGGCAGGTCAGCGCTACAGCGCGCGCATCCTGCAATCGCTCGGCGACGGTCTGATGCGGGCGGAGATCGCCGGTCAGACGGTCACCGTGCGCCTCGCACGCAATCTGCAGGAAGGACAGACGGTCACGCTGACCCATGTCGGCCGCAGCGCACAGACGCTGATTGCCACTCTGGAGGGCGATGATGCCCCGCAAGCCGGCGAAATGCCCGAAGGCGCTGACAATGTCAGGCTCAGCGCACCGGCCCGGACCATAACCCAGTTGCTGGAGGGTCCCGCTCCTCCGCCACCCAGGCTGGCCGGAGGCCGACCCTTGATAGACATGCCACCGCAGATCTCCGGCGCGGAGGACACGCCCGGATTGCCGGCGACACCGCAGATCGCCGCAAGACTTGCGCAGGCGGTCGAGCAAAGCGGCTTGTTCTACGAATCCCATCAGGCGCAGTGGATCACTGGCCAACGTTCGCTAGAGTCCACGCGCCACGAACCGCAACGCACATTCGATCCGCAGCCTCAGGCGGCCAACGACGGTAACGACGCTCGAGCACTGTCCGATCGCGCAGCCTTTCCGCTCCTGCAATCTGCCGAACCGACCGATCCCTCGACAAGCGAGGCGAACGCAATTCCCGCTCCGGCTCGCGCCGTGTTGTCCGACGCTCGAGCCGCCCCGCAGGAAGGCGCACCCATCGAATCGACGGTGCCGGGAGAGCTGCGTCCACTCGTTCAGAACCAGTTGCTCGGCCTGTCCCAGCCCACCCTCTCCTGGCAGGGCCTGGCATGGCCGGGGCAGCCCATGCAGCTCGAGATCGACGACCCCGATCCCGACGGCCGCGCATCCACTGGCGAGGACGCGGATCCTGCGAGCGAGCTACCCTGGACGTCGCGCGTGCGCATGGTGCTGCCCGGCCTGGGTGAGGTGCAGACCACGCTCACCTTGTGGAAGGATCATGCATTGACGCTGGGTATCAGCGCCGACGACGCAGCGCGCGTGCGCATGGGCAGCTCGCTGATCGAATTGCAGCAGCGCATGAGCGAAGCCGGCTTCCGGCTCGGCAGCGTGAGCTTCAGCGGCACCGGCGACGAGGACGCCGAACCGGCGCACGGAGATGCGGCATGAGTGCTCCGCTGACGGCACGCGCGCAGGCGGTTGCGCTCGCCTACGGAAGCAACGATGCGGCGCCGCGTGTGGTAGCGAAGGGCCAGGGCATGGTGGCGGAGGAAATCATCCGTCGCGCCCGCGAAGCGGGCGTGTTCGTTCACGAATCGAAGGAGATGGTCGCCCTGCTCATGGGGCTGGACCTGGACCAGCGCATTCCTCCCGAACTTTATGCGGCAGTGGCGGAATTGCTGGCGTGGATCTATCACGTGGAGCAAGGATTGACCGGACTGCCCGCGCCCAGCCTCGCACCGTCTTCATCCTGAATACCCGGAAAGTAGGACAATGCCCCGTCGCGAGGCGCTACTTTCCCTGAAACCGGAACCGCACAGACAGGAATCCAATTGCCATGATCGACAACATCCGCTTCGATCTGCTGGAAGCAGATGATTTCGCACGATACGTGCTGGAAGGTCCGACCGATATCGCCTTCTACATGCGGGCACTGAAGGACAAGCGCGCCAATCTGTCGGTCTATGCGGGCCGGGCGCCGGAACCCTTCCTCACCATGGTGCTGGCGGTGGACGATGCCCGCCCTGCCGTGGTGATCGACGCACCGCGCAGCACTGAACAGATGGACCAGGCGCTGAAGGCTGCGCCACTGGTGTTCCAGACGGCGCTGGAGAAGGTGAAGATACAGTTCATGGTGCCGGCCTGTTCGGCCACGACCTTCGAAGGCCAGCCAGCGC
This sequence comes from Methyloversatilis thermotolerans, assembly GCF_000372885.1. GTDB lineage: Bacteria > Pseudomonadota > Gammaproteobacteria > Burkholderiales > Rhodocyclaceae > Methyloversatilis > Methyloversatilis thermotolerans. Next base: position 1,994,058 of record NZ_KB889967.1, read on the forward strand.
TGGAAATTCCGTTGCCCACGCGCATGCTTAGGCTGCAACGTCGCGATTACTACCGGCTCATCCTCCCGCCCAATCCGCCGCTGCGCTGCCTGCTGCCGGCCGGTGAAGGCGAACAGCGCATGGTCGATGCCACGGTGGTGGACATTTCCGGCGGCGGGCTCGCGGTGGTCGTCCCCCCCGATGGCGTCAGTCTCAAGGTAGACAGCGTGCTGGACAACTGCCAGATCACCTTGCCTGAACTGGGCACCATCACGGCCACACTGCAGGTGAGGAATATGTTCCGCGTCACCGAACGCGGCGGTTCCGAGTTGCGTGCCGGCTGCCAGTTCATCGGCCTGCCTGGTGCAGCCGATGCGCTGATCCAGCGCTATATCCTGCGCATGGAACGCGAACGCAGCACGCGCGAAATCTGAGTCACGCGCGTATCGCCCGCAGCGACGGATGACGGTTTTCCGCGGGCCGCACGAGCATCGACCTTTCCTGTGCGAAACTCGCGACAGCGGTGCCCGTCGCAGCGCGACCATCCTCTCCCCGCCATCCAGTGTAACGGTCGGTCGTGTCGTCGGTTTCCGTGCCGGCAATGGTCAGCGCCGCCACGACCACGTCAGGCGCGCTGCAAGGGACAGTCGCAGACAGGCTGGATTATCAACGCGACACACCGCGCGCGGGCAGCATGGGTGAGGACTGCATCAATCGAGCTCAAATTCATCGCCCTGCTCGGGCACGCAGGCCGACCAGCCCAGTTCCCGCGCCAGATGCTGGCGCAACATGTCGGCCGCCACGGGCTCGCCGTGGGTCACGAACACCTGACGCGGCGCCTGTCCGATCGGTTTCAGCCAGGCCAGCATTTCCGCGTAGTCCGCGTGAGCGGACAATCCGTCCAGTTGCGTCACCTCGCAGTCGATCGGCACTTCACGCCCGAACATGCGCAGGCTGCGCGCACCCTTCAGCAGCGCATCGCCGCGCGTACCCTCCGCTTGATAGCCGGTGATCACCAGCGTGCTGCGCGCATCGGCACCGAAAGCCAGCAGATGATGCAGGATGCGGCCACCGTTGAGCATGCCGGCCCCGGCGAGGATCACCTTGGGATAGCGACTGGAAGAAAGTTGCTCGGACTGTTCCGGCTTGCGTGTGCAGGTGACCCGCTCATCGAGCCGTTGCAGGGCATGCGCATCCAGCTTGTGATCCGCATTGAAATGGCGGAACACCCCGGTCACATCGATGGCCATCGGGCTGTCCAGAAACACCGGCAGATCGGGAATGCGTCGTGCGTCCATCAAGGACGCCAGCAGATGCATGAGTACCTGGGCGCGGCCCACCGCGAACGAGGGCAGCAGCACCGTCCCGCCGCGCGCCACCGTGCGGTTGACGATGGCGGCAAGCTGTTCTGCAGCGTCCTCACTCGGGTGCAGACGATCACCATAGGTCGACTCGAGTACCAGCCAGTCGCTCGCGCGCAGCGGCTCCGGCGGCAGCATGACCAGATCCTGCGGGCGTCCCACATCGCCGCTGAACGTGATGCTGCGTCCGGCACATTCGACGCGCACGCACGCCGCACCGAGAATATGACCCGCGCGCGAAAAACGGATGGTGAATGGCCCGACCTGCACCGGTTCGCCGAAGCCGGTACTGCGGAACTGTTTCATGACACGCTGCGCATCGTCGGCGGTGTACAGCGGCTCGGCGGGATGATGCTTGCTGTAGCCATGGCGATTCGCATGGCGCGCGTCCTCTTCCTGCAGATGTGCACTGTCTTCCAGCAGGATGGCCGCCAGCTCTCGCGTAGCGGGGGTCGCCCAGACAGCCCCTCGAAAACCTTCCTTCATGAAGCGCGGCAGATAGCCCGAGTGATCGAGGTGGGCGTGGGTAAGCACGACGGCGGACACATCGCGCGCATCGACCGGAAACGGCTTCCAGTTACGGCTGCGGATATTCTTGACGCCCTGGAACAGACCGCAGTCGACCAGAACCGAATGTCGGTCATGAGTGAGCAGGTAACGCGAACCGGTCACCGTGCCGGCGGCCCCCAGAAATCTGAGCTTCAAAACGGTTTCCTCCGTACCGGCGGGCCGTACCGGCTGTGCGGCGCGCTGGCCGCAGCGTAGCCATCAGGAAGATCACCAGCCCGCTCATCAGCATGCTACCGCGGGCGGGCTCGGACACCACCGAAACCTGCCAGCCGATGTCGGCGAAGCCCGCGTAATCGAGTGCTGTCGGAAGCTGGCGCTCGCCGTAGGGCGTACTCGGATCCATCATGGTCTCTTGTGCGACGCCACCCCGAGTACTCATGGTGCCCTCCGCCCAATGACTGCCATGGCGGTCGAGTGCGACACCGCTGCCGTAAGTGCGCACCGCGTGCTCGCCGATGAAAAGGCCGCTGACCGGATCGATCTGCGCAAGCCATGAATCCGCTACGCCAAAGCCCAGGATGTGGCCGATCTCGTGGGTTGCCGTGGTCAGGAAGTCCGGCCGGGCCGCCGTCAGTCCTGCTTCGTCGGCCCCGAAGTACCAGTCCTGGGCAGCATTGAACCAGATGAATCCACCCCACACGCTGTAGTCGGTCCCGGTCGTCTGGCCGCGGGTATTCACAGCCTCGACGAACGTGTCGCTGCCAGTCACGGAATCCGTGACTGCCGTGCCGGCAAAGCCGAGCACGCCGGGTGCGGATGCGGACGCACCGACGTAGATGCGCACCGTATCGGCCGCTATGACCGGATTGACCAGCGTGACAGCCGGGCCGGCCAGGCCTGGATGCATGAAGGACACGGTCCATTGATCGCCATCGCCTGGTGCGATGGCGGACAGCGTATCGGTGAAGCCCTCGTAATATGAGGCCGCCTGCTCGAGCACCCGCCGACGATCGACGATGGGTTCACCGGTCGCAAGATCGGTAAAGAAACCGCGCGTGTCATAGCTGTAGTCGAATTCGATGATCAGCGCATGGGCATCCGGCGACACAGCCATCGCAACCATCGATGCGCAAACCGAGCAACAGCGGATGCCTGCGCCCGGTCCGCCGAAACGCATCGGCCGCCACCTGCGGGCGAACGGGACCACGACGCCGCACAGCCAGAGCCAGACGGATGCGGGTTCGGGCACGGCAGACAATGGCGTTACGGAACCGACGCCCGCGCCGTAGATCGACTGCAGTGCCCGGACGCTCCCGGCATCGAGCGGGAACAACGGACCTTCGTAAGCCGCCTCGGCGAGCAAGGCATCCGCATCGGCATCTCCGCTCACCCAGTGGCCCATTCCCAGGCTGTGTCCGAGTTCGTGCTGCGCCACGGCGTAGAACCAGAGCGGCGACCACCCCAATCCGAAGCGTGACGCATTGAATACGATGTCGCCCGCCAGGCCACTGGCTCGCGAGAACGGAAAGTACGCGTAAGCATTGGCGCCCTCCATGCTGTCCACCTGCCCGACGCGGATATCCGCCAGACCGCCGGGAGCATATTCGCCGGTCTCGGGAAGCGGACCCTCGTCTGCCATTTCCACGAAATGGATGGGCACTACGGCGGCGTAATCGGCAAGCGCGCGCTCGAATGCATCTCTCAACAGAGGGACCGGCAGCGACTGCCCGGCAGCGTCGCGCAGGCTTCCATCCAGCAGATTGCTGAAGCTGTAGGTCAGGACCAGCGCAGTTCCGGGTTCCCGCGGCGGGTCCCAGGACGCGTACATGGGGAAGTGGCCGGCGAACAGCGGTCCGGAAACGGACAATCCGAACGCCGCAGCAAAGTAACGAATCGGTGATCTGCCCATGGCCAGCCCTCTTCCTGAACGCGCGGACAGGACGGCGCGTCTTCGTCGATGCTGGCTGCACCCGGGGGTGGCTGGCGCCGTCCCCGCGAGGACGGCATTGCTGATGACTTTTTTGCACGGGGAGCCAAGGCACGACATCGGCCACGGCCCCTCGACAAGCGTGGCGAGGGTGTATCAAATGAGAATCATTGTCAACAAAACACAAAGCATTCGGCGATAGCAGACAACAAAAAACCGGCCGAAGCCGGTTCCGGAGGAATCACAGGCAACGTCCGGTCAGACCGGCATGTTCATGATGTCCTGATAGGCGGTCACCAGACGGTTGCGTACCTGCACCATCTGCTGGAAGGACAGGCTGGCTTTCTGCGAAGCGATCATCACGTCGTGAAGATTCGCTTCGCTGGCGCCCGATACGAAACCTTCCGACATCTGGCGCGCCTCGGTCTGCGCGGCGCTGACCTGATCGATGGCATTCTTAAGCGCATCGGCAAAATCGACACCACTGTCCGCCTCGTTCTTGGCGGTGGGCTTGCCGCCCGCAACCTGCGCGGTAGAGCGCAGATCGTTGATCATCTGGTTAAGGCTGGTACTCATTCGTGCTCTCCAGAGCAAAGCGGCAAAAATTGCCGCCCGCAACGGTGTTTGTCTTTCGTTCGGGCCTCACCACCTGATCGCTTGCAAAAAACAGGCCACGACTCGAAAAACTCGCTCAGTTCTCTTCCCGCAACAGACCATCGGCCTTGTAGCGTGCAAGTTTATACCTCAATGTGCGCTCGGAAATGCCCAGCTTTTCGATCGCCTTCTTGCGCGAGCCGCCAACCGCGGCGAGTGTTTCGAGGATGAGATCGCGCTCCATGTCACGCACCGATCGGGCGCGCGGCGGACCTTCCGGGCCAGCCGTGGACGACATTGCCGGTTCCGCATTCACCACCGCAGTTGCCTGAGAATGCTCGGAAGAAGGCGGCATGCGCTGCGCACCGCGCTGACCGCCGAGCACCACATGCTCGGCCTCGACGACGTCCTCGGGCGCCAGGATGGCGGCGCGTTGCATGGTATTTTCGAGTTCGCGCACATTGCCGGGCCAGTCATGGGCGGCAAGGATTGCCGCTGCCGACTCCCCCAGCCGGAGCACCCGGCCCTGCGCCTTCGCGCAGGCCACCAGGAAATGCCGCGCCAGAGGAACGATGTCGCCTGGCCGCTCCCGCAGCGAAGGTATGGCGATAGGAAACACGTTCAGCCGGTAATACAGATCCTCGCGGAAGCGCCCCGCACGCGCTTCTGCTTCCATGTCCCGGTTGCTGGTGGCCAGTACGCGGATGTCCAGCGGCACCGGCTTCTTGCCCCCCACCCGCTCCACCTCCCGCTCCTGCAGCACGCGCAGCAACTTTGCCTGCAGCGCCAGCGGCATTTCTGAAATCTCGTCAAGCAACAGCGTGCCGCCATCGGCCTGTTCGAACTTGCCGGCCTGCGCGGTTGTTGCGCCGGTGAATGCACCCTTTTCGTAGCCGAACAGCGTTGCTTCAAGCAGGTTGTCCGGAATGGCTGCGCAGTTGATCGCGATGAAAGGTTTGCCGGCGCGTGCTGACTGCTGGTGGATATAGCGCGCGAACACTTCCTTTCCGGTACCCGACTCGCCGGTCAGCAACACCGTCGCCTCGGAGCGCGCCACCCGCGATGCGAGACCGAGCACCTGGCGGGTACGCGCATCTTCGGCCACCATATCGGTCGGCGCCGCCACCGGAACCGCGTAGCGGTCGATGTGGGCAAGCAGCACATCCGGTTCAAACGGCTTGAGCAGGAAATCGCACGCACCTGCGCGCATCGCGGCAACCGCTTTCTCGACGTCGCCGAAGGCGGTCATCAGCAGCACCGGCAAAGCCGGTTCCCGCGCGCGGACTTCCTTCAACAGCGTGAGCCCGTCCATGGGCTGCATCTTCAGATCGGTGATGACCAGATTCAGGGCATGCTCGCCGGTGTTGCGTTCCAGCATGCGCAGAGCCTGAGGACCGTCGGCCGCGCCGATGACGCGGTGACCTGCACACTCGATCGCCAGACACAGCGCATCGCGCAGATTCGGCTCGTCCTCGACCACCATGATGTTCAACTTCTCGCTCATTGCCCGTTCTCCAGCACTTCTTCAGGCGTCTGCGCAGGCAGGCGCAAGGTGAAACAGCTGCCCGCGCCGGGCGCGGACTCGCATTCGATATCGCCTCCGTGGACGCGGGCTATCCCGCGGGCGATGGCCAGTCCCAGTCCGGTGCCTTCTTCCCGCGTTGTAAAGAACGGCTCGAACAGCCTTTCCTGGACGTCGCGCGGAATGCCACGGCCGTTGTCGCTCACGGAGAAGCTCACGCCCCCTGACGTCTTGTGGACGGACAGCCGGACTTCCCCACGGCTATCGCAAGCCTGGATCGCATTCTCGAGCAGGCTGACCAGGGCACTGGCAAGCGCCTTGCGGTCCGCGGACACCTCCATCACCGCCACAGCAGGCTCCACGATCAACGCGACGCCTGCTTGTCGAGCTACCGGTTCAACCGTGTGATGCAGCTCTTCCATCAGGGCCGCCAACCGGATCGTTTCACGTCCAAGCACTTCGCCGCGCGCGAACATGAGCGTGTCGCGGATCAGTCGCTCGAGATGGCGCAATCGGTCCTGTGCACGCGATGCAATGGACTTCACATCGGCGGGCGCAAGATCGCGGCCGGTGAGCGTACCGACGTAAAGAGTCGCAGCCGCCAGGGGCGTGCGCAACTGATGGGCGAGCGAGGCTGCCATCTCGCCCATGGCGGCAAGCCGCTCGTTGCGCGCCGCGGCAATCTTGAGCGCGTGTTGCCGGGTCATGTCATGCAACAGCACGATGTGCGCCCGATCCCCCCTGAGGGCGGCTTCGCTCATCGACAGCCGGCGCGGCTGTCCATCGGCGCCGATACACTCCCACTCGCCCGGCGCATCCGCAGGCCTCATGCGGCGGGCACAACCCGACCACTCCTCGCCGGCACACGCACCGATCATGTCCAGAGCAGCGGGATTGGCATCTTCCATGCGTCCTTCGGCATCCACCACCACAACCCCTGCCGGCAACTGGTTCAGCAGCGTGGTAAGGCGATCGGTCAACCTGGCCTTTTCCTCGTACTGCCGTCGCAGTTCCCCGTTGGCCTCTGCCAGCTCCTCGGTCAGGCTGGCCACCTGCTTCTCCAGCGCGCCATAGGCCTCGGTGAGTTCCGCCGAGGCCGCATTGAACAGACGGAAAGCCTCGGCCAGCCGCGCCGCCTCTTCCGGGGCGATACGGGCCGGTGCGGCCTGGCTGGACGTCTGTTCGGTCATGCGGTGCATACACGGGATAGAGACACCGAGCCAGCGTAGCAACGGTCAGGCCACGACTTGCCGGGAATCAGCCGGCCAAAACCCCGGCTTATCCGCAGAACGAGGGCGTTCATTCGCCACCAGAATCCGGAACATTCTCGCGATGGTGTCGGCTCACGGCACCGGGTGAATCTCCAGAGCAAGAGACTGATCATGGCCGACGCCGTACTCGATCCGAACGCCGTTCCCGCCTCGCCGCCCGCACTGCCCGACACCCCGCTCGGACGCGCGCAGCAGCGACTCGCCGAAATGCCCGTGCAGAAGAAGCTGGCCATGGCCGGCGGCCTCGCCATGGGCATCGCGCTGCTGGTGGGGTTGATGCTGTGGAGCCGCGCCCCCGATTACGAGGTGCTGTTCTCCAACATCAATGATAAGGATGGTGGCGCCATCGTTGCCGCGCTGCAACAGGCGAATGTGCCATACAAGTATTCCGAAGGTGGTCACGCCATCCTGGTGCCATCGCAATTCGTGCACGACACGCGGTTGAAGCTGGCGGCGCAGGGCCTGCCGCGGGGAGGATCCATCGGCTTCGAACTGATGGAAAGCCAGAAGCTCGGTCAGTCCCAGTTCTCCGAACAGGTCACCTACCAGCGTGCGCTGGAAGGCGAACTGGCGCGCACCATAGGCACGCTGGCGGCCGTGGACGGAGCACGCGTTCACCTCGCCATCCCGAAACAGAGCGCATTCCTGCGCGACGACCAGAAGCCCTCCGCCTCAGTCGTGGTCAGTCTGCTTGGTGGGCGCACGCTGACCCCGGAGCAGGTCGGTGGCATCGTCCACCTGGTGGCTTCCAGCGTGCCGCAACTGCAACCTGCGGCAGTCTCGGTGCTGGACCAGAATGGCAACCTGCTGTCCAGTAATCGCGACCCGAAGGACAGTACGGCGCTGAATCCGACCCAGCTCAAGTACGTCGGGGAAATCGAGGCGGCCACCGTGCGCCGCATCGAATCCATTCTCGAACCGCTGGTCGGACGCGGCAACTTCCGCGTCCAGACCGCTGCCGACATCGACTTCAATCAGGCCGAACAGACGGCCGAAACCTACAAACCCAACCCGACGCCGAACACCGCCATCCGCAGCCAGCAGCTCAGCGAATCGGAAACGAACCAGCCCAATCCGGCCGGTGTGCCCGGTGCACTGACCAACCAGCCGCCCGCGCCGGCCACCGCACCCGTCACCACGCCGCCCGCGCCGGGGACCCCGGCCGTCGCCGGCGCCAACGGACAACCGGCCATGCTGCCGGTCACCTCGCGCAAGGACTCCACCACCAACTACGAACTCGACAAGACGGTCCAGCACATCCGGCAATCGGTCGGTCAGATCAAACGACTGTCGGTCGCCGTGCTGGTGAACCAGAAGACGGAAACCGACAAGGACGGCAAGGTCGTACCGGTGCCGGCATCGCAGGAGGACATCCAGCGCATCACGGCGCTGGTGCGCGAAGCCATGGGTTTCAACGAAGGCCGTGGCGACACGCTCAACGTCGCCTCCGCACCCTTCACCGAGGTGGTGGAGCCAACGCTCGACATTCCGATCTGGAAGGATCCGGAAACCATGGGCTTCGCCCGCGAGCTGCTGAAATACCTGCTCGTGGCTGGCGTCGCGGCCTACCTGCTGCTCGGAGTCCTGCGCCCGCTGGTGCGCAGCCTGACCGCACCACCGGAGACGGACGAAGAGGAAGAGCCCGAGGTGCGCGATGTGACGCTGGACGAGAACGGTCAGCCGATCGGCATCGACGGCGAGGGCGCCGCAGCGCAACTCGAACTGTCGCCGGAAGCACGTGCGCAGCTCGACTTCGACAGCAAGCTGCAGAGTGCCCGCACCTTCGCGATGAACGATCCCAAGGCGGTGGCTGAACTGATCAAGCTGTGGGTGAGCGGCGATGAATGAAGAAGGAATCGAACGCAGCGCATTGCTGCTGATGACGCTTGGCGAGGATGCGGCCGCCGAGGTACTCAAGCATCTGGGCCCGCGCGAGGTACAGAAGATCGGTACCGCGATGGCCGGGCTCAAGAACGTGCCGCGCGAGAAGGTCGAGGCGGTACTCGACATGTTCGACGAGGCGACGGCAGCCGGCGGACGAATGTCGGCCGACGAAGCCCTCATCCGCAACATGCTCACCAAGGCACTGGGCGAGGAACGCGCCGGTCACCTGCTGTCGCGCATACTGAATGACTCCGACACCGCGGGCATCGAGGGGCTGAAGTGGCTGGATCCCGCTACAGTCGCCAACCTGATCAAGAATGAACACCCGCAGATCATCGCCACGATACTGACCCACCTGGAATTCGATCAGGCGGCCGAAGTCATCAAGCTGTTCACCGAACGGCTGCGCAATGACGTGATGCTGCGCATCGCCACGCTGGATGGCGTACAGCCGGTCGCGCTGAAGGAGCTGAACGATGTCATGTCGCGCGTGCTGTCCGGTTCGGCCAAGATGAAGAAGACCACGCTCGGCGGCATCAAGGCGACGGCGGAAATCCTCGGCTTCGTCGGCAGCGCGAACGAATCGGCCATCCTCGATGCGGTGAAGGAATACGACGCGGAGCTGGCGCAGAAGATCATCGATGAAATGTTCGTGTTCGAGAATCTGCTCGACATCGACGATCGGGGCATCCAGACCTTGTTGCGCGAAGTCAGTGGCGATCAGCTCGTGCTGTCGTTGAAGGGTGCGTCACCGGAGCTGCGCGAAAAGATCTTCAGGAACATGTCGTCCCGAGCGGCCGAGGCGCTGCGCGAGGACCTCGAAGGTCGCGGCCCGGTCAAGCTGTCCGAGGTCGAGGCCGAACAGAAGGAAATCCTGAAGATCGCGCGTCGTCTGGCGGAAGAAGGTCAGATCGTGATGGGTGGCAAGGGTGGCGAGGAAATGCTCTGATGCATCCGCGCGAAACTGAACCGACGGTACTTCGACGATGACACGCGACGACGTGAGTTCCTGGCAGTTGCCTGTGTTCGACGCGCCGGTGGTGGCCCCGTCGCGCCTGCCGTCTTCGCCGCCACCAACGCCCAGTCCGGTCCCGGACGCGCCGTCCGGCCATACGGTTGCCGGGCAGGCCGCAAACGAACCCCCGGTTGCGGACGAACCGCTGGAGCCCGCATTCAAGTTTCCGACTGCCGAAGAAGTCGAAAAGCTGCAGCAGGACGCGCACCGCGAAGGTTACGCCGCCGGCTACGAGGAAGGTACTGCACGCGTGCGCATGGAAGCCATGCGGCTGCACAGCGCGGTCGAGCAACTGGACGAAGCTCTGGCAGCGCTGGACAGTTCAGTGGCGCGCGAAGTGCTGAAGCTGGGCATAGAGATCGCGCGACAAGTGGTGCGGCAGAGCATCGCGGTCAAGCCGGAAGTGGTGCTCGCCGTCGTGCGTGAAGCGGTCAGCCAGTTGCCGCATCAGCACACGGCCATCTACCTCAATCCGGAAGACGCCTCGCTGGTGCGCTCCCATATCGGCGACCAGTTGAGTCATGCCGGTCACCGCATCTTCGAGGACGTTGCGATCGAGCGCGGGGGCTGCAAGGTGGAAGCCGGCGGCAGCCAGATCGACGCCACGCTGTCGACGCGATGGATGCGCATTGTCGAATCGCTGGTTGATGGCGCGGAGTGGATAGAACATGACTGACTCCGAACAGGCGCCGACGGCGACCGGCGAGACCGCGGCGCCCAACAGTCATCTCGACAAGTGGTCCGGCTTCCTGAGCGACTGTGGCACGCTGGCCGGGCGCGTCAGCCCCTATCTTCATTCCGGACGCCTTACCCGCATCAACGGACTGGTCATGGAAGCGGCGGGTCTGAAGTTGCCGCTCGGATCGGGCTGCCGCATCATGGTTCCGGGGGGCAACAGCTGCGAGGCCGAGGTGGTGGGTTTCAACGGCGAAAAGCTGTTCATGATGCCGACTGACGATGTGGTAGGACTGGCACCCGGCGCCCAGGTGATCCCGCTGGAAACGGCGCCGCAAAGGCCAACGCCTACGGAAAGGCTGGAGCCCAGGCGACGCGCATCGGATCGCGCCAAGCATCTTCCTGTGGGAGACGCCCTGCTCGGCCGCGTGGTGGATGGTGCGGGTCGCCCTCTCGACGGCATGGGACCCATCGTCACCCGGCATTCGCGCTCGGTCGCCAGCCGCGCGGTCAATCCCTTGCTGCGCGAACCGATACGGCGCTCCATGGATACCGGAATCCGCGCCATCAACTCTCTGCTCACCGTCGGCCGCGGCCAGCGCATCGGCCTGTTCGCCGGGTCAGGTGTAGGCAAGTCGGTGCTGCTGGGGATGATGGCGCGCTTCACCTCGGCCGAGGTGGTGGTGGTGGGGCTGATCGGCGAGCGGGGTCGCGAGGTGAAGGAATTCATCGAGCAGATACTCGGCGAGGCCGGGCTGAAGCGCTCGGTCGTAGTGGCCGCGCCGGCCGACACCAGCCCGCTGATGAGGCTGCAGGGCGCAGCCTATGCCACCACAGTGGCCGAGTGGTTCCGCGACCAGGGCAGGCACGTGCTGCTCATCATGGATTCGCTGACGCGCTATGCGATGGCGCAACGCGAGATCGCCCTTGCGATCGGCGAACCGCCGGTCACCCGCGGCTACCCGCCGAGCGTGTTCGCCCGCCTGCCGCAACTGGTGGAACGTGCGGGTAACGGGCCCGAAGGTGGCGGCTCGATCACTGCCTTCTACACGGTGCTGGCAGAGGGCGACGATCAGCAGGATCCGATCGCCGACTCGGCGCGCGCCATCCTGGATGGCCATTTCGTGCTGACCCGCCAGCTCGCCGATTCCGGTCACTACCCCGCCATCGACATCGAACAATCCGTATCGCGCGCCATGCACGGACTGGTGAAGCCCAGCCACTTCGATCTGGTGCGACGATTCAAGGGTCTGTGGTCGCGCTATCAGCGCGCGCGCGACCTGATCGCAGTGGGTGCCTATGCGCCCGGCGCTGATCCTCAGCTCGACGAAGCGGTGAATATGTTCCCGGTCCTGGAAGGCTTCCTGCAGCAGCGAATGGACGAGCGCGAAGGTTACGAGGATGCCGTGCTCAAGCTGCATCAGATATTCGGCCTGACGCCCTGATTGCAAATAACCGTGACAGGCGCACACTCCGTGATGCAGATCACTTCCCTGCAGACCGACAAGGTTAGATTCCCGACTCCTCATCCATCCGGATATTGCTGACACGCCATGGCCGATCAGTTCCGACTGCAATCGATCCTTGATCTGAGCGTCACCCGCATGGACGAAGCGGCGCGCGCACTGGCCACGCTGATGGCAAACGAGAAGGATCACAGCCGCCGGCTGGACATGCTCGAACAGTATCGCAACGAGTACCAGAACCAGTTCATGGAAGCCGCGCGCAGCGGCCTCACGCCCAATCAATGGGCCAATTACCGTGCATTCCTGGCTCGCATCGATGACGCCATCGTGATGCAGCAACGCCAGGTCGAGCGTTCGCGCGATCTGACGCAGGCCGGCCAGCGCGAATGGCTGGATACGCGCACACGCGTGAAGGCCTTCGAAACGCTTTCCGACCGCCATCAGGCCCAGGTGGTGCGCAAACAGGCGCGAGCGGAACAGCGGGTCAACGACGATCGCTCCGGGCGCCGGCCGGTCGACGACTGAAGCCCCTGCCCCGGCATCGTGGAATCTGGCATGGATAGTGCTGTGATGTCCGCGTCTCAGGAGGACATCACACCATGCCGGACATTTCACTGAATCTGCCCGCCTCGACCTCTAATGCCGCATCGACCTCCGGACCCGTCGGAGAAATCCGGGGTCTGGCTGGCGACGCGAATGCCGAAATCGGCGGCGAAGCGGCCGCAAGCTTCGCTAGCCTGTTCAAGGATCGCCTGACTGCCGCACAGAACGGCGAAGAACCCGCTGCACTGCTGGCCAGCCTGCTTACCGGCGTCACCGGCGATAGCGATGAGGAAGTCACCACGGACCTCTTGCCCGCGGACGACAGCGCGTTCGATCCACTCGCCGCAGGCTTGCTGCTGCCGACTACGCTACCGATTGCCGACCTGCTCAAGAGGGGCGCGGATACCCCGCGCGCAACGGCGGACGCAGCGAGCGACCCGATCACCGGCACACTGCCGGGCAATGCGAGAAATCCGGGGGCCACAGTCGATCCGGCAGCGATTGCCGGCATGTTGGCGGAGGACGCCGGCAAGAATCTGCCGGACCTCGATATCACGCGCGAACAGATGGGCGACATGCTCGCCGACACGGCTCAGGCCACGCTGCAACAGGCGCACCAGGCCGACTTCCGCGCCCACATGAGCGCGGCACATCAGGCAAGAAACGAACTGGCGGTGGCCACACCGGTCAATCAGCCCGGGTGGGCCGAGGATGTCGGGCACCAGATCACCTGGCTGGCCGATCAGGGCATCAGCAAGGCGGAACTTGTACTGACGCCGCCTCATCTCGGCCGTATCGAGATTTCGATCGAAGTCGGCAGCGATCTGAGCTCCGCGCAGTTCGTGTCCGCCAGCCCGCAGGTGCGGGAAGCGCTGGAACAGGCCATGCCGAAATTGCGCGAAATGCTGGCTCAGGGCGGCATTTCCCTCGGCGAGGCGAATGTGAGCAGCGACCAGCCCTCGCGTGACGGCCAGGGCGGCCATCAACAGGGTCAGCGCTCGCGCGATACCGCCGAGGCCGCCCCGAGCGCCAGCGCCCGCCGCGGAGTGGGTCTGGTCGACCTGTTCGCCTGACACCCGCAGCCTCCTCTCCACCGGCACCGCGCGGAGCTATCCGCGCTGCGGCCGGCCTGCACGCGCGCCCCTCACCATGAAGGCCGATGGTCACCATCCGGCCAAAAATGTACGTCTGCTCTAAAAAAAACGGAGTTTCCGCCGTTATTCGGACATTGAAAGGCATCACTGCCCGCCAGAATTCCGATAGCGAAACAGGAGCAGACCATCATGGCCAAAGCCGCCGCGACCGCTGACGACGCCGGTACCGAAGCACCCAAGAAGAGCAACAAGATGCTCATCATCATCATCGCCCTGCTGCTGGTGGTGATCATTGGTGGCGCAGCCGCCTTCTTCATGATGGGCGGCAATCACGACGCGGAGGACGCGGACGCGCACGACGACGAAGTGGTGGCCGAGGAAGATCACGACGCGGCGGCGAAGGAAGCGCGCAAAGCCAAGCTGAAGAAGAAGAAGGAAGCCGATGCGAAGGGGTTGCCACCGGTATTTGTCGAACTGGATCCATTCACCGTGAACCTGCAGCAGGAGACGGCGATGGATCAGTATCTGCAAGTGAAGGCCTCCGTGCGTGTCGATGAACAGCACGCAGCGGATCAACTCAAGGCCTATATGCCGGAAATCCGCCACCGGGTGCTGTTGCTGCTTTCCAGCAAGAAGGCCTCGGAACTGAATACCCCGCAGGGTCGCGAAGACCTTGCCGAGAACATGGTGGATACCATCAACGCGATCGTCGGCGAGATACCGAAGAATCGCAAAGGCGAGCCGGAAAAACCCATAGGTCCGGTCGAGGCGGTGCTGTTTACCTCCTTCATCGTCCAGTAATGCCCGGGAACACGGCCGGAGAATAAGATCATGTCGGACTTTCTGTCGCAGGAAGAGGTGGATGCCCTGCTCAAGGGCGTGACCGGTGAAACCGATGAGGCACCGCAGGAAGAGGATTCAGGCGGCATACGCTCGTACAACATCGGCACCCAGGAGCGCATCGTCCGCGGCCGGATGCCGACGCTGGAACTGATACACGAGCGCTTCGCGCGGTATCTCCGCATCGGCCTGTTCAATTTCATGCAGCGCAGCGCCGAGGTATCCATCGGCCCGATACGCGTACAGAAATACTCCGAATTCATCCGCAATCTGGTGGTGCCGACCAATCTGAATCTGGTGCAGGTCAAACCCTTGCGCGGTACCGGTCTCGTGGTGTTCGACCCCAATCTGGTGTTCCTGGTGATCGACAACATGTTCGGCGGAGACGGACGCTTTCATACCCGCGTCGAAGGGCGGGACTTCACCGCCACCGAACAGCGCATCATCCACGGCATGCTGGATGTGTTCTTTGCCGAGTACGAACGGTCATGGGAGCCGGTGTTCGCGATCAAGTTCGAATACGTCCGGTCGGAAATGAACTCGCAGTTCGCGAACATCGCGACACCGTCGGAAATCGTCGTGGCATCGACCTTCACCGTGGAACTGGGCGGCGTGTCCGCGGAGATGCATATCTGCCTCCCCTATTCCATGGTTGAACCCCTGCGCGACACCCTGAATTCCTCGATGCAGAGCGAAAGCGTCAATTCGGACAACCGCTGGATAAAGCTGCTGACGCGCCAGGTCCAGGACGCGTCGGTCGAGCTCACGATCAACCTCGGCGAAGGCTCCCTCACGCTGGGCGGCCTGAACAATCTAAAGGTCGGCGACATTGTTCCGATAACCATTCCAGAGACGGTCAAGGCCTCTGTCGATGGGATAGACGTGCTCGAATGCCACTACGGCATCCAGAACGGGCATTACGCACTGCGCATCGAACGCTTCATGGCAGGCGAGGAGGAACTGATCGAACACGCCCTGAACATACGGGGCGCAGCACAGGGTGAGGAAGAATCATGAGCGAAGCCGCTGCCGCAACCGAGGAGCCGATCAGCGAGGACGACTGGGCGGCCGCCATGGCCGAACAGACCACCGCGGACGAGGCGCTGGCCGAACTCGACTCGTCGCAGGCTCAGCCGGACGCACAGCCGGCGAATATATTCCAGCAATTCGGGGAGAGCGCGAACAAGAGCGACGAAGGTCTGCGCGACTTCGAAATGATCCTGGACATTCCGGTCCAGCTCACGGTCGAACTGGGCCGCACCCGGATCTCAATCCGCAACCTGCTTCAGCTCGGCCATGGTTCGGTCGTCGAACTCGATGGCATGGCGGGCGAGCCGATGGACGTGCTGGTCAATGGGACACTGATTGCACAGGGTGAGGTCGTGGTGGTGAACGACAAGTTCGGCATCCGCCTTACCGACATCATCACGCCTTCCGAGCGCATGAAGAAGTTGAAGCGCTGAGCGGCACCAACCCTCCTCCTGATTCGAGATGCAGGAATCAGGCTTCAGGGCGATGCGAAGGCATCGCCCTTTTTCTTTTCTGATGTCCGCAGACGAAGGTGGACATTCACCCCAGCCGCGGGCGACCCTCGCCGTCTATCAGAGGCAGCGTACGGTCACTTTCGTCCTTCAGTCCGACCCCGGTCAGTTGCAGGATGTCGGCCTGCTGCATGAGCCAGTTCAGGCGATAGGCGGCCGCGCCATAGGGCTGCCCTTCCGGCCTCACGTTCGAAATGCAGTTGCGTTCAGCGTCCGAGCGCCCGACGCGAGGCGCCCAGGTCAGGTAGATGCCAAGGCTGTCGGGCGAACTGAGTCCCGGCCGTTCGCCGATCAGCATGGCGACCATGCGCGCGCCCAGCGCCTCGCCGACCTCGTCAGCCAGCGCCACGCGCGCCTGTGTCGCGATCACCACCGGAGCAATGCACCAGTGGCCGGGCAGCATCGGGTAGAGCGCACTCAATAACGGCACGGCATGCCGCGCCACCGCAGCGGATGACAGGCCGTCACCGATCACGATGGCCAGATCGCATCCCTGATCGCGCAGACTTTCCAGCCTCTGCCGGTCGTCCGGATCGAGCCGTCGTCCAAGGTCAGGACGCCTGAGATAGGTTTCCCGGTTGTCGGCCCGACTTTTCACAGGCAAGGCGGGCCAGCCCTGCGCATTCAGCTCCGCTGCCAGCGCCCCGACATCCAGCGGTGTGTGGATGGCATCGCGCGCCAGGGCATGAGCCAGACCGAAGCCCAGGGTTTCCGATGTGGGCACCGACGCACCGACACGTCCGAGACCGATGCGCGCCGAAGTCCAGGTGCGCCACAGCGCCCAGGTGTCTGCATCCTTGACCGCTGTGCGCGTATTGTCTGCTTTCGCCATCTGTCTATCCGTTCCGGTACATGCGGGCGCTTCATTGCGCCCGCGATGTGCCCGATCAGAATGCCTTGGTGATGTTCGCGAAGACAATGTCACGCGCGATGTCTGAATCTCCGCTGCTCTTGCCCAGACTCAGGAAGTCCTTGTAGGCATTCGGTTCGTTGGTGGCCGAATAGAACAGGCCGGCCGACCAGCCCTGCGGCAGCGCCTTGGTCACACCGACCTTGTAGTAGGTGATGTCGAGGCCGGTCGAGTTGCGCACGATCTGGCGACCGATCTGGCCACTCAGGTTCCAGCCCTCGGCGATGTCGTAGCTCGCGTTCAGTTCGTAGTAATGCGAGCCGCGCGTGTTGCCGGTGACCCCTGCCGTTAAATCCCCTGCGAATCCGCCGTTGACCGGTGAGTTGTCCGTGTCCCACCCGAAATACTCGGTCAGCGTACGACCGGTCTTGAAGGTAAGCCATTCGTAGTTCAGCGCAATATAGGCCTCCGCGGTGTCGAGGCGATTGCTGGGAGTTCCGGCAAAGGATGAGTCGTTCCAGTTGGCGCCCGGATAAACATAGTAAATGGCACCGACATCGATATTGAACTTCTCGGCTACCGTAAAGCGATAACCGCCATAGAAGTCGGTTTCCACCGACGCGCCCGGCAGCCACTCGTCGGACACATTGGACACGAAGAAGCCGGCATAGAACCCCGACTTGTGCGCTGCCTCGATGCTGAACTGCAGCGCCGGACCGCCCCAGGTCTGCGACTGGCCGCGGAAGATGTAGTCGCTGACCAGGCCGATGCTCATCGGCACCGTCCAGTCGGACTCGGGTTCCGCTGCGTGAGCGGCGGGCAGGACCAGCAGTCCGGCCGCCAGCATGGAGAGGGCGGTATTTTTCTTCATGAAGTTCTCCTGATGGATTGAAGGGGTAAGAAACGTTTTCATGCCGCCTTGTATGACGGCAGCGCAGCGAGGCGGCTGAAGCCATCGACCAGCTGGCGGCCACTTCCAGCAAGAAGCTCGCCAGCGGCATCGGTCAGGCCCATGGACTGCAGCCAGCGCTCGAATTCGGGCGCACGCTTCAGTCCCAGCGTGCGGCGCAGGAACAGTGCGTCATGGAATGAGGTGCTCTGGTAATTCAGCATGATGTCGTCCGCGCCGGGTACCCCGATCACGAACGGAATGCCTGCCGCCCCGAGCAGCACCAGCAGCGTGTCCATGTCATCCTGGTCCGCTTCCGCATGATTGGTATAGCAGACATCGCAGCCGAGCGGCAGGCCGAGCAGCTTGCCGCAGAAGTGATCCTCGAGCCCGGCACGGATGATCTGCTTGCCGTCATAGAGGTACTCCGGCCCGATGAAGCCGACCACCGTGTTGATCAGCAGCGGCAGGTAGCGGCGGGCCACTGCGTAGGCGCGCGCCTCGCAGGTCTGCTGGTCCACGCCGTGATGCGCATTGGCCGACAGCGCGCTTCCCTGGCCGGTCTCGAAATACATGACATTGTCGCCGACCGTGCCGCGCTTGAGCGACCGCGCGGCATCATGCGCCTCATCGAGTATCGACAGGCTGACGCCGAAGGAGCTGTTGGTCTTCTCGGTTCCACCGACCGACTGGAAAACCAGGTCAACCGGCGCCCCCTGTTCGATCAGCTTGACCGTGTTCGTCACATGGGTCAGCACACAGCTCTGGGTCGGAATGTCGAAGCGCTGTATCAGCTCATCCAGCATGGCGAGCAGGTTGGCGATGGCCGGCAGACTGTCCGACGCCGGATTGATGCCGATCACCGCATCACCCGCGCCGCACAGCAGGCCATCCAGCGTGGACGCCGCAACGCCGCGCAGGTCGTCCGTCGGATGGTTGGGCTGCAGACGCACCGCCAGGTGGCCGGGCAGCCCTATGGTGTTGCGGAAGCGGGTCACGACACGGCACTTGCGCGCGACGGCGATGAGGTCCTGATTGCGCATGAGCTTGCTCACCGCCGCCGCCATTTCCGGCGTGATGCCGGGTGACAGCGCAGCCAGCGCATCGGCATCGGTCGCATCGTCGAGCAGCCACTCCCTGAAGCCCCCCACGGTGAGGTGGGATACCGGCGCGAAGGCGTCGCGGTCGTGGCTGTCGATGATGAGGCGGGTGATCTCGTCTTCCTCGTAGGGCACCAGTGCCTCGGTCAGAAAAGTGGCGAGCGGAATGTCGGCCAGCGCGTGGCGGGCGGCGACCCGGCGCAGCGCCGAGCCGGCCGCCACACCGGCCAGCACGTCGCCGGAACGCGGCGGACTGGCGCAGGCCATGACCGTCTTCAGGTCGGGGAAGCTGAAACTTTCCCCGCCCACCATCACGCGATAGGCCATGTCATCCCTCCTCAGCGGCTACCCGCCAGCATGGCATCTTCCGGTGCGTCGGCACGTTGCTGGCCGGTCAGGAAATAATACGCGGCAGCGATCGCGAACAGGCCAAGGAACACCGCCGCAAGCAGCGTGTTGAACCACACCATGGCACCGAGGCAGAACACGCCGAGCGCCAGCGCAATGGCCGGGAACAGCGGATAGAACGGTGCGCGATATGGCCGTTCGAGCTTGGGCTCGGCGGCACGCAGCTTGAACAGGGACGCCATGGACATGATGTACATGACGATGGCGCCGAATACCGACATGGTCACGATGTTCGCCGTCAGCGTCTGGCCCCCGAAAGTGATCCAGGAGTCGCTGAATATGGCGGCCACCCCGACTACGCCACCGGCGAGCAGCGCGCGATGCGGCGTCTTGAAGCGCGGGCTGAGTGCGGCGAAATAGCCCGGCAGGTAGCCGGCGCGCGCCAGCGCGAATATCTGCCGCGAGTAGCCCATGATGATGCCGTGGAAGGACGCGATGAGCCCGAACAGACCGATCCACACCAGCATGTGCAGCCAGCCGCTGTTCTCGCCCACGACCATCTTCATGGCCTGCGGCAGCGGATCGTTGATGTTGGCGATGGTGCGCCAGTCGCCCACGCCGCCGGCGAATATCATCACGCCGAAAGCCAGCGTGAGCAGCGTGAGGATGCCGGCAATATAGGCGATCGGAATGGTGCGCTTGGGGTCGCGCGCTTCCTCGGCCGCCATGGCTGCCCCCTCGATCGCAAGGAAAAACCAGATCGCGAACGGCACCGACGCAAAGATGCCCGCCAGCGCGACACCTGAAAATTCGTTCTGACCGGCCCAGCCATTGGCGACGAAGTTCGTCAGGCTCCAGCCGGGAGCGACGATGCCCATGAACAGCAGCAATTCGAAGATGGCGAGCACCGTCACGAACAGCTCGAAGGTCGCGGCGATGCTCACGCCCAGCCAGTTCAGCCCGATGAACACGACATAGGCGCCCAGCGCGACCATCTTTGGATCCAGGCTGGGAAACTGGACGTTCAGGTAGGCACCGATGGCGAGCGCGATGGCCGGCGGTGCGAACACGAATTCGACCAGTGTGGCAAACCCCGCCACGAAGCCGCCAAAGGGCCCGAAGGCGCGTCGCGCATAGGCGAACGGCCCGCCGGCATGAGGAATCGCCGTCGACAGTTCGGTGAAACTGAAGATGAAGGTGGCGTACATCGCGGCGACCAGAACCGTCGCAACGAGAAAGCCGAGGGTGCCGGCGGTGTTCCAGCCATAGCTCCAGCCGAAGTACTCGCCCGAAATCACCAGGCCGACGGCGATGCCCCACAGTTGCAGCGGCCCCAGAACCTTTTTCAGCGCATGCGGGCTGCCGCTGCCCGTGGCCTCTTGTATCAATGACATGGTGAGTGCTCTCCCTGTACCGTCCCGCAGATCGCGGAACCTGCCAGTCATTCGATCATCCTCGGCCTCCACCGGACTATCCGGAATCGGAAAACCCGCCGCAGCGCACTATCCGGAATCGGAAAATCGATCCGGAGCGGCCTGGCACGGCGGATGCTAAGTGCCTGCAATCACGGTACATTCCTGTTCGCGCGAGCGACAGGAGGAGAAGGACCATAATGGGACAAGACTTCGCGCCAGCCACGTCCGGTGATCATGCTCGCAGAAGCGGACCGGACGCCGGTATCCGCGTCTGCCGCAGCGACGATGTCGCCGAACACGCGGACAACATTTCGCGCTGGCATCAGGAATACGAGCAATTGTCGGGGGGGGTGTTCGCCGGCTGCATACGGGAAATGCTGAGCGAAGAAGGTCCGCGGCTGCAGGTGTTCCACGAATACACCGAACAGGAAACAAGCCAGCAGTGCGGCCCCTGGTCCGGATCGGTCTGGATGGGGCTGCCCGATCTTTCGCGCACCGGCGAAGTGCGCTTCTGCGGTCGACCGCACAACGATGGTGTGCATCTGATGATGGCGCGCGCGAGCAGCGGCTTCACGCTGCGCACGCCGCGCGACTTCGGCATCTATGGCATCGTCGCGGACGAAGGCTGGCTGGCCTCGCGACTGGACGGGCGTCACGGCCGGCGACTGGAGCAGTTGCTGACCCACGGTTCGGTCGCCAGCCGCGCACTCAGCCCCGCCCGGCACAGTGAATTGTGCTTCCTGATCGAGGGGCTGCTCGATCCCGCCGGCGTCCGCAGCGAGACCGGCGATCTGTGCACCGAGCTCGTAGACCTCCTGCTGGACAGTCTGGGCGATCAACCCCAGCCCTCTGCGCGCACCGTGCTCGAGCAACGGCGTTTCGACGTCGTGATGCAGGCGCGCCGGCTGGCGCTGCATCCGGATATCGCAGTGGATGGCGTGGATCAGTTGTGCGAACGCCTGCACGTCACGCGCCGAACGCTGCAGAACCACTTCAACAGCGTGGTGGGCATGTCGCCCAAGGACTACCTGAAGCGCGTCCGCCTGAATGCGGTCCGGCGCGAGCTGCAGCATGGCTGCGATCCGGCCCGCTGCGTGCACGACATCGCCATGCACTGGGGCTTCTGGCACCTGGGACACTTCTCGCATGACTACCGCGAACTGTTCGGCGAATTGCCCTCGCAGACACTGAAGCGATCGCTCGCGGGCGTTTGAAGGGACCGGGGCCCAAGGAAGGGCTAGGGTCAGGGGGGAACAGTGCCATTCTCGTGAGGGTCCTCGCAGCGTTCGGCGTGCCCCTGTCAGTGCGTGGCTGCGCCTCAAACCACGCCGCGTCATCGAGGAGCTTTTGTTCGTGGCTGCGCCACGAACACCGCCCCGGAACTCATCAAGGGCTTTTGTTCGTGGCTGTGCCACGAACACCGCCCCGGTACTCCTCAAGGGCTTTTGTTCGTGGCTGCGCCACGAACGCCGCCCCGGAAATCCTCAAGGGCTTTTGTTCGTGGCTGCGCCACGAACGCCGCCCCGGTACTCCTCAAGGGCTTTTGTTCGTGGCTGCGCCACGAACGCCGCCCCGGTACTCCCCAAGGGCTTTTGTTCGTGGCTGCGCCACGAACGCCGCCCCGGTACTCCCCAAGGGCTTTTGTTCGTGGCTGCGCCACGAACGCCGCCCCGGAACTCATCAAGGGCTTTTGTTCGTGGCTGCGCCACGAACACCGCCCCGGAACTCATCAAGGGCTTTTGTTCGTGGCTGCGCCACGAACACCGCCCCGGAACTCATCAAGGGCTTTTGTTCGTGGCTGCGCCACGAACGCCGCCCCGGAAATCCATGAGGCTTTTGTTTGTGGCGCAGCCACAAACAAAAAGGGCGACCGCTCTCGCAGTCGCCCCTCGCACATCTGTCTCACGACAGTTGTGCGGCAATCAGGTCTTCGGCTTTTCCGCCTGGGAGCTCTGGGGTTTGGCGTCGCCGTGCTTTTCGCCCGGGCAGGCAAGAACAGCGCTGGACGACGCAAACATCGCCAGCCCCAGCAGGATCGCGAGACGTTTCATCACGGATCACCTCCTTTCGTGGTTAGGAAGCCTTTACGATAGGCGCTGTCACTGACCGAATCAAGCGAGGATTGTCGCCAGATGCTGCATTGGTTGCGGCGCACTTTCGCGCCGACCGGACCCGATCTGCCCGATGTGCCGGCGGACCAGTGGATCCGCGTCGAGGCACGCCTGCCCTATCTCGATTTCCTCGCGCCCGAGGATCGCCCCGCCTTGCGCGAGCTGGCGCGAACCTTCATCGCGACCAAGCAGTTCCATGGCGCGCATGAACTCCAGCTCGACGACGACATGCTGCTGGAAATCGCGCTTCAGGCCTGCCTGCCGGTGCTCAAGCTCGGGCTGGACTGGTACGACGACTGGGTGGGCATCGTCATCTACCCGGGCGACTTCATCGTGCCGCGCCAGATCACCGACGAGGCGGGCGTGGTGCACGAATACGACGACACGCTGGTGGGTGAGGCATGGGCCGGCGGGCCGGTGCTGCTGTCCTGGCAGCCGGATCAGCTTGCGGCCGAAGGCATCAATGTCGTCATCCACGAATTCGCACACAAGCTGGACATGCGCAACGGTGAGGCCGATGGCCTGCCGCCGCTGCACGAGGGCATGAGCGTCGAGCGCTGGGCCAAGGTGTGGTCGGATGCCTATGCCCGCTTCTGCGCCGACGTAGACGCCGGCATCGATACCGGCATTGACGACTACGCCGCGGAAAACCCCGCCGAATTCTTCGCGGTCATGTCGGAATGCTTCTTCGAGATTCCCGATCTGATCGAGCAGACCTGGCCCGATCTCTACCGGCAGTTGTCGCTGTTCTATCGGCTGGATCCTGCGCCACGCGCGCGGGCACTATATCCGCCCGCAGCATGATCGAGGAACTGATCGAATGGGCCCGGCTGGATTGCCTGCCGGCCGCTCAGCGAATGGGCCTGCGTCGGGAGGCGGCCGCCCTGACCGTGCGCCACCGGCGCCTGCGCGCTCACTGGGCCAGCCATCTGCAGGAAACGCGCACTGCGATGCTCGCTTCCGCCCGTCAGGCGCTGGCCTCCGCCGCGCCACCGCGCACCGCCTTCCTCATGGGTGCGGGGCAGTTGCACGACGTGCCGCTCGACGCGCTGTTGCCACTGTTCGAACGCATCGATCTGGTCGACATCTGCTTCGGTCCGGCCGCCCGCACCGCCGCGCGGCGTTACCCCGATCGTGTCCGCTGTGTGATGCTGGATGTCAGCGGCGTGCTTGACCAGCCACTCATGGATCCGCACGGCGCCGTTTTCCAGCCGCCCGGCAAGGCCTGGTGCGCGTCGGTGAACCTGCTGTCGCAACTGCCGCTCGCCCCCTGTGCCGCGCAGCTCGCGCGCGGGATGGACGAACAGGACGTCGAGCGTTACGGACGGGCCATCCAGGACGCGCACATCGACGCACTGAACAAGGCGGATCACGCCTTCCTGGTGATCGAATATGCGCAGACCGCTGAAGGTCGGCCGGACGAAATCCTGCTGCCCGGCCTGCCCGAGCGCCTCGCATCGAGCGGTTGGCATGCGGGCGCGGCCTGGCACTGGCCGCTGCATCCGCCCGGCGAACGCGCCACGGTGAGCGGCCGCATCATGCAGTCCTGGACGCGTTAGCCGGGCTCAAGCGTCACGGCCCCATCGAGGGCGAAGCAGGCGGCTCATGCGAGTACCCGGGAAAAGGCCCGCTGCAGCGGTGCGCGCGCAGCATCGGCGCCTTCCATCTGCGCCCTGACGATGGCGCCTTCGACCGCAAGCAGCAGATCGGCCGCGCGGTCGCCTGGCCCGGCCAGACCTGCCTCGCGGCAGGCGCGCTCGATTCGCTGCGCCAGTTCACGCTTGTGCTGAACGGTCATCGGCGGCGCCTCGCTGCCGACCTCGGCATGCCCGTTGATGAAGGCGCAACCACGAAAGCCGGGGGCGCGGAACCAGTCGTCCAGTGCGTCGGGCAGCGCCGCCAACCACTGTGCGGCGGATGCCTGCGCGGCCAGACGTGTTTCCAGCCAGTCCATCCAGCGCGCATGACGCACGTCCAGATAGGCCTCTATCAATGCCTGCTTGGTCGGAAAGTGCCGGTAAAGCGATGCCTTCGCCACGCCTGATTCGGCGATGATGCGGTCTATGCCGGTGGCGCGCAGGCCGTGCCGGTAGAACAGCCGGTAGGCGGTCTCCAGCACCCGGGTGCGCGCGTCCTGATCGGGCAGCGGCCCCGGACCGGCGAGATCTGTCAGCGTGGTGGTCATGTCGCCATGTTGACAGACAGACCTGTCTTGTTCAAGGATGTAGACAGATCTGTCTTCCACCCACCGAAGGAGTACCACGATGTCCGAAGCCCCTCGCCCGCCGCTGCCGCCCTTCACTGCCGAAACCGCCGCACAGAAGGTGCGCGCCGCCGAAGATGGCTGGAACAGCCGCGATCCTCAGCGCGTATCGCTGGCCTATACGCCCGACAGCCACTGGCGCAACCGTTCGGAATTCGTTCATGGCCGCCAGGAAATCGTGCAGTTCCTGACCCGCAAGTGGCAGAAGGAACATGAATACCGGCTCATCAAGGAACTGTGGTGCACCGCCGGCAACCGCATCGCGGTGCGCTTCGCCTACGAGTGGCACGACGACAGCGGCAACTGGTTCAGGTCCTATGGCAACGAAAACTGGGAATTCGACGAGAATGGGTTGATGGCCCGCCGTCACGCCAGCATCAACGACCTCGCCATCAGCGAAACGCAGCGTCTGTTCCGCTGGCCGCAAGGACGTCGCCCGGACGACCATCCGGGACTGAGCGAACTGGGCCTTTGAACGCCTTTGTCGCATCCGCGGCGAAGCGACAAACGCGGAGCGCCCTCGATGTCCGACAGTCGTCTTTTCCAGCCCTTCCGGCTTGGTCAGCTTGCACTGGACAACCGTATCGTCATCGCGCCGATGTGCCAGTACTCTGCGCGCGACGGCCATGCAAGCGAATGGCATCTGATGCATTTCGGCCAGATGATGCAGTCGGGCGCCGGGCTGTTCATCATCGAAGCGACGGCGGTCGAACCGGAGGGGCGCATTTCGGCCGAGGATCTCGGCCTGTGGTCGGATGAACACGCGTCCTCGCTCGCCGCCACGCTCGAGGCGGTGAGGCGGCACTCGGCGATGCCGGTGGCCATCCAGCTTGGCCATGCCGGACGCAAGGCATCCGTGGCGCGTCCCTGGGAAGGCGGCACGCACATTCCACCCGCAGCCGGAGGCTGGCAGACCGTCGCGCCGTCGGCGCAAGGCCACGCATCCGCCGATACGCCACCGCAGGCGCTGGATGCCGGCGGCCTGTCGCGCGTCCGCGCCGCCTTCGCGGATGCGGCACGCCGCGCGGAAGCCATCGGCATCGATGCGGTGGAACTGCACATGGCGCACGGCTACCTGCTGCACCAGTTCCTGTCACCGCTGGCAAACACGCGCGACGACGCGTATGGCGGAGACCTGGCTTCACGCATGCGCTTTCCGCTCGAGGTATTCGATGCAGTGCGCGCGGTGCTTTCACCCGGTAAGCCCCTGGGCGTGCGCATCTCCGCGACCGACTGGGTGGACGGCGGCTGGGATCTTGCGCAGAGCATCGAGCTTGCACGCGCGCTGAAATCGCGTGGTGCCGCCTACATTCATGTATCGAGCGGCGGGCTGTCCACTGCCCAGACCATTCCGACCGGCCCGGGATACCAGCTCCCGTTTGCCGACGCTCTGCGCAAGGCGGTACCGGGTCTGCCGGTCATCGCGGTCGGCCTGATCACCGAAGCGCGCCACGCGGAGCGGATATTGCAGAGCGGGCAGGCCGATCTGATCGCGCTCGCCCGCGCCATGCTCTACGACCCGCGCTGGCCCTGGCACGCCGCCGCCGAGCTGGGCGCACGACTGAAGGTCGCACCGCAGTACTTGCGCTGCGCGCCGCATGGACTGCACAACCTGAGCGCCTGACATCGGCAAAAAAAGAGCCGGGCAAGCCCGGCTCGAATCGAAACGCCCGGTTTCCCGGGTCGAGGTGTGAAACGCTTAAACGCGGTTCATGCGGCGACGGGCCACGAAGCCCACCATGCCGAGGCCGGCCAGGAACATCGCGTACTCGGAGGGTTCAGGAACCGGCACTACCGCAAACCCGGCCAGGTAGGCATCCTGGAAGATGCGCCCTCCCTCGGAGGAGGAGGCGCCCTGGACAATACGGACTACATCATCGCGCAGTTCATAGCTGTAACCGCTGGCGGAAACGCGGAGGAAGTAGATGCCGCTGTTCGGATTGCCCTCACCCAGGCTGACGTCCGTCCGGATCGCGATCTTGTCCGCATCGAAGTAAGCTCCATTGGCTGCGTCCGCAGCAACGTAGGTCGCCACGTAATCGGAACGCGACGGATCCCTCAAGCGATAACCAAGCGCCGCACCGTCGTAAATTCCTGCCGCGCGCGTCCAGGCAGCGGAAACCGTTTCGAAGTCCGAAAAACCGGAACGGACAATCGAGTTGATCTCGGTAATGCCCGTCGTGTTATCTGTCAGCTGGAAATAGGATCCGAAAATCAGGGAATCCGTGCTCGCATCGCTCCAGACAGAATCAATGAACGTACCCACCGTATAGGTACCCAGCAAGGTCGTCCGGGATCTGTCATAAACATCGAAGACAACAGCAGAAGTTCGAGTTTCAAGCAGCGTCCATTGATCAGAAACACCATCAATATAAAATGGATCGGTTGCGATATTGGTGGTCGACCCCGGAGTACGGGCGCCGTTGTTCACCACATCAACAAAACCTCCAGCCTGAGCAGCGCCAAAAGCGGTGGAAAAGGCTACCCCGAAAAGTGCATTAAGAAAAAGACCGCGCATAATCTCCATACCTGACAATTTATTATTCAAGATCACGGACAAATATCGGACGCAAGATCCGAATGCGTCAGCCGACGGTGACCGCGCCGGCTCGACGCGATAAAACTCAGGACCGGCGGCGCTTGGCCATAAATCCCGTCAGCGCGAGGCCGGAGAGCAGCAGCGCATATGCAGAGGGCTCCGGAACAGGAGCCGTCACCGGCGCAAAACCTGCAAACGAAATATTGACGATATCTCCTTCGTCCTCCTCTCCGCCCTGACGCAGCCGCACCGCGCCATCGAGCAACTTGTAGGAAGTTGCGTCGGTCTTGATCAGATAAAGCGCGGTCTGAGGGTTGCCTTCCGCCCAGTTGATGTCGGAACGGAACCCGACCGAATCGAGATCCAGGGTGTCCTCTTCGCCGAAACCGGCCGAAGTGCGAGCTGCAGCATAGATCCACAGGTCATAGTCCGTGACGAACGCCCACGCGACAGACACATCCGTAACACCAGCATAACCGGTGCGGAACAGATCATTGATCTCGAAGTAGTCGTCCTCGTCTTCCGGTGTGCTCAGAACGAGACGGGAGCCGAAATACAGGGACCCGGTCGAATCCGAGAAGACGTAATCAAAGAAGTTTCCTACCGTCTCGCCCTCGTGCTCGAACTCAGTAACGCGTTGATCGAGCACCGTAAGGAAGCCGGGGAGTGCATACGAATTTGCACCATTGCTCGGACCTGAATCGATCTGAAAAGACTCAAAATCCTCGATACGAAGATTTCCACTCGTGGGCAGAGACGCGAACTCACCAGCCACAGCGTGCGCAACCGAGCTGAGCGCGATACTTGCCCCAAAAACCAGATTTCGAATATTCATATGCACAGCACTCTCCTTTTTGATCAGAAATTCACTTGCGACGTCGCGCAACTACACCGGTAAGCGCCAGACCTGCAAGAAGCATCGCGTAAGTCTCAGGTTCCGGAACAGCGACAACAGGATTGGGCGCGAATGCCGCGAAGCTACGGGTCAATACCGGCTGTCCCTCTTCACCGGCCTGGCGTATCCACGCTGCACCATCGACAAGCGAGTACCCTTGCTCTTCAGTCGCATTTGTACGAATGAGATACAAACCGCTGAATGGATTACGCTCCGCCTGATTCACGTCCGACCTGAGGTCAACGACATCGTTGTCATATGCCTCGCTGCCGGGCAAAGGATCCGCCCCCCCCTTGAGACCAACCGACGAACGTGCTGCGGAATACAAGCGAAGATCGTTGCCGGAAGTAGAAGAATAGACTCGAGTCCAGGCAACTTCGGTTTCGTAGTCAGCAAAACCACTGCGGAATATATCGTTCGCCTCAGAGAGGTCGATCATCTGAAGACGCGAGCCGAAAACCAGCGTATCAGTGGTGTTATCCAGAAAAACATAATCAAAGAAAACACCCGAAAATCCGCCCACGACGGAGTTGTCAGAGAACGATGTCTGCCTTGATTCGAGCAACGTAAACTGCGTCGGGAAGGCATGGACATTGACGGTTCTCTGAGAGGCTGTTGCGCCGACGCCCACGGTGACTGTCGTCGTACCGGTTACGGCACCGGGAGTGATATAGAACGGATCGACGTTGACGTTGTTGACACCGTTGCAGCGGACGCTATTTAGGCAAGGCGCAGCAGTTCCCAGTTCACCATTGGGAAGAGAGACGAAGCCACCCGCGTATGCGCTCACCGACATCATGCTTGCACACGCGAAAAAAAACGTACGAGAATGATCGAGCATAGAAACCCTCCGATTGGACCAACAGAATATCGACATGCCTGCCCTACCCTTTCCTTTCAGAAACACCGTCTAGAGAAATGCGTATTCCAAACCATACTGCCCGCGGCGCTCCCGGACCCACGAATGTCGTATTGAGCCACTGACTCGAGTTATAATTGAATCCGGAGCCGTCGTGCGCGCCAGATCCAGGCGTAAACGGGGTACGCCCAAGATCACCCGCCGTCAGATATTCACGATCGAACACATTATCGACGCGAGCAAAAAAGCTCAACTGACTGCTTATGCGGTACTGTGCACGAAGATTGAATATCGCATATCCGGGAATCCGCCCCGGACCGACATAATCATAGGGATCGCGATTACCACCAGCAATTACAGAATTGGTAGCCTCGCGTGCTTCGTGATCATTGTTCTCGTTACCACGGACATATGACCACGAGTGCATCACCATCCCGACCGAGAAATTCCAGCGATCACTCGGCTGAAAATCAAGATTTGCCTGCAATATCTGTCTGGGAACCCCTGGCAAGGAATCGCCGGGAGAGATCATCACGTAACTCTGAAGATCAACTGGAGAGACCTCGTTGCTACTGTTGTTCGGATTGACGATCCGCGCCGGAGATTCGAATGTCGCCCTCTGGTAGGTATAGTTCAACCTGAATTTCACATCGCCGAAACCGGCAACCAGACCGGATTCAAAACCTTGCCTGAGCGTTTGACCGAAGTTGTCGAACACGCCTCTGTTCTTTCGTCCGAGTGGAACAAACAGAATGTCATCGGTGAGTTCTGTGCGAAAGAAGCCGGCATTCCATTCGATATCATCCGACCGCCCACGAGCACCCAACTCCATGCTTAATGACCTGACCTGCTTGAGATAGGGATCCGATGTGAGGGCGGTTGGAATGGAGCATCCATACTGATAGTTGGTGCTGTTGATGATCTGGGTTCGATCGATTGCGCATCCGAGCTCGATGGCGGATGGTGCACGCGATCCTCTACTGACGTTTGCATAGAGATTTAAGGCAGGAGTCGCCGACCAGGAGACACCCAGTGCGGGATTGAGACTTCTGTAGCGGTAATCGCCCTTGCTTCTTACGAAACGATCGGCATCGGAATAGGCCGGATCCTTGGGATCCAGTTCCTGAGAATCGAAATTGTAAAGAGACTTGCCGACATCGGAGTCGAGAACATTCAGAACCTTGGTCAAGCTGTAACGGGCGCCGAAGGTTACGTTGAGGCGATCGGTTGCCGACCATGCGTTCTGAAAGAACAACGACTGTGTCTGACTGCCGCCGGAAAGTCTGTTACGAACCACGGGGAAACGGGCAGCCGCGATGTACGGGTTCGCGGGATCGCAGGTCGTGGGGTCATCCAGACAGTCGTCGTAGTATTTGTCCGGGTTGGCAACGACCGTTCGGTCATCCCGAATTTCGCCGAGCAACTGGGACTGAGAAAAGCGGACACGGTTCTTGTCGAAAGCCAGACCGGCAACAAACTGATTCCGTTCCGATACCGCAGTCAGCTGCAATGTTGCGCCGTAGCTCTTTCCGTCAAGCGTCGAAAAGTTGAATAGCCCATTTGGCAAAACTCCGGCGCAGCCTTGCCCGCCGTCAATAGCACCATCAACCGCCGAACCGTTTGTGCATGAGAAACCTCTTTCGGCCAACGCCGGAAATTCGTCGTAAAAATCAGCTCCGACAGCGCTCTGTGTCAAGTCACGACGATATGCGAGCAACGATATAGTCGCCGTTTCCGAGACATCGAAGCTACCGTTCAAATTCAGGTGAGTGAGATCATTTTTTACCTCGTCCGGGGAGGTAAAGACTCCGCTCGGATCCTGCCGGAAGTCATCAATGGGCACGAGCCCATTACCGACGAGACGGTTATCCACCTTTATGATCGAGAGATTTATTGCACCACCGTCTCCTCGAATGGAGCCCGTCCCAAAAAACTGCCGCACTTTTGAAGGTGAATTTCTGCGCCACCCGTCCTCGTCAAAGATGTTTGCAGCAGCAAACAGCCCCATCGTTCCATTGTTAGTACCGAATGTACCTTGATACTGGCGACGCCCCCAGGCCCCAATCGTCGATTCAACGTTGACACCGACGTGATCAAATCCATTCTTGGTTCTCAGTGCCAGCGCGCCGCCCAAGGTATTCAATCCGAACAGCGGACTTGATCCGGGCAACAAATCCATACTGGCAATTGCGTTCATGGGAATCATGTCCCAATTCACGACTTCACCGAAAGCCTCATTCACGCGAACGCCATCGAGATAGACAGAAAGGCCCTGGGGAGTACCAATCTGCGGAGAAGCGGAAAAGCCCCGGAATACCAGATCCTGCTGAAATGGATTACCTTGATAATCATTGACGGATACCGACTGCATCTGGGTATTCATGAAGTCGGTGATGCTTATGGATTGGGCCTGTTCTATGTCCTCGGCCGTCGCCCGCTGTGCATTGGTCGTCATCTGGTCGCGATCCAGCACCACGCCTGGCAGAGGCGTGACGATGCGCGGCGCGCGGATCTCGACCTTCGGCAGCTCCACCGACTTGTCCTCCTGCGCTGACACCGTACCGGGGAGCACGGTCAGGACGACCGCGAGCGCCGTCCCTCCTCTCTTCTGCAGCCTCTTCATTCTTCTTTGTGTAGGACTGCGCCCTACACAACCTCGGGCAAATTCTTTACCGGTTTTTACCGGCTACATGAAGGAGCAAACAGGGAAAAACTCCCACCTCATTCAGCTCGGGACATTTTCCCGACAAGGCGCAAGATGCCCGACGCATGGTCGTTTCAGTTGAACGGAATAGATTTCACGCTGCAAGCCTTGCGCCACCTCGATACTCAGATTGGTTGTATGCAACCAGCCTTGCGGCTGGATGTGCAGCAAAGGTGGCGACAGCTCGCGGGGAAAACGGCCCCGTGTTGCAGCGCGATAGAGGAGTCGGATGCGGGATTTCAGGCGACGGAAGCGTAATGCATCGCAAGAATGACCTGCTGGAATGCCCCGGTCCCGGGCTGACAAGGACCCGTCCCCGGACCGGTGGAGGCGCGTCTCATCGGGGGCATGAGAAAGCCGCGCAAGAGAAGACGACGAGCGGGCTGCCCGGTCGGGCCCGGAAGCTCAGGCTTCGTCCGGTTCCGGGTTGCTGACCGCCTGCTCGCGCGCGGCGCGTATGCGGTCGATCAGCGTGTCCGGCGCCTGAGCCGGGATGCGCGGCGTATCGGTGCGGACATCGGCGCACTGGGCGCGGTGGCGCAGTGCGTGGTCCATCAAGACGAGGGCGAGCATGGCTTCGGCCACCGGCGTCGCCCGGATGCCGACGCAGGGATCGTGGCGGCCATGGGTGTTCACGATCACCGGTTGCCCGGCCTTGTCCATCGAATGTCTATCCAGACGGATGCTGGATGTCGGCTTGATGGCGATCGACACGCGGATGTCCTGGCCGGTGGAAATGCCGCCCAGCACCCCGCCTGCGTTGTTGGACAGGAAGCCCTCCGGCGACATTTCATCGGAATGTTCGGTGCCGCGCTGTTCGATGCTGGCGAATCCGGCCCCGATCTCCACGCCCTTGACCGCATTGATGCCCATCATCGCATAGGCGATGTCGGCATCCAGCCGGTCATAGACCGGCTCGCCCCAGCCCACCGGAACACCGCTTGCCATCACGTCGATGCGGGCGCCGCAGGAATCGCCGGATTTGCGCAGGGTATCCATGAAAAGCTCGAGTTCCGGTACCAGCGCGGGGTCAGGACAGAAGAAGGGGTTTTCGGCGATGGCCGCGCGGTCCCGGTACTCGATGCGTATCGGTCCGAGCTGGCTCATCCAGCCATGGATGACCACACCGTGGTATTCCTGCAGCCATTTGCGGGCAATCGCGCCGGCGGCGACACGCACCGCGGTCTCGCGCGCCGACGAACGGCCGCCGCCGCGGTAGTCGCGGATGCCGTACTTCTGCCAGTAGGCATAGTCCGCGTGGCCCGGCCGGAAGGTGTCGGCAATATTGCCGTAGTCCCTGGAGCGCTGGTCCTGGTTGCGTATGAGCAGCGCGATCGGCGTTCCGGTGGTCATGCCCTCGAACACGCCGGACAGAATCTCGACCTCATCCGGCTCGCGCCGCTGCGTCACATGGCGCGACGTACCCGGCTTGCGACGGTCCAGTTCGGCCTGAATGTCGGCCGCGTCCAGCCTGAGCCCGGGCGGGCAGCCATCGACGACACATCCGATGGCCGGGCCATGGGATTCACCGAAGGACGTGACACGGAAAAGCGTGCCCAAGGTATTGCCGGACATGGATGGACCTGCAGTTTGGCGAGCCCGGCAGTTTACCACGGGCCTCCGGACGCCTTGCCGGTGCCACGTGCGCAGCAAACGCGCCTGACGATGCAAGGGCCATCCGACCCTATAGTCCGGTGAGACGGCGCACCGCTGCGAAGTACAGCCGGTAGGGCAGGATGCGCAGCAGACGCAGCCACAAGGTGAAGCGCTTCGGAAAATGGATGTGGAAGCGGCCGTCGGCCAGTCCGCCGAGAATGTGCGTCGCCGCCTGTTCCGGACTGATGAGCGCCGGCATCGCGAAGTCGTTCTGTGCGGTGAGCGGTGTTTCGACGAAGCCGGGGCAGACCAGGTGCACGCCCAGGCCGCGCGGCCGCACGTCCATGTAGAGCGTCTCGGCGAAATTGATCAGCGCCGCCTTGCTCGCACCATAGATGAGCGACTTGGGCAGCCCGCGATAGCCGGCCACGCTGGACACGATGACCAGCGCGCCGGCGCCCCGTTCCAGCATGCCGGGCAGCAGCGCGGCGCAGCCGTGCATGACCGCACCAATATTCAGCCGCAGCGTGTCGTCGATGTCGGCGTCGTCCAGCTCCCAGGCGCGTACCGGCGCATAGCGGGCGGCGAGGAAGAACACCGCATCCAGCCCACCCCACGCGTCGTGCAGTGTGCGCACCGCCGCGCGCAAGGCGGCCGGGTCGGAAGCATCCAGCGGCAGCACTGTCGCATCCGCCGACGCCGCGGCAAGCTCGCGCAGGCGGTCGGCGCTGCGCGCCGACAGGGCCACACGCGCACCGGCCGCGATCAGGCGCTGTGCCAGCGCGGCACCTATGCCGGTCGATGCGCCGACGATCCAGACGCGTCGACCGACCCAGTCATGCAGCGGCGGGTTGTCCGGCGAGAACATCATCCACCCTCGCGCGTGAACGACAGCGTCACTTCGCCCAGATGAACGCCAAACTTGCTCATTGCCGAGCGGTTGAGCATCACCTTGTCGTCGATCAGATACATCCAGTCGTCGAAATCGACGTTGTACACCTTGTCATCCACCGGCAGGGCCAGCACATAGCGCCAGCGCAGCGCATTGCCACTGGCTTCGCCGGCTGCCTCGCCCACCACATCGTCGGCGCGGCCACTGTAGCGGCCGCCACCCAGATGCTTCAGCGTCCAGACACGTCGGCTGTTCGTGCCGTCACTCCACTCGAAGCGCTCGTCCAGCGTGCCGGTGTCGCCCTGCCAGGACGCATCGATGCGCACGACAAAGCGCTTGATCACTTCGCCGCTGCGATCCTGGAACATGCCCCAGCCGGTGATGCGGCCGTTGAAGTACTCGCGCAGGTCCAGCGCCGGCTTCTGCGCCGCATAGCGGTCCGGCTGCACGCCTCCGCACCCGGCCAGCACAGCGAGTCCGATCACCGACAGCAAGCGACACAGCGCCCTCCTCCAGCCACCGAAAGACTCTTGCGTTTCCATGTCATCCATCATGTCGACTCTCCTTCGATTGTGGGTGCGCACCACCACAGCAGCGCTGCGGCGGCCCCCTTCAGCACCAGGGGCAACAAGGCGTAGACCGCGGTCAGCGCCGCGCGTCCCGCAGCGTCGGGCGAACCCGGCGCGTAGCCGAGCAGCGCCAGCAGTGGCAAGGCCAGACCAGCGGCAAGAGCGAGATTGAGCTTGGTCACGAAAGTCCACACGCCAAAGCTGCCGCCGGCAGACAGACGTTCCTTCGGGTCGCCTATCAGGCCGGCCAGCATTGCGGGCGGCAAGGCCAGATCGGCGCCCAGTGCCACGCCGGAACCGATGCAGATGAGCGCGAACGCGACCAGATCACCCGGTCCCAGCGTGCCGGCCCAGGCGAAGGCGACGATGGCCAGCAGCATGGACCCCAGCCAGGCACGCGCGCGGCCGTAGCGGTCCGCCAGCCGGGTCCACAGCGGCAAGGCGCAGATGCCGGCGATGAAGTAGAGCCCCAGAAACAGACCTTCGTGCTGCGACGCCTGCAGCAGATCGGCGACGAAGAACAGCACCAGCGTAGCCGGCACTGCGGACGCGATGCCGTTGAGAGCGAATACCGCGACCAGCAGGCGGAAGCGCCGATGCGCGAGCACCCCGCCGAGCACGCGGCCGAGCGCCTGTCCGTCCGGCGCCGGTCGCCGATCGGGCACGCCGGAAGCCGACAGCAAGGCGGCCAGCGCCAGCCAGGGAAGCCAGTACAGCACCGCCCGCCACAAGCCGGTGGGCGCGTCCGCGGCAAGCAGGCCCGGTGCGATGGAAGCGGTGATCACGCCGATCAGTCCCCAGCCCTCGCGCGCAGCCGCAAGCCGCGTGGCCAGCGATGACGAGGACGACAGCTCGGCTCCCCATGCTGCGTAGTTGATGCTCGCCAGGCTGTAGCCGGCATAGACCAGCAGCAAGGACCCGACCAGCCACAGCAGTGGATCGATGCCCGCCGCCGGTCGCACCAGCAGCAGCAGACCGGCCGCCAGCGGGAGCAGCCCGAGCAGCACCAGCAGGCGCCGGCTCCGCGCCCGATCACTGATGGCGCCGATCAGCGGATCCGCCAGCGCGTCGAGCAGACGCGCGCCGAACAGCACCGCGCCCAGCGCACCGAGCGCGACACCGAAATGTTCCGCGTACAGTTTGGGGATATGCACATAGATCGGCAGCGCCGCGGCCGACAACGGCGCACCCAGTGCGCCGTAGCTCAGGATCTGCCGCGGCGTCACTTGCTCTGCGCGGCGTCGGCGAGCAGGCGCGCGCGCAGGTCGGGCTCGCGGGTGCGCGGATCCAGCCAGATCGCAAAGAAGGCGTCCGACAGCGCACGATCCTCGATGGCCGGCAGCGCGCGGCCCTGATGGAAGAAGCGTGCGCTGCCATCGGGCAGCTTCACGCCGGTGATCACCTCGCCGGCCTTCACGTCCGGAAAGATGCTCGACAACACCTCCAGCCAACGCGCAATGCGGGCCTCGTCCTTCTCGCCAAGGCGGCGGATCTCGTCGATACTCGCGCGAGCAAGCCGTACACCGTCGAAATCGCGCGCGTAGCGCAGGCTCAGTGCGAAGCCGCCATCCAGGCTGAAGCGCCCGCCCTCCGCCCACAGTGTGGCGTCATACAGCTTCAGGCCGAACCATCGCATTTCACCACTGCCGAGTTGGCGGAGATCGGCGAGCAGATCCGCCGCCCCGGCAGGCGGCCGGGCCTGCACCGGCGCAGCCAGCGCGCCGAGCATCAGGCAGAGCATCGCGATCGCACGTCGGCGCAGGGCATTCATGGCTTGACCAGATGGAATTGGTGCACGTCTATGGATCCGGCACGGAATCCCGCTTCGCAGTAGGCCAGATAGAAGCGCCACAGGCGCTGGAACGGGCTATCGAAGCCGAGCGCACGCAATGCGTCGCCGCGCGCGTCGAAGCGCTCACGCCATCGGGCCAGCGTGATCGCGTAGTCGATGCCGAAGCGATGGTTCTCGCGGACCGCAAGCCCAGCCTTTTCCGCCTGTGCGCAAAACACCGATGGCGAGGGCAGCATGCCGCCCGGAAAGATGTACTGCTGGATGAAGTCGGTGCCCCGCCGATAGCGCGAAAAAAGGCCGTCGGCGATGCTGATGGTCTGTATCATCGCCTCGCCGCCCACCGTCAGAAGATTGTGCAGCTTGCGGAAGTAGGTCGGCCACCAGCGCTCGCCCACCGCTTCCAGCATTTCGATCGACACGATGCGGCTCACATGGCCTCTGAGGTCGCGGTAGTCGCACAGTTCGAACGACGCGCGGTCGGCGAATCCGCCGCGCTGCGCACGCTCGCGCGCCCATTCGAGTTGCGCCGGCGACAGCGTGATGCCGTGCACCGGCGAGCCGAATTCGGTGGCCGCCACTTCGGCGAACCCGCCCCAGCCACACCCGATCTCGATCACCGGCTGCGAGGATGTCAGCCGCAGCGCGCGCGCGATGCGCCGATACTTGGCACGCTGTGCGGCCTGCAGGTCGCGCCGCTCATCGCCTTCGAACAGCGCACTGGAATAGGTCATGCTCGGGTCCAGCCACTGCGCGTAGAAATCATTGCCCAGATCGTAATGGGCCATGATGTTGCGGCGACTGCCCCGTCGCGTATTGGCGCGCAGCATGTGGCGTACGCGTGCCAGCGCCAGTGCCAGCAGATTGCCATGCACGGCCTGCTCGAGCACGTCGCGGTTGGCGGCAAACAGGGTGAGCACCCGCCCCAGGTCGTCGCAGTCCCACAGTCCGTCGAAATAGGCCTCACCCAGTCCGATGTCGCCGCGCGCGATCACCCGTTCGAACACCGACCAGTCGTGCACACGCATTTCGACCGGCTCGCCATGGTGACCGAAGGACAGCATTTCCCCGTTGGGAAGGGACAGCAGCAGCCAGCCGTGTGTCAGACCTTCAAGCATCCGGCACACGTGGCGCGCATCGCCCGGCAGCGGGCTGCGTCGTTCAAGCACTGAAACGGCATCGGGCTGATTCATCGCGTCAGATCCTGTAGCGGTGGATGAGGTTTGCGGAAGAAGGGCACGCGCGCGCGCCACAGATGGAAAGCCTGCACATGGATGCGCGCGATGACAGCAAGCGTCATCAGCGGGTGCGCGAGCAGAGCTGCGACGGCGCTGCGACGGGTCAGCGGCCGGGCGCGGCCGGACAGTCGAGTGACCAGTCCGGCCTGCTCGCCGTCATGGTAGTCGATCGCCACGGCATGAAATGCCCCTCTCTGCTGGAAGCGGAATCGATAGCGTCCGCTGACCGGAAAGAAGGGCGAGACGTGGAACACCTTGCGGGTTTCCATCCATTCGCCCGGCGCGATCGGCCGCCCGTCCGGATGAGCAACCAGATAATTGTGCCGCTCGCCGAAGGTGTTGCTCACCTCGCACAGCACGGCGCGCAGTGCGCCGGCACGGTCATGACAGAACCAGAAGCTCACCGGGTTGAACACATAGCCGAACAGCCGCGGCAGCGTCTGCAGCACCACATCGCCGTCGGCGCACGCCAGACCTTCACGCTGCAGCACGCCGCGTATCCAGGGCAGCGGGTGACTGCCGTCGCGCGCGCCATGATCACGGTAATGGAAGGACATCGGCGCCCAGCGATTCACGGCCAGCATCGGCACAGGCATGCTGCCGAGATGCTCCAGCCTGATGCGCAGGAAGAACAGCCGGTAGGCGAAGCGGGTGCGTACCGGCGCGGATCGCGCATGCATCACCGCACCCCGGCATATGTCCACGCCGGAGGCGTTCATGCCGCGACCATCTCCGCCGCCCTGCCCCACGGCACGCTGGCACCCAGCGCCTGCGCCACGCGCACTGCCGACGACAGTCCGTCCTCGTGGAATCCGTATCCGGTCCAGGCGCCGCAGAACCATATCCGGTCGCGTCCCTGGATATCGCCCAGCCGCGCCTGCGCATCGATGGCCGGCCGGTCGAACACCGGATGATCGTAGTCCATACGTGCGATCACGCGCTCCTGTGCCGGCTCGATGAAAGGATTCAGCGACACGATGACCGGTTGCCTGAACGGCAGCGGCTGCAGCTTGTTCATCAGGTAGGACACGCTGACCGGTCGCTGATCCGGCGCTCCGCGACCGGCGAGGTAGTTCCATGACGACCAGACGCGGCGATTGCGCGGCAGCAAGGCGGTATCGGTGTGCAGCACCGCGTGGTTGGGCTGATAGCGGATCGC
This sequence comes from Methyloversatilis thermotolerans, assembly GCF_000372885.1. Lineage (GTDB taxonomy): Bacteria > Pseudomonadota > Gammaproteobacteria > Burkholderiales > Rhodocyclaceae > Methyloversatilis > Methyloversatilis thermotolerans. The sequence continues at coordinate 2,033,496 of NZ_KB889967.1, forward strand.
CGAAAGGATGCCTCGCTCGTCGTGCGTTGCATGGTCTGCCAGCAGCGCAAGCGCCTGGTCCGAGTGGCAGGCGAGCACCACCTGGTCGAAGCGCTCGCGCTCATCGCCCGCGGCCACCAGCACGCCCTCTGCGCCGCGCTGGACAGCGCGCACCGGTGCGCCGCGGCGGACATCGGCGAGCTGCGCCGCGATGCGCTTCACGTATTCGCGCGAACCGCCGCGCACGGTGAGCCATTGCGGCCGGTCATTCACGCGCAACAGGCCGTGGTTGTGGCAGAAGCGCGCAAAAGTGGCGACCGGATACGCGAGCATGGTGCGGGTCGGGCAGGACCAGATCGCGGCGGCCATAGGCAGCAGATACCAGTCGCGGAATGCCTCGCTGTATGCGTGCCGGGTCAGGAATTCGCCCAGGGACACCTCCTCTGCGCGCCCCTCGGCCGCCATCGCAGTGACCTGACTGTTGAAGCGCATGATGTCCTGCAGCATGCGCCAGAACCGCGGACGCGCCAGATTGGCCGGTTGCGCGAACACGGTGGCGAGATTGGTGCCGGCCCATTCGACGTCCGGGTGCTGCAGGCTCACGCCGAATGACATGTCACTGTCGGCGATCGGAATGCCCAGATGGCCGAACAGCCCGCACAGATGCGGATAGGTCACCCGGTTGAACGCGATGAAGCCGGTGTCGACCGGATGACCGATACCGTCCAGCTCGACATCCAGCGTGTTGGAATGCCCGCCCAGCCGCTCTTCCTGCTCGAACAGGGTCACGCTGTGATCGCGTGACAGCAGCCAGGCCGCGGACAGACCGGAAATGCCGGCGCCGACCACCGCAATCTTCATGAACGCTTCCTCGACCGCTGAGCCCATGGCGTCATTGCGAGCTCCCTGCCAGAGCGGCTTCGATCTCGCGCACCAGCACCTTCGAATCCGGCGACACGATGCTGGAAAAGGCGGTGACCGTGCGGCCGTCGCGCCCGATCAGATACTTGTGGAAATTCCACCCCGGCTCGGAACCGGTCGCCTTCACCAGATCGACGTAAAAGGGGTGACGCTGCGCGCCCCTGACCGAAGTCTTGCTGAACATCGGAAACTTCACGCCATAAGTCATGCTGCAGAACTCGGCGATTTCCCTGTCGCTGCCGGGCTCCTGGTTTGCAAAGTCGTTGGACGGGAAACCGAGCACCGTGAGGCCGCGCTTCCCGTACGTTTCCTGCAGCTTTTCCAGGCCGGCGTACTGCCCGGTGAAACCGCACCGGCTTGCCGTGTTCACCACCAGCAGCACGCGGCCCTTGTACTCGCACAGCGAGCGCGGCTTGCCATCCAGCAGACCGGGGATGCTGCGGTCGAGCAGTGCCGGGCAATTCTCGGCGGACAGGGACGTGGACACCGGCAGCAGTGTCAGCAGAAGGGCGCTGATGAGCTGCCTGCAATCAGCGCGACGCACGGCTGGGCTCGCAGCAGCGGGATGACGCGGAGGCGTGAGCCGGAACGACGAAATAGGGGCCGGTGACCGCGCGGTGCAATGCGATCAGGGTGGCTGTCGCACCGCTCGCCGCCGGCGCGGCCGGCGCCTGCAGCGCCGGAGGCGCATGCGTGCGGTCGACCGCATCTTCCGACGACGATACGGCGGCGTGGGCCACCACGCACGAAAGGGTGAGCGCCGGACTCAGGCAGGCGAGCGGAAGGAAACGGGTACTCATGTGATGACTCCCCTTTTGTCCTGGACAAAACAGGACCAAGTCCGTAATCTAGAGTCCGAAAGTGTTCAAGTCAACAATTTGTCCAGGACAAAACAAAGGTGAGCGTCACCGGACTTGGTCTCCTCAACATCAGCGCAGTCGAACGCGAAACCGGACTGGCAAAGGACACGTTGCGCGTCTGGGAGCGTCGCTATGGTTTTCCCAAGCCGGCGCGGGATGAAGCCGGCGAGCGTCTGTACACCCAGGAGGACGTGAACCGCTTGCGCCTGATCCGTAGATTGATCGATCAGGGCTGGCGGCCAGGCAAATTGCTGTCGGCGAGCCACTCGGAACTTCAGGCCATCGTCGATGCCGAGCGGAGCGCACGGGTACCTGCGCTGCTGTCCGGAGAAACGCTGGAAGCCATCCGCCGCCACGACGTTGACGGCCTGCGCGCCGTATTCCAGCGCACCCTGCTCGACCAGGGGCTGCAGGGTCTGGTGACCGGCCTGATCGCACCACTGAATGTGGATATCGGGGAAGCCTGGATGCGCGGCGAGCTGGGCGTACCGGACGAACACTTCTACACCGAGCAGGTGCAGAATTTCCTGCGCGGCGCGCTTTCGAGCTATCCCCGTCCGGTCCGGTCGCCGCGCGTGCTGCTCACCACATTGCCGGAAGAGGAACATGCGCTCGGTCTCATCATGGCCGAGGTGATGCTGCTCACCGAGGGCGTACAGTGCTGTTCGCTCGGGCCGCGCATGCCCCTTGCCGACATCAGGACCTCGGCCGCCACCGTGGGCGCGGACATCGTGGCGCTGTCCTTCAGTGCGGCCTTCCCGGTCCGGCAGGCGATAGCGGGCGTGCGCACTTTGCGCCAGTTGCTGCCGGAAAGTGTCGCGATCTGGGTCGGAGGCGCCGGCGCGCGCGACAAATTGCGCAGCGAAACCGGCATTCAGATCATCCGTTCCATAGACGATGTCGTGCCGGCCGTCGCCGCCTGGCGCGTCGCGAACGGCGCGGCCACCTGACCGGATTCCGCCGGCTGCAAGCAGGCGCACGAATTCCCCGCTGTTCCATCGATCGCATCGGCGCGCAGCGTGATCCAATCGCGCCCGTACCTTTTCTTCCCCTGTCATCGGCGTGTCGTCCGCATGCGTACAATGCGCCTTTACTCAGGAGCCGCCCCCCAATGCTCTACCCAGAACTGTTCAAGTCGCTCGAGTCCGCACGCTGGGACATGTCACGCGACGTGCCCTGGGACAGTTTCGACGCATCGCTGCTGTCCGACGAACAGGCACTCACCATCAAGATGAATGCCATCACCGAGTGGTCGGCGCTGCCCGCCACCGAAATGTTCCTGCGCGACAACCGCAATGACTCGGATTTCTCTGCCTTCATGTCCATCTGGTTCTACGAGGAACAGAAGCACGCCCTGGTGCTGATGGAATACCTGCAGCGCTTCCGGCCCGACATGGCCCCCACCGAAGCCGAGTTGCACGAGGTGCGCTTCGAGTTCGATCCCGCTCCGGCGCTGGAAACCCTGATGCTGCATTTCTGCGGCGAGGTGCGCCTGACCCAGTGGTACCGCCGCGCGGCGGAATGGCATACGGAACCGGTGATCAAGCACATCTACGACCTGCTGTCGCGTGATGAGGCCCGCCACGGCGGTGCGTATCTGAAGTACATGAAACGAGCGATCGAACAGGCGGGAGACGCCGCGCGCGCCGCCTTCAGCAAGATCGGCATGCTGATGGCCGCGAGCGGGCGTGCCGGCAAGCCCCTGCATCCGACCAATCTGCATGTGAACAAGCAGCTCTATCCGCGCGACACCGTGCAGTCGCGCCTGCCCGATCCGGACTGGCTGGAGCACTGGCTGGACCAGCAGATCCGCTTCGACAAGGACTGCGAGGCGCGCGTGGTGGGTGGCATCCTGCGCAACCTGAGCTCGCTGTTCGGCGAAACCTTCAAGACGGTGGGCGACCTGAACCGTTTCCGCAAGCAGTACGCGGGTGCCGCCTGATGCGGGGCGGCACGCCTTCGTTCGAATCCAGGCTGTGCCCGCCCGACGAGCTGCCCGCCCGACGCGCGGCGCTGCCGGGGCCGGTGGTGTTCACGAATGGCTGTTTCGACATCCTGCACCGCGGTCACGTCACCTGCCTGGCACAGGCACGCGCGCTGGGCGCTTCGCTCATCGTCGCGCTGAACACCGATGCATCGGTCAGACGCCAGGGCAAGGGTGAGGACCGCCCGGTCAATGCGCTGGAGGACCGTGCCGCGGTCATAGCGGCTCTGGAATCGGTGAGTCTGGTCACCTGGTTCGACGCGGACACGCCGCTCGATCTCATCGTCGCCTGCGCGCCCGATGTGCTGGTCAAGGGCGGCGACTGGCCGGTCGAGCATATCGTCGGTGCGCATGAAGTGCTGGCGCGCGGCGGTCGGGTGGAATCCATCGCGTTCGAGCATGAACGTTCGACCACCGCGCTGCTGCGCAGGATACGCAGTCTGTGAGCACATCGTGCGCGCTCCGGCGTGCGCCGGAACGCGCCGCGGCGGGCACCGCTGCGGCAGAGCCCGCCAGCCGCAGGGTCAAACCATGAAACGACGGCGTGCGCGGTAGGCCACCAGCGCCAGACCGGCCAGCATCAGGGCATGCACTTCAGGTTCCGGCACCGCGGCAACCTGGTCGATCTGGAATGCCAGCATCTGCGAGAAGCCGATACCGAAAGTCAGCGTGTAATCGGTGACCGCAACGCCCAGCGACGACAGATCCCACTCATTGCGGAAATAGTCGCTCGCGCCACCGGTGAGCACACTTTCGGCGAGCGTGCCGGCGATGGACTGGCTGCCACCGTTGTAGCTGAGCGTGAGGCTGAAATCGGTCCCGCTGAAGTTGTTGATGATGCCCTGGAACACCAGCGTGCCGGCGAGCGCATCGACCGTCGTGTCGGTGAAGGTGAACGTCGATGCCCCGCCATACAGTCCGAAGCCAGCCGGATAGTGATCTCCGCTCACCAGCGTGAATACCGCATCGCCCGAACCGGCGACATTGGAACCGGTTCCGGCCGCCAGTTCATCGCTGGTCAGCGCGCCGCCGGTGCGGTTGCGGTTCAGTTCGTTCCATCCGTCGAAGGACAGCGAGGATGCCGGATCGATGAACTGCGCATGGGTGGTGCTGGCCTGTGACGCGGCGGAAGCCGCGAGCAGTGCAGTGACGAGCAGCGAACGTACGAGAGGAATGTGAGTCATGGTTGTCTCCGCGGGATCTGCTGACAGCGCATGCGCCGGCGCCCGCACGCCCCCGTATCGACGGGGACTGCCGGCACATGGGCTGTCAACAGACCCATGAGTGTTGTCGTCTTGTGCCGGCCTGGCCTTTTCTGGTCGCTGGGAGGCAATCCTTGATGACATCATCGTTTCAGCCAGGGCCGCGACGATGATGACCGCCCGCATCAATCATCCATCCAAATGCGAACGATTCGCATTCTAATCTTATTGCCGTACGCGTCAACATCGGCGCAGACATTTCTGCGTGAATCGGGATACCGTCCCGCCACGCCCGCGCGCGCCGTGTCCGCCGGTGCAGTTTCAGGTACCGCTCATCGAGTGCGCAGCACGCGGCACGGCTACATCGGTTTACGCATGTGTCGGCGCCGACACGAAACAGGCACACCCCGGACAAACGGCTGACCCAGGCTTGCGTACAGTCACGGTGCGTTCCGGCTGACGCGCGCCGCGACTCTTCCAACCGATCCGCTCAAGGAGAGTCCATGCTGCCCGAACCATATCGTCGCAAACGACCGGCGCTGAACGCGCTGGCGTGTGCATTCGCCCTGATGGCCAGCGCCGAAGCCGCGCAGGCCGACACACTCGCCAACACCCTTGATGCCACGGCGTCCGGCGCAAGCTTGAGCGTCAGTGCCAGCGACTGGCTGGCCATCAGCTTCCAGACCGGAGATGTCGCGTACGCAGGCACCGGATTGCTGGCGTCGCTCGCGCTGAGCAATGTGAGCGGAACACCGCAGTTGAGTCTGTATTCGAGCTATGGCGACAGCTACGGCAGCGATCTCATCCCGTCTTCCGCCCTCGCCACCTTCAGTCTGAGCGCCAGCGACGACGACAGCACCGACTTCACGCTCGCCAGCGTATCTCTCTCCGCTCATACCACTTACTGGCTGGTGCTGAGCAGTCCCGGATCGGCGGACTGGTCATGGTCCGCCGACGGCAGCTACGACGGCGTGCTGGCAAGCAGCGACGATGCGGGCGACACCTGGTTCACCGAAGGCAGCCTGTACCCGGTCCGCTTCGCGGTCAGCACGGTCGCCGTACCCGAACCTTCCTCCGCCGCCCTCATGCTGGTCGGCATGACAACGCTGGCCGGCGTCGCTCGCCGCCGCTTCCGGTAAAACATGAAGGGACTGACATGACGAACAAGATCGATGCCGCGCGCCGATTGCTGCTGCGCAACGGCGCCGCCACCGGCGCACTGATGATGGCCAGCCCGCTGGTACGGGCTGCAGCCGGAGACACCTCGACCGTGGAGGTGACCGAAGGCCCCTACTTCATCGACGAACTGCTGAACCGCTCCGACATCCGCTCGAGTACATCGACCGGCTTGGTGCAGGACGGACTGCTCATGCTGCTCACGATCACGGTGTCCGAACTCGATACCGACACCGGGGTGGTAAAGCCACTGACCGGTGCCTATGTCGACATCTGGCACTGCAACGCGCTGGGTGTGTATTCGGACGTCTCGGCGGCACAGCAGGGAACCGATGCCACCGGCCAGAACTTCCTGCGCGGCTACCAGGTGACCGACCGCCAGGGCAAGGTGAAATTCCGGACCATCTATCCGGGCTGGTATCTGCCGCGCGCGCCACACATCCACGCCAAGGTTCGCCAGTTCTCCGGCACCGACACCACGCTCGAGTTCACCACCCAGTTCGCACTTGACGATGAACTGAGCAACACCATCTACACCACGCTCGCGCCTTACACCACCAAGGGCGCCACGAGCTACACGAATGACATCGATCAGGTATTCACCGGCGACAACAGCTGTACCTCGGGCGCCCTGGCCGGCGATTCGCTGCATCTGAAACTGACGCGCGCGGAAAAGTACGTCACCGGCAGCTTCAACATCCTGATCGACAGTGCCGCTCGCTGCACCAGTACGGAAACAGGCAGCGGCGGCGGTGGTGGCACGCCGCCCGGTGGTGGCGACATGCCACCTGGCGGAGGCGGCACGCCACCCGGACAGCCGCCGGCCTGAGGCGGTCGCCCGGGCACGCAGGGCCGGGCGAACCACGGGTGCAGCAGCCGGGAAGCCCCCGGAATTGATGCGCTCAGCGCTCGCTGCCCGCCCACTGACCGCCGGACGGACGAGAAGGGCGACGATGCGTTGATCCGGGGTCGCCGGCACGCTGCGCCCTTGAGTGACCCGAGGTCAATGCGGGCGCGCCGAGTGCGGCTCCCAGAGAATGCTGGCTCGCAACCCGCCACCCGCCCGGTTGCTCAGTGACAGGCGGGCGCCGATGCGGCACGCCATCTCGCGCGCGATGTACAGACCGAGCCCGCTGCCGCCGGTGTCACGGCTGCGCGAGTCCTCCAGGCGCAGGAAGGGTTCACACACCCTCTTCAGGTCGGCCTCGGGTATGCCCGGACCGTCATCATCGACATGCAGGCCCACTTCGCCATCGGCTGCGCGCGTCAGCGAAAGCCTTGCGCAGTGGCCGTAGCGCAGCGCATTGCCAACCAGATTGTCGAGGATGCGACGCAGCGCGACCGGTTCGCTTGAGATGGCCACCGGAATGCCGCGGCAACTCACCGGCAATCCCTGTTCGACCGCGTCGTCACAGGCGGCCTGCATGAGCGCATCGAGATCGACCACCGTAAAGGCACCGACCGCAGGCGAAAGGGCCTCCAGCGCATCCTGCAACAGGCGATCGATCTCGCCGATGTCGGCGGCGAAACGCGCCGCCATGTCGGCATCCTGCAACTGTTCGGCGCGCATGCGCATGCGCGCAAGCGGCGTCCTTACATCGTGCGATAGCGCCGCGGTGAGCAGCCTTCGCTGTCTGAGCTGGCTGTGGATGCGATCTACCATGCGATTGAATACACGCGCCACGCGTCTTACCTCGCGACTGCCTCGTCTCTCGTCCAGTCGCGTCAGTTCATCCTGCAATGCCCCCTCATCGTTCAGCGCATCCGCCGCGGCCGCCAGTTCGTGCATCGGTCGTGTCAGCCAGCGTGCGCCGTACCAGGCCACGAGACCGATCAGCAACACGCGGATCGCATAATCGGTGAGCAGCGCATCGAGCGGAAGACCCGGCGCCGCACCTGAGCGACCAGGCGGGCGGTGCTCGTCCGCATCAGGCGACGACCAGGGCGGCAGCGACGGCAGGGGCGGCAGATGCGCAGCACGCATGCGCTCGCCATCGGGTGGGCGATCCGGCCCGGGAGGGACCGGGCGTGCGGCGACCGAATCGGTCGCCGCGGCAGATGGAGGAGGACGCGGCGCCATGTTTCCCGGCCGGATCAGGTCGAATGCGGCATAGGCAACAAGATGGCTGCCTGCCAGTCCCAGCCACATCAGGGCGAAGAAGCGCAGGAAGAGCGTATCCGGCAGCCTTTCCCTCAAGCTCATGCGCCGCCCGCGCCGTCGAACAGATACCCCTCGCCGCGCACGGTGCGGATGAGCCCGCCATCGCGCGCCGCATCGCCCAGTTTCTGACGCAGGCGCGATACCGACAGATCGATGCTGCGATCACTGACATCAATGCCCGGAGCCCGGGTCAGTTCGAGCAGTTGTTCGCGACTCAGCACGCGTCCGGGGCGCTCGACAAAAGCACTCAGCAGACGAAACTCGGCGGCCGACAGGCTGACCTGCACACCCGCGGGAGAGCGCAGCTCGCGACGCATGCGGTCGAAGGTCCAGCCGGCGAACCGCACATGCTGTTCCACGGCGTCGAGCGCCGAGCCGGTGCCGTGGCGAACCCGGCGAACGCGCGCATGAATGCGTGCCACCAGTTCACGCGGATCGAATGGCTTCGTGATGTAGTCATCCGCACCAAGTTCCAGACCGAGCACGCGGCTCACCGGATCGCCGCGCGCGCTCAGCATGATGACCGGCACCGCGAATGAGGACCGCAAGGCACGACACAGGTTGAAGCCATCCTCGCCGGGCAGCATGCAGTCGAGCAGCACCACGTCGACGCGCTCACGCTCCAGCAGCGCAAGCAGACGGCGCCCGTCGGCAAGCACCGTCACCCGCATTGCAAAGTCCCGCAGGTATCCGCCGACCGATTCACGCAGTTGCGCATCGTCATCGACCAGCACGCAATGAATCATCCATCCCTCCCCTTCCGTTCGCCTTCCTCCATTACGCACGGCAGTATGCGCGATATGGATGAACGTTCATGGATGGCGCGAGCGCTCAGGCGGCCACGCGCATGCGGTCGCCACCCGTACCGCCCTGCATGCCGCGTCCCGCCATCGGCGCGGGACGCGGTCACCCTGCTCAGGCGCTCACCGACAGCGTGGCGGCGCTGCTGTCGTTGCTGCTTTCATTGCCGCTGTACTGTTTCAGCATTTCCAGCACGCGTGCCAGCATGCGTTCCTCACGCTGCGCGTCGTCCGGCGGTGCCGGACGGCTGGATGCGGCATCGCCGGATTCGCTGCTCTGGCTTTCACGATAGGCCTGTGCCTCCTGGAAGGTGACCTTGCCGTCCTGATTGGCATCCGCCTCTTCGAAGGATTCCGCCAGTGACGACAGCTCGCTGGCCATGGTCGTGTTGCCGGACGCCTCGGCCTCTTCGGCCATGGTGCTCAACTGGTCCACGGTCAGACCTTCGTCCTCGCCCTGCGCACCGCCCATGCCGCCGGGCGGTGGCGGCGGCGGACGGTTGCCCATGGCCTCGCCGACGCGCGCCGCGCCGAAGCTGTCCTCGAGCTGCTCGGCCACCTTCTGCAGCAGGCTGCTCAGTTCCTGTTCGGTCACCTTGCCGTCGCTGTCCGCGTCCATGGTGCTGAACAGGGATTCCGCCGAACCCGCGCTGTCCGAAGACTCGAGCGCGGACGACAGGTCACTGGCTTCGATATAGCCCTTGCCGCTGGTATCCAGCATCGCGAAAAGCTCGGAGGCCATATTCGCTGCATCGGGCTTCTGCGAACGCGAGGCAGCCTGGCTGGAGTACATCGACGACGCGATGCTGCTGCCTATGCCTGAAATGCTCATGAGATCACTCCCCAAGTAGGTTGGGCGTGCACGGCTGTGTACGCCTTGGCTCACATGGCAAGTTATCGGCCGGCACGCCCGATCCACGCGGCCGGAAAACGTAAAAGCTCGGCAATCCACGTAAAGAATCCGGTCCGCTGCACGGCCATTTCTTTACACATGCCGGCGCGGCCGGGACGCGGCCCGAACACCGCGATACGAAGCGGCAGCATTCGCCGGTGGGGGGCATGCGCGCATGCCCTGGTGCACCGGGAATTACGCTGAAGCACGAGGGTGTGCAGGCAAAAGCTGCCGCAGGCGTGCGTGTAAAGATGCGTCACGCGTCGGTGCGCAGCAGTATGTCGATCTGCAGTCCGCCCCCGGCAGGCAGGCAGGCGGTGATGCGCCCGCCGTGCGCCTCGACGGCACGGCGGGAAATGGACAGGCCCAGACCCGTGCCGTCACGGGTCGAGGGCTGGATGCGCACGAAAGGATCGAATATGCGCTGCAGCGCGACAGTCGGCACACCGGGGCCATGGTCACGCACCGAAAGATGCAGCGTGTCACCGGCACTCAGCAGCGCCACCGTCACGGTGCCCCGATCCGGAGAGAACTTGATCGCATTGCGCAGCACATTGTCGATGGCGCGAGCGATCAGCGCACGATGTCCGGTCACGCTGCCCGTCGAGGCAGCGGGCGCAATCGAAAGCTCCAGGGCGATCAGGCGTGCGGCCGCTTCGAAACGCGCGTCGTCCACGCGCTCCCGCAGCACGTCGGCAACGCATACTGGCTGCGACACGGTGTGCTCGGCGTCGTGCTCGAGTCGGGACAGGCCAAGCAGTTCGCCCACCAGTGCATCGAGCTGCATCATGTCACGCTCGACCCGCTCGAACATTTCATCCCGCCGTGCCGGGTCCTGGCGCGCAAGACCGATGGCCGCAGCCATGCGCGCAAGAGGCGAGCGCAGTTCGTGCGACACGTCGTGCAGCAGGCTGCGCTGGGCGCCGAGCAGAGACTGTAAGCGCTCGGCCATGCGGTCGAAGCCACGACCGAGGTCGGCGATCTCGTCCCGCCGCCGCCCCATGAGCGGCGCGGTGCGCACCGACAGATCACCGCTGGCGATGGCATCGAATGCCCGGCTCAGATGCCGTGCCGGTCGCGCCAGATAGGCGGCGAGCCCGGCGCTGGTCGCCAGTGCAGCGATCAACAGGCCGACAATTTCCATCACCGGCGGGGGGGGCATGGGCAGGCCGCGCGGCGGGGGCGGCAAGCCCTCCACCGGTGGTCCGCCATCGGCCCGAGGCGGTCGTGCATCGCGTGAGGGCGACACCACGGTCCACAGTCCATCGGCGAGCTGCACCGGAATGCCGTCGGCGCGCTGTTCATCGGACACGGTTCGTCCCAGCAACTCATGTCCGTCCGGGGCCAGCACCAGGGGCACGGCCCCGCCCCGCGCCCGCCACCCGGCGAGCACGCGCGCCGCCGCTTCCGTCTCTCCGGACACCACGATCTGGTGGATCACCTCGGTAGCGAAGCGCGGGCTGGGCGGCGGTCGCCCCTGCCCTCCCGCCTGCCCGCGCAACAAGGAAAAGGCCAGCGCCATCAAGCCACCTGCCAGCAGGCCCGCCAGCAGGAAGGACAGGAACAGCTTCCAGAACAGCCTGCCCACGCGCCTACTCGCGCACCAGCTGGTAACCCACGCCGCGCACGGTCTGAATCAGCGGCCGCCCCCCTGTGAGTGGCGAGAGCTTCTGCCGGATTGCGCTGATATGCACGTCGATATTGCGGTCGTAAGGTCCCATCGGCCGTCCGAGCGCCATCAAGGAAAGATCGTTCTTGGACACCACGTTTCCGGCATGACGGGCAAGCGCCTCGATCAGGCCGTACTCGGAGCTGGTCAGCGCCAGCACGGTGTGTCCGTATTCGGCCACCCTGCGTTGCGGCCACACCACGAGCGCACCCACCATCAACGCGTCGTCGGTTGCGCCGGCCACCCTCTGTGCGGGCGACATGCGCCGCAGGATGGCCTTGAGCCGGGCCACCAGTTCGCGCGGCGTGCATGGCTTCTGCACGTAATCGTCCGCACCGAGTTCGAGCGCCAGCACGCAGTCGATGTCATCACCACGGGCCGTCAGCATCAGCACCGGCACGCCGGAAAAAGTCCGCAGGCGCCGCAGCACTTCGATACCGGACATGCCCGGCATCATCACGTCGAGCACGACGATATCCACCTGCCCGCCGGACAGTCTGGCGAGAGCGGACTCTCCGTCGCCGGCACGCTCTACGGCGAAGCCTTCGAGCTCGACATAGTCGCCCAGCATCGATGACAGCTCGTCATCGTCGTCAACCAGAAGCACGCGCGAAATCTGCACCTGTATCCCCCGCAGAGAAGTTCGTGTCGGGACGCGCGCGCTCGTGACCGAGAAAGCCTCGCGAGCGCATCGGAACAGCACGCGATCGGTGCGCCGGCACACGCATCTCCCGGCGGATGGTAGCGGAGTCCGTGGCGAAAGGAACAGTGACCGCCTGCGTAGCCCTCTCGCCCTCGCATTGCGACGGGCGATGGCGGAGCGCGGAGGTGCAGCGACGGACATCCGCCGGCCTGCGCGGATGTCCGTCTTGCCCCTGCATCAGGCGCTTGCGGCCGCCTCCTTCATCACGCCGGCGATCACGCCATACGCGCCCGCCCATACGTCCTTCACCTCGGGCGTAAAGGCCTCCCCAAGCCCTTTCTCCAGCGTCCACAGCAGCGCCGCACCGACCGTGTCGTAGTGTGCATCCTTGACGCCATAGGCGACGTGGCGACGGCCCATGTCCTGCAGGATGGGCACCATGGTGTCGAGTTTATCCACACCGTTCACCACGGTATTGATGGCAGCCATGAGCTTGCGTCCCTGCTCCTTCATGTCGCCCTTGAACAGCGGCTTTACCGCCGGGTCCATCTCGAACAGCTTGCCGTAGAAAAGTTCGGCCGCGGTGTCCTTGATCGGGACCACCTTGGCCCACGACGATTTCAACAGTTCGATCTGCTGTGCATTCATTTCCTTACCCCTTCCCTGTCCGGATCGATCGCGCTCAGGGCGCGACCATTCTCAACATGTAATCGACCGCCGATTTCACCTCGGCATCGGTCAGCGACGTATTTCCTCCACGCGCGGGCATTTCGGTACCCGAAGGACCTTCGAATCCGTTCAGCGCGTGTTCGTGAAGCACCGCCGCGCCCTTCGCCACACGTGGCTTCCAGGCCTGCGGGTCCTTCACCTGGGGGGCATCGGACATCGAATTGGCGTGGCATTCCCTGCACGTGCCCAGCCACACCTCGCGTCCGGCCTTCAGGTGTTCGTCGTCGTACTCGGGCCAGTTGCCGGCGCCACCGGCTGCAAAGGCGCAGGTACCACCAGCGACGAACAGCAGACCGGCTGTGGATCGGATTGCCCCGTTCATGACGGCGTTACTTCATCGGCAGGCGCAGCACCACACCGCCCATCACGTCGCCCATCTTGAAGTCGCGACGCGGCGTGTCCTTGTGATCGTTGTGGCAGCTCACACAGGCCTTGGCGATGGCCTTGTCCGGATAGACCGCGGTGAAGTACTTCTTGCCGCCCAGCGTCTCTTCCTTGTAGTAGGGTTTGCCGGTCTTGCCGACCTCGGCCAGCCCGGCCTTCTCCACGTCGGTCTTGGCCGCATTCTGTTTGTTGATCGGCCATTCGGACAGCAGCGAATAGGTGAAGGCCGCGCCCTTCTCCGCCACCATTTCCGAGCCATAGCGGAACATCTGCGCCGGCAGCACCAGCGCCTTGTCGTCCTTCCAGTGCTCGCTGGCCTTGATCACCTTGTCCTCGTTCTGCAGGCGGTTGACGATCAGGCGGGTATAGACCGTGCGATCCGATTCCATGATGAGGTGAAGCGCATCGGCAATGTCCTTGTAGCTCCAGCTCGCGGTGGCATCCTGGGCCGACGCGGTGCTGGCGGAGAACGCGACGGCAGAGCCGAGGGCAAGTACGGGAATCACTTTCATGGCAGAGCTCCTTTGGCTGTTGACGGGGTGAAACGAAAGCTGTGGGCGAGCGTGCTCACTCGTCGCCCTCCCTGCGCGCCGCCCTGCGTTCGGCTTCGGCGCGCTCGGCATCCTTCAGCGCCCACTCGATGCTGCTTACATGCACCGAGGGCTTGCCCTTGAAATTGCTGTCCTTGAGCGCCGGATCGGCCAGCGCATCGAGCGAGAACTGCAGGCTGTGGCAGTTCATGCACACCGGCCGCAGCATCTTTTCCGATGGCCTGAGCGTGTCGTTCTGGTTGTGCTGCACGCTCATGTGGCGCACATCGTCGGTGCGATGTTCCAGTCGCGGCATATGACAGGTGGCGCAGGTGACGCCACTGCCTGCTGGCAGTTCCCCGGCCGCTTCCCTCTTCGCCAGAGCTGCATGCGGTGAGGCCGCGAAGGCCTTGCTGTGCTTGTCCGCATGGCAGGCCAGACAGCCTGCGGTGGCGGCCTTGACCGGATCGAAGCGGTGCGCGCCGTGGCAGGTGGCGCAGCCGATGCCCTCCTGCTGCGCATCGGACTTCATCGGTATGAGTGCCTGTGCCGGAGTCATGGCCGTCATCCCCGCGGCCAGGCGCATGCCATGCTTGCCTTCGAGGAAGGTCTTTACTTCCTGCTTGTGGCAGGTCGAACAGACGGTGTGATCCGGCTTGTCCGTCCATGCCGGCGGCTCGCCCTTGGCAGGCGGCACCATGTGGCAGCCGGAACAGTTCACGCCAGCCTGGGCATGCCCTGTTTCAAGCCAGTCGCGATGCACCTGTGCGCTGCCCTTGCCGGCCGGCGCGTCCGCCTGGGTCAGCACCTGCTTCGGGAAGCGGTCGATCGGATAGCTTTCGTACAGCTCCTCGATCACGGTTTTCCAGTCGCGTTCAGGCACCGTGCGCGTTTCCAGCAGATCCGGCTTGCCCGCGTGCTTGGTCAGAAAGTCCTCGTACAGCGCCCGGTTGTCGTGGAAGTTGTGGCAGCCGCTGCTGGCGCAGGTATCGAATCCCAGCCCGGCATGGCTCGGACGCTCTTCTGCAATGTCATCGTGGCAGATGGAGCAGAAGTCCTTGGGCAGGGTCACCCCCATGGCATGCGTGATATCCGGTTTGTGCTCGACGTGACAGGTGACGCAGTGCGCGGCATCCAGACGCGCGGCGCGCTCCGCATTGCGCGGATCCGTGAACTTGCTGCGGGGATGAGAATCGTCCGCCGCTTTCAGTTCCGCCGCATGGCACTGCGTACACGCGTCCTGCATCACGTCGGCGGCCGAGAACGCCTCGCTGCCATGACAGGTGGAACAGGCCATTTCGATCTGGTGATGGCCGTGCGAAGTCTGACCGGGCAGGAAGGCGGTGCGCAGGAAGCCAGCCGGCGGCGGCGGAGCATCTTCTTTCAGCTGCATGCCCAGCCACAGGGCCCAGGTGGACAGGGCGCTCAGGCCGAACCACAGCAGCCAGAGCCATGCGTTGCGCGTGAACGTCCTTGCCATCGTCAGTACCAGTAGCTCGTGAGGATGTGGAAGCCGAGCAGCACCGGCAGCGGCCACAGCAGGAGGATGTGTGCCCAGGTCGCCAAGCGCCTCCAGGCGCGCAGCGGATGCGCGCGCTCGTGACTGCGCGCGATGCCCATGCTGGCCAGGGTGCCGGCGACCGCAGCGCCCGCCATGGACATCGACAGCCACAGGTTCAGGTTGCTGCCCATGCGCCCGCCGCTATGCACCACGAGCGCGACGAGCACGGCCACGCCGAATACGATGTGGATGGCGCGCCAGATGCTGTAGTCGCCGAGACGCCTGAGCACGGGAAGTCGCTTGCGCAGCCCGAGCACCGCGAGCACGACGGCCATGCCCAGCAGCGTGAAGCCGCTCACCTGCTTGTAGAAGCTGTCGCGCCACAGGCGGTCCCAGTGCACGGTGAGCTGCGCCGTGTCCGGATACGGTACGTCGAGCGGCAGCCAGACGAGCAGGGCCAGAATCAGGGCGACGAAACCGCCGCCCCACAGCACGCGCGCATCGCGCTCCGGTTCGAGCGCGGCGCTGCCGCCCAGCAGTTCTGCCAGTTGCGGCTTGCAGGACCCGCACACCGTCGATGCACCGGTACAGGCGGCAAGTTCGCCGACCGACCTGCAGCCTCCGGCCACCGCCCGATCGAGCTGACCGCGGGTGACGCCGGTGCAGTTGCACACCACGGCGACCGGCGGCCAGTTCAGAACGCTGTCCGCACCGTCGTCAGACCACAGATGGCCATCGCGGCGGAAGCGCCACAGTTGCCAGGGCCAGATGCGGCGCTGCGCACCGACCGCCTCCTGCACGCGTCGCGCCTGCGGCCAGGGTCCGACACCCAGCGCGCCGACGAGGCGACCGCGCCTCGTCACCAGCGTCCGCGCGCTGTTGCCATCGCCGGCGCGGTAACGCACCTGGCGACTGAAGTCGCGCGGGTCCGCCGCCACCGTTCCGACGCTCATCACCGGTATGCCGAGCACCTTGAGCCGTGTCGTAGACACACTGCCGGTGTAGCGGGCGTCACCGCCGGCGATCACGTGCGCGGCTACCGCGGCCTGTTCGTAACCGGGCGCCACCAGTCCGTACACGATGCCGCGGTGCTCCGCGCATTCACCCACCGCGAACACGTTCGGATCGGACGTGCGCAGCGCATCGTCGACCCGGATGCCGCGCCCGACCGCGATACCGGCGCTGCGCGCAAGTTCGATATGCGGCACGATGCCGGTCGCCAGTACCACGGTGTCGCAGTCGATGCGCTCGCCGCCGAGCAGACGTACCCCGCTCACCCGGCTGTCGCCGCAGATTTCCATTACCGGATCGTTCAGCTTCACGCGGATGCCGGCGCGCTCGACGTGTTGGCGCAGCACCCCCGCAGCAGCCGCATCGAGCTGCCGCGACATGAGCACTTCAGCGTGATCGATCAAGGTGACGTCGGTATTCAGCCGACGCATGGCGCGCGCGGTTTCGATGCCGAGCAGACCACCCCCCAGCACCACCGTGTGACGACTGCGCACCTGTCGCGCGAACAGGCTCTGCGCGTCACCGAAATCGCGGAAGGTAAATACGCCCGGCAACTTCATGCCCGGCGTGTCGGGCACCCGTGGACGGGAACCGGTCGCCAGGACGAGCCGGTCGTAGGACTGCTCGGCGCCGGTCGAGTCGGTCACCGTGCGCGCCGCCCTGTCGATCGCCACAATGCGCCGGCCCAGACGCAACTCGCACAGTTCCGGCGGTGGCAGCACGACCTCGGTCGACAGCGCGTCGTAGCCGATCTCTCCTGCCAGCCAGGACGACAGCTTCACGCGATTGTAGGGCGCATGCAGCTCGTCGCCGTACACCACGACGCGACACGATGGATCGCGCGCGCACAGCTCATGCGCCATGCGCAGTCCGACCGGTCCGCAGCCGACCACCACCCGTAGCCGCGCACCGGATCGCGTACAGGAGACTACGTCCGTCGCCATGTCATCCGCAGGCATGGGGCCGTTCATCGCATGCCGCCCTCCGTGCTGAAGTCATCCATACGGGCCATCCAGAGCAGGCCCGCATTCCTTTGTCGGGACGAGCGCCGTCCCGCAGCGAACTGCGTAAGGCTCGCTACAGCGGACCGGTCAGGCCGCCTTGCGAACCTGCTTCTGGTAGAGGAACTCGAGCAGGGCTGCCCGGTATTCGACGAAATCCGTGTCGTGCGCGAGCGCCAGCCGGTCGCGCGGGCGCGCCAGCTTCACGTCGAGGATTTCACCTATCGTGGCCGCCGGGCCATTGGTCATCATGACGATGCGGTCGGACAGCAGCACGGCTTCATCGACGTCGTGGGTCACCATCACCACGGTTGCGCCGGTCTTTTCCATGACGCCATTCAGTTCGTCCTGAAGGCTGGCGCGGGTCAGCGCATCGAGTGCGCCGAAGGGCTCGTCCATCAGCAGGATCTTCGGCTCCATCGCGAAGGCGCGGGCAATGCCCACCCGCTGCTTCATGCCGCCTGAAATCTCGTGCGGATACTTGTGCAGGGCGTGATCCATGTGGACCATTTCCAGCGCCGCCTCGGCGCGGGCACGCAGTTTCGGCTTGCCTTCCTTCTTGCCGAACACGCGTTCGACCGCGAGCAGTACGTTCTCAAGACAGGTGAGCCAGGGCAACAGCGAATGATTCTGGAATACGACTGCGCGCTCCGGCCCGGGCCCGGCGATTTCGCGACCGTCGCAGATCAGGTTGCCCGAGGTCGGCAGCGCGAGGCCGGCGATCAGGTTGAGCAGCGTCGACTTGCCGCAACCGGAATGGCCGATCAGCGTCACGAATTCGCCTTCCGATATCGACAGGTCGATGTCGCGCAGCGCAACGAACTTGCCCTTCTTGGTATCGAAGGTCATGCCGGCCTTGTCCACCTTGACCATGGTCTTGTTCATGAATCTCTCCCTCGCGCACCGGTGCATTGCACCGGTCGCATCAATCCGACGTGGAATCAGCTGTTGCCGTACGAGAAGCGGCGTGCCAGCAGAAGCAGTGCCTGTTCGAGCAGCAGGCCGACGATGCCGATGACGAAGATGGCGATGATGATGTGTTCCACCTTCAGGTTGTTCCACTCGTCCCACACCCAGAAGCCGATGCCCACGCCGCCGGTCAGCATTTCCGCCGCGACGATGACCAGCCAGGCGGTGCCGATGGACAGCCGGATGCCGGTGAGCATGTAGGGCAGCACCGAAGGAAACAGGATCCTGGTGACGATCTTCCACTCGTCGAGGTCGAGCACGCGGGCCACGTTCATGTAGTCCTGCGGCACGCGCTGCACGCCGACCGCGGTGTTGATGATCATCGGCCAGATCGAGCAGATGAAGATGGTCCACGTCGCCGCCGGATCCGCCTGCTTGAACACCAGCAGACCGATGGGCAGCCAGGCCAGCGGGCTGACCGGGCGCAGCAACGAAATGATGGGTTCGAACATGCGGTTCATGAAGGCGAAGCGGCCGATCACGAAACCGAGCGGAATGCCCACCAGGGCGGCAAAGCCGAAACCGATGCCGACGCGCTGCAGCGACGACAGCACGTTCCAGCCTATGCCCATGTCGTTCGGTCCGTTGTTGTAGAACGGATCTGCGAACAGCACCTTGGCCGCCTCCCACACCGCCAGCGGCCCGGGAATGCTGCCGCCTTCGGCCGCCAGCAAGGCCCACACGGCAAGCAGCAGACAGATGCCGACGAGCGGCGGGAATACGCTCTTGAACACGGTGAGCATCACCGACGACAGGACGATGCCGCCGGAACGGGATGGTTCCGCGGGAGCGGATATCTTCCTGGCCACTGCGGGCGTGGCGGGAACTGGCTTGGACGTCATGGTCATGATCTTGTCCGAGGTAATGCTTGCTGCATTCATGTGGAGCTCCTTTCAGTGCGATCGGACGCAGCACGCGGCCGCGTCCCGGACCTTCACGCGACGGAAATCCTGAAGCTTGCCGCGTACTTCTTCGGGTCCTTGCCGTCCCACACCGATCCGTCCATCAGC
This sequence comes from Methyloversatilis thermotolerans, assembly GCF_000372885.1. Taxonomy (GTDB): domain Bacteria; phylum Pseudomonadota; class Gammaproteobacteria; order Burkholderiales; family Rhodocyclaceae; genus Methyloversatilis; species Methyloversatilis thermotolerans. The sequence continues at coordinate 2,052,918 of NZ_KB889967.1, forward strand.
GTGGACGTGCGCAGTTCGCTCTTCGGCAATGCGACGCCGACCGCAGCGGCCGCCTGCTTGTACACGTCGATGCGGTTGATCGCCCGCGCGACCGCCAGGTAGTCCACGTCGCCCTTGAGCAGCCCCCAGCGGCGATGCTGGGTGAGGAACCACATGCCATCCGACAGGTAGGGGAAGTTCACCGCGCCGTCGTTGAAGAACTTCATGTAGTTCTTGTCGTCCCAGGTCTTGCCCAGACCGTTCTCGTAGCGGCCCAGCATGCGGCCGAGAATCACGTCCATGTCGGTATTGATATAGGACTTGGCGGCCACCGTTTCGGCCGTCTTGCGGCGATTGGCCAGCGAGGCATCGATCCAGCGGCTCGCTTCCAGAACGGCGGCGGTCATGGCACGCGCGGTATTCGGATACTTCGCCACCCATTCGGCGGTGGTCCCCAGCACCTTCTCCGGATGATCGACCCAAACGTCCTGCGAGGACGCCACCGAAAAGCTCACCTTGTCGACGATGCCGCGCTGGTTCCACGGTTCACCGACGCAGAAGCCGTGCATGTTGCCGACCCGGCAGTTGGCGATCATCTGGGGCGGCGGCACCACGATGCTTTTCACATCGGTGAACGGATTGATGTCGTTTGCAGCCAGCCAGTAGTACAGCCACATGGCGTGGGTACCGGTGGGGAAGGTCTGCGCGAAGGTATAGGTACCGGCCGGGCTGGCCGCCACCACCTTCTTCAGCGACGCGCCGTCCACTGCGCCCTTCTCGCGCATCTGAGCGGAAAGAGATATGCCCTGGCCATTGTTGTTGATGGTCATCAGGTTGGCCATGTCCTTCTTCGGCCCGCCTATGCCGAGATGCACGCCGTAGATCAATCCGTACAGCACATGCGCGGCATCCAGCTCACCGTTGACCAGCTTGTCGCGCACCGCCGCCCACGAGGCTTCCTTCGACGGAATGATCTTGATGCCGTACTTCTCGTCGAACTTCTCGACTGCGGCCATCACCACGCTGGAACAATCGGTCAGAGGAATGAAGCCTATCCGCACTTCCTTCTTCTCGGGTGCGTCGGATCCCGCAGCCCAGGCGGCGCTGCGCACGCCAGGAGGTACCATGCTCATCAGCGATGCCCCCACACCCAGGGCCGCGCCCTGTCTGAGAAGGTTGCGACGCATCGCGTCAGGCTCGACGGCGTCGACAGTCGGCTTCGTATGCTCGGACATTGTGTTCTCCGAAATTTCATGATCGGGGTTCCAGAATGAAAAAAGGGTGTCATCCGCGGCCGGAAGCCGGTCGGATGGACACCCTTGTCCCTTGAGGGAGGCTTCCCGCCTCACTGGCATCAACGTCGTTGTTGCGCCTTGACCAAGGCTTAGCACAGCCCGTGCCAAGCGCACCCACACGCACTCAAGTCCTTTTTCATCAATGACTTGACGAGATGGTTCACTGAAAGAACGGACCGGTGACCGGCCACGTCCGCACTCGCGCGGTGCGAGTCGGGCCGTGCAGCGCACCAAGTCGACACAACAATATCGGGGAGGGCCCGGCGCAGCATGCGCGCAAATGCGTCTTCATGAGGAGGCCGGCCCGGCCCGGCACCGCGGCCGGATGCGCGACGCGATGCTCAGCCGAGCAGGCGGGCGGTGGCGATGAAATCCTCGGACACCGCCGCAATCGTCTTGCCGCGCTCCATCGCCAGCTTGCGCAGTGTGTGATAGGCCGCGTCCTCGTCAATGCCGCGCAATTTCATCAGGATGCCCTTGGCACGGTCGATCACGATGCGGTCGTTGAGCTTCTGACGCGCTTCGTCACGCGCCTTGCGCAGCTCCTGGTGCTCCTCGAAGCGGGCAATCGCGACGTCGATCACCGGCTTGAGTCGCTTGGCTTCCAGCCCGTCCACGACATAGGCCGACACGCCCGCCTTCATCGCGCGTCGTATCGTCTTGGTGTCGGCGTCATTGGAAAAGACCACGACCGGTCGCGGCATGGTGCGATCCATGACCGCCATGTTCTCCAGCGTGTCGCGCGACGGCGAATCGGTCTGGATCAGGATGACATCCGGCTTGAGCTGCTCGACCTTGGTCTGCAGATCGTAGGCGCTGGACAGCACAGCCGCTACCTGATAGCCGGCACAGGCCAGACCGGCGCACATTTCTGCGGCACGTTTGCGCGATTCATCGACAACAATGACGGTCAGTACGGACATGAAGAGTGGGCAGGACAATTCCGGAGGCTCGTCACGCAATCACCGTGCCATGACGCGCCAAGCGGCGGCGGCGGCCCTATCCGTCCAGATCTATGGTCATGAGCGACACGTCGTCGTGTGCGCATGCACCTTGCAGATGCATGGAAAGAGCTTCGCGCACCGCATCGTGGCGTTGCGCACGGGATGTGCTGCCGAGCACCTGCTCCAGGCATGACCGCCCGAAGCACAGTCCATTCCTGGAGCGGGCCTCGAGCAGACCATCCGAACAGAGCACGAGCTGGGCGCCCGGTGGCCAGACGACGCGCGTCACCGGCAGCGATTGATGTCCCTCGTCAAGAATGCCCAGCGGCAGGTTGGTGGAGGTAAAGCGCATCAGGACGCCGCCATCCTCATCGAGAAGCAGCGCCTCGGGCGTGCCACCCACCCATATCTCGCCTTCCCCCCTGCTCACGCGCAACAGCGTGGCGGCAACAAAACGCCCGACCGGAAGCGTAGACAGCAGATGCCGGTTCATTTCCGCAGCCATCAGCCCCAGCGGCAAGCCCTTGCGCGCCACACCGAAGAACACCTGCAGCACCGGCAGTGCGCTGATGGCGGCCGCCAGCCCATGGCCCGTGGCGTCGGCAAGCAGCGCATACAGCGCCCCATCGGGCGAGCGGGCAACCGCCACCACGTCGCCGGACAGGTTTGCCGTCGGAATGACCGTGTGGCGCACCCGCGCGTCCTCGTCCGCCTTGCCCTGCACATGCCGGTCGATCACGCGTCTGGCCAGTTCGAGCTCGGCCTCGTGTTCGGCGCGGAACTGGGACAGCCTCGCGTGCATGGACAACTGCCGTTCACAGTTGCGCAGCTTCGCCGCCAGGATGGAGAAATTGATCGGCTTGGTGAGGTAATCGTCCGCCCCCGCCTCCAGCCCGGCAATCATGTCCCGGTCATCGCCACGGGCGGACAGCAGGAGTATGGGCAGCAAGGTGTCGGCGGTGAGCTGCCTCAAGGCGCGTGTCGCTTCCAGCCCGTCCATGCCGGGCATCACGACATCCATCAGCACGACATCCGGTCGCTCGGTCAGGAACACCTTCAGCGCCTCTGCGCCATCGGAGGCTTCCAGACTGTGATGACCGAGCCGACGGACCAGGGCACTCACGGTGGCCCGACCGACCAGCGTGTCGTCGACCACCAGCACCGTCATGGCTGCGCCCTCTCGCGTCAGCGCCGGGTTCGTCGTCCCGCGTCCGTCGGATGGCATCATGGCTCAGTCATCCAGCGCCACGGCCGCGACGACGACATTGCCGCAACCGCGATATTCCAGCCGTCCGAAGCACAGTCGCCGCGCCATGGCGATGCCTCGACCATTCGGATCGAAGGCACGCGATGGATCGAAATCCAGGTAGCGCTCGAAATCGAAGCCCTCACCCTGATCGCACACCGTGTAGCGCAGTTCGCGCACATCGCGTTCGACCACCAGCCGCGCGCGCCGGCCCGCATACGGCGGAGTGCACAACCTGCGCTCGACCTCGCGCTCCCAGCCATCTTCCAGCTTGAGGCGCGACTTTTCCGCGTAGCTGATGCCGAGATTGCCATGCTCCACGGCGTTGATGAGCAACTCGCTCAAGCCCATCACCACATTCTCCGGTTCGGGTGCAACCAGTGAAGCCAGCGACGCAAGGTCGTTCGCCTGTTGCAGCGTGGAGAACTCGAATTCGGCCCGGATCACGCTGCACAGCGCCTGACGCAGACCATACACACGCAACTGCACGTCCCGCGTGCGACGCACGTCTTCGAGCGCCGACTTGATGATGGCGAGCAGGGCATCCGGCTCGTAAGGTTTGGTCAGGTAGTAGCGGACGCCCGCCTCAAGACCTTCCCTCACCTGATCCGGGGTGGCGGCCGCCGTCTGCATGATGACCGGCAATCCGCTCAGATGCGGCACACGATGCATGCGCCGGATCACTTCCATGCCATCGAGTCGCGGCATCATGCGGTCCAGCACCAGCAGATCGAACTTGCTGGCCGGATTCTCGAGCAGCCGCCATGCCTCCTCGCCGTCATGCGCAAGCGTCAGTTCGTAGCCCTGACCGTCCAGATATTCGACGATGATTTCCAGATTGAGCGGCTCATCATCGACAACGAGCAGTCGGACTGGAGTTGACTGGCCTGAGGGCATGAAGGGGGTCACCTCGCGCGGGGCTGCCTGAATGTGGAAAAACCGGTGGCCGGCAGAGCTTGTCCTGCTCTGGCTCAGCTAACGGCGCGGCAGCCACCCGGCTTGAGCGCGCCAGTTCCGGCTCAGGGCGCGGTGAGCGCAGCGAGCGCCACGTCGGCCATCGCTTCCTGCACGCGTACGTCCTCGCCGACCGCGGTCGCCAGTTCGACGAGCAGATGCGGATGCCGGCGCCTGACCGCTTCGATCTGTTCCGGCAGGTCGCGGCGCACATGCCCGCTCTGCGCGATGAACATCGGCACCACGACAATCCGTCGCACCCCCGCCTCCGCGAGCGCGGCGCAGGCCGGCTCGAGGCCGGGTTCGAGGAACTCGAGAAATGCCAGTTCCACGCGAGGGCTGCCCGGACGCGCCGCAATACGTGCCGCGACCTCGCGCAGCGGGCGCGCCCATTCGGGATCGCGCGAACCATGTCCGAACAGTATCAGTGCCTGATCCAAAGCAAGTGCTCCCGGCATGCGCCTGCATCCGCGCGTGCCATCGAAGATAGAATCCCGGGCGTATCCCATCAGCAGGATCGCCCGCCATGCAGGTAATGATCGTCGAAGACCAGCCGCTCGTGGTCGAGGGCTTGCGCAGCGTCTTGACCGAAATCGACAACAACCCCGACATCCGCTGCGCGATGCTGGCGGCGCGCGCGCTGGCCATGCTGCGCGCCGGACTGCGCCCCGACATCGTCATGCTCGACCTCAATCTTCCGGATGCCGAGGGCACCTCGCTGCTCGGTCAGTTGCGCGAGGAATTCCCCGACGTGCCCGTGGTGGTCATTTCCGCCCAGGATGACAGACAGACCATCACAACCGCCATCGACCAGGGTGCGATGGGCTTCATTTCGAAAAGTTCGACCACTGCCATCCTGATCAGTGCCCTGCAACTGGTGCTCAAGGGCGGCATCTACGTGCCGCACCAGGTGCTCGAGGATGGCGGCCCCGGACTGGCCGGACACCCGACGATACAGGATCCGGCCGACATCGGTCTGACGCCGCGCCAGATCGAGGTGCTCACGCTGATGATCGAGGGCATGCCGAACAAGCTCATTTGCCGTGAACTGGGCATTTCCGATGGCACCGCCAAGACGCACATTTCCACCATATTGCGTCTGCTCGGCGTGAAGAACCGCACCCAGGCCGTGTTCGCCCTGTCGCAGATGGGTGTGCGCCTGCCCGGCCGCACTGCGCGCCGCTGACTTTGGCCGCGCAGCGTCAGAACGGGGGGTCTGCGGCATCCAGCAGGCTGCCCACCACCGCATCCAGCACCACCGGCCGCACGGGCTTCGCGACCAGCGGAATGCCGTGCGTCTCGAGCTTGATTTCAAGCTCCCGGGTCGCCGCCAGTCCGGTCATGATGATTGCCGGCAGGTGCTCGCCGAACTCGCGTCTGAGCGAGTGCACCGCCGCCAGACCGTCATTGCCGTCGCCGAGCTGATAGTCGCTCAGGATGAACGCGGGCGCGCCGGCCTGGCGCAACTGGCGCAGCACGAAGTCCGGCGACTCGCCGGACACGACATCGATGCCCAGTTGCTGCAACAGGCCGCGCAACGAATGCAGCAGTGCGGCGTCATCGTCGATCAGCGCCACCCGCCGCCCACGCAGTCGTTGCAGCCCCGGCAACTCGTCCTGTACCGGGGCCACTTCCGGTGCCCGGGCGCGTGGAACGCCGACGCTGAACGTCGATCCCACACCGGGACGCGAGCGGACCGCAAGCGGATGACCGAGCAGCGCACACAGTCGCTTCACGATGGCCAGCCCCAGTCCCATGCCGCGGCCCGCCGCACCCGTATCCACACCCGGCAGGCGCACGAATTCCTCGAACACATCGTTGATCCGGTCCGACGGAATGCCCTGACCGCTGTCGCGCACCTCGATGAGCACGCGATCGACGGCGATGCGGCGGGCGCCCACCAGCACGGTGCCACGCACCGTGTAGCGCAGCGCATTGGACACCAGGTTGGCCAGCACGCGCTCGAGCAACAGAGGATCCGACCGGCACCACGCCGATGTCGGATGGAAGGCGAGCCTCAGGCCCTTTTCCGCCGCTTGCCCTTCGAAAGTCAGACGCAGGCTGTCGAACAGGCGGCCGAGAGGAAAATCCGCGATACGCGGCTGGGTCGCACCGCTTTCCAGGCGGGCCACGTCCAGCAGCACATCGCGCATGTTCTCGAGCTTCAGGGAAGACCGTTCGAGCCGAGTCAGCAGACCGGCGCTTTCATCGTCTTGCAGCCTGAGCTTCAAGGTGCGGATATCCAGTCCCATGGCCATCAATGGCTGGCTCAGGTCATGCAGCAGCGCATCGACGAACTGCGTCTTGGCGCGACTGGCCTGCTCCGCTCTTTCTTTCTGCGCCTGCAGTTCGGCGGTCGCCACCTGCACACGCTGTTCGAGTTCGGCGCGCGCGCCACTGAGCGTGACCGCCATGCGGTTGATGCCATCCTCCAGCCCCTGCAGGATGCCGCGTGCGCCGGTGCGTGCCCTGGCCGAGAAATCGCCCTGCTCGATGCGGCGCACCGTGTCGGCGAGCTGTCTTATCGGCGACGTGACCCCATCGGACAGCAATCGCGCCAGTACGGCTGCCAGCACGAGGCCACCCAGCGTGATGAAGGCCGCGCTGAGCACCAGTTGCCGGCGCGCCCGCACCGTTTCCAGGCGCGACATCTGCAACAGCACGAGACCCAGCCGGGTTGGACCGGCACCGGCCGTATCGTCGTCGAGCAGCAGGTCCGGCGCCACCTGCGCGCTGAGGACCGGCGCAGCGAACAGGTAATGAGTCTCGGAGCTGCCGACCAGCGCCGGGCCGGTCAATGCATCCAGCCCTGCAGTCGCCGTCGTGTCGACGCGACCCGCCCGCGCAAGCACGACGCGATCGCCATCCATCACGAGCAGGCCATCGACATCGCGCTCGCGCAACGCAGCATCGGCCAGCGACTGGAGGATGTCTATGCTGCCGGCGAAAAGACCGTACTCGGAGGCCGGCGCCAGACTGGCCACCAGCAGCATCGCGCGCTCGACCAGCGAGCGCTCGATGTCGGCCATGCGGGTCGTGGTGAAATGCAGCGCGAGGGCGAAGGCAATGGCAACCGAAGGAAGGAAGGCCGCCAGCAGGACGCGGCTGCGAAACCCGAGTCGATTGAGCCCGAACCGGCTCGGCACTGAAGTCTCCCCTGTGTATCCGGGGTAGTCCCCGCCCCGATCAGGCGAACATGATACGGGAATCGGCAAACAGCTTCAGAACCACACGCCCTTGAGTCCGAGCATGGTCTGGCGGGTCACCTCGTTTAACGGGATACGGCCGCGATTGTCGTTGAAGGTTTCGTAACGAGGGCCGATTCCGGTGGCTGCAAGAAATACTTCCCAGCGCATGCCGCCACTGACGAACGCCTTGGTGATCCGTGCATCGAGGGTGCGGTAATCGTCGACTTTCTCGCTGCCATTCAGGAAGTTGGCGGCACTCACTCCAAACAGGGTTGCAGCGACCGACCAGTTCGCCGGAAAACGCTCCAGCCAGGTCAGCGACCAGGAGGAACCCGGCACCGTCGACTGGTAGCAGGTCTGCCCCGCCTCGCACGGGTGCACCGCACCTATATGTACAAGTGCGTGCGTCCACCAGATGTCCCGATCCGGACCGCGCCATTTGTACTGGTACTCGATCCCCGAAATGGTGGCGCCCGGCCCCTCCGTATAGGTCCGTCCGGCGAACGGCCAGGTCGGCCTCGCGTCGTACTCCGTTTCGATGATCAGGTGATCGTACTTTTCGTGAAACAAGCGGATATCCAGCGTCGAGTGGCTGAACTGTGCGACATAACCGAGTTCGGTTGAATCAAGGCGCTCGGGATCAAGACCCGGCGTCCCGACGTTGGTCCTCCTGATCCGACCGCCAGGCAAAGGAAGCCGCGTGTCGATGAATCTGGAATCCCCGCGTTCCTCGATCAGCGCGGGTTGCCGGTAAGCCCGACTGAAACCCAGCTTGAACGCGTGGGCAGGATTCAGGTGGAATGTCGCGAACGCGCGGGGCGACATCAGCGGACTGCTGCTCTGGAACCTCTCGATCATGTTGCCCAGATTGAATGTCCAGGTCTCTGAAGGACGCCACTCCACGTTTGCGGAAATGCGGCCAAGCACCTGGGATTCCCTGCCGGTGACATAGAACATCCGGTCAGATACCAAGGTATCCTGGCGATATTCCATACCCCACGCAATCCGCCAGTCCTCCGCAGGAACGAATTGATGCTGGAAGTCCAGGCTGCGACGTGTGGCTCGTCTGTTGTAGTCGATCGGCAGAAGTGGATAGGTTCCCGGTGGCGTACCGAGTCGCGGATTCGGATCACCGAACCACTCCTCCTGGCCACGATCTTCGTTCTGGTAGAGGTTGATCGACCACTCGTTATCGGTTGCCAGCAAGCGGCGAAAGCGCAGATGGGCGAACCAGTTGTCGCTACGTACAGACCGGAATCCATTCGCGTTGTCGATGTTTCCGGAAACGCCAAAGGGATAGCCGACCCCTCGCGAGCCGGAACTTTGCCCAGCCATCAGACTGAGTTCGTCCGAGTTGTTGAGCGCGAGGTCCACGCGCAGCGTAGACGCATTCAGTCGCGACGAATCGTAGCGTTGGCGAAAGCCATCATCGCCCATGGTCTGCGCGCTGAGCGACATGCTCAGCGGACCAAAATTGCGACGAAAACGCGCTGAGGCATCAGATAATCCATCGTTGCCTCCGGTGACCGAGACACTGGCTGCAGGGCCATCGCTGCCTGTCCGGGTCACGATGTTCACTACGCCGGCAACCGCGTTCGAACCATAGGTCGCGGCATTGGAGCCGCGGACGACCTCGATCCGTTCGATCTCTGCCATGGTGACCGGCAGTGCATCCCAGTCTACGTAGCCGTACAGGTAAGGTGAGTACACCGAACGGCCATCGATCAGCACCAGCATGCGATTCGGATTCAACGTACCGAGGCCATGGTAGAACAAGGCCGGCGAATGCCCAGTGTCACTCATCATATTCATACCCGGCACCAGCCGCAGCAACTGTGGCAGTCGGCGGTAGCCCAGGCGTTCGATGTCCTCGCGCGTGAACAGGGTTACGGCACCGGGCGCATCGTCGATGCGCTGAGGCATGCGGGTCATCGACAGAACGACCGGCAGTTCGTCGAGGAAAGGGGATTCCGGCGAGGCGTCCTCGGCGACTGCGGCAGAGGCAACGAGAATTCCGAGCAAGGGGGCAATGCGGCCGAGCCGGCTCCGGCTACGGAGCGACCACAGGCACGGACATGCATCCAGGTCACGGGCTGGGGGGCGAACATGGGTCAACACGGCTGCTGCTCCTACTGCTTTGTTCTGATTATTCCGAAACAACCTGCCCATCATGACAACGCCAGATGACGGGAGTGAGCGCGCAAGCGCCCCGTGCAAGCATGGCAGCGCGGCCTGCAGCCTTGCCGACGGTCAGCCGACGATGATCAGGTGCACGCGGTAAGGACCGTGCGCGCCCAACACGATGGTCTGCTCGATATCGGCCGTGCGCGACGGACCTGAAACCAGATTGACCGCGCGCGGCCAATGCCGCCACTCTGCCCTGGCGTGCGTCCACGCTGTTTCCATGTCCGGAACGATACACGTGCGGGGCACGACTGCGATATGGGTATCCGGCAGCAGGCTGTTGACCGGCGGCATGTCCGCGCCAGATCTGAGCATCAAGGTGCCGGTTTCGGCGATGGCGCGGAAACAGCCGGTCAAACCCACCGCATCGTGCGGACCGGCGGCGCCCGCACGCACCTCGCAGCCAGCGCCGCTCCAGTCCAGCCCGGCGAACGCAGGAGCGATCACCAGTCGCGTGGTCAATCCTTGAGCGCGCAGCCAGCCGGCCACCTTCGCCGGAACCTCGTCCATCGTCGCGCAGCCATCCACCGTCGACAACATTGCGCGAGCTCGCCCGATGAAACGCTCCGGGTCGTCGCCGGGCGATGGACGCGGGCCACTGCGAGGTGTGTCGATCTCGTCGCGTATGCGCCTGCGTGCCTCCGCCAGTCCGCTTCCGGTGCGGCCAAGCTGGCGCCGCAGGCGACCCAGGATGTCGTCGCGCGTGCTCATGCTCGCCCTTGCCTGCGCCGCGCGTAAAGATCGCGGAAAGTCGCACCGGCCGGCGCCGGAAAATCGCGCTGCGCGGTCCAGCCGGGCGCCAGGCCCATCACCTGAATGCGGTCGCGCCCATCGGCCAGCCAGCGCAGGTAACGCACCGCAATGCGCGCGCCCCACGCATACAGCGCGGGCCGCGCGGCGGCCCAGGCCCAGAGGCGGGTTGCCAGGCGCTCGCGCCATGGACGCAAGCCCTGCTCCATCTGCTTTTCCCGCAGGCGGCGCATCAGCTCGGGCAGCGGGATGGAGACCGGACAGACCACGCTGCACTGATTGCACAAGGTGGCCGCCTGCGGCAGATCCAGCGCCTTGTCCAGCCCCTGGTACAGCGGCGTCAGCACCGAGCCCATCGGCCCCGGATACACCCAGCCATAGGCGTGGCCGCCTATGGTCTGATACACCGGGCAATGGTTCATGCACGCGCCGCAGCGTATGCAGCGCAACATGTCCTCGAAGTCCGAACCAACCAGATCGGCGCGGCCGCCATCGACCAGCACGAAATACATGTGCTCCGGACCATCCGGATCGCCCGCGTGGCGGGGCCCGGTCAGCAGCGACACATAATTGGTGATGGCCTGCCCGGTGGCCGAGCGCGGCAGGACGCGCAGCAGCGTGGACAGATCCTCGAGTGTCGGAATCACCTTCTCGATGCCGGTCAGCGCCACATGTACCCGGGGCAGCGTGGTGCACAGCCGGCCATTGCCCTCGTTGGTGACGATGGCCACCGAACCGGTCTCCGCGATCAGGAAATTGCCGCCCGACAGCCCCATGTCGGCACCCAGGAACTGCGGCCGAAGCACTGCACGCGCCTCGTGCGTGAGCGCCTCGATATCGGTTTTCGGCGCAGTGCCATGCACGCGCGCGAACAGTGCCGACACCTGTTCCTTCGACTTGTGGATCACCGGCATGATGATGTGCGACGGTGGCTCGTTATCGTTGATCTGCAGGATGTACTCCCCCAGATCGGTCTCCACCGGCCGTATGTCCGCCGCCTCGAGCGCGGCATTCAATCCGGCTTCTTCGGACACCATGGATTTCGACTTCACCACCGTGCGCACACCATGCCGCCGCGCGATGTCGATGATGAGTTCGCACGCGTGTTCGCCATCACGCGCCCACAAGACGGTGGCACCGCTTTCCGTCGCCTTGGCCTCGAAGGCCTCGAGCCAGAGGTCGAGGTCGCGCAGCACGCGGGCGCGGATTTCGGTTGCGCGCGCACGCACGGCGTCGAAATCCGGGAAGGCGGCAACGGCGGCCGCACGCGAAGCGGCATTGCGTCCGCGCGTGCGCTTCAGATTGTGCTGAAGTTCGGCGTCATCCAGCCTCTGGCGGACGCGATCGACGAAATGCATGGAGCGGATTTCCATGGTCGCACCGTCACACGTCGCGCCCGGCGAGCAGCTCGGCGATATGGATCACTTCGGTGAATTCATCGCCACTGCGGCGCAGGCGGCCTTCGATGTTCATCATGCAACCGAGGTCGCCGAGCGCCACCGCGTAGGCGCCGGAAGAACGGATCGCCTCGCACTTGCGCTGCACGATGGCGCCGGACACATCCGGGTACTTGACCGCGAACAGTCCGCCGAAACCGCAGCACTCCTCGCAGTCGCGCATTTCGATCAGGCGCGCGCCGGGCAAGTGTCCGATCAGGCGGCGTGGCTGCTGCTTCACGCCCATTTCGCGCAGACCGGAACAGCAATCGTGATAGGTGACCGAACCGTCGAAACGCGCTGGCAACTCGGTCAGGCCGGCGACGTCGACCAGGAACTGCGTCAGTTCGAATGTCTTCGCGGCAAGCGCCTGCGCGCGCGGCGCCCATTCGGCATCGTCGGCCAGCAGTTCCGGATAGTGCATGCGCACGGTAGCGCTGCAGGAACCGGAGGGCGCAACGATGAAGGCGTAGGACTCGAATTGCTCGATGAACCGGCGAGCCAGCGTCTGCGCGGCCCGCCGGTCACCCGAGTTGTAGGCGGGCTGGCCGCAGCAGGTCTGCGCCGCGGGCACCCGCACCGCATAGCCGGCCGATTCGATCAGGCGGATCGCCGCGAAACCGATGGAGGGGCGCATCAGATCGACCAGGCAGGTGACGAACAGCGCCACCTCTGCGCGGACACCGGACGCGCCCGGATTCATCGCATCAACCCTGCGGCGCAGCCTGCTGTGCGAGCTGTTCAACCCAGCGACGGATGCGGATGGCGTCGCCGATACGGGTGAGCTTGCCCCAGGAATCCAGCAGTACGATCACCACCGGTTTCTGATTCAGCCAGGCCTGCATGACCAGGCACTTGCCGGCCTCGCTGGTATAGCCGGTCTTCTGCAGACCGATTTCCCACTCCGGATTGGACACCAGCGCGTTCGTGTTGTTGAAGCGCTGCACACGGCCGTTGATGGCGAACTGACCGTCACGGGTGGTCGAGAACTCGCGGATAAGCGGATAGCGGGCCGAGGCCGCCACCATCTTGGCCAGATCGCGTGCCGAGGACACATTGTTCGGATTCAGGCCGGTGCTGTCGAAAAAACGGGTATCGACCAGACCCAGTTCGTGCGCCTTGTGGTTCATCGCCGCGATGAACGCGGAATGCCCGCCTGGATAGTAGCGGGACAGGGCCGACGCGGCGCGGTTTTCCGACGACATGAGCGCGAGCTGCAGCATGGCTTCGCGGCTGAGTCGCGTACCGACCGTGAGCCGCGAACGCGTGCCCTTGAGCAGATCGATATCCTCTTCCGACACCTCGAGCATTTCATCCAGCGCCGGATGCGCATCGAGCGCGACCATGGCGGTCATGAGCTTGGTGATGGACGCGATCGGCACCACTGCGTCGGAATTGCGTTCGAACAGCACTTCACCGGAGGTCTGATCCTGCACCAGCACGGCATTGGATTTGACATTGGGCAGACCGAGCGAGGTCAGATCCGGGAGACCGGCACCTGCGTCCTGCGCAATCGCCGCCTTGCGCGTGGACTTCTTCACGCTGGCCTGACGCACATTCTTCTTGCCGGATTTCGCAACCTTGTACTGCTTGGACACCTTGGCGGATTTCTTGCCCGACACGGCCTGGGAGGAGGTCTTGGTGGATGCGGCATCGGCATCCTGGGGAAGCGACACCGCCAGGGTTGCGGTGGCGAAGCTGACCATCAGCACCTTCAGTAGCATTGCGTGTGACCCCTGCCGACGTTGCGATTGAGGGCTGAGTTTACCTGCAGGGCAGAATTTCTCAAACGAAAATAAGAGCCTGGAAAGCATTCTTGTAGCCAATTCAAGATCGTGATCAATGTCTTGTCGGCCAAAATCGGCCCGGCTTGAGCGGGGCAGGTACGGCCCTCAGCTACCCCTCACGCCGAGGAACGCCCGCACATCGTCTGCGCGGGCCATCACGTCGCGATAGCCGAGGTCTATCAGGGCGCGGGTAAATGGCTTTTCGAAAAGCAGATAGCTTGCCAGCCCGCCGCCAGCGCGCCGGGTGCCACCGATGCCACCAAGCAGGGTACGCACGCCTATCGGCAGGGCGGCGACGTGGCGTGCCGCAATGTCGTCGAGCCGCTCACTGGGCGAAATGACCAGGGTTTCTATCGGGCGCAGGGGCGCACCGATGCGCTCCTGCATGTCCGGCGACACACGTCCGAGGATGTCGTTCACCCGCTGCAACTGTTCGATGTCGATCATGAGCTGATCCAGGAATATGCTCGCCAGCGCATGTCCGGCCACCTGGGCCAGTGACGGATAGGATCCGCTCCGCCGGCGTTGATCGGCTTCGTTCATGCGGCCGACACCGATGATGAAAATGCGCTCCGCACCCAGATGCACAGCCGGGCTGACCGGCGCGAGCTGACGCATCGATCCGTCGCCGAAGTACTCGCGGTTCAGCTTTACCGCCGGAAAGATGAAAGGCAAGGCGCTGCTGGCCAGCAGGTGTTCGACCTTGAGCGCGGTACGGATGGACGCGCGCTGCATGCGCTTCCACGGTTCGATGCCCTCGCCGCCAGCGAAGAAGGCCACGCTGTCACCCGAGGTGTAGCCGGACGCGGTGACCGACAGCGCGTAAAGGGCGCCGCTGTGCAGCGCGCGGTCGATGCGCGAGAAATCGAGCACCTGCTCGAGCAGGGCGCGCAGCGGCGAATTGTCGAGCAGGGAACGCGGATAGCGGTCCACCGCCCAGCCGAACATGAGCGCAAGAAGCCAGCGCGCACCGGTCTTGCCTATGCCCCAGGTGTCGGCGCGATAGACCTGCCCCGCCTCGAAATTGCGCCAGATGTGCAGCAGCTTGTCGACCGCGTCGCCGAAATGCTCGCTGTAGACGGCGAGCGCGGTGGCATTGATGGCGCCAGCCGATGTTCCGCACAGGATGGGAAAGGGATTTGCGCGCGCGTCGGGCAGCAGTTCGCGCACTGCTGCCAGCACGCCGACCTGATAGGCGGCTCTGGCACCGCCCCCGGACAAGACCAGCGCTGTCCTGCCTCGCTGAGTCAAGGCGCCCTCCCCCTGAATGACCCTCATGGACCGGCTTGCGCCGGCCGGTCACGGCAGACCGCCGGTGAAAGCGCTCAGCGGCTGTGGCTGGCTTCGACCACGGTCAGTGCCGTCATGTTGACGATGCGCCTCACTGTCGCCGTCGGCGTCAGGATGTGCACCGGCTGTTTTGCGCCAAGCAGGATGGGACCGATGGTCATGCCCTCGCCCGCGGCCGTTTTCAGCAGATTGTAGGATATGTTTGCCGCATCCAGCGTCGGGAAGATGAGCAGGTTCGCTTCGTCCTGCAGCCGGGAATTCGGGAAGATGCGGCGCCGGATGTCGGTGTCGAGCGCCGCATCCCCGTGCATTTCGCCCTCGACCTCGAGTTCCGGATGTTCCGTGTGCAGGATCTGCAATGCGCGACGCATCTTCTCGGCGGTCGCGGTGTTCTCCGACCCGAAGTTCGAATGCGACAGCAGCGCGATCTTCGGCACGATGCCGAAGCGGCGCGCCTCGTCCGCCGCCAGCAGCGTCATTTCCACGATCTGTTCGGCCGTGGGATCGTAATTCACATAGGTGTCGCACAGCATGAGGGTGCGGCCCGGCAGGTTCAGCAGGTTCATCGCATAGAAATTGCGAAGCCCTTCCTTCAAGCCCAGCACATTGCGCACGAAATGCAGATGGCGCGCGAAATTGCCGAAGGTGCCGCAGATGAGGCCGTCGGCATAGCCCAGGCGCACCAGCAGCGCACTGATCAGCGTGGTGCGGCGGCGCGCTTCCATCTTCGCGTATTCGACCGAAATACCCTTGCGCTCGGTCAATGCATGGTAGGTGGTCCACAGTTCCTTGTAGCGCGGGTCACTGTCCGGCGTCACCAGTTCGAAATCGATGTCCTGGCGCAGTCGCAGCCCCAGTTTTTCGATGCGCGACAGCACCACGTCGCGGCGGCCGACCAGGATGGGGCGCGCCATGCCCTCGTCCACCACGTAGCGTACCGCGCTGAGCACGCGCTCATCCTCACCTTCGGCGTAGATGATGCGCTTCGGATTCCTCCTGGCCTCTGCGAATACCGGCTTCATGACCAGACCGGAAATCCACACCAGATTGTTCAGTTGCTGACGATAGGCCTCGAAGTCCTCGATCGGCCGCGTCGCCACGCCGGAATCCATCGCGGCCTGCGCCACCGCAGGAGCGATCTTGACGATGAGCCGGGGATCGAAGGGCTTGGGAATGAGGTATTCCGGCCCGAATGACATCGGTTGTTCACCATAGGCGGCACGCACGATTTCGCTCTGTTCCACCTGCGCGAGATCGGCGATGGCCCTTACCGCGGCCAGCTTCATCTCTTCGGTAATGGTGGTGGCACCGACATCCAGCGCGCCACGGAAGATGAACGGGAAACACAGGACGTTGTTCACCTGGTTCGGATAATCCGACCGACCGGTGGCGATCACTGCATCGTCACGGATGGCCTTCACGTCCTCCGGCATGATTTCCGGATTGGGGTTGGCCAGCGCCAGGATGAGTGGACGCGCGGCCATGCGCTTGACCATGTCCTGCTTCAGCACGCCGCCTGCCGACAGGCCGAGGAAAACATCGGCATCGCCGATCACCTCCGACAGCGTGCGGGCCGGCGTGTCCTTGGCATAGCGCGCCTTCAGAGGATCCATGTCCTCGATGCGCCCCTGGTAGACCACACCCTTGATGTCGGTCACCCAGATGTTCTCGATCGGCATGCCCAGCAGCACCAGCAGGTCGAGACAGGCAAGCGCCGCAGCGCCGGCCCCCGACGTGACCAGCTTGACCTGCCGTATGTCCTTGCCGACCGCCTTGAGACCGTTCAGCACGGCGGCTCCGACGACGATGGCGGTTCCATGCTGGTCGTCGTGGAACACCGGAATCTTCATCCGCTCGCGCAGCTTGCGTTCTATATAGAAGCACTCCGGCGCCTTGATGTCCTCGAGGTTGATGCCCCCGAAGGTCGGTTCCATCGCCGCGATGATGTCCACCAGCTTGTCCGGGTCACGCTCGTCGAGTTCGATGTCGAACACATCGATGTTGGCGAACTTCTTGAACAGCACGCCCTTGCCTTCCATCACCGGCTTGGCGGCCAGGGCACCGATCGGCCCGAGGCCCAGTACCGCCGTGCCATTGGTGACCACACCGATGAGGTTCCCGCGGGCCGTGAGCTGGCTCACCTGCAGCGGATCGGCCACGATCTCTTCGCAGGCCGCGGCTACGCCAGGCGAATAGGCGAGCGACAGGTCCTGCTGGTTGGTCAGCGCCTTGGTCGGGACGACGGAAATCTTGCCCGGAACGGGCTTGCGGTGGTACTCGAGTGCAGCGTTGCGGAAATGCTCGTCCATGTGAACAGCGACTCCTCCGGTCGAGTGGCTCGCGACACACCCGATGCCTCACCTGATGAGTGCGGCATGATGCAGCGCGAAAACCGGAGATTTTAGCTGTTCGCAACCCCTCGCGGCATTCGGTTTACCGATGTAGCGAGGCAACTTGCGGCGGTGCGGGCTGATACCACATGCTCGATGCGTACACGCCGATGGGCGTGTACGCCGCTTTGCCGCGCCGGAGGATCGCGCGCGGCCGGGGCGTCAGAGCGTCGCCTGGGCGGTCTGGATCACCGGACGTGGCGCGAATATCGCGGAAAGACGGCGATATTCCGACAGCACCTTGTTGGAATAGACCTGGTCCGGGTCCTCGATGGAACCGACATAGCGCTGCAAGCCGCCCTCGACTGAACCCGCGGAGCGTATGTACTCGTGCAGGACCTGCGCACCGACGAAAATGCTCACGCGCGGCTCAAGCAATGTCGCCTGGGGCCCGAACTGCGCCAGCTTTTCCGGATGATATTTGGGAATGACCTGCGTCAGCCCCTGCGCGCCCCACACGCTTTCCGCGGTCGGATTGAAGGCGGATTCAACCGAAATGAGTGCAATCAGCATCAGCGGATCGAGCTTGTACTGGGCCGAAGCCTCGTAGATGTCGCCGATGTACTGCTCCAGCGCCGCCCGCGCCACGCGATGCTTGCGCGCAACATGTTCGGCAATCTGCTGTTGCTGACGGGTCAGCATGGACGCATTGCCCGACCCTGTTGCCGGCAGGTCGGACAGACCCGCTTCCAGCGATACCGCCTGTGCGCTGCCCAGCAGCGAAATGCCCGGCAGGGCCGGCACCATTTTCGGCGTCAGGCCCACTTCGGCGACGCGCATGGCGACGAATACGCTCACCATGACGCCCACCGCGAGCAGTCCTCCGTGTGCGAAGTGCAGCACAACGGCTGCGGTGCCCTTGAGGACAGAAAGACATTTTTTCATGCAGCACTCCTTTCGTGCGCACCACGACCGACGGAACGACGGGCCGTGAAACGCCTGAGGAGCCCGGATCACCGGGCTGTTACCGCGCCTCGCGATGACGCGAAGCAGACGGCAGAGCTTGATACGCGAAGTTCGCGAGCCTGTTCGGTGGCCGGAACATTGGGCAGACCGGCGTGTGTGGTGGGGCCGGTCAATCTGGACTACTGATGGCAGCGCTTCGATTCGGGTTGAAGAAGCGTGCCGGGGAGGCGATCAAGCGATGAAAGATGGCCGCATCTTCCGGATTTGCGCCGACGAGGTCAACCCGCCTTCGTAACAACACGTCAAATGACGTGCGCGCCGGGTTTGAAGCCGGACACCCCGCTTGACCGCCGCGGAATGCAAGAAAAGTGCGAGTCGGATCCTTGCTGGGGCCTGCATCGACCGCGCGGCATGCGCCCGGATGACCCGTGCCGTGGACGAAAAAAAAGCGGCATGGGCCGAAGCCACATGCCGCTTTCGCAGACTCAGGCCGATCAGGACGGACGCGAACCCGTCGGGAAAGGCCACGCGGCGGCCGGGTTCAGCGAAGACTTGATGCCCGGCGTTGCCGCGGTGGACGGCGTCGCCGGAGCCGGGGCAGCGGCCGGCGCGTCTGCCGGCTTGGCAGCGGCCGGCGCGGCTTCGGTCTTGCTCACAACCTTGGTCACTGCCGGTGCAGCCACCTTCTTGGCTGCGGGCTTGGCAGCCGCCTTCTTCGCGGCCGGCTTGGCAGCAGCCTTGGCCGGAGCGGCAGCCTTCTTCGCGACCGGCTTGGCAGCGGCCTTCTTGGCCGGAGCGGCGGCCTTCTTCGCGACCGGCTTGGCAGCAGCCTTCTTGGCCGGAGCGGCAGCCTTCTTCGCGACCGGCTTGGCAGCAGCCTTCTTGGCCGGAGCGGCAGCCTTCTTCGCGACCGGCTTGGCGGCAGCCTTCTTGGCCGGAGCGGCAGCCTTCTTCGCGACCGGCTTGGCGGCAGCCTTCTTGGCCGGAGCGGCGGCCTTCTTCGCGACCGGCTTGGCAGCGGCCTTCTTGGCCGGAGCGGCGGCCTTCTTCGCGACCGGCTTGGCAGCAGCCTTGGCCGGCGCCGCCTTCTTCGCGGCCGGCTTGGCAGCGGCCTTGACCGGCGCCGCCTTCTTCGCGGCCGGCTTGGCAGCGGCCTTGACCGGCGCCGCCTTCTTCGCGGCCGGCTTGGCAGCGGCCTTGGCCGGCGCCGCCTTCTTCGCGGCCGGCTTGGCAACTGCGGCCTTCTTGGCAGCGGGTTTCACCGGGGCACTCGCCTTCTTCGCCCCCTTCTTAGCTTCAGCTTCAGCCATGACATCACTCCTTTCGGATAACAGGATTGGACAGCACCTCAGCCCCTCCGGTGGCGGAAGGTCTGTTCGAGACGACGCACGGTGTGCGCCCGGTCTGAACACCACACGCTCTGCGCGAGGCGACCCGCCCCCGCACAGAGCTCCGGGTCAACGACCCGAACGGCACCCACGCGACCAGAGCGGCGCGGATGCCGGATTCATTCACGCAAGACACCGACGAACGATGCTTACGGCAAACGCTATGACTAATGAAGACCCACCCACCTTGCAATGTGACTTCCGTCCATGGAAATGCGATGTGAGCCGTATGGATCGGCGAAGGCGTCGCGATCAGGAAACGGCGCGACGTGAAGGCGGGAACACTCGATGCGGGAACCGCTGAGTGCGAGGCGCACGCGAACGGCACGACGGGCCAGGGACGCTTCATGCCGCATGACGGCGCGACGGAAGATATCGCGGAGCAACTGAGTGCGGGACCCTTCGCTCATGGAAGAGTCGATCACTTTTGTGGGGGAAAGAACTGCCGACGCACCGGGTCGACCGGATGCAGAAACGAGGCTTGAAGATGTCGTCGCAACGGACTGATTCATGGAGCGAAAGTATTGCACAACCATGAGCCGTTAAAGCAACAAACCACACAAAAGTCCAGAATTTTTTTGCTGCCGTCGTTTTCCAGTGCGTCGAATCAGTCGATGAACCGGTAAATCCGATGTTGTCAACCGCCTCCCAAAAGGCCGTCACACGCCATTTTTTCCAGCGCATGCCGATACCACCCTCACATGGCAGATGCACCGGACACAGCCGCGGCGTGTTGCATGGATGCAAAAACCGGGCAAGCGTCAACCTCACCTGTAGTGTGCGGCAGATGCCTACCTACTAGATGCAGTGTGCGAAGCGGACAGCATGCAGGAGCCACGATTCAACGCCACATCGACCTCATCCGCTCGGCCAGATCGAGGCGCGCCTGTTCGACGGTCAGACCGCTGCGCTGCGCAGGCTCGACGACCGGCCAGCTTGTCTGTCCGAACCTGTCCAGCAAGCGATTCGGGATGAAGCGGGTGCGGCCGGCATAGACGTGACGATCGCCATGCGGGGATTGCGCGGTGAGATAGAAGCGCTGTGGCATGACCAACTCGAGCTGGTCGCGCGCACGCGTCATCGCGACATAGAGCAGCCGACGCTCTTCCTCGATCTCGGTCTGACTGCCGGTCGACATTTCGGACGGAATGCATCCGTCGACCACGTTCAGCACCGATACGGCAGACCACTCGCGCCCCTTCGCGGAATGGATGGTGGACAGGATCAGGTAGTCCTCGTCGAGCAGCGGCGCCCCCGGCTCGTCGCTGGTCACTTCGGGAGGGTCCAGCGTGAGCTCGGTCAGGAAGCGCTCGCGCCCGGGATAGCTCACGGCCAGGCGGGCAAGCTGCTGGATGTCGGCGGCGCGCGCCGCCGCATCCTCGTACAACCGGTCCATCTGCGCGAGGTACCAGGACGCCGCCTGCTCGGCGCATTGTGGCCACGCGCACGCCTCGTCGCCGATCGATTCGACCACTGTCGCAAAGTCCGTCCACGCGCACCGCACCGCTTCCGGCACGGGCTGTTCCCGCAACAGCTCGGCGCCAGGCGGCGCGGTACTCACGTTGTCCAGGATGCGGGCTGCGGTCTTCGGGCCCAGGCCCTGCAGCAACTGCAAGGCGCGAAAACCGGATACCCGGTCCCGCAGGTTCTGCGCCCAGCGGAGGATGGACAACAGATCCTTCACGTGGGCCGCCTCGAGAAACTTCAGCCCGCCGTACTTCACGAAAGGAATGTTGCGTCGCGCCAGTTCGATCTCCAGACGCATGCTGTGCGAAGCGGTGCGGAACAGCACTGCCTGCGACCGCAGCCGGGTGCCCGTCTCGCGACGGGCCAGTATGCGTTCGATCACGAAGGCGGCCTGGTCGGCATCGTCGCGCACGCTCACCAGCTCCGGCTTCTGGCTGCCGTCGCGCGCGCTCCACAGCGTCTTGCCGAAACCTTCCTCCGCCAGGCCGATGACCGCGTTGGCCGCATCGAGCAGAGCTGGCGTCGAACGGTAGTTCTGTTCCAGCACGACGCGCTGCGCGGGCGGATCGAAGCGCGCGGGAAAATCGAGGATGTTGCGGACGGTGGCTCCGCGGAAGGCATAGATGGACTGTGCATCGTCGCCCACCACGGTCAGCCCGCGCCCGTCCGGTTTCATCGCATACAGCAGCGACGCCTGCAGGCGATTGGTGTCCTGGTACTCGTCCACCAGTACGTGCCGGAAACGCTCGCCCAGCTCCCGGCCTATCGAAGGTTCGGCCGCCATGTGCGACCAGTAGAGCAGCAGGTCATCGTAGTCGAGTACCTGCTGTGCCTGCTTGGCATCGACGTAGGCGGCAAACAGGGCCTTCAGTTCGTCCTCCCATTCGGCGCACCACGGAAAGCCGGTGCGCAGCACGTCGGCGAGCACGGCCTGCGTGTTGACGACGGCTGAATAGATCGCGAGACAGGTGCCCTTCAACGGAAAGCGCCTGGCCTTGGCCGACAGACCTCGCTCATGCCTGACCAGGTTCATCAGGTCGGCGGAGTCCTCACGATCATGGATGGTGAAGGACGGATCCAGTCCGATCACGCCGGCGTACTCGCGCAACAGGCGCGCGCCCACGCTGTGGAAGGTGCCCGCCCACGGAAAGCCGGCGGCAGCAAGCGTGGCCGCCGACCTGCCCGACTGCGCGACGATGCGCTGCACGCGCCTTGCCATTTCATCGGCCGCGCGACGCGAAAAGGTCAGCAGCAGGATCTGCTCGGGCGAAGCGCCATGGCGCAGCAACTGCGCGACACGGTGGGCGAGCGTATGCGTCTTGCCGGTGCCCGCACCCGCGATCACCAGCAGCGGTCCGGGCGGCGCACCGTCGGCAATGCCGGCGGTCGCCGCCGCGCGCTGCTTCGGATTCAGGGCCTCGAGCGGATCGGACGGAAGCGGGGCGGTGAAGAGATCGGACACGGCTGCAGCATATCGACGGGACTGGACGAATATACAGCCCCCTCAGCGCGGATTGGCATCCGTTTTTCGTGCGGCAGGCGGCGACCACCATTGATCGCGCGGCACGACCTGGGGTGACGCGGGATCGGCCAGATAGTGCGGCGACATGATCTGCACGCCGTATTCGTTGAACACATCCAGGATGTTCCCGTGCAAGCGGTTCAATGCCTCGGCGCGCGGCTCGGGCATGCTCTTGTCCATCCGTGCGCACAAGCGATACTCGACGTAGAAATCGGACAGCGCGGTCTGCAGCACATAAGGGGACGGCGCTGCGGCGACGCCGGCTGTGCGCGCCGCCGCCTCGAGCAGCAGCGCATGCACCTGGCGCCACGGCGTGCCATAGCCGATGGTGACGGTGGCGTGGACCCTGAACTGGCCATCGGTCACCAGACGCGAAAAATTGTGTACGGGCTGGGCGAATACCACACTGTTGGGAATGCTCACTTCCTCTCCCATGCCGGTGTGGATTCGGGTAGAGAACAGGCCGATCGCGATCACCGTGCCTTCGGTATCGCCGATCTTCACGTACTCCCCCGGGCGCAGCGCACGCGCGTACATGAGACCGAAGCCCGACAGCGCCTGGCCGACGATGCTGGACGCGCAGAGCGAAAGCATCAGGCCGGCGGGCACCGTCACACCCTTGAAGGCCTCGCTGTGCGCACCGGGAAGACAGGGATAGGCCATGGCCAGCGCGAACAGCCAGATCGTCATTGCCCAGACGTCGGGTGGCCCCTGCCGTATCGGTATCGAGCCACGCGAGTCGCAGTCCATCCCGCTCGACACGTTCGAGCAGAACCGACAGAGCTCTCGAGGCGGCACGCGCCAGCACGAAGATGAGCAGTGCGACGATCAGGCCGGGCACGGCCGAGGCAATCGCCAGCGCGAACTGCTCGATCAGACCGAGAAACCACGCGGGCGCACGCTCCCCCCAGGGCCGCATATAGGCGAATTGCCGCAGAACGAAGGTCAGCCAGCAGCAGGACGACTCCCCAGCAGATACCCTTGCCGACCAGCGCGACGAGCGCGTGCGCGGAGTCCGCATAGCCGGCGAACAGATCGCCGCTCGGGCGCGCCGCCCTCCGGCGGTGAAGCGCGCGCGTCAGCGCTGCGCCGGTCCTGCATCGCACCCAGAAAAGCCGGTTCAGCGCGACGGCGGCCAGCACGCTGGCGGCGGCCGTCCAGGCCAGCCCCGCGCCGACGCGTCCCGCATCGCGCCGCTCGCGCAGTTCGCCCCCCCCCCGCTGCAATCGCGCCTGCACCTGTCCGGCCAGGTCGACCGGCGTACTGTCCGTCGACGCTGCATCACCGGGCAGCACGTAGAACACCGTGTCCCCGTCGACCTTCAGCCCGGCATTGTCACCCTGCCCCCATGCCTCGACCCGTCCCGGCCCTTCGCGCAACAGCACGCGCTGCAACGCGCTCGCCGCGCGGCGAGCGCGTTCGGCATCGAGCAAGGCGACCGAGAATTTCATGACTTCGCGATGGTTCACCCACAGTGCGGCGTCGCGCGCCTCGACGCCATCGACCGCCTGTCCCGCCACCGCATCGCGCGCATAGAGGATGCCGGCAAGGGCAAACAGCAGCGACCACAACAGAAGGACGCGAACGGGTCCGCCCCTCCTGGCGATGACGGCGTCCATCGTGGGATCAGGTGATGACGATGTCGACAGCATGCGTCATGTGACCCCGCACGTCGAGTGCCCCCGGTCGTCCTGTCAGCGCGTGCGGACAGCCCCTGGCTGCAATGTCCGACAGCCGGGCGCCGGCAGCGGGCCGATACTTCGCATCCCTGCCATCCGGCTGACCCCATGTCGCTGACGCAGCGTGCACATCCCGCTTGCACGGCGCCAGCAAGGAGACCCGCACATGAAAAGAACACTGACCGTACTGACCGCCGGCCTGCTTGCGCTGACCGGTTGCGCGAACATGTCCGACACCCAGAAGCGCACGGCCGTCGGCACCGGCGTCGGTGCGGCGGCAGGTGCCGCGCTCGGCAGCGCGGTGGGCAAGAGCGGTGGTGCGACGCGCAGTGGCGCCCTGCTGGGCGCGGCGGTCGGCGGCATCGGCACCTATATATGGTCGCAGCGCATGGAAGAACAGAAGCGGGCGATGGAACAGGCCAGCGCCGGCACCGGGGTCGGCGTCGTCCAGACTGCCGACAATCAGCTCAAGCTGGACATTCCGAGCGACGTGTCCTTCGACGTGGGCCGCGCCGACATCAAGCCCGACATGCGACCGGTCCTGGACCGGCTGGCCCAGACCTTGAATGCGAATCCGGCAACCGAGGTACGCATCGTCGGTCATACCGACAGCACGGGCAGCGATGCCGTCAACGATCCGCTGTCGGTGAATCGGGCATCGAGCACCCGCCAGTATCTGGTGAACAGGGGAGTGGCCGCACAGCGTATCGCCATCGACGGCCGCGGCGCTCACGAGCCGGTCGCCAGCAACAGCAGCGAAGCGGGCCGGGCACAGAATCGCCGGGTCGAAATCTTCGTCGCGGAACCCGCGGGCAGGAGCTGAGCCGGAGGTGATCCCGCGGACGGCGTCATCTGGCGGCGCTGCCTGCGGGGCGCGGCCGGTCACCCCGCCCGCCGGGCGCGATGCGCTGCGTCTTCCGGAACGCGGTGGCCGGCACTTTCCCGCCTGACGGCTCGCCGGCTATTTCCGCCGGCTATTTCTTCTGGCCGAGGTAGAAACCGATCACCAGCGTGAGCAGCGGCGGAATGATCTGCTGGCAGGCCTCGAATACACGGGCCGCGCGCTCGGCGCTGTCCGGGCCTGCCCAGTAGAACATGGCCATGCCCAGCATGAACACCAGAGCGAGACAGACCAGAACGACCGAACCGAAGGTGAGATAGCGGGTTTCCGGATCCTTGCTGCCGGACCGCGCGATGAGCGCCGCCATGATGATCACGATGAACAGTTCGCCTGCCGCAAAAAGCAGCACGTTATCCATGGAACCTCCGTCCAGAGTGGCCAGATTCTCTGAAATGACCATGTCCACACCCACGTGACTTCACGGCGGGCATCATCACAGGCACGCCGCGAAATATCAACTGTCATCATCAAATAAGTGCTTGCACCCGGCACCCCGCGGAGCGAGCATTGACGCTGCGCCTGCGCGGGTGACCGCCTCGTGTTGTGCATCGAGGTGTGCTGCCGTGCGCATGCAACGGTGGACGCGCGCGCAAGCGCCTGCCCGCCGGTTCCGGCCAAGAACCCGCCGGCAGGCTCGATCGACAGCGCACGCGCTGCGGCCCCGCCATCCGGCCCGACGACGACAGACCAGTGAACCTTGCTGCGGCACCATGGCAGACGCTGACCTGATGCAAGGGCAAGCCCGCAACCGCACACGAGCGGCCGCGCGCCTGAGGCACGCGCTGAGCAGCGCAAGGCGTTGCTTCCGGCTGTACGACGTCGACGACGCCACCGCCGCGCGATTCCGCGCCCGGCAACTGGAGGCCCTGCTGCGCTACACACCGGTCGGCATGAGCATCAATGTCGTGAATGCGCTGGTGGTCGTACTCACCGCATGGTTCACCGGCATGCACGGGCCGTTGCTGATCTGGGCGGGCATCGTCTGCACGATGGCAGCCCTCGGTTTTCGCGGCTGGTGGCGGGCGCGCGGACACAGCCGTCCCACCGCGTCACGGCGCGCCTTCCGCCGCGTCAACCTGCACGCGGGGCTGCTCGCTTTCGCATGGGCGCTGATGCCCTTGCTTCTGTTTCCGGTGCCGGATCCGGCGTTGCAGATATTCGTCGGCACCGTCACCACCGGCATGATCTGCGCCGGCGGCTTCGCCCTGTCCACAGTGCCCAGCGCAGCCACCCTCTATGTGCTCATCCTGGGCAGCGGCGCCGCCGCCGCGCTGGCTCGGGCGGGCGAGGCGCACTCTTACGGCATCGCGACGCTGCTCGCCATCTATTGTCTCATCGTGATCTACAGCGCCTGGACGTTCGCGCGCACCTTCGGTGCCCGCATGGTGGCCGAGGCACGCGCGGACGAACAGAGCGCGGTGATTTCGCTGCTGCTGCGCGATTTCGAGAATCACACCAGCGACATACTGTGGGAGCTCGACCGCGAGGGACGCTTCGTGCACGCCTCGGAACGGCTGGAATCCGCACTGGGACTGAAACGGTCGGCGCTGCGCAGCGGCAACGCGCTGCGCCGGCTGCGCCGCTGCATCGGTCACAGCGCCACCGAACGCCGTGCGATATGGCGGCGACTGCGCGGGGTGTTCAGCCAGACGCAGCCATTCAAGGACGAAGTGCTCGACCTGCGGCACGGTGACCGGCATCAGAGCTGGCTGCTCAGTGCGCGACCGCTGTTCGATGGTGAGGGCCGTCTGAGCGGATGGCGTGGCGTAGCAGCCGATGTGACCGAAAGACAGCTCGCAGCGCAGCGTCTGGCCTGGCTCGCGCACAACGATACCTTGACCGGCCTGGTCAATCGGGCGCGCTTCCGCTCCAGCCTGTCCGCCCTGCTCGACACGGATCCGGCACAACTGCCCGGCTTCGCCATCGTCTGCTTCGATCTGGATGGTTTCAAGAAGGTGAATGACACGCTGGGGCATGCAGCCGGAGACGGCTATCTGCAGGAGTTCGGCGCGCGACTGCGCGCATGCGCGCGCCGCACCGACGTGGTCGGGCGACTGGGCGGCGACGAATTCGCCATGCTCATTCCGGGCGCTCGCGGCGAAGAGGAGGTGGCGGCCCAGCTTGACCGGCTCGTGCGCGTGCTGTCCGCCCCCTTCAACCTGGCGGGCAAGGCGCTGGTCATGCGCACCAGCATGGGGGTGGCGCTGTCGCCGCGCGACGGGCGCGACGTCGACGGCCTGCTCGGCTGCGCCGACCTCGCACTGTATGCGGCCAAGCACCAGGGCGGCGGTCGCTACTGCTTCTATCGGCCTGAGATGGCGGAGCAGGCGCGGCGACGCATCCTGCTCGAAGCATCGCTGCGCGATGCACTGGCCGGCCAGCAGTTCAGGCTGGCATTCCAGCCGCAACTGGAACTGCCCTCTCTGCGTATCGCCGGGTTCGAAGCGCTGTTGCGCTGGCAGCATCCCGAGCACGGCTATATCCCGCCCGCGGAGTTCATTGCGATCGCCGAGGCGAGCGGCCAGATGGGGGACATCGGCAACTGGGTACTGCAGCAGGCCTGCCGCATCGCCGCTGGCTGGAGCGGCGTGCAGTCGGTATCGATCAATGTATCGGCGGTGCAACTGGGCACCGACAGCTTCATGCAGCAGATCCGGCAATGTGCCCGGATACTCGACCCGCGCCGGGTGGAACTGGAAATCACCGAATCGGTCCTGCTGGAAAGTACCGACAGCGCGGTCGATCAACTGCGCGCACTGCGCGACATGGGCTATCGCATTGCGCTCGACGACTTCGGCACGGGCTATTCGGCGCTCACCTATCTGCGCCGCTTTCCCTTCGACATCCTGAAGATAGACCGCAGCTTCGTCGCGGACATGGCGAGCAATCCGGAGGCGCGCATCATCATCGACACCATACTTGCCATGGCGCGTTCGCTCGGCATGAGCACCGTGGCGGAAGGGGTGGAAACAGTGGAACAGGCTGGCGCGCTGTTCGCACGCAACTGTTCCATGCTGCAGGGCTATCTGATCAGTCCGCCCCTGCCGGCGGACGCCGTGCAGACCTTCATCGACACCTGGCCGCTGTCGGCGCGCTGCGATGATCTGGAGCGCCAGCTTTCACCCGGGATGCGCATCATGCGCGCACTGTGAGACGGCGCGCGTTCCGAACCCGAGCCGCCCGCGTCAACGTTCCAGCACATAGGTACCCGGCGCCGCCGCAAGCGCAGGAAATTCTTCGCTCGCCGCCGGTCGTGCCGCAACGCGCTTGCCGGCGCGCGGCTTGAGCCAGGCCATCCAGTCCTCCCACCAGCTTCCCGGTCGCGCCGCGCTGGCGTCCTGCCAGGACTCCGCCCGGTCGCCGGCCTGCACCGCCGCCGCGCGATAGCTGCGCTTGGGCGGATCGACCACCGGGTTGACGATGCCCAGGATGTGCCCGGAACTGCTCAGCACGAAGCGCTTCTCGCCGCCGATGTGGCGATGGATGCGGAAGGTTTCCCGCCACGGAGCGATGTGATCGTCCTCGGCCGCGACCGCATACAGCGGCTGCCTGATGCGCCGCAGATCCAGCGGCTCGCCGGCCACCGTCAGGGCGTCCGGCTTGATCAGCCGGTTGTGCAGGTAGAGCTCGCGCAGATACCAGCCGTGCATGGCCTGAGGCATGCGCGTCGTATCCATGTTCCAGTACAGCACGTCGAAGGCGGGCGGCGCCTCGCCATACAACCAGCCGTGCACGATGTAGTGCCAGATCAGACTGTTGGCGCGCAGCAGCCGGAACGACGCGGCCATCTCCCGCCCGTCCAGGCAGCCCTTCTGCGCCATCGCTTCGCACAGCGAACGCACGCTCGATTCGTCGATGAATACCTCGATCTCCCCCGGCGACCGGAAATCGACCAGGGTGGTGAGCAAGGTCCAGTCGGCGACCGGCACCGCGTCCTCCGGGAAATGGCGGTTCGCCCAGGCCATGTACATGGCGAGCGCGGTGCCGCCGATGCAATAGCCCACCGCGTGCACGCGCGGCGCGCCGGTGAAGGCCCGTGCCGCTTCGATGGTGCCGTGCAGACCTTCCATCAGGTAGTCGTCGAAGGTCACGTCCGCCATGTCGGGACCCGGGTTCTTCCAGCTCGTGATGAACACGTCCAGCCCCTGATCGAGCAGGTAGCGCACCATGCTCTTCTTCGGAACCAGATCGAGCACATAGAACTTGTTGATCCACGGCGTGATGATGACCACCGGTTCGGCGTGCACCCGCGGGCAGGTCGGCGCGTAGTGGATGACCTCGACCAGCCGATTGCGCATGATGACGGCACCCGGCGTCAGCGCCAGGTTCTCGCCCACCTTGAAATCATCCGGGTCGGTCATGCGCACGTCGCCAGCGCGCAGGTCGTCGAGGAAATTGCCAAAGCCGCGCACCAGGCTCTCGCCGCCGGTTTCGAACGCCTTGCGCAAGGCGACCGGGTTGGTGAGCAGGAAATTGGTCGGCGCCACCGCATTCAGCCAGTTGCGCCACCAGAACGCCGCGCGCTCGCGATCCTTTTCCGACAGCCCCGGCGTGTCGTACAGCATGTCCTGGGTGTGGCGGGTGAAGGCGAGATACCACTCCTTCAGCAGATCCCAGCTCGGCAGTTCGCTCCAGGCCGGATCGCTGAAGCGCGTGTCGCCCTCGATCGCCGGCATGGGGTCATCGCTGGGCAGACCCAGCGTGCGTCTGACCGTGTGCTGGTGCAGACGCCACAGATCGGCAGACAGCCGCGTCAGCCTGTCATGCAGTTCCGCCGGATGCGCCGCCCAGGCAAGCTGGGCATGCAGTATCGGCGCGCTCATGCCGAACGGATCGACCGATCGGGCAAGGCCATCGACGAAACTGCGCGCAATCTCGTGGACGAATTGCGCCGGCGCCTGCACCTGGGCCGCCGCGCCCGCCTCGTTCATGCCAGGAGTGTTCACTGTCGTCTCCTTCACCGATGTCCGCCTGCGCGGGTGTGATCGCCCGGGCGCGGACACGTTCCATACCGCATTGTGTCAGGCGTGCACGCACGATGCCTGACCTGGATCAGTTCAAGGGCTCGGCGACGAAGCGATAACCCACGCCGGTTTCGGTCAGCAGATGGCGCGGCCGGGACGCGTCCTGTTCGAGCTTGCGCCGCAGGTGCCCCATATATATACGCAGATAATGCGCGTGCTCGACACTGTTCGGGCCCCACACCTGCAACAGCAATTGTCTTTGTGTCAGCACCTGGCCTTCGTGTGCCGCCAGCAGCGCGAGCAACCGGTATTCAACCGGAGTCAGATGTACCGGCTCGCCGTCGCGCGTGAGCAGGCGTCTGGCACGGTCGAAACAGCATGCCCCGAAGCGGATGACCGGCGTGCCGTCATGCCCGCCGGTCGCGCGTCTCAGCGCCGCGCGCACGCGCGCCAGCAGTTCGCCGACGGAAAACGGCTTCGCGAGGTAATCATCGGCGCCGGCATCGAGTGCCGCAATCTTGTCCGCCTCGCCGCTGCGCGCCGACAGCACGATGACCGGCTGGGTGTTCCAGCCACGCAGCTCGCGTATCAGGTCCAGCCCGTCGCCGTCCGGCAGGCCGAGATCGACGATGAGCAGATCCGGCTTGCGCGTGGCGGCATCGATCAGCCCGCGCTGCAGGCGGTCGGCATCGCTCACGCTGTGGCCGGCATCCTCCAGCGCCTGACGGACGAAGCGGCGGATGCCCGGATCGTCCTCGACGATCAGGATGTGGGCGGAGGCAGCGGATGCACTGTCGTTCATGTCACAAGTGTGCCTCGACATCCGGCATCGCGCGCAGCGGCAACCACCAGCGGAACACCGCGCCGCGCGCCGGTGGCGGGCGGTTCGCCGCTTCGATGTCGCCGCCGTGCGCGCGCAGGATGGCGCGGCAGATGGACAGGCCGAGGCCGACTCCCGGCGTGCTCGATTCCGGATCGCCGCGCTTGAAGGTGAGGAAGAGCGCATCGGGATCGCCGGCCGGCAGTCCGGGGCCGTCATCGCTCACCTCGACCGTCAGCGATTCGCCCTCCGGTCGTCCGCTCACCGTGATGAGCGATCCGGGCGGGGTGTACTTGGCGGCATTTTCCAGCAGGTTCGCCATCACCCGCTCCAGCAGCACGGCGTCACCGTACAGCAGGGGCAGATCGGCCGGCAGATCGGTGTGCACGACATGGCGGTCCAGCACCGGCTTGAGCGCGGCCAGCGCGCTGCCGGTCAGCTCTTCCAGCGACAGCCAGTCATGATGCAGGCTCACCGCGCCCGCCTGCAGCCGCGCCATGTCCAGCAGATTGGCCACGAGCTGGGCGGTGCGCCGCGCCTGCGCGAGGATGGCGGATGCATCGTCCGCTTCGCCCGCGCCGCGCCGTGCAAGCGCAGCGTGCAGGTTCTCCGACATGCCGATCAGCGCCGTAAGCGGCGTGCGCAGATCGTGCGACAGTGCCGCAAGCAGCGAATTGCGCAAGCGTTCGGATTCGATGGACAAGAGCGTGTCCTGCGCCACCTGCACGAAATGCACGCGCTCGATCGCGATCGCCACCAGCGCGGCATGGGTATCGAGCAACTGACGCTGCTCGGGAATCATCAGCAGCCGGGCGCCGGATGGCTTCAGGGCGAGCACACCACGCGGACGCGTGGGTGCGTGCAGCGGCAGGTAGAGCGCCGGCGCACCGGGCAATGTGCCGGTACCGCTGCCCGCCGCTTCGCCGTGGTCGTAGGCCCATTGCGCGAGCCCGACATCGGGCTCGAAGCCATGGCCGGCGTCCGGCGGCAACAGGCGCTGCGCATCATCCGCCAGCAGGATGGCCGCATGGCCACGGAAGGCGCGGCCAACCGCCTTTTCGCCGATCTCGCACACCTGTTCCACGGTGAGTGCGCGGCCGAGATCGCGTGCCATTTCGAACAGGCCGCGCGCACGCTGTTCGCGATAACGCGCGACATTCACCTGGTACTGCAGCGAAGCCGTGAGCTGGCCGACCACAAGGCCCACCACGGTCATGACGGCAAAGGTCACCAGATATTGCGCATCGCTGACCGAGAACGTGAAGCGCGGCGGCACGAAGAAGAAATCGAAAGCCAGCACATTCATCAGCGCCGAAGCCAGCGCCGCACGCCGCCCGAAGCGCACCGCAGTCAGCACCACGGCAAGCAGGAACAGCATGACGATATTGGCCAGATCGAATACTTCAAGCAACGGCGTGGCGAGCACGGTGACCGCTGCGCACAGTCCGGCCGCCCAGGCATAGCCGCGTGCGCGCCGGGCGGTGCGCTCGGACGCCTCATCGTCGCCGGACAGCGGCATCGCC
Source organism: Methyloversatilis thermotolerans (assembly GCF_000372885.1). Classification (GTDB taxonomy): domain Bacteria; phylum Pseudomonadota; class Gammaproteobacteria; order Burkholderiales; family Rhodocyclaceae; genus Methyloversatilis; species Methyloversatilis thermotolerans. The sequence goes on from NZ_KB889967.1 coordinate 2,085,531, forward strand.
GCCGCATCGCTCGCCAGGTCGCGTGCGATCAACATCAGCTCGATCTCGGGCGCCGCCTTCATGACGCGGCGCGCGAACGGCCGCCTGCCCGGCAGGTAGTGCCAAGGCGCGCGCAGCGGGCGGTCCGCAGTCTGACCGGCGACCAGCGTGCCCAGATTGTGCTCGCGCGCATAGGCGACCACCGCCGCCGCGATATCCTCCGCTGCCAGGGTGGCCACGGTCGCGCCCAGCGACTCGGCCAGCTTCAGCGTCTGCAGGATGCGACGGCGACGCGCCTCGGGCAGGCGCTGCAAGGCAGGCGTCTCGACATAGATGGCGTGCCACGGCGCATCGGCGAGCGCGGCGCGGCGCGCGGCGGCACGCACCAGCCGGTCGCCTTCGGCTCCTGGTCCGACGCATACCAGCAGCGCATCGCTCACCTGCCACACCGCGCGGCTGTCGCGTGCGACATGGGCACGCCGGTAGCTGCGCACATCATCCTCGACACGCTCGGCGGTACGACGCAGCGCCAGTTCGCGCAACGCCATCAGATTGCCCTTGCGGAAGAAATTGCGCACCGCGCGCTCGGCCTGTTCCGGCAGGTAGATCTTGCCCTCGCGCAGGCGACGCAGCAGGTCGTCGGTCGGCAGATCGACCAGCACCACTTCGGACGCCTCGTCAAACACGCGGTCCGGCACGGTTTCCCGCACCCGTATGCCGGTGATGCCACCCACCACGTCGTTCAGGCTTTCGATGTGCTGCACGTTCACCGTGGTCCACACATCGATGCCGGCATCCCGCAGCTCCTCGACATCCTGCCAGCGCTTGGGATGCCGTGAGCCGGGGGCATTGCTGTGCGCCAGCTCGTCCACCAGCACGACCGCCGGCCGGCGCGCGAGTGCGGCATCGAGGTCGAATTCCTTCAAGGTGCGACCCTGCAATACGACGTCGCGCGGCAGCAACAGCTCCAGACCTTCCAGCTTGCGCGCCGTGTCGCTGCGCCCGTGCGTTTCCGCCACGCCGACCACCACGTCGCTGCCGGTGGCGCGCATGCGCTGCGCCGCATCCAGCATGGCCCAGGTCTTGCCGACACCGGCCGACGAGCCGAAGAATATCTTCAGACGTCCGCGCGCAGCACGGTCCGCCTCCGCGCGCGCGAGCGCGAGCAGCGCATCCGGATCCGGGCGTATCTCGTCATCGGCCATGGCGCCCCCCCGGCGGCCGGCGGCGAACGGCGGCGCCGGCGGCGGCGTGCTGATGTCGTGCGGACCTTGCGACGGAATGGGTTGTCATGACGCTGCCGGGGAGTGGGTCGGGCGGATCCGCTTCATCGCTTCCGGCGAAGGATCATATATGCGGCGAGCGCGAGCGGCCCGAAAATCGCCCCCAGCACGAGCAGGGCTTCGCTCATTGCGCAAGCATCCGGTCGAGCGCCCGGTTCAGCGCCAGCACGTTGACCGTCGGCTCGCCGATGAAACCGAGCCAGCGCGAACCGGCCTCGCGTTCGATCAGAAGGTCGACCTCGCCGCGAGGAAGTCCGCGCGCGTTGGCCACGCGCGGCGCCTGCCACAGCGCGGCCGCGACGCTGATGTCGGGATCCAGCCCGCTCGCCGACGCGGTCACCAGGTCCACCGGCAGCGCCTCGCGCTGCGCCGGATCGGCCGCGCGCAGCGCCGCCTCCCGTTCTGCCACCGCCTGCAGCAGTTGCGGGTTGTTGGCGCCCAGATTGCTGCCGCCGGACGCGGTGGCGTCGTAGGGCCGGTTCGCGGTGGCCGAAGGCCGCGGCCAGAAATGCCCCGGATCACTGAACGGCTGCCCTATCAGCGCCGAGCCGACCACCCGGTCGCCGTCGCGCAACAGCGAGCCCGCCGCCTGCTCCGGCCACACGGCATGCGCGATCGCGGTGACCAGCAGCGGATACACGCCGCCGGTGAGTGCCGTGAGCAGGACGAGAACGGACAGCGCCGGGCGCAGCAGATCGATGAAGGCATTCATGGTCCGGGTCCTCATACCAGGTTGAGCGCGCCGAGCGCGATATCGATGAGCTTGATGCCGGCAAAGGGCAGCAGAAGTCCACCCAGTCCGTAGATCAGTCCATTGCGGCGCAGCAGTGCCGAGGTGCCGAGCGGACGGTAGCGCACGCCGCGCAAAGCCAGCGGAATCAGCGCGACGATGATGAGTGCGTTGAACATGACGGCGGACAGGATGGCCGACTGCGCGGAATTCAGATGCATCAGGTCGAGCGCGGACAACTGCGGACAGGTGGTCGCGAACGCCGCCGGCAGGATGGCGAAGTACTTCGCCACATCGTTGGACAGGCTGAAGGTGGTGAGCGCGCCGCGCGTCATGAGCATCTGCTTGCCGATCTCCACCACCTCGATCAGCTTGGTCGGATTGCTGTCGAGGTCCACCATGTTGCCCGCCTCCTTGGCGGCCTGCGTGCCGCTGTTCATCGCCACCGCGACATCGGCCTGCGCCAGCGCCGGCGCGTCATTGGTGCCATCGCCGGTCATGGCCACCATGCGGCCCTCGGCCTGGTAGCGCCGTATCAGTGCGAGCTTGGCTTCCGGGGTGGCCTCTGCCAGCACATCATCCACCCCCGCTTCGGCGGCAATCGCGGCAGCGGTCATCGGGTTGTCGCCGGTGATCATGACCGTGCGTATGCCCATGCGCCGCAGCTCGGCGAAGCGTTCGCGCATACCGCCCTTGACGATGTCCTTCAGCTCGACCACGCCCAGCACCTGCGCGCCGTCGGCCACCACCAGCGGCGTGCTGCCGCGGCGGGCGACGTCCTCCACCTGCTGCGCGACGTCTTCGGCATAGCGTCCGCCGAGCGACTCGACATGGCGGCGCACCGCCTCGGCCGCGCCCTTGCGTATCTGTCGTCCCGCCCAGTTCACGCCGCTCATGCGGGTCTGCGCCGTGAAGGGCACGAAGCTCGCGTCATGCGACAGCAACTGACGCTCGCGCAGCGCGAACTTCTGCTTGGCCAGCACGACGATGCTGCGCCCTTCCGGTGTTTCGTCCGCCAGCGATGCGAGTTGCGCGGCATCGGCCAGCGCCTGTTCGCTCACGCCCGGCGCGGGCAGGAAGGCCGCGGCCTGGCGATTGCCGAGCGTGATGGTGCCGGTCTTGTCCAGCAGCAATACGTCGACATCTCCGGCCGCCTCGACCGCACGACCCGAGGTGGCGATCACATTGGCCCCGAGCATGCGGCTCATGCCGGCCACACCGATGGCGGACAGCAAGCCGCCTATCGTGGTCGGGATGAGACACACCAGCAGCGCCACCAGCGCGGTCACGGTAACCGGACTGCCCTGCCCGCCCGCCTGCACGGCAAAGATCGAAAACGGCAGAAGGGTGGCGGTTGCCATCAGGAACACGAGAGTGAGCGACACCAGCAGCAGGGCGAGCGCCACCTCGTTCGGCGTGCGCCGGCGGCGGGCGCCCTCGACCATGGCGATCATGCGGTCGAGGAAGCTGTCGCCCGGATTGACGGTGCAGCGCACGACCAGCCAGTCGGACAGCACGCGCGTGCCCCCGGTGACCGAGGAGAAATCGCCGCCAGCCTCGCGGATGACCGGTGCTGACTCACCGGTGATGGCGCTTTCATCGACCGATGCCGCGCCCTGGATGACCTCGCCGTCGCAAGGCACCAGATCGCCGGCTTCGATCAGCACGACATCGCCGACGCGCAGCGCCATCATGTCCACACTGTCCCGCGGCGCGTCATGCCGCGGCGCCCGCAGCTTCTTCGCGCTGCCGCGCTGCTGCAGGCTGCGCAGACTGGCGGCCTGTGCCTTGCTGCGCCCTTCCGCCAGCGCCTCTGCGAAATTGGCGAACAGCACGGTGAACCACAGCCACAGCGCATTGGCGCCGATGAACCAGGCAGGCGCCTCGCCGTTGCCGGTCAGCGCCTGCACCCAGAGCACGCTGATCAACGCGGCGCACAGCCAGACCGTGAACATGACCGGGTTGCGCCACTGCGCGGCCGGGTTGAGCTTGACAAGGGCGTCGCGTACCGCGCCGCGAACCAGCAGCGGGTCGAACAAGGGCGTGCGGACGGCGCGGGACGATGCGGGGGTCGTCATTGCGGGCTCCTCAGCGCGGCGGACAGATTCAGATGCTCGACCAGCGGTCCGAGCGCGAGCGAAGGCAGATAGGTGAGCGCGCCGACCAGCACGACGGTCAGCACCAGCAGCAGCACGAACACCGGTCCATGGGTTGGCAGCGCCGCCGACTGCAGGCCGGCTTCGTCGCGCCGTGCGCGGACCCGTGCCGCGAGCGCACCGGCCAGCGACAGCACCGGCACGATGACGGCAAAGCGCCCGAGCAGCATGGCCAGCGCCAGCGTCAGGTTGTAGAAGGGCGTATTCGCGGACAGACCGGCAAACGCGCTGCCGTTGTTGTTGGCCGCCGACGAATAGGCGTACAGCATTTCGCTGAAACCGGCAGCACCCGGGTTGAGCAGGCCGGCCCGCCCGGCTTCGCTGCCGGCGGCCACCGCGGTACCGAGCAGTACCAGCAAGGGCGTCACCAGAAGGGCAATGGACACCCTCTTCATTTCCGGCGGCGTGATCTTCTTGCCCAGGTATTCGGGCGTGCGGCCGGTCATCAGGCCGGCGACGAACACCGCCAGCACGGCGAACATGAGCATGCCGTACAGCCCCGAACCGACACCGCCGAACACCACCTCGCCCAATTGCATCAGCAGCAGCGCGACACCGCCGGACAGCGGCATCAGCGATGCGTGCATGGTGTTGACCGCACCGCAGGATGCAGCGGTCGTGATGGCGGCGAACAGCGCGCTGGCGGCGATGCCGAAACGCGCCTCCTTGCCTTCCATATTGCCGCCGGACTGCAGCGCGCCTGCCGCCTGATCGACGCCGAGCGCCGCGAAATGCGGGTTGCCGCCCTGCTCCTGGCTGGCGATCACGCCAACCGCGGCGACGAACAGCAGCGTCATGGCCGCCAGCAGAGCCCAGCCCTGCCGGCGGTCGCCGACCAGATGACCGAAGGCCATGCACAGGCCCGCCGGCAACGCGAAGATGGCCAGCATCTGCGCCACATTGGTCCATGCGCTGGGATTCTCGAACGGATGGGCTGAATTGGCGTTCATGAATCCGCCGCCGTTGGTACCGAGCATCTTGATCGCCTCCTGCGAGGCCACCGGACCCATGGCCAGGGTCTGGCTGCCGCGCACGCCGCCATCGGCCAACAGCTGCGGTTCGAGCAGCTTCACTGTCAGGTCGGGCGAAAAGTTCTGGATCACGCCCTGCGACACGAAGAACAGCGCGATGATCAGCGAGAGCGGCAGCAGCAGGTAGAGGGTGGTGCGTAACAGATCGACCCAGAAATTGCCGATGCCCGCCGCGCCGCTGCGCGCGAAGCTGCGCATCAGTGCGAATGCCACCGCGATGCCGGTCGCCGCCGACAGGAAGTTCTGCACCGCCAGCCCGAGCATCTGCGACAGATGGCTCATCGTGCTCTCACCGCCATAGGCCTGCCAGTTGGTGTTCGTGACGAAGCTCACCGCCGTGTTCAGCGCCAGATCGGGTGCCAGCGCGGAGAAGCCCTGCGGATTCAGAGGCAGCAGATGCTGCAGCCGCAGCAGCGCGAACAGAACGATGATGCCGAGCGCGTTGAACAGCAGCAGCGCCCCGGCATAGGCGCGCCAGCCCTGCTCCTCGCCGCGTACGCCGCACAGCGACAGCAGCGTGCGCTCGGCACCGGCGAACAGCGGCGGGCAGCCGCTGGCGATTACCGCCAGCCAGCGGCCGAGCGGCAGCGCGATCAGCCAGATCGCGGCGACGAAACAGGCCAGCAGCAGGCTCATCTGGGCGGTCATCAGAAGTCCTCCGCATGCCATAGCGCATGGATCAGATAGAGGCCCAGCGCCACCGCCAGTGCGCCGCAGATGAGATAGAGCGTGTTCATGTGCTTCTCCGGTAAGCGGACGTCTTCCCGGCGGGAAGGCGTGCGATGAACGAAAGCGTAGGCCGGGCGGGGGAAAGAAGGACGCAAAACTGCGCTTGCCGGCGTAAACGCGCCGTAAAGATCCGCGCAGCTTCGGGACGAGGTCGTGCGCACCCAACCGGCTCGAATCGCAGCCGGAATGCGCACGAAGCGCCGGCCTGCCTCATACTTCGCCGGCTGCATCACGCAGCGCGCTCCGGCTCACACCCGATGCCGCCGGGGCGATGGCTTCGTTCCGTCGGGCCTACACGGCCGCTCGCCGGCCGACACGCTGACCATGTCATCGACGATACCGCTCGTACTGCTGCCCGGCCTGGATGGCAGCGATGTGTTCTTCCGGCCGCTGATGGCGGCGCTGCCCGCGTGGATCACGCCGCGCGTCGTCACCTATCCGCGCGACGGCGACCAGGGCTACGGGCGGCTGTTGCGCCATGTGCGCACGCGACTGGCCGATCTGCCCGCCTACTGGGTGCTCGGCAGTTCCTTCGGCGGCCCGCTGGCGCTCAAGCTGGCCGCGGCCGAACCGTCACGGGTGCAGGGCGTGGTGCTGTCCACCAGCTTCGTGCGCGTGCCGCTGCCGGGACTGAAGTACCTGCGCGCGCTGGCGCAGCCGCCGCTGGTCTATGCGGTGCGCGCCGCGCGCCGCATGCCGGTGTGGTTCGGTCGCCAGCCGGACGACCCCTTCCGCATCGCGAAGGCGGAAACCTGGCGCCAGGTGTCCGCCCGCGAACTGTCGGCACGCGTGCGCGCCGTGGCGCGCGCCGACGCGCGGGCAGAGCTGGCGGCGAGCCGGCATCCGCTGCTGTGCATCGCGGCGGCGGACGACACTGTGGTGCCGGCCCGCAATCTGCACGACATGCTGGCATTGCGGCCGGACGCCGTCACCGCGACGCTGCCCGGGTCGCACATGGCGCTGTTTCACCATGGCGCCGACGCCGCCCGGGTGATCGGCGACTTCATCGTGCAGGCGCAGGACCGCGCCTTCAGCCGCCGCTCAGCGCCTGCACGATGATGAGTTCGCCGTCGTCCGGCATGCGCTGATCGAGATCGCGCACCTGGCGCCCATCGACGAAGAAGCGGATGTGGCGGCGGATGCGTCGCTGTTCGTCGATCATGCGGAAGGCGATGCCGGGATGCAGCCGGTCCAGGTCGGCCACCACCTCGGCCAGCGTGTCACCGCATGCCTCGGCATACGCGCTGTCGGTGTAGGAACGCAGCGCGCTCGGAATGAGCACCTTCATGCTTGCGCGCGCGCGGCAACCTCGACCGCATAGATGTCCGGCAGGTGGCGTGCAATGCATTGCCAGTGCTCGCCTTCATCCCGGCTCGCCCACAGTTCGCCCGAGGTGGTCCCGAAGTACAGCCCGACGACAGGCTGGCTGTCCGCGCTCATGGCCTGACGGCGCACCGTCCACCACGCCTGTTCCGCCGGCAGGCCACCGGCCAGGCGCTGCCAGGTCGCGCCACCATCCCGTGTCGCAAATACGGCCGGACGCCCGCCCGGGCTGGTGCGCGGCCACACCGACGTGCCATCCATCGGAAACACCCAGGCGGTGTCGGCGTCGCGTGGATGGACCACCATGGGAAAACCGACATCGCCCACGCCGGCCGGCAGGCCTCCGCCGATGCGGCGCCAGCGCGTGTCCGGCCGGTCGATGCGGTAGATGCCGCAGTGGTTCTGCTGGTACAGACGATCCGGATTCGACGGACACAACCGTATGCAGTGCGGATCGTGAAAGGTGGGCTGGCTGGCGTCGAAGCCCTCCACCACCTGCAGACCGTCGATCAGGGTGCGGAAGCTGCGGCCGCCGTCGACCGATTCATGCACACCGCCGCCGGACATGCCGAAGTACAGATGCGCGGGATCGCGCGGATCGACAATGATCGAATGCAGCTTGGGGCCGTCCGGCGTACCGTCCTGGACCGTGCCCATCCAGCTTCGATAGTCCGGGTCATCGTTCACCGGCGAGAACGGCGCCCAGGTCTCGCCGCCATCGTGCGAGCGGAACAGCCCCTGCGGACTGGTGCCGGCGTACCACACGCCCGGCTCGCTGGCATGGCCCGGCGTGAGCCAGAAGGTATGGTCCACGCTGCGCCCGCCGCCGCCCTCGACGCGGGCGAATGCCGGTGGCCGCGCCGCCTCGCGCCAGCTCAGCCCGGCATCGGTGGAGCGGAACAGGGTTGGCCCGAGATGGCCGGTCTTCGCCGCCGCGAGCAGCGTGCGGCCGTCGCGCGGGTCGAGCACCATGTGGTGGATGATGTGGCCGAGAAAGTGCGGACCGTCCACGCGCCAGCGGCTGCGCGCGGCGTCGGCGTGATAGAGCCAGGCGCCCTTGCGGGTGGCGACCAGCAGCGTGACGGCCACATCCGGATCATTCGCTGACGACATCGGTGTTTTCCTCCCTCTGCATGACGGGCGACGGCCCCTCCGCCGCCTGATCGTGAGGTCGACGAAGCAGGTCGGGCGATTTCGACAGCGCGGGCGCCACGCCGATTTCAAGGCCGGTCCGGCAGCGCGAACACCGCCAGTTCGCCACCCTGCCCGGCCCCGCCAACCGCCGCCATGCGTGCGATGCCGTCCGGATCCGCCGCGAGACCGCCCACACCGGCATAGACGCCGATGTACTGGCGGCCGTCATGCATCCAGGTCGTCACATTGCCGACGATGCCCGATGCCAGCCGTGGCGAGGTCCAGAGCAGGCGGCCATCGCGCGCATCCACCGCCTTGAGCTCACCCTCCAGCGTGCCGTAGAACACCAGCCCGCCGGCGGTGGCCAGCGCGCCGCCCCACAGCGGCAGGCGCTCGTCGCGCGACCACACCGTGCGTCCGCGCAGCGCGTCCCAGGCGATCAGCCGGCCCATCGCCTGCTCGTCGCCCGGCACCGCGCGCATGTGGATGTCGGCGCCGGTATAGGGCTGGCCGGCGGTGTAGCTCACCTGGAATACCTCGTTGTCCATGCACAGATGGACGGTAGGCACGAAGAACAGGCCGCTGTCCGGCGCATACGCCGCCGGCGCCTGGTTCTTGGCACCTATGGTGGCGGGACAGATGCCGCGCGTCGTATCGTCGGTGCCGGTGTGCTGCGGCGAACGGGCCGGTTCGACCTGCGGCCGGCCGGTGAATGGATCGACATGGCTGGCCCAATTCACGGCGGCATCGAACTTGTCGGCGCGCAGCAGCGCCCCGCTGGCCCGGTCCAGCAGATAGGCGAAACCATTGCGGTCGAAATGCGCCAGCAGGCGGCGCGTCCGCCCCTGTCCATCGTCGGCGTCGAACAGGATGAGCTCGTTCACGCCGTCGTAATCCCACTCGTCGTGCGGCGTCATCTGATACACCCAGCGCACCACGCCGGTGGCGAGGTCGCGCGCCCACAGACTCATGCTCCAGCGGTTGTCGCCCGGGCGCTGCACCGGGTTCCACGTGGACGGGTTGCCGCTGCCGTAATACAGCAGGCCGAGCGCGCGGTCGCGGGCATACCAGCCCCAGGTGGTGCCGCCGCCCTGGCGCCACTGGTCGCCCTGCCATGAAGACAGCGAGGAATCGCGCCCCACCGGCCGCATGCGCCCGTCGCGCCAGGTCATGCTGCGCTCGGGATCCATCAGCATGTCGGCATCCGGCCCGGTGCTGTAGCCTCGCCAGAGGCGTCTGCCATCCTCCAGCGCATAGGCGGTGATGTGGCCGCGCACGCCATATTCGCCGCCGGCGATGCCGGTCACCACATGGTGGTCGAACACATGCGGCGCCTGCGTAGCCGTTTCGCCCAGCGCGGGATCGCCATTGTTCGCCCGCCAGCGCACGGCGCCGGTGCGTGCATCCAGCGCCACCAGCGTGGTGTCGGTCTGCTGCAGCAGGATGCGTCCCTCGCCCTCCGCGGTGCGCCCCCAGGCCAGCCCGCGGCTCACCTTGTCGCAGCACAGCGTGGCAAGCGCACGTGCGTCCTGTTCCGGCAGGTACTGCCAGACCAGGGCGCCGGTCGCCGGATCGAGCGCCTGTACGCGATTGGGATAGGGGGTGTGCAGATAGAGCAGGCCATCGACCATCAGCGGTCCGCCTTCATGCCCGCCCGGCACGCCGGTCGGCCGGCGCCACGCGAGCTGCAATCCGGCGACATTGCCGCGGTCGATCCGGCGCAGCGCGCTGTAGCGCCAGTTCTCGTCATTGCCGGCCTGCGCGGACCAGTCGCCCGATGGCGCGATGCGCGCACCGTCGGTCGCGCAGCCGGCGAGCGCCACGGCCGCCAGCGCCAGCGCACTGACCGCCGTCCACGATGGCGATGATTCAGTCATGCATGCCCGCCAGTATCCATTCCTGTCCCCCCAGTCCCGCCTTGTAGCGCATCAGCCCCGGTGTGTGGATGGCACTGTGCCCGCCCAGATCCAGATGCGCGATGCCGCGCTCGCGCAAAAGCTCGAGCGCCGACCACAGCAACGCATTGTTCGCGCCCAGCCGACGGCCGGCTTCGCTGTTCCATGCAATCTGGTAGGTCGCGCCCCGGCCATGGCACAGCAGCGCGATCAGCGCGCACGGCTGCTCGCTGTCGCCGGCTCGCGCCTCGCCGATCAGCAGGCTGCCGGCCTTGGCGTAATCGAGCAGCAGACGATTCAGTTCCGCCTGCGCCGGACCCCGATAGCCCACCGCTTCGCGATGCGCCAGATGGCGTCGCAACAGGTCGGGCAGACGCGCCAGCGGCTGCGGCCAGTCCAGATGCAGGCGGCCGTCCGCCATCGCCGCATGCGCGCGATCGAGCACCTGTCGCCAGCGCGGCAGCAGGCGGCGCCGGCATTCCGCTGCATCGTCGACGGACACGATATAGGTGGCGTAGGGAAGGTCGCCGGCCGCGCGGCAACCCGCGGCGTGCAGCAGTGCGGACGTTTCGTCGCCATGCGGCAGCTCGGGCAGTATGCGGCGGCGGCGGCCCGGGCGGCGCGGCCAGCGCCGGTCGAAGGCACGGAAGAAGGCCGGCGCATGCGCCCTGTCGGCCACGCCCGGCAGCCACAGCGGGCCGCGATCGAGCACCACAGCGCCAAGCAGGCCGGCCAGCGCATGGCGCTCGAGCACCTGCACCACGGCCAGCTCGTCGTTGCCGTCGCGCAGCAGCCCCCAGCGCGGCTGCAAGCCCTGGGCGCGCGCCATCGCCCGACCGTACGCAGCATCCTGCAGCAGATTGGGCCGGGCCAGACGGGCATAGCGCCGACGGTAGTCGTCGAAATCCAGATCGAAATCCAGAAGCAGGGACATCGGACACAACGGTCGTGGCGGACAGGACACGCACTTTACGTGGCTCGCCCACCGCTCGCCAGCGGCACGGTCCGCGCGACCGGAGCGATCACGGTCAGGGCGGGCGATCGGCGCGCCCCGACCGATGGCATCACTCGGCGATCGTTTCGTGGAAGTCGGCCACGCCACGGCGCCAGTAGGCGGCCACCCGCATCGCGTGGCGCGGGATGCCGCACTCGCCCGCAAGCATGTCGCGCACGCGCTTCATCAGCCCGGTCTCGCCCGCGGCCCAGGCGAATCCGTCGCCGGCCAGCGGCGGCAGCGCGCGCAGCGAGGCGAACAGGTCCTCGTCCGATGTGAGCCACTGCACGTCGGCATCGGTCTGGCTTGCAAGATCGATGCGCGCCGCCTCGTCGGGTACCCGCAGCCGCACGATGGCGCGGCTGTGCGCCGGGAGTTCTTCCAGCCGTCGCGCGATCGCGGGCAAGGCCGACAGATCGCCGATCAGCAGATGCCAGTCCAGATCCAGCGGCAGGATGCGCGAACCACGCGGCCCGGCCACCGTCACCACCTGACCGACCTGCGCCTGGCGCGCCCAGTCGGACGCCGGTCCATGCTCGTGCAGCGCGAATTCGAGCGCCAGCGTCGCCGCGACCGGATCGCAGGCACGCGGCGTGTAATCCCGCTTCACCGTGTCGCCCTGCGCGGTCCGGAAAATGAACTTCACGTGATCGTCGAAGGACAGGGACACGAAGCCTGCGAGCGACGGGCCGGTGAAGGTGACGCGCAGCAGATGCGGACCGAGCTGCCGTACATCCGCCACCGTCACCTCGCGCGCCACCACTTCATGGCGCACACGCTGCACGCGCGGCTCTTTGCGGAGGATCGATTCAAGCCATTGTTTCATGATTGCTCCTTTTAGTAGACAATATCCACAATCAACCAATTAATTGACTTTGTCAACTAAAATGAAGGTCTCCGCCGATTCCGTACTGGAAACCCTGCATGCCGTGATGCATCTGTATCGCTCGCTGCGCCACGGTGCTTTGCGCGACGACCCGAGCGGGCTGACGCAGATGGAACTGCGGGCGCTGTCCTTCTTCGTGCGCCAGCCGGGCGCCACGCTGAGCGATCTGGTCGCTCATTCCGGGCGCGACAAGGCGCAGCTCGCCCGGCTCATCGCCGGTCTGAAGGAAGGCGGCTATCTGGTCGCACAGGCGGACGGCGGCGACCGGCGCAGCGTGCGGCTGGCGCCGTCCGCGCAGGCCTTGCAGGTATTCGCGCGGGTGCAGAAGGAAAACGACAGGCTGGCCGGCATCGCGCTGCGCGGCCTGGACGCGGACCGTAAGGCGCAGCTCAGCGCGCTGCTGCAGGCGGTGCGAAGCAACCTGCAGGCGGAACTGGATGCGGTCGCCCCGGCGGGCGAGGCGGACGACTCACCGCGCAGGCGTGCTCATGCGCCGTCGAAGCGATAGCCCACGCCATAGATCGAACGTATCGGCTCTTCGCCCGGCAGCACCCGTTCCAGCTTGCGGCGCAGGTTCTTGACATGGCTGTCGACCGCGCGGTCGCTGATCGCGCGCTGGTCGTCATGCAGATGGTCCAGCAACTGGTCGCGCGAGAACACGCGCCCCGGTGAAGCGGCCAGCACCGCGAGCAGGCGCCACTCGAGCGGGGTCAGATCGAGCAGGACGCCATTCACCGAAGCGGTCATGGCGGTACGGTCCATGTGCAGGCCGGACGCGGCCGCAGCCACCGCGACGCGCGGCCGGCGCAGGATCACCTTCACCCGCGCCACCACCTCGCGCGGACTGAATGGCTTGCACACATAATCGTCGGCACCCGCTTCCAGCCCGATCAGCCGGTCCACTTCCTCGACCCGGGCGGTGAGCATCAGGATGGGCACGTCGCTGAAGCGGCGCAGCGCGCGACACACCGACAGGCCATCCAGTCCGGGCAGCATCAGATCCAGCACGATGAGGTCGGGCGGCTGCGCACGCACCCTGGCCTCGACCTCATCGCCACGGTCGACAATATCGGCCTGCATGCCGCCGGCGACCAGGTAATCGCGCACCAGCGCGGCGAGCCGCGGTTCGTCCTCCACCACCAGGATGCGCGGCATGCGCTCGCTCCCGCTCGTCATGCGACGGTCGCCTGGCCACCCGCCGGCAGCCGGATATCTATCCAGACGCCGCCCAGCGGCGACCGATGCGCGCGGATACGTCCGCCATGCGCCTCGACAATGCTGCGGCAGATGGCCAGCCCCAGGCCGGTGCCCCCGGTGGACCGGCCGCGCGATCCCTCGACACGGTAAAAGCGTTCGAACAGCCGCTCCAGCGCCTCGTCCGGCACACCGGGCGGCGTATCCATCAGGTCCAGGCACACCTCTTTGCCGCTGCGATGCAGCCGCACCCGCACCTCGCCACCGGCATCGGTGTAGCGCAGTGCATTCACCAGCAGGTTGTGCAGCAGTTGGCGCATGCGGTCGGCGTCGGCGAACACGACAAGCGGACGCTGCGCCGCTTCGAAGGTGAGCGCAAGACCGCGCTCGCTCGCGGCATTGCGCATGACGCTGACCTCGTCCACGATCAGTTCGACCAGATCCATGTCGGATTTGCGATAGCTCAGCGCGCCGATATCGGCCAACGCCAGCACATGCAGATCGTCGACCAGCTTGCCGAGTGCCGCCACCTCGCGCTGCAGTGCGCGTATCAGGTCCGGCGTGGCGGCGCGCACGCCATCCTCGATCGCCTCCAGTTCGCCGCGCAGTACCGCCAGCGGCGTGCGCAGTTCGTGCGACACATCGGCCATGAAATCGCGGCGCGCCGCTTCGGTGCGCTCCAGCTTCAACGCGAGCTGGTTGAAATCGTCGGCCAGGCGTCCGATCTCGTCGTGCCGCGCGAGCCGGAGCCGAGTGTCGTAGGCGCCGGCCGCCAGCCGGTGCGTAGCCGCCGCCATGTCGCGCAGCGGCGCGAGCAGGCGACGCGCGGCCCAGGCCGCGATGAGCGCTGCCATGGCCAGACCGAGCAGACCGGCGGCCAGGCTCACGCGGTGCTGTTCGCCGAGAAAGTTCAGCGCAGCGCTGTCGGTCGCGCTCTGTATGGTGGCAATGGTGACCCAGCCCACGGTCTGCCCCTCGACCACGATTTCCCGCTGTTCGCTGTCGGCCAGGGTGAGCGGAAAGCCCATCACGTGCTGGCGCTGCGAGTCGAGCAGCGCCATGCGACGCCCGGCGCCGAGCAGGTCGGACGCCATCATTTCGCGCCCGCCGGCGCTGCGCGTGCCATCGGCCGGCAGCAGGCGTTCCACGCCCACCAGGCCGAACCACACGTCCGGACGGTCGCGCACGAAATCCCAGCTTCCGTTTCTCGCATAGGCGTCGCGCAGCCGCGGCACCGCCGCCTCCATGCGGGCAACCGCCTGTTCGTTCAGATAGCCGATGAAGCCGCGGTGAAAGCTCCACTGGGTCGCCACGCTCACCGCGGTGGTGACCACCGTGGTGGTGGCCAGCACGGCAATGAAAATCTGCGCGGTGATCCCGGGGCGACGGAGCCTGGACAGCAGGGAGGTCAGTGCGTGCGGCATGCGCGGTCGGGAGGCGGTCGTCATGGTCGCGGCGGACGCCATCCGGCGCGTCGCTGGGCAAGGGACAGGCATTTCAACACCGGTGGCGGTCCGCGTTCAAGCATCCGCCGGGCGATGCACGCATACACATTCTCCAAATTTGCTCCACATTTGCCGCCGAACATGGCGCTCATCGTCATTGGATCACGAGACCCGCCATGTCCTCCTTCGCATCCACGCTCAATCTTGCCGCCGCGGCCGAGGTCGCCGACCGGGCGGACATCGCCGCCATCGCCGACCGCCCGGGCCTGCTCGCCTGCGCCGCACTGGTGCTGCTGCTCAGCCTGTCCGCCTGCAGCAGCGGCACACAGGAAAAGACCTCTGCGCCGGCGCAGATGGCGCGTCCGGCCGCGGTCGGCACGGTCACGGTCGAACAGGAATCGCTGCGGCTCACAACCGAGCTGCCCGGCCGCACCACGTCGCCTCTGGTGGCGGAAATCCGGCCGCAGGTCGGCGGCATCATCCAGGCGCGCCATTTCACCGAAGGCGCGCGCGTCAAGGCCGGTCAGCCGTTGTACCAGATCGATGCCGCGAGCTATCGCGCCAGTTACGCCAGCGCGCAGGCGGCGGTGGCCAAGGCGGAAGCGCTGGTCGAGGCGGATCGCCTGACCGCGCAGCGCCAGGCTGCGCTGGCCGAGATTGACGCCACCAGCCAGCAGGACAAGCAGGACGCGGACGCCGCGCTGCGTCAGGCGGAAGCCGATCTGGCCAGCGCGCGCGCCGCACTGGATACCGCGCGCATCAATCTGGAACGCACTTCCATCGCCAGCCCGATCAGCGGGCTGGTCGACATTGCCAGCGTGACCCCGGGTGCCCTGGTATCCGCCGACCAGAGCACCGCGCTCACCACGGTGCGGCAGATCGATCCGATACAGGTGGACGTAACCCAGACCAGCGCGGAACTGCTGGCCCTGCGCCGCGAGCTCGATGCCGGCCGCCTGCGTCGCGTCGGACAGGACGAAGTCGCGGTGCAGTTGATACTCGAGGATGGCAGTACCTATGCGCGCACCGGCAAGCTGCGCTTCAGCGGCGTGGCGGTGAATACCGCCACCGGTGCCATCACGCTGCGCGCCGTGTTCGACAACCCTGACGGCGCGCTGCTGCCAGGCATGTATGTGCGCGCGGTGCTGCAGACGGCACAGGACGACCACGCACTGCTGGTACCGCAGCAGGCGGTGAGCCGCGACAGCAATGGCGCGGCCAGCGTGCTGGTGGTGGATGCGCACAACACGGTGAGCCGGCGCGAGGTGGTGACCGGCCGCCAGATCGGCAACCGCTGGCTGGTGAGCAGCGGCCTGCAGCCGGGCGAACGCGTGGTGGTGGAAGGCGGCCAGAAGGTGAAGCCGGGCGACACGGTGCAGGCGCAGGCCGTCACCCTGCCCGCCCAGGTCGCCAGTGCAGGCACGGTGACGGGAGACTGACATGGCACGCTTCTTCATAGACCGCCCCATCTTCGCCTGGGTCATCGCCATCGTCGTCATGCTCGCGGGTGCGCTGGCCATCAGTACGCTGGCACTCGAGCAGTATCCGGACATCGCGCCGCCCAAGGTGACCATCAGCGCCACCTATCCCGGCGCCTCGGCCAAGACCATCGAAGATTCGGTCACCCAGGTGATCGAACAGAAAATGAAGGGCCTGGACGGACTGCTGTCCATGTCCTCCACCAGTTCGTCTTCCGGCAGCGCGAGCATCACGCTCACCTTCGTGTCGGGCACCAATGCGGACGTCGCGCAGATGCAGGTGCAGAACAAGCTGCAGCAGGCCATGGCCATCCTGCCGCAGACCGTGCAGAGCCAGGGCGTCACGGTGACCAAGACCGGCACCGACTTCCTGATGGTGGTGGCTTTCGTGTCCGGTGACGGCAGCGCAAGCTCGATCGACATCGGCGACTACATCACGTCCAGCCTGGTCGATATCGTGAGCCGCATCGATGGCGTGGGCGATGTGCAGACCCTGGGAACCGGTCACGCGATGCGCGTCTGGCTGGACCCTGCGCGACTGGCCAGTTACGCGCTGATGCCCTCCGATGTGAGCAGCGCCATCACCGCGCAGAACGTGCAGGTGTCCGCCGGTCAGGTGGCCGGTCTGCCGGCGGTGACCGGCCAGCAGCTCAACGTCACCATCACCGCGCGCAGCAAGCTGCAGACCGAGGATCAGTTCCGCAACATCGTACTCAAGACCGCCGCCGATGGCAGTGTGGTGAAGCTGGCCGACGTGGCCCGTGTGGAAATGGGCGGCGAAAGCTACACCGTATCGTCGCGCTACGAGGGCAAGCCGTCCGCCGCCATGGGCATCAAGCTCGCCACCGGCGCCAATGCGGTCGGCGTGGCCGATGCGGTGAAGGCGCGGCTTGCCGAACTGCAGCCCGATTTTCCGTACAAGCTCGAACCGGTGATGGCCTATGACACCACACCCTTCGTCCGGATATCCATCGAGGAGGTGGTGAGCACGCTGTTCGAGGCGGTGGCGCTGGTCGTGCTCATCATGTATCTGTTCCTGCAGAACTGGCGAGCCACGCTCATCCCGGCCATCGCGGTGCCGGTGGTGCTGCTCGGCACCTTCGGCGTGCTCGCGGTGTTCGGCTACTCGATCAACAGTCTCACCATGTTCGGCATGGTGCTGGCGATCGGCCTGCTGGTCGATGACGCCATCGTGGTGGTGGAAAACGTCGAGCGCGTCATGAGCAGCGAAGGTCTGTCCCCGAAGGAGGCCACCCGCAAGTCCATGGGTGAAATCACCGGCGCACTGGTGGGCATCGCGCTGGTGCTGTCGGCGGTATTCATTCCGATGGCTTTCTTCGGCGGTTCGACCGGCGTGATCTACCGCCAGTTCTCGATCACCGTGGTATCGGCCATGCTGCTGTCGGTGCTGGTGGCGATGACGCTGACACCGGCGCTGTGCGCCTCCATGCTGAAGCCGGTGGCGCATGGCGCGCACACGGCGCGCGGACCGCTCGGCCGCTTCTTCGCACGCTTCAATGACGGCTTCGATCGCGGCAGCGAAGGCGTGCGCTCGCTCACCGGCTTCGTGCTGCGACGCAGCGGGCGCATGATGGCGCTGTACGCGCTCATCGTCGCCGCGATGGCCGCCCTGTACGCCACCCTGCCCACGTCCTTCCTGCCGGATGAGGACCAGGGCACGCTGATGGCCGAAGTGCGGCTGCCGGCCGGCGCCACCGACGAGCGCCTGCTCGCCTCGCTGAAGGCATTCGAGAACTGGCTCGGCCAGCAGGCCGATGTCGATGGCTACATCATGATCACCGGCATCAGCGGCGACCAGGCCACCGGCCGCGCCTTCATCCGCCTCACCGACTGGGCGCAGCGCAAGGGACCTGGCCAGGCAGCCGCCGACATCGCGCGGCGCGCCAATGGCGAACTGGCGGCACTGCGCGATGCGCGGGTATTCGTCATGTCGCCGCCGACCATACGCGGCCTGGGCTCGAGCAGCGGCTTCACGCTGGAACTGCAGGATCGCAACGGCCTCGGTCACGAAGGACTGGTGAAGGCGCGTGACCGCTTCCTGGAGCTGGCACGCCAGCGGCCGGAACTGGCCCAGGTGCGCATCAGCGGTCTGGATGACGCGCCACAGTTCAGCATACGGATCGACGATGCCAAGGCCGGCGCATTGGGCGTGTCCATCGCCGATATCAACAGCACGCTGGCCACCGCGCTTGGCGGCAGCTATGTCAATGACTTCCTCGACCGTGGCCGCGTGAAGAAGGTGTACGTGCAGGGCGACGCGCCCTACCGCATGGCCACCGACGCCATCATGCGCTGGTTCGTGCGCAACAGTTCAGGCGACATGGTGCCCTTCTCCGCGTTTGCGACGACCTCCTGGAGCTATGGTGCGCCCAAGCTGGAGCGCTACAACGGCATGGGTGCCTACGAAATCGTCGGCGAGGCGGCCAAGGGCGTCAGTTCCGGCACCGCGATGGCGGCGGTCGAGGACATCGTGCGCCAGTTGCCGTCCGGGGTCGGCTTCGAATGGGCCGGGCAGTCCTATCAGGAGCGCCTGTCCGGCGACCAGGCCCCGATGCTGTATGCGGTGTCGGTGCTGTTCGTGTTCCTGTGCCTGGCCGCGCTGTACGAGAGCTGGTCGGTGCCGGTGGCGGTCATGCTGGTGGTGCCGCTGGGCGTGATCGGCGCACTCGCGCTCACGCTGCTGACCGGGCTCGAGAACGACGTCTACTTCCAGGTCGGCCTGCTCACGACAGTGGGGCTGGCCGCCAAGAACGCCATCCTCATCGTCGAATTCGCGAAGCAGTTGCAGGAGGAAGGCATGGATCTGGTCGGGGCGGCGTTGCAGGCGGTGCGTCTGCGGCTGCGTCCCATCCTGATGACATCGCTGGCTTTCATGCTGGGCGTGCTGCCGCTGGCGCTGGCCAGCGGCGCCGGTGCCGGCAGCCGGCGCGCCATCGGCACCGGCGTGCTCGGCGGCATGGCCAGCGCCACCGTGCTGGGCATCGTGTTCGTGCCGCTGTTCTTCGTACTGGTGCGTCGCCTGGCGACGCGCATGAATGCCGCGACCACCGCCGACGGCGTCGCCACCCCGCAGGAGACCGTGTGATGAATCTGCAGATGAAGATCGGAGCGCTCATGCTCGCCGCCGCGCTGACCGGCTGCGCCAGCCTGGCGCCGGAATACACCCGCCCGGTGGCACCGGTGCCGCAGGACTGGACGGCATCCGCGGTGCCCACCGGCAACGCGGCACAGGCGGCCGCTACGGTCGAGGCGGCGCACTGGCAGGATGTGATGCGCGACACCCGCCTGCGCGACACGATCGCGATGGCGCTGGACAACAGTCGCGACCTCCGGGTCGCGCTGCTGAACATCGAAAAGGCGCGCGCCACCTATCGCATCCAGGCGGCGGCCAGCTATCCGACCGTGAAAGCCAGCGGCAGCGGCACCGCAAGCCGCACGCCCGGCGAAGCGGCGACCAGTGGCGTGACCACGACCTCGCACAGCTACAGCGCGGCGGTCGGCGTATCGGCCTACGAACTCGATCTGTTCGGGCGCATACGCAATCTCAAGGACGCCGCGCTGGAAAGCTATCTGAACACCGAAGAAGCGCGCCGCAGCACACAGCTCACGCTGATCGCCGAGGTGGCCGGCGCATGGCTGACGCTGGCCGCCGATCAGGCGCAGCTCGCACTGGCGCGCGACACGCTGAACAGCCAGCAGTCCACCTACGATCTGACGCGACAGCGCCAGGCGCTCGGCGCCGACTCGGCGCTGACCGTGGCGCAGACGCAGACCAGCGTGGAATCGGCGCGACGCGACGTGGCGGCCTACGAAAGCCAGGTGCAGCAGGACATGAATGCGCTCGACCTGCTGGTGGGCGCCCGCGTGCCGCAGGCACTGCTGCCGGCGGGCACGCTGGATGACGCGGCCGCGGCGCTGGTGAACCTGCCCTCCGGGCTGCCGTCCGAGGTGCTGCAGCGGCGACCGGACGTGCTGGCCGCCGAACATCTGCTGAAGGCAGCCCACGCCGACATCGGCGCGGCGCGCGCCGCGCTGTTTCCGACCATCAGCCTGACCGGATCGGCCGGCACCGCCAGCCGCAGCCTGGGCGATCTGTTCAAGGGTGGCGCGTGGAGCTTCATGCCCGCGATCAGCCTGCCCATCTTCGATGGCGGTGCGCTGCAGGCGAATGTGCGCTCGGCCGAGGTGGACCGCGACATCCAGCTCGCCACCTATGAAAAGACGGTGCAGACCGCCTTCAGCGAGGTGGCCGACGCACTGGCGGAACGCGCATCGCTGGCCGATCGGCTGGCCGCGCAGCAGGCGCTGGTCGCTGCCTGGCAGCGCAGTTTCGATCTCGCGCAGGCGCGCTACAAGCTCGGCTCGGACAGCTACCTCACCGTGCTCGACGCGCAGCGCTCGCTGTATGCCGCACGCCAGACGCTGATCACCTTGCAGCAGACCGATCTGTCCAACCGCGTCACGCTGTTCAAGGTGCTGGGCGGCGGCTGGGCCGACGAAGGCGGCAGCGAGGGCTGAGGTCCGCGTACTCAGCGCTGCGCATCGATGCGCCAGCAGGCGGCGGTGAAGCACGCGCGCTGTCCGCGCACGAAGGGCGCGAACGCATTGCGCAGTGCCTCGATCAGCGCATCGCGGGCAGACGTGTCGAGCGAGGGCATGGCCAGCCCGACCGGCCCGAGCGATGTGAACCACTCTTCGATCCGCTGCGCCGGCATCGAGCACTCGATGTCCAGCGGCCGGATGTCGGCCGCACGCCAGCCGGCGGCGTCGAATATCGATCTCACATGGCCGGCATCGGCGAAGGCGAACTGACCCGGTGCGCCGGGCCGGCGCTCCGGCAGATCCGGCAACCAGGGACGTGCGGTGCGTTCGGCCAGCGTCATGAAGGGGTTTTCCGCGGGATCGCGCCAGGCCAGGCCGCACAGCCGGCCTCGGTCGGCAAGCGCCGAACGCAGGTGGGCAAAGGCCGCCACCGGGTCGGCGAAGAACATGATGCCGAAACGCGACACCATGAGATCGGCCGCGGCCGGCGGGAACGCATGCGTGGCCGCATCGGCGCACAGGAAGCGCGCGCGCGAAGCGGTCCCGTTCGCCAGCCGCCGCGCCTCATCCACCATGGCCGCCGACACATCCACGCCCAGGCAGGCGGCCGCGTCGCCGAGCGCCGCGGAAAGGGCGCGCGTCACCGCGCCGGTGCCGCAGCCGATGTCCATCACCTGGCGCGCGCCGCAGTCGCGCGCCGCATCGACCAGCACCTCGGTGAAGGGCTGGAATACTTCATCGATCAGCGGCCGCGCCCTCACCCACGCCTGTCCTGCCGCGCCGTTCCACAACTGCTTCTGAGTGTCATCCATGGTCATCCCCTCGTGCGCGTCCTGTTGCCGCTTGCCGGCCCTGCCTGCACTATGCAGGCTCAAGTCGACTTGAGGTCAAGCCCATGCCGGAACTGGATATCGGAGAAGTGGCCCGGCGCAGCGGCCTCGCCGTATCGGCCCTGCGCCACTACGAGCACAAGGGGCTCATCCGCGCCATCGGCCGGCGCGGCATGCGCCGCATCTTCGACGCGCAGGTGACGGAGCGGCTCGCGCTCATCGCGCTGGGGCGGGCCGCGGGGTTTTCGCTGGACGAGATCGGCCGCATGTTTTCCGCCGACGGCAAGCCGGACATCGACCGCGCACAGCTCGCCGCCAAGGCCGATGAACTGGACCGCACGATACGCAGGCTGGGTGCGCTGCGCGACGGACTGAGGCATGCGGCCGCCTGCCCGGCGCCCAGCCACATGGAATGCCCGACCTTCCGCCGCATCCTGCGCGCAGCCGAGGCAAAGCCGCCCGCGCCGGCCGCGACGCGGCCACCGGGCGCGCGCTGACCTCACCCCGGCGGGCGCGCGCCGAAGTCCTCGGCATGCAGACCGAACCACACCACGCCCGGCGTCTTTTCGACCACGATGCTGTCGCCCTCCAGACGGTAGCTCAGTTGCAGGTGATGACGCGGGCTGGACAGCAGTGCCGGATTGAACACGGCGAAATTCTCGCCCTGCGGCCGGCGCACCGACTGGATGAGCAGGCCGGGATGCCCTTCGCGGTGGATGCGCGCGCCGACCGACCGCGGAAAGCTGTAGTCATGAGGATGCAGCAGGTCCGGCCAGTCCGCGGTGAGCGGCCGGAAGTCGAGCAACGCGGCCGCGCAGGCCACGACATACACCTTGCGCTCGGCGACCACCGACAGCTTCTCGAAACCGGCATCGGCCAGCAGGCCGTTGCGCCAGTGCCAGGCCGATTCATGGACCGTGGTTTCAACCGATTCCGAGCCGTACCACACGCCGTGTCGCCCGTCGGAAAAGCGGCTGGCCTGCCAGTTCTGGAAGGGCCAGGCGATGGCGTTGAACCATTCGGCATCCTCGAACGGGCGGTGCAGCACCGGGGTGGCGGAGCGATAGGGCGGTGGCTTGGCATCGCCTTCCACCTTCTGCGCCAGCGCCCATTCGGCCGGGTCGTCGCTGAGGTCGTCGAACAGGTCCTGCGAGCTGCGCAGCGACACGATGTTGCGGAACACATCGCGATTCACCTCGGCCAGCGCGAGGCGGGCGAACAGATCGCCCAGACTCACTGGCCGCGCGCCCGGTCCAGATAGGCGCGCACCATGAGCAGGCCGGCAAAGCCCCATTCCCGGATCACGTCCACCGGACTCAGATTGTCGAAGGCGCGGTTGCGGGTGCTCATCCAGCGGTAGGCGAGGTCGCGGTTCTGCGGAAACAGCAGGCGGAGGTTCTTGTGGATGCCCAGCAGATGGCCGACCCGCTCGTACTGGTCGCGGCTGCTGCCTATCGGTTCGCCGCGCCGATAGCGCGCCAGCGCGGCGCGATTGCTGGCGGCAATGCCGAGCAGCGCGGCCTGGTCCTCGGTGGACAGCTTCCAGTGATCGAGCAGGGTCATGACCATGCGGGCCAGTGCGCCCCTGTCCTCCGAGGCGCGGATGCCCTTGTCTTCCAGTGCGCTCATGGGGTTCTCCCGTCTATGCCTTGCTGGCATGAGCTTAGCACCCACTCGTTTTCATTGAAACAATAAATGCGCCAATTGAAACACAATACCCTGGCGATGGACGACTGATGGCCGCGCCGGATGCGTCGCCCTTACCCG
Organism: Methyloversatilis thermotolerans; assembly: GCF_000372885.1. Lineage (GTDB taxonomy): Bacteria > Pseudomonadota > Gammaproteobacteria > Burkholderiales > Rhodocyclaceae > Methyloversatilis > Methyloversatilis thermotolerans. Next base: position 2,108,948 of record NZ_KB889967.1, read on the forward strand.
CTCGGGACGGGTCAGCCGCTCGCGCGACGGGCGTCCCGGCGGACCTGCCCAAGCGCACCCCGGCATGCCGGTCAGCGCGGCCGCGCATCCGCCATCGCTTCTCCCATGCGCACCGGCCGGCCCGGAAGCCAGTCGCTGCGCGGGCGCAGCACCCCTTGCGGAAACAGCATGACCACGGTGGACCCGAGCAGGAAGCGGCCCATTTCCTGCCCGCGTGCCAGACGGATGTCCTGGTCGTCGTAGCGCCATTCGCGCAGCCGGCCGGTGCGCGGCGGATTGACCACGCCATGCCACACCGTCTGCATGCTGCCCACCACCATGGCCCCCACCAGCGTGAGCACGAAAGGTCCGAAGGACGATTCGAACAGGCACACCACCCGTTCGTTGCGCGCGAACAGGCCGGGCACGCCGGCCACCGTGGCGGGATTGACCGAGTACAGGCTGCCCGGCACATGGATCATGCGCAGCAGGCGACCGTCGCACGGCATGTGGATGCGGTGGTAGTCCTTGGGACTGAGGTAGATGGACACCGCATCGCCGCCGAGGAAGGGCTGCACCAGCGCCTCGTCCCCGCCCGCCAGCGCGCGTGCGCTGTAGGCATGCCCCTTCACCTGCAGGATGGTGTCGCGCTCCAGGCGCGCGCAGTCGATCACCGCGCCATCGACCGGGCTCACGAAGGGCGCATCCGCCAGCGGCCGCGCGCCCTCGCGCAGCGCGCGCGTGAAGAAATCGTTGAAGCAGGCATAGCGCGCCGGATCCGGATCGGCCGCCTCGCTCATGTCGACGCCGTACTTGCGGATGAACCACGGAATGATGCCGCGCGTCCACGGCGCACGCGAATTGGCGACGAAATCGGCGAATCGGGTCAGACCCTGTTTGGGCAGCACATGCTGCAGCAGCACGAACAGGCGATCGCGAAGATCAGGTGAAGACATTGTCGGGTCTCAGGGTGGGAACAGCGGGTCGAGCGGATGCGCGGACCGCGCGGCATGGCGGTCACAGGACGCGCGCCGCCATCCCGTTTTTTGGACCGGCATATTAATGGATGTGCACATCCCCGGCATTTCCGGGCGGACGGAAGGCGCGCGCTGGTCGACCGTCGAAGCCATGAAGCAATCGCCGGCCCCGGATGCGGATGCGGATGCGCGGCGGAAATACGCCGGGAGAGGGAAAGTGTGTGCTCGCAGGGAGCAAGAAAGACGGGCGCCTTCTTCGCTGTCGCAACGCGGCTGTCCCGGATCGCGAGGGCAGGCGTGGTCCGGACCGGCCGCAGGCCGGCCGGTCCCGCCGGTTCCGGCCGCGAGGCCGGAACGCAGGCGTCAGCTGTGCTTGTAGTGCTTGCGCAGCGGCTTCACGACTTCCCACATGGACTTCATGCCCTTGGGGAACACGACGAAATCACCGGCCTTGATCACCACCTTCTCGCCACCCTGCGGCGTGACGTGGATTTCGCCTTCCAGCAGGTAGGCGCTTTCGGTCATGGTGAAATCCAGCGGGAACTTCGACACTTCCTTTTCCCAGATGGACCAGCTCGACACGCCCAGCTCGCGGAGCTTTTCTTCGGACGGGTTGTGATCGATGACGATTTGCGACATGTGGACTCCTGATGAGGATTGAATGACTGGCCGCGCATTGTAGTCGCAGCAGCCTGACCCGCCTGCGCCACAGCGCACGCCGCCGGTGCCGGCGGTCACTGTGTGCCGGCGCCGGCACTTCGCGTAAGCTGCGCGACGCATGTGGCACGGCACCGCGCCGTCACTCCGTCCAGCCTTCACCGCATCATGAGCACGCCCCCGAAATCCTTTCCCGCCGGCAGGTCCGGCATGGTGCGCGTACGCGGCGCACGCGAACACAATCTGAAGGACATCGACGTCGATCTGCCGCGCGACGCGCTGGTCGCCTTCTCCGGCGTGTCCGGCTCCGGCAAGTCGTCGCTGGCCTTCGGCACTCTGTATGCCGAAGCGCAGCGGCGCTATCTGGAATCGGTGGCGCCCTATGCGCGAAGACTGATAGACCAGGCCGGCGTGCCGGACGTCGACAGCATCGAAGGACTGCCGCCGGCGGTGGCGCTGCAACAGCAGCGCGGCACCCCGGGCGCACGTTCGTCGGTGGGCAGCGTGACCACCCTGTCCGGCCTGCTGCGTCTGCTGTACTCGCGTGCCGGCCGCTATCCCGCGCGCCAGCCCATGCTGCAGGCGGAGGACTTCTCGCCCAACACGCCACAGGGGGCTTGCCCGGACTGTCACGGTCTGGGCAGGCTGTACGAGGTGAGCGAGGACACCCTGGTGCTCGACCCCTCGCTCACGATACGCGAAGGGGCGATTGCCGCCTGGCCACCGGCCTGGCACGGACAGAACCTGCGCGACATCCTGGTGAGCATGGGCATCGATATCGACACGCCATGGGCCAGGCTGCCGCGCAAGCTGCGCGACTGGATACTGTTCACCGACGAACAGCCTGTGGTACCGGTGTATGCCGGCTTCACGCCGGAAGAGACGCGCATCGCGCTGCGCCGCAGGATGGAGCCGAGCTACCAGGGCACCTTCACCAGCGCGCGCCGCTACGTGCTGCACACCTTCGCCACCACGCAGAGCGCGCTGATGCGCAAGCGCGTGGCGCGCTACATGCGTGCGACCGACTGCCCGGCATGCGATGGCAAGCGGCTCAAGCCGGAGGCGCTGGCGGTCACCTTCGCCGGACTGGATATCGGCGAACTGTCGCGCCGGCCACTCAGTGAAGTGTCACGCCTGCTGGCGCCCGCGGCGGCGGGCAAGGCGGACGCGCGACTGCCGGAAGAAAGACGCCTGGCCGCGCAGCGGCTGGCTGGCGACGTGGTCGACCGCATCGAGGTGCTGCTGCGCCTGGGTCTGGGCTATCTCACGCTGGAACGCAGCACGCCGACGCTGTCGCCGGGCGAACTGCAGCGGCTGCGACTGGCCACGCAACTGCGTTCGCAACTGTTCGGCGTGGTCTATGTGCTGGACGAGCCGTCGGCGGGCCTGCACCCGGCCGATGGCGAAGCGCTGTTCGATGCGCTGCTGCAACTGAAGCGGGCCGGCAACAGCGTGTTCGTGGTCGAACATGACCTCGAAATGATCCGCCGCGCGGACTGGGTGGTGGATGTCGGCCCCGGCGCCGGCAGCGCCGGCGGTCGCATCGTCTACAGCGGCCCGCCCGCCGGCCTGGCCACGGTCGGATCGTCAGCCACCGCGCGCTTCCTTTCGGCCGATGCACCGCCAGCGCGCACGCCACGCATCCCTTCCGGCTGGCTGGCCCTGCACGACGTGAGCCGCAACAACCTCGAACGGCTCGACGCACGCATTCCGCTGGGCGTGCTGTGCGCAGTGACCGGTCTGTCCGGTTCGGGCAAGTCCAGCCTGATCAGCCAGGCGCTGGTCGAACTGGTGGCCGCACATCTGGGTCACGTGGTCGAGGCGGAGCCGGACAGCGACGATGGCGAGCAGCCGCCGGCCGATGCCCTGCCGACCGAGGGCCGGCTGGGCGAAGGCGCGGACGCGATACGACGCCTGGTGCGCATAGACCAGAAGCCGATAGGCCGCACGCCGCGTTCCAATCTGGCCACCTACACCGGCCTGTTCGACGAGGTGCGCAAGCTGTTCGCGCAGACGCCGGCCGCACGCAAGCGCGGCTTCGACGCCGGCCGCTTCTCGTTCAATGTCGCGAAGGGTCGCTGCCCGACCTGCGAGGGTGAAGGTTTCGTCAGCGTCGAACTGCTGTTCATGCCCGGCGTGTATGCGCCCTGCTCCGTCTGCCACGGCACCCGCTACAACCCGGCGACGCTGGCGGTGACCTGGCAGGGGCGCAACATCGCCGAAGTGCTGGACCTCACCGTGGATCAGGCCTGCGAGGTGTTTGCCGACGAAGCGCGGGTACTCGCGCCGCTCACGCTGCTGAGCCGGCTCGGACTGGGCTATCTGCGACTCGGTCAGCCGGCCACCGAACTGTCCGGAGGCGAGGCGCAGCGCATCAAGCTCGCCACCGAGCTGCAGCGCAGCGCGCGCGGCGGCACGCTGTACGTGCTCGACGAACCGACCACCGGCCTGCATCCGGCCGATGTCGAGCGCCTGCTCGCCCAGCTCGAGGTGCTGGTCGATGCCGGCCACAGCGTGGTGCTGGTGGAACACGATATGCGTGTGGTGGCGCGATCGGACTGGGTGATCGACATGGGTCCGGGCGCCGGGGCCGAAGGCGGCCGCATCGTCGCTCAGGGCACACCGTCCGAGGTCGCACGCGCGCCGGGCAGCCGCACCGCGCCCTATCTGCGCCGCGCGCTGTACGGCTGACGGCGTCGCGAACCATCGGCACAGTTTCACAATGGAAACGTAGAATGCGGCCATGACCCGGGTCCGGACATCACTTGTCGCCTGGCTGCTGGTGCTGGCCACCTTCGCCGCCGCCGTGCTGCCGCCACTGGTGCACGCCCTGCTGCACGAGCATGGTGGCGATGGCGCGTCGGTGCACGCCTGCGCGCGGCACGGCGTCAAGCTCATCGTGATGCCCCGGCTCGCCGAGGAGGCGCAGTCGCCGCAGGGCGACAGCGAACTCGAGCATTGCCCGTTCTGCATGCAGCATGTCTGCCACGGCCTGCCACCGGAAATCGCTGCCGGCGATCCACTGAAGGCGACCGGCAGCGCCCTCCTTCCCCCTCTCTATCTGCGCGCCCCGAGGCCGCTGTTCGCGTGGCTGATGCCGGCCTCGCGCGCGCCCCCCGTCCATTCCGTCTGACCCCGGGGCGTCGCGACGCCCCCGCACTCGAATGCGGCACTGCGCGTCCGGCTACTCCGGCGCGCGCGCCGGACAAGGACTCCGCTCGCCACCGGACCGCGCACGCCCGGGCGCGCGGAATGTCCGCGCCTGCAGACATGGCATCACGCACGGAACACGAACATGAAACGCAATACGCTCTCCACGGCCGTCGCATCGGCCCTGTCCCTCTTCAGCGCCGGCCCGCAGGCGGCCGACCCGGTCATCGTGCTCGGCGAAGTGCCGGTGATCGCCGACAACAAGGGGGCACTGATGAGCACCCAGGTGCTCACCTCGGTGGACATCCTCGGCGGCGACAAGGTCAGGGACAAGAACGTGATGAACAGTTGGGAACTGCTCGGGCAGATGCCCGGCATCCAGCTCACCGAAACCCGCATGGGCGCCGAATCCGGCAAGGTGACCTTCCGCGCCTTCAATGGCGAGGGCTATATCAATGGCATCAAAGTGCTGATCGACGGCATTCCGAGCAATGTGAACAGCGGCAACCAGCGCTTCATCGACATGATCTTTCCGCTGGAGATCGACTACATCGAAGTGGTGCGCGGCACCAACGATCCGCGCTACGGCCTGCACAATATCGGCGGCAACATCAATGTCGCCACCCGTCAGGGCGGCAATTACCTGGACAGCCGGCTCAGCTACGGCAGCTTCAATACGCGCGAGGCACAGGTGGCCATGGGGCGGGAATCCGATGGCTTCGCGCAGAACTACTTCTTCGCGAAACAGGACTCCGACGGTTATCGCGACCACTCGGAGTCGGAAAAGTACAGCTTCGGCGCCAAATGGTTCGTCACTTCGGCGGGCGGCGCGGTCAAGACCGGGCTGGTGGTGCGCACCTACCAGCACAAGGCGGACGAGCCCGGCTTCCTGACCGCCGCTGAACTGGCGGCGGACCGCGACCAGTCTCCGGCGAAGAATGCCAACGACCGCGACGACCGCGACATGAGCCAGGTCAGCGCGCACCTGGACTGGCAGATCACGCCGGCGACCTTCCTGAGCAACAAGCTCTACTTCAACACCTACAAGGACGACCGCCAGGTCACCTTCACCAGCAACCCGACCGGCACCGGTCCGCGCCAGCGACGCATCTGGGACGAGGACCAGTTCGGCTTCATGAGCACGCTCACCTGGCGCGCCAACGAGCTGGTGACGCTGGATGGCGGCATCAATGTGGAACGCCAGCGCAACGAATACCGTCGCTATCGCTACAGCTTTTCCGTGCCGACCGATTTCAGCACACCGGCCTTTGTACAGAACGACGACAGGTACTCCCTGAACAATCTCGGGGCCTATGTGCAGACCGTCATCACCCCCACCTCGTCCCTGAAGATCGTGCCGGCCTATCGCGTCGACCGGTTTTCCGGCGACGCACTGCTGCGGACCACAGGCGTCAGCGCACCGCTGCAGGACTATGGCTGGATAGAGCAGCCCAAGCTGAGCGTGGTCTATAGCCCGGCATCGTCGGTCAGCGTGTATGCGAACTGGGGTCGCACCTTCCAGGTACTGACCGGATCGCGCAACCCCGCCTACCTCACGCCCGGGCAAAGCGATTTCAAGCCGTCGATCAACACCGGCAAGGAGATCGGCGTCAAACTCACACCGGATGAGCGCACCGACATGCGCATCGCGCTCTGGCAGCAGGACGCGACCGACGAAGTGGCCAATATGCCCAGCACCGGCACCACGGTCGGGCTTGGGGAGACGCGCCGCCGGGGCGTGGACCTGCAGCTCAACAGCCGCTTGAGCGACCGGCTGGAAGTGTGGCTGTCACATTCCATCCAGGAAGCCAAGGTGATCAGCGCCTTCACCTCGGGCGGCGTATCGCTGGCCGGCAAGGAAGTGTTCTCGACGCCGCGCTACATCAGCAATGTCGGTGCCGACTACCGGCTGTCGGATGCATGGCGCTTCAGCCTGCAAGGGCGCGCCCAGGGCGATTACTACATCGACGACCTGAACAGCCAGGGCAAGTTCGGCGGCTTCGTGCTGTTCGACGCCAGCGTGCGCTACACGATTTCGCGCTCGGCCAGCGTGGACCTGCAGGTACGCAACCTGACCGACCGCGAGTACGAATACGTGTGGTACGACAATTTCTTCTGGCCGGCCGGCAGTTTCCAGCCCTCGTTCTCGCCCGGGCCTGGCCGCGCCGCCTATCTGTCGCTCAACCTGAAGATGTAAGTCGGCACGCAGCGGGCGGGCGCACCGCGCCCACGCTCAGTCGTCCGCCGCCTCGTCCTGCACGATCATGCCCGCGCCGACGGTATTGAAGGTGCTTTCGTCGATCACGACGAAAGCACCGGTGGCGCGGTCGGACGCATACGGATCGGCGAACACCGGCTGAGCCAGCTTGAAGCGCACGCGTGCGATGTCATTCATCGACAGCCGGTCGCCGGGCATCTGCTCCAGGGTGTTTACATCGAGTCGATGATCGATAGCCATCAGTTTCGCCCTGACCTCGCGCGTGGTGTGACGGATGAGATAGGTGCGCGCACGATCCAGCGGCGTATCGGACAGCCAGCACAGGTCCGCGCTGATCTGCCTGAGCCCCTGCGGCATCGTGTCCGGAGACACGATCATGTCTCCGCGCGACACATCGACATCGTCCCGCAGCAACAGGGTGACCGACTGTCCGGCGCTTGCCGTCGCGCGCGGCTCGCCGCCAACATGGATGGCCTCGACCGTGGTACGCACCCCGGACGGCAGCACGCATACCGCATCGCCCGGCGCGATTCGTCCGGATTCGATCCGCCCCATGAAGCCGCGGTAGTCATGCAGATCCGGGTTGTCCGCCTCCTGCGGCCGGCACACCCACTGCACCGGAAAGCGCAGCGGCTGCGCATCGGTCGCTGCACTGACCGGCACGCTTTCCAGGATGTCCATCAAGGTGGGTCCGTCATACCAGCCCAGACCGGTCCCGCGCTCCACGACCATGTCGCCACGCAGCGCCGACATCGGTACGAAGCGCACGCCGGTCATGCCTGCGCGCTCGGCGAAATCGAGGTAGTCGTCGCGGATGCGTTCGAACACCGCCCGGTCGTGGTCGACCAGATCCATCTTGTTGATCGCCACCACCTGGTGCTGTATGCCCAGCATGGACACCAGGCGCGCATGCCGGCGCGTCTGCGTCTGCAGGCCCTTGCGCGCATCGACCAGCAGGATGGCGAGCTGTGCGGTGGATGCCGCGGTCACCATATTCCGCGTGTACTGTTCGTGTCCGGGTGCGTCGGCGATGATGTACTTGCGGCGGCCGGTCGAGAAATAGCGATAGGCGACATCGATGGTGATGCCCTGTTCGCGCTCCGCCTGCAGGCCGTCCGTCAGCAGAGAGAGGTCGAGCGCCTCGAGGCCGCGCCGGGTGGACGTGCTTTCGATCGCCTGCAGCGTGTCGGCCAGGATGGCCTTGCTGTCGTGCAGCAGGCGCCCGATGAGCGTGCTCTTGCCATCATCCACGCTGCCGCAGGTCAGGAAGCGCAGCAGCCCGCGGTTTTCCATTTCGGTATCCATATCCAGTCCTCGCTGCGCGACGGCGACAGGCCGCCACGCTCAGAAATAGCCTTCCTTCTTGCGCTGTTCCATCGACGCGTCGCCGGTCTGGTCATCCAGACGTGTCGCGCCGCGCTCGGTCAGATCGGTGCTGGCGGTTTCGACGATGATGCGGGCTACGCTGTCGGCATCCGACTCCACCGGCGCGGTGCAGGAAATGTCGCCGACGGTGCGGAAGCGGACGCGACGGATGACCACCTGCTCGCCCGGTCGCGGCGGATTGGTCAGCGCACCGGAAACCAGCGGCACATTCACCGGCACGAGCAGGCCGTTGCGCACGACCACCTCGCGCTCGTGCGCGAAATAGATCGATGGCAGATCCAGTCCTTCGCGCTCGATGTACTGCCACACGTCGAGTTCGGTCCAGTTCGAGATCGGGAAGGCGCGCACATGCTCGCCGGCATGAGTGCGCGCGTTGTAGAGGTTCCACAGCTCGGGCCGCTGGTTCTTCGGATCCCACTGTCCGAACTCGTCGCGGAAACTCATGATGCGTTCCTTCGCGCGCGCCTTCTCCTCGTCGCGGCGGGCACCGCCGATGCAGCAGTCGAAGCCGAATTCCTCGATTGCCTCCAGCAAGGTGACCGACTGATGGCGGTTGCGCGATTCGTCCGCATGCTTGAGCACCACCGAACCCCGGCGTATCGATTCGTCCACCGTGCGCACGATCAGGCGCTCGCCCAGTTCGGCGGCGCGCCGGTCGCGGAAGGCGACGACCTCGCGGTAGTTGTGGCCGGTGTCCACATGCAGCAGCGGGAAGGGGAAGCGCCCGGGCCGGAACGCCTTCTCCGCGATGCGCAGCAGGCAGATGGAATCCTTGCCGCCGGAGAACAGCAGCACCGGCCGCGCGCACTGACCGGCGACCTCGCGCATGATGTGGATGGCTTCCGATTCCAGCCAGTCGAGATGCGACATGAGCGGCGGACGGACAGACGGATGCGGATGTGCATTCATGACAGCGTCTCAGTGCAAGGTCGGGTTGATCGCGCGCGCATCCGGAGCCGGCTCGAAGGACAGCGCCTGCCATTGGCCGGAGCGGTAGCGCTGCAAGCGCTCCTGGTCGAAGCGCCACAGATGCAGCCAGCCGTTATCGACCAGGCGCCGCACGACTTCGTGCTGCGCGATCACGCGCTCGATGGCCGCCGCCGGCGCATCGATCACCACGGTCAGCCGCACCGGCTCATGCACCCAGCGCGCGCCATCGTGCACCGACTGCCGCGCCAGACCGATGCGCAGATCGCCGCCATTGCCTTCGAACACGCCGATGCGCCCGCCCACCACGTTGTGCAGCAGCTTGTTGCCGCTGCCGTAGTGGTCCGGCTCGCAGGTCGATGCGTGGTACTGCCAGTTGATCCAGTGCGTCACCAGCATGGGTGCGGTCATCAGCAACTCGAGCAGCGAGCCGTCCGTGTCGCGCGTGCTGTCATAGTCGTGCAGGAAGGTGCGGCCTGCGAGCACGGTCGCCTCGCTGCGCCAGCGCGGCGCGATGATGAAGGCCGCATTGCCGGCCAGCCCCCACTCGGGCCGTGTCTGCGCGCCATCGTTGGCGCGCCGGCGCAGGCGTTCGAGCAGTGCCAGACTGCCTTCGCGCGGATCCAGCCCCAGTCCTTGCGCGCGCTCGCGGCGCACCTGGTCGCCCGCCTGGGCGAACACCGGCAGCAGCGCACGCCAGCGGGCAAGCGCCTGTTCCGGCAGCAGATCGAGATCGAAACCTTCGATCTCGTCGGTGGTCGTGTTGTGCAGACAGGCGACGAAAGCCGTGTGCGACGGCACCGCGATGCCCTGGGTGGCGAGTGCGGCGCGCACCTCGCCATCGTTGAGCAGGCGCGCCAGCGTGCGCGCATTGACTTCGCCGGTCTGGCCGCAGCACGCACCGCAGTCCAGCGCCGCCGCGTGAGCATTGTTCGCGCTCTGGCTGCCATGACCGATCAGCAGCACCAGTGCCGCAAGATCACGATCCAGTCCCATGGCGCGCAGCACGCGCGCCGCCAGGTCGACGCGCGCGGTCAGGTCGACGCCGGACAGCCCCGGCCGGCAGGCCTCGCGATAGCGCGCCGGCAGGCCGGACAGGTCGTCGCGCGGGCGCGCCGCGGGCGACGGCCTGATCCAGCGCGCGAGCTTGCCGACATAGCTGATGCCCGCGGCCTCGACGAAAGAGAAGGCGGCGCCCGGCCAGCGCGTCGCCGCCTGCCACGGACGGGTGCCGGCGAAGCTGCGGTGGCGTGCGCTCGCGACCTCCCGCAGGCGTTCGTCCGATGGCGGCGTCCGGCGGTCATCCGCATCGATCTGTTCGCTCACCTCGAGCGCGGGCGCGAGCAACCCGGGAAGCTGCGGGCGGCGTGCGTTGCTGGCCAGCGGTGTATAGGCGATCGGCAGGCCGAAGAAACCGGCGAAACCCAGAGTCCGTATGGCAGGCCACGCGGCTTCCAGCGCGCGGCGCATCGGTTCGCTGCGCACATCGATGCAGAACGCGGCCAGCACCTCGGGCGCGGTCGCTCCCGCTGCGAGCTGGCGGGCGCTGCTGGCGCTCGCCAGCCGTGCCGCCAGTTCGCGCTGATAGACGATATCGAGCGCGCTCTGCCACACCTCATCGATCAGCAGCACGCGTTCGGCCTCGGCCAGTACCTCGCCGGCATGCGTCCAGGCATCCTGCAGTGCGGCAAAGGAGCGGCGCGCCGACAGGTCGTCCTTCGATTCCAGCAGCAGCACGCCCCAGGCCAGCCGTATCGCCAGCAATTCGCGCAGATGCGGGTCCTGACGACCGGACAGCGCGGCCTGCCAGCCCAGATAGGCACACCACGACGCCCAGCCATTGACGGTGAGCAGCACCGCCTCGAGATAGTCGGCCCACACCGTCTCCGGCAGTCCCAGACGCTGCAGCACCCAGCGTTCGGCCTGCGCGCGGTCGGCTGGCAGGGCATGCAGGCAGCGACTGAGATCGGGCAGCCCCATCAGCACGCCGATGCCGTGATCGTGGGTCAGCGTGTCGCGCCAGAAGGCATACAGGCCGCAGCCGCGATCCGGCTGCCAGTCCGCCTGGTGGGTATCGAAATAGGCGGCACAGGTCTGGCTCACCTGATGCGTGATGGCCTGGCGCCAGGACAGTCTTTCGTGCCGGGCCGGATCGTCATCCAGCACGTCGATCAGTAGCGGAAGCCCGCGCACCTGCGGCTCGGCACGCAGCGCGGCGACGCACTGCGCCTCGCCGGGCAAGGGCTCGCCAGGTGCCGGCAGGCTGGCCAGCGCCTGCGCCAGATCGGCGGGTCCGATGCGCCCGCTGTCCCACGCTTCGCGGAAGATGTGCCGCGACGGAAACACGCGGATGCCGGCGAGCACCGCCATGCGCGCCGCCACCGTCCGCACCGGCAGACCGGTGCGTGCCCAGTGCGGATTGACAGCGATGGCCTGATCCAGCGGCCAGGCCGGTGCGATCGCCGCGCAGGCCTGGTTGCAGGCGGCATCGATGCGCACCTGCAGCGCATCCGGCTGAGCGCCTGTAGTGTCGGTCGCGTCCGGCACCGATCCTTCGAACTCGCGGGCTGACACGTCCCGCATCGGGTGTTGGGCTTCCTGCTGCATGGCATTCTCCCGTTGCACAGTCATTCGATCAGGACCTCGCTGCCGCGATCCGGCGCTCGGCAGTCAGTCCGCGCGAGGCGGCCGCCTCATCCTGCGGCGTCCAGCGTGTCGGCCACAGATGCAGCGCCAGCCGGGTATAGAACTCGTCGAGATAGAAGCCGGCGTAACTCCAGCGCCGCCAGGTCGCCAGTGCCTGCGGGCGCGTCTGCAGCACGACCAGGCACAGATAGAGCAGCGCCATGCCGCATGCGCTGACCAGGCCGGCCAGATGGTCCGGCCGGTCGTTCAGGCCGAGCGGAAGTGCATGCGCGAGCCCGGCCGCGAGCGCCAGGGCGGCCAGCGCGAGCAGCCCGGCCGCGCCTTGCCACAGCGCGAGCGACAGCGTGACCTGCCGCATCGACGGCAGCCACAGCAGGGGCGCCCACGCGAAGGCGAGCACCAGTCCCCACCAGACCGGCCAGTGGATGCCGGTCGCCGCATTGATGGACAGCACTGCCGCGGCGGCGAGCAGCGGCGCGGCGAGCAGGCTGGCCAGCGACACCGGGGAATCCCCGCGCAGCATGCGCAGCCGCGTATCGCGCACCGCGCCGGAGGCGGACAGGAAGGAGTGCGCCTTGTACAGCGAGTGGCCGACCAGATGCAGCGCGGCGAACATGTACAGGCCCAGGCCGCACTCCAGCACCATGAAACCCATTTGCGCGACGGTGGACCAGGCCAGTCGTACCTTGATGCTGACGCGCGTGAGCATCACCATGCCGGCGAGCACGGCCGTGGCCAGCCCGACGATGACCAGCAGCCAGCGCGCGACCGGCGCAACATCCAGCAGCGGCGCGAAGCGGATGAGCACGACGCCGCCCAGATTCACGACCCCGGCATGCAGCAGCGCGGACACCGGCGTCGGTGCCTCCATCACCTGGATGATCCAGCCATGGACCGGCAGCAGCGCGGTGCGCAGGATGACCGCAAGCGCCAGCAGCACGGCCGCTGCCTGCAGCGGCCACGACGCCCCGTAAGCGGCGACATGCTGCGCCAATGCGCTCAGCGAGCCGCTGCCCACGACGTGCCAGCACAGCGCTGCCGCGATCACCAACAGCAGATCGGCCAGCCGGTCGGCGAGCCGCTTCTTGTGCGCGGCAAGCAGAGCGAACGGGCGATCGGCGTAGAAGCACAGCAGCCGCTGCAGCACGATGCCCACCAGGGCCCAGGCCGGAATCAGGATCAGCCAGTGGTCGGCCAGCAGCAGCAGATGGACCGCGGCGAGCACAGCGGACAGCGCGACGATGTAGGATCGCTGTCCGCCTTCGCCGTCGAGGTAGCGCGACGAGAACACGCCGATCACCAGTCCCAGCGCCTGCACCAGCAGGACCGTCAGCGCAGTGAATGGCGTGATGGCCAGAACGCCGTCGACCACCGCACGGCCTTGTCCGCCGGACAGAACCCCGAGCGCGCTGACCGCGCTGACCAGGGTGGCCAGACCCGACAGGCGGACGAAACTTCGCCATACGGATCCATCGTCACCGGCCAGGCGCAGGGTGCCGGCCAAGGCCGCTGCGCCCATCAGCGCAGCCGGCAGCAGTGCCATCCATGCTGGATTCAGATCGCTCACGTTCATTTCGCATCTCCCGGTCGTGCTCTTCAACCATGATGCGAAGCAACAAACGTTCTGTAAAATACATAGTCAAGAACGTTTTGTTTCTTAAAACAGAACAATGAAGCTCGAACAACTGAATTTCCATCACTTGCTGTACTTCTGGCGCGTCGCGAAAAGCGGCCATCTGACCCGTGCCGCCGCCGAGATGCACACCTCGCAATCGGCGCTGTCGGCCCAGATCCGGCAGCTCGAGGAGCGGCTGGGGGAAAAGCTGTTCGAACGCGAAGGCCGGCGCCTGGTGCTGACCGACACCGGACACATGGTCATGTCCTACGCGGAGAACATATTCGGACTTGGGCAGGAAATGCTGGTGCGGCTGGAAGGCCGCAGCGAGGGCATGGTGCGTCTGCGCGTGGGCAGCGTCGCCACCCTGTCACGCAATTACCAGGAGAACTGGATACGGCCGCTGCTGACCGACCAGTCGGTGCTGCTGACGCTGGAATCGGGCCGGCTCGACGATCTGATCGACCGCTTGATGTCCCATCAGCTCGACGTGGTGCTGTCCAACGAGGCGGTGGCGACAGACACCGCGCGTCCGCTTCACTGCCGGCTGCTCGGCAGCCAGGAAATCTGCCTGGTCGGCCCGTCCGGCCTGCGTTCGGAAAGTCCGATGCGCATCCCGGACGATCTCGATGGCATGGATATCGCGCTGCCCGGACCGCGTCATACGCTGCGCGCGCAGTTCGACGCGCTGTGCATGTCGGCCGGTGTGCGGCCACGCCTGCGCGCCGAGGTGGATGACATGGCCATGCTGCGTCTGGTGGCGCGCGACAGCGGCTGGCTGGCGGTACTGCCCGAGGTGGTGGTGCAGGACGAATTGCGCACCGGCAGCCTGGTCATGCTGGGTCGATCGGAGCAGTTGAGAGAGAACTTCTACGCCATCACCACCGCGCACCGGCACCGCGTGGAACGGCTGGAAAGCCTGCTCGCCGGACACCCGGCCAGCGCCATGAACTGAGCGGACGCGTTACGGCAGCCGGCCGCTGCCCGGGCATACCGCACAGCGTCAGGCGTAGGTGTCGATCAGGTGCTTGCCCGCCGGCGCGGCCGGCGGCGGCGCGGGAATGGCCTGCAAAAGCTGTGCGGCGCTCTGAGCCTGGATGTCGAGCGCCTTCCTGAGCACCAGGGTGCCCGCTTCATCGGCCACCCGCGCCTGCGACAGGGCGGTGGCGGTGCGGGCTATGGCGGATACATCCATCGTTTCGGTCCTTCGCCGTCGGCGTGTGTTTCCGGTAACGGCCGGACGCGGCGCGTCTTGAGCCGGCGACGCGCGGCGGGTCGTCCGCAGCCTGTGCGGGACAGCGGCGCACGGCCACCCGCGCGGTGTCCGCCGCGGCGGATCAGATGTTCTTGAAGATGCCGCCCAGGATGCCGCCGATCAAGCCGCCCAGCTCGCTTGCATCCATCTTGCGGTAGCTCGCCTGCACCTTGGCGATGTGCCGCTTCAGCGTGCTGGTTTCCTTCGCGTAAATGTCCTCGAATCGCGCCGCATGCATGCGGAACACCGGCAGCAGGTCGTCGCGCAGACCGGAGGGAAACGCGGCGACCAGACGCCGCTCGCCGATCGCGCCGAGCGGAAAGATCGCATAGGCGCCGCCTTCCACCATCTGCTCCTCGGTCTTGAAAATGCCGAGCATGTCCGAGACATAGGCGGCCTTCCTGAGCGAGAACTCCTGATAGTCGGCCTTCTGGATCGCATGGCGCGACAGCGACTTCTCGAATGGCATGTTGAGCCCGAGCAGTTCGACCACATGGCCGAGCGGACTTTGCGCAGACACGTAACGCCGCGCCTTCAGCGTGTCCAGTATCTGCGTGATGGCCGCGCCATCCAGCGCGTAGTAGCCGTTCTCGCTGGAAAACACCGAAAACCACACCTTGGACGCAAGCGCGGTCTTGCCGGATGCCGACAGCGCGATCTTGAGATGCCGGTACAGCGCATCGGCGAAGCCTTGCTCCAGCTCGCGGATATTGCGGAAGAAGGCCTCTTCGAGCCAGGTATAGGACGCCGCATAGACCACGGCGACGCCGTCGATCAGCGCCGGAAGATGGCTGCCGAGCACCGCCGGTATCTCGATCTCGAATGCGTTGAAGAAGCCGATGCCGTGGATGACCTGCAGCCCGGACGACACCCGGTCGCGCTGCGGATCCAGCGTGTTCAGCAGGCATATCTGCAGCGTGGGCGTGCGCAGCGAGGTCGCGATCTGCACGCTGTACAGCGTGTCGTTGAACAGGAACTCGTCGGCGGCCACCGCGCGGAAGCTCTTCCTGCAGGCGAAATGCCGTGGAATGGAGTCGGCCGCGAGACGCCGGATTTCGTCCTCGATCGCGGTCGAATGGATGCGCAGTTCCACCAGGCTGGGTGACGGAAAGCGTGCCTCGAGCCGGGAAACCGGATCCAGATCCCGGAACACACGCTGCTTCATGACGTCCTCCCTTCGCCAGTACGCGCCGGATACCGCCACCGGCATCCGCCCGTGGTCACCCTACACGAACGCATGCCGACTGCCGCGGGAATAGTTGCCGCGCAGTTGCCACGCAAGGGAGGCCGCAGCGGGCGTGCCAGCCTGCAGCCGGGTTGACCGGCGTGCTTGACGCGCGCGAAACACGGTCCGGATACTGCATGCATGTCGATCGAGCTCACACCTTCACTGCTCGGGCATCCGCCCGGCGCCGATACCGACGCCCGCAGCACCGACACCGCCGAGGCGCAGCCGCATCGCTGGTACAGCACCAATCTGGTCGGAGTTCCGGCCACCGTGCTGGCCAGCCGGCTGTTCAACGAACATCCGGTTCCGCTGCACATCGCCGGCAGCCGGGAGGCGCACGGCGGCCTGTTCGCACTGCTCGATGACTGCGACAGCCTGCAGACCGCGCACGATGTTTTCGAGCACTACATGACGATCGCCTTCGGCCTGCAGCAGGATCCCGGCACCCTCGCGGACAGTGCCGAAGGTCGCCGCTGGCGCAGCAGCTGGCGCCGCCTGCTGCAGGGCTGGGGCGGCGACGCCAACGGGCCGGCCGGCGCGGTACTGAAGGGCTGGGTGGAAAGTCGCTTCGGCCTGGTGCCGCTGTTCCACAAGGCGCGCCTGGATCGCTTCCCGTCGCCCGCCTGGGTGTCCTACCTGGAAGAGAAGGCATGCAGCCGTTACCACAGCAACTGCATACACCAGCAGCTCGACCTGCTGTACGAATTCAGCCAGTGGGCGCTCGCCCGCTTCGGCGTGCCGCAGCAGCCGCCGGGCCGTCACGCCCGCCTGTGGCGCGGCAGCAACCGCGTCGAGGAGCAACGGGTGGGCGGCCGACCGCAGGACCGCCAGTGCGTCGTACGCCTGAACAGCATCGCGTCTTTCTCGCTGTCGCGCGACGAAGCGGACTGCTTCGGCGACTGGGTGTTCGAGCTGCAGGTGCCGCGCTGCAAACTGCTGGTGTGGCCGGGGCTGCTGCCCGGCACGGTGCTGCAGGGCGAGCAGGAAGTGCTGGCCCTGGGCGGTGATTACGCGGTGCAGGCACATTGCGTATGAGCCGCGCGCCCTCCTGATCGACCGCCATGGACGACACCGACTTCGACACCCTGCATGACCGCGCACTCGGCGCCTATCTGGGCCTGGCCATCGGCGATGCGCTGGGCGCCACGGTGGAATTCATGCGGCCGCGCGAAATCCAGGCGCAGTATGGCCTGCATCGCGACATCGTGGGCGGTGGATGGCTCAAGCTCGCGCGCGGCCAGGTGACCGACGATACGACGATGAGCCTCGCGCTGGGCGAGGCGCTGCTCGCCATCGGCGGCGCGCGACTGGCCGGCGTGGCGCATGCCGGCGACGACGACATGGCCGGCATGACCCGCGTCGTCGCCGACGCCTATGTGCGCTGGCTGCGCGGCAAGCCGGTGGACTGCGGCAACACCTGCCGGCGCGGCCTGCAGCGCTATCTCGCCGACGGCAGCCTGAGTGGCGAGGCCCATGAACGCGATGGCGGCAATGGCGCGCTCATGCGCAACCTGCCCACGGTGCTGGCACTGATGCATGACGACGCGGCGCTCGAACGCATGAGCCTGGCCCAGGCGCGCATCACCCATCACCACCCGCACTCGGACGCCGCCACCGTAGGTCTGGCCCGCCTGCTGGTCCGCGTGCTGACCGGCGCATCGCCCAGCGAATGCGCCGCATGGGTGGCGGACTGGGTGCGCGACCATCCGGTATTCGCCTTTCAGCCCTATCCGGGTCATGCCACCGCCTATGTCGTCGACACCGTGCAGACCGTGCTGCACCACTTCGTGACCCACCCGGATTTCGAGACGGCACTGATCGCCACCGTGAACATGGGCGAGGACGCCGACACCACCGGCGCCCTGGTCGGCATGCTGGCCGGTGCGCGATGCGGCGCGCGCGCGCTGCCCGCGCGCTGGCTCGACCGCCTGCAGCGCGACGTGGTGCAGGCGGTCACCGGCCAGACCCGCGCACTCATGGCCATCGCTCGCGGCCGGTGACCGACTGGCGGCGCAGTACGGAGAGCGCGAACCCGTCCGGCCGACCGGCGTCCAATGCCGGGGGCAAATGCCCGGTTCATGCCCTGTTTCCACTCCGGAAGGCTGTCTGTACCCTATTGTCTCCACACTGGTCACCGGGAGTGTTCGGGCATGGAAGAAATTGTCAGACTGCTGCCGCACGGCTACTGCTTTTCGTGGCAGCGTGACCTGCTGCTGCTGCATGTGGTGTCCGACGCGCTGATCGCGCTGGCCTATTTCAGCATTCCATTCAGCCTGTGGACCTTCGTGCGCCGACGCACCGATCTGCAGTTCCCCGCCATCTTCGCGATGTTCGGCGTATTCATCATGGCGTGCGGTGTCACGCATGTGATGGATATCTGGACGCTGTGGTTTCCCGATTTCTGGCTCGATGGCTGGGCCCGCGCCTTCACCGCGCTGGTGTCGCTGGCGACCGCCCTGCTGCTCTGGCGGCTGATTCCGCTGGCGCTGGCCCTGCCTTCCCCCGCCGCGCTGCGCGCCGCCAACGAAGAGCTGCATGGCGAGATCGAAAGACGACGTGACTACGAGGCGCAACTGCAGGCGCTGAACCAGCGCATGCGCCAGCAGATCGAGGAACTGGAGGCGATGACCTACGCCATCGCGCACGATGTGAAAGGGCCGCTGCGACACATCGACGGTTTCGCCCGCATCCTGGGGGAAGGCGCGGCGGATGCGCACTCGGCGAGCTATGTCGGCCGCATCCGCGCCTCGGTAAGGCATCTGACCGACATCGTGGAAGGACTGCTTGCGCTGTCGCGCGCCAGCCGCAGCGAACTGCATCCGGTGGACGTCGATACCGGCGCAGTGGTGCAGGATGTTCTCGATGAACTGGCGCCGGAGATGGAAGGACGCGAGTTCGAACTGCAGATCGGCGTGCTGCCGCAGGTACAGGCCGATCGCAAGCTGCTTTTCCAGGTGTTCTACAACCTGCTGTCCAACGCGGTGAAATACACGCGCGGACGCTCGCCCGCGAAGATCCGCGTCGACGCCAGCTACCGTCCCGGCGTCGGCCACACCTTCTCGATCAGCGACAACGGCGCCGGCTTCGACATGAAGTACGCCCACAAGCTGTTCGGCGTGTTCCAGCGGCTGCACCATGGCGACGAGTTCGAAGGCACCGGCATCGGCCTGGCCAATGTGAAACGCATCATCGAACGTCACGGCGGTCGCGTCTGGGCCGAGGGCAGCCTGGAACAGGGCGCCTGCTTCCGCTTCACGCTGCTGGACCGGACCGACCTGCCCGACACGCCTTCCGCCAACCCCGCCACAGGAGCCCCGAATGTCCCTGCGCTTGCGTGACATCCTGATCATCGACGACAACGAGAACGACGTGGAGCTGATGATGCACGGCCTGCGTACGCTGAGGCTGGCGAACGACATCGTCGTCGCGCGCGACGGGGTCGACGCGCTCGACTATCTATACCGGCGCGGTCGCCACGCGCTGCGTGACGGTGACCCACCACTGTTCATGCTGCTCGATCTGCGCATGCCCCGCATGGATGGCATCGACCTGCTGCAGGAACTGCGCCAGGACGAAGCCATGCGGATGATTCCGGTCATCGTCATGAGTTCTTCCAGGGAAGACCCGGATCTGGGCCGCTGCTATCAGCTCGGCATCAACGCCTACGTGGTGAAGCCGGTCGACGTGGATCAGTTCACCGACACGGTCACCCAACTCGGACTTTTCTGGGCGCTCATCAACGAAGCGCCGCCCTGCGACTGACCGGCACGCCGTGCGCCGGCTTGCCCGGCGCGCGGCGTCCATCAGTTCCGCGTCGCGTTGGCCAGGCCATCGCGGCGGCGGGTCGGGGGCAAGGACTTCACCACCGCATCTTCCTTCGCCGGGTTCACGCAGTGAGGTTGTTTCCAGTCACCCTCGAAGCTGATCTGGTCCACACCGTCGGGACCGACACCGGCCGGCACGTAATCCAGCGACAGTGCGCTGCGCGTGCGCCAGGCGATGGCGTGGTCGGCGCAGGAACTGTCGCCAGACACGCCGAGCGCGCCGACCAGCTCGCCCTGCGCGTTGTACAGCGCCAGTCCGCCACCGAACACATTCACCCCGCCCATGCGCTGGCCGACCAGCGGATCGTTGGCCTGACCCCAGGCGGTGGCCGGCCCGGCGTAGGCCAGTGCGGCATTGACCGGATTGCTCTCCTGCAGGCCGAACAGACTGCCACCCGGCTGGGTTGCGCTGTACAGATTGGCGGTGGCCAGCGCCAGCGTCGGCAGGCTGAAGGCATTGGCGGTATTCGCCTTCTGGGCGGAGATGGCCCGGCTGCCGGGCCACTGGCTGGCCGAACTTTCGCCGGTGAAGGCCACCGCGCACACCGTGCCGCTGCGGCTCACGACGGTGCCCCACATGTCGAGATCGAAACCGCCGTTGTCGGCCCGGCGCGCGCGGGTGAGTGCCTCGCGCAGTTCATCGTGTCCGGGCAGTGCCGCGCATTCGCGCACCGCCGCCGGGGTGCCCGCATCCTGCGGTGAAGCCAGGGCCGGCATGGCAACCAGACCGGAGAGCACTGCGAAGGACGTGACGATGGAGGTGTGAAGGGCTTTCATGACTGCATCCTCTGTTGATTGGCTGATGTAGCCAGTATCGGGATGCACGGAATGAAAATAAATGGAATGATCCGGATTTCAGTATTTCACTTTCCGACACACCAATGAATTCACTGCAGGACGCGCTGCGCATCTTCGTCACCGCCGCCGAGGCAAGGAACTTCCGGGACGCCGCCACCCGGCTGAGCCTGTCGCCCCAGGCCGTCACGCGCGCCATCAGGCGCCTGGAGGATCACTTCGGGGAAGCGCTGTTCCTGCGCACGACGCGGCAAACCCGCATCACCGAATTCGGTCGTGCCAAGGCGGCCGAGGCCGTGGCCTCGCTGGCACAGCTCGACGAGGTGCTGCGCCCGGCGGAAAGGAGGGCGGCGGCGGAACTGGCCGGCCGCGTGCGCGTCACCGCTCCGCGCGTGCTGGGCCGCC
Source organism: Methyloversatilis thermotolerans (assembly GCF_000372885.1). Lineage (GTDB taxonomy): Bacteria > Pseudomonadota > Gammaproteobacteria > Burkholderiales > Rhodocyclaceae > Methyloversatilis > Methyloversatilis thermotolerans. Next base: position 2,130,010 of record NZ_KB889967.1, read on the forward strand.
TGCTGGTGCTGCCCCTCCTGACCCGGCTGGCGGTGACGCACCCGGCCATCGTCATCGACATCCGGCTGTCCGACGAACTGAGCGATGCGGTGGACGAACGGATAGACATCGGCGTGCGCATGGGCGTCCTGAGCCAGGCACGCGCGGTGATGCGGCGGGTGGGCAAGGTCGCGTTCGGGGTGTATGCCAGCCCGGCGCTGATCGCCCGCGTCGGTGCGCCACCGTCGGTCGATGCACTGAACGACCTGCCCACCAGCGCCCTCATCAACCGCAACACCAACCGCCCCTGGCACTGGTTCTTCGCCCGCGAACGGACACTGCTGCCGCAGCAGGCCGCCTTCATCACCGATGACCCGGCGGCGGAATGCGAAGCGGCACTGGCCGGCATCGCGTTCGCGCAATTGCCCGACTATCTCGCGCGCGCGCATGCGCGGGCCGGCCGTCTGGTGGAAGTGCTGGACAAGGACGTGCCGCCGCCATGGGACCTGATGGTGTACCGCCCGCAACCCGGCCCGGTGCCGGCGCGCGTGCGGGTGGTGTTCGACGCCCTCGTCAACGGCCTGAAGGAGAACGGTGCGGCGGGCGAATGAGCGGATGCGGGTCACCGGCTTCGCGTCGGTTCATCCCGCGCGCCCCGATTCCGGTCGCGATGCGCGCCGTGCCGCATACGCCGCGCCGACGAACCGACTTTGCGCGATCAACCGGCGCGGCGCATCCGCCGTAGCGTCGCGCGGCAGACGCCGCAGTCCCTTGCCCCCTCACCTTCCGTCGCCATCCGCTTCACCACCCGGACGCCATGATGGAAGAATGACGGCATTGCGCAGGAGAAGCCCCGGCGCACCTACCGGCCCCGCAACGGGGTCAGCCCGCGACCACAGCGGTCGCCCCGACTGCAGGAGCGCCCATGTCACTCAATCTCGATACCGCGAACAAGCTGCTGACCGTCTGTTCTCTGGGTGTGGCCGTGCTTGCCGCCTGGAAGGCTCTTCCGCTCGACGCCGAGCTGAAGACGCTGCAGGCGGAAACACAAAGACTCGACAACGAACAGAAGCTCGCGGGCGCGCGGCTGCGGGAAGCCGAGGCCCGGCTCAAGGAGGCCGAATCGGGGCGCAAGCTGTCCTTCGACCTGTACCAGGAGGTCAAGACGGTGCTCGAGAAGAAGGAAAGAACACCGCGTGACGAGGAGGCGCTGCGCGTGCTGATCGAATCGCTCGCCGAAGACCCCTTCCGCTACAAATTGCTGTCCGTGCTGGCGGTCGGCTCGGCCACCGAGAGCGGCAAGATGGCCGCGGCGGAAAGCTCGACCTTCTTCCGCGAAGAGGCGGCCCTCGCGACGCGCACGGTCGCGCCCGTCGCCTCGACGGCAACACCGTCGGCCGCGGCCGCTTCCCTGACCAATTACGATATCGACATCTTCTACTGCGCCGACAAGCGCTCGAGTTCGGAACCGGTCGCACGCCAGATCGCCGCGCTGAAACAGGCGGACGAAAGCGGTCGCTGGCGCGTGCGTGCCTTGCCGGAAACGGTGAACCAGCAGCCCGGCTATGGCGTACGGTCGAACGAAATCCGCTACAACGTCCCCGACGAAACCGCCCAGGCGAAAATCATCCTGGAACGGCTCCAGGCATCCGGCATACAGGCCGCGCTGCGCGCCACCGCGCAGCAGACGTCCTGGTATCTGAGCGTGTTCGTGTGCCAGTGAGGCCGCACACGGTGAGCATGGTCGGGTCCGCGGCCCGGATCGACGACGGATCCCGCTTGCGGGGAGACTTTATTCCTCAGGTGCCCGACGATGGAGAGCGTGTTGACGAGCCCCGGAAGTACGCATTCAGCACGAATGGTAATATATTCAAAAATCTATTCATTTATTCATTCAACATGTCGCCCCACGCCGAATCGATCCGCCTTCGCCTCAGCGGCGGGCCACAGACCGCGCGGCAACTGGCTGAAAACATGGGCATCAGCCAGCCGACGGTGTCCCGCGCCCTGGCTGAGCTTGGCGACGACCTCGTGCGCATCGGCGCCGCGCGATCCATTCGTTATGCGATGCGCGACACGGTGCGCGGGCTGCCGGACATCCCCATCCACCGCGTCGACACCGAAGGCCGGATCACGCTGCTCGGTACACTGGTGCCGGTGCGGCCAGACGGCTTCGTGATGCACCAGACCGATGGCGCGACGCTGCACAGCGAGGGCCTGCCCTGGTGGCTGATGGACATGCGCCCGCAGGGCTTTCTCGGCCGCGCCCACGCGGCGCGTCACGGTGCCGCGCTCGGGCTGCCGGCGCGGCTCGCCGACTGGAACGATACGCACGCGCTGCGCGCGCTGCTGGCGCACGGTCACGACATGGTGGGCAATCTGCTGGTCGGCGAAGCCGCCCGCGACCGTTTTCTGTCGCAGCCCCTGCCCGCCCCCATCGCCGACAACGACCGCGCTGAAACCTATGTCCGTATGGCTGCCGAGGCAGCACAAGGCGACGCACCCGGTTCGTCAGCGGGGGGCGAGCAACCGAAATTCACGGCCTGCGCGATAACGCCGGCCGGCCCCCGGCACGTGATCGTGAAGTTCAGCGAAGCCGAGGACAGCCCGGTGAGCGAGCGCTGGCGCGATCTGCTGCGCGCCGAACACCTCGCGCTCTCCGTGCTGCGCGAGGCCGGCATCCCGGCCGCCCTCACCACCCTGATCGACCACGGCAGACAACGCTTCCTGCAGGTCGAGCGCTTCGACCGCGTCGGCCCGCTCGGCCGGCGCGCACTGCTGTCGCTCACCGCGCTCGACGCCGAGTTCGTGGGCGCCGCTGCGGAAGGCTGGCCCGTCATCGCGCACCGGCTGGCACGCGGCCGCCACATCGCCCCCGAAGCGGCCGCTGGCGCCAGCCTGCTCTGGGCCTTCGGCACGCTGATCGGCAACACCGACATGCACGGCGGCAACCTGTCCTTCGTCGCCGAACAGGGCCGCCCCTATGCGCTCGCCCCCGCCTACGACATGACGCCCATGGCCTTCGCCCCGCGCAGCGGCGGCGGCCTGCCGGACACCGTGCCGGAGGCGGTCATCCACGCCAGCGTCGCCCACGACACATGGCGCCAGGCCGAAGCCCTGGCGAGCATCTACCTTGCGCGCGTCTCAAGCGAAGGCGGATTCAGCGCACGATTCGCGCCCTGCGTTGGGGCGCTGGTGAATCACCTTCACACGGCGAGCGCGCGGATTGCGCGGCTGGGGTGAGCCGCGCGCAAACACTGACCGACCTCGCCAGCCTGCAGCCCGCCCGTCAGGCCAGTGCGGCAGAAGTGCTGGCTTTCATCGAACGCGAACACCTGTTCGGCCTCGGCTGCGGCATCGTGGACATGCACCTGCTCGCCTCCGCCCTGATCACGCAAGGCGCGAGATTATGGACACTGGACAAGCGGCTGGACCTGTTGGCCGAGCGGTTCGGCGTGGCGCATCGGATTGGCGCGCACTGAGCGATCGGGCTGGAGGAGCAATCCCCATGGAATACTCGGGGTTTGACCCCAATCTCTCACTGGTCGAGCGCACTCAGGGTCGCGTGAAGAACAGAGGTCCGGCTCTTGTTCTCCGGACGTCAGGCGCATAATCCTGCCCATGCCCACGATCAGCCAGTTCTTCGGTATCGTCATCCAGATGTTCTGGCGTGAACACGCACCGCCGCATTTTCATGCGCTTTACGCCGAACACGAGGCCGTGATCGACATCCGGACGCTTGAAGTAATAGGCGGCAGCCTGCCGCGCCGGGCGCTTGCGCTGACTGTTGAATGGGCGATGGAACATCGCACTGAACTGATGGAGGACTGGACGCTGTGTCAATCCAGACAACACCCGAAGCGGATCAAACCACTGGAGTGATCCCGGCCGCCCCCTGGCGGATCAAGGCACTTTCGGTGCGGCCCGATTACCGTCTCGCCGTCACCTTCATGGATGACACGCAGGGCATCGCGGATTTCTCGGCGCTTCTGACGGCCGCGGAATGCGGCATCTTCGAAGCGCTCAAGGACAAGACCTGTTTCGATCAGGCCCGCCTGAATCTCGGCGCCGTGACCTGGCCCAACGGAGCAGACATGGACCCGGCCTGGATGTATGAACAGATCCGGGCGAATAAATTGTGGTCTGTCCCCTTTTAACCTCCAAGAAGTCACGCCAGACTCGGGCGGTCAAATGTCAAAGGGTTTTATTTATTTGCTGAGCAACCCGTCGACACCAGGGCTCGTGAAAATAGGTTTCTCTCGTAAAGTACCTACCGAACGAGCTCTAGAATTGGACACAACAGGAGTACCGACCCCGTTTGTTGTCGAGTACTACTGCCTTGTCAATGACGCTGCACCACTTGAAGCCAAAATTCATCAAGAATTGGACAATAGACGTCTTCGAAAGGGCCGAGAGTTCTTCCGAATGAATGTATCCGAAGCACTCTCTTCTCTAAAAGAAATTATCAAAGAGCCCGAGCACTCTTGGTCTCGGGAGGTCGTACCCGCTGCACGTCCTGCCATGGTCGAATGCACAAAATGCGGAGCCAAGTACGTTATTGCGACGCATTGCCCCAAGTGCAGAATTAAACTTGAATGGTAGCCCTCACTCTCCTCGAAAAATATCCCAACCCCTTGGATCAGACCAACTCAAGCTCCTCCAATCGAATCGCCATTGCTTCGACCGAAACACGGAACCGCTTGTTAAGCGGAACAATCTGTTCACCGTTAAATCGATCCGTTGATGCAAGTACGCGAGCGACTGCGCGCCTACTGGAGCACTTCTTTTCAAACGTCGGCAAATCACAACGGGCAAGCGCGAATACCGTGGCATCGTTGAGCACGAAGTTTCGAGCAAAAAAAGCTTGCTCAAACTCTGAGCAAATCAACTTCCGTGGCATCAGAAAAGCCGTTGCAAATTTATCTGCTATTGCTTCAATCGGATCACGCGATACCGAGTCACCGCTCAGCGGGCGATCCCGATGAAGGCCAGTCTGATGACCAAAGACAGCATGACCCAACTCATGCGCCAGAGTAAACAAACGAACCTCATGGGGAACTCTGCGAGACACGCTGACTACAAGGCTTTCAGCGTCGAAGATTCCTGCCACCTCTATCTCACGATTGGCGCCATCCCGAAATCTACCAAGGGTCTCCTCCAGCCGAACATCAAAACCGATGAGGCGCAAAGCTATGTCAGGCTGCAGAATGTCCCTCGGTTTCGCTTCTGATGAGAATCCCAGCTCCGCACGCCTGCTCCACAAATCGAGCTGCACCGCTCGCGCGGCACTTTCAACGTCGTTGCTACCGCTAGTAGCTCTTATCGAGGGCTTCCGGTCAGAAGCAGCACTGATTCCGCCTTCTCCATCCAAGTATGCGTAGGGGTTGCCGAGAAGGCGACGGTGTTCGGATATCCGATCAAACAAGCTCTTGCTCACGACAGCCCCTTTCAAGAAACGCTAGCCAAAAGTCCGACTCAAGACCTTCATCGTAGATTCTCACTAGAGACAAGAACGCCTTTCGTGCAATCTCAGTGAGCTACCCCCTCTCGTCTCACCTCAGAAAGTCACAACGTCTCATTAGAGGCAAGAGCAGCACCCTTTCGTCTCAGTAGAGACGAGATTGACAGGTGAGAGGCAAAATAGAGCGTTTCAAGGACACACTATATAGAGTTTGATCCGACACGCTTTCCATACAGCGCATTAGCTTTCCCTCTGTCGGATTAGGCAGATGGTGCCATTTCGCCTGCTACAGCCGGATTTCGACCGGGAAGCGTCCAGGCTGAAACAGCATGAAAGCTGGAATGGCGAGAGCAAGGCTTTGATTTGGGTCACCCCAGAAGTGCATTCCATATAGCGTGCCATCTGCCGTCATAACGGGGGAGCCACTGTGCCCCCCTACGGTGGCCGCATGAAATTGATAGGCACCAGCAATAACGATTGTTCCGCATCCCGCGTATTTAAGTGGTACGTTCGCCCACTCCTTAATGAACCGCCCCGGGTTTCGCGGAGGCCCGTTGGGTTAAGTCAGGCTGGCACGAGGTCGGCCCGACGGGTGAGTTGCCGATAGTAGTTCGCCTCTGCCTCGGCAGGCGGAATGTAGCCGATGGAACTGAGCAGGCGATGGTGGTTGAACCAGGACACCCATTCGAGGGTGGCCAGTTCCACCGCCTCCCGTGTCTTCCACGGCGCACGGCGATGGATCAGCTCAGTCTTGTACAACCCGTTGATGGTCTCGGCCAGCGCGTTGTCGTAGCTGTCGCCCTTGCTGCCCACCGAAGGCTCGATGCCTGCTTCTGCCAGTCGTTCGCTGTAGCGGATCGACACGTATTGCGAGCCGCGGTCCGAGTGATGAATCAGGCTGCTGTCGCGCTCGGGCTGACGCGCGTACAGCGCCTGTTCCAGCGCATCGAGCACGAAGTCGGTACTCATCGAAGTGCTTACGCGCCAGCCCACGATGCGTCGGGCAAACACATCCACCACGAAAGCCACATACAACCAGCCCTGCCAGGTTGAGACGTAGGTGAAATCCGAGACCCACAGCTGGTTCGGCCGCTCGGCACTGAACTGCCGATTGACCTTGTCCAGCGGGCACGCCACTTTGGGGTCTGCGACCGTGGTACGCACCTTCCTGCCACGTACGACACCTCGCAGGCCGAGCCTGCGCATCAGACGTTCGACCGTGCAGCGCGCAACCTCTACGTCCTCGCGGTTCATCTGCTTCCAGACCTTGTCCGCGCCATAGACCTGCAGATTCGCATCCCACACCTGTTTGATCGCAGGCTGCAACGCAGCATCCCGTTTCGCTCTGGCACTGAGCAGAGAAGCATCTCTGCAGCGCGCCGCATGGCGCCGATAGGCCGACGGGGCGATCTGCAGAACCTTGCACATCGGCTCGACCCCGTGGCGGTCGCGGTGCTCATCGACCAGCCCGTACATCACTTCAAACGGCGGTCGAGCTCCGCCTGGGCGAAAAACGCGCTGGCAAGTTTCAGGATCTCGTTGGCGCGGCGAAGCTCCTTGACCTCGCGTTCCAGATCCTTGATGCGCTGCGCATCCGCCGTCGTCACGCCCGGACGCGCGCCCGCGTCGACTTCCGCCTGCTTGACCCAATCCAGCAGCGTCTGCGGCACGCAACCAATCTTCGGTGCGATCGATTCGACCGCCGCCCACAACGACGGGTACTCCCCGCGGTGCTCATGCACCAGCCGGACAGCACGCTCGCGAACCTCAGGTGAGAACTTCGATGATTTCTTCATGGCTCCATCTTCTCAAGACTTGGAGCCTCCGCAAAATCCGGGGCGGTTCAGTTCATGAGAGCGCTCTCCAATCCAGCGGGAACAAGAAAAAGGGCGCCCGAAGGCGCCCTGAGGTGTGCGTTACCGTCTCTAATGAGACGTTATCGTCTCTAGTGAGATTGCTCTCGTCTCTAATGAGAATCTACGTTCATCCCATCAATCCCAACTCAACGCCCCACCCGTCTGATACTCGATCACACGAGTCTCAAAGAAGTTGCGTTCCTTCTTCAGATCGATCATTTCGCTCATCCACGGGAAGGGGTTCTCCGCGCCCGGGTAGAGCACGTCCAGACCGATCTGCTGGGCGCGGCGGTTGGCGATGAAGCGCAGGTATTCCTTGAACATATTGGAGTTCAGGCCGAGCACGCCGCGCGGCATGGTGTCTTCGGCGTAGCGGTATTCCAGCTCGACCGCCTTGCGGAACAGGGCCTTCAGCTCTTCGCGGAATTCCGGGGTCCAGAGGTGCGGGTTTTCGAGCTTGATCTGGTTGATCAGGTCGATGCCGAAATTGCAGTGCATGGACTCGTCGCGCAGGATGTACTGGTACTGCTCGGCGGCGCCGGTCATCTTGTTCTGACGGCCCAGCGCGAGGATCTGCACGAAGCCGACGTAGAAGAACAGGCCTTCCATCAGGCAGGCGAACACGATGAGGCTCTTCAGCAGTTGCTGGTCGGCTTCGGGCGTGCCGGTCTTGAAGGCCGGGTCGGTCAGCACGTCGATGAAGGGGATGAGGAACTCGTCCTTGTCACGGATGGACTGCACTTCGTGATAGGCGTTGAACACCTCGCCTTCGTCCAGGCCCAGCGACTCGACGATGTACTGGTAGGCGTGGGTGTGGATGGCCTCTTCGAATGCCTGACGCAGCAGGTACTGGCGGCACTCGGGCGCGGTGATGTGGCGGTAGGTGCCGAGCACGATGTTGTTGGCGGCCAGCGAATCGGCCGTGACGAAGAAGCCGAGGTTGCGCTTGACCAGACGGCGCTCGTCTTCGGTCAGGCCGTTCGGCGACTTCCACAGCTCGATGTCGCGCTGCATGTTCACTTCCTGCGGCATCCAGTGGTTGGCGCAGCCGGCGAGGTACTTTTCCCAGGCCCACTTGTACTTGAAGGGCACGAGCTGGTTCACGTCGGTGCCGCCATTGATGACGCGCTTGTCTTCGGCGCGGATGCGGCGCATGCGCGCGTCGCCCTGAGCGGCCGGCGTGGCCGGCGGCGCCATCGGCAGTTCGCGCGAATCAGGCATCGGAGTGCGCAGCGCCAGACCGGGTTGCGGTGCGGTCATCGGCAGGTCGTCTTCGAAACTCAGCATTGTTTTTTCTCCTTCGGTCGGCGCGCGCCGCGCGCCGGGTGGTTCTTAATGTCGGGCGGAAGGCACGCAATCCTTCTTTTCCCTGGCCCCTTTACAGCCTGCCCTCACCCCCACTCCCCTCCGCTGATGCGGGAGAGGGGAGTGGGGGGCGGCGCGGCCGGTTCCGGGCGAGCCTTGCTTACTGGCAGGCTTCGCAGGTCGGGTCGTCGATGGCGCAGAACTTGGGCGCCGGCTCTTCCGACTGGCTGGGCACCGCATTCAGTTCGCCGCCGCGGCCGGTGGATTTCTCGGCGTGGGTGGCGCCCATGGCGCGCAGGTAGTAGGTGGTCTTCAGGCCGCGCAGCCAGGCCAGCTTGTAGGTTTCGTCCAGCTTCTTGCCCGAGGCGCCAGCCATGTAGATGTTCAGGCTCTGCGCCTGGTCTATCCACTTCTGGCGACGCGACGCGGCTTCGACCAGCCACTTCGGCTCGACTTCGAAGGCGGTGGCATACAGCGCGCGGATGTCGGCCGGGATGCGGTCGATGCGCGACAGCGAGCCGTCGAAATACTTCAGGTCGGCGACCATCACTTCGTCCCACAGACCCAGCTTCTTCAGGTCGCGCACCAGATGCTCGTTCACCACGGTGAATTCGCCCGACAGGTTCGATTTGACGAACAGGTTCTGGTAGGTCGGCTCGATGCTGGCATCGACGCCGATGATGTTCGAAATGGTGGCGGTCGGCGCGATGGCCAGGCAGTTGGAATTGCGCATGCCGTAGTGGGCGATGCGGTTGCGCAGTGCGTCCCAGTCCATCGTGACCGAGCGGTCGACTTCGAGGTAGCCGCCGCGCTGCTCGGCCAGGATGTCCAGCGAGTCGTGCGGCAGGATGCCGCGGTCCCACAGGCTGCCCTTGTAGCTGGAGTAGCGGCCGCGCTCTTCGGCCAGTTCGGTCGAGGCCCAGTAGGCGTAGTAGGCCACCGCTTCCATCGAGCGGTCGGCGAATTCGACCGCCGCGTCGCTGGCATACGGCGTGCGCAGTTCGTGCAGCGCTTCCTGGAAACCCATCAGGCCCATGCCGACCGGGCGGTGCTTCAGGTTGGCGTTGCGCGCCTTGCCGACCGAGTAGTAATTGATGTCGATCACGTTGTCGAGCATGCGCATCGCGGTGCGGATGGTCTTGCGCAGCTTGTCGTGGTCGAGCGCCTTGCCGCCCTGGCCGTCATCCTTCAGATGGGCGACCAGATTCACCGAGCCGAGATTGCACACGGCGATTTCGGTGTCCGAGGTGTTCAGCGTGATTTCGGTGCACAGGTTCGAGCTATGCACCACGCCGACATGCTGCTGCGGCGAACGCAGATTGCACGGGTCCTTGAAGGTGATCCACGGGTGGCCGGTTTCAAACAGCATGGACAGCATCTTGCGCCACAGCGCGACCGCCTGCGTCTTCTTGAACAGACGGATTTCGCCGCGCGCGGCCTTCTCTTCGTAGCGGGTGTAGGCCTGCTCGAAGGCGCTGCCGTACAGGTCGTGCAGGTCCGGGCAGTCGGCCGGCGAGAACAGCGTCCATTCGCCGTTTTCCATCACGCGGCGCATGAACAGGTCGGGAATCCAGTTCGCCGTGTTCATGTCGTGCGTGCGGCGGCGATCGTCGCCGGTGTTCTTGCGCAGGTCGAGGAATTCCTCGATGTCCAGGTGCCAGCTTTCCAGGTAGGCGCAGACGGCGCCCTTGCGCTTGCCGCCCTGGTTCACCGCAACCGCGGTGTCATTGACCACCTTCAGGAAGGGGACCACGCCCTGGCTCTTGCCGTTGGTGCCCTTGATGTGCGAGCCCAGCGCGCGCACCGGCGTCCAGTCGTTGCCCAGACCGCCGGCGAACTTGGCCAGCAGCGCGTTTTCCTTGATCGCCTCGAAAATGCCGTCGAGATCGTCGGCCACCGTGGTGAGGTAGCAGGACGACAGTTGCGGACGCAGCGTGCCGCTGTTGAACAGCGTCGGCGTCGAGCTCATGAAGTCGAAGCTGGACAGCAGCTTGTAGAACTCGATCGCGCGCTCTTCGCGGTGGATTTCGTTCAGCGCCAGACCCATGGCCACGCGCATGAAGAACACCTGCGGCAGTTCGATGCGGCGGTCGCGGATGTGCAGGAAGTAGCGGTCGTACAGCGTCTGCAGGCCGAGGTAGTTGAAGCGCAGGTCGGCACGGTGGTCGAGCGCGGCGCCCAGCCTGGCGAGGTCGAACTGGGCCAGCTTCGGGTCCAGCAGTTCGGCTTCGATGCCGAGCTTGATGTAGCGCGGAAAGTATTCGGCGTAGGCGGTGGCCATCTGCGCCTGCGACGTTTCTTCGCCCAGCACTTCGTGGCGGATGGTGTGCAGCAGCAGGCGGGCGGTGACATAGCCGTAGGCCGGGTCCTGTTCCAGCAGCGAGCGGGCGGCCATGATGGCCGATTTGCGCACTTCCTCGACCGGCACGCCGTCGTACAGGTTGGACAGCGTGGCATTCAGGATGGCATCGACCGACACCACATCGCCCAGCGCCTCGCAGGAGGCCTCGATCAGGCCGCGCAGCGCGGCACGGTCCAGCGGCATGCGGCGCTGGCCATCGACCACGTGCAATACCGGCTGGTCAGCCGCGGCTTCGACCGCGTGCTGTTTCTGCGCCCGCTCGGCAGCGCGCTTCTCGCGGTACAGCACATAGGCGCGAGCCACGTCGTGCTCGGCCGAGCGCATCAGCGCCAGTTCGACCTGGTCCTGGATGTCCTCGATGTGGAAGGTGCCGCCGTGCGGCTGGCGGCGCACCAGCGCCTGCACCACCTGGGTGGTGATGCCGCCCACCTGTTCGCGCACACGCGCCGAAGCGGCACCCTGCCCGCCATTCACCGCCAGAAAGGCCTTGGTCACCGCGATCGAAATCTTGGCGGGCTCGAAATTCACCACCGCACCATTGCGGCGGATCACCTTGTAATCCGCGTGCAGCGCCGCGGCGCTGGGCAGTTCGTCGATGATGATCTGGTCGGGGCTGGGGGACTGCGTACGGGTGCTAACGTGTTCGGCGGTCAATTGCATGCGGGCGTCTCCCAGTGGGGCCGTCGGGGGTACTGACGGGCCGGGTTGAAAAGCGGGGGTTTTCTGCTTTCTGAGCACTATAGGTAGTGGTCAGCGCGTATTGAGCTACTAATTCTAGTGAGCCCACCCACCCCCCGCAAGCGCGATTTTTCTGCTAGGAGCGCCGTTTCGCGGCGCAAAAAGACCCCATGCCGAAGTCGGGATTAAGCCTTTCCGGGCACTCGCGGAGGAAAGTCCGCGGCCTGCCCCGCCAGACCTTGAATCAGCCTTCGCGGAGCGCGCCGGGCAACAGTTTCCAGTCGAAGCACGGACCGGGGTCCGTTTTTCTTCCGGGCGCGATATCCGAATGGCCTACCACATCGGACACCGGATGCCGCCGCCTGAGCGCCGCCAGCAGGGCATCGGCCACGCGGTATTGCACCTCTTCGTAGGGCAGCACATTGCAGCCCTCCAGCTCTATGCCCACCGAAAAGTCGTTGCAGCGGCCACGTCCGCGCCAGTTTGACGCGCCGGCGTGCCAGGCGCGGCGGGTGGTCGGCACGAACTGGATCAGTTCGCCGTCACGCCGGATCACGAAATGGGCGGACACGCGCAGCGGTGCCACATCGTGGAAGTAGGGATGGGCCGCCGGGTCGAGCCGGTTGAGGAACAGGTGTTCTATATAGGGACCGCCGAACTCGCCGGGGGGCAGGCTGATGCAGTGCATCACCACCAGCGACACCGGATCGGCGTGCGCACCCTCGTCCTCCGGCCGGGCATCGTGATTCGGCGACTCGACGCGACGCGCGCCGGCACACCAGCCGTCGGCGTCGATGTGCAGTTCAGGCATCCGGTCAGGATTCATCGCACGTCACCGGACCCGACGGCGCGAGCAAAGCCCGCGACAAGAACTCGCCCGGACCACGAACGGCGCCCGGTCTGTATGGGAGAACTCGCCCGAACCACGAACGGCGCCCCGCTTCTGTGGGAGCGGGCTTGCCCGCGATGCAGCGTGGAACGAAGCCCGCGGCATGCATGAGCCGCATCGCGGCCAGAGGCCGCTCCCACAAGAACTCGCCCGGACCGCGAACGGCGCCCGGTCCGTGTGGGAGAACTCGCCCGAGCCACGAACGGCGCCCCGCTTCTGTGGCAGCGGGCTTGCCCGCGATGCCGCGTGGAACGAAGCCCGCGGCATGCATGGGCCGCATCGCGGCCAGAGGCCGCTCCCACAAGAAGTCGCCCGAACCACGAACGGCGCCCGCTTCTGTGGCAGCGGGCTTGCCCGCGATGCAGCATGGAACGAAGCCCGCGGCATGCATGAGCCGCATCGCGGCCAGAGGCCGCTCCCACAAGAAGTCGCCCAAACCGCGAACGGCGCCCGGTCCGTGTGGGAGAACTCGCCCGAACCACGCACGGCGGCGCCCGCTTTTGTGGGAGCGGGCTTGCCCGCGATGCAGCGTGGAACAAAGCCCGCGGCATGCATGGGCCGCATCGCGCCAGAGGCCGCCCCCACAAGAAGTCGCCCAACCGCGAACGGCGCCCGGTCCGTGTGGGAGAACTCGCCCGAACCACGCACGGCGCCCCGCTTTTGTGGGAGCGGGCTTGCCCGCGATGCAGCGTGGAACAAAGCCCGCGGCATGCATGAGCCGCATCGCGGCCAGAGGCCGCTCCCACAAGAACTCGCCCGGACCGCGAACGGCGCCCGGTCCGTGTGGGAGAACTCGCCCGAGCCACGAACGGCGCCCCGCTTCTGTGGCAGCGGGCTTGCCCGCGATGCCGCGTGGAACGAAGCCCGCGGCATGCATGGGCCGCATCGCGGCCAGAGGCCGCTCCCACAAGAACTCGGGCGGACCACGAACGGCGCCCGGTCTGTATGGGAGAACTCGCCCGAACCACGAACGGCGCCCCGCTTCTGTGGGAGCGGGCTTGCCCGCGATGCAGCGTGGAACGAAGCCCACTCAACCGGCGCACGCGACCGCTCAGTCATGGATGCCCAGCCGCTGCAGCCGGTAGCGCAGCGAGCGGAAGGTGACGCCGAGCAGCCGGGCGGCGGCGGTGCGGTTGTAGCGGGTCTTGCGCAGCGCGTCCTCGATCGCGGCACGCTCGACCCGGTCCAGGTATTCCTGCAGCGGCACTTCGCCCGCCGGCATTTCCGGCAGATCGTCGTCCACCGGCTGCAGGCCCAGATCGGCGGCGTCGATCTGCTCCGCGCCGCTCAGCGCGTAGGCGCGTTCCAGCACGTTTTCCAGTTCGCGCACATTGCCGGGAAAGGGATAGGCGCACAGCGCGTCGATGGCGGCCGGGGTGAGACGCGGCCGCGCCCCGTCCGCCGCGGCAATGCGGTCGAGCAGGGTCTGGGCGAGTTGCGGGATGGATTCGCGGCATTCGCGCAGGCTGGGCATGCGCGCAGTTCGAGCACATTGAGGCGGTAGAACAGATCCTGCCGAAAGCGCCCCTCCTCCACCATCTGCTTCAGGCTGCGGTGGGTGGCGCTGATCAGCCGCACGTCGGTGCCTTCCTCGCTGCGCGCGCCGACGCGGCGCACCGACTTTTCCTGTATCGCGCGCAGCAGCTTCACCTGCATGCCCAGCGGCAGGTCGCCGACTTCGTCGAGAAACAGCGTGCCACCGCGCGCCGCCTGGAAGAAGCCTTCGCGATCGGCCTCGGCACCGGTGAAGGCGCCTTTGGTGTAGCCGAAGAATTCGGATTCGACCAGATTCTCCGGGATGGCGCCGCAGTTCACCGCGACGAAGGAGCCGTCGCGGCGCGCGCTGTTGTCGTGGATGAGGCGCGCCGCGCGCTCCTTGCCGCTGCCCGATTCGCCGTGGATGTGCACCGGCGCGCCGCTGCGTGCCAGCTTGGCAATCATGTCGCGCACCTGCGCCAGGGCCGGCGCGTCGCCGACCAGCGCGTCGCCGCCGACCATGGGCTGCGGCGTGGCGCGCGCCGGCACGTCCAGCGCCGAACGCACCAGCGCGCGCAACTGTTCGATCGAAACCGGCTTGGCCAGGTAATCGAAGGCACCGGCCTTCAGCGCGGCCACCGCATTGTCCATGCTGCCGAAGGCGGTGATGACCGCGACCGGCACATCGCGATGATGTTCGGCGATATGGCGCACCAGATCCATGCCTTCGCCATCGGGCAGGCGCATGTCGGTGAGGCACAGGGCGAAACGTTCCTGCGCCAGCAGCTCGCGCGCCTCGCCGACCGAGGCGGCCAGCGACGCGTGCAGACCCATGCGGGCGAGCGACATGTCGAGCAGTTCGCGCAGGTCGTCCTCGTCGTCGACCACCAGCACTTTCAGTTCGCGTTCAGCCCGTCGCCGTTCCATCGTTCGTCCGTGCTCCTGTTCATGCCGCGCAGCCTGAAGCGGGCGCCCGGGGCATTATCCACGAAGTCCAGCGTCGCTCCGTTGGCGTCGCACAGTTCGCGCGCGATGTACAGGCCCAGGCCGGTGCCGCGGCTGTGCGTGGTGAAGAAAGGCTCGAACAGATGGGCGCGCACACCCTCGGGCACGCCGGGACCGTCGTCGACGATGTCGATCTCGGTGGAATGCTCCAGCGCATAGACCGTGATGCACACCGCGGCATCGTTGCGCGTGGCATAGCGCAGCGCATTGCCGAGCATGTTCCACATGACCTGGTGCAGATGGCCGCGGTCGAAATGCAACAGCGCTTCGCCGTCGGCACGCAACAGCACGCGACGACGCAGGTCGGGGTCGCGCAGGGCGTATTCCTCGACGAAGGCACGCAGCCAGCCGCACAGCTCCAGCAACTCGGGTTCGGCGCGATCGCGCCGGCCCAGCTCGAGCACATCGCTCACCATGCGGTCCAGCCGCAGGCTGTTGTCGCCGATGATGCGTATCAGCCGCGCCTGGGTTTCTGCCCGCCTTTCCTCGGCCAGCAGTTCGGCCGCCTGCGTGATGGCGGCAAGCGGGTTGCGGATTTCGTGCGCCATGCTGGCGGTGAGCCGGCCCAGCGCGGCCAGCTTGATCTGCCGCGCCTGTTCGCGCAGACGCTCCAGATCCTCGATGAATACCAGGTGACCGCCGGCGCCCCCTGCAGGCATGCAGCGCACCCGCACTGCCGCCGGCCGGCTCGGCAGGTCGAGGATGAAGCTGCGCTCGGGCGTGCCCGCGCTCAGCGCATCCAGCGCCGAAGCCAGCGCCGGCGAATAGTCGGCCACCATGACCGGGCGCGGCATGTCCGGGTCGAGCAGTCGGCGCGCCTGCGGATTGGCCTGGCGCACCCGCCCGCCGGGATCGACCACCAGCACGCCGTCGTCCATGTCGCGGATGACGCGCTCATTGACGCGTATCTGTTCGGCCAGGTCGCGGCCGCGCTCACGCGCCAGCATTTCATTGGCGATGACGCGGCGCGCCAGCAGCCGCACCGCGATCGCAGTGGCGAAGAAGCCGATGCTGATGGTGCCGACCTGCACGAAGCGGCCGCCATCGCCTTCCTGTGCCACCCATTGCAGCGCCTGCTGGAACAGCAGCGCCAGACTGGCGACCGCGGCATAGAAGAGCGCCAGCCGCCCCTGGCCGACCAGTGCCGCAAAGGCGAGCACCACCACATGCATGAAGGGCAGTCCGCTGCCTATGCCACCGGCGGCGTAGGTGAGCGCGGTCAGGAACAGGATGTCGGACAGCACGCCGAAAGGCAGGCGGGCGTCGGCCTTGAACAGCCGGTCCGCACCGAGCGTGATGCCTATCGCCAGCAGCCAGTAGGTGATCGCGAGCCGGGCGAACAGCGGGCCATGGTAGCCATCGAAACTGACTTCGCCGGGCACGCCGAACACCAGGGCGAGCAGCACCGACGAAATGAGCAGGCGATACAGATTGAAGTAGCGCAGCGGTGTGAGCCAGCGCTCCTCCAGCACGTCGCCGTGCGGATAATCAGCCATGCGCGGCGTGTTCATCCCGGTGTTCGGGGCAGCAGAAGAACAGCCCGTCTTCAGCGGCGATCGCTTCGCCTTCCGGCAGGCGCAGGCGGCAGTGCGCACAAGTCACCATGCGCTCGGGCTCCGGCTCGCGCGGGGGCGCCGGCTTGTCGCGCCGCATCGACGGCCGCTTGAAGAACCAGATCCAGACCAGCAGGACGAGCAACAGGAAGAACAGTATGCGGGACATGCGCCGGTCGCACGGAAGGAAGAGGCCGCAAGCTTAAGCGTGCGCAGGTGTTTTGTGGGCGCAGACCGGCGGAAAACAGGAAAGCCACCCCTGAGGGTGGCTTTCTTGCGGGATTCCTGGTCGGGGAAAGAGGATTCGAACCTCCGCGGATTCAAACCTCCGGCCCCTGCGTCCCGAACGCGTGCATCTGCGGACACGGCGGGCGATTCTCTGCGGCCTCGGACGTATAGTTCTGTTACATTCCGGCCGTATACGTACAAGTATCCACATCCGAGGAATCCCAATTGAGGCGTCTGACTGACCATCGAGTTTTCCGGCCCTTGCCGCTCGCGATCATTTCCGCAGGCGCCCTTCTGTGTGCATCGGCAAATGCCCAGACCCCGGGAAACTGGCCGCTCGACCGACAGGTCGATGAGGCTTTCCAGCAGGTCCTGCGCGCGCCAGCCAACATGGAAGCCGGCTTGAACTACGCCCGCCTGCTCGTGCAGGACGGCAATTACGAAGGTGGCATCGCCGCGATGGAGCGCCTGCTGCTCGATCCGGCCGCGCACCCGGCCGTGCGCCTGGAACTGGCGGTGCTGTACTACCGTCTGGGCTCCTACGCCATGGCGGAAAGCCTGCTCGTTCACGCGCTGGAGAACCCGGAACTGACCGGTGCATACCGCACCCAGGCCGAAGCCCTGCTGCGTGACACCCGCGAACGCAACCAGATTTCCCAACTGGATGGCTCGGTGATGATCGGTCTGCGCGTGCAGAGCAATCCCGCGGCGCGCACCGATCGGGACACCGTGCTGGCCGGTGGTCTGCCGGTGGCCGTGCCCGGTCCGCTCAAGCCGCATTCCGACACCGACGTGCAGGCGACGCTGCGTCTGGATCACCGTTACGACCTGGGCACCCAGAACGAGGCGGCCATCGTCAGTTCGCTGGTGGCGCAGGCCGTGAAGTACAGCTCCTCGTCCGGATCGCAGCTGAGCGTCGGCCAGACCGACCCGTACAACTACGTGCTGGCGGAGGCCACCAGCGGCATCCGCTTCAAGCCTTCGGCTGTCGGCGCGCCCGGTCTCACGCTGCGGCCGCACCTGATTCTGGGTGGCATCCAGTCCCAGGGCCACAAGCTGCTGGACATTTTCGGCGCAGGCCTGGATGTCGCATACGTCATCGACGAGCGCACGCGCATCGATGCCGGCTACGAATACCGCCAGTTCGACTACGCCACCCGTATCGACGTGCCGAACGCCAACCAGCTCGGTGGCCCCGACAATCTGTTCCGCGTGCGGCTGAGCCGCGAGCTCAGCCCGGGATCGGTGCTCAGCGGCGAACTGCGCAGCCGCTTCCGTCGCACGGACCGTGATTTCTACGACTACGACGCCCATGAAGGCCGGGTCACCTATGCCCTGAGCTACGCCAACCCCTTTGTCGAGGGTGCCGGGTTCTGGACCACGTCGGTGTGGGGCGGTGTGCTGCAGCGGCACTACGACGCCGCCGATCCGTCGGTGGACCCGTCGAAGCGGCGGCGCGACACCGAATGGCGACTGGGCGTGGGCAATACCTTTGCGCTCACGACGGCCTGGTCGGTGCTGGTTCAGCTCGAGCGCATCGAAACCGACGCCAATCTGCCCAATTACCGCAACAAGAATTCGTCGCTGTTCGGCGCCGTCAATTACCGCTTCTGACCCCCTTCCGGGACCGGTGAGCGGAATGACCATGACCCTGACAATGAACCGAACCGATATTACGAGGAACGCGCAATGACCCCGCCGATTTCCAAGGACTGGTGGATCGCCGCCGCCCTGACCGGTGCCACCCTGCCCGCCGCCCACGCGCAGACCGCGCCGGCCCCCCGAGCCGGCATCGTGTCCGCGATCACCGCGAGCGCCCCGGCGACCGCCAACAAGAAGACCGTGGTGGTCGGAGACAGCGTCCAGCCCGGCGAAACGCTGCGCTCCGGGCCGAACGGCCAGTTGCACGTGCTGTTCCTGGACCAGTCGTCGGTGACCATGGGGCCCGATACGGAACTGGTGATCGACACCTTCAACTATGACCCGGCCACCCGGCAGGGCGCAATCAAGCTGCGGCTGAATCAGGGACTGGTGCGCGTCGTCGGCGGTCACATCAGCAAGAACACCGCGACCGCCATCATCACGGACGTCGGCAGGGTGGAAATCCGCGGTGGCATCTCCCTGATCCAGTATGTGCCCACCTTCCCGAAGCCGGAGGCTAAAGCGCTTAATGTGGGCCCCGCCATAGGCTCCCAAGCCCCCGGTCTGTCGACGGTATTCATGTTTGGTCAGCAGCAGCGGGTCGTCGGGGTCGCCGTCTCCGATGGCGGAAACTCGTCGAACGAGCAGCGGGTCGTCCGGGTCGACGATGACGGAAACTCGTCGAACGTCGCGGTCATCACGCGACCGGGTTTCGGTTCGACCATCAGCGGCAGTGGCGCTGCTCCCAGCGAGCCGACCCGTGTTCCGATCAATCAGCTCAACGGCATGCTGAACAGCCTGGAAACCTCGCCGACCGGTGGCAACCAGGGCAGCAACCCCAACCCGCCGCCTGCCCCCCCCGAAAACCTGATCAGTACGGGCAACTCGGGCGGCACGGGCGGCGGCAGCCCGGGCGTTGGGTTGACCCCGGACCGTGTGCAGACTTCCGTCGACCGGAACGTCAATGCCAATCCGACGCAGACTCTGCAGAACCTGCTCGGGACCGGGCTGACGGTCATCGCTTCCTGAGCACTCTTTACGGGGCGGGCCTGACCGGCAGGCGGGTTCGCCGCCCCGGGCGATACGCCCCCTCACTGACATTTCGAGCGGGCCATGCGCGTCCTGTTTGTTTCCAATTACGCCCACCTGCCGGACATCGTCGGCGGATTGCAGACCACCACCCACGACCTGTGTCTGGCCATCAAGGCCATTGGCGCCGAGGCGGCGGTGCTGTGCGGACGGCTTCCGGCCGAACAGCCTGACGTCGAGCAGCCGGCGAGCGGTGACGAAAGCCTCGGCTACCTCGTCCTGCGCGCCGATGCGCCGGAACAGGCGCTGCCCATGGCCGCCGCGGCCTGGGGGGCCGACGTCATCGTCGTGCAGAACGGCCACGCGCTGGCGCCCATGGTGCTGGCCAGCCTCAAGACCGGTCGCCCCACGGCGGTCTATCTGCACAACGTCGAGACGCACCAGCTCGGCGGCCATCTCGCGCCCCACCCTTCTTTGCTGTTCCTTGCGAATTCGGCCTTTACGGCAAGGCGCTGGCGCACGCTGTACGGCATCGACTGCGCAGTCATTCCGCCGGTGGTGGCGGCCGAGTCCTATGTGAGCGGACAGACCGGCGACAAGGTGCTGTTCGTCAATCCGACGCCGATCAAGGGGGTCGAAACCCTGTTCTCGCTGGCGGCGGCCTGCCCGGAACTGCCTTTCCTCGTGATGGAGAGCTGGCACATCGACCCGCACTGGCGCGCCTATTGCCTCGACCGGGCGGCCCGGCTGGGCAATATCGAATGGTGTGGCCCGATGCGCGACATGCGCGAGGTATTCGCCCGCACGCGGGTGCTGCTGATGCCCTCGGTATGGGAAGAATCCTTCGGCCGCACGGTGATCGAGGCCCAGCTCAACGGTCTGCCGGTGCTGGCCAGCAACCGCGGCGCGCTGCCCGATCTGGTCGGCAACGGCGGTTTCGTGCTCGCGCCAGAGGCACCGGTGTCCGACTGGGCGCTGGCCCTGCGCCATCTGTACGACCCGGTGCTCAGCGCCGCGCAGCGCGAAGCCGCCCGGCGGCAGGCGACCAGCCATGCCCTGTCCACGCCGCTCATCGTCGGCGAACTGCTGACCTTGCTGGCCGCACACATCAGCCGGTCCGCGAGCGTCGAGCCCGCCGCCCCGCGCCCGGCTGCCAGCGTGCCCGACCGGACCCTGTCCGCCGCGGACTCCGCGCGGCTGCCGCTGCCGCAGCCGATGCGGGAAGTGATGCCGCGTTTTCCGCGGCGCGAGGACTGCCGGTTCTACCACTCCTGCGATCTGGATGACGGCAGCGCGGTGACCGGAGAGTGGGATCTGAGACGGGATCCCTTCGGCTATCTCGGGGACGTCTGCGTGACCGGCCAGTCCGTGCTGGAAATCGGTCCGGCGAGCGGCTTTCTGTCCTTCTGCATGGAGATGGCCGGAGCGACCGTCACCTGCGTCGAACCGCCGATGTCGCACCTGTGGGATATGGTGCCGCTCGAAGGATTCGACACGCCCGGCTGGCGGGAAACCTTCAGCGAACAGATCGAACGGGTGCGCAATTCGTTCTGGTATCTGCACCGGCAGCACGGCTCGCGCGTCCGGGTGTTCGAAGCGGATCCGTACGAACTGGCGCCCGGTTTCGGTCCGTTCGACATGGGCGTGCTGGCCTCCGTACTGCTGCATTGCCGCCGTCCATTTGATCTGCTGCAGAGTGTGGCGGAGCGGGTCCGCCGTACGGTGGTGGTGACCGAGCTGTACGACCCGGCACTGGGCGAGGCACCGCTGTGCCGCTTGCTGCCGCACGCTGGCGGTGATCAGGTGCACACCTGGTGGCAATTCACGCCGCAGTTCTTCGTTTCGGCGCTGGGTACGATGGGTTTCACCGATTGCCGCGTGAGCTTCCACTCCCAGAAACAACCTGCCGAAAACAGGGAAGTGTCGATGTTTTCCGTCGTAGCGAGCCGGCCGGCATCGGGCGGCTCACCGACCTGAGCCGGCGCACACCGTGAATGCGACGGATCGGGTCCGGCAAGCCTGGCGGCATTTCGCCGACGGCGACCGGCCAGCCGCCCTGCGCTGTGCGCAGCAGGCGGTCGCCGACGACGCCGGGCCATCGGCTGCGGCCGCGCTCGGCTATTTTCTGCTCGATGCCAACCAGCTCGACGCTGCGGCTGAGGTGCTGGGTCCGGCGCTGCGCTACGCACCCCATCACGCGCCGCTGCACTGGTATGCCGGCCTGCTGCACCAGCGGCGCGGTGAAACCGCGCAGGCGATCGATGCGCTGCGCCGCGCCTGCCAGCTGGACGAGCGCCTTGATGAAGCGGCGACAACGCTGGCCTGGCTGCTGCAGGACGCCGGTGAGCTGACCGAGGCCCTGCACTGGGCGGCAAAGGCGCTGCAGGCGTCGCGCCAGCCACCGCGTCTGCTGCAGTTCGGCTGGCTGCTGCAGCGGCTCGGCCATCTCGCGGAAGCCGTCGACCTGTACCAAGAAGCCGTTGCCGGCTTTCCCTTCGACGCGCCGGAACAGCGCACGCTGCATCTGCACCTGGCGCAGTGCCACGCGGCACTGCACCGTCCGGACCAGGCCGGTCAGGCGCTTGAACGCGGGCTCGAACGTCTCCCCTTCGATGCCGAACTGATCACCGAACGGGTCCTCCACGAGTGGGCACAGGGCCGCCACGCTCAGGCCATCGGACTGGCCCGTGCCCAGATGGACGCGCATCCCGAGCGACCGGATGCCTGGTATCTGCTGGGCGTGCTGCAGCAACGCGCGGGCGATCTCGACGCCGCGGACCGCTGTTTCGCCGAAGTCCAGCAGCGCGATCCGGCGAACGCCGACGCGCTGCTGCGTCGCGCGCAGATCCAGTCCGGCTGGGGACGCGCCGAAGCGACGCTCTGGCTGGCTGATCTCGCATTGCAGCAGCGGCCGGACTCGTTGCCGGCGCGGGCGCTGAAGGCGCAGGCGCTGCTCGATCTGAAGCGCACGGACGATGCACGCCGGCTGCTGCTGTCACTATTGCGCACGAAGCCGGAGGAGAGCGAGCTCTGGCGGCTGCTTGCGGCGGTGCATGGCCAGCGACGCCGGGGCGGCCTCGCGCGTCGTGCGCTGGCGCGCGCCCTGCGCGTCGATGCGAACAATGTGACCGCGCTGCGCGCGCTGGGCTGGCTGGCGCTCGAACAGGGCGATCTGCCGGTGGCGAAGCGGGCGATCGAGCGGGCGCTCGAATGCCAGCCGGGTGATGCCGCCGTGCAGACACAGGCTGCCTTCGTGCTGGCCGCCGCAAACGAACTGGCCCGCGCGGCGGATCTGGCGCTGGTCGCGGTCGCGCACGACCCGAAGCAGGCCGATGCCTGGCGCGCGCTGGCGGAAGTGCGGCTGCGGCAGCGCCGGCTGAGCGAAGCCGAAACCGCCATCGAAACGGCCCTGCTGCTGCTGCCGGATCGTAGCGACAGCCTGCGGCAACTGGGCTGGATACTGCTGGCGGACCGACGGCCCGGTCAGGCGCTGCTCGCCTTCCTGCGCATCCGTACCATGAAGCCGGACGATGTGCTGCCCTTGCTGGAAATGGCCGAAGCCTGTCTGCGCATGGGGGATACCGATCGCGGTCTGGCGGCGGTGGATGAGGTACTCGGGCGACAGCCGGGCCATGCAGCGGCCCGGTTGATGAAGGCGCGTCTGCTCGCCGAAGGCGGGACCGCGCAGGCGGATGAACTGCATCGGGCACGCGAACTGTGTCGCGGACTGTTGAACGAACATCGGGACGTAGCGGGCGCAGCGGGTGTGCTGGCCCGTCTTGCGGCGCGTGCGGTGCCCGGTGCGGAGGCCGCGCTGAAGTGGATGCCGGTCGCGGCGCGGCAGGCCGTGCTGCGCGACGCATTGAGCGTGGCCGTCGCGCGCCACGGCCACGACGGTCTGAATCGTCTGTGTGCGATCGCCGGGGACCTCTGCCCACTCGATCCCTGGATGGCTGCTGCCGCGCTCTACGCGGCCACCCTGTCCGATACATCGACGCCGGCTGAACTGGCGCGCGATGCGCGCGATCTGTACCGCATGCTCAAGCTGCGCGGTGGCCTGAACAGCACGCCGCGACCGCCCGCATTGCATGGCTACGCCAGACCTCCGCGCATCGCCTACGTCGCCGGGCAACAGCATCAAAGCCTGCTGCGCCGCGTGCTGGCGGCGCACGACGGCGAGCGGGCGGAAGTGTTCCTGTTCAGCAATCTGCCCCAGCCCGGCCTGCCTGCGCACATCCATTGCGAGCCGCTGCGCGCCGACACGCTGGCGGCGGTGTGCGCGGCCAACCGCATCGACGTGTTGATCGATGCGGGCGGTCTGCATCCGTTCGAAGGCCAGTTCGAACTGCTGGAAGCCTATGCCCGCCGCGTGGCGCCGCTGCAGGTGGGCTGGCTCGGATGTCCGGTGACCGGCGGCGGGCTGTTCGATGCGCTGCTGACCGACGAGCGGGCGGTGCCGGTCGGGCACGAAGCCTTCCACGAAGAGGCGCTGTGGCGGATCGAAGGCGGCCAGTGGTGCTGGGATCCGCCGGTCCATGCACCGCAGCCTCTATCGCCACCCGTGCTGCGCACTGGCGCCGTCACCTTCGGTGTGACTGCGCGCGGACTGCGCATGACAGAGGCCTGTATCGACATGTGGGCGCAGGTGCTTGTTGCCACGCCGCACTCGTCCATCCGTTTCATCGGCGAAGTCGCCGACGACGGACCTCAGCGCGCGCACATCCTGGCCGCGCTGGGCACCCGCGGTGTTGCCCCGTTGCGCGTGGCCTTCGACCCGCCGCGCAGCTACAACGGACTGCTCGACTGGCTGCAGCAGATCGATCTGCTGCTCGACAGCTTTCCTGGCAATGGCGGCCTGAGTCTGCTCGATCCGCTGTGGATGGGCGTGCCGGTGATCAGCCGGGCGGGCGACTGGGCCGGTGCCCGTCAGGGCCTGTCGGTGCTGGCATCACTCGGACTCGATGCCTGGGTGGCCGACAGTGCTGAAGCTTTTGTCGGCATCGCCACTGCGCTGGCCGGGGATGTCGAGGCGCTCAGGCAGCATCGCGGTACGCTGCGCGCCCGCATGGCCGCCTCACCGCTGCTCGACGGGCGTCGCGTCGCGCGCCAGATCGAACAGGCATGCGAACGCTTCGTCGACAGTGTGCAGGCCAGTGCGCAGACGCACGACCCGAAGGCGCAGATACGTGCCCGCGCCCGCCGTGCGCTGCATGCCTGGCTGGACAAGGCTGCGGCCATTGATCTGCCGGAAGTTCCGGCCCGCACGACACCGGATCTGTCGGTCATCGTGGTGCTCTACAAGCAGGCCGGCCTGACGCGCACGACGCTGCAGGCGCTGGCCGACCAGCGTGGCGTGGCCTTCGAAACGGTCATCGTGGACAACGCCTCGGACGACGAAACCGGCGCGCTGCTGCAGCGCGTGCGCGGCGCGCACATCGTGCGCAATGCGGAAAACACGGGTTTTCTGCGTGCCGCCAATCAGGCCGCAGCACTGGCGCGCGGCCGTCATCTGGTGTTCCTGAACAGCGATGCCATTTTGCAGCAGGGCGCGCTGGCGGCGGCGCTGGCACACCTCGATGCCGAACCGGATACCGGCGTGCTCGGTGGCCGCATCGTGCTGACCGCGGGCGGCCTGCAGGAAGCGGGCAACACGATTTTCCGCGACGGCTCGACGCTGGGCATCGGCCGTGGCGAAGACCCGTTCTGTCCCGCAGCGATGGCCCGTCGCGCCACCGACTATGTGTCCGGCGTTTTCATGGCGGTGCGTACGCCGCTGTGGCACATGCTGGGTGGATTCGACGAACGCTACGCACCGGCCTATTACGAAGACACGGATTTCTGCCTGCGCGTCTGGCGTGCAGGTTTCCGCGTCGTGTATGAGCCGGCCGTGCTGGTCGAACATCTGGAATGGGGCAGTGCCACGGGCGACGAGGTGCCGCAGCAGATGTGCGAGAACCGGCGTCGTTTCGTCGAAGCGCATGACGAGTGGCTGCGCGGGCAAGGCCGGCCGGCGCCACAGCCACTGGACGGTGACCGCTGGCACTCCCCGGAGGACCACCCGCGCCGCCCGCGCGTGCTCATCCTCGACAACGAAGTGCCGCACATGGTGAAGGGCGGCGGGCTGCCGCGTGCGCGCCTCATGCTGCACGCGCTGCGCGACTGGCCGGTGACTTTCTATCCGCTGTGGCAGGAAGCCGATGACTGGCGGGACGTGTATGCCTCGCTGCCGCCGTGCACTGAAGTCGCGCTGGGCTGGGGCATGGGCCGGCTCGAATCCTTTCTCGAACTGCGTCGCGACGTGTATGACGTGATGGTGGTAAGCCGGCCACCCAACCTGAAGGCGCTGTCGTCGCTGCGCCAGCGCCGGCCGGATCTTTTCGCCGGGATTCGTCTGATCTATGACGCCGAAGCACTGTTCGCCCTGCGTGAAATTCCGGAGGCGGCAGTGAAGGGGCGGCCGATGACGCGGGCGGCGGCGCAGGCGCGACTGGCCGGCGAGATCGCGCTGGCGAACGGCGTCGATCAGGTGTGGGTGGTGTCTGCACGGGACGGCGCGCTGTTCCAGGCGGCAGGTCATCGCGTGCGGGTACTGAGTCACGCGATTCCGGTGCGCCGGTCGGTGCCGGGGCCGCTGCAGCGCAGCGGTCTGCTGTTCGTCGGCGCGATGCACCCCGGTACGCCGAACGAGGACGGGCTGGTCTGGTTCGTCACGGAAGTCATGCCCCGCCTGCGCGCGCTGCTGCCGCAGGCGCCGGTACTGTCGGTGGTGGGCATGAATCATTCGGGCCGGGTGAGTGCCCTCGCCTGCGGCGATGTGCACATACTCGGTCCGCAGGCCGCGCTAGAGCCCTTCTATGACCGTGCGCGCGTATTCATCGCGCCGGTGCGGTTTTCCGGCGGCGTGCCGCTCAAGGTGATCGAGGCGGCCGCACAGGGCGTGCCGGTTGTCGCTTCGGCCGTGCTGCTGCGACAGCTCGGCTGGACCGAGGGCATCGACATCCAGTCCGGGCGCGACGCCGATGCATTCGCGCGCGGCATCGTGCGACTGCTGAAGGATGACGCGCTGTGGGTGAGGCAGCAGCAGGCCGCATGGGCACAGTGCCAGGCGCACCATGATCCCGAACGCTTTGGCCGGGATCTGCGCAGCGCGCTGGACGGGGCAGGCGCGGAGGCGCCATGACCGCGCCGCACCCGCTCGAAGAAGAGGCGCTTCGCCGTTTCCGCCGCCTCATGGCCCGCGGCCAGCGGGATGCGGCAGAAGCGTGTCTGCAGGATGTACTGGTGCGCGAACCCAATCTGCCGGGCGTGCATGTCGCGCTGACACGGCTGCGTTGGCCCGGCCCCGATTACGTGTTCTGGCTGGCCTGGTTTCACGCGCAGCTCGCGCCGCGCCTGTATCTGGAAATCGGTGTCGAAAAGGGTACTTCGCTGGCTCTGGCAGGACCGTCCACCCGGGTGGTGGGCGTCGATCCTGCGCCCATCGGTGACCCCCTGCAGCAGTGTCGTGCGGACGCCCGGCTTTATCGCCAGACCAGTGCCGAGTTCTTCGCGGCGGTGCCCGCGGAGAGCGGTCTGGAACCGGGTGGATTCGATCTTGCCTTCATCGATGGCGATCACCGTTTCGAAACCGTGCTGGACGATTTCATCGCTGCCGAACGTCATGCAGCGCCCGGCGCGGTACTGCTGCTGCACGACACGCTGCCACTGAATGCCCTGACCGCGGGCCGCGAACGGCGCACCGGTTTCTATACCGGCGATGGATGGAAGATCGTGCCCTGCCTGCGTGGGCTGCGACCGGATCTGTGCATCATGACCGTGCCGGCGGCGCCGACCGGTCTGACCGTGGTGACCGGGCTCGATCCATCCAGCCACGTGCTGCTCGAACGCCTGCCATGGATTCGCGAAACCTATGCGGCCTTGCCGCCGGACTGCGCCGTGCGGGCGCCACAGCCGCTGCTCGCGCTCGGGGTCAACGATACGGAGTGGATGGCGCAGTGGCTGCGGGCGGCACGCGGGCGATGACGCAGGCCAGGTCCCGCTGAAGCCGTCCGGACTGGAACAGGTCTTCTTCCGCCCTCAGCAGGCCGTGCAGCCAGGGCGCTGCATCCGCATGCATGAAGTTCTGCGCGATGCCGGCAAGAACCACCCGCAGCAGTGCCCCACAGTACGGACGGTGCGCCCGTATCGTGAAGTGGCGTTCGAGCAGCGGCAACAGTTCCGACGAACGTACGGCTTCGGACGGGTCTACCGCAATGACTTCGTCGATCGCAGGCCGCCAGGGGCGCCCCTTGATCTGCCCGTCCGCCATCCTGCGCAGGTGATCGGGCAGCAGGTCGATCAGTTGTCCCATGTAATGCACCTGCGCATTCGAGCACTGGAAGCGGTCCGGGCCGACGTATTCGTCGAGGAAGAACCAGCCCCCTGGCGTCAGCAGTGCAGCGACGGAGGCATACAGGTTTTCGAGACTGGCGCAGTGGTGCACGCTCGCGATGCCCAGCACGGCGTCGAAACTGCCCGGCTCGAAACCGGGCTGGCCGAGCGGCAGACTGTTCATGTCCGCCTGGATGTAGCGCACCGCCACGCCGGCCGCCCGTGCGTCCGCGCGCGCTCGCTCGAGCGCGGCTGCCGACAGGTCGATGGCGACGATCTCATCGGCCTGTCGGGACCTGGCCAGTTCCAGGGCGTCGCTTCCCTGACCGCAGCCCAGAAGCAGCACGCGACGCAGCGGCAGGGGGCGATGCGCACCGACGATGCCGAAGAACCACTGCAGCGGCGTGACGGACGGATGACCGCTCACCTGTTCGTTCACGCGCGCCTTCACGGCCGGAATGTGGGTCCAGTGCAGGCCCTGTTCCACCCATACCGCCGGGTCGCCCCAGACGGCGTCCAGGCGGTCGGCCAGAGCGGTGTCGATGTGTGCTTCTTGTGAGGTCGAGGTCATCGGGATTTTGAGCAGTCCGCCTACTGCTGCGGCTTGGCGTGGCCGGTGAGCGCCTCAAGGCGTGCACCGTCTTCCGACGCAGTGTGCGGTCGAAGGATGTCAGGATGGCCATGGCGCCGGCCATTCATGTAGCGTTCGAGCCGGTCGAGCATGCGCGCGGGATGCCGATCGACATTGGCCTCGTCCTTGACGAACACGGCGACGAAATCGTTCCAGATGTCGAGCCGCTGGAAGGTGGTGAAGGACTCCAGCAGGGCCGGCCGGTAACCCGATCGCATGCTCCAGCGCACGAGCGCTTCGCCTGCGTCGGGGTAGAAGCGCCAGCAGTCCACCGGGTAGCGGTGATAGTCGCCATTCGACGGCGCGTTCAGGTAGAACAGACCGCCGGGCTTCAGCACGCGCAGCACTTCATTGAACATGAGCCAGAACATTTCGATGTGCTCGAAACACGAACTGCTCACGACCGCGTCAGCGATGCCGTCGTCGAACGGCAGTCGGTAGGCGTCTTCCAGCACCACATCCACGCCACGACCGGCAGCGAAATCCAGACCCAGATAGCGGGCACCCGCTGGCGCAACCTGACGCAGCGAACCGTTGATGTCCTGGGCGCCGATATCGAGGATCAGCGGCTGAGCGCCTTCGCCGCCAGCGCCGGAAAAATAGGTGGAAAAGAAGCGCATGCCGTTGTCCATCGCGCTCGGATGCATGGTTGTCCTTTCAGTCTGCGCGTCGCCGCAGCAGAACGACATCCTGGGTGCCTGCCGTGCCCGGAATGATGTCGAGCACGTCGAACCATCGTGCCCACCGGGTCATGATGTAGTCGGGCGAATGCATCACGTTACGGTAGTACTCGGCGTCGTCGATCACGGCCTGCAACTGGGCGTTGGCGCCCACGTCCAGAATGCCTGTCTCGTGCGTTTCGAGGTAGAGCGCAGGTGGCGTTCTGTAGAGAGCCATCTGCGGCAGCCCCTGCACCGACAGCAGCAGCAGGGCTTCGGGCTGCGTGATGCGCCACAGCTCTTCCAGCCAGGCGTCCTGCACCGCTTCGTCGAGATGGGTGAGCACGGACAGCCCGATCACCAGATCGAAGCTGCAGTCCGCAAACGGCGTGGGCGGCATCAGGTCAACGGCAAGGAAGCGGGCGCCTGGCAGTGAGTCCCTGCAGCAGGCGATGTTGTCGGCATCGATGTCGATACCTGTCACCGCCGGCGAAAGCAGCGACAGGTAGCGGCTGAGCCGGCCGGCGCCACAGCCCCAGTCCAGAATGGACCGGAAGGATGCGATCGGACGGTCGAAACGTTCATGCAGCAGATGTTCGTAATGCTTCACGATGGTCGCGCCGCCCAGCCTGAACGAGGGCAGGTTCGCGCTGCCGATGACACGCTCTATCTGATCCGGCGACGGCATGGCAGGTTCGCGTGCCGGGTCAGCCAGATACCAGGCCGTGCGGTAGGACAGGCGGTGTTCGCCGAACGGACCGGTCACGTTCAGGCGCACGAAGCCGTCCGGAAACAGCTCATCCCGGCCGGTCCGGCGATGCCGGCAGAAAAAGCGCGATGTCGCCGCATTCGGGATGTGGCCGAAAAAGTCGAGCAGGTCGGGCGATGGCAGGCTGCGATCGACCTGGTCGAAATCGGCACCGTTGATCAGGAAGCGCTGCCGCGCCGGATCGTCCCAGATCGACAGGGCCCAGCCGGACACGGTGATTTCTTCGTCGGTGACGACCACAGCATCCGGCATCCAGCGCAGATGCCGTGCTGTCGCAAGCTGGATGTCTGCGAAGTGAATGTTCATGGCCGGACATGCTCGCGCAGGAAGCGTGCCGCGCGTTCGATGGCGGGCGCATGCCAGTCCGTGGTTTCCAGCCGGTGCGCGGCGTAGCACACATAGCTGCTGTCGATGAACTCATCCCAGCGGATGACGCGCTCGCCATGAACAATCTGCAGCGAAGCGGCAGGGTCTGCCGGGTCGAACTCTCCGGGCGCAGAACCGGGCAGGCCAGGATAGCTCGGCAGCAGGAACGAATACTTGCCCAGCCAGTCCTCTGGCATGCGCGCGCCGGGCAGCGGCTTGATGTTCACGCGTTCCAGCATCTGTTTTGCCAGTTCGAAAAGGATGCTCACCGCCGGGTGGTTCGGGCAGTGCATGAATGTCCGTTTCGCCGCAAAAATGTAGCGGCCATCGAACCCGAGCTGCGCGAAGCTCTCCAGCAGGGATCGCCCGTGGTGAACGAAGTCATCCGCATAACCCAGACCGGCGTAGATGAAGCGGTTGAACAGCGCGGGCACCCGCGATGCGGGCAGCCCGCACAGGTAGGCACCGGCGACGATGGCCGAGTGATAGTAGGACGCCACCGTTTCCAGATAACGGCCGTTGCACCGCAGGACGTTGATGTCCGGATGGAATCCGCCGAATATCACGGAAGGAATGGCGATGACCGAACGCACCTGCGCAAGCAGATTGCGCAGCACTTCCTGCTCACCTGAGCCGGACAGGGCGTATTTGGGCAGGTGCACGAACATCGCGTCGACTTCGCTCGCCAGCGCCATCACGGCCTGCAGTGCCGGATCTTCGCTGTCCTGCACGTGTTCCAGCTGTATCGCCTCGAACAGGTGACCGGGTGCGAGCGCCTCGAGGCAGTCGATCAGCCCGCGTGACTGGCAGTTGCCAACGACTGCGATTCTCATGGCGCGTTCAGCATGTCTTCGTCGCACCACACCTCGTACCACTGGTCCCGTTCCGCCATCGAGGTGCGCGGTGCGGGCGCCGCCGGGGCAGGAGCGCCTTGGACGGGCGCCTCGGAAAGGTAGAGCCGGGTGAAGTACTCCACCACGTCATGCACGCCCTCGGCGGTGATGTGACGCATGTCCGGCTGGAAGTAGCGCCCCATCGTGTGATGGCCGGCAACGCACTCATAGGACGGAAAGTAGGAGGCCAGATCGTCATCTCGCGTCACCATGTCGGCCACCACACGCAATGCCGCCTTGGTGTAGCTGTTGGACACCAGCACGTGGCGCGGCTCATAGGTCGCCGCGATCGATACCGGCGATACGCTCAGCACCAGCTTCACCGATGGATTCAGCAGGCGCAGATTGCCAATCAGGCGGCGCAGGTCATCCACCATCTCCGGTACCGAAAAATTGTGGAAATGACAGGTCGCGCCGTCCTCCGGCTCGCCATGCACGCCGGGCGCCAGCGGGAATACGGCGCCATCCGCATCGGACACCCAGGCTTCGGTCATGCCCAGCGTGAACACGAATACATCGCACTGTTCGAACATCCGGCGCACCGCGGCCAGGTGCGATACACGGTCCGCCTGCAGATCATCGAGCGTGCTAAAGCCATTCGGCTCGACGTTGGGCCGGAACGGGTCGACGAAAGCATCATGCCAGCGCCAGACATGCTCGCGAGGCACGAACAGTCCGTAAGCGCGCTCGAAAAGCTGAAGCAGTTGCCGAACGGTATAGATGTTGCCGAAACGTGCCGGGTAGACGCCGAACTGGCGTTCTGGCGGTCCGCCTTCGGTGATCAGATAGTTGAAGCCCCGCGTAGGCAGAAGACGAGCCAGATGCTGGGCAAAGCAACTGCCCGCTGACACGATCCTGTCCGTCGCGTGGATCACGAGACCGTCGTGCCCGGCGGGAACCTGCGTCATATCGAACCCGGCAACACCAGCGGTACGCGACCAGAAGGCGGTGTCCGGCAGGTCGGTGTAGGGATGCGGCATTGCGATGAGCAGGACAGTTTGGTCGAGGGCCGCCAAGGCTACATCGAATGGGGCGGTTTTTCGAGAAAGGCTGAGGGTGGCGGGACCTTGGCCCCGAAGAGCTTTCGACAGGGCAACAGCTATCGACGTGACGGAGGGCCCGACCGCGGAAATTCGCAGGACGCCCGACCGAGCGCCCCTTCCTGCTCGAGCAGGATCCCGGGTGTGCAAGTTTCGCTGTATGGCACCACGCCCGGCGCAAGTCAGAGAAGACCTGACCCAGATTCGGGTCCGGAAAACAAGAAAGCCACCCCTGAGGGTGGCTTTCTTGCGGGATTCTTGGTCGGGGAAAGAGGATTCGAACCTCCGGCCCCTGCGTCCCGAACGCAGTGCTCTACCAGGCTGAGCTATTCCCCGAACATCACTGCGGCCACTGTCGCGGCTTTCCGTGACCGTCGCCCGTGAGCAACGAGGCGCGCAATATACTAGAACTTTCTTTCGACCGCAAACGTTGCGAGATCGAGCAGGCTCTGCAGGTAGTCGTTCGACGGCAGTCCGTCCAGTTCGGCGCGGGCACGTGCCGCTTCCTCCCGGGCACGTTCGCGCGCGACGTCCAGCGCACCGCTGTCCTGCACCGCGGCGAGCACGGCGCCCCAGTCGTCGCGTCCGCCCTCCTCGATCGCATGACGCACGACTTGCACCTGATCTGGCGTGCCGTTCTTCATCACGTGGATGAGCGGCAGCGTGGGCTTGCCTTCGGCCAGGTCATCGCCGAGGTTCTTGCCGATCGAACCTTGGTCGCCGGAATAATCGAGAATGTCATCGACAAGCTGGAAGGCGGTACCCAGATGCATGCCGAAGCGGGCGAAGCGCTGTTCCACCTCGTCGTCCACGCCGGCCAGCATGGCGCCCAACCGGCTCGCTGCTTCGAACAGTTTGGCCGTCTTGTAGCGGATCACCTGCAGGTAGCGCTCTTCGTCCACATCGGCGTCGTGGCAGTTCAGCAACTGCAGCACCTCGCCTTCGGCGATGATGTTGGTGGCTTCGGCCAGCACCGCCTGCACGCGCATGCTGCCCACCGACACCATCATCTGGAAGGCGCGCGAATACAGGAAGTCGCCGACCAGCACCGAGGCGGCATTGCCGAACAGGGCGTTGGCGGTCTTGGCGCCACGCCGCAGCTCGGATTCATCGACGACATCGTCGTGCAGCAGCGTGGCGGTGTGGATGAACTCGACGACGGCGGCCAGTTCAGTGCGATGCGCCCCGGTGTGACCGCAGGCGCCGGACGTGAGCAGCACGAGTGCCGGGCGCAGGCGCTTGCCGCCGGCACCGATGATGTATTCGGCCACCTGGCGCACCAGCACGACGTCCGAGTGCAGGCGCTCGCGGATGACGGCGTCGAGCGCGCGCATGTCGTCCGCTATCAGGCTGTAGAGACGATTCAGTGAAGACAAGGAATAACGGCCGGACGCGGAAAAACGCGGATGGTAGCAGCGCCCCAAAACGCGTCAAGCCATTGATGTTTCGCAGGCTTTGACATTTGACGACGGCCTCCGGTATAGTTGTGGATTCCCTTAAACCTTACTGGGGTTACACATGTACGCGGTCATAAAAACCGGCGGCAAGCAGTATCGCGTCGCGGCCGGCGAAAAAATCAAGGTAGAACAGATACCTGCGGATGTGGGCTCGGAAATCGTGATCGACCAGATCCTGATGGTCGGAGAGGGCGAATCGGTCAAGATCGGTTCTCCCGTGGTTGCCGGTGCCAGCGTTCGTGCAACGGTGCTCTCGCAAGGGCGCCACAAGAAGGTGACCATCTTCAAGATGCGCCGTCGCAAGCACTACCAGAAGCATCAGGGCCATCGTCAGAACTACACCGAACTGCGCATCGACGCCATCAACGGCTGATCGCTGAACTTTTCCAGGAGCACATCTCATGGCACACAAAAAGGGCGGCGGCAGTACCCGTAACGGCCGCGACTCGGAATCGAAACGCCTTGGCGTCAAGAGCTACGGCGGCGAACTGATTTCCGCAGGCAGCATCATCGTCCGCCAGCGCGGCACCGAATTCCACCCGGGCGACAATGTCGGCATGGGCAAGGATCACACGCTGTTCGCGAAGGTCGATGGCACCGTGCAATTCCTGATCAAGGGCGCCAACCGTCGCCGCGTGGTCACCATCGTTCCGGCCGCAGCCTGATCAGGCACGCGCCCGGACATGAGCCCTGCCCGCGAGGCAGGGCTTTTTGTTTCTGCCGCCGGTATCATCGGGCGGCACCCAATCCCGGCTCACCCAGTATCGGCAGCACAGGCAATGAAATTCTTTGACGAAGCGAAAATCGAGGTCATCGCCGGCGATGGCGGCAATGGTTCGGCCTCTTTCCGCCGCGAAAAATTCATTCCGTTCGGCGGCCCGGACGGCGGGGACGGCGGTCGCGGCGGCAGCATCTGGGCAGTCGCCGACCGCAACCTCAACACGCTGATCGATTACCGCTACACGCGTGTCTTCCGCGCACAGAGCGGCGAAAACGGACGCGGCGCCGATTGCTACGGCAAGGGAGGCGAGGACCGGGAACTGCGCGTGCCGGTCGGCACCACTTTCACCGATCTCGCCACCGGCGAGGTGATCGCCGACCTGGACCGTGACGGTGCCCGCGCGCTCATCGCCAAGGGCGGCCGTGGCGGTCTGGGCAATCTGCATTTCAAGTCCAGCACCAATCGCGCGCCGCGCCAGACAACCCCGGGCGAAGCCGGCGAGCGGCGCGAGCTGAAGCTGGAATTGAAAGTGCTCGCGGACGTGGGTCTGCTCGGCATGCCGAATGCCGGCAAGTCCACCTTCATCCGCGCGGTGTCGGCGGCGCGCCCCAAGGTGGCGGACTATCCCTTCACGACACTTGCGCCCAATCTGGGCGTGGTGCGCGTTGACGATTCGCGCAGTTTCGTGATCGCAGACATCCCGGGGCTGATCGAAGGGGCCGCCGACGGCGCCGGTCTCGGACACCAGTTCCTGCGCCATCTGCAGCGCACCCGCCTGCTGCTGCATCTGGTCGATCTCGCCCCCTTCGATCCGGACGCCGATCCCCTGCGCGAGGCCCGCGCGATCGTGGAGGAACTTCGCAAGTACGACGAGCAGCTCTACCTGAAGCCGCGCTGGCTGGTGCTGAACAAGATGGACCTCATTCCCGAGGACGAACGCGAGCAACGCGTGCGCGATTTCGTCGAGGCCTTCGGTGCCGAGCGCGCCTTCAGCATATCGGCCATGACGCGGGAGGGCTGCGACAGCTTGTGCTACGCGGTGATGGACCATGTGGAAGCAACGCGTCGGCCGGAAGAACCCGAACCGGATGTGCGCGATCTCGAGTCGGGACACCCGGAGGACGGGGACACGCAATGAGGCAGAGGCTGGTCGATGCGAAGCGGCTGATCGTGAAGGTCGGCAGCGCACTGGTCACCAATAACGGTGCCGGCCTGGATCTGGACGCCCTGCAGGAATGGGCACGCCAGATCGCCGCATTGCGGGCCGACGGACGCGAGGTGCTGCTGGTGTCCTCCGGCGCGATTGCCGCCGGCATGCAGCGCCTGGGCTGGGCCACACGCCCCAGCGCCATGCACGAACTGCAGGCTGCCGCGGCAGTGGGCCAGATGGGGCTGGCGCAGGCCTATGAGAGCGCGTTCTCGCAGTATGGCCTGGCCTGCGCCCAGGTGCTGCTGACGCACGAAGATCTGGCCGACCGCACCCGCTATCTCAACGCACGCTCCACGCTGTCCACGCTGATGGAACTGGGCGTGGTGCCGGTGATCAACGAGAACGACACCGTCGTCTACGAAGAAATCAAATTCGGCGACAACGACACGCTGGGCGCACTGGTCGCCAATCTGACCGAGGCGGATTGCCTCATCATCCTGACCGACCAGAACGGCCTGTACACGGCGGATCCGCGCAAGGATCCGTCCGCCACGCTGATCAGCGAGGGCGCGGCCGATGACGCGCGCTTCGAAAGCATGGCCGGCGGTGCCGGCACCGGCATTTCACGCGGCGGCATGATCACCAAGGTGCGCGCCGCACGCCGTGCCGCACGCAGCGGCGCCGACACGGTGATCGCCAGCGGGCGCGAACCGGATGTGCTGCTGCGGCTGTTGCGCGGCGAGTCGCTCGGATCCTTCCTGCAGGCGGGCAACAGTCCGCTCGCGGCGCGCAAGCAGTGGCTGGCCGATCATCTGCAGCTCGCCGGCAGACTGGTGCTGGACGACGGGGCGGCGCGCGCGCTGCGCGAAGGTCGCAGCCTGCTGCCCATCGGCGTCACCGAGGTGACCGGGCAGTTCGAGCGCGGTGCGGTGGTGGCCTGTTGCGACGCAACGGGACAGGAACTGGCGCGCGGTCTGATCAATTACTCGGCGTCCGAGACCCGGCGCATCGCGCGCCATCCTTCGGCGGAAATCGAGGCGCTGCTGGGCTATGTCGACGAGCCGGAACTGATACACCGGGACAACATGGTCCTGGCCTGAGCCGGCGCGCGATTTCAGGCGGTGCGCAGCCGGCCGGTCAAGCCGCCGGCAGCGAAAATTCCAGCAAGGTACCGCGCGGTCGGCCCGGACCGATGGAAAACCTTCCGCGCAGCGCGTCCGCACGGTACTTCATGCCCAGCAGCCCGTGCGAACCGGTCTTGCTGCGGGCCTCTTCCGGCATGCCGATGCCGTCGTCCAGTATCGACATGTGGACCTGCCCGTCGTTCACCGAGATCGCGATCTTCACCAGGCTGGCCTGCGCGTGTTTGCGGATATTGGTAAGCGCCTCCTGCGCCACACGATAGATGGCGATGGCGCGATCGCGTTCGAGCTCCAGTGATTCGGGCAGATCCAGTGCGACCTCGAACGGTGCAGCCGATGCACGCGTCTCTTCCGCCAGCGCCTCGAGCGCGGGCAGCAGCCCGAGGTGGGTAAGCACCGTCGGCACCAGGCCCTCGATGACGCGCCGCTTGATCTGCACGCCCTGCTCCAGGATGTCGCAGACCCGCGTCAACGACTCGACATCGGCGCTTTCCTGCTTGCGTGCTCGGCGCAGCAACATCGAAGCCTCCATGCGGCTGGCGGTCAGAATGGACCCCAGTTCGTCGTGCAGTTCGCGCGCCAGCGCCGCCTTCTGTCGCTCCGCCTCGGTCTGCAGATGCGAGGCAAGTTCGGACAGCTCCTCGGTGCGTATGCGCACTAGCGCGTCGAGTTCGTCGCGCGCCGCACGCAGGCGATCCGCCACGAGCGCTTCGGCCTGGCTGCGCATGGCATAGGCACGCAGCAGAAGTATGAGCATCACCACCCCGGCGGCAATCACGACAATGGCCGCCGCGCGCTGTCCCTCGATCTCCTCGCCAAGCAGCGTCATCTGCTCCTCGAGATAGGCGCGTTCGGTACGCACCAGCGGTTCGAGCGCGTCGCGCAACGCGGCCTGGTCGGTTACGGGAGGCAGAAAGGCGTCCATCACCTCCACCGGACTCGCGTTGTCGGGCAGCGCCCTGAGCCGCTGCAACTGTTCGGATTCGACAGCGAACAGCTGGCGCAACAACCTGACCCGGTCCTCGTCGATGCCGCGACGCGCCGCCCAGCCGAGCACTTGCGTCGACGCGTCGTTGAGACGCTGCAGCGCGTTCAGGTGCGCTTCCAGATGCGCGGGCGAGGGGTCCTCGACATAGCGCGCCTCGCTTGCAACCGCCTGTGCATTGTCATAGACGATATTGTTCAGCGCAGCGAGAGACAGCCGGGATGCATCGATCTCCCCGCGTTCGTCCTGCATGGACTGGTAGGTGATTTCCGAGAGCACCGCCAGCGCCACACCGATCAGCACCACCAGCAGGGCGCCCCAGCGAAAGCGTGCGATGCGCATGAGCACATTGTCGGTCAGTCGCTCGGCGCCATCGGTAGCCGACCCCGCTCTGCGTGCAGCCCTGGACAGCCCTTCGACCAGTGAGCGATGACGCACGCCGCGGCCAGCGTCAGACACGTCCGACGCTCCGCTCACGGGGCGGACGACATCCGCCCTCACTTGCCCGATCTAGGATGCAGCCATGGGAATCGCAAGCCACACACCGCGCAGCCCGCTCGTCAAATCGAAAGGAGCCTGTCATGCTTCACTATGCCCTGATATTTTTCATCGTCGCCCTGGTGGCGGCATTGTTCGGTTTTGGCGGCCTGGCCGCAAGTGCGGCAGGTATTGCAAAAGTCCTTTTTTTCGTGTTCCTTGCATTGACCATCGCCTCGTTCGTGCTCGGTCTGTTCAAGCGCTGACCTCACCGGCAATCCATCGTTTCCACGGCCCATAGAATCATGCAAAAAAAACGCGTCCTGCTCGCCGACGACCACCAGATCGTGCGCAATGGTCTGCGCCAGTTGATCGACGCGGAGCCCGATCTGGAAGTCGTGGCCGAAGCATCCACCAGTGCGGAAACGCTCACCCTGCTGCGCCAGCACGAAGTGGATGTGCTGCTGCTGGACATTTCGATGCCGGACCGCGACGGCATGGATACCCTGCGCCTTCTGCGTTCGCATCGCGCCGAACTGCCGGTGCTCATCATCAGCGCCTACGCGGAAGAACAGTACGCTCTCAACATGCTGCGTGCCGGGGCCAATGGCTATATCCGCAAGGATGCCGACGTGGACGACATCCTGTCCGCGATACGCACCGTGCTGCGCGGCCGCCGTTATGTCAGCGACACCGTGGCCGACCTGCTGACGCAGCGCCTGAATGGCGACGCCGACGCGCCCGCGCATCAGCAGTTGTCGGAACGCGAATTCCAGGTGCTGCACAAGCTGGCCACCGGCAAATCGGTCACGGAAATCGCGGACGAGCTTTTCATCAGCGTGAAAAGCGTCAGTACCTACCGCAGCCGGCTGCTCACCAAGCTCAACCTGAAGAGCAACGCCGAACTGACCTACTACGCGCTGAAGAATGGACTGATCGAATGAATACCGATGTCGGCTCCGACCTACATACCGGTCCGGCCAGCCATGGGAAACTCGCCTACACTCATGGACAGGTCCCGCCTGCCCCGTCATCCGATTCGGTCCAGCATCGCGCCGTGCATGCGCAAGAACCTTCAGACAATGTCCAGACGCTGCGCCGCCGCCCGTTGAGGGTGCTGCTGGTCGAGGACTCTCTGCTCATCCGCAAGCATCTGGTATCGCTACTGGAGGATACCGATGGCGTCACCGTGTGCGGCGAGGTCGATAGCGAGGCCGACGCCATCACTGCGCTGCGCATCGGACGCTTCGATGCGGTGGTGGTCGATCTGCAACTGCGCGAAGGCAGCGGCTTCGGCGTGCTGCAACACCTGAAGCAACATCATCCGGACCTGCTGTCCATCGTGCTCACCAACAGCAACTCCCCGGCCATGCGCGCCCGCAGCATGGCGATGGGCGCCCACCATTTCCTCGACAAGTCCAGCGAATTCGAACGCGTGGCCGACCTGCTCGAAGGCCTGCGCTGAACGCCGCGATCAGCGTACGCCGAGCAGGCTACCGCCGCACCCTCCCTCCACATCCACCCACAGATGCGGCAACCCGAGTCCGACGAGCCAGTCCGCGCCCCCGTGCTGCTTGAGCATCGCGATGGTGGATGCGCTGCCCGCGACGAGACAGAAGTCCGCCACCACGGTCACTGACGCCAGCACGCTCACCGGCCAGCCGGTGCGCGGGTCGAGTATATGGCCATAGCGCCGACCATCGATCACCTTGCATCGTGCGTAATCACCGCTGGTGGCCACCGCCCCCCGGCTCAGACTGAGCACGCCCGCCACTTCACCAGCCGTACGTGGATGCTGGATACCGATCTGCCAGGGCTGCCCGTCAGGTTGCGGCCCCATGACGCGCAAATCGCCACCGAGATTGATCAAGCCGTGCCGTACCCCGGCATCGAGGCAGAGTGCGGTACAGCGGTCGACCGCGTATTCCTTCACGATGCCTCCGAAATCGATTTCCATGCCTGCCGGAAAGCCGATCTGCGGGCGCATCCAGTCCACCCGATGCCAGCCGACGCGGGCACGCAGCCTGTCGATCACCTGTGGATCGGGAGGACTGCCATCACGCAGACGCCATGCCTCGCGCAGCACCCCGGACGTCACGTCGAACAGGCCGTCGCTCTGCCGATGGCAGGTGTCCGCGTAATCGAACAAAAGGGCGGTCTCTTCATCCACCTCGATCCGCCCGCCCCGCGCCGCCACCGCGTTGATCTGCGACAGAAGGCTGTCCGGGCGGTAACGCGAATAGCGCTGCTCCAGCCGAGCGACCTCCGCCGTCACGGCCGCGATCAGCGCCGCGGCGCGCGCGCCATCCTGCAGGAAGATGCGAAGCTCGCACGGCGATCCCATGGCGGCGAAGAAGTGTTCATGGATGAGTACAGGCTCTGCAGCCACACGGGTTTCCCGATCAAGCATCGGGCCTCAGAATGACATGTTCCAGTTCAGCGCGAGCGTATGGCCGCGCTCGAGCTGATAGCCGCGCACCTTTTCGCTGACGGGCATGATCCATTCCAGCGCGATCCGGTCGCCCTCGCGTTCCCGCCCCGGCAGCACCATGCTGGCACCGAAGCCGATGTCGACATAGCGACCGCCGGTGTTCGATGCCAGATCGGCAGGGCTGTGCACGGCATGGACATAGCTCGTGTTGCCGAAGGCATCGAGCACCTCGTTCTCACCCTTCAGCGCACCCCGCACACTGCCCTGCGCGGTGTATATGCCGCGCACTGAAAGCGAAAAACGCGAGCTCGGACGCCAGCCCAGCCATCCGGTTGCCTGCAGCACATCGCCCAGCACACAGCCGGACTTGTTGCGGTGGTCCGGCCGGAGCACTGCGGACAACTGCCCCCCCCAACTGCGCCTGCCCGCGCTGCCCGCCAGCGTGAGCGAGGGCATCAGATCCCAGGTCCCGCTGCCGGTCTGCATGCCAAAGTCCATCAGATCGCCGCCATGATGTGCCATGCGCTCGTCGATCGAGCCGGTCGGGATGCTGACGCCCAAGGCAGCGTGCGCATGCATGCCTGCGGGCGCAGGCAGCCGGAACAGCACCGCGGCCGTGGTGTCCCCGAAACCGCCCGTGGTGTGCGCCGACAGATCCATCGCGCCATGTGAATGCCCACCGAGCGAGGTGTAGAAGCCGCCCTGCAAGGCGTCATTCTTCATCGACATGCTCATCAGATGGGGCATGAGCATCAGGTTGATATCGGCAGTGGGCGCATACATCAGGTGCAGCATGTGCATATGCATCACCATTTCGCTCGGTCTGACCGGGCAGCCGAGGGACCCGCACGATGCGAGCACCTCGGCGTCGGACGCGCGACGCGACCCGGTCACCATATGCCCCGCCTGCCGCGTGAATCGGTAGGAATAGCTCGCCATGAATGCACCCGGGCTGCTCATCATGTGGGCATCCATGACGCCGGCTGGCGCATCGGCACCCGCATGATCATTGTGCTCATGATGATCGTGGTGAGCATGGTGTGCGTGAGGGTCCGTCGCCGCGAGTTCGTCCGGCATTGGCCGGGGCACGGCCGGACCGCCGAAGGCGTAGTTCAGTCCGACGCTGATCATGTCGGAATGGAAATCGGCGAAACGGTCTTCACCGCCGCCGCCCCACTTCAGGCTGCCGGCGTGACGGTAGCGCTCGTAGCTGATGTCCAGCCGCATGTCGTCGAACACGCGCCGGCTCACGATGACACCGTAGCTGATCGCGCCAAAGCCGGACAGCCGCTGGTCGCTCGACCAGTTGTCGACCGGGATGCGCGAGAAATCCAGATTGCCGCTGCTGTCCTGCGGGAAGCGCTGCACAAAGAGAAAATAGGGGCTGTAGAACTCAGCCGCGGTCTGCGTGTAGTAGCGCACACGCGGCGTCAGTGTCCACGCGCCTGCCGTCTGCACCCACTTCAGTTCCAGCGTATCGGCGCGTACGCCCCAGTCGTCGCGCGAATGGCTGTAGTCGATGTGGGCGGCCGCATCGAAGCGGCCGATGTAGCGCGCAAGATGCAGATTCCAGGTGAACTGGTTGCGCACGTCAGGGCGCTTCTCCGGCACGGTGAACACCGGTGTGCGCAGGAAATTGAAGGCCGAGGGCGTGGTGGGATCGGCAAACGCCAGCGCCACCAGCTTGTGCGGATTCTCGAGAAAGCCCTCGCTGCGCGCATAGCTCAGACTGGTCGACATCACGGTGCTGCGGTCGATCACCTGGGTCAGCCCTACATTGAAGGCGACGTCCTTGCGCTGGCCCCGCCATCGCAGCGATTCGTTCTGATCGGTGGCCAGCCCGGAGGAATCGGTGCCCGCGGTCGGCACGCTCACGATGCGCGATCCGGACTGCGCGTTCTGGTACAGGCGGTAATCGATGTAGTTGCTGATTGTGCCCAGACGCGCATCGATATCGCTGCGCTTGGTACTCGCCCCCATCGCCAGCGACGTGAGTTTGCTGTTGAAATCCAGGCGCAATCGTCCACCAAAGGATCGCGACCAGTAATCAGGCTCGTCAGACAGGCTGGCGTTCAGATCCAGACCCGCTTCATCCCATTCGCGTGCATAGGACAGGCGTCCCTGATGCCGCGTTTCAGGTGACGCGGAGGTCATCACGTTCACGATCTGC
Source organism: Methyloversatilis thermotolerans (assembly GCF_000372885.1). GTDB lineage: Bacteria > Pseudomonadota > Gammaproteobacteria > Burkholderiales > Rhodocyclaceae > Methyloversatilis > Methyloversatilis thermotolerans. The sequence continues at coordinate 2,172,733 of NZ_KB889967.1, forward strand.
GGCGCGCGCTGTCCGGTGGCCAGCGCGATCGGCTGCAGCGTCTGGCGATCCACCCGCATGTAGCGCGGAAGCGCCGTCCCGGCGAGCGGATTGGAATCGACGTACAGCGAGGCGCCCGTCGTGGTGGCGAGGAAGCCAAGCGGGGCCGTGGCGTAGGGCGTGGCGCCAGACCACGTGTCCTGGGAAAAATCCAGCGACACCGAGGACCGATCATCGATACGCAGACGGGCGCCGCCGCGGGCGGTATCGACCTGTAGTGCATCCGGACGCTGCAGGTCGCTGGCGGGCCCCCGCACGAACGCTCGGCCACCTTCCGAATAGTGGCTGTAATTCAGATAGGCCTGATCGACTTCCAACGCCTGCGCCGATGCAGGCACCATGTTCGGCAACGCAGCGGCCGCCATCATGAGCGCCTGCAGGGCATCCGCCGGCGCGCGAGCAGCCATCGGCCGGCAGGTGGCAAGCAAGCGACGCAGCAGACGGCTCGGGCAGCGCCGCCTGCGTTCAATAGCAGCCACAACCACCTCCCTGCCCCGCAGCGCCGGCAGATCCCGCTTCACGGCTGGAATAGACGTGCTCCTGCCCGGCACGCTGTACCGGGTGAGGTTCCAGTTCCATGCCCGGACGTGCGAGATCGCCGCGCTCCCAGGCGGGCACATGGGCGCACCCGGTCACGCCGAGCAGCGACAGCATGGCAAGGCTGCGCCACCTCATTGCGGGGGGCCTGCCAGCGCGCGCTCGATCGCCTGCCGGCGGGCGGCCAGATCGGAGGACCGGAAGCCGCGATGCACCTCGATGATCCGTCCGTCCCGGGACACCAGATAGGACGACGGCATCGCCTTTACGTCAAAGGCGCGCGGGCAGTCGCCGCGCGGATCGATGGCGGTACGGAAAGCGGCCGGATAGCGAGCGAGAAAGCGCCGCGCATCATCCGGGCGCTCGTCGACGCTGATGCCGACAATGGTCAGGCCGCGCTCGCCAAATTCCTTGTGCAGCGCGTTCAGGTAGGCGAAGGACTGGGCACAGGGTGCGCACCACGAGGCCCAGAAATCGATCAGCAGAACCTCTCCACGCAAGGCCCGTACATCCACGGCAACATCGCCCTGGCGCAGGCTATCGGCCACACAAGGCGGCAGTTCGGGCGCAGGCGGCGACGATCCTGCAAGGGCGCAGCCGCTCGCAAGCGGCCACGCCAACAGGGCAATCCGGAGTACGAGCCGGTGCGACGTTCGACATGTGTTGATCACGGAAGCGAAATACGAAAGGGATCGGTACCGGCCTGCATGCTAGTCCGAGCCCGGCCCGGCTCACCTGCGACAATTTGTCGCGTTGTCGCAGCGACCGCCGCACACTTAATCTCCACGTGGACAGCGTCTGCCCGACTCCAGTCGACGGCGATCACACCATTCATCATTCCGAGGAGATTTCATGCGCATGCGTACCGTGGTTGCCGCACTGGCCGGTGCCGGCATCATCGGCCTGCCCATTCCGGGTCTGGCTCACGTCGAGTACTACGACCTGAACCAGGGCCACCGCATCGCCGACCTGACGGCTGCAGGCAAGGTCAAATCCACCGAACAGTACGGGAGCACGCCAGCCGCAGCTCTGGCGCTGAGCGGCTCCACCGCCAACGGCGTCGGCGTGCTGTCCTCACAGTCCGACCTGCCGCTGAACAACACCGCCTACTGGAACAGCACCTATCAGGTCTACAACGACTCGGGGACGTTCAGCAACGTAAGCTACGATGCGGCCACCGGCTTCGGTACGGCCAAGGTCGTGGTCGACGACGTGACCGACTCGGGCTGGGGCGCCGGCACGCAGTCCACCCTGGGTGACAGCCACAGCGTGGACTTCTTCAACTTCCGGCTCACCACCTCCGCCGTCGTGACCATCTCGTGGAACGTTGACACGGATGGCACCTACATCGATTCGGCATTTTCGATCTACAAAGGTGTGTTGACCTATAACGGTCACGATGACTCGGTTGACAAGCTGAACCCCAAGACGGGCATCACGACCAAAGTGCAGAATGCACTGGACGCCCAGAATGCGCCCGCAGATGTGCAGGGCATCACGTCGGACTATCGCAACACCACCGGCAGCGGTCCGGGCAACTACATCGGGCAGTTCGATGCGCTGGGCAACTGGGGCCAGGCCAACGCCGCGGGCAACTGGAGCAACGTCGAGTTCATCGCCTATGCCAATGCGAACAATCCAGCCGAGGGTTTCAGCACCGATGCCTCGGATACGCTTGAAACCTTGACCATAGTGCTCGGTCCGGGGAACTACACCATCGCGGCGAGCGGCGCGCTGGGTGCGGCCCTGTCCGCTGGCGGGACCGGTACGGATTCCTTCGGACTGAGCGGGCTGCGTGGCGAGCTGACCTTCTCCGCTGTCGCCGCGCCCGTACCGGAGCCGTCGAACTGGGCGCTGCTGCTTGGAGGACTCGGGCTTACCGCACTGGCGGCGCGTCGTCGCGCCACCTGGCAGCGGGCCTGAACGACTCCGCGCCGCCTCGCACCTCTCAACCCCTTGACGGCAGCGCAAGCTGCCGCTTTTTTTGTTCACCGCGTAAAAGGGCGCGGGGAGCGGTTGACGGTTCGGCTCTCGTCAGATGGGCAATCGCCCGGCAATCCGGGCGCCCTTGTCATGTACGACGCCCGGGGCAGACGGGTCTTCCGGACGGCCGCCGCATCGATTCATCCCGGGAGCGAACCGACGGATCTGTGCCTCCGCCAGTCATGCGCAGAAGCGTCCGGCGTGCGCCGGGTCCGTAACAGTCCTCCGCCAGCCAGCCGGCCACGGCAAACCGGCACCGCATCCGCACGGTATAAAAACGCCCGGCCGGACGCGTACCGTCGGCCCATCACCCCATCCACACCCTCTGCCGCATCGTTCGGCAGGCATCCATGAGAGCCGCTCAGGCGACGGATGCACGGCGCTCAGGGGGCAAGTTGCGACTCGAAACTGGGCAAGGCCTCATCCATTCCACGTGCGCCGACCGCAGGAATCTGCAGCAGGACATCACTGGCCAGATCGCTGCCCCAGACAGCGCCAGTCGACATCGTCAGATGGTCACCCGGATGACCATGCGGCACGATCAGCTCCGGATGATCAAAAGGGGCGCGGGCATATCGCACCCTGTCGTCGGTCAGGGATTTCAGGAAAGCAAGCAGGTCGGCGCGTGCTTCGGCTTCGAGCAACTGTGTCTGCTCGAACACGAAATTGATCTGCTTGCTCTGTCCGGAAAAATTCCCGCCACGCGTATAGAACTCGATCACCTGTTCCAGCGTGGCCATGCTGCCGTTGTGCATATAGGGGCCGGTCAGCTCTACATTGCGCAATCCGGGTATCTTGAAGCTCGCCGAAATGGCGCTGCGCATCTTGCGCGAGCCGCTCTCCCGCGCCGCTTGGGCCGCCGCCGGTACGGGAATGTGAACAGCCGACGCATTGAAACAGTTCTCGGTGCTCACCGGCTGCGGCAGCAGACCATCACGCTGCGTGAAGAAGCTGGCATTGGCGACCGGCAGATTCAGGGTCATCGATACCGCCATGTCGCAGGCGCGCACTGACCGCACCTCGGCATCGACCACCCCGTCATCGTTACCCGCCAGGAAATCCATGTACTGGACCGCGAATGACAAAGGATGTCCCCACGGATCAAGCCCGGCGATGCCGACATCCCAGTCGTCCTCCACGACGCCGGTTGCCATGAAGCCTGCATCCTGGAAGCCGGTACCGCCCAGCGTCGGGAAGCGGGTGACGACGCTGCCGGTGGCACTGGCCGGGAACTCCGCGCCCAGCACCGACCGGTCGGCGCGCACCTGCCGTGCGATCGCATCGAGCGCGACCGAGGTGAATGCCGGGCCAACATGGCACTGATTGCAATGGGCTTCGCGGAACAGCACGAAACCTCGCTGCTGCTGCGCCGTCAGATCGATCGGCGTGCCGTCTGCATCGCGCGCGCTGCGATCGAAGGGTGTGTCATCGGACACCAGCGTCGCCATATAGGTCTGCAGGGCCAGCCCGAAGAACATGCCGAAATTGGCCTCCATCTGACTGTAGGGAAGCGCTGCTTCGCCGCCCTGGGCAGCGGGGGCACCGAAAGCGCCGCGCGAGCCGTAGGACCAGTACTTGCGGTTGAAGGCCTTGCGTATCAACAGTGCGTACCAGGTATTGAGGCCCGGACGCAGTTGCGTGGCGGAACTGAGTGCGAGCGGGCCGAGTACGCTGTCCTCGGGGTGCACACGCTGGGATTCCAGAGGTCGGCGCCACATGAGCTTGCGGCCCAGATCAGCGAAGGTGCGACCGCTGCAGCTCATTTCCGTCACGTCGACCGGTGGCGACAGCGCGAGCGACGCCAGTGAGGCATTCACCAGCCTGAGTCGTTCCTTCGCGACACGGCCATCGGCCTGGCGCACCCATACGCCGGCATCCGGGTCGCGGTCGCCCCAGGTGCTGGAGCCGTTGAATACGTTGTTCGCGCGGCCGTCCCAGAAATTTCGGTGATTGAATACCGCATTGATCACCGAGGGCGCATTGCGCTGGGTCACCTTGCGTGCGCCGACGCCCCGCACGTGAAACACGTCGTCAGCCTCGCGCGCGCAGCGATCCTGCTCGCCTGGCTCGATGGATACGCTGCCGAACTGCCCGCTGAAGCTGCCAGCCGATCCGACGACGTCATCGGATGTGCGCAGGAAGCCATAGCGCTCGATGGCCTCGAGTGGGCTTGCCGCCTCGACCAGCGGAAAATCGCCACGGCGCAGCGTGTAGTTGGCACCACGGCTCTGGCCATCAACGCCCGGCTCGAAGCTGGTCGACGCTGGCATGCGCGCGGCACCGTTCGGCGCCACCTGATTCCGTACGCGACGATCGGCCCCGGCGTGGAAATGACAGGAAGCACATGCCATGCCGTCGCTGCCCACATTGCTGTCCCAGAACAAGGCCTTGCCCAGCGCGATGGCGGCCGCATGATCCACCACCACCGGCTCAGGTCCGTCGAGGAGGCCCGGCACTTCAGGGATTGGCACCCCTTTCAACGAAAGCGGTAAAGGTCCCTGGTGCGCCGACACAATGGAGGACAGCAGCCAGAGCGTAGCGGCGGCACGCCGGAGGCCGCGCACGAACACAAGCCGGTCAATCATCGAGATACTCCACGAATGGCTTGAGCGCGTCGCCGCTGCCCTCGGCACCGACGGCGGGTATCGTTTCCAACAGATCGGCCGCCAGACCTGCGCCCAGCGACCCGCCAGCGCGCATCTGGACATGATCCCCGACATGGCCGACCGGTACCGACAGCTCGGGGTGATCGAAGGGCGCGCGGCGATAGCGCACGCGATCATCGGTCAACGACTTGAGGAACTCGATCAGATCGGCGCGCGCCTGTGCCGATGTCTGCAGTTCGACCTGCGGAAATATGAGCCCGAACGGCTTGGCTCCAGGCGCATAGTTGCCGCCCCGCGCATAGAACTCGACCACTTGCTCCAGCGTGGACATGCTGCCGTCGTGCATGTACGGACCGGTCAGTTCAACATTGCGCAAGCCCGGTACCTTGAAGGCGCCATCGACCTGGGCCACCATTTTTCGTGTGTCGGGCCTGGCCAGTTCGCGCGCAGCCGCCTCCACTGTGGGGAGCCATGCCGCCGTGGGGTTGAAGCATGCCACCGTCGATTCCGTTTGGGCACGTACACCATCGGCCGGTGAGAACATGAAGGCCGGGCTGGCGATATTGCGTGCGACCGCCAGGCTGAGATCGCAGGCGCGTACGAGACTTACCGGCGGATCCAGCACCGCAGCCTGATTGCCTGCAAGGTAGTGCAGGAACTGTCGCGCGAAGGACAAGGGATTGCCGAAGTCATCCTCCCCGCCCAGCCCGATGTCGCCGTCAGGCGCGCTCACGCCCGATGCTGCGAAACCGATGTCGGTGAAACCGGCACCCGACAGATTGCGACCGCGATCCAGCACATTGCTGGTGGTACTGACCCGGAAGCCCGCATCGCCGAACGCTGAAGGATGCGTCTTAGCCAGTTCGGCATTGGTCGCCAGCGCAGCCGACGTGAATGCCGGCCCGATGTGACACATCGCGCAGTGAGCAGCGCGGAAGTGCTGGAAACCCCGCACCTGGGCAGGCGTCAGATCGATAGGCAAGCCCTGCTCGTCACGTCGGCTGCGGTCGAAAGGGCTATCGTCGGACACCAGCGCGGACTGATACATCTGCAATGCCAGTGCCATGAACATGCCGAAGTTCGCCTCGACCTGACTGTACGGAACGGGCTGGTCATCGGTCTGGCTCGACGAGGGTGCGCCGAATGGCCCGCGTGAGCCATACGACCAGTATGTCGCGTTGAAGGTCTGGCGTATCAGCGTCAGATAGGTGTTCTTGAGGCCGGTACGCAACACGCCGGGCGTGCTGTTGGCATAGGAGCCCAGTACCGAATCGTTCCAGTGCACGCGCTGCGTCTCGAGCGGCTTGCGTAGCAAGAGCTTGCGCCCGATGTCGGCGAGGGTGCGACCGGCACAGCTCATTTCCGCGCTGTCACGCGGCGGCGCCACGGCCTGCGAAGCAAGCGCCGAATTCACCAGAGCAAGACGCTCGAGGCCGACCGAACCATCGGCACGCCTGACCCACACTCCCGCTGCCTGATCGCGCATGCCCCATGAACTGCTGCCATTGAATACGTTGTTGGCGCGACCGTCCCAGAAACCGCGATGATTGAAAACCGCGTTGATCACGCTGGGTGCATTGCGCGGCGTCACCGCCCGCGCGCCGACGCCCCTTACGTGGAACAGCTCGCTCGCCGAGCGATCGCACGGATCGATGCCGGAACCACTGAGCGCCACCGACTGGAACTGGCCACCAAAGCTGCCCGCCGAACCGGTGACATCGTCCGACTGACGCAGATAACTGGTCAGCGCCGTTTCGTTCAGCGGCTCGCGCATTTCGGTGAAGGGGAAATCGCCCTTGCGCAGGCGATAGTTGGCTCCACGAGCCAGGCCATCGACGCCGGGCTCGAAGCTCACCGCCGCATCATGCCCGCGCCCGGCGGGAGAAACCTGATTGCGCGTGCGCCGGTCAGCGCCGGCATGAAAATGACAGGTCGCACAGGCCACGCCATCGCTGCCCAGATTGCTGTCCCAGAACAGGGCCTTGCCCAAAGCGATCGCCTTCGCGCGATCGACGATGATCGGTGAAGGGCCATCCAGCAGACCCGGTACCGTGGGCGGGCTGACGCCTTTCAGCGACATCGGAACCGGGCCGAATGCTGCAATCGCATCGAGTTCGGCATCGGCTGACGCGCCCCGCGGTAGCAGCAGCGCGCACGCGATCGCAGCGGCACACAGGATAAAGAGGCCGGAGCGCGCGCCCATCCGGCGCAGTCCGGGACGATTCAACAACGACTTGAGAAACATTGCAGCTCCGGCAAAACTTGACCTGGAAGCGAAAAGAGGCACCCGACGGAACGGGTGCCCCTCATGGCCCAGCGCGCAAACGCGACCGTGTCAGACAATACGGCGGCGTGCGATCGCTGCGATCAGCCCAAGACCGCCCAGCAGCATGGCCCAGGATTCGGGTTCGGGCACTGCCGCCACTGCGCTCACGCTGAGTGTGTAGCTGACCGCGGTGTAGTCGGTATTCGTGCCACCGAAGAACACGGTGTACCAGCCTGCCTGCATGTCATTGAAATTCAGCGTGATGGTATTGCCGACGGCAGTACCGGTCACACCGCGCTCGAAAGTGTCGCTCACGCTGACATCATGCACGCCATTCAGGATGACTTCGCCCCAGCCGTTCTGCGCGGGATCGCTGTGGCTCTCGCCGGTCACCGCGTAAGCCAGCGTCTCGAGCAGATTGCCGTTGCTGCCGGTGGCCCAGAGCGTGCCGGCATCACCGATCTGACCGACCGCATTGAACGAGTGCGGCGAATTCCATTCGTTGGCCGCCACGTCGGAGAAATCCGCAGTGCCTCCGTTGAACTTGGTGTCACCCGATGCCCAGACCGTCATGCCGGGGTTGAACAGCGCAGACGCATCAGACGTCGGCGCGAGGGTGATCGACACGTCGGCTTCGCCGGTCAGGTAGAAGGTGTACCAGGGCGAGTTGCCGGAATGCGCCCATGCCGCATTCATCAGACTGGCATTGTCGGCGTAGTTGTTCGAGCCCGGAGTGCGGGTGGCCGTGATCGATTCGCCGATCGCCAGATTGGGCGAGGTACCCAAGCCATCGTTCCAGGTCTTGAAAGTGATCGAATTGTCGGCGTGGACTGCCGGTGCAGTCAGTGCAAATGCGCCGACGACGGCCGCGTTCAGCGCCGAGATACGGATTGCGTTCATGGTGGCTCCTGTGGTGGTTCGATCCGGGTCGCTCGTGCTGGCGACCAACGGGGCAATCGAGTCGGAGCAGACTAGCGACGCGGCCCCGATCGCACCATGTGACACGTTGTCGCACCGCTACCGCCCGCGAACGCAGGTGCTCATCATTCACATTTTCCGAATGCGCCCGTTCCATGAAATCGCCCCCACACGCCACGCCCGCCACTCACGACGACCTGCTCCCCCTGGCGATTGCACGCATGCACGCCGGCCGCCATGCCGAAGCACTGGAGAATTTTCGTGCGCTGGCGCAACAACGGCCGGATCAGATAATCGCGTGGGCGGGTTTGGGTCGCTGCGCCGGACATCTCGGTCATCGCATCGAGGCCATCGCATCGCTCGAGAGGGCGGCCCATCTGGCGCAGCAGGGACTCGGGACGAACATCTCCGCGGATGCGGCTCTGGACGTCGCGTTCGAAATGCACAGACTGTTCGCGCATGATCGGTCAGTGGCGCTGATCGAAACCGTCGTGCAGAAGAATCCCGATCATGCTCGCGCGCATCACCTGCTTTCCCAGGCTCTGGAGCGCGCCAACCGGATCGAGGACGCCTTGCTCAGCGCACAGCGAGCCGCGAAGCTCGCGCCGGACGAAGGCAATGCCCAGTTGCAACTGGCCGTGCTTGAGGCGCGCTGCGACATGCTCGATAGCTCCCGCCAACGGCTGCAGCCCCTGTGCGATCAAGCGCGCCCGCCGGGCCTGCGCGCGCGAGCCTTGCACGAACTCGCGCGCGTGCTCGACCGTTGCCAGGCGTTCGACACGGCTTTCGTCACCATGCAAGCGGCTCAGCGCCTGCAGCTCGAAGCTGCGCACGCCGGCGGATTCGATGCCGGCTGGCTGACGCGGGAACTGGCGCGCGAACGTGCGCTGTGCACGGCCGAGTGGCTGAATCGGCATGGCTTTCACGGTGATGACGGACGCGACGATCCTCTCTTCGTGGTCGGCTTCTATCGATCGGGCACGACTCTGCTCGACCAGATGCTTGCCAGCCACCCGCACATCCAGAGCAGCGGAGAAGCGGCACTGCTGCCGGCGGTCCACCGCGAGCTGGTGCGGATGCAACCGGCACCGGGCCTGCACTGGACCCAACGCTGGGAGGCATTGGGTCCAGGTATCGCGGAACATCTGAGGGATGTGTACTTCCGCAGCGCCGAGCGCGCGATCGGCCCAAGATCGCCGGGAATGGTGCTCATGGACAAGACGACGATGAACAGTATCCATCTCGGCCTTGTCAATGCGCTCTTTCCACGTGCGCGGATCGTGTTCGCACGGCGTGACCCGCGCGATGTTCTGATCAGCGCCTGCCTGCAGTCATTCGAGCCCTCCGCATTGACCTGCCTGCTGCTTGAATGGCAGGGCGCGGCTCGCTTCTTCGACGAGGTGATGCGGCACATGCAGGCGACGCAGACAGTGCTTCAGCATATGCAGCAGATCCTTCGCTATGAGGACCTGATTCGTGACCCGCAGGCGGTACTAGCCCCGGTGCTGCGACGCGAGGGACTGTCGTGGGACGCTCGCATCCTGGACTTCCATCTTCATTCGCGGCCGATCGCAACGCCCAGCTTCGCCGATGTGGCCCGCCCCCTTTACGGCGCCGCAGTCGGACGCTGGAAGCACTACAGCAAGCGTATGGACGAAGTTGCAGACTGGCTTGCGCCACATATTGCCTCGGGTCACTACGCGTCGTAATTCCATCGCCAGCGGCATGCGACCTTTTGCCGCATTCCCCGATGCGGAGTTCTTGGCTGGAATACCGGAGCATTGGTCGCTTGCCAGTACACCGCTTGATCCGCAGCGAGGCATGCGGGTTGAGACAGATCGCTATCCATCACCCACGCCTCCCGGAGGAAGACAACCATGAAAACAACATTTGCCCTGCTGGCCACTGCACTCACCCTGCCGACTTTCGCGCACGCGCACATCGGATACAACGGGCGCAATTTCGGCAGCTTCGACGCCGCCGGTGGCAGCGTCACCCTTTCCAACCAGGCGGTGTCCGGCAACTACGGCTGGGCGGACGGCCTGGACGACGATTTCGGCGATTCGCACCGGCTGCGTGCCTTCCGCTTCACGCTGGGCACGGAAACGACCATCACCTTCAGCGTGGCGGCCAATCCCGGCGCCACAGCCAGCTCGGTAGCCGGGCTGATTCCGGGCTTTTCCATCTTTTCGGGCCTGGCCCACGTGTCACCCTTCAAGGCCGATCACGACACCGCGGCTGCCAGCATCGACTATCTCGAATCTCTGGGCGGCGTGGCCAAGGAAGGCGCGTTCCGAGCGCTCGCCGACTGGCGCATCGCCAATGACGATGGGCTGTTCTCCAACTTCACCTTCATGGGGTATGCGGCCGATACCGACCTGGACGGTCAGGTAAGCGGCACCTTCACGCTGGCCGCGGGCGACTACAGCATATTTGTCGGCGGCGCGAACTACATCGCCCAGCTCGATCCGACACTGCCGTCCTACGGCATGACGGCCACGCTGACGGTGGCGGCCGTGCCGGAGCCGGAAACCTATGCGCTGCTGCTGTCCGGCCTCGGGCTGATCGGCGCTGCCGCGCGCCGCAGGATGTCGCGCTGATGTCAGGACGCGGGAGCGGCAGCCTGCGCGCTCCCGGTCTGCAGCCGGAACGGCAGCTCCAGCCGTTCGCTGCGCGTGACGACGAACAGCCGGGCGTTCCAGCGCATTGCGCCGGTCACGCAGACCGGCAGGGTGACTGCAGCGGACCACTGACCGGATGCATCGCGCCGCAGCGCTTCGCGATACACACCCATGCTCATGTCGACGCCGTCGAACTCGAGCGCCGCTTCCTCCGCATCGAATCCACGCAATTGCAGCAGTGCCCGGAACGGTGTGCCGGCGGGAACAGGACGCGGCATCAGCGACAGCAGCACCTGCCGGCCGTCGGCGATGTCGGCCCGGCAACGGTCGCGCTCCAGCCTGCACGGTGGCGGCACGACGACGCGCGTCGGCAGGCTGTCGCGCAATTCGGCGCGCGGCCACAGCAGCACCACGGCAAGCAGTGCCAGAACCGCCAGGGTGTGCGGCAAGGTGGAACGGAAGGTCATGCTGTCCATCGCGCTATCGGGGTCGGCCATGCCGGACCCAGCGACCCGGCGCGTCCGACTATGCATGCGCTGTTGCGTGCGGGCAAGCCGTGCCCGATACAATCGTGACGCGCGCCTTGCCACGCCCTTTGCCGATGAATGCCCACGTCACGTCACGCCTGTCGATGTCGCCCCCACTCCATCGCCCGCTCTCGCTGCCTGCCGATCGCGTCGCCGGTCTGATACGGGCCCGCTGGTGGGCTCTGGCGCTGCTGCTGGCCGCGACGCTGGGCACGCCGGCCCTGCTCGACGCAGCGCTGCCGCTCACCCCGATGCTGCTCATTCTGGCGACGGTCGCCCTCTGGAACGGATCGCTGTTCTGGCAGGCGAGACAGGGACACAGTTCAGACGCCACTTCGTGTCTCCTGCAGTTGTGCGTTGACCTCCTTGCATTCGCCGGCCTGCTGCATTTCAGCGGCGGCGCGACCAATCCTCTGGTGTCCATGCTGCTGTTGCCGGTCGTGCTGTCCGCGCTGCTGCTGTCGCGCCGCGCCGTCGCCGCGCTGGCGACCCTGGCCATCCTGCTGTACTCGCTGCTCATGGTGAGTTTCGTTCCGCTGCCGGTTGCCGATCCGCAACGCGCGGCCATGCTGCATCTGACCGGCATGTGGCTCACCTTCGTCGTATCCGCGGCCATGCTGGCCTGGTTCGTGATGCGCACCACCGACGCGATGCGCCGCCGCGACGCCGAACTGGCCCTGGCACGCGAACAGACCTTGCGCAACGAGCGCGTACTGGCGCTGGGCGCGCTGGCGGCCGGTGCCGCCCATGAGCTGGGCTCCCCCCTGGCCACGCTGGCGGTGCTCGCGGGCGAACTGGAGCGCGCAGCCGCGCCGGACAGCGACAATGCCGCCGATCTCAAGCTGATGCGCGAGCAGATCGCCTACTGCAAGCGCATCATCACGCGTCTGACCGAGGACGCCGGCCAGCAACGCAGCGAAGGAGCGGAGTCGATGCGCTGCGATACCTGGCTGGAGGGCCTCCATGCGGCCTGGCGCAGCCTGCGCGGGCACAGCGATTCGACGTTCACGCTGCTTGCCAGCGGCGAAAGCCCGCCGCCGGTCATCGTGGTGGAGCCGACACTGGGCCAGAGCGTGGTGAGCCTGCTGGACAACGCGCTGCGCGCCGGCGGACCGGTCGATCTGGCGCTGGACTGGGATGCCGACCATCTCACGATAGAAATCCGCGACAGCGGCCCGGGCTTCGCCGCCGATGTCCTTCAGCGCGCCGGACGGCAGACCTTCGGCGAGCACGCGGAAGGACGGGGTATCGGCCTGCTGCTGGTCACCGCCAGCGTGGAACGCCTGGGTGGCCGGCTGGAACTGGACAATCCGTGGACCGGGGGCGCGCGGGTCCGCGTCCTTCTTCCGCTTGCGCGCGTGGGGCTGCATGGCTGACAGCATCCTGGTCATCGACGACGATGAAATTTTCAATGCTGTGCTGGTGCAGGCATTGCGCCGCCGTGGCCATGTCGCGGACGGATGCTGCGAAGCCGAGCGGGCGGTCGATGTCGCGCGTACGCTGCAGCCCTCGCGTATCGTGCTGGACCTCAATCTGGCAGGCAGCTCCGGGCTCGCCCTGGTGCGGCCGCTGCTGGAAAGACTGCCGCAGGTGCGCATCGTCGTGCTGACCGGCTACGCCAGCATCACGACGGCAGTCGATGCGATCAAGCTCGGCGCCATCCAGTATCTGGCCAAACCGGTCGAGGTCGACGCCATCCTGTCGGCCTTCGAATCGGGCGTCGACGCCCGTACCGATGCGCCGCTGGACGCGGAGCCGCTGTCGGTCGGTCGGCTGGAGTGGGAACATATCCAGCGTGTGCTCAAGGAGCACGAAGGCAATATTTCGGCCACCGCACGTGCTCTGAAGATGCATCGCCGCACCTTGCAGCGCAAGCTGATGAAGCGGCCGGTGAAGGCCTGACGGACGGCATGACGGGCCGACGCGGCTCGCATGCGTTAACATGTCGTGCATTGCACGAACGCGCAGCCCGCTCCGTTCCGCCAGAAAGCCTCACACTGATGATCAGAAAGTTGCTGCGGCGCATTCTCCGCCGTCCTGAAGACAACACATCCACGCACCGGCCCCGCGGCCCGGTTCATATTCCGCGCGACCGCCACGGCATTGCGCGGGAACACATCCTGCCGGCGGCGCGCAAGGTATGCGATGCACTGCAGGCCGAGGGCTACCAGGCCTATGTGGTCGGTGGCGCCGTGCGCGACCTCATCGCCGGCATCGAACCCAAGGACTTCGACGTTGCCACCAGCGCGACACCGGAACAGGTAACGGCGGTGTTCCGCCGCGCGCGCCTGATCGGGCGCCGCTTCAAGATCGTGCACGTCATGTTCGGGCGCGACACGATAGAGGTGACCACCTTCCGCGGTGACGCCGAGGCGGTGACCGACGAGCATGGACGCATCCTGCACGACAATGTATTCGGCACCATGGAGGAAGATGCGGCACGCCGCGATTTCACCGTGAATGCGCTGTACTACGATCCGTCGTCCGAAACCGTGGTCGATTTCCACCACGGCGTGGCCGACCTCCAGCAGAAGACGCTGCGCATGATAGGCGAACCGATACGGCGCTACCGCGAGGATCCGGTGCGCATGCTGCGCGCCGTGCGACTGGCTGCCAAGCTTGGCCTGTCCATCGACCCCGCCGCGCGCGAGCCGATACGCGCCATGGCCGACTTGCTGGAAAACGTGCCGCCGGCCCGCCTGTTCGACGAAATGCTCAAGCTGCTCACCAGCGGCCACGCCGTGCGCTGCGTGCGGCAACTGCGCGAGGAAGGCCTGCACCACGGCCTGCTGCCGCTGCTGGACGTGATCCTGGACCAGCCGATGGGCGAGCGCTTCGTCATGCTGTCGCTGGAACGCACCGACGAACGGGTGCGCGAGGACAAGTCCATCTCTCCCAGCTTCCTGTTTGCAACGCTGCTGTGGCACGAAGTGCTTGCCGACTGGGAAAAGCGCAAGCAGGCGAACGAACCGGCGATCCCGGCGCTGTTCGACGCGATGACCAGCGTGCTCGACCAGCAGGCGGAAAAACTGGCCATCACCCGGCGCATCGCCACCGACATCCGTGAGATCTGGGCGTTGCAGCCGCGCTTCGAGCAGCGTTCCGGCAAGCGCCCGTACCGCATGCTCGAATTGCCGCGCTTCCGCGCCGCCTACGACTTCCTGCTGTTGCGCGCCGGCAGCGGCGAGGTGGAACAGGAACTGGCCGACTGGTGGACCGATTTCGCCGCCGCCGACGCTGCGCAGCGGGAGGCCATGCTGCGGCCGGACGAGGCGCCGAAGAAACGTCGTCGGCCGCGGCGCAAGCCCACGGGCGGCGCCGGCCCGGCCGCGGCTGCATGAATTTCGCGCAACTGCCCGCCTGGGTGCAGGCGGCCGGCCTGCTGGTCGCATCGAATGTGTTCATGACCTTCGCGTGGTATGCCCACCTGAAGGATCTGAACCACCGGCCCTGGTGGGTGGCCGCGCTGATCTCATGGAGCATCGCGCTGTTCGAATACCTGCTGCAGGTGCCGGCCAACCGCATCGGCCACACGCAGCTTTCGCTCGGCCAGCTCAAGATCATGCAGGAAGTGATCACGCTGACCGTATTCGTGCCGTTCGCCGTGTTCTACATGGATCAGCCGTTCAAGCTTGACTATGTGTGGGCCGCGCTGTGTATGCTGGGCGCGGTGTATTTCATCTTCCGCTGAAACCTCCCCGACCGGAACGCCGCATCGATGCTGGACAAAGCACGCTACATCGTCGTCGAAGGCCCCATAGGCGTGGGCAAGACCTCGCTCGCCCGGCGACTGGCCGAGCATCTGCAGGCCCCCACGCTGTTCGAGAAGCCGGAAGAAAATCCTTTCCTGGCGCGCTTCTACCAGAACATGGAGCGCTATGCGCTGCAGACCCAGTTGTTCTTCCTGTTCCAGCGCATGGAACAGCTGCGCGAGGTGATGCAGGACGACCTCTTTTCCGGCCGCCTGGTGGCCGACTTCCTGATCGACAAGGATCCGCTGTTCGCGTCGATGAACCTGTCCGACGACGAGTACGCGCTATACCGTCAGATCTTTGCGTCGCTCAAGCTGCAGGCGCCGGCGCCGGATCTGGTCATCTACCTGCAGGCGGACGCGGATACGCTGGCCGAACGCGTGCGCAGGCGCGGCATCGATGCCGAACGGCGCATCAGTGAAAGCTATCTCGCACGCGTGGTCGAGCGTTACGCGCGCTTCTTCTATCAGTACGACGCCAGTCCGCTGTTCATCGTCAATGCGGAAGAACTGAACCCGGTCGACAGCGACGACGATTTCGCGCTGCTGGTGGAACGTCTGGGCCAGATGCGCTCATTCCGCGAATTTTTCGGGTACGCCACATGACCTATATGCGCGACTCCGATCCAGCCCGCCGCCCGGTCACGCTGAATACGCTTGCCCGCATGCGCAGCCAGGGCGAGCGCATCGCCATGCTCACCTGTTACGACTCGACCTTCGCCGCCGTGTGCGAAACCGCGGGTGCCGAGGTGCTGCTGGTCGGCGATTCGCTGGGCAATGTGCTGCAGGGCCATGACACCACGCTGCCGGTGACGCTGGACGACATGGCCTATCACACCGGCTGCGTCGCGCGCGGTCTGGCCAATGTCGACGGTCGCGCCTTCCTGATCGCCGATCTGCCCTTCGGCAGCTATCAGGAAAGCCGGGAACAGGCCATGCGCTCGGCGGCAAGGCTCATGACTGCGGGCGCCCAGATGATCAAGCTGGAAGGCGGCAGTCACATGGCCGACACCGTGCGCTTTCTGGTCGAGCGCGGCGTGCCGGTGTGCGCCCACCTCGGATTGACGCCGCAATCGGTGCACCAGCTCGGTGGCTATCGCGCCCAGGGCGTGACCGAAGCCTCGGCTGCGCGACTGCTGGCCGACGCGCGGCTGCTCGACGAAGCCGGCGCCTCGATGATGGTGCTGGAAATGGTGCCCGCCCGGCTGGCGGCGGACGTGACCGCCGCTACGCGCCTGATCACGATAGGCATAGGGGCCGGTCCGCAGTGCAGCGGCCAGGTGCTGGTGCTGCACGATGTGCTGGGCCTGTTCCCGGGGCGGCGCCCGCGCTTCGTGCGCAACTTCATGCCGGGCGCCGACGACGTGCATGACGCGCTGTGCCGCTATGTCGCGGCGGTCAAGGACGGCAGCTTCCCCGGTCCGGAACACTGTTACTGAAGCCGATGCAGATCCATCCGACGATAGCCGGCCTGCGTGCCGCCCTGGATGCCGAGCGCGCGCGCGGCGCGCGCATCGCCTTCGTGCCCACCATGGGCAATCTGCACGAAGGTCATGCCTCGCTGATGACGCAGGGGCGGGACATGGCGGACGTGGTGGTCGCCAGCGTGTTCGTGAACCGGCTGCAGTTCGGTCCGAACGAGGATTTCGACCGCTATCCGCGCACGCTGGACGCCGACTGCGCGCGCATGCGTGACGCCGGCGTGGCCCACGTATTCGCGCCGGACGAATCCGAGCTCTACCCGCAGGCCCAGACCCTGCGCGTGGTGCCCGACCCGGCTCTGTCCGACATCCTGGAAGGCGCCTTCCGGCCCGGCTTCTTCACCGGCGTCGCGACCGTGGTGTGCAAGCTGTTCAATATCGTGCAGCCGCACATCGCGCTGTTCGGCAAGAAGGACTACCAGCAGCTCATGGTGATACGGCAACTGGTGCAGCAGCTGGCGCTGCCCATCGCCATCGTCGGCGGCGAAACCCTGCGCGCCGGCGACGGCCTGGCCTTGTCCTCGCGCAATGGCTATCTGTCGCCGGATGAACGCGCGCGGGCGGTCTTGCTGTTCCAGGTACTGTCGGCGGCACGCGAGGCCGTACGCGCGGGCGACCGGGACTACCCGCGCATCGAGGCGGACGCACTGTCCCGACTTCGTGACAGTGGCTGGTCACCACAATATATTGCGGTGCGACGACAAGCCGACTTACAATCGCCGGCCGCTCACGAATCCAGACTGGTGATCCTGGCCGCCGCCCTGCTCGGGACGACGCGCCTGATCGACAATCTGGAAGTGTAGGTCGCCACGATGCGCTCAGGCCGGTGGCGTTCCAGTAGCGCACTGTCGCGCATGCCCCGCGTGCGCGTGTTGTCCGAACAGCGCGATATTTGAGGAGCGCCTCATGCAACGTACGATGCTTCAGTCCAAGCTGCACCGCGTCACCACCACGCACTCGGAACTGCATTACGAAGGTTCGTGTGCCATCGACCAGGACCTGCTCGACGCCGCGGACATCCGCGAGTACCAGGCCATCGACATCTACAACGTCGATAACGGCGAGCGTTTCTCGACCTACGCCATCAGCGCGGAACGCGGCTCCGGCATCATTTCGGTCAATGGCGCTGCCGCCCGCAAGGCGGCGGCGGGCGATCTGCTCATCATCGCCTGCTACGCGCAGTACTCCGAACTGGAACTGGCGCGCTACGAACCGAAACTGGTCTATGTCGACAGCAAGAACCGCATCGTCGACAGGCGCGGACAGATTCCGGTGCAGATGGCCGGCTGACACCTGCCGGCCACCCCGCCGCCGACCGGACAGGCCCGCCTCGTGCGGGCCTTGTCGTTTCCGCGGATATGAAACAATGGAAACAATGCGCCCTTCTGAACCCGGCATCCGTCCATGAACCTGCATCTGCTGCGCATCTTCCACACCGTCGGCGAGCATGCGAGCTTCTCGCGCGCCGCCGAACACCTGGGCATCAGCCAGCCGGCAGTATCCAAGGCCTTGCGCGAACTGGAGGATCAGCTCGACGTGGTGCTGATCGAACGCGGTGCGCGCGTGGTGTCGCTGACCGAAGCGGGCCAGGTGCTGTTCGAGCATGCGGCGGCCATCTTCGCCATGGAGCGCGCGGCGCTGGAAGCACTGCAGGCCTATTCCAACCTGGAGCGTGGCCGCCTGCGCATCGGCGCCAGCCTCACCGTGGCCGGGTACTGGCTGCCGGGCTATGTGGCCGATTTCGCCCAGGCACACCCGGGCATTTCGCTCAGCCTGACCAGCGCCAACACGCAGACCATCGCGGAACGCCTGCTCGCCTGCGAGATAGACATCGCACTGGTCGAGGGTCCGGTTGAGGACGAGCGTATCGAATCGCGCCCGTGGCGCGACGAAATCCTGCTCATCGTGGCCCCGCCCGACAGCGAACTGGCCCGTGCCGGCACGGTGAGTGCCGACGATCTGAAGGACGTGACCTGGATCGTGCGCGAGCCGGGTTCCGGCACCCGCGAGGTGATGAACCGCTGGCTCGACACACTGGGCATCTCGCCCGCCCACACGATAGAAGCCGGCAGCACCGAATCGGTGATACAGATGGTGGCCGCGGGAGGCGGCGTGTCCATGGTGCCGCGCGTCAGTTCTGCCGACCAGATCGCACTGGGCAAGGTCGCCACGCTCACGCTGGCGGGCATCGAACTGACCCGCCAGCTCTATCGCCTGCGCCTTCCGCGCCGCCCGCTCAGCCCGGCCGCGCTGGCGTTCGAGGCGATGATCGCGACGGACTGAGGGGAGGGGCAAGCTGCGGTCAGGCTTGCTGGAGCGATCCGGTCAGCGCCTGTCGTCAAACTGACATCCCTTCCGCCTTATGCTTGAGAGTTTGGGTGACGCCCCCGTCGGCGTGGATCACGGCACTCGACCTCATGACCGATTCTCAGCCAGATGAGCAGCCCGCGCGCCCGGTGAAGCGCTGGCTGCGGGAAATCGCCGCCGGACTCACTGTCGCCACCACCTCCATCCCGAACGAACTGAGCTACGGGCTGCTCGCCTTCGCCGCGCTGGGCAGCGCGCATGAAGGGCACGGCATGCTGGCGGCCATGCTGGCCGGCATGCTCGGCGCGGCGGCCGCACAGATCGCCGGCTGCCGCACCGGCCAGATCCATGGCGCCAGACCGGCTCTGGCGCTCATCGTTGCCGGTCTGATCAGCCAGGTGAACGCATCGCCCGCATCGCTGCCCGGGCTGGCCGCGGGTACGTCCGCCCTGCTGGCGGTGACGCTGGCCGTGGCCGGTGCAGCGTTGCTGCAGATCGTGGCCGCGCTGGCCGGCTGGGCGCGTTTCGTGCGTTTCGTGCCCTATCCGGTACAGGCCGGCTTCTTCAACGGCGTGGCGATACTGATGATGGCGGGCGGCCTCAAGCTCGTGTTCGTCGAACACGGCCACTGGATGCTGACCCCGGGATTGCTCGCCGTCACCGCCGTGGTCGTCCTTCCCGGTCTGCTGCTGCCGCGCCGCTGGCCGGCGTGGCCGGTTCTTCCTGCGCTGCTGGCCATTTCGGCGGCGCTGCATCACGCTCTGGCCGCGGCCGGGATGGACGCGGGGCGCATGCTGGGTTCGCCGGCAGGCGCCAGCCTGTCCTTCGAACCATTGACGCATCTTCCGGCCATCCTCGGTGCCGACGGCGACTGGTTGAGGAGCGTCGCCGGAGCGAGCGTCGCGATCGCCCTCGTTTCGTCGCTGGAAACGCTTTTCGCGGCCAGTCGTCTCGATGGACTGACCCATGTGCGTCACGACACGCGGCGCGAACTAGCCGCGGTGGGTATCGCCAATCTGGCGCTCGCACCGGCGGGCGGACTGCCCGCCGCCGCCGCGGTATCACGCGCCACCACCGCGTTTGCCGCCGGAGCGCGCACGCGCGTGCCGGCGCTGGTATACGTGTGCGTCCTGATGCTGCTGTGGCTGTGCGGCGGCGGATTGCTCGAGCTGATTCCACGCGCCACCGTGGGTGCCAGCCTGATATTGCTGTCGATCGGCGTGATCGACCGCTGGAGCGTCCAGGCCCTGCTCGAATGCCGAGTCGGACGATCTTTCCCGGACCGGCGACTGATGTCCAATCTGGCGATCAGCGCACTGGTCACGCTGGTCGCGGTTCTGGTCGGATTGCTCGAAGCGGTGGCCGCCGGCCTGATCGGCGCCATGTTCCTGTTCGCGCGCGACCACAGCCGCAGCGTGCTGCGTCAGGTGGTGGATGGCAGCGTCGCCGCCAGCCTGCAGATGCGGCCGCTGTGGCAGCAGTTGCGCCTGACCGCACAGGCGCATCGCTATGCCCTGATCGAGCTGGAGGGCCTGTTGTTCTTCGGCACCGCGGAGGAACTTGAAGAGGCGATAGAGACGCGCGTGCCTCGCGCCCGTTACATCGTGCTCGACTGTTCGCGCCTGGTGGACATCGATCTGTCCGCCGCGCAGGTACTGCAGCGCATGGCGCACAGACTGCGCACACGACGCACCCGTCTGGTGATCGCCGGACTGGACCCGGAAGGGCCGCGCGGCGTATTTCTTGCACGCAGCGGACTGAAACGCGTGCTGCCGGCAGGCAGCTGGTTCCCCAACGCGGACGCCGCGCTCGAATGGGTGGAGAACCAGGTGCTCGAGTCGCAGTCGGCGACCCGCCGGCTGGAAGACACGAGCTCGCTGCACCGGCTGGATCTGTGCGCCGGCATGACGCGCGAGCAGGCACAACGCCTGGGAAGTCTGATGAAACCGGGCGCCTTCGCGCGCGGGCAGACGCTGTTCCGCGCCGGCGAGGACAGCGATGCGATGTACGTGCTGCTGGCCGGCAGCGTGAGCATCATGCGCAGCGAGAACGGCGGCAGCGCGGTGCGCGTGGCCTGCATCAGCGCGGGCCTGACGGTGGGCGAGATGGGTCTGATCGAAAACAAAGCGCGGGCGGCCGACGCGATTGCCGACACCACGGTGGAAGCGCTGGTGCTCGACCGCGCCGCGCTGGAACGACTGCAACGCGACGCTCCCGACATCGCCGCCACCCTGTACGCCAATCTGGCGCGTACCCTGGCGCAGCGCCTGCGCGACACGACGGTGCGCCTGCACACCTACATGCGGCCGGTTTGACGCCCGGGCCGCGCGCCAGGAAAGGGGAACGGGAAAAATGCCGGCCGCAAGGCCGGCTCCGCCCTGCCCCCGGGTATCTCGCTCAGGCCAGCGCCCGACCCACCACCTCCGCCACATCGGCCGACAGGCCCGGCAGATCGCGTATGCTTTCGAGCGCCTTGCGGGCATGGCCCTGACGGCCTTCGTCGAAGCGCTTCCAGCGATCGAAGGCGCGGGCGACGCGGGAGGCGACCTGCGGATTCACCGGATCCAGCTCGCGGATGACGCCCGCCGCATAGGCGTAGCCCGATCCGTCCGCAGCGTGGAAATGCAGCGGATTGGCGGCGCAGAAGGTGCGCACCAGCGCATACACCTTGTTCGGATTCTTCAGGTCGAAGGCCGGATGGGCCATCAGTTCGCGCACACGCGCGCGCGTGTCGGGCAAGGGCGAGGTGGCCTGCACCGACAGCCATTTGTCGACCACCAGCGCCTCGTCCTTCCAGCGTGCGAGGAACTCGTTCAGCACGACTTCGCGCAGCGGCGTTTCACTATGCGCCAGCAGCGAAAACGCGGCGAACTGGTCGGTCATGTTGTCGGCCTCGCGGAACTGCGACAAGGCACGCAACTGCACCGCGCTGTCGTCGAGCGCCATCAGATAGCCGAGCGCCAGGTTGCGCAGCGCACGCCGTCCCATGGCCGCCGGTTCCGGCGCATAAGGGCCCGGTGCCGACATGCGCGCCATCACCTGCTCGAACGGCCCGCGCAGCCGTTCGGCAAGCGTGCGACGGAACAGTCGGCGCACCGCATGGATGGCATCCGGGTCAATGATTGCCATCTGGTCGCCCAGCCAGGCTTCGGACGGCAGCGTGAGCGCTTCCGCAGCGAAAGCCGGATCGGCATCCGACTGCGCGAGCACGGCGGCGAAGGCCTCGACGAACAGGGGCGGCACGAGCGCTTCACGCCCCGCCTGCAGTTGCGCTACCTGCGCCAGCATGAGCCGGGTGGCGAGCCGCTGGCCCGCCTCCCAGCGATTGAATTCGTCCTTGTCATGCGCCATCAGCGTGGCCAGCGCGCGGTCGTCGCATTCGAAATCGAGTGCGACCGGGGCCGAGAAATTGCGCAGCAGCGACGGCAGCGGCGCGGCTTTCAATCCGCACTGCGACAGATCGAAGGTGAAGGTCTGGGTCGTGTCGGTCAGCGACAGCACTGTGGTCGGCAGGACTTCGCGACCGTCGGCGTCGAGCAGGCCGAGCGCCACCGGAATGTGAAGGGGACCGCGCGGGAAGCTCAGCCCCTCCTCCTTCAACCTTTTCTCGTAGGCGGTTTCCGGATTGGACTGCGACAGCGTGAGCGTCCACCGGCCGAGCGCGGCATCGAATGAGGTTTCGGCGTTCACACGGGGCGTGCCGGCCTGTTCGTACCAGCGCCGGAACTGTGTGAGGTCCACGCCGGATGCGTCCTGCATGGCCGACACGAAATCGTCGCAGGTGACCGCCTGCCCGTCGTGCCGCTGGAAATAGAGCTTCATGCCACGCTGGAATCCGTCCTCGCCGAGCAGGGTGTGGATCATGCGGACCACCTCGGCGCCCTTTTCATAGACCGTGGCGGTATAGAAGTTGTTGATTTCCTCGTAGCTGGCCGGCCGCACCGGATGGGCCATCGGACCGGCATCCTCCGGGAACTGCGCGGCGCGCAGGCCGCGCACCTCCTGAATGCGCTGCACCGCGCGCGAATACTCGTCGGAACCGTATTCCTGGTCGCGGAACACGGTGAGCCCTTCCTTCAACGAAAGCTGGAACCAGTCGCGGCAGGTGACGCGGTTGCCGGTCCAGTTGTGGAAGTACTCGTGCGCCACCACGCGGTCGATGTTCATGTAATCGACATCGGTCGCGATATCGGGCCGCGCCAGCACATACTTGGTGTTGAAGATGTTCAGACCCTTGTTCTCCATCGCGCCCATGTTGAAATCGCCGACGGCGACGATCATGTAGCGATCTAGATCCAGTTCGAGTCCGAAACGCCGCTCGTCCCAGCGCATCGATTTCTTCAGCGCATGCATCGCGAAACCGCATTGATCCAGCTTGCCCGGTTCGACGTAGATCGCCAGGTCAACCGCCCGGCCGGACGCGGTCGTGTAGCGATCATCCAGCCGGTCCAGCTTCGCGGCCACCATGGCGAACAGGTAGCAAGGCTTGGGAAAGGGATCGACCCAGCGCGCCCAGTGGCGCCCGCCCGCCTCGTCACCGCTCGCAACCAGATTGCCGTTTGCGAGCAGCTCCGGGAAGCGCGTCCGGTCGGCATGCAGCGTCACGGTGTAGCGTGACATGACGTCCGGCCGGTCGGGAAACCAGGTGATGCGGCGAAAGCCCTCCGCCTCGCACTGGGTGAAGTAGCCGTCGCGCGAACGATAGAGGCCGGACAGCGTGGTGTTGCGATCGGGCTGGATACGGACCCGTGTCTCCAGCGTGCACTGTTCCGGCAGGTCAGCCAGTTCCAGCCTGCCGTCGCGAATGAAGCTGGCCGGCGCCGGCAGCGGCCGCCCGTCGACCGCCAGGCCGAGCAGTTCGAGTTCCTCGCCATCCAGCGCAAGCACCTGCGCCGGCACGGCGGCATTCCGGCGCACTGCCAGCCGGGCCGTCACCTCCGTCGAGCCATCGTCGGCGATGGACACATCCAGATCGACGGTATCGACCCACCAGGCGGGAGCACGGTAGTCGCGAAGATGGATCGCACGGGCAAAAGAGTTCTTCATTTTTGTCTTTCTGTGTCGATAACAGTCAGGGTTCTTGTTCGGACCAGACGGAACATGCAGGATTCCCTCTGGAGGCACTGTACTGCAGCACACCCAACCGGCGGAACTTGAGACGAGGCTTGCATCCGATCGACCTTCACGGTGGATCGGAGCCGGCGACCTGCATGCACAGCGCACGATGGCCGGCTGCGAGACCAGGGTATACCCTTAGTCCGGGTGACCTAAGTTCTCAGGAATGACACATCGCAGCATTACCATCGAACCAACAAATCAAAAGGTATGCCATGGGTGCACGTCTGAACGAGGGGAAAGAGGTCCATCGACCGCAGGCGGTCGATGGCGCCACCCTGCCCATCCGGGCAGGGTCAGGCTGGCCGCGCTTTTCTGCCAATGCTCCGCGCCACGCGAACGCCGCTGGCGAAACGCTTGCCGGATCGCGCCACTGGACGGCCAGCGATCTTGCCGCACTGCTTGCCGATTTCCTGAAACGCGAACATGCCTCGCTGGCCGCATGCCATGGTCAGAATGTCGAGGCGGACTGGATTCCCCTCGCCCGCGCTCTGGCCATCCGGCTGTCCGAAGCGCCCGGCATGTCGCTCGCGGCAAGCCCGCTGAAAAGTCGCTTCCTGTTGCGCGAACAGATCGGTGCCTGGCTGGTCGCGACCGCTCTCGAACCCGATGCCGCGAGCGCCATTCACATCGCACTGCCCGAGTCGTGGAATACGCAGAAGGTACTTGCCTACCTGTTCCGCCACGAAATCGCGCCCATGCATTTCGTGACTGCCGCGCTGCGCACGCACAGCGTGCCGCTGTCGATGTCGGCGACGGTCCGGACGGTCGACGAAGAAAGACGCGTCAACGGCTGACCGGATCCCATCGCCGCCCTGCCGTCCAAAGCCGCTGCCGAACAGCGGCTTTTTTCTTTGCCGCAGCCGAACAGCCGTCTTTTCTTTGCCACTGCGAAACAGTGGCGTCTGCTTTTTCGGGCTCCGGAAAGCAAAAAGCCAGTCCCGAAGGACTGGCCTGTATGCCTTGCAAACTGGTGCCGCTGACCGGAATCGAACTGGTGACCTTCGCATTACGAATGCGCTGCTCTACCGACTGAGCTACAGCGGCCCTGCAAAAGAGCGCGCATGATAGCCGCACGGGAAGCCGAAATCAATGCGAATCTGCGCCAATCGCGCGCTCACGCGACAAGGGTTTCCTGCGCTCCGGCAGGACGCACGCGGACGATGATGTCTATTCCGTCGGCCACCATGCCTTCCGGCAGCACCGGCATGCCTTCGATGCGCAATGAATGATCCGGAATGTCGGTCAGACAGCCGCTCACCACGTCGAACAGATGGTGATGAGGTTCGGTATTCGGATCGAAGAACACACGAGTCGGATCAACGATGACTTCACGGATCAGGCCGGCCTCGCGCAGCACCTTGAGCGTGTTGTATACGGTGGCCTTGGATGCCGAGGGCGAACTTTCGTTGACCAGGGAAAGAATCTGGTCGGCCGACAGGTGTTCCATGCGCGAAAACAGCACATGCGCAATGTCTATGCGCGGCTGGGTGAGGTTGATATCGCGGCTGCGCAGCAGCTCGACCACCTGATCGCGTGTAAGGAAAGTCTTCATGACTGCCAGTATATGAAACGGCGGCGCAACACGCAAAGTGCTGCGGCACGGTCCGGCGAGCGGAAAAGCACTGAAGAAACAATCATCAACACACCTCAGGCATTCAATTCTCGCGGCAGTGGAAAACTGACGTTCTCGGGGGTGCCCTCCAGCGTACGTACTGCAGCGGCGCCCAGGTCTCGCAGGCGCGCGATCACCTCATCCACCAGCACTTCCGGTGCGGAAGCACCCGCCGTGACACCGATGCGTTTGCGGCCGACCAGCCACGCCGGATCGATCTGGCTCGCGTTGTCGATCAGATGCGCCGGTACCCCGTACTGCTCCGCGACCTCGCGCAGACGGTTCGAATTGGAACTGTTGATGGACCCGACCACCAGAACCAGATCGCTGCGCGGTGCCATGAATTTGACCGCATCCTGGCGGTTCTGGGTCGCGTAACAGATGTCGTCACGCTTCGGACCGACGATGGCCGGAAATCGGGCGCGCAGGGCGTCGACAATGGTCTGGGCGTCGTCGACCGACAGCGTGGTCTGCGTGACATAGGCCAGCTTGTCGGGGTCGACGATGCTCAGCGCAGCGACATCGGCCACCGTCTCGACCAGATGCATGCCACCTTCGGACTGTCCCATCGTACCCTCGACCTCGGGATGCCCCTTGTGGCCGATCATGATGATCTCCCGCCCCGCTTCGCGCATCTTCGCGACTTCGACGTGCACCTTGGTCACCAGCGGACACGTGGCGTCGAACACGCGCAGCCCTCGACCGGCGGCATCGTGGCGCACCGCCTGCGGCACACCGTGGGCGCTGAAGATGAGCGTGGCGCCAGCGGGTACCAGCGCGAGATCATCGATGAATATGGCGCCCTTGGCGCGCAGGCTGTCGACGACGAACTTGTTGTGCACCACCTCATGGCGTACATAGATCGGGGCGCCGAACTGTTCCAGCGCGCGCTCGACGATGGCGATCGCACGCTCCACGCCGGCACAGAAGCCGCGCGGATTGGCAAGCAGGACCTCGGATGCAGCAGTATCAGGAGACACCGATCACCTCGACTTCAAAGCGGACCGCCCGGCCCGCCAGTGGATGGTTGAAATCGATCAGCGCGGACTGATCGTCCAGTTCGCGCACCAGCCCGGGAAACTTGTTGCCGTCGTTGTCGGTGAATTCGATGACGGTATGCACATCCAGTTCGATATCGGCCGGAATGTCGCGGCGCGCGAAACGCTCGACCAGATCCGGCTTGTGCTCGCCGAACACCTCGCCCGGCGCCAGATCGAATACCTCGTGCCGCCCGACGGCGAGTCCGGTGAGTCGCGCCTCAAGCGCCGGCGCCAGTTCGCCACGACCGAGCTGCAGCGTGGCCGGCGTCGATTCAAAGGTACTGATCAGCGCAGCCCCGCCCTCGGGCAGGGCAATGCGGAAATGCAGCGTCACCAGACTGTCCGGCTTCACCGTATCACTCATGCTTCATTCTCCACGCGGGAGGCGCGCGATGCGAGTCCGAACTGGTCGGCCAGCATGAGCACCACGCCCACGGTGATGGCGGAATCCGCCACATTGAACGCCGGAAAACCGTGCCCGCCAGCGTGAAAATACAGGAAATCGATCACCGCGCCGAAATGCACGCGGTCGATCAGGTTGCCGATGGCCCCGCCCAGTATCAGTGACAGGCCGGTCGGCATCAGGCGTTCCTGTGCGTGCCGGCGTATCAGATGGACCAGCCACACCGATACCGCCGATGTGAGGACAATGAAGAACCAGCGCTGCCATCCGTCATGATCGGCGAGAAAGCTGAAGGCCGCACCTGGGTTGAACACCAGGACCAGATCGAAGAATGGCGTGACCGGCCAGCTCTGGCCATAGGACAGCCAGCCCATCATGAGCTGCTTGGTGAGCTGGTCCACGCCCACCACCGCGAGAGCCAGGACGAACCACAGGAGCAGGCGCGCATTCATCGTCATGTCAGGCATGTTCGCGGGCTTCGCCCGCACCGTGCAGATTGGCATCGCAACGGCCGCACAGTTCCGGATGTTCCGGATTGCTGCCCACATCCGCGCAGTAGTGCCAGCAGCGGGCGCACTTCGCGTGCGCGCTCGGCGCAGCCGTGACGCCCTGCTCCGCTTCGTTTCCGACCTTTTTCAGCGTCGCCGCCGAGGTGATCAACACAAAGCGCAGATCGTCGCCGAGCGCCGCCAGATCCTCGTACAGCTCGCCCGACGCCGCGACCTCGACTTCGGCCTGCAGCGACGAACCGATGCCGCCCTCCGATCGCAGGTTCTCGAGCACCCGCGCCGATTCCGCCCGCAGTGCCCGTATGCGGCTCCAGCTCGCCATCAGTGCCGCTTCGTCCGCCTGTTCCGGCAGCACATGCCAGGTGGTGAGCATGACGCTGTCGGCATCCTTGTCGCCGAGCACGGTCCAGATTTCCTCGGCGGTGAAGGCCAGTACCGGCGCCATCAGCCGTACCAGGGTCTGGGCGACATGCCACAGCGCCGACTGCGCCGAGCGGCGGGCGAGGGACGCGGGGGCCGTGGTGTACAGGCGATCCTTCAGTACATCGAGGTAGAAGGCGCCGAGGTCTTCCGACGCAAAGTGCTGCAGCGCCTGCACCACGCGGTGAAACTCGTAGCGCTCGTAATCGGCGGTCACGCGCGCCTGCAGGTCGCGCGTCAGGGCCAGCGCGTAGCGGTCTATGGTGAGCCACTGGTTGGCCGGCAGCATGTCGGCCTGCGCGTCGAAATCGGCGATGTTGGCGAGCAGGAAGCGCACCGTATTGCGCAGCCGGCGGTAGGTTTCAACCACGCGGTCAAGGATTTCCTTCGAGATCGACAACTCGCCCGAGTAATCGGTGGACGCCAGCCACAGGCGCAGGATTTCGATGCCCAGCTTGTTGCCGACTTCCTGCGGTTCGATGCCGTTGCCGAGCGACTTGGACATCTTGCGGCCCTGCGCGTCGACCGTAAAACCGTGGGTCAGCAGCGCGCGGTACGGCGCCTGGCCGTCGATCGCGCAGCCGGTCAGCAGCGATGAGTGGAACCAGCCGCGGTGCTGATCCGAACCTTCGAGGTAGAGGTCGGCCACGGGGCCGCCGTCGGTGCGCGCCAGATCGGCGTGCGAGCCGCGCAGCACATGCCAGTGGGTAGCGCCGGAATCGAACCACACGTCCAGCGTGTCGCTGATCTTCTCGTACTGCGCCGCATCCGCGCCCAGCAGTTCGGTGGCGTCGAGATTGAACCAGGCGTCGATGCCTTCAGCGTCCACGCGGGTCGCCACCGCTTCCATCAGTTCGACCGTGCGCGGATGCAGCTCGCCGCTTTCGCGATGGATGAAGAACGGAATCGGCACGCCCCAGTTGCGCTGGCGCGAGATGCACCAGTCCGGCCGGTTGGCGATCATGGCCGCCAGCCGTGCCTTGCCCCAGTCCGGGTAGAACGCGGTGTTGTCGATCGCGGCCAGCGCCGATTCGCGCAGGCTGAGGCCGCCTTCGGGCTTGAGGTCCATGCCGACGAACCACTGCGCGGTGGCGCGGTAGATGAGCGGCGTCTTGTGGCGCCAGCAGTGCATGTAGCTGTGCTGGATCTTTTCGTGCGAAAACAGCGCGCCGACCTCCGCCAGCTTCTCGACGATGACCGGATTCGCCTTCCAGATGTGCAGGCCGCCGAACAAGGGCAGGGACTCGGCATACACGCCGTTGCTCTGTACCGGATTCAACACGTCGGCCACGGTCAGGCCGTTCTTCATGCAGGAGTTGAAGTCATCCACGCCATAGGCCGGCGCGCAGTGCACGATGCCGGTGCCGGCGTCGATGCCCACGTAGTCGGCCAGGAAGACCGGCGATTCGCGCTCGTAAAGCGGGTGGTGGAAGGCGATGCGCTCCAGCTTGTTGCCGGTCGCGGTGGCGAGCACGCGCCCCTCGCGACCGAAGCGCTTCAGGCTCTGGTCGACCAGCGCCTCGGCCAGCACCAGACAGCCGGCGTCGGTCTGCACCAGCGCATACACATGCTCCGGATGCATGTTGAGCGCCTGGTTGGCCGGTATCGTCCATGGCGTGGTGGTCCAGATCACCGCATGCACACTGCCGGCGGGCAGTCCGGCCAGGCCGAAGGCGGCCGCCAGGCGCGCACGCTCGCGCTCCGCGAGCGGGAAGCCGACATCCACCGCCGGGCTCGCCTTGTCCTGGTATTCGACCTCGGCTTCGGCCAGCGCCGATCCGCAGTCGAAACACCAGTTCACTGGCTTCAGGCCGCGGTACACCCAGCCCTTCTTCACCATTTCGGCCAGTGCGCGGATTTCGCCCGCCTCGTTGCCGAAATCCATGGTGCGGTAGGGGCGGTCCCAATCGGCCAGCACGCCGAGGCGGATGAAACCCTTCTTCTGGATGTCCACCTGCTCCGCGGCAAAGGCACGACACAGCTTGCGCACTTCGGACGCAGGCAGGTTCTTGCCGTGCTTCTTCTCGATCTGGTGCTCGATCGGCAGGCCGTGGCAGTCCCAGCCCGGCACATAGGGCGCATCGAAACCAGCCAGCGTCTTGGAGCGGACGATGATGTCCTTCAGGATCTTGTTGACCGCGTGACCGAGGTGAATATCGCCGTTCGCATAGGGCGGGCCATCGTGCAGCACGAATTTCGGACGACCTTTCGTCTTTTCGCGGATGCGGCGGTAGAGCTGGCTCTGCTGCCATTGCTGTACCCAGCCGGGCTCGCGCTTGGGCAGGTCACCGCGCATCGGGAAAGCGGTGTCGGGCAGGTTCAGCGTCGTGCGGTAATCAGCCATCTTTGATCAGCCAGTTCGGTCTTCGGAAATCGGGTGCGCGGCGAACCAGGCGCGGGTGTCGTCCACGTCCTGAGCGATCGCCGCACGCAGTGCGTCCAGCCCTTCGTAGCGGGCTTCGTCGCGCAATTTGTGGCAGAAGCGTACGGTCACATGCCTGTCGTAAAGATCCACGTCCCGGTCCAGCACGTAGACCTCGCAGGTCGGTTTCAGCCCATCGGCAATGGTGGGGCGCACGCCGACGCTGGCCGCACCCGGCGCGTCGACCAGGCCGCCGCCGGTCACCGTGACCGCAAAAATACCTGTCAGTGGCAGCGAACGATGTTTCAGTTGCACGTTGGCGGTCGGAAAACCAAGCTGCCGCCCGATTTTCTGGCCATGTTCAACCCGTCCGCTGATTGCGTAGGGCCGCCCCAGCAGCCGGCGCGCGCGCGTCAGCTCGCCCTTTTCCAGCGCATCGCGCACGGCCGAACTGGATGCGCGCTCACCGCCGACCTCGACCGTATCCATGCTTGCGACATCGAAACCGTACTGGCGCCCGGCTTCGTGCAAGCGGGCGAAATCGCCCTCGCGACCGCGCCCGAAACGGAAGTCATCGCCGACGATGAGATGACGCACCGCCAGGCCGCGCACCAGCAGATCGTCGATGAAAGCCTGCGCATCGAGCGCGGCAAAACGCGCGTTGAAGCGACAGACGTATACGCGGCGCACACCGGCGTGAGCGAAGAGCTGGAGCTTCTCGCGCAGGCTGGTCAGCCGGGTAGGCCTTTTTTCGTGCAGGAAGAATTCGCGCGGGTGAGGCTCGAAGGTCATGACCGCCGCGGGCATGGCGAGCGCGGCCGCGCGCTCCGCAAGCCGGGCAAGCAGTGCCTGGTGGCCGACGTGTACGCCGTCGAAGTTGCCTATCGTGAGCACGACGGGCGTATCGGCATGATTCGGGATTGCGCGGAAGACCTGCACGGATGGACGTGGTTTGGGCGTGCTCGCCACTACGCGTGAAAACCGGCAAGTATACCTGTCCACATCGTGGTGCCGGGAGGGGGACTCGAACCCCCACACCTTGCGGCGGCGGATTTTGAATCCGCTGCGTCTACCGATTCCGCCATCCCGGCAGGGAAGAGGCGGGATTATGCGGGCGACCGGCGGGGTCCGGCAAGTCACCCGACGGTACAATGCGCGGTTTTTCGCAGTGTTCGCCGCGCTGCGCCTGCCCGAATACACCGCCGTGCACTCACTTTCCGATTTCGACTACCCGCTGCCCGAAGAACTGATCGCCCAGGCACCTCTGCCGGAACGCAGCGCCAGCCGCTTGCTGGTGCTGGGCGAACGCGCCCCCGTGGATGCAGGCATCCGCGAACTGCCGCAGTGGCTGCAGCCGGGCGACCTGCTGGTGTTCAACGACACGCGCGTGATGCACGCCCGACTGTATGGCCGCAAGGACAGTGGCGGCCAGGTCGAGGTACTGGTCGAACGGCTGACCGGTGAGCGCGAAGCGCTGGCCCAGGTGCGGGCCAGCAAGACACCCCGGCCAGGCAGTCGCCTGCAGCTCGAGGACGCATTCGAGGTCGAAGTGCTCGGGCGCCAGGGCGAGTTCTTCATGCTGCGCAGCCTGGCCGACGCACCTTTGCTCGAATTGCTGGAAAGGCACGGCAGACTGCCGCTGCCGCCCTATATCGACCGCGCCGCCGCGCCGGCGGACGAAGAACGCTACCAGACCGTCTTCGCGCGCGAGACCGGTTCGGTGGCCGCACCGACCGCGGGCCTGCACTTCGACCATGCGCTGCTCGCCGCGGTGGAAGCGCGGGGTGTGCGCACTGCACGCGTGACCTTGCATGTCGGCGCCGGCACCTTCCAGCCGGTGCGGGTGGACAACCTGGCGGAGCACCGCATGCACAGCGAACGCTTCCATCTTTCCGCTGAAACCGCGCAGGCGGTCGCCGACACCCGGGCCGCCGGTCGGCGCGTGATCGCTGTCGGCACCACCAGCCTGCGCTGCCTTGAATCGGCGGCGGCCGCCTGTGGCGACCGTCCGCTGGCCGCCTGCAGCGGCGATACCCGGCTGTTCATCACGCCGGGCTATGACTTCCGCGTAGTGGACGCACTGCTCACCAATTTTCATCTGCCAAAGTCCACCCTGCTCATGCTGGTATCCGCGCTTGCGGGCCGGCGCCGCATCCTGGACGCTTACGCGCATGCCGTGGCGCAGCGCTACCGCTTTTTCAGCTACGGCGACGCCATGTTCATTCCGGCGCGCATGAAGGATTCCGATGAAGTTTGAACTGATTGCCACCGATGGACAGGCTCGCCGCGGCCGCATCACACTGGCCCACGGCACGGTCGACACGCCGGTGTTCATGCCGGTCGGCACCTACGGTACGGTCAAGGGCGTGGACCCGGACGAACTCGCGGACATGGGCGCGCGTATCGTGCTCGGCAATACCTTCCACCTGTGGCTGCGCCCCGGTACGGACATCGTCCGCAAACACCGCGGCCTGCATCGCTTCATGGGCTGGGAGCGGCCGATACTGACTGATTCGGGTGGCTTCCAGGTGTTCTCGCTCGGCGCGCTGCGCAAGATCAGCGAGGAGGGCGTGCGCTTTGCCAGCCCGATCAATGGCGACCGGCTGATGCTCACGCCGGAGGAATCGATGCGCATCCAGCACGACCTGGATTCCGACGTGGTGATGATTTTCGACGAATGCACCCCCTACCCGGCCGATCATGCGCAGGCTGCCGAATCGATGCGGCTTTCGCTGCGCTGGGCGCGCCGTTCGCGCGATGCGCACGACCGGCTGGGCAACACCAATGCGCTGTTCGCCATCGTGCAGGGCGGCATGCACGAGGACCTGCGCGACGAATCGCTCGCCGGGCTCGAGGACATCGGTTTCGATGGCTATGCGATCGGCGGACTGTCGGTCGGCGAGCCGAAGGAAGACATGCAGCGCATCCTCGCGCACACCGCGCCGAAACTGCCGGCGAGCGCTCCGCATTACCTGATGGGTGTGGGCACACCGGAGGACATCGTGCACGCGATCGCGCACGGCATCGACATGTTCGACTGCGTCATGCCGACCCGCAACGCGCGCAATGGCTGGCTGTTCACCCGTTACGGCGACATCAAACTGAAGAACGCGCGCTACAAGGAGGACACCGGACCGGTCGACCCGAGCTGCGAATGCCCGACCTGCACCCGCTATACGCGCGCCTACCTGCACCACCTGCACCGCTGCAACGAAATGCTCGGCGCACGACTCAATACCTTGCACAACCTGCATTTTTACCAGCAGTTCACGCGCGAGGCGCGCGAGGCGATCGAAGCGGGGCATTTCGCCCAGTGGTCGGCCGCCTTTCTGGCCGATCGCAGGCGCGGCGTGTGAGCGCCCGCACACGCCGGCCCTTCCGTCCGGCGCACCCGGGCTGTCATGGCGCGGCTGATATACTTGCGCGCTTTCCAACAATTCCATCCGGAGACTTCAGTGTTCATTTCTCCTGCCTACGCGCAAACCGGCGGTGCCTCGGATCCGACCGGCGGCCTTATGGGTCTGCTGCCCATCATCCTGATGTTCGGCGTGATCTGGTTCCTGATGATCCGTCCGCAGATGAAGCGCGCCAAGGAACACAAGGCCCTGGTCGAGGCACTTGCCAAGGGTGACGAGGTGGTCACCCAGGGCGGCATGGCGGGTCGCATCACCAAGGTCGGCGACGCCTTCGTGACGATAGAACTGGCCCCGAACGTCGAAGTCGCGGTGCAGCGCCAGGCCGTCGCCAATGTGCTGCCCAAGGGCACGTTGAAGGCGCTGTGAGCCGATCCGGCGGGTGGTCCGGCCACCCGCTCCCGATTTTCCCCATCCCTCCCCTGCCCCCCGCCCCGCAATGAACCGCTACCCGCTCTGGAAAAACGCGCTGGTGATCGTGGCGCTGCTGCTCGGGCTGATCTACACCCTGCCCAACTTCTACGGCGAAGCGCCTGCCGTGCAGGTGTCGACCACCCGGCCCGGCGTCGCACTGGACAACGCGCTGATGGCGCGCGTCGAGACATCCCTGAAGGAGGCCTCGATCGCGCACACCGGCCTCACGCTCGACACCGCCGGCGTGCGCGTGCGGCTGGGCGATACCGACACGCAACTGAAGACGCGCGACGCCCTGGAAAGGGCTCTCAATCCGGATCCCGCGGATCCGCATTACGTGGTGGCGCTGAACCTGCTCTCCAAGTCGCCGGAATGGCTGCATTCGGTCGGTGCCTTGCCGATGTACCTCGGCCTCGACCTGCGCGGCGGTGTGCACTTCCTGCTGCAGGTGGACATGAAGGGCGCGATGACCAAGCGGCTGGATTCCATGGCCTCCGACCTGCGCATTCAACTGCGCGAGAAGAACATCCGGCATGGTGGCATCAACCGCGAAGGCGATGCGATCACGCTGCGCTTCCGTGACGAAGCGGGCCGCAGCGCCGCGCGGGGGGCCATCGAGGATGCCCTGCCCGATCTCGCATGGGTGGCCAGTCAGTCCGGCGCGGATTACGTGTACACCGGGCGCATGAAGGAGATCGCGGAAAAGGATCTGCGCGAATCGGCGATCAAGCAGAACATCCTGACGCTGCAGAAGCGGGTCAATGAACTGGGGGTGGCCGAGCCCATCATCCAGCAGCAGGGCGCCGACCGCATCGTCGTGCAGTTGCCGGGGGTGCAGGACGTGGCGAAGGCCAAGGATCTGATCGGCCGCACCGCCACGCTGGAAGTGCGTCTGGTCGACCAGGAAGCGATGATCAGCGGCGTCACCGAAGGGCTGGACGTGTTCCCGGAGCGCTCGCGCAATGGCGACATCAACCAGGTCCCGGTCAAAAAGCAGGTCATCCTGACCGGCGAGCGCTTCGAAACCGCGCAGGCCTCGTTCGACGACGCCAACCGCCCGGCGGTGGCGGTGAAGCTCGACGCCACCGGCGGCCGCATCATGCGCACGGTGACGCGCGAGAACCTGAAAAAGATGATGGCCATCCTGCTGTTCGAGAAGGGGCGCGGTGAGGCGATTTCGGTCGCCACCATCCAGGGCGAGTTCGGTGACCGCTTCCAGATCACCGGCCAGTTCTCGCCGCAGGAAACGAATACGCTGGCCATCCTGATCCGTTCCGGTGCGCTCGCGGCGCCGATGGAAATCGTCGAGGAACGCGTGATCGGTCCTTCGCTGGGCGCCGAGAACATCCAGAAAGGCTTCGATTCCACGCTGTGGGGCTTCGTCGCCATCGCCGTGTTCATGATCGGCTACTACATGGTGTTCGGCTTCATTTCGACCGCCGCACTGGCTTCCAACCTGCTGTTCCTGATCGCACTGCTGTCGCTTTTGCAGGCCACGCTCACGCTGCCCGGCATCGCCGCGATCGCGCTCACGCTGGGCATGGCGATCGACGCCAATGTGCTGATCAACGAACGGGTGCGCGAGGAACTGCGCAACGGTGTCACGCCGCAGGCAGCCATCGCCGCCGGTTACGACCGCGCCTGGGCGACGATTCTCGATTCCAACATCACGACGCTGATCGCCGGCCTTGCCTTGCTCATTTTCGGCTCGGGTCCGGTGCGCGGCTTCGCCGTGGTGCACTGCCTGGGCATCCTGACCTCGATGTTCAGCGCGGTCGTCGTGTCGCGCGCACTGGTCAATGTCGTGTATGGCCGGGCCCGCAAGCTCGAGAAGGTGTCCATCGGCACCGTATGGAAGCCGGGTACCGGCGCCTGAAACCCAGCCAGGAAAAGAACAGCCATGGAATTCTTCCGCATCCGGCGCGACATCCCTTTCATGCGGCACGCGCTGGTGTTCAACATCATTTCCCTCATCACCTTCGTGCTCGCCGTGTTCTTCCTGGCCACGCGCGGCCTGCATCTGTCGGTGGAGTTCACCGGCGGCACGCTGATGGAGGTGAATTACAGCGAGGCACCGGAACTCGAAGCGGTACGCAAGACGCTGACCGATGCCGGCTACAGCGATCCTCAGGTGCAGAAGTTCGGTACCGCGCGTGACGTGATGATCCGTCTGCCCCTCATCAAGGACAGCGATTCGGCCAAGGTGAGCCAGCACGTGATGGGCGCGCTGGCCGCGGCGCCCGGTCCGCAACCGGAACTGCGCCGGGTCGAATACGTCGGCCCGCAGGTGGGCAAGGAACTGGCGGCGGACGGCTCGCTCGCGCTCATGCTCGTGATCATCGGCATCATGATCTACCTCGCGATGCGCTTCGAATGGCGCTTCGCGGTGGCTGCCATCATCGCCAACCTGCACGACGTGGTGATCATTCTCGGCTTCTTCGCCGCCTTCCAGTGGGAGTTCTCGCTGCCTGTCCTGGCCGCCGTACTGGCCGTGCTGGGTTATTCGGTCAATGAATCGGTGGTGGTGTTCGACCGGGTGCGCGAGGTGTTCCGCAATCCCCGCAAGCGCACCATGGCCGTGCCACAGGTGCTGGACCACGCGATCACCAGCACCATTTCGCGCACCATCATCACGCACGGGTCCACCCAGATGATGGTGCTGTCCATGCTGCTGTTCGGTGGTCAGGCCCTGCACTACTTCGCGGTTGCGCTGACCATAGGCATCTGCTTCGGCATCTATTCGTCGGTGCTGGTGGCCAGCCCGCTCGTGATGTGGCTGGGCGTGAAGCGCGAACAACTGGTGAAGCCGCCCAAGCAGAAGCAGGAAGCCGTGGTCTGACAGTCCGCCCGGTCGCGCCCACAAAAAACCCGGCCATGGCCGGGTTTTTTGTGGGCGCGAGGCTGGAAATCAGGGCTGGGCGAACACCTGTTTCACGCGCAGGGATTGCCCGCTCTCCAGCAGCCCCGCCAGACGATCGATATTCGGGTGCTTGCCCGGATTGGCCTGCGCATCGGCGGTATGTTCGCCATACAGCTCCAGACCATGACGGGCGGCATCGCCATCGATCGCGCCATGCAACTGGGCGAGATGGTTATAGACCGCCAGCGAGCCGGCCTGCCCCGGCTTGTTCTCTATCGTGGCGACCACTTCACCCGCGGCATCCAGCAACTGTATGGCGGACAGATGGGACACGCCGGGCAAGGTTTTCAGGGTATCGGCGAAACTCATTGCAACTCCTTCGATGACTCAGATGGCGCGCGCCAGGCGAGCCGCCTCGCCGATATAGCTGGCCGGCGTCATGGCGAGCAGGCGCTCGCGTTCGGCAGCCGGTATGTCCAGCCCGGATATGAAGGCATGCAGAGCGTCACGATCGATGCCGCGCCCGCGGGTCAGTGCCTTCAACTGCTCGTACGGATTGGCCACGCCATAGCGGCGCATCACCGTCTGCACCGGTTCCGCCAGCACTTCCCAGCAGGCATCGAGATCGGCAGCCAGTGCCTCGGGCGCGGCGAGCAGCTTGCTCAGGCCACGCGACAGCGAATCCAGCGCCAGCACGCTGTAACCGAACGCCACGCCCATATTGCGCAGTACGGTGGAATCGGTCAGATCGCGCTGCATGCGCGATACCGGCAGCTTTTCCGACAGGTGACGAAGAACGGCATTGGCCAGCCCGAGATTGCCTTCGGCATTCTCGAAATCGATCGGGTTGACCTTGTGCGGCATGGTGGAACTGCCGATCTCGCCCTCCTTCAGCTTCTGCTTGAAGTAACCGAGCGAGATATACATCCAGAAATCGCGCGCCGCGTCGAGCAATATCGTGTTGCAGCGGGCCATTGCATCGAACAGTTCGGCCATCCCGTCGTGCGGCTCGATCTGTATCGTGTAGGGATTGAATTCAAGCCCGAAGGATTCGACGAACACGCGATTGAACTGCGGCCAGTCGATGTCCGGATAGGCCGACAGATGGGCGTTGTAATTGCCGACCGCGCCATTGAACTTGGCGGTCAGGCTGACTTCGGCGATGCGTGCGCGGGCGCGCATGAGGCGCGCCGCAATATTGGCCATTTCCTTGCCCAGGGTGGTCGGGCTGGCGGGTTGTCCATGCGTGCGCGACAGCATGGGCAGATCGGCCAGTTCGTGCGCCATGGCGCGCAGGCGTTCGATCGCGGCGTCGAGCGCCGGCAGCAGCACGTCGCGCCGACCTTCTTCCAGCATCAGCGCATGCGACACATTGTTGATGTCTTCCGACGTGCAGGCGAAATGTATGAATTCCGATACGCCGGTCACCTCGGCATTCTTCGCCAGTCGTTCCTTCAGCCAGTACTCCATGGCTTTCACGTCATGGTTGGTGCGCGCTTCGATAGTCTTGATGGCAGCGGCGTCCTCCAGGCCGAAATCGCGCACGACGGCATCCAGCTCGTCCAGCGTGGCCTGCGAGAAGGCCTTTACCTCGGCTACCTGCGGCGCGCCCGCGAGCGCGCGCAGCCACGCGATCTCGACGCGCACGCGATTGCGTATCAGGCCATATTCGCTGAAGTGACCGCGCAAGGGGTCGAGTTTGGCGGCGTAACGGCCGTCCAGCGGCGACAACGCGGAAAGGGAATGGGCACTCATGAGGAACCTGCGGGAAAGATGGATGTGAAAGACCGTCATGGCGCGGCCTGCGCGGACGCTGATCCATGACGTACTGCGAATTTTATCATGCGCGCAACGAGCCTCCGGCGCGGCAAGTACTGGCCCGACGGTATAATCCGATGTCGTCTATCGGTGCAGCCCATGAAACTCGTCGGTTCCTACACCAGCCCCTATGTCCGCAAGGCGCGCGCCGTTCTTGCCGAAAAGAAGATCGACTGCGAGTTCGTCGTGGATTCGCCGTGGCCCGATACCACCGGTGTTCCCGACCTGAATCCGCTAGGCAAGATTCCGGTTCTGGTGCTGGACGATGACTCCTGCCTGTACGACTCGCGCGTCATCGTCGAGTACCTTGACGGCGTGGCGCCAAACAACAAGCTGCTCCCTACGCCGGCGCGCGAACGCGCGCTGGTCAAGCGCTGGGAGGCCCTGGCCGACGGCCTGATCGACGCCGCGGTCGTCATCGTGCTCGAGAAGAAGCGTCCCGACGCAGAGCGCAGTGCGGCCTGGATGGAACGCCATCAGGCCAAGATCGAACGCGCGCTTGCCGCGCTCGCGCACGATGTCGGCGACAATGCGTGGTGCCATGGCAATGGCGTTTCGCTGGCCGACATTGCCGTCGGCTGTGCGCTGGGCTATCTCGATTTCCGCATGCCGCAGATCGATTGGCGGGCAGCACACCCCAATCTGGGCCGGCTGCAGGACAAGCTCATGCAGAGGCCGTCGCTCGCCGACACCGTTCCGCACGAATAACCGGAGCGGCGCGACAATCGCGGTCGCGCCGCCCGGATGTCCGGTGACCGCGCTTCGCGGCCGGACGCCGTGATGCGGGCGAACCCCTGGTCCGGCGCGCCCCTCTCCAGGGCTGCGCGCTATTCGCCTGAAGACAGGATGATGCCGCCACCCAGGCACACCTTGCTTTCGTATACGACCACGCTCTGCCCCGGTGTGACCGCCCACTGCGGCTCGGCAAACACGATTTCGCAGCGCGATGCATCGACCACGTCGATGCTGCACGGCGCGTCCGGCTGCCGATAGCGTGTCTTGGCGGCGTACACCCAGTGCGTGTGCGGCGCGCGACCGGACACCCATGACAGGTCGCCCGCCACCAGGCGGCCGGATTGCAGCGCAGGATGATCATGGCCGCGCACCACGTACAGCACATTGTTCTGCATGTCCTTGCGCGCGGCATACCACGCATCGTGCTCGCCGGCATGATCCGCCATGCCCTTGAGCCCGCCGATGCCCAGGCCCTTGCGCTGCCCTATCGTGTGATACATCAGCCCTTCGTGACGGCCAACAACGCGCTCACTGTCCAGATCGCGGATTTCACCCGGCGCGAGCGGCAGGTAGCGCTGCAGGAATTCGCGGAACGGCCGCTCGCCGACGAAACAGATGCCGGTCGAATCCTTCTTGTCCGCATTGGCCAGCCCCGCCTCCGCCGCGATGCGGCGGACTTCGCGCTTGTACAGATGACCCACCGGGAACATCGTGCGCGAGAGCTGGGCCTGGTTCAGCCGGTGCAGGAAATAGCTCTGGTCCTTGTTGCCGTCCTCGCCCTTCATCAACTGGAACAGCCCCTCGAACAACCTCACCTGGGCATAGTGTCCGGTCGCGATGCGGGTGGCGCCGAGCTGCATGGCGTGATCGAGAAAGGCCGCGAACTTGATTTCGGCGTTGCACAGCACGTCGGGATTGGGCGTGCGTCCGGCCTGGTATTCCCTCAGGAAGCTGGCGAACACCCGGTCCTTGTACTCGGCCGAGAAATTGACCACCTCGATGTCGATGCCGATCACTTCGGCTGCGGACACCGCATCGATCAGATCCTGCCGGGTGGAACAGTATTCGTCGGTGTCGTCATCCTCCCAGTTCTTCATGAACAGACCGACAACGTGGTAACCAGCGCGCTTGAGCAACAAGGCCGACACCGACGAATCAACGCCGCCCGACAGGCCCACCACCACGGTTTCCCCATTGCCGGGCGCAATGCCCGCCAGAGCTTCATTCATCCGGGTATCCCCCGTCCTTCCATGTATCCAGATCCATCACCACGGCTGGTCTGCCGTGGTCCCGAAACCAGGTATCGACCGCCCACCGCGTACCATCATCGAGCGCTTCCATGGTGGCGCTGAAATGCTGCAGGATGAGCCAGCTCGTGCGACGCTCGATGGCCGTTACCCGGTGGAAGCGCAGCGCCCCGGTCTGTTCGATGCGTTCAAGCAGGCGGGCCGTGGTGTGAGCATGATCGATGCAGTCCATGCGGCCATACACGCCATCGTCAAGAAAATCGCCGGCGCGGTCGGCATGGATAGGCGACTGCTCGCCCGCCCGGCGATACATGCTTCCGATCACATCCGCCAGACGCTGACGTTCATCGGCCGCATCGATTGCCGGCTGCAAGGCGTCGTGCACCGCCTGCATGTCGTCCGCGCTGAAATGCACGGTCTGTCTGGCCAGACATCCGTAGTTGAAACAGACCTCCACCTCGGCGTCGACCGCCGCACGCAACGGCGCCGCGACCGCCAGCAGTGCGGCGCCGAGCAGCAGGGTGCGCATCAGCAATGGTGGCGGATGACGGACAACGGCATGCGCGTGCCATCCAGCCAGTCCTTCACGCAAGCCCACACCAGCGGGCTGCGATGACGGCCGCGGCTGGCTTCGATCTCGTCCGCAGTCATCCAGATCGCGCGCACGATGCCGGCGTCCAGCGCCCGACCGGCGATTTCCTCCCCGCTGTCGCCGGAAAAGGCAAAACGCAGATAGGTCACCTCGCCATCCGGCCGTCGCCACTGGTAGATGCCCACCAGTTCGCGTGGCGCAAACACATGCGCGGTTTCCTCGAGTGCCTCGCGGGCGCAGGCCTCGACCAGGGATTCGCCCTCTTCGAGATGCCCCGCCGGCTGGTTCAGCAGCAAGCCACCGGAGGTGTGCTCCTCCACCATCAGGAAGCGGCCCCGGTCTTCCATCAGCGCCGCCACAGTCACATTGGGCTTCCAGATACGTTCACTCATGCGCTGATTTTAACGCGCGGCACGCGTGGCAACCGCCGCCGTCGCGTCCGATTCGGCTAAAATCACGGGTTTACCGCAATCTCTGGAGTGTTTCCCATGTCGATGGCCGACCGCGACGGTTATATCTGGTACGACGGCAAGCTGGTGCCCTGGCGCGAGGCCACCACGCACGTACTGACACATTCGCTGCACTACGGTCTGGCTGTCTTCGAAGGGGTGCGCGCCTACAACACCGAAATCGGTACGGCAATCTTCCGCCTGAAGGAACACACCGACCGCCTGTTCAATTCGGCCCACATCTACATGATGAAGATGCCGTACTCCCGCGAGGAGGTCATGGAGGCCCAGCTCGAGGTGGTGCGCGCGAACCGGCTGGAGTCCTGCTACATCCGCCCGATCGCCTTCTTCGGTTCGGAGAAGATGGGCATTTCCACGCGCGGCGCGTCGGTGCATGTCGCGGTCGCCGCCTGGCCCTGGGGCGCCTACCTGGGCGAGGACGGCCTGAAGAAGGGCATACGCGTGAAAACCTCGTCGTACTCGCGTCACCATGTGAACGTGTCGATGTGCCGCGCCAAGTACTCGGGCACCTATGCCAATTCCATCCTCGCCAATATGGAAGCCACCGAACAGGGCTATGACGAGGCGCTGCTGCTGGACGTCGATGGTTTCGTCGCCGAGGGTGCCGGCGAGAACCTGTTCGTGATCAAGGACAACAGGATCTATGAACCGGAGATCGCGTCGGCGCTGGTCGGCATCACCCGCGCATCGGTGATCGACATCGCCGCCGAACTGGGTTACCCGGTGGTGTCCAAGCGCCTCACGCGCGACGACATCTATACCGCCGATGAAGCCTTCTTCACCGGCACCGCTGCCGAAGTGACGCCAATCCGGGAACTCGACGGTCGCCAGATCGGCAGTGGCACGCGCGGCCCGGTCACCGAAAAGATCCAGGCGCGCTTCTTCGATGTGGTGAACGGCCGTGCGCCGGAATATCACCGCTGGCTCACCCGGATCTGATCGCCCTCGCCACTCACACTGTCCGGAGTCCCTATCCATGACCCAAGCAGGTAACGATTCCAGCCGCGACCAGGCACGCGAAATCGAAGTCGGCGCGAAAGACCTTCCGCTGCACTGCCCGCTGCCCGGGGCGCCGCTGTGGGCACGTCACCCGCGCGTGTTCCTCGATGTGACCAAGACCGGGCAGGCCGCCTGCCCCTACTGCGGCACCCGCTACAGCTTCCACGGCCCGGCGCCCGCCGGTCACTGAGCCTCTCGTGGACACGCAGCGCAAGGCCTTCTTCGCGTCGCCGCAGGAAGCCGAAGCGGCCTTCTACGACGCACGGAACCGGGGCGACATCGAGGGCATGATGGCGGTCTGGGCGGACGAGGATGACATCGTGTGCATCCTCGAAGGTTGCCAGCGCGCGAGTGGTTACGAAGCCGTAAGGGAAGCCTGGCGCAGGATGTTTGCCGGTGCTCAGACCACCGTGCGCACCGGCAACGCAGTCGTGATGCAGGGCGCACTGCAGGCGATACACAGCGTGCATGAAACGCTCACGGCGTCGGGCGAGCGTTCGCCGCGGGCAGCACTTGCCGTCACCAACGTCTACGTGCGCGGTCCGCTTGGCTGGCACCTCGTGTTGCATCACGCCTCGGCGCTGCCCGCCGCGCAGGACAGCGCCGAGTTGCCGAAAATCCTGCATTGACCGCCCGCCCTCCGGTATTCGATCCGGCGCGCTGGCTGCCCGGCGGCCATGCGCAGACCATCTGGCCGCGCTTCATTCCGCTTGCCCGACCCGCCATGACGCGCGAACGCGTGGATACGCCGGATGGAGACTTCATCGACCTCGACTGGCTGCCGCAGCAAGCGGGTCAGCCTGTCGTGCTTCTTCTGCACGGCCTGGAAGGCAGCTCGGGCAGCCATTATGCGAAAGCGCTCATGCGCGCGGTCGCGGCGCGCGGCTGGAACGGTGTGGTCGTGCACGCCCGGGGCTGTTCCGGCGAGCCCAACCGCCTGTTGCGCGCCTATCACTCCGGTGACAGTGCCGAACTCGAATGGTTGCTGCCACGTCTTCATGCGCGAGCGGCCGGCGCACCGCTGTTCGCCGTCGGCGTGTCGCTGGGCGGCAATGTGCTGTGCAAATGGCTGGGCGAACAGGGTCAGGCCGCCTCGCACTGGCTCACCGGCGCGGCGTCGGTGTGCGCTCCGGTCGATCTCGCTGCAGCGGGACGCGCACTGGACCGCGGATTCAACCGCGTCTACGCGCAGTACTTCCTGCGCACGATGAAACCGCGCGCGCTGGACAAGGCCAGTCGCTTCCCCGGCGAGCTGGATGCCAGCGCACTCGCGGCCTGCAATTCAATACGCGGATTCGACGACGCCTACACCTCCCGCGTTCACGG
The DNA here is from genome assembly GCF_000372885.1 of Methyloversatilis thermotolerans. GTDB lineage: Bacteria > Pseudomonadota > Gammaproteobacteria > Burkholderiales > Rhodocyclaceae > Methyloversatilis > Methyloversatilis thermotolerans. Next base: position 2,217,107 of record NZ_KB889967.1, read on the forward strand.
CTTCATCGACGCGGACGACTACTGGACGCGCTGTTCCGCCAAGCCCCTGCTGAAGTCGGTGCGCACGCCCCTGCTGCTGCTGCAGGCACTGAACGACCCCATGGTGCCAACCTGGTCACTGGCCACGACCGCGCAGCTTTCGCCGGACGTAACACCGGAATACACCCCGCAGGGCGGCCATGTCGGCTATGTCAGCGGCACACCGCGCGGACAGGTCGACTGGCTGCCGCAGCGACTGCTGCATTTTTTCGAGCACGGCTGCTGAGCCGATCGGCAAGCGGCGGCACGCCGGGGCGCCGCCAGCGCGAAGGAAGAAGGCAGACGCGGGGCGCCTCCGTCAGCGTCCGTCGGTCATGCTCAACGCCACCGCCTCCGCCACCTCGATGCCATCGACCGCAGCCGACAGGATGCCGCCGGCGTAACCCGCACCTTCTCCCGCCGGATACAGGCCGCGCGTATTCAGGCTCTGGTAGTTCGCCGGATCGCGCTTGATGCGGATCGGCGAAGACGTGCGCGTTTCCACGCCGGTCAGCACCGCGTCATGCATCGCGAAGCCGCGAATCTGGCGGTCGAAGGCAGGCAGCGCCTCACGCATCGCGGTAATCGCATACTCCGGCAGCGCGCTCGCCAGGCTGCCCAGCTTCACGCCGGGCTTGTAGCTCGGTTCGACGTCGCCCAGCGAGTTCGATGGCCGCCCGGCGACGAAATCGCCCACGAGTTGCCCGGGCGCACTGTAGTCGCCCCCCCCGAGTTCGAACGCACGCGATTCCAGCGCGCGCTGCAGATCGATGCCGGCCAGCGGATGCTCCGGATAATCCAGTTCCGGCGTGATGCCGACCACGATGCCGGCATTGGCATTGCGCTCGTTGCGCGAATACTGGCTCATGCCATTGGTCACCACCCGCCCTTGTTCCGACGTGGCCGCAACCACCGTGCCGCCGGGACACATGCAGAAGCTGTAGACCGAGCGTCCGTTCTTCGCGTGATGCACCAGTTTGTAGTCGGCCGCGCCCAGAACGGGATGCCCGGCGAAATCGCCGAAACGCGCGCGATCGATCAGCCCCTGTGGATGCTCGATGCGGAAACCGACCGAAAAGGGCTTGGCTTCAATGTACACGCCCTTGTCGTGCAGCATGCGGAAGGTGTCGCGCGCGCTGTGGCCGATCGCCAGTACCACGTGATCGGCCTCGATTTCGGTGCCATCGGCGAGCTTCACGCCACGCACCGCACCGTTCTCGATCGCGATGTCCTCCACTCGCGCCTGGAAGCGGATTTCGCCGCCCAGCGATTCGATCTCGGCACGGATTTTCTCCACCATGCCGACCAGACGGAAGGTACCGATGTGCGGCTTGCTCACATAGAGGATTTCCTCCGGCGCGCCAGCCTTCACGAACTCGGTCAGCACCTTGCGGCCGTAGTGCTTCGGGTCCTTGATCTGGCTGTACAGCTTGCCATCGGAAAAGGTACCCGCACCGCCCTCGCCGAACTGCACGTTCGATTCCGGATGCAGCGTGCGGCGGCGCCACAGATCCCAGGTGTCCTGCGTGCGCTCGCGCACCGCACGGCCGCGTTCGAGCACGATGGGGCGGAAGCCCATCTGCGCGAGCACCAGCGCCGCCATGAAGCCGCACGGCCCCATGCCGATCACGACAGGCCGGCCCGCCAGACCTTCGGGCGCATGCGCGACAAAGCGATACGTGGTATCGGGCGCGGGTTGCAGTTGCGGCGAAGGCTTGTGTGCCTTGAGCACTGCCGCCTCGTCGCGCAGTTCGACATCCAGCGTGTAGATGAGATGAATGGCCGACCTTCGCCGCGCGTCGTAGCCGCGGCGGAACACGCGGATGGCGAGCAGGTCCCGATCGGGAATGCGCAGCCGCTCCAGCACGGCGGCACGCAGGGCCTCTTCGGGATGGTCGAGGGGAAGCTTGATTTCGGTCAGTCTGAGCATTGTGGCGGGGCCTTGTCTATAAGCCAGCCCGACAGTGTACCCGGATGCGATCGCCCTCCGTACCGTCGCGCCTCGCGCGACCTTGCCCGGGAACCGCTCAGCGGCCGGTGATCTGCTTCAGTACTTCCGCCTTCGCCGCATCGTAGTCGGCTTGCGTGATCAGGCCGCCATCAAGCAGGTTCTTGAGCGTGCCCAGTTTCGCTTCGGCCGGGTCAGACGCAGCAATTGCCGCGCGCGCGGCAGCCGTGCCGGCTGCCTGCCCACCCTGCATCGCATCGGTCATCGCCTGCCCGATCGCAAGACCGGCACCGAGACCGGCGCCCACGCCAGCCAGCCCGCCCTCGTTCTGCGCCGCCAGAGGAATGGCAGTGGCGGACTGGTACTGTGTGTAGAGTCCCATATCGCCCGCCATGCCGATCGAGATGCGGGCATCCAGCGCCTTCTGCAGTTCTTCCGGCAGCGAAACGCTTTCGACCGCGAAACTGTCCAGCGCCACGCCGTAGCGCTCGAACACCGGCGCCATCGTCGCCTTCATGGCATCCGAAAGGACCCCGAGATTGGCCGCCATGTCGAGGAAGGGCACGGCCGACCCGCCCAGGGTACTGCTCAGCGCGGTCACCACAAGATTGCGCAACTGCATCTCGAGTTCATCGACGGTATAGCACTCGCGTGTGCCGCTGATCTCCGCGAAGAATCTGCCCGGATCGACCAGCTTGTATGAGTACACGCCGAAGGCACGCAGACGCACCATGCCGAAATCCTTGTCGCGCAAGGTCACCGGCTGCGGCGTTCCCCACTTGCGGCCGAGCTGCAGCCGGGCGCTGAAGAAATAGACATCGCTCTTGAAGGGAGATGCGAACAGCTTGTCCCAGTTCTGCAGGGAGGTGAGGACCGGCAGCGTGTTGGTGCTCAGAGTGTGCAGGCCAGGACCGAACACATCGGCCACCTTGCCCTCGTTGACGAATACAGCCCTCTGCGATTCGCGCACGGTGAGCCGCGCACCGTACTGGATCTCGAAATCCTGCATCGGATAACGCCAGGCCAGCACGCCATCACCGTCCTCGTTCCACTGCAGGACATCGACGAACTGCTTCTTGATGAAATCACCGATCCCCATCCCCGACTCCCGTCTCGCAATGTCCTCGTGCGCACACCGCCGGAGCAGGGCAGGCACACGTCCTGCCCGGCGCAATGTCACAGCGCCGCCCGATCACCCGGTCGATGCCCCATCGCGACCGTCGCACCCGGCCTGAACATCGTTCCAGCCCCCGAGCGAGCACTCTAGCCGCCGGGCCATGCCCTCGCAATGACGTACGGCTCACCCCGGTTCATGACGGAGTCCGCGGCTCATCGGCAGAGCCGGTGATCGCGCGTCGGGCCAGCGGCAGCCACAACTCGATGCACAGGCCGCCACCCGCGGCACCATATCCCCGGACCTGCCCGGCGAGGGCCTTCATCAGTTCCCGGCAAACCGCCATCTGCAGTCCATTGGCGGCCAGCAGGCCGCGCCGTGCGCTGATCTGTTCGAAAGCATCGAACAGATGTTCGAAATCCGCGTCGGCCACCGCCGGCCCCTGATCGCAGATGCGCAGGCAGACGCCCTGCAGTCCGCCGCGGGCGGCAGCAGCCAGATGAATGTTCACCTCGCCGTCGGCCGGCGTCACCCGTATCGCGTTATCGAGCAGCGCGGTGAGCAATCCTTCCAGTCGATACGGATCGGCTTCGATCACGGATTCGGACGGCATCTGGGTCAGCGATACCGCGACGCGGCATTCCGCCGCCTGGCCGCGCCGGTCCAGCACGATTTCGCGCATCTTGTCCGCCAGATCGAAGCGCGAACGGGTAAGCGGCAAGGTGCCCGCCTGCAGGCGCGAAAGGTCGAGCAGACCATCGACCTGCGCCAGCAGACGCTCGCCACTTTCCAGGATGACCTTGAAGCGATGGCGGGTTGTGTCGCACAAAGGGGGACGGTCACGCAGCGCGATGCGGGCAAAGCCCTGTATCGCATGTATCGGCGTGCGCAACTCGTGCGACACGCGCGCCAGGAATTCGCTTTTCGCGCTGTTGGCGCGTTCGGCGGCGTGCTGCGCCTCAAGGCTGGCAGCCACCTGTTCCTCGACCATTTCGCTGAGCCGGTCGCGATGGCGCGTCAGTTCCCGCTCGGCATGCCGCCTCGCCTGTTCGCGTTGTCCTGCCTCCAGCAGCAGGGCAAAGGTCTGTGCCACCACCCGCGCCGCCTCCATGCCGTCCTGATCCAGTTGCCCGGACGGCGCAGCAAGACCGATCAGGCCGATCAGGCGCCCCCCGCTCGCGGCCGCGATGCACAGCAGGCCGGGTCCGGCCTCGGAATCAGGCGCCGCAACCAGCAGATCGCCGGTGCATGCATGGGTCACCGACAGTGCGCGATCGAGCAGATCGGCACGACAGGCGAGCCAGTCCGTATTGCCACACGCCAGCAGATCGACATGCAGCGTGGCGGAACCGTCGCTGCGACAGGCGCCGAGAAAGCCCTCATGTGCGCCGGACACCTCGTACAGCAGGCGCAGCACGTCAGCATGCACCTCGTCCGGCGGATCGCCGGCGATGAACCGTGCCTGCAGACACCCCAGCGCGGCAAAGCGGTCACGGCTGGCCGCCACCGCCGCTTCGGCCTGCTTGCGTGCGCCGATGTCCTGGGCGTAACCCACCAGGCCAAGCAGGCCACCGTCCTCGTCGTATACCGGAGCACTCCAGCTTTCGAGCCACTTGCGGCCAGCCGCGTCGTCGACAACCCTCTCGCACGGGGCGGGGTGGCGGCCATGCATGACTTCCACATCCTCCGCGCGATAAGCCCGGGCCAGCTCGGCCGGCCACAGATCCTCGTCAGCCAGGCCGCTCGCGTCATCCGGATGCGACAGGCCCGCCGCATCGGCGAGCGGCTTGTTGATCGCGAGCATCTTCAGATCGCGGTCCTTGAGCCACACCATGAACGGGAAGTTGTCGAGCAGCGCGCGCTGGTAACGCATCGCCCGTCGCAGCTCCCCCTCCATCCGGAAGCGCTCGCTCATGTCCTGCACGATGCCGCTGATGACGGTGCTTCCGGGCCCGGGTTCCAGCCGGCCCTCGAACAGCAGGCGCCGCGTTTCGTCATGCGCGACGCGCAGGGAGAATTCGGCACGATGTCGTGCGCCGGCGCGGGCGGTCCGCCAGGCTCGCCGCAGCGCATCGCGATCCGCGGCATCGACATGCGCGAGCAGCCCCTCCAGCGTGACGACCCTTTCCTTCGGCAGACCGAGGATATCCAGCGCGCGTTCAGACCAGTGGAAGACGTCGCTCGAATGCGTCCACGCGCCGATGCGCCCCAGATCCTGGGCGCGCTCCAGATCCGCCCGGGCCACGGCGAGCACGGCGCGGGCGTGATCGAGTCGCGCACCCGTGACGGCAAGCGCCACGCACACCAGCAGCAGGGGAACCCAGAAAAGGCTGGCGCCTTGCGCCGCTGATCGCGCCCGCAGCGTTTCTCCGAAAAGACCCAGAGGATCGACCGCGAGCAGAAGCAGCACAATGGCAAGCAGCAGGACACCCAACCAGTGGCGGAGCAAGCGGCGGGCGAATGCGGGAAGCGAACGGTTCATCGGTCGGGCATGAGAATGAACCATCTTGAACGGCCGGGGGCCAGGCTTTCTTGAACCGGCATCTGCGGCGCTCCGGAGCAGTCTCCGACCCGGTACAATCCGCGCCGGAAGTCCGCCGGGCAACCGCTGCGCGCAAGCGTGGAGGAAAGTCCGGGCCCCGCAGAGCAGGATGCCGGCTAACGGCCGGGCGCAGCAAGCCGCGCGAAGGTGCGGCCCAAGGCGACGGAAAGTGGAACAGAAAACATACCGCCGATGGCCGCAAGGCACAGGCAAGGTTGAAATGGTGCGCCTGCGGGCGGGCGGCAACGCCGGGTAAGAGCCCACCGCGTGCGCGGCAACGTGCACGGCACGCAAAACCCCATCCGGGGCAAGGCCAAATAGGGAAGCCATGACGCGGCTCGCGTCGCTTCCGGGTAGGCTGCTCGAGCGGCGTGGCAACACGCCGCCCAGATGAATGGTTGCCGGTGCGTTCGCGCACAACAGAACCCGGCTTACAGGCGGACTTCCACTCTCCTGTTGAGGCATCCGGCGCGGCGCCGTCCGCACCTCTCCTTTTCCGCAGTCCTCGCTTTCCTCTTCATCGGGCAGAACGCGCAATCCGCCATTTCGTGCGCTGTATCACGGTCGCCGTCGGCGTGTATCCATCACGCGCCGACACATCTGCTCACACCTCACTTTCAGTTCATTTTCTATCCCATTAAAAACAAAGGTTTTTTATTTCAACAGACTGTACAAAACCGCAGCTAAGTCCTTGTTGCATCAATGAAATTGCGCCCTCTCCACTATTGACCCCTGGGCTGTCGATGGCTAAAGTGGAGCAATATTGGATATAAAGTGGAGTGATTGTGGGAGAAATAATCCAGACCGTCGCTCCAGCCCTCCGCTCCTGACGCGCTGATACGGGCACGCACATGTTTTACGGGACGACCCGACTCACCATGGATGACAAGCACCGCATCGTCATCCCTGCTCGTCCACGCAAGAAGTTCATGGACATGTGCGAAGGCGAGGTCGTGATGACCGCGCGCACGCGCGATCACGTGCTGCTCTACCCGCTCCCTGAATTCGAATCGCTGATGTCGCGCCTGGAATCCCTGCCCGATCTGGACCAGACCGCCAACGACTTCAAGCTGAGCTTCACCGCCAATGCGCGCGACGAAACCATCGATCGTGCCGGGCGACTTCTGCTCGGAGCCGAACTGCGCGAACGTGCCGGTCTGCACAAGAGCGTCATCCTGGTCGGTCGCGGCAACCGTTTCGAAATCTGGGATGAAGCGCGCTGGAATGCCGAGTCGATCGCCCGCGATGCCCGCAGCGAAGCGATGTCGCTGTCCTCGGACGCAGTGCGCGAGTTCAGGTTCTGAGGATGAGGCCCCCACGCTCACTTCGTTCGTACAGGGCCGGCTTTGCACAGCCGGCCCGTTCGGCCGGCGCGGCGCAATGCGCCGCGAAACCCCTGCCTCACCCCCTCAAGGGGGCTGCGCCCGTCCTCGGGACGGCCCTTCGTACGGCGCCACCCACGGTCGGCTTTGCACAGCCGACCGGTTGCGCGGGCGACGAGCAGTGCTCGCCGAAACCCCCGCTACACCCCCCACGCTCACTTCGTTCGCCGGGAGCCGGCCGGGCCTTGCCCGCCGTTCGGGCCAGCGCGGTCACTGCGCAATGCATGCGCCGTCCCGGGACCTGCTGACATGGATCACGTACCGGTCCTGCTCGCTGAAGCGCTCGACGCTCTGGCGGTGCGTCCCGATGGCGTTTACGTGGACGGCACTTTCGGGCGCGGCGGCCACAGCCGTGCGCTGCTCGCCCGGCTCGGCCCACAGGGTCGTCTGATCGCACTCGACCGCGACCCGGCGGCGATCGCCGCCGGCAAGGCGATCGTCGATCCCCGTTTCACGCTCGTCCATGCACGTTTCGCGCAGATGGACGAAGTGCTCGCCGGACTCGGCCTGGACGCGGCCGATGGCGTGCTGCTCGACGTAGGCGTGTCTTCGCCCCAGCTCGATGAAGCAGATCGGGGCATGAGTTTCAGGCAGGACGCACCGCTGGACATGCGCATGGATACCAGCCGGGGTGAAACAGTGGCGCAATGGCTTGCACGCGCCGAAGAAGCGGAAATCAGGGAGATCATCAGAAACTATGGCGAAGAACGGTTTGCTTCAGCGATTGCAAAGGCGATTGTTGCTGCTCGGTGCGAGCGGCCTGTCGATTCAACAGCCCAGCTTGCCGCGATCGTGGCGTCCGCTGTCCGCACGCGCGAGGCGGGCCAGCATCCGGCGACGCGCAGCTTTCAGGCTCTACGGATTTTCATCAATCAGGAGCTTGAAGAGCTGTCGCTAGTGCTGCCACGCGCACTGTCGATGCTGAAGCCGGGCGGACGGCTGGCGGTCATTTCCTTCCACTCGCTGGAGGACCGGATCGTCAAGCGCTTCATGGCCGACCAGGCATCGCCACCGCAACCGCCGCGCGGTCTGCCCTTGCGCGCCGATCAGTTGCCGCAGCCCACCATGAAGCAGATCGGCCGCTTCCGGCCGGGCACCGACGAATTGCAGCGCAACCCGCGCGCGCGCAGCGCAACGCTGCGCGTGGCCGAGAAGGTGGCTTGAATGGCTCGCCTTCACATCGTCCTCATTGCTGCACTGGTGCTCAGCGCCCTGTCACTGGTGTCGGCGCAGCACCGCGCACGTGCGCTGCATACCGAAACCGAGAAGGAGATCGCGCGCATGCGCGTGCTGGAAACCGAGTGGGGACAGCTGCAGATCGAGCAGGGTACGCTGGCTGCGCACGCCCGTGTTTCCACTCTGGCCGAAACCCGGCTGAAGATGCGCGCGCCCGAACGTGAGCGCATCCTGGTGATCGAATCGCCGGAGGCCGCGCGATGAAGTTCGCCGACAATCCCCTGCTGGCCGAACTGCTGCCGGCCTGGCGCGCGCGCCTCATGCTGGTGGTGATGATGGCGCTGTTCGGCGGTCTGGTCGCGCGCGCCTTCTGGCTGCAGGTGGTCAATGACGAGTTCTACCAGCGCAAGGGCGAAGAGCGCTTTTCGCGCGTGCTTCCGACGCCGGCTTCGCGTGGCCGCGTGCTCGACCGCAACGAACAGGTACTGGCCATGAGTACCGAGGTGGCCGCCATCGTCGCCGAATCGCGACCGTCCCGCAGCGACGCCAAGGCCAACTCCAGGGACATCGGCGCCGAACGACTGTCGCCCGCCCAGATCCGGCAGCTTGCCGAGCTGCTGGACATGGACCACCGGGAAATCGCGCGCAAGATTCCCGAGAACCGCGGCCGCAGCTACCTGAAGCGGCAGGTGCCGCCGGAGATCGCGAAGCAGGTTCTCGCTCTCAAACTGCCGGGCATCCGCGCCGAACCCGAATATCGCCGCTATTACCCGCACGGCGAAGTGAGCGCGCACGTGGTCGGCTTCACCGGGATGGATGACAACGGGCTGGAGGGCATAGAGCTGGCGATGAACCGCCCCCTTTCCGGCCAGGTAGGGCAGCGCCGCGTCATCACCGACGCGCGGCGCAACGTGGTCGAGGATGTCGAGGTGCTGAAGCCTCCGCGCGATGGCGGCGACGTCCATCTGTCCATCGACACGCGCCTGCAGTTCATGGTGCACAGCCGCCTGCGTCAGGCCGTGGCGGACCACAAGGCGCGCGCGGGCAGTGCCGTCATCCTGGATTCGCGCACCGGCGAGGTGCTGGCACTGGCGAACTGGCCGACCTACAACCCGAACAACCGCACCCAACTGGCCGGACCGCCACTGCGCAATCGCGCATTCACCGACACCTACGAGCCAGGATCCACCATCAAGCCCTTTGTCGCGGCAATGGCTCTGGAAAGCGGACGCTACACCTTCGATTCCCCGATCGACTGCGCCGGCAAACTGACCTTCGGCCGCCGATCCATCGGCGATCCGCATCCGCATGGCGTGCTGTCACTGGCCGAGGTGATCCAGAAATCGTCCAACGTCGGCGTGGCCAAGGTGGCCGGCACCTTCAAGCCGACGGACATGTGGCAGGTATATGACGAACTCGGATTCGGCACACCGCTGCGTCTGGGCTTCCCGGGCGAGGCCGGCGGCCGGCTGCGGCCGGCCACGACCTGGAAGCCGGTCGAGCAGGCCACCATGTCCTATGGTCACGGCATGTCGGTCACCCTGATGCAGATGGCGCGCGCCTATCTCGTGTTCGCGCGCGACGGCGACCTGATCCCGCTGTCGCTGACCCGTGTCGATACGCCGCCGGTCAACGGCCTGCAGGTGTTTTCCGCACAGACCGCGCGCGAGGTGCGTCGCATGCTGGAAATGGCCGCCGGTCCCGGCGGTACCGCGCCCAAGGCGCAGATTCCGGGCTACCGGGTGGCGGGCAAGACCGGCACCGCGCACAAGCTGGAAGGGGGCGCGTACGCGAACAAGTACATCGCCTCCTTCGTCGGCTTCGCGCCGGTGTCCGACCCGCGATACGTCGTCGCGGTCATGATCGACGAACCCTCGAATGGCGTGCACTACGGCGGCCAGGTCGCCGCCCCGGTCTTTTCCGACATCATGAGCGCAGCGTTGCGCGCCACTGGCGTGGCACCGGACGCGCCGGTGGCAAACATCCAGATGGCGCGCAATGCAGCGGCCGACAAGGAGCCGTGGTGAGCAGCGGACTGATCCGCCATGTGCGTGCCGAACTGGCGCGGCACGGCGTGACGCCGCGCGCCTTGCGCGCGGACTCGCGCCATGTAGCCGCTGGCGAACTGTTCTTCGCACTGCCCGGACAGCGTACCGACGGTCGTCGCTTCATCGCGTCGGCCATCGAGCGCGGTGCCTGCGCGGTGCTGTGCGATCCGGGTGCCGCACAGGACGCCGTCGGCGTGCCGGTGATCGAGGTTCCGGACCTCGCCCTGCACGCCGGTGCACTGGCCGATGCCCTGCTCGATCACCCGTCCGCCGCAATGCATGTGATCGGCATTACCGGCACCAACGGAAAGACCTCGGTCAGTCAGTGGATTGCCCAGGCCTTCGCCGCGCTGGGCACGCGCTGCGGCGTCGTCGGCACGCTGGGAAATGGACTGCCCGGAGGACTGAGCGACTCGCCCAATACGACGCCGGATGCGGTGACGCTGCATCAGACATTGGCCGACCTGCGCGCAGCCGGCGCACAGGCGTGCGCAATGGAGGTGTCGTCGATCGGACTCGATCAGGGTCGCGTCGCCGCCGTGCACATCCACACCGCGGTATTCACCAATCTGACGCGCGACCATCTGGACTATCACCCCGACATGCAGCATTACGCGGCCGCCAAGGCGTCGCTGTTCTCGCACCCCGGCCTGCAGGCCGCGGTCATCAACACCGACGATGCCTTCGGCCGCACGCTGGCCGAAGGCATCGCAGGATATCTGCCGGTCATCGGCTGCGCCTGGGCCCGGCCGCTGCCGGAGGGCGTCGGCGGACTGCATGCGCACAATGCCGATCCGGCGCACGGGCTGGCATTCGACCTCGAGCATGCAGGACACAGCCTGCACGTGACGACTTCGCTGGTCGGTCAGTTCAACATCCAGAACCTCATGTCCGTCAGCGGCGCCCTGCTCCACGCGGGTGTGGCATTCGACGCGGTACCGGGCGTGCTGGCTGCGCTGCATGCACCGCCCGGACGCATGCAGCGGGTGGGCGGCGCAGGCGAGCCGCTGGTGGTGATCGACTATGCGCACACGCCGGACGCGCTCGAACAGGCCTTGCGCGCACTTCGCCCGGTCGCCGGGGCGCGCGGCGGACGTCTGGTGTGCATGTTCGGCTGCGGCGGTGAGCGCGACGCAGGCAAGCGTCCGCTGATGGCGGCGGTCGCCCATGAGCAGGCCGATCGCATCTGGATCACGTCGGACAATCCGCGCGGCGAGGACCCGGAAGCCATACTGGACGACATCGCGCACGGGCTGCCCGCGTGCTCGCCGGTCGAGCGGGAGGTCGATCGCGCGCGCGCGATACAGGGCGCCCTGGCCGAGGCGGCCGCAGCCGACGTGGTGCTGATCGCCGGCAAGGGTCACGAGAATTACCAGGAGCGCAACGGCGTACGCACGCCGTGGTCCGATGTGGAACAGGCGAGGGCCGCGCTGTCGGCCAGGAGGTCGGCGCAATGAAGGCGCTCTGGATGACTTCCGATGTCGCGCGGGCCTGCGGCGGCAGTCTGCACGGACCCGATGTGGCAATTTGCGGTTATTCGACCGACAGCCGCGCGATCCGCTCGGGCGACCTGTTCGTCGCGTTGCGCGGCGATCGCTTCGACGCACACGATTTCCTGCCCGAGGTACAGGTCGCGGGCGCCGCTGCCGCCGTGGTCGCCAGCGACTGTGCGCACACGGCCGGCACACTTGTCCGCGTCGCCGACACGCGCATCGCACTGGGCGACATCGCGCGCGCCTGGCGCAGCCGCTTCACGCTGCCGCTGATCGGCGTCACCGGCAGCAATGGCAAGACCACGGTCAAGGAAATGATCGCCGCCATCCTGCGCGCCCACGCCCGATCCATGGGCTGGGACCCGGAGCAATCGGTACTGGCAACACGCGGCAATCTGAACAACGACATCGGCGTGCCACTCATGCTGTTCGGACTGCGCGCAGACCACCGCCTGGCGGTGATCGAAATGGGCATGAACCACCCGGGCGAGATCGCATGGCTGGCCGGCATGGCTCGCCCCACGGTCGCGCTCGTAAATAACGCGCAGCGCGAACACCTTGAGTTCATGCACAGCGTGGCCGAGGTGGCACGCGAGAACGGCGACGTGTTCGACGCACTCGGCGCCGATGGCATTGCCGTGATCAATGCGGACGACGAATACGCCGATTACTGGTGCAGTCGCAATGCCGGCCGCCGCGTGCTGCGCTTCGGACTCGATCGCGCAGCCGAAGTCGGCGCCACGTTGACGCCCCAGGGTTTCGGCCACCGCCTGTCGCTGTACGGCGTATTCGGCACGGCCGACATTTCACTGCGCATTCCCGGCGTACACAATGCCCGCAATGCGGTGTGCGCGGCGACCGCCGCACTCGCAGCGGGCGCCGACATGTCGGCCGTGGTGTGGGCACTGAACAACTTCGAGGGCGTAAGAGGCCGCCAACAGGTGCGCACCGGCATCGCCGGCAGCACGCTGATCGACGACAGCTACAACGCCAATCCGGATTCCGTCCGCGCCGCCATCGACGTGCTCGGTCGCGCCGCCGGCCGCCGGATACTGGTGCTCGGCGACATGGGCGAAGTCGGCGCACAGGGTGCCGACTTCCATCGCGAAGCAGGTGCCCTCGCCCGTGCCGCCGGTATCGACGCGCTGTACGCCACCGGCGACGCATCGATACACGCCGTTTCCGCCTTCGGCAGTGCCGCGCTGCACTGCCCCGACAACGCTTCGATCATCGACATCCTGCGTCCGCAGCTCGATGCCGGCACCACCGTGCTGGTCAAGGGTTCGCGCTTCATGCGCATGGAACGCGTGGTCGAGGCCCTGCTCGCCTCAACGGGAACACCCGAAAATGCTTCTTGAACTTGCCCGCTGGCTGGCGGAAGACATCCGCGCCTTCAACGTATTCAACTACATCACGCTGCGCGCGGTACTGGCGATGATGACCTCGCTCGCCGTGTGCTGGATCTTCGGACCCATGGTCATCCGCAAGCTCACCGAATACAAGATCGGTCAGGCGGTGCGCGACGATGGACCCAAGTCCCATCTGACCAAGGCAGGCACCCCCACCATGGGCGGGGCGCTCATCCTCATTTCGCTCGGCGTCACCACACTGCTCTGGGCCGATCTGTCCAACCGCTATGTGTGGGTGGTGCTCATCGTCACGCTGGGCTTCGGTGCGGTCGGCTGGGTGGATGACTGGCGCAAGGTGGTGCATCGCGACCCCAAGGGATTGCCGGCGCGTCCGAAGTTCCTCTGGTCCTCGGTATTCGCCGCCGGTGCAGCCGTCTATCTGGGGCTTACCGCGCAGGAGCCGGCACAGCTCGAGCTGATCGTGCCCTTCTTCAAGACCGTGGCCTACCCGCTGGGCGCCATCGGCTTCATGATCCTCACCTACTTCGTCATCGTCGGCACCAGTCACGCGGTGAACCTCACCGACGGACTGGATGGCCTGGCCACCATGCCGGCCGTAATGGTGAGCGGCGCGCTCGCCATCTTTGCCTACGTGGCCGGCAACGCCGTGTTCTCGCGCTATCTCGGCGTGCCCTTCATTCCAGGCGCTGGCGAACTGGCCATCTTCTGCGGCGCGCTGTGCGGAGCCGGACTGGGCTTCCTGTGGTTCAACGCCTATCCGGCAGAGGTGTTCATGGGCGATGTCGGCGCGCTGGCGCTCGGCGCCGCGCTCGGCACCGTGGCGGTCGTGGTGCGGCAGGAAATCGTTCTGTTCATCATGGGCGGGCTGTTCGTCGCCGAAACGCTGTCGGTGATGATCCAGGTGCTCTATTTCAAGTGGTCCGGAGGCAAGCGCATCTTCCGCATGGCGCCTCTGCATCACCATTACGAGCTGGGCGGCTGGAAGGAAACGCAGGTGGTGGTCCGCTTCTGGATCATCACGTTGATGCTGGTGCTGTTCGGCCTGTCCACCCTGAAGCTGCGGTGAGATGAAGAACGCCCCCCACGCCCACTTCGTTCGCCCAGGGTGGAGTGCGCGATGACGCTTGCGGGATGCCATGTTCTCGTCCTGGGCCTCGGTGAGTCCGGGCTGGCGATGGCGCGCTGGTGCGTGCGCCAGGGTGCGGTACTGCGCGTGGCCGACAACCGGCCCGAGCCGCCCGGACTGGACGCACTGCGCCGCGACTGCCCGCATGCCGAGCTGCGCTGCGGCGCATTCGGCCCCGCGCTGCTCGAGGGTATTGCCCTGCTGGCCCTGTCGCCCGGTCTGGCACCGCACGAGGCCCTGGTTCAGGAAGCGCGGCGGCGCGGCATCGAAGTGGTGGGGGAAATCGAACTGTTCGCGCGCGCGCTGCGCGAACTGGGCTGGCGCGAGCGCACCAAGGTGATCGCCGTCACCGGCACCAATGGCAAGACCACCACCACCGCGCTTGTCGGCGCGCTGGTACGCGCGTGCGGGCTGTCCACCGAGGTGGCCGGCAATATCTCGCCGGCGGCGCTCGATGCGCTGATGACAGCGCTCGACGAGGACCGGGTACCCCAGGCCTGGGTTCTCGAGCTGTCCAGCTTCCAGCTGGAAACGACGGATACGCTGGACGCTGACGCGGCCACCGTGCTGAACGTGACGCAGGATCACCTGGACCGCCACCCGGGTGGCATGCCCGCATATGCGGCTGCCAAGGCGCGCGTTTTCGGTGCTGATACGGTGCAGGTGCTCAATCGCGATGACCGGTGGTCGATAGCCATGCGTCGTGACGGCACACGCGCGATCCGGTTCGGAGACGGTGCTCCGCATGAGGGCGACTACGGCCTGGTCGCGCGTGACGGCCAGCTCGTGCTGGCGCGCGGCAAGCGGGCACTGCTGGCTCTGGACGACATGAAACTCGCCGGTCGTCACAACGCGCACAACGCACTGGCCGCACTCGCGCTGTGCGAGGCGATCGGACTGCCGCTCGAGCTCTGCATCGCCGCACTGAAGGATTTCGCCGGACTGCCCCATCGAGTGGAAACCGTGATGGACATCGACGGAATCCGCTTCATCGATGACTCCAAGGGCACCAATGTCGGCGCCACCGTTGCCGCGATCGAAGGCCTCGGCCGGCCGCTGAGCCTCATCCTGGGCGGCGACGGCAAGGGACAGGACTTCGCCCCGCTCGGTCCGGTGTGCGCCCGGCATGCACGTTTCTGCGCACTGATCGGACGCGATGCGCCGGCCATCGCAGACGTGCTCGCCGCTCATGGCGTCGCGCACGGTCGCTACGCCACGCTGGAGGAGGCGACCCGCGCGGCGCACGCCGCCGCGCAGCGTGGCGATGCGGTGCTGCTGTCGCCCGCCTGCGCAAGCCTGGACATGTTCCGCAACTACGCGCATCGCGCGGCGGTCTTCGTCGCCGAGGTGCAGCGCATCGCCTCAGGAGATACCCGATGAGCGGCAGCATGCGTCTGGATTCGCCGCGCTTCGGCGAATCGCCGCGCCCGGCCGAACTCGACCCCTGGCTGTTGTGGCCGGCGGTCGCGCTGCTGCTGCTCGGGCTGATCATGGTGTATTCGGCTTCGATCGCGGTCGCCGACAGCGCGCGCTTCACCCAGGGCAGGCAGGAATACTTCCTGATCCGCCAGGCGGTATTCCTCGCGATAGGTGGCGTGGCGGGAATGATGGCCTTCCAGGTGCCGATCCGGTCCTGGCAGCACTGGTCGATGTGGCTGTTCCTGGGCGGCATCGTGATGCTGCTTCTGGTGCTCATCCCCGGCATAGGCAGCGTGGTGAACAACTCGCGCCGCTGGATCAATCTCGGGCCGGTGAACCTGCAGCCCTCCGAGCTGGTGAAGCTGTTCACCGTGCTGTACGCGGCGAGCTACATCGTGCGGCGCTTGCCGGAAATGCACTCCTTCCGGCGCGCCTTCGTACCGATGGCGCTGGTCATCCTGTTCGTCGGCGCACTGCTGGTGGCCGAACCCGATTACGGTGCTTTCGTGGTCATCGTGCTGATCGCCTTCGGCATGCTTTTCCTGGGCGGGATCAACGGCAAGCTGTTCTTCTCGCTCGGCCTGGTGGCGATGATCGGCTTCGCCGTCATCATCCGCTTCAATGAATTGCGCTGGGGCCGTTTCATCGCCTTCCTCGATCCGTTCAACAACGATCCGCTGGGCAAGGGTTACCAGCTCACCCACTCGCTGATCGCCTTCGGCCGCGGCGAGTGGTTCGGCGTCGGACTGGGCGGCAGCGTGGAAAAGCTGCTCTATCTGCCGGAAGCCCATACCGACTTCCTGCTCGCCGTGATCGGCGAAGAACTGGGGCTGGTCGGTGTTGCCACGGTGATCGGCCTGTTCGCGCTGGTGGTGCACCGCTGCTTCGCCATCGGCCGCCGCGCGCTGCAGCTCGAGCGCGCCTACGCCGGACTGGTCGCGCAGGGCGTGGGCATCTGGTTCGGTGTGCAGGCCTTCATCAATATGGGCGTGAACGTGGGCATCCTGCCGACCAAGGGTCTCACGCTGCCGCTCATGAGCTACGGCGGATCGGGCATTCTGGTCAATTGCATCGCGCTCGCCATCATCCTGCGCATCGACTGGGAGAACCGTCGATGAGCACTGCACTGATCATGGCCGGCGGCACCGGCGGACACATCTACCCGGGACTGGCGGTCGCCGACGAACTGCGCGCGCGTGGATGGCGCATCGTGTGGCTCGGCAATCCGGATGGCATGGAAGCGCGCATCGTGCCGGCGCGCGGTTATGAAATGCAAGCCATCCGCTTCACCGCGCTGCGCGGCAAGGGGCTGCTGCGCAAACTGCTGCTGCCGTTCAACCTGCTGCGAGGCTTCGGGCAGGCGCTCGCCGTGCTCGGCCGGGTGAAGCCGCAGGTGGTGCTCGGCCTCGGCGGCTATGTCACCTTCCCGGGCGGCATGATGGCCGCGCTGCGCGGCATTCCGCTGGTGCTGCACGAACAGAACTCGGTCGCCGGGCTGGCCAACCGCGTGCTGGCCGGCGTGGCCGACCGTGTGCTGGCCGGCTTTCCGGGAGCGTTGCCCAAGGCGCAGTGGACCGGCAACCCGGTACGCGCCGACATCGCTGCGCTGCCCGAACCGGCCGAGCGCTTCGCGCCGCGCAACGGTCCCCTGAAGCTGCTCGTGGTGGGCGGCAGTCTGGGCGCGCAGATGCTCAATACCATCGTGCCTCAGGCGCTGGCCCGCATGCCCGCCGACGCACGCCCGCAGGTGCTGCACCAGGCAGGCGAGCGCAACCTTCCCGCGCTGCAGGCCGCCTACGCCGAAGCCGGCGTGCCCGGCGACCTGCGGCCCTTCATCGACGACATGGCGACCGCCTACGCACAGGCCGATCTGGTCATCTGCCGCGCCGGCGCGCTCACCGTGGCCGAGCTCGCGGCGGCTGGCGTGGCCGCCATCCTGGTGCCCTTCCCCCACGCGGTCGATGACCACCAGACCGGCAATGCGCGCTTCCTCGCCGACGCCGGGGCCGCGCTGCTGCAGCCCCAGGAAACGCTGAGCGCGGACGGACTCGCCGCGCTGCTGCATACGCTGGACCGCGCACGCCTGCTCGACATGGCGCAACGCGCACGCGCACTGGCCCGCCCGGGCGCGACCGCGGAGGTCGCCGACATCTGCGCCGCACAGGCGCAAGGACATCGCACATGAAGCACAAGATCAGCCACATCCATTTCATAGGCATCGGTGGCTCGGGCATGAGCGGCATCGCGGAGGTGCTGCTCAACCAGGGCTATGTGGTGAGCGGCTCCGACCTCGCCGACAACGCGGTCACGCGCCGGCTTGCTTCGCTTGGCGCGCGCGTGGTGCGGGGCCATGCCGCCGAGAACATCGCCGGCGCGGACGCGGTCGTGACCTCGACCGCCGTCAGTGCCGACAATCCGGAGGTGCTGCGCGCCCGCGAACGGCGCATCCCCATCGTGCCGCGTGCCCAGATGCTGGCCGAACTGATGCGCATCAAGCAGGGCGTGGCGGTCGCGGGCACCCATGGCAAGACCACCACCACCTCGCTCATCGCGAGCTGCCTGGCGGAAGGCGGGCTGGATCCGACCTTCGTGATCGGCGGCCGGCTCAACTCGGCCGGTGCGAACGCGCGGCTGGGCACGGGTGAATTCCTGGTGGCCGAGGCGGACGAATCCGATGCGTCCTTCCTGTTCCTGTCGCCGGTGGTATCGGTGGTGACGAATATCGATGCCGACCACATGGACACCTACGGCCATGACTTCAGCCGGCTCAAGCAGGCCTTCGTCGACTTCCTGAACCGCCTGCCCTTCTACGGGGTCGCGGTGCTGTGCGCGGACGACCCGAATGTGCGCGACATCATGGCCGACGTACCGAAGCAGATCATCCGCTACGGCCTGGACCCGGACGCCCAGGTGCGCGCTGAAAACGTGCGGGCCGACGGCACCCGCATGCTGTTCGATGCGGTGCGCGTGAATGGCTCGACCACGCGCATCCCGGTCGAACTGAATCTGCCCGGCCTGCACAATGTGCGCAATGCACTGGCCGCCATCGCGGTGGCCAACGAAGTGGGCGTACCTGATGCAGCCATCGTGCGCGCGCTGGCCGAATTCAAGGGCGTGGGCCGTCGCTTCACCCGTCACGGCGAGGTGGCGCTGCCGTCCGGCGGACATTTCACGCTGGTCGACGACTATGGCCACCACCCGGTCGAAATGGCGGCCACGCTGGAAGCGGCGCGCGGCGCCTACCCGGGCCGCCGCATCGTGCTTGCCTTCCAGCCGCATCGCTATACGCGCACCCGCGACTGCTTCGAGGACTTCGTGCGCGTGCTGTCGGCGGCCGACGCGGTGGTACTGACCGAAGTCTATGCCGCCGGCGAAGCCCCCATCGTCGCCGCCGACGGGCGCGCCCTGGCGCGCGCGCTGAGAGTCGCCGGCAAGGTCGAGCCGGTATTCGTCGAAGACATCAACGACCTGCCGCAGACCCTGCTCGACACGGTGCGCGACGGCGACATCGTGATCGGCATGGGCGCCGGTTCCATCGGGCAGCTGCCCTCCAAATTCCTTCAGGACATCCAGAAATGACCGCCCATTCCCCTGCTTCCCTCGGCAAGGTCGCCGTGCTGTTCGGCGGCCAGTCCGCCGAACGCGAAATCTCCATCATGTCCGGCAGCGCGGTGCTGGCCGCATTGAAGGAACAGGGCGTGGATGCCCATGCCTTCGACCCGGCCGAGCGCGATCTGTGGGAACTGAAACGCGACGGCTTCGCACGCGCCTTCATCGCGCTGCACGGACGCGGCGGTGAGGACGGCACGATACAGGGCGCCCTGGAATGCCTCGGCATTCCCTACACCGGCAGCGGCGTCATGGCCTCGGCCATCGGCATGGACAAGTGGCGATCCAAGATGGTGTGGTTGTCCGCCGGATTGCCGACGCCGCGCTACAAGCTGCTGCATGCCGGCAGCGATTTCGCCGCCGTGGTCCGGGACCTCGGTCTGCCGCTGTTCGTCAAGCCGGCGCGCGAAGGATCCAGCGTCGGCGCCACCCGGGTGACTTCGCTCGACCAGTTGCCTGAGGCCTACGAGAAGGCGGCGCGCTGCGATGCGCTGGTACTGGCCGAACAGTTCATTGCCGGCCGCGAGCTGACCGCGCCCTTCCTCGGCGACATGGCCTTGCCGCTGATCCGCATCGAGGCGCCGCAAGGCAACTACGACTACCAGAACAAGTACTTCACCGATGACGTGAAATACCACTGCCCGAGCGGCCTCGATGCCGATCTCGAATCCGAGATACAGCAACTGGTGATGCGCGCCGCGCGCCTCATCGATTGCCGCGGCTGGGGGCGTGCCGATCTGATGCTGGACCAGGACGATCGTCCCTGGCTGCTCGAGATCAACACCTCGCCCGGCATGACCTCGCATTCGCTGGTGCCGATGGCCGCACGCGCGGTCGGCGTCGAGTTCGGCGAACTGTGCATGCGCATACTGGAGTCCGCCCGACTTGGCTAGGAAACCCGCCGCGCGCAAGGTCAGCGCACAGCGCCGCGAGGACGGCGGCCTGTGGGACAGCCCGCGCGCACTGACCCTGATCGCCGACGCGATACTGCTGCTGGCGAGCGTCGCCATCGGCTACGCGGCGGTGGTCTTCGTCACCCGCATGCCGGTCATGCCGCTGCAGGCGGTCACGCTCACGCGCGCACCGGCCAACCTGAGCAGCGCGCAGATCGAAGACGCCGCGCGGCGCGCAGTGAATGGCAGCTTCCTGACCACGGACATCGAACGCGCGCGCAGCGTATTCGAAAGCCTGCCCTGGGTGCGCCACGCGTCGGTGCGTCGCGTCTGGCCGGGCTCGCTCGAGATCGAGCTGGAAGAGCATGTACCGGTGGCGCGCTGGTGGGTACCCGACAACGCGCCGCCACGCATGGTGAATGCGCAGGGCGAGCTGTTCTTCGCGGAACACGAAGCATCTCTGCCGCTGTTCGCGGGCCCCGACGAGCGCTCCTCGACCATGCTCGCACGGCACATCGAATGGACCGGCACGCTGGCACCGCTGCACCGGCAGATCCGCAAACTCACACTGACCCGGCGCGAGGCATGGCAGGTGCAGCTCGACGACGGCGCGCGGCTCGAGCTGGGACGCGACGACGACAAGCTGCCGATCGCCGAGCGCCTGGAACGCTATGTCGCGACACAGCCGGAGGTCCTGCAACACAGGGACCAGAAGGTGATCTACGCCGATCTGCGTTACCCGAATGGCTACGCACTGCGCTTGAGCAATACCGAACACCAGGAAAAACCATGACAAGAGACAGCAAAGACCTCATCGTCGGTCTCGACATAGGCACCTCGAAAATATCGGCGGTCGTGAGTCAGCTCGCGCCGGACGGACGGCTGGACATCCTCGGCCTGGCGTCGCAGGAGGCGCAGGGTCTGAAGAAGGGCGTCGTGGTGAACATCGAAGCCACGGTCGATTCCATCTCGCGCGTCATCCAGGAGGTGGAACTGCAGGCCGACTGCAAAGTGCGTGAGGTGTTCACCGGCATCGCCGGCAGCCACATCCGCAGCTTCAACTCGAATGGCGTGGTGGCGATCAAGGACAAGGAAGTCACCCGTCTTGATCTCGAACGCGTCGTCGAGACGGCGCGCGCGATGCCGATTCCCGCCGATCAGGAAATCCTGCATACGCTGACGCAGGAATTCATCATCGACGGACAGGACGGCGTGCGTGAGCCGATAGGCATGAGCGGGAAGCGGCTCGAGGTGCGCGTACATATCGTGACCGGCGCAGTGTCGGCGGCGCAGAACATCATCAAATGCGTGCGCCGTTGCGGACTGGAGGTCGTGGACCTCGTCCTGCAGCCGCTGGCCTCCAGTCAGGCCACCCTGTCCGAGGACGAGAAGGATCTCGGCGTTTGCCTGGTCGACATCGGTGGAGGCACCACCGACATCGCCATCTTCACCCAGGGCGCCATCCGCCACACGGCGGTCATCCCGATCGCCGGTGACCAGATCACCAACGACATCGCGATGGCACTGCGCACGCCGACGGCCGAGGCCGAGGACATCAAGCTGCGCTACGGCGTGGCGATGTCGGCGCTGGCCGACGCCGAGGACATGATCGAAGTCCCGGGCATCGGCGATCGTGGTCCGCGCCGCATGTCGCGCCAGGCGCTGGCCGACGTGATCGAGCCCCGGGTGTCGGAACTTTTCGAGCTGGTACAGGCGGAACTGCGCCGCAGCGGCTACGAGGAACTGCTGTCGTCCGGCGTCGTGCTGACCGGCGGGAGCGCGACCATGCGCGGCATGACCGACCTGGCGGAGGATGTGTTCCATCTGCCGTCGCGCGTCGGCGTCCCCGAGTACAGCGGAAACCTGGCGGACGTGGTGCGCCACCCGCGCTACGCGACCGTGATCGGGCTGGTGATGGAAGGCGCTGCACAGCGACGCCGGGGTCAGGTGGCGCGCGAGACGCGCAATGTCCGTCAGGTGCTGGCGAACATGCGCTCGTGGTTCGAAAGAAATTTCTGAAATTGCGGCGCAGACGGCATTTACGGCATGCGTTGCACTAAGTTTAGTCGTATACTCGCGATAAATCACTAAATCTAGTGCTGACGCGGGTTTTCTGCCGAAAGAGTCATCCGGCTCTGCGGCATTCGTGCAAACAGGAGGGCGGGTATGTTCGAGATTCTCGACAAGGAGCCGGTAGGCGCAGTGATCAAGGTGATCGGCGTCGGTGGAGCCGGAGGCAATGCGGTCGATCACATGATTCGTGAAGGCGTGAATGGCGTCGAATTCATCGCTGCCAACACGGACGGCATGGCTCTGAACCGCAACCTGGCCCCGGTCAAGATCCAGCTCGGCAAGAACGGCCGCGGCGCAGGTGCCAAGCCGGAAGTGGGCCGCTCCGCCGCCGAGGAATACCGCGAACACATCGCTGACCAGTTGCGTGGTGCCGAAATGGTGTTCATCACCGCTGGCATGGGAGGCGGCACCGGCACCGGGGCCGCACCCATCGTCGCCGAGGTGGCCAAGGAGATGGGCATCCTCACCGTCGCCGTCGTCACCAAGCCGTTCGACTACGAGAATCGCATGCGCGCGGCGGAATCCGGCATCGAGGAACTGGCCCGCCACGTCGATTCCCTCATCGTCGTGCTGAACGAGAAGCTGATGGAAGTGCTCGGCGAGGACGCCAGTCTGGAGGACGGCTTCAAGGCGGCCGACAATGTGCTGCGCAACGCGGTCGGCGGCATCGCGGAAATCATCAACATCCCGGGCCTGGTTAACGTCGACTTCCAGGACGTGCGTACCGTGATGGGTGAGATGGGCCGCGCCATGATGGGTTCGGCCGAGGCGGCGGGCATGGACCGCGCCCGCATCGCAGCCGAACAGGCCGTCGCCAGTCCGCTGCTGGAGGGCGTCGAGCTGTCCGGCGCGCGCGGCGTGCTGGTGAACATCACTGCGAGCCGTTCGCTGAAGATGAAGGAAGTGAAGGACGCGATGGAAACCGTGCGCGCCTTTGCCGCCGAAGGCGCCCATGTCATCTTCGGCACCGTGTTCGACGATGCGATGGACGACCGGCTGCGCGTGACCGTGGTCGCCACCGGCCTGGGCGCACCGCGCGCGATGAGCAGCAAGCCGCCGATGACCATCATCCGCACCGGCACCGACGACGTCGCCATGTCGGCCGGTACCGGCACCGACTATTCACACCTCGAGATCCCTGCAGTGATGCGCGGGCGCGGCGGCCGCACCGCATCCAGCGCAGTCGAGGCGATGCGCGCCAATGGCGTGGAGACGCTGGACATCCCGGCCTTCCTGCGCAAGCAGGCCGACTGAAGCGGGATTGCGTATCCACCCCTCCTGCATGTGAACGGGTGGATACGCACTGTTACAGGAGTATTAAGCGCCGCTGAGGTAGACTGGGGCTTTCGCCCACAGCGGTCGTTTCAGCCATGATCCGGCAACGCACACTCCGTTCCATCGTCCGCGCCACCGGCGTGGGACTCCACTCCGGCCTCAAGGTCGATCTCGAGCTGCGCCCGGCGCCCGCCGACACCGGCATCGTGTTCCGCCGTATCGACCTCGATCCTGTGGTCGAACTGCGCGCGGATGCCCACGCGGTCGGGGATACCCGACTTGCCTCCTGCCTCGGACGCGACGGTGCGACGATCTCGACCGTGGAACACCTGATGTCAGCCCTCGCCGGCCTCGGTGTCGACAATGCCTTCGTCGATGTCGATGCGCCGGAGCTGCCCATCATGGACGGCTCGGCGTCGACTTTCGTGTATCTGATCCAGCAGGCCGGCCTGATCGAGCAGAAGTCGGCGAAGAAATTCGTGCGCGTGCTCAAGGGTGTCGAGGTGAAGGATGGCGACAAGTGGGCGCGTCTCGACCCCTACGAGGGTTTCAGCCTCGATTTCTCGATCGAGTTCCGGCACCCGGCCATCGAGCGGACCGGCACCAAGGTGCGCATCGATTTCGCACAGCAGTCGTACGTGAATGACGTCGCGCGCGCGCGCACCTTCGGTTTCATGCACGAGGTGGAATACCTGCGTCAGAACGGACTGGCCCAGGGCGGCAGCCTGGACAACGCCATCGTCATGGACGAGTACCGCGTGCTCAACAGCGACGGCCTGCGCTACGCCGACGAGTTCGTGAAACACAAGGTGCTGGATGCGATCGGCGATCTTTACATATTGGGTCATCCGCTACTCGCGGCATTCTCGGCCCACAAGTCGGGGCATGCGCTGAACAACACGCTGCTGCGCGCGCTGCTTGCGGATCAAGGCGCCTGGGAATGGGCAAGTTTCGAGCAACCGTCGGACACGCCTTCCGCCGTATCCAACCAGTACCGCCCGCTGATCGAGGACAACGGCTCGGCTCCGGCCTTTGCCTGACCGCCGATGCTGGTCCTGCGCCTGATCGGCGTCCTTCTCATCATCACCGTAGGCGCGAGTTTCGTCGCCTATGTGCTGACGCGCGACACGCGTTACCTGCAGTTCGCCTGGCGCGTGCTGCGCTATGCGGTGATCGCGACTCTTGGCGTCCTCGCGCTCTTCCTGCTGGAACGCGTCATCGTGCTGTGAAGCCAGCGGCTTCAGTCCTGCCCGCTCTCACCGTCGCTGCGCAGGGCGCGGCTCACCAGATGCTCCAGGGCCTGCTTGAGCGGACTGTCACCACGCAGCCGGGCGGCTCCCTCAAGCACCGCCTTGCGCGCGGGAACACTGACCGGACGCACGGGCGATGCCGGGCGAATCCTTGGCGGATCAAATGCTTGCACCTTCACCTTGACTTCTGTAACCTCGCCGCAACTTTCCTGCATGGCCTGCCGGAGACTGGGCAAAAGCTGCTTCAACCGGTGCGCCACTGCACTCGATGAGGCACTGACAACGACAACACCCTGCTTCACATTCATGACCCGACTGACCTGTGTCAGTTCTGCCGGCATGAATTTTTCGTAAGCTGTCTGGGCGCGCGCAATCCGCTGAGCGTGCAGCGACAGATTTGCAAGCATGTCCTGTGCGCGAACATGTTCGTACAGGGGGCGGGCAGACATAAGAACGATAGGAGCGGACGTGCAGATCATTCTGGTTTCGAGCCGTCTGTCGACGGCCAAGGCCATCACGATACAGCCCTGGCACCTGATCGGGGTGTTTTTCGCGTTCACGCTGCTTGTTTTCGCGCTGGCCTCGGCGTTCTCCTTTCTGACGCTCAAGCACGCGAACAGTCTCAAGCTCCCTTTCATCGACGAGGTGGTGACCGCAGCCCGCAACGAGGAAATCGCGCGCAGCGAACAGTTCGTGCGGGAGAACATCAACACCATGGCGATGCGCCTCGGGCAGCTTCAGGCGCAACTCATCCAACTCGACACGCTCGGGACACGTCTCGCCAAGCTGGCCGGCGTCAAACCGCCTGAACCGGTGCAGGCCGTGCCTCCGGGCCAGGGCGGACCCCTCGTCGCGGAACAGCCGATCACCGCGGCGGAACTCGAGGCGCAGATGAAGTATTTCTCGGAACTTCTGGCACGTCAGGACGATTACCTGGGCGTGATCGAATCCGAATTGCTGCTCGATCAGGCCACGCTGTCGCTGGTGCCCTCCACACTGCCGGTCATCGGCGGCACCTGGAACGCCTCGGGTTTTGGCTGGCGCATCGACCCGTTCACCGGCGCGCGCGCGATGCATGAGGGCGTCGATTTCGTGTCCGAGGTCGGCACCCCCATCGTCGCCGCCGCAGCAGGTGTGGTCACCACAGCCGCCTTCCACCCGCAATACGGCAACATGATCGAGATCGACCATGGACGCGATCTGGTCACCCGTTACGCCCATGCAAGCCGCATGCTGGTGACGCCCGGCACCGTTGTACGGCGAGGGCAGAAGATCGGCGAGGTCGGCAGCACCGGCCGTTCAACCGGCCCGCATCTGCACTTCGAAGTCAGGGTGAAGAACGTCGCCCAGAATCCCAATCGCTTCCTGGAACTCGCGCGCAAGGCTCTGCCGCCGGGCGCCGCCCAGGCGCGGGCGGAACGGCTCGACCACTAGGTTCTTCCTGGCGCCGCGCAGACAGCGGAAGCGGCGCACGAAGCGGCAACACCCGGCTTCGGGCGGATCCTGGCCCCGGGCCTTCGCATCGTGCCGGCCGGGCGAGTCGCCCGGGACGCCTCCCGCCCCCATGTTAGAATCGCGGACTTTTCTGCCATCGGTTTGCCCGGCCCGGGCCTGTGTTCGATGATCGCCTCCCTGTTCACCAAGATGTTCGGCAGCCGCAACGATCGCCTGCTGAAGAAGTACCGCCCCATCATTGCCCGCATCAATGCGCTTGAAACCGACATGTCGGCGCTGAGCGACGAAGCCCTGGCCGGCAAGACCGCCGAGTTCAGGCAGCGTGTTGCGAATGGCCAGACGCTGGACGAGTTGTTGCCAGAGGCCTTCGCCGTGGTGCGCGAAGCCGGCAAGCGGGTACATGGCATGCGTCACTTCGATGTGCAACTGATTGGCGGCCTCGTCCTGCATTCCGGAAAGATTGCCGAAATGCGCACCGGCGAGGGCAAGACGCTCACCGCCACGCTGCCGGTGTATCTGAATGCGCTGGCGGGCAAGGGCGTGCATGTGGTGACGGTCAACGATTATCTGGCCAGCCGCGACGCCGAGCAGATGGGCAAGCTGTACGGCTTCCTCGGCATGAGCACCGGCGTGAACCTGTCGCGCATGCCGCACGACCGGAAGCAGACGGCCTACGCTGCCGACATCACCTATGGCACGAACAATGAATTCGGCTTCGACTACCTGCGCGACAACATGGTGTATTCGCCGGCTGAGCGCGTGCAGCGTGGACTGAATTTCGCCATCGTCGACGAAGTGGACTCCATCCTGATCGACGAAGCCCGTACCCCGCTCATCATTTCCGGTCAGGCCGACGACCACACCGACCTCTACATCAAGCTCAATGCCGTCGCGCCGCTGCTCAAGCGCTGTGAGGTCGAGGATGGTCCGGGCGACTACTGGGTGGACGAGAAGGCGCACACCGTGCTGCTGACCGAGGAGGGTCACGAGCACGCCGAAGACATCCTGACGCAGCATGGCCTGCTTGAGGCCGGGCGCAGCCTGTACGAACCGGCCAACATCACGCTGGTGCATTTCCTGTACGCCAGCCTGCGCGCGCACAACCTGTATCACCGCGACCAGCAGTACGTGGTGCAGAACGGCGAAATCATCATCGTCGATGAATTCACCGGCCGCCTGATGCCGGGCCGCCGCTGGTCGGACGGCCTGCATCAGGCGGTGGAAGCGAAGGAAGGCGTGAAAATCCAGGCGGAGAACCAGACGCTGGCGTCCATCACCTTCCAGAACTACTTCCGCATGTACGGCAAACTGGCCGGCATGACCGGTACGGCCGATACCGAAGCGTACGAGTTCCACCAGATCTACGGCCTGGAAACAGTGGTCATCCCGACCCACCGGCCGATGATCCGCAAGGACAACAACGATCTGGTCTACCGCACGGCCAAGGAAAAGTACGCGGCGGTGATCGCCGACATCCAGGACTGCCACGAACGCGGACAGCCGGTGCTGGTGGGCACGACCTCGATCGAAAGTTCGGAGCTGCTGTCCTCGCTGCTCGACAGGGAAAAGCTGCCGCACCAGGTGCTGAACGCGAAGCAGCACGAACGCGAGGCGGAAATCATCGCCCAGGCCGGTCGGCCCGGCGTCATCACCATCGCCACCAATATGGCGGGCCGTGGTACCGATATCGTGCTCGGCGGCAATGTCGAGAAACAGGTGCAGGCGCTGGAGCGCGACGAAAGCATGAACGATGCGGATCGCAGCACCCGCATCGAAAAGTTGCGCGGCGAATGGTCTTCGCTGCATGAACAGGTGGTGGGTGCGGGTGGCCTGCACATCATCGGCACCGAGCGCCACGAATCCCGCCGCATCGACAATCAGCTGCGCGGTCGTTCCGGCCGCCAGGGCGACCCCGGATCCTCGCGTTTCTACCTGTCGCTGGAAGACCCGCTGATGCGCATCTTCGGCGGCGAGCGCCTGAATGCCATCATGCTGCGGCTGAAGATGCCGGAAGGCGAAGCGATCGAGCATGCGATGGTGAACCGCTCGCTGGAATCGGCGCAGCGCAAGGTGGAACAGCGCAATTTCGACATCCGCAAGCAACTGCTCGAATACGACGACGTGTCGAACGACCAGCGCAAGGTGATCTACGAACAGCGCAATGCATTGCTGGAAGCGGAGAACATCGGCGAAACCATTACCGCGATGCGCCACAGCGTGCTGGAGGACGTGTTCCGCCAGTATGTGCCGCTGGAAAGCGTCGAGGAACAGTGGGATCTTGCGGGCGCCCAGTCCGCCTTCCAGTCCGAGTTCCGGCTCGACACGCCGTTCGCCGAATGGCTGCTCGCCGAACCCAATCTGGCGGACGAAGACCTGCTGAAACGCGCGCTGGACCTTTCCGACGAACAGTATGCAGTGAAGGTCGCACTGGTCGGCACCGAGGCTTTCGGCCAGTTCGAGCGCAACGTGATGCTGCAGAGTCTGGATTCGCACTGGCGCGAACACCTGGCCGCGCTCGACCATCTGCGTCAGGGCATACATCTGCGCGGTTATGCGCAGAAGAACCCCAAACAGGAATACAAGCGCGAGGCCTTCGAACTGTTCGAAACCCTGCTCGACCAGGTGCGCGCCGAGGTCACCCGCGTACTGCTGAACGTCGAAATCCGCTCACCGGAGCAGATCGAGGACAGCGAGCCTACCCCACCGCCGGTCGATGCGATGCGCTTCACCCATGCCGATTTCGACCCGGCGATGGCGGGCGAGGATGTCGATCCGCTGGCGCCGCCGGCGGGCGGCAATGCCGCCGCCACCCCGATGCCGGCCTATCCCAAGGTCGGCCGCAACGACCCCTGCCCGTGCGGTTCGGGCAAGAAGTACAAGCAATGCCACGGCCGCCTGGCCTGAGCGCAGACCGGCGATGAAGAAGGCGGCCCAGGCCGCCTTTTTCGTTTGTGCCGGAGGCGCTCCCCGTCAAGGAGACAGCTCATGAGGATTTCACGGCGCGCACAATCCGTGGCGCCCTTCTTCGCGATGGAAATCGGCAAGCAGGCGGCGGCGCTGGAGGCGCAGGGCCGCTCCATCATCAAGCTCAATATCGGCGAACCGGATTCGGGGGCGCCGCCGGCCGTGCTCGAGGCGCTGCGCACGCAGTGCGACGGCCGGCCACTGCCCTACTCCGCCGCCCTCGGACTGCCGGAGCTGAGACAGGCCATCGCCGGCTTCTATGCATCGCAGCACGGACTTGACATCGACCCGGCACGCATCGTGGTGACTGCGGGCGCGTCGGCGGCGCTGTTGCTGGTCACGGCGGCGCTGGTCGACCCCGGCGACGAGGTGCTGGTGGGCGACCCGTCCTACCCCTGCAACAGCCAGTTCCTCGCCGGCTTCGGCGCCCGGGTGACGCGCGTGCCGACCGATGCCGGCAGCCGCTTCCAGCTCGATGCCGAGCGGGCGCGCGCGCACTGGAGCGCGCACACGCGCGGCGTCATGCTGGCCACGCCATCGAATCCCACCGGCACCTCCATCGCACCGACGGAACTGTCGGCCGTGCTGGACTGGACCGCCGCGCGCGGTGCCTGGACCCTGGTTGACGAAATCTATCTGAACCTGCAGGACGCGGATGCGGCCGGCCGGGCGCCAACCAGCGCACTGGCGCTGTCATCCGATGTCTGCGTCATCAACAGCTTTTCCAAGTACTTCGGCATGACCGGATGGCGTCTGGGCTGGTGCGTGCTGCCCGCTGCGCTGGTCATGGCGGTCGAGCGGCTGGCGCAGAACTACTACATCTGCCCTCCGGTGACCGCGCAGCGCGCCGCCCTGGCCTGCTTCACGCCGGAATCGATCGCCGTATGCGAAGCGCGCCGCGCCGAATTCTCGCGTCGCCGCGCGCATGTGCTGGCCGGGCTGGAACGCATCGGCCTCGCCGTGCCGGTCGCACCCGACGGCGCCTTCTATGCCTGGTTCGACGTCAGCGCCAGCGGCCTCGATGCCTGGGACTTCTGCCAGCGCGCCCTGCTGGAGGCCGGCGTGGCGCTGACGCCGGGGCGCGATTTCAGCGTGCAGTCGGCTGCGCGCTTCGTCCGCCTGTCCTGCGCCACATCGATGCCGGAGCTGGATGAAGGTCTGGCGCGCCTCGGGCAGTTCGTCAGTCGCCTGTAATGACCGCCCGGGCAGGCCGGAACTGACGCGCATCGTCGAAATAGCCGGCATGCAGGTTTTCCGGTGTCATGCCGGGCAGGCCGAGTACTGGCAAGGGGCGCAGGTCGCGCGGAGAGGCGGGCCAGTCGGCTGCGCGGATGCGGCCGGCCAGCCAGAGATCGAACGCGGCACACTCGAGTGGCGCCGCGTCGGCATGCAGGAGCAGCACCTTGGCGCACAGGCCGACAAACGGCATGCGCGCCTTGTCCAGCAGCGCATGACCGATCACATGCAGCGTCGCGCGTTCGAGCGCCGGACGCCGGCCATGCATGGCTTCGCGCCAGCGTTGCGCGTGCAGATCATCCAGCAAGGCCGCATCGTCGCTGATCAAGACCAGTCCTTCCTCGTCGAACAGCGTCAATGCATCGCGCACCGGACCTCGCCCTGGCCCGGTCGCAGTCGCCAACACCTCGCAATGACGCGCATTCATTGCGGCCTTGATGCACGGATAGCGCAGCCATACCAGGGCATTGAAGGTGTCGTGCCAGCAGTGATCGCGTGTGGACACCCCGCCGGTACGCGCGATCGTGGATTCGTAATCGCCAGCGGACGGCAGATCCCGCCGGAAATGGATCGGCGCCCCCGCCGCCGAGAGCGGGCGCCCGATGCGCGCAGCCAGCGCATCGATCGTGGCCGCCGATGGCGCTGGCGCCGCCGGGTTCGCGACGTCCGCCAGCTCGAGTTCCTGCAGCAGGGTGCCGTAGGCCGCATGCAGCGGGCCGGACCACGGCTCTGAAGACACGCTTCAGCGTGCTCCCGACGCTTCCGCCTGCTTGCTGCGAACGAAGGTGAACTGCTCGCCCTGATCGCGGAACACGCCGATCACCGGCGGTTCGACCTGGGGCTTCTGTATCACCGCGAACACGCAGTCATTGGTGTTGACCGCATACCAACGGCTGGAGCCCTGTCGCAGCAGGTAACGGTTGGGTTCGCCACCTTCGAACACGGTCACGAAGGCCGTCGTCAGCCGCGCCGGCTTCATGTCGTAGCGTCGCTGGCAGCTCGGCATGCGCGACACGATGACATCCATTTCGTACTGGTCGCTCCAGAAATAGGGCTTCTCGCGGCTGATGGTCAGGGCGTGATCCTTGCCCTCAATCATGTAGGCGGCGTTGTCTATTTCGCAGCCCGCCAGCAGCAGGGCCAGCGGGAGCAGCAGGCGCGGATATCGTGTCATCGGAGTCGGACCGTCATTCGAGACGCCAGGCCACGCGCTCTCCTGCGCGCAGCGGCACCAGTACCTCACCATCGGCAAATTCCTGGCTGGGCTTGACCTCCCAGTCCTCGCGCAGCAGCGTGATCTGCGACGTATTGCGCGGCAATCCGTACCAGTCCGGGCCGTTGAAGCTGGCAAAGGCCTCCAGCCTGTCCAATGCGCCGGCGGCATCGAAGGCCTCGGCATACAGTTCGACACCGGCATGCGAGGTATAGCAGCCGGCGCAGCCACAGGCGGCTTCCTTGGCCCCGCGTGCGTGCGGTGCCGAATCGGTACCCAGGAAGAAGCGACGGTTGCCCGAGGTGACCGCCGCCACCAGGGCCTGGCGATGCACTTCCCGCTTGAGCACCGGCAGGCAGTAGTGATGCGGCCGTATGCCACCGGCGAATATCGCATTGCGGTTCATCAGCAGATGATGGGCGGTCACCGTGGCCGCGATGTTGTCGCCGGCTGCAGCGACGAATTCCGCCGCCTCGCGCGTCGTGATGTGCTCGAACACGACGCGCAGCGCCGGATGACGCGCCAGGAGGGGGCGCAGGATGCGTTCGATGAATACCGCTTCCCGGTCGAACACATCGACGTCGCCATCGGTCACCTCCCCGTGGATCAGCAGTGGCAGGCCGCGCTCGGCCATGCGTGCGATGGTGGCATCACAGCGCAGTACATCGGTCACGCCGGAATCGGAATTGGTTGTGGCACCGGCCGGATACAGCTTGACCGCCTTCACGAATCCGCTGTCGCAGGCGCGATCGATCTCGTCCGGCGACGTATTGTCGGTGAGGTAGAGCACCATCAGCGGCTCGAAGGGCGGCAGGCCCGGTGTGGCCGCATGCGCCGCGAGGATGCGGTCGCGATAGGCTGCCGCCAGCGCCACTGTGGTGACCGGGGGCCGCAGATTGGGCATCACGATGGCGCGCGCGAAGCGGCGCGCCGTGTCGGGCAGCACGGCCTTCAGCACGGCGCCATCGCGCAGATGGAGGTGCCAGTCGTCGGGGCGGGTGAGGGTCAGTCGATTCAAGGGCGCTCCAGTCCAGTCAGCAAACCCGTCGGCGCCACGCCGGCGAGCGGTAGCGCCCGATTATCCCGCATAGTCATCCGCCGGCCCAGACGGGACGGGTGAATGGCCTTGGCCGGCGCTCTGTCGCGACCGCCGCCCATCACTCGGTGTCGTCTTGCTGCGTCGCGGCGACGCCATGTGCCATCGCGTAGTCGTACAGCAGCTTGCGTGGCGCGCCCGTGATGTGCTGCGCCACCTTGACGGCGCGACTGGGCGGCAGTTCGTCGAGCAGTACGTCCAGAGTGCGCTGCGCGACCGCATCGAGTCCGTCCTGCTGCGGCGCCCCCGCCAGCAACAGCACGAATTCGCCACGCTGCCGGTTCGCGTCCGCCGCCAGCCAGGCTGGAGCCTCGGCCACCGGCAGCCGCACGATCTGTTCGAACAGCTTGGTCAGTTCGCGTGCGATCACCAGTTCGCGTTCCGCCTGCATGACCGCCGCAATATCGGCGACACACTCGACGATGCGGTGCGGCGCCTCGTAGAACACCAGAGCACAGTCGTGGTCGCGCAGACTGTCGAGCGCCCTGCGGCGTGCCGCCGCTTTCACCGGCAGGAAACCGACGAAGCGGAACTGCGCATCGAGCAGGCCGCTGGCCGACAGCGCCACGATTGCGGCACTGGGGCCGCTCACCGGCACCACCCGATAGCCCGCGTCCTGCACCGCGCGCACCACGCGGGCGCCGGGATCGGACACCGCCGGGGTGCCGGCATCCGACACCAGTGCCACCCGCCGGCCTGCAGCCAGCGCCGCGATCAGCCGCGCGGCACCGGCACGCTCGTTGTGCTCATGCACCGCAATCAAAGGTGCACGCAGTCCGAGGTGACGCGCCAGCCGCGATGTCTCGCGCGTGTCCTCGCAGGCGATCAGGTCGGCCGCCCGCAGCGCCGCGACCGCGCGCGCGGACAGCTCACCGAGATGTCCGATCGGCGTGCCGACGACATACAATGTCGATGTCATGAACCCGGAAGAAGCATCGTCTCCGGAGGTGAGCGGCATGTCGTCTGTATTCATTTTCCTGGGGCCCGCGAATGGCCCGTCATTCTGAGCGCCCGACGCAGGCGCCACAAGCCGGACACACCGCTGGCCAGCACGCCGGTGCGACCGCCGAGGCACTCGCTGCCCGCTTCCTGCAGGCGCGCGGTCTGCGCATCATCGGCCGCAACCTGCGCTGGCGCGATGGCGAGCTCGACCTGATATGCGAACACGGCGACACCATCGTGTTCGTCGAAGTAAGGCTGCGCCGCAGCAGCCGCTTTGGTGGTGCGGCTGCCAGCGTCGATGGCGTGAAGCAGGCACGCCTCATCCGCGCCGCACAGCGCTGGCTGGCCGGTGCCGGCCGACGCGCGCAGGGACGGCCCGCCCGTTTCGACGTGATCGCGATGTCCGGTCTGCACATGGAGGACATCGACTGGATACGCGATGCATTCGCGCTCTAGACGTCTGTTCTGCGCCACGGCGGCACTGCTGCTGTCCGCGGCCGCATCGGCGGATGGCCTGCGCATGCTGGTGCAACGCTCACCGCTGGCGGGCGCCCAGTATCACCGGCTGGCCGAGGCGTGGCCCCGCATGCGGGAAGGCGACGCGCTCGCGCTGGAGCGCGAACCGGACAACCGGCACGACAAGCGGGCGATACGCGTGTTATGGCGGGGCATCATGATCGGCTACCTGCCGCGCGCAGCCAACTTCGATGCGGCAGGTGAAATGGATGCCGGTCGCCGGCTGAGCGCCCGCGTCGGCCACATGCAGGCGGACCCCGATCCCTGGAAGCGCCTGCGCATCGATGTGTGGGCGGATCTGCATCCCCCCGGCGAGCGCCGCTGACCGGATAAAGAATTGCAAGCCGAGGTATCCGAATGCAAGCACGACGCACAAACCGGGCGCGTCGTGGCGAACTTGGTACACTCGCGGCACCTGAACCGCCGCGACCGCCCATGAACCTTGTCTCACGCATTTCCGAGCACTTCATCGACAGCGCCCAGACCAAGCTGGCCGCCACCGAGGTGCTGGCAGCGCCGATCGCGGACGCGGTGGAAGCCATGGTGGAAAGCTTGATGGCGACCGGCAAGATACTGGCCTGTGGCAACGGCGGATCGGCCGCCGACGCGCAGCATTTCGCGGCCGAACTGGTCGGACGCTACGAGCGCGAGCGGCCGGAACTGGCCGCTCTTGCGCTGACCGTGGACAGCTCCATCCTCACCGCCATCGCCAACGACTACGCCTTCGACCAGATATTCGCCAAACAGGTGCGTGCGCTCGGACAACCACAGGACGTGCTGCTGGCGATATCGACCTCCGGCAATTCGGGCAATGTGATCGAAGCCATCCATGCCGCACACGAACGCGAAATGCGCGTGGTGGCGCTGACCGGCCGCGGCGGTGGCCGCATTGCGGAACTGCTGGGCGATCGCGACATCCACATCTGCGTGCCGGCACAGCGCACTGCGCGCATCCAGGAAGTCCATCTTCTGACGCTGCACTGCCTGTGCGACGGCATCGACTGCATGCTTTTGGGAACCGAATGATGACCACAACTCGAATGAACAGACACGCGCCCTCCTCCCTCATCCGCCCGCTGCTGCTGGCTGCCACGATCGGCGTAACCGTTCCGCTGCTGCAGGGCTGCTTCCCGGTGGTTGCCGCCGGCGCCGGCACCGCCGTCATGTCGGCGCTGGATC
Organism: Methyloversatilis thermotolerans; assembly: GCF_000372885.1. Classification (GTDB taxonomy): domain Bacteria; phylum Pseudomonadota; class Gammaproteobacteria; order Burkholderiales; family Rhodocyclaceae; genus Methyloversatilis; species Methyloversatilis thermotolerans. The sequence goes on from NZ_KB889967.1 coordinate 2,252,444, forward strand.
GCCGCACCACCGGCACCCAGGTCGAGGACGAAAGCATCGAATTGCGCGCTGAAAGCCGCCTGCGCGAAAAGCTCGGCAACCGCGCCAACGTGAACGTGGTGAGCTACAACCGCAATGTGCTGCTGACCGGCCAGGTCGCCGACGAGGCGACGCGCGCCGAGGCGGCAACCATCGTGTCCGAAGTACCGAACGTGCGCGGCATCAGCAATGAAACCGATATCGCCGGCGTGTCCTCGCTGACCCAACGCTCCAGCGACGCCGTCATCACCTCCAAGGTGAAGGCGCGCATCCTCGATTCGCAGCGCGTGAATGCCAATCACGTGAAGGTGGTGACCGAGTCGGGCAAGGTGTTCCTGATGGGTCTGCTGACCGAGGCCGAAGCCCGCGCCGCCAAGGAAGTCGCTGCGTCCACCTCGGGCGTGCGCCGCGTCGTGGCCATATTCGAAATCATTTCCGCCGACGAGGCGCGGCGCCTCGACACCGCCGGCAGCCAGAAGAAGTAAGCTCAGGAGGCGGCGAGACGCCGCCTCAGCCAGCGCATCAGCCCGCCCAGCAGCGGCAGCTTCTCGTACAGTTCCTGCGCCGCATCCCAGTAGTCGCGATGGTCGGCTACCCGTCCTTCACGATCGAAACGGAGCCGGCTCGCTCCGACGATGGATTGCGGCCGGCCACGCAGTTCGAAGTGCATCACCCATTCCAGCCAGGCCGCATCGCCCTGCCGCATCGCTGACAATACCTCGAAGCGCGGCGCATCCACCTGTGAGTACATGTGGCGGAAGATGCGCGCGATCGCCTCGCGGCCACGCACATCATTGAACGGATCGCGAAAGCGCGCATCCGCCGCGTACAGCGCTGCCAGCGCGTCCACCGAGCCGGGCGTGAGCGACTCGAAGGCATGGACGAGCGGACGCAGCAGTTCATCGGTAGTCATCGCGTACGGCTCCGGCGGGATATGGACGAGATTGCGGCGGCGCGGCGCGTGCTCAGCCGCGCGCCCGGGATTCCCAGATCTTCTGCAGCCGCTTGACCGAGACCGGCACCGGCGTGCGCAGTTCCTGCGCGAACAGATTCACGCGCAATTCCTCCAGCAGCCAGCGGAACTCCTCCAGGAAAGGGTCGGCCACACCAGCGCGCGCCCGCGCGATGCGTTCGCGCTCCCACAGCATGGCCAGGGACTGCCAGTCGGCCATCGCACGCGCATCGCGCGCCGGATCGCTGCGCAATTTGTCGATGCGCAGCGCGATCGCCTTCAGGTAACGCGGAAAATGAGCAAGGCGCTCGAAAGGCGTACATTCGACGAAGTGCCGGGTCACCAGCGCATCCAGTTGCGCGCGCATGTCGGCGCCGGCATCCGGATGCGCCTTCAATGCCGCCAGCTTCTTGTTCAGCGCCACGTACTCGGTCAGCACGGTGCCGGCAAGCCGGCCGATTTCCTGCGCCACCAGCGATATGCGCGGCCGCGCCTCGTCGCGTCGCGCGGCGAAACTCGCGGGGTCGGTCGGCCATGGCTCCATCATGCAGCAGCGGTCTATCGTCGCTGCCACGAGTTGCGCACGCAGTTCCGCCTCGCTGCCCAGACTCATGAACTGCATGGCCATGTCGCGCAGGCCGGGCAGGCTCTTCTCGATGAATTTCACCTGTTCGCGCAGCTCCAGCGCGAACAGCCGGCGCAGACCGCGGCGATGCACCTGGTGCGCCACTTCCGGCGTGTCGAACACGCGCACGCTGACCGCGTCACCGTCGTCCTGCAGCGCCGGAAAGCCGATCACCATGCGTCCGGCCACCTCGACTTCCATCAGCTCGGGCAGTTCGCCGAAGGCCCAGCTCGTATGGCGGCCATCGCCGGCCGGGTGCGCGGTGGCCGGGACTGCGGCCTCGGCCGCCGCGGCGGCCTTGCCCTTCTTTCCGCTACGTTCGGGCACCGGTGCCTTCGCGACCGCGTCGCGCGCCCCCAGCGCAGCCAGCGCATCGGCCATGCTGCCACGTGCAGCACTGGCCTTCACGGCATGCGGCGGAGGCGTTGCCGCCGTTGCGGCTGACTGCGCGGGGCCGGCGGTGAGCACGCGTGGCGCTGCGGCAGGCTGCGCCGGCGCGGTCGGCAGCGCGATGCGCGCCTGTTCGAAACGGCGCGCCACCTCGTCCTTCAGTCGGGTACGCAGTTCGGCCAGATTGCGCGACTGGCCGAGCACGCGGCCGTGCTCGTCGATCACCCGCACATTCATGATGAGGTGGGCCGGCAGGTTTTCTGCGCGTATCGCGTCCGGCGGCAGTTTGAGCCCGACGTAGACCTCGATCGCGCGCGCCAGCACCTTCACCAGCGGCTCGCCATGGTCGTGTTCCTGGCCGAGGAATTCATCGACGAAGCCGCTGATCGGCTGGATGCGGTGGCGCAGCTTGGGCGGAATGGTCTTGGCAAGCTGCACCACCTTCTCTTCCAGCAAGCCGGGCACCAGCCAGTCCAGCCGCGCCGCCGGAATCTGGTTGAGCAGCGTGAGCGGCACGGTCAAGGTCACGCCGTCATCGGCAGCGTTCGGTTCGTGCCGGTACTCCAGCTTCAGCTTCTGCCCCAGCAATTCCATCTTTGCCGGGAAGCGTTCGCTGCTCACACCTGCGGCCTCGTGCCGCATCAACTGTTCGCGCGTCAGGTAGAGCAGTTTGGGGTTGTCGCGCTCGGCGTCGCGGCGCCAGCGATCCAGGCTGCGCAGGTCGATCACGTCGGCCGGCAGGATGGCATCGTAGAAGGCCTCGATCAGCGATTCATCGACCAGCAGGTCCTGCCGGCGCTGCTTTTCCTCCAGCCGCTCGATCTGCGCGACCAGATCGAGGTTGTGCTGCAGGAATTTCATCTGCCTGAGCGCGATGTCGCTCACATCGCCATTGACCAGCGCCTCGCGGATCAGCAGTTCGCGGGCGAGTTTCGGATCGGTCTTGCCATACTGCACCGCGCGCTTGGCGTACAGCGTGATGCCATGGATGACGCCGCGCTCCCATGCCACGGTCTCACCGCGGCTTTTCGACCAGTGCGGCTCATAGGTCGAGCGGCGTATCAGGTGGGCGCCCACCTCCTCCACCCACTCCGGTTCGATGCGCGCGAGACAGCGCGCGAACAGGCGGGTGGTCTCGACCAGTTCGCCGCACATGATCCACTTGGCGCTCTTCCTGGCCAGCGAAGAACCCGGGTGCGGCCAGAACTTGATGCCTCGCGCGCCCAGATAGGGCGGCTCGCCGGCGCGCGCGTCCTCGATGCGCTGCCCGAGGTTACCCAGCAGGCCGGTGAGCAGCGCGCGGTGCAGCGCCTCGACCGCGGCCGGCCTTTCGTTTTCCTTCCAGTCGTGTTCGGCGCACAGCGTGTGCAGTTGAGTGTGCACGTCGCGCCATTCGCGCATGCGCATCCAGTTCAGGAAGTGGTCGCGGCACCATGCGCGCTGCTTGGCCTGGGACTGGTGGTGCCATACCTCGTCGAATGCCGACCAGGCCTTCAGGTACCACAGGAATTCGCTGCGTTCGTCAGCGAACTTCGCATGCGCCTGGTCGGCGCTGCCGGCGCGCTCTTCCGGCCGCTCGCGCGGATCCTGCACCGACAGCCCGGCGGTGATGATGAGCACTTCCTTCAGCGCAGAGTGACTGCGCGCCGCCAGGATCATGCGGCCGACGCGCGGGTCCAGCGGCAGCTTGGCCAGTTCACGGCCCAGTGCGGTGAGCCGGCGTTCCTCATCCACCGCGCCCAGTTCCTGCAGCAACTGGTAGCCGTCGGCGATCGCGCGCGGCGCCGGCCGGTCGATGAAGGGAAAGTCCTCGACGTCGGCCAGGCCCAGCGACTTCATGCGCAGGATGACGCCCGCCAGGGACGAGCGCAGGATTTCCGGATCGGTGTGGGCAGCGCGCTGCTTGAAGTCGTCCTCGTCGTACAGCCGGAAGCACACGCCGCTGGACACCCGGCCGCAGCGGCCGGCGCGCTGCTTGGCGGCCGACTGCGCGACCGGCTCGACCTGCAACTGTTCCACCTTGTTGCGGTAGCTGTAGCGCTTCACCCGCGCCAGGCCGGTATCCACCACGTAGCGGATGCCCGGCACGGTGAGCGAAGTTTCGGCCACATTGGTCGACAGGATGACGCGGCGTCCGTTCGAGCCCTGGAACACGCGTGACTGTTCCTGCGCCGACTGGCGCGCGAACAGCGGCAGGATGTCGGGCTTCACGCCGGGCAGCCGGCCATGATGTTTGCGCAGCGTTTCCGCGCATTCGCGGATTTCGCGCTCGCCCGGCAGGAACACCAGCACGTCGCCCGGACCGCAGGAAAAGGCCTCATCCACCGCGTCGGCCACTGCGTCGTAAAGGTCTCTTTCCTTGTTCGCGTCGAACGGCCGCCAGCGCATTTCGATCGGATAGAGCCGGCCACTCACCTCGATCACCGGTGCCGGCCGCCCGTTCTGCGCGAAGTGATTGGCGAAGCGCTCTGCGTCCAGCGTGGCCGAGGTGACGATCACCTTGAGGTCGGGCCGACGCGGCAGGAGCTGGCGCAGGTAGCCGAGCAGGAAATCGATGTTCAGGCTGCGCTCGTGCGCCTCGTCGATGATGAGCGTGTCGTAGGCCGACAGCCAGCGGTCGTGCTGCGTTTCCGCCAGCAGGATGCCGTCGGTCATGAGCTTGATTCGGCTGTCTTCCGAGGTACGGTCGGTGAAGCGGATGGCAAAGCCGACCTCGCGGCCGAGCGGCACCTTCAGTTCCTTCGCCACCCGGTCGGCAGTGGCGCGCGCGGCGATGCGTCGCGGCTGCGTGTGACCGATCAGGCCGCGTGCGCCGCGGCCCAGTTCCAGGCAAAGTTTGGGCAGCTGCGTGGTCTTGCCGGAGCCGGTTTCGCCGCACACGATGATCACCTGATTCGCAGCCAGCGCTGCGCCGATCTCGTCGCGGCGGGACGACACCGGCAGTTCTTCCGGATAGTCGACCGCGGGCGCCGACGCACGACGCGCGACCACCTTTGCCTGCGAAGCAGCGATGCGTTCGGCCAGTTTCGCGGGCCATCTGTCCGGCGCGCGCAGCGCAGGCGCGAGATCGCGCAGCGCACGCGCAATGCTGCCGGCGTCACGGCTCATGCAGGTTTCGAGAAGGGAATCGATGTCACTCATACCGGGGAGGTGCACGACTCAAGGCTCAAGCGGTGCCTGCCAGAGATGGCCGTGCACGGTGGAACTTGCGCCTTGAATCCGGTTTCTTGAAGCTTGCAAGGTGAATCCCGCCCGGCGGCCTCAGGCCGCAAGGCGATGCCAGAGCCACCAGCCGAGCGCGGTCATCGCCAGCGATCCGAGCACGTGGGCCGCCACCGCCAGCAACGCCCAGCCGGTTTCGCCACTTTCGAACAGTGCAAACACCTCGCCGGAAAAACTGGAGAAGGTGGTGAGCCCGCCGAGGAAGCCGGTAGTGAGCAGCAGTCGCAGATGCGCGGGCAGTTCCGGGAAGGCCTGCAGCATGGCAAGCGCGCTCCCCATCAGCAGGCCGCCGATCAGATTCACCGCCAGCGTACCCAGAGGGAAGCCCGCAAACAGGGGATTCAGCGCGAGCGAAAGACCCCAGCGCAGCCAGGCGCCTGCCGCCGCCCCCACGCCCACCGCCATCAGATTCAGCATGTCGCCCACCCGGACTGTCTATCGGCCCGCATTGTAATTCGCCTGCGCGCCGTCATCCTGCGCCAGCCACCCGGTCGAGCAGGCGGTCCATCGCGTCCGCACGCATGCAGTCCACTCTTTCGTCGATCGGCATCGAACGCAGCCAGGTGATCTGACGCTTGGCGAGTTGGCGCGTCGCATAGATGCCGGTGTTGCGCATGACCAAGGGGTCGGTCAGCCCTTCGAGATAGGCCCACACCTGGCGGTAACCGACGCAACGCATGGACGGCATGCCGGCGTCCAGGCGATAGCGTTCGCGCAGCATGCGCACCTCGTCCACCAGCCCTTGTTCCAGCATCTGGTCGAAACGCCGCTCGATACGCGCGTGCAGCCACGCACGGTCTGCCGGCTCCAGCGACAGCACGGTCATCGGCGGCAGCGGACTGTCCGCTTCGCGCCGCGCATAGCTTTCGGCGAGCGGCCGTCCAGTGAGCATGACGATTTCCAGCGCGCGCTGTATCCGCTGCGCGTCATTCGGCTCCAGCCGGGCCGCGGCATCGGGATCAAGCGCGGCCAGTTGCGCGTGCACCGCCGGCCAACCGTGCTCCGCGGCACGGCGGTCGATGTCCGCGCGCAACCCGGCGTCAGCCTCCGGCAGATCGGACAAGCCTTCGCGCAGGGCCTTCATGTAGAGCATGGTGCCGCCCACCAGCAGAGGAATGCGGTCGCGCGCCAGGATGTCCGCGATCAGGCGGCGCGCGTCCTCGGCGAAGCGCGCGGCCGAATAGGCCTGCTCCGGCGACACGATGTCTATCAAGTGGTGCGGACACAGCGCCCGTTCCGCCGCCGTCGGCTTGGCGGTGCCGATGTCCATGTCGCGGAACACCAGCGCCGAGTCGACGCTGATCACCTCGACCGGCAGCGCGCGCGCAATGCGCTCGACCGCCGCCGTCTTGCCGCTGGCGGTCGGCCCGAGCAGAGCGAAGGCGCGACCGCTCATCGGCCACGCATGAACAGCCGATCCAGCTCGGCCATCGACAGTTGCACCCAGGTGGGCCGGCCGTGATTGCACTGATCGGCGCGCTCGCATGCTTCCATGTCGCGCAGCAGCGCATTCATTTCCGGCAAGGTCAGCAGCCGGTTCGCCCGCACTGCACCGTGGCAGGCCATGGTGGCCAGCAGCTCATTGCGGCGGCGTTCGACCACCTGGCTGGCGGGCGCCTCACGCAGTTCCTCCAGCAAGGCACGCAGCAGCGCACCGGTATCGGCGCGCGCAAGCAGTGCCGGCACCGCGCGCACCATCAATTCCTGCGGACCGGCCTGGCCTACGTCGAAGCCAAGCTTTTCCAGCACGTCGGCGTACTCAAACGCGGTGGCGACCTCGCCGCTGCCCAGCGCCAGCACGGCCGGGATGAGCAGTCGCTGCACCGCGGGCTCGCCGTCGAGCAACTTCTTCAACTGCTCGTACAGGATGCGCTCATGCGCGGCATGCATGTCGACCAGCACCAGCCCGCCGGCGTTCTGCGCCAGCACATACACCCCATGCAACTGGGCAATCGCGAACCCCAGCGGCGGCGCACCTTCCTCCTGCACCGGCAGGTCCGGTCGCTGCATCACCGCCGCGCCCGCCGCGGAGGGCGCGGCCGCGTCCTGCCGCACGAAATCGAAATAGCGGGCCAGGGGCTGCTCGACATTCATCGCCTGCTGACGTGCCGGCCATGGCGACGCGACAATACCCGGCTGCGCAGGCGCAGCATCGGCGGCTGGCGACGCGGGCACCTGCACGGCCGGTGCCAGCGCCCGTTCGACCGCATGGAACACGAACTGATGCACCGCGCGTGAATCACGGAATCTGACCTCGGTCTTGGCCGGATGCACATTCACGTCGACCGCGCGCGGCTCCACCTCGATGAACACCACGTACGCCGGATGGCGGGCGCCGTGCAGCACGTCCGCGTAAGCTTCGCGCAAAGCGTGCGCGAGCAGCCGGTCGCGCACGAAACGACCATTGACGAAACAGTACTGGGCGTCGCGCCCGGCGCGCGAAAAGGCGGGCTGTGCCGCGAAGCCGCGCACCCGGATCGCGCCCGCATCGGCATCGACGACGCGCGCGTGCTGCATGAATTCATCGCCGAGCAAGGCCCGCACGCGCCCCGCCATGTCGGTGGCCGGCAGCCGCTGCATGAGCCGGCCGTTGTGCGAGAGCTGGAAAGCCACGGCAGGCATCGACAGCGCGATGCGGCCGAACACGTCGTCACAATGCCCGTATTCGGTCTGTTCGGTACGCAGGAACTTCCGGCGTGCCGGCGTGTTGTAGTACAGATCGGCGACATCCACCACCGTGCCGGCATCGAGCGCGGCGGGTTCGACCCTGCCTTCATGGTCGATGCGCCAGGCATGCGTGCTGCCCGCTTCACGGCTGGTGACGGTGACCCGCGCCACACTGGCGATCGACGCCAGCGCCTCGCCGCGGAAGCCCATGGTCGACACCGATTCCAGATCGTCGAGCGACGCGATCTTCGACGTCGCATGCCGCGCCAGCGCGAGCGGAAGGTCTTCGCGCGGCATGCCGCAACCGTCATCCGCCACGCGCAGCCGCTTCACGCCACCGGCCTCGAGCTGCACGCGAATGTCGCGGCTGCCCGCATCAAGACTGTTTTCCAGCAATTCCTTCAACACGGAGGCCGGGCGCTCGACAACTTCGCCGGCGGCGATCTGGCTGATCAACGGGTCGTGCAGCAGACGGATGGAAGGCATGGTGGAGCGGAGGGGGAAGCAGCCCAAAGCGCCCGATTCTACGGCCCGTCATGCGCATCCGCTATCATCGGCCGTCCTCGAAGCTTCTCATCCCCATGGAACTGCTCGCTACCTTCATCGACATCCTGCTGCACCTCGACCGCCACCTCGCCATGCTGGTCGAGAACTATGGAGCGTGGGTGTACGCCATCCTCTTCCTCATCGTGTTCTGCGAAACCGGTCTGGTGGTCACGCCCTTCCTGCCCGGCGATTCGCTGCTGTTCGTCGCAGGCGCGCTGGCGGCGGCCGGTGGCATGCACATCGGACTGCTCATCGTGCTGCTCATCGTCGCGGCGGTGCTCGGCGACGCGGTGAACTACAGCGTGGGGGCCTGGTTCGGGCCCAAGGTGTTCCGCTGGGAGGATTCGCGCTTCTTCAACCGTGCCGCGTTCGAACGCACACACGCGTTCTACGAGAAGCACGGCGGCAAGACGGTCATCATCGCGCGCTTCATGCCGCTCATCCGCACCTTTGCCCCCTTCGTCGCCGGCGTGGCGCAGATGAGCTACCCGCGCTTCGCGCTGTTCAACGTGAGCGGCGCGGTGATCTGGGTGGTGTCGCTGACGCTGGCTGGCTACTGGTTCGGCAACCTGCCCTGGGTGAAGCAGAACCTGACCCTGGTCATCCTGGCCATCATCGCGATTTCACTTGCGCCACTGGCAGTGGCCTGGGTGAAGGCGAAATTCGGCGCTCCGGATCAGGCAGCCTGATGCGCGGCCAGCAGGCCTCAAGCGCGACGCCGTAGCGCGTCGCACCCGCCAGCACCACGACCACCCCGGCACGCTCGACGTCGGTCAGCAGGTGTTCTGCACAGTGGTTGGCCGCCTGCCGGGCACCCGGGCTGAAGAGGGCGGCCGCCGCCTCATCGAGGTGCACGTACAGCAAGGCTGAATGCTGGCGCGCCTGTTCCAGCGACGGGCGCCAATGTTCAGCGCTCAGTGCGGCATCGTTTGCCGCTTCCAGGTCGAGGCGCAGCAAAGGCTGGTCGCGCAGGCGGGCGAGCGCCATCGCAAGCGCGTCGCACTGCACGCCCAGCCCGCCACAGATCAGCACACCGCCGCGCTCGACACGGGTGAGGCTGCGCAGAAGCCGGCCGAAGCGCAGGCTGCCGGCCCGGACACCGGGTGCACGCACGCATTCGAGCGGTTCCATCTTCATTGCAGAGGCCCCTGCGCAACGGATTGGTCGACATGCCATTGCGCTCACACAAAGCGGGCGCCATGGCGTACGCTGTCGGACATGGATGCCCGGTCAGCCTGCCTGCCGATTCTGCGCGCCCTGTGCTGCGCTGCGATAGCCAATTTGGTCACAGCCTGTGCCGGCAACGGCCACAAACCGGCTCCTGTGGCCGATTCCATGCATCCTAAACAGATTGTTAAAAGTGACATCGACCGCGTGCTGGAAGCTCATCACCGGGAAATTTTTGTCACTCTCGAACGACTCGCCGACAAGCTCTATCGCCGCAATCCGAGGGAATGGAAGCACGTGGGCCTGGCAAGCCGCGAAGCGGCCCTGGCCCGGATCTTCTCGGCCGAACACGACTGGCGGCTGAAGGAATTCGACGGCCGGCGCGACATCGACGTGATGCGCATGGCGTTCGCACCGGAATTTTCCGGCGATCGGGTCGCCGCCCTCATCGTCGGCATGGGCGGCATGATCCAGACCGCCTGGGGCGATCGCAGCGAACTGTTCATCATGGACGAGCTGGATCCGCAGGCACTGTCGAACTGCGCGCGCAATATCGAGATTGCCGCCTGGAAACTGGCACAGTCCAGGGATGCCATCGGGCAGCCGCTGCTGCTGTCCAACGAGATCACGGCCGACGGCACACGCAACCTCAGTTTCGAGCGCGAGATCGGCAAGATGATCAGCATGCTGGACATGAGTTCGCAGATCGTTGCCGACAAGAACCGCCGCGTGGTCACGCGCATCTTCCAGTCGCTGGCCACTGCCGTGTTCCTGCCTGTCCGTTGATACGCCGGCAGGCGTCCTGGGCGATAATCCGGGGTCGAGCCGCTTGTCGGCACAACACCCTATCGTATGAAATCCCTGGTCATCCTGATATCCGGACGTGGCAGCAATATGCGCTCCATCGTCGACGCCGGACTGTCCGCGGACATCCGCGCCGTGATCAGCAACCGTCCGGACGCGGCGGGTCTGGCCCATGCACGCGAACGCGGCATAGCGACCGCCGTCGTCGACCACATGGCATTCCCGGATCGCGCCCATTTCGACCGCGCGCTGGCGCGCGAAATCGACCGCCATGCGCCGGATCTGGTCGTGCTCGCGGGCTTCATGCGCATCCTGACGCCGGAATTCGTCGATCATTACCGCGGCCGCATGATCAACATCCACCCGTCGCTGCTGCCCGCGTTCACCGGCCTGCATACGCATCGACGCGCGATCGAGGCCGGCTGCCGCCTGGCCGGTGCGACGGTGCATTTCGTCACCGGCGAACTGGATGGCGGTCCCATCATTGCGCAGGCCGCGGTGCCGGTGCTGCAGGACGACACGGAGGACGCGCTGGCGGCACGCGTGCTCGCCCAGGAGCACATCCTCTATCCTCAGGTCGTACGCTGGTTCATCGACGAAAGGCTCGCCCTGCGCGACGGCCGCGTCCATCTGCACGGCGAAGCGACGCCCTCATCGGCCGCGCTGCGCGTACCGGCGACGGATGTCTGAGCGGCTCACGCGCGGCCGCCTCATGGCGGCCCTGCTGCTGTCCCTGCTGCTGCACGCACTGCTTCTCGGTGGCCTGGCGCGCTTTGACCACGTACGCGACATGATGCCGGTGGAACCCATTACCGCAGTACTGCTTCCCCCTCCGCCCGCGCCAAGGCCGCCACCGGCGCAACCGCCCGCGCCTGAGGCAAAGCCGGTGCCGGTAGCGAAGCAGGAGAGGCCGGTTCGCACGCCACCGGCGACAACGCTTCCGGCGCCGACCGTTCCCCGCTCCGGCACGGCGATCGAGCAGGCGTCGGTTCCGCCCGAGGGAGAAGCGAGCACGACGAACGAGAACGACGGTCGGATGCAGGCCGCGGCGCGCATCGAGCGGGATGGAGACATCACCGATCGCCCCAAGGACGGGCCGGTCATGGACAATGCGGAGCAACTGTCGCCCCTGAATGCGCTGATCGGCGAGGCCGAACTCGAATTCGATGTCTATCGGAACGGCTCCCTGCACCTGGGACGGACCCACTACCAGTGGGCCCATGACGGCAGCCGCTACCGCATCGACACGGTGACCGAAACGACCGGTCTCGCCGGCCTGCTGAAACCGCTGCGCATCGAGCAGCGCAGCGAAGGCATGCTGGACGCCCGGGGCATTCAGCCGCAACGTTATGTGCAGACCGCGAGCCAGGCCAAACCACCGCCGGAAGAGGTGATATTCGACCGCGACGCGGGTCGCTTGTCCCTGCGCAGCGGCGACCGGCTCAGCAGCGACGAACTCGCGCCGGCGACACAGGACATGGTGAGCCTGTGGCTGGAAATCATCTGGCGCGCCCAGGAAGGCGGCGAATTCGACTTCGCAGTCGCCAACGGCCGCCGCAGCGCACCACGCTGGTTCGTACCGGACGACGAGCTGTCCAGCCTGGAAACCGGCCTTGGTCGGCTGCTGGTCAAGCACATTCATGTGCGCGCACTGCCCGGCGACAACCAGGTCGACGTCTGGCTGGCGCCCAATCTGCGCTGGCTGCCGGTGCGCATCCTGTTTACCGACCGCAAGGGCGAAACCTATGATCAACGCATCCGCCGGATGTCCTTTGCCGGCCAGACCCTGAGCGCGCAGGACACACGCGCATCTGCGCCAGCCGGCGAACGCGCTGCGCCGCCGGCTTTCGATTCCGACGTTCCCATATTCCTGCGATGAAACCCACCGACAAACTGATCGATGCCACGGCCGACGTACTGGCCCGGCTGCTGCGCTTCGAATACCCTGCCGATGGCGTCCTGTCGGCCTATTTCCGGGAACAGCGCGCACTGCAGTCGCGCGACCGCGCCTTCATAGCGGAGCACGCCTATCTGGTGCTGCGCCGGCTGCGCTGGCTGCGCGCCATCGCCGGCCAGAATGCCGGGCCGCGCAAGCTGCTCATCGCGGCGCTCGCCCGCATCGAAGGGCTGGGGCTGAAACAGCTCGCTCCCGCGGTGTCGCGCAATGAGGCACAGTGGCTGGAGAGCCTGCCACCGAGCCGCGCGGACGAACTGTCCCTGGGAGAACGCACCGATCTGCCCGACTGGGTGATCGAGCGGCTGTCGGCACGCATGGACGAAGCCTCGCTTCTGTCGCTGGCACGCGCACTCAACCAGCAAGCGCCGCTGGATCTGCGCGTGAACCTGATGAAAAGCGATCGCGAGGCCGTTGCCGCCACGCTGGCCAACAACGGCATCACGGCAGAAGCCGGTCGCTGGTCGCCGTGGGCGCTGCGTCTGGCCGAGCGCCCGGCGCTGACGAAGAACCCGCTGTACGAAAAGGGCATCGTCGAAGTGCAGGACGAAGGCAGTCAGTTGCTCGCACTGCTGCTGGCGCCCAAGCGCGGCGAAATGGTGGTCGATTTCTGCGCCGGCGCAGGCGGCAAGACACTGGCCCTCGGCGCGATGATGCGGTCGACCGGTCGCCTCTACGCCTTCGACGTATCGGAAAAACGCCTGCTCAAGATGCGCCCGCGGGTCGCGCGGTCCGGACTGTCGAACGTGCACCCGGTGCTGATAGACAGCGAAACCGATATCAAGGTGAAGCGGCTGGCGGGGAAGATTGATCGGGTACTGGTCGATGCGCCCTGCTCCGGCCTCGGCACCCTGCGCCGCAACCCCGACCTGAAATGGCGACAGACGCCGGCAGCGGTCGACGAGCTGCGCGCCAAGCAGGCATCGATACTGGCCGCGGCCGCGCGGCTGGTAAAGCCTGGCGGCCGGCTGGTCTATGCCACGTGCAGTCTGCTGGACGAGGAAAACCGGGCCATCGTCGATGACTTCCTGGAGCGCCACACCGACTTCGTCAGACAACCGGCAAATGCCCTGCTGGCCGCCGCGCGCGTCGAACTCGATACCGGCGTCGACCTGGAACTGCGTCCCGACCAGCATGGTACGGATGGTTTCTATGCCGCGGTGCTCGAACGCGTCATTCCCGGTAAACAAGGAGAACCTTCGTGATTTCACGCCTGCGCGGCCCGCTCTGCGGCCTGATCGGAACACTGCTCATCGCGCTGCCCGCGCCCGCGTTCGCCGGCGCAAACCTGCCGGCGGAAGGCCGCGTGGAAGTCGGCTTCGCGCCCTGGGACGATGTGGAGAGGCTGGTGATGGACCAGATCGACGGCGCGCGCCAGGCGATCTATGTCCAGGCCTACACGCTCACCAGCCGCAACATCGTGAAAACCCTGATCGCGGCAGCGGAACGCGGCGTGCGGGTCGAGGTGGTGGCGGACCGGGACAAGGTGCTCAAGGACGAACGCAGCGCCTTGCCGCGCGCCGCCGGCAACGGCATCGCCCTGTGGCTGGATGGCAACCATGCGGCCGCCCACAGCAAGGTGATGATCATTGACCCGGATGGCAAGGAGCCCGTCGTGGTGACCGGCTCGTACAACTTCAGCCACTCGGGCAAGTCGGAAAACGCGGAAAACGTGCTGATCCTGACCGGCCACCGCGCACTCGCCCGGAGCTATCTCGACAACTGGAAAAGACATCGCGCACAGTCGGTCAGCTTCGCCGATGCGGTCGTCCAGACCCGGGCACAGGAACCGGCAAGGCCATGACCGGTATTCCATTCGATGCATTGCTGCACATGCTGTCGCTGGACAGCACGCGCATCGAGCTGGCGATCATTGCGCTCATCCTGCTCGCGGCAGGAGGTCTATCCCGCCATCTGAAACGGCGCCAGCGCAGCAGCGCTGGCGCCAGTTCGCTCGGCACCGCGGCCCGGCTGGGCGTGGATGGTCTGCAGCGCCTGCTGTTCCCGCTCACCGGCATCGCACTGCTGTCCCTGGGCAGCGCGATCTACACCGCGACCCACGAAAGACCGGTGCTGATGCATCTGGTGATCGCCATGCTGTTCGCCATGGGCGTGATACGCATGATCGTATTCGCCCTGCGTCAGGTGTTTTCGCCGGCGGGCTGGCTGAGCACCTTCGAATTCCTCATCGGCCTCACCATCTGGACCGCGTGGGCGCTGCACGCACTGGACATCCTGCCCGAGGTGATCGAATGGCTGGATCACCAGCAGGTGGCACTGGGCAAGCAGAAACTGTCGGTGTGGGCGCTGCTCCAGGGCGGCGCGTGGGTCATGGTTACCCTGACCGTGGCGATATGGCTGTCGGCCTCGGTCGAGCGCAAACTGATGCGCGCACCGATGGACAGCAATCTGCGCATCGTGCTGGCGCGGCTGTCCAAGGTGGCCCTTGTATTCCTTGCGCTGATGGTCACGCTGCCGCTGGTCGGCATAGACCTCACCGCACTGTCGGTATTCGGCGGTGCGCTGGGTGTGGGGCTGGGCTTCGGCCTGCAGAAGATCATGGCCAATTACGTGTCGGGCTTCATCATCCTGCTCGACCGTTCCATCCGCATCGGCGACCTCATTTCGGTGGCCGGCGAACGCGGTCAGGTGCAGCAGATCACCACGCGTTACACCGTCCTGCGCAGCCCTTCGGGCATACAGTCCATCGTGCCGAACGAAACCCTGGTCAGCTCGGTCGTACAGAACGAGGGCTTGTCAGATCGCGAAGTCAGACTGGCGATGACCGTGCAGGTCGCTTACTCGACAGATGTGGAACGCGCGCTGGCCATCATCGAGGAATGTGCACACGCGCACGAGCGGGTGCGCCCCGAACCGGTGCCCAAGGCCTTTCTCCACTCTTTCGGGGATTCAGGCATCAATCTCGAACTGGGCGTCTGGATCACCGACCCCGAGAACGGTACCCTGGCCATCCGCTCGGCAGTCCAGCTCGAGATATTGCGGCGCTTTCGCGAGGAGGGGATTGAAATTCCCTTCCCGCAACGCGAGATACGTTTATTGAACCCTCCACCCGCGGCTCCAGCGTGTGACGCCGGGCCTTGACGCTGCGCAAATTGACCGCTAGCCGCGGTCGCGTAGAATCCGTTACTTCACTTCGTGTCCCAAGGAATATCCTTAATGTTGACTGGTCTTATCGACCTGCCCTGGTGGGGCTATATCGTCGTCACCCTGGTCATGACGCACATCACGATCGCGGCGGTCACGATCTATCTGCATCGCCATCAGGCGCACCGGGCGCTCGAACTGCACCCCATCCCCAGCCATTTCTTCCGCTTCTGGCTGTGGATGACGACAGGCATGGTGACCAAGGAGTGGGCGGCGATCCATCGCAAGCACCACGCCAAGTGCGAAACGCCGGAAGATCCGCACAGCCCTCAGGTGCTCGGACTGAAGAAGGTGGTGTCGGAAGGTGCCGAACTTTACCGGAGTGAAGCGAAGAACGAGGAAACGCTGAAGCGCTACGGCCACGGTACGCCGGACGACTGGATGGAGCGCAATGTGTATACGCCGCGTTCCGGTCTGGGCATACGCATCATGCTGATCGTGAACCTGCTGCTGTTCGGACCGATAGGTCTGACCATCTGGGCGGTACAGATGGCGTGGATCCCGTTCTGGGCCGCCGGCATCGTCAATGGCGTCGGTCACTACTGGGGCTATCGCAATTACGACTGCTCGGATGCGGCCACCAACCTCGTGCCGTGGGGCATCATCATCGGCGGCGAGGAGCTTCACAACAATCACCATGCCTTCGCGACTTCGGCCAAACTGTCATCGAAGTGGTACGAATTCGATATCGGCTGGATGTATATCCGCATCCTTGAAATGCTGGGGCTGGCCAAGGCCAAGAAGACCATCCCGCAGCCGCGCTTCGAAGCACGCAACGTGATTGACACGCACACGCTGGAAGCCATCATTACCCACCGCTACGACGTGATGACCCGCTACATGAAGTCACTGCGTTCGATCTATGCGGAAGAAGTCGAGAAGCTGCGCAAGACCCATGCAGCGCTGGCCGATGGCGACCGCTTCAGCCGCTTCAAGCGCTGGCTGACACGCGGCGAAAATGCGCAGCCTGCGGGCGATGACGCGGAAATGGAATCGGTGCTCGCTCACAGCAGCCGACTGGCCACCGTGCACGCGATGCGTCAGGAGCTGATTTCCCTGTGGGCACGCTCCACCGCCTCCAGCGAACAGTTGCTCAAACAGTTGCAGGACTGGTGCGCACGGGCTGAATCAAGCGGCATCAAGCAACTTCAGGATTTCTCGATGCGTCTCAAGACTTACGCGATCTGATTCGCATCCGCCGCACCCGAGAAGCCGGAAGTGCTCCGCACTTCCGGCTTTTTACTTGGATCAAACCAAATGGCGGTTCGACGCTCAAAATAATGTACGGATAGCCGATAGAATCTGCATGGACGCAGTTTCGGAACAGTTGAGCCAGGCCGTTACCGTGGCGGTAGCGGTCGATAACAACGAGAAGGAGTCAAGGATGTTTCGCCACGTACTGGTACCCATCGATGGTTCGGAGCTTTCCAGGACGGCTGTCAAGCACGCCGTGTGCTTTGCCAAGGATGTCAAGGGCCGCGTCACCTTCCTGTTCGTGATGAAGGACTATCACGTTTCCATGCTGCACAGCGAGGACGACGAGGAAAACATCGACCCGATCGCGCCAAACGATTTCACCGACGCGATGCGTACTCACGCGGACCGCATCCTGCAGGCGGCACGTGCCGAGGCCGGCGCAGAGGGCGTACCGGTGGATACCGTAGCCGTCACCAACGACGAGCCACACAAAGCCATCATCGAAATCGCCCTGAGCCGCAGTGCCGACGTGATTTTCATGGCGTCGCACAGCCGGCGCGGGCTGGCCAGCCTGTTGCTTGGCAGCGTCACCCAGAAGGTGCTGTCGAATTCCAAGATACCGGTGCTGGTCGTCCGCTGAACCGGGACACGCGGTACGCGTCGGCCGAAAGGGAGCTCACGGGCTCCCTTTTTCATGCGCTGATCGTTCGCCCGCGACGCCGGCCCGAGGTCCCCGCCTGCCCCGGCGCTGCGACGAGCTGGCTCAGGGCAATCGGTCGGCCAGCCATGCGGTGAGCAGGCTGGACGCACCGGCCACGCACCAGAAGCCGAAGAACCCTATCGAGTAGGTGGCCACCACAGAAAAGTGGGCCGGCTCCCCGAGCAGATACAGTTCGCGCGGATTGATCAGACAGAAAAAGACGATTTCCGCGACCGCCGCAATCAGGAACGAGGGCCACGACACGACTGCGAACAGCCGTTCGTAACGCCCCGGTACCCGGCGGGTTTCAAGCAGTTCAAGCCCGTCATCGTTGGCCACCATCTTTGGTCTCCACGGTCAGCGACTCCTGCACACGCCAGCTTCGTGCCTCATCTTCTATCAGGACTTTCCAGTGGGTGGCCTGCAAAGCCCGGACCACACCGCCGTAATGTCCTGCCTGACCATCGAGCAGCAGCTCGCGATCGAGATCTCCCCGCGTCGGATGAGCCAGCAACATCCTGATCCGGGTTGGCAGGTCTGCAGCATCGCGCGCTTTCAGAACGACATCAAGACGCGTTGCATCATTTGCTTCCGGCACCGCCGACAACGTCACCTCGAGCCCGAGCATTTCGGCCCGCCGTTCGCGTTCCAGCGTCCGGTTGATGGACAGCCCCTGCTTGTAATAGTCATCGGCCACCAGCGCATCGTTGCTGCGTATCGCAAGCCAGGCCGTCACGATGCCGGCAACGACCACGATGAACGGGCCTGCCATCAGTATCCAGGGCCAGCGGTGGCGGTACCACGGCTGGACGCTCGGTCCTTCCTTCTGCATGTCTTACCTCGGCTGCAGGAAGGATGTCTTCTCCTTCACCCGGACGTCGGGCGCATCGATTGCCTGCAGATTGAATGTGATTTCGTGGGCGCCGGGCTCCAGAGCGCCAGCATCGATCTGCACCTGAACCGGAACGTCGCGCGAACCGGAAGCTTCCACCTCGATATCGCGCAACCCGACCAGTTCGGCCCCATCCAGTCCCTCCAGCGTTACCGTGAAGCGCTGCGCGTGCTCGGATGTATTCATGATGCGCACGCGATAGGCATTCTCGATCCGGCCGCCCTCGACCTCCCGCGCCAGGGTCGCCCGGTCGCGCAACACATTCATCTTGACCGGTGTACGGGTAAACAGCGACCACGCGAATCCGGATACGATGAGCGCGAGCAGACTGCAATAAAGGATGACACGCGGGCGCAGGATGTGGGCAAGAACCTCGCGCCAGCCTTCGTGCGCCGGCTTCTTGTCGAGCAATGTACGCTCGGTCGTGTAGGCGATCAGGCCGCGCGGCCGGCCAAGCTTGTCCATCACCTGGTCACAGGCATCGATGCACAGCGCACAGCCTATGCATTCGTATTGCAGCCCCTTGCGGATATCGATGCCGGTCGGACAGACCTGCACGCACCAGTCGCAATCCACGCAGTCCCCGACCGCCTGGCCGTCCTTGGCACGCTTCTTGTTGCCACGGGGCTCGCCACGGTTGTAGTCGTAGCTCACCACCAGGGTGTCCGGGTCGAACATGACGCTCTGGAAGCGCGCGTACGGGCACATGTACTTGCACACCTGTTCGCGCATATGGCCGGCGAACATGTAGGTGAAGGCGGCGTAGAAGAACATCCAGAAGGTTTCCCACGGCCCCAGGCTCCATTTCGCCACCTCGCCGGCCAGTTCGCGTATCGGCGTGAAGTAGCCGACAAAGGTGAAGCCGGTCCATAGCGCGAGCGCCGCCCACGCGCCGTACTTCGCGCCGCGCAGCGCGAGCTTGCGCACGCCCAGAGGTGTGGCGTCGAGCTTCATGCGCGCAGCGCGATCGCCTTCGATCTTGCGCTCTATCCACATGAAGATTTCGGTATAGACCGACTGCGGACAGGCGTAACCGCACCAGACGCGCCCGGCAACCGCGGTGACCAGGAACAATCCGAGCGCACTGATGATGAGGAGCAAGGTGAGGTAGAGCACATCCTGCGGCCACAGGATGAGCCCGAAAATGTAGAACTTGCGTTCCACCAGGTGGAACAGCACCGCCTGGCGGTCGTTCCACGGCAGCCAGGCCAGACCGTAGAACACCAGCTGCGTGATCCACACCATGGCCCACCGCAGTGTGTTGAAGCGCCCCTTGATCGCGCGCGGCTGGATCTTCTTGCGCGCCGCGTAGAGCCCTCCCTCGTCGCTGTCGGCCTGGGCTATCGGGATCACCCTGGCCTGCGGAGCATCGCCGCCCGATCCGGCATCGACTGGGGAGGGGTGAGAGGACATTTACTTGGCTCCGTCACCCTTGTTGGAAAGACCCCACACATAGGCCGCCAGCAGATGGATCTTCTTCTCGCCGAGCAGTTCTTCGTGTGCGGGCATGTGGCCGGCGCGTCCCTTGGTGATCGTCTGCACGATGATGGGCTCGGTGCTGCCGTACAGCCAGATGCCATCTGTCAGGTTGGGCGCCCCCATGAGCTGGTTACCCTTGCCTTCCGGACCGTGGCAGGCGACACAGTTGGTGGCGAAGAGGGTCTTGCCGCGCTGCACCCGGATGCTGTCCGCCGCCAGGCCGGACAGCGAACGTACGTAATTGGCGACGTCACGCACCTGTTCGCTGTCCAGCGCACCGCCGAAGGCCGGCATGGCGCCGTTGCGTCCGTTGGTGAGCGTGGCCACGATGGTTTCCGGCTCACCGCCGTACAGCCAGTCCTTGTCGGTGAGGTTGGGGAAACCACGCGAGCCGCGCGCATCGGTGCCATGGCAGACAGCGCAGTTGTTCAGGAACAGGCGCTCGCCCATCGCGCGCGCTTCGGGATCCGCAGCGACCTGCTTGATATCCATGGCGGCGTAACGATCGAACAGCGGTGCCACCTTGGCCTCGGCGGTCGCAACCTCCTTGTCGTAGGCGCCGGTAGCCGACCAGCCCAGCGCGTTGCCCAGGCTGCCCAGGCCCGGATAGGCCACCAGATAGATCACCGAGAAAATGATGGTGATCCAGAACAGCCACACCCACCAGCGCGGCAGCGGATTGTTCCATTCGGCCAGGGTTTCATCCCACTGGTGGCCGTGCAGTTCGACCGGCCCCTTGGGGCGTGCGCTGCGGTTCGAGAGCACGATGAATGCACAGAACAGCAGGCTGGCAACTACCAGCACCACCACGTACATGTTCCAGAAATTGTTGATGAAGTCGCTCACTTGTGTTCTCCGTTCTCAGGGCGGGCGCGATCGTCATCGAGGAAGGGCAGCATGGCCGCTTCCTGATGGGCACGCTGCGCACTCGGGCGCCAGGCCACGATCACGATGGCGATGAAGCAGATGAAGCCCACCACCGTCACGATCGAGCGCAATGTGTTGATGTCCAGGTCCATGCAGGGAACTCCCGCTCAATTCACACGCTTGATCGCCGTCCCGAGGCCTTGCAGATAGGCGATCAGGGCCTCAAGCTCGGTCTTGCCCTTGAGCTCTTCGGCTGCGCCCTTGATCTGCTCCTCGGTGTAGGGGGTGCCGACCAGCGTCAGCGCACGCATGCGCTGCTCGATGGTGCTGCCGTCGACCGGGCGATCGAGCCACGGGAAAGCCGGCATGTTCGATTCCGGCACCACGTCGCGCGGATTGATCAGGTGCACGCGGTGCCACTCGTCGGAATAGCGACCACCGACACGCGCCAGGTCCGGACCGGTACGCTTGGAGCCCCACTGGAACGGGCGGTCATAGACGAACTCGCCCGCAACGGAGTAGTGGCCGTAGCGCTCGGTTTCGGCGCGGAACGGACGGATCATCTGCGAATGGCAGTTGTAGCAGCCCTCGCGGACATAGATGTCGCGGCCAGCCAGTCGCAGAGGGCTGTACGGCTCGACCCCCTTGACCGGCTCGGTCGTCGAATGCTGGAAGAACAGCGGGACGATCTCGACCAGACCACCGATGGCAATGGTGATGAAGGTCAGGATGGCCAGCAGGCCGATATTGCGTTCGACCAGTTCGTGCTTGGATGCAGCCATGATGTCTTTCTCCAGTTATCAGGCGTGCGCGGCAGCCGGTTCGAGAACAGGGGCGTTGTAGGGCTTGTTGTTGGCAATCGTCTTCCAGACGTTCCAGGCCATCACGAACATGCCGGACAGATAGAGCAGACCGCCCACGAACCGGATGAACCAGAACGGATAGCTGGCCTTGACCGCTTCGACGAAGGTGTAGGTGAGCGTGCCGTCGTCGTTGATCGCGCGCCACATCAGGCCTTGCATCACGCCGGCGATCCACATGGACGCGATGTAGAGCACAACACCGAGGGTGGCCATCCAGAAATGCAGGTTGATCGCCTTGACCGAATACATGCGTTCCTGGCCGAACAGACGCGGGATCAGGTAGTAGATCGAGCCGATGGAAATCATCGCCACCCAGCCCAGCGCACCGGAATGCACGTGGCCGACGGTCCAGTCGGTGTAGTGCGAAAGCGCATTCACCGTCTTGATCGCCATCATCGGACCTTCGAAGGTCGACATGCCGTAGAAGGACAGCGAAGTGATCAGGAACTTGAGGATGGGGTCGGTGCGAAGTTTGTGCCATGCGCCCGACAGGGTCATGATGCCGTTGATCATGCCGCCCCAGCTCGGTGCCAGCAGGATGAGCGAGAACACCATGCCCAGCGACTGCGTCCAGTCGGGCAGCGCGGTGTAATGCAGGTGGTGCGGACCCGCCCACATATAGGTGAAGATGAGGGCCCAGAAGTGCACCACCGACAGCCGGTAGGAATACACCGGGCGTTCCGCCTGCTTGGGCACGAAGTAATACATCATGCCGAGGAAGCCTGCGGTCAGGAAAAAGCCCACGGCATTGTGACCGTACCACCACTGCACCATGGCATCCTGCACGCCGGCATAGGCGGAGTAAGACTTCCAGAATCCTGCGGGAATGGCGGCGCTATTGACCACGTGCAGCAGCGCGACCGCAAGGATGAAGCCACCGTAGAACCAGTTGGCCACGTAGATGTGCGAAGTCCGGCGCTTGGCGATGGTGCCGAAGAACACCACGGCATAGGCAACCCACACCAGGGTGATCAGCACGTCGATCGGCCACTCGAGCTCGGCATATTCCTTGCCCGAAGTGATACCGAGCGGCAGCGTGATTGCGGCGGCAACGATGACAAGCTGCCAGCCCCAGAAAACGAATTCAGCAAGCCACGGAGCGAACAGCCGGGTGTGGCAGGTGCGCTGCACAACGAAGAAGGAGGTCGCCATCAGCGCACAGCCACCGAATGCGAAGATCACCGCATTGGTGTGGAGCGGGCGAAGACGTCCGAAATGGAACCATTCGGCGAAGTTGAGCTGCGGCCAGACGAGCTGCGCAGCGATGACCACACCCATCAGCATGCCCACGATGCCCCAGACCACGGTCATGATGGCGAACTGCCTCACGACCCTGTAGTCGTAGGTGCCCTGGACGGACCCCGTTGCTTCACTTTTCATTTTTACCTGCTCCTACATTGAAATAGCACAGCCCACCCAGCCGGGCGCACGTACGCATAATCGGGGCGGGAGCTTAATGTCTCGCGCCGGCCGGAGCCTTGACCCACGTCAAGCCACTCCAACGCGTGCTCCGTGGCCGGGCAGAGCACTTCGTCGTTAACGGTTCGTTTAGCGCGCAAATTAAGCCCGCCCGGCAACGAAATTCCGGAAATTGATTTACTGCTCGCAATTCTCCATTTATGATTTTCCAACCCTGAACATGGAGACACAGGAATGTCCGGTCAAAGTTATGATGAATTGATGGCAAAGATCGCCGAGCTTCAGCAACAGGCAGAAGTCGCCCGCCGTGCCGAACTTGACGCCGTGATTGCCGATGTCCGCGGGAAAGTAAAAAAATACAATCTCACCGCATCCGATATCGGACTGCCCGGTATGTCCGGCAGGAAGAGCGGACGCGGCCCTTCCGCGAACAAGTTGAAGATCGCTCCTGGAAAGTATCGCAATCCGGCTACCGGAGAAATCAAGGACGTAGGCGCTGCTGGCCGCAAGCCCGGTTGGCTGGTGGCCATGAGCGCAGATGAGCTGGCGGCTGCCCGGGTGTCCTGATTCACGACGGAAAGCGCGGCATAAGCAGCGACAGAAAAGGCAACGCAATATGCCTTTTCTGTCGCCCTATCGCGTACTCAGGATTTACGCACCTCTTCCTTCAATGCGCGGCGCAGGATCTTGCCGACATTGGTCTTGGGCAATTCTTTCCTGAATTCCACACTTTTCGGAATCTTGTACGAGGTGAGCTGACCGCGACAGTGTTCGATCACCTGCTGCTCGGTGATGCTGGCATCCCGAGCCACCACGAACACCTTGACCACCTCCCCCGAACGCTCGTCCGGAAGCCCGATGGCACAGCATTCGAGCACTCCGGGGCAGCTTGCGATGACCTCCTCGACCTCATTGGGATAGACGTTGAAGCCGGACACCAGAATCATGTCCTTCTTGCGGTCGACCAGTTTGACATAACCTCGCTCGTCGACAGACGCGATGTCTCCGGTTCGCAGGAATCCATCGTCTGTCGTGATCTCCGCCGTCTCCACCGGACGCCGGAAATACCCCTTCATCACCTGCGGCCCGCGCACGCACAATTCCCCTGTATCACCGATCCCGAGCTCGTTGCCCGAATCGTCGCGGATGGATATTTCAGTCGAGGGAATCGGCAGCCCGATGGACCCCGTGAACGACGTTTCATCGGGGCGGTTGATACATACCGCTGGCGAGGTTTCAGTCAAGCCATAGGCTTCAATCAACGGCTGTCCGGTCACACGCATCCAGCGATCCGCGACCGCGCGCTGCACTGCCATTCCACCACCCAGGGAAACCTTCAGGGCGGAAAAATCGAGATTCGCGAAATCCGGATTGTTCAAAAGGGCATTGAACAGCGTATTGACACCGGTCATCACGGTGAAGCGGTATTTGGCCAGTTCCTTCACGAATCCGGAAATATCCCTGGGATTGGTGATCAGGACATTGGTCGCCCCGAGCTGGAAGAACACCAGGCAATTCGCGGTGAGCGCAAAGATGTGATACAGCGGCAACGCCGTGATCACGACCTGCTCCCCCTTCAGGAAGGGGCGGATCCAGACGTGGGCCTGCATCATGTTGGACACGATGTTCCGATGCGTGAGCATCGCCCCTTTGGCCACGCCGGTCGTCCCTCCGGTGTACTGCAGGAAGGCGATGTCCTCGGGCACCACGCTGACCGGGTTGAGGCCCGCGCCACGCCCCAGCTTCAGCACGTCGTTGAAGCGGCGCGCATCCGGCAGATCGAAGGAAGGCACCATCTTCTTGACATGCCTCACGACGAAGTTCACCAGCCAGCCCTTGGGTACATCGAGCAGATCGCCTATCGCGGTGACAATGACGTGCCGCACTGAAGTGCGCGCAATCACGCGCTGCAGTGTGGAGGCGAAATTCTCCAGGACAACGATGACTTCCGCCCCGCTGTCGTTGAGCTGGTGCTCGAGCTCCCGCGGCGTATACAGGGGATTGCAGTTCACGATGGTATAGCCTGCACGCAGCGCGCCGAACATGGCGATCGGATACTGCAGGACATTCGGCATCATCAGTGCTATGCGCGTACCGGGCGCCAGGCCGAGTCCCGATTGCAGATGTGCGCCGAAGGCGGCACTCAGCCGGTCCAGTTCGGCAAACGAAAGTGCCTTGCCCATGCAGACGAAGGCATCCCGTGTGGCGAATTCCCTGCAACTGCGTTCGAACACCTCACCGATCGACATGAATTCCGAGGGATCGATCTCGGCCGGCACTCCTTCGGGGTAGCTTCTGAGCCACACCTTCTCCATACCGCCTCCTCACACATGGGTCACAGCCGGGCACGCACTGCGGCGACAACCGGTCCGGAAAACGGGGGCGCCGCAATTCGTCCGGCCGGTGTCTCAGCCGGACGTGTCGTCCATCGGCCAGTCACGGATATAGCTCTTCAACATGCGGTTCTCGAAGCTCTGTTCCTCGAGCATGGCACGCGCGACATCGTGGAAGGACAGCACACCCATCAGCGTGTCGCCTTCCATGATGGGAAGGTAGCGGCAGCGGTTCTCGAGCATGAGGCGCCGCAACTCGTCGACCTCCATGTCCGGATGCGCAGTCTGCGGATCGCGCTGCATGACATCGGCGACCGACAATGCCTGCCAGTTGGCGCCCGTCCCCCTCACCGCCCGCAACACCTCACGAAAACTGAGCAGCCCGACCATGTGACCGCTTTCCATCACGACAAGCGAACCCACGTCCAGATCGGTCATCGTGACAACCGCATTGCCCAGATTCTGCTGCGGCGCAACGGTATACAGCACCGTGCCCTTGATCCGCAGGATTTCATGTACTTGCATCACGACTCCCTTCTGCCGTAAAAGCGTGCGCGCAGGGGCGCCCTCGCGCTGGATGGTAGTCAAATACCGGTGGCGCGCAAAGCGTTGCGCGTGAAGCGCAGCACGCCGGTTGAACCAGCGGGAAGCCCTCACCGTGTCTTCCCTGCCACCGGGCCCGCCAAATGCCCGTCGAGCACACGACGGGTGGCTAGACGATCTGACGCAACTCACCATCGGGACCCAGCAATGCCGCCCGCACCGGTTTTCCGGGCAACAGTTGTGACACCGCGTCCGCATAGCCCCTCATCTGTTCGACATAGCCGTCCGCAAAGGATTCGCTGAATCCGCTCTTGTAATCGATGATCCAGATGTCCTCGTCGAACTCGACCAGCCGGTCCATGCGCCCGATCCGGCCATCGGTCAGCACGAACTCGACTTCGTTCTGCGCTTGCCGGTAAAGAGCCGGATCGAAGAACCGGCGCAATGGGGGACGTGCGATCAGCATCCGCGCAGCGCCCTCGAGTTCGTTCCACTGCCTCGCATCGAGACCCGCCGGTCGCGGCGGCGCAGGCTCGCCATTGGTCAGCGCTTCCAGCCATGCATGCAGACCGCTGCCCCAGATCTGGGCATCGTTCATCGTCTGTCTGGCACGTCGCGCACCAACCGGCGGTGCAACCGGCTCGACCCGCGACAGGGGCGGAGGCTGGCACGCGCCGGCATCCTCCGTCCAGCACAATTCACCGAACGACGTACTGCAGCCGCCTGCGTCATCCTGCACGGCGTTCGGGATGGACTGCACCGCGCTGCGGGCGCGTTCAAGCCAGGTATCGTCGAGCCGGCCGCGTGCCGGCTCGACGCCGCTGACGAACAGGCACTGGCGGGCGCGGGTCACCGCCACATAGAGCAGATTGGCATCCTCGCGTGCGGCGGCGGCCTCGCTGCCGGCGAGCAGACCTTCACGCACCGAACCCCGGTCCTCCTTGCGCAACAGGATGGAAAGATGTTCGGGTGCGGATTGCCCGGGCGGCCAGGAAAGCACGACGCGTGCGCCAGTGTCGCCACGCGGCTTCGCGGCGGCATCGGCCAGCCACACGATGGGCGCTTCCAGGCCTTTCGCGGCGTGCACCGTCAGCACGCGCACTCGTCCCCGGCTCGGGTCGTCGCCGAGAATGAGTCCTTCGTCCGGCGATTCGTCCTGTTCGACGCGCAGCCGTTCCAGCTCATCGAGGAAACGCGGCAGGCTGGGATAGCGCCCGCTGTCCACGCGCAAGGCAAGTTCCATGAAGGCTTCGATGTTTGCGCGCACCCCCGGCCACGCCAGCTCATCAACGCGACCGGCATAGCGCGCGAGCAGATCGCCTTCGTGCAGGATGCGATCGAGCAGATCATGCACCGGCAAATGTGCCGAGGCGAGCCGCCACCCGTCGAGCAAGGTCGCGGCGCGTCGCAACTCCGGCGCTGCATCCGCGTCCGCTCGACGCAACGCGTCCCAGGGCTCGACGCCCTCTTCCGTGAGCAACAGCAAATGGGCGTCGGTGAATGCGAACAGGGGGCTGCGCAGCACATGCGCCAGCGCCAGCGCATCGGCCGGCGCAGCGAGGAATCCGAGCAGCGCACGCAGATCCGCCGCCTCCAGCGTTTCCAGCAGACGCCCGCGGCTGGCGCCGAAGTAAGGGATTCCGTGCGCACGCAAGGCGGCTTCGTACACGGCGAGGCCGGTCCGCCGACGCAACAGGATCATCATGTCCCCATAGCGAGCAGGCCTGTCCTCGCCAGTGTGCGGATCACGTACGCACAGTCTGCCCGCCATGTCCCGCAAACGCCTGCACAGAGCGTCCGCTTCGTTCGTGCGCCGCACATCCTCGATCGCGGCGCGCGGAACGAGCAGCGGATTGCGCAAACCCGACGGCGCCGCGGCGTCCTCAGGCGGGGCATCATGGCCGAATGGCGGCAACACCTCGACCCGGCCGGGCAGATCGTGCTGCGTCGTGTGGTGCGCGGAGAATCCTTCGAATGTTTCCAGCTGGCCGAACAAAGCATTCACCAGAGACACCACGGCCGGGCTGCTGCGCCGGGTTTCGTTGCGCCGGATGTCGGCAGCGCCGAAGCGCTGGCCGAAAGCTTCGCGCGCGTGGGCGAAGATGCGCGGATCGGCGCGGCGGAAACGGTAGATGGACTGTTTGGGATCGCCGACCACGAACAGCGTGGGCTGGACCTGGTCCGGGGCGTAGGCATCGAGCCAGTGCATCAGCACCTGCCATTGCAAGGGATTGGTGTCCTGGAACTCATCCAGCAGCACGTGCCGGTAGCGTGCGTCCAGGCGCGCCTGGATGAACGGCCCGGTCTGCGCATCGGCCAGCAGTTGCGACGCATGCCATTCGAGATCGCCGAAATCCAGCACTCCGGCCGCCCGCTTGACCTGGTCATAGGCATCCAGCATGGCCTCGGCGACCATCAGTCCGTGGACGTTGACGGCCCACGCGTGGCGATCCGCACACGCCCGCATGCATTGGTCGAGGCGCGACACGACCTGGGAGAACAGGCTCTGCGCGCGCTCGGCGACGCCCCGCTTCTCGAGCGACCGGCCGGGCTTGAATGCAACGGGCACGCCGGCCTGGGTCAGCAGCGCGGATCGCAGCAGAGCCAGATAGCGCGGCGCGTCGCGATCTGCGGACGCCTCGAGCAAGGCATGCGCCTTCTTCTGCTGGGCATCGGTTCCCTGTCCGAGCAGGCGCGCCAGATCAGCGACGGCTTCGCGTACCGGACCATCGGCCGCCAGCGCAAGGACCGGGTCTTCCGCGTCGCCTCCGAAGAAAGCCCGCAAGTGTGCCTGCACACCCTCCATGCCGCCGCCGCAGGCGGCCTTCCACGCCTCCCACTCGGCACGACGGTCGATCAGCACGTCGGCCGTTTCGCGCGCGCCCGTAAGCCCCGCATAGGCAAAAAGCCAGCGCAGCGACTGCGCCAGATCGCCCTCTGGTCGTGCGCCCGCGCGACGCGTCAGCACGCGCCACGCCTGGTCGCGCAGTCGCGCCGTGCGCTCCGCAAGTTGCAGCCCCCCCAGCCCGGCGCTGAGCGGCGCAGCCGACAGCAGCGACGAAAACCACCCGTGGAAGGTGTTGATGGTGAGGCCAGGCCGGGCCGACAGCAGGCGTTCGAACAGTGCGCGCGCCTGCATCAGCATTTCGTCGTCGGCATGCAGCCCACGCTCGCACAGGAAGTGACGGACCGCATCGTCATCCGCCACGGCAAGCATGCCGAGCCAGCCTTGCAGCCGCTCTTCGATCTCGCGCGCCGCCTTGCGCGTGTAGGTGATGGCCAGGATATCGCCCGGCTGGGTGCCGGCCAGCAGCAGACGGATGATGCGCGACACCAGGGTCCAGGTCTTGCCGCTTCCCGCGCAGGCCTCGATCACGACGCTGCGCCCGGGGTCGAGTGCGGTGAGCGCGTCGCTCATGAGCGCCAGTCCTTCCTGCACAGGCCGCGCATCTGGCAATGGCTGCACGCAGCGGCATCGCCGTGCGCCGGCAGTGCGGCGCCGGCGCGCAGCGCGACGAACATGTCGTCGAGCAAGCCGCCAAGCACAACCGCGGCATCGACCGGCGCCGGGTGCGCAACGTCGATCGGACTGTCCTCGTCCAGCGCGACATAGGCGGCGCTGACCACGTCCTCATCGTGCAGCAAGGTATAGAACGCAAGCTGGGTGTCCTCGTCCGATTCCAGCGAAGCGCGGACTGCCTTGGCGTTGCGCAGCTTGTAATCGATCAGCGCGTGACCGCCCGCCGATCGGTCGATGCGATCGATCCGGCCATGCAGCACCAGGGATGCGCCGTCAGACAGCGTCAGCGCGCGCTCGCGATCACTTTCGCCGGCCTCGAACTGCCAGCCTTCCGCCTCGCGCGTGCGCGCCCAATGAACGTAGGCGGCTGCACGCTGATGCAGGCGGTCGGCCCACGCGTACTCCTGGAAATTGGCGGCGACCGCCTGCGCGAAAGATCCGGCGATCGCGGCCCCGAGGTCGTCAACCAGCGCATCGAATGGCGCGTCCTGCAATCGAGGGTGCGCACGGTGGAAGCGATGCAGCACCGCGTGCACCTGCTCGCCCACGCGCCCCTTGCCAAGCACTTCCTCGACCTCGTCGCGCACCCCCAGACGCAGCACGCGTCGCGCGAAATAGCGATAGGGGCAGGCGACGAGATCGGCCAGCGCGCTGGCCGAAATGCGCTGCGGCACGCGCTCTGCAGGCAGCGAGGGCGCGGCGGAGAACGCCGGCAGGACGGCCGCCGGAGGATCGGCCTGAACCGGTACCGGCGTCATGATGGACGGCAGGCCCGACCGCACGCAGGCACGGTCGAGACGCTGCAGCGCCGCCGCCGGCAGGCAGGTTTCGCCATCGCGCTGCGCCTGCCAACTGAACACGACCCTGCCCGCACACAGCACGAGCGACGCAATATCCTCCTGCAGTTGCCGCGCCGCCTCCCGGGCATCCGCCAGCCCCAGTTCGCGGCGCAAGCCGTCGTGTGCCAGGATGCCGCGCGGGCTCGCGGCCGACAGATGATCGCTGTCGGCGCCGATGACGTAGGCGGCATCGAAATGACGAAGCCGCGTTGCGGCGATATGGGTCAGCACCACCGGGCTGTCCAGTTCGTCATCGCGGAACAGCGCCTGTTCGAACTCGGCGTTCAGCCATTTCCGCCATTCCGCGAATTCGAAGGCAGTGACCACGTTCGCACTGTCGGCGACCAGGGTGTCGAGCAGCGCGATCACCTGAACGCCAGCCAGATCGCCGGCCAGGCGGGCGCGCGCGCCCAGCGCATCGAGCGCGGCCAGCAGGCGGCCGGTCCAGAAGCTGGCCGGGGCCTTCCCGGTGGGCATCATCGCGAACGCGGATGCGAGCGCACGGATCAGTCCGGCCGCCGGACCTGCGGGCAGTGCGCGGGAGGCATCGGCCAGCAGCGCATGCAGCCCCTCGACATGATTGGCATCGACCACCCACTCGTCGATGGCACGAATGGCCAGCGCATGACCGTCGTCATCCAGCCCGCCCGCAATATAGGGGGAGCGGATCAGATCCAGCAGATCGCGGAAGTAGCCATCGGACGCAAGGCATTGCAGGAAGGCATCCACCGTCGCCGCAGCCCGCGTGGTCGACAGCTTCCAGCCGGTTTCGTCGGCGAGCAGTATCTGTTGTCGCTCCAGCAGCGCGCGTGCGCGCCGGGCGGCCTCGCGATCCACCGCCACCAGGGCGATGTCGCGCATGCCTGATACCAGCCAGCCGGCAATGCAGTCCGCCGCGTGGCGCGCCTCCTGTTCCAGCGACTGGGCACTGAACACCTGTACCCGGCGACTCAGCTCGCGCATGTCGCCCATTGCCACCTGGCGCAGGAACAGCGGCGGCGCTTCATCGCCTTCCACCGGCCACGCCGCCTGCAGCGCCCGCGCTAGCGGCGTGCCCTGTGTCGGGCGCTGCGCGCGCACCACGGTCACCGCCGCCCGCTCGCCCCAGGAAAGTACCCAGCGCGGCACCGGAGCGAGACGGTCGAGCAGCACGACCAGCGGCCGCGTCGCCGAAGCGGCCGCGCGCAGCAGCGCGAGCTGGCGGGCCCGGGCGTGTCCCGGCGCGCCGATGCGATCGCTCTGCCAGACGGCGGACACGAGCCGCGCTTCGAGCGACAGCGCACCACAGTCCGACAGCGCGTGCGTGCGGGCAAACAAGGCGGCAAGCTCATCCTCGTCAGGGAGGTCGACCTCGGCCAGTTCATCGCTCAGTTCAAGCAGCTCGCGGGCAATCGTCCACAGGTCGGCATTGCCGAGCCAGCCCTGCCGTCTGAGCATGTCGACCAGGGAAAGCAGACGACGCGCCCGAGGATCGACGTCGACATCGCCCGACCAACGCGCGGCAAGGGTCGCTTCGGTAAGCAGTCGCGGCATGAACACTGCCGTGCCGGCATGGGCGAGCAGCGCGGCACGCACGCGTCCGGCGAGCGCGAAGGAAGGCAGCACCAGATCGCATGCGCGCAGGGCATCGCCGTGGCGACCGATCAACAGACGGGCGAACCCGGCGAAAAAGTCCGGCCCCGGCGGAAGCAGAACGGTGTCTATGACAGGCACGTGCGCACCGCGATGAGAAGCTTCATACGGGCCGCAGCCTGGACCGGCAAGGGCGAAAGGCGGCTCAGCGCTCCAGCATGCCCAGCTTGTCCTTCACCTTGGCCCAGTCGTCCGCGTCCGGCAAGGGATCCTTGCGTTCGATGATGGCGGGCCATTCCTTGGCCAGTTCGGCATTCAATTCGATGAACTGCACCTGATCGGCCGGCACATCGTCTTCCGAGAAAATGGCTTCGGCCGGGCATTCGGCGACGCACAGCGTGCAGTCGATGCACTCATCCGGATCGATCACCAGGAAATTCGGGCCTTCGCGGAAGCAGTCGACCGGACATACATCGACGCAGTCGGTGTACTTGCACTTGATACAGGATTCGGTGACGACGTAAGTCATGATTTCTCCGTGGAACCGCCGACATGCAGGATGGCGCGCGGGTCCGGCGACATCGTTTTGCAGCGCCGGCGCGACAACTGGCAGACCCCGCGCGGGCGCATCGATGGCCCGCAGCGACCATCCGGAACAGGAATGAGGGGTCAAAGTCTACCATCCGGCTGCTGCCGGAGCGGCATTCCCTGTCGTGCCGGTACGACATGCCGGTATGAATTTTTGTGAGGGGTCGCGGCAACGCACTGCACCAGCGGATGTTTTTTGTATTAGCATTCGTGACATGGCTTGATGACTGCCATGACCATCTGCAGTCGTCCGGATGAATCCGGTCCGTCAGCCCGCAGTCGCGGAATCTGGAACTACGAGCCGACGCTCATTCTCCAGAACAATTCGGTGGCCTGCCGGACGGGCATCTCCAACCAGCTAATCGATATCCTTTTCAGGCGCGCCACCGGTCGGTCAGCATGCAGGCGCATCCAGACCGCTCCGGCATATTCCGTGACCATGAAGGTCTCTGGCGTGCCCCGACTCCATCCATCCGATCACGTTCCCAGTCAAGCACCGCGAGGACACAATGAGCGAACACATCCACCACGTCACTGACGCCAGCTTCGAAGCCGAGGTCATCAAGTCGGACCAGCCGGTTCTGGTCGATTACTGGGCGGAATGGTGTGGTCCGTGCAAGATGATTGCGCCCATCCTCGACGAAGTGGCCCGCGATTACGCAGGCAAGCTGCGGGTCGCCAAGCTCAATATCGACGAGAACCAGGAAACGCCGGCCCGTTTCGGGATCCGCGGCATCCCGACGCTGATGTTGTTCAAGGACGGAAACGTCGAAGCGACCAAGGTCGGCGCACTTTCAAAGTCCCAACTGACCGCTTTCCTGGACAGCCACCTCTGATTCATCGCCCCGCGGCACGGGCGCGTCCGCGCCCGGCCCGACCCGGCGCCTGACGCGCCCCTCCCCACCCCGCCTTCCGCACATCTTCACCATGCACCTTTCAGAACTGAAAGCACTCCACGTCAGCCAGCTGCTCGAAATGGCGCAGTCCTTCGAAATCGAAGGCGCCAACCGGCTGCGCAAGCAGGAACTCGTCTTTGCCATCCTGCGCAACCGCGCCAAGAAAGGCGAAAGCATCTATGGGGACGGCGCGCTGGAAGTACTGCCCGACGGTTTCGGCTTCCTGCGCTCCCCGGAAGCGAGTTACCTCGCGGGCACCGACGACATCTACGTATCGCCCAGTCAGATCCGTCGCTTCAACCTGCATACCGGCGACACGATAGAAGGCGAAATACGTACCCCCAAGGATGGCGAGCGCTACTTCGCACTGGTGAAGGTGGATCGCATCAACAGCGAGCCGCCGGAAGCGACCAAGCACAAGATCCTGTTCGAGAACCTGACGCCACTGCATCCGACCGAGCCGCTCAAGCTCGAACGCGACATGCGCGGCGAGGAGAACACGACTTCGCGCGTGATCGACATGATCGCGCCTATCGGCAAAGGCCAGCGCGCGCTGCTGGTGGCACCGCCCAAGACCGGCAAGACGGTGATGATGCAGCACATCGCGCACGCCATTACCGTGAATCACCCGGAAGCGATGCTCATCGTGCTGCTGATCGACGAACGTCCGGAAGAAGTGACCGAAATGCAGCGTTCGGTGAAGGGAGAAGTCGTCGCATCGACCTTCGACGAACCGGCCACCCGCCACGTGCAGGTCGCCGAAATGGTGATCGAGAAGGCCAAGCGCCTGGTCGAGCACAAGAAGGACGTGATCATCCTGCTCGATTCCATCACCCGTCTGGCGCGCGCCTACAACACGGTACAGCCGGCCTCCGGCAAGGTGCTGACCGGCGGCGTGGACGCCAATGCGCTGCAAAAGCCCAAGCGGTTCTTCGGCGCCGCGCGCAATGTCGAGGAAGGCGGCAGCCTCACCATCATCGCCACCGCACTGATCGAAACCGGCAGCCGCATGGACGACGTGATCTACGAGGAATTCAAGGGCACCGGCAATATGGAAATCCATCTTGACCGGCGCATGGCGGAAAAGCGCGTCTATCCCGCGATCAACGTCAATCGTTCCGGCACGCGCCGCGAGGAATTGCTGCTGGCTCCGGAAATCCTGCAGAAGATCTGGGTGCTGCGCAAACTGCTGTACAACATGGACGACCTGGAAGCGATCGAATTCCTGCTCGACAAGATAAAGAGCACCAAGAGCAACGGCGAATTCTTCGACGCCATGCGAAGGGGGTGAGACAGGGGTTTCGCAGCGCACTGCGCTGCGCCTGTCGAACCGGTTTGCCATGCAGGGCAAACCGTGGATGAAGCAGGAGTTTCGCGAAGCGCCGCTTCGCGCCCCCTAAGCTCGCAAGGCCTCCACCACCGACAGCACTTCACCGGGTGCGTCCGCCGAGTAGCCGGGCAGGCGCGACACCGCCGCCAGAAATTCCGCCGACTTCAAGGCTTCGAGCAGCCGTTGCATAGACGGCAGTTCCAGCGCTTCGGCTCGACAGGCGAGAAAGTAATCCTCCTTGGCGATGGGCACGAAATCCAGCTTGAACTGTGTTGCCGCCGCCTCGACGCCGAAGCCGGTATCCGCCATGCCGCTCGCGATATGTGCTGCAACGGCCGCATGCGTGAATTCCACCGTTTCATAGCCGGAAACCCGGTCCGCATCGATGCCGGCCTCGGCCAGCATGAGATCCAGCAGCACGCGCGTACCCGAGCTGGCCTGCCGGTTGATGAAACGCACATCCTTGCGGGTGAGGTCCTGCAGCGAACGGATGCCGAGCGGGTTGCCGGTGGCGACGAACAGGCCCTGGGTGCGTCTGACCAGCCGGATGATGCGATGCGCACGCGGCTTCAGATGGCGCATCAGCTGCGCAGTGAGATCCGGCGACAACCTTCCGCTGGGAAGGTGAAAGCCGCACAGGTCGCAGCTTCCGCGCGCCATCGAACTGAGACCATCTATCGCACCCAGATACTGCAGTTCGAGCCGCACGCCGGCGATGCGGCCGATCAGATCGGGCAGGAGGGCCACTGCATAACCATGACTCGCGTGCAGACGGAGCACGGGCTGGGTATTCATCAGTGATGCATTGATCTCGCGATCGATCTCCACCGAAAGGTTTTCCAGTTGCGGCGACAGACGCGCCTGGATGCGCTGCGCCGCCCAGGTGAGCTTCTCTCCGAGCGGGGTGAGCGCGGCGCCACGCCCCTGCGACAGCTCCACCAGCGGCGTGCCGAAGAAGGCCGACCAGGTGCGGATGAGGTTCCAGCAATGCCGATAGGAAAAGCCCACCTCACGCGCCGCCTGGGTCAACTTTCCACTGCGCTGCACGGCGGCCAGCACCTGGAACAGCAAAGGGTCGATTTCCCGTCCTTCGGCATTCCTGAAGCGCCACGCGGGCTCGATCTGTATGCGCATGATTAGGAAGTTTTTTTCATATCGTTAAGAAGGATATCGGCTGCTAACCTCAGTTTGAAGCCACTGTATCTTCCGCAGGGTGGCTTTTTCGCAATTATGAACAAGAGTTCCGATTCGATGGCTGGCCGGTTCTGATTTCAGGACATCCCCAAATGGCCGTTGACTGTCGACCGCAGGAATTCGGAGGAGAGTAGTCATGTCATTGCACCACACCGGCGCAGGCATCGACGGCCAGAAGCTGAAAAGCCTGGTCGACAGTCATGCCGCTCTGCCCGGCGCGCTTCTGCCCATGCTGCACGCCATCCAGGACGAATTCGGACACGTTCCGGAACAGGCCGTGCCCGTCATTGCACGCAGCCTCAATCTATCCCGCGCCGAAGTGCATGGCGTGATCACCTTCTACCACCACTTCCGCACCCATGCGCCTGGACGCCACGTCGTCCAGGTCTGTCGCGCGGAGGCCTGTCAGTCCGTCGGTGCGGCGGCACTTGAAGCGCATGCGAAAAAGTGCCTCGGCATCGACTTCCATGAAACAACAGCGGATGGCGCGGTCACGCTCGAAGCGGTGTATTGCCTCGGCAACTGTGCGCTGGGCCCGTCGGTGCGCGTCGGCGACGACGTGATCGGCCGGGTAAGCCCGGAACGTTTCGACGACATCATCGCCGAACTGCGCGCGGAGGTGGCCGCATGAGCACCCGCATCTACGTTCCGATCGATTCGAGCGCGCTGTCGCTCGGCGCCGGCCGTGTCGCCAAGGCGATCGCAGACGAAGCAGCCCGCCGCGGCATCGCGATCGAACTGGTACGCAACGGTTCGCGTGGCGCCTTTTTCCTGGAACCCATGGTCGAAGTGCAGACCCCGGCTGGCCGCATGGCCTACGGTCCGGTTCAGGTGAAAGATGTCGCTTCGCTGTTCGACGCGGGGTTCATCAGCGGCGGCGGACAGCACGGGCTGTCGCTCGGTCCGGCCGACGAAATTCCCTACCTGAAGAACCAGGAGCGCCTGACCAGCGCGCGCATCGGCATCACCGATCCCCTGAGCCTGGATGACTACACCGCGCATGGCGGCTACGAAGGCCTGAAGAACGCCCTGGCGATGAGCGGGGCGGACGTCGTCAAGGAAGTGACCGATTCCGGCCTGCGCGGCCGCGGCGGCGCAGCCTTCCCGACCGGCATCAAGTGGAATACCGTGCTCGGCGCCAGCGCCGACCAGAAGTACGTGGTGTGCAACGCCGACGAAGGCGATTCCGGCACCTTCTCCGATCGCATGATCATGGAGGGCGACCCCTATGTGCTGATCGAGGGCATGACCATCGCCGGCATCGCGGTCGGCGCCACCCAAGGCTATATCTACCTGCGTTCCGAGTATCCGCATGCCTTCGCCACGCTGAAGGAAGCGATCCGGCGCGCCCGCGCCGCCGGCTGGCTGGGCCAGGATGTGCGCGGTTCGGGCAAGGCGTTCGAACTGGAAGTGCGCCTCGGTGCCGGCGCCTACATCTGCGGTGAGGAAACCTCGCTGCTGGAAAGCCTGGAAGGCAAGCGCGGCATCGTGCGCTTCAAACCGCCGCTGCCGGCGCTGCAGGGCCTGTTCGGCAAACCGACGGTCATCAACAACGTGATTTCGCTGGCGTCGGTACCCATCATCCTTGCCAGGGGCGGCGCCTGGTATCGCGATTACGGCATGGGTCGCTCGCGCGGAACGCTGCCGTTCCAGCTCACCGGAAACATCAAGCGGGGTGGACTGGTCGAAAAGGCATTCGGCCTGACACTGAACGAACTGATCTACGACTTCGGCGGCGGCACGCTGTCCGGACGACCGGTGCGTGCGGTTCAGGTCGGCGGCCCGCTCGGCGCGTATGTGCCGGCATCGCAGTTCGACGTGCCGCTCGATTACGAGGAATACGCGAAGCGCCAGGCGATGATCGGTCACGGCGGCATCGTGGTGTTCGACGACACGGTGGACATGTCCCGTATGGCGCGCTACGCGATGGAATTCTGTGCGATCGAATCCTGTGGCAAATGCACGCCCTGTCGCATCGGTTCGACGCGAGGCGTAGAAGTGATCGACCGCATCATCGCCGACGAACAGCGCGGCAAGAACATCGCGCTGCTGCAGTCGCTGTGCGACACCATGCTCAACGGCTCGCTCTGCGCGCTGGGCGGCATGGCGCCCTATCCGGTGCTGTCGGCGCTGAACCATTTCCCCGAAGACTTCGGCATCTCCAAGACCGAAGCGGCATAAGAACGGCACGTAGCTGAGGAGAATCGCCATGTCACTACCCCGCAATACCGATTACGGCACCCCCGCCCGGGAATCCGAAAAGGAAGTCACGCTGTCGATCGACGGCATCGAAGTCACGGTGCCGGCCGGCACCTCGGTCATGCGCGCCGCCCAGGAGTGCGATGCCAGCATTCCCAAGCTGTGCGCGACCGACAGCCTCGAGCCTTTCGGATCCTGCCGCCTCTGTCTGGTGGAGATCGAAGGTCGCCGCGGTTACCCCGCGTCCTGTACCACGCTGGTCGAACCCGGCATGCAGGTGCGCACCCAGACGCCCAAACTGGCCGAAATCCGCCGCGGCGTCATGGAGCTCTACATTTCCGACCATCCGCTGGACTGTCTCACCTGCTCCGCCAACGGGAACTGCGAACTGCAGGACATGACCGGTGTGGTCGGCCTGCGCGAAGTGCGCTACGGCATGAAGGGCAAGAACCACTTCGATCTGCTGTCGGCACTCAGCAAGGACGAATCCAACCCCTACTTCACCTACGATCCTTCCAAGTGCATCGTCTGCAACCGGTGCGTGCGGGCGTGCGAGGAAACCCAGGGCACCTTCGCGCTCACCATTTCCGGCCGCGGTTTCGATTCGCGCGTGAGCCCGGGCGAGAGCCAGCCTTTCATGGAATCGGAATGCGTGTCCTGCGGCGCCTGCGTGCAGGCCTGCCCGACCGCCACGCTGATGGAAAAGGGCGTGATCGAGCATGGTCAGGCGGAAAAGAAGGTCACCACCACCTGCGCCTACTGCGGCGTGGGCTGCTCGTTCGACGCCGAGGTGAAGGGCACGACCGTGGTGCGCATGGTGCCGAACAAGGACGGCGGCGCCAACCACGGTCACTCCTGCGTGAAAGGCCGGTTCGCCTTCGGCTACGCGACCCATCCGGATCGCATCACCACGCCGATGATACGCAAGAGCATCGAGGACGCATGGCAGCCGGTGAGCTGGGACGAGGCGATCGGCTATGCCGCTTCGGAATTCAAGCGCATCCAGGCGAAGTACGGTCGCGATTCGATCGGCGGCATCGTGTCCAGCCGCTGCACCAATGAAGAAGGCTATCTGGTGCAGAAGCTGGTACGCGCGGCATTCGGCAACAACAACGTCGACACCTGCGCCCGTGTCTGCCACTCGCCCACCGGTTACGGCCTGAAGCAGACCCTGGGTGAGTCGGCCGGCACGCAGACCTTCGATTCGGTCATGAAATCGGATGTGATCATGGTGATGGGTGCCAACCCCACCGATGGACATCCGGTTTTCGGTTCGCAGATGAAACGTCGTCTGCGCCAGGGCGCCAAGCTCATCGTGGTCGATCCGCGTGCAATCGACCTGGTGCGCTCGCCGCACATCCAGGCCACGCATCACCTGAAGCTCAAGCCGGGCAGCAACGTCGCCATCATCACTGCCATGGCCCACGTGGTCGTGACCGAAGGCCTGGTGCAGGAGGACTTCGTGCGCGAGCGCTGCGAATGGGTGTCTTTCGAGCAATGGCGCGATTTCGTGTCCAAGCCGGAAAATTCGCCGGAAGCGATGGAAATCCATACCGGCGTGCCGGCAGCCGAAGTGCGCGCCGCCGCCCGCCTGTTCGCCACCGGCGGCAACGCAGCCATCTACTACGGTCTGGGCGTGACCGAACACAGCCAGGGTTCGACCACGGTGATCGGCATCGCCAACCTCGCGATGGCCACCGGCAACATCGGCCGCGAAGGCGTGGGCGTGAATCCGCTGCGCGGTCAGAACAATGTGCAGGGCTCGTGCGACATGGGCAGCTTCCCGCACGAACTGCCGGGCTATCGCCATGTGTCCGATTCGGCCACGCGCGCCTTGTTCAAGGATGCGTGGGGTGTGGAGCCGCAGCCGGAGCCGGGATTGCGCATCCCGAACATGTTCGAGGCCGCGATGGAAGGCTCCTTCATGGGCCTGTACTGCGAAGGCGAGGACATCGTCCAGTCCGATCCGAACACCCAGCACGTCGAAGCCGCGCTGCGCGCGATGGAATGCGTGGTGGTGCAGGATCTTTTCCTGAACGAAACCGCCAAGTTCGCGCACGTGTTCCTGCCGGGCTCCAGCTTCCTCGAAAAGGACGGCACCTTCACCAATGCGGAGCGCCGCATCTCGCGCGTGCGCAAGGCCATGCCGCCGCTGGCCGGGAAGGCCGACTGGGAAGTGACCTGCATGCTGTCGAATGCGCTCGGCTATCCGATGGACTACACGCATCCGTCGGAAATCATGGATGAGATCGCGCGCCTGACGCCGACTTTCCACGGCGTGAGCTATCAGCACCTGGACGAGCTGGGCAGCATTCAGTGGCCCTGCAACGAGCAGGCACCGGAAGGGACACCCATCATGCACATCGACGAATTCGTGCGTGGCAAGGGACGTTTCATGCTCACCGAGTACGTACCGACCGAGGAGCGCACTTCGTCGCGCTTCCCGCTCATCCTCACCACCGGCCGCATTCTGTCGCAGTACAACGTGGGGGCGCAGACGCGCCGCACACCGAACTCGATGTGGCACGACGAGGACCGCCTGGAAATCCATCCGACCGATGCCGAATTGCGCGGCATCAACGAGGGTGACTGGGTCGGCATCAGTTCGCGCGCCGGCGAGACGGTGTTGCGCGCTGTGGTGTCCGAGCGCATGCAGCCGGGCGTGGTCTACACCACCTTCCACTTCCCGGAATCGGGCGCCAACGTCATCACCACCGACAACTCGGACTGGGCCACGAACTGCCCCGAGTACAAGGTAACCGCCGTTCAGGTGACGCGCGTCACCCAGCCGTCGGAATGGCAGCAGCGCTACCGCGACTTCACGAAGCAGCAACTGGATCTGCTGCCCAAGTCGCCGCGCGAGAAGGTGTAACGCAGCATGGCCGACGGAGAGGTCATCGACGGGAATGCCGAAGCGGGTGGCTGCAGTGTGCCGCTGTCGGCGGATGTGCATCCCACGCAGACCCTTCGGCCGGCCACGCGTCTGCGCGACGGCCAGCGTGCGCCCGGCTTCGAGTGCGTCGCCGAGGAAGTGCCGGTTGCCATGGTCTACAACGGGCTTTCGCATGCCGTCATGCTGGCGACGCCGGCCGACCTCGAGGACTTCGGCCTGGGTTTCAGCCTGGCCGAAGGCATCATCGACCGGCGCGCCGAATTGCAGGACATCGAGGTCGCGCATCACAGCGGCGGCATCGAGGTGCGCATGCAGGTCACCCATCGCGCTTTCGAGGCACTGAAGGCGCGGCGCCGCTCGCTCGCCGGACGCACGGGTTGCGGGCTGTGCGGCGTCGACAGCCTGGCTCAGGTCGCACGCGAAGTGAAGGCGGTCACCGCGCGTCCGGCACCCGCCGCCGATGCCATCCACCGTGCTTTTTCGGCGATGGCCGACGCGCAGGTGCTGCACAAGCTCACCGGCGCTGTGCATGCAGCGGCCTGGGCCGACCTGCAGGGCGGACTGATCGCGCTGCGCGAAGATGTCGGCCGCCACAACGCACTCGACAAGCTGATCGGCGCGCTGGCCGACCAGGGCGTGGATCCGGCCTCCGGCATCGCGCTGGTTACCAGTCGCGCCAGTTATGAAATGGTGCTCAAGCTCGCCAGCTTCGGCGGCGGCCTGCTGGCGGCGATTTCCGCCCCCACCGGCCTGGCCATCGATCTGGCGAACCGCGCCGGCATCACGCTGTGCGGCTTCGTCCGCAATGGTCAGAAGGTGATCTACAGCGAACCCAAACACTGAACGGAACAGCGATGGACATACAGAACCTCGTCAAGATGGCCAACCAGATCGGTCAGTTCTTCCAGAGCTACCCCAACCACGAAGAAGCCGTGGATGGCGTGGCGGGCCATATCCAGCGCTTCTGGGAACCGCGCATGCGCAACGCCATCCTCGCCCATGCACAATCGGGCGGAGAGACCGGACTGCTGCCTCTGGTTGTGGAAGCGCTGCAGCGGGTCCACGGCACACAACAGGCGGCATGAGCGCTGCGACACCTACACTGCGCGATCTGAGCGGCCTGGACAGCTCGCCCGCGGCACTGTCGGAATCGGCGCTGATACTGATCGACTGCCAGCAGACCTATCGCGAGGGCGTCATGCAGTTGAGCGGCGTCGAACCGGCGCTGCTGGAAGCCGCCCATGTGCTTTCGCGTGCGCGCGAAACGGGCCGTCCGGTCATCCACATCCAGCATGATGCGGGTCCCGGTTCGCCGTACGACATACGCGGTCCGATCGGACGCATCGCCGCACCGGTCACGCCCGTCCCCGGCGAAGCCGTCATCACCAAGCACTACCCGAACAGCTTCGTGCAGACCGTGCTGGACGAGGAACTGAAGCGCAGCGGCATCCGATCACTCGTCCTGGTCGGCTTCATGACGCATATGTGCGTCAATTCGACCGCACGCGGCGCATTCAATCTTGGCTACCAGGTCACCGTGGTCGCCTCGGCCACCGCCACGCGCGATCTGCCCGGACCGGGCGGCGCCCTTGTACCGGCCGCCGCATTGCAGACCGCCAGCCTGGCGATGATGGGCGACCTGTTTGCTGCAATCGCACCGTCGTCAGCCGATCTGCCGGACTGATCGCCCCCTCGGCAAGGACCTGCGGGCCGGTGCGGTGCACCGGCCTTTTTCTTTCCGGTCGCAACGCGGCGCAGCATTTTTCCGGTTGTCACATCGCACAGTACGATTTTCGTCTTACGATAGTCTCCTGTATCAACATTTATATAGGAGAACACAATGCGTCGTCTGTCCTTCGTGCATCTGGTGGCCGCTTTTCTGCTGACCATGCTCGCCTCCGTGGCGCGCGCCGACACCCTGGTGGTGTTCGCGGCCGCCAGCCTGACCAATGCGCTTCAGGATATCGGCAAGAGCTTCGAGGCGCAGTCCGGCCATACCGTGAAGTACTCGTTCGCGGCGTCCTCAACGCTGGCCAAACAGATCGAGTCGGGCGCCCAGGCGCAGCTCTTCCTGTCCGCCGATGAACAGTGGATGGACTATCTGGCCGAACGCAAACTGATCGTCACCGACAGCAGGATTTCATTGCTGGGCAACAGTCTGGTACTGGTGACGCCTGCGGACAGCAAGGCCACCGTCGCGCTCGCCAAAGGCTTTGATCTGGCCGCACTGCTTGGCGACGGCCGGCTGGCCACCGGAGATCCGGCTCATGTGCCGGTCGGCAAGTACGCCCAGGCTGCGCTCACCCATCTGGGCGTGTGGCGGATCGCCGAACCCCGGCTGGTACGCGCGGATTCGGTGCGTGCTGCGCTGGTTCTGGTCGAGCGCGGCGAGGTACCGGCGGGCATCGTCTATTCGACCGACGCAGCGGTCACGCCCAAAGTGCGCGTCGCGGCCACCTTCCCTGCTGACAGTCATGCGCCGATCACCTATCCTGCGGCCATCATTGCGGGGCAGGATTCCGCCGCGGCCCGCGCTTTCTACACTTATCTGCGCAGCGACGCGGCCAGCACCGTGTTCAAGCGCTACGGCTTCAGCGTCAAGTAGGAATCAATGGACGGAATCGCGTGGGAAGCCCTGTTGCTCAGTCTCAGGGTCGGTCTGACCAGTACGCTGCTGTGTCTGCCCTTCGCCGTCGGCGCAGCGTGGCTGCTTTCCCGTACCCGGCTTCCGGGCAAGGCGCTGCTCGACGGCATCGTCCATGCGCCGCTCGTGCTGCCTCCTGTCGTCATAGGCTATCTGCTGCTGATCACCCTGGGCACGCGAGCGCCGCTGGGCGCCTGGCTGAAGGCGAATTTCGGCATCCAGCTCATATTCACCACGGAAGGCGTGGTGGTCGCAGCGGCCGTCATGTCCTTTCCGCTCATGGTACGCGCCATACGGCTTTCACTGGACGCGGTGGACCAGGGCCTGGAGCTGGCCGCCCGCACATTGGGCGCCAGTCGTCTGGACGTGCTGTTCACCATCACCTTGCCGCTCATGCTGCCGGGCATCCTGTCCGGATCGATGATGGCCTTCGCCGCCAGTCTGGGCGAGTTCGGCGCCACCATCACCTTCGCATCCAATATCGAGGGGGAAACCCGCACCCTGCCACTGGCGATCTACACG
This sequence comes from Methyloversatilis thermotolerans, assembly GCF_000372885.1. Taxonomy (GTDB): domain Bacteria; phylum Pseudomonadota; class Gammaproteobacteria; order Burkholderiales; family Rhodocyclaceae; genus Methyloversatilis; species Methyloversatilis thermotolerans. The sequence continues at coordinate 2,296,444 of NZ_KB889967.1, forward strand.
GCTACCCAGACACCCGACGGCGATGCGATCGCGCTTCGCCTGGTCGGACTGTCCATGCTGCTCGCGGTATCGGCGATCACGCTGTCGGAATGGCTGCACAGGCGCACCCAGCGCTGGCTCGGACGGTCGTGACCGCAAGAACTGCCGCCGATCGGCGACAGCGCGCATGCAGGACAGGGTTGTCAGGCAGTACGGCGCAGCGCGCTTGGCGGGACGGCTCGCCAATCACTCACCAGGCAGGGTTTTCTGCACGGTGGCACGCGGTCAACCAAGGTTTTCACAATGATAGAACTGCATTTCCGCAAGAAGCTCGGCGCGCTCGATTTCGCGGTGGACGTCAGCCTGCCGTCGCGCGGCGTGACCGCCTTGTTCGGTCGCAGCGGCGCCGGCAAGAGCAGTCTGATCAACGCGGTGGCAGGGATACTTGCACCGGATCACGGACGCATTGCGGTCGACCAGCGGGTGTTCTTCGACAGCCAGGCCCGCGTCAACCTGCCAATCGAAAAACGTGGCATCGGATACGTGTTCCAGGATGCGCGTCTGTTTCCACATCTTGATGTGGCGGCCAACCTGCGTTACGGCCTGCGGCGGGCGCGAGGACCGGTGCGCACCGACTGGGACAGCGTGATCGGCGTGCTTGGCCTGTCACACCTGCTCACGCGACGGCCTCACCTGCTGTCGGGCGGCGAGAAGCAGCGAGTCGCGCTCGGACGCGCCTTGCTCAGCCAACCTTCACTGCTGCTGATGGACGAGCCGCTGGCATCGCTGGATGCCCCGCGCAAGGCGGAGGTGCTGCCCTACATCGAACGCCTGGCTGGCGAATTCGGGCTGCCGGTGCTGTATGTGAGCCATTCCATCGAAGAGGTGACGCGTCTGGCCGATCACCTGGTCATCGTCGCCGAAGGTCGTACCGTGGCCAGCGGGGAACTGGCGGATGTGATGGCCCGCCCGGAACATTCGACGCTGATCGGTCGGCACGAAGCCGGCTCGGTGCTCGAATGCACGGTAGCGCAACACAATGATGACTACGCGCTCACAACCCTGCACTTCGCCGATGGTCAGTTGCGGGTGCCGCGCGTCGATCTCGACCCCGGATCCGCGGTGCGCGTGCGCATCCAGACCCGCGATGTGACCCTGGCCCTGTCCCGGCCGATGGATGTATCGATCATGAACAAGCTGCCCGGTCGCGTGGTCGGCATCACGCCGGAGGATGGCCCTTACGCAGAGGTCGTAGTGGATCTCGGCAGCAGCACGCTCCGCTCGCTGGTCACGCGCGAATCGTGTGACCGCCTGGGGTTGCAGCCGGGAACCCCGGTATGGGCCCTGGTGAAATCGGTGGCGCTGGACGGACGCGGCATCAGCAAGCGTCAGAGCGCTGCGAAGGCAGCGTCCCCTCTGCGTGCCGTTGCGGATTGACGGCGTCTTCGAGTTCGACAAGCTGAAGAGCGACCGCGTCCCTGGTTCTCCGTTCGGCGGCCCGGAACAGCGCGATCACGCGCTCGCCGAACGCGGTCAGCTCCGCGCCGCCGGCGCCCTGCGAACGCCCGGGGAAGGTGCGCACCACGGGTTCGGCAAACATCTGGTTGAGATCATCGATCATGAGCCAGGCCTTCCGGTAAGCCATGCCCATGGCACGAGCAGCGCCGGATATCGAACGTTCCCTGGCCAGATGTTCGAGCAGGTCGATCTTGCCCGGGCCCAGCTCACCGCCATTGCGCAGACGCAGACGAAGTGATGCGCCGCCGACCTGTGTCAATTCCTTGGACATGTCGCGAGTGTAGCCTGAACCTGCCCGTCCTTCGCGCAGCTTCCGCCTTGCCGCCCATCCGGGCGCACGCCGGACTGCGCCGTGCACCATATTGGTGCCATCAATCCCGGAGTGCATGATGACAAGCGGGAAAACAGGCATTTGCCGGCAAGCATGGTAATTGCTTCGAAGGATGGGCCGCTCCTTCAAACCCGCCGCCGGAGAACGTCGTGTCCATTCACGTCGCGCTGAACCATGTCACTCACTATCACTACGACCGGCCGATACTGCTCAGCCCTCAGGTCGTGCGGCTGCGCCCGGCGCCGCATACCCGAACGCCGGTACTGTCCTATTCCCTCAAGGTCACGCCGGCCGAGCACTTCATCAACTGGCAGCAGGACCCGCAATCGAACTATCTGGCGCGGCTCGTGTTTCCCGAGCGCACCCGGTCGCTGAAGATCGAGGTCGATCTGGTCGCCGAAATGTCGGTGATCAATCCCTTCGACTTCTTCCTTGAACCGGAAGCGGAAAAGATTCCCTTCGCCTACAACCCTGAACAGACGCACGAACTGGCGCCTTATATGGTCAGGCTGCCGCTCGGGCGCGACAACGCGCCGCGCTTCACGCACTGGGTCGACAACGCCCGCGCGATGTGCGATGGCGGGCGCGCAAGCGTGGACTTTCTGGTTGCGCTGAACCAGCAGTTGCAGAACGACATCCGTTATCTGATCCGGCTGGAACCGGGTGTGCAGACGCCGGAGGACACGCTGCAGAAGGCGAGCGGTTCATGCCGCGATTCGGCATGGCTGCTGGTGCAGGTACTGCGTCACCTCGGACTGGCGGCGCGTTTCGTGTCCGGCTATCTGATACAGCTCACGCCGGACGTGAAATCGCTCGACGGTCCCAGCGGACCGGAGGCCGACTTCACCGACTTGCACGCATGGTGCGAGGTCTATCTGCCCGGCGCCGGCTGGATCGGGCTGGACCCGACGTCCGGCCTGTTCGCGGGCGAAGGCCACATCCCGCTGGCCTGCTCGCCAGCACCGTCTTCGGCCGCGCCTGTCAGCGGTTTCGCCGAGAAGTGTGAGGTCGAGTTCGCGCATCACATGAAGGTCGAGCGGGTATGGGAAGCCCCTCGCGTGACCAAGCCCTATTCGGACGAACAGTGGTCGCGTATAGAACATCTGGGCCATCGCATCGACGTGGATCTGAAGCGTCACGATGTGCGGCTCACCATGGGCGGCGAACCGACCTTCGTGTCGGTCGATGACCGCGATGGTGCGGAATGGAATACCACGGCGGACTCGCCACCCGATCGCCCGTCCAAGCGCCTGCTCGGCGCATCGCTGCTGTCGCGGCTGAAGGCGCGCTACGCGCCCGGCGGCCTGCTGCACTATGGCCAGGGCAAGTGGTACCCCGGAGAGCAGTTGCCGCGCTGGTCGCTCACCCTGTTCTGGCGCCGGGACGGCGAGCCGATGTGGACCGACCCCGGTCTGTTCGCCGATGAATCGGTCGACTACGCGCTGACAGAAGCGGATGCCGCGCGTTTCCTGGAGCAACTGTCCTCACGGCTCGGCATCGACGCAAAGCACGTTTTCCCGGCCTATGAGGACGTGTGGTACTACCTGTGGCGCGAGCGCCGCCTGCCGGTGAATGTCGATCCTTTCGATGCGCGGCTGGATGATCCGCTGGAACGCGAACGCGTTCGCCGCGTGTTCGACCAGGGACTGGATGCCGTGATCGGCCATGTCCTGCCGCTGGCGCGCACTGCGGATGGCAGCGCCTGGCAGAGCGGGCCGTGGTTCCTGCGGGCCGAACGCTGTTACCTGGTACCTGGCGATTCACCTCTGGGCTACCGTCTGCCTATCGATTCCCAGCCGTGGACCGCGGCCACCGACTACCCCTGGGTGCATGCACCGGACCCGATGGCACCGCAAGGACCTCTGTCGCCCTGGCGGGATATCGCCACCCGCATGCAGACGCCGCTGGCCGACCTGACCGCCGATCGCGCGCGGCGCCTCGGCTATGCGCCAGAAGGCCCGGGCAGCCACCCGGGCGATGCCGCGCGCGGCGACCGGCAACCGGGCCCGTTCGAATCGGCCGCATGGATCACGCGCACGGCCCTGTGTACCCAGGTCAGACATGGCGTGATGTACATCTTCATGCCGCCGCTGTCCTCGCTCGAACATTACCTGGAACTGGTGACCGCCATCGAGGCGACCGCCGCCGATTGCGGCCACCCGGTGATACTCGAGGGCTACGAGCCTCCGCGCGATGCACGCGTCGAGGTGCTGCGCATCACGCCGGACCCGGGTGTGCTGGAAGTGAACATCCAGCCCTACCACTCCTGGGACGAAATGGTGGCGGGCACCACCTTCCTGTATGAGGCCGCACACGAAACCCGGCTCAGTACCGAGAAGTTCATGCTGGATGGCCGCCACTCGGGAACCGGCGGCGGCAACCACTTCGTCCTTGGCGGCGCCACTGTGGCCGATTCGCCCTTCCTGCGCCGACCCGACCTGCTGCGCAGCCTGATCAGCTACTGGCACAACCATCCGGCTCTGTCCTACCTGTTCTCCGGACTGTTCATCGGACCGACCAGCCAGGCACCACGCATCGACGAGGCCCGCAACGATGCGGTGTACGAGATCGAGATCGCTTTCGGCGAGATACAGCGACGAACCCGGGACATGGGTTACACGCCCCCCTGGCTGATCGACCGCATCCTGCGCAACCTGCTGGTCGATTCCACCGGCAACACGCATCGCACCGAGTTCTGCATCGACAAGTTGTTCTCGCCCGACGGTCCGACCGGACGTCTCGGCCTGCTGGAGATGCGCGCCTTCGAAATGCCGCCGCACGCGCGCATGAGCCTCACCCAGCAATTGCTTCTGCGCGCACTGATCGCCCGTTTCTGGCAACAGCCCTACGCGCCGCGCCGACTGAAGCGCTGGGGCACCGAACTGCATGATCGCTTCATGCTGCCCTACTTCGTATGGGACGATCTGCGCGATGTGGTCGACGAATTGCGCGCTTTCGGCTATCCGATGGAACTGGACTGGTTCGCGCCGCATTTCGAGTTCCGCTTCCCGAAGATGGGCAGCTTCGCCGCGCGCAATGTGAATGTCGAACTGCGCAGCGCGCTCGAACCGTGGCATGTGATGGGCGAAGAAGGTGCGATCGCCGGAACCGTGCGCTATGTCGACTCCTCGGTCGAGCGTCTGCAGGTGAAGGTGACCGGCCTGATCGACGATCGCCATGTGCTGGCGGTGAACGGACGCCGCGTCCCGCTCGCGCCGACCGGCCGCGTCGGCGAATTCGTCGCTGGCGTGCGTTACCGCGCGTGGCAGCCGCCGACCTGCCTGCATCCGACCATCCCGCCCCACAACCCGCTGGTATTCGATCTGGTGGACAGCTGGATGCAGCGGTCCATGGGCGGCTGCCAGTATCACGTCGCTCATCCGGGCGGGCGGAATTTCGAAACCTTCCCGGTCAATGCCTACGAAGCGGAAGGACGGCGGCTGGCACGCTTTTTCGCGATGGGCCACACCCCCGGACCGGTGTCGGCGCCGCCGGAGGAACGCAACCCGAACTTCCCGTTCACGCTGGACCTGAGGCGCTGAAGGCGTGGCGAGGCGGCGAGCGGGACGCCGGTCAGTACGGCACAATGCAGGCTTCGCACGCTGAATGAGCCGTCTTGATTCACTGGACCCGCCAGTTGCTGTGGCGCCTGCTCGCCGCGCTGTCCGTCGCGCTCGGCGTGATCGGCGCCTTCCTGCCGGTCATGCCCACCGTGCCCTTCCTGCTGCTGGCTGCCTGGGCGGGCGGGCACGGCTGGCCGGAGCTGGAAGCCCGACTGCTCGCGCATCCGAAATACGGCGCTTACATTCTCGACTGGCGCCGGCACGGCGCCATACCCAGGCGGGCGAAGTGGCTGGCCAGCGTGATGATGTGCAGCAGCGCGCTCATGCTGTGGTTCAGCCCGCTGCCTGCGTGGCTGCGCGGCACTGTCTGGCTCATCCTGCTGGTCGTGGCCTGCTGGATGTGGACGCGCCCTGAACCGCCGGGCGCGCCATCCTCGGATCAGGGCAGTGCCGGATAGTCGGTGTAGCCCTCGGCGCCGCCGCCATACAGCAGTTCGGCACGCAGCGGATTGAGCGGCGCGTTCTCGCGCAGCCTGCGCACCAGATCCGGGTTGCTGATGAAGGGACGTCCAAAAGCCACCGCATCGGCAGCGCCATCGGCCACCACCTTGGTCGCGGTGGGCGCGTCATAGCCATTGTTCACGATCCAGCCCCCGGCGAAGGACTGCTTCAGCGCCGCGTAGTCGAAAGGCGTGACGAGGTCGGCCGGCGCGCGTGCGCCACCGGTCTCGCCTTCGATCATGTGCACGAAAGCCAGCCCCAGCGGCGCGAGTTCGCGTATCAGGTGGCCGTAAAGCGCCTGCGGATCGCTGTCGCGCGGCGTGTCATTGAAGGTGGTGACCGGTGACAGCCGGATGCCGGTGCGTGCGGCACCGATCGCGCCCGCCACCGACTTCATGATGTCCACCACCAGTCGGGTCCGGTTGGCGATGGAGCCACCATACGGGCCGCTGCGGTCGTTCACGCTGTCGCGCATGAACTGGTCGAGCAGATAGTTGTTCGCCGCGTGCACCTCGACCCCGTCGAATCCGGCTTCGATCGCGTTGACCGCGGCGCGGCGATAGTCTTCGATCAGGTCGGGAATCTCGTCGTCGCGCAAGGCGCGCGGCGCCGAGGTATCGACGAAACCTTCGCGGGTGAAGGTCTTGGCATTCGGCCGGTGTGCGCTGGATGACACCGGCTGCGCGCCATCGGGCAGCAGAGAGCTGTGTGAAATGCGACCGACATGCCACAGTTGCAGCACGATGCGTCCGCCGCCGGCATGCACCGCGTCAGTCACCTTGCGCCAGCCGGCGACCTGCTCCGGCGAATGGATGCCCGGCGTATCGAGATAGCCCTGCCCCATCGGCGAAATCTGCGTCGCTTCGGCAATGATGAGGCCGGCGCTCGCGCGTTGCCGGTAGTACTCCACGGTGAGCGGTCCGGGTACATTACCGGCCTGTGCCCGGTTGCGCGTGAGCGGCGCCATGACGATGCGGTTGGCCAGAGCGATGTCGCCCAGTCGGGTCGGTTCGAACAGCGTGGTCATGTGATCTCCAGAAAATCGCCCGCACGGATGCGCAGGCATGTTTGTTGTATGACACGTGCGGCCGCGCCGCATGACGATCGGGCGGATGTGCCCGCGCGGTCCGCATCGAGATGATGGCGTCAGAAACCCTGCAGCACGATCTTTCCGCGCGCCCGGCCGCTTTCGAGCAGGGCGTGCGCACGCCTGAGGTTGGCCGCCGTAATGACGCCGAAGTGCTCGCCCAGCGTGCTGCGCAGTAGGCCGGCATCGACCATGTCGGCCACCTGATCCAGCAGGCGGCCCTGCTCGGCCATGTCCGACGTCTGGTAGAGCGAACGGGTGAACATGAGTTCCCAGTGCAAGGACAGGCTCTTGCGCTTGAGCGCCAGCAGGTCGAGCGGCTGTGCCGGGTCGTCGATCAGTCCCAGCTTGCCCTGCGGCGCGAGCGCCTCGACCAGTTGGGCGTAATGGTGATCGGTCTGGGTCAGACTGGCGGCATGGGTGACCGATTCGAAGCCCGCCTCGCGCAGGGCCTGCGCCAGCGGCTGGCTGTGGTCGATCACCGTGTGCGCGCCAAGCTGTTCGACCCAGGCGCGGGTTTCCGGCCGCGATGCGGTGGCGATCACGGTGGTGCGGGTGAGCGCGCGTGCGAGCTGGATCATGATGGATCCCACGCCGCCAGCTGCGCCGACGACGAGCAGGCGGCCTTCGGCGTCACGCAGTTGCAGCCGGTCGAACAACAGTTCCCAGGCGGTGATGGCGGTCAGTGGCAGCGCGGCGGCCTGAGCGAAATCCAGCGTGGCCGGCATGCGGCCGACCACGCGCTCATCGACCGGTTGATACTCGGCGTTGCTGCCCTGACGGGTCAGGTCGCCGGCATACCACACGCGGTCGCCCGGCCGGAATCGCGTCACCTGCGCCCCGACCGCCTCGACCACACCCGCTGCATCCCAACCGAGAACGCGCCCGCTGCCATCGGCTGGCGGCGCGTGAAAACGGCGCACCTTGGTGTCGACCGGATTGACCGCGACGGCCTCTACCCGCACCAGCAGGTCACGACCGGTGGCGTCGGGCACAGGCAGTTCGACGTCGATCAGACTGTTGTCATCCTCGATCGGCAGGTTGTGGCGGAAGACGATGGCTTTCATGCGGGACATCCCAGGGCATTTGGATGGATGGCATGGTACGTACCTGGGGCTCGATTGATAATTCCGGTACGGTTCACATCATCTTCAAACATGGATTGAAAATGAATCCGCTGGATCTCACCCTGTCGCAACTGCAGCTATTCGTGCGGATCGCCGACGCCGGCTCGCTCAGCGCAGCCGCCCGCCAGTTGCAGCTGACGCCCGCTGCCGCCAGTGCCGGACTCAAGCGGATCGAGTCCGCGTTCGGGACGCGGCTGGTCGAGCGCTCGACACGCTCCATGCGCCTCACGCCGGAGGGCGAGGTGCTGCTCGAGCATGCGCGACGCGCGCTGGGGGACATGGATGACGCCCGTGCATTGATCGGCGCAAGCGGCGAGGTGCTGAGTGGCGATGTCCATGTCGCCGCACCGTCCGATCTTGGGCGGGGTCTGGTGTCGAGCCTGCTGGACCGCTTCATCGAACAACATCCTGAACTGCGTCTGACGCTCTATGTGTCGGACACGCTGCAGGATCTTGTGCGCGAGCGGGTCGATCTGGCGATACGCTACGGCGACTTGCCGGATTCGTCGCTGGTGGCGCGCCGCCTGCATCTGACGCCGCGCGCGCTGGTCGCCTCGCCCGACTACATCGCGCGTCATGGCGTGCCGGCGCATCCATCGGAACTGGCGCATCACAACTGCCTGGCGCTCTATCGCAGCGGGCGACCCCACCTGTCGTGGTCATTCTCGCGCGACGGCGAAGACCTGACCGTGCGGGTACAGGGCAACCGGCTGGCCTACGACGGCGCTCTGGTTCGGCAATGGGCGCTGCAGGGACTGGGCATCGCCACCAAGGCAAGACTGGACATCCTGCAGGACATCGCGGCAGGTCGGCTGATCGAACTGCTGCCCGACTGGCGCGGCGAACTGTTTCCGCTGCACGCCATGCTGCCCGCCGGCCGCCACATGCCGCTGCGCGTGCGACGGCTGCTCGACTTCCTCGGCGAACAGTTCGCGCGGCTGGAATCCACCTGAAACCGCCGCGCACAGCGGTCCGCGTAGCGGCGCGCGCGCCCGCCATGGAGGGTCAAGGACGCTTGGGGCGGCCCGGCGCGTCCTGATGCAAGCCCCCCCGGTCGGGCTGCGCCCGCCCTCCCCCCGTGGGGGTCAAGGACGCTTGGGGCGGCCCGGCGCGTCCTTGAGCCTCACCCGTATCGGACCAAGCCAGTCGGCGTCGGGATCGAGCGGGTGACCACGCTGTGTAATGACTACGAGGCCTTCGCGAGCGAGGCGGCGGGCAAGGTCCTTTACTGCAGGCATGAGTGGTCGCCAATCGGCCGCGCAGGCACGCGCGACTTCGGACGGACAGATGGAAGCACCGCCTGAGCGCGCGGCCAGCAGCGCGAGCAGCGCGGTGCGCAATTGCTCGATCAGCGCGCCATCGGACGGGCCGGATCGCTGCACCACTCGCTCCACGATCCGGGGTAGAGCCGGGCGCCGTGCAGGCCCGCCACTTCGAGCGCCAGCAGATTATGGCAAGCGGTTACGCCGCTGCCGCACTGCATGACCAGGGTGGCAGGATCGCGGCCGCCTATCAGTTCGCGCCATTCGGCGCGCAACACGTCGGCCGGCTTGAAGCGGCCGTCTTCCCCCAGATTGAGCTTGAAGAAGCGGTTCAGCGCACCAGGAATGTGGCCGCCGACCGGATCCAGCGTTTCGTTCTCGCCGCGGAAACGATCCGGCGCGCGCGCATCGACCAGCAGGCGGTCACCGCCCTCAAGGTTGGCCCGCACCGCATCAGCATCGAAAACAGGTTCGATCGCGGCGAGAGGATAGGTCGCGGGCGGCAATGTGTGCACCGTCGTGTCGATGGCGCCGCCGGCGGCAATCCACGCCTGCAGCCCGCCGTCCAGCACCGACACATCGCGATGTCCGACCCAGCGCAACATCCACCACAGGCGCGCGGCATACATGCCGCCCGCATCGTCATATGCGACCACGCGATGCCGGGGGGTGATGCCACGTTCGCCGAGCAGGCGGACGAAACCCTCGGGGGACGGCAGCGGATGGCGCCCGTTGCGCCCCGTCTTGTCGCCGGACAGATCGCGGTCCAGGTGCATGAACAGCGCGCCCGGAACATGTCCCTGCTTCCAGGCGTCCTCGCCGGCATCGGTCAGACGCAGATCGTGGCGGCAGTCAACGATGACCCGCTGCGGGTCGGAAAATGTCGCCTTCAGCTCGGCCGCCGATATCAGCGCCGATGTCACGGCGACTCCTCCAGCCAGGCGCGCGCGATCACCTCATCGTCGAACACGCTCACCTCGGCATCGACGAACACCTGCGACAGCCATGCTGTCATCGCAACCCAGGGGCTGCCCGCAAGGACCGCGATGCGTCCGAAGTCGTGACTGTGGGCGCGCGCGAAACGCAGTTCTTCCAGCGCCATGTCCAGCGTGAAATCGGTCATCTGGCGCAGATCGATGAGCAGGTTCACCACCCCTTCGAACTTGATGCGGTAATTGACCAGTTCCTCGAATTCCTTGTAGTCGGCCACCGTGAATTCGCCGAACGCGGTCACGGTCACGAGCCGGCCACCATGGTCGGTGGTAATCATCATTCGCCTCCTGTGTTGATATCCGGACTATAACTTCGCCGACGGCGGATGGAGCAGCGCCAGCACCCCGCTGGCGACGATCAGTGCCATGCCGGCCCAGACCACGGCGGCTGGCGCTTCGTTCCACAGCAGCAGGCTGAACAGCGTTGAGAACGCCACCGTGGTGTAGGCAAGGCTTGCCGACACCAAGGTAGGTCCGCCCTTGTAGGCCGCCGTCATGCATAGTTGCGCGGCCGCGCCGAAGCTGCCGACACCGGCCAGCAGCAGCAAGGTACCGGGTGCCGGCCAATGGAAACCGCCGTCGACCAGGGTCCACGCCGCTGCGATCAGCGACGCGCACAGCGAAAAGTACAGCACGATGCGCCATTCGGGTTCGCCCAGCCGGCCAAGGTCTCGCACGCTGAGGTAGGCCATAGCCGCGATCAGCCCTGAAGCCAGGCCGCACAGCCCGCCCAGCCATTGATCGGCCGCCATCGATGGCTGCAGCACCAGAACGACGCCGACAAAACCGAGCAGCAGCGCACTGCCCACCGGCCGGGACAGTTCGCCGCGCGAGGTCAGACCGAGCCAGGCCGCCATGAACAAGGGTGAGGTGTAGTTCAGTGTGACAGCGGTGGGCAACGGCAGCCACGCGATGGCCTGGAAATACAGGACGAGAGAAACACCGCCCGACAGGCCGCGCTTCAGATGGACCGATGCATGGGGTGTCGCGAAACGCGCACCGCGCAGCTTCATGAACACGCCTATCAACAGCAGCGAAATGAAGGAACGGTAGAAGGCAATTTCAGCCGCGGGCAGCGCCTCGCTGGCCAGCTTCACGCACACGCCCATGGACGCGAACAACACGCTGGCCAGCAGCATCCACAAGGACTTCATCGCGCGCGGTGCGGTCAAAAAAACAGGGCACCGCGGTGCCCTGTCATGGATTCATGCGATACATCCCTCACAGGTAGTCCGCCATCTCGCGGCGGAACCATTCGTGGAAATGCTGCATGCCGTCCTCCATGGGGGACTGGTAAGGACCGACCTCGGAGCGCCCCTGCTTGAGCAGCGCCCGCCGGCCGGCGTCCATGCGCTCGCCGATCTCGTCGTCCTCGCGCGCGGTTTCCATGTAGGCGGCACGTTCAGCTTCAATGAATTCGCGCTCGAACAGCACGATTTCCTCGGGATAGTAGAACTCCACCACATTCATCGTCCGGTCCAGCGACTGCGGGTACAGCGTACTCACGACCAGCACGTGCGGATACCACTCGACCATGATGTTCGGGTAGTAGGTCAGCCAGATCGCACCATGCGGCGGCAGCTCGCCTCGGTAGAAGTCGAGCACGGCGCGGTGCCACTTCTCGTAGGTCGGCGAGCCGGGTCGCGCCAGTCGATTGTTGACACCGACCCTCTGCACTGAATAGTGCGGCGCGAACTGCCAGCTCAGGTCATCGCAGGTCACGAACTTGCCCAGCCCCGGGTGGAAGGGCTCGACGTGGTAATCCTCGAGATACACCTCGATGAAGGTTTTCCAGTTGTAGTTGCACAGGTGCATCTCTACGTGATCCAGCATGTAGCCGGAAAAATCGAGGTCCCGCGCCACCTGCATGCCGGCCAGATCGGACACGATGTCGCGCTTGCCCGCGAACAGCAGTCCCTTCCAGTTCTGCAGCGGCTGACGCTTCAGATTCAGGCAGGGTGTGTTGGGAAAATGCGGCGCGCCCAGCAGTTCGCCACGTGTGTCGTAGGTCCAGCGGTGGACCGGGCACACGATATTGGGCGTGTTGCCGCGCCCCTTCATCATGATGGCCTGCCGGTGGCGGCAGACATTGGACAGCAATTCGACGCCGGATTCGTTGCGCACCAGCATCAACGCGTCGTCGGCCCAGCCCAGTGTGTGATAGTCCCCGACCGTGGGTACCATCAACTCATGGCCCACGTAGCCCGGGCCATTATCGAAAAGCACGCGCTTTTCGAGTTCGAACAGCGCTTCGTCAAAGTACCAGGAAACCGGAAACTGCGATTGAGCCGGCTCCAGGCGGGTAATGGACTGTATATCGGACATTCCCCAACCCCTGCGTCAAAGTTGGAAAACCGCGTGTCTCCCATCGCGGACCCCGCCGCGCAACGCCCATGGACGTGCCGGCGATGCACGCAAACGCGTGACAAAGCCGGTCAGTATAGCGCCTCGGCGGTTTGACCGACTGATACATATCAGCTATTTTTCAACGTTTACCCGAAGCTCCCCGTACGCATGATCCGAAAAGCCGACACGGCGTCCACGCCCGCCAGCTTCGAGCAGGCCATCGAAGAACTGGAATCCATCGTGCGGGCCATGGAAGACGGCAAGCTGCCCCTGGATGGCGCACTGGATCGTTACCAGCGCGGCGTCGAGCTTGTACGTTTCTGCCAAGAGGCGCTGAATACCGCCGAACAGAAGGTGCAGATTCTCGAGGAAGGTCTGCTCAAGGACTTCAGCACCGGGGATCTGCGCGATGAGTGATACCGCAGCCGGCTTTGCCGACTGGATCATCAACGTCCAGACCCGCACCGAGCGCGCGCTCGAGCACTTCCTGCCAGCCTCGGTGCTTGCCCCGCAGCGGCTGCACGAGGCCATGCGCTATGCCGTGCTGGGCGGCGGCAAGCGCGTACGCCCGTTGCTCGCGCATGCGGCGGGCGAGTTCGCAAGCGCCCCCCCCGAAGCGATCGATGCAGCCGCCTGTGCGGTCGAACTGATACACGCCTATTCCCTGGTACACGACGATATGCCGTGCATGGACGATGACGTGCTTCGACGCGGCAAACCGACCGTGCACGTGCACTACGACGACGCCACCGCCCTGCTGGTCGGCGACAGTCTTCAGTCTCTAGCCTTCCACCTGCTGGCGGAACATTGCCCGGTTGCGCCGGAAAGACGCGTGACCATGGTGAATCAACTGGCGATCGCATCCGGTTCGCGCGGCATGGCGGGCGGCCAGGCGATAGACCTCGCTTCGGTCGGTGTGGCGCTGGGCGTGCACGAACTCGAGTACATGCATATCCACAAAACCGGCGCACTGATCCGTTGCGCCATCCGGCTCGGTTATCACTGCGGTGAAATCGAAGTAGACGCGGCCGCGCGTCTGGACCACTATGCAGCTACCGTCGGCCTTCTGTTCCAGGTGGTCGACGACGTGCTCGACTGTGAAGCCAGTACCGAGGCGCTGGGAAAAACCGCGGGCAAGGATGCTGCCGCGAACAAACCGACCTATGTCAGCACGCTGGGACTGACGGGCGCGCGAGAGCGCGCCCGCGAGCTGCACGCCGAAGCGCTGGACAGCCTGTCCTCGCTCGGCGCTCCCGCCCGCCGCCTGCGTGAGCTGGCGGATTTCGTGCTGACGAGGAAGCACTGACATGGACAGATCCTTGCACACCGCGAGCGCTTATCCCTTGCTCGAGAAAATCGACAGCCCGGCCGACGTGAGGTCGCTTGACAACCGGGAACTGCTGCAGCTTGCGACCGAACTGCGCGCCTTCCTGGTGGAATCCGTGTCGCGTACCGGCGGTCACCTGTCCTCCAACCTGGGCACCGTGGAACTGACGGTGGCGCTGCATCACGTCTACAACACGCCACACGATCGCATCGTATGGGACGTCGGCCATCAGACCTACGCGCACAAGATCCTGACCGGCCGGCGCGAAGGCATGGCCACCTTGCGGCAGTACAAAGGGGTGAGCGGCTTCCCGCGCCGCTGCGAGAGTGAGTACGACACCTTCGGCACCGCACACTCGTCGACCTCGATCTCTGCGGCACTGGGCATGGCGATCGCGGCCCGCGCGCTGGGTCAGCGGCGGCACAGCATCGCCGTGATCGGCGACGGCGCAATGACCGCCGGAATGGCCTTCGAAGCCCTGAACAATGCCGGTGTCGAGGACGCCGACCTGCTGGTCATCCTCAACGACAACGACATGTCGATCTCGCCACCGGTCGGTGCGCTCAACAAGTACCTGACCCGCCTGCTGTCCGGCCACACCTACAATGCCGCCCGGCGCGCGGGTGCCCGGGTGCTCGAAATCGCCCCTTCGCTGCGCGAATTCGCCAAGCGCGCCGAGGAACACGTGAAGGGCATGATCACGCCCGGCACCCTGTTCGAGGAATTCGGATTCCACTATTACGGTCCGATCGATGGTCACGATCTCGATGCACTGATTCCGACTCTGGAGAACCTGCGCGAACTGCCCGGCCCCAAGTTCCTGCACGTGATCACCAAAAAGGGATACGGCTACAAGCTGGCCGAAGCCGACCCCATCCTCTATCACGGCGTAGGCAAGTTCGATCATGAGGCGGGCATCGAGACCGGCAAGGGCGGCGGCAAGCTCACTTATACCCAGGTATTCGGCGACTGGCTGTGCGACATGGCGGCCCGTTCGGACCGTCTGATGGCGGTGACGCCGGCGATGCGCGAAGGCTCCGGCATGGTGCGCTTCGCCGAGGAATACCCGAAGCGCTACTTCGATGTGGGCATCGCCGAACAGCACGCCCTCACTTTCGCGGCGGGCTTGGCCTGTGAAGGCGTGAAGCCGGTCGTCGCCATCTACTCCACCTTCCTGCAGCGCGCCTACGATCAACTCATTCACGACATCTGCCTGCAGAACCTGCCGGTCATGATGGCGCTGGACCGCGCAGGTCTGGTGGGAGCGGATGGCGCCACGCACCATGGCGCCTTCGACCTGTCCTATCTGCTCTGTCTGCCGAACATCGTCGTCATGACGCCGAGCGACGAGAACGAATGCCGGCAGATGCTTTATACCGCCTATCTGCACGAAGGGCCAAGCGCTGTGCGTTATCCGCGCGGCAGTGGCCCGGGCATCGCGCCGCAGAAGGACATGCAGGCGCTGCCTGTCGGTCGTGGCGAGCTTCGTCGCAGCGGACAGGGCCGCCCTGCCTTGCTCGCCTTCGGCGCGATGCTGGCGCCGGCTCTGGCGGTGGCGGATGAATTCGACGCCAGCGTCGCGAACATGCGCTTTGCCAAGCCACTGGACCAGGCACTGATCCTCGAACTGGCGGCCCGTCATGCACTGATCGTGACGCTCGAGGAAAACGCCGTGATCGGAGGTGCGGGCAGCGAGGTCGAGCGCGTGATCCACGAGGCCGGGCTGAGCTGTCGCGTGCTGCGCATAGGGTTGCCGGACCGTTTCGTCGACCATGGGGATCCCGCGCAGTTGCATGCGGAAACCGGACTGGATGCAGCTGGCGTACGCCTGCGCGTCCGGGCCGCTCTCGATCGGTAAGGCCGGACTGCGAGCCACGGCTGCGATTGCGGCTCGTGCGGCGCGTCCGCCCCGGGTCAGGTCGGCGTGCGTTCCGGCAGTAACCGTGCATATTCGTTCTTCACCACCCGGTAGCACTCGCATGTGCGCTGCTCGAGCCCGGTCCTGTCAAGCACATGGATATGACCGCGGGCGTAATGGATCAGGCCGATCTTCTGAAGCTTGAGTGCCGCTTCCGTCACGCCTTCCCGACGCACGCCAAGCATGTTCGCGATCAGCTCCTGGGTCATGATCAGTTCGTCGCCCGGCAGCCGATCGAGGCTCAATAAGAGCCAGCGGCACAGTTGCTGATCCAGCGTATGGTGGCGATTGCAGACGGCGGTCTGCGCCATCTGGGTGATCAGCGCCTGCGTGTAGCGCAGCAGCAGATGCATGACAGGCCCGGCGCGATTGAACTCCTCCTTCAGCACCCGGGCACTCAGACGCACGCACCAGCCCGCACTCTGCACGACGGCACGGCTTGGCGTCGACTCGCCGCCCATGAACAGCGAAATTCCGACGATACCTTCATTGCCGACCACCGCAATCTCGGCCGACGCACCGTTCTCCATCACATAAAGCAAGGACACGATCGCGCTGACCGGAAAGTACACATGGCTGAGAACGCGGCCCGATTCGCAGATCACCGCGCCGAGCGACATGTCGACCCACTCGAGATGAGGCTGCCAGCGCAGCCATTCGGCTTCCGGAAGCACCGCCAGCAGGCGATTGATCCTTGGATTGTCAGGGGGCACGTTCGACCTGCTCAGGCAAGAGTGATGATCGATCGGGCACGCGCGTCTGCCCGCAACCGGAAAGCATCTGGATCAAATATAGCAAGTGATCGCCGGAATGCTGTGTTCGATAACGAACACAAGCCGCACAGTGATGCGCACCGGCTCACCGGGCACGCACACCTGAGGATGGTGCCGGCAGGCACCCACCTGAACTGGAATGGATAATGAGGTGGACGCGAATCCCTTCGGCGGGGCAGCCACGACAAGCGGTGTGGAATCGCTGGCAGCCGGAATGCGCACCAGCCCCCCCCGGACAGACAGCCTCACTGCTGCGGCAGGCGTGAACCGCCGCTCGCAGCGGCATCGCCAGGTCGGACCGGTACAGCGCCCGAGAGCAGTGCGACGATGCTGTCGGGGCCAGCCGGGCGGCCCAGCAGATGCCCCTGTCCGACATCGCATCCCAGTACGCGCAGCAGGGCCAACTGCCGCTCGCTTTCGACGCCCGGTGCGATCACCTGCGTGCGAAGATGTGCAGCCATGCCGATCAGCGCCCCGACGACGCCACCGTCGCCCGGGTCTGAATCGAGGTCGCGCGTGAAGGACTGGCTGATCTTCAGTGCGTCAAACGGCACTCGACTGAGGAGGCCCAGGCTGGAAAAGCCTCCGCCGAAGTCGTCGAGAACGACCTTCACACCCAGACACTTGAGCGACTTCATCGCAAGGGAGGAAAGGTCCGCGTTCTGCATGAGGCGGCTTTCCGCCACTTCGATTCCGAGCAGATGCGCCGCAACGCCGGTCTCGCGAAGAATGAGTGCAACGCTATTGGCAAAATCCGGATGCCATAACTCGAGTACCGAGACATTCACGGAGACCGGCACGACATCGAGCCCGAGGTCCTGCCAGGTACGCAATTGCCCGCATGCCTCGCGGATCACCCACTGCCCTATCGGTATGCTCAGACCGCACTCCTCCGCTATCTGCATGAATTGGGAGGGGTGAGTCAGACCCTGCTCAGGATTACGCCAGCGCAACAGAGCCTCGACCCCCACCATCGAACCGGATACGAGGCTCATCTGGGGCTGATAGTGCAGGAACAGATCATGCTCGAAGAATGCCCGACGAAGGCTGGCTTCGACCCGCGTGCGATGCACCGCGTTCGCATTCATACCGGGCGTGAAGAACTGACAGCGGTCGCGGCCCTGAGCCTTGGCGTGGTACATCGCGGTGTCGGCATTGCGCATCATGGCGTCGGCGGTCGCCCCGTCGTCCGGATACACGCTGATGCCCACACTCAGAGTGACGCACAGTGCGTGTCCGGCGATCTGCTGGGGTTCCGAGAAGGCCTGAAGCACCTTCTCGGCAACGCCTGCGGCATCCTGCGGCCGTTCGATCTCGGCCAGCAGGATGACGAACTCGTCACCACCCTGGCGGCAGACGGAATCGGTGGTGCGCACACAGCCCACCAGTCGTCCGGCGACGTGCTGGAGTACCTGGTCGCCGAGAGCATGACCAAGCGAATCATTGATGCGCTTGAAGTGATCGAGGTCGATGAACAGCAGTGCAACCTGTTTGTGATGTCTCGCCGCCTGACCGATGGCCTGGGCCAGGCGCTCGGTCAGCAAGGCGCGGTTCGGCAGCCCGGTGAGGAAGTCGTGCTGCGCCATGTGCGCCATGCGCATGGTCACGGCACGGGACTGGCTGACATCATGGAACACGATCACCGCACCGGTCACCTTGCCTTGCCGGTCATGTATCGGTGCCGCCGAATCCTCGATCGGCAATTCGACACCATCACGACGGACAAGCAGACAATCCATCGCCAGGCTGACCGTCCTGTCCTCGGCAACGGCACGCTGCGCCGGATTGACGGCCACCGCTCGCGTCGTCCCGTCGATCACGTAGAATACCTCGGTCAGCGGTTTCCCCAGCGCGTCGATTGCCGTCCAGCCGGTCATCGACTCCGCCATGCGATTCAGGTAGCTGACACGGCCGGACAAGTCCGTAGCCAGCACTGCATCGCCAATCGAGTTAAGCGTGACCTGTGCCCGCTCCTTCTCGTCGAAGAGCGCCTCCTCCGCCCGCTGCAGTACCGCCTCGGCCGCCTTGCGTCCGGTGATGTCCTCGACAGTCTGCACACAGCCCTGGAGCACACCACCATCCATCATGAAGGAGGCATGCAGACGCGTCCATACGACGCTTCCATCGTCGTGCAGAAGGCGCATGTCTTCTCCGAACGGAACCCCCATCCGTCGCGCTGCAGCCCATGCCCGCTGCACGCGCACACGATCATCGGGATGAATGAAATGGCTCCAGTGCACGCCGGCCGTCTGTCCGGAATCGAATCCGGAAATGGAGAGGAACGCTGCGTTGGTGTAGGTGCACTTCCCCTGTGGATCGGTGACCAGTATGCCGAGCGGACACGCGCTGCTGATCGCACGGAAGCGCGCCTCGCTGATGCGCAGAGCCTGTGCGGCTGCGCGTCTTTGCATCGCGTGATCCACCGCGCGCGCCAGCCAGTGCGCATCACAGTGCGCATCGGTGCGGCCGCGAAGCAGGAAGTCGTGCGCGCCGCGCCGCAGCGCCTCGCGCGCCTGTGCCTCGGCGCCGGACTCGACCAGCACCAGAACCAGCGCTTCCGGCGCGAGCACGCGTATCTGCTCGCAGGTGTCAAGGGCATCAAAAAAAGGGAAGGCGAGATCCAGCAACACGACGGCGACGCCACCCTCGGCCAGACGTGTACGCGCATCAGCAAGCGTCGTGACGCACTCGACCAGATATGGGCGTCCGGTCATCACGTGTGCCTGTTCCGCTTCAAGCGCGTTGCGCAGCCGCCCGGCATCCTGAGCATCCGCATGTATGATCAGCACGCGGGTCATCGCCGCATCGATGTCGTGGGCATCCATCGCGCATCTCCGGGCTCAGGGCAGGCGCTTGAGGCGCACATTGCCTTCCCAGATGCAGCTCATCGAGCCGCAGCGGTAGCGGTGGACGGACACGAACATGTTGATGAACAGGTCCATGAAATTGCGTTGTACGCGGTAGGCGGCGCGCCCGCAGCGGGGGCACGGGATGCCTTTCGCGTAATGGCCGGAATCGTCGCTGCGTCCGGCCCGGCCGATAGCGGGTGTATTCATCGGAATCTCCGTCTCGTCTCGAGTGCCGACGGTGGCCCGGTTGGCCGAACCGACCGCCGGCTGCGAAATCGCCGATTCGCCGTCCTCACGGCGCTTCTTCTCCATCACGCCAGTCGGCGCGGCGAAGCTCGGCCCCGGAGGACGATTTTCCCGGCGCTTACTTGTGCAGGATTTCGAAGCGTTCGATCTGCCGCTCCGCCTGCTCCTTGGTAAGGCCGTAGGCCTCCTGGATGCGGCCCGACAGTTCCATGCGCTTGCCGGCAATCATGTCGAGCTCATCGTCGGTGAGCTTGCCCCAGCGCGCCTTGACGGTGCCCTTGAATTGCTTCCAGTTGCCTTCAACAGTGTCCCAGTTCATATCGGATACCCTCTCTCTGATTGACACACCTGCGAAATCGCCGGTGCATGACACGAAGATTAGGACTTCGTGTGCGAAGGGTCGGTACGCTGTCGTACATAGATGCGACATGCCGACGGACGGGTCAGCCCGGCAGGCTCACCTCGACGCGGTGGGGCTGCCGGTCGTCGACCAGCACCACCGCGCCGTCCCGACAGTAGGCGCCATCCAGCGTGACCAGGCTGTCCGGCCGCTCGCGGTCTGCCACCGAGCGCTCCACCACGATGTGGTACGAGGTTTCGCCGAAGCGGTAATCGATGACGAAGTCGCGCCACTCCGGCGGCATGCAGGGCCGGATGCGCAGCGTGTCGCCCGTGCGTGTGAAACCGAGCAGTGATTCGAGCAGGAGCCGGTACATCCAGCCAGCGGAGCCGGAGTACCAGCTCCAGCCACCACGCCCGGTGTGCGGAGCAGCCGCGCAGACATCGGCCGCCATGACATAGGGCTCGACGCGATAGACTGCCATCGCTTCCGGTGACAGCGCGTGATTCACCGGATTGATCATGTCGGCCAGCGTCCAGGCACGCTCGCCATCCCCCAGTTCCGCAAAGGCCATCGCCGCCCAGACGGCCGCCTGAGTGTACTGGCCGCCGTTCTCGCGTACCCCTGGCACATAACCACGTATATAGCCAGGATTGAGGCCACCCGCGTCGAACGGCGGATCAAGCAACTGGACCAGTGCATCGGCGCGGCGTACCAGGCGGGCTTCAAGAGACTGCATGGCAAGCCGCGCTCTGCCCATGTCGCCCTCGTTCGCGCCGGACAATACCGACCAGCTCTGCGCAATCGAATCGATGCTGCATTCCGCATTCGTCGCCGAGCCCAGCGGAGTGCCATCGTCGAACCAGGCACGACGGTACCAGGCACCATCCCAGGCGTGCGCTTCGATCATGCGAAGCAGGCGTGCTCGCTCGACCGCGCACAGATCGGCCATCACACTGTCCCCCCGTGTCTGCGCAAGAACGGCAAACTGTCGCAGAATCTGACACAGGAAGAAGCCCAGCCAGACGCTCTCGCCGCGCCCCTTGATGCCGACGCGGTTCATTCCGTCATTCCAGTCGCCTGAGCCCATCAGCGGCAGTCCGTGCTTGCCTGAACGCAGTCCGTGCCGAATGGCGCGAACACAGTGCTCGTACAAGCTGGCCGTTGCGGTCGCTGGTGCAGGCAGGTCGTAATAGGCATCATCCTCCGGGTGAACAGGACGACCTTCTATGAAGGGCACCTCCTCATCCAGCACCGCAATGTCGCCGCTGGCCTCCACATATCGACATACGGCGGATGGCATCCAAAGGTAGTCGTCCGAACAGCGCGTGCGTACCCCACGACCGGACGGTGGATGCCACCAGTGCTGCACATCGCCCTCTACGAACTGCCTGCTGGCGCACAGCAGCAGATGCGCGCGCACCGCCTGAGGCTCCGCGTGCACCAGAGCCATCATGTCCTGCAACTGATCGCGGAAACCGAATGCACCACCAGACTGATAGAAGCCACTGCGCGCCCAGACACGGCATGCCAGCGTCTGGTAGATCAGCCAGCCGTTGGTCAGCAGGTCGAGAGCCTGATCGGATGTACGCACCTGCAAGGTACCCAGCGTGCGATTCCAGCGCGCGCGTACCGCATCCAGCGCCGCGTGGGCGGCAGCGCTACCGCGGAAGCGCTGCATCTGAAGGCCGGCATCCTCCTGGTTGTGCCCGCTACCGAGGCGGAACACGATTTCGCGCGTCTGCCCGTCGTCCAGATCGAAACCGACCTGGATTGCGGCGCACGGATCCAGGCCGGCGCCGACCCGACCAGACAGGCGCTGTCGCCGCATGGCGGCGGGCGAGCGCAAGCTGCCATTGCGACCAATGAACTCGGTGCGATCGGCGGTTACCGTACGCGAGGGATCATCGACATCGAAGAAGGCAACCCGCTCGCCGAACTCCGTGCCGTACGAGTTGCGCGCGCAGACCGCACCGCTGCGCAGCGCCATGTCGGTAACCACGTGCATGCCGGACTTTGCCCGCAAATCGCCCAGAACCCATTCCACATAGCCGGTTGCCGAAAGGCTGCGTGCTCGACCGGACACATTGCGGACGCGGAGCAGCGAGAACTTGACCGGCGCGTCGATAGCTACGAATACCCACAGCTCCGAGTGAATACCATCATGATCGGTCTCGAAAACGCTGTACCCGAAGCCATGGCGCACGGTGAAGGCACTCGACCCACGCACCGGAAAAGGTGCAGGCGACCAGAAGCAGCCACTCTCTTCGTCGCGCAGATAGAACGCCTCGCCACCGGCATCACTGACCGGGTCGTTGCACCAGGGCGACAGACGGAACTCGTGCGCGTTGTCACACCAGGTGTAGGCACTGCCGCTCTCGGATACCACGGTGCCGAAGTGAGGATTGGCCAGTACGTTCACCCAAGGCACCGGCGTGACCTGTCCCGGCGCCAGTGAAACGATGTACTCCCGGCCATCGCCCGAAAACCCGCCCAGGCCATTGAAATGCGACCGCCCCGCGGCATCCGCCGGGCCACGGTCGGGCGTTGCAGTCTCGGGGGGGACGGCGACCCGCGCGATGAAGCATGGCACTCTGACGGGCAAGATGGGTCGCCGTTCGATCTGCTCGACCAATGACCCTCTGCCATCGGATACGACGATGCGCGCAACCGACAGCAGCAGCCCCCGGTCCTCGCCCGATATCTGCTCGGCCTGACGGACGAAGATGCCGCCCGGCCGATCGATCACGCTGGCTTCCATGCCGGAGGCAATCAGCCCAGCAATCCGCTCCTGCAGCATCTGCCGGTAGCCGGCGTGATCCTCGTTCCAGATCACAAGATCGACCGCCAGCCCCTTCAGTCGCCAGTAGGCGTGCGCCTGAACCATCTGGCGCACGAGGTCGATATTGGCGGCATCGGCAATCTGCAGAAGCACGATGGGCAAGTCACCGGATATGGCGTACCCCCACAGCCCGGACTGCCCGCGCCGGTTGCGCATCATCACCGCCGGATCGGCGCGCAGCGTGGGGTTGGCGAACAGCACCGAAGCAGCGAGGCGCGCATACAGCTGCGCCTCGGCTTCGGTGGCGTTTAGCTGGCGCAGCACCACCTGCCCGTGCGTCCACGTCAGATCGACCACGCGGTCGGACAAATGGCGGTCGAGATACTTGTCGACCAGTCCCAGCGCAACGTCACGGCTGTCCGCCACACCGGTCACGATATCCAGCGTGACCGACTGACCAGCGTCCAGCGCAAGCACGCTGCGTATGGCCACCACCGGATCGAGTACGGCGCCATCGGTACCAGAAAGCGTCGCCGTGTCCATCGCCAGTGCATCGGCGCAGGTCCGGGTGCGGCCGATGAAGCGCATGCGGTCGGTTTCGCACGACACCTGCTCAGCATCGACGCCATGCACCGCCATCAGGTGCAGCATCCACGGCACCGGCTCGCCGTCCGAGCGCGGCCGCCGGGTGCACAGGATGACCGGGCGGTCGCGCAGGATCTCCGTCTGCACGAAAAGATTGCTGAATGCCGGATGCAACGCGTCTGAGGCTGCCGGCGCGATCACCACTTCGGCATAGCTGGTGACGTCGATGCGCCGACGCGTCGACGTCCGGTTGGTGACACGCACGCGGCGCAGTTCGATGTCGTCCTCGGGCGACACCACGATTTCGGTATGCGTCTCGAACTCGCCGTCGCCATCGGCGCTGGCGTCGCGGCGGCGGAATTCGGCGCGGCCTTCGGAAAATATCGCCTCGTAGGACAGTGCGCGCCCCTGCACCGGCTGGTGCGCGGCAGACCACATGTTCGGCGCGCCGCCAGCGACGTCCAGCTCTCGCAGATAACAGAAACTGCCGCGGTCGTCGCAGGTGCCGTCCTCGCGCCAGCGCGTGACCGCCAGATCCTTCCACCGGCTGTAACCGCCGCCGGCCTGGGTCACCATGACGTGATAACGGCCGTTGGACAGCAGTTGCACTTCGGGTATCGACGTGTCCGGTGTGTCGAAGGCGCGAATCGGTGTTTGCGATGCCAGCGACGTCGAGCGCAGCGCATGCAGCTGAGCCGTATGCTTGAACAGCGCGGAGGCCTTGGGAATGCGTTCGTGCAGAAGAAGCATGACCGACTGGAAGAGTCGGTCGGATGCGAAACGCCGTTGCATCGGACGGTCGAGCAACAGCGAAGCCAGCGCAAGCAGGCTCATGCCCTGGTGGTGCGCCATGAAGGCACGCACGACGACGCGCGTCTGACCGCGCCGTTGGCGGGCCGGCGTGTAATCGATGGCCTCGAAGAAGCCGTAGCGCCCGACGAATCCCTCTCTGGCCATGCGCTGCAGGTTGGTGCAGGCTTCATCCGGCGCTACCAGCAAGGCGAGCACCGATGCATAGGGCGCGACCACCAGATCGTCGGCCAGACCGCGCTTGAGGCCCAGGCCCGGTACACCGAAGGCGCGGTACTGGTAGTTCAGATGCGCGTCGACCGTGTTGTAGCCGGACTCCGATATGCCCCAGGGCACGCCTTGCTGCCGTCCATACTCGATCTGCCGCGCCACCGCGGCGCGGCAGGTCTGGTCGAGCAGCGTGCCGTCGAAGGACGGCATCACCAGCATCGGCATCAGGTACTCGAACATCGATCCGCTCCAGGACAGCAGCACCGGCTCGCCGCCCGCAGACGTGAGCAGACGTCCGAGTGCGAACCACGCCTGCTGCGGCAACTGTCCCTGGGCGATGGCGACGAAGCTGCACAGGCGCGACTCGGACGCCAGCAGGTCGTAGTAGCTGCTGTCGGCGCGACGCTCCTGCACGTTGTAGCCGATGGTCAGCAAATGACGCGAGGAGTCGTACAGAAAGTCATAATCCATGCGGGCTAGACTGGCCGCCTGCGTGGCCAGCGCAGCGAGCTGCGCCAGTCGCTCGCGCGCCCGGCGGCTGCCCTCGCCAAGATGGTGCTGCAGCGCGTCCAGCCAGGCTCGTTGTTCCGCCGAACACTCGTATTCATCCAATTGCGTACGGGCGGAAAGCCTGTGCCGGATGCCCGCGCCGAGCGCGTGATCCATGCCGGCCAGCGCTGACAGCGTCGGCATCGCCTCAAGCAGCGGCGACATATCCATCAGGCAGCCTGCCGGGTGCGGCATCGAAATCCAGGGCGTCAGCAGCGCAAGTTCGTCGAGGGCGTCGGCGCACTGGCGGCGCATCGCTGCAGCCCACGTCGCGGCCTCGGACGTAACGGCATCACTGCCCGGCGCAAGCGGCAGGTCCAGCTCGCCGATCAGCACCTGCAGGCGTCGCAGGGCGGCGGCGACGGCGATCAGGCTGTCCGGCGGCGCAACGCACAGCGCCTGCAGTTCGCCGCGCAGCACGGTCACTCGCCGTGCCGCGTCGACCTCGACCGCTTCGGCGAGCAGCGCCGCGGTGTCGTCAAGACCGGCGAACAGCCGGACCGGCAGCAGCGGCTGATCGGCCATCGCTGCGAAGCCGGCGCGCAGCGTCAGCAGATGGCCGGCCAGATTGCCGCTGTCGACCGACGACACGTAGAGCGGCGGCATGGGCAACAGCGTCTGCGTGTCGTACCAGTTGTAGAAGTGGCCGCGGTACCGTTCCAGCCCCGCCATCGTGCGCAACGTCGATGCGCTGCGTTCCAGCATCGGTCCGGCGCACAGATAGCCGAAGTCCCAGGCCGACAGGTTGGCCAGCAGCGCCAGCCCCATATTCGTCGGCGAGGTGCGGTGGGCGATGGCAGCGACGCGGTACTCCTGGTAGTTGTCCGGCGGCAGCCCGTGGTCCTCGCTGCCGACCAGGTTGTCGAAGTAGGCCCAGGTGCGGCGCGCCAGGCCACGCAGGAAATCGGTCTGTGCCGCCGACAGCCGCACGGCGCGGCGTCTGAGCGGCTGGCTTACCCACCAGGCGATCGCCGGCGAGCTGGCCCAGAGCAGGAGCACCGGTGCGGCGGCCAGCAGCAACTGCGGCACGGCGACGCCCAGGTGCAGCGCGGTCGTTGCCGCCAGCGCCGGCCCTATCCACATTGCCTTCAGGTGGCCTGCGCGTGTGCTGTGCAACGCCGCTTGGCGATCCACCTCGCCGGACGGATTCCATTCCAGCAGGCGCCGGTGCGACACCCGCATGCGCCACAGCGTGCGCGTGATCGCGTCCATGCTGTAGAGCGCCTGATGCGGCAGGCAGGCCAGTTCGAAAGCGGCCAGCCGGAGGTGGCGCAGCGCAGCGCGTCCGACCATGGACAGATGCTGGTGCAGCAGCACGTCGGAAGGTTTCCGCAGCAGATCGGTCAGACTCGCGCACAGCGCCGGCAGCAGCACGACGGCGAGCGCCGCGGCGGTCCACATCCAGGCGGAGGACAGCAGCGTCCAGCCGAGCAGCAGCATCAGCACGAGCGACAGTGGCACCAGGCTGCGGCGCAGATTGTCGAAGAGCTTCCATTGCGCCAGCAGCGACAGCGGGTTGGACTGCAGGCGTGTTCCTTCCGCGGCGTCGCAAAGGCACATGCAGGGCACGCGGCGCTTCAGCCAGCCGGCAAGCTGCCAGTCGCCGCGTATCCAGCGGTGCCGGCGTGCGACGTCGGCGCCGTACTGCGCCGGATGGTCCTCGAACAGCTGTACGTCGCTGAGCAGCCCGGCGCGTGCGTAACAGCCTTCCAGCAGGTCATGACTGAGGATGCGGTTCGGCACGAAGCGCCCGCCGAGCGACTGTTCGAAGGCATCGACGTCGTAGATGCCCTTGCCGATGAAGGAGCCTTCGCCGAACACGTCCTGATAGACGTCGGACACCGCCCGCGTGTACGGATCGATGCCCGGCTCGCCGCCATGCATGCGCGCGAAGCGCGACCGGCGAGCAGCCGGGAGGCTGGTCACCACCCGCGGCTGCAGGATGCCGTAGCCCTCGACCACGCGTCGCTTCACCGGGTCGTAGCGCGGCCGGTTCAGCGGATGGGCCATGGCGCCGACCAACTGGCGGGCGGCGTCGCGCGGCAGCTGGGTGTCGGTATCCAGCGTGATCACATAGGTCACGTCGCGCAGCGGCGAGGTATTGCCGACGACCAGCGAGAACACCTCGCCGTCCTGTTCGGGCAAGCGGCCACGCAGCAGCGCATTCAGCTCCGACAGCTTGCCGCGCTTTCGTTCGTAGCCCATCCAGACGCCCTGCTGCGGATTCCAGCGCCGTGCGCGGTGGAACAGGAAGAAGCGGTCGCCGCTCAGCGTTGCACACGCGTCGCCATACTTCTCGTTCAGTTCCTCGATCCGCATGCGCGCCAATGCCAGCAGGGCATCATCGCCCGACTGCGTGGCCACCGGCGCGTCGGCAAAATCGGTGAGCAGCCCGAAGTGCAGGCGCGGGTCGCGGTTGGCGAGAAAGCGCACCTCCAGCGCTTCCACCAGCGATTCGACGGCCGCCTCGCCGGTGATCATCGTCGGCACCACGACCAGCGTGCGGGCACCCTCTTCCACCCCCGCCGAATAATCCATGCGCGGCAGCGGGTGCGCCGTCACCAGCAGTGTCACCAGCCAGTTCACCAGCGAAAGTGCGAGCTGACTCACGCCCGGCAGCAATAGCAGTCCGAGTGCGTAAAGCGCCAGTCCGCCCGCCCAGCCGGGCACGCGATCGAGCGGCACACCGGCCAGCAGCCAGGCTTCGACCAGCGCGGTCAGCATCGCAATGCTGCCAAGATAGGGCAACAGAGGCACGCGATCGAAGGCGCGGCTCAACGCGCTGGCGACCGACGGACGAATACCGAGTGCGCGCTCCAGTTCAGGCAGTCCGCGGTCCACCAGGTAGAAGCCGACGTGACCGATGCGCCCGGGCTGGATCGCGGCACCGGCGCTCGCCAGTTCGAGCGCCTTCAGGGCGACCTCGCTCTCGCTCACGCCGCCGCGTCGCGCGATGGCTTCGGCGGCATGGCGGTAGTGATCGCGGCTGCAGAAATCCATCCGGCCGTAGATGTCGTCCGGGTCCCGACGCAGGATCTGCTCGACCACGCTGAGGCTTTCGACGAAATCGCGCCAGTCTGCAGCCCCGAGCACGCGCAGGCTGCCGATGCTGTTGCTGATCGACAGCTGGTCGGCTGCCTGCTGCTGGTTCTCCTGCTGCACGAGCTGTTCGATCGTCAGCGCGGACTCGGACAGATACTGTTCGATCCAGGTCAGCGGCAGCGCCAGCGCCGGGCCGCGCCCCTGCAGCCTGCGCGCCAGTTCGGCAACGAAGGCGCCCACCATGGGCGGTTTCGAATGCGCCATGTCGGCAATTACGAGGATCAGTCCAGCCGGGTTGCGCTCGACCGCCTCCGTCATGCGGTCGGCCCAGACGCCGGCCAGCGTGCGCTGATTCCAGCAGGCGGCCACGTGCGCGCCCACCCGGCGCAGATTCTCGATCAGCGCAAGACGCAGCATGATGGGCACCGCCCACAGCTCGCCTATCGTCAGCGGCGATACCGTCTGGTAGGCGGCCACGAAGCGGCCCAGACTTTCGGTGTCGACGCGACCGTCGCCGTGCGCCACGGCGGCCATTGCGATGTCATACACGCGCGGATGCCCGGCCGACGGGCCGCGCGCGAGGCGCGGCAGTTCGCGGCTGTAGCCCTTGGGCAGATGCCGCTCGGCCGCGCGGATGTGCTCTTCGATCAGGTAGAAATTGTCGAGCAGCCAGTCGGCCGCCGGCGTGATGCGCCGGCTTTCGGTCGCTGCCTCGGCCAGCAGAGCGCTGACGCCGGCGAGCTCGACCTCGTTCTCGGCCAGTCGCGCCAGCAGCCGGTCCGGCAGGCGAGCGGCAGTCAGTGTGTGCGAAGCGGCCAGTTCCTTGCCGTGCTGCGCCATCTGTTCGGCGCTGAGCAAGCCACCGCGCAGCGGCGTTTCGTCGTCGGGCGCGCGCTCAACGCGCCGCGCATCGTGGCGACGTCGTCTCCGTGCGCGCCATCGCGCGCCGGCAGACAGCAGGGCACTCACGGCTGAGACCTTCCGCTGGCCGCAACGGCGCCCGCACGTGCGGGCTGAAGTGTGTATCCGGCCCCCGGCCGGACCCTGTTCGCGCCTACGGGCTGCGGTGGGCGACCACTCACTTGATGCGCATGTCGTTCTTGACCGACTTCACACCACCGACTGCGCGCGTCACCGCGACAGCCTTGTCCATCATGACCCGCGTACTGACGAAGCCGCTCAGCTGCACGACACCCTTGAAGGTCTCGACGTTGATCTCTGCCACCTTCAACACCGGGTCATTAAGGATGGCCGCCTTCACCTTGGTCGTGATGACCGTGTCGTCGACATATTCGCCTGTACCCTCCTGCTTCGCGGTGGATGCGCAACCGCCCGCGGTCAAGAGAGCCACGGCAAGGAT
Organism: Methyloversatilis thermotolerans; assembly: GCF_000372885.1. Classification (GTDB taxonomy): domain Bacteria; phylum Pseudomonadota; class Gammaproteobacteria; order Burkholderiales; family Rhodocyclaceae; genus Methyloversatilis; species Methyloversatilis thermotolerans. The sequence continues at coordinate 2,325,941 of NZ_KB889967.1, forward strand.
GACTGCGGAGAGGTATTTGCCCGGTTGTTTCATGATGGAAATCTCCTGATGAGGCATGGGGACGATGTCCTGACGGGACACCATAGAGAGGACTTGGCACCTTGCAGCGCCGGTGCGGCACAAGGCGCCGGCAAACTGCAGGCCCGCACCGGCGCTCAGCTCGACTGATGCGAACATCATCAACAAGGCCCTTCTGCCGCAACGGATCCGGAGGAATCCGACACAGCACGAAAAGAATAGCGAGTGGCTGCACATGGGTATGTACGGCAGCGCACGCAACATGTTTTCAGGCGGAGGACGAGCACTGAGCCCGGTGGCGCCCGGGCTGGCGGAGGCTCAGGCGGCTGGCGGCGTCGGCCATTGCCAGTTGCGTATCTCCGGCATGTCTTCGCCATAATCGAGGATGTACTGGCGGTGGGCGTTCAGACGGTCGCGCATGCGCTGCTTGATGTGCGCGGCCTGCGGCTGCAGCATCGGCACGCGGCTGGCGACGTCCATGACAAGGTGGAAGCGGTCGAGCATGTTCAGCACCACCATGTCGAAGGGCGTGGTCGTGGTGCCCTCCTCCTTGTAGCCGCGCACATGAAGGTTGCCGTGGTTGCTCCGCCGGTAGGTCAAGCGGTGGATCAGCCACGGGTAGCCGTGATACGCGAACAGGATGGGAACGTCGGGCCGGAACAGCGACACGAACTCGTCGTCCGACAGGCCGTGCGGATGCTCCTCGCGCGGCTGCAGCGTCATCAGGTCGACCACGTTGATGAAGCGCACCTTGACCGTCGGAGCCAAGCCGCGCAAGAGGTCGATGGCGGCCAGCATCTCCAGCGTCGGTACGTCCCCCGAAGCGGCGAGCACCACGTCAGGCTCGCCCGCGCTGTCGCTGCACGCCCACTCCCACATGCCGATGCCGGCCTTGGCGTGATCGATGGCTGCCTCCATCGACAGCCACTGCCGTTCCGGATGCTTGCCGGCAACGATCACGTTCACCCGGTCACGGCTGCGCAGGCAGACGTCGGTCACGCAGAGCAGCGTATTGGCGTCCGGCGGCAGATAGACGCGGATGATGTCGGCCTTCTTGTTCACCACGTGATCGATGAAGCCGGGATCCTGATGCGAAAAGCCGTTGTGGTCCTGCCGCCAGACGTGCGAGGTGAGCAGGATGTTGAGCGAGGCGACCGGGCGGCGCCACGGTATGCCGCGGCACACCTTTAGCCACTTGGCGTGCTGGTTGAACATCGAATCGACGATGTGGATGAAGGCTTCGTAGCAGCTGAACAGGCCGTGCCGTCCGCTCAGCAGATAGCCCTCGAGCCAGCCCTGGCAGGCGTGCTCCGACAGCATTTCCATCACCCGGCCATCAGGCGCGAGATGGTCGTCGGCATCGAAGCGCTGTGCCATCCAGGTGCGACCGGTAACCTCGAATACGGCCCCCAGCCGGTTGGACGCGGTCTCGTCCGGACCGAACAGGCGGAAGCTGTGCGGGTTGTCGCGCATCACATCACGCAGGAAGCAGCCCATCACCCGCGTCGCCTCGGCCACTACCGCGCCAGGCGCCGGCACGTCGATCGCGTGGCTGCGGAAATCCGGCAGGCGCAGATCGCGCAAAAGGGTGCCACCGTTGGCGTGTGGATTGGCGCCCATGCGGCGCGTACCATGCGGTGCCAGTGCGAGCAGTTCCGGTCGGGGCACGCCATTGGCATCGAACAGTTCCTCCGGCCGGTAGGACTGCATCCACTGTTCCAGCAGGCGCAGGTGCTGCGGATTGTCCATGTCGCCGAAGGGCACCTGGTGCGAGCGCCAGCTGCCCTCGGTCTTCAGGCCATCGACCGCCTTCGGGCCGGTCCACCCCTTGGGCGAGCGCAGCACGATCATCGGCCACAGCGGCCGGCTCATGTAGGTGCCCTGGCGCGCCCGATGCTGGATGTCGCGGATGGCCGCAATCGCCTTGCCGATCGCCGCTGCCATCAGACCGTGCATCTGTACCGGATCGTCCCCCTCGACAAAGATGGGTGCGTGACCGTAGCCGGTGAGCAGGCTCTCCAGTTCGGCTTGACTGATGCGGGCGAGTATGGTCGGGCTGGCAATCTTGTATCCGTTCAGGTGCAGAACGGGCAGCACGGCGCCGTCGGTGCGTGGATTCAGGAATTTGTTCGAGTGCCACGAGGTAGCCAGCGGCCCGGTTTCGGCTTCGCCATCGCCAACCACGCAGCAGGCGATCAGGTCCGGGTTGTCGAACACCGCGCCATAGGCGTGCAGCAGCGCGTAGCCGAGTTCGCCGCCTTCGTGGATGGAACCGGGCGTCTCCGGTGCTGCATGGCTCGGGATGCCGCCAGGGAACGAGAACTGGCGGAACAGGCGGCGCATGCCGTCAGCGTCCTGCGTCACATCGGGATAGACCGTGCTGTAGCTGCCCTCGAGCCAGGTATTGGCGACCACCGCTGGACCGCCATGACCGGGGCCGGCGATGAAGATCATGTCGAGGTCGTGGTGACGGATCGCCCGGTTCATGTGGGCGTAGATGAAGTTCAGCCCAGGCGTCGTCCCCCAGTGTCCGAGCAGTCTGGGCTTGATGTGCGCACGAAGCAGCGGTTGCCGCAGCAAGGGATTGTCAAGCAGATAGATCTGCCCGACCGCCAGGTAATTGGCTGCGCGCCACCACGCGTCAAGCGCGTTCAGGCCATCGGGGTCAAGCACTGCCGAAGGCCCGGACTCGTCCGCTCTCGTCTTTGCGGATTCGAGGTCACTACGCGCCGCGCAATTAGCCGGTGCCTCGCGATAGGCCGCCGCCCGGACCCGTCCGAATGGGTTGGAAATGGTTCAGCGCCGCCGGAAGAGGAGGGCCGCAACCAGTCCGGCCGCAGCGGCGATCACCATAGCCTTCCATGGATTCTCGCTGACATAGGCATGGGTGGCAGTTGCAGCGTGACGCACGCCTTCACCGGCGGCCACGCGCGCATCGCGCACCTGCGCCCTCGCGTTGCGCAGGCCCGCTTCCATATTTGCGCGTGCAAGCGCGAGTTCGGCCTCCACGGCACGTACGGCAGTTCCCGCACCATCGACAGCCTGTGCCTGCCAGCCCTTCACCTTCTCATCCTTCACGGTATCGGACGGAGCACTTTCAGATTTGGGCTCAATAGTCATCAGGCATCCTTTCTAGGGGTCATTCAGCCGCGCAGTCGCAGCGAGGATCAGCGTCGCAGGAGCCCCGCGACGAGTGTGCCAACGAAAACAACAAGGAAAACGAAGAACAGTATCCTGGCGATTTCGGTCGCGCCGTCCGCAATGCCGCCGAAACCCAGTACCGCCGCAATCAGGGCGATGACGAAGAACAGGACAGACCATCTCAACATCACGTTCTCCCTTGCAAACATGGAGCAGTTCAGCATCGGATCGCCCACCGGTTGCCTGTCTGGAGACATGGCGGCGGGATGACAAGGTCGTCGCCGCGCAATCTGCCTGCCACGGACAACCGGATGCCATCGTGTGCTCTGAACACGCGCCCGTCTGTACGCCACCGTACCGATGTGTCGCGACATGGATGCCGGCCGGCCAACCATCATCAGTGCAGCATCAGCGTGATCACCAAGCCACAGTCGATCGAAAGGGCGCCGCATGGCTTCGGAAACCGGCACGAGACGGGTGGGTCGCACCGAGATTACTTTGCCGAAGATTCCTGCATCTTCTCCCCCGCCTTCTCGAGGCTCTCGCCAGCCTTCCGCCGGGCCTCGTCCATGCTTTCGCCTGCCTGATCTGTCACACGCTTTACATCACGCGCAGCCTCTTCGACCGCCTGGTCGCCCTGCTTTCCCGCACGCTCCATCACCCCCTCCTGTTTCTGGCAACCCGCCAGCGCAGCGAAGCAGGCTGCCGCGACCCATCCGTGCGTGAACCATCCGGATTCTTTCCTCATTTTGGACTCCCGTCGTTGCATGCATGCCATGAACCTTCACCGCACAACCTTCCGCAGCCTCATCGGCCCATGGCTTCACAGCCGTCATGGTCCAATGGACAGGCCTTGCGGCGCGGATGAAGGAGTCGAGCGATACGCTGATTCGCGCGGCCGCCATGCCGGATCAGCCGGAGGCCATAGAATCCTCGGCACGATCGGCAGCAGCAAACCGGCATGAGCTGGGCGCTCTCAGCCTTTCCTGCGCTCCGGAAACAGCATGTCCGTGCAGCCCGCCTTCGTCTGTCTGCTGCCGCACCGAAGGTACAGCCCGATCGTCAGCGCAGCCGCTGACGAACTGTGTGCGCTACCGTCCCGACAGTAGCGTGGTGGAGCGGGCATGCTTGGCTTCACTCGAATCACCCAACGTCAGGAAAGCCGCCGTGCCCGTTCGATCGAGCGCCATAGTGAGCAACGAATTCATCACGGCATTGCCACGCGCACAAGGATTGCGACTTCTGGCGGGTTGCCACGAGGTCGTCTTGATGCCGGAAGACGTCCTGTCCGAATCGGGTCAGCGTGTGCGTCAGGTTCACTTTCCGATCGACAGCATCATTTCCCTGACGATCTCAGCCGACGCAGGCACACGCATCGAAGTCGGGCTGGTGGGAAATGAAGGCCTGCTCGGCGCGACCTTGCTTCTTGGTGTCGGCATCACGCCACTGCATGCGCGGGTTCAGGGTGGTGGCATGGCCCTTTGCATGGACGCCCGCCTGTTCTGCAGGGAACTGGGCGCAATGCCAGCGCTGCAGCGCGCTCTCGGACGCTACATTTACGCAACCATGGCGCAACTGGCACTGGCCGCCGCCTGCCCCCGCTGCCACGCCGTCAAGGCGCGCGTGGCACGGCGGCTGCTGATGACACAGGACCGGACACATTCCCCTCGCGTCCAACTCACCCATGCACTCCTCGCCGATGCATTGGGAGTGCGCCGCGTAGGCGTGACGCATGCAGCGATCGCCCTGCAGACGGAGGGACTGATCAGTTATCGGCGCGGCAGCATCACGGTACTGGATCGAAAGGGTCTGGAGGCTGCGTCTTGCAGCTGCTATGCCGCAAATAGTGCTGTCTGGAACAGCGTGATGGGCGGCGGGCGCAGCCGGCATCGGCCGGTTCCGCCGATGCGCTGAACGTCATTCGCGCACGGCACGATCAGTGCGTGGCAACACCGGTTGAGGGGGCCGTCCGTCGAAACCTCGACCTCGAACACCCGGCGCCATGCAACCCATGGCGACCAGAACCGGCGGTTGGCGCACGCAGGAAGCTCGCCGCATCACGAGACCGGTTCTTAATCTTCCTGCGCCATCGATATGCGGGCGGGCTCGCGTGCGCATCGGGGAAGGCGATTGTGTTCGTGGTCGGGAGGGCGGCGCGGCATTCTCTGCGCTCACACCGCGACAGAACTGGCGCCGCACGTGAGTCACACGCACAGGGCCATCCGTCATTCCGGGAAGGTGTCTCGTCGCACTGCGGGGCCGATGTCCCGCTGCTCTGAGGCCGTCATGCATGCGGCTTCGCGCTTACAGGCGGCCGGATGGACCGGAAAGGAAGGGGGCAATGCGCACTTGCCGGCGACAGCCGCCGGCAAGTGCGGAGGCGGCTGCTGTCAAGCAGACTGCTGAACGACACGCTTGGCCAGCTTTTCCTTGATGCGCGCGGACTTGCCGGAACGCTCGCGCAGGTAATACAGCTTGGCGCGGCGCACGTCACCGCGACGCTTCACTTCGATCGATGCGATCAGCGGCGAATAGGTCTGGAAAGTACGTTCCACGCCTTCACCGCTGGAAATCTTGCGCACGATGAAGTTGGAATTGAGGCCACGGTTGCGCTTGGCAATGACGACGCCTTCATAGGCCTGGACGCGCTTGCGATCACCTTCGACCACATTCACGTTCACGACGACGGTGTCACCCGGCGCGAAGTCGGGAATGTTCTTGCCGAGGCGGGCGATTTCTTCCTGCTCGAGCTGCTGGATCAGATTCATTTGAAGCTCCTGTTTCAGTGGCATTGCCTTGCCGCAGAGCACGATGAACCGTGATGCGGACGTTTATCCGGAATCGGGACGTGATGCTTGCATCGTGTCCGCGATCCTTGTTGTGGTACTTCTCTGCCGAGATGAACCCTTGCTACGACTGCTTCAATTTCGCTGCACCTCCCGCCGTGGCCAGCAGATCAGGCCGGCGTTCATGCGTCAGGCGCAGCGACTGCTCGGTCCGCCAGCGGCGGATACGGGCATGATCACCCGACAGCAGCACTTCCGGCACCGGCCTGTTGTCCCAGACCTCCGGCCGCGTGTAGTGCGGGCAATCGAGCAGGCCGCCGACGAATGAATCCTCGACGGCCGAATTCGAATCATTCAAGGCACCCGGCAACTGCCGGATGACCGCGTCCATCAGTGCCATCGCCGGCAACTCGCCGCCCGACAGAACGAAATCTCCAAGCGACACTTCCAGATCGACCTCACGATCGATCAGTCGCTGATCCATGCCTTCATAGCGGCCGCACAGCAACACCAGCACACTTTCCGAAACCAGCTCCATCACCCGGAGGTGGTTCAGACGCTCACCTGCCGGGGAGAAATGCACCACCCTGACCGGAGTGGCATGACGCGCCCGACAACTGGCGATCGCCTGCGCCAGCGGTTCGGCCATCATGACCATCCCGGGACCGCCGCCGTAAGGCCTGTCATCGACCGTCCGGTGGGCATCGCCGGCGAAATCCCGCGGATTGGTATGCCGGACCGCCCACAAGCCCCGTTCGAGTGCGCGCCGAGTGATGCCGCTGCGCTCGATCGCGGCGAACATTTCCGGAAACAGCGAAATCACCTCGAAGGTGATCTGCGGGTTCTCGGGTGTATCCGCCACCTCGTTCACCACTGGAAATCCCAGTCCACGCTGAGCCTGCCAGCCTCCTGGTCGACCGTCTTGACGACTGCCGACACGAAGGGGATGAGCCGTTCCACCGCTTTGTCGGTCCCCGCGACGGCATCGCGGACAACCAGCACATCGTTGGCACCGGTTTCCATCAGGCGCTCAACCCGTCCCAGCCTCTGACCCTGCAGGTTGGTGACTTCGAGACCGACCAGGTCACCCCAGTAATACTCGCCTTCGCCCGTGTCGGGCAGATCCTGCTTCGGCACGGCGAGGTAAAACCCCACAAGGGCTTCCGCTGCCGTCCGGTCCGGGTAGCCCCTGAACCTGATGACCGGCCCCTTGGTCTGCAACTTGAAACCATCGGGCTCGAGCAACGACCACCTTGTCGCCGGCGCGTCGGCCTCACGACTGGCATACCAGTGCTCGATCACTTTCCACGTCTGCGGATCGTCACCGAAGACCTGGATGTGCAACCAGCCCTGCACCCCGAAAGGAGCGGCAATGCGCCCCAGAACAACCATGGAACGACAGATCAGGCGGCGGGCTTCTGCTTGACCAGACGCGCGACGGTCGGGCTGAGCTGCGCACCGACGCTTTGCCAGTAAGCCAGACGCTCGGCATTGACCGACAGCGAGGTCGTGCCTTCCGGAGCCACCGGATTGTAGTAGCCGACACGCTCGATGAAACGACCGTCGCGGCGGTTGCGCGAATCGGTAGCGATGATGTTGAAGAACGGGCGCTTCTTGGCACCCCCACGCGCAAGGCGGATGACGACCATTACACTTCCTTCAAAACGAGGAAAACCAGCGACTTTAGCGAAAACCCCCGGCAATCGCAAGCCATTGCGGCCAAAGTTCAGCCGACCGCATTCCGATGCCTCTGCGCAACCTGCTGCACAAGGGCCCGCAGACGTGCCGGGCGGACCGGCTTGTGCAGCACCGGATAACCGCGCGCCGCGGCAAGCCGCCGGACCAGGGGGTCGGTGTCGCCTGTCACCAGGGCCGCGGCCACCTCCCCGGTCTGCTCCGCGAGCAGCGCATCCAGCACATCGATGCCGCTTGCGACCGCAGCAAGCCGGAAATCACACAGGATGAGTGCAGGCGACCTGTCGTGCTGCCGGATCACGTCGCGAGCTTCGGACAACGAAGCCGAACACATGACCTCACAGCCCCAGGACTCCAGCAAGCCGGAAATGCCGGCACGCGATCCTGCGTCGTCGTCGATCACCACGACCGTCAGCGTCAGCACCTCGTCGGCTGCCTCGCTCTCGGTGTCAGGAACCGCATCCACCGGCTCTCTCACGACAGGCACACGCAGCGCGAACACCGACCCCTCTCCGGGTCGCGAGCGGATGGTCACATCATGGCCGAGCAATTGGGTCAGTCTCTTCACGATGGCGAGCCCCAATCCAAGACCTTGCCCTCTTGCACGGGCGGGATTCTGCAACTGGTAGAACTCTTCGAAGATCATGTCGTGCGCTTCGGCCGGGATTCCCGGCCCGGAATCCCGCACTTCGATGTCCACATGGTCTCCCCGGCGACGGGCCGCCACCAGCACGCTACCTCGCTGCGTGTAGCGCACTGCGTTGGACAGAAGGTTGATCATGATCCGTTCGAGCAGCACCGGATCGGATTCGACCCATAGCGAAGTGGGACGCAATTTGAGACGCAAGCCGCGCTGCACCGCATCCACGTTGAAATCGTCGACCAGGCGGGACAGCATGGGCTGCAGCGCGAACTCGGAGCGGCGCGCCGTGACACCACCGGCGTCAAGCTTGGACATATCAAGCAGGGCATCGAGCAGGTCCTCCATGGCCCCCACCGACTCCTCGATCTGACGTATCAGGCGGCGGTGCTCCGATCCGCGCAACCGTTCCGCCAGTTCAGCCACGAACAATCCAAGCGCATGCATGGGCTGACGCAGATCGTGACTTGCCGCCGCAAGAAAGCGTGACTTCGCGTGATTTGCACGCTCCGCCTCGTCGGTGCGTGTGCGCAACTGTCGCGTCGCATCGGCGATACGGGCTTCCATTTCATCGCGTGATCGCATCAGGCGCTCCGCCATCGCATTCACGCCTTCGACCAGGACTCGCAACGAACCGCCGCCCGAGTGCGATACGCGCACGCCCAGATCACCCTCGCCGATGCGGCGAACGGCGCGCGACACTTCGCGCACCGGGCGGGTAACCGTGCTGCTGATGCGGATGGCGAACAGGCTGGCGACCAGCATTGCGCCAGCGGCGAACAGTGCACTCGACACGATGAAATCGCGTTTGAGGGCATCGACCCGCTGGCGCGACACCTCGACCAGAACCCAGCCCGCCGGTCGACGATCGGTCGCCAACTCGCCCAATCCGTCGAACATGTCCTCTTCGAGTACGGCACTGCGCGCAATGGGTTCGACGAACATGAGCGAATGGTCCAGTTCGAATACCGACAGCGAAGGCGGGCGCTCTCCCGGCAGATAGGCCGGCGGGCTCAGATGGCCACCCGAAACGACGAGATCGCCATCCCGGCTCGAAATCATGATGCCGCTGATATCGGGCTCACGCCGCGCCGCTTCGATGAGCATGACCAACGCCTCTGTATTGCCGGAGAACACGCCGTAATCAGCGGTCGCGGCAACCTGGCGAGCGGTCGCACGCCCTCTTTCCAGCAGTGTGTTTTCCAACTCCGACAGGCGGTGCAACACCACCCATATGCTGGCTGCGATGCCGAACACGAGCATGGGTGCCAACGCCACGAGCAGCACGCGCTGCCGGATTCCCCAGCGCTTCATGGCATCTGCTCCTGACGGATGAGCCGGTCGCGGAGCAGGTCGCCATCATCCATCTTCAGTCCCAGCGAGCGCGCCACATGAGCGTTCACGCTGACGGTGAAATGTCTGGGGTGCTGCGGGTGTGGCCAGCTTCGGTCCCGCATCCACTGCGTTACCGCGTCCGCAGTCTGGCGTGCGATCTGATCAGGGGAGGAATACAGAGACATGACCGCCCCGGCTCGCGCATAGGCGGACGAAAAGCCGACCACCGGTACACGAGCGCGGAACGATGTCAGAAGCAGATTGCGCACGGTACCGGCGTTATGGATTTGCGGGTCGGGGAGCGCAAGGAACACGTCCGCCTTCTCCAGCACCTGTGCAAGCACCGGAAAAAGGGCCGGCTCACCTGAAAAAGTGCCGACGGAAAGCTGCAGCGGTGTCGCCGACACGGCGCTTCGCAAGGGCTGCAATTTGTCGACGGCGGCGGCATCGACAACCACCCCGACCCGCCGTGCCGCCGGAAGCGCCATGCGTATCAGTGCCAGCTGCCGCGAAAACGGCTGATCGATATAAATCGCCGACCAGCGTCGGGACGGGTCGGCCGCGATCGACTCGAATGCAGCCTGGGGCACCAGCACACCCAGGACCGGAACCGAAACGTCAGTCTGACCAAGCACCCGCAATGCGCCCGCACCCGCCGCGATCACCATGTCATGCCCGGACACATCGCCCGGAGAAAACTCGGCACGCGTTGCGACCGTGAGCGAAAAACCGCCGCGCGAACTCCGCTCGGTCTTGAGCGCTTCGGCAAACTCGTTGTAGGCGCCGCCGGCCTCGCTGAGCAAGAGCAGCACGGAAGCGGCCCCGGCGGAGGCGGGAAAGAAGGCGCACAGAAGCGACAGGACGCCCGCCAGGCAACAGCAGCCCAGCCGGCGCAGCGCGGATCGTGAGGATTGGAAAGACACGAGCACTCGCTCGGGACCCATCCGGTCGGAAGTTAGGGCAGGCCAGTATGCCCGACGTCGAAACGTCGCATCATCATCCGAAGGGCTGAGGCCGGCGGCGATACGCCTTTACAGTCTTTACACTGCGCGGCCCAGTGCCTCGGCGATCTGCTTCTGCATGGCCCAGGCCGCCGCGACCGGATCGACAGCGTTGCGTATCGGTCGGCCCACCACCAGGTAGTCGGCGCCATTGGCCAGCGCCTGGGCAACATCGACGGTCCGCTTCTGATCGTCCACCGGCTTGTTTTCGACCGGGCGTATGCCCGGCGTCACGACCAGCAGGCGCTCACCCATTTCGGCACGGATGCGCGGCGCCTCCAGCCCGGACGACACGACGCCGTCGCAGCCGGCGGCCAGTGCGCGCCGGGCTCGTGACAACACCAGTGCATCGACGTCGCAGGCAAACCCGAGGTCATCGAGATCCCCGCGGTCAAGACTGGTCAGGACGGTGACCGCGAGTATCTTCACCGCCCCCTTGTCCAGGCCGGCCGCTTCCATGATGGCCTGGTTGCCGTGCACCGTGGCAAAGGCGGCACCGCTCGAGGAGAGCGCGCGCACGGCGGAGCGCACGGTTTCGGGAACATCGAAGAACTTCAGATCGACGAATACCTTCTTTCCACGCGCGACGAGCCAGTCCAGCAGGTCGAAATAGTTGCCGCTCATGAACAGCTCGAGTCCGATCTTGTAGAAGCGGACCGCGTCTCCGAGCTGGTCCACGATGGCCCTGGCCTGTTCGGCGGTTGGCACATCCAGAGCCACGATGAGGCGGTCGGCAGGTTCTATCTGCCGGGAAGCGGGGGGCGGGACGGAAGCGTTCATGGTGGATTCTTCTGGCTAGGAACATCAGGGTGCGCACCGGGTACGCGTGCATGCCCGCTTTCCGGACATTCATGCAGCCGCTCACGGCGACGGGTCCGCGCCCGGTCAACGCACTTCGCAAAGCGCGCAGTTTACCCGTGACGGTCGATGTTTGCCGCCGGTGAAGCCGGTGTGACGCAGGAATCGGATGTGAACACCTGGCAGGCACTAGAATCGACTCCGGACGCCAAGGCCGCCAAGACCATCCCGCCCCCCGACTTCCATGCCCACCGCATCCCCGGACTCCACTCCAGTCGCGCCCAAAGCCTTGGGCGGCGCGGCTCTGCAGTCGGTACTGGACTGGCTGAACACCCCGGCCACAGACGATGCCGGCGCACACGCACATGGGCTTGCCAGCCACCTGGCGCTGCTCGATACGGCTGTGCTCGATCCCGCGGCGCGCGCCCGCGTGCTCGACATCTTTCACGACCGCGCCCTCGCCTGCGCCCAGATGCTCAAACCCGATCTGGCCGCCAGCGGACTTCCTGTCGGCGAACAGACGTATCGTGCCGGCCTGTCACTGGCCGGCGTACTGATGCGGCTGGCTGCCGGCTATCTGGATGCGCTGCAGCTCAAGGCGGTACACAGGCCGCATCGTGCGGCAGGACATGCCATGCAGTGCCTGCTTGAGTCGTACACGCTGTGCGTGCTCATTGCCGCCGACGCAGTGCCGGGCACCTGGCGTACGGCATTGACATTGCTGGTTCATCAGCGCGCCATGGCAACCCCTCTCGCACAGTCCGCGGGCCGGGCCGATGCGGAACAGATGTTTCGACAGCTGCTTGCATTGACGCTGGCACAGCCGCCCCACCTGTCACCGCCGGAATTCTTCAATATCGGGGACTATGTGCGCGCCTACTCGGGAGCGGTCCAGATCCAGCATGCCCCGCCGCATCGAGACCTCGACTCCTGGTTCTGGCTGGACGACGGGCACGATGAGGGCCCCATACCCTTGCTGCGCGAGAAACCGGACCCGGAACGCGCCGGGCACATCCTGTACTGTTCTTGCCAGCGTCTCGGGCAGATGCTGGGGCACCATCTCGATCAGATCGACGCGGGAGGCACGGCGGCGGATCTGCATCTGCCGGCCTGCCTCGGTCAGCCGCGCACGCGCAGGCTCATGCGCGGCCTGCAGGCGCGCTGGATGGCCACGCCCCGCCGGCAGCATGCGCGTCGCGAACGGCAGGGCGCCTTGCGCATGCTGATCGGTCTCGACGCCATCTGGACGGTACTCGATCGCCGCGATGCGGCGATGGATTGGGAGCAACACACGACTGGATGGACACTGCTCAACGACAGCCCGAACGGCCTTGCCTTGCGCATGGACAGCGGGCCGACGGAATTGCTGCGCCCCGGTGTCCCGGTACTGATCAAGAATGCCGGCAGTCGTACCTGGATGATCTGCGTCGTGCGCTGGGCGCGCAGCAACCGCCATGGAGAGGTGGATGCCGGCGTCGAGCTGTTGAGCCATGGCGCCCAGGCGGCGACGGTGGTATTCAACCAGGGCGGGCGACGGGATGTGGTCCGCGCGCTGCGGCTGCCGCCACTGGCCAGCCTGCGCCCTCACCCGGCGCTGATGCTGCCGACAGGATGCGTCGGGTCGACGGATCTGATGATCGCGCATGTCGCGGGCGAACGCTTCCGCCTTGGCGAAGCGAGGCTTTCCATGCTTGACCTGCAGACGCCCGTTTTCGACCTGTACGAAATATCGGAGAACGGAAGCGGCGGACGCGGCCTGCCCGCGTCCTGATCGGGGCGGAATCCGGATCGGCTGAACATCGTGCCCCGGAAACGGCAGGCAAGGGAATGCGCAGGACAGCGGATACGGCGTTCACCGTCGCACCCCGTTTTCCTGCATTTCGGCGACGACCGCAGCACCATACAGCACCGTGCTCCACAGCAGATAGAGCCACAGCAGGAAAACCGGCAAGGTGGACAGCGCACCATATACATGCGCATAGGCGTGGAATTCGGCCACGTACAGACTGAGCGCCCTCTGCAGCAGCATGAGCAGCACTCCCGCCACCAGCGCACCGGTGAGCGCCGAAGTGGCGCTCACGGTGGTGCGCGGCAACAGACGGTAGAGCCAGAACAGGAAGGCGATGGTCACTGCAGCCGCCGCCATCCGGACCACCATGTACTTGAACCAGGCCGGCTCATCGACCGTGCCCAGCGACGCCGTCACGATGTAGACGCTCAGCGCTGCGGCAAGGCCCAGGGCGAGCGGAGCGATGACCGGCATGGTGAGGTAAAGCATGAGCGTACGCCGGAGCTTGCGCGCCGTAACACGCGACCACATGGCATTCATCGCATGGTCTGCAGTGCGTACCCAGATCCAGGCGCTCACCAGCAGCAACAGGAGTTCCGCGGAAGACAGCCGCCGCGCCTTGGCGACGAAGCGACCGGTATGGCGGATGATGGATGACCCCGTCGCGTCGGGCAGCAAGGCGCCTGTCAGATAGGCCTGCAAGGGCGCCCCGAACTGCAGCATGTCCGGAAACAGCGCCATCAACTGCCGCGCCAATACGACCAGTGGCACCAGCGCGAACAGCAGCGCAAATGCCAGGGCTGCCGCCGACTGTGCGGCACGACCTTCGCGGTGCCGCCGCGCCGCGCCGGACAAGAGTCGCCCGCAACGCAGCAGGGCATCCATCAGATGTCTGCGGGCGCGCTGGCGCGATGACGCTAAACTCCCGCCCTCGTAGTGCTGGAAATCCTGCATGAAAGGTGGCGACCCTCGCTTGAGTCCTGGCAAGTCGACGAAATTCGTATGAAAGAAATACTGGTCCTCTACTACAGCCGTCACGGCGCCACGCAGCACCTTGCGCGTCAGATCGCCCGCGGCATCGATTCCGTCGCGGGCGCTTGCGCCCGGCTGCGCACCGTTCCGCCGGTATCCACCGTGTGCGAAGCAACCGCGCCCGCGATTCCGGACAGCGGCGCCCCGTACGCCGAGGTGACCGACCTGGAGGAATGCGTCGGCCTCGCGCTCGGCAGCCCCACGCGCTTTGGCAACATGGCTGCGCCGCTGAAGCATTTCCTTGATGGCAGCAGCCCGCAATGGCTTTCCGGCGCCCTCGCCGGCAAGCCGGCAGCCGTATTCACGTCCTCCGCATCCATGCACGGCGGCCAGGAAACAACCTTGATCAGCATGATGCTGCCGCTTCTGCACCACGGCATGTTCATCGTCGGGCTGCCGTACAGTGAACCGGATCTTTCATCCACGAGGGACGGGGGCACGCCTTACGGTGCAAGCCATGTCGCCGGGCACGACGGACGTTCAGCGCTGTCGGAAGCGGAAACGCGTCTGGCGGTCGCCCTCGGCCACAGGCTGGCGTACGCTGCCCTCAAACTGGCTGATTGACATGAATGCCCGCCACTTCAACTTGCTCGCGTCGTCTAGCCTGATCGCCCTCATCCTGCTCGGACTGGCCTGGGAACTGTGGCTCGCGCCACTGCGTCCGGGCGGGTCCTGGCTGGTGCTCAAGATACTGCCGTTGCTGGCCGCGCTGTTCGGCATCCTGCGCGGAAAACGCTACACCCATCAATGGATGTCGTTGCTGAGCATGGCCTATTTCACCGAAGGCATCGTACGCGCCACTTCCGACACCGGCCTGTCGGCGCAGATCGCGGCGCTTTATACGCTGCTGTCCGTCCTGCTGTTCATCGGCTGCACCTTCTATGCGAAGCATACGGCACCGAGCCGGCTTGCCGGCACCGACAAGGCCGCTTGAATCCGCTCAGATCGGGCTCTCGGCCCCCTGGGGATTGAGTTTCTGGCTGCCCTGCAGCTTGTTCAGGGCATTGATGTAGGCCTTGGCGGAGGCGACGATGATGTCGGTATCGGCGCCCTGTCCGTTGACGATGCGCCCTCCCCGGGACAGGCGCACGGTCACCTCGCCCTGGGCATCGGTGCCGGTGGTGATGGCATTCACCGAGTAGAGCAGCAGTTCCGAGCCGCTCTGCGCCACCGACTCGATCGCGCGGAAGGATGCATCGACCGGTCCGCTGCCCTGCGACTCGACACGGACCTCGCGCCCCTGATCGGTCAGCGTGACCGCCGCGTGCGGCGCCTCGCCGGTCTCCGAACGCACGCTCATGGCGACCAGCTTGTACTGCTCGACCTCAGGCGTGACCGCCTCGTCGCTCATCAGCGCCTGCAGGTCCTCATCGAAGATTTCGTGCTTCTTGTCCGCCAGTTCCTTGAACGCGGCAAAGGCGACGTTGAGCTGTTCCTCGGACTCGACGACGATGCCCAGTTCGTTCAGGCGCGCACGGAAGGCGTTGCGGCCCGAATGCTTGCCGAGCACCAGCTTGTTGGTGTTCCAGCCCACATCCTCGGCACGCATGATTTCGTAGGTTTCGCGGTGCTTGAGCACGCCGTCCTGGTGGATGCCGGACTCGTGCGCGAACGCATTGGCACCGACGATGGCCTTGTTCGGCTGCACCGGGTAGCCGGTGATGGTGGATACCAGGCGCGAGGCCGGAACGATCTGCGCGGCATCGATACGGGTTTCGACGCCGAACACGTCGCGGCGCGTACGTACCGACATGACCACTTCTTCCAGTGACGCGTTGCCGGCGCGCTCACCCAGACCGTTGATCGTGCATTCGACCTGACGCGCGCCGGCCATCACGGCTGCCAGCGAATTGGCCACCGCCATGCCGAGATCGTTGTGACAATGGGTGGACCACACGACCTTGTCCGCCCCCGGCACGCGCGCGATCAGCGTGCGCATGCGTTCGGCCCATTGCGCCGGCACCGAATAGCCCACGGTATCCGGCACGTTGATGGTTTTCGCCCCGGCCTTGATCACCTCGCCGAACACGCGCACCAGGAAATCGATGTCGGACCGGACCGCATCCTCGGCCGAAAACTCCACGTCGTCCGTGTACTGCCGTGCCCAGCCTATCGCCTTGATAGCCTGCTCGACGACCTGATCCGGACTCATGCGCAGCTTCTTTTCCATGTGGATGGGGCTGGTCGCGATGAAGGTGTGGATGCGGCCGCTGGCGGCCGGCTTGATCGCCTCGCCGGCGCGGCGGATGTCGTTCTCGCTGGCGCGGGCGAGCGAACAGACGGTGGATTCGCGTATCGTTTCGGCCACCGCGCGAACCGACTCGAAATCGCCGTTGGACGCCGCCGCGAACCCCGCCTCGATCACGTCCACACGCATCTTTTCAAGCTGCCGCGCGATGCGCAGCTTCTCGTCACGCGTCATCGATGCGCCGGGACTCTGTTCGCCGTCACGCAGCGTGGTATCGAAAATGATGAGGCGGTCAGTCATGGCAATCTCCAGATCATCCGGAACGCCTCCGGACGTGATGCGGGGGAAACGGTCAGCAAGCCGGGTGACGGCCGGAGCCGGCAAATATAGTGGGGGCGAGCCGACGCGACAATGTTCGGATGAAGCCGGGATTCAGCCTGCTGGCGGGCCCGCTTCGCGGCGGCGGAGGCGAAACAGCCACATCACGTAACCCGACAGGCAATAGGCGACGAACAGACTGAACAGTACGACCGGCGGATTCAGGGAGACCGCGACGAAAGCGAGCACGAAACCGAAGATGACCACGAAGGGCACACTGCGCCGCAGATTGATGTCCTTGCCGCTCCAGAACTTCACATTGCTCACCATGGTCAGCCCGGCGAACAGCGTCACCGCGAAAGCCGCCCAGCGCATGTCCGCGCCCGAGAAGTCATTATCGGTGGCGACCCAGACCAGGCCGGCCACCAGCGCGGCCGCGGCGGGACTGGGCAGCCCCTGGAAATAGCGCTTGTCTACCGTGCCTATCGTCGTGTTGAAGCGCGCCAGCCGCAGAGCCGCTCCGGCGCAGTAGATGAAGGCCGCGATCCAGCCCCACTTGCCGAGTCCGCGCATCGCCCACTCATAGGCGATAAGTGCCGGCGCGGCGCCGAAGGACACCATGTCGGACAGCGAATCGTATTCGGCCCCGAAGGCGGACTGCGTCCGGGTAAGACGTGCGACGCGTCCATCGAGGCCATCGAGCACCATGGCGATGAAGATGGCGACCGCCGAATATTCGTAGCGTCCGTTCATCGCCTGCACGATTGCGTAGAAGCCGCAGAACAGCGAGGCCGTCGTGAACAGGTTGGGCAGGATGTAGATGCCGCGCCGGCGCTTCACCGGATCGGCAGGCTTGATGCAGTGCTGAGGATCGAATTCGGACATGCACTCACTCCGGACCTGTCAGGGGCAGCGATTGACACCTCATGGGCGCGTTGCGCCGGATCCGACGCGCTCATATGCTGCGCGTGCCGGTCGCCACATCCGACAAAAAACCCGGCGACCGGCGCACCCTATTGTGCCGGATACGCCGGGTGTGGCGGGGGCGGGAATCAGTTCTTCGACTGGTCGACCAGCTTGTTCTTGGTGATCCACGGCATCATGCCGCGCAACTGGGCGCCCACCTTCTCGATCTCATGGGCAGCCGTCAGGCGACGACGTGCCGTCATCTCCGGATAGTTGGTCCGACCTTCGAGGATGAAGTTCTTCGCATACTGACCGTTCTGGATATTGGTCAGGCATTCCTTCATCGCGGCGCGGGCCTCGCCGGCGATCACGCGCGGGCCGGTGACGTATTCACCGTATTCGGCGTTGTTCGAGATCGAGTAGTTCATGTTCGCGATGCCGCCCTCGAAGATCAGGTCGACGATGAGCTTCACTTCGTGCAGGCACTCGAAGTAGGCCATTTCAGGCGCATAACCGGCTTCCGTCAGGGTTTCGTAGCCGGCCTTGATCAGTTCGACCAGACCGCCACACAGCACGGCCTGTTCGCCGAACAGATCGGTTTCGGTCTCTTCGCGGAAGGTGGTTTCGATCACACCGCCCTTGGTGCCGCCATTGGCCGCAGCGTAGGACAGCGCCAGATCGCGCGCCTTGCCGGACTTGTCCTGGTACACCGCGATCAGCGACGGCACGCCGCCTCCGCGCAGATATTCCGAACGCACGGTGTGGCCCGGGCCCTTCGGAGCGATCATGACCACATCCAGATCCTCGCGCGGCACGACCTGGTTGTAGTGGATGTTGAAGCCATGCGCGAACGCCAGCGTGGCGCCCTTCTTGATGTTCGGCTCGATGTCGCCGTAATACACCTGCGGGATGTTCTCGTCCGGCAGCAGGATCATGACCAGATCGGCGCCCTTCACCGCATCGGCGACTTCCTTCACCTTCAGGCCGGCGCCTTCGGCCTTCTTCCACGATGCACCGCCCTTGCGCAGGCCGACCGTGACCTTGACGCCGGAATCGGACAGGTTCTGTGCGTGGGCGTGGCCTTGCGAACCGTAGCCGACGATGGTGACTTTCTTGCCCTTGATGAGCGACAGGTCAGCGTCCTTGTCGTAGAAGACTTTCATGGGTTTTCCCTTGTGCAGTATGGGTTGTGGCGGTGTGCGGTGTGATAGGCGGGTGTTTCGTCAGAGACGGAGGATGCGGTCGCCGCGGCCAATGCCGGCGACGCCTGTGCGCACCGTCTCCAGGATGAGCGAGCTGTCGATCGCGCCGACGAAGGAATCGAGCTTCGCGGTGTTGCCGGTCAGTTCGATCACATAGGTCGAATCGGTCACGTCGATGATGCGGCCGCGGAAAATGTCGGACACACGCTTCAATTCCTCGCGGTCCTTGCCGGTGGCGCGCACCTTGATCAGCATGAGTTCGCGCTCGATGTGCGCGGCCTCGGACAGGTCGACCACCTTTACCACCTCGATCAGCTTGTTCAGCTGCTTGGTGATCTGCTCGATGATGTCATCCGAGCCGGTCGAAATGATGGTCATGCGCGACAGCGAACCATCTTCTGTCGGCGCCACGGTGAGCGATTCGATGTTGTAGCCACGAGCCGAGAACAGGCCCGACACGCGCGACAGCGCACCGGCTTCGTTCTCTATCAGTACGGAAATGACATGCCTCATTGCGAGCGCCTCTTTCTGGAAATCGGAGAACCGCCGCCACGGTGCGGGCTGCCGGAGGCCGGTGCCCGTTGTCCGGTCCGCCGGTAAGCGGACCGGGCAGCCCCGGCGGTGCATGGCAGCCGGGGTCCGCGATACGGCAGTGTCGGAGTACTGCGTTACAGGTCTTCGGCCGACAGGATCATGTCGGTAAGACCCTTGCCGCCCATCACCATCGGATAAACGTTCTCGGTCGGGTCGACCTGGAAGTCGATGAACACGAGGTCATTCTTGCGCTTGAAGGCCTCGCGCAACGCACCTTCCACGTCGCCCGGCTTCTCGACGCGCAGGCCGACGTGGCCGTAGGCCTCGGCCAGCTTGGCGAAATCGGGCAGCGAATCCATATAGGACTCGGAATAGCGGTTGCCGTGAATGAACTCCTGCCACTGGCGCACCATGCCGAGATAGCGGTTGTTCAGGCTGCATATCTTGAGCGGGATGCGGTACTGCTTGCAGGTGGACAGTTCCTGGATGTTCATCTGCACCGAACCTTCACCGGTCACCACAGCCACCGGCGATCCCGGGTGGGCGAGCTGCACGCCGATGCCGTACGGAATACCCACGCCCATGGTGCCGAGGCCCCCTGAATTGAGCCAGCGACGCGGCTTGTCGAACTTGTAGTACTGTGCCGCCCACATCTGGTGCTGGCCTACATCCGAGGTCACGAAGGCGTCGCCCTTGGTGACTTCCCACAGCTTCTCGACCACGAACTGCGGCTTGATCACCTCGTCGCTGTTCTTGTACTTCAGGCAGTCGCGACGGCGCCATTCCTCGATCTGCTTCCACCACTCACCCAGCGCGTCCTTGTCCGGACGCTCGCTCGATCCCTCGAGCAGGCGCAGCACGTCATCGAGCACATCCGGCAGGTTGCCGACGATGGGCACATCCACCTTCACACGCTTGGAAATGGACGACGGATCGATGTCGATGTGGATGATCTTGCGGGCGACACGGGCGAAATCGGCGGGATTGCCGATCACGCGGTCATCGAAGCGGGCACCGACCGCAAGCAGCACGTCGCAGTACTGCATGGCCATATTGGCTTCATAGTTGCCGTGCATGCCCAGCATGCCGACAAACTGCCTGTCGGTCGCCGGGTAGGCGCCCAGGCCCATCAGCGTGTTGGTACACGGCGCGCCCAGCATGCGCACCAGCTTGGTGAGCTTGTCGGAACAGTCGGACAGCACCACGCCGCCGCCGGCATAGATCATGGGGCGCTTGGCTTCCAGCAGCAGCTGGACCGCCTTCTTGATCTGTCCCTGGTGCCCCTTGGTAATCGGGTTGTAGGAACGCATCGTGACCGATTTCGGATAGTCGAATTCGGCCTTGGCGATCGTGATGTCCTTCGGGATATCGACCAGAACCGGGCCCGGACGGCCGGTCTTGGCGATGAAGAAGGCCTTCTTGATGGTCGGCGCGATGTCCTTGACATCCTTCACCAGGAAGTTGTGCTTCACGCACGGGCGCGTGATGCCCACGGTGTCGCACTCCTGGAAGGCATCCTGTCCGATGGCCGCGGTCGGCACCTGGCCGGTGATGATCACCATCGGAATCGAGTCCATGTAGGCTGTCGCGATGCCGGTCACGGCATTCGTGACGCCAGGGCCCGACGTCACCAGTGCAACGCCCACGCGTTCGGTCGAGCGCGAATAGGCGTCGGCTGCGTGCAGGGCAGCTTGCTCGTGGCGCACCAGTACGTGGCGAACCTTGTCCTGCTTGAAGAGCTCATCGTAGAGATACAGGACGGCGCCACCAGGATAGCCGAACACATAATCGACCTTTTCTTCCTGAAGGCACCTGACTACAATTTCCGCTCCGGTCAAAAGCATCGCTGCACCTGTAAAAAAATTCCGGAAAAGCCGCAAAGGGTAGCTGCCGCCCAGTTAACGGTCAAGGCATTTGTAGGCAGCATGCGGTCCGTTCTGATCCGCATCACGACCCCCTGAGAAAGACTCGCCCTGGCTTCCCGCGAAGAACTGTCCGGTTTTCTTGCTGCCGTCGAGCGCCGCGCCTTCAAGCAGGCGGTGTTCGCGCTGCGCGACGACGAATCCGCACTGGATGCGGTGCAGGACGCGATGATGAAACTCGCGGAAAAGTACGCCGGCCGGCCGGCCGAAGAGTTTCCGATGCTGTTCCAGCGCATCCTGCAGAACGTGATCCGCGACGCCTTCCGACGCCGCAAGGTGCGTTCGACCTGGACCACGCTGCTGTCCGTATTCGGTGGCGGCGACGAGGACGAAGACCACGATCCGCTGGACACCCTCGCGGTAGACGACCCGTCGGACCTGGGACGCACACCCGAACAGAACCTCGAACAGTCGGAAATCATGGCCTTGATAGAAAAGGAGATTTCCCGGCTGCCTGCCCGTCAACGCGAGGCCTTCCTGATGCGTTACTGGGAAGAAATGGATATTGCCGAGACCGCCAGCGTCATGGGCTGCTCCGAGGGCAGCGTGAAAACGCACTGCTCCCGGGCCACCCACGCGCTGGCGTCCGCACTCAAATTGCGTGGAATCAAGCTATGAATCCCAGCCCGCACCACATTCCGGCCGCCTCGATCGAGGCGGAACTGGGCAGCCGCGTTCATGCGGCGCTCGAAGCTTCGGCGGCCACCCTCCCCCCGGACATCGCGTTCCGTTTGCGTCAGGCGCGCGAAAACGCCCTCCGGTCGTCCGGCCGGAAACAACGCCGCTTCGCGCGGTTGCCCAGCCTGGCAGGCGTTCCCGCCGAGCTGGGGGGCGCCTGGATGCGCACCAACCTGAAATCCGCGCTTGCCGTCAGTGCGTTGATGGTGCTGGCGGTGCTGGCCAATCAGCAACGGCATGACGAACACATCGACGAATCGATCGATATCGACAGTGCGCTGCTGATCGACGACCTGCCGATCGACGCCTATCTGGATCGCGGTTTCGGCGCCTGGCTGGACAGCCAGGGCGAAACCCGATGACGGGGCCCGGTAGCCGCCTTGTCGCGGCGCTTTTCCTGTCCTTTGCACTGACGCGCGCGCTGGCTGCAGGCGGTGGCGGTACCGACTGGCCGCAACTTGACCAGGCACAGCAGGCCATCCTTGCGCCGCTTGCCGCTGACTGGGACAGCTTTGACACGGAGCGCCGCCGCCGCTGGCTTGAACTGGCGGCACGATACCCGTCGATGACGCTGGACGAACAGGCCCGCATGCGCACGCGCATGGCCTATTGGGGAAGCCTCAGCGCGAAGGAACGGATCGAGGCGCGCGAGCGCTATCGCCGCCTGCAGTCGCTGCCCGCCGATCAGCGCGAAACGCTGCGCCGGCAATGGGAAGCCTATGAAAGCCTGTCACCGGAAGAACGCCAGCGTCTTCTTGACGGTCAGAAGACAAAGTCGAAGACACCGGGCTCGCCGCTGGCGGCCCCGGTCCGGAAATAGATTCGCAGGCGGAACCGCCTGGCTTGCCCATGAACGCACCCTATCGATACCCGGAGGCCGGCCTGCGCCGCCGACTGAGCTCGCTCCTGTACGAGTCGCTGCTTCTGCTTGGCGTGCTGGCGGGCGGATTCATGCTTCCCTACCTCGTCGTCGGCCTCGCTTTCGGGGTATCGCCGCAGGGCTGGTTCGCCTGGCTGCACATCACGATGCTGCTGGGACTTTACTTCGTTCACTATTGGCGGCGCGGCGGACAGACGCTGGCCATGCAGACCTGGGGCATACGGGTGGTCGATGCGCTCGAAGACAGGCCTCCAACGTTCAAGCGCGCCTGCGTGCGCTACCTGCTGAGCTGGCCTTCGCTCCTGTTCGGAGGCGCCGGCCTGGTGTGGGCACTGTTCGACCGCGAACACCGCTTCCTGCACGACAGGCTGGCCGGCACGCGCATCATCCGCATCAAGTGAGGCCTACCGCCGGTCTTCCCACCACAGCATGACGGCAGCCGCAAGCAGGAACAGCGCGCCCGGCGTCAATGCGGCCGCGTAGGGTGGCCAGGAATTGATCGCACCCAGGTTCGAGAACAGGCCGTTCAGCATGTGGAAGAACACGCCTATCATGACGCCGGTGAATACCTTGATGCTGACTGCGGTGTTGCGGTTGTGCATGAAGGCGAAAGGCAGCGCAAGCGCCAGCATGACCAGGCAAGCCAGCGGATAGGTAAACTTCTTCCACAGGGCGATCTCGTATCGTCCGGTCTCCTGGCGGTTCTCGGACAGATGCGCGATGTACTGCCACAACTTCCATACCGACATACGCTCGGGCACCACCAGCATCACGCTGAGCACATCCGGGTCAAGCCCCGCAGCCCAGTCCATCGAAGGCAGATGCGAAGTACGCGTGGTCATGCCGTCGAAATCGGTGCGGCGCACATCGGACAAGGTCCAGCCGGTGTTCTGTGCATAGATGCCGGTCGCCGCCTCATAGGCAGAGCGCAACACGCGATCATCGTCGAACTCGAACACCTTCACATTTCTCAGCGTGCCGTCCGGCGTCACGCTGCCGACATTGATGAAGCTGTCACCATCCTTGATCCAGAAACCGCTGCGGAATTCGCTGGTCAGCAGTTGCGAACGGGCCGACAGCTTGAGTTCCTGTGCCATCCGTTCGGCGGGCGGCGCGACGAATTCTCCGGTCGCGAAGGTGAGCAGCACAAAGGGCAGACCGATCGCGCCGAGCAGTCCGAGGAAGCGGGCGGTGGACAGTCCGGATGCGCGAAGCACGGTAATTTCCGAATGCCGCGACAGGGTGGTCAGCGAATAGAGTCCGCCGATGAGCACCGCGATGGGCAGCGTCTCGTAAGCACGGCCGGGGAGCGTGAGCAGCGTGAACATCACCGCATGCTCGAGCCGGTAATTGCCGCGCCCCAGATTGTCGAGTTCGTTGATCAGGTCGAAGAAGCCGAACAGGCCGAGAAAGGCCGCCAGCACGAGCAGCGTCGCAAGCGTCACTTCGCGGCGGATGTAGCGTCTGTGGATCTGCATGATTCAGCGGCTCAGCCAGCTCCGGGGCAGATGCCCGTAGGTTCGCCACACGAAAAGCGCGGCGGCGAGCACGAACATGCTGCCGTGCAGCCCCCACAGCACCGCGCCGAACGACAGCTTGCCCTGCACCACCCAGGCCTGGGTGACGCTCAGCAGATTGGAGTAGACAAGATAGATGAGCAGCGCCATCAGCAGGTTGTTGGTGCGGCCCGCGCGCGGATTGACGAAGGAGAGCGGGATGGCCAGCAGGGCGAGGTTGAGCGCTGCGATCGGCAATCCGACGCGGAACGCCAGCTCACCCATATTGGCAGGGCTGGGATCGTCAAGCAGCTCGGGTAGCGTCAGCAGGAAGGGCCGTGACTCGACCCCCTGCGCCTCCTTGGTTTCGATGCGTACAGCATACCGCTCGAACTCCATCATCCTGTATTCAGGGCTGCCCGGCACCCCCTCGTAGCGCCGCCCGTTCAACAGCACGACGAAGCGGTCGCCATTCTCCAGTGTTTGCGTGTAGCCGTCTCCGGCCACCACAACGCCCGAACGTCCCTTGTCCGAAGAACTGACGAAGATGTTCTTGACCGCGCCATCGGTGCCGTCGCCGCTTTCCACGAAAAACACGCGGTTCGCCTGCGAGGACTCGCGGAAACTGCCGGGCGACATCTGTGCCACGTCATCGCGATTGCTCATCCGCGTGCGGTACTCCGCGCTCTTCACCTGCGACCAGGGCGCCAGGTAGAGCGAAAGCACGGCCACTCCCAGCACCATGGGCAGCGCGAACAGCATGACCGGCCTCACCCAGCGCGAAAGAGGCAGCCCGGTCGCGAACCACACCACCATTTCCGAATCCCGCCAGGTGCGCGACATGGCGAGCAGGATGGACACGAACAGGGTCAGCGACAGGATGACGCCGAGGTAGCGCAGGGCGCCGAAACCCAGCAGGGCCATCACGGCTTCGGACGCGACCTTGCCGCCGGCCGCCTGCCCCAGCAAGCGAACCAGTTGCGTGGACAGCACGATGGCGAACAGCGCGACGAACACGGTCAGCGCGGTACCGGCGAATTCGCGCAGGGCAGCGCGCTGGAAAATCAAGCCTGGGGCTCCGGGCAGAAGATGGCGCGCATAGAGCGGACCGCCACTGATCTTTTTTGACTCGCGCGCTTTTTCACGTCGATAATCGATTGATCGGCAGCACGAACCGGACTGAAGGAGAAGCGGGTGGAATTTAGCATAAAGAGCGGCAGCCCCGAGAAACTGCGCACCGGTGCCATCGTGGTGGGCGTGTTCGAATCGCGCAAGCTGTCCGCCACTGCGGCTGCACTGGATGCGGCAAGCAAGGGGCGCATTGCGGACATCGTCGGCAGTGGCGACATGGAAGGCAAGGCGGGCGGCACGCTGCTGCTGCACAAGCTGCCGGGCGTCGCAGCCGACCGCGTGCTGCTGGTGGGCCTGGGCCGGGAGAAGGACTTCGGCCTCAAGGAATTTCGCGATGCCGTGGCGGCCTCGATGCGGGCGCTCAAGGACACCGGCGCGGCCGACGCCGTGGTCGCGCTGGCGGAAACCGCGCCGCGCAAGCTGGGCGTGATCGGCGCGTTGCGCCAGGCTGCACTGATCGCACTCGACGTGAGCTACCGCTATGAAGCGCCCGGACAGGGACGCAAGGCACCGGACAAAACCGGCCTGGGCGCACTGGCATTCACGTTGCCGAAGAAAACCGATGCCGGCAAGGCGGAAAGCGCGCTCGCCCAGGGCGCCGCGATCGGCCGCGGCATGTCGCTCACAAAAACGCTGGGCAATCTGCCGGCGAACGTCTGCACGCCCACCTACCTCGCCGAACAGGCGGTCGCGCTCGGCCACAGCCACGGCATCGCGGTCACCGTGCTGGATCGCCCGGAACTGGAAGAACTGGGCATGGGTTCCTTCCTGTCGGTGTCGGACGGCTCGCGCCAGCCGCCCAAGTTCATCACCATGGAGTACCGCGGCGGCAAGAAGTCGGACGCGCCCATCGTGCTGGTGGGCAAGGGCATCACCTTCGACACGGGCGGCATTTCGCTGAAGCCGGGCGAAGGCATGGATGAAATGAAGTACGACATGTGTGGCGCCGCCAGCGTGCTCGGTACCTTCCAGGCCCTGGCCGAAATGAAGCTGCCGCTGAATGTGGTGGGACTCATCCCGACCACCGAGAACATGCCGGGCGGCAAGGCCACCCGTCCGGGCGATGTCGTGAAGTCGATGTCCGGCCAGACCATAGAAATCCTCAACACCGATGCCGAGGGCCGGCTCATCCTGTGCGATGCGCTCACCTACGCGGAGCGCTACGACCCGGCCTGCGTGGTCGACATCGCGACGCTGACCGGCGCCTGCATCATCGCGCTCGGCCATGTCACCAGCGGTCTCATGGCGAACGACGATGCGCTGGCCGACGAACTGCTGGCGGCAGGCCAGAATGCCTGGGATCGCGCGTGGCGCATGCCGATCTGGGACGACTATCAGGACCAGCTCAAGAGCAATTTCGCCGACATGGGCAATATCGGTGGCCGCCCCGCCGGTTCCATCACCGCTGCCTGCTTCCTCGCGCGCTTCGCGAAGAAGTACAAGTGGGCCCACCTGGACATCGCCGGCACGGCGTGGAAGAGCGGCAAGGACAAGGGCGGCACCGGGCGTCCGGTACCGCTGCTGACGCACTTCCTGCTGGACCGCGCAGGCAAGCTCTGAGCAGCGGATGGCGGTCGCCGAATTCCACCATGACGCGCCCGACCGGCTGCGCCACGCCTGCGCACTGGTGGCACGGCTGTACGCACAGGGCCGCCAGGTGTGGATACATTGCGACAGCGATCCGCTGGCGGCGCGGCTGGACCAGATGCTGTGGCTGTTCGAGCCGCTGGCTTTCATACCGCATGTGCGCGAAGGGCATCCGCTGAGCGCGCAGACGCCGGTGCGCATCGGGCGAGATCCGTCCGCGGCACCGGCCGAGGCGGTGCTGCTCAATCTGGCCGGCGACGTGCCGGTTGGTTTCGAACAGCGCGGCCACATCATCGAAATCGTGGGCCGCGACCCCGCCGACCGCGACGCCGCGCGCGCGCGTTTCGTGCGCTACCGGCAGAGCGGCTTCGACATGCAGACCTTCAAGGCCGAGGCGGACCACACATGAGCGAAGACATCCTGGGACGCGCCGATTCGCTGATGCGGCGCAGCCGCACCTTCGTCGCCGGCCGCACGACCACTGCGCCAGCGGATGACGGCATCCCGCTGCTCACCGACGAGGTGGACCTCGGCGCATTGAGCGGCGTCGCGGACGATGCGCGAGAGGCCGCGCTGCGCGAAGCGACCGAACGCGTCAGCGGTGAAGTGGCCGCGCGCGTGACCGAGCAGTTGCAGCAGGCGACCTCGGATGCGCTGAGCCGCGAATTCGCCGATCTGCCGGAGCGCATACAGCAGCGCATCGACGACTGGTGCGCCACCTCGCTGCCCGCGCTGGTCAGCATAGAAATGCAGGTCGCGCTCGAAGCGGCGCTGAGCGCCGCGGTCGATACCGCCGCCGCGCGCATACGCGAACAGGCGGTGATCGATCTGCGCGAACAGATCGCGGCCGACATCGAAAAGCGCAGCCAGGCCGTGCTGAACGCCACACTGTCGCCTGCGGGCGCCCCGGACCAGCCCTTATAATCGGCGGTTTGCACTTTCGCAGACCCGTCATGACGCTGGCCAAAAGTTTCGAGCCGGCCGACATCGAACGCCGCTGGTACCCCGAGTGGGAATCGCGCGGCTATTTCGCTGCCGGCCTGGACACGCAGACCCCCGACAAGAAGAACTTCTGCATCCTGCTGCCGCCGCCGAACGTGACCGGCACGCTGCACATGGGGCATGGCTTCAACCAGACCCTGATGGACGCGCTGACGCGCTATCACCGCATGCGTGGCGACAACACGCTGTGGCAGCCGGGTACCGACCACGCGGGCATCGCCACCCAGATCGTGGTCGAGCGCCAGCTCGATGCGCAGGGCGTGTCGCGCCACGACCTCGGCCGCGAGGAGTTCGTGAAGAAGGTGTGGGAGTGGAAGGAGTATTCGGGCTCCACCATCACGCGCCAGATGCGCCGCCTGGGTACCTCGCCCGACTGGTCGCGCGAGCGCTTCACGATGGACGAAGGCCTGTCGAAGACGGTCACCCAGACTTTCGTGCGGCTGTACCAGGAAGGTCTGATCTACCGTGGCAAGCGCCTGGTGAACTGGGACCCGGTGCTGGGCACCGCGGTATCCGACCTCGAAGTGGTGCAGGAAGAGGAAGCCGGCTCGCTGTGGCACATCCGCTACCCGCTGGCCGATGGCTCCGGTCATCTGACCGTCGCCACCACCCGCCCGGAAACCATGCTGGGCGACGTCGCGGTCATGGTGCATCCGGAAGACGAGCGCTACAGCGCGCTGATCGGCAAGACGGTGAAGCTGCCGCTGACCGACCGGGAGATTCCGGTCATCGCCGACAGCTACGTGGATCGCGAATTCGGCACCGGCGTTGTCAAGGTGACCCCGGCGCACGACTTCAACGACTACGCGGTCGGCCAGCGCCACGGCCTGCCGATGATTTCCATCCTGACGCTGGATGCGAAGATCAACGACAACGCGCCGGAAAAATACCGCGGTCTCGACCGCTTCGAAGCCCGCAAGCGCATCGTCGCCGACCTCGAAGCCGCCGGCCTGCTGGAAAAGACCGACAAGCACACGCTCAAGGTGCCGCGTGGCGATCGCACGAATGCAGTGATCGAGCCCATGCTCACCGACCAGTGGTTCGTCGCGATGAGCAAGCCGGGTCCGGACGGCAAGAGCATCACGCAGAAGGCGCTCGATGTGGTGGCCAGCGGCGAGATCCGCTTTCACCCGGAAAACTGGGTGAACACCTACAACCAGTGGCTGAACAACATCCAGGACTGGTGCATTTCGCGCCAGCTCTGGTGGGGCCACCAGATTCCGGCCTGGTACGACGATCAGGGCAATGTGTTCGTCGCGCACACGGAAGCCGAGGCCTACCAGAAGTATTTCGAGCACCTCGCGCAATCGAACCCGGACCTGAAGCGCCTGGCCGTCGCCACCGCGATGGCACGCGAAATGTCGGGCGACACCTTGCCGGACGTCGGCCGCAACTACGCGATCAAGGAAAACCTGCCGCTGCTCAGGCGCGACGAGGACGTGCTGGACACCTGGTACTCGTCGGCGCTGTGGCCGTTCTCGACGCTGGACTGGACACCGGAGTGGACGCCAGACCGGGAGCCGGGCAACCCGGACACAAGCAATCCTGCGCTCGACCTCTACCTGCCGTCGTCGGTGCTGGTGACCGGCTTCGACATCATTTTCTTCTGGGTGGCGCGCATGGTCATGATGACCACGCACATCACCGGGAAGATTCCGTTCCGCGACGTCTATGTGCACGGCCTGATCCGCGACGCGGAAGGCCAGAAAATGTCGAAATCCAAGGGCAATGTGCTGGACCCGATAGATCTGATCGACGGCATATCGCTCGACGACCTGGTGAAGAAGCGCACCACCGGCCTGATGAATCCGAAGCAGGCGGAACAGATCGAAAAGCGCACGCGCAAGGAATTCCCCGAGGGCATTCCCGCCTTCGGCACCGACGCGCTGCGTTTCACCTTCGCTTCGCTGGCCAGCCCGGGTCGCGACATCAAGTTCGACATGCAGCGCTGCGAGGGCTATCGCAACTTCTGCAACAAGCTGTGGAACGCCACGCGCTTCGTGCTGATGAACTGCGAGGGCCAGGACTGCGGCCTCGCACCGTGCAACAACGACTGCGGTCCGGATGGCCCGCTGCACTTCCAGGCGCCGGACCTGTGGATCGTGAGCGAACTGCAGCGCGTGGAAGCCGAAGTCGACAGGCAGTTCAACGACTACCGCTTCGATCTGGTCGCGCAGGCGATCTACCGCTTCGTGTGGGACGAGTACTGCGACTGGTATCTGGAACTGGCCAAGGTGCAGTTGCAGAACGGCACCCCCGGCCAGCAGCGCGCCACCCGGCGTACCCTGCTGCGCGTGCTGGAAACCGTGCTGCGCCTGGCGCATCCGCTCATCCCCTTCATCACCGAGGAGCTGTGGCAGACGGTGGCACCGCTCGCCGGCCGCAAGGACGCCGATTCCATCCAGCTTGTGGCCTACCCGCAGGCCAATATGGAACGCGTCGATGCGACGGCGGATGCCTGGGTGGCGGAACTGAAATCCATGGTGGATGCCTGCCGCAGCCTGCGCGGCGAAATGGGCATTTCGCCCGCCACCAAAGTGCCTCTGCTGGCAGCCGGCAAGGTGGACGCCGTCCATGATTACGCGCCCTATCTCGCCGCGCTGGCCAAGCTGAGCGAGGTGCAGGCGGTGGGCGACGAACTGCCCGCTTCTCCGGCTCCGGTGCAGGTGATCGGCGAATTCAGGCTCATGCTGAAGATAGAGATCGATGTCGCCGCCGAGCGGGAGCGCGTGAACAAGGAAATCGCGCGCGTGAAGGGCGAAATCGCCAAATGCGAAGCCAAGCTCGGCAACGACAGCTTCGTCGGCCGCGCGCCGGCAGCCGTGGTCGATCAGGAACGCAAGCGCCTGGCCGACTTCGCCGCCCTGCTCGCCAAGCTCGAGGAACAGGTGGGGCGACTGGGATGACTTGAGGGGTTTGGGGCCAGGGATTCGGGGCGAGCGGATTGCCGGCGGCCAAGCCGCCCGGACACACTTTCCAGTCCCTGCTCCCTGGTCCCTGCGCCCTGGGCCCTAGCCCCTCCAGTAAACCTCCCTCATCCGCTCGCAGTAGCGAACGATGGATGGATGCTCGCGCTCGATGCGCGACTTGAACGGCAGATCGAGA
Source organism: Methyloversatilis thermotolerans (assembly GCF_000372885.1). Taxonomy (GTDB): domain Bacteria; phylum Pseudomonadota; class Gammaproteobacteria; order Burkholderiales; family Rhodocyclaceae; genus Methyloversatilis; species Methyloversatilis thermotolerans. The sequence continues at coordinate 2,357,125 of NZ_KB889967.1, forward strand.
TCCACGAACACCACATTGGCCAGCATGCCGTAAGCGCTGGCGTCCGCGGTGGAGGGCTGGCCGAACAGGAAGGGCTTGTCGCCGAGCACGGTGGCAATCGCGGCGATGTCACGCATGCCCATTTCGGTGATTTCGTCCGGCGAGTGCCGGCCCACGCCCACGGACTTCACCTGCTGCAGCATGCCCTTGCGCGCCAGATCGGGAACAAACCACTTCAAGGGCGCCCTCATGCCGCCGAAGAAAGCGGCCCGCGTGGCGGGCCAGAAGCGCTCGTCGGCCCAGCGGAAGTACAGCACGCACCAGTAGGCGTGCTCTTCCAGCGTACGCTGCAGCAGCAGCGACTGGGCCCGCCCGGACGCATCCAGATGGCTGTCCAGCCTTACCCCGTGGCGTCGCGTCAGATGTTCGATGATGAGCCCGCTGTCGGCCACCGTCGTGCCGTCGTCATCGACGATATAGGGCATCTTGCCCTTGGGCGCGCGCCCCAGATTCATCGAATACACGTTCTCGTACGGCAACCCCGCCATGCGCAGCCAGGTTTCGAGCTTCAGGCAGAAGCCGCTGGCATTGGGCAAGCCGAGCGCGGGCGGAAACTGGATGAGCTTGATCATGCGGGGCTGCCTACTTGCAGCGGAAAGTGAAGCTGAATTCGCTGCTCTGTTCGCTGGTTTCCAGCAGCGTGTGGCCGGTCTGCCGCGCGAAGGCCTCGAAATCACGCACCGACCCCGGGTCAGTGGCGAGCACGCGCAACACCTGGCCGCTGCTCATGTCCGACAGCGCCTTCTTGGTGCGCAGTATGGGCAGAGGGCAATTCAGTCCGCGCGTATCGATTTCCTTGTCGATTTCCATAACACCTCCCTTTCCGGAAGCGCGTTTATACCCGCACTCTCGAGCTGTGCCTACAGTCCGTCGCGTTTCTGTTCGGCCAGGCGCTGACGCAGCTCGCGCAAGCGCGCGTCGACCGCGGACTGCTGATAGAAATCGCCGTCGGACGCGCGCTGTGCCAGTTCGAGCTGTTCGATCGCGGCCTGGTACTGCCCGTTGAGCACATAGGCCTCGGCCTGTGCCCGATGCTGCGGCAGACGGCGGCCGAGCATCGCATAGCTCTGCGCCTGGTACTGATAGAGCTGCGGGTCGCGCGTGAACGCGGTGATGTCCGCGTTCACCACCTCCAGCGCCTCCTCCGGCCGGTTGTCGGCCAGCAGCGCATCGACCAGTCCATAGGTCAGCGCCTTGGCCTGGGGCACGCGATTCAGTCCGTCGCGGAACAGGCGTGCCGCCTTTTCGTGGTCGCCGGCATCCAGCGCGACGCGGCCTTCGAGCTGATCGAGCATGGGCGACACCAGCCCTTCTGCGCGCAGAGCGCGAACCTCGGCCGCCGCACGCTCGAAATCGCGCAGCCGCAGCGCCGCATGGGCCAGACCGAAACGCATGGCGGTTCGCGTGCTGCCCTGCACATCGAGCAGGCGGCGCTCGAATTCCTTGAATGCTTCGCGCGCATCGCCGTCGTAGGCGCGCAGCTTGGCGCGCACCAGCAGGAAATCCATGCTGTCCGGCACCTGGCGATAGGTCGTTTCGTTGATGCGGGCCGATGCGTCGGAAATGCGTTCGGACGTCAACGGATGGGTACGCAGATAGGCGTTCGAAGGGGATTCGTAGAAGCGCGCCGAACGCTGCATGCGCTCGAAGAAAGCGGCCATGCCGCGCGGGTCGAAGCCCGCCGCGTCCAGCATCTGTATGCCCATGCGGTCGGCTTCGCGCTCGAAATCGCGGGTATAGGCAAGCTGGCTCGCCACCGCGGCAGCCTGCCCCCCGACCAGCGCCGCCTGGGCCGCCTGCGAATTGCTCTGCGACGCCAGCACCGCGACGATGAGCGAGGCGAGCGCAATCATTGTCGTTTCGCCGCGCTTGGAATAGAGCCGCGCGATGTGGCGCTGGGTCACATGCGAAATTTCGTGGGAAATGACCGATGCCAGTTCGGATTCGCTCTGCGCCGCCATGATCAGCCCGGTATGCACGCCAATGAAGCCGCCCGGCCAGGCAAAGGCGTTCAGCGTCGGATCCTTCAACGCGAACAGTTCGAAATCCTGTGTCGAATTGGGCAACTTGGACACCAGCCGGTCCGCGAGCTGGTTCAGATAGCCATTCACTTCCGGGTCGTTCAGATAATTGCGCTGGCGCACGCGCATTTCCTGCCACAGCGATTCGCCGATGCGTCGCTCGAGTGACGGCGGGAGATCGGCCTGGGCGACATCGCCGAGATCGGGCAGGCTGTTGTCCGCGGCCGCGACAAAGGGGCAGAACAGCAGCGCCGTCGCGAGACGCTTGACGGGACGGGCGAGCGGAATGAGATTCATGGCGGATGCTATGATACCGACGCGATGTGAACCGCGCGTCTGTGTGTCGGTGAGGGCGTGTATCCGCCCCCTGGCCGGCGTCCGGTCATGCATGATCACAGACGGTCCCCGGCGCAGCCGAAGGACATCCTCCGGATCCCGGATCCGGCTCCACAGTTCAGACTATTTGGCTCCGATGTCCTCGCTACCGGTTGGTTCGCATGCGCTGTTGCTGATCGAAGACGTTCCCGAAGACGTGAAGCTCATCATGTCGGCACTGAACAAGATCGTGCCGCCGGAACAGATACAGGTGGCCGCCTCCGGTGAGGAAGGGCTGGATTACCTGTTCGGTCGCGGCGCCTTCGCCGGTCGCGACACCCGCTACCAGCCGGCCCTGGTCATGCTCGATCTGAGCCTGCCGCGCATAGACGGACTGGAAGTGCTGCGCCAGATCCGCGCCGAAGCGCAGACGCGGGTGCTGCCGGTGGTCATCGTGTCGGCGTCGTCGCAGCAGAAGGACATCCGCACCGCGGCGCAACTGGGCGCCAACAGCTTCGTTCGCAAGTCGCTCGATTTCGTCAGCCTGTCCGAAACGCTGACGCTGCTCGCGCGCTACTGGCTGGAACTGAACATCCCGCCGCCGCATCCTTCGCTGATGAGCCGGTGAGCAGACGATGAGTGCCGATACGCCCTCCCCGCTCACCCATTTCGACGCGCAGGGCCAGGCCCACATGGTCGATGTCGGCGACAAGGCACATACCGCGCGCGTCGCGCGGGCTGCCGGCTCCATCACCATGCTGCCGGCCACTTTTGCGCTGGTGCGTGACGGCTCCGCGAAGAAGGGCGATGTGCTGGGCGTCGCGCGCATCGCCGGCATACAGGCCGCCAAGCGCACATCGGACCTGATTCCGCTGTGCCACCCGATCGCGCTCACCAGGGTGAGCGTCGAGTTTTCGCTGGACGAAGCCGCGCACCGTGTCGACTGTGAAGTGACCGCGCACACCACCGGCCAGACCGGCGTCGAAATGGAGGCGCTGACTGCGGTCGGTGTCGCCCTGCTCACCATTTACGACATGTGCAAGGCCGCCGACCGCGGCATGCGCATAGACGGCATCCGCCTGCTCGAAAAGGCGGGCGGCAAATCGGGGCACTGGACCGCCGGCTGAGCGCGCATTCATCGGCTGCGTTCGCGGCCTGGGCGAGCTTATGTGGGAGCGGCCTCTGGCCGCGATGTGGCGCATGCAGGCCGCAGGCTTCGTTCCAGGCTGAATCGCGGGCAAGCCCGCTCCCACCAAACCCTGGCTCCGTTCGTGTTTGCCGCGAGCTCACCCGCTATCCCGGCTCCGTTCGCGGCCTGGGCGCGCTTACGTGGGAGCGGCCTCTGGCCGCGATGCAGCGCATGCAGGCCGCAGGCTTCGTTCCAGGCTGAATCGCGGGCAAGCCCGCTCCCACCACACCCTGGCTCCGTTCTTGTTTGCCGCGAGCTCACCCACTATCCCGGCTCCGTTCGCGGCCTGGGCGAGCTTTTGTGGGAGCGGCCTCTGGCCACGATGCGGCTTATGCCGGCCGCAGGCTTCGTTCCAGGCTGAATCGCGGGCAAGCCCGCTCCCACCACACCCTGGCTCCGTTCGTGTTTGCCGCGAGCTCACCCACTATCCCGGCTCCGTTCGCGGCCTGGGCGAGCTTTTGTGGGAGCGGCCTCTGGCCGCGATGCAGCACATGCAGGCCGCCGGCTCCATCCCGGGCTGCATCGCGGGCAATACGGCCCTCGGCTCCGGTCAAGGTGACGAAATCCCGGCCATCTGTTCTACCATCCGGGGGTTGCGGGCGCCGACGCCCGTTCCGGCACAGGACGCGATGGCCAAGGAAATCGAACTCAAACTGGCGCTGGCCGAACACGGCTGGCCGGCCTTCTCCCGACATCCGCTGCTGCGCGAGGCGATCGCGGCGCCGCACCGGCAGTCATTGCGCAATCTGTACTTCGACACGCCGGACCTGGCGCTGAAGCGCCAGCGCGTGGCGCTGCGCCTTCGCCAGACCGGCCGCCGCTGGGTGCAGACCGTGAAATGCGCGGCGGCCGCCCGTGCCGGACTGTCCGCGCGACCGGAATGGGAAACCCCTTTCGACGGTCATTTCGATTTTTCCGCAGTCGATGATGAGGCGGTGCGCGCGGAGCTGGAAAGCCTGCGCGACCGCGGCGCACTGGCCACCGTATTCGATACGAATTTCGAGCGGCGCGAATGGCGCTTCGCGGCCGAAGGCGGTGAAGTCCTGCTGATGGCCGATCGCGGCCACATCATTTCCGGCGAGCACCGCGAAACGATTTCCGAGATCGAACTCGAGATTGCCGGCGGCGCGAGCGTCCCCGCCCTGCTGGACATCGCCGCCCGGCTGGCCGAGCGTTTGCCGCTGCGCGCCGAATCGCGCAGCAAGGCGCAGCGCGGCTACGAACTGATGGCGGGCAGTACGCCGGTCGCAGTGCGCGCCAGCCGCTCCCCGCTGTCTGCCGAGGCCACTCCGGACGAAGCCTTCAAGGCGATCGCGCTGGACTGCATCGCGCACTACCAGGCCAACGAGCACGGCGCGCTCACCAGCGAAGCGCCGGAATTCGTGCACCAGATGCGGGTGGCTTTGCGCCGCTTGCGCAGCGCGCTGCGCGTGTTCGGTCCCGCGCTGCCGGAAGGTGTGGCCGACGGGCTGACCGGCCGGCTGCGCGCACTGGCGGGCGATCTGGGCGAACTGCGCGACCGCGATGTGCTGCACGAGGAACTGCTGTCACCCGCACTTGTCGCGCACCGTTCCGCCGGGCTGAAGAAGCTCGAGCGTCATCTGGCCGCAGCGCGGTCGCAGACGCGCGATCGGGTGTTGATCGCCCTGCAGGACGGTCGTCAGGCGCGCCTCATGATCGCGCTGCTGCAGACACTGCATGCTGCCCCGCCCGCCGAGCACCGGCTGTCGCTGCAGGCGCTCGCGCGCAAACGGCTGGCCCGCGCGCGCAGCCGCGTCGCCGCCGCCGTTGACCACGCGCGCGGCGGCGACATCGCCGCGCTGCATGCGCTGCGCATCGACGTGAAGCGCTTGCGCTACGCCGTCGAGTTCTTCATGCCCTTGCTGCCTCACAAGAAGGCGCAGCGGACGCTGGCCCTGCTCACCGAAGCGCAGGAAAAACTGGGATTCATCAATGACCTGAGCCAGGCCGGCCCGCGCCTGCTGCTGGCGGCGGACGGCGATGCCGCAATGCTGCGCGCGGTGAGCCAGATCGCGGCGCTGCACATGCCGCGCTACCGTCAGATCATCGACCACGCGCCCAAGCTGCTGCGCACGCTGTCCCGATTGCCGAAATTGAACTGAACACGCAGCCGTCATGAACCGTTCATCGCGCGCGCCGACACTGCGGCCGCCCGACATACAGCAGGACTGAACGATGGACCTCATACTGTGGCGACATGCCGAAGCGCTGGACACCGTGCCCGATGCCACGCGCAAGCTGTCGGCGCGCGGCGAGAAGCAGGCGAAACAGATGGCCGCCTGGCTCAAGCCCCGCCTGCCGCGCAATACCCGCATCCTGGTCAGCCCCGCCACCCGTTGCCAGCAGACCGCGGCCGCCCTGGACCTGGAATTCGAAACTTCGCGCGCCCTGTTCACCGACGCCTCGGTCGCCGATCTGATCGCCGCCACCGACTGGCCGACCGGCGGCTCGGTGCTGGTGGTGGGACATCAACCGACGCTGGGCCGGGTAGCGGCTTTGCTGCTTTCCGGACAGGAGACCGACTGGTCGGTCAAGAAAGGTTCCGTCTGGTGGCTGTCGAACCGGGTACGGGAGGGACAGGCCCAACACATACTCCGCGCCTGTCTCGCGCCCGACTTGCTGGACGCGGACTGAGCGGTGCTGTGCAAGGCGGTCTATGCAGCGCTCGGCCTTGCGGCCTCACTGCATTCATCATGGGCCTCCGACCAGTGCGATGAACACTTCCGGATCGATGTGGTGCAGTCCCTGCGCGCGGCTGCGCTGCCGGCTGCACAGGTCGCACTGAAACTGCCCGGCGAACACCCCTTCACCTTCGCCATCGGCGACGCGAGCCCGGGACGACCGCTTGGCGTCGACGATGCACTGCCACTCGCCAGTCTGAGCAAGATCGTGACCGGTCTGGCCGTACTTGATGCGGTGGCGGACGGACGCTGGACGCTGGACAGCCGGCTGATCGACATTCTCGGCGTCAATTCGCCACATGTCGGTGCCGGCGTGGAGCGCATCCGCATCGGCGATCTGTTGGGCCACCGGGCCGGCTTCCTGCGCCTGCCTGGCCCGGACGAAATGCTTCGCCCGCATCCCCGTTGCCCCGGCCGCAGCCAGCAGTTGCTTGCCATCCCCCTGGCACGGCCCCCAGGCAGCGGCTTCGACTACTCCAACACCGGCTACTGCCTGCTGGGCGAAGCGCTTAGCCACAACGCCTCCGCACCCGTCATCGATGTGCTGGCGGCAACCGTAAGCCGGCGACTTGGCGAACATTCGAGCTTCGCGCGGTGGCAGCCTTCAGGCGCACTGCGATTGCATGCGAGCCCGGACGACGCCGGCGACAACCCGCGCCTGTTCCGTTTCAACATCGATGCCTTGCTTGCAGCCGGAGGACTGCAGGCGACGGCAGCCGACATGGCGCGACTGCTGGATACGGGCTTTCCGCCAGAAATGCTGGGCTCGCTCGATACTTCGGCGCCGGACTGCCCGCGCGGACTCGGGCCGCGACGATGCCACGGCCTCATCTTCCATGTGCTGCTCGACCCGACACGCGGACGGCGACTGTTCTGGCGAGACGGTTCACTGCCCGGCGTGACGGCGGTGGCGGTCAAGCGGGACGATGGAAAGTGGAGCGCGGTGCTGCTTGCCACCCAGCGCCGGCAAGACTGGCGACAATTCAACGAACTCTGGTTGGCAACCCTGTCCGCCGCGGCCGAGGCGCATGCGCAATGCAGGGCTTCAGTCAGATCACGCCCGGAATGAAACGGCAGGGAACCTTCTGCATGTACTGGCGATAACCATTGTCGCTCATGAGCAGATGCCGTTCCTCGGTCAGCGCGCGCGCCGCATAGATGGCCGTCCAGCCGCACAAGGACAGCAGTATCGCGATCACCTCGAAGGCCGAGCGTCCGCAAGCCGTCCACAAGGCCGGCATGGCTCCCAGCCACCACGCCAGATTCTTGAATGTGTACGCGGGGTGACGCATCCAGCGATACACGCCATGGGTGACGATGCCTCGATTGGTCAGGTTGGACGCCTTGAAGCCCAGATTGACACTGGCGGCGCTGTAGATGGAAAAGGACAGCAGCACCGCGATGTTGATCGCGAACTGCAGGTAAGCGTCACCGACGACCGGTGTGTCGCTACTGTACCAACCGATGAATGCCTTCAACCCCTGATTGAAGGGCGGGTAGCAGATAATGCAGATCAGCCAGCCCGACAACGTCGGATCAACCGAGACGAAGCCATTCTTCAGCCTTGGATGATCAATCAGATACCCGAGGGTAAAGCACAGCACATCGGCGAAGATCACCAGATGGATCAGCGGCGCATGGATGTGCTGGTTATACAGATCGATCCAGCTCAGGTTCTCACGCACATGGGGAAACAGGGTCATATCCGAAAACCCTGCGAGATGCTGCAGCAACCAACTTACCATCAAGGGGGCAAAGAAGAATTTCAAAAGCAGAATACGAAATGCGAGGGGCTCTTCGGCAGTTGGCGAGCGCCCGAAGAAAGTGAATCTCCAGGCAAGCTGCAAAACGATCAGCGCCTTGGATTCGACTTTTGTCTGAGCGTAGTAGAACGGCAGTAGCGCAGCATAAACAAGCACGATCCAGATATAGGCATTGAAAACTGAGCCCACCAGAGCGCCATGACTTCCGAACTCGAGCATGCGGTTCAATGCCGCTGAGTGCCACGGGCTGATCTGTGTGTAGAACGTCAGACCGAGCCCGAGAAACAACAGCGTGGCAAGGTAGCTGCGGATAATGACTTGCATGGCAAAAAAAGAGGCCCTTTCGGGCCTCTTCCTAATACGCGCCTCGGATTAGCCGCCCGAGCTGGAGCCGGAGCCGGAGCCGGAGCCGGAGCCGGAGCCGGAGCCGGAAGAGGCTCCTTCACGTGTGTAAACCTTGTCAATCGCTTGTTGAGCTACGGTATTTGTGATCGATGTGCCTTCCCAGGTCCACGTAATGTTCGCTGCAGTCGAAGATGCGGTCGGACGCAAGACTATGTTGCCGCTGACGTTCGTTCCGATACCGCTAGCGAGCGTCGCTGTAATAACGCCATCAGTAACTGCAAGCGTTGTGATCTCTTTGGTAACGAGCGTGGAAGGAATATTGTTGCTACCGGCATCACACGCGGTGGCATCACCACCATTCTCTTGAATGCATATACCAACAGCAGTCTTAACCGAGTTCAAAGCACTCAGCAAACTTGAGACTTTGGCCCGTACGGTGTAATCCTGATACTGTGGAATCGCGATCGCGGCCAGGATGCCGATGATCGCGACCACGATCATCAGTTCGATCAGCGTAAAGCCTTGTTGAACCTTCTTCATCTGTCTCTCCTTCGTTGACGGGAATGGCGCTGGGGCGCACGGGTCATTACGTGCAAGGCGGATGCCAGCTTTAGCAGTTTTTTACAGTTGTCTGATGCACAAGGGTTTTCCGGCACGGGCGTGAAATATTCACGGTCGGCAAGCCCGATGGAGCTGCCGTGCGACGGCAGCTTGTGACAAAAATTGTCAGTTGGCGGGGGTCGGCGCGGGGTTGTAGCCGGGGATGGCGTCGAGGTCGACCGCGTCTATCTGCTCAGGGTCGAGGAACAGTTCGGCGTAGCGCAGATAGACCTGCTTGCGCACGAACACGTCGAACAGGTCGGGATCGATATGGCCGTTGAGGCGGAACTTGCCGAGGATGTGCAGCGCCTCGGACAGTTTCATCGGCTTCTTGTACGGCCTGTCCTTGGCGGTGAGCGCCTCGAAGATGTCGGCGATGCCCATGACGCGCGCCTGCACGCTCATTTCCTCGCGGGTCAGGCCGCGCGGATAGCCCTTGCCATCCATGCGTTCGTGATGACCGCCGGCGTATTCCGGCACATTGGTCAGGTGACGCGGCCAGGGCAGCGCTTCAAGCATGCGTATCGTCGATACGATGTGGTAATTGATGATTTCGCGTTCGGCAGCGGTCAGCGTGCCGGCGCGTATCGTGAGGTTGTCCACCTCGTCGGCGCTCAGACAGGGCTGGGTCCGGCCGCTGCTGTCGGTCCATGACCAGCGCGCGGCGATGGCCTGAACGCGGGCCACATCGCCATCGCTCATGCGTTCGGACCCGATATTGGCCTGGCGCAGGAAGAGCCGGTCGGCATCCAGCGCCTGCATGCGCGCGGCAGCCGCGGATTCGAAGTCGGCGCGCCGGCCGGGCTCGGCGGCACAGGCGCGCAGCGTGTCGATCTCGATGTCGCGCCGTATCAGGCCGAAACGGGTGTCTATCAGTTCGATGCGATCGAATATGGTCTGCAGCTTGGTCGCCTTGTCGACCACATGGACCGGCGTGGTCACCTTGCCGCAGTCGTGCAGCAGGCCGGCGATCTTCAGTTCGTAGCGATCGGCGTCGCTCATCGTGAAATCGGCCAGCGGACCGTCGCGCGTGTCATTCACCGCCTCGGCCAGCATCATGGTGAGCGTGGGCACACGCTGGCAATGGCCGCCGGTATAGGGCGACTTTTCGTCGATGGCGTTGTTGATGAGGGTGATGAAGGATTCGAACAGTTGTTCGAGCTGGCTCACCAGATGTCGGTTGGTGAGTGCGATCGCCGCCTGCGAGGCCAGCGATTCGGCCAGCTTGCGATCGGAACCGGAAAACACGCCAACCTCGCCGGTCACCGGATGCAGCGCATTGATGAGCTGCAGCACGCCGATCACCGCGCCTTCGTGATTCATCATCGGCACGGTCAGGAAGCTGGTGGAGCGATAACCGGTGCGCGCATCGAAGTCGCGCGTGCCGGAAAAGTCGAAGCCTTCGGCCGCGTAGGCATCGGCGATGTTCACGGTACAGCGGTTCAGCGCGCTGTAGGCCGCCACCATGGACAGATTGGGCGTGCCGTCATCGCGATGCAGCGGCAGCGGTGCAAAGGGTATCGGGCGGCCGCTGCTGCCGCCCATCGCGATGCCCAGCGAATCGGTGCGCATGATTTCGAAGCGCAGATGTCCGCCCGCTTCGTCTGTGCGGTAAAGCGTGCCGCCATCGGCATGGGTGATGGCCTTGGCCGCCAGCAGTATCTTTTCGAGCAGGGCTTCGATATTGCGCTCGTTCGACAGTGCCGCGCCGATCTCGTTGAGATCCTCAAGCCGCCGCAACAGATCGTCGAGCTTGTCCATCGCGGCGCCTACTTGATGCAGACCGAACGGACCTGCTTCATGTCGGTGAGCCCCGACAGCACCTTTTCCATGCCATCCATCTTCAGCGTGCGCATGCCTTCTTCCAGCGCGGTGGCCAGCATGGTCGCCACACGCTCGCGCTCCTGGATGTTCTTCTTGATGCGGTCGGTGCCTATCATCAGTTCGTGCAGGCCGAGCCGGCCGCGGTAGCCGGTATTGCCGCATTCGGCGCAGCCCTGGGCGCGATACAGCGTGAAGCGCCCCTTGTCGTCGGCGTAGGCCTTGATCCAGGCCTTCAGGATGCGGTCCTTGGCGGCTTCGGCATCGATCTTGAATTCGCTGGTATTGCCCAGTTCCTCGCTGTATTCGTCGAGGAAGTGCTTCATTTCCGCCGCGTCCGGGTGATAGGGCTGCTTGCAACTCGGGCACAGCCGCTTGGCGAGGCGCTGCGCCAGTATGCCGAGCAGCGCGTCGGCAAAGTTGAACGGGTCCATGCCCATGTCGAGCAGGCGGACGATGGATTCGGGCGCGCTGTTGGTGTGCAGCGTGGAGAACACCAGGTGACCGGTCAGCGAGGCCTCGATGCCTATGGCCACCGTTTCCTTGTCGCGCATTTCACCGACCATGATCACATCCGGGTCGGCGCGCAGGAAGGCGCGCATGATGGCGGCGAAATCCAGGCCCGCCTTCTTGTTGATCTGCACCTGGCGCAGACCCTTCTGCGTGATTTCCACCGGGTCCTCGGCGGTCCAGATCTTGGTTTCCGGCGTATTGATATGGCTCAGTATGGAATGCAGCGTGGTGGTCTTGCCGGAGCCGGTCGGGCCGCACACGAAGAACAGGCCGTAGGGCTTGCTCACCGCATTCTTCAGACGCTCGAGGTTGTGCGGCAGCACGCCCAGCTTGTCCATCGGTATCGGTTCGCCGGCCGCGAGTATGCGCATCACCACGTCTTCGACACCGCCGGCCGACGGGATGGTGGCCACCCGCAGCTCGATGTCCAGCGGGCCGAACTTGCGGAACTTGATCTTGCCGTCCTGCGGCTTGCGACGCTCGGAAATGTCGAGATCGCACATGATCTTGAGCCGGGTGACCAGCGCGCTGCGATAGCTGGCCGGCACTTCGATATAGGGGTGCAGCGAACCGTCCTTGCGGAAGCGCACCTGGGTCTTGTCCTTGCCCGGGCGCGGTTCGATGTGGATGTCGGACGCGCCCTGCTGGTAGGCATCGACGATGATCTTGTTCACCAGCCGCACCAGTTCGTTGTCGGCCGCCGCGCTGACATCGTCACCGCCGGCATCGAGCGCATCGTCCTCCTGCCCGGCCATGTCGGACAGCAGGTCGCCGACCGTGGTGTCGTCCATCGCGGTGCCGCCATAGAACTGATCCAGCGTCTGCACGAATTCGCGCGTCGTGGTGACGCGGAAATTGAGCTTTGCCTTCGGGAAGATGTTGTTCACGACACGCGAACTGCGCACCTTCTCCGGGTCAAGCGCGACGATGCCTATGCCTTCCGACGTTTCCTCGACCGGCACCCACTGCTGTTCCTCGAGGTATTCGCGCTTCAGGTTCTTGATCAGATCGAACGGCTTTACCCGTTCGCTCTTGAAGGTTTCGTAGGCCACGCCGAAGAATTTGGCGAGCGAAGCGCCTATGGCCGGCAGCTTGACCTGGAAGTCGCGCACCAGCACGTCCTCGATGTCTATGCCCTTGCGCCGCGCGGCGCGCGACGCGAGATCGAATTCCTGCGCCGACATGACACCATCGACCACCAGGTAGTCGTACTTCGACTTCACCACGTGGGCCGGCTTGCTGCGCTGCTGGAACGCCACCGCCAGCGTATGGGCCATGCTCAGCAGGCCTTCCTCGGCCAGTGGCGAGAAGGGCTGGCCGGCCTTGTTGTTGATCAGTTGCACCACGCCGAGCAGATCCTTCTTGTCCGGATCGACGATGGGCGCCACCAGCATCTGCTGGGTGCGATAGCCGGTCTTCCTGTCCACGCCATCGAGGAACTTCAGGCTGGGAGAGTGGCTGTGCAGCTCGGCTTCGTCGTAGACGTCGCGGATGTTCAGCAGCTTGCGGCTCATCGCGACGAAACCGGCGATGGACTGCTCGGTCAGCGGCAGGCGCAGGTCCTTGAAGGAATTGAGGCCGGTCTTCACCTTGGACACGATGGTCGAGCGATCGTCGCCGAGCACATAGATGGTGAGGCGGTCGGCATTGAACAGCGCAGAAATGTCCTGCGACAGCTCAAGCATGATTTCGTCGATATTGGTCGTGGCGTGGATACGCGTCGTCACGCCCTGCAGGTTCTTGAAGAACGCAAGACGGCTGGACACGTCGCTCATCGTGGCCAGATCGCTGGCGGGAGGTACCACTGCACTCATCGCATCACCTTCCCTTCCGATCACGACAGGCTGCACGGCGCAGGCTGCGGTCAGAAGTCGAAAACATGATTGTTGCGCAACATGCGCGGCATGTGTTCGCCGAGCGTGTCCATCACCTCGCGCATGGTCATGTCCATCTGGCTGGGCTTGAGATGGGTGATGTGGATCTGCGCCGGATGCCGGAGCTTGGTCAGTTCCTTCGCCAGCAGTTCCGGGCACAGATGGCGCGACATCACGGCAAGCTGCCGGTCGCGGTCGGGAAAGGCGGTTTCGATGATCAGATGGCGCAGATCGGGCAAGGCATTGACGGCGGCCCAGAATTCATCGCACGCCGTGGTATCGCCGGAAAACGCCAGCGTGCCGCCCGGGCCGCGCACCGCGTAACCGACCGCAGGCACGGTGTGCAGGGCCGGCAGCACGCGAATGGCGCGGCTGCCCATGTCGATCTCGTCCCCCACCTTCAGTTCGCGAAAACACATGAAGGGCTTGTCGACCGACGGGATTTCGGTGAAATCGGGCCAGATCGACCAGTTGAAGATGTGCCGGCGCAGCACTTCCAGCGTCGCCGCGGTGGTCCATACGGTCAGAGGACGCTCGCGCAGGTCGCCCACGGTATCGATCATGAGCGGCAGGCAGGCGATGTGATCGAGATGGCTGTGCGTCACGAACACATGGTCGATCCGGGCGAGCTCGGCCAGAGCAAGGTCGCCGACGCCGGTGCCGGCATCGATCAGGATGTCGTCGTCGACGAGCAGCGAGGTTGTGCGCAGATGTGCGCCACCAATACCACCGCTGCAACCGAGCACACGTATCCGCATCTGCCGTCCGTAATCGCTATTTCGTTTCGAAGGTTCTCACACCATCCCAGCCCTTGCCGGGCGGAAAACGGCGGTAATGTCCTATCTGTTCCGCGTAGGCAGCGTACAGCAGACAATCCGGCGCCATGCGTTGCAGATTGAACAGGGACAGTTCTGCCTGATCCCATTCCTGCGCCCTGAATTGCCGCAGCGCCTGATTCCAGAGCTTCAGTTCCTCGATACGCCCGCGGTCGAATTCCGCCTCGAATGCCAGCGGCTCGTGTATGGACACCGGTTCGTCCTTGCCCTTCACCCGCACGCGGTCGATTTCCCGGAACACGATGCCCTTGACCGCGCGCCGGGTGTCCTCTCCCACCAGGATGCCCACACCGTACTGCTTGGTGAGCCCCTCCAGCCGGGACGCCAGATTGACCGCATCCCCCAGTACTGTATAAGCCTTGCGCACCGGCGAACCCATGTCGCCCACGGTCATCGTGCCGCTGTTCACACCGATGCCTATCTTCAGTTCCGGCCAGCCGCGGGCGGTCAGTGAGCGGTTGAGCTCGTCCAGCCGCTGCTGCATGTGCAGCGCCGCCGTCACGCCGTGCTGCGCATGATCGGCGTCGTCCACCGGCGCGCCCCAGAAAGCCATGATGGCGTCGCCGATGTATTTGTCGAGCGTTCCGCGCTGATCCTGAATGACCGACGTCATGGCACCGAGGTATTCGTTCATGAGTCGCGTCAATTCGCGAGGTTCCAGGCCCTCGGAAATGCCGGTGAACCCCCGCACGTCGGAAAACATCACGGTGAGCTCGGCGGTGCGGGCATCCATGCTGTAGTGCTCGGGGTTTCGGCTCATTTCTTCCACCAGTTCGGGCGGTACATACTGGCCGAACATGCGGGCGAACTGCCTCTTCGAGCGCGCTTCGACGAAATAGCCGTAGAACATGTTCAGCGCGTACAGGCCGGCCACCATGAGCAGACTGGCAGCGACCGGCAGCACGAAATCGGCGTACTGCCAGAACGCGAAGTTCATCGCCACCAGCAGCACCAGCACGACGGCCGACAGACCGGTGGCACGCAGCGGCGACAGGCGCGGCAGCAGGAACAGCAGCAGGCCGCCGACCAGCGCCAGCACCACCACGTCGAATCCGGTCACGTACTGCGGCCGGTGCTTGATGCGGCCGTCCAGCATGCCGGCAATCAGGTTGGCGTGTATCTCGACGCCGGGATAGGTGCCGCTCACCGGCGTGGCGCGCAGGTCGAGCAGACCGGGCGCGGTGGTGCCCAGCAGCACGATGCGTCCCTTCAGCGCCTCCACCGGGGTGCGCCCGGCGAGCACATCGGCCAGCGAATGGTAGGCAAAGCTGCCCTGACGGCCGCGGAAGGGAATGAGCGCGGCCACGTTCTCGTCGACCGGAATGCGCAGCGTGCCCTGCTTCGCGCTCAGTTCCAGCCACTCCAGTCCGGCGTAGTCGCGCGGCGACACCGACATGAAGGACGCCTCCGCATAACCGGGCGCAAGCTTGGGACTGCCGAGCAGGGTACGGACCATGGCCAGCGACAGTGACTCGTAATAGGCCCCCTTGTACTCGACCAGCATGGGCACGCGGCGGTTCAGGCCATCGAAATCGGGCAGCGGATTGAAATGACCGGCACCCAGCGCCGCGCTCTGGAAGGCGGGCAGATTGGCGCCGAAACTGTCGAAGCGCGCAAACGCGATGGAGCGGCCGCGGAAGGTACCGGCCGGCAGTACCGGCTCGGGCAGTTGCCCGGTACTCAGCCCTTCGCCCCGATCGCTGAAGTAATAGCCGAGCAGCACGGGGCGATCCTTCAGCGCGGCGGCAAACAGGCGATCGTGGTCGAGAGAGGGCCGCAAGCGCTCGAGTTCACCGCGGAAGGCATCGTTGTCGGCGAGCGTGCCGCGCGCGAGCGCCTCCAGCGCCGGCAGGCCGGAACTGGTGTCCGCCT
Organism: Methyloversatilis thermotolerans; assembly: GCF_000372885.1. Lineage (GTDB taxonomy): Bacteria > Pseudomonadota > Gammaproteobacteria > Burkholderiales > Rhodocyclaceae > Methyloversatilis > Methyloversatilis thermotolerans. The sequence goes on from NZ_KB889967.1 coordinate 2,373,015, forward strand.
CGGCGAACACCACGTCCACACCCAGCAGAAGGACGCCGTAATGGTCGAACAGGCGGTCAAGCAGCGTCGCGAGGCGCTCGCGTCCCCAGGGCCAGCGTCCGACCTCGGCCAGCGAGCGCTCGTCGATATCGAGAATGGCAATCCGATCATCACGCGTGCCCGGCATGGTGAGCGCGAGCTTGGTGTCGTAGGCGATCAGATCCAGATTGCCCAGCACCGGCAGGCTGTAGAAGCGCGCCGCGTGGCCGAGCAGCAGCAGGATGAGGGCGAGCCCCAGCCCGTAGCGCAGGGCGTGCTGCCTCACGCCACCGCCCCGGGGCGCCCGCGCTGTGCATGACCGGGCCGTCGCACCGGGCTCACCGGAAGCATGGCGTCGCCACTCAGCGCTTGATGAAGAACTCCATCTTGACGCCCGCAATCTCGATCACGTCGTGATCGTTCAGCGGATGCGCCTGGGCATCGAGCTGGGCACCATTGACCACCGGGAAGCTGGCACCCTCGACATGGGTGATGAAATAGCCTTGCGGACGGCGGGTGATCACCGCCACCTGCAGCCCTGGTTTGCCCAGCGTGGTCAAGGTCTTGGTCAGTTCGAGTTCGCGACCCGCATTGGCGCCATTGAGTATCTGTATCGCCCCGATCTGGCTCGCTGCGGTCGGCGCCGGAGCAGGTGCCGGCGGCGGGGGCGGAGACGGCGGCAATCCGCCGCCCATCGACGTGCCGGCGGGAACCGATGCACCGGCGCGGAAACCGGCCTGGGTTTCGGTCAGTCCGCGTGCCGGCGCCGCGGGCGCATCGGCGGGCGGCTTGCGCATCATGTCCGGGCGCAGCACCATGGTTTTCTCGAAATCCGGCGACGGCGCCTGGCTGGGCGTGTCGTTGATGTACTTCAGGCGGTACTTGCCCAGTTCGACCACGTCGTTGTTCTGCAGGAAATGCTTCTTGATCGGCTGCCCGTTCACATAGGTGCCGTTGGTGCTGTTCAGGTCTTCGAGGAAGGAATCGTTCAGTATGGTCACGATCACCGCGTGCTCGCCGCTGATCGCCAGATTGTCGATCTGGATGTCGTTGTGCGGCTTGCGGCCTATGGTCGTGCGCTCCTTGGAGAGCGGAAGTTCCTTCAGGACCAGACCGTCCATGCTGAGTATGAGTTTTGCCATTTTCCAGTCCTTTACTTCAACCATGCGAGCAGGCGCGACAACACGCCACGCGGCGCCACCGGGAAGGGTTGCAGCACCTTCACCAGTATCACCGACACGTTGTCGCGCCCGCCATTGTCGTTTGCCATCTGCACCAGTTGATCGGCCGCAAGATCGAGATTGGCCGACAGGGCCTGCAGGGTGAGAGAGATGTCCTCGCCCTCGACCATGTCGTTCAGGCCATCGGAACAGAAAAGATAGACGTCGCCTGCCTCGACATCATAAGTGTGGATTTCCGGCTCGACGATCGGATCCACGCCCAGCGCCCGCGTCACGAGGTTCTTGTTCTGTGATCGCCGCGCTTCTTCCTCTGTAATCATGCCGCTGTCGATTTGCTCCTGCAACAGCGAATGATCGCGCGTGATGCACTCGAGCTGTTCGCCGCGCATGCGGTACATGCGGGAATCGCCGATATGCGCGACGGATATACGGTTATCGTGGAATACCGCCATCACCAGCGTAGTGCCCATGCCGGAATACTGGGGCTGGCTGTCGGCGGCCCGATAGATCGCCTCGTTGGCGCTGGCAATCACGGTCTCGATCAGTGCCGGCAACGATTTGCGCCCCTCGCGGAGTCCCTGCGCAATTTCGGTGCCGATGACGGCGGTGGCCATGCCGCTGGCGACCTCGCCAGCGTTGTAGCCACCCATGCCGTCAGCCAGAATCGCCACGCCAATCGTGGCGTCGGTCATCACGGCATCCTCGTTGTGCGTGCGAACCATGCCGGCGTCGGTGCGGCTCACCATCCGGAGGGCTTGGCTGAGATCCTGTGTCATGTCAGATGCTGAAATCGACCTGCGAAAGGGATTGGGTGAAGCTGCCGGCGCAGGCGCGCAGGTCGGACGCCATGTCGTTGCCGGTCTGGTAGCGCGCATCGGCCTCCTTCGCCAGCGCCCGGTCGAGGATGGCGGCGAGACAGTCGGGCACATCCGGGCGCAGGTCGCGAATGTCGGGATGCGGCTCGTTGGCGATGCGGAACATGAGTTGCGCCATTGAATCGCCTTCGAAAGGCAGCTTGCCGGACACCAGCTGGAACAGCATGACGCCCAGCGAAAACAGGTCCGAGCGCCCGTCGATCTTCTTGCCGGCGAGCTGTTCGGGCGACATGTAGGACGGTGTGCCCAGCACCATGCCGGTCTTGGTGCGCGACGAATCGGTGATGCGGGCGATGCCGAAATCGGTCACCTTGATCTGATCCGATTCCGGCTCGTACATGATGTTGGCCGGCTTCACGTCGCGATGCACGACGTTCTGCCCGTGCGCGTAAGCCAGCGCATCGGCCACGCGCGCGACGATGTCCATCACCTTGGGCAAGGGCATGAGCGCGCCGGGCTTGGTCTGCGGCACCAGGTCGCGCCCCTTCAGGAACTCCATCGCGATGTAGGCGAGATCGTGTTCCTCGCCCGCGTCGAATATCGTGACGATGTTCGGGTGGTTGAGCCGACCGGCCGTTTCCGCCTCGCGGAAGAAACGCTGCTTGACGTCGGCCAGTTCGTCCTCGTCGAATTCCTGCGACAGGGCCATGGTCTTGATCGCCACGACGCGATTGATCTTGGGATCGCGCCCGAGGTAGACCACGCCCATGGCGCCTTTGCCCAGTTCCTTCTCGACCTGGTAGCGCCCCAGCATGGGCTTTTCCACGGTGCCATCGTCGAGCATGCTGGCATTGGTGCGCCCGCCGCCCGCGCCGCCGAGCATGACGGTTTCCGACATGGCCTTGGCGCGCTTGACGCGGGTTTCCAGGTCCTTGAATTTCGGGTCGAACCCGGCCATGTGACGGAACACCGTCTCGGCCTTGTTGAACTGGCGCTTGCGTTCGAAGTCGAGTGCCAGGTTGTACAGATTGTCCATGACCGCGTCCGACAGCGGCACCAGCCGGAACTTGTCCCACGCCATGTCGAGCTGGCCCTGCCCTTGGAAGGCCAGCGCCAGCATGCGGTTGGATTCGGCCGACTGTTCGTCCGACTTCACCTTGCCGCGCTCGGTCAGGAAGAAACGCTTTGTGGTGAGCAGCAGATGGCCGACCAGCAGCAGGGTGGCCGGCAGCATGAGCTGAAGCCACATGAGCTGCCTCGTCATCAGCACGAAATGCGTGGCCAGCAGGGCGGCGAACAGCACGGCGGTCACCGCGGCGCCGATGCCGGCCTTCAGCCGCGGCAACAACACGATGAGATAGAGGGCGACCAGCACGAACACGCCGAACTCGGCCGCCCCCGCCCACGGCGGTACGACGAAGAAGTGCTCCTGCAGGATGCTGGACAGCCCGTGCGCCATCACCTCGACCGAGGACATTGCCGGAGACACCGGCGTCGCATAGAAATTGCCGATGCCCGGAGCGGTCTGTCCGATCAGCACGATCTTGTCGCGATACTTGTCGGCCGGAATCTTGCCGGTCAATACATCGAAGAAGGAATCCACCGGAAAGGCCGGTTTGCCGTCGGCTCCGCGGTAGTAGAAGCTGTACATGCCCAGCCCGGGATCGGTGGCGATGTTGAGCTTGCCGAGCGCGACCGATTCCCCCAGCGTGAGCCGGATGTCATCGACCGCCAGATTCAGGCTGCGCGCCGCGAGCAACAAGGGCAGCGACGGATAGAACTGGTCGAAATGGGTCATCACCAGCGGCTGCACGCGCAAGCCGCCATCGCGGTCGATCAGTGGATTGAGGTGACCCACCGCTGCAGCGACCTTGCCCAGCGGCTCGATGACCCCTGCGGCGACGTCCAGCGTCAGCGGCGGCAAGGGTTCGCTGCCCGCCACGTTCTTCAGCGCCATCGCACGCATGAAATCGGGCAGCGGCTTGTCCGGTCGGCCCTGCGGCTCACCGTCCTGGAACAGCATCGGCAAGGCGACATTGCCGGCTCGCGCCACGCTGTCGGCCAGGCGCCGGTCCGTGTTGAGTGCCGCCTCGGCTTCGTGCAGCACGCCGGAAAAGGCTTCGAGCGCGGCAGCCGGGGCGGTCGGCGCATCGCCGTCCATCGCCTCGCCTGCCGGCGGCACTGCGGCACGCGCTTCGCGCTCGATCGCGATCAGTTTGTTGATATAGGCAAGACCGGGATCGATCTGGGGTTCGGCGAAAAAAATGGTGGTGCCGACCACCTTGGCCCGAGCTTGGCCGAGGGCGTCGATCATCTTCGCATGCACATCGCGCGGCCAGGGCCAGCGGCCGATGTTGTCGATGCTGCGCTGGTCGATCGCGATCACGGCGATGCGCGGGCTGGGTGAGCGGTCAGTGGCCGCCACCGCGACATCGTAGGCCTTGCGCTCCAGACTCTGGATGAGATCGCCGGATGCCGCGAACAGAAGGACGAGGCTGATGGCCAAGCCGAGAAACCAGTCGGTCTTCCAGATTGCGGCCCTGGTCACGCTCACCCCCTGCAATTTGACGACGCCCCCTTGCTGTCTGAAGGGGGCGACCGGTTGTTATGTGCTGTCGGCCTAAGGCGCCCGGAAAACCCGGTTCTGCATGAAAACAGGGCTCTGTTGCATATTCTTGCAGTTCGCCATGAAGACAGTCAAACACCGAAACGCGGCAGCCGGTGGAATTTCACGTTCCCGGGTCGGAAGCGGTGGTACCCGGATCGCGGAGCGGACGCGGTGACGACGGTCAGTACGGCAGGGTGCGGCCCAGTCCGGCCTCGCGGGCGCGCACCAGCACGCGCTGCGCCAGCACCAGATCCTGGATCGCCATCCCCTGCGACTCGAACAGCGTGATGTCGGTGTCGCTGCGACGCCCCGGTCGCATGCCAAGCAGCAGTTCGCCCAGTTCGACCATGCCATGCTCGGTCAGCCGTCCTTTTTCCAGTGCCGGAAGCAGGTCGCCCGACTCGCGCAGGGCGGTGGCACGGGCGTCGACCGCGACCAGCGCGGCGCGACGTATCGTCGCTTCGTCAATTTCGCGACGGATGAGCGCATTGGAACCGGCCGCGGTGACGTGCGCCCCCTCTTTCAGCCAGCGACCGTCGAACACGGGTTCGCTTGCTGTGGTGATGGTGATGACCACGTCGGCGGCACGTACCGCCGCCTCGACGTCATCGGCCGGGCGGATCGGCCGCCCCAGACGGGCCGACTGCTCGGTACAGAAGGATTCCAGCCGGTCGCGCCTGCGCGCCACCACCTGGATGTCGCCGATTGCACGCACCGCGCACAGCGCCTCGATCTGGCTGCGCGCCTGCCAGCCGGCGCCGAATACGACAGCGCGTTGCGCATCGTCGCGCGCAAGCACCCGTGCGCCCAAGCCGCCGGCGGCCCCGGTGCGCATCATGCCCAGATAGTCGGCCTCCAGCACCGCCAGCGGGCGCCCGTTGGCGGCGTCGAACAGATGCACCCAGAAGCGGGCTGCCTCACGGCTGGTGGTGTAGCTCTTGTACCCCATGATGCCGAGCGGCAGTACCGCGCCATGCAGGATGTGCAGCGCAGAGTTCGGGGTGCGGCTGCGCGCGCGCGGCGTATCGATGGCCTCACCGGTGGCATGCCAGCGATGCGCGTCCTCGACCGCAGCCAGCGCATCGGGCAGGGTGAGCACCTGCCTGACTTCGTCCTCGGTCAGGTAGAGCGCGGCCATGAATTCACTGTATCGGGTAGTCCACCGGCTTCTGGCGCGACGCGACGATGCGTCCCACCGCCAGCACGATGAGTGCGCCGATGACACCTGCGCCGTAGCGCACCGCATCCGCCACCTCCGGCCGGGCCTCGGTGCTCGTGTCGGCGAGCGGCATATAGGGCACGACACCCGGATCGGTCACCAGCATGGTGCCCGCGATCCAGCCGAGCAGCATGGCGCCCAGCGTCACGATGAAGGGGAAGCGCGTCATCAGGCCCAGCACGATCTGGCTGCCCCAGACGATGATGGGGATGGACACCAGCAGGCCGAACACCACGAGTGGCAACTGGTGGTCGCCACCGGCACCTTCCGCTGCACCGGCAATCGCGATCACGTTGTCCACGCTCATGACCAGGTCGGCCACGATGACGGTCTTGACCGCCCCCCACAGCTTGTCGCTGGACTGGATATTGGCGTGTTCGTCCTCATCCTCGGGCATCAGCAGCTTGATGCCTATCCACAGCAGCAGCAGCGCGCCCACCACCTTGAGGAAGGGCACCTTGAGCAGCGTGAGTGCGAACATGATGAGGATGACCCGGAGCAGCACGGCGCCCGCCGTGCCCCACATGATGCCCAGCTTGCGTTGTGCGGCGGGCAGCTTGCGGCAGGCCAGCGCGATCACCACCGCGTTGTCGCCGCCGAGCAGGATGTCGATCATGATGATCTGGCCGACTGCAAGCCAGAAATCCGGGGAGGTCAGGTCCATCGGGAATGCGCTCGAAAAAATCGAAAGGGCGGATTCTACCGGCTGCGCGCTTCGTGAAGGGCAGAAACCTGAACCTGGAGCGGATCACCCGCGGCCCTGCCCCGCACGCGGGAGGTCGCCCGCTCCCTCGTGAGAAACAGGAAGCCCCGGACCGGCCGGGGCTTCCTGTGGCGAGGTCAGTCCGTCACAGCAGGCTTTTCAGCAGCTTGCCCATTTCCGAAGGATTGCGGGTCACCTTGAACCCGCACTCTTCCATGATGGCGAGCTTGGCATCGGCGGTGTCGGCACCGCCCGAAATCAGCGCACCGGCGTGGCCCATGCGCTTGCCCGGCGGAGCGGTGACGCCGGCAATGAAACCGACCACGGGTTTCTTCATGTTGGCCTTGCACCACTGCGCCGCTTCGGCTTCGTCCGGACCGCCGATCTCGCCGATCATGATCACGGCGTCGGTATCCGGATCGTCGTTGAACATGCGCATCACGTCGATGTGCTTGAGACCGTTGATCGGATCGCCGCCGATGCCGACCGCGCTCGACTGGCCGAGACCGATTTCGCTCAACTGGCCGACGGCCTCATAGGTCAGCGTGCCGGAGCGGCTGACCACGCCGATGCGGCCCTTCCTGTGGATATGACCGGGCATGATGCCGATCTTGATTTCATCCGGCGTGATCAGGCCCGGGCAGTTCGGGCCGAGCAGCAGGGTTTCCTTGCCACCGGCCGCCACCTTGGCCTTCATCTTGTTGCGCACCATCAGCATGTCGCGCACCGGAATGCCTTCAGTGATGCAGATGACCAGGTCGAGGTCGGCGTCGACCGCTTCCCAGATTGCCGCTGCGGCGCCCGGCGGCGGCACGTAGATGACCGACACGGAGGCGCCGGTGGCGGCCTTCGCGTCCGCCACCGTCGCGTGGATGGGAATGCCTTCGAAATCCTCACCCGCCTTCTTCGGGTTCACGCCGGCGACGAAACAGTTCGCGCCATTGGCGTAGTCGCGGCACATGCGGGTGTGGAACTGGCCGGTCTTGCCGGTGATGCCCTGGGTGATGACCTTGGTGTCCTTGTTGATCAGAATCGACATGTCTGGTTCTCCCCTCAGTGTCCGGCCACGGCGGCCACGATCTTCTGTGCCGCATCCGCCATGCTGTCGGCCGAAATGATGGGCAGACCGGATTCCGCCAGGATCTGCTTGCCCAGGTCTTCGTTGGTGCCCTTCATGCGCACCACCAGCGGCACCGTCAGGTGCACCTCGCGCGCCGCGGCAACCACGCCGGTCGCGATGGTGTCGCAGCGCATGATGCCGCCGAAGATGTTTACGAGGATGCCGCGCACCTTGGGATTGCGCAGCATGATCTTGAACGCTTCGGTCACCTTCTCGGTCGTGGCGCCGCCGCCCACGTCGAGGAAGTTGGCCGGCTCCGCGCCATAGAGCTTGATCACGTCCATGGTGGCCATGGCCAGACCGGCGCCATTCACCAGGCAGCCGATATTGCCATCCAGCGACACATAGCTGAGATCGAACTTCGACGCCTCGATTTCCGCCGCGTCCTCTTCATCGAGGTCGCGGAAAGCCACGATGTCCTCGTGACGATAGAGCGCGTTCGAATCGAAATTGAACTTGGCGTCCAGCGCCTTGATGTTGCCGTTGCCCTCGAGGATGAGCGGATTGATTTCCGCCAGCGAGGCATCGGTTTCCATGTAGCAGATATACAGCTTCCTGAAAGTGTCCATCGCCTGCGCCTGCGACGCTTCAGGAACGCCGATGCCGACCGCCAGCGCCTTCGCCTGGGCGTCGGTCATGCCGACCAGCGGGTCGATGAACACCTTGATGATCTTTTCCGGGGTGTTGTGGGCGACTTCCTCGATGTCCATGCCGCCTTCCGACGAGGCCATCATGACCACCTTCTGGGTGGCACGATCGGTCAGCGCGGCAACGTAGTATTCCTTGCGGATGTCGGCGCCTTCCTCGATCAGCAGGCGACGGACCTTCTGGCCTTCCGGGCCGGTCTGGTGGGTGATCAGCTGCATGCCCATGATCTGGCTGGCGAACTGCTTCACCTCGTCGAGCGACTTCGCCACCTTGACGCCGCCACCCTTGCCACGGCCACCGGCATGGATCTGCGCCTTCACGACCCACACACTGCCGCCCAGCGACTGCGCCGCCGCCACCGCCTCCTCCGCCGCGAAACACGGTACGCCACGCGGTGTCACGACACCGAAACGGCGCAATACCTCTTTCGCCTGATACTCATGAATCTTCATGCGTATTCCTCGCCTTGTTGTCTGCACGGGATGGTTGAATGCCCGCTTCGGGTTGTGGCCCTCGCGGATCTTGTCGGGCACCGCTGCGCCGGTCAGCGTGCGGTACCGACCCGATCCGGCATGAATGCAGGATCAGGTAATCCATAATTATATGCCCGGTTCGCTGCACTGCAGCGAACGCCAGGATAAGAATTGCTCAGTCCAGGGCGGGCGCGATCATCAGATCCAGCGAACCCACACCCGCTATTGCAGCCGCGACGCGATCACCAGGCAGCAAGGCGGCAACGCCCGCCGGCGTACCGGTGAACAGCAGGTCCCCCGCCTTCAACTCGACTTGCTGCGACAGGCGACTGATCAGTGCATCCACATCCAGAATCATGTCCGACAGATCGCCCGACTGGCGCAGCACGCCATTGACCGACAGCTCGATGCGCCCGCTGCGCGGATGCCCGCAGCGGGTGGCCGGCACCAGACCGGACACCGGTGCGCTGAAGTCGAAGCCTTTGGCCATGTCCCACGGATGCCCCTTGTCGCGCGCGGCCCGCTGCAGATCGCGACGGGTCAGATCCAGCCCCACACCATAGGCAAAAATGGCGTCGCGTGCCGCCGCCGCGTCCAGTGCACGGCCTCCGGAGGACAGCGCCACCACCAGTTCCACCTCGTGCTGCAGATCGGCGGTGCTGGACGGATAGGGCACGCGCGCGCCCTGCTCCGGCCCGGCAGACAGTGCCGCATCGGCCGGCTTGGAAAAGAAGAAGGGCGCCTCCGCCTGCGGGTCATGCCCCATTTCGCGCGCGTGCTCGGCGTAATTGCGGCCGACGCAATAGATGCGGCGTACCGGGAAGCACTGCGCGCTGTCACATATCCGCAGCACGGTGCGTGGCAGCTCGAAAATCGCTCGCATGGATGCGGTTCCTTACGCCATCAGGTGGATGCCAGGAATCAATTCTATACATTCGGTTCGCCGCCCCGGCGCGCTGTGCGGCAGCGGATGTGCGTTTCCGGACACTCCGCCACGAAAGTAAAGTTTCACCTGCCACGGCCGAAAACGCCTGTATCGGGGGTTGCCCCAAGCGCAGGTTCAGCCGGTGAAGGTCCAGATACAGATGTCCGACAAGGTGCAGAAACGCGCGCGGCACGGGCTGCGTCCGACCCTGCTCGCCGCCCTGCTCGCCGGGGGCCTTCATGCCTCGTCGGCGTGCGCGCTCGGATTGGGTGGCCTGACGCAGAAATCGGCGCTGGGCGAAACATTCCGGGCCGACATCGCGCTGCTCGGCGACGATCGCGATACACCGGGGAGCAACTGCTTTGCGCTCGATGTTCCGGCCGCAAGCGGCGTGGACGATCTGCCCTGGCTCTCGCAGGCACGGCTGAGTGTGCGCGGTCGAACACTCAGCATACGCAGCAGCCAGCCCATCAATGATCCGGTGCTGATGCTGGGCATACGCGTCGGCTGCGGTCACGAGATCGCGCGCGAATACACGGTCCTTCTGCAGCCCGTCATCGCCCGCCTGCCGGATGCCGAGGCGGTCGGCAGCGCCACGATGGCCGGGAAGAGACTGCCGGCGGACACACGCGGAGACGCCGCAACCACCGCCGCGCCACCGCAGGCGCGCGCAACGACGGCAGACAGCACGGCAGGAAAGGTTCCGGGCGACACGCCGCGCAGTCAACGCCGCACAAAGAGGGCTGCGGCCGATGCGAACCGCCTGCGCGACCGGCTGTTCGTTGCGCCCGGAGCGGATGGCGGCGGGCTTCAGATGTCGGCCGGTCTGTCATCGCGCCCGACCGCGAGCGAGGCCGAACGAGAAGCGTTGCGCACGGAACAGAAGCTGCTGGCGGCGCTCGACGAGCAGATCGCCACCCATCTGGCCATTTCGGAGAAGGTCCGCCAGCTTGAGGCGAGGCTGCAGGCGTTGCAGCAGCAACTGGGCCAGACCGACCAGGCGCTGGACAGAGCGGGTGCTCCGTCTCCTGCCGGGCAAGCGCCCTCGGTTCCGCCGGTCGCCGCAGTGGAGACAATGGCCACGCCGCTGGCTGACGGCGGGACCGAAGCGCCGGCGCCGATCACGGTCGCCGAAGAAGATGGAGGGGAGGTGGCACCGGCTCCGCCACCTGGTCTGACCAACGAGCCGGTTCGCGTAGTCACCAAATTGCCGCCGGATGGCGCGCCGGCCGCAAGCACCGAACCCGGTCCGGCGGGGATCGGCCTGGACTGGCCGGTGCTCGCTCTCGGCCTTGGCGCCGCATCGGCGATACTTGGTGGCGGATGGTTGCTGCGCCGCCGGAGCCGGTCCATCGCCGAGGCGCGCGCTCGCCGACAGCTCGAACTGGATGCGCGGCTTGCCGCAGCAAAACAGGAGTCGCGTCGCGAGCAGCGTGCCGCCGACGTAGAGTATGCGCAGCACGGCGAGGACGCCACGCCGTCCCGCCCGGTGCCGGCCCGTGAACTGCCGGCCGCCAATGCAGCCGCAGCCACCTCGCCCACCGTCGAATCGGTCGAACACTTTCCGGGAGAGGCGCCGGACGAACACATCGAGCATCTGCACTTCCTGCCCCCGGCTGCGGTCGACGGTACGACGACGGCCGACTCGGTCAGGGAGGTCCCGGCCCGGCTGGATTTCGAACTCGGCGATGCGGACATGCCTGACAGCGGCGAGAACGCGACCACCCGGCTTGATCTCGAATTCGACTCCTTCGTCGGCAGCGCAAATGCGCTGGACGACGGAATCCGCACACAGATCGACGAGCGCGCACTGCGCCTGGTGAGCAGCGACCCGCTGCCGACCAGCGGACTGCAATTCGAGCAGGGCGCGCGTTCGGCCAACGAGGAAACGCCTCCGTCGCACGAACACGTGCTCGAACTGGCCGAAATCATGATGTCATTCGGCCGCGCCGAGGGTGCGGCACAGACGCTGTCCGAATTCCTTCGCGACTACCCGAAGGAATCCATCATTCCGTGGCTCAAGCTGCTCGATCTGTATCACCGGAACGGACAGCGAGGGGAATACAACGACCTGGCACCCAAGCTGAACCGGGCATTCAACGTGAAGGTGCCGGACTGGGACGATTTCAAGGGTCCGATCACGACCGAAACGGTGGAACAGTTCCCGCACATCATGGCACGCATTGCGGCCGACTGGCCCAACCAGGCCTGTCTCGACTACATGACCGAGCTGTTGCGCGACAACCGCGACGGCGCGCGCGTCGGTTTCCCGCTCGGTGTGATCGACGACATCCTGCTGCTGAAGAGCGTGCTCGAGTGGCTGATCGCGAACCCGTCGGTGACCGCCACCCACACCTCGCGCCTGGCGCTGCTCTGACTGCGGCAGCCGGTTCAGGCCGGATTGTCGATATCGACGAAGTCGACCTGCACGCCGCACGTACCGGCAAGGTGTTCACCCAGAGCGCGGATGCCGTAGCGCTCGGTCGCATGATGGCCGGCGGCGAGGTAAGCCACACCCGATTCGCGCGCCAGATGCGTGGTCTGTTCCGATATCTCGCCGGACAGGTACAGATCCACCCCGAGATCGATGGCCTGTTCGAACATGCCCTGCGCCCCGCCGGTACACCAGGCGACCCGTCGCACTGGCCGCCCGTCGCCACCCACGCACAGCACGCCGCGGCCCAGAATGCGTCCGAAGCGGGCCGCCAGTTCGTCCGCCGAGGCGGCTTGCGCCGGTTCGCCATGCCACAGCAGCCCCTGGTCGCCCGCCGTACCGCGCGGCTGCAGGCCGAGCACGCGGGCGAGCTGGGCGTTGTTGCCCAGTTCCGGATGAGCATCGAGCGGCAGGTGGTAGGCAATCAGATTGATATCGTGCGCGAGCACCCGGGCGATGCGCGCCCGTCGCATGCCCGTGACGCGACCGTCCTCACCGCGCCAGAACCAGCCGTGATGGACCAGCAGCGTATCCGCGCCGTGGGCAATCGCGGCATCGATCAGGGCCAGGCTGGCGGTCACCCCGCACACCACTCGCGACACCTCGGCGCGACCTTCCACTTGCAGGCCGTTTGGGCAATAATCCTTGAAGCGCGCGGCTTCCAGCAGATCGTCGAGGTAGCGCAGCAATTGAATCCTGTCCATCCCGTCCATCGTCCCCCTGTATCCGACTCCGAATTATGCAGCGTCTGTGGCTGGTCTTTGCTCAATCGGTCACCGTCGCACTGGCCGTCCTGTTCGTCGTGTCCACATTGAAGCCCGAATGGCTCCCTGGCCGGGAAACCGGTGAGGCGGTCAGTCAGGCGCTTCCCTCGGTCGGCCAATGGATGCAGTCATCGCCTTCGGTGACGACGCGGGTCGAGGAAGCCCGCGTCGTGAGCTACTCAGACGCGGCCCAGAAGGCACTGCCCGCCGTGGTGCACATCTTCACCACGAAGGCGGTGCGCACGCCACAGCATCCGCTGATGAACGACCCCATCTTCCGCCACTTCTTCGGCGATCGCCTGGGCAGCCAGCCGCAACGCCAGATGGGCCTCGGATCCGGTGTCATCGTGAGCGAGGATGGCGTGGTGCTCACCAACAACCATGTGGTCGAGGCTGCGGACGAGATAGAAGTGTCGCTCTACGACGGCGGCAAGTATTCGGCGACCCTGATAGGCAGTGATCCCGAATCCGATCTCGCGGTGCTGCGCGTGAAAGCACCGAGCAAGCTGCCGGCCGCCAGTTTCGCCGACAGCGACTCGCTGCGCATCGGCGATGTCGTGCTCGCCATCGGCAATCCCTTCGATGTCGGCCAGACCGTCACCATGGGCATCGTGTCCGCGCTCGGTCGTTCGCAGCTGGGCATCAATACCTTCGAGAACTTCATCCAGACCGACGCGGCGATCAATCCGGGCAATTCGGGCGGTGCGCTGATCGACGCCAATGGCAATCTGGTGGGCATCAATACCGCCATCTATTCACGCAGCGGCGGCTCGCTCGGTATCGGATTCGCGATTCCGGTCAGCACCGCGCGCAGCGTCATGGAACAGATCGTGGCCAATGGCTCGGTCACGCGCGGCTGGATAGGCGTCGAAGTGCAGGAACTGACGCCCGAACTGGCGGACAGCTTCAAGTACCCGATGACCGGCGGCGCGCTGATCGCCGGCGTCATGCGCGGCAGCCCGGCAGACCGGGGCGGCGTGCGCCCGGGCGACGTACTGCTCGAGGTGAATGGCGCCCGGGTGAAGGACGCCTCCGGCATGCTGCAGCTCATCGCCGCACTGGTTCCGGGCCAGCAGGCCACGCTGAAGGTCTATCGCAGCGGCGGCGAACGCTCGATCACGGTCGGTGTCGGCAAGCGTCCGGTGAACGGACAGGCGTCGGCCAGTCAGGAATAGCGCCGAGGAACAGCGCCGTCGCGTGATTGCAAATCCCGGCGCAGGTTCGCTCGTTCGCGCTGCCCTGGCTCGGTTCCCGCCAGCGCGCGTGCGCGGCTTCCGCTCTGGCTGCTGCCCCCAACCCATTGCGCACGAAGCGTGTCCGGGGAAGAACGCGGCAACGCGCCAGCCTCAGCCTGCGGCGTCCGTGGCTTCGCTGCGGCTGGAGGTGCCGGTAAAACGGGCCAGTATGATCCCGAGCTCGTACAGCAGACAGAGCGGGATCGCCAGCATGAGCTGCGACACGACGTCCGGCGGCGTCACCACGGCAGCCACGACGAAGGCGCCGACGATGACATACGGCCGCGCTTCCTTGAGCTTTTCGATGCTCACCAGTCCGAAGCGCACCAGCACGATCACCACCACCGGCACTTCGAAGGTCACGCCGAAGGCGGCGAACATGGTCAGCACAAAGCTGAGGTACTGCTCGATGTCCGGCGCCGGCGTGATGCTTTTCGGGGCGAATTCGGCGATGAAGTGGAACACCACGCCGAACACGAAGAAATAGCAGAAGGCCATGCCGGCGATGAACAGCGCCGTGCCGGCAACAATGAGCGGCAGACCGAAGCGTTTTTCATGCGCGTACAGGCCGGGTGCGACGAAGGCCCAGGCCTGGTAGAGCACCACAGGCAGTGCGACCAGGAAGGCCACCATCATGGTCACCTTGACCGGCACGAAGAACGGCGTCACCACTCCCGTGGCAATCATCTTCGTCCCTTCCGGCAACGCGATCATCAAGGGACGTGCCAGCAGGTCGTAGATGTCCGCCGCCCACGGCATGAGGCAAATGAACACAATGACCACCGCCGCCACTGCACGCAGCAGACGGTCACGCAGTTCGACGAGATGGGAAATGAAGCTTTCGGACTGCTCGTTCATGCTTTGTCGACCGTCTTTTCGGACGTCGGAAGAGGCAGCGGATCCGCGGGCGGAATATCGAGCGACAGTTGGGCCGCAGGCGCGGTCGGGGTCGGGGTCGGCTGCGCATCGGCGTCGGCCACCGGCGCCATCGGTTCAGAGGGGACGTCGGCGCCGGTGCTGTCGACGCCCGCCTTCTCGATGGCGGCGTATTTCTCCTGCTCGGCCAGAGCCGCCTTCATCTGGTCGCTCAGCCCTTCGACTTCCTTGCTGACCGACTCGCCGGCATCCTGTGCCTGACGTTCCACCTCCCTCACCTGCTGCTCGACCTGCGCCTGCAGCTTGCGCAGTTCGTCGAGCTGCATTTCGCGCGAGATATCGGACTTCACGTCGTTCACGTAACGCTGCAGGCGGCCGAGCAGATGCCCGGCTGTGCGTGCGACACGCGGCAGGCGCTCGGGACCGAGCACCAGCAGCGCCACGATGCCGATCACGAAAAATTCGGAAAAACCGATGTCGAACATGGGAGGCGGGAGATGGTCACGCGCGCCCGGTCAGGCCGACCGCGTGTGCAGTTTGGACGGCAGACGCCGCGGTGATCAGGACTTGACCTTCTCTTCGGCTTTCACGTCTATCGTGTGGCCGACCTGCTGAGAAGGTTGCTCGGCCGACGGCGTACCCGCCTCGGCGCCCTTCATGCCGTCCTTGAAGCCCTTGACCGCGCCACCGAGATCGGAACCGATGTTGCGCAGCTTCTTGGTGCCGAATACCAGAAGCACGATGACGAGCACGATGATCCAGTGCCAGATGCTGAAAGAACCCATGATTACCTCTCGGAAACGATCATGGGCGGCAGGGGGTGTTCGCCGCCCAGAACATGCATGTGAAGATGATACACCTCCTGCCGGCCCACCCTTCCGCAGTTGATGATGGTGCGGAAGCCGTCGCCAAGCCCGGCAGCCCGCGCCAGTTCGCCGGCCTTCGCGAGCATTCGCCCCAGCACCGCCTCGTGATTTCCGTCGGCGTCGTACAGCGTCGCGACATGCGCCTTCGGAATGATGAGGAAGTGCACCGGGGCCTGCGGGTTGATGTCGTGGAAGGCGTAGATCAGATCGTCTTCATACAGCTTGCGCGACGGGATCTTGCCTTCGACGATCTTGCAGAAGATGCAGTTGGGGTCGTGCATGGTGTCAGTCTGTCCTCGGGGTCGGAAGTTTCAAATACGTGTATTACCGTATTGCGAGCGTCAGCGGCCGTCCGTCGCCTCAGCACCTGTCATCGCCACGCACGGCAGGCGCAAACGGGCGCGTCGCCCCGGGGCGGAATCAACCCGGCGCGCGCGAACGCTTCTCGTCGATGCCGGAAATACCCTCGCGACGCCGGAATTCGTGCAGCACGTCATCCACGGTAAGACCATGATGCGCCAGAAGCACCAGGCTGTGGAACCACAGGTCGGTCACCTCACGCACCACATGGCCCAGATCGCCGTCCTTGGACGCCATGATGGTTTCCGCCGCCTCTTCCGCCACCTTCTTGCAGATGGCGTCGGTGCCCTTGTGGAACAGCGAGGACACGTAGGACGACGCCGGATCCGCCCCCTTGCGCTCGGCTATGGTCTGGGCGACGCGATGCAGCACTTCGATATCGATCATCCTGAAAACCTCGGTTGATTCCCTGTTACGGAGGCGACGCGACGGCCCCGTTGCATGCAGCCCGGCGCCTGCCGTTCCCGCGGCCAGCGGCTTCGCCGCCGTGCGCACGATGCCGTTCCGGCGAGCCGGCGCTCATTTGTAGATATCGTGCGGATTCTTGATGACAGGTTCGACCTCATCCCAGCGGTCATCGACGAGGGAGTGGAAGAAACAACTGTGCCGCCCGGTGTGGCAGGCGATACCGCCGGTCTGTTCGACCTTCAGCAGCAACACATCGCGGTCGCAATCGAGCCGGATGTCCAGCACCTTCTGCGTGTGACCGGATTCCTCGCCCTTGTGCCAGAGCTTGCCGCGCGAGCGCGACCAGTAGACGCCCTCGCGCAGTTCCACCGTGCGTGCGAGCGCCTCACGGTTCATCCACGCGAACATGAGCACGTCACCGCTGCCCGCTTCCTGCACGATGACCGGCAACAGGCCGTTGTCGTCCCAGGCGATATCCTTCATCCAGTCCGGAGCGATCACAGTCTCACCTCGATGCCGCGTTCGCGCATGCGTTCCTTGGCTTCACGCACGGTATGTTCGCCGAAATGGAAGATGCTGGCCGCGAGCACTGCATCGGCACCGCCGTCCAGCACGCCGTCGACCAGATGGTCCAGATTGCCTACGCCGCCGGACGCGATGACCGGAATGCGTACCGCGTCGCTCACCGCGCGGGTGAGCGCCAGATCGAAACCATTCTTCGTGCCATCGCGGTCCATGCTGGTCAGCAGGATTTCTCCCGCGCCGAGCGCCTCGACCCGCCGCGCCCAGTCGACCGCGTCCAGGCCGGTCGGATTGCGCCCCCCGTGCGTGAACACTTCCCAGCGCGGCCGGCCGTCGCGGTCGTCGACACGCTTGGCGTCGATCGCCACCACGATGCACTGCGAGCCCACCTTGCCCGAGGCACGCGCAACCAGATCGGGGTCCTTGATCGCCGCAGTATTCATGCTCACCTTGTCGGCACCGGCATTGAGCAGGCGGCGGACATCGTCCACCGCACGTACGCCGCCGCCCACCGTCAGAGGGATGAACACCTGTTCGGCGACCTGTTCGACCACATGCAGGATGATGTCACGCGCGTCGGAACTGGCGGTGATGTCGAGAAACGTCAGTTCGTCGGCGCCCTGTTCGTCGTAACGGCGGGCGATCTCGACCGGATCGCCTGCGTCCTTGAGCGACACGAAATTCACGCCCTTGACCACACGGCCGGCGTTGACGTCGAGACAGGGAATGATGCGCTTGGCCAGCATAGGGGTTCCGCGCCTGGCGCGTGCAATGAAATGGGGGGCGGCGGCAGCTCAGCCTTCGCCGTTCAGGCGATCGGCTTCGGTCTGTGCCGCGGTGAAGTCCAGCGTGCCTTCATAGATCGCGCGACCGGTGATGGCGCCCATGACGCCCTCGTCCTCGACCGCACAGAGCGCACGGATATCGTCCAGATTGGTCACGCCCCCCGATGCGATGACCGGAATGCGCAGTGCCTGGGCGAGCTTGACGGTCGCTTCGATATTCACGCCATTCAACATGCCATCGCGCCCGATATCGGTATAGACGATGGCTTCCACGCCCTGGTCCTCGAACTTCTTCGCCAGGTCGATCACGTCATGGCCGGTCATCTTGGACCAGCCATCCACCGCCACCTTTCCTTCCTTGGCATCGAGACCGACGATGATATGGCCGGGAAACGCCCCGCAGGCATCGTGGACGAAACCGGGGCTCTTGACCGCCGCGGTGCCGATGATGACGTAGCTGATGCCGTCGTCGAGATAGCGCTCTATCGTATCCAGGTCGCGGATACCGCCGCCGAGCTGTATCGGGATTTCGTCACCCAGTTCGCGCACGATGGCCTTGATGGCCGATTCGTTCTTCGGCTTGCCGGCGATCGCACCATTCAGATCCACCAGGTGAAGCCGTCGCGCCCCGGCGTTCAGCCAGTGCCTGGCCATGGCAGCAGGATCCTCGGAAAACACGGTGGCGTCTTCCATGTCGCCCTGCTTGAGGCGTACGCAGTGACCGTCCTTGAGGTCGATGGCAGGGATGAGCAGCATGGCGCTAAAGTCAGGTCAGGAAAGGAAAAGGATCGATGCCGGAGGGCGGGCTCGCGCTCCGGCGCGTCAGGGCGTCCAGCCAATGAAGTTGGACAGGAGTCGCAGACCGGCCTGCGCACTCTTTTCCGGGTGAAATTGCACCGCAAAAATATTATCGCGGGCTATCGCGGCGGTAAAGGGTGCGCCATAGACGGTAAGTCCGGCCACAATGCCCGGTTCGGCAGGCTCCACGTAATAGCTGTGCACGAAATAGAAGCGCTCGTCGTCGCAAATTCCGCCCCACATGGGGTGCGGCGCAAGCTGCTGCACCCCGTTCCATCCCATGTGCGGCACTTTCAGTCGTGCGCCGGTCACCGCATCGTGCGGATCGTCGAAGCGCTTCACCGTGCCCCGGAGAATGGACAATCCCGGTACATCGCCTTCCTCACTGTGCTCGAACAGCATCTGCAGGCCGATGCAGATGCCGAGAAAAGGTTTGTTCGCTGCCGCTTCGATCACCCCTTCGCGCAAGCCGCGCGCATCCAGTTCGCGCATGCAGTCCGGCATGGCACCCTGTCCGGGAAACACGACGCGGGTGGCGGCAGTCACGACCGCGGGATCGCTGGTCACGACGACTTCGGCATCGGGCGCGACATGCTCGATCGCCTTCGCGACCGATCGCAGATTGCCCATGCCATAGTCGATGATGGCAACTCGGTTCATGAAAGGCAGAAATTACAGGTGCGTGATCAGAGCGTACCCTTGGTCGAGGGCATCTGGTCGGCGGCGCGCTCGTCGCGTTCGCTGGCCGCGCGCAAGGCGCGGGCAAAAGCCTTGAACACGGTTTCGCACTGGTGATGGGCGTTGATGCCGCGCAGGTTGTCGATATGCAGGGTCACCAGGGCGTGATTGACGAAACCCTGGAAGAACTCGCGCGTGAGGTCGACGTCGAAATCGCCGATGCGCGCACGGGTGAAATCGACGTTGAATTCCAGCCCGGGGCGCCCGGACAGATCCACCACGACGCGTGAAAGCGCTTCATCGAGCGGCACATAGGCGTGGCCGTAACGGCGCAGCCCCTTCTTGTCGCCGATCGCCTTCGCAAAAGCCTGGCCCAGCGAGATGCCCACGTCTTCCACCGTGTGATGGGCATCGATATGCAGGTCGCCGCTGGCCTGGATGTCCAGATCGATCAGGCCGTGACGAACGATCTGATCGAGCATGTGATCGAAGAAGGGCACGCCGGTATCGAGCTTGCCCTGCCCGCTTCCATCCAGGTTGATGCGCACCGTGATCTGGGTTTCCAGGGTGTTGCGCGTGATTTCGGCTTGCCGCATGAAAAGTTCGCTTCGTTGCCGCCCCGGCCGACGGCCGGAGCATGGTCAGGCGGATGATAACATCGAGTTGTGGCGCGCCACTCCGAGCAGGTCTGGGCGCAACATCCTGTTTACAACACCTGTCGCACGGTTCTCATGAGCATTTTCTGGAGTCCTGTCGTCCACGCCCTGTCGCCGTACACACCGGGCGAGCAGCCAAAACTGGACGGGCTGATCAAGCTGAACACCAACGAGAACCCCTATCCGCCCAGCCCGCACGCGGTTGCGGCCATCCAGGCCGAACTGGGCGAAGACGGCGATCGGCTCAAGCTCTATCCGGAGCCGACCGGCCTCATGCTGCGCGAGGCACTGGCAGATCACTTCGGGATAGACAGTACGAACGTGTTCGTCGGCAACAGTTCGGACGAGGTGCTCGCCCACACCTTCATCGGCCTGCTCAAGCATGACAGGCCGCTGCTGTTTCCGGACATCACTTACAGCTTCTACCCGGTCTATTGCGGTCTTTATGGCATCGATTACCGCCAGATCGCCCTGGACGAGCGCTTCGCGATCCGCGTCGATGACTACATCGAAGCTCGCCCGGGCGCGGTCATCTTTCCCAATCCGAACGCGCCGACCGGCCGTCTGCTGCCGCTGACCGACATTTCGCGCCTGGCGTCCGCATTGCCGGACAGCCCGGTCGTGATCGACGAAGCCTATATCGATTTCGGCGGCGAATCCGCGGTCGCGCTGATCGCCGAACACGCGAACCTGCTGGTCACGCAGACGCTGTCCAAATCCCGTTCGCTGGCCGGCCTGCGCGTCGGCTTCGCGATCGGCCAGCCGCATTTGATCGATGCGCTGACGCGGGTCAAGGACAGCTTCAACTCCTACCCGCTCGACCGGCTGGCTCTGGTCGGAGCCACGGCGGCGGTGCGCGATCGCGAGTGGTTCGACCAGACACGGCGGCGCGTCGCCGCCAGCCGTGATCGCCTGAGCGAGGAACTGGAATCGCTCGGCTTCGAAGTCCTGCCATCCGCCGCGAACTTCCTTTTCGTGCGCCATCCGCAACACGATGCGGCACAACTGGCGGCCGCATTGCGCGAGCAGCGCATCCTGGTGCGCCACTTCAAGGCGGCGCGCATAGACCAGTTCCTGCGCATCACGGTCGGGACCACGGCCCAGTGCAACGCGCTGGTCGACGCCTTGCAGTCCCTCGTCTGACGCGCACGCACCCGTCGCTGGAGCGCTTCTTGCTCCGCGGACCGGGCCTTTCACACCGACACTTCCGGAACCGTCATGACACGCATGCACCGCCTTCTGGCCTGTTCGATCGCAACGCTGCTCGCGGCAGGCTGCTCCAGCATTTCCTTCAAGCAGGGCGCCGGGGGTGCCGACTACAGGCGCGATGAACGCGCCTGCCTGGGCACCACGACGGAGCGCACCGCCTTCCTGCAGTGCATGGAAGCCAAGGGCTGGTGGACACGATCCACCGAAGAACTGGCCACGATCACGCTGGTGCCGGTCGACGAGACCGAGCAGGCCGGGGAGGACGCCATGAGCCCCGCCGAAGCGGATGCAGCCGCGTCGCACGCGACGCCCGCTCCGGCCGGTGTTTCCGCCCCGGCCGCCGCGCCCCCGCCCCCCGCGTCGGCGGGTGCGAGTGCGCGAACCGCACCGTCCACGACGGCTGCAGCGCGCGATCCGATGGCCCGGGTGCGCATCGCGATGTGGTCCAGGATGGGTGCCGGCACGGCGGAACTGATCGCCGACCAGAAGCGCTGCCTGGACACGCTGGGTGAAGCTCATGCGCCGGACACCACGGCCGGTACGGTCACGCGCGGACTGTATGAATGCATGCGCAAGCAGGGCTGGACCGGTCTGACCTTACGCTGACTTGCATTTGACATATTCAATCCCGATGTCATAGATTGGCAGCGGGCGGTCACGCACGCGCACAACACTCACAACGCATCGATGACCACGGCCACGGCCGCGGACGATCTGCGGAGACACACCCGCCCAGCCCCTTCCGTCCGGGAGGGGAAACCTATCGCATTCAGGGAGGTGTCATGTCTTCAAGGAAACTGCTGTGCCTGGCGTCGCTGAGCCTGTCCATCCACGCGGCTTTTGCCGCGCCGTCGGCAGGCGATATCGCCTTCACCGCCTACAACACGGACGAGGATGGCTGGTCCATCGTCGTGCTGTCGGACCTGGCGGCGGACAGCACGCTTTACTTCACCGACAGCAACTGGGACGGCGCGACCTTCACCAGCGCCGAAGGTGTGCATCGCTGGAACTCCGGCGCCAGCGTCATCGCTGCCGGCACCGTGGTGCGCTTCAGCGCCATCGATCAGGCCGCGCGTGCGGTTTCCATCGGCAGCCTGAGCAGCAGCGGCAATGCGGCATTGAGCAGCAGCGGCGACACCCTGCTCGCCTTCGTCGGGGCAAGCGCCGCTTCGCCGGACGCGTTCCTTGCCGGGGTGTCTTCGGAATCCGCGGCCAATGCGGCAGCAGCGCTCGCGGCGGCCGGTCTGGGGGCAGGCGCGCAAGCGCTGGCGCTGCCCTCAGGCACCGACTACGCGTTCTATTCAGGGCCACGCAGCGGTCTGCCCTCGATGACGGACTATCTTGGTCTGCTGGGTGACAAGACGAACTGGACCGTCTACACCGACGGTAACCACGCCGACGCGGTACCCGACACAAGCGCATTTTCGGTATCGGCGGTTCCCGAAGTCGATCGATCCTCCTTGCTGCTGGCCGGTCTCGGCGTGATCGCCGCAGCCGCTCTGCGGCTGACGCGCAGCGAAAGTCCGCACTGACGCCGGTCGCGGCCATGCGCGGAAAATCCGCCCATGGCCGCCCCCGACGCGCGGCCTTCAGCGTCCGGGCAGTGGCACGACCAGGGCCTTGTAGGCGTGCCAGGTGGCATGTCCTATCAGCGGCATCAGCACGATGAGGCCGAGGAAAAAGGTCATGAATCCGATCAGGGTGGCACTCACGATGAGCACCGCCCAGACCAGCATGGGGCCCGGATTGCGTCCCAGCGCGACAAGACTGGCGAGCATGGCGGTAACCGCGTCCTGTCTGCGATCCAGCATCAGCGGAATCGCCACCACGCTGGCGCCGAACACCAGCGATGCGAACACGAAACCCACCACCGCGTAGGCCATCAGGAACTCGAGGTTCTGCATCGACACCACCTGTTCCAGGAAACGGTTGAGAGTCGGCATTTCAGCGGTATAGAACAGCGCGAATATGACCAGCGACGCGCGTGCCCAGATCAGGAACACGATGATGAGGATGACCGCGAACACGCCGATGGCGCCGGCGTTCTGGTGTCCGGCGGTCAGCGAGTGCGCAAGCATCGGTTCCTCACCGCTCTCGCGCTGGCGCGACAGATCGTACAGACCGAGCGCGAAGAACGGCCCCACCAGCAGGAATCCGCACACCAGCGCCGATGTGAGCTGGTAGGCATGGCTGAACACCGTCATCAGCAGCCAGCCCATGGCAGCAAAACAGAAGCCGTAGAACAGACTGGCGCCCCGTATCGCGAGCAGATCGCGCGCGCCGCGCGCAAGCCAGTCGAATGGATCGGACAACTCGACTTCCCGGATTTCAGGGAAGGGCAGATCGATTGCATCGCCGGCAGCTTGTGGCTGCACGGATGTTTCCGACTGTTCCATACCAGCACCTCCATTGGCACCGGTCACCCCGCCGCCCGACGGGGCAGACCCGGGGAACTTGACCTGCGTCAAGTTCCCCGTGCGCGGAATTTACGCCCGGATTCAGGGAGATGGAAGAGGCCGCCGACAAAGGGTGGCCGGTGCGACACACCGATCCACGACAGCCTCGGCGCACGCCCGCCCTGTCAGCAGGGCGGCAGAAGGTCAGCGCAGCCGCATTTCCGCGGAGCGGGCGTGTGCCTGCAGGCCCTCGCCGTGAGCAAGCACCGATGCGATGCGCCCCAGCGTCTGGGCGCCCTCCGGTGAAATGTCCAGGATGGACGTACGCTTCTGGAAATCGTATACGCCGAGCGGGCTGGAGAAGCGTGCACTGCGCATGGTCGGCAGCACATGATTGGGGCCGGCACAGTAGTCGCCCAGCGCCTCGACCGAATAATGGCCGAGGAACATCGCGCCGGCATGCCGGATGCGATCAACCAGTGCGCGCGGGTCGGCGGTACAGATTTCCAGGTGCTCGGGGGCGATGCGGTTGGCGATATCACACGCTTCGCCGAGATCGCGCACCTTGACCAGCGCGCCGCGCTTGGCCAGCGACGTGGCGATCGTGTCGCGGCGCGGCATGCCGGCGAGCAGCGCATCGATGGATGCGTGTACGCGGTCGATGAAGGCGGCGTCGGTGCACAGCAGGATGGACTGCGCGAGCTCGTCGTGTTCCGCCTGGGCGAACAGGTCCATGGCCACCCAGTCCGGGTCGCCGTGTCCGTCGGAAATCACCAGCACCTCGGACGGTCCGGCCACCATGTCTATGCCCACGGTGCCGAACACACGACGCTTGGCGCTGGCGACATAGGCATT
This sequence comes from Methyloversatilis thermotolerans, assembly GCF_000372885.1. GTDB lineage: Bacteria > Pseudomonadota > Gammaproteobacteria > Burkholderiales > Rhodocyclaceae > Methyloversatilis > Methyloversatilis thermotolerans. The sequence goes on from NZ_KB889967.1 coordinate 2,397,567, forward strand.
GCCCGGGCCGACGATCTTGTCGACCTGCGGAATGGTCCGCGTGCCGAAGGCGAGCGCAGCCACCGCCTGCGCCCCGCCTATCGTGAACACCCGGTCCACGCCGGTGATGGCCGCCGCCGCGAGCACCAGCGGATTGCGTTCCCCCCCCGGCGTCGGCACCACCATGATCAGTTCCTTCACCCCGGCCACCTTTGCGGGCACCGCGTTCATCAGCACCGAGCTGGGATAGGATGCGCGCCCGCCCGGCACGTAGAGCCCGACGCGATCCAGCGGCGTCACCTTCTGCCCCAGCCGGGTGCCATCGGCCTCGGTGTACTCCCACGATTCCTGCTTCTGGCGCTCGTGATAGATGCGCACCCGCTCGGCGGCCTGCGTGAGCGCATCGCGCTGCGCGGCGGACAGGCTCGCGAGCGCGTCGTCGAGCACCTGGCGCGGCAGCTCCAGGGCCGCCATCGACGCCACGTCCAGGCGGTCGAAACGGCGGGTGAATTCGATCACCGCTTCGTCGCCACGCGTCCGTACCTCACGCAGGATGTCCGCAACCGCGGCTTCGATCGCGTCGTCGGTCGAGCTTTCGAAGGCGAGCAGCGCATCCAGCCGCGCCAGAAAATCGGCCTGAGTGGTGTCCAGCCTGCTGATGGGGGTGTTGCTCATGTACGTACGGCTCCTTCGATCGCCTCGAGTATCGGCGTGAGCAGGGCGTGCTTCACCTTCAGTGCCGCCTGATTGATGACCAGACGCGAACTGATGTCCATGATGTGTTCGACCTCGACCAGATTGTTCGCGCGCAGCGTGCCACCGCTGCTCACCAGATCGACGATGGCGTCTGCCAGACCGACCAGCGGCGCCAGTTCCATCGATCCGTAGAGCTTGATCAGGTCGACGTGGACGCCCTTGGCCGCGAAATGTTCGCGTGCGGTGTGCAGGTATTTGGTCGCCACCTTGAGCCGGGCGCCACGGCGCACCGCCTGTTCGTAGTCAAAACCGGCCGGCACGGCGACGCTCATGCGGCAGCGCGCGATATTGAGATCGATGGGCTGATACAGGCCCGCGCCTCCATGCTCGATCAGCACGTCCTTGCCGGCGATGCCCAGATCCGCTGCGCCGTATTGCACATAGGTCGGGGTGTCGGAGGCGCGCACGATGACCAGACGGACATCGGGCCGGTTGGTAGCGATGATGAGCTTGCGCGACGATTCCGGATCGTCGGAGGGCACGATGCCGGCCGCTGCCAGCAGCGGCAGCGTTTCCTCGAAGATGCGCCCTTTGGAAAGCGCCAGTGTGATGCCTTGCACGGATAGGCCTCGTGTGATGCGTGCCGTCAGGACACGCGGCGGACTGTCGCGCCCAGCGCGGTGAGCTTCTGCTCGATGCGCTCGTAGCCGCGGTCCAGATGGTAGATGCGTTCTATCAGCGTTTCACCGCGTGCCACAAGGCCTGCGATGATGAGACCGGCCGAGGCACGCAGATCGGTGGCCATGACCGTGGCGCCATTGAGCGCCGCCACGCCCTGCACGAAGGCGGTATTGCCGTCGATGCGGATGTCCGCGCCCAGGCGAGCCAATTCCACCGCATGCATGAAGCGGTTCTCGAAGATGGTTTCGCGGATTACCGCGGCACCCTCGGCCACCGTATTGATGGCCATGAACTGCGCCTGCATGTCGGTCGGAAACGCCGGATAGGGCGCGGTGCGCAGCGATACCGCCTTCAGCTTGTCCGGTGCCTTCAGCACGATGGCTTCGAAGGATGGCGATTTCTCGGTGCGGATGTCGCAGCCGGCATCCATCAGCTTGTCGATCACCGCGTCCAGGTAGCCGGCCGACGTGCCGGTAAGCCGGATCTCGCCGCCGCTGGCCGCGGCTGCGCACAGATAGGTTCCGGTTTCGATGCGGTCCGGCATGATGCGATGGGTCGCGCCGTGCAGGCGGTCCACGCCCTGTATGCGGATCACGTCGGTGCCGGCCCCCGAAATGCGCGCGCCCATGGCGACCAGGCAATTCGCCAGATCGACCACCTCGGGCTCGCGTGCGGCGTTCTCGATGACGGTTTCGCCGTCCGCCAGCACAGCGGCCATCATCAGGTTTTCGGTCCCGGTGACGGTCACCATGTCGGTGAACAGGCGCGCGCCCTTGAGCCGCTGCGCGCGCGCAACGATGTACCCCTGTTCGACCTCGGTATCCGCACCCATGGCGGTAAGGCCCTTGATGTGCTGGTCCACCGGCCGGGCACCGATCGCACAGCCACCGGGCAAGGACACCCGCGCCTCGCCACAGCGGGCGAGCAAGGGTCCGAGCACGAGGATGGATGCGCGCATGGTCTTCACCATTTCGTAGGGCGCAACCGGCTTGTCGAGCGCACTTGCATCCAGCGTGACAACCTGTCCTTCGCGCTGGACCCGGACCCCCATCTGGGCCAGCAGCTTGAGCATGGTGCCGATGTCGTTCAACTGCGGAACGTTCGTCAGCGTCAGCGCTTCGCGCGTCAACAAGGCGGCGCACAGTATGGGCAGCGCCGCGTTCTTGGCCCCGGACATTTCGGCCTCGCCGTTCAGGCGATGGCCACCTTCGATCAACAGTTTATCCATCCGCTACTCAGGTCTTCCATTCTTCCGGGGTAAGGGTTTTCATCGACAGGGCGTGGATTTCCTCGCGCATGCGATCGCCGAGCGCCGCGTACACCATCTGGTGGCGCTTGATGCTGCGCAGTCCGTCGAAGGCCGACGATACGATGATGGCTTCGAAATGCTGGCCGTCGCCGACCACATTGCAATGGTCACAGGCGATGCCGGCGACAATGGAATCACGGATGCTGTCAGGAGTCACCATGTTCAATTCCTCAATTTATAGCCTCTGGAGAGCATGCTCAGCGTAATGCCCGCAAGCACCGCGAAACTGCCTCCCGCCACAAGGGCGCTGATCCAGGGCGACACGTCGGACTGTCCGAAGAAGCCGTAACGGAAGCCGTCGATCATGTAGAAGAAAGGGTTCAGGTGCGATACCGCCTGCCAGAAGTCCGGCAGGCTGTGGATCGAGTAGAACACACCGGACAGGAAGGTGAGCGGCATCACGACAAAATTCTGGAACGCGGCAAGCTGGTCGAACTTGTCGGCCCAGATGCCCGCAATGATGCCCAGAGTCGCCAGCAGTGCGCCGCCGGTCAGCGCGAAAAAAAGTATCCACGCCGGCTGCGCATAAGGCAGATCGACGAACCACAGCGTGACCAGCCAGACCCCGGCCCCCACCACCAGCCCGCGGATCACCGCCGCCACCACGTACGCGGTGAAGAACTCGCGATAGGAGATCGGCGGCAGCAGCACGAACACGATGTTGCCGGTGACCTTGGACTGTATCAGCGAGGACGAACTGTTGGAAAACGCATTCTGCAACAAGCTCATCATGACCAGGCCGGGCACCAGAAAGGCGGTGTAGCTCACGCCACCATAGACCTCGACCTGCCGGTCCAGCACATGGGCGAACACCAGCAGGTAGAGCAGCGCGGTGAGCACCGGCGCCGCCACGGTCTGGAAGCTCACCTTCCAGAACCGCAGCAACTCCTTGTAGAGCAGAGTGCGCAGCGCCACGCTCATGCCGGCACATCCTGCATCGTGGCCATGAACACGTCTTCCAGATCGGGCTTGTCCAGTTCGATGTCGTCGAAGCGGACGCCATGGGCATGCAGCCGGGCGACACAGTCCGCCACCGTGTCGGCGCTGTCGAGCAGAAGCTCGATCCGGCCGTCCGGCGTCGCGCGGGCGATCGCCAGGAATTCCGCGGGCAGGGATGCGCCATTGCCCAGTCGCAGGCGCAGCGTCTGCTGTACGCGACGCGCCAGCAGATCGGCCGTGCGTTCCAGTGCCACCACCCTGCCCTGCTTCAGCATCGCGATGCGACTGCACAGACTTTCCGCCTCTTCCAGGTAATGGGTGGTGAGCACGATGGTGTGACCTTGCCGGTTCAGCTCGCGGATGAACACCCACAAGCCCTTGCGCAGTTCGACATCGACGCCGGCGGTCGGCTCGTCCAGCACGATGACCGGTGGTCGGTGCACCAGCGCCTGCGCCACCAGCACACGCCGCTTCATGCCGCCCGACAGTGCGCGCATATTGACGTCCGCCTTGGCGGTCAGATCGAGGCGCGCGAGAATTTCGTCCATCCAGTCATCGTTCCTGCCCAAGCCGAAGTAACCGGACTGGATGCGCAGAGTTTCACGTACCGTGAAGAACGGATCGAACACCAGTTCCTGCGGAACGACACCCAGCTTGCGCCGCGCCGCCCGGTAGTCCGAAACGGTGTCGTGCTCCATGACGCGGATGTGTCCGCTGTCCTGGCGGGCCAGCCCGGCCATGCAGGAAATGAGTGTCGTCTTGCCGGCACCATTGGGGCCAAGCAGACCAAAGAACTCGCCTTGCTCGACCTCGAAGGACACCTCGTCCAGCGCGCGCAGCGCGCCGAAACGCTTGCAGACGCCGTCGATGATCAGGGCGGGACAGGATGGCATGATTACAGCGGAGCGGCCGGCGCGGTGCGTCGGGCCGGCTCGCGGAAAGTCAGAGGGTGACGGCCTCCAGGCCGCAGAACGACGACACTTCGTACAGCCGGGCCAGACTGGTCAGTCCTTCCGGAGCGCCATTCACCGGCAGCGCGCTGCCATTGCCGCCGGCACGCTCCCACGCCAGCAGGACGGCAATCGCGGACGAGTCCACCTCGGTTACCGCCGACAGGTCGATGCAACGTGCGGCCTTCAGAAGACCCAGACCGGCATCGCGCAAAGCAGCGGCCTCGGGCAGGCGCATCGGACCGCCGACGCGCAGCACATCCCCTTCCAGCGAAATCATTTGGCGACCGATGCGGTGGGGGCGGCAGGCGCGGTTGCGCCGGTCGCATTCTTCGCCCGCAAGGACTTCACCAGTCCATCAACCCCTCCGGCGCGGATTTCCGCGGCGAAGGTTTCGCGATAATTGGTCACCAGACTGACGCCAGCCACCACCACGTCATACACCTTCCAGCCGCCATCCTTCATCTCGAGTGCGTAATCGAGCGGAATCGGGCGACCGCCGGGCTGGTTGATCTGCGTGCGCACCGTCACATCGGTATCGTTCGGCCCCATCTTGAAGGGCCGATAGTCTATGGTCTGATTCCTGTAGCTGGTCAGTGCATTGGAGTAGGTACGGACCAGCAGGGTGCGGAACTCGTCGGTCAGTTGCTTCTTCTGCTCCGGCGTGGTGGCACGCCATTCCTTGCCCATGGCCAGCGCGGTCATGCGCGTGAAATTGAAGTGCGGCAGCACCTTGGTTTCCACCAGTTCAGCCGTCCTGGCGGTATCGCCCGCCTTGATGGACGGATCGGACCGCAGGGCGGCAAGCACTTCCTCTGTCACGTCCTTGACCAGCGCATCAGGCGCCTTGGGCGCGTTCTGCGCGGATGTGGCAGCGACAAAGCAGGCCAGGCACAGGGAAACAATCCACTTGAACATCATGTACTCCTGAAATGAAAGAAGGCCTGTCGCCAGGCGACAGGCCATCCCGACACGCTCAGCGACCGCTCGGGCCGCTGCCGCGGATCTCAGTTGGAAACGCTGGCAACCTCTTCCGGGACGCCATTCGCGGCGGGAAGTTCAATCTTCGGATCGAAACCATCGCCCACCAGCATGAGGTTCCAGGTCGGTTCCAGCGACTCGACGAGCTGCCGGTTGTCAAACGGAAGCGCTGCAGAATCGTCGTCCTTCTCGCGTGGCGGATTGCCATCATGGATCAGACTACGGCGACGTTGCAGGTAGGCGTCACGAATGTAAGCGTACTTGTCGAGCGCTGCCGCCTCGATCGCGTCCTCGGCCTTCAGCAGCGAAGCACGCTGGTCGATGGCCCGCAGCACGATGGCGGTGTTGCGGTAGCCGCGATGACCGTCCGCATCGCGCACCGGATCGACGTAGATGTCGGCGGCAACGCCGAAGGTGTCACGTACCGTACGCGGCCCCAGGATGGGCAGCACCACATAGGCGCCGTCACCCACTCCCCAGCGGCCCAGCGTCTGGCCGAAATCCTCATCGTGCTTCTCGAGCCCCATGTCGCTCGCAACGTCGAACAGACCCAGAATGCCCAGCGTCGAGTTCACCAGCACACGGCCCGCATCGGACAGTGCGTCGCCCGGCTTGCCCTGCAGCAGGTTGTTGATGCCGATCCAGAGGTCCGCGATATTGCCGAAGAAGTTCGACACCCCGGTCTGCACCGGCTGCGGGGTGATGAAATCGTAGCCTTGGGCAACCGGCTTGATCACCGCCTTGTCCACGGTTTCATTGAAGGAGAACACCGCCCGGTTGAAGCCCTCGATCGGATCCTTGGGGTTGCCGGATGTCGCGCAACCGGTCAGAACCACGCCCGCCGCAGCAACCATTGCCACGGAACGAAATGCTGCCAGACCCGATTGCTTGGAATTGATTTTCATCTGTCGTTCTTTCCGGCTGTCCGTTCTTCGCATCACTGTGCAGGAGCTTGCGGGCTCTCTGCTGCCTTGTTGAACATGAACTGGCTGATCAGCTTCTCGAGCACCACGGCCGACTGCGTCTTGGCAATGGTGTCGCCGGCCTTGAGCATTTCGGTGTCTCCACCCACCTCCAGACCGATGTACTGCTCACCCAGCAAACCCGAGGTCAGAATGTTCGCAAAGGTGTCGCGTGGAAAACTGTAACGCTTATCCACATCCATTTTGACCACGGCGACATAAAGACTGGAGTCGAAAGTGATTTCCGTCACCCTGCCCACCACAACGCCGGAGCTTTTCACCGGCGCACGCGGCTTGAGCCCGCCGATGTTATCAAAGTTGGCTTGCAGCCTATATGTCTCGCCGATATTAGCGGACGCGAGGTTGCCGACCTTTAGTGCCAGAAACAACACCGCCGCGATTCCGACGGCCACAAAAACGCCGACCCACAGGTCGAGTACGGTCCGGTTCATCCATTGCCCCTGAACATGAAGGATGTAAGCACGAAGTCCAGCGCCAGGATGGCCAGCGCGGAATTGACGACGGTACGGGTGATGGCGCGCGATACGCCTTCCGCGGTGGGTGCCGAATCATAGCCCTCGAACACGGCGATCAAGGCCACCGCGAAACCGAATACGACGCTCTTGATCACGCCATTCACGATGTCGTAGCGGAAATCGACCGACGCCTGCATCTGCGACCAGAAGGCGCCATCATCGACGCCGATGAATACCACACCGATGAACCACGCCCCGAATACACCCATGGTCGAGAACAGCGCGGCCAGCAGCGGCATGGAAATGACCCCGCCCCAGAAGCGGGGAGCGACCACGCGGGCGATCGGATCGACCGCCATCATGTCCATGGCCTTGAGCTGCTCGGTGGTTTTCATCAGCCCGATTTCCGCGGTCAGCGCCGACCCGGCGCGGCTGGCGAACAGGAGGCCGGCCACCACTGGTCCCAGTTCGCGCACCAGGGACAGCGCCACCAGTATGCCCAGGGCGTCGCTGGAGCCGTAGCGCTGAAGCGTTTCATAGCCCTGCAGCCCCAGCACCAGGCCGACGAAGAAGCCGGACACCAGGATGATGATGAGCGACAGCACGCCGGTGGAGAAGATTTCGCGGATGGTGAGCTGGAAGCGCGCGAAGGAAGTGCCCGAACGCATCAGGATGGCGGCGAAGAAGCGCGCCGCGAAACCCATGCGCCAGATGCCATCGACAGTGCGCGCGCCGATGGCGCGGAGGATGCGCGTCATGGTCTGCCCTCCATCAGCGCATCGCGGTAACTGCCGGACGGAAAATGGAAAGGCAGCGGGCCATCCGTTTCCGCATTGACGAACTGTTTCACGAAGGGATCGGTCGAGGCGCGGATTTCATCCGGCGTGCCTTCGGCCACGACCTTGCCGCCGGACAGGAAGTAGATGTAGTCGACGATTTCCAGCGACTCATGCACATCGTGGGTCACCATGATGGAACTGGCGCCCAGTGCATCGTTGAGCTTGCGGATGAGCTGACCGACCACGGCCAGCGAAATCGGGTCCAGACCGGCGAAGGGCTCGTCGTACATGATGAGCATCGGATCCAGCGCCACCGCACGCGCCAGCGCCACGCGGCGGGCCATACCGCCGGACAGTTCGTTCGGCATGAGCTTGTGCGCCCCGCGCAGGCCGACCGCGTGCAGCTTCATCAGCACCAGGTCGCGGATCATGTCGTCGGGCAGATCGGTGTGCTCGCGCAGGGGAAACGCCACATTCTCGAACACGCTCAGATCGGTGAACAGCGCGCCGAACTGGAACAGCATGCCCACCCGCCGGCGCAGCGCATACATGTCCTTGCGCGCCAGCTTCGTCAGATCCTGTCCATCCACCGTGATCGTGCCGCCCGTGGGCCGGAGCTGTCCGCCTATCAGTCGCAGCAGCGTCGTCTTGCCGCAGCCGCTGCCGCCCATGATGGCCACCAGCTTGCCGCGAGGAATGCGCAGATTGATGCCGCTGAGGATGGGGCGCTTGTCGTAGGCGAAGTCGACGCTGGACACATCAACGAGCGTGTCGCCGGACGGGAAGGATACGGACACGAGGGCAGAACAGCCGTGTGATAGGGGATCACGATTGTAGCAGACCGATGGGGGCCCGCCGCGGGACGCAAAGGCGATCGCCCACGCAAGGCGCTTGACGGCCCGATAATGACAAATGCATTATTTGTCACGCCCTGTGACAAAGAGCCCACCGGTGACCACTGCCGCCCGGATATTCATCCTCCTCGCCCGTACCGCATCGCTCGCGTGCCGCAAACCGGCTGCGCTCTGCATGCTTGCGCTGGCGGCCGGCTGCGCGGCACCGGTTCCGCGGCCGCTTTCGCCGGCCCACATCCTGGCCGGGCAGGTCGCGCCGGCGCCCGCTGCGGCCATCCCGGAGCCAGTCGCCACACCCGCCGTCGAGCAGGCGCTGCCGGCTGAACCGGAGGAACACTACAGCGTGACGGTGAGCCGGCTCGAGGTCGGGGATCTGCTGTTTGCCCTGGCGCGCGACGCCGACATCGACCTCGACCTGCATCCGGCGGTGCGCGGAACCGTAACGCTGAACGCGACCGACCAGACCTTGCGCCAATTGCTCGACCGCATTGCCGGCCAGGTACCGCTGCACTACACCTTGCGAGGGCGATGGCTGGTCGTTCTGCCCGACGAGCCGGTGCTGCACAGCTACCGCGTCGATTACGTCAACATGAGTCGCGACGTGACCGGCACGGTGTCGATCAACACGCAGATCGCCGCCACCAGCTCCGCGGCCGGAACTGCGGGATCACCCGCTCCGGCAAGCGGCAACGCCGGCAACAGCTCGAGCACCCGCATCGAGAATTTCGCACGCAACCGCTTCTGGGAGACGCTGGAAGCCAACATCCGCGCCCTGCTGGCGGATTCGTCCGCGGCCCAACCGGCGGCCGGTGACGCGGGAGCCGGTCCGGCAACTGCCGCAGCGCCCTCACTCGTCATCGTCAATCCGGAAACCGGCGTGCTGACAGTACGGGCGACCCGACGGCAGCACCAGCGCATTCAGTCCTTCATCGACGAAGTTGCCCGTATCGCGAGGCGTCAGGTGCTGATCGAAGCGACCATCGCGGAGGTCCAACTGACCGACAACTACCAGCAGGGCATAGACTGGACGGCTTTCGCCGGCGGCGGACGACGCGGCGGCGCGGTGTTGTCGCTCAACCCGGCGGGCAACGAATTGAGCGCCAATCCGCCTTTCGCCTTCGGCCTCGGGCGCAATCGCGAACTGATCGACAGCATCCGCCTGCTGCAGGCCTACGGTGACGTGAAAGTGCTGTCCAGCCCCAAGCTTTCGGTGCTGAACAACCAGACCGCCCTGCTTAAGGTGGTGAACAACATCGTGTACTTCGAAATCAAGTCCGATGTGGTGGCCAATACCAATACCCAGGCCGTGCGCAGCTTCAGCGCGACGCCGCGCTCGGTGTCGGTCGGCCTGGTCATGGCGGTCACTCCGCAGATCAGCGCCGACGGGCATGTCCTGCTCAACGTCCGCCCCACCATTTCGCGCAAGGTGGGCGATGCCCAGGACCCGACGCCCGAACTGGCCACCCCCAATCTGGTACCGGTGATCCAGACACGCGAACTCGAATCGGTCATGCGCGTGGCCAGCGGCGAGACCGCCGTGCTGGGCGGCCTGATGCAGGACGAAATCAACTATCGCCAGGACACGGTGCCCGGACTTTCTTCACTGCCGCTGATCGGCCGCTTGTTCGCCGCGCGCAATGAAACCGCCCGCAAGAGCGAACTGGTGGTGCTCATCCGGCCCGTGGTGGCCGACGACGATGGCGGGCAGCCGACGGCTGCGCTGCCCGCAGGCGCGATACCCGACCGTCGCTTCCTCGCGCCGTCCTTTCCGGCCGGACGTCCGGACGCGGACTCCGCACCATGAACGACGCCGCAGTCCCCGCTCGCCTGCCACTCGGCCAATGGCTGGAGTCGCGCGGCCTGATCAGCGCGGACCAGTTACGCATCGCTCTGCGCGAACAGACTCGCCACGCACGCCCCATGGGGCGGGTGCTGATCGACCTCGGCTTCATCAGCGAGGGCATCCTGCGCGATGCGCTCGGCCAGTCGCTCGGACACGCCTCGATAGATCTCGACCAGGTGCTGCCGGATCCGGCCGCCCTCGCCCGCCTGCCGGAGCGTGTCGCCCGCCAGCACCGCGTGCTTCCGGTGAGCTGCAGCGAGGACGGCCGGCAGATGACGGTGGCGATGGCCGACATCCACGACATTGTGGCGCTCGATGTGATGCGTGACATGCTGCCGCACGACGCTACGCTGACAACGCTGCTGGCCGGCGAGGGCGAACTCGCCCAGGCGATAGACCGCAGCTACGGCCACGCGCTATCGATCGAACACATCCTGGCCGAACTGGAAAACCACGGTCCGGAGCAGGCGAATCGGGTGGCCCAGGATGGCAGCCCGCCCGTGGTACGCCTGGTCGACGCACTGCTGATCGACGCGGTGAAGCGCGAAGCGTCGGACATCCATTTCGAACCCGAAGCCGGCTTCCTGCGCATCCGCTACCGCATCGACGGCCTGCTGCGCCAGATACGCGCGCTGCATGCAAGCTGCTGGCCCGCCATGGCGGTGCGCATCAAGGTGATGGCCGGTATGAACATCGCCGAACACCGGGCCCCGCAGGACGGGCGCCTTTCGCTGCACGTGAGCGGCCGCGCCATCGATCTGCGCGTGTCGTCGCAACCCACGCTGCACGGCGAGAACATCGTCCTGCGCATACTCGACCGGGCGCGCGGCATCGTACCGCTGGACAGCCTGGGACTGAGCGAGCCGACGCGACAGGCGCTCACCCTGCTGATGGCCCGGCCGGAAGGGCTGATCCTGGCGACCGGCCCCACCGGCAGCGGGAAAACCACCACGCTGTACTCGCTGCTGAATCACCTGAATCACGAGGGTGTGAACATCATGGCGCTCGAGGATCCGGTCGAATACCCGATGCCGCTGATGCGACAGACTTCCGTAGTGGAGGCGGCACGGCTCGACTTCGCCAACGGCATCCGATCGATGATGCGCCAGGACCCCGACATCATCCTGGTGGGCGAGATCCGCGATGCCGACACCGCCGGCATGGCTTTCCGCGCGGCCATGACCGGACACCAGGTGTACTCGACGCTGCACAGCAACTCGGCGCTCGGCGCGCTGCCCCGGCTGCTCGATCTGGGTGTCCGGCAGGACGTGCTGGCGGGCAATCTGATCGGCGTGATCGCACAACGATTGCTGCGCCGCCTGTGCCCGGAATGCAGCCAGCCACGCATTGCCGGCGCGGCCGACATGCGCCTGCTTGGAATGGCCGCGGATACGGCCCCCGTCGTGCTGCGCGATGCCGGAGGTTGTCCGGCCTGCGACTTCACCGGCTATCGCGGCCGCTTCGCCGTAATGGAAATCCTGCGCATCGACGCCGGGCTGGAAGGACTCATCGGCACCGGCGCGAGTGCGGCCGAATTGCGACGGGCGGCCGGCACAGGGCTGCGCAGTCTGGCCGACGAGGGCGCTGACGCCGTGCTGGCGGGGCGTACTTCCCTGGCCGAGCTGTGTCGCGTGATCGACATGTCGTCCCGTCTGGCCGGATTGCACGCAGAGAGGGGCGCATCGTGACCCTGTATGCCTACACGGCGGCCGACGGCGAAGGCCGCATCATCCGCGGCCGTCTCGATGCGCTCGGGCCGGAAGACCTGGATCGACAGCTTGCCGCGATGCGGCTCGATCTGGTCCGCATGCGCCGGGTGCGACCGACGCTGGCGCGCGGAGGAAAGCTGCCGCGACGCGCCCTGATCGCGTTCCTGTTCCAGCTCGAGCAGATGCTGCACGCAGGCATACCGCTCATCGATGCCCTGACCGACCTGCGCGACACATCGGCCCGCACCGACCTGCGCACGCTGGCCGCCGCGCTCGTGCAGCGCATCGAGGGCGGCTCGACGCTGTCAGAAGCCCTGCGCAGCCAGAACGGCGCATTTCCCGATGTGTGCTGCGCTCTGGTGGCCGCCGGCGAACAGAGCGGTCAGCTCACCGAAGTGCTGTCGCAGCAGCTCGAACAGCTCAAATGGGAAGACGAGCTGGCTGCGCAGACCGGCCGCCTCATGATCTACCCGCTCGTCCTCGCCGTCGTGCTGCTGGGCGTGATCGCCCTGCTCATGCTGGTCGTGATGCCTGACCTTGCGCGTTTCCTGCGCAGTGCGGGCATCGCAATGCCATGGCAGACACGGCTGCTCATCGCGGTGTCGGATGCACTGCAGGCCGGCTGGCCCGCGCTTATCGCGCTGATCCTTGCAACGCCATTGGCCGTGGCCGTCGCGACACGCAGATCCCCGGCGGCGAAACTGCGTCGTGATGCCTGGCTGCTGTGCACGCCCTTGATCGGCCCCGTGCTGCGCAAGCGTGAACTGGCGGCAATGGCTCGCCTGCTCGCCATGCTCTACGGAGCCGGCATCCCGGTCATCGCTGCACTTGAAAGCTGCGAGCGCGCGGCGGGCAACGAGGCGGTGCGCCGGTCGATCGCTCACGCGCGCGAACGCATAGACCAGGGGCAGCCACTCAGTCAGGCCTTTGCCGGCGGCGATCTCTTCCCCTCACTGATCCGGCGCATGGTGCGCATAGGAGAACAGACCGGCGCCCTGGACCGGGCGCTGCGCGAAGCCGCCTACTTCTACAGCCGCGACGTGCGCGAAAGGGTCGCCCGCGTGCAGGCCCTGCTGGAACCGGCGATGACACTCGTGCTGGGCGCCCTGCTCATGCTGGTGGCGTTCGCGATCCTGGTGCCGGTATACGACCTCGTTACCGGCATGCAGCCATGACCCTGACGCCGACGGGAAACCGGGTGGTTCTTTACCTGAGCGGCGCGTCGCTGAGCGCCTGGGTGTTCCGGAACACGCGACCGATCGGCTGCGAAAGCTTCGGGCGCGATGACGCGTCAACGCCGGCCTTCCAGGATTTCCTGCGCCGGCAGCACGGAGCACGATTCTTCCTTCTGTGCGACCTGCCGGACGAACGCTTCGTGACGGACAGCATGCCCTACACCTGGGGACCGGACCGCTCGGCGCTGCTGACACTCAAACTGCAGAAGCACTGCGCCAATACCCCGTTCCGCAGTGCGCGCGCAGTGCGCAGACTGGCCGATGGCCGGCGCGATCTGCAGATCCAGTTGCATGCGCTGGACAATGCCGGCGCGCTGCAACCCTGGCTGGAGGTACTGGACCGAACGGGCGTGGCGCTGTGCGGCGTACATACGATTGCCCAGGCGGCCGGACGCTTGCTGCGCAGGCTGCGCCATCACCAGGGTCAGGCCCTGCTGATCGCCGCAACGCTTTCCGGCCTGCGACAGATATTCACCGACCAGGGGCTGCCACGATTCTGCCGTCTGAGCAGCCTGCCGCCGGACGGCGACTTCGCCGCCGCAGGTGCAGGGGCGGCGCGCAGCGTCCGTGACTACCTGATCGCGCAGCGCATGCTGGGGCGCGATCGCCCCCTGCAGCTCTGGATACTGGCCCCGGAAAGCGGACATGCCGCGCTTGCCGCGGCCTGCGCGGACGATGCCGGGCTGCGCTGCGGTCTGATCGATGCAGGCGCCCAGTTGCGCGCCGACGGTGTCCGCTTCAATGCCGGTCCGCTGGCGAACGAGCTGCTTCTGGCACGCGCCGTCGTGATGAGACCCCCTCGCACTCAGCTCGCACCGGCCGCCCACCTTCAGGTGTGCCGCATCCGGCATGCCGCGGGCCTCGCGCTGTACGCCGGTCTGTGCGCGCTGGCCGCGGGAACGGCCTTTGCCGGTCATGCCATATGGTCGGCACATGTACTCGACGCGCAGCGGCAGCGCGTCCTGCTCGATACATCCGCCCTGCGCCAGCGCGAACAGGCGCTGTCGGCACGCCTGCCCGAGCTGGGTTATCCGCTCGACACGCTGCGCCGCGTCGTCGAACGCCACGAACAACTGCGACAGCGCAGTGCCACACCGGCGGATCTGCTGCAGACGCTGGGCGCGGTGCTGGCGCAGCTTCCCGACATCCAGCCTGCATCGCTGGAATGGTCGCTGACCAGCCTTCCATCGCCGGTCCCCGGCACGCTGCCCCCGGTACGCGCGGAACTGCTGCTGACCGCCAGCCTGCCCGTTTCACACGCCGCACAACCCCGGCGCGCGCAGGACGTGGTCGATGCCGCGCGCGCGCTCCTGACGCAGGACCCGGGCATCGAAGTCGACATCGTGCGCGCGCCCTTCGATGTCGACGCTCGCACACGCAACACTGCCGAAGCCCGGGCGCCGGAATTCACGCTGCGCATCCGGAGAATGCTCCCTTGTCCATGAAGACCGCAGCGACCCGCTACCGTCACGCAGCGGCACTGCGACGCGCGCTGCTCGGACTCCTGCTCGCCGGAGCGGGCGTGCTGGCGGCCGCCGCGGGACGGGGTTATGTGGATACTGCCGAGCGCCTGCTCGAGGCAGCGAATGCCGGCCATGCGCAGGCGGATTCCACGCTGCGCGACACCGCCGCCGCACTGGAAGAACTTCGGCGCCTCCAGCCGGCACTCCAGGTACTCACGCAGAGACAGCTCATCGGTGACGAGCAGCGCCTGGTCTGGCTGGAACGGCTGGATGCGCTGTCTCGCCCGCTCACCGGCTACGGCATGAGCTGGCAGTTCATGCCACGGCGACCCATCGACCCGGCCATTCTGGATGCCGAGGCCGGGACACTGGAAGTCACCGGCAGTCGCCAGACCCTCGACCTGTCCATACGCCACGAGGGGCAGTTGCTCGACCTGCTCGATGCCCTGATCGACAGCGTGCCGGCCCTGGTGCGCATCGAGCGGTGCAGCCTGTCGCGCGATACCGGCGATGCTCGGGGCGGACTCAGCGCGCAATGCACGCTGGACTGGATCACCTTCCGTCCGCGCGTGCCGCCATGAAGAATGCACTGTGCCAACTGCTGTGCGTACTGTGCATGCTGAGCGCAGCAAGCGCCGCAGCGCGGCCGCTCGGCCGCCTGTTCTTCACCGATGACGAGCGTGCCGCACTCGACCGGCCGCCGGCACCGGCGGCCGCAGACGAAGCGCCCGCCGCCACCCCGCGACAGCCGGTGCGCTTCGACGGACTGCTGCGGATAGACGGTCGATCCGCGCGCTGGTTCGTCAATGGCGAAGCGCTGAACGCGGACGATCTGAGGGCCCGGGGACTGTCGGTTCCGACTTCCGCCCCGCCCTGCGGCCTGTCCATGCCCCGGTCCGGCGGAGGTTCGACCCTGTTACGCGCCGGACAGACAGCCGACGTCGACACGGCAGGCCACGCGCACGCGGTAAGCCCCGACGCGGCCGTGCAAAGGACGTCGTCGCCATGAGGCGCCATCAGCGCGGTGCGATGCTGCTGGCCTTGCTTGGTGTGATCGCCGCGCTGGGCAGTCTGCTGTTGTTGCGCATGGCAAGGGCGCGCGATGCATCGCCTCACAGCGAAACCGGCGAGCGCGCGCTGGCCCGCGCCCGCGAGGCGCTGATTGCCTATGCCGCACTCGGAAACGCTGCCGGCAACCACGACAACTCGCCGGGCGCCCTGCCCTGCCCGGACCTCGACAACGATGGTGTTGCGGACTTTCGCTGCAGCGCGGATATCGGACGACTGCCGTGGCGCACACTCGGTCTGGGACTGCTGACCGACCATGCGGGCGAATGCCTCTGGTATGTGCGCAGCCCGGCCTTCGGCAACAACATTCCCACCGCCGGGCGCGGCGGTTCGGCCGACCGGCCGGCGCTCAATCCGGCGCTCGCTGGCCAGATCGGCGACGTCGAGAACGGTCAACACGGTACCCGGACCTGGGTCGCCCTGGTGATCGCCCCCGGCGACGCGCTGCCACATCAGCAGCGCGGCGCCACGGACCGGCTGTCCGGATGCCGCGCGGGCGGCGCCCAGTCCTTCCTCGACCGGTCCTCTTTCCCCGGACTCGATCATGCGCAAGGCAAGGTCGCCATCCGCGAGGCGGTCAGCGAACACTTCAATGACCGGGTGATCGGCATCGACGCGACCCCCCACTTCTCGCTGGCAGCGGCGCGGGTACTGGGCGACGTCGAACTGAGCGGCGGCGCACCACCTCATGCATGGTGGTCGCGCAACCGATGGTGCGAGTCCCTGTGCGCCGACGGCCCGGTCGGCGTCATCCGGATTCCGGATGGCGAGCCGGTCCGCCGCCCGCTGGCTGCCCTGCCTGGATGTGCCCTGCCATGCGAGCGACCGTAAGCCCGCGTCGCCGCGGCTTCACGCTGATCGAAATGGCGATCGCGCTCGCCATCATGGCGCTGCTGAGCGCGGGCGCCATCGCCTTGCTGCAAAGCGCGCAACTGCGCGCACGCATCGCCCGCACGCAGGATGCGCTGGAACAGGCGCGCGAGGCACTCGATGCCTATGCCGTCATCCACAGATCGTTGCCCTGCCCTGCGGCATCGCCCCTGGACGGCTACGAACAGAGCCGTGCCGGCGGCCAGTGCGCGAGCCGGCGTGGTCTGCTGCCATGGAGCACACTTGGGGTGCAAGGGCTGGATGGCTGGGACAACCGGCTGGGTTACGTCGTTTCACCGGGCCTGGTGAAGCGGCCGGGCGAACGCATTCAACTGTCCAGCCAGGGCGATGTACGCATCGTGCAGCGTGACGGACAAGGTTCGGAAATCGATGTGGTGACCGCATCGGCCGTCGCCTATGGCATCTGGTCACATGGCGCGAATGGCCGCGGCGCGACCACCCACCTGGGCACGCTGCGCGCGGACGACGGCAGCGACAATATCGACGAGAAGGGCAACAGTTCGCAGGCCGGCAGCGACCCGGTCCTGCGCGCGCGGGAAGAAGGTGCCGCGGGCAGCGCCGGCGGCGAATACGACGACATCGTGCTGTGGGAATCCCGCTACATCCTGTTCGGACGCATGATGCAGGCGGGGCAACTGCCTTGATCTTAGCCGGTCGCGCGGACGTGGACGAAAAACGGGCGCCCGAAGGCGCCCGTTTCAACACGACTTTCTGATCGGAAACCGATTAGAAGGTGTGAGCGATACCCAGGTTGAAGCCGGAATCGCCGTAGGCGCCGCCCGAACCGGTGGTAACGTCAGCGCGACGATTTCCAGCGGTGGTGAGAGCGCATGACATCGAACGATCATTGCTCAAACGAGCGTACGTCGCATACATCATGGTGCGCTTCGAGAACGTATATTCACCGCCGAACGCCCACTTGTCGCAGTCACCAGCGCCAGCGCGCTTGTCTTCGGCGCTCACGTAGCTAGCCTTCAGAGCGATATTGGCAGTGACCGGAGCCGTAACACCGATCAGCCAACCATCGCTGTTGGACACAGCCTTCGACGCGGAATCGTCACCTTCAACGTTTTCGTAGTATGCGGACAGCTTTGCGACGCCGAAATCGTAGCTTGCACCAACAACCCACAGATCGAACTCGAGATCGTTGCCGCTGTTGGCACGCTTGATCTGAAGGTTTTCGTAGTCGAGGGTCAGGCTGATCGGGCCATTGTTGTAGAGCGCGGCGATCGCGTACAGCGGGGTATCACCGGTTTCGATATCTTGACCAACAGCAGCAGCCACGGCACTCGAGGTTGTAACGACACCGGTGGATGCATTGCGGCTGGCTCCATCGAATCCGCGACCTTCTTCACCCAGCAGCGAGGTGGTGTAAGCCGCCAGGAATTTCAAGCCAGGAGCCAGTTCCGGCGTGATATACACGATTGCGTTGTCAGCACGGTCGGCCTGCCCAAGGTTCGACGTTGCGCCGAAAACGGAAGCGGCATTACCCACCGTCTGGTTCTTGAACGGATCGTACTGGCCAACGAAGGAGTAGCGCGCGCCATCAACGCGGCCACCGAGCACGGTACCAAATGCACCTTCCAAGCCAACCCAGGAATGACGGTTGGAATTGAAAGTCGCGTTTGTGTCGCCGGCGAAGCCCATTTCGATTTCGAAGATTGCCTTCAGACCATTACCGAGGTCTTCCTTGCCACGAAAACCGAGACGGTTGCCACCTGCGATACCATCTTCCATTTCGTTCAGGCGTCCGGTACGGCCACCGCGCTCATCAGTTGCACCGTTTGTGCCATCGGTGCCTCCGCGCGACACAAAACCGTAGTCGATACGACCATAGATGGTCACGTTGGACGATTCGGCCATGACGGCGGCCGGGGCGAGCGCTGCGGCGATGGCAGCGGCAAGCAGTTTCTTGGACATTACGCAATTCTCCTCTTGCGATGATAGTGGGTGCCCGGGTCGTATTGAGCCGTGAGGCTTGAGGATTGCCGGGCTACACACCTTCGGAGCTTCAGAAGGTGTGCCGGACTGTACCGAAGCACCAAACGCAGCGGCAAGCCATGCGTCAAATTACGTAGGTCCTTGTGGTCGCCTCTTGTGGCTTTTGCGCAACACGCGACAAATCCGCGGGCTTTGTGTCGGACAGATGACAGCGCCAGGCCCTGAACGGGCCGTCCCGCATCGCAGGTCATGGTGCACCGCATGATGCCGCCATCAGGCAGCCGCGCCTGCAAGTGCCCAGCCCAGCATCGCAATGACGCGAACCACCTGCTCCACGTCGTTCTTCATCCCGGACTCCTCACCCATCATCGGATGGTTTCTGCCGCATCCACGAACCGGATTCCGTAACGCTTCGATCCGTGGCAAACCGGCGCACGGCCCGCTCTTTCCGCAGCCGTGCGCCGGACCTCATCCTGATATCGCGATCAGATGTCGATGCCCAGCCGGGCGGCGACCGCACGCCCGTACTCCGCATCGGCCCTGGCGAAATGCGCGATCTGCCGGCGCTGTATCGCATCGGGCACCCCCTGCATCGCCTCCGCGATGTTGGCGGCGAGGCGCTCGCGCTGCCCGGCATCCATCAGGCGGTACAGGGCGCCGGCCTGCGAGTAATCGTCGTTGCCGGCGCGATGGTCGTAGCGGTCCACATCGCCGGCCGCGGGCAGCGGCGGTTCGCGATAACGCTCGGCCTGTACCGGGCCACCGAAGGAATTGGGCTCGTAGTAGGCATCGCCACGATCCGGAATGGCCGCCAGCATCGCGCCATCGGCGTGATAGTGGTGCACCGGGCATTTCGGCGCATTGACCGGCAGCGACTCATAGTGCGTGCCGATCCGGTAGCGGTGGGCATCGGCGTAGGCGAATATCCGCCCCTGCAGCATCCGGTCCGGCGAAAAGCCTATGCCCGGCACGATGTTGGACGGCGAGAACGACGCCTGCTCGACTTCGGCGAAGTAGTGCCGCGGGTTGCGGTTCAGTTCGAGCACGCCCACCTCGATCAGCGGAAATTCGGCATGCGGCCACACCTTGGTCAGGTCGAACGGGTTGTACGCGGTGTGCCGGGCCTCCTGCTCGGTCATCACCTGCACGCACACCTTCCAGCGCGGGAAATCTCGCGCCTCGATCGCCTGGTAAAGATCGCGCTGCGCACTTTCACGGTCGCGCGCGATCACCGCGTTGCTTTCTTCATTGGTCCAGGTCCGTATGCCCTGCATGGACTTGAAATGAAACTTCACCCAGTGACGCACCCCCTCGGCATTGATGAAGGAATAGGTGTGCGAACCGTATCCGTTCATGAAGCGATAGCCCTGCGGCAGGCCCCGGTCCGAAAACAGGATGGTGATCTGATGGAGCGACTCGGGCGACAGTGACCAGAAATCCCACATCGCGGTCGGACTGCGCAGATTGCTTGCCGGATGGCGCTTCTGGGTGCGGATGAAATCCGGAAACTTGAGCGGGTCGCGGATGAAGAATACCGGCGTGTTGTTGCCCACCAGATCCCAGTTGCCTTCGTCGGTATAGAACTTCACCGCGAAGCCGCGCACGTCGCGCTCGGCGTCGGCCGCGCCGCGCTCGCCGGCCACCGTCGAGAAGCGGAGGAACACCTCGGTCTGCTTGCCGACCCGGGCGAATACGCTGGCGCGGGTATAGCGCGTGATGTCCTGCGTGACGGTGAAGCTGCCGTAGGCACCCGACCCCTTGGCGTGCACCACCCGCTCCGGGATGCGTTCGCGGTTCTGGTGGGCCAGTTTCTCGATGAGCGGGTAGTCCTGGAGCAGCAGCGGACCGCGCTCACCAGCGGTGATGGAATTCTGGTTGTCGGCGACCGGTGCGCCGGCAGTCGTGGTCATGACCGGACAGTTCTTCATTGCGCTCTCCTTGCGATGTGGGGACCCGGCAGATCGGGGTGGAGCCATTACATCAAGCGCAAGAAAAACGATCCAACAAATAAATTAAAGAATATTGATTGATAAAAACGATCTATAGCCGTCCAAAAAACCCGGGCGTGCCCGCTGCCCGGGTTTCTGTCGCGTGCGCCGCCCGCCTCAGACGCCGCAGCTCGCGCTGCCGCCGGAGCGGCCGATCAGGTCAAAGAACTCCCGGCGGGTACGCGCATCCTCGCGGAAAGCACCCAGCATGCGGCTGGTCACCATGGCTACACCGGGTTTGTGCACGCCGCGCGTGGTCATGCATTCGTGTGCAGCCTCGATCACCACGGCGACGCCGCGCGGCTGCAGCACTTCATACAGTGCATCGGCCACCTGGACCGTCATCTTTTCCTGGATCTGCAAGCGCTTGGCGAACACTTCGACCAGGCGGGCAAGCTTGGAAATGCCCACCACGCGCTTGTTGGGCAGATAGGCCACATGCGCGGTACCGATGATGGGCACCATATGGTGTTCGCAATGACTTTCGAAACGGATGCCGGTCAGCGCGATCACCTCGTCGTAGCCCTCGACTTCCTCGAAGGTGCGCGACAGCACCTCGCGCGGATCGACCGAATATCCGGCAAAGAACTCTTCATAGGCCTTGACCACGCGCTTGGGAGTATCCAGCAGGCCTTCGCGCGCCGGATCGTCTCCGGTCCAGCGGATCAGCGTACGTACGGCCGCTTCGGCCTCTGCGCGGGTAGGACGCGTGTTATCGGATGTGCTCATGATCTTCCTGTCGTTATATCGGGTGCCACGCTCGGACAATCGCCCCGCAACCGGGCCCCGCAACTTTCACGATGATTCGGCGAACCGTCCATGGTGACGGCTCAAGGGCGGGTTTTCAAGTGCGGGCAGGAAGGCTGACCCGCAACACACTGCAATGCATGTGACTCTTGATATGGGCGATTTGCTCCCCAGATTGAACGCCATGTTGCGCGGGTCCGTCGCTTTGTTTCCGGATGCAAGGTCCCGGAACGCGCGTTTGATGCGTGCGCTCCATGGTTGCGCTACAAGTCGCGCCGACACCGTCAGGCGTGCCCTTCATCAGGAGAGGACATAAAAGATGAAAGCCCATCTGTCTCGTCAGACCATGATTCTTGCGCTGGCCGCAGCCTTCGGGCTGGGCGCAGCGGCGGCCTCGCTCGAGTGGTTGCGTCCGGTCGAGGCCGCCGCCCCGGCCAGACCGGTCACCCAGCTCGCTCAAGCAGCAAGCGCAGCCGCGCCATCTTCCACACCGCTGGTCGGAGGATTGCCGGACTTCAGCGCACTGGTCGAGCAGACCTCGCCTTCCGTCGTGAATATCAGCGTCGTGGGCAAGCCTTCCCGCATGGCGATGAATCCGAACGACCCCATGTTCGAATTCTTCCGCCGCTTCGGCATTCCCGTCCCGCAGAATCCGCAGCGCGGTGGAGAGACACCGGCACCCCGCGGCATCGGATCCGGATTCGTCATCAGCCAGGACGGCTACATTCTGACCAACGCTCACGTGGTGGCGGACGCGGCGGATGTTACGGTCAAGTTCACCGACAAGCGCGAATACAAGGCCAAGGTGATAGGCAGCGACAAGAGAACCGATGTGGCGCTGATCAAGATCGATGCACGGAATCTGCCTGCCGTTAAGCTGGGCAACCCGGAAAACACCCGCGTGGGCGAATGGGTTGCCGCCATCGGCGCGCCCTTCGGTTTCGAGAACACCGTCACTGCGGGCATCGTAAGCGCGAAGTCGCGCGCCCTGCCCGATGAATCGCTGGTGCCTTTCATCCAGACCGATGTGGCCATCAATCCGGGCAACTCGGGGGGACCGCTGTTCAACCTGAACGGCGAGGTGATCGGCATCAACTCGCAGATCTATTCGCGTACCGGCGGCTTCATGGGCCTGTCATTCGCGATTCCGATCGACGTCGCGATGCGGGTCGCCGATCAGATCAAGCAGTACGGACGTGCCAGGCACGCCAGACTTGGCGTGAGCATACAGCCGGTCACCCGCGATCTGGCCGACAGTTTCGGCATGGATCGGGCGCGCGGCGCGCTGGTCGCCAATGTCGAACAGGGCGGACCGGCGGACAAGGCCGGGCTGCAGGCGGGCGACGTCATTCTGTCGGTCGATGGGCGCGATGTGGTCGATTCCTTCGATCTGCCCAAGGTGATCGGCAATCTGCCCCCGGGCAAAGCCATCCGCCTCAAGGTATGGCGTCAGGGCAACGAACGGGATCTGACCGCGACGCTGGGTGAACAGAATGATGCGGAACAGGTTGCCGAAGCCGGGAACAACGGGCCGGTGCGCGACCGTATCGGCCTCGCCGTCCGGCCGCTGACCGGCGCGGAATCCCAGCAGCTTGGCGTCAGCCGCGGCCTGGTGGTGGCGGATGCGAGTGGCGCAGCGGCTCAGGCCGGCATACAGCAAGGAGACGCCATCCTGGCCGTGAATGGACAGCCGGTCGGAAGCGCCGAGGAACTGTCGCGGCTGATCGAAAAGGCCAAGGGACGCGTCGCGCTGCTGGTCCAGCGCGGCGACAACCGCCTGTTCGTGCCGATACGCATCAACTGACGGCAATGCCGCGCGCCGGCTTGCCGGCGCGCGGTTTCATGTCATGCGTCGCAGCGAGCGGCAACGCGCGCAAGCATCCGGATGTCGCTGCCCACCTTGCGCATGTCGCGCACATCGATGCGAAGCTTCCGATCCAGCGTGTCGAACGGCCCCAGGTTGAACAGGCCCATGCCACGACCCAGCAGCGCCGGTGCGAAATACATCAGCACCTCGTCCACGCAACCTTCACGCAGCAGGGATCCATTGAGCTTGTGGCCGGCTTCGACATGGATCTCGTTCAGTCCGCGCGCGGCCAGGGCGCGGAACATCGCCGGCAGATCCACCTTGCCCGCTTCATTGGGCAGCACCATCAGTTCCGCTCCGGCCTCCCGCAGGCGTCGCGCCTGTTCGGCATCGTCACCGGCACACACCACAAGCAAGGGCGCACGCTCGATATCCTGGAACAGCCTGGCACCGACCGGCAGTTGCAACCTCGCATCCACGATGATGCGCAGCGGCTGGCGCGGGGTGTCGACCTCGCGCACGGTCATCGCCGGATCATCGGCCAGCACCGTGCCGATGCCTGACAGCACGGCGCAGGCGCGGGCGCGCCAGCGATGCCCATCGCGCCGTGCCTGAGGGCCGGTGATCCACTGGCTCACGCCATTGTCGAGCGCGGTCACGCCATCCAGTGACGACGCGGTCTTCAGCCGCACCCAGGGCAGGCCGCGCGTCATGCGCGACACGAACCCGATATTCAGTTCGCGGGCATCCGCTTCAAGCACGCCGCAATCGGTGGCAATTCCGGCGGCCGCGAGACGGTCAAGACCGCGGCCGGATACCAGCGGATTCGGGTCGCGCATGGCCGCCACCACGCGCGACACGCCAGCCGCCAGCAGCGCGTCGGCGCAAGGCGGTGTGCGCCCGTGGTGGCTGCACGGCTCCAGCGTGACATAGGCGGTGGCACCTCGCGCCGCCTCACCGGCCGCGCGCAATGCATGGACCTCGGCGTGGGGCTCTCCCGCCCTCTCATGCCAGCCTTCGCCGACGATGTGGCCGTCCCGCACCAGCACGCAGCCCACGCGCGGGTTGGGCGTCGTGGTCCACAGGCCGCGCGCCGCCAGTCGCAGCGCGCGGGCCATGAAATGCGCGTCGTGCTCCATTCAGCCGGCAGCCTTGCGCGACGCGCGCGGCTTGGTGACTTCGCGCACGACTTCGGAAAACTCGTCCACGTCCTCGAAATTTCGATAGACGCTCGCAAAGCGGATATAGCCGATCTTGTCCAGCTTCTTGAGCTCGCGCATGACCAGTTCGCCCAGACGGTCGGTGGCCAGTTCCCGGACGCCCATGGTGAGCAGGCGCTCCTCGATGCGATCCATCGCCATGTCCACAGCCTCGGTGGTGACCGGGCGCTTGCGCAGCGCCAGCATCATGCTGGCGCGCAGCTTGTCGCGATCGTAATCCGCGCGACGGCCGTCCTTCTTGACGATCTGCGGCATCTTCAACTCGACCCGCTCATAGGTCGTGAAGCGCTTGTCGCACTGTGCACAGCGGCGACGACGGCGGATGATGTCGCCATCCTCGCTTTCGCGCGTTTCGACCACCTGGGTATCGGGTGAGCTGCAGAACGGGCACTTCATGTCATCGCTCCGGGCAGGGACGGCGCGAATCTTACGCCCGGATGCGGCCGTGCGCCGAAATTCGGGCGCACGGCCCGGAATCAGGCGACTTCGCTGGCTTCGATGAGCTTCTGATAGACGAAGGCGGTCAGCGCAAGCCGGTCACTTTCGGGCACCTCGGAGAACTCAAGCCCGTGATTGACCATGGATGCCGCGCCATTCGCCTCCTGTGCCGGTTGCACCGAACGTATCAGCGCACGCACCGACACGAACTGGTCGATGTCATCGAACTTGAGCCGGAACTTGAGCTGGATCTCGTCCCCTTGTGCCCCCAGCGCATCGCGGCACGAGAACAGCGCACCGCCTTTGCTGATGTCGATCAGCGAACCGGCATGCGTGGCGCCATACATGTCGGTCAGCGAGGCAATCAGGCGGATCGACGCACGCTGCGCCCGCCTCACCTTCATGCCGCGCACTTTGGGCGGATAGGTCAGATGCAGGTAGGGGAATGGTGTGCTGGACATCTTGAGCACGGTGGCCGGAAACGCATATACGCTCTTGCCGGAGAAAAAACGCACGACGTAGGCGGTGCCCGGCTTCACCAGCACGTAGCCCTCGCCGACCGTAGGTGCGCTCACCATCACGCTGCGGCCGGTTGCATGGCCGAGCAGCCGCACCGTATGTCGTTGACCGGCTTCAGCCGCCGGTTGCAACTGCACCGCGTCGCCGATCTGCATGCGGATGCGTTCCAGATCGAGCAGTATGCCGTCGCGATCGGGCACGGCATCGGCGGCATGGCTCGGGCTGTTGGCAGCGGGCTCGCGATAGAGCCCGCGGGCGCTCAGCGCATCCACCTGCTCCACGGTCTGCAGGATGACGCCTGCGGGAAGCAGCAGTTGCTTCCCGCTGTCGAACAGCGGGAAGGGCAGCGGTTTGCCGAGCTGTACGTCGGTCTTGCGGACGGGAATCATGATCTGCGATCACCGTAATGGATCAAACAGACAAGGGCCGCAGCGGCTGCATGCCACGGGAACGGGCGGTTCAATGCTCGCACCATCGTCGTTCGCCGGGGAAACTTGATGGCCTTGTCGCCAGGAACACGAAATTCTGCACACTTGCCGGAACCCTGTGCGACGGCCGGGCCCGGAAAAAGGCGCAGCCGCGCCTGCGGCGGCTGCGCCCTCATGCTCACTCGTCGAGTGCGAACACCCAGACCGAGCCACCTTCAGGCACCGATTTCTCCCAACCCGCCTGATCGTGCATCTTGCCCTGGATCCACGCGGCATCGACCCCCCAGCCGGACACCACGGCAATGTACTGCTTGCCGTCGATCCTGAAGGTAGTGGGCGGCGAAATGATGCCGGACGGCGTCGGGAACTCCCACAGCAGCTTGCCGCTCTTCGCGTCGTAGGCGCGGAAATGGCGGTCATTGGTCCCGCCCGCGAACAGCAGGTCGCCTGCGGTGGTCAGGATGGACCCCCAGTTCCACGAACGGGCATAGGTCTCACGCCAGACCTCCTTGCCGCCATCCACGCTCCAGGCCTGGATGCCACCGATGTATTTCGCATTCTTGTCGACATGCAGGTTCAGTTCGGTGATTTCCACCCCGGCCGACCACTGCCCCGGAATGCGCTCCTGTACCTTGCCGGTGAGCGTCATGCAGTGGTTGTCGTTGAATGGCACGTAGAGCATGCCGGTCTTCGGGTTGTACGCCTCGTACGGCCAGTCCTTGCCGCCCCACAGGCTGGGACAATAGGTGGCCGTCTTGCCGGTACCCGGCTTGTGCGTCTCGTCGTAGCTCGGCCGGCCGGTCTTGGGATCGACGCTGGTGAAGACGTTCTGCTTCACGTAGGGGGTCGATTTGCGGTACGTGATGCCGCCATTGGCGTCGCGATCCAGCCAGTACATGTAGCCATTGCGCTGCGCACTGATGAGGCCGGGCACCTTCTTGCCGTCTCGATTGAACTCGACGAGCGTCGGGGCGTTCATGCCGGCCCAGTCCCAGGAATCGTTCCAGTGGTACTGGAAATGCCCCTTGATGGCGCCGCTGTCCGGATTGAGCGACAGCACCGACGTGAGGTAGAGGTTGTCGCCGGGACGCTGGTCACCCGGCCACGGCGCGCCATTTCCCACACCCCAGTACAGCACGTCGCTCTTCGCGTCGTAGTTGCCGGGCATCCACATGGTGCCGCCGCCGTTCTTCCAGGCGTCCTTCCAGCGTCCGTCCTTGGGCCAGGTTTCCGAACCCGGTTCGCCCGGTGCAGGCACGCTGTAGCGTGTCCATTCCTCCTTGCCGGTTTCCGCGTCGAAGGCCTTGAGGAAACCGCGCACGCCGAACTCGCCGCCGGACGGACCGACGATCACCTTGCCCTTCACCACCAGGGGTGCCGAGGTGATGTAGGCGCTTTCGTTCTGCCAGTCGCACACCGTGGCCTCCCACACCTTGTTGCCGGTCTTGGCATCGAGCGCGGTGAGCACGCAGTCGAGACCAGCGACATAGACCTTGTCGTTCCACAGCGCCACGCCACGGTTGGTCACGTGCAGCGCTCCGAAGCCTTCAGGCAGCTCGCGCTTGTAGCGCCACAGCAGTTCGCCGGTCTTGGCGTTGAACGCCAGCACCTGGTTGCGCGGGGTGGCCACGAACATCATGCCGCTGTTGACGATGGCGGGCGCCTCGTGACCGGACGTCATGCCGGTGGCCGCACTCCACACCGGCCGCAGCTTCTTGACGTTTTTCGTGTTGATCTGGTCCAGCGCACTGTAGCTCCAGCCCTGGTAGTTGCCCTTGGTCATGAGCCAGTTGTCGGGCTCCGGATTGACCAGCCGCTCGTGGGTAACCGGCTTGTAGGGGCCGGGGGCCGCAGCGGATGCGAGGGCCGGCGCGAACGCGAGGCCGAGCGCGGTGACCGAAAGCAGGGTCTTCATGGGATTCTCCTTCCTTGATGTTGTCGATTGTTTTAGTGCGTGGACGCGGCACACGTCCTTACTGCTGCGGCGGCCCCAGCGGGCCGGAAAAACCGGCCGCCGCCACGATGTCGCCATCCACCGCCTTGAGCGGCAGGACGGCCAGTCGACGAGTTGCCGGCCCGACGACGTTCTCTCCGTTGTTGCCCGCATCGAATGTGGATCCGTGGCAGTTGCACACCAGCTTGCCGCCGCTCGCATGCAACTGCGTGATCGGGCATCCGTAATGGGTACAGATGGCCGAATAGGCCACGACGCCCTCGGCCGCGTTCGCCTGCATGCCGGCGGCGATGTCCTTGGGATCGAGCCGGACCAGCAGCAGCAGATTGGTACGCGCGCCATCGCGGACGGTGCCGCTCGCCGCATCCACGGGATAGGCGAGAGTCGGCGCATCACCTACCTTCAGATCGGCCGGCTTGATCGGCTCGCCCTTGCGGTCGCCGGTCATGAATACGAAGCGGTCGCCGGTTTGCGGCCTGACTGTGCGCGGGTTGACGTCGGCCTCGACGGTCGGCGCGAAGGGGGCAACTGCGAGCGCAAGCGCGCCGGTCACGATGGCGCGCCGGCACTCGCAGGTTGTGTGTTGTTCCAGGTGGTCTGCTGCCACGGATATCCTCCTCAGTGGGTGCTGTGCTTCACCGGACCGTGCGACATCGCATGCGCGCATCTACCGGCACCGATGCCCGGCCCGCCGCGCATACGGCGGCCAGGCGTCGGGATGACTACAGCGATTTGCATGCCACGCCGAATCCGGATGCGCGCGTTGTCGTCAAACGTCGTCCAGACGCGGAATTCCCGCCCGGAGAAATACGTGGGCATGTACCGGCGGCAAGGAGTCGGGGGGAGTCATGCTGAGAAATCTCAGGCGGCTGAGATGGCGTCTCACGCCGCTGCGACGGCGCACCATGCGCCCCCGGGGGTGCGGCGCCGGCACCCCCGGGGAATGAAGCTATTCGGCCTGCCCGCGTGCGCGCAGCAGATCGTGCAGGCTGCGCCGGGCCGGGACGAGTGGCGCCCGATGTCTCGTCCAGCCCATCTGGCGCTGCGGCGTGAAGCGACGCAACCGCGTCGCGCACCACCGGAAAATCCGGTAACGCGCCGGACTGGCGAAAATGCCTCGCCAGAAACCCCATACCAGGCGGGCGCCTGCGCTGTGAGCCGCGCCCTGTCCACGCAGCGGATGGGCCGTTACCGCGTCGGGAGCACGTTGCGCCTCGTTGCGCAGGCGCAGCAGCAGATCGGGGATCGGTATGCGTACCGGACAGACCTCGGCACAGGCGCCGCACAATGTGGACGCCGTCGGCAGATCGCGACTCGCGTCCAGCCCGAGCAGGTGCGGCGACAGAATCTGGCCGATCGGCCCCGGATAGGTGGTGCCGTAAGCATGACCGCCCACCCGGGCATAGACCGGGCAGTGGTTCATGCACGCGCCGCAGCGTATGCACTGCAAGGTCGCGCGCAACTGTTCGTCGGCATAGGCCTGGCTGCGACCGTTGTCGAGAAGCACCACATGCATCTGCTGCGGTCCGTCCTGCTCTCCGGCCCGGCGCGGACCGGTCAAAAGGTTGAAGTAGGTAGTGACCGGCTGGCCGGTTGCCGAGCGCGGCAGCAGGCTGGCCAGCGGCACCGCATGTTCGAGCGTTGCCACCACCTTCTCGATGCCCATCATCGCAATGTGAATGCGCGGCACCGTCGTGCTCATGCGGCCGTTGCCCTCATTCTCGACGAGCCACAGTGTGCCGGTTTCGGCAATCGCGAAATTGACGCCTGACACGCCGATATCGGCGTCCATGAAACGCTGGCGCAGGGCCCGCCGGCCGGTGCGGATCAGTGCATCCACATCGTCGGTGTAAGGGGTATCCGGCAGCGTGCGCTCGAACAGCTCGCCGATGTCCTGGCGTGTCTTGTGGATGGCCGGCATGACGATGTGGGAGGGTCTCTCGCCGGCGAGCTGGACGATGAACTCACCCATGTCGGACTCGATGCAGTCTATCCCTTGCGCCTGCAGTGCATGGTTCAGCTCGACCTCCTCGCTCACCATGGACTTGCCCTTGATGACACGCGACGCACCGGCATCGCGCGCGATGTCGAGCACGATGCGGCATGCCTCGTCCGGGGTGTCCGCCCAATGCACGTGTACCCCGAGCTGCTGCAACCGCGACTCGAAGGTCTCCAGCAACTCGGGCAAGCGGGACAGCGCATGTCGCCGCACCTCGGCGCCGATGTCGCGCAGCGCCTCGAGTTCCTCCGCGTCGGGAAACTGCGCCGCCCGCTTGTCACGCAGGAAGCGCATCGCACCGCGGAAATTCTCGCGCAGCCGCGCGTCGCCGAGCGCCTCACCGACGCGCGAACGGAACTGAGTCGGTGACACGAAATGCAGAGGCTGAGTTTTCATCGTTCACCTTCAATCTCGATGTCGTCGACCACGGACACGATGAGCTCGCACGGCCCGTGTGCGCCATAGGCAAGGACCTGCTGGATGTCCGCGGTGCGTGTGGGACTGGACACCAGCACGCGATTCGATGTCGCGCATTCGTGCCATCGGAACCTTTGTGCGACCTCGTACAGCGAGCCGTGGACGCGCGACGTCGTGATGCGCAGGACGCTGATGGGCGGAATCAGGGACAGCGAACGCGGACACGCCGCGCCATGTTCGAGCACCAGCGCCCCGATGTCGGCGACGGCGGCCTGCGCGTCCACGAAACCGGCCGTTACCGATTCGAACATGTCCTGCTTCCAGGACTCGTACGCACCCTCCAGACTGATCACGTGCATCACATCCTGCAGCGCCTCTGCGAGCGGCAGTGCAGCGGACTGACTCCGGCTCAGGGCGAGGCTGCGGACCCCCTTGTGCAGCAGACGTTCGCGCAGATCGTCCACCCAGCTCGACGGAGAGCTGCGCAGCACTTCGGCCCGCGCGGCCGACAACCTTGCGCACAACTGTTCCACCCTCTCGGCGATGCCGCATTCGCGGGCGTGACAGGCGTGGAAGGCGGCCAGATCGGGGGCTGCAAGCGTCTGCGCGCCAGCGCCGCGCAGACGCGCCAGAATGCGTTCGCGCGCGCTCATGCCTTCCGCTCCACGCGACGACGCACGAAGGAAGCGATGTGCTCGCCCTGGAGCGCACACCCCCGCTTCTTCGCGGCGTGGCCGATATTGAGCAGGCAACCACCGTCAGCGGTCACGAAGTGCGACGCATTGGCCTGCAGACTGGCCACCTTGTCCTGCACCATGGCGCCCGATATGTCGTCGTGCCGCAGCGAGAAGGTGCCGCCGAACCCGCAGCACTCCACCTCGTTCTCGTGCGTGCTCACCCGCACGCCCGGCAGCGCGCCGAGAAGCTCCAGCGCATGTGCCCGCGTGCCCATTTCGCGGCGCGCGCTGCACGATGTATGCAGTCCAATATCGATCGGCGGTCCGGCGCAGTCGCGAAAGTCGACCTTGAGCACTTCGACCAGGAATTCGCTCAGTTCGAACACCCGGGTCGCCAGCTCTTCGGCTTGCGCGACCCGCGCGGCCTCGCCATCGAACAGGCGTGGCCAGTGCAGGCGCATCATGCCGGCACAAGAACCGGATGGCACGACAACCGGCCACGGCTGCCGGAACAGATCGAGCTGCGCCCGCGCAACTGCCCTCGCCTGAACGGGATTACCGCTGGTATAGGCAGGTTGTCCGCAGCAGCTCTGCGCCCGCGGAAAATGCACACGCTGACCTTCGCGTTCGAGCAGATGCACGGCATCCAGGCCGGCCTCGGGAAGGAACAGATCGACC
Organism: Methyloversatilis thermotolerans; assembly: GCF_000372885.1. Lineage (GTDB taxonomy): Bacteria > Pseudomonadota > Gammaproteobacteria > Burkholderiales > Rhodocyclaceae > Methyloversatilis > Methyloversatilis thermotolerans. The sequence continues at coordinate 2,429,195 of NZ_KB889967.1, forward strand.
AGGCAGGTCGCGAACAGATACACGTGGCCGCACGGGGCCGGATAGACGCGCCGTTGCATGATTCGCTTCCGATGTCGTTGAACGGACGCCGATCATCGAGCCGCATGGAAACCGGGCAAAATTGGTCTGACCAATATTTCCGGGCGCCGGTCGGGCGTCCTCTCCCGGAGCGTTTCGATGCGACACAGCACAGCCGAATGGATCGAGCGACAGATCGAATCGATGTTGATGGATGGCCGGTTCCCGGCCTCGTCCCGCCTGCCGGCGGAACGCGCGCTTTCAGTCCTTCTCGGCGTATCCCGCAGCGCGCTGCGCGAAGCGCTGCAACGGCTTGCCGCGCGCGGGCTGATACAGGCGCGTCAGGGCAGCGGCGTCTATGTCACCGACACACTGCACGGCGGATCCGGCTCGCCCTGGCATCAGTTGCTGTCCGCCCACGCCCACCTCGGACACGACATGCTGGAATTCCGGCAGACACTTGAGGTTGCAGCGGCCGAGCTGGCCGCCGAACGGGCCACGCGCGCGGATCTCGCGCGCATCGCGGCGCTGGTGAAGCAACTGGAACAGGCACGCCGGAATGACGACGAGGATGCCGAGACCGCGCTCGATGTCGACTTCCACCACGCCATCGCCGACGCCGCGCACAATGCGATGTTCAGTTATCTGCAGGCCAATTTCGTCGCGATGCATCGCGAGCACATTGCCGACAACCAGGCCGGTCTGCGTCACGGCGATGCCCGTGTCGCCGACGCACTGTGGCGGCAACACCAGGCGGTATGGCAGGCAATACGCGACGGCGACGCGAAACAGGCCGGGCGACGCATGCGCGCCCACATCCTGTTCGTGCGCCGGCGCCTGTCGCAACAGGGCTCAGGTCAGCCCGCCGCACCGCGTCCGCGACCGAGCCCGTAACGCGCCATCCTGCGGTAGAAGGTGGCGCGCGGAATACCGGCACGCTGGGCCGCCTCGGTCGCCCGCCACCCGGTCGCCTCCAGTGCTTCGAGCATGCGCCGGCGCTCATCCGCCTCATCCTCGGGCAGATCCGTTTCGGTACGCGCCCTCCGCGAAGGCGCCACAAGGGCGGACACGATGGCCTCCGGCAGATGTTCCCGCGTCATGCGATCCGCATCGCACACCGCGACCGCATAGCGCAGCGCATTGCGCAGTTGCCGGATGTTGCCGGGCCAATGATAGGCGGCGAGGTCGTCCACCAGGGATTCTTCCGGCACGATATCCCGCCCGGCTGCAGCGCACTCTTCGCCGAACACATGCAGGATGACCTCGCGTCTGTCGGTGCGCTCGCGCAAAGGTGGCAAGCGGAAGGTGGCCGCATTCAGTCGATAGAACAGATCTTCGCGGAACCGGCCTTCGGCCACCAGCTGCTCAAGATCCCTGTGGGTGGCGCAGATGACATGGAGATCCACCTTCTCCGGTGCGCCACCGCCCAGCGGCAGGACCTCGCCTTCCGCCAGCACCCGCAACAGCCGGGTCTGCAACTGCAGCGGCATGTCACCGATTTCGTCAAGGAACAGCGTGCCGCCGCTGGCCATCTGGACCTTGCCCGTCTCTCCGCGGGACTTGGCGCCTGTGAAGGCCCCTTCGCGATAGCCGAACAGTTCGCTTTCAATCAGATTCTCCGGAATCGCCGCACAGTTCAGCGCAACGAAGGCCTTGTCCCGGCGCTGGCTCTGCGCGTGAATCGCCTGTGCGAAGGCCTCCTTGCCCGAGCCCGTCTCGCCGAGCAGAAGTATGGGCAAGCGACAATCGACCACCCGCCGGAGTCGATGGATGTCGGCGCGCAGACGCGAATCGGCGATCATCAACGAGGCGAAGTCGCGGCTTCGGGGTCGGCTGATGCGCTGCTGCACCCGCCGTTCCGGGGTGCGCACGATGCAGTTGAGGAAGCGGCCACTCGCCAGTTGCCGCAGTTCCACCGGGCGCCCCGGCTGATCGTGCGCACGCAACAGCAACTCGTCGGCGCCGGGATCGAACAGGTGATCGAATGCCAGCGGCAGTCGGGCATGACCATCGAGCAATTCGAGCGACGCCTGGAAGTTGGAAGCCACGACGCGCCCTCGTTCATCGAGCGCAAGCAGACAGGTATGCTCAGGATCGATACCGCGTCCGGCACCGGTGATCTGCAGTGTCCACAGGTGGCGATGCGCTTCGATGAAATAGGCGTTCTCGATCAAGCGGGCGTTCTGCGACACGAGCTGGAACACCATGGACTGGCTGCGCCGGTCGTCCGGTGCCGCCAGGGCCGACGCATTGATCACCGCCATGACGCGATTGTCCGGGCCGAATACCGGCGCGGCACTGCAGGTGATGCCTATGTTGTAGGCGCGGAAATGTTCGTCCTTGTGCACGAGGATGGGCACCCTGTCCACCAGGGTCGTACCGACGCCGCATGTACCTTCGTCGCGCTCCGACCAGCAGGCACCGAGGCGGAAACCGCGCGAACGGAACTCGTGCTCCAGGGTAGGCTGACCGTGGTAGTCCACGGTCGTGCCATCGGCATCGGTCATCAGCACGCAATAGCCGGCCTCGCGGATCTGGGCGTGCAGCCGCGCGGTGCCGATGCGCGCGAGTTGCAGGAAGGGCTCGATGCGCTCGCTGCATTCGCGGACTTCGGCCGCACCGAGGATGCGTGGCGAAGAAGGCATCTCGGGGTCGATGCCGTACTGCTCTATCGAACGGCGCCACGATTCGGCGATGCGGGCATTCGCGGCCATCTGCAGATCGGGCTGCCCGCCACCGGCCAGCGCGGCGATGCGCCGGACGTGCCGCGAGAACTGCTCACCATGGCTCATGGCGTCTCCTCCTGTCATGTCCTGCCTGATCCGTGCGGACCGGGAACATCTTTGTTTTGAACAGCCAGTGTAGGCGAGTGATGGCCGGCGCTTCAAGGTGTGAAATTCCCGCCGCGCCGAGCCTCGCGCGTTCGCCGGGCGCACGACAGCGCATTCTCAGGACCGCTGATACGCCGTCTCAATCCGGCTGAGAAATCTCAGATCCGGGGTGTTTCGGAACGCGCCGACGCATCCGGCCGCGCGCGCATCGACATGCGCGAAAGCCGCGTCCGCACAGGGCGCACGGCGAATGACGGCACCGCTCACGGCGGTTCTGGCACAGCACTGGCTATCACCCCTCTGCCTGACAACCACAACAGGGGGAGAAGATTCATGAACAGGTACCTGAAACACGCGGCCGCCGCCTCGGCTTGCGCACTGCTGAGTCCGCTCGCCGCGGCGCAGACCACCTTCGATGTCATCGGACCGCACGAGTACGACCTGCCGGTCGGCTTCGACCAGCCGTTCAATGTGTTCGTACAGTACGCGACCGTGCAGCGCGACAGCCGCGTGTTCGACAACAGCGGCGACCGGCGTGATGGCAGCAGCGCGCAGCGCATCACCGGCCTGTCCAAGTACGTGCGCTTCTGGACGCCCGAATCGAACCGCAACATCGGGCTGGCCTTCGAAGTCATCCAGCCGGTATCGGCCCTGCGCGACCGCGATGCGGCCGACCTGGACTCGCGACACATCAGCGGCTTCGGCGACACCATCACCGGTGCGGCCATCTGGTACAAGCCGACGCCGGGATCGACGCTCGGTTTCCAGACCTTCCTCCAGGTGCCCATTGGCGACAAGGACGTCAGCGACACCAACTGGAAGAATCTGTCCAGCCTGCTCTGGTATCTGCCGCTGAGCGAACGCATAGGCTGGACCGGAGACCTCGGCTTCGTCGCGCAGAGCCGCAAGGACGACGGCAACCGGCCCGGCATGCTGTGGCATACCAACAACCGTTTCGGCTATCGCGTCAACGACTGGATCGAGCCCTTCGTCGGCGTCGACTACGAACGCATTTCCGGTCGCAATGGCGCGAACGACTCTTGGGGTCTCGATGGCTCCGCCGGCGTGATGTTCCATTACTACGGCAACCAGTCGATCGCCATACGTTACTCGCACGGCATGTCCGGCGAGAACCGCCCGGTAAACAACAGCATCAACGTCAAGTACGCCTACAGCTGGTAAGCACTCGTGAGGCGTGCCCCGGGCACGCCTCCATGAATTCGGGAGGACTCATGAAACTACTGCACGCGCTCGCACTGAGCATTGCACTGCTGGTTGCGGCCTGGGTCGGTCTGAGCATCGGCCTGCCGACACTGCAGCTCAACCCCTGGATAGGCTTTGTCGCATGGGCGACCTTCTTTGCCGCAGGAGGTGGCCGCGAAGCGCTCCTCAAGGCGGGCTGGGCGGCGCTGGCCGGGGTCGTGCTGACCGCCTGCACGATGTACGCGGTGGGGCTGGCGGGTGGAGGACTCGGCGCGCTGGCGCTGCTGGTCGCGCTGCTCGCGTTCGTGCTGGTGGCGATGGCCGAATTCCCCGCCCTGGCCTACACCCCGGCTGCATTTCTCGGTGCGGCAACCTATTTCGGCGCGACCGGCGACACCTTCGACAAGGCGCTGTTCGTCGTGCTGACCTGGCTGGCCGGACTGGCCTTCGGCTTCATGTCGGAGTCTTTCGGCAAGCGCATGACACGCGCCACCTGATTTTGCTGACCCAAGGAGGAGATACCGCATGACTACGCACATGAACTACATCGACGGACATTTCGCCCCATCCTCAGGGCCGCGCATCGAGGTGTACAACCCGGCCACGCACGCCCTGCTCGACACCGTGCCCGAGGCGGACGCGGACACCGTCGAGCGCGCGATCGCGGCCGCCCGGCGCGCGCAGCCCGCCTGGGCACGCCTGCCCGCCATCCAGCGCGCCGGCTGGCTGCGCCGGATTGCCAGCGCCTTGCGCGACATTCGCGAAGACATGGCGCGCACGCTGACCCTCGAACAGGGCAAGACGCTCGGTCTGGCGCGTGTCGAGGTCGACTTCACCGCCGACTATCTGGACTACATGGCCGAGTGGGCGCGCCGCATAGAGGGCGAGGTACTGTCCAGCGACCGTCCGGGAGAGAGCATCTTCCTGCTGCGCAAGCCGGTCGGCGTGGTGGCCGGCATCCTGCCGTGGAACTTCCCGCTCTTCCTGATCGCCCGCAAGATGGCACCGGCACTGGTAACCGGCAATACCATCGTGATCAAGCCAAGCGAGGAAACGCCGCTCAATGCCTTCATGTTCGCGCACCTGGTGCATGGATCCGATCTGCCGCGCGGCGTGTTCAATCTGGTCGGGGGCCGCGGCAGCACCACGGGCTCTGCACTCAGCGGCAGCGACGCCATCGACATGGTGAGCTTCACCGGCAGCGTCGCCACCGGCACCCGCATCATGCAGGCGGCTGCGGCCAACCTGACGCGGGTGAACCTGGAACTCGGCGGCAAGGCGCCCGCCATCGTGCTGGCCGACGCCGATCTCGACCTGGCGGCCAGCGCCATCACGGCGTCGCGCGTCATCAATACCGGACAGGTCTGCAACTGCGCCGAGCGCGTCTATGTGCAGCGTTCGGCAGCAGACGAATTCATCACCCGGCTGACCGCGCGCATGGCGGCGACTCGTTATGGCGACCCGGTGGCGGAACCGGATGTCGATATGGGGCCGCTGGTGAACAAGGCGGGGCTGGACAAGGTTGCGGCCATGGTCGAACAGGCGCGCAAGGATGGTGCGCAGGTGGTGCTGGGAGGCCGCGTGGCCGACCGAGCGAGCGGATTCCACTACGAACCCACGGTACTGATCAATTGCCGTGCCGACATGGACATCATGCGCAACGAGATATTCGGTCCGGTACTGCCGATACAGCTGGTCGACGATCTCGACGAAGCCGTTTCCCTGGCGAATGCCTCCGACTACGGGCTCACTTCGTCGCTGTACACGCGGGACCTCGCGGCGGCCATGCGCGCGATCCGCGATCTGCAGTTTGGCGAAACCTATATCAATCGCGAGAACTTCGAAGCGATGCAGGGCTTTCACGCCGGCCGGCGCAAGTCGGGCATAGGCGGAGCAGACGGCAAGCACGGGCTGTACGAGTACACGGAAACCCACGTGGCCTACATACAGCACGGCTGACGCGAGGGACGCAGCGATCCTGTGTCCCTCCTTGCCGGCGCATTGCGATGCGCCTCCTCGGTTGCGGGCGATTCCTCACGGGGTTGCCCGCTTTTTTTCGGGGATTCACGCCCGTTTCGGTTATCCACCACTGGCGGTCGCCCCGGGGGCTGTCCATAATTGCGGCACGCTGGCGCGGGCGATCCCCGCGCCCGGCGAAGCCACGGCAGCCACCCGCTGCCGATCCAGAGCTGTCGGTACTTGCATCACCCATGCGCAGACGGATAAAGGCGCCTCGGACGGACGACCGGCCGGCACGCCCAAGCCAGCGGACAGGCATTCGCCTGCCACCTGTGCCGCGGTGTGTCATGCACGACGGTTCGACCAAAAAAGAGGAGAAACCCTGGAATGTCTGCACTACCCAATCCCCTGCTTGCATCGGACCCGGACGCGGTCGAAACCCAGGAATGGCTGGACGCGCTGGAGGGCGTGATCGAGCACGCCGGCGAGCAGCGGGCCCACTACCTGATCGAGCGGCTGACCGAGCTGGCGCGCCGCGCCGGCATCAACATCCCCTACTCGGCCTCCACCGCATACATCAACACGATTCCGGCCGGCAAGCAGGCAGCCGCTCCGGGCGACTACGAAATCGAGCACCGCATCCGCAGCTATATCCGCTGGAATGCGATGGCCATGGTGCTGCGGGCGAACAAGGACACCAATGTCGGCGGTCACATCGCCAGCTTCGCCTCCAGCGCCACCCTTTACGACGTAGGCTTCAACTGGTTCTGGCATGCGCCCAGTCCGACCCACGGCGGCGACCTCGTGTTTTTCCAGGGACATTCCGCGCCCGGCATCTATGCCCGCGCCTTCCTGCTCGGACGGCTGAGCGAGGCGCAACTGGACAGTTTCCGGCAGGAGGTGGGCGGCAAGGGTCTGTCGAGCTATCCGCATCCCTGGCTCATGCCTGATTTCTGGCAGTTCCCGACGGTATCCATGGGACTGGGGCCGCTGCAGGCCATCTACCAGGCCCGCTTCATGAAGTATCTGCAGGACCGCGGTCTGGCCAATACCGAGGGCCGCAAGGTGTGGTGCTTCATCGGTGACGGCGAGACCGACGAACCGGAAACGCTGGGCGAGATCGCGATGGCGGCGCGCGAGAAGCTCGACAACCTGGTATTCGTCGTGAACTGCAATCTGCAGCGCCTGGATGGCCCGGTGCGCGGCAATGGCAAGATCATCCAGGAACTGGAAGGCGACTTCCGGGGGGCGGGCTGGAATGTGATCAAGCTGCTGTGGGGCGGCTACTGGGATTCGCTGCTCGCCCAGGACAGGACCGGCCTGCTTGCCCAGCGCATGATGGAAGTGATAGACGGCGAATACCAGACCATGAAGGCGCGCGATGGCGCCTACGTGCGCGAGCACTTCTTCGGCAAGTACCCGGAGCTGGCGGCCATGGTCGCCAACTGGAGCAATGACGACATCTTCCGGCTGAACCGCGGCGGCCACGATCCGCACAAGGTGTATGCCGCCTACCACTCCGCGGTCAATCACAGCGGTCAGCCCACCGTCATCCTGGCCAAGACCATCAAGGGCTATGGCATGGGTGGCTCAGGCGAGGCGCAGAACATATCCCACCAGCAGAAAAAGGTCGATCTGGAATCGCTGCGCGAATTCCGCGACCGCTTCGACCTGCCGATCAAGGACAGCGAACTGGAATCGCTGCCCTACCTCAAGTTCGACGAAGGTTCGAAGGAACTGAACTACATGCGCGAGCGGCGCATGGCACTCGGGGGCTACCTGCCGCAGCGCCGCATGAAGGCCGATCCACTGGAGGTGCCGCCGCTGTCGGCCTTCGACGCACTGCTCAAGGCCTCGGGCGACGGCCGGGAGCTGTCCACCACCATGGCCTTCGTGCGCATCATGAACATCCTGCTGCGCGACCCGCATGTGGGCAAGCGGGTGGTGCCCATCGTGCCGGACGAATCGCGCACCTTCGGCATGGAAGGCATGTTCCGCCAGATCGGCATCTGGAACCAGGAAGGCCAGAAGTACGTGCCGCAGGACGCCGACCAGCTCATGTTCTACAAGGAGTCCAAGACCGGCCAGATCCTGCAGGAGGGCATCAACGAAGCGGGCGCGATGAGTGACTGGATCGCCGCCGCCACCGCCTACTCGGTGCATGGGGTGGCGACCATCCCGATCTACATCTTCTATTCGATGTTCGGTTTCCAGCGCATCGGCGACCTGGCCTGGGCGGCCGGCGACCAGCGTGCGCGCGGCTTCCTGGTCGGCGGTACCGCCGGGCGCACCACGCTGAACGGCGAGGGCCTGCAGCACGAGGACGGCCACTCCCACCTGTGGTCGGGCGCGGTACCGAACTGCATCAGCTACGACCCCACGTTCTCCTACGAGGTGGCGGTCCTCGTGCAGGATGGACTGCGCCGCATGATGGCCAACCAGGAGGACATCTACTACTACCTGACAGTGATGAACGAGAACTACGAGCACCCGGCAATGCCGGAAGGTGCCGAAGCCGACATCCTGAAGGGCATGTACCTGTTCCGCCGCGGCGCCGCGTCGAACGGCCCGCGCGCGCAGTTGCTGGGCAGCGGCACCATCTTCCGCGAAGTGATCGCCGCCGCCGAATTGCTGAAGAACGACTGGGGCGTGGAATCGGATCTGTGGTCCTGCCCGAGCTTCACCGAACTGGCGAGGAATGGCGCCGACTGCTCGCGCTGGAACCTGCTCAATCCTCTGGCGGCAGCACGCGCCTCGCACGTGGAGAACTGCCTGCGCGAAACACGAGGACCGGTGATCGCCGCCACCGACTACGTGCGCCTGTTCGCCGACCAGATCCGAGCCTGGGTGCCGCGCCGCTATGTGGTGCTCGGCACCGACGGCTTTGGCCGTTCGGACACGCGCGAGGCGCTGCGTGCGCATTTCGAGGTGGACCGGCACTGGGTGACGGTGGCGGCGCTGAAGGCGCTGGCCGACGACGGAGCGCTGGACCGGACGAAGGTGGCGGAAGCCATCGCGCGCTACGGTCTGGACGTGACCAAACCGAACCCGCTCTACGTCTGAGTCGGAAGACGCACGCCGCGGATTGACGCCGACAGGTCCGGAGAACACGGACCGGATGCCCTCGCGCTTCCGGTCCGCAACGATCCGCGAGCCCGGTGTCAATGTCCGGCGAGCTTTCGAGAAACCACGCCGCGGTCGCGCAGCGCGCGGCCGCATCGAATGCGAGGCTTGAATGAGCACGATCAATATCGAAGTACCTGACATCGGCGATTTTTCCGATGTCCCCGTCATCGAGGTGATGGTCAAACCCGGCGACCGGGTCGAGGCCGACGCACCGCTGGTGTCGCTTGAATCGGACAAGGCCACGATGGACATTCCGGCGCCGCATGCCGGCGTGATCGGCCAGATCACGGTCAAGGTCGGCGACCGCGTGTCGCAGGGCAGCGTGATCGGCACGATGGAAGTGGGCGAAACGCCCGCGGCCGATGCGCCCACCGCCCCGGCGGCCCCCACGCCTGCTGCGACCAGCGCGACACCTGCACCAGCGGTCGCCGCCGCACCGGCCGTTGCGGCAGTCGCCTCGAATGCCGTCCCCGCCGCGACCACCCAGTCGGCCCGCGGCGATTACGCGCCGGCGGCCGGCATGGTCGCGCTGCCCAGTGCCGCCGACATCGCGGCCGAACTGGTGGGCGGCAAGAAGGCGCATGCCAGTCCGTCGATGCGCGCCTATGCGCGCGAACTGGGTGTTGATCTCGCCCGCGTGAAAGCCAGCGGTCCGAAAGGCCGCATCACGCGCGAAGACATCAACGCCTTCGTCAAGGGCGCGCTGCAGTCACCGGCCACATCCGCACCGGCCACCGCCGGTGGCGGCAGCGGCCTGGATCTGCTGCCCTGGCCCAAGGTCGACTTCACGAAGTTCGGCGACATCGAGCGCAAGCCGCTGTCGCGCATCCGCAAGCTGTCGGCGGCGAACCTGGCGCGCAACTGGGTCATGATTCCGGCGGTCACCTATCACGAAGAAGCGGACGTGACCGAGCTCGAAGCCTTCCGCCAGCAGATCAACGCGGAACAGGCCAAGGCCGGCGTCAAGCTCACCATGCTGGCCTTCATCATCAAGGCGGTGTGCTCGGCGCTGAAGAAATTCCCCGAATTCAACAGCTCGATCGACCTGCAGGCGGAAGAGCCGGCGCTGATCATGAAGCAGTACTGCCACATCGGTTTCGCCGCCGACACGCCGGGCGGGCTGGTGGTGCCGGTCATCCGCGACGCCGACAGGAAGGGCGTGGCCCAGCTCGCCGCCGAATGCGGCGAACTGGCGGCCAGGGCGCGCGACGGCAAACTGTCGGCCGCGGAAATGCAGGGGGCCTGCTTCACGATATCCAGCGTCGGCGGTCTGGGTGGCACCGGTTTCGCGCCCATCATCAATGCGCCCGAAGTCGCCATCCTCGGCGTCAGCCGCAGCACGATGAAACCGGTGTGGGACGGCTCGACCTTCCAGCCGCGACTCATCCTGCCGCTGTCGCTGACCGCCGACCACCGCGTGATCGACGGCGCCGCCGCCACCCGTTTCAATGCCCATGTCGCCGCGCTGCTGGCCGACATGCGTCGCGTGCTGATGTGAGGGAGACGTCCATGAGCACACTGACTGTAAAGATTCCCGACATCGGCGACTTCAAGGACGTCCCCATCATCGAAATCATGGTGAAGCCGGGCGACATGGTGGCGGCGGATGCACCGCTCATGTCGCTCGAGTCCGACAAGGCCACGATGGACATCCCCGCGCCGCAGGCGGGCCGCATCGTCGAACTTCAAGTGAAGGTGGGCGACCGCGTATCGGAAGGCAGCGTGGTGCTGACAATGGAGGCCGCCGGCGCGGCCGAAGCGGCGCCGGCATCGGCTCCCTCACCTGCGGCGGCTCCCGCCGCACCGCCGCCTGCCCCGGCCACAGCCCCGGTGGCCGCCACCGGCAGCGCGCCGGCAAAGGTCGATGAAAGCTGCGCCGTGCTGGTGATCGGTGGCGGCCCCGGTGGCTACTCGGCCGCCTTTCGCGCCGCCGACCTCGGTCTGGACGTGGTCATCGTCGAGCGCTACGCCACGCTGGGCGGCGTCTGCCTGAACGTGGGCTGCATCCCGTCCAAGGCGCTGCTGCACGTGGCCGCCGTAGCCGACGAAGCCGAGGCGCTGGCGGCGCACGGCATCAAGTTCGGCGCACGCGAGGTGGACATCGGCGCGCTGCGCGGCTGGAAGGACAAGGTGGTCGGCAAGCTGACCGGCGGTCTGGCCGGCATGGCCAGGGCGCGCAAGGTGAAGGTGGTGCGCGGCATTGCCCGCTTCGTCGATCCCAACCATGTCGAGGTGGCGCTGACCACGGGTGACGGCAAGGCGGAGACCGGCGAGAAGAAAGTGCTGAAGTTCGGCCACTGCATCGTCGCCGCCGGCAGCCAGGCGGTGAAACTGCCCTTCATGCCGGACGATCCGCGCGTCGTCGATTCAACCGGCGCGCTACTGCTGGCGGATATCCCGAAACGGATGCTGGTGATCGGCGGCGGCATCATCGGGCTGGAAATGGCCACCGTGTACTCCACGCTGGGCGCGCGCATCGACGTGGTGGAAATGACCGGTGGCCTGATGCAAGGGGCGGATCGCGACCTCGCCAAGGTGTGGGAGAAGAAGAATGCCCACCGCTTCGGCAGCGTCATGCTGAACACGCGGGTGACCGGTGCCGAGGCGACGGCGGACGGCATCAAGGTCAGTTTCGAAGGCGCCAAGGCACCGGCCGAACCACAGACCTACGACCGCGTGCTGGTCGCGGTCGGCCGCTCGCCCAACGGTCGCAGGCTGAACGCCGAGGCAGCCGGCTTGCAGGTGGATGAGCGCGGTTTCATCCCGATCGACAGCCAGATGCGCAGCAACGTCGCGCACATCCATGCCATCGGCGACATCGTCGGCCAGCCCATGCTGGCGCACAAGGCGGTGCACGAGGGCCATGTCGCGGCGGAAGTGATCGCCGGCCACAAGCGCCATTTCGACGCCACGGTCATTCCGTCGGTCGCCTACACCGACCCCGAAGTTGCCTGGGTGGGCCTGAGCGAGGACGAGGCCAAGGTGCAGGGCCGCAAGGTGACCATCGGCAAGTTCCCGTGGGCCGCCAGCGGACGGGCCATCGCCAACGGTCGCGACGAAGGCTTCACCAAGCTCATCTTCGACGCCGAGACGCACCGCATCGTCGGGGGCGGCATTGTCGGAACGTCAGCCGGTGACATGATAGGAGAAGTGGCGCTGGCCATAGAAATGGGCGCGGATGCAGTGGATATCGGTCATACCATCCACCCGCACCCGACGCTGGGCGAATCGATCGGCCTCGCCGCCGAGGTGGCCGAGGATAGCTGCACCGATCTGCCGCCGCCGCGAAAGACCTGAGGCGTTGTCAGCTTTTCTTACAAGGGGGCGCGCAGCCCCTTTGTAAGAGACTGATAAAGCCTTGAAAAACAAAACGGTGTAAAGAAGACCCTGATTCGGCCTGAAAATTGCTTCGAGTGTTTCAAACCATGCCTGTGACCCTGTCCTCACCTGCTGTGGCGACCGGGTGACATACACTTAACGTATCAAGGCAGAGCACATTCGAATGAATACCCCTTCCGACCAGAATCCGATCGAGCCCGGCGTCGAGCCGTCGATCCAGCACGAGCAGAAGCTGCGCCGTGCGCTGCTGAAGGCCGGCATGGGCGTCAGTGCGGTGCTGGCTTCCCAGCAGGCGCACTCGACCCTGTCCAAGGGCTACAGCTGCACGATTTCAGGCAAATCCTCCGGAAACACCAGCCACAGGGATTACGGATCCACCGGTTGCCAGGTCGGCCACCCGCCTTCCAAGTGGTGCGAATACACGACCTACCCGTGGCCAAGCAGCTGCAAGTCGCCCATCATCAAGAAGGCGAGCGGCACCAAGGGCGGCTACAAGACCTACAGTTCGTCAGCCCACAACTGCGGTTACCGTCCATCCAAGAGCGAGTTCAATGGCGGCACCTATTGCATTCATCCGACCGGCCGTTCGAATGACGGCACGGCCGACTGCCGCTCCGGCGCCACCTTCGAGGAGGTCATCGGGACATCCCAGGGCTGCTACAACCTGGTCGGTCTGACCGAACTGAAAGGTACGACGGGTCGCAAGGCGTCCGCATGGGAGGTCATGAACTACCCGGACAGCTATGGCACGTTCGCGCAGTGCATCGCCGCAGCCATGCTGAACGCCAAGAAGTATCCGAACACCTACCCCTGCCCGGAAAGTCAGATCCGTGACATCTGGGTATCGATCCAGACCAGCGGCGGCTATACCCCGGTGCCGGGCGGCCCGAGCTGGGGCGCACTCGAAGTGATCGAGTACTTCAATTCGACCTGGGCCTGATGCAGCGTCCATCGGGGCACGCGCTCAAGCTCACTGAAATCGATGGCCTGCTCGTTGCCGAATTCTCGGGCGAGGATACGGCCATCGTGTACGATCCGGTCGAATGCTCCGTATCGGTCGTCCGCCTGGAGCAGGACGCGGTAACCTCCGGGGTACCGACCACCGCCACCGGCGCGGGATCCACCCACACCGTCAAACCCTGAAATCGAGACAGATTCCGATCGGGCGCTTTTCGGTGCGCGCGAACTGCGATTCGGCGCAATTCTGGGAGGCGTTCGACTTTCACTACGGCGGGCATCCTCGGCTGCCGGATGATGGCTTCTGCGATTTTTCGCTCAGCATCAAGCCGCCTTCGGTCCTGCAGTCGATACTGCGCCGCCAGATCACCGTAGAGATCGACGGCGATCAGCCATTTCTGCCACTGCCCTACTCCCAGGCCTATCCGCTGTTCGAATGGGGTCTGAACTGGTGCGTGTCCATGCATGTTCACCGCTGGATACTGGTGCACGCGGCCGTGGTGGAACGCGGCGGCAAGGCGCTCATCCTTCCCGCCCCCCCGGGTTCGGGCAAGAGCACGCTTTGCGCGGCACTGGTGTCGCGCGGCTGGCGCCTGCTGTCCGACGAACTGGCCATGCTGGATCCGGTCACGCTGGATCTGCACCCCTTCCCGCGTCCGGTCAGCCTGAAGAACCGCTCGATCGACATCATCCGCGCATTTGCTTCACCGGACGCCGTCGGCCCGGTTTTCGTCGACACGCACAAGGGCGACGTGGGCCATCTCAAGGTACCCGACGCATCGCGCGCCGCTGCGGACAGGACGGCGCAACCCGGATGGATCGTGTTCCCGCGCTATCGTGCGGGCGCCGATCTCACGCTGCAGGCAATTCCGCACGCGGAAGGGGCGCTCGGTCTGATCGACAACTCGTTCAATCACGAGCGTCTGGGCGCCAGCGCATTCCGCGCACTGGCCGGTGCGACGGCTTTGTGCGGCACCTACCGCTTCGAGTACAGCCGCCTGGACGACGCGATCGCGTGCTTCGACCGGCTGGCAGCGGGAGCGTACGGTGAAGGATGAAGGTCCGCTGCTGTGCCAGGCACTGGCAGATCCGGGGCGGACCCCCGGATACTCGCCCCGGCAGTGGGAAGCTCTGGTGATCGAGGGGCGTGTGAGCGGCCTGCTGGCCAAACTGCATTTCGTGCTGGAAGACGCCGGACGGCTCGACGACGTACCGGACGGACCCCGCATGCACCTGGATTCGGCGCGGCTTCTGGCGGACGAACAGCACATTGCCCTGAACCACGAACTGACCCAGCTCGGACAGCTTCTGCGCCCGCTTGGCTGTCCGCTTGTCCTGCTCAAGGGCGCCGCCTATGTGCGCACCGGCATGAAGGCAGCCGGAGGCCGTCGCTTTTCGGATATCGACATCCTTGTGCCAAAGGACAGGCTGAGCGAAGTCGAGGCCTTGCTCATGCGACATGGCTGGGTGAGCGGGCATCGTGACGCCTATGACCAGCGCTACTACCGGCAGTGGATGCACGAAATCCCGCCCATGCAACATATCCGGCGCGGCACCACCCTCGACATCCACCATGCGATCACGCCATCTACCTCGCGCATCCGCGCCGACTCGCTCCGCATGCTCGCAGACGCATCTCCGGCGACGGCCGGCGACGCGTGGTATGCACTGGCACCGCTGGACCGCGTCCTTCACAGCGCGACCCATCTTTTCCTTGAAAGCGAGTTTCACAACGGCTTGCGCGACCTCGCCGACCTGCACACCCTGCTTGGCGAGCTGCATGCAACGACCCCGGACTTCATGAACGCGCTGCACGCGCGCGCGGCGGAAACCGGGCTGCGGCGGCCGCTGCACTACGCGCTGCGTTACGTGCGGGCCTTCTTCGGCGCACAAGCGCTGCCCTTCGGGGCGGACCTCGCCCGCGACGCGCCGCCCGCCTGGATCGGGCATCTCATGGATGCCTGCTTCCGCCAGGCATTCACACCGTATTCGCCCCTGCGTCCGTCCAGTGCCTGGCGCGAGCCCGGCTTGTTCGCGCTGTATGTACGTGGACACTGGTTGCGCATGCCTGCGCATCTGCTCGCCTACCATCTGACGCGAAAGGCGATCATGACCCGTCTCGAAAAAAGTCGGGATAATAGGAATTCTGACCAGAACACCACTCACGACGCATGACTGCCGACGAACTCAAGCGGGCCGTTGCCCGCGCCGCCCTTCCCCACGTGGTACAGGGCGAGCTGCTGGGTGTGGGGACCGGCTCCACCGCAAATCACTTCATCGATCTGCTCGCCGAGGAACAACTGCAGATCGCCGGCGCGGTCGCCAGTTCGGAAGCGTCGGCGACGCGCCTGCGTGGCCACGGCATTCCGGTGCTGGACCTGGAAGAAGCGATCGCATCCGGTCGCGGCATTCCGGTCTATGTTGACGGTGCCGACGAAATCGATCCGGGACTGAACCTGATCAAGGGTGGCGGAGGCGCGCTGACACGCGAGAAGATCGTCGCCGCCGCGTCGGAATGCTTCGTCTGCATCGCGGACCAATCGAAGTGCGTGGACCAGCTCGGCCATTTCCCCCTGCCTCTGGAAGTGATTCCGATGGCACTGGGTCTGGTGTCGCGCGAATTGAGCCGTATGGGCGGCCTGCCCGCGATCCGCAAGGGCTTCGTTACCGACAACGGTCACGCCATCATCGACGTTTCCGGACTGCGCATCGCGGACCCCGTGCTGTTCGAGAGCGAACTCGACCACCTTGCAGGCGTCGTATGCAATGGATTGTTCGCGCGACGCAGGGCGGATATCGCCCTGGTTTCGTCGGCAGATGGCGTTCGCACCTTGCGCGCCTGATCGCGTCGGCCGACAGCGACATACGGTAACAGGGCTGATCAAGGACAGAAGGTTCCGGGAGGCACCCAGGATGAGCGAACATATCTCGAAGCGCTACGACCACGAGCTGGAAGGCGTGCGTACCGGCCTGCTGCAGATGGGGGGTCTGATCGAACAGCAGATCGAGCATGCGATGCGCGGCATCATCGAGCGCGATCTCGCCCTGCTCGACGAAGTGGTCGCCAATGACAAGAAGGTCAATGCGATGGAGCTGGACCTCGACGACGCGTGCAATCACCTCATTGCCAAGCGCCAGCCGGCCGCCAGCGATCTGCGCGTCATCATGTCGGTGGTCAAGACCATCACCGATCTGGAGCGCATCGGCGACGAGGCGAAGAAGATTGCCAAAATGGGCAGGCACATCCTCGAATCGGAAGCCATCTTCGTTCCCAAGGTGGAGTTGCGGCACGCCGCTTCGATGGCGGTCGACATGCTGCGCCGCACGCTCGATGCCCTCGCACGCATGGACCTGAACAGCGCGACGGAGGTCGTACGGCAGGATCGCGAAGTCGACGCCGAATTCAAGTCCATCATGCGCCAGCTCATCACTTTCATGATGGAAGACCCGCGCACCATTTCCTGCGGCCTCGATCTTCTGTTCATCGCCAAAGCCATCGAACGCATCGGCGATCACTCGAAAAACATGGCCCAGTACGTCGTGTTCATGGTCAAGGGCCGTGACGTGAGGCATGGCGGGCTGGCGGCGATGGAGGCGGCCGCGGCCGACGCCGACCAGTGACCGGCGGCGCAGCGTCAGCGAATGGCGGGGCGCTGCATCTCGCCTGAGGCGGGCACAACGGTACTCACACCCGATGCCGTGGGCATCAGCGTTGGCAGTTCGGCATCCGGCTCGGGCATTTCGGCTTCCCTGGACAGCCGTTGCGCGAATTGCAACTGCTCCGGGCGCAGCGAAGCGCCCACCTCGTCGCGCGCACCCCGTGCCGCGCCATGCCCCTGCGCCGCGGCACGATTGAACCAGGCGTAGGCGCGCACGAGATCCAGTGACACGCCTTCCCCTATCCGGTGCAGGCGTCCCATGTGGTATTGCGCCGCGACATGCCCGCTGCGCGCCGCGCGCGCAAACCAGCGAGCCGCTGCAGGATAATCCTGCAGCGTGCCACGCCCGAGCTTGAACGCCAGCGCAAGCTCATACTGCGCCTGAGCATGTCCCTGGGCGGCCGCCTTCTCCAGCCAGCGGACCGCCTCGGCCATGTCCGACGCTTCGCCGGACCCGCCCTGGAACAGCAGCATCCCGTAAGTGTATTGCGCTGCAGCATCGCCGGCCGCGGCGCGGCGCCTTTCCGCCTCGAGCGGCGCAAGTTCCGACAACATCCTGTCGTGATCGCTCACGGCCTGGGCTTCAATACCACTCAGGGTCCAGGCAAGTGTCCCCACGACCGTGAGCAGGACAAGGCCCCCCAGCACTGCGACAGGCACCCTGCGCAGACGCACGAAGCGCTTGTGGCAAGCGCGGCAGCGTACAGGTCTGAGCCAGAAGCGCCCGGCCTTCTCTTCGCGATTCCTCCAGATGGAGTCCTTCGTATCCTTGCTGAGGCAGTAAGGACAGGCGCGAGGACCGCTGATCAGGCTGGATAGTCGTTGGGGCACGATGGTATGAAAGGTCGGGGCCAGGACCACGGCCAGCATAGAAGGATGAACCCTGTTCCTGCCGCTGTGCACCCGCCTCGCGCCGGAAACCGGCGCCCCCTACAACGCACGGGGTCGGACGATCAGCGTCCGCGAGGCGGCGCAGGCATGCAGAACAGGAATTTCCGGTGCTGAAATTATCACCAATACATCGGCACCCGGGTGAAGTTCTGTTTCGATCAGGCGGAGGGCGGGGTGAAGCCCGTGACCTGATCCGCACCTTCACCGAAAAAGTGCTTCTCCATCTGCTCGGACAGATACTTGCGCGCCCGCGGATCCATGAGGCTCAACCTGTTTTCGTTGATCAGCATGGTCTGGTACTTCACCCATTGCTGCCAGGCATCCTTGGAAACCGATTCATAGATCCGTGCCCCGAGCGCCCCCGGAACAGGCGGAAAATCCAGACCTTCGGCTTCCTTGCCGAGCTTGATGCATTGAACCATTCTCGCCATCGTGCAACTCCTGAAAATTGTGGTCGACACCCGGATTCTAGGGGCTGTCAGGTACCGTGCCGCCGGTCGTACATCCGGAACGCGTTCTTGCCGTCGTTCTTCGCGGCATACATGGCCGAATCGGCCGCGCTGAGCAAGGCTTCGCCGGTCTGCGCGTGCGAAGGATAGATGCCTATCCCGGTGCTGGTCGTCACCTGCGCCGACTGACCGCCAAACTCGAATGCCATCGATGCCACGCGCTCGCCGATGCGACGAGCCAATCCGGTCAGCGCCGCTTCGTCGGTGTCGGGCGCGAGCACCGCGAATTCGTCGCCGCCCAGACGGAAGAACATTTCATTGCGCCGCACCACGGCCCCCACGTCGCGCGCCAGCCGCACGAGCACCTCGTCGCCCGCCTGATGGCCGAAGCGGTCATTCACCGGCTTGAAGCCATCAAGATCGAACAGCAGCAGTCCGAGCTGGGTTCGCCTGCGGCCCGCATCGGCGATCATACGGTCCAGTTCCTCGTGGAAACGCCGCCGGTTGAACAGATTCGTGAGCGGATCGCGCTCGGCCATGTTCACCAGAGCCTCCGCCGCCCGCCGCTCCGCCGTTACGTCCTCATACAGCCATACGCGCCCCAGGAAACGCCCGGACGCGGATGCCGGCACCAGCGCCGACTGCTCGCGGATGATGCGACCGTCCTTGAGCAGGATGTCATGCGGTTCCGTCGCGCTTCGGGCCGAAAGCACCTCCCGGACATGTTCGCGGTACGCGTCCTCCTCCATGCGCATCTGCGCGGTCCGCTCGATCAGTACGGCATCGCGCATGCCCGAAAGATTCTCGCCATCGTCGAAGCCCCATATCTTCTTCAGCATGCGATTGGCATGCTGCGCGCGTCCGTCCCGGTCCACGAACAGGACGCCAAGTTTGATCAGGTCGAGCAGCGCTTCCAGCCGCGAGCGCTCTTCTTCGCTGCGCGTAAGGTAATAGTCCCGCAAGCCCTGTTCGCGGCGCAATGCGGTCACCGTGTCGAGCAGCTTCAACTCGGCTTCCTTGCGACTCTGGATGTCATCCGCCGACACCCGCACGCCGAGGCAGACGCCCGCTTCATCATAGATCGGCTGCCAGTTCAGCGACACCCACACGATGGAGCCGTCCCGTCTGAGCAACCTCACTTCGAAATTTTCGCCGCTCGCGCCCGCCAGCGCGTCCTGCGCGCGCGCGGCAAAGATCCGGCGATCCTTTTCGTGGATGAGCATGGACGCGAGATCCTCTGCCAGCAGGCAATCCAGCGGCGAATGCCCGGTCACCCGCTCGATCGACCGGTTCACCCATATGAGCCGGCCCTGCGGGCTGAACCACGCCTCGACGCCGAACGTGTAGTCGGCGATCGCATGGAAACGCGATTCGCTCTTGCGCAGCGCCGTCACGCGTTCATCGAGCGCTTGTACCATCTGATTGAAAGCCCTGGTGAGACGGGCGATCGCATCATCACCACGCACCGTCATCGGCGTCACGTCCTCGGCTCGACGCAGGGCGACCGCCCGTGCCTCGATCGCGCTGACCCCCTCGAGCACGCCACTGAGCACCCAGCGCACGAGCGCCACATGCATCACGACTATCAGCACACCGAGTGCCAGCGCTGCGCTGCGGACCAGCGCAAGCGTGTCCTGCAGCGCGGCAAGATCGACGGAAATACGTAAAGCGCCGACCGGTGAGCGGCGCCCCGGACTGAGCAGATCGATGCGCAGGTCGTAACGCCCCATGCCCTCGGCGAGCGCAGTCCTGAGATCGGCGTGAGGCAAACCCAGGGCGGCCGGACCGCCGTCGGTCGCAAGAACGCGGCCGGACTCGTCGCGTACCTCCACGTAGCGCAAGCCGCCCAGTCGTCGCAGCGCCTCCACCTCGGCGGCCAGTTGTCCGGGGGCGCCCTCGACCCGGTCACTGAGCCGGGCCTGCATGTCCGCCACAAGATGTTCGATGCGCGAGGATTCCTGCGTCACAAGGTAGCGGCCGAGCTGATCGCTTGCCCATCCCAGGGCAAGCGCCAGAACAACCGTGAGCAGCAGGGCCGAACCTAACAGGCTGCCCTGGAGCACTCCGATCCGGCGCAAGAAATGGGTGGCCATGAGTGGCTCAGAGCACCTTGACCAGAACCTTGCTGCGCCGCTGTGGATTGTAGTTCTCCCGCTTAAGCCGCGGCAGCGCATCCACACCCGCTTCGACGAACCCCCTTTCGACAAACCAGTGCGCGGTCACCGTGGTCAGCACGAACAGCCGGCTGATGCGCTCGCTGCGCGCGCGCGCCTCGACATAGGCAAGAATCTGCTCGCCATAGCCATGGCGTCGATACTCCGGCATCACGGCCAGACAGGCGAGTTCCGCCATCTGTTCCTCGGGATAGGGATAGAAGGCAGCGCAACCCATGATCACCTCATCATGTTCGAGCACGCTGAAACGATCGATCTCGCGCTCGAGTCGTTCGCGTCCCCGGCTCACCAGAGTGCCATCGGCCTCCATCGGTGCGATCAGGCCGGCGATGGCAGGCACGTCGTCGACACGCGCATTGCGCATCTTTGCCAGCGGCTCTCGCGAGATGACCGTGCCGACCCCCTGGGTCGTAAAGAACTCGAGCAACAGCGCGCCGTCGAGGTCGCGATCGATCATGTGCGCGCGCGCCACCCCCAGCTTGACGGCGCGGATGGCGCGCGGCAGATAGAGACCGAGATCCTCGGTAATCCCACGTCCGGCCTTCAACCAGTGTGCGGCTTCGTCCGCGGTCAGTTCCGGCACCAGTTCGCCGTCCTCCGCCACGATGCCCGGCGCGTCGCACAGATAGATCAGCTTGGTCGCCTGAAGCGCGATGGCGACCGACTCTGCCACCTCCTCCATGCTCAGGTTGAACACTTCACCGGTCAGCGAATAGCCATACGGCTGCATCAGCACGATATCGCTGTCGGTCAGCGCGTCGTTGAGCGCCTCGACGTCGACCTTGCGCACGGTACCGGTATATCCGTGGTCTATGCCGTCCACCACGCCCACCGGCCGCGCGGTCAGGAAGTTGCCTGACGCCACTTCTATGGTACTGCCCGCCATGGGCGTATTCGGAAGCCCCTGCGAGAACAGCGCCTCGACGTCGATGCGTATCGCGCCATTGGCCCGCTTCACGCACTCCATCGCCAGCGTGTCGGTCACACGCAGGCCCTTGTAATACCTCGGTTCGAGGCCTCGTGCCGCCAGTTCGTCCTCGATCTGCGGGCGCGCGCCGACGACCAGCACCAGCTTGATACCCAAGGCTGCGAGCAGATTGCAGTCCTGCACCAGTGAATTGGCGAGCGGCCCTTTCAGCACCTCGCCGCCTACGGCGATGACGAAGGTCCGCCCACCGAAGGCGTGGATATACGGCGCGGCGCTGCGTACCCAGGCGACGAAACGCGGCGAATCAGGATCGGCGTGCATGCGTGAGGCAATCGGGGAAATACTGCGAATTCTAAGCCCTGGAGCCCCATTCCGACGGATCAGCCGAGTTCTGCCTCAAGCCGCTCACAAAGCGTCTGCAGGATGGCAAGCCTGGCGTGATACTTGTCGTCGGCGGCCACGATGGTCCAGGGGGCCTGTTCGGTATGCGTGCGCGCAAGCATATCCTGTACGGCGGGAACATACTGCGGCCACTTTTCTCGGTTGCGCCAATCTTCCGGCGTGATCTTGAAACGCTTGAAGCGCTGGCGCCCTCTTTCGTTGAAGCGGCGCAACTGCTCGTCGCTGCTGACCTCGAGCCAGAACTTGCAGACCACGATGCCGTGCTCGGACCATTCCCGCTCGAACGCATTGATCTCCTCGTAGGCGCGCGACCAGTCCTGTTCCACCGCAAACCCTTCCACCCGCTCGACGAGTACGCGTCCGTACCACGATCGATCGAACAAGGCGACCCTTCCATCGCGCGGGACGTCGCGCCAGAAGCGCCACAACCACGGATAGCGCCGCTCATGCTCGGTAGGCGCCGCGACCGGATGCACACGATAGGTGCGCGCGTCGAGCGCACGCGTGATGCGCCGTATCGCACCGCCCTTCCCGGCCGCATCCATGCCCTCGAAAACGATGGCCAAGGCCCGGCGCGAGAAGGCAGGATGACGCAGCAGCAGATTCAAGCGCCCCTGCAGACGCTCCAGTTCCGTTTCGTAGTCCGATTTGCGCCGTGGCGACGCTGGCGGATGCAGGCGAGGCGCGGGTTCCTCGCTCGCGATCACAACCGGAGGCAGAGCGGGGGGCCGCACATGGGCGTCCTGCTTGAGCGTACCGCGCAGCGCATGCAGCAGTATGCGGCCCACTTCCAGTTCCGCATGCGGGACGTCGCTCGCATCGATGAGGTGCCACGGCGCATGCGCGGCGTCGGACAACCGTATGGCTTCTTCCGCCACCCGGCAGATGCGCTTGTGCCGTGCGAGCTCCTGCATGTCTTCCGGGGTAACGCGCCAGCGCGTGGCAGGGTCCTTGCGCAGCGTCTTGAACCGCGCGCGCTGGGTTTCGGCATCGAGGTGCAGCCAGAACTTGAGCAGCAGGGCACCATCCATCGCCAGCATGTGCTCGAAGCGCCGTATCTGGTGCAGTCGATGCCAGAAGACGCGTCGCTTGATGTTACGCCCTACCCGTGCATCCACCGCTTCCGCGTACCAGCCCTGGAATACGATGGCGGTGCGCCCCCGCGACGGCAGCGCCTGCCAGTAGCGCCACATGTGGGGCCGGGCGCGCTCGGCCTCATCACGCGGCGCGAAGGCACTGGTGCGGATATGGCGCGGATCCATCCACTCGTTCAACGTATTGACCAGCCTGCCGCGCCCTGCACCTGCCACGCCGGATATCACCACGATGACCGGGCGTTTCGCCTGTTCCAGGACAGAGTACTGGACATCGAGCAGATCGGCCCGCAAGCGGGCAAGGGCCCGGTCGAGCCGTGCGTCCTCGAGTCGGGCGATGCCGGCAACGGTGTCGAACATCAGAAGTCTCCGATCAGGGTGTTCAATGCCGCCAGTGCGGCCATGCCTGCCGTTTCGGTGCGCAGCACTCGTGGCCCCAGCGTGAGCGGGCAAAAACCCGACGCGCTCGCCGCCGCCAGCTCGTCATCGTCGAACCCGCCTTCCGGGCCGATCAGCAGAGCGATCGGCCGATGGCGATCAGGCGACGCATCGACCAGACGTACGCCGCCCGCCGGGTGAAGGATGAACCGCTGTGGCGAGCTCTCGCGCGCGACGGCCTGCGGGAGACTGGTGACGGGCATGATTTCCGGCACGCGGTTGCGCCCGCACTGTTCGCATGCCGACACGGCAATCTGTCGCCAGTGGGCGACACGCTTGTCCGCGCGCTCGCCGGCCAGCCTGAGCACCGCGCGCCTGCTGGCCACCGGTTGTACGCGCACCACACCCAGTTCGACCGCCTTCTGCACGATCCAGTCCATCTTGTCCGATGCTGCAAGACACTGCAGAAGGGTCACATCCAGCGGCCCTTCGCGCTCCGGCGTGCTTTCCGCCAGCACGTCGGCCGCCAGGTTGCGGCCATCGCGTATCAGCCGTGCCGAGAACTCGCTTCCCCTTCCGTCAAACAGCGTCACCAGATCGCCTTCCTCCAGCCTGAGAACCCGTTCGACGTGGTGGGCAACCGCCCCGGGCAACGCAAGGCGGCCAAGCGGATGGTCGGGAAGAGGACAATGGAAGCGCGGAATCATCGTATTATGATTGTGCAGTGCACGATGGATGTGGCGAGACGAAATGCGTAGCCCGCACCCTCGTGCATAGGGCCGTATACTGCGGCACACTGATTGAAGACGATGAGCTCATTCACTCTTGCACAGATTGTTGACACCGCGCGCAGTGTCGCGCGGGAAGTCATCATGCCGCACTTTCTGACTGCGCAGCGCAACCAGAAGGACGACGGCAGCCTGTTTACCGTGGTCGATCTGGCCGCGCAGGAGGCATTGATCGAGCGTCTGCCACGCATCATCGACCGCCCCGTCCTGGGCGAGGAGATGCCGGAAGCCGTGCAGTTGCGCCTGTGGCACGAGAATGCGGACGGGCTGTGGTGCATAGATCCGATCGACGGCACCACCAATTTTGTCAATGGCATTCCCTTCTTCGGCGTTGCCATCGCCTATATCACCGGTGGCCGCACGCGCTACGGCGTGGTCTACAACCCGATGACCGACGAAGCCTTCCACGCCGAAGAAGGTTGCGGTGCATACCTGAACGGTCAGTCGCTGCCGCTGCGCAAGCCGGCGCGCCACCTGCTGGATGCGGTCGCTGGCGTCGATTTCAAGCGCATACCCAAGGCGCTTGGCGATGCATTGGCCACCCAGTCGCCGTTCTACTCGCAGCGCAACTTCGGCTCCAGTGCTCTGGAATGGTGCTTCATCGCGGCCGCCCGGCTGGACGTCTATCTGCACGGCGGCCAGATGATGTGGGACTTCGCGGCTGGCAGCCTGATTGCCGCCGAAGCGGGCGCGCACAGCTCGATGCTGGACGGACAGCCGCTGGACATGGCGCCCGGACGCAAGACACCCGTTGTCGTGGGTGCCGCTCCCGATCTGTACCGGGAATGGATGGACTGGCTGGAGGCCCATGGAGCGCGCGAGCACCGCATGCCCCACGCGAGCCCCGACGCGTAGTCATTTCACCTCCCGCCCCGCCGCCCATTTCGTACGTCACCCTGCGTCCGCGTGCCGCAGATTTGGGGCAATCCGTCAGGCCGGGACATGTGCGGGCAGGTGCACCGGCGAAACCTGTGAATTGACCAGACGCCCCCCCTCGTGCATCAGGAAATCCCGCAGCGCCATGGCCGCCGGCAGCAGATTCTTGCGGTCGCGGTACACCACATGCCAGTTGCGCACAATCGGTGTGCCGGGAGCGGGAATGCGGCAGAGCACCCCGGTACGCAGTTCGAGCTGGCAGGTGTGTTCGGACAGGAACGCCAGTCCCATGCCGGCGATGGCCGCCTGCTTGATGATTTCGTTGCTCGGCAGTTCGATGATTTCGGCCGGCCGTATGCCCTGCTCGACCAGGAAGGTTTCCTGCGTCACCCGGGTACCGGACCCTCGCTCGCGTATCAGGAAAGCCTCCTGCCCGAGATCTTCTGCGGTCACGGCACGCCCGCCAGCCAGCGGATGTCCCTCGCAGGCGAGCACCGAGAGCGGGTGTTCCGCAAACACGTGGGCCTCGCAGCCCAGCGCCGCCGGCGGCCGTCCCATGATCGCAATGTCGATCAGGTTATCCTCGAGATGACGGAAGATGTCGTCCCTGTTGTGCAGCGAAATGCGCACATGGACGTCCGGATACCGCTCCCGGAACGCCATCAGCAGACGTGGCGCGACATACTTTGCCGTGCTCACGACGCCGACCGACACCAGGCCGGAATGTCCGGTCGCGAGTTGAGCCAGCGCTGCCTCGGCCTCGGCGAGCTGGTGTTCGATGGCCCGCGCGTGGCGGGCGATCTCCATGCCCACCTCGGTCACGCGCAGCTTCTTGCCCAGCGTTTCGATCAGAGGAAGTCCGATCAGGCCATCCAGCGCCTTCACCTGCATGGAGACCGCAGGCTGGGTAAGGTGGAGTTCCTCCGCCGCCCGTGAAATTGATCCGAGCCGCGCCACCGCCTCGAATATCCGCAATTGACGCAGCGAAACGCCGCGGGTCCACTGTGTAGCCATATCAGCCTAGATAAGAATGTCTGATTGATGATATCAAAACATCTTATTTTGAACCAAGGCACCTTAGGGATATATTGCATCGCAACAGGCAAGCAAACGCGTACGGAAGTGTCGATGCGGTTGCCGTGAAAGGCCTCAAAGAATTGCGTCAAACCCCGTCAGCTCAATGAAAATAGACGGGTGACCCAGGCTCCTCCTCCACAACCTTGTTTGTGGATTCATACCCCGGCTCGCAAGAGTCCGGGGTATTTTTTTGCATTGCACACAGTGTTGCAACTCGCGCAACACTTCGCTCCGATGCTGCAGCACTCTCGCGTCCCGGGCCCCGGAGAAGCCTTCGCGGCCATTCACGTGTGACAGCGCCCTTCCGCTCCGGCTAGGATGGAGCTGACACCGGTTCCGGAGGAGGCTGTCATGAGCGAAGGGCGCAAGACCCTCACCCGCTACACCATCGAGGCGCAGCAACGCCACCCGCACGCGAGCGGCATTTTCTCCAGCCTGCTCAATGCTGTGGCGACCGCAGTCAAGATCATCGCCAATCATGTGAACAAGGGTTCGCTGGTAGGTTCTCTGGGCAGTTTCGAGGCGATCGGCAGCGGCGCCGCGATCAATCTGTCGGGACGCGTGACCCAGAAACTGGACACCATCGCCAACGAGGCGATGCTGCGCGAATGCGAATGGGGTGGCCACCTGGCGGCTCTTGCGCCGGAAGGTCTGGACGGTTTCATACCGACCCCCGATCAGCCACCGCGCGGAAAGTACCTCCTGTTGTTCGATGCGCTGGATTGTTCCAACAACATCGACATCAATCTGACGATAGGCAGCCTGTTTTCAGTGCTGCACACCCCGAACCCGGGCTCCGAGCCGCAGTTGTCGGATTTCCTGCAACCCGGCACCCAGCAGGTATGCGCCGGGTTCGCGCTGTATGGTCCGTCCAGCATGCTGGTGCTGACCACCGGCGAGGGCGTGGATGGTTTCACGCTGGATCGCGACATCGGCGCTTTCATCCTGACGCACCCGCAGATGCGCATTCCCGAGCGTACGACCGAGTTCGCGATCAACGCGTCGAAATCGCGTTTCTGGGAGCCACCGATCAAGCGCTATGTCGAGGAATGCCTGGCCGGCCAGACCGGCCCGCGCGGCGAGGACTTCAACATGCGCTGGATCGCCTCGCTGGTCGCCGAAACTTTCCGCGTGCTCACGCGCGGCGGCGTCATCCTCTACCCCGAGGACACCATGCAACCGCCGTCGCCGGGCCGGATTTCACTCATGTACGAAGCCAATCCGATCGCCTTCCTGATCGAACAGGCAGGCGGTGAGGCGACCAATGGCCGCGAGCGCATCCTGGAATTGGCGCCGCGCAGCCTGCAGAGCCGCACACCGCTCATTTTCGGCTCGCGCGACGAGGTTCGCCGCATCGTCCAGTACCACAACGAAAGCGACCAGGGTCTCGATAGGGAATACACTTCGCCGCTGTTCAACGTGCGCGGTCTGTTCTCGGCTCTCTGATCCGGGCGGCTGCGCCCCGCATTCAGGACGCTTCAACGGATGTCAGCACGCCACCCGGTCATCGCGATCACCGGCTCCTCCGGAGCCGGAACGAGCACGGTCACGCGCACCTTTTCGCAGATCTTCCGCCGCGAAGGCGTGAGCGCCGTCATTGTCGAGGGCGACGCCTTCCATCGCTATGACCGCGAGGAAATGAAGGACGCGATGGCGCGCGAAGCCGCAGCCGGCAACGAGCATTTCAGTCACTTCGGGCCGGACGCCAACCTGTTCGAGGAACTGGAAGCCCTGTTCCGCCAGTACGGCAGCGACGGGTCGGGCCGTGTACGCAAATACCTGCACAATGACGCGGACGCCGCCCCGTGCGGGCAGGCCGCCGGCACCTTCACACCGTGGGAGGACATTCCCGCCGGCACCGACATCCTTTTCTACGAAGGCCTTCACGGAGCCGTCAAGACCGACCGGGTCGACGTCGCCCAGCATGTAGACCTGCGCATCGGCGTGGTCCCCATCATCAATCTGGAATGGATACAGAAGCTGCACCGCGACCGCGAGCAGCGCGGCTACACCACGGAAGCGGTGACCGACACCATCCTGCGCCGGATGCCTGAGTACGTGCACTACATCTGTTCGCAGTTCGAGAACACGCACATCAATTTCCAGCGCGTGCCCATGGTGGACACGTCCAACCCCTTCATCGCGCGCTCGATACCCACGCCCGAGGAATCCATGGTGGTGATCCGCTTCGCGAATCCACGCGGCATCGACTTCCAGTACCTGCTGGCCATGTTGAGCGGCGCCTTCATGTCGCGCGCCAACACCATCGTGATCCCCGGCGGCAAGATCGACCTGGCGATGCAGCTCATTTTCACGCCACTCATCCTCCGGCTCGTGGAAAACGGACGCAAGGCACGGGCAAGGTATTAGAAGAGCCCCCAAGGCCCGGGCTGCGCCCGGTCCGCCCCCCGAGGGGGTGGGAAGACTTGGGACGGCCCGGCGTCTTCCCCTTCGCCCCCAAGGCCCCGGCTGCGCCCGGTCCGCCCCCCGAGGGGGTGGGAAGACTTGGGACGGCCCGGCGTCTTCCCTTTCGCCCCCAAGGCCCGGGCTGCGCCCGGTCCGCCCCCCGAGGGGGTGGGAAGACTTGGGACGGCCCGGCGTCTTCCCCTTCGTCCCCAGGCCCGGGCCGCCCGCGGGATGCTTGCCGGACCGGCGCGGGAAAACGGGCGAGGCGGGATCCGCCGGACCGTGACGATCCGCGATATCGCCGCCGCCAGCCGTGCAGCGGCCCGACTGGCGGGAGGCCTTGTTTTCGCGGATAATTGCGGGTTTTTCCGGCCGGACCCCCGTTTGATGAGCGCGCCTTCAGTGACCCCCAAAGCAGGCTTCAATCCGATCACCGGCGCCATCCGCGCCCTGGCGATGGATGCCGTCCAGAAAGCCAATTCCGGCCACCCCGGCGCTCCGATGGGCATGGCGGAAATCGCCGAAGTGCTGTGGCGCCATCATCTGAAGCACAATCCCGCCAATCCTGGCTGGGCCGATCGTGACCGCTTCGTGCTGTCCAATGGCCACGGCTCCATGCTGCTGTACGCCCTGCTGCATCTGTCCGGTTATGACCTGTCGATCGACGACCTGAAGTCCTTCCGCCAACTGCATTCCAGGACGCCCGGCCATCCGGAGCACGGCTATGCGCCCGGTGTGGAAACCACCACCGGCCCGCTCGGCCAGGGCATCGCCAATGCGGTCGGCATGGCGCTCGCCGAGCGGGCGCTGGCGGCGCAGTTCAACCGGCCCGGCCATGCCGTCGTCGATCACTACACCTGGTGCTTCGTCGGCGACGGTTGCCTGATGGAAGGCATTTCGCACGAAGCCTGCTCGCTGGCCGGCACCCAGGGTCTGGGCAAGCTCATCGTGTTCTACGACGACAACGGCATTTCCATCGACGGTCATGTCAAGGGCTGGTTCGCCGACGACACGCCGAAGCGCTTCCAGGCCTATGGCTGGCAGGTCATCCCTGACGTGGACGGTCACGACTCCGCCGCCATCGACGCGGCGATCCGCGCTGCAAAGGCGGATACGGCACGCCCCACCCTCATCTGCTGCCGTACCGTGATCGGACTGGGTTCCCCCAACAAGGCCGGTGGCCATGATGTGCACGGCGCACCGCTGGGCGCGGCGGAAATCGAAGCCGCGCGCAAGCACATAGGCTGGACCCATGCCCCGTTCGAAATCCCCGCCGACGTCTATGCCGCCTGGGACGCGCGTCCGGCCGGTAGCAAGGCCGAGGAGAACTGGAACACGCGCTTCGCTGCCTACCGCGCGGAACATCCGGATCTGGCGGACGAATTCACGCGCCGCATGCGCGGGTCGCTGCCCGATGGCTTCGACCGCGTGGTGGCCGATACGGTGGCCAGATTCGACGCAAAGGGCGAAAGCATCGCCAGCCGCAAGGCGAGCCAGAACTGCATCGAATCCTTCGCGCCCGCGCTGCCGGAACTGCTCGGCGGATCGGCCGACCTGGCCGGTTCCAACCTGACGCTGTGGTCAGGCTCCAGGGGCGTTTCGGCGAGCAATCCGGGCGGCAACTATCTGTATTACGGCGTGCGCGAGTTCGGCATGGCGGCGATTGCCAACGGCATTGCGCTGCATGGCGGATTCCTTCCCTACACCGCCACCTTCCTGATGTTCTCGGAATACGCCCGCAACGCGCTGCGCATGGCCGCGCTGATGAAGGTGCGCCAGATCTTCGTATTCACGCACGACTCCATCGGCCTCGGCGAGGACGGCCCGACCCACCAGCCGGTGGAACAGACCGCGACCTTGCGCCTGATGCCCAATATGGATGTCTGGCGCCCGTGCGACACGGTGGAATCGGCGGTCGCCTGGGCCAGCGCGATCAAGCGCAGCGAAGGACCGACCTCGCTCATCTTTTCGCGCCAGAACCTGCCGCACGTCGCCCGCGACGAAGGCACCCGCTCCGCGATCGCGCGCGGCGGCTATGTGCTGTCCGAAGCCGCCGGCAAGGTGGCCGCGGTACTGATCGCCACCGGCTCCGAGGTGTCGCTCGCACTGGCGGCACAGAAGGCGCTGGAAGCGGAAGGCATCATGGTGCGCGTGGTATCGATGCCGTCGACCAGCGTGTTCGACCGCCAGGATGGCGCCTGGCGCGACGGCGTGCTGCCGCGCGGCATTCCGCGTGTGGCGGTGGAAGCGGGCGTGACCGATCTGTGGCGCAAGTACGTCGGACTGGACGGGGCCGTGATCGGCCTGGATCACTTCGGCGAGTCGGCGCCGGCGGGCGAGCTTTACAAGGCCTTCGGCATCACGGCCGACGCAGTCGCCCAGGCGGTCCGGCAAGTGCTTGGCAAATGACCGCGCGACGCAGCCGCCTGCCGCGTCCATACGGTCAAATGCCAATTTAGGCGCAGCGCCGCCACAAGCGGCGCAGCACAATCCTCGACTTTTCCTGAACACATACCCATCGAAGAGGGAGTTGCTGATATGACGATCAAGGTTGCGATCAATGGTTACGGCCGCATCGGCCGCAATGTGCTGCGTGCCCATTACGAAGGCGGCAAGCGTCACGACATCGAGATCGTCGCCATCAACGACCTCGGCGATCCGAAGACGAACGCCCATCTGACGCAATACGACACGGCGCACGGCAAGTTCCCGGGCACGGTGAGCGTCGATGGCGACCATATGGTGGTCAATGGCGACAGGATCCGCGTGCTGGCCAACCGCAATCCCGCCGAGCTGCCGTGGGGCGAACTGGGCGTCGATGTGGTGATGGAGTGCACCGGCTTCTTCACCAGCAAGGAAAAAGCCTCGGCCCACCTGAAGGGCGGCGCGAAGAAGGTGATCATTTCCGCGCCGGGCGGCAAGGATGTCGACGCCACCGTGGTCTATGGCGTGAACCACGGCGTACTGAAAGCGAGCGACACGGTCATTTCGAACGCAAGCTGCACCACCAACTGCCTGGCCCCGCTGGTCAAGCCGCTGAACGACAGGATAGGCGTGGAAACCGGTCTGATGACCACCATTCATGCCTTCACCAACGACCAGGTGCTGACCGACGTCTATCACGAAGATCTGCGCCGCGCGCGCAGCGCAACGCAGTCCATGATTCCCACCAAGACCGGCGCCGCCGCCGCGGTCGGTCTGGTGCTGCCGGAACTGAATGGCAAGCTGGATGGTTTCGCCATCCGCGTGCCCACCATCAATGTGTCGGTGGTGGACCTCACCTTCACCGCCCGGCGCGCCACCACGGTCGATGAAGTGAACGCCGTGCTGAAGGCCGCGTCGGAAGGCGAGCTGGCCGGCATCCTCGGCTACAACACGCTGCCGCTGGTGAGCATCGACTTCAACCATGACCCGCGCTCCAGCGTGTTCGACTCGACGCAGACCCGCGTGTCGCCGGACGGCAAGCTGGTCAAGGTGCTGTCCTGGTACGACAACGAGTGGGGCTTTTCCAACCGCATGCTGGACACCACGGTCGCGCTGATGAGCGCCAAGTAAGGATATCGCGGCGACCAAGCGGGGCCGGGGACATCAGCCGTCCCTGCCCCGCTTCGTTTTTCCCGTTCCCGAAAATCCACTCGATCACGCACCTCGCGGAGGATTCACGATGCAGTTCAAGCGACTTTCCGATCTCGACCTCAAGGGCAAGCGGGTGTTCATCCGCTCCGACCTGAACGTGCCGCAGGACGACGCCGGCAACATCACCGAAGACACGCGCATCCGCGCCTCGCTGCCGGCCATACGCGCCGCCCGCGACGCGGGCGCTGCCGTCATGGTCACCTCTCATCTGGGCCGTCCCACCGAGGGCGACCTGAAGTCCGAGGATTCGCTGGCGCCGATCGCGCGCCGCATGTCCGAACTGCTGGGCTTCGACGTGAAGCTGGTGAGCAACTGGGTGGACGGCGTGCAGGTCGCGCCGGGCGAAGTCGTGCTGCTCGAGAACTGCCGCGCCAACAAGGGCGAGAAGAAGTGCGACGAGGCGCTGTCGAAGAAACTCGCCGCGCTGTGCGACATCTGGGTGAATGACGCCTTCGGCACCGCGCATCGGGCGGAAGCCACCACCTACGGCATGGGGCAGTACGCGCCGGTCGCCTGCGCCGGTCCGCTGATGGCCAGCGAACTGGATGCGCTGGGCCGTGCGCTGGGTCAGCCGGCGCGGCCGCTGCTCGCCATCGTCGCCGGCTCCAAGGTATCGACCAAGCTCACGCTGCTGGAGAACCTGGCCGACAAGGTGGATCAACTCATTGTCGGCGGCGGCATCGCCAACACCTTCCTGCTCGCCGCGGGCAAGAAGATCGGCAAGTCGCTGGCGGAACCTGATCTGGTCGACGCGGCCAAGCGCGTGATGGCCAAGACGAAGGTGCCGCTGCCGGAAGACGTGGTGTGCGCCAAGTCCTTTGCCGCCGACGCCGACGCGACGGTGAAATCCGTCGATGAGGTGGCCGACGACGACATGATCCTGGACATCGGCCCGAAAGCGGCCGCCAGTCTGGCGGAAGCCCTGAAGTCAGCCGGCACCGTGGTGTGGAACGGCCCGGTCGGCGTATTCGAATTCGACGCCTTCGGTCGTGGCACCGAAACCCTGGCCCGCGCGATCGCGGAATCCACGGCATTTTCCATCGCCGGAGGTGGCGACACGCTCGCCGCCATCGCAAAATACGGCATCGCCGATCAGGTGAGCTATATCTCGACCGGCGGCGGCGCCTTCCTCGAATTCCTCGAGGGCAAGACGCTGCCGGCCGTCGACATCCTGCAGCGGCGTGCCCGGAACTGAAACCCACAAGAACCTGATAACGGAGACTGCCCAGCCATGCATCGCTTCACCAAGATTGTCGCCACACTCGGCCCCGCATCCAGTGACCCGGCCACGCTGACCCGGCTGGTCGAAGCCGGCGTCGATGTCGTGCGGCTGAATTTTTCGCATGGCAAGGCGGAGGATCACCGCGCACGTGTCGAGGCGCTGCACGCAGCGGTCGCCAAGGTGGGGCGAACGGTGGGCGTGATGGCCGACCTGCAGGGACCGAAGATCCGCGTCGGCAAGTTTGCCGGCAGCAAGGTGTTGCTGAAGGCCGGGCAGACCTTCGTGTTCGACATCGAATGCCCGCTCGGCGACGCCGAACGCGTCGGCCTCGATTACCCGGAACTGGTGAATGACGTCGAGCCGGGTGCCGTGCTGCTGCTGGACGATGGCCGCATCGTGATGGACGTGAAGTCGGTCAGCGACACGCAGATCCACTGCATCGTGCGCCACGGCGGCGAGCTGTCCAACAACAAGGGCATCAACCGCCAGGGCGGCGGCCTGTCGGCGCCGGCGCTGACGCCCAAGGACATGGAAGACATCAAGATCGCGGCGTCGCTGAACGTGGACTATGTCGCGGTAAGCTTCCCGAAGAGCGGCGACGACATGCGCCAGGCGCGCGAACTGCTGCGCGCCGCCGGCTCCAATGCGCTGTTGATCGCCAAGATCGAGCGGGTGGAAGCCATTCCGGCGCTGGAGGAAATCCTCGAAGCATCGGATGGCGCGATGGTGGCGCGCGGCGACCTCGCGGTCGAGGTGGGCGACGCTGCGGTGCCGGCCATGCAGAAGCGCATCATTCGCGTATCGCGCGAAATGAACAAGCTGGTGATCACGGCGACCCAGATGATGGAATCCATGATCCACAGCCCGGTGCCTACGCGCGCCGAAGTGTCGGACGTGGCCAACGCGGTGCTCGACGGCACGGACGCCGTCATGTTGTCGGCGGAAACCGCCTCCGGCCAGTATCCGGTGGAAACGGTCGAGGCGATGAGCCGCATCTGCGTCGAAGCGGAGAAGTCGGCAGAGGTCAAGCTCGACCAGGAATTCCTGCAGCGCGTGTTCACCCGCATCGACCAGTCGATCGCGATGGCCGCCCTGTTCTCGGCCTTCCACCTCAAGGTGAAGGCGATCGCGACGCTGACCCAGTCGGGCTCGACCTCGCTGTGGATGTCGCGGCTGAACAGCGGCGTGCCGATCTACGCGCTGACACCCGAAGTGCGCACTCGTTACAAATTGTCGATGTATCGCGGCGTGACACCGCTCATGATCAAGCTGGATGCCGACGCGGACCGCGACCGCATGCTGATCGACGCCGAGGCCGAGCTGCTGCGCGCAGGCGTGGTCAAGGTCGGCGACCTCATCGTGATGTCCTTCGGCGAGCCTATCGGCGTGCCGGGCGGTACCAATACACTGAAAATCGTCAAGGTCGGGGAGTATCGTCAACTCTCCTCCGTAATCTGATCCGAACCCTGCAGGAGATCACCCATGCCCCTGGTATCCATGCGCCAACTGCTGGACCACGCCGCCGAAAACGGTTACGGCCTGCCGGCCTTCAACGTGAACAACCTGGAACAGGTCCAGGCGGTCATGAGCGCGGCCGACGAAGTCGGCGCACCGGTCATCCTCCAGGCCAGTGCCGGCGCCCGAAAATACGCCGGCGAGTCCTTCGTCAAGCATCTCATCCAGGCCGCAACCGAAGCCTGGCCGCACATCCCGCTGGTGATGCACCAGGACCACGGCACCAGTCCCAAGGTGTGCCAGGGCGCCCTGGCACTGGGTTTCGGCTCGGTCATGATGGATGGTTCGCTGATGGAGGACGGCAAGACGCCCGCCTCTTTCGACTACAACGTCGAAGTCACCCGCACCGTGGTCGACATGGCGCACAAGGTGGGCGCGACGGTGGAAGGCGAGCTGGGCTGCCTGGGCAACCTGGAAACCGGTGAAGCAGGCGAGGAAGACGGTATCGGCGCCGAAGGCAAGCTGGACCACAGCCAGATGCTGACCGATCCGGAAGAAGCCGCGGTGTTCGTCAAGGCCACCCAGCTTGACGCGCTGGCCATCGCCATCGGTACCAGCCATGGCGCCTACAAGTTCAGCCGCAAGCCGACCGGCGACATCCTGGCCATTTCCCGCGTCAAGGAAATCCACGCCCGCATTCCGAACACCCATCTGGTGATGCACGGCTCGTCCAGCGTGCCGCAGGACCTGCTGGACATCATCAACCAGTACGGTGGAAGGATGAAGCAGACCTATGGCGTGCCGGTGCCGGAAATCCAGGAAGCGATCAAGTACGGCGTGCGCAAGATCAATATCGACACCGACATCCGCATGGCGATGACCGGCGCCGTGCGCAAGTTCATGGCCGAGAACCCGGACAAGTTCGACATGCGCGAATGGATGAAGCCGGCGCGCGAAGCCGCCAAGGCCGTGTGCAAGCAGCGCTATCTCGAATTCGGCTGCGAAGGCCAGGCGCCGAAGATCAAGGCCATCCCGCTCGATGAAATGGCCCGCCGCTACGTGGCCGGCGAACTTGCACAGACCGTGAACTGAACCCTGCACTCCGAACCGAAATGGCCGACGCACTGTTCGAATCCAGCATCAAGAGCCTGCCGTTGATCGCCCGCGGCAAGGTCCGTGACATCTACGCGATCGACGACGACAGGATGCTCATCGTCACCACCGATCGCCTGTCGGCGTTCGATGTCATCCTGCCCGACCCGATACCCGGCAAGGGCAAGGTGCTGACGGCGGTATCCAATTTCTGGTTCGCGAAGCTGGCTTCGGTGTCGCCCAACCACCTGACCGGCATCGCGCCGGAAACGGTGGTGAGCGCCGACGAACGCGATCAGGTCAGCGACCGCGCCATCGTCGTGCGCCGGCTCAAGCCGCTGCCGATCGAGGCCGTCGTGCGCGGCTACCTCATCGGTTCGGGCTGGGGCGACTACTCGCGTACCGGCGCGGTGTGCGGCGTACAACTGCCGCACGGCCTGCGCATGGCTTCCCGCTTGCCTTCGCCCATCTTCACGCCGGCGACCAAGGCGGCGGTCGGCGATCACGACGAGAACATCAGTTACGAACGCACGGTGGAACTGATAGGCGCCGACCTGGCTGCCCAGGTACGCGATACGGCGATCGCGCTGTACAGCGCCGCCGCGGACTACGCGAAGAGCCGCGGCATCATCATCGCCGATACCAAGTTCGAATTCGGTCTCGACAAGGACGGCCGGCTCATCCTGATCGACGAGGCGCTGACGCCCGATTCGTCGCGCTTCTGGCCCGCCGACCAATACCAGGAAGGCAGCAATCCGCCCTCCTTCGACAAGCAGTTCGTGCGCGACTATCTCGAGACGCTGGACTGGAACAAGACCGCCCCGGGCCCGCGCCTGCCGGCGGACATCATCGAGCGCACCGGCGACAAGTACCGCGAGGCGCTGGCCCGTCTGGTCGGTTGAGGGCGGTTGCGCTGTCCTTGGCGCATGGCTCAGGTACCGGTGCGCGGCATGCTGCCGTCCCGCCCGTTCATCAACCGGAACGGAGCGCCGCCCTTCCCCTCGGGCGGGCAGTAGTGTTCGAGCGTGAAGCGGAAGGTCGCGCCGCGCCCCGGCGCCGCATCGACCGACACCCTGCCGCCATGCCTTTCGACGATACGCTTGACGATGGCCAATCCCACTCCGGTGCCGGGGAATTCCTCGGCACCGTGCATGCGCTGGAATACCCCGAACAGCCGTTCGGCATAGGCAGGGTCGAAACCGACGCCGTTGTCGCGTACGCACAAGGCCGCCGGCTGTTGCGTCCTGTCCGCGAATACCTCGACGCGTGACTGGCTGTTGCGCGACGAAAACTTCAGTGCGTTGCCCACGAGGTTCGCGAATACCTGCCGCAGCATGGCCGCATCGCCGCGGGCCGTCCCCAGCCGCGCAACATCCACCTGCGCCGCGGGATACTGCTCGATCAGATCGGCGACGACAGATGCCACCAGCGCGTCCAGATCGATATCGCCGTAGGCGAGATCGATGCGCGATACCCGCGAGAAATGCAGGATGTCGTCTATCAGCAGGCCCATGCGGGTGGCGCCCCGCTGTATGCGCGACAGCATGTCGCGCCCCTCCTCGTCCAGAGCCGCTCCTGCATGTTCGGTCAGCAGATGGGCGAAACCGTTGATTGCCCGCAGCGGGGTGCGCAGGTCGTGCGACACCGAGTAGGAGAAGGCCTCCAGTTCGCCATTGGCCTGTTCGAGCAAGGCCGTGCGTTCGGCCACGCGACGTTCCAGCGATTCGTTCAGCTCATGCAGCTGCCGCTCACTCAGATCGCGCTCGAGTGCCAGCCGTGCGATATCCACCAGTCGTTCGAGCAGCATTTCGTCGGTGCGTGACGGACGTCGCGGACGCTCATGCGCAACGACAAGACCGCCATGCACCGTTCCGTCCTGCAGGGCCAGAGGGAACGCCCACACGGCCTGCAGGCCCTCCCGCAACAACGCATTCCGGCTGTTGCCGGCGAATGACTCTTCGTTCAGATCGCCGCAGATCAGCCCCCGTCCGGCCAGCAACGCGCTGCGCAGAGCGTCGTTGCCATCAAGTTCCTGCAATTGCGCCCGTCCGCCGCCCGACAGGTGCGGGGCGATCAGACGGCAGGACGCTTCGCCTGCAAACAGCATGACCACCGCACGGGTCCGGTCATCGAGCAGTTCGGACAGTAGCAGGGTCAGGCGCAGCATGACTTCCTCCAGTGGCGTGCCACTGGCGATCAGCGACAGCAACTCGCGCTCCGCCGCGTCGATCAGCTCAAGCCGCTTGCGCACGCTCACGTCAGCCACGGTTCCGACCACGCGCCGGCTGCGGCCCTTGGCATCGCGCTGCGCGACGCCGCGCAGCAGGAACCAGCGATAGTCTCCATCGGCGTGGCGCATGCGGATCTCGTGTTCGAAGTGGTCGCTGCGTCCCTTCAGATGATCCGCCAGCGCGGCCGACCACGCCCGCCTGTCGTCCGGATGTATGCCGGACACGAACTCGCGCACCTTCACGCGACGTCCGCCGGCGTCGTAACCCATGATCTGCGACAGACGCGGCGACATGTACATGCGGTCGCTCGGCGCCATCCACTCCGCCAGCCCTTCGTTCATGCCGCGCAAGGCCAGCGCGTAGCGCTGCTCGCTCGCCCGCAGCGCCCGCTCGGCACGGATGCGTGCGGTCAGGTCCGAATACGAAGCAACCAGCGCATAAGGGCGCGCGGCGCCGGCATGGAACAGCGGGTGGGTATTGACATTGAGCCAGCGCACCTGGCCCGCGGCATCCTCGGCACCGATCACCAGATCGCGCAATGCGCGGCCATCGGCAAGCGATCTGACCACCGGATGCATGTCGCGCGCCAGCGCGTGGCCTTGCTCGTCCCACAGCCGCACTTCGCGGCCATTCCGCATCAGTCCCGCGTGTGCGGCATCGAGCCAGTCGCAGGCCTGTCCCTGCCGGTTGCTGGTAACGACGCTGGCCCGCGCGT
This sequence comes from Methyloversatilis thermotolerans, assembly GCF_000372885.1. Lineage (GTDB taxonomy): Bacteria > Pseudomonadota > Gammaproteobacteria > Burkholderiales > Rhodocyclaceae > Methyloversatilis > Methyloversatilis thermotolerans. The sequence goes on from NZ_KB889967.1 coordinate 2,468,101, forward strand.
CGTACAGCACCACCGCTTCCGACAGTGACCCGAGCAGCACGCGAAAGCGCTCCTCGCTGGCACTGAGTGAACGCTGGGCCTGCTTCTGAGCGGTGACATCGTGCGCAATCACCAGCAGGGCAGCCTGACCATCGAGCGTGATCGCACGCGCCGACGCGGAAATCCAGTGCACCGCGCCATCGTGCCGCCGCAACGGCATTTCGACATCGTCGAGATTGCGTGCCTCGAGCAGCAGGCGCGTCAGGTTGAACTTGTCCTGCGGCGTCAGACAAAAATCCATCAGTGCGCGCGAAACAAGCTGTTCCGGCGGCTCGTCGGCCAGGACGGCGAGCGCCTTGTTCAGCACCTTGATGCGGCCCTCGGGGAGGCTGAGCACGCAAGCCGGAAGAGGCAGTTCCTGCAGCACATCGGAAAAGCCCGGACCGGGCGATGCGGCATGCATGGTTTCCGGCTGCGAAGCCGCCCCCAGCCAGCGTCGTCCAGCCAGGGAGAGCAGTGCGCCGCAGCAAATGCACCACGCGCCCCACGCGAGCATCGCGGGCCATCCCTGCGGATAGCACAGTGCGAATCCGGGCAAAGCGATTGCGGTCAGTCCGGCAGCCAGCGCCGGACGCGAAATGTCCAGCCGCTGTGACGCGGGCGGACTGTGCGGAAGGCCTCGTGACAAGGTCATCCTCTCCTGTATCAGACATGCACGAGCGGGGTTCGGGCTCATCATGGCGGTCCGCCGGACCGCCATGCACAGACGCGGAGCAAAGATGCCGTGCGAAGCATAGTACAAAGCGATAGACACGAAAAAGTCCGTTTCGTCGCGCGCGCATCGCGCCCCCCACGATATCCGGCCCCGGGCGGCCTGCTCTGCACGCTGCGCGCCTGTGCTCCGCCACGGCGCACAACAGTCGGAGCACGCGCTGCCCGGTGAGCGATACTGCGCGCATGTCGCACATTCCTGTCCCGGCTCCCGGTTCCGCGACCCCGTCCGCCCGCATTCGTGACTTTCGCGGTCGGCGCTGGGCGGTGGTGGCCTTGCGCTCGCTGCACCTGGTCGGCGTGGTGCTCATCGGCTGTGCGCTGCTGACCGCAGACACCCGCGACCATCGCCTGGCCGCCGCCCTGACGCTGGTCAGCGGCCTCGCGATGTATGGCCTCGAGGTGTGGAGCAAGCCACGGCATGCGGTCGAACTGGCCGGCCTTTTCATTCCGCTCAAGCTGTGCGGCATCGGTGCGATGCTGGTGCTGCCGCAGTTCGCGGCGCTGCTGTTCTGGCTGCTGCTGGTCACGTCCTCCGTCGTGTCGCATGCGCCGGGCAGCTTCAGGCACATCCGCATCCTGCGGCGACCGGGCCGCCAATCCAGGGCTTGACCTCCATCAAGACCCGCGGCAGGTCGCACTGCGAGCATGGGCGCATCAGGAGGGAGGAACATCATGAGTACGCCACCCAGCCCCGCAGATCTTGGGCACCTCGCCGCACGGCTGCAACAGCGCAGAGATGCGCTGCGTCTTCGCATGACCGATCAGTTGGCCGGGGTCAGCCGCGCGGAACACGCACGCGAGGTGCTGCTGCAGGACGGTGATGATGCGCCACAGCGCAGTTCGGAGCGGGAAGTGGATCTGGCGCTGACCGATATCGAAACCGTCGAACTGAATGCACTCGACGCCGCGCTGCAGCGCATGGCGGAAGGACGGTACGGACTGTGCGAGGACTGCGGGACGGACATTCCGGCAGCGCGTCTGGCAGCGGAACCGGAAGCCTCACTGTGCATCGATTGCCAGCGCGCACGCGAACGGGGGCGGGCGCACGGCGCCAGCCTGTGAGCGGCGCTTCGAGGACGGCCCGGCCGCTTGCAAAGACAGGCGGCGATCCCCAGATGCACATTACCGCTTCGCCGGGGAGAACCGCATGCATGTCGTCTGTCCGCATTGCAGCACCGTCAACCGTGTTCCCGAACAGCGCGCGGGCGATGGCCCGGTCTGCGCGCGCTGCCGCTCACCGCTGCTCGACGCGGCTCCGTTCGCACTGGGTGACCACAACTTCGACACCTATGTGACGCGCTCCGACCTGCCTGTGCTGGTCGACTTCTGGGCGGACTGGTGCGGCCCCTGCCGTACCATGGCGCCCCAGTTCGCGGCCGCGGCGGCGCAGCGTCCCGGCGTGCGCTTCGCCAAGGTGGATACCGAAGCCGCACGGCAGACTGCGGCGCGCTTCGCGATCCGCTGCATCCCCAGCCTGCTGCTGTTCCGGAATGGCCGCGAAATCGCGCGCCACGCCGGCGCCATCGGCACGCAGGACATCCTGCGCTGGCTGGACCGGCACGGCGCCGCTTAGAGCCGGCTCATTGCCACGACCGACCCCGCCGGCATCTGTCGCGGGCCTGCGCGGAACGGCTCACCTGCGATCCGCTGGCACTCACGGCACGACATCACATTCGGTCGCCAGCCAGCGCATGGTCAGCATGTCCGACGCGACGAAGCCGTGTCGCGCATAGAAGCGCTGCGCATCGGCATTGACCCGGTCGGTCAGCAGCGTGATGCGCGGGCAGCGTTGCGCACGGGCGTGCGCGATTGCCGCCTGCAGCAATGCGCTGCCCACACCGTCGCGGCGCGCCCGCGGCGCGACCACCATGTCCTCCAGCAACAGCACACGCTCGCCCAGCGCGGTGGACACCGTGTACAGCAGATTCACCATGCCCAGCACCTGGCCGTCGCGACGCGCCAGCAGCACGGTGCCCACCCGCGCGTCGTCGATGATCATTGCCAGTCCGCGCGCCTGCGCCGCCGTGTCGGGCGCGAATTCCGCTTCCTGGGCGAACAGCGTGGCGAGCAGGCCGCACAGGGCCGGAATGTCCTCACGCGTTGCGGGTTCTATCGTCATGGCCGTTGCGCGCAAGCCGGTGCTCGCGCAGTGAAGTGACCTGGGCAGACTATACGAAACCGCCGACGGCGAGCGGGTACGGCGGCCCTGCAGCGCAGGCGAACGCGTGGCCCGGGTACCCGGCTCGCCTTGGGCATCGGCCGCGAGTCAGGAGCCCTCCTCGCGCTGTCCTTCCCAGACCAGTCCGGCAAGCAATCCGGCGAATGACATCAGCACCGCGTACCCCGCGGTGAAGCTTTCGACATGAGTGGCCAGTCCGAAAGCGCACGATACCGCCAGCACAAGAGCCAGCGTCACGCGCCAGATCAGCAAAAGGCCGAGGATTTCAAGAAGTGCATCCATCCGGTGCGCGGACGATGTCCGCGTCAGTGGGTCGGACGCCCAGTTTGATCGGTATGCGCGCCGTGGCAATCATCCCTTTGGATGAATGCCGTGATGCAGGGCGCGACCGCGCGCGAGCTCAGCGCAGTATCCGGCTCACCACCAGCGCATGCGCGCGCTGGGCGCAGTGCTCGACATCCAGTTCGCGCAGCCCGTCGTCCGCGACTTCGAAAATGCCGGCTTCGGTCACGATGTAGTCCATGGGAATATCGTGCGGCTGGGGATGGATGGACGGGATGCGGTTGAGCTCGAACGCGACGCCTATCTTCAGCGGTGGCGCGGCGCAGGCGGCCAGCGTGCGGTCGAAGTAGCCGCCGCCGTAGCCCAGGCGGTAGCCCCGCGCGTCAAACCCCACCATGGGAATGAGCAGCGCATGCGGCTGCACCACGCTGCCATCCTCCGGCACCGGCAGGCCGAACACGCCGGCGCGCGTGGCGACCCCGGGCCACCATTCGCGGAACACCAGCGGTGCATCGCGGGCGACCACCTCGGGCAGCGCCGAGCGCGCGCCATGCATGCGCAGTTCGCGCAGCAGGTGGCGCGCATCGAACTCGCCTCGGAAGGGCCAGCAGAAACCTGTGGTCATCTGCCGCAGCAGAGGGAATCCCGCCTGCAGGTAGCCGGTGATTTCCGCGTTGCGCACCCGGCGCAGGGCGCTGTCCACCGCCTCGCGTTCGGCCAGCAGTCGCAGTCTTTCGGCCTTGCGCCACGCGGCGAGATTGTCGGGTGTGATCATGATGTCCCTCGTCGGCCGGTACGGATGGCATGCCACATGATGACCCCGAACGAGTGGATTGCCAAAGCATGCCCGGCTGCTGCCCCGGGGGCGGCGCGGACGACGGAATAGGTCAGTGCGACCGCTCGCGTTCGCTGCTGATGACCTCGCCTTCGATCACGCGCCCCCCGCCGGAGTCGTTACCGGGCGGCACGCCGGTCCGGCCCTCGCGCGCCGCCGCTTCCATCGCGTCGCGCATCTGGCGCCGCAGCGCGCGGGTCTTCCAGTACATCCAGCCCCACAGTCCGACACCGATCACCAGTGCGACGGCGACCACGATGACCGAGAACATGAGGCCCAGCACCAGCAGGCCGGCGGTCAGCACGACCGCCAGCAGCTTGGCGAGGAAGCCCTTGGGCTGGACGTGCAGGGTGCGGCCCATGCGCGGACCGTAACGGCTGTTCATGAATTCCCTTTCCGGCGTGCGAAATCCGCTGCGCTCAACGCTGAAGTCTGCGCAGCGATCGAATCGATATCGGGCTGACCACGCCCGATTGCAAGGGTTCGCGCTCAGCGGCCGCGGAATACCGGCTTCTTGCGCTCGAGGAAAGCCCTCACGGCCTCGGCGAAATCATCGGTGGCGGCACAGCGGCCGAAGGCGGCGGCCTCGTCGGCAAGCTGAGCCGCGAGCCGGGAGGCATCAGGCGCCGTTTCCTGCCCGGTTGCGCACTGACCGGAGGTGGCAAGCAGGCGCTTGATTTCCGCCCACGCATGACGGGGACCGGCGACCAGCTGTGCGAGCCGTTCCGCAACCGCCACGTCGAAATCCGGCACCGGCACCACCTGTTCGATCAGGCCGAGAGCCCGCGCTTCGTGCGCATCGAAGCGGCGCGCACTCCACATCAGTTCGCGCGCCCGACGCTCGCCCAGCGCGCGCACCAGGAAATACGACTGGCCGCCCGCGCCGGGCTGGGCCAGTCCGATGCCAGCGGTGCTGAACACCGCGTCTTCGGCAGCGATGGCGATATCCGACGCAAGCATCAGCGACAGACCGTAGCCCACGCAGTCTCCGCGCACCGCCGCCAGCACCGGCTGATGCGCGGCGCGCAGCGCCAGGATGACCGGATTGACCTGGTTCTCGACCAGCGCCTGGAAGCGGGCCAGTCTGGCCGGCGCCTGCAGCGGCAGGCTTTGCGCGAATTCCTGCACATCGCCACCCGCGCTGAAACATGCGCCCTCACCCTGCAGCAGCAGCACACGGCAGGACGGATCGGGCTGCAGGCGCTCCAGGTGTTCGCGCAGTGCCTGCATCATGCCGGCGGTAAACGCGTTGCGCCGATCCGGGCGCGAAATGGTGAAGCGCGCGATGCCGTCTTCGCCGAGCGCGGCGAGTATGCGGCTGGATGCGCCCTGCCCGCTCATGCTCAGCCGCCGCGCATGCGCCGTATGCCCATCACCACAGCCAGCGTGATGGCGCCGGCGATGATGCCGGTGAGCGCATCGATCAGCAGCGGCAGCAGCACGCCCGCCACGCCGCCCGTCTCCCCGACCAGTTGATGTACCCGGTCGTGCATGCCCGGAATGCCATGGGTCAGGATGCCCCCGCCGACCAGGAACATGGCGGCGGTACCGGCCACCGACAGCGCCTTCATGAGCCAGGGCGCGACCGCCAGGATGGCGCGACCGGCCGCCTGCGCCAGCGCCGACGCCTGTCGGCTCAGCCAGAGCCCGGCATCGTCCAGCTTGACGATGCCGGCGACCAGGCCATACACGCCCATCGTCATGATGGCGGCGATGCCCGACAGCACGGCCACCTGGGTACCGAATGGCGCATCGGCCACCGTACCCAGGGTGATCGCGATGATTTCTGCGGACAGGATGAAATCGGTGCGTATCGCACCCTTCACCTTGTCCTGCTCGATCCGCACCAGGTCGACCTGCTCGTCCGCCAGCGCGGCAAGACGACGCGCGTGTTCGGCCTCGTCGGCCTCCTTGCTGTGCAGGAAGCGATGCGCCAGTTTTTCCACGCCCTCGAAACAGAGGAAGAGGCCACCCACCATCAGCAAGGGCGTCACCGCGGCCGGCAGAAAGGCGCTGATGAGCAGGGCCAGAGGCACCAGCACGAGCTTGTTGCGCACCGACCCCATGGCGACTGCCCACACCACCGGAAGCTCGCGGTCCGCCTTCACGCCGGCGACCTGCTGCGCATTCAGCGCGAGATCGTCGCCGAGCACGCCGGCTGTCTTCTTCGCGGCCACCTTGGTCAATACCGACACGTCGTCCAGTACGCTGGCGATGTCGTCGATCAGTGCAAGCAGGCTGGCTCCGGCCATGAAATGGGTATCCTGTCTGTGAAATCGTCCGGCCCGCATGCTACCGGAAGTCGCGTGCGCGCCGCAGCGGCACGCGCAGCCACAGATCGAGCAGGTGGGCCGCGCCGGCAGCCGCCAGCCACGCCGGCCAGAAGCCACCCTGGTCCAGCGCCGCAGCCAGCGCACCCATGAGGCAGAATCCGGATGCCAGCGTGGCCAGCCAGGCCGGGGCCAGCGCGCGTCGGCCGGTGCGCCACAGCCAGGCCGTCAGCACCAGCGCTTCGATCAGCACGCATGCCATGATGAAATGGACCAGGCGCACATCCAGCCAGGAGTCGACAGATGTCAGGACAGCCATGAAGCCCTCCGGTGAGTCGGCAGAGGGCTCACCCCTCGTCGCCGCACAATCAGTGATGCAGGTTCCACCCCTCCCTGCCCGGCCAGTCGCCGCGCCCCTGAGCCAGCAGTTGCGCAGCGCGACCGCTGCGCTGCACCGGCAGGCCGAGGGCAGCGACCTGATGCGGGCGCTGTTGCGCGGCCAACTGCCGCTTGGATGCTATGTGCAATTGCTGCGCAATCTGCATGCACTGTATCAGGCGCTCGAGCGGGCACTGCATGCCGCCGCACCCGCAGTGCCCGCGCTGCCGTCGGGCATCGCCCGCGCAGCGGCACTGGAAAGCGACCTGCATGCGCTGGGTGGCGACGGATGGGCGCTGCAGGCCGTCTGCCCGGTCGCACTGGCCTATGCAGACCATCTGCGGGCACTCGCCACGCGCGAACCGAAACGCTTGCTGGCCCACGTCTATGTGCGCCATCTGGGCGACCTGCACGGCGGGCAGATACTCAAGGAGCGGATCGCCCGGGCCTACGGCACCGCGGTCGCGCACGCCTTCTATCGGTTCGATCAGCCGATGCAGCATATTGCCGCGCTGCGCGCCCTGCTCGACGCGGAAACCGCGCCGGACATCATGGCGGCCATCGTGGATGAGGCGTGCGAAGCGTTCCGTCGTCACATCGAACTGTTCGAGTCCTTGCAGCCGCCAGACCTCACTCCTGCCTGAACTGGCGCAGCCGCGCGTACAGCAGCGCCGCCCGGCTCACAGAAGCCTCCAGTTCCTCGATGAGCGCGGCGGACGGTTGCGTGGCTGGCGCATCGCTCAACTCCATCGCCGCCACGCTGGCATTGGCCAGGATGGCGCCGAGCACCGCATCGGGCACCGTCATACCGGCAGATGGCGTACCGCCGGCACGCCCGGTTTCGCTCAGCGTCTCCTCGAAATGCCGGCGCGCCGCCTCGGTACGACGGGTATCCGACAGATCGGTCAGCAGAACGATGTAACCGAGCGGGCCGCCTTCGGGGGACGGCAGGCCGTCCATGCGCACCGCGTAGGGCCGTGGCTCACCGCGTGCATCGCACAGCGTGCATTCGCCCCGCCACGGTCGTCCGCTGCTGAGTACGCGCCGGAACGCCTCGGACAGCGGGCCACCCGCCAGCAGCTCGGTCAGGGCGCCAGTACGCGCGGAATCGCGCCGGTCGGTGCCGGTCAACCGGCGGCACGCCTCGTTCGCGTAGAGCAGCCGACCACCGCCATCGACCAGCAGCAGCGGTTCATCCGAAGCGTCGACGCGGCGCCGTACCGACTGGATCTGGTGTTCGGCGATCAACAGGCGCACCGCCTGACTCTGCATGATGACGTCACGCAGCGAACAGGCGATGGCCCGCACCAGGGCAATATCGGGCCGTGTCCACGGCGCGGAGCTGCCGCGCACGATTTCAGTCCACGTTTCGAACGAACGGCGAGGCGACAGCGTGAGCGGATCGCCCTCCACACGCTGTTTCTCCGGATTGCCCGCCCAGGTCAGTCGCGCGCGCTGCTCGGGCCGCACCCAGATCAACAGATCGCCGGCATCGCCGGACAGCGCGGCCGCCAGTACGCCGCAGTGCCCGGGCGCCAGAGCCGCGAGTGCCGGATCGATGCGGCCAAGGGCGGCGCACGCGAACAGCCCATCGACCATTCCGGCGCGCGCGTGCCGCGCGATGATCTGCAGCGCATCGGTTGAGGGCAGTTCGCCGGCGGTCAGCCATTCCCCTTCGTAGTGCAATGCCAGGCCCTGCGCCTGCAGCGGCTGCAGCAGCGCGCGCGCGCTGCGGATCAGCGCGGTACGCCAGTCGCCTTCGAGCGAGGCCGCATCGATCAGTCTCGCCTCGATCTGCCGCACCAGCATGTCCACCTGCATGCGCACATAGTTCTCGATCGCCGCCAGCCGCGTCGCCATGACCTCGGCCAGCACATCGACAGCGGTGCGCCGGGCATACTGGAGGCGACGTGGCGAATAGTGGTGACAGGCGATCAGTCCCCACAGCCGACCTTCGCGTACCAGCGACGCGACCAGGGTCGCGGTGACGCCCATATTGGTGAGGTACTCGATGTGCAGGGGCGACATGCTGCGCAAATGACACATCGACATGTCGAGTTCGCGGCCGGTGTCCGGCCGCAGCCGCGGATGCAGCGCGGACGGCCGGTAAGCTGCGTCGACCAGCACGCGTACCCGGTTGCGCAGGTACAGTTCGCGCGCGCGCTGCGGGATGTCGCTCGCCGGATAGCGGTGGCCGAGCAGGGTATCGAGCCCGGGATCACGCGATTCGGCGATGATTTCGCCGTGCCCGTCGGCATCGAAGCGATACACCATGACGCGGTCGTATCCAGTGAGCGCCCGGATGTCCTCGGTCACCACCTGCGCCAGCGTCTCGACCGTGGTCGCTTCGCTGAATCGGTGTACCGAGGCCGACAGCAGTCTGTGCATGTCGGCATTCGCCCCGTCGTTGGATGCAGCTTCCAGTTCGAGCACCAGCGCATCGTTGTCGACCCGATGCAGCAGCGCCTCGAAAGCCCTGGCATGGAGTCCCAGGCCGGCCCGGCACTGAAAGGCGGTCAGCTCGTCGCCGCGGACCCGGTACAACTGGGTCGCCAGCATGCGTGCCACATCGCCGCCGATCACCGACAGCGGTCTTCCCAGCATGTCCGCGGCGTCGATACCCAGCCAATCGCGCACCGACTCGCTCGCCTGCAGCACGCTCAAATCACTTTCGCGCAGCAGGATCAATGCGCCATGAGGCTGCACGGAACCCGCCAGATGTATCAGCTCACGTTCGCAATTGGTGAGGTCGGCCTCGCCGAACGGCGGTTCGAAATCAGTGCCTGTCACAGGCCGCCTCAATGCACCTGTGCAACATCCTGACGTTCACCACCGCCGCGACTGGCCGTGCGGATGATGAAACCGACTGCGTGAGTGTCGCCGTGGTGAATGAGTACTGCGGTAAGTTCGACCGGAACGTCCTGCCCGAACTGCGGGCGAATGCGCGCCTGTACGCGCAGCGCACCGCTTTTCGACAGCGAGCGCAGCAGCCCGTCCAGCCCGCCATCCACCCCGAGCAACCAGTCCGACAGCGGACGATTGCGCAGCGCGGCGACATCGCCGACCTGGATCAAGGCGCTGAAAGCGGGGTTGGCATCGATCACGCGTCCGTCGTCGTGCGTGAATGCGACCGCGTCCGGTGTGAGCCGGACCAGCTCCGGCAGCATGTCCTCGTCCACTGCGGGCCATTGCCGCTCCTGGCCTGCACGCATCAGCAACAGGGTGCTGCCTTCATCGCGGAACAGCGCGATGCGCACGTGAACCGGTCCGCCGCCATGCGCCAGCTCGCATATCATTTCCGCCGGGCGCTCCGACATGCGCACAGCGCCAAGCAATGCCTCGAGCGAGCGTCGCGAGGCGTCAGTGAGCCCGATGCCGGCCGGCCGGCCGTGCATGTCCGACACCACGGCGCCGAACAGCCTGCCTGCCGCCCGGTTGGCATCGACGATGCGCAGGCTTTCGGCATCGATCACCACCACCGCATCGGTCGCGATCTGGAACAGCAGGCGATAGCGGGTTTCCGCCTGCCGCATGCGCCAGTAGTCGCGCTCCATGGCCTGCTGGGCGTCAACCAGCCGTTGCTGCATCGCCGCCACCGCGCGCAGATCGCGTCCGACCACCAGGGTCGGTCCCTGGGTGCCCAGGCGAACAGCGGTATAGGCCACCGGAACATCGGCCCCCTGAGCGGAAGGATGATTGATGTGACGGGTGCGCGACACGCCCCCCTGCCCCGCCTCGGCGAGCAGTTCGGCCACCTTGTCGCGCGTATCGTCGCTCGCGGTGTCGCGCATCTGGCGACCCAGCCATTCGCTGGCGGTGGTGCGCATGGGTTCGCTGCCGCCCAGCGCCACGCTGCGGATCACTCCGTCGTCGTCGAGCACGAGCGCGATGTCGCTGGCCACCGACACGAGCATGTCGGCAAGCTCCGGTGCAACATCGGAGAAGGCACTCAGATCCGCCTGATCTTGAGGAAGTCTGGTCACGTCATAACCTGCTTGCCGGCTGCGCAGCCGCAGCGCGCATCCTGCGTCAATCGGTGCTGTCCGCTCGGCGACTCCGCCCATGCGGCTCGGAATCGCGCTTGCAGGCCGTTTCGGCGTCGGGGACAAAATCCTTCGGCCGGCCTTTACCGGCATGCTACGGCAAGTTCGTCCTGGACGGCGTTGCCAGACGAAAAAAAGAGAGGTCCGTTCAGCCGAACGGACCGTTCAGGGACACCACCGCACCGTTGAGCGCCGCCGCGAACGCGACCCACAGCGCATAGGGGAGAAGGAGGGCGGCGGCGCGCGCCGACCAGGGCCGCAACATGTGCATCAGCAGCAGGATGGACAGCCAGAGCAGCCCCACTTCGTACAGCGCCAGGTCCGGTCGGCGCGCCAGAAAGAACAGTGCGCTCCACGACACGTTCAGTGCGCCATTGAGCGCAAACGCGCCAAGCAGCCACATGCGATGCCGGTGCGAAGGCATGGCGCGCCAGCCCAGCACCCCGGCCGCCGCCGCCAGGCCGAAAATGAGCGTCCAGGCCGGACCGAAAGCCCAGTCCGGTGGTTGCCAGGACGGTTTGACGAGCGACCGGTACCAGTCGTCGATCCGCGTGACCGCGCCCCCCGCAGCGGCGACCGCAAACGCGGCAAGCGCCGCCGTCGCAACCGGCTTGAGCCGACCGGGGCGCGCCGCGTTCATGGCGACACGATGCCGAACAGGTGGGCGAGATCCTTGAAGAATATGCGGACGTGAGCAAGCGGGCGCGCGCGCACCAGTCGCTTGTGCATATAGGCCTGCCAGGTCAGATGCTGCACATCGGGATCGCGGCAGATGCCGACGAATCGCTCGCGCCGCGCGTCGCTGCGGTACCAGAAGCGCTGCATCATGCCGAGCACCATGAACACCCGCCCGTGCGCCTTCATGAAACGCCGCCTCGCCTGCGCCAGTGCGCGCGCGTCACCGGTACTCAGAAACTCGTGCACGGCGTCGGCCGCCAGCCGGCCGCCGCTCATCGCGTAATAGATGCCTTCACCGGATGCCGGCGCCACCACCCCGGCCGCATCGCCGGCGAGCAGCACGTCGCGGCCGTTGTCCCAGCGGCGCAGCGGGCGCATCGGAATGGGGGCGCCTTCGCGGCGCAAGGTGTCGGCCGAAGCCAGTCCGCTCAAGCCGCGCAGCAGCGCGGTGGCTCCGCGTATCGAGAACCCGCGCTGCGCGGTACCGACACCCACGCTCACCGTGTCGCCATGCGGAAACACCCAGCCGTAGAAGTCGGGGGACACCCGTCCCTGGTAGTACACATCGCATCGGCTGCCATCGAAGTCCTGGCGCGGCGTGCGGACGATCTCGTGATAGGCGAAGACACAGGGCACATGGTCCGCGCCGGGCACGCACTGGCGCCCCACTTCGGACAGCGCGCCATCGGCGCCGATGACCGCCCGTGCCCGCACCCGCAGGACCTGCGGACAGGCCTCATCGTGATGCAGGGTCAGCCGGACGATGGCCGCCCCCGCGCCATCGCGCTCGACGCGATCAAAGCGCGCGCGCAGACGGCGGGCGCCTGAGGACTCCGCCCGCCGGCGTAGGAACTCGTCGAAGTGTTCGCGATCCACCAGGCCGACAAAGCCATGGTCGATCGGCATGTCCACGCAGCGCCCGGACGGCGCCACCATGCGCGCCGAGCGCGCGCGGGCGACCAGCAGATGCTCGGGAATCGCGAAATCATCGATGGCGCGAGGCGGAATCGCTCCGCCACAGGGCTTGATCCGCCCGCCGCGGTCGACGAGCAGCACGGAATGGCCGCGCGCCGCCAGATCGTTCGCCGCGGTTGCGCCCGCCGGACCACCGCCCACCACCACTGCATCGTATGTTTCCATGAACGTCCCCGCTTGCCACCGCATCGGTGTGGCTTTCGAGCTTCAGGTCGATTGACCGTGGCGATGTCCGATCAATGCGGCATCGATCACCCCGAGGGCTGCAGAGTCCCGCGTGACGGCCGGATCCAGACCGGCAATGCGCACGGCCATCGCAGCCGACACCACGAAGAGCAACGCTTCACCCGCAAACACGGTCGCGTAGGCGGTGCCGGCCGGCACCGACAGCGCGCGCAGCAGGTCGAATACCACGGTGCCCGCAAAGCCGCCCAGCGCAAATGCGATCGCCTGCGCCGCACCCCACAGACCCATGCGCACACCCTCGCGTCCGGCACCACCGCACCCCGCGAGGCGCATCATGGCGGCGATGGCAGCTACCGCGAAAGCACCGTTGGCGAAGCCGAGCAGGAACACGTTCTGTCGCAACGGCCAGTCGGCGAGCAGACCGCCGAGCACCAGACCGGCCAGGGCCAGCGCCGACAGCAGGCATCCGCCGGTCATCCACAGCTTGAGCGAGGCCATGCGCCCGGCGGCGCGCAGACTGCCGCAGACCGCGACCGCCATCATGCCGAGCAGGACGCCGCCATGCTGCACGCCGGACAGACGTGTGGATTCGCCGGGTGTGTAAGCGAACACGGTGCCGGCGAAAGGTTCGAGAATCAGGTCCTGCGCGCTGTAAGCCAGCATGGACATGAATACGAACAGCGTAAAAAGCCGCGCGGACGGCTCGGCCCATACCTGGGCGAGCGCCGCGCGGAATGGGGTGCTCTTGTCAGGGTAGCCCCCAAGTACATGCGAAGGTCCGCCCGCCGGTACGCGCCTCTCCACGCCGCGCACAGCCCAACAGGCCAGCACGAAGGCGAGTCCGCAGGTGACCGCAACCACCCTGAGCAGACGCTCGACGCTGAACGGATCCAGCAGGCGTCCGGTCACGCCCGCGGTCAGCGCGAAACCCAGGATCATCATCATCCACACCAGCGTTGCGGCAGCAGGCCGCCGCGCATCGTCCACCTGCTTGGCCAGCAACACCAGCAAGGAAGTGCCGGCAGCACCGACACCGGCGCCGATCGCGACGAAGGCGACAAGCGACAGCGCAATGCCGGCCCGCGGCGAATGCGCCATCCAGACAGTACCGATTGCCGCCAGCAGGCCACCGGCGCACAGCAGCGCCATGCCACCGATGATCCATGGCGTGCGCCGCCCGCCCAGATCGGAACCGTGACCCATGCGCGGGCGCAACATCTGCACCGCATAATGCAGTGCGACGAGAGCGCCGGGCAGCATGGCAGGCATCGCCATTTCGACCACCATGACGCGGTTGAGCGTGGAGGTGGTCAGCACGACGACCGCGCCCAGCGCGGTCTGCACCAGCCCGAGTCGAACGATGCCACCCCAGCCCAGAGTCATGACGCAATACCCCCGACGGTGCGCAGGGCGTGCGCGCTGATCATCATGCCGGTCACATACAGCGTCACACCGGTCGCGTTGTACCAGGGCGCACGCCCTCTGGGGTCATCCAGCAGCCGGGTCATCAACATCATCTGCGCACCCAGCACGGCGCCGACGGCCGCCGCGTGCGCCATTGCGCCCCATTCGGCAAGCAGCACGCACACCACGAGCTGCGGCAGCACCATGACCACGCAGGCGAGCCGGCCAGCCCTGGCAATGCCCAACTGGACCGGCAGGGACGCGATGCCCATGCGGCGATCGCCCTCGACCGACTTGAAGTCGTTCAGGGTCATGATGCCGTGCGCACCGGCGCTGTAGAGGCCGGCGAGGATGAGGCTGCGCAGGTCAGGCATGGCGCCGCCGGCCATGACCGCCGCGCCGGTGACCCAGGCGAGCCCTTCGTAACACAGGGCGCAGGCGGAATTTCCCCACCAGCCGTTTGATTTCAGGCGCAGCGGCGGAGCGCTGTAGGCCCAGGCGAGCACCAGCCCGAGCGCGGCCGCACCGAATCCCCAGGGGCCAAGCGAGGACGACACCGCAAGCGAAAGCAGCGTCCAGGCGATGGCGATGAACAAGCCCCAGCGGCCCGGCATGCGACCTGAAGGTATCGGTCGCTGCGGTTCGTTGATGGCGTCGACATGGCGATCGAACCAGTCATTGACCGCCTGGCTGGTCGCACAGACCAGCGGCCCTGCCAGCAGCACGCCAACCAGCACGATCTGCCAGCGATCACCGGCCGGCAGGCCCGATGCCACAACGCCGCAGGCAAAGGCCCACATCGGCGGAAACCAGGTGACGGGCTTGAAAAGTTCGGCGACGGTGGCGAGGGCTGGACGTGTCATGACCTAACACTAGGCACGACAGCACCACTAGTCAATACAAACTTACACTTTCAAAGTCAAAAACAAGTTACACACCCCCTGCGTCATTGCCCTCATCCCCACCGAGGTCTCCGATGCCGTAGCGCCGCAGCTTGACGTACAGACTCTGTCGGCTCAGACCGAGCATTTCGGCCGCCGAAGCCCGGTTATCGCGGGTCAGTTCGAGCGCCGCCTCGATGCACAGCTTCTCGATCAGGTCGGTCGACTCGCGCACCAGATCCTTCAGCGACACGCGTCCGACCAGGCTGGTGAGTTGTTCCACCGAGCGCGGCAGCGCGGCACGCGAGGCCGGCTCGGCCTCCAGCCTTCGCCCCACGCTGCGCACGGTGAAACCGATGCGCGCCCGGCCGCCCTGCGGCAGCATGCGGGCGGACACCTCGATGTCGACGTCCGAGCCGTGCTCGCCGCGCAGCACGCTGGAAAACAGATGCACGCTGCCATGCTGGCGCAGGCTGACCATCAGCACCTTGAAGTCCACGCCTGGCCGCCCCAGCCATCGTTCCAGAGGCTGCCCTTTCACCTGCACCCGGCTCGCCAGTTGGGCAAGATCGAGGAAAGCCTGATTCGCGTTCGTCACGAGGCCCGCGTCATCGGTGAGCACGAAGCCATCCGGCACCATTTCGACCGCGTCGCTGACCACCAGCTGATCCTCGCCGCTGTCGGTGGCGCGTCGACCGATCGGCGCCAGCCGGACCAGGAACAGCGCACTGCTGTCCTGGCGTACCAGCGACGCCGCCACGCGCATCTCGCCACCATCGGTCCGGCGCACGCGCACGTCCTCGGCGCGGCCGGCAGTGCGCACCGCGGCGAACAGGCCCTGCACCGCCTGCACACCCGCTTCATCCAGCCCTTCCGGAAAGGTCCGCCCGATGACGGCGCGGCCATCGCCCGCAAGCAGACGCGCTGCCGACTCGTTCGCCTCGACAATGCGTTGCGACGTCGAATCGACCATCAGCACGGCTTCGGTCGTCATCTGGAACAGCAGCCGATAGCGCGCCTCGAGCTGCCGCAGCCGGGCATAGTCGCGCTCGATGGATTGCTGCGCGTCGACCAGCCGCTGCTGCATGAGCGACAGCGCCGAAAGATCGCGCCCCAGCGCCACGACCGGCCCGTCGCTGCCCACGCGCACCGCGCTGTACAGCACCGGCAGATCGGCACCGTCGCCCAGGGCATGGTTCAGATGCCGCGCCTGTCCGCTCACACCTGACAGCGCTTCCTGCAGCAGCTCGGCCACCTTGGATCGGCTCTCGACCGTCACGACATCGGCCCAGGGCAACCCTATCCAGCCATCGGCAAGGGTAGGCGGCAGGCTGCGGCCCGCGATCGAAACGTCGCGGACCAAGCCAGAGGCATCGATGATGAGTGCAATATCGGAGGATGACGACGCCAGCTTCGCCGCCGAAGCGGCATCGATGTCCTGCAAGAACTGCAGTGGAAAATCGAAGGGCTTCACCCGAGGGGATTCCAATCCTGCGTCAATCTTCGCGAGATACTCGCGTCCCTGCTCCAGACCCAAACCCCATCCTCCACATCACGTTTCAGTCAGCCATGCGCGAAGCGCACCGGCAACAAGGCTTCCGCCACATCGAGCGCGGTCGCCGCATCGCAGGCCCCCGCGTCAGCCCCCACGCCTGCGGCCAGATCGGCGCGCTCGGCAAAGAGCGGCCCGCCCACCATCACCACCAGATCGCGACGCCTCGACACACGGCGCGCCTGGGCGATCCAGGACCCGAGCTCGTCCAGCCGCGTCTCGCTGCCCAGCGAAACCCCCAGCAGATCGAATGATTCGCGCTGCAGGGCTGCCAATGTATCCGAAGGATGTGTCGGGCAATCCAGCCTGACATCCCAGTGCCGATGCCGGAAGAAATCGGCCAGCATTGACACGCCGAAAGTGTGCTGGTCGCCCGGAAGCGTACAGAACAGGGCCCTGCGACCATGCTCGTGGGCATGCACGTCCAGCCGGAAACAGGCGGCGACATCATGCTGCACCTGCTGCAGGCGCCACAAGCCCAGCGTTACCTGGGTGAAGTCGCACTCGTCGGCCACCCACAGCTCTCCCAGCCGGCGCGCCGCAGGCGCCAGCAGATCGAGACAGATCCGGCGCGGATCGATGCCGCGCGCCCTCACCCCATCGATCCAGTTGCGAACGACCGAGGCATCCTGCGCCAGAACAAGATGGGCGAATTCGCACACTTCCGCTTCGCAAATGACCGGATACGCCCGCAATTCAGTCGCCGGCGGCGCAGGTGCATGCTGCTGCACCAGCCGCGGAATCACGTCGACCTCGACCGAATGCGAGAGGTCGAGTATCCATCCGGACTTCCATTGAACCGGAACATCGCCCGCATCGGGTCTTGATGTGTGTGCCATCCCATCCTCCTTCCGCCCCATTTTTGTCGTCAGGTCAGATCCGATCCACCCCACGCCGGGTGCTGGCCTGTACCGCGTGCGACCGGGTTGCCGTGATCGCGGAGAAGGAAGGGCCCGCGCACTGCAGCACGAGTCGCACCATCTCATGTGATCGGTACAAGAGCTTTACCGACCATGCCCTAGGAATAGCTACGGCGAACGAGAATGTCAAGAAAAGTTGGCGCCAAGTGTACTGGACAAACTGACGCATTTTGACGCAACGGCGGGACTGGACGTCATCGAACATTGACACATTCCACTCGAGCGTCTAGATTTCCTGACACAGCATCTGTCAAATCAATGACAACATCGCTGCCCGGCAGCGCCGGGCCCACAGCGTCGGGGGACACCATGAGGATGCGCGACACCGCTGGACCGATGGCCGGACATCGCGCGCCGCTGTACACGCCGGATGAACGCCGGCGCCGCGACGCCTCGGTGTGGACCATCGTGCAGGGCGTGCTGGCCCCGCTGCAGTTCCTGGTGTTCCTGATCAGCTGCATCCTCGTGCTGCGCTTCATGCTGACCGGTGAGGGCTGGATGGCCGCCAGCGTATCGGTGGTCGTGAAGACCGCCCTGCTCTACACCATCATGGTGACCGGATCGATCTGGGAGAAGGCGGTGTTCGGCGTATGGCTGTTCGCCCGTCCGTTCTTCTGGGAAGACGTGTTCAGCTTCGCGGTGCTGGCCTTGCACAGCGCCTGTCTGTGGGCACTGTTCACCGGGTCGCTGGATGCGCGCGGCCAGATGTGGCTGGCGCTTGCGGCCTACGCCACCTATGTCGTCAATGCCGGACAGTTCCTGCTCAAGCTGCGCATCGCGCGCCGCGAGGCGATGCCCGGACTGGCCGCGAGCGGAGCCTGCTCATGAGCAATCTGCTCGACATTCCCGTCCTGTCGGCCGGCGCGTGCGGCCAGCCACCGGTGCTGAAAGAACGCGGACAGCGCGAGGTGTTCTGCGGTCTGACCGGCATCGTGTGGCTGCACCGCAAGATGCAGGACGCCTTCTTCCTGGTGGTCGGATCGCGAACCTGTGCCCATCTCGTGCAATCGGCCGCCGGCGTCATGATTTTCGCCGAGCCGCGCTTCGGCACCGCGGTGCTCACCGAGCGCGATCTGGCCGGCCTGACCGACGCACACGACGAACTCGACCGACTGTGCGTCACGCTGCTGGAACGACGGCCGGAAATCCGCACGCTGTTCCTGGTCGGCTCCTGCCCGTCCGAAGTGATCAAGCTGGACCTTGCGCGCGTTGCCGAGCGGCTGAACACCCGTCTGCTGCCGCGCGTGCGGGTACTCAACTACTCGGGCTCCGGCATAGAAACCACCTTTACGCAGGGCGAGGATGCCGCGCTGCGCGCACTGGTGCCACTGCTGCCCGAGGCTGCCGGCCACGCGCCGCGGCAACTGCTGGTCGTCGGTTGCCTGCCTGACGTGGTGGAGGACCAGTTCCGGCGCCTGTTCGACGGCATGGGCATGGACCGGGTGGACTTCCTGCCCGGGCGACGCTCGACCGAATTGCCGGCGGTCGGCCCCGGCACGCTGCTGCTGGCGGCGCAGCCCTTCGTCGGCGACACCATGCGCGCCCTGCAGGCACGCGGTGCGCACTGGCTGCGCGCGCCGTATCCGATCGGCGTCGCCGGCAGCCGCGCCTGGTTTCACTGCGCCGGCCACGCCTGGGGACTGGACGCGCAGCGGATCGACGCGGTGCTGGCGACCGCGCAACGCCGTGCCGGCGAAGCGCTGGGCCGAGCCCGCACGCAACTGTCCGGACGCAGCGTATTCCTCATGCCCGACTCCATGCTCGAACTGCCGCTCGCGCGCTTCCTGCACCAGGAACTCGGCATGCGGCTGATCGAGGTCGGCACGCCCTATCTGGATCGCGACATGCTGGCCGCGGAGACCGCGCAGATGCCGCCGGGCGTGACGATCAGCGAAGGACAGGATGTGGACCGGCAACTGGAGCGGGTGCGCGCAGCGCGTCCCGACATCACGGTATGCGGCCTGGGGCTGGCCAATCCGCTGGAAGCCGAAGGACTGACCACCAAGTGGTCGATCGAACTGGTGTTCTCGCCCATACAGGGCTTCGACCAGGCATGCGACCTGGCTGCACTGTTCACCCGTCCGCTCGCCCGGCGCGCGGCGCTCAAGGTCTAGGAGACCGGCATGCAGCTCACACTCTGGACCTACGAAGGACCGCCCCATGTGGGCGCAATGCGCGTCGCCGCCTCCATGCTCGACGTGCACTACGTGCTGCATGCCCCGCAGGGCGACAGCTATGCCGATCTGCTGTTCACGATGATAGAGCGCAGCGGCCGCCGGCCACCGGTGAGCTACACCACCTTCCAGGCACGCGATCTCGGCGGCGACACGGCGGACATGGTCAAGCGCACCGTGGCGGCCGCCTGGGAACGCTTCCACCCGGCCGCGCTGCTGGTGGGTGAATCCTGCACGGCCGAACTGCTGCAGGACCAGGCCGGGGCACTGGCGCTGTCCATGCAACTGCCGGTACCGGTCGTACCGCTGGAACTGCCCGCCTACTCGCGCAAGGAAAACTGGGGTGCCTCGGAAACCTTCTACCGTCTGGTCCGCAGTGCGCTGAACGAACGGATCGCCGCAGGCCGGGGACGCGAGCGCATGCCGGGCGAAGCGCCGGTCGCCAACATTCTCGGTCCCACTCTGCTCGGCTTCCGTTGCCGCGACGATGTGCAGGAGATCCGCCGCCTGCTGGAATCGCTCGGAGTGACGGTGAATGTGGTCGCGCCGCTGGGCGCGCACTACGCCGATCTGCAGCGCATCGCGGATGCCGACTTCAATGTCGACCTCTATCCCGAGGTATCCAGCCTCACCTGTGGCTGGCTGCAGCGCACCTTCGGTCAGCCGCACACGCACACGGTGCCGATGGGTGTCGGCGCCACGCGCGACTTCATCGACGAGGTGGCCGCTCTGGCGGGTCTGGACGGCACCGACCGCCTGCTCGATGCGGGCCTGCCCGGCGCCGGCGCACCCGCCGACTGCCGCCTGCCCTGGTATGCACGCTCGGTCGACTCGACCTATCTGACCGGCAAGCGCGTCTTCGTCTTCGGCGATGCCACGCATGCCATCGCCGCCGCCCGCATCGCCAGCGAAGAAATGGGATTCACCGTCGCCGGCCTGGGCTGCTACGGCCGCGAGTCGGCGCGGGAGCTGCGTGCGGCGGCTGCGCGCTACGGCGTCGCCGCGCTGATCACCGACGACTACCTCGAGGTCGAACGCGCCATCACCGAGGCCGCGCCTGAACTGATCCTGGGCACGCAGATGGAACGTCATATTGCGAAGCGCCTGGGCATCGCCTGCGCGGTGATTTCCAGTCCCATCCATGTGCAGGACGTTCCAGCCCGGCACAGTCCGGTATTCGGCTTCGAAGGGGCGAATGTCCTGTTCGACAGCTGGATCCACCCGCTGGTCATGGGGCTGGAGGAACACCTGCTGCAGATGTTCCGCGATGACTTCGAATTCAACGACGCCGCACCGGCTTCCCACCTGCCCGCGGTCGTGCGGCAGACCATGGCGGTCGCCGATGTGGCCGCAGACAAGGACTTGCCGACGTGGACCGAGGAAGGCGAACGCGAGCTGAAGAAGATTCCCTTCTTCGTCCGGGGAAAGGCACGCCGCAACACCGAAACGTTCGCCCGCAGCCTGGGCCTGAGTTGCATCACGGTGGAGACACTTTACGATGCCAAAGCTCACTTCTCGCGCTGAAGCCGAGGTGCTTCACACGCCGGTGCGCGTGGCCATCATCACGATGGACACACATCTGGCAAGCGCCACCGAAAGGGCGCGCAGCCAGCTTCGCCGCACACTGGCTTCGCTGCAGCTCGAAGTGTATGCGGCCGCGGAATGGATCGCCCGTCCCGAGGCGCTGGCGCGCTGCGAACAAGCCATCGCCACCGCCGACGTGCTCATCGTCAGCATGCTGTTCATGGAGGAGCACTACCGGCCGGTGTTGCCGGCGCTGACGGCGCGGCGCAACGCATGCGATGCCATCGTATGCATCATGTCCGCGCCCGAGGTGACGCGGCTGAGCCGGCTCGGCCGCTTCGACATGCAGGCGCAGCCGAGCGGCGCACTTGCTCTGCTGAAGCGGCTGCGCGGCCAGACCGGCAAGGACAGGCCGGCCTCGTCCGGCGAGCGGCAGATGCGCATGCTGCGCCGGCTGCCCAAGCTGCTGCGCTTCATTCCGGGCACCGCGCAGGACGTGCGCGCCTATTTCCTGACCCTGCAGTACTGGCTGGCCGGATCGCAGGACAATGTGGCGAACATGGTGCGCATGTTGATCGACCGCTATGCCGACGGTCCGCGCGCCGCCTTGCGCGGCAAGGTGCCGGCGGCGGCGCCGGTCGAGTACCCGGATGTCGGCCTCTACCACCCCGACCTGCCTGCGCGCATCACCGAAGCTCAGGCCAGTCTGCCGGCGGCGCAGTCCGGCGGCACGGTCGGCGTGCTGTTGATGCGTTCATACCTGCTGGCCGGCAACGCGGGGCATTACGACGGCGTGATCCGTGCGCTCGAGGCACGCGGCATGCGCACCATACCGGCCTTCGCCACCGGACTGGATGCGCGCCCCGCGGTCGAGCGCTTCTTCATCCGCGATGGTCGGCCGACGGTGGACGCCGTCGTGTCGCTCACCGGCTTCTCGCTGGTGGGTGGCCCCGCCTACAACGACGCTCATGCCGCCGAAGCGCTGCTGACCAGGCTCGACGTGCCCTATATCGCCGCGCATCCGGTCGAGTTCCAGACGCTGGAGCAATGGGGTGCCTCCGGACGGGGCCTGATGCCGGTCGAGAACACCATCATGGTGGCCATACCGGAACTGGATGGCGCGACCCAGCCCATGGTGTTCGGTGGCCGTTCCGACGGACAGGGCGGTCGCTGCGAAGGCTGCGCACGCTGCTGCAGCTTTCCCCCCAGCGAAGGCGGGCGCGACATGCATGTGTGCGCCGAGCGCGCGGAACAGCTCGCCGCGCGCGTGGATGCCCTGGTCGCGCTGCGCCGTACCGAGCGCGCGAACAAGCGCGTGGCCATCGTGCTGTTCAACTTTCCTCCGAATGGCGGCGCCGTCGGCACCGCCGCCCACCTGTCGGTGTTCTCTTCGCTGTACCGCACGCTAACCGCCCTGTCGCGTGAAGGCTATGCGGTGGATCTGCCGGCCGACGAACAGGCGCTGCGCGACCGCCTGCTGCACGGCAATGCGGAACGCTTCGGTACGCCGGCCAATGTCGCCTGCCGGATTCCGGCCGAGGAGCACATCCGGCGCGAACCGTGGCTGGCCGACATCGAGGCGCACTGGGGCCCGGCGCCCGGCCGTCACCTGAGCGACGGCCGCCACCTCTTCGTTCTTGGCGAGCACTTCGGCAACGTGTTCGTGGGCCTGCAGCCGCCCTTCGGCTACGAAGGCGATCCGATGCGCCTGCTGTTCGAGCAGGGCTTCGCCCCCACGCATGCCTTCGCCTGCTTCTACCGCTGGCTGCGCGACGACTACGCCGCACACGCGGTGCTGCACTTCGGCACTCATGGCGCACTGGAATTCATGCCCGGCAAGCAGGCGGGCCTGTCCGGACGCTGCTGGCCGGAACGGCTGATCGGCGCGCTGCCCAACATCTATCTGTACGCCTCCAACAATCCGTCGGAAGGGGCGCTGGCCAAGCGCCGTTCGGGCGCGACGCTGATCAGCTACATGACGCCACCGATCACCGAAGCCGGTCTTTATGCCGGATTGGCCGACCTGAAGTCGTCGATAGAAAGATGGCGCAGGCACGCGCCGGACGATGAACCGGAAGCCTTGCTCGCGCTGATCCGCTCGCAGGCGGAGGCGCTGGAACTCGAATGCGCGGACGACATGCATGGCGAAACGTACGTGCAGGGACTGTGCACTGCGGTGAGCGAACTCGAACACACGCTCATCCCGTGCGGCCTGCACGTGGTCGGCGAAGTGCCCACGCCGGTCGAGCGCGCGGACCTGCTGCGCGCGGTGGCACGCGCCCGCTACGCGCTGGAGCTGAACGATGCGACGGTGGACGCGCTGCTGGCCGGTCAGCCGGCCGATGCGGTCGCCGCCGCCGGCGGTCCAGCCACGGCGACACCGGCGCCCGGCGCGCTGGACGAACTCATCGTCACCGCGCGGCTGCTGGCGCAGGAACACGAAATCGATGCCCTGCTGCGCGCACTCGACGGCCGCTTCACTCGACCCGCGCCCGGCGGCGATCTGCTGCGCACACCCGATGTGCTGCCCACCGGACGCAATCTGCATGGCTTCGACCCCTTCCGCATTCCGAGTGCCTACGCGGTGATGGACGGGGCGCGCCAGGCGGCGCGCCTGCTGGCGCGGCACGTCGACGACGGCCATGCCTTCCCCGAGTCCATTGCCATGGTGCTGTGGGGCACCGACAACCTGAAGACCGAGGGCGGGCCGATCGCGCAGGCGATGGCGCTGATGGGTGCGGCACCGCGCTTCGACAGCTATGGCCGGCTGGCCGGCGCGCGACTGGAGCCGCTGGACACGCTCGGACGCCCGCGCGTCGACGTGGTGATCACGCTGTCCGGCATTTTCCGCGACCTGATGCCGCTGCAGATCCGCATGCTGGCCGAGGCGGCCCATCTGGCCGCCTGCGCGGACGAGGACCCGGCGCTCAACTTCGTGCGCAAGCATGCGCTCGCCTACCAGGCCAGCCACGGCTGCGATCTTGAAACCGCCGCGCTGCGCGTGTTCGGCAATGCCGAAGGCGCCTATGGCGCCAACGTGAATCACCTGATCGAGAACAGTTGCTGGGACGAAGAGGACGAACTGGCCGAAACCTACACCCGCCGCAAGGGCCACGCCTACGGTCGCGATGGCCTGCCGGTCGCGCACACCGGTCTGCTGTCCAGCATGCTGGCCGACGTCGAGCTCACCTACCAGAACCTCGAATCGGTCGAACTGGGGGTGACCACCGTGGACACCTATGTCGACACGCTGGGCGGCATCTCGCGTGCAGTGCGCCGTGCGCGCGGCGCCGATGCGCCCGTGGCGCCGGTCTACATCGGCGACCAGACCACCGGCGGCGGCACCGTGCGCACGCTCGATGAACAGGTGGCGCTGGAGACACGCACGCGCATGCTCAACCCCAAGTGGTACGAAGGCATGCTGGCACACGGCTATGAAGGCGTGCGCCAGATCGAGGCCCACATCACCCACACCCTCGGCTGGTCCGCCACCACCGGCCAGGTGTCGCCCTGGATCTATCAGCAGCTCACCCAGACCTTCATGCTGGACGAAGGCATGCGCAGCCGGCTCGCGGAACTGAACCCGACCTCAGCGGCGCGCGTCGCGCAGCGCCTGCTGGAGGCGCACGACCGCCGCTACTGGCAGCCCGACGAGGGTGTTCTGTCGCGGTTGATGGAAGCCGGCAACGAACTGGAGGACAGGCTGGAAGGCGTGTTCCCCCAGCAGGCCCGCGCATGAAGGTCCTTCCCCACCCCACCAGGAGTCCACAGTGACCACCCCAATGACGACCACCCGCATCGCGCTGGACCGCATCCCCGTGCGGCGCAGTCCGGGTCCGCCCGATGGCGAAGGCAGCGTGCAGGTCCATCAGGACCCCGGCCTGCAGATCACGACCGCCAAGGTGTTCGCGGTCTATGGCAAGGGAGGGATAGGCAAGAGCACCACCTCGTCCAACCTGTCGGCGGCCTTTTCCAAGCTGGGCAAGCGCGTGCTGCAGATCGGCTGCGATCCGAAGCACGACTCGACCTTCACCCTCACAAAATCGCTGGTACCCACCGTGATCGACATGCTGGAAAGCGTGGACTTTCATACCGAGGAACTGCGGCCGGAGGACTACGTGTTCACCGGCTACAACGGCGTCATGTGCGTGGAAGCGGGGGGTCCGCCTGCGGGCACCGGCTGCGGCGGTTACGTGGTCGGCCAGACGGTGAAGCTGCTGAAGGAGCACCACCTGCTCGACGACACCGACGTGGTGATCTTCGACGTGCTGGGCGACGTGGTGTGCGGCGGCTTTGCCGCACCGCTGCAGCATGCCGACCGCGCGCTGGTGGTGACGGCCAACGATTTCGACTCCATCTTCGCGATGAACCGCATCGTCGCCGCCATCCAGGCGAAGTCGAAGAACTACAAGGTGCGCCTCGGCGGCGTGGTGGCGAATCGCAGCAGCGGCACCGACCAGATCGACCGCTTCAATGACCGTGTCGGGCTCAGCACCATGGCCCGCTTTCCCGATCTGGATGCCATCCGGCGTAGCCGGCTGAAGAAGGCCACCCTGTTCGAAATGGATACCTGTCCGGAAGTCGAGGCGGTGCAGCAGGAATACCTGCGCCTGGCCGCCGCGCTCTGGGCCGGTTCGGAGCCTCACATCGCTGCGCCGATGAAGGACCGCGACCTGTTCGACCTCCTGGGATTCGACTGACATGGATACACACTATCTGCAGCGACGCGGCCAGATTGCCACCTATTTCGATCGCACGGCCGCCGACACCTGGGCCCGGCTGACATCGGATGCGCCGGTCGGTCGCATCCGCGCCACGGTGCGCGCAGGTCGTGATCGCATGCGCGAACTGCTGCTCGGCTGGCTGCCGCAGGACCTGCGCGGGCGGCGCCTGCTCGATGCCGGCTGCGGTACCGGTGCCCTGGCGGTCGAGGCGGCGCGCCGCGGTGCTTCAGTGGTCGCGGTGGACCTGTCGCCGACACTGATCGGCATCGCCGCACAGCGCGTGCCCGCCGGACTGAGCCGTCACATCGAATACATCGCCGGTGACATGCTGGACGCGTCGCTGGCCGAGTTCGACCACGTCGTCGCGATGGATTCGCTGATCCACTATGCACCAACCGAGGTGGTGCAGGTACTGGCCGGCCTTTCGGCACGCTGCCGGCACAGTCTGCTGTTCACCTTCCCGCCGCGCACGCGCGCCCTGGCGGCCATGCACTTCGTGGGCCGCCTGTTCCCGCGTGGTGAGCGGGCGCCGGAAATCGCACCGGTCAGCGAGCGCCGACTGCGCCACCTGCTCGACACGACTCCGGGGCTGCTCGATGTCGGCGTCGGCCGCACGCAGCGCGTGGCCAGTGGCTTCTACACCTCGCAGGCAATGGAACTGATCAGGCCATGACTGCCGGCCACGCCCATTCTCCGGTCAATCGCGTCGCGCGCCTGTGGCTGGGTGTAAGCACACGCTTCCTGCCGTTCGCGGATGCGGCGAGCGACCAACTGCCGCTGGGCCGCCTGCTGCGCCTGTCGCTGTTCCAGGTGTCGGTGGGCATGTGCACCGTGCTGCTGATCGGGACGCTGAACCGCGTCATGATCGTGGAAATGGGTCTGGCCGCCACCCTGGTTGCGGTCATGGTATCGCTGCCACTGCTGTTCTCGCCGTTCCGCGCGCTGCTGGGCTATCGCTCGGACACGCACCGCTCGGCGCTGGGCTGGCGTCGCGTACCCTATCTGTGGATGGGCTCGCTGCTGCAGTTCGGCGGTCTCGCCATCATGCCCTTCGCGCTCATCCTGCTGTCGGGCGACAGCCAGGGCCCGGCCTGGGTGGGTCAGGCGGGCGCCGCACTCGCCTTCCTGCTGGTCGGCGCCGGCATGCAGACGGTACAGACCGCCGGACTGGCGCTGGCCGGCGACCTGGCGCCTGCGGAAAATCGTCCGCGCGTGGTGGCGCTGATGTACCTGATGCTGCTGGTGGGCATGGTGGGCAGTGGCCTGGTGTTCGGCTGGCTGCTGTCGGATTTCAGCCCGCTCAGGCTGATCAAGGTGGTGCAGGGTGCCGCGTTGCTCACCATGGCGCTGAACATCGCCGCGCTGTGGAAGCAGGAGCCGCGCGGGCGGACTGTGGACGACAGTCCGCCCCTCCCCTTCCGCACCATGTGGTCGCAGTTCGCCACGCATGCGCGTGCCGTGCGCTATCTGCTCGCACTCGGTCTGGGGACCGCAGCCTTCAGCATGCAGGACATCATCCTCGAGCCCTATGGCGCCGAAGTGCTGCACATGGGCGTGGGTTCGACCACGGCACTGACCGCGCTGATGGCGGTCGGTGCGCTGCTCGCGTTCGCGCTGGCCGCGCATGCGCTGGCCTCCGGCGTGCATGCATGCCGGGTTGCCGCGCTGGGTGCGCTGACCGGCATCGTCGCCTTCTCCGCCGTGGTATTCGCCGAACCGATGCATTCGACCGCGCTGTTCCGCGCCGGCGTCGGCCTGATCGGCTTCGGCGGCGGGCTGTTCTCGGTCGGCATGCTGACTGCCGCGATGGGCCTGGAGGACGGCGGGCTGCACGGACTGGCCCTCGGCGCCTGGGGCGCGGTGCATGCGAGCACGACCGGACTGGCCATCGCGCTCGGTGGCACGCTGCGGGACGCCGTGTCCGCACTGGCCATGACCGGCGCCCTGGGCACCGCGCTGGAGTCGCCAGCGACCGGCTACAGCTTCGTCTATCACATCGAAATCTACATGCTGTTCGCCTGCCTGGTCGCCCTCGGACCGCTGGTGCGCAGCACCCCGCCCGCGTCGGCACGCACCGGCGCGAAATTCGGACTGGCCGATCTACCCGGCTGAATACCTGCAGGAGGAAAGACATGGGCACCGGCGCATTCACACAGTATTTCGACGTGGCACAGGTGGTTCTCTACCTGTTCTGGATATTCTTCGCGGGACTGATCTATTACCTGCACCAGGAGAGCAAGCGCGAAGGCTATCCGCTCGAGTCCGACCGCTCAGGGCATATCCGGGTCCAGGGCTTTCCCGCCATTCCCGACCCGAAAACCTTCCGGCTGCAGGACGGACGCACGGTCACGGTTCCCAATGACAGGCGCTCACCGCAGGAACTGAAGGCGGTGCCGAGCGCACCCTGGCCCGGTGCGCCGCTCGAACCCACCGGCGACCCCATGCTCGATGGCGTCGGGCCGGGCGCATGGTCGGATCGCGCCGACCTGCCCGACCTCACCTACAGCGGCGAGCTGAGACTGGTGCCGCTGCGTGATGCACCGGCCTACGGCGTCGCGCACCAGGACATCGATCCGCGCGGCCTGCCGGTGCTTGGCGCCGACGGCGGGCAGGGCGGCGTGGTGCGCGATCTGTGGGTGGATCGTTCGGAAGCAATGTTCCGCTACCTCGAACTCGATGTCGCGGTCGGTGGCGGAACCCGCTCCGTACTGTTGCCGATGAACTTCTGCCGCGTCGGTCGCGACGCGGTGCGCGTGCAGTCCATACTTGGACACCAGTTCGCCAACGTGCCCCAGCCCAAGGCGAACGACCGCATCACGCTGCTGGAAGAGGAAAAGGTGATGGCCTATTACGGCGGCGGCACGCTGTATGCCGAGGCCTCTCGCCGGGAGCCGCTGCTGTGAGCGCGCCGCGCCCGGTCGCGAGCCATGGGCATGAACACGAGTTCGAGCCGGCGCTCGGCCTGCCGGAAACACTGCCGGCTGGCGAGACCGTCCTCTGGCAGGGGTCGCCATGCTGGCGCCGCCTCGCCCGCGAGCGCTTCCACCTGCGCGCCATCGCCGCCTACTTCGCACTGATCCTGCTGCTGCGCGCAAGCTATGTGTACGGCGAGGGCGGCAGTGCGCAGGATGCGCTGCTCGCGGCAGCGCTGCCACTGCCGCTGATGGCGGCCGCGACCGGCATGCTCGCGCTGATCGCCTGGCTGAGCGCACGCACCACGGTCTATACACTGACCGACCGGCGCATCGTGATGCGCATCGGCATCGTGCTCAGCCTCACCTTCAACCTGCCCCTGGCGCGCATCACCGCCGCCGATGTGCGGCGCCTGCGCGACGACTGCGGCCATATCGCGCTGCACATCGGTGAGCCCGACCGCATCGCCCTGGTTCATCTGTGGCCGCATGCGCGTCCCTGGCATTTCGCGCGTCCGCAACCCATGCTGTGCTGCATCGCCGATGCGGAAGGCGTGAGTGCATTGCTGTCGCGGGCCTGGCTGGCGGTGCATGCACGCACCGGTCAGATCGGACAGCCTGCCGCCGCACCGGTACGCACGCTGCCTGGCGGTCTGGTCGCATCGTGAGCGCCGCCATGAAAGCCCATGCACATGACGATCCCGGCCTTGCGCGAGGTCCGCTGCTGGCCATCGGTGGGCTGCTGTGCGGCGTCATCGTCGCGGTGGCCGGGGTGCGCCTTTCCGGCGCCGACATCCGGGTGCCGGACGCGCCGGCCACCGAAGTCCGTTCCCTGCGCTTCGAGGACCGGGCGGATGGCAGCATCGTCGTGATCGATGCCGCCAACGGCGCGCAGATCGACCGCTTTGTCGGTGAGCACGGCTTCGTCCGCGGCGCGCTGCGCGGCCTGGTGCGCGAGCGCCGTCGCCAGCAGATAGGCGCCGCAGAACCTTTCCAACTGGTCGCCCGCGCCGACGGACGACTCACCCTGATGGATCGCAGCACCGGTCAGCGCGTGGACCTCGAGTCCTTCGGACCGGTCAACGCCGCTGACTTCGGGCGGCTGCTGCGCGCATCGCCCGACCGAGCTATCGCTCAAGGAGTCCAGCCATGAGTCACGCACCGACCGTTCCGCTGTCCATCGAAGCCACCGACCGCGCGCGTACCAGCACGGTACTCAGCCCGCGCTTCTACACCACCGACTTCGCCGCCATGGAGCGCATCGACGTGAGCGCGGTGCGCGCCGAGTGGGACGCCACCATGCAGGAGTACGAGGGCGACAACAACCATGACCACTTCCAGCGTACCGCCGACTTCGCCGAGCAGATCCGCGAACTGCCGCCCGAACTGCACCGCGAATTCATGGACTTCCTGATCAGCTCGATCACCTCGGAATTCTCCGGCTGCGTGCTGTACAACGAAATCAAGAAGCAGGTCGACAACCCGGACATCAAGGCGCTCATGGGTTTCATGGCCCGCGACGAGGCGCGCCACGCCAATTTCCTGAACATGTCGCTGAAGGACTACGGACTGGGCGTGGATCTGGGCAATCTGAAGCGGACCAAGCGCTATACCTACTTCAAGCCCAAGTACATCTTCTACGCCACCTACCTGTCCGAGAAGATCGGTTACGCGCGCTACATCACCATCTACCGGCAACTGGAACGTCATCCGGAGCTGAGATTCCATCCGATCTTCCGCTGGTTCGAACGCTGGTGCAACGACGAATTCAGGCACGGCGAATCGTTTGCGCTCATCCTGCGCGCTCACCCTCACCTTCTGCGCGGCGCCAATCTGCTGTGGGTGCGCTTCTTCCTGCTCGCCGTCTACGTCACGATGTATGTGCGCGACCACATGCGGCCGGCGCTGCACGATGCGATGGGCCTGGATGCGGACGACTATGATTTCCGCGTGTTCCGCATCACGTCCGACATTTCCAGGCAGGTGTTCCCGCTGACGCTGGATACCGACAGTCCCGCCTTCCGTGCCGGCCTGCGCAAGCTCTTCCTGACCGCGCAGGCGCATGAGGCGGCGCGCCAGCGCGGCGGGGTGGCCGGTCTGCTCACGCGGGCACGCTGCATCGCGTCGGCGGCCCTCACCTTCGGCCGGCTCTATCTGCACCCGGTGCGGCGCAACGAGCTGCCCGCGACGGTGCGCGTGGCACCGGCATGGTGATGATGGACGGCATCACGGTCGGCCTCGTGCTGCCAGGCCTGTTCACTCTGGCGCTGTGGTGGCTGAGCACGGGGCTGATCCTCTACCTCGACGGACTCCATCCGCGGACCTTCCGCGCCAGCATGGGCGTCGTGACCGTGCTCGCGCTGTGCGCACTGGCGCTGACCGGACATGCGGCCGATCTGAGCGGTCCTTCCGCGGCCTATCTCGGCTTTGCGTGCGCGCTGACGCTATGGGGATGGATGGAGCTGAGCTTCCTGACCGGCTGGATCACCGGACCGGTACGACAGGCGGCGCCGCCCGGCTGTGCCGCATCCGCGCACTTCGTGCGCGCGGTCCAGGTGGTGCTGCACCACGAACTGGCCATCGCGACCGGTGCGCTGCTGCTATGGGTGCTCACCCGTGACACGGCCGATCCGGTGGCGCTGCACGCCTACCTGCTGCTGTGGGTGATGCGGGTCAGCGCCAAGCTCAATCTGCACTTCGGGGTACGCAATCTCGGCGACGCCCTGCTGCCGCCGCATCTGCACTATCTGCGCAGCTACTTCCGGCAACGCCGCATGAATGCACTGTGGCCGTTTTCGATGATCGGCTGCCTGCTGCTGACCGCGCATCTGGTCGATGGCGCCGCGCGCGCGCCCGCCGGCAGCGCGGAACAGGTGTCCGCGGCGCTGCTCGCCACACTGGCCGGGCTGGCCGGGCTGGAGCATCTGTTCATGATGCTGCCGGTACCACTGGACGGATTGTGGAAGTGGGGCACGCGATCGCGTGCCGCCATGCGTCGTACCGGCTGACACGCCGCTGCATGATACGGGGGAACGCGCCGTACAGCCGGCAACGCAGTGTCCCTTGTCTGCGCACACCGCACACCAGGTTTCCTTTGATCTTCAGCCGTTCTGACACCCGTGCCGGCACCCGGAGCGCCCGCTGACGCCCGCCGGAAATCGTTGCCCCGGGGCCGCTGGCACAATCGCGTGATGATCCGGCACCGGCGCGCGATCACGCCGGGCACCCGCCGCCGCGTCACCCCCCGCTGCGCACGCGCGCAAAGAACAGGCCGCGATTGATGTCGCCGATGCTCACCATGCCCACCAGCCTTCCGTCCTGCGCGACCGGCATGCGCCGGAAGTTCTTCACACCCATCAGCGAGGCCGCTTCGAGCACCGGCGTTTCCGGCGCCAGCGCGAGCGGGTTGCGGGTCATCACCTGCTCGGCCTTCATCGCCAGCACCGCATCGTAGCCTTCCTCCATCGCCAGGAAGTCCCGCGTGCCGACATTGTCGTGGATGTAGTCGCCCAGCTTCGGATACATGGGCAGCATGATGTCGCGCACCGATACGATGCCTATCAGCTCGTGCTGCGTGCCCACGACCGGAATCGCGCCGCAATGACGGCTCAGCATGTGGATCACGACCGAATGCACGCTGTCGCCGGGGGCGGCGCACAGTACGCCGGTTGACATGACCTGTTGGACTTGCATGACCCTCTCCTCCGCGCAGTGCTCGCGGGGCGGCCAGGCCGGGCGGAACTGCACGCCGTGGTGTCCGGTACCGCCCCCGCGGATACGCTGTCTGGCCCAGCGCGGAGGAGAGAGCCGCGGTGACGGCCCGGACGAGGTAGCCGGGCGGCTCGGGCCGCCTGGTTCAGTGCGCGTGGATCACTGGCCGGGCGCCGCGCCGGCGGCAGGCTGCGGCGGAAGGGCCGCCTGGGCACCGGCCGCGCTGAGGGCCATGTAGTCCTTCAGCATGGAGCTGCCATAGAGCGGCTTGTACGCCCCCTGATGACAGGTTGCGCAGTTCACCTTCGCGACATCGCCCTCGCTGCCCTTGCGATGCGGCGGAAAGGTGTCGGTCAGCGGCTCCATATACGTCGTATTGAGATCCCGTGCCATGCGTATGCCGTGCCAGGCGGTCACCCGCTGTGGCGTGCTCTCCTTCCACGGTGCGAAGGCGCGGCTGTTGTGGCAGTAGGTGCAATTCACGCCCAGTCCGTCGGCCATGTGCATCATCAGTCCGTAAGTGGCCTCGGTGGCTGCCATGGAACCATAGGGCGCGGTCGGCAATGCGGTGCTTGTGTTGACGCGGATGTCCTCGGCTTTCAACAGATAGCGATTGAACGCGTCATAGGGGAGCGAGGCATAGGCCACCGCCGCGTCCGGCGTGTTCTGCGCCATCTTGTTGCCTGCTGCGCGCAGCGCATGCTTCTGTGGTGCCGGCTGGAACCACACCTCGGCCGGTACCGGCATGCCGCGATGACAGGTGTAGCAGGTGACGCCGGTATCGGCGACATGCGCCTTCCAGTCGGCATTGATGTGCTGCGTCATCTGTATCATGCGCCGCGCCACCACCTTGGTGTACAGACTGTCGTCGGCCAGGTTCTGCAGATTGTGGCAGTAGGCGCACCCCTGCTGCGGCGCTACCCAGCCGGTCATGGCCACCATGAGCCGGGTGAACTCGGCCACGCTGACATCGCCCAGCACCTTCACGTTCTGGTACACCTCGGACGCCTTCTGGCCTTCGCGCGGGGCCGCTGGCGTCGCGGCCGGCACGACGTTCTTCTCCTGCTCGCCTTCGAGGATGCGCGGGTTGTAGACCTCGACCATCGCGGTGCCACGGAAGCCGCGCTGCACCGTGTCGATCGGCGGCCGTTCGCAGGCCGACAGCAGCAGGCCAGCCCCCAGCATGGACATCACACGCAGTGCCGCATTCAGCGTACTCATGGTTGCGCTCCTTGCACGGTGGCCGGATCGACGACGGTGCCGAACACGGCCGGATACATCGGTGCGACGTGATGCTTGACCGCCCACAGATACCAGTTGTCCACCACGGTGCCGGTGAGCAGGATGCCGATGCCGCCGGTCAGCGGGCACAGCACGGCGAACCACCAGGCCCAGCGGTGTATCGATTCCATCGATGCGTTGAATCCCATGGTCCAGCGCCAGAACAGCGCGGCACGCTCGCTTGCCGTGCCGCGATCGACGATCTGCTCGATCTCGCGCTCGCCGCCGAAGCGGCTGACCGCAAGTATGGTGGCGCCGTGCATCGCGAACAGCAGGGTCGAGCCGTAGAGGAAGGCGATGGACAACATGTGGAAGGGGTTGTAGAACAGGTTGCCATAGCGGATGGAGAACGCCGCCGTCCAGTCAAGGTGGGGAAAGATGCCGAAGGGCACCGCCTCGGACCACGACCCCATCAGCACCGGCCGGATGAAGCCCAGCACCAGATAGAGCCAGATCGCCGCGGCGAATGCCCACGCCACATGCGTACCCATGCCCAGCGCACGCGCCCGGCGGTACATGCGTACCCACCACAGCAGGATGGACACGGTCAGGAAGAAGCCGGCCATCAGCCACCACCCGCCCTCGTTCAGAGGCGGCAAGGACAGGCCGTAGTGCGCGGGCGGCGGCTCCAGCGCCAGCCAGAACAACTGGCGGACGAATTCGCGCGGATCCCAGTTCACCGAAGCCATCATGTTGAGGCCGATGATTTCGAAGGCGATGAAACCGCAGATGAGCGACGCCAGTCCGAACCAGCCAAGGTAGATGGGACCGATCTGGGCGTCGCCCAGCCGGCCGAACAGATGCAC
Organism: Methyloversatilis thermotolerans; assembly: GCF_000372885.1. Taxonomy (GTDB): domain Bacteria; phylum Pseudomonadota; class Gammaproteobacteria; order Burkholderiales; family Rhodocyclaceae; genus Methyloversatilis; species Methyloversatilis thermotolerans. The sequence goes on from NZ_KB889967.1 coordinate 2,502,569, forward strand.
ATCGGTCGGCGTGCCGACCCGTTCGCGATCGTCGCGCCCGGTCGATACACCGGGAAACAGGGGTCCATGGACCTGGACCTGGGTAAACAGATTCTGGTACTCGGCCATGACGCTCTCCTTGTGTTTGTCAGCGCCACACGGGCAGGTTGAGCCACCAGGTCCACCACTCGGGCCATCCGCGTGTCCAGAACGGACCGCTGATGACGATGCACACGGCGCTCCAGAAACCTGCGGACAGGGCCAGGAAGAGGCCCAGGCGGTGCACGCCCAGCGTGCCGATGGAGTAGCCGATGGCGTCGCGGAAGAAGGTGTTCTCGTGATCCGGCGTCTTCACCACGCCGTCATCGGGTGGATTGGTGGCCGACAGGATGAGGGCGCCGTGCAGCGACAGCGCCAGCGTGGTCGCGAAGAAGCAGCTCACCGCGATCATGTGCGCCGGGTTGTAGTGGAAGTGCAGGTACTGATAGCCGGTATTCGACACCCAGTCGAGATGGCTCATGATGCCGTACGGAAAGCCGTGTCCCCAGGCGCCCAGCAGCAGCGGACGGAACACCACCAGCGTCACATAGGCCAGTATCGCGACCGAGAACGCCACCGGCACGTGGTAGCCCATGCCCAGCTTGCGGCATATTTCGACCTCGCGCAGCGCCCAGGACACGAAGGCACCGATCGCGCACACCGTGATGAGCTGCCACAGGCCGCCTTCCATCAGCGGTGCCATGCCCAGCCCGTACTTCAGGTCGGGGGGCGCGATATTGATCTGCCAGAGATTCCAGGTCGGCCCCTGAGAGGCGCCCCAGATGATGAGCAGCGTGCCCAGCAGCGCGAAGAAGATGCTGGTGACGCCGAAGAAGCCGACATAGAAGGGGCCGACCCAGAAGTCGAACAGGTCGCCGCCAATCAGGGTCCCCCCCCGTATGCGGTATTTTTTTTCGAAACTGAGCATGGACATGCCGGGCCTCCTTACTTATGTCGTTTCTTGTGCATGTGCCGCAGATGCCAGCGGGCCCGCAGTCACGAGGCCGGGCGGACCCGGTCCTCGTGCGCGTGCGCGACTTCGCTACTGCACCTGCCGCATCGCCACCGGAGCTGGCATCGCGTGCTGCGCGGTTGCCGCCGGCTTCTTGCTCGGGCCTTCTATCCAGTTGAAGCGATCGGTGCTGAGCAGGATGAAGTGGATCAACAGCGCCAGCACCATGAGGAAGGTGAACAGCGCCACCAGCGATCTGCGGGGATCGAAGAGCAACCACATACGCCACATATCGGATCTCCTATGCCTGATAGATGTACGGAACGACCGCGTGCGCCGCCGCCTTTGCGCTGTCGATCAGCGATGCATAGCCGTCCACGCCGGGGAACCAGGGACGCCAGTTCCAGACGAGGATGTGGGCGATGATCGCGACCACCAGAAAGACGATGAAGCTGGTCATGAATATGGCGTGGAATTCCCGCGCCTCGGACTCTGTCAGACCTGACAGCGATCCGCTTCTATTGCCATCATCCATTGCTGTTACCTCCTGATGGGCCTTTCGGCCTGCGCCGCGCACCTCCCGCGCGGCGGGGACTTGCGGAGCAGACGACGCCCCGGAAGACGGTTGATCCGGCACAGGGCGCGTACGGCGGCCTCATGTCGTTTCCAGTACTTGGCGCAAGCGCGCCTCGGTCACGCGCGCCTCGTCGGCGGCGCGGGCATCGCGCTCGACGCGATCGCGCAGTCTTTTCGCGGCGGAGATGCGCACCAGGAAAGGCTGTTGTTCGAGGTGCAGGTCGAGCAGCCGGCGAGCGGCCTCGTCCCACGGACGCGCATCGTCCGAGCCGCGCGCCGGCGTGGCCTCGACCCGGTCCAGTTCGGTCGCCAGCGGCAGGATGTGGAACAGCGCATCGAACAGCGCGTTGCACACCTCCTGCACCAGATAGGTGGCGCCGGCATAGCCCATGAACGGCGTGCCGGTATGGCGGCGGATGAGGGCGCCAGGAAAGGACGCCGGTATGTAGCTTCCGCGCCCGCCGCACTCGGCCATGTACATGCGCTCGTTGTAGCTGCCGAACATGACCAGCGGCGCATGCCGGCGCACCAGCGCGCGCACCGCGTCGTTGTCGGTCTTGGTTCCTGCCGTGCGCGACACGGCGAAGGCGCAGGGCAGTCCCATGTCCTCCTCCAGGAAGCGGCGCACGCCGCGCGCATAGGTATCGCCCGCAACCACGGCGAAACTGGCGGTACCGAAGAAGTCCTGCGTGACCGAGCGCCACAGATCCCACAGCGGCTTGATCGTGGTGTGCTTCTCGCGCTCGATGAAGGGCTCGGGGTCGAGCCCGGTCAGCTCCCCCAGCGTGCGCAGGAAGCGCGTGGTCGAGTGCAGGCCGATCGGCGCCCGCAGCCACGGACGCTCCAGCGACTCGCACAGCAGTTCGCCGAATTCGCGATACATGCAGACGTTGACATCGGCATCGACCAGCTTCGGCACATCGGCAAGATGACTGCCGAGCGGGAACACCATGTTCACGTCGCACCCGACCCCTTCGACCAGGCGGCGGATCTCCGCCAGATCGCTGGGCATGTTGAAGGTGCCGTAGATCGGCCCGATGATGTTCACCCGTGGCCGGCAGCCGGCGGCGCGCGGCGGGCGCGGCGGAATGCGCTTCGCGCCGTATTGCGTCCACAGCCAGTTGATCGCGCGGTTCGCGCTCTGCCACTGGTCCTCGTCTATCGTGCGCGGCAGGAAGCGCTGGATATTGCTGCCTTCCGGCGTCACGCCGCCGCCTATCATTTCGGCGATGGATCCGGTCACCACCACCGCCGGCAGATCCGGATCCAGCACGGTGTGGGCGCGTCGCATGCTGGCTTCGGTCCCTTCGCGGCCAAGCTGTTCCTCGGCCAGCCCGGTGACCACGATGGGCAGTTCGTGCGGCGGCAGGCCATCGGTGTAATGCAGCACCGAAGTGACCGGCAGGTTCTCGCAACCGACCGGACCGTCGATCACCACCTGCAGGCCCTTGATCGCGGTGAAGGCATACACCGCGCCCCAGTAGCCACCTGCACGATCGTGGTCGAGTATCAGCATGATGCACTCCCGGCGCGCGGCGACATGGCATTCGGATGCAGCGTCATACCGCCTCCTCGACATTGCGCTGCTTCGCCATGCGCGCGAGCTTGGCGCGATAGGCGGCGCGGTATTCCGGGCGGTCGCGCGGCACGTCCTGCCACACGCCGGCGGCATGTCCGCTGCCCACCCCGGCGAAGAAATCATTCATCGCGTCGAAGCGATGCCGGTTGCCGATCGCGCCATTGATCACCGCGGCGAGCGACGCTGCGCCGGCCGGTCCCATCAACGGACGTGCGGAAATGAGGTTGGTGAAGTACAGCGCCGGCGTGCGCGCCTCCTTCGCCGCCTGCACCACCGGCGTAGTGCCGATGGCCAGATCCGGCTTGAACTCACGGAAAGCGGCAATATCCTGTTCCAGCGAGGCGCGGTACTGCACATGCACACCGTGCGCGCTCAGCCACTCGAGGTCCGCGGCGCTGTGCGGGGTCTGCGGGCAGGCGGTGCCGACATAGCGCAGATCGGCGCCGCATTCCACCAGCAGGCGCGCCACCAGCAGCTCCGAGCCCTCATAGCCGGACAGCGTGATGCGCCCCCTGACCGGATTGGCCGCCAGCGCGCCGCGTATCGCGGGCAGGAAGCGGTTGCGCGCCGCGTCGATCCGCTCCTGGCCGATATTGGCGGCGCGACCTATGGCCTGCAGCCAGGCATCGGTGCCGTCATGCCCTATGGGCGCCGAGCCGACCACCGGCCGTCCCGCCGCCTCGAACTCGCGGAAGCTGGCGGTGTAGAAAGGATGAATGGCGCCGGCGACGGCACAGTCCAGCGCCGCATACAGCTCGCGCCATTCGCGCGTCGGCACCACCGGTCCGGCCGCCAGTCCCATCGGTTCGAGCAGCGCACCTATCGTGACCGGATCGACCGGGAACATTTCGCCCACCAGCGCGACGGTGGGGCGGTCCGCCACACCGTTGCGCGGCGCCTGCACCGGCCCCTGCTCCGCCTCGTGCCGCGCGTAGCGCAGCATCGCGCCGGCCAGCACGTCCTTGGCCTCGGCATGCGTCGGCACCCCGAAGCCGGGCACGTCTATGCCGATGATGCGTACCCCGTCGATCTCCTTCGGCAGCAGTTGCAGCGGCACGCCGCTGGCCGTCGGCACGCACAGGTTGATGATGACCACCGCGTCGTACTGCGCCGGATCGGCCAACTTGTAGACCGCTTCACGGATATCCTCGAACAGCTTGCCGGTGACCAGGGTTTCGCTGTTGAACGGCACGTAGCCGACGCTGCGTCGTGCACCGTAGAAATGAGACGTGAAGGTGAGCCCATAGACGCAGCAGGCGGAGCCGGACAGCACGGTGGCGGTGCGACGCATGCGCAGTCCCACACGCAGCGAGCCGAAGGCAGGACACATGCTCTGCGGCTGGTCGTGCGGCCCCTTCGGGTAGTCGGCCGCGTAGCCATCCAGCGCCGCGCTCTTGCCGGCGGCGCGCGCGGCGGCCTCCATCTGTTCGCGTCCCGCGTGACAGCCGTGACCGTCGCCCTTCAATGCGGCGGTGTTGATGATGTGTGTATCAGCGGTGCCGGAAAGTGTCATGACCGCCGCCTCACACCGTGTCGTACACGACTTCGAGCGAGGGCCTGGCGATCACGTCGCGGCCCAGCATGTCGGCCGCCGTCGCTGGCGTCATGACGTAGTCGCGTCCAGTCACGTCGGCCGAGAACAATCCGAGCAGCCCGTCCTGGGACAGCGGCGCCGGACGCACCGGCTGCGACTCAGCGACATTCAGTGCGAGCGCCTCGAACAGGCCGCCCCACTGTCCGCCGGGACGACCGATGATTTCGTAACTGGCGCTCTTGCGGCGGATGTCATCGTGCGCCGGAATGGAAGCGAGCACCGGGATGCCGACCGACTGCGCGAAGGCCTGCGCCTCGCCGGTGCCGTCGTCCTTGTTGATCACCAGACCGGCCACGCCGACGTTGCCGCCGAGCCTGCGGAAATACTCGACCGCGCTGCACACATTGTTCGCCACATACAGCGATTGCAGGTCATTGCTGCCGACCACGATCACCTTCTGGCACATGTCGCGTGCGATCGGCAGACCGAAACCGCCGCACACCACGTCGCCAAGAAAGTCGAGCAGCACGTAGTCGAAGCCCCAATCATGGAAACCGAGCTTCTCCAGCGTCTCGAAGCCGTGGATGATGCCGCGGCCGCCGCAGCCCCGCCCCACCTCGGGACCACCCAGCTCCATCGCGAACACGCCGTCGCGCTTGAAGCAGACATCGCCGATGCTGACCTCTTCGCCAGCCAGCTTCTTGCGCGAGCTCGTCTCGATGATGGTGGGACAGGCCTTGCCGCCGAACAGCAGGCTGGTGGTGTCGCTCTTCGGGTCGCAGCCTATCAGCAGCACCTTCTTGCCCTGCTGCGCCATCATGTAGCTCAGATTGGCGAGCGTGAAGCTCTTGCCTATGCCGCCCTTGCCGTAGATCGCGATGATCTGTGTCCGCTTCCCCGCCTCGCCGGTGGGTACCGCATCGGGTTCGATGGCCGCTTCCGCCCGCAGGGCCTCTAGACGGTCGAACCGGACCGGGTGCACCGGTGACGTGCCGCACGCTTGGCTCATGACATCTTTCTCCAGTCGAGAATCATCTTCAGGCAGGATGGATCGGCGAATGCCACCGGGTAGGCCTCATCCGCGGACTGGGCGTCGCACTGGTGGGTGATCAGGTCGTCCAGCGACAGGCGGCCGGTGGCGGCGAGATTGCGTACATGCAACAGGTCCTGCGGCTGCCACTGCGCGGCGACGCGCAGCCGCGCCTCGCGCATGAAAGCGGGTGGAAAGGCAAAGGACAGCGGCTCGTCGTAGAAGCCGGCGAGCACAATGTCGCCGCGCGGCGCCAGGCGGGCGATCAGCACGTCCAGCATGCCCGGATCGCCGCTTGCATCGACGATGCAGGCATAGTCACGACGGGTATCGAGTTCGGGTGGCATCACCATGTAGCCGCTGCCGCCACCGGCGCGCATCGGATTGCGCTCCCACACCACCGGCTCGCCGCCGGCGATCACGGTCAGTCGGGCGAGAAGGCGGCCGAGCACGCCGTGGCCGATGATCAGTTCCGGCAGGCGCGGCGCATCGTCGATGGCATGCCAGGCGGTCGCGGCGAGTGCCAGCAGCACGCCGCGCTCGGCCATGGATTCGGGAATGTGCAGCGCGCGTTCTTCCGGCACCACGAGTGCGGACGCCGAGCCGCCGAACAATCCGCGCACCTCGCCGAAGCAGCGCGCCCCGGGCACGAACACGCGCTCGCCGATGCGATGCGCTGCGCCCTCTCCCGCCGCCGTGACGCGACCGACGGCCTCATAGCCGGGGACCAGCGGATAGCCCATGCCGGGAAACGGCGGCATGCGGCCGGACCACAAGAGTTTCTCGGTGCCGGTACTGATGCCGCTCCAGTCGACCTCCACCTGCAGGTCGCCCGGTCCCATGGGATCGAGTTCGAGTCGCCGCAGCGCGATCTGCTGGGGTTGCTGCAACACCACCGCCAAGCCGTCCATGGTCCACTCCGTCGTGGTCACTGCGTCAAGACACCGATACGTCATTCTATGTTGACCGTTCAATATGTCAACTAAAAATTACACTCCGCCTGTTTGCCCACAGGGACGCGCCACCAGTACCGAGGTCTGCATCGGGATGCGGGTGGGCAGGCGGCCGATCTGGCAATAGCCGGCCGCGCGCAGCATCGCGGCCAGTTGTTCTTCGGTGCGGGGACGGCCACGACCCATGGCCATCAGGTAGAAGCCGAAGTAGGCATCGGCGACCGCTTCCGAGCCACTGACGCCGGCCAGCGGCTCGGCGATCAGCAGGGTGCCGTCGGCAGGCAGGCAGTCGCGCACCGCGCGCAGCAACTGCATCACCTCGGCATCGTCATGGTCGTGCAGCACGCGTACCAGACTGACCAGATCGGCGCCCTGCGGCAGCGCATCGCTGAAGAAGGACCCTGCATGGACGCTGGCGCGGTGAGCCAGGCCGGACGCGGCCAGCCGGTCGCGTGCGCGCGCAACCACCGGCGGCAGGTCGAACAGTTGCAGTTGCAGGCGCGGCGCGCGTGCCGCCGCCGCAGTCAGGAAGCTGCCGTCGCCACCGCCGACGTCGAGCAGGCAGCGATGCATGGCGACCGGGTAGACATCCAGCACCTGGCTGGACACCAGAGGCTGAGAAGCCGCCATCAGCGCGGTGTAGGCCGCCACCGCGTCGTCACCCAGACGCGTCGGGTCGGCATCTGACGCATAGGCCCAGTAGCCGGCAAGCTTGCTATCGGCACCCGCGCCGCGCAGCAGTGCCAGCGGGTCCTCGAAATCGCGATAGACGCGTCCGTGGTGCTCGATCATCGCAGCCAGCCCGGGCTGCGCGTGCAGCGCCGCCCCGCGCAGGGACAGGCCATAGCGCCCGCCGCTGCGGCGCGACAGCAGGCGCAGTGCGACGGCGGCATCGAACAGGCGCGTCACGGCCTCCTGGCCAAGCCCGGTCAGGGCCGCCACCTCCGCGGCGGTACGCGAGCGCTCGGCCAGCAGCGCGAACACGTCCAGCCGTATGCAGGCCAGCAATATCTGCGAATAGATGAATCCCGCGCACAGATCGAACAGCGCCGCCGCCTCGCGACGGGCCTTGCCGCGGGTGAGCGGCAAGGTGGTCAGCACCCGCTGCATGCGCGCGCTGAGCAGCAGCTTCGCCAGCGCATCGCGCAGCCGGTCGGCGACGCCGTCGCGCCGGGGTGGCTGCGACCAGGCATGCGGCGGCGGTCCGTCGCCCATGCCCAGGCGGTCGCCGGCTGCGGTAGACATGGCTGGATCAGGCGGCACAGGCGACGATGTCCTGCGGCAGCAGCCGGCGCGCCTCGACCGCCAGCACGGCGCGCAGACCTTCGGCACCCGAGCAGGCGGGCACTGCGTCGATGGCGTTCTGCACCAGTTGCTGCAGATGGCGGATGGCCCCCCTCAGGCCCATTTCGCGTACCGCGCTGGGCCGCCCGAGCGCCGCATCGCGGCCGACCGGCTTGCCGATGCGTTCTTCGCTGGACGCCGCATCGAGCACGTCATCGGCGACCTGGAACGCTTCGCCCATGCAGTCACCGAGCGCGCGCCACGGTCCGGGGTCGGCCCCCGCGGCCGCCGCCCCCGCCATGGTCGCCGCCGCGAACAGGGCGCCGGTCTTGCTCTGCTGATAGGCGCGCAGATCGACTTCGCTCTCGCATTCCAGCGCCTGCCCGGCGACGATGCCCGACGGTACGCCCACGCCGCGGCCGATCACCGACAGCAGCGGCAGCAGTCGATAGGGCGCATGAGCCGCGCCGCGCGCCAGCGTCTGGAAGGCCAGCACGATGAGTGCGTCACCGGTCAGCACCGCGATGCGCTCGCCGAAAGCGCTGTGCACCGAAGGCCGGCCGCGACGCAGCGGCGAATCGTCGAAGCACGGCAGATCGTCATGCACCAGCGATGCGCAGTGCAGCAGTTCGATCGCGGCCGCCGCGTGATCCGCGATCGAGGTGTCGTCCTCGCCGCAGGCGCAGGCCACCGCCAGGCAGAGCCGGGGGCGCACGCGGGCGCCGCCCGGGAACACGGCGTGGCGTATGGCGCCTGCCAGCAGCGGCGGGCAGCCCGGACCGTCGACATGCGACAGCGCGCTGATCAGTGACTGTTCTATCGCCGTACTCAACGCTGTTTCGATGCGTTCGATGCCATCCATGACGCCCTCCCCCGGTGATGTGTCGCACGTCAACATTGATTACCAACGCGACATGTCATTTACTCTAGACACTCAAACCGTCATCGTCAATCCCGCCTGACATGAACAGTCAACGCATCGCAGTGATCGGCGCCGGCATGGCCGGCCTGGTGGCCGCCCTGGAACTGGCCTGCCGCGGCCTGCAGGTCACGCTGCTGGAGCGCGCGGATACGCCGGGCGGCAAGCTGCGCGAACTGGAAATCGACGGCCGGCGACTGGATGCCGGTCCGACCGTACTTACGCTGCGCGAGGTGTTCGACGAGGTCTTTGCGCGTGCCGGCAGCACGCTCGCGCAGCATGTGATGCTGCGGCCGCTCGACGTGCTGGCGCGCCATGCGTGGGCGGACGGCGGCGTGCTCGACCTGCACGCCGACGCCGGCCGTTCCGCGGATGCCATCGGCCGCTTTGCCGGCGCGGCCGAAGCCCGCGGCTTCATCGCATTCACGCGCGACGCGGCACGCATACACCGTACGCTGGACGCCAGCTTCATGCGCGCGCAACGCCCCGATCCGCTGACGCTGAGCCTGCGCGCCGGGGTATCGATACTGGGCATCCGCCCGTTCTCCACGCTGTGGTCATCGCTGTGCGGCTATTTCCGCGATCACCGGCTGCGTCAGTTGTTCGGCCGCTACGCCACCTATTGCGGATCCTCACCTTTCGAGGCGCCCGCCACGCTCATGCTGGTCGCGCATGTCGAACAGCGTGGCGTATGGACCGTGGACGGCGGTCTGCACGCGCTTGCACGGGCACTCGCCACACTGTGTGCGCAGCGCGGTGTGACGCTGCGCTACGGCAGTCATGTCGAGCGCATCGCACTGCGGGCGGGCCGGGTGACCGGGATCGAGCTGGCCGGCGGCGAAACGCTGCCGTGCGACGCCGTAGTGCTCAATGGCGACGTATCGGCACTCGCTGCCGGCTGTTTCGGCGACGCGGTGCGCCGCGCCGCACCCGCGGACGGCCCGCCGCCCGCGCGCTCGCTGTCCGCCCTCACCTGCAATCTGGTGGCGGAGACGCACGGCTTTCCTCTGCATCGTCACAACGTGTTTTTCTCGTCGGACTACGCAGCGGAATTCAACGACCTCATGCAGCACCACCGGCTGCCGCGCCGGCCCACGGTCTATATCTGCGCCCAGGACAGACCGGATGGAGACGGTGAGCACGGCGAACGGCTGTTCTGCCTGGTAAATGCGCCGGCCGACGCCGGGCGAGCCAGTGCGGACGATGCCGCGGTGCACCGTTGTGCGCGGGCCGCGCGCGCACTGCTCGCGCGCTGCGGGCTGCGGATCGACCTCGACCCCGCCCGCTGCCAGGTCACCACGCCCCGCGATTTCGACCGACTGTTCCCGGCGTCAGCCGGTGCGCTGTACGGCGCCGCATCGCATGGCTGGCGGGCGGCCTTCCGGCGGCCCGGAGCGCGCAGCCGCGTGCCCGGACTTTATCTGGCCGGCGGCAGCGTGCACCCGGGCCCCGGGCTGCCCATGGCGGCGCTGTCCGGACAGCTTGCCGCGGCATGCCTGCTGGACGACATCGGGAGAAAGACATGAGCGCGCGACGGTTTGACACCGAAGTGCCCGCTGGCGGCTATCGCTGGTGGTATATCGACGCCAACAGCGACGATGGCCGCTACGGACTGGTCATCATCGCCTTCATCGGCAGCGTGTTCTCGCCCTACTACGCGCGGGCGCGACGGCGCGAGCCAACGGCGGATCCGCATGCGCACTGCGCGGTAAACGTCGCGCTCTACGGCGACAACCGGCGCTGGACCATGACCGAACGCGGACCGCAGGCGCTGCAGCGGGACGCGCAGCATCTGCGCATCGGCCCCAGCCATCTGCACTGGGAAGGGGACGCACTGGTGATCGATCTGGACGAGATCGGCGCACCACTGCCGCGCCGCGTATGCGGGCAGGTGCGGCTGTTCGCACCGACGCTGCGCGCCGACAGCTTTGCGCTGGACAGCGACGGCCACCATCGCTGGCAACCCATCGCTCCGTGCGCACGCATCGAAGTGCGCCTGGATGTGCCGGCCATGCACTGGCTGGGCGACGCCTACTGCGACAGCAACAGCGGCGATCTGCCGCTTGAGCACAGCTTCAGCCACTGGCACTGGTCGCGCTGTACTTTGCGCGGCGGCGACACCGCGGTGCTGTATGACGTGAGCGGTCGCGATGGCGCGCGCACCGCGCTCGCACTGCACTTCGACGCGGATGGCGCGCAGCGCCGCTTCGACGCGCCCCCGGAATGCACACTGCCGGGCACGCGCTGGGGCATCGCGCGCAGCACCCGCTGTGAGCGCGGCGCGCCGCCACAGGTGCGCACGCTCGAGGACACGCCGTTCTACGCGCGATCGCTGCTGCACACGCAACTGCTCGGCGAACCGGTGCGCGGCGTGCACGAGAGCCTGGATCTGACCCGCTTCAGCAGCGGCTGGGTGCAGATGCTGTTGCCCTTCCGCATGCCGCGGCGAGCACACTGGCATGGCTGAACATGACTTCCTCGCCGGCGTGCGATCATGAATCCCCGGACTTGTCCGGCGGCCGGTCGTGACGACGCTGCAGCCGCCTTACCGATATCAGCTGATAGATGGCGAACACCAGTGCGCCGCCGAAGATCAGACCCGCTTCGATGATTACCATGACCGTGGGACTCATGACACCTCCGATTCAGGACACCTTGCGTACGCAGATGGCGGAAACACCATGAACGCCCGCCTCGACTGGCTGCGCGACGGCACCGACTGGCCGCATCGCGAGCACAGCCGCTTCGTCGACGCGGGCGGCGTACGCTGGCATGTGCAGATCGCCGGCGACGGCCCGCCGCTCCTGCTGTTGCACGGTGCAGGCGCGTCCACCCACACCTGGCGCGATCTGCTGCCGCGGCTCACGCCGCGATTCCGGCTCATCGCACCCGACCTGCCCGGCCACGCGTTCAGCACTGCGCTTGCCGGATCGCGCCAGGGGCTGGTCGGCATCGCCCATGCGCTCGGCGAGCTGCTGCGCGTACTCGGCCTGACACCCGCACAGGCGGTCGGCCATTCCGCCGGCGCAGCGCTGATGCTGCAGATGCAGTTCGATGGCGCTCTGCGCGCCGCACACCTTGTCGGCATCAACGGCGCCGTGATGCCGCTGCCCGGTCTGCCCGGCCTGCTGTTCCCGCTGGCCGCGCGCCTGCTGGCTCAGACATCGCTGACCGCCCGCGTGTTCGCGTACCGCGCGCGGCGGCCCGGCGCGGTCGAGCGTCTGGTCGCCAGCACCGGTTCGATGCTGGACGCGCGCGGCCTCGATCTGTACACCCGCCTGGTGCGCAACCCGGCCCATGTCGAAGGCGTGCTGCGCATGATGGCGCACTGGGACGTCGCTCCCCTGCTGCAAGGGCTGCCGCGCATCGATGCACAGGTGACGCTGATCGCCAGCGCCGGGGACCGCACCGTACCACCCGACAACTCGCGGCGCGCCGCCCGCCTGCTTCGCCACGGCGAAGTGCGGCTGCTGGACAGCGGCGGACACCTTGCGCACGAGGAGCAGCCCGCCCTGTTCGCCACGCTGATCAGCGCAGCGGCAGATGCGCCCTGTCCTGACGTTCCAGCCGCTCGAACAGTTCGATGAGCCATTCCATGCGCTGCCGGGGCGTACGCACCGGCAGGCGCTCCAGCAGGGGCGCGATGCGGCTGGGTGGCGCGGTCACGACGGCATCTGCCAGATCGGCCACCTCGTCGAGCACGACATAGCGCCCCGCCGCCGGCTCACTCCCCTGCCGGAAGGCCTCGGCCAGCAGCAGCGCCTTGCGCCACGGCGACACGACGGCGCGCGTGGTAACCGAATCGTAGCCATTGGCGATGACGACGCGACCGATGTCGCGATAGATGCTGCAGGCGGCGCGCATCGCCGGCCGGCACGCCGGCGGCAGTCGCTCGATGCCGGACGCCGCGCGTGCGTACAGCAGATCGGCGCAGCGCAGCAGGCGGTCGATGACCGGTACCAGCCTGGGGTCGAACACCGGATGCGCGAGCCAGGCATCCGGATCGAGCCCGGCCACGCGCATCCAGCCACGCGGCAGATAGAGCCGGCCGCGGCGCGCGTCCTCGCCGACATCGCGCGCGATATTGGTGAGCTGCATGGCCAGTCCGAGATCGCAGGCGCGCGCCGCCAGCTCGCGTTCGCGCACCCCCATCAGCGTGCCCATCATGGCGCCCACGGTACCGGCCACGCGCGCGCAGTAGTCATACAGCTCCGACAGCGTGTCGTACTGACGCGCCTGCGCATCCCACGCGAAGCCCTCGATCAGGGCATGCAGCAGTGCCGGCGCGATGCCGTGATGCGCCACCACGTCGGCCAGCATGCGGTCCTCCGGCAGCGCATGAGGGCGGCCGGCGCACGCCGCATCGACGCGATCGCGCAAGGCCGCCACCACGCCTGCGTCGGCCTCATGCGCATCGACCAGGTCGTCGGCCACGCGACAGAAGGCGTACAGCCCGCATGCCGGCTCGCGCAGCGGACGCGGGAGCAGCAGAGAAGCCGCATGGAAGGAGCGCGACCCATGACGCAAGCGCCACTGGCAGTGTGCGCGATCACCGTCGCGGGCGAATTCAGACATGGCGGACGTCCGGCACCAGGCGATCGAGCACGCGCGCCGACGACAGCACGCCGGGCAGACCGGCCCCCGGATGCGTGCCGGCACCAACCAGGTAGAGCCCGTCCAGTTCCTCGCTGCGGTTGTGCGGCCGGAACCAGGCGCTCTGGGTGAGCACCGGTTCCAGACCGAAGGCGGCCCCCTTGACCGACAGCAGGCGATCGCTGAAGTCCTGTGGCGTCATGACGCGCGACGTCACGATGTTGTCCGCCAGTCCTGGCATCAGTACATCCTGCAGCCGGCGCTCCACCGCCCGTCGGTACGGTTCCGCCCGCTCCGCCCAGTCCACGCCGGCATCCAGGTGAGGCACCGGCGACAGCGCGTAGAAGGCGTCGCAACCCGGCGGCGCGAGCGAGGGATCGGTTGCGGTCGGCCGGTGCAGGTAGAGGCTGAAATCGTCGGCCAGCACATGGCGCTGGAAAATGTCCTTGAGCAGGCCACGATAACGCGGGCCTAGCGCGATCATGTGATGCGGCAGCGCATCGTAGCGACGCCGGGTACCGAAGTACCAGACGAAAAGACTCATCGAATAGCGTGCCGCGGCCAGCCGCCGGTCGGTCCAGCGCTGTCGCGGCAGATCGGCCAGCAGTCGGCTGTAGGTATGGGCGGCGTCGGCATTCGACACCACGACGTCGGCTTCCAGCGTGCGGCCATCGGCCAGACGCACGCCACTTGCCCGACCATCGCGCACGGTGATGGCGCTGACCTCGGCATTGCACTGCACGACATTGCCCTGGCCGCGGATGAGATCCACCAGACCGGTCACCAGACGGCCGGTGCCGCCCATCGCGAAATGCACGCCCCACCGCCTTTCCAGGTGCGCGATCAGTCCGTACAGCGAGGTGATGGTGAAAGGATTGCCGCCCACGAACAAGGGATGGAAGCTGAGCGCGAAGCGCAGGCGCGGATCGCGCACATGCCGCGCGACCAGGCTGTACAGGCTGCGGTAGCTGCGCAGCTTCACCATGTCCGGCAGCACGCGCGCCATGTCCTGCCAGCGATCGAAGGGCTGGTCGCCGAGCTGTTCGAAGCCGACACGGCAGATCGCTTCGCTTGCGCGCATGAATTTCTCATAGCCGGGTACATCGGCCGGCGACAGCCGTGCGACCTCGCGCCGCATCAGATCCGCGTCGCCGCTGCAGTCGAAGGTCGACCCGTCATCGAAGCGTATGCGATAGAAGGGCTGCATCGGCACCAGCGTGACATCGTCCGCCATGCGTCGGCCGCACAGCGTCCACAGTTCCTCGAACAGGAAGGGCGCGGTGATGATGGTGGGGCCGGCGTCGAAGGTGAAGCCATCCTGACGGAATACCGAGGCACGACCGCCCGGTGCCTCCAGCCGCTCCAGCACGGTGACCCGGTAGCCGCGCGCGCCCAGACGGATGGCCGCGGCCAGCCCGCCGAAGCCGCTGCCTATCACCACGGCATGAGGTGCTTCGGCCCAGCGACGGACGCCGGAGTCGGAAGGAATGGTCATGATCGCGCGTCCGGAATCATGCGGCGCGGGCGTACTCGCCGGCCTCGCGCACCAGACGGGAAATGCCGTGCGCATCTGCCCTGGGCAGCGGTGCATACAGCGCGCCCATGCGCTCGGCCAGGCAGCGCGCCGCCGGATAGGGACGCGGCGAGGTATCGATCAGTACCGCGTGCAGCAGCGAGGCGCGCACCCGCCGCGCCGCCTCGAGCGCATCGTGCTCGGCGCGCTGCCGCCCCCCCTGGCCATCGCGCGCAACGTTGCCGCGGCCATCGGTCAGCAGCACCAGCGTGGCCGAATCGCCCTGCCGGCGCACTGCATCGGCAAGCAGCCAGCCCGCTTCTATGCCCTGCGCCAGCGGCGTACCGCCACCGCCCGGCAAGCTCGACAGGCTGCGCCGCGCACGCACGAGGGAGCGGGTCGGCGGCAACAGAAGATCGGCAGCCGTGCCGCGGAACGCGATCAGCGCGACCCGGTCGCGGCGCGCGTAGCACTCGGCGAGCAGCAGTTCGACCGCGCCTTTCGCTTCACCCAGCCGCTGCAGGGCGGTGGAACCGGATGCATCGACGACGAAAATCGTGGTGGTCCGGCGTCGCGGTTTGTGCAGCCGGATGCGGAAGTCATCGCTGTCGATCACCAGGCGCGCGCCTCCTTGCGCCGGCTGGCGCAGCGACTGCCAGGGTGCCGCCGCGCGCAAGGTATCGATCACGCTCAGCCGCATGCCGCGCTCCGGCTGACCGCGCCGCACGCAGACCGGTCGACCGCGCGGGCCCAGGGGCGCGGCTTCGCCGCTGCGGCCGTGACCGGTCGGCGGTATGCGCGAACGGCGGGCACGCGGCGTGCCAGCGAAAACATTTTCGGGCAGGGCGGCGCCCACCGCCTCAACGGCCTGCCCGTCCTCATCGCCACCCGAAGCGCCTTCCGCTCCGCTCTCCGGCCGCGCATCGTCACTGTCACGCACGGGCGGGGGTGTGGCCGCGTCGGCGGACCTCGGCGCGGTGTCGGTCGATTGCAGGCGCGCGCGCGTCTGCAGCACCAGCCTGACCGCCAGCGCAATGTCGTCGCCAGCGATGGCCGGGCGCCCGTCGAGCGCTGCCGCCGCGCGCGCGGCACGGGCGGCGAACAGCAGCGCGCGCGGATTGTGCACGCCCAGCCGCGCCGCGCGCGCGGCCAGATCGATCAGACTGTCCTCATCAAGCGCGACGGTAGCGAGCCGCTGTGCCGCGCCGGCGATGTCCTGCGCCGAGAACGGCAAATCGGGCAGATCCGCCTGCCGCAGAGGATCGAGCATCACGTCGAAAGCAAGCCGCTCGGCCAGCACCGCCGGAGTACCGGTTTCGTCATCCTCCGCCTCGTCCAGCGCGATCACGGCGACACGCGCATCGTGCACCGCCTCGATCCCGTCGCGCAGCAGCGCGATGGATCCGCTGTCGAGGGCCGCAGCGACGCGCGCCGCGCTGTCCGCCCGCAAGCGTTCGGCCATGGCGAGCAGCAGCCAGCCGCCGTCGGCTTCGGCCAGCAGACCGCGCTGGCCGACCGGGCGCCCACCGGTGAGCGTGGCTTCGATGTCCAGGCCGCCGAGCAGCCGCGCGTCCGGCACGCCGAGCGGCACCTTGCGCACCGGCGTGTCGGGCGCGAGCAGCGCGCGCCATTGCGCGAGCCAGCGTTCACGCGCCGGACCGACGCGGGCACGCAGCCGCACCCCGCCCAGCCCGCGCGGATCCACCGCCGCGAGCGCGGCCGGCAGCATGGCCAGCACACCGCGTTCGCCGCTGGTCATGCGGGCAGCACCTCGTCCACCACGCGCGCGACCCGCACTCCCGACCCGGTCTCGTCCAGCGGATCACGCCGCATGCGATGGCACAGCGCGAGTGGCGCCATGCGCCGCAGGTGAACATCGCTCACCGCCACATCGCCCTCCAGCGCGGCCAGCGCGCGGGCCGCCCGTATCAGCGCCAGTTCGCCGCGCAGGCCATCGGTACCCAGCTGCATGCACAGCCTGGCCGCCTGTTCCAGCGCCGCATCCGGCACCACCACCCGCGCCAGCCGTCGACGCCCCGACACGATGCGGCGACGCAGGGCCGCGTCGGCGCGCGCCCAGTGCGCGCAGAAACCTGCGCGGTCGCGCTCGAACGCGTCGCGTCGCTTCACCACCTCGACCCGGGTCGGCAGATCGGTCGGCGTGGTCACATTGACCGCCAGGCCGAAGCGATCGAGCAACTGCGGCCGCAGATCGCCCTCCTCCGGATTGCCGCTGCCGACCAGCACGAAGCGCGCCGGGTGCCGCACGCTCAGACCTTCCCGCTCGACCACGTTCTCACCGGAGGCGGCGACATCGATCAGCAGGTCAACCAGATGGTCTTCCAGCAGGTTCACTTCGTCGACATACAGGAAACCGCGATGGGCACGCGCGAGCAAACCGGGTTCGAACGCCTTTTCGCCACTGGACAGCGCGCGCTGCAGGTCGAGCGCACCGACCACTCTGTCCTCGGTCGCGCCGAGCGGCAGATCGACCACCGGCACCGGCTGACGGACCGCGCGCGGGCGTGCGCCGCCGCGACACGCGTCGCACAGCCCTGCGCCATCGGTCGGGTCGCAGTGGAAGGCGCAGCCCTCGGCCACCGGCATCATGGGCAACAGAGCCGCCAGCGCACGGACCGTGGTCGATTTGCCGGTGCCCCGGTCGCCCAGTACCAGCACGCCACCGATGTCGGGATCGACCGCGGCCAGCAACATGGCCTGCTTCATGTCGTCCTGACCCACGATGGCGGAAAAGGGGAAAGCCAGCGCCATGACACACCTCCTCGACGGCGATGTGGACGGCATGGGTCCACATGTCGAGTGTCACTCTAGGCTGACTTCAACGCGATGTCTACAAAGTTGACACTTTTCGTGTCAGTCCGTCGAACACCAGGGGCAGCGCCCGTGTCGTGAACGCGTCCCCATAGCGCGTGCGGCGGGTTTCGAACAGGCTCACGACGCGACCGCGCGGCGTCGGCTGATCGAACGGGGTGTACATGTAGATGGACGTTTCAGGGGATTCGAAATGCACGCGCAAGGCCGGCTTGCGCGCGGCGTCGATCTCCGGTGGCAAGGCGATCCGGGCGGCCAGCACATAGGCGATCAGCCTTTCCTGCCAGGCCAGCTCGACCAGCCTGTCGTGCAGCATTTCATATTGCAGGTAATCCGGCAGCGGGTAATGCCTCGGTTCGGATTCAAGCGGATGCACATGTCCGGACGGCGTGACATAGATGCCGAACGGCCACACGGTGCCGAAACGCTCCAGTCGCTCGCGCGCCAGCCTGTTGCCACGGTCGAGCAGTTCGAGCAGATGCAGCTCAGGCCAGGGGGTGTCCGGGGCGAGAAGCGGAAGCGCCATGATGTCGTCCTGTCTGAGTAAGGCGTGATCGCCGCGCGGGTGCAGTGCAATGCTATGCCAGTCGGCGGCCGCTGCCGCATCGCACAAGCAACTTGAAACACTTGCGGCCGGCAGCCGGGCCCGGGCCGTCCCATTCATACGTCATCGCAGCGCGAAAGCTTGAGCGCCGCCGCCTGCCTTCCGCATGCTCTTATAGGCGGGAATTCTTCCCGCGTCCATTCAGGCATTCGGCTGATTGCAGGTCTTAGGTACTCCTCCGTATAACTTTGGTCCAACTCCATCCGGGACCTCCGCCGTGCATCCGACACCGCGACAAAGACAGCTCAGACGCCGGCTCACCCTGCGCGCCGGAAGCGGATTTGCGGCGCTGGCAACGCTGTGGCTGGGCGCCTTCTTCACCTGCCTGGTCATGCTGTCGGCCCTGATGGCAGCGGTTGTTACCGATCACACGCTGCCGCTCCTCATGGCGGCGGCTGCCGCCTGCTACCGCCTCGGCGGCTGGATTCACGTTCCGCCGCCGGAAAATGGCGGCATCTGGCTGGACGAAGCGCTGATTCCCGGATTCCGCCGCCGGGTCGATCGCATCTGCATGCGGCTGGGCGCGCGCCGGATCGATCGCATCCTGATCACGCCGGACACCAATGCCGCGGTCGTGTGTCGCCCCCGCTTCGGTCTGTGGGGTCCGATGCGCACCACGCTGCTGCTGGGCATTCCGCTGACCCACGCGCTGAACGCCCGGCAACTGTGCGCGGTACTGGCGCACGAACTGGCGCACCTGGCGGTGCAGCGTCGGGGATGCGCCGCATGGCACGCCCATCTGCGCGCCTGGTGGCTCCGCTGCACCGAACGCATCGAGCACGAACGCAGCGCGGCGGCGCTTCTTGTGCGTCCGCTGCTGGCGCCGGTGGCGGCGCGCGATCTGCGCGACTCGGTCGAGCTGTCACGGCTGGACGAGTTCGAGGCCGACGCGGTGGCCGCCCGGGTCGTCGGCGGCGCGGCGCTGGCCGGCGCCTTGCTCGAACTGGCCATGAAGGACCGCTTCCTGCACGAGGACTACTGGGACAAGGTGATGGCGCAGGCGCGGGAGGCCCGACGCCCGCGCATGCGCCCGTTCCGCGAGATGGGCCTGGGGGTGCAGGTCGGTTTCGTGCGTCGCGAAGCGCTGGCCCGGCTGGATCATCTGCTGCGCGCCAAGCCCGATCCTCTGGATACCCACCCCACGCTGGCGGAACGTCTGCGCGCGCTGCATGTGGGCCACCTCGGCGGCCTGCCGGTCGACGTGGACGGCCCATCGGCAGCCCAGCACTATTTCGCGCGACTTCTACCTACGGTATCGCTGGTATTCGACCGCATGTGGTGGAGCGAATCGGCACGCGAGTGGCGGCGTGCCCATCGCGGTGCGATCTCCGGCCGCTGAAGCCGCGCCCGTATCCACCCGCCGGGTCATTGATCGGGTGCATTGATCGCATCGCCGTGCCTCATGGCGGTGCGCACCCGGATTCCCTCTCGGCCGCAGCGCGGGCCCGGCGTCCGCTCCGCCCGGCCTGTCACCTCCCCTGACTCCGCATGGCAGTCCATTGATCGCATGGAGACTGCAATCAATGGATGCGCTGATGGCACACCGCATGCAATCGGAACAGGGCGCGCATCCCATGACGCGCAGCCCACAACAGATCACTTCCGGAGATTGCCATGCCCAAAGTCACCCGCCCCGCCAACGAGAAAGGCGAGTTCCTGGTCGATTACGAAGAGAAGGTATTCGAGGACGTGAAGGCCGAACCGGGCGAGAAGGCCCTGGTCACCTTCCACACCGTCGCCTTCGAAGGGTCGATCGGCCTGGTCAATCTGCTGCAGGCGACGCGGCTGCAGCGCAAGGGCTTCGACACCTCGGTGCTGCTGTACGGTCCGGGCGTCACGCTGGGTGTCAAGCGCGGCTTTCCCACGCTGGGTGACGAAGCCTTCCCGGGCCATCAGAACTTCAACAAGCAGATCGAGAAGTTCATTGCCGAAGGCGGCAAGGTGTATGCCTGCCGCTTCGCGCTGCAGGCGTTGTACGGCCACGGCGAAGGCTCGCTGATCGAAGGCATCCGGCCGATCAATCCGCTCGACGTGCTGGACCTCATTCTGCTGCATCGCAAGGACAACGCCTTCATTCTCGACACCTGGACGCTCTGAGATGACGGCCCCCACGCTCACTGCGTTCGCACAGGGCCGGCTTTGCACAGCCGGCCCGTTCGGCCGGCGCGGCACAATGCGCCGCGAAACCCCTGCCTCACCCCCCCGAGGGGGCTGCGCTGACCCACGGTCGGCTTTGCACAGCCGACCGGTTGCGCAGGCGGCGAGCCATGCTCGCCGAAACCCCTGCTACACCCCCTGGGGCGGCCCTGCGGGCGGCGCCGCGACGGCCCCCACGCTCACTGCGTTCGCACAGGGCCGGCTTTGCACAGCCGGCCCGTTCGGCCGGCGCGGCGCAATGCGCCGCGAAACCCCTGCCTCACCCCCCCGAGGGGGCGGCGCTGGCGGCCTGTGCGCCAGCAACGACGCGCATGAGCTGATGACACGACTGTCTTGCGCCCTGGCGGACATCCTGATGGAGCCCCGGCCATGAGCGCGTCCCGCATCGTGCGTGCCGCTGCCATACAGATCGCGCCGGATCTCGAATCCGCCGACGGCACGCTGGCCCGCGTGCTGTCGGCGATCGACGAGGCAGCGGACCGCGGTGCGCAACTGGCCGTATTCCCGGAAACCTTCGTGCCCTACTACCCCTACTTCTCCTTCGTGCAGCCGGCAGCAAGGATGGGCGCCGACCACCTGAAGCTGTACGAACGGGCGGTTGCGGTGCCGGGCCCGGTGACGCAGGCAGTGGCGGACAAGGCGAAGGCGCGCGGAATCGTGGTGGTGCTGGGCGTGAACGAGCGCGACCACGGCAGCCTTTACAACACGCAGCTCGTGTTCGACGCGGACGGCCGGCTGCTGCTGAAACGGCGCAAGATCACGCCCACCTATCACGAGCGCATGGTGTGGGGTCAGGGCGATGCCTCCGGTCTGAAAGTCGTGGACACCGCGGTTGGCCGGCTCGGCGCGCTCGCCTGCTGGGAGCACTACAACCCGCTGGCGCGCTACGCGCTGATGGCCCAGCACGAAGAGATCCACTGCGCGCAGTTTCCGGGTTCGATGGTGGGCCAGATCTTCGCCGACCAGATGGAAGTGACCATACGCCACCACGCGCTGGAATCCGGCTGCTTCGTCATCAATGCCACCGGCTGGCTCAGTGACGCGCAGATCCAGTCGATCACGCCGGATGCCGGCTTGCAGCGCGCGCTGCGCGGCGGCTGCCACACCGCCATCGTGTCACCGGAGGGCGTTCACCTGGCGCCGCCACTGAGCGAGGGCGAAGGCATGGTGATCGCGGACCTCGACATGGCGCTGGTGACCAAGCGCAAACGCATGATGGATTCGGTCGGCCATTACGCGCGGCCGGAACTGCTGAGCCTCGCCATCAACGACCGGCCGGCGACCACCACGGTCGCCCTGCATGACACCTCACCCCGGAGCACCGCCGATGAGCACGATCACGACACCCGACACCACCAGCCGGACACTGATGACGGAGCTGCAGTCGTACGGCTTGCGGCTGGCTGATCCGAAAGCCGGCGCGCCGAGCCGCCGCGGTGGCGCCGGGCCGTCCGACCACAAGGCGGTGACGGTCGATGGCGTCACCATCATGGTGCCGGTGCATACCGGCAGCGCCTTCGCATCCCCCTTCAGCGCCGACGCGCCGGACGCCGACGGCCGCGTGCAGATCCGCCGCGGACACATTCCGATCGCGCTGGCCCGCTTTCCGCAACAGCCGCGCTTCTATGCGCTGCACACCGCCGAGGGCATTCCGTACTCGCACATCGCGACACTGCACGGCGCGGATGTGCTGGCGACCACGGTGCTGCAGACCTGCATCCGATATGAAAGCCGGCGCAAGGCCTGCAGGTTCTGTTCCATCGGCCAGTCGCTGGCCGCCGGCCGCACCATCGCGCACAAGACGCCGGCCCAGCTCGCCGAGGTGGCGCGTGCGGCGGTACAGCTCGACGGCGTGAAGCACATGGTCATGACCACCGGTACGCCGGCCACGCCGGACCGCGGCGCCCAGGTGCTGAGCGACTCGGCGTTCGCCGTGCGCCAGGCGGTGGATCTGCCGATACAGGGCCAGTGCGAGCCGCCGGATGACGACCGCTGGTTCGCGCGCATGAAGGCGGCCGGCATCGACACCCTGGGCATGCATCTGGAAGTGGTCACGCCGGCGCTGCGCGAACACATCATGCCGGGCAAGGCCACCGTGCCGCTGTCGCGCTACATGGACGCCTTCGCCGCCGCGGTCGAGGTATTCGGCCGCGGTCAGGTCAGCAGCTACCTCCTGGCCGGGCTGGGCGACACGAAAGAGGCCATCCTCGACATGAGCGCGCAACTCATCGCGCTCGGCGTCTATCCCTTCGTCGTGCCCTTCGTGCCGATCAGCGGCACGCCGCTCGAGGATCACCCCGCCCCGTCGCCGGATTTCATGCGCTCGATACTGGAGCCGCTCGGCGCCATGGTGACCGAGGCCGGTCTGCGCTCGAGCGACATCAAGGCCGGCTGTGGCAAGTGCGGCGCCTGCTCGTCGCTGTCCTCGTTCGAACACGTGGAGACCGCCCATGCTGTCGGCTGACGCACACGATCCTTGCGAGCTGTCGCCGCGCTTCTCGCCCTGCGAGTTCCGCATCAAATGGGCGCATGGCCACTGGGAAAGCGAGCAGGCCATGTGGCTGCGACGCGCGGTGTTCTGTGTGGAACAAGGTGTGTTCCCGGGCGACGACCGCGATGCCATCGACGACCACGCCCAGCTCATCGTCGCGCTGGCCTGTGTCGGCGGCATGCCGGACCAGGTCGTGGGCACGGTGCGCATCCACGAGGACCGCCGCAGTGATCCGGGCCTGTGGTGGGGATCGCGTCTGGCGGTCCATCCGGCCTTCCGCAGTCACGGCCGGCTGGGTGCCACGCTGATCCGGCTGGCGGTGACCAGCGCACATGCGCGCGGCTGCCATACCTTTCTCGCCCATGTACAGGCACAGAACCTGCCGCTGTTCCGCCGCCTGCACTGGACACCGCTCAAGCCGGAAACGCTGCACGGCCGGCCGCACTGGCTGATGCAGGCGCAACTCGACCACTACCCGCCGTGCTATGACGTGCACACCGGCTTCGTCACGCGCGCCAGCGGGAGCGGCACATGAGGCTGCCCGACATCGCCGATGCGCTGCGCGGCAGCCCGGGCTTCGCGCACAAGCGCGACATATCGGACGTGATGGACGCCCTCGCACGATCCCTGCCCGGCGGTCTGGACGCGATGACACAGGCGGTCGCCGTGGGCGACGACTGCGCCGCCATTCCCGATCCATCCGGCGACGGCTGGCTGCTGTTCGCGATCGAAGGCCTGGTCGAGGAATTCGTCGCGCGCATGCCGTGGTTCGCTGGCTACTGCAGCGTCATGGTGAATGTGAGCGATATCTGTGCCATGGGTGGCCGGCCGCTCGCAGTGGTGGATGCGCTGTGGAGCACCGACGCTGGCGCCTCGACTCCGCTGCTCGACGGCATGGCCCACGCCGCCGCGCGCTACGGCGTGCCCATCGTCGGCGGACACAGCAACCAGCGCGCTTCGCGCAGCCAGCTCGCCGTGGCCATACTGGGCCGCGCGAAATCGCTCATCACCAGCTTCAATGCGCGCCCGGGCGACCATCTGGTGGTGGCGGTGGACCTGCGCGGCGCGTTCGAGGAACCCTACCCGTACTGGAATGCCTCGACCACGGCCCCGGCCGACCGCTTGCGCGGCGACATCGAACTGCTGCCACGTCTGGCCGAAGACGGCCTGTGCGATGCCGGCAAGGACATCAGCATGGCCGGCGTCATCGGCACCACCCTCATGCTGCTCGAGTGTTCGGGTGTGGGCGCCTGCGTGAACCTGGATCGCCTGCCGCGACCGGAAGGTGTGCCGCTGCTGCGCTGGCTGCTGTCCTTTCCCAGCTTCGGCCATGTGCTGTCGGTGCGCCCGCAGCACAGCGCGGAAGTGGTCGCGCGCTTCCAGCGCCGGCACATCGCCGCGGCCATGGTCGGCACAGTGGATGCGGCGCCGCTGCTGTGGCTGCAGCAGGGAGGCGACCGTCTGCGCCTGTGGGATATCGCGGCCCGGCCCTTCATCCGCGGTACCGGGAACGGTCATGCGTGAATCGCTGCGCATCGGACTGCTCACCCATTCGGTCAATCCGCGCGGTGGCGTGGTGCATACGGTCGAGCTGGCCGAGGCACTGCACGCACTCGGCCACGCGGTCACGGTATTCGCGCCGGCCATGGCGGGCCAGACGCTGTTCCGTGCCTTGCCCTGCCGCTTCGAAGCGGTGCCGGTCGGCCCGGCGCCGCGCGACATGGCGGATATGGCAGCGCAGCGCATCGCCGCCTATTCGCGGCATCTGGCGCCCCGCCTGGCCGACGACGACTTCGATCTGCTGCACGCTCAGGACGGACTGGGCGCGAATGCGCTGGCCGACCTGCAGGCGCGCGGCCTGATCGACGGCTTCGTGCGCACCGTGCACCACCTCGATCCATTCACCGATGCGCGTCTGGCGCACTGGCAACTGCGTGGGGTAAGGGCCGCACGCGCAGTGTTCTGCGTGAGCGGTCTGTGGCAGTCACGGCTGCGCGAAGACCTGGGCGTGTCCGCGCAGCGGGTGCACAACGGCGTCGATCTCGCGCGCTGGTCACGCCAGCCGGATGGCCGCGACCTGACGCTGGCGCAGCGGCTGGGGCTGCCCGCCGGTCCGCTGCTGCTGGCGGTCGGCGGCGTGGAGGAGCGCAAGAACACGGTGCGCGTGCTGCAGGCCTTCGCACAGCTCAAGCGCGAATTGCCGGACGCGGTGCTGGTGGTCGCCGGCGGTGCCAGCCTGCTCGACCATGATCGCTACGCTGCGGCGTTCCGCGCCGAACTGCACGCCAGCGGACTGATGGAAGGACGCGACCTGGTGATCACCGGCACCGTGGATGATGCCGACATGCCGGCACTGTTCCGGCGCGCCGATGCGCTGGTGATGGCTTCCTTACGCGAAGGCTTCGGCCTGGTGGTGCTGGAGGCGCTGGCCTGCGGCACACCGGTGGTGGCCTCGCGCATCGCGCCATTCACCGAATACCTGGACGACGACACCGCCTGCTGGGCCGATCCGCTGGATGTCGCATCGATCGCCGGTGCGATGCGCGCGGCGCTTGCGCCGGCGCGCGCCGACCGCCTGCGCGACACGCCCGAGGTGTGTCACCGACATGGCTGGCACAGCAGCGCGCAGCGCCATGTCGAACTTTATCGCGCGCTGCTGCGCACACCCGCCCTGAACTGAGGACGCCCACCATGCCCGCCATGCATTTCACTGTCCGCTGGCCGGACGCCAGCGAAACCCGCTGCTATTCGCCGTCGCTGGTGATCAAGGACTACTTCGCGCCGGGTACACGCTATCCGCTGCCGGCCTTCATGGCATCGGTACGCGAGGCGCTGCACATCGCATCCGAGCGCGTGCGCGCGAAATACGGCTTCGCCTGTTCGGCGGCCATGGACCAGCTCGCCGAACTGGAACAGCTCGCCGCCCGCTGGGGCGACGATCCGCAACAGCACATCGACCTGATCGCATTCGAAGAATGAGCGTCACGAGGAGACTGCAATGAACCCGCCCGAATCCATCCCCCATCTTCCGGTCATCATCGTCGGCGGCGGTCAGGCCGGCCTGTCGCTCAGCGCCTGCCTGCAGCAGCGCGGCATCGAGCATCTGGTGCTGGAGAAGCACAGCGCGATGCATGTGTGGCGCACCCAGCGCTGGGACAACTTCTGCCTGGTCACGCCGAACTGGCAGTGCGCGCTGCCCGGCCACCCTTACGACGGACCGGATCCGCACGGCTTCATGAAGAAGGACGAAATCGTGCGCTACCTCGACGCCTTCCGCGCCAAGGTCAATCCGCCGATGCGCGAGGGCGTGACGGTGCACCGCGTGACGCCGCGACCGGATGGCGGCTTCCATGTATCGACCTCGGTCGGCGAATGGACGGCCGGGCAGGTGGTGGTGGCGAGCGGCGGCTACCATGTGCCCATCGTGCCGCGCATGGCCGAGCGCCTGCCGGCCGCCATCGTGCAACTGCATTCCGAACAGTACCGCAGCGCCGATGCGCTGCCGCCCGGCGGCGTGCTGGTGGTGGGCTCGGGTCAGTCCGGCGCGCAGATTGCCGAGGATCTGCACCTGGCCGGTCGCGAGGTCCATCTGGCGGTGGGTGACGCACCGCGCTGCGCCCGCTTCTACCGTGGCCGCGACGTGGTCGACTGGCTGGCGGACATGGGCTACTACGACATGCCGGTCACCGCCCACCCGCTGCGCGAGGGCGTGCGCGACAACACCAATCACTATGTGACCGGTCGCGACGGCGGGCGCGACATCGACCTGCGGCGCTTCGCGCTGGAAGGCATGAAGCTGTACGGCCTGCTGCAGGATTTCCGCGACGGCCATCTGCGTTTCGCGCCCGGCCTCGGCGAGGCGCTGGATCACGCCGACCGCATCTACAACGGCATCAATGCCGCGATCGACAAGCACATCGCCGAGCGCGGCATCGCCGCACCGCCGCCCTCGGTGTATGAAGCCGTGTGGCGACCGGAGGGCGAAACCGCCGAACTCGATCCGCTGGCAGCCGGCATTGGCAGCATCATCTGGTGCATCGGCTTCTCGCCGGATTTCCGCTGGGTCGACGCACCGGTATTCAACGGCCGCGGCGACCCGGTGCACCTGCGCGGCGTGACGCAGCAGGCCGGCTTGTACTTCCTCGGTCTGCCCTGGCTGCATACCTGGGGTTCCGGCCGCTTCTCGGGCATCGCGCGCGATGCGCAGTATCTGTGCGAACAGATCGCGCAGCACGCGGCAAGCACGCGCGAGGTGGTCGCATGCTGATGGATGCGGCCGGACGGCTGCGCACCGCGCCGGCACTCGAACAATCGTACGTGGCGGGCATGCCCCAGCTCGGGCTGTACGGCCTGTCGGAAAACTGGCTGCTCAAGGAATGCGGCCATCTGCACTGGCTGTCCATCGCCCGCGCGCGCGGACAGGACGAGCCGGAGTTCGCCGACGCAGCCGGCCACAAGAGCTATGCCGCACTGACCGCGGTGCATCTGCGCGATGCGCGACTGGACCGGGTGGGCGAGCACACCCGCTTCGCGCTCGCGGTGCGCGCCCATGCGCCGGGCCGGGCCCAGCACTACAGCCGGCAGACGCTGCTGACCGGCGGCGCGCGGCAGGTCACGGTGGACATGCTGTCCGCCTTCATCCGTCGCGAACAGGCGGGCAATAACCGCAGCATCGTGAAGGCGCCGATGGACAGTCACGACGACGCGGCGGACGACGGCAACCTTGCCGATGCGGCGCTGTCACTGCAGGCGCGCGCCCGGCTGTTCCGCGCCGGCCAGTGCGTGCCGCGCATGGGGCTGTCGCCGGGCGCCGGCGCACTGCACTCGGTTACGCTGACGCCCTGCCCGCACGGCGACTTCAATGGCGCGGGCCTGCTGTACTTCGCCAGCTTCCAGTCGCTGGCCGACCGCGCCGAACTGGCGCTGTGCGGGCATCAGCCCGCGCGCACGGTCGAGCGGGAACTGTATTTCTACGGCAACATCGATCCGGGCGAATCCGTCGTGGTCGAACTGCTGGCGCAGCGCGACAGCGGAGAAGGCAGCGAGGGCGCCGAATTCGCGCACTGGTGGCGGCTGCGCCGCGTCGCCGACGGCTGCCGCATCGCCGACCTGATCACGCGCAAACGCAGAGTGGGCTGATGGACAAGACTTCGCAGATCTGGCTCAAACGCATACGGTCCAGCAACAAGCCGGCCTACCTGCTGATCGCCGACCTCATCGCCGAGGACGTGCGCAGCGGCCGGCTGAGCCCGCGCGACCGGCTGCCGGCGCTGCGCGACCTGGCCGATTATCTGGAACTGAACTACACGACGGTGGCGCGCGGCTATGCCGAAGCGCGCAAGCGCGGACTGATAGACACGCGCGCCGGCATGGGCACCTTCGTGCGCGGAGGCAGCCCGTCGATACGGCTGCGCGGCGGCAGTGCCGCCGAAATGACCATGAACCTGCCGCCGGAACCGGCCGACCCCGGCCTGCTCGCACATCTGCGCGAGAGCGCGGCGCACGTGATGACACAGTCGGACTGGCACGATCTGCTGCGTTACCAGGATTTCGGCGGCTCGCGCGAGGACCGCGCAGCCGGCGTGCAGTGGTTGCGGCGGCGCCTGCCGCTGTGCGCGGTCGAACGCGTGCTGGTGTGTCCCGGCATACACAGCGCGCTCACCGCGCTGGTATCCATGCTGGCCCGCCCCGGCGAGCTCATCTGCGTCGAATCACTGACCTATCCCGGCATCAAGGCGATCGCCGCACAGCTCGGCGTGCAGTTGCACGCGCTGCCGCTGGACGAGGACGGACCGCTGGTCGACGCCTTCGAACACGCCTGCCGCACCCTGAAGCCTCGAGCGCTTTACTGCAACCCGACGCTGCTCAATCCGACCACCGGCACGGTGACGCGGGCGCGGCGCGAGGCGCTGGCCGACGTGGCGCTGCGCTACGCGATTCCCGTCATCGAGGACGATGCCTACGCCATGCTGCCGGAGGAAACGCCAGCACCGCTCGCCACGCTGGCGCCCGCCCTCACCTACTACATCGGCGGCCTGTCCAAGTGCTTCGGCGCCGGGCTGCGCGCCGCCTGGGTGCACACGCCCGGACCGCGGCAGGCGGAAAGGCTGGCGGGCGCACTGCGCGCCACCACGGTGATGGCTTCGCCGGTCACCAGCGCACTGGCCACACAGTGGATACAGGATGGCACGGCCGATCGCATGCTGGACGCGATACGCGCCGAATCGGCCGCGCGGCAGAAGCTCGCCGTGCATCATCTGGGTAGCCATGCACTGCGCGCCCACCCGCACGGCTTCCACCTTTGGCTGCCACTGGGCGCCGACTGGTCCATGGTGGATTTCGCATCCAATCTGCGCGACCAGGGTGTGGCGGTGGTCGCCGCCGCCGCATTCAGCACCGACGGCACTCCGCCCGACGCGGTGCGCGTCTGTCTGGGTGGCCCGATGTCGCGCGAGGACTGCGACATCGCGCTGCGCCTGATCGCCGACACGCTGGAACATCCGGTACATCCGCACGCCAACGTGATGTGAGAGGGGCCGTGTCGCGTGGAGCGAAGCCGTGCAGCGCGCGGCAGGGCGTCACGGGAACAGGAAGCGGCTGCGCTCGCTCGCCCGCTCGTCCGGTCGCGCATGCGGCGCGACCGCGATGTCCAGCGGCTGCGCGCCGCGCAGCATGCCGTCGTCCGGGGCCGACACGGTGAGCCGCAGACTGGCCACGCTGTCGGCAGCGACGCGCAGGCGGTCATTGCCGACAATGGTCGCCCCCGGCACGCCCTCGACCTGCGCGACATACTCGACCTCGTCGCGCGTCAGGTTGGCCACCTTGAGCACATAGGCATTCTCGATGCGGCCATCGGCGGTTTCGCGCATCAGCACGCCACGGTCGCGCAGCACATCCAGCCGCACCTCGGGACGCGTCGCGATCTGCCATGCGCCAAGCGCGCCGAACAGCAGCAGCAATGCCGCATACAGCGCAACGCGCGGCCGCAATATTGCCGCTGTGCGCCCCGCCAGTTCGCGCTCCGATGCGTAGCGGATGAGTCCGCGCGCGCGGCCGACCTTGTCCATCACCGTGTCGCAGGCGTCGATGCACAGACCGCAGTTGATGCAGGCGTACTGGGTGCCGTCGCGGATGTCGATGCCGGTCGGACAGACCTGCACGCAGATCGTGCAGTCCACACAGTCGCCGGCGCCAGCGCCGGCACTGCGCGCATGCGCGCGCGGCTCGCCACGCCGGCTGTCATAGCCGACCTGGCGCGTGTGCGCGTCGGTCATCACGCCCTGGAAGCGCGCGTACGGGCACATGTGCTGACATACCGCCTCGCGCGCGAAGCCAGCCTGCACATAGGTGAAGCTGGCGTAGAAGATGAGCCAGAAGCCTTCCCACATGCCCATATTCCACGTGCCCAGACGCGGCAGCAGATCGCGTATCGGTGTGAAGTAGCCGACGAAGGTGATGGCGGTCCACGCCGCCAGCGCCCACCAGAGCGCGTGCTTGGCGCCCTTGAGCGCGATCTTGCGCGGTCGCCAGGGCGCCGCATCCAGCGCGCGCCGCGCCGCCGGCTTGCCTTCGATGCGCGCCTCGATCCAGGTGAACATCATGGTGTACACCGTCTGCGGACAGGCGAAGCCGCAGAACAGCCGCCCCGCCAGCGCCGTCACGAAGAACAGCGCCAGCGCGGCAACGATGAGCACGAAGGCGAACAGCAGCGCGTCCTGCGGCCACAGCACATGGTCGAACACATAGAGCCGTTCGTGCGGAATGTCCATCCACAGCGCCGGCCGCACCGTGTCGCCGTCGCGCCAGGTCAGCCACACGCCGCCGTAGAACACGAGCTGGGTAAGCCACACCATGGCCCAGCGCAAGGTATTGAAGCGACCGCCCACCGCGCGCGCATGCACGCTGTCCGGCCGGGGATGGAAAGTGAGCGGCATGGCGCGAACCGCGCCCGTGGCGCCGCCCGTCAGCGTCGTATCGGTGCTCATCTGCAGGCTCCGGAATGGGATGCCGGCAGTACACCTGCCACCCGAAAACAGGAACAGATTCAGCGCAATTGAATCATGACAGGCACAGATGGACCTTGCCGCACCGGTGCTCCACGGCCGGGCGCCTTTCCGGACGCCCGCGCACGGGTTTCATCGGGCGACGCCATCGTCGCGCATGCCTTGCATCACCAGATCGGCCAGGTCGCGCACCGCATTCCGCCGCGCATCCGTATCCGGATGCCCGAAATTCAGCCGCACGAAATTCCGGAATTCCCTCTGCGCAGAAAACATGGGCCCGGGCGCGATGCTGATGCCCTGCGCGAGCGCCTGCCGGTGCAGTGCCAGCGTGTCGCAGCCTTCCGGCAGTTCCAGCCACAGGAAGTAGCCGCCTCCGGGTAGCGCGAGACGGGTATCCGGCGGAAAACAGGCTTCGATATCGGCGAGCAGCGCGGCAAGCCAGGTGCGCAGGGTGAGGCGCAGCGCGCGCAGATGGCGGTCGTAGCCGCCCTGCTTCAGATAGTCCGCCAATGCGTGCTGCTGGGCGACCGGGGTGGCAAGACTGAATGACAGCTTCTGCCGGCGGATCGCGTCGGCGTAGCGGCCGGCGGCGACCCAGCCGATGCGGAAGCCGGGCGCCAGGCATTTCGAGAACGACGACACATGCATGACGCGGCCGGCGCGGTCCAGCGCCTTGCTGCACAGAGGCGGCTGTTCGCCGTGGTGCAGTTCGGCGTAGACGTCGTCCTCGATCAGCGGCACATCGTGGCGCTCCAGCAATTCGATCAGCGTGCGGCGACTGTCGTCGGGCACGCAGGCGCCGGTGGGATTGGCATAATTCAGCATGAACAGGCAGGCGCGCACCGGATGTCTGGCGAGCAGTTGTTCCAGCGCCGACAGGTTCACCCCGGTACGCGGATGGCTGGGCACTTCCACTACCTTGAGCCCCAGCCGCTCCGCGGCCTGCAGACCGGCGTAGAAGGTAGGCGATTCGACCGCGATCAGGTCACCCGGACGGGTGACCGCCTGCAGGCACAGGTTGAGCGCCTCCATCGCGCCATGGGTGATGATGATGTCGTCGGGCGACACCTGCGCCCCGAGCCCGAGGTAGCGCAGCGCGATGAGCCGGCGCAGCTCCGGGTGACCGGGCGGCAGATCGGTCAGCGTGTCCTGCGGCCGGGCGCGGCGCGCGGCGGCGGCCAGGCAACGGCCGAGCCGGTCGAGCGGAAACAGCGCCGGCGAAGGAAAGCTCGACCCCAGCGGCACCACCGCCGGATCGCGCACGCTGTCCAGGATCTCGAAAATGAAGTCGCTCACCTGCAGCGCGCTGGAACGCCGTCCGGGTGCGGTCATGGCGGGCTCCGGCAGCGCATGCCCGAGGCGCGCCCGCACATAGAAGCCGGAACGCGGCCGCGCCTCGATCAGGCCCCGGCTTTCCAGCAGCGCATACGCCTGGGTGACTGTGATCGGCGCCACGCCGTGCGCCTGGCACACCTGCCGCACCGAAGGCAGGCGATCGCCCGGGCGCAGCACGCCGTCAGCGATCTGCCGCGCGGTGCGCTCGGCGAGGTCCTGGTAGAGGGTCATGGCAAATGAAAACGGCGCCCCTGAGGGCGCCGCTCGCTTTCCTGGCCCGCTCAGAACGGAATGTCGTCGTCCATGCCGCCGAAGCCACCACCCGTCGAAGCGGGCGGTGCCGACGGCGCGCTCTGCGGGCGGGTGGGCGCCTGGCGCGGAGCCGACTGGCGCGGCGGCGCGGACTGGTCGAAATCGTCGCCGCCATATCCGCCACTGCCACCGCCACCACTGTAACCGCCGCCTTCGCCACCGCCGGACCCCTGCCGGCTGCCCAGCATCTGCATCTGGTCGGCGCGGATTTCCGTGGTGTAGCGGTCCTGTCCTTCCTTGTCCTGCCACTTGCGCGTGCGCAGCGAGCCCTCGACATACACCGGCGAGCCCTTGCGCAGATACTGGCCGGCGATTTCCGCCAGCCGGCCGTAGAAGCTGATGCGGTGCCACTCCGTCTGTTCCTTGCGCTCGCCGGTCTGCTTGTCCTTCCAGCTGTCGGTGGTGGCCACCGTGATATTGCAGATCGCGTCGCCATTCGGCGCGTAACGGGTTTCCGGATCGCGGCCCAGGTTGCCGACGATGATCACCTTGTTGACTGAAGCCATGGGTTCCTCCCGCAGATTGCTGTATTTCGAGATTGTAGCGGCGGAGCGCGCCGGGCAGGCGCATTCCATTATTCCATATGGATGATCACGCTGTCGCTGCCGCATCCAGCAGCCGGCGCATGCCTTCTTCGTCCCACATTTCCAGATTGACCTTCAGGTAGGCCATGCGTCGGTCCTTCTCGACACTGGCTTCGCGCACGCCCGGCAGTTCGAGCAGGCGGTCGCGCAACCAGTCGAGGTCGACATGATCGCCTATTGCGTACTCGCGCAGTGCGACCACCGGCGGCGCCTGCATGCTGCGCGCCCACAGCCACCAGACGACGGCCAGCGCCAGGCAGAACGCGAACACGCCGCCGGCGCCAAAGCGCAGCGCGATGGCCCCGCCTATCGCACTGCCGGTGGCCGCACCCATGGACTGCGCGGTGTTGAACACCCCGAGCGCCGCCCCCTTGGCCGCGGGCGGCGCGATGCGCGACACCAGCGACGGCAGCAGGGCTTCCAGCAGATTGAAGGCCGCGAAGAACACGAACAGGCCGCCCACAACCATCCACGCGCGGTCCGGCTGCAGCAGGAAAATGATCTGCGAGGCGATCAGGATGACGATGGAGGCCAGGAACAGC
Organism: Methyloversatilis thermotolerans; assembly: GCF_000372885.1. Lineage (GTDB taxonomy): Bacteria > Pseudomonadota > Gammaproteobacteria > Burkholderiales > Rhodocyclaceae > Methyloversatilis > Methyloversatilis thermotolerans. Next base: position 2,536,380 of record NZ_KB889967.1, read on the forward strand.
GGCTTCATGCGCGCACGCTTCTCGGCCCAGATGATGGCCGGCACCATGACGACGAAGCTGGCGAGCACGATGGGCAGATAGAGCGTCCAGTGGCGGCTGACCGGAATGTGCATCAGCTCGACCAGAGCCAGCGGCACGAGCAGGAACATGGCCATCTGCACCATGTGCACCGTGAACATGCCGAAGTTCAAGCGCATGAGCTGGCCGTCGGCGATCACCCGGGCAAACGGCGTGGGTTGCACCGCCGGCGCGTGGTCCGGGTCCGGCACCACCTTGAGCAGCACCGGAATGGCCAGCAGCGCCAGCACGGCGATGAACAGGAACATGCCGTCCATGCCCACCCAGCCATACAGCGCCGGCGACAGCACCAGCGAACCGGCGAAAACCAGGCCTATGGTGGAACCGATCATCGCCATCACCTTGGTGCGGTGCTGATCGCGCACCAGATCGGCGGCCAGCGCGGTCACCGCAGCCGAAATGGCGCCGGTACCCTGCAGCACGCGCGCGGCAATCATCCAGTGGATATCCGGCGCCCACATGGCCATCAGGCTGCCGGCCGCATACAGCAGCAGGCCGGACACGATGACCGGCTTGCGCCCGAAGCGGTCGGACGCGATCCCGAACGGAATCTGCATCACCGCCTGCGACAGGCCGAACACACCGAACGCCAGCCCGGCGAGGAAGATGTTGTCGCCACCCGGCAGCGTGCGCGCGAACACCGAAAACACCGGCAGCACCAGGAACAGGCCCAGCATGCGCAGGGCGAGTATGAAGGCAAGCGCAACGCCCGCACGCCGTTCGGCTGCGGTCATGCGGTCAGAGATCGGGGAAGTCATGGCGGGACGGCGAAGGAACCGCCGGATTCTAGCAAAGCCGCAGCCACTGCCACGGCCTCTCGCTCATTGCCTCGTCGTCCCGGGCGGTGGCCAGCCCTCGCAATTCGCCCGGAAATGGGTTCTCATACCCGGTTTGCCCTGCCACCGGCCGGACCATGGACTGGATACGCATACGCGGTGCGCGCACCCACAACCTGAAGAACGTCAATATCGACATTCCGCGTGACCGCCTGACGGTGATCACCGGGCTGTCCGGTTCCGGCAAGAGCTCGCTCGCCTTCGACACGCTGTACGCCGAGGGCCAGCGCCGCTACGTCGAATCCCTGTCCGCCTACGCGCGGCAGTTCCTGCAGTTGATGGAAAAGCCGGACGTGGACCTGATCGAAGGCCTGTCGCCGGCGATTTCCATCGAACAGAAGGCCACCAGCCACAACCCGCGCTCCACCGTCGGCACGGTGACCGAAATCCACGACTATCTGCGCCTGCTGTTCGCTCGGGTCGGTACGCCGCATTGCCCGGAACACGGCGCGCCGCTGGCCGCGCAAAGCGTGTCGCAGATGGTGGACGCGGTGCTGGCACTGCCGGAGGACACACGGGTGGCCATCCTTGCGCCGGTGGTGAGCGAGCGCAAGGGCGAACAGGCGGAACTGATCGCCGACCTGCGCTCGCGCGGCTTCGTGCGGGTGCGGCTGGATGGCGACATGCGCGACATCGATTCGCTGCCGCGCCTGGACAAGAACATCAAGCACTCGATCGATGTCGTGGTTGACCGGCTCAAGGTGCGCGCCGACGCGCGCCAGCGTCTGGCCGAATCGATCGAGACGGCGCTGCAGCAGGCGGAAGGCCGCGCCATCGCGCTGGACATGGACAGCGGCGCCGAACAGCTCTTTTCCGCCCGCTTCGCCTGCCCGGTGTGCGGCCACAGCGTGGCCGAACTGGAACCGCGCCTGTTCTCGTTCAACAACCCGGCGGGCGCCTGCCACACCTGCGACGGCCTGGGCATGGTGACTTTCTTCGATCCGGCACGCATCGTTGCCCACCCGCACCTGTCGCTCGCCTCCGGCGCGATCCGCGGCTGGGACCGGCGCAACCAGTTCTATTTCCAGTTGCTGGCCAGCCTCGCCAGTCACTACAAGTTCGATGTCGAAGCGCCGTGGGAGCAGCTCGACCCCGGGCTGCAGGACATCGTGCTCAATGGCTCCGGCCGCGACCGCATCGCCTTCCGCTACCTGTCGGATACCGGCCGCACGACGGTGCGCGAGCATGCCTTCGAAGGCGTGGTGCCCAATCTCGAGCGGCGCTATCGCGAAACCGACTCGGTGGTGGTGCGCGAGGAACTGGGCAAGTACCGCAACACCAAGGTGTGCCCGGACTGCCAGGGCACGCGGCTGCGCTCCGACGCGCGCCACGTGAAAGTGGCCGGCCACACGCTGCCGCAGATCGCCAGCCTGCCCTTGCGCGAATGCAAGGCGGTATTCGACCGGCTGGAACTGGATGGCGCGCGCGCCGCGATCGCCGCCCGCATCATGCGCGAAATCTCGTCGCGCCTCGGTTTCCTGATCGACGTCGGCCTGGATTACCTCAGTCTGGACCGTTCGGCGGAAACGCTGTCCGGCGGCGAGGCGCAGCGCATACGCCTGGCCAGCCAGATCGGTTCCGGCCTGACCGGCGTCATGTACGTGCTGGACGAACCGTCCATCGGCCTGCACCAGCGCGACAATGCGCGCCTGCTCGGTACACTGAACACGCTGCGCGATCTCGGCAATACGGTGGTGGTGGTCGAGCACGACCAGGAAGCCATCGAAATGGCCGACCACGTGGTCGACATGGGCCCGGGCGCCGGCCAGCACGGCGGCCAGGTGATCGCGCAGGGTACGCCGGCCGACATCGAAGCATCGGAAGACAGCCTGACCGGCGCCTACCTGTCCGGCCGCAAACAGATCGAAGTACCCAAGAAGCGCACCCAGCCGACGGAGGCCTGGCTGCACGTGCGCGGCGCGCGCGGCAACAATCTGCGCGGCGTCGACGCCGCGATCCCGCTCGGCCTCATCACCTGCGTGACCGGCGTATCCGGTTCCGGCAAGTCCACACTGATCAACGACACGCTGTACGCGGCGGCGGCCCATCACCTGTATGGTTCGGCGGCGCTGCCCGCGGCGCACGACGCGATCGATGGGCTGGAACAGTTCGACAAGGTGATCAATGTCGACCAGTCGCCGATCGGCCGCACGCCGCGCTCCAACCCGGCCACCTACACCGGCCTGCTGACGCCGATACGCGAACTGTTCGCCGGTACCCCGGAAGCGCGCTCGCGCGGTTACGGCGCCGGACGCTTCTCGTTCAATGTGAAGGGCGGGCGCTGCGAGGCCTGCCAGGGTGACGGCCTGGTGCGTGTCGAAATGCACTTCCTGCCCGATGTGTTCGTGCCGTGCGACGTGTGCAACGGAAAGCGCTACAACCGCGAAACGCTGGACATCCGCTACAAGGGCAGGACCATTCACGACGTGCTCAGCATGACGGTGAACGAGGCGCGCGAATTCTTCGCCGCGGTACCGACCGTCGCGCGCAAACTGGAAACACTGGTCGAGGTCGGGCTGGGCTATATCGGCCTGGGCCAGAGCGCCACCACGCTGTCCGGTGGCGAAGCGCAGCGCGTGAAGCTGGCGCTGGAACTGTCCAAGCGCGACACCGGACGCACGCTCTACATCCTCGACGAGCCGACCACCGGTCTGCATTTCCACGATGTCGACATGCTGCTCGGCGTGCTGTACCGGCTGCGCGACGCCGGCAACACCATCGTCGTGATCGAACACAATCTGGACGTGATCAAGACCGCCGACTGGCTGATCGATCTCGGGCCGGAAGGCGGCGCCGGAGGCGGACAGATCATCGCCGCCGGCACACCGGAACAGGTCGCCGCGGAAGAGCGTTCGCACACCGGCCTCTACCTCGCCCCACTGCTCAAGCCGCGCAAGGCCTCCGCTCGAAGGAAATAGGCGGCCTTGTGCGCAAGCGGAGCCGGGGTTGGTGGTGCGGGCTTGCCCGCGATTGCAACCTTGAACGAAGCCGGCGGCCGGCATGCGCCGCATCGCGGCCAGAGGCCGCTCCCACAACAGTTCGCCCGAACCGGCATCGGAGCCGGGGTTTGGTGGGAGATTCTATGTTCGGCCGCAAGCGTTTTCGTGTTGTTTCGGGACATAGTCGGCCGCGTTCTTCATCACAGAGAAGGCAACGCGAGCGAGTTTTCTTGCCAGCGCAACCAGCGCCTGGGTGCGGCTGAATCCGCGCTGGAGCATGCGCTGGTAGAACGGCTGCCAGGTCGTGGATCTGCTGGCCGCCATGGCGGCGTTGTAGAGCAGGCGGCGCATCTCCGAGTCCCCCTTCTTGCTCAGCGCACGGCGTCCGGTCTTCTTGCCCGAATCGCGCACGCTGACGTCCATGCCAAGGAAGGCGATGAAGGCGTCCGCACCGCTGAAGGCAGCGCGATGGAACACCGCGCACAGGCCGGCGGCGGTGAGCGCGCCGACGCCTTCGATCTTCAGGATGCGCCGGTACGGTTCAGTCCATCCGCTCTCGTTGATCAGCGAGGCGATGCGCTGTTCGAACCGTTTGATCAAGGCGGTGAGCCGCGCGAGAGCCACACGCACTTCGCGACCAAAGCCGGGCAGATCTTCCATGCTCTGACGGATGCGACCCAGGCTGCGTACCACGGTTGCGCGACGACGCAGCAGGCTGCGCAGTTCGGTGACCGCGGGCGCCGGGAGCGAGAACGGGCGCAGATCCGTGCCCTCGTGCGCGAGGTAGCGGGCGATCAGGCGTGCGTCGTGCCGATCGGTCTTGGCGCGCTGGCCCACGGTGTCGCGGTACCTGGACAGCTTGAAGCCGTCGATCAGAAACACCTGATGCCCGGCCTTGATGAGCAACTTGACGAGCGTGCAGTGATAGCTGCCGGTCGATTCGCAGGCGATGCGCTGGGCACCTCTGGGCAGCGTGCGCAACCAGCCGCGGATGGCCGCAGCGGTGTTGTCGACGCGCGTTACCTGCGCGCTGGGATGCTCGGCGATGTCCAGCCAGTGCTTGGAGACGTCGATGCCAAAGCACACTGCCTCGTTCTGACTTGTCACGATGGGATCCTCCAGACTAAGGTTCAAAAGGCTTGTCGGGATTCACCACAGCACTGGCTTGCAGGGTATGGACGGTACCGCGGTCACGGTCCGTGTCGGATCCTGATCGGTGCTTGGGTGAGGGCGGGACATCTCTCCCACTGTCTGTACGTGCTTGCCGTCAGATCCGGACTGGGTCCCTCCGCCCGACAAGCTATTCCTACGCTTGCCACGGCAGAACATACAAGCGGGCTTGCCCGCGATGCGGCCTTGAACGAAGCCGGGCGGCCTGCATCCGCCGCATCGCGGCCAGAGGCCGCTCCACAACAGCTCGCCCGAACCGCGAACGCAGCGGGTTTGCGTAGGAGCGAGCGCAGCTCGCGATTCCACCCTCGAACGAAGCCCGCGGCCGTTCGATGCCGCTCAATCCAGCAGTTTGAACTGGCGCGCGGCGTGCATCAGCTCGATGTCGGTGGACACCCCGAGCTTGGCCTTGATCTGGTAATGGATATTGAGCACGGTCTTCAGGCTCAGATGCAGCGATTCGGCGATGTCTTCACGCGAGCGGGCAGCGATGAGCATGCGCAGGATTTCGAATTCGCGCGCGCTGAGCGAAGCCAGCGCATTGCGTCCTGAACCGCCGGCACGGCGCAGCGACGCCAGCTCGGCCTGCACATCGGGACTGAGCGTCTGGCGCCGGGCGTGCACCGCGCGTATCGCCTGCACCAGCAGTTCCGGCGGCGAACTTTTCGTGATGTAGCCGAGCGCGCCGGATTCCAGCGCCTTTTCGACGAAGGTCGCGTCGCGATGCATGGTGAATACCAGCACGCGCGCGTCGCGGTCGCGCGCGACGATGCGCTGCAGCGCCTGGATGCCGCTCACACCGGGCAAGGTGATATCCATCACCACCAGATCCGGCGCCAGATCGGCGTACAGCCGGTAGGCCTCCTCGCCGGAGCCGGCCTCGGCGACGATGTGCAATGGCGGATGGCGTTCAATCAAGCGGCGGTAGCCTTCCCGCACCACCGCGTGATCGTCGACCAGCAGGATGCCTATGCGGGCGTCGGCCGGCGGTGGAAAGCCGTTCATGCCGCCTCCGCGTGCGCAGCGAGGCGCCACGGCACTTCGATATCCACCACCAGTCCCTGCGGCTCGCGCGCCGACAGCCGCACGCGCCCACCGAGCGCCACCACCCGCTCCTTCACGCCTATCAGTCCAAAGCCGCCGGGGCCGCTCCGCTTCACCGGCAGATGCGGCCCGCGCACGATGCCGTCGTCGATCACGCGCAGGCGGATGTCGTCGCTGTCGGCGCGCCGTTCCAGTTTCACCTCGACCGCCGTCGCGCCGGAGTGCTTGGCCGCATTGGTCAGGCACTCCTGCACGATGCGGTACAGATTGATCGCGATGTCGTCCGGCAGATCGCCGAAGTCGCCGTCGACATCGAGCATGTAACGGCAGCGTCCGCGCGCCTGGGCATCCCACATGCGCACCATGCGATCCAGCCCGGCGATCAGGCCGTATTCATCCAGCCCGACCGGCCGCAACTGGCGCAGGATGCCGTGCAGCGATTCCATCATGCGGCTCACCGTGCGCGCGATGGCCGCGCCGCTGGCTCGCAGCGCGGGCTTCTGCGGCAGGGGCTGATCCGATTCGTCAACGATGCAGGCGGCTTCGGCACTGATCGACGCCAGGCTCTGGCCGAATTCATCGTGCAGTTCGCGCGCCAACCGGCGACGCTCGCCCTCCTGCACCGTCAGCAGCATCTGCGCGAGTCGCTGCTGTTCATGCGTCTTCTGCTGCAGATTGCCGGCCATGGCATTGAACACCGAGCCGATGCGGTCGAATTCGGCCAGTTCGAACGGCGGCAGACGCGCACCGAGGTCGCCGCGCTCGAGCTGGGCCAGGCCCTCCATCACCGCCGAGGCGGGGCGCAAGGCACGACTGATGGACAGATAGATGAGCAGATTGAAGGCAAGCACCGCGAGCGCCGCGCCGCCCAGCAGACCGGTGATTTCCTGCCATACCGCGCCGCTTTCGCGATCGGCGTCCACGCGTATCAGCACCTCGCCCATCTTGAGCCCCGGTGCGCGCCCCACGTCCAGGCCGACACCGTACGGCTGATACCACAGCACGCGGCGCCCCACCCGCACGCCCGGTGCGCCGGACGTGTCCGCATCGGCGCCGCGATCGATGCGGCGGTTCAGCATGTAGCGGATCAGTTCGCGGAACCAGGCCGGCGCGTACTCACCGTTGCGCGCAACATCCTGGTTGCAGCTGTTGGCCGACAGCTGCCCGTCGAGATCGAAATACTGCACGCACAGCCGCGTCACCTCGGAAAACTCGGCGAAGCGCGACAGGTCGGGTTTGCCGATGTTCAGCTCCAGACCGCTCAACTGGCGCGACATCTGGTCGGTGATGAGGCGCGACACGAGGTCGGCATTGCGCACCGCCTCGGCCTGCAGGCGCGAGGTGGTGCGCCAGATCAGGGCAGCGGACGCGAGCGCGCCGATCACCACCGCCAGCAGCGTGATGCGCACCATGAGCGTGAGTTTGAGATTGGTGCCGCGCGTCATGAAGCGGATTCTATCCGTCACCGGCAGGCAACTTGCCCGCGACGCGACGACACTCGCCCACTGTGCCGGCTGGCACCCGTCCTGTCTGTGACTGTGCAGCGCACGCCGCGGTCGCCACGATGTCCACGCCACACAGGAGGACATCACACATGCCGTCGCACCGCTCCACGCCCTGGCGCATCGCCACCACCATCTTCTGGAGCTTCTTCGGCGTACGCCGGCGCAGCGATCACGATCAGGACACCTTCCGGCTCACGCCGTTGCAGATCATCGCCGGCGCGGTGATCGGCGTCGCGCTGTTCGTCGGCACTCTGCTCGCCGTGGTGCACCTCATCACCCGCTGACCGGCAGATCGAACAGACGGGCCGCGATGCGGGCGGCGGCCGCTTCCATGCGCGCGCGGCATTCGGCACGAGCCGCCACGTCCAGCCAGGCGCTGATGAAGGTGGTGCCGATGCCGGCGACCGGATAGCCGGCCGGATCGCAGATCGGCACACCCATGCCGCTGGTGCTGCGGTCCAGCACCATGCCGTCGAAACAGCTCCAGCCTTCGCGCAGCGCGTGCTCAATGGCTTCGCGATGCTTCAATTCGTCATAGCGTTCCACCCGGTGATAGCGCGACAGATTGATGAGCACGATCTCCCGCACCTCGTCCTCGGGCAGGCGCGACATGATGGCGATACAGCTCTGCGTGATGCCGAAGGCGGTGCGCAGCCCGACGTCACCGCGGCCGACCTGGATTTCCGAACGCGGGTCATAGCGGCCGATGCACACGCTGTCCAGCCCGCTGCGCATGTTGAGGAACACCACCTGTCCCAGCGTTTCGGCCAGCGCGCCCAGTTCGGTCGCGGCCACGCGCTCTATCGGCAGGCGACTGATGGCCGAATAGCCGAGCGCGGCCAGATCGCGGCCGAGATTGAAGCGCTGCGTGAGCGGATCGCGTTCCACCCATCCCATGCCGACCAGCATGTCGAGCACGCGGTGTATGGTGGCGCGCGGCAGGCCGGTGCGCGCCACCAGATCGGTGAGTGCGCAGCCACGGCGCGAGCCGCGCGCGATCGTGGTGATGAGCAGACGGGCGCGGTGCAGGCTGCCGGCCGGCGTCTGCGCCTCGCGGCAGACAGCATCGCTGCGAGCGCTCATGTGAACGGGCTCCACGGTCCAGTCGTCGTCCGGCTGTCCGTTATCCGGACAGCTATGTGAGGCGCGCCGGTTGCAGCACGCTGGTGCGAACACTAGCATCCTCACCACAGAACAAAAGCACCCTGTCCGGAATACGGACAGCTTTCGCGACCCAGGAGGAGACTCATGAGCATGCTGTACGGCGCCGAACACCGCGCATTGCAGGACCAGTTCGACATGCGGCCGCTGGCCGACCGGGTCGAACAGTTCATCGTGCACCCGGTCATCCAGCCGGAACATCGCGCCTTCATCGAATCGCGCGACTTCTTCTTTCTCACCACCATCGATCATCGCGGCTACCCGACGGTGTCGCACAAGGGCGGCAACCCGGGCTTCGTCCGCGTACTCGACGACGCCACGCTCGCCTTCCCCAGCCTGGATGGCAACGGCATGTTCCTGTCCATGGGCAATATCCAGGGCAACCCCAAGGTGGGCATGCTGTTCATCGATTTCGAGACACCGCATCGCGTACGCGTGCACGGCGAGGCGACGGTGAGCCGGGACGATGCGCTGCTGCGCGACGGGCACCCGGGTTTCACCGGCGCCGAACTGGTGGTGCGCGTGAAGCTGAGCGAAATCTTCATCAACTGTCCGCGCTACATCCATCGCTACCAGCGCATCGAAAGTGCCAGACATGTCCCGCAGGCGGATTGCCCGACCCCGCCGCCGCAGTGGAAGCGCATCGACGGTCTGCAGGACGCGCTGCCCGAGCGTGATCGCCATATCGGCAAGGAGATGGGCCTGATCACGCCCGACGAATACGCCGCGCTGGTGCAGCAGGGCCGCGCCTGAGCCGGCGGCCGCCGCCGCTTCCTTCTCCCTCCTCTGCCGCCTGAACGCATGCAGCCCGTGAACGGGCCGCAGGGGCGTTTTCGCGCCTGCGCATCGAAAGGATATCGCCATGCATCTGCTCAAGCCCTTCCCCGCGCTGGTATGTGCCAATGTCGTACTGGCAACGCTCATGACAGGGGCGATGCAGACCTTGCCGCTGCCGATGTGGACCATGGTGATCGCCTGGGCGTGCTTCTTCCATCTTGGCGGCGGCGACCGGCCACCCGCCGCGCTGGCAGCCGTTCTCGCGCACGCGGCATTCGGCGTGTTCACCGGCTGGCTCGCCGCGCTTGCCGTGCTGTTCAACCCCACGTCCTTGCCGCTCACGCTGTGGTTACCCGCGGTGATCGGTGTCGCGGTGGGTGCGATGAGCCTGGCGTCCGGCTGGTCGCGGCTCGCGGTGCTGCCGGTGTGCGTGTATGGCTTCGCGGCCAACTGGGCCTATCTGGACGTACCTGGCCGCTTCGATCCGGCCGTGCTCACGACATTGCGCGGTGACAACGTGATGGTGGCGCTGCCCGCCGCGCTGCTGATCGGCTGCCTGTTCGGCTGGGCCAATGCGCGGCTGATTGCGCTGCTGCGCGCACGCGCCGGTTCCGATCGGCTGATGACATGAGCACGGGCCGGCATCGACATACCTTCGCCACACATAAGGCAACTTGCCCGGGCGCGTCTGCCTAGACTGCGCCGACCGACGACCGCGGACGCCCGCCGCGCCCGCAGCGTGCACCACACGAGGAGACCGCATGAACCGAGAGGAACATCTGCAGGACTGGCGCGAAGCCGCCCTGCGCATCGAGAGCGAAGTCCGCAAGGCGGTGATCGGTCAGGACGGCATCGTGCGCCTGATCAATGTCGCGCTGTTCGCCCGCGGTCACGTGCTGCTCGAAGGCGATGTCGGTGTGGGCAAGACCACCGTGCTGCGCGCGTTCGCGCGCGCCATCGGCGGCGACTTCGAGCGCGTCGAGGGCACCGTCGACCTCATGCCCAACGACCTCGTCTATCACACCTATGTCGATGGCGACGGCAAGCCGCGCATCGAACCCGGTCCGCTGCTGCGCCACGGCGAGCGACTCACCACCTTCTTCTTCAACGAAATCAACCGCGCGCGCCCGCAGGTGCAGTCGCTGCTGCTGCGCGCCATGGCCGAGCGATCGGTGTCCGCCTTCAACCGCGAGTACCGCTTCCCGCACATGACGGTGTTCGCCGACCGCAACAAGGTGGAGAAGGAAGAAACCTTCGAGCTGGCCTCCGCCGCGCGCGACCGCTTCATGTTCGAACTGCGCATGGAAACGCCGCGCGAGCCTTCGGTGCGGCGGGCGCTGGTGTTCGATACCGCCTTCCACGACGTCGATGCGCTGATCGACACCGTTGCCCCGGGTGGGGTCGACGCTTTCCAGCTCAATGCGATCGCCGCCCACATCCAGCGCAGCGTGAGCGCGAGCGAGGCGCTGGAGCGCTATGTGATGGACCTGTGGGACGCGAGCCAGAATCCGGCGGCCTTCGACATCCGCATCGAGGGCGTGGACATGAAGCGCCTGATACTGGCCGGCGCCAGTCCGCGCGGCATGAGCGCCATGCTGCGCGCGGCGCGCGTGGTGGCGTGGCTGGATGGCCGCACGCATCTGCTGCCGGACGACGTGCGCGCCATCCTGCCTTCCACGCTGGGCCACCGCGTGTTCTTCACGCCGGTATACGAAATGCGCCGCGCACAGATCGCCGATGCGCTGATCGCGCAGATCATCGACAAGGTGGCCACACCGCGATGACGCACGTGGACACGGTGCAGGAGTTCCACTACCGGCTGCCGCAGCGCAGCGCAAGCGCGCGCCCGGGCGCGCACCCGGGCAGCAGCCTGGGTTCGGGTCAGGAATTCGTGTCGCACATGAGCTTGTACGACCGGCCGGACCCGCGTCGGCTCGATCTGCGCGCCAGCCTGCGCAGTACCACCGGCGACTGGCTGGTGCGGGTTAACCGGCAGCGCGTGGGTGTGACCGTGCAGGCACTGGTCGATGTGTCGGCTTCGATGGACTTCGGCGCGCAGCGACGCAAGCTCGACCTCGCGGCCGACTTCGTCGAATCGCTGGCGCACAGCGCGTTCCGTGTCGGCGACGCGCTCGGTCTGCGCGCCTTCGATCACGCGGAGCGCATCGACCTGACGGTGCCCGCCACGCTCAGCCGCGGTCTGGCCGGGGTGATGGCGGACAGCCTGCGCCGGTGCGACACCGCACCCGGCGGCATCGAAGGGCTGGAGGACGTGGTGCAGCAGATGGGCGGCCGCGAATCGCTCGTATTCATCGTGAGCGATTTCCACTGGCCGCTCGACCGCCTCGGCGTCGTGCTGGACCTGCTGGCCCACGCCTTCGTGGTGCCGGTGGTGCTGTGGGACCGGGCGGAAACAGAGCCTCCACGCAGCGATGCCATCGCCGCGCTGCGCGACGCGGAAACCGCGGCCCGGCGCACGCTGCTGCTGCGTCCCCGGTTGCGCAGTCAGTGGCGCGACGCAGTGGCGACGCGACGGGGTGAACTCGACGCCCTGTTCACCGCGCACGACGTCCGCCCGTTCTGGATGACCGGCCACTTCGATGCCGATGCGATGTCCGACTATTTCCTGGAAGCCGCCGCATGAAGCACTTCATCCGCGCACTGGCGTGCGCAGGCCTGCTGCATGTCCCGCTTGCCGGCGCCGACCCGCTGCCCGCCACACCGGCCGACGTCACCGCAGCGCCGGACGCGACCTCAGCACAGACGGAGACCTCCGAACCCGTGGCAGAACCGGCACCCGGCGCATCCGCCGCGCCGGCTGCAGCCCCATCGCCTCCGGTCCGCCCGGCCGGTCCGGTCGCGCAGGTCGAGCAGCCGCGCGCCTGGGGTCACAGCATCGGCGATGTGCTGAGCCAGCGCGTGCTGCTGCAGGTAGAGGGACGCACGGTCGATCTGCCCCGCTTGCCCGACCCCGGACGCATCGGCGTCTGGCTGGAACGCCGCCCCGCCCGCATCGAAACCGACGCCGAAGGGCGGCGCTGGCTGCGGCTCGACTATCAGCTCATCAATGCGCCACAGGCGCTGACCGCGGTTTCGCTGCCGGCGCTGGAACTGCGCACCGCTGCCGGCATCCTGCAGGTACCCGCGTGGCCGGTCAGCGCCGCACCGCTGACCCCTCGCAGCGCATTCGCCGAAGGCGCTTTGCACACCTTGCAGCCGGACCGCGCGGCGCCGGCCATCGACACCGCGCCGCTGCGCCAACAGTTCCTGCTGTGGAGCGCGCTGTGCGGCACTCTGCTGCTGGCCTGGGCAGGCTGGTTCGCGTGGCGCAACTGGCGCAGCGCGCGGTCACTGCCCTTTGCCCGGGCGCTGCGCGCGCTGCGTGTGCTGGGCGACGACACGCCGGAAGCCTGGCAGGTGCTGCATCGCGCCTTCGACCGCTGCGCCGGTGCCAGCCTGCAAGCCGCCTCGCTGCACCGCCTGTTCGAACGCGCACCGCAGTTCGTCCCGCTGCGCGCCGACATCGAACGCTTCTACGCGGCCTCCGCGGCGCGCTTCTTCGGCGGGCACGCGGCGATGCCCTCGACGGCCGCAGCGATGTCGCCGCGCGCACTGGCGCAGGCACTGGCCAGCATCGAACGACGGCACGAATCATGAACAGCCTGACGCATGTGCCGGGGGCGATGGCATGACCCTGTCCGGCTTCGATTTCGCACAGCCCTGGGCGCTGCTGCTGCTGCCTCTCGCCGCACTTCCGCTGCTGCGCCGGCGCGGTGACAGCCTGGTCTTCCCCACGCTGGCATGGCTGCCGGACGACCGGCTCGGCCGCCTCATGGGCTTCGTCGGCCGCGCGCTCGCGGTGCTGGCAATCGCGAGTACGGTACTTGCGCTGGCCGGGCCCGGCACGCCGGAAACCACCGTGATGCGCACCGGTCGCGGCGCCGAAATCATGATCCTGATGGACCGCAGTCGCAGCATGGATGCCAAGATGAAGCCGAGCGACTGGCGCTCCATCGACCCGCACTCGCTGTTGCACCAGATGGATTCGCGCGGCCAGCCGAAATCGGAAGCGGCGCGCGACCTGCTGTCGGCTTTCGTCGAACGGCGACCGGACGATCGCTTCGCGCTCATGTTCTTCAGCGCCGGCCCCATGCACGTGGTGCCCTTCACGCAGCACGACGCCGTGGTGCAGGCCGGCATACGCGCCGGCGGCATGGGCCGCGGACTGTCCGACACCCATGTCGGGCGTGCCCTGGTGGCCGCCATCGAGACATTCGAACAGCGCGCCTATACCGGCAGCCGCATCATCCTGCTGGTGACCGACGGCGGCGCGCACCTCGATGAACCGACGCGCAAGCGCATCCGCGAGGGATTGAAGGCGAATCGCGTCGCGCTGCACTGGCTCTACCTGCGTACGCTGAACGCGCCGGAACTGGGTGCCGAGGCAAGCGCGCCACCACCGGCCGCCGAAGGCGACAGCATGGAAGCGATCGAGGCGCGCAACGTCTATCACGCGCAGGAGTCGGTGCCCGAAGTGTCGCTGCACCGCTTCTTCATGTCGCTGCCGGTGACCTACCGCCTGTATCAGGCGGACAACCCGGACGATCTGGCAAAGGCGGTGGCCGAGGTCGGGCGGCAACAGAACTTCCCGCTCGACTTCGACGAGCGCATACCGCGGCAGGACCACAGCCGCGCCGTTTTCGCGGTGGCCGCGCTGTGCTGCGCGCTGCTGCTCATCCATCGATCCCTGCTGTTGCGGAGCTGGCTGTGAAACGACTTACCCTGCATATCGCATTCGGCGCAGCCACGCTGCTCAGCGCGGCGCTGGCCGCGCATTCCGCGCTGGCGCTGCGTCAGGCCCGCCAGGTCAATGCCGCCATCGCGGCCGGCGGTGCGCCCGAGGCCGACCTGCCGGAAGCGCGCTTCGCCCACGCGCTGTCGCTGTCGCACCGCGAAGGCGACGACAGCGGCGAAGCCGCCACGCGCGCCTGGAAGGCTCTCATTGCAAGCGAACGCGCCGACCTGCGGCAGGCAGCACGCTACAACCTCGGCAATCTGCACATGCGCGCCGCACTGGCGCAGGGCGACGAAGGCATCGCCGACGCCCTGCCGCTGATCGAACTGGCCAAGCAGCGTTACCGCGATGCGCTGCGCGAACGGCCGGACGACTGGGACGCGCGCTACAACCTGGAACGCGCGCTGTGGCTGGCGCCCGAGGTCGAGTCGGTGGCGCAGGCGGAGGACGACACGGGCCAGGCACCGCGCGAACGCGTGGTGACCACGCTGCAGGGCGTGCGACTGGAACTTCCCTGAACCGGCTGCGAGGTCACCATGCGATTCGCCACCCTGCTGCACCGCCTGCTGTCCAGTCTGGCCGAGCGCGATGCGCGCATGCTGATCGCGGCCTTCCTGCTGCTGCTTGCAGCCGCGCTATTGCCACCCATCGCGATCGAGCGCGACAGCTGGGACACCGTGGTGGTGTTCGATCTGACGCAGAGCATGAATGTCGAGGACTACGACACGAACGGACAGCCGGTCAGCCGGCTCGCCTATGCCCGCGAGGCAGCGAAGCGCGCGCTGCGCGACCTGCCCTGCGGTTCTCGCGTCGGCTGGGCCGGCTTCGCCGAGTACCGTACGCTGCTGCTGCTGGCGCCGGTCGAAGTCTGTACCTACTACGGCGACCTGGTGGCGTCGCTCGAGCACATTGATGGCCGCATGCGCTGGGGCAATTCGAGCGAGGTCGCCAAGGGGGTGTTCTGGTCGGTGCGGGCCGCGAAGCAGCTCGGCGCAGGCACTCAGGTGGTGTTCGTCAGCGACGGTCAGGAAGCGCCACCGCTGCGCGACGGCGACCGGCCCGGCTTCGACGATATCAAGCCCGGTGAAGTGAGCGGCTGGATACTGGGCGCTGGCGGCGATGCGCCGCGCCCCATCCCGAAAAGCGATGATGACGGACGCCCGGTCGGCTACTGGAAGGCGGCGGAAGTGATACAGCGCGACAAGGTGCTGCCGGACGGTCGCCGCGTACCGGGTACCGAGCACCTGTCCGCCCGGCGCGAACCGCACCTGCGCGCACTGGCGCAGCAGGTCGGCTTCGGCTACGCAGCGCTGGACGACGCGCAGGTCATGTCGCGCGCCATGAAGCATGAAGGCGCTGCGGTGAAGCGGCCGGTGCCGACCGCCCTCAACGCGCTTCCCGCGGCGCTCGCGCTGTTGCTTCTGGCACTGCGCTTCCGCCCCGGACGGCGGCGCTGAGGACGTGTTCCCGGACGCTGTCGGCGCACGCTGACAGCGCGCTTCCTGCCCGTCCGTCTCCGTTAGCCTTGCGCCGCGCTAGCATTCGCCAGCGTCAATCGAACACGCCATGCCGAGCCCTGCGGGCGACGACATGCTTTCCTCTGGATATCGGAGCCCGGATGCGGACGGCTGTCCCGACGCATGCGGCCTATCCGTCAGCACGGAGCTTGCAACGATGGCTTACGCTTCCCGGCCCGCGGCACGCGACCTGCGCGTCGACTTCTTCCGCGGCATCGCACTGGTCTGCATGTTCTGGGACCACCTGCCCGGCAATCCACTCGGTCTGCTCACGCTGCGCAACTTCGGCCTCAGCGATGCCGCGGAGCTTTTCGTGTTCCTCGCCGGCTATGGCGCCATGCTGGCCTACGGTCGCCTCTATCTGCGGGATGGCTATTTCGCCGGCGCCACGCGACTGCTGCGCCGCGCCTGGATACTTTACGTCGCCCACATCTTCCTGCTGGCACAGTTGATGGCCGTGGTGTTCTTCGCCAACGAGCATGTGCATACACGCGACTTCATCGGTGAAATGGGGCTGGGCTACTTCCTGGAATCGCCACAGCATGCCTTGCTGGCAGGCGTGCTGATGCAGTTCAAGCCGGTGTTGATGGACCCGCTGCCGCTGTACGTGCTGCTGATGACCGCGATGGCCGGGGTACTGCCACTGCTGGTGCACCGACCGATGTGGGTGTTGCTGCCGTCCTGCCTGCTGTGGCTGTTCGAGAAACAACTGGGGCTGAATCTTCCGGCGGCGCCCGAAGGAGTGTGGTTCTTCAATCCGCTGGCCTGGCAGTTCCTGTTCTTCATCGGCGCGGTGTGTGCGCGGCCGGCACCGTTCTTCCGCTGGCGCCCGGTGGAACGCCGCATCGCCGGCTGGTTCGCGCTCCCGTTTGTCGCGGCCTTCCTGCTCGCCAGCCTGGCGCTGGTGCTGTCCTGGCGCTATCCGGCGCTGCATGAGCTGTACATGCCGCCGCAGGTGGCGTCGCTCATCTACCCGATCAGCAAGACCGACCTCGACCTGCTGCGCGTCGTACATTTCCTCGCTCTGGCCTGGCTGGCGACCTGGCTGCTGCGCCCCGGCCGCTGGCTGCACAGCGCACCGGCCGCCGCCCTGCACTGCATGGGCCGGCACTCGCTCGAAGTGTTCTGCCTGAGCGTACTGCTCGCGCCCATGGCCGACGCGGCGGGCGCGCTGGCTGGCGATACATGGCCGGTGCAGGTGGCGTCGGGCCTGCTTGGCGTGCTGCTGATGACGCTGTTCGCGGCCTGGCTCGACCGGCTGGCCGCTGTCCGTCGCCGCGGCCCGCAAGCGAGCATGTCGCCGCCGGTCCTTTCGTCGGCCGCGATGCGCCCGCGCGGCGGCGCGACGAACATTCCGGTCGGCGCGGTGGCGTCGCCAATCAGAACGCGCTCTTGACGGTGCCGCCATCCACCCGCAAGGCGGCACCGGTGGTGGCCGAGGCGAGCGGGCTGGCGACATAGGTCACCAGCGCCGCCACCTCCTCCGGCGTGGCGAAGCGCTTGATCAACGACGTGGGCCGCACCGTCTCGAAGAAGGCACGCTCGAACTGCTCGAAGGTCTGGCCCGCATCGCTGGCCAGCGCCTGCACGAAGTCTTCCACGCCGCGCGAACGGGTCGGCCCCGGCAACACGCTGTTCACGGTGATGCCGGTGCCGGCCACCGATTCGGCGATGCCGCGCGCGATCGCGATCTGCGCCGACTTGGTCATGCCGTAATGCACCATCTCGGCGGGAATCTGCACGCCGCTCTCGCTCGATATGAAAATGATGCGCCCCCAGTTGCGGCGCTTCATGCCCGGCAGCACCAGCCGCGACAGGCGCGCGCCGCTGAGCACGTTCACATCGAAGAAGCGGCGCCAGTCCTCGTCCGGGATGTCCTCGAACGCCCTGGGCTCGAAGATGCCGAGGTTGTTGACCAGGATGTCGATATCCGGATGCTCGCGTACCACAGCTTCCGCCACATCGGCCAGCGACAGGTCGCCGGCAAAGCCGATGGCGCCGGGACCGAGCCTGGCCACCGCCGCATCCACGGCTTCGCGGCCGCGTCCGTTCACGATGACGCGTGCCCCTTCCTTCAGCAGCGCTTCGGCGATGGCGTAGCCGATGCCCGCCGTGCTGCCGGACACCAGTGCCAGACGGTTGTTCAGTTGCAGGTCCATGATGATCCCTTATCGATGAAAGCGGCGCCGCCGGGCGCCTTCAAGGTTCAAGGGGCAAGTGCGATGAGAGCCTTGCCGTGTCGACATTGCAGCGTCACGGTCAGTCGCGCGGAGCGAACATGATGATGGCCATGCCGGCGAGCGCGACCGATGCACCGACGACATCCCACGGATGCAAAGGTTCGCCATCGACCTGCCACAGCCAGAGCAGCGCGACCGCGACATAGACACCGCCGTACGCCGCATACACCCGGCCCGCCGCGGTCGGATGCAGGCTGAGCAGCCATACGAAGGCGCACAGCGCGGCCGCCGCCGGCAACAGCACCCAGGCCGGTGCCCGCGACTGCAGCCACAAGCCGGGAAGGTAACAGCCGATGATTTCAGCAAGCGCGGTGGCGACGAACAGCGCCGCGGTGGAGAGCGGATTCAAGATGTCGGACTCGGATACAGGTCTTTCGTCCGCACGGTACAGGGGTCGAGGCGGGCGCGGCAAGGTGCATCGGCGATCGCTGCCCGCCTCCCCTCTCCTGCCTCAGTTGGAGAGGGGCGGGTACAGTGGGAGCGGGCTTGCCCGCGATTGCAGCCTCGAACGAAGCCCGCAGGCCACACACGCCCCATCACGGCCAGAGGCCGCTCCCACAACAGCTCGCCCAGGCCGCAAACGGAGCCCGATTTTGTGGGAGATTCTATGTTCGGCCGCAAGCGTTTTCGTGTTGTTTCGGGACATAGTCGGCCGCGTTCTTCATCACAGAGAAGGCAACGCGAGCGAGTTTTCTTGCCAGCGCAACCAGCGCCTGGGTGCGGCTGAATCCGCGCTGGAGCATGCGCTGGTAGAACGGCTGCCAGGTCGTGGATCTGCTGGCCGCCATGGCGGCGTTGTAGAGCAGGCGGCGCATCTCCGAGTCCCCCTTCTTGCTCAGCGCACGGCGTCCGGTCTTCTTGCCCGAATCGCGCACGCTGACGTCCATG
>NZ_KB889967.1:2555429-3907959 GCF_000372885.1 Methyloversatilis thermotolerans
CACAAGAACTCGCCCGCACCACAAACGGAGCCGGTGTTTGGTGGGAGCGGGCTTGCCCGCGATTGCGGCCTGGAACGAAGCCCGCGGCCTTCAAGCGCCGCATCGCGGCCAGAGGCCGCTCCCACAAGAACTCGCCCGCATCACAAACGGAGCCGGGGTTTGGTGGGAGCGGGCTTGCCCGCGATTGCGGCCTGGAACGAAGCCTGCGGCGTGCCAATGCCGCATCGCGGCCAGAGGCCGCTCCCACAAGAACTCGCCCGCACCACAAACGGAGCCGGTGTTTGGTGGGAGCGGGCTTGCCCGCGATTGCGGCCTCGAACGAAGCCCGCGGCCCACACACGCCGCATCGCGGCCAGAGGCCGCTCCCACAACAGCTCGCCAGAACCGCGAACAAAGCCCGGTTTTGTGGGGAGCAGCCTTGTGGTCGCACCTGCACGACAGGGTGTCGAAATGTTTTACAGCACTGGTCTCGTACATTTTGTTTCGCACGCAAACCACTGATTCAGATAAGAACGGTTCGCAATCGGTATGCATCTTGCAGCGGACGGAAGCTCGCTTCGACATCGTCCCGCCAGGAGGTCCACATGTCACATGCCCGCGTTTCCGTTCTCGTTCCGCTTGCCCTGCTCGCCGCACTGTCCGCACCTGCGCACGCCACCACCCAGGTGCAATGGGTTACCCCCATGGCAGACGACATAGTGAGCGGTAGCGGCCTGCAGTCGATCAACCTCGACGAAACGCCCTTCGTGTCAGAAGACGGCGTAGCGTTCGTCGGCAAGGCGCAGGGGGATGACAGCACGGGCACGGTGCGCGTGTACAGCGAAATCGACAGCCGCGGAGTAGGCGGCGTGCCGGATCTGCTGATCGGTTCGTCGGTCGCCATGACCACCAGCAGTGGCACGCTGCTGTCCAGTGCCGGCGGCGGCCCGGTGGATGTCACTTTCGTGCTGAGCTTCGACGGCAGCTTCCACACCTACAGCGGTAACGTATTCCACCAACTGGTGGCCACGCTCACGCTGAGCGTGCCTTCGGCGACGGTCGCATTCACCAATGTGACCTATCAGTCGCAGCTCACCTTCCGTACCGACCTTCTCGACGAAACGGCGGTGAATACCGAAAGCAAGGGAAATGTCACCTATTTCGAGCCCGGTTTCGTCTATGTGGACGAACCTTATGCCAGCGCCAGCAGTACCGTGGTGAGCGATGACATGGACGACCTGATCGGCGAAGTGCGGCTCACGGTGACGATGGCGCCGGGCCAGAGCTTCGTGCTGACAAACGGACTGAGTACCCAGGTGACACCCGAACCCATCCTGCCCGCATCCGGCGCCTTCGACTACAGCCAGTCCTGGGGAGCGGTCGACGGCTTCAACACCGGCCGGCTCAGCATCCTGCTGCCGGAGGGCTATGCGCTCGAAGGCAATACCGGGCTGCTTACCAACGCGGTGGTCGCACCGCCAGTGCCCGAACCGGCCTCCTGGGGGATGATGGCCGCCGGTCTGGCCGTACTGGGCGGATTCGCCCGCCGCCGCGCACGCTGACGGGCGCGCCTGCGCCGGCACGGCATCATGCCGGCGCGCTGCGCAGACGATGCAATGTCGTTAAGATGTGCGGCCGCGCATGCCATGATCCGTTCCGGCATGTTTCGCCCACATGCCCACCGGATCGCATCCCTTGCGCACCACGCTCACCCTGCGCGAAGCAGGCATCGTTTCCGCCATCTGCTTCGGTCTGCCGGTCGCGCTGGCGCTGCAGTCCGCTGCCCGTGACTTTCCGGTCGAGGGCTTCTCAGACACCGGCATGCTCTGGCTGTGCATGTTCGAGGTTTCGGCCGCGATCGCTGCAGTCGCTTTCCTGCGCATGCAGCAGCAGGATCTCCAGCCACTGGTTCCCCGCCCCACCCTGACCGGGTGCGTGGCCGGCGTCGCGCTCGCCTTCCTGGCGTGGTTGATCGCCGTGCTCGTCACACTGCCATTCGACGGCAGTTCGGGCAGCGAACACGTACGGCAGATGATGTTCGTGTCACAACCTTCGGCGGCCGTCGTCGTGCTGACCGCCATGGTCAACGGCGCCTTCGAGGAAGTGTTCCTGCTGGGCGTGCTGACGCGCGGCCTGCGCGGATTCGGGCTGTCGGTCGCGATCGGGCTGCCGGTGCTGCTGCGCGCGTTCTGTCACCTCTACCAGGGTCCGGTCGGCATGGTTTCGGTCGTTGCCATCGGCCTGACCTTCTCGCTGCAGTACATCCGCAGTGGCGATCTGTGGCCACCCGTATTCGCGCACATGCTCTGGGACGTACTGCCCTTCTGCATATCCGGCGAGTGATCGGCGCACCCGGTCAGGCGGCCGGGCCGCGTTCCGGCAACACCCAGCCGGGCCGCGGGAAGTGGCAGGTGTAGCCGTCCGGATAGCGCTGCAGGTAATCCTGATGTTCCGGCTCGGCTTCCCAGAAATCGCCCACCGGCTCGACTTCGGTGACGACCTTGCCCGGCCACAGCCCGGAGGCGTCGACGTCGGCGATGGTGCGCAGCGCCTCTTCGCGCTGAGCGTCATTCACGTAGTAGATGGCCGAGCGGTAGGACAGTCCGACGTCGTTGCCCTGCCGGTTCCGGGTGGTCGGGTCGTGGATCTGGAAGAAGAACTCGAGCAACTGGCGATAGCTGATGAGCGCCGGATCGAACAGGATCTCTATGCCCTCGGCGTGCGTGCCGTGGTTGCGATAGGTGGCGTTCGGCACATCGCCGCCGGTATAGCCCACCCGGCTCCCGAGCACGCCCGGCAGACGACGGATCAGATCCTGCATGCCCCAGAAGCAGCCACCGGCCAGCACCGCGCGTTCAACACTCATCGCTGCATCCTCCCGCCCTCACTCGGGCACCATCACCTGATCAAGATATTCGCCATAGCCCTGCGCTTCCATGTCGTCGCGATGGATGAAACGCAGCGACGCGGAATTGATGCAGTAACGCAGCCCGCCGCGGTCCGGCGGGCCGTCCTCGAACACGTGGCCGAGATGGCTGTCGCCATGCGCCGAGCGCACTTCGGTCCGTATCATGCCGTGCGTGGTGTCGCGCAGTTCCACCACGTGCGCCGGCTCGATCGGACGGGTGAAGCTGGGCCAGCCGCAACCGGATTCGTACTTGTCGGTGGACGCGAACAGCGGCTCGCCGGACACGATGTCCACATAGATGCCCGGTTCCTTGTTGCGCAGATATTCGCCGGTACCCGGATACTCGGTGCCGTTTTCCTGGGTCACCCGGTACTGTTCCGGATCGAGGCGGGCGATCGCCTCGGCTGATTTCGTATAGTTCTTCATAGGTCCTCCTGTGCGGCGATAGACAGCACGGACCACGCCGGGGTTCGCCCCGCAGCGCCCGCTGCGCCGCCTCGGCGTCAAGCGACTCCGGGTGCGCATCCCCGCGGCGAGGTCGAGCCGGGAAAACCGGGTATCGGGTGCGTCCACAGTCGGTCGTATTCAGCGCATTGCGTCGAGAGTGCGCTGAAGCCAGTCCGCAGCGTCGATCAAGGCGTCGAGCAGAGCCGGCTCGATATCGACCACGCCTTGGTACTCCGCAAGATTGCGGCGCTGGTGGGACTTGTCGAGCACCCGCCAGATTTCGGGCCCGGCGCCCAATGTGTGCGGCAGGCACTGGAACACCGGATAGCGATTGTCCGAGCGGAAACCCTTCTTGCGCACTGCGGCCAGCGCCAGCGAATGTGCCGCGTTGTACGCAAGGTCGAAGCGGCTTTCCGGTGCAAGCGCGGTATTGTGCGCATCGCACAAGCGGGCCGCGGCGGACCGGATGAGCCCATCGAACTCGCGCTCGCTGGGCGTTTCTTCTTTCAGCTTGCCGGGGCCGACCAGCTTACGCAGATTCTGCAATGTCATGGTCGTTGCCGATCAGATGGATACGCGGTTGCGCCATCAGTTGCGCGACGAAGGGGTTGTCGTCCTGCAGCCTCTTGCGCCAGTCCACCCGCGAATACAGAGTGGGGCTCACCTTGCGGCCGATGACCGTTTCAACCTCCGTCAGCGCGCCGTACAGCTCGCCGTACGCGAGCGTGTCGCTCACCACCAGCAGATCGACATCACTGTCCGCGCCCTCGGTGCCGCGTGCAACCGAGCCATAAACGAAGGCGAGCACGATCTGTTCGACGAAGGGCGACAGCGCCTGCCGCAACTGATCGGCAACGCCCATGGTCTTGGCGGCAAGGGCGCGCAGCTCCGCGAACACTGGAGAGTCCGGGTTGGCCTGATAGAGCGTCTGGTTGCCACGCCGGCTCACCGTCACCAGCCCGGCCGCCGCCAGCTTCTTCAACTCGCGACTGACGGCGCCGCCCCCCGACTGCGCGCGCCGCACGATTTCGTTGGTATGAAAGCGCTGTCCGGCACGACCGAACAACAGGCCCAGCACCCGCTGCTGGGTCCCCGTGAACAGCGCTGCAGCAATGGAGAGGCGCTCATTCGATCCCATAACGGGAATGATAGATCCCTTTTTGGGATTGACCCAGGGCTGCAATACAGCCCAGCTCTCGTGGAAACCATTCCTTGAAGGAAGGCGGGCAGCGAAGCGCCGTTGATCGGATGTCGCGTCGCGGGAGGAAGGAATTGTTGCTACGTCCCCGAAAACGATCCATCAGGGTGCGTCCCCCTATTGTTCTCTATTGTTTACGCCTGCCGTAGCGGGTCAGCTTGAGCGAGGGGTTAGGCCTCAGCCTGCGGCAGGTACGAGGCGATTGTTGCGTGGAGCTGTGCGGTGAAGTTGTAGATGTCGTCGGGCGTTTCGATCGCGACGACTTCCTCTTCCTTCTTATCGTTGAACAAGCCAAGGCGCAACTTCTCACGATTGTTGAACCTTAGCCGGCAGATCGGCTTACGATTGTTGTCGTCAAGAAGAATGGCGCAGTATGTCTGCGCATCTCGCATGACAACGCGCTTCGTTGGGACGATTCCCCGAAGGATGGCGCGGACTATGTGAAAGCCTTCCAGCTCTTCGGCTGAAGTGACGACCTGCGGCTCCGCCTGAGCTGGAGAGCCCTCGGGGGCTGCTGCAGCTGCGGCAACCACGACTGGTTCCGAGACTGAGACAGACTCAGGTGCCATTGCGCCCTTCAGGCGCTCGTTGATCCGTTCACCGATGAGTTGCTCGAAGGCGCGGCGCGTAATTAGCGTGAACTGGTCTCGTATCGCCGGTGTGAATCGGCGACTACCGACCAGTTCCGACGACACGAGGCGTACAAAGTCCTCTGAAGGACTGACCATCCATTCCGCGAGCTTGGTCTGAATTGCTCGGGTGTACTTCAGCTCGTTGGCAGTAGTGAGAATGGTTTCAAGGTCAAACGCTGACTTCGCGAACTTCTTGAGTTCTTCTACGTCACGTTCCTTGAAGTCCAGAATGTTGAACTCAAAGAACGGCTTTTCGTCCATCTTGTTCGGCTGTTCCAAGTCGGTAAAGAACCTGTACAAGAGACCGTTGGTAAGCACTCCAAAGCGTGCTGCTGTGACGTGAAAGTAGCGGAACAGCTGACCGGCATGGTTGATATTCAATTCCGCGCCGGCCTTCTTGCATTCAAACAAGATGATCGGCTTGCCGTCTTTGAGGATCGCATAGTCGACCTTCTCGCCCTTCTTCGTCCCTACGTCTGCGACCAACTCTGGATTGACTTCCGTGGGGTCGAAGACGTTGTAGCCAAGAATCTGGATCAGGGGCATCACCATTGCGTTCTTGGTCGCCTCCTCGGTCTGGATCATCGAGCGAGTGTTGGCGATACGTGTGGCGAGGACGCGAAGCTGGTCAATGAAGTCCACGTGATCTTCTCCCTTGAAGCGAATGGCGTGTTTGTAACATGCAGCCGCGCAGTGGCGTGTGTTCTGAGGCCTAACGAATAGGGTTTATCCCCCGCGAGAGGACAGTTGCTGGAAGCGCCCTGGTCAATTGCGGGGGATAAGCCGTGTTGAACTGAACCGCCGCTCAGGCGGTGATATTGAGGATTCTATGCGCGGGCAATGCCTGTTGAATAGCGTCATCGACCTCGAAGCCGCTGCGCTCATCCTTTCGGACGAGACGCCCGTGCGCGAAGGCCCCGCGTGCGCGGCAAATCATGTCGTGCCGGGGCTGGGCGCGCGCCGGAATCGGCGATTTCTGGGCCTGCAGACAACAGTCGTACCTCCGGCTCCTGCGCAATCCGGTCGCGGGCATTCCTGACGGGCGCGGCACCTTCGGGGTCATGGTGGTCCATCGCGTACCCGCGCACCGGTGTGCATCCGTGCGATGGGCGCAGCATGCGTGATCCGTGGTGTGCAGATTTCGACCGTGCGCCAGCGCCCGCACGAGCAGTACGGGCAGCGCGCCAGATCCAGCGATGCGACCCGGCGCAGAAACGCCTGGGCGGTTTCGATGGCAGGCATCTGCGGTTCGGGCACGTGCAGCGCGGCCCGCGCCTGCGCCAGGCGCTGCGCCTTGTGCCGGGGCGCGAGCAGTCCGTAGTGACGGATGCGCTTGAAGCCACGCGGCAGCACGTGGCGCATGAAGCGGGCGATGAACTCCTGTGCGGGCAGGCTCACCGTGCGCCGCCCATGATCGGGGCCTGGGCGCACGCGCAGTCTGATCTGACCCTGCTCGATACTGAGGATGCGCTCGTTCGAGATCGCCACCCGGTGCGTGTAGCGCGCCAGATAGTCCAGTACCTGGGCCGGTCCGCCAGCGGGCAGCTTGGCATAGACCACCCAGTGCAGATGGGTGCGCAGGTCCTGCCCCCAGGTGTGCGGCACCAGCGTCACCGTCGGCTCGGCATCGAGCCAGCGCGCACTGCTGGCCAACTCAAGCAGCGTGCCTGCGGCCTGGCTGCGCCAGCGCGACGCGTAAGCACTTCAGACGGCCGGCAGACGCCGGACAGCACAAACCGAGATAATGACTGGCTCACCTTCGCCGCCCCGCCATGTCCGCCCCACCCGCCTTCCGCCTGACCGACGTTCCCCGCGCGATCGCGTTCTTTCTCGAGCGCGACCGCCGCCGTTACCTGTTCTTCATCTGCGTGCTGGGCGTGGTGCAGTTCTACCCCATGCTGCCGCCTTACCTGATCGGACGGGTGGCGGATTTCCTGCTCGGCTGGCAGCGCGGCGACAGCCTGGCGCCGCTGTATGCGCTGGTGGGCACGCTGGGGGTGGCGCATGCCTGCGTGGCGCTGGTGCGGCTGTCGACCAAGCGGGTGATCGGGCGCATGGCGATCGATGCGCGCATGCGCGCCAAGGTGTGGGGCTTCGAACGGCTGCTCGACTTTTCGCTGGTCTGGCACCAGAAGGAAAGCACCGGCAACAAGGCGCAGCGGGTGATTACCGGGGCGGATGCGGTGCGCGACTGGACCAGCGATCTGGTCAGTGCGCTGCTCACCGCGGCCGGCGCATTCTTCGGCGCGCTGATCGCCTGCATGCTGCTGCATCCGGCGACAGCGCTGTTCTTCCTGTACTACTGCGGCGTGCTCGGCTTCATCGAGTGGTATTTCTACCGGCGCATCGCGCGGCTGTCGGACCAGATCAATGCGTCGATGGAAAACGCCAGCGGCAGCTTCGTCGAGAGCGCGGCCAACATCCTGTCGGTGAAGGCGATGAATGCAGGCGCCGACATGAGCGCGCGGGTGGCGCTGCGCGAACAGGCGGCGCGCGATTTCGCCTACCGCCGGCTGCGGCTCACCAACACCAAGTGGATGCTGTTCCAGTTGCACACCGCGGCGGCCTGGGCGCTCTATATATATGGTGTGGCGTGGGGCGTGATGGAAGGCGGGCTTTCGGTCGGCCTGGTGCTCACCTACAGCGCGTATTTCAACACGCTGCGCGAGGCGTCCATGGACATGACCGACCGCGTGCAGACCATGATAGAGCGCAGCTCCAATCTAGGCCGCATGATGCCGCTGTTCGATGCGCCGCCGGGCCCGCAGGGCGAGCGCGACTGGCCGGAGGACTGGCGGTCGCTGCGCGCGCAGGCACTCACCTTCGCGCACGACGGGCGGCAGGTGCTCGGGCCGCTGGATTTCACCATCGCACGCGGCGAGCATGTCGGCGTGGCGGGTCGTTCCGGCTCCGGCAAGAGCACGCTGGTGAAGCTGCTGCTGGCGCTGTACGCGCCGGCCTCCGGGCGCCTGGAGGTGTGCGGTCCGGACGGCGAGTTGCCGCTGGCCGACATCCGGCACGAGGCGCTGCTGCATCACATTGCGGTGGTGCCGCAGGAAACCGAGCTGTTCAGCCTGTCGCTGCGCGAAAACCTGACCCTGGGACGCGAGGTGAGCGAGGTCGATCTGCTGGCCGCCTGCCGCATCGCCCAGCTCGACGACGTGGTCGCGCTGCTGCCGGACGGGCTGGACAGCCCGGTGGGCGAGCGCGGCCACGCCCTGTCCGGCGGACAGCGCCAGCGCGTGGGCATCGCGCGCGCGGTGCTGCGCGCGGCGCCGATACTGCTGCTGGACGAAGCCACCTCGGCGCTGGATGCCGACACCGAGGCGCGCGTGATCGATGCGCTGATGCGCGAGCACGCGCCGGGTCGCACGGTCATCCTGATCGCCCACCGTCCGCGCGCCTTCCAGCACGTGTCGCGCGTGCTCACCATGGACGCCGGACGGCTGGTGGCCTGATGCGCCGGCGTGGGCGCCAGCGCCGGTACGCCCTTGGTACTACTCCAAACGCGGTATTGCGGCAGCCGGCGGAACGCGCGAACCTCATGCCGTGGATGCGCATTTCTTCACCCGCTGCGGCCGGGAAAACTGCGCGGGTGACGATGCGGGCCGCATCGCCCCGGGACTGCGCATCCACGACCTCGCCCCGCCTGTCCTTCCGCCCGACCGCACCATGAATGCCCCCACACCCCGTCCGCCCTCGCTGTTCGACCAGATCGGCGGTGAAGAACCGCTGCGCCGGCTCGTGAACGCTTTCTACGACATTTCCGAAACCCACCCGGACGGCGCCGCGCTGCACCGGCTGCATCTGACCGGCTTCGGCATCGAACATCTGAGGCAGGCGCAGTTCGAGTTCCTGTGCGGCTTCCTGGGCGGGCCGCGCTACTACCTGGAACGCATGGGCCACGCCAATCTGCGCCAGATGCATGCGCATCTGGCGATCGGCGAGGAAGAAGCCACCTCCTGGCTGCGCTGCATGGTGCATGCGATCGAACGCGTGGATCTGCCGCGCGATGTCGGTGCCCGGCTGATGCAGCACTTCATGCGCGCCACCGAGGCGCTGAAGAACCGTCCCTCGCCGGGCGGCTGAAGGCGCGCGACAGAAAGCCGTTAATTCCGGCACAAGTCGTGTCGGCGCGCGCCCGCACTCCCGCGTTCACCCGCTCATGACCGATCCGGCAGGTGCCGGATTCCTTGCGCATCAATTACTTGGCGATGCGCACCCTTGATGCCGGTGCCGCGATGAACCCGTCCGTAATCACCCATTTTTCGCCCTTGCCATTGCAGGCGGGCCCGGAAGCCCCGCGCGGCACGCCGCGCCTGTTGAGCATCGTCGTGCCCGCCTTCAACGAAGCCGGGGCACTGGCCGGCACGCTGGACATGATCGCCCGCCATGCGGCCGCGCTGGCGCCGCGCTACGAAATCGTCGTGGTCGACGACGGCAGCCGGGACGACACGGCTCGCATCGCGGCCGACAGCGCCCGTCGGCTGCCGGTCACCCTGGTGCGCTTCTCGCGCAATTTCGGCAAGGAAGCGGCGATTTCCGCCGGCCTGCAGCACGCCAGCGGCGACATCGTCGTGTGCATGGATGCCGACGGCCAGCATTCGGCCGATCTGCTGGGCCGCATGCTGGATCTGTGGCGCACGGGCTGGGACATGGTGTACGCGGTGCGCGATGACCGCGCCGCGCAGGGCCTGTTCAACCGCCTGGGTGCGCGCCTCTTCTACCGCATGATGAATGCCGGCGGCCGGCTGGACATTCCGCCCAATGCCGGCGACTTCCGCCTGATGGACCGCCGCGTGGTGAATGCGCTGCTGGCGCTGCCGGAACGCCAGCGCTTCATGAAGGGCATGTATGCATGGGTGGGCTTCCGCTCTGTCGGCATTCCCTACACCCCGCTGCCGCGGGCGGCCGGCCAGACCACCTTCAACCGGCTCAATCTGGCCAAGCTCGCCTGGACCGGCCTCACCAGTTTTTCCGTGCTGCCGCTGCGCATGGCCAGCATGACCGGCCTGCTGCTGTCGTCGCTGGCGTTCGCCTACGGCCTCTATGTGGTGCTGGAAAAGGCGCTGTTCGGCGTCGATGTGCCCGGCTGGCCCACGGTGGTGGTGAGCATCATGTTCTTCTCCGGCGTGCAGTTGCTGTTCATCGGCGTGCTGGGCGAATACCTCGCCCGGGTCTATGAGGAAGTGAAGGGCCGCCCGCCCTACATCGTCGCCGAGGTCGTCCGCAGCGAGGTCCGGGCTGAGGTCGGCAGCGACGCGGGTAGCGCGCACTGATGCGGGCGTCGCTGCTGCTGTTCCTCATCGTCGGCGGCTGCGCGGCGGCCACTCATTACGTGGTGACGCTCGGCGTCGATGCGCTGACCGGCATCGAACCGGCCTGGTCCAACCTGATCGGCTTCCTGACCGCCTTCCCGGTGAGCTATTTCGGCCATCGCAACCTGTCTTTCGCCGGCACGCAGGCGCCGCATCGCCAGGCGCTGCCGCGCCTGTTCGCGGTTTCGGCCAGCGCCTTCGTCGGCAACCAGATCATGCTGGCCGCGCTGCTGCGTTACACGCCGCTGCCGCTGTGGATCGCGCTGGCCGTCGTGCTGGTGTTCGTGGCGCTGAGCACCTGGCTGCTCGGGCGCTACTGGGCCTTTGCGCACCGCGCCGCCGCATGAGAGCGGTATTCGTCACCGCGGACGATTACGGATACAACCCTGCCGTCGACGCCGCGATACTCGATCTGCTGCAGGCCGGCCGGCTGTCCGGCACCGGCTGCATGACGCGCTCGCCGCGCTGGCAGGACGCCGCGCAACAGGCGCGATCGCTGCTGGACGAGGGCTGTTTCGGCCTGCATGTCGACCTGACCGAATTCAGCCCGCTGCGCCGCGGCCTGTGGCCGCTCATCGCGGCCAGTCTGTGCTGGCGCCTGGACGACGCCGCATTGCGCGACGAAATAGACCATCAGTGCGCGCTGTTCGAGGAGGCCACCGGACAGATACCGGCCTATGTCGACGGACACCAGCATGTGCATCAGTTGCCGCAGGTGCGCGACGCGCTGCTCGAGGTACTGACGCGCCGCTATGCCGGCCGCCTGCCCTGGCTGCGCATCAGCGGCGCGCGCCCGGGTGACGGCAGCAAGTCGCTGTTCATTGCGGCGCTCGGTGCCCCCGCGCTGGAAAGGCGGGCGACAGCCGCCGGCTTCCGCGTCATGCCGCGCCTGCTCGGCGCCTACGGCTTCGACGGCGACACCGCCGGCTACCGCCGCCGCCTGGCGGTCTGGCTGTCCGGCGCGGCGGACGGCGATGCGGTCATGGTGCATCCCGGCACGGCCGCCCTGCCGGACGACCCGATAGGCGATGCACGCATGCGCGAATACGCGGTGCTGCGCGAAGACTTGCCGGCGGTCATGGCGGCGGCCGGCGTCGGCCTGGCCCGCTTCGACGCGGACACCCCGGAGCGCGGATTCAAAACGTAACCTTTGCCGCGCCCGCATGCGGGAATAGTTCCCACGGCGCGCGCGGCGGTCCCCTTAGCATCCGTCCTGCCTTCCGGCCCCTGCCGGCCGGCTGTCGACGGAGCTTCAGATGATCAGACGTTTCACCCGCTGCGCCCTGCCCCTGCTCGCGCTCGCTGCCGTTGGCAGCGCTCGTGCCGAGAGCTGTGGCGACACCTCTTTCGCCGGTCTTGCCGCCAGCGCCTGTTTCGGTTCCTTCGCGAACAACATCAATGGCGCGTCCAGCGAAACGAGCTATCTGGCCAGCGTGCTGGGCGGGACCTGGACCGTCGTCGGTTCCAGCGACAGCAGCGGCTTCGGTCCATTCAGCAGCCAGCCGGCCGGCAGCACCGGCGTGACGCTGGATTTCGACAGCGCCCTGAGCGGCCGCTTCGTGATCGGCATCAAGGCCGCCAATCAGTACAGCTATTACTACTTCGAGGCGAGCACTCCGGTCACCTCGCTGTCCGTCGACAGCACGGCGGGCATCGCCCTGAACAAGAAAGGCATCGCGCAGGACGTATCGCACGTGGTGCTGTATTCCGGCGGTGCGCTGGCACCGGTACCGGAACCCGCCGGCTGGGCGCTGTTCGCCGCCGGCCTGGGCGTGATGGCCGTGATCGCCCGCCGCCGCACCTGAACGGCTCCGCATACCGGGCCGGACCATCCGCGTCCGGCCCACGATTCCCGGCAGCACTTTGGGCGCCCCGCCTCGCGGGGCGCCATTTTCTTGCGCGACTGCCCGATTGCGCATGAGCGGCGCGTCCGGTGTCAGCGAAACACCGCACGGCGCGTTGAAGGCGCAGCTCTCTGACCGCTACCTGCCGTGACCCACACCTTCCGCCGCCGTCTCCCCGCCCTGCTGCTGTTCTCGCTCATCGTCCTCTACATCGTGCTGTGCTTCGGCCAGCACGGCATCAGCAACGACGAGGAAGTGCAGCATGTGTATGGCCGGCTACTGCTTCAGTATTACGCCTCCGGCCTGACCGACCTGTCCGCCTTCTCATACAAGAACCTCTATCTGTATGGTGGCCTGTTCGATCTGCTCGCGGCGCTGGCCGAGCGCGTGCTGCCGATGAATGTGTGGGATCTGCGCCATCTGCTGACCGCGCTGTTCGGGTTGGCCGGCATGGTCGCGGTGTACCTCACCGGTGTGCGGTTGGCGGGCGTTGGCGCGGATGCGCGGCAGGGCGAACGGATCGGCCTGTGCGCGGTCGCGCTGCTCATGCTGACCGGCGCCTGGAGCGGCGCGCTGTTCACGCACACCAAGGACATTCCGTTCGCGGCCTGCATGGCCTGGGCCACGCTGTGTACCGTGCGACTGCTGCCGGTGCTGCCACGGCCGCCGCTGGCGCTGGTTCTGCAGACCGGTGCCGCGCTGGGCTGTGCCTTCGGATTGCGGGTCGGTGCCGTATTCGCGGTCATGGTGCTGGGCCTGTGCATGATCGCGAACAGCGCGCTGTCCGCCAGGACCGCGCGTACCCGCGCGCTGCACCTGCTGCGCTCGCTGCGCGCGCTGTGGCCGGCGCTGCCGGTGGCGGTTGCGCTGATGGGGCTGTTCTGGCCGTGGTCGGTGCAGGCGCCAGGCAATCTGATCAAGGCGCTCACCACCTTTTCGCATTTCACCTTCGACCTCTACACGGTGCTCGATGGCGTGCAGATGAAGATAGGCGACGTGCCGCGCGACTACCTGCCGCTCTACCTCGCCGCCCGGCTGCCTGAACTGGTCCTTGCCGGTCTGCTGCTGGCGTTGCTCGCCGCCGCTGCGTCGCGACGGAAGGAGCGCCGCAAGGCGCTGCTGCACTGGCTGCCGGTGGTGCTCGCCGCACTGCTGCCACTGCTGCTCGCCATCGCCACCCGACCCGCCCTGTACAACGGCATCCGCCATTTCACCTTCCTGCTGCCGCCGCTGGCCCTGATCGCCGCCGCCGGACTGGTGACCACCCATGCCGGCCTGCGCCGCGCCCCCGCGCTGGCCACCGCCTTCGTCGCCCTGTGCGTCGCCACCGCCGCCGTGCCGCTGTACGACATGGCGCGCCTGGCGCCCTATCACTACATCAACTACAACCGGCTGGCCGGCGGTTTCACCGGCGCGCCCGGCCGCTGGGAAACAGACTACTGGTCGGATGGCGTGCGCGAGGCGGCCGGCCTGTTGCGCGCGCGCATCGACGCCGAGCCGGCGCCAGCCGAGCCCTGGCATGTGGCGGTGTGCGCGGAACCGGTACAGGCGGCGGCCTGGCTGCCGGCGGATCGCTACCTGATCACGCGCGACTGGGTGCGCGCCGACTTCTACATATCGACCACACACATGGGCTGCGACGAGGTGTTGCGTGGCGACGAAATCGCACGGGTGGAGCGCGGCGGCATTCCGCTCACCATCGTGAAGGACAGACGGAATCTTCTGCACGAACACCGGCGTCCGCTGCGCTGAGCCGTGGCGTATCCATGACGCGCCGATGAACAGGTAGACTCGCGCCACCTCGCAACCCGGCCCCCCCATGAGCGCAAGCGCCCCGCCCTCGTCCACGGCAGCCCCGCCGGTCATCGCCCGCCACTTCCGGCAGATCCTGATGTGGCCGCTGCGGCTGCTGCCGCTGCGCTCGGGCGACCAGGTGCAACGGCATTCCGAAGCGCTGGCAGCGATCACCGAGAACAATCCGTGGCGCGAACAGCGCGACGAATTCACCGGCTCGCCGGCCGATTTCCACGAGCGCCACTACCGCGAATTCGTCACCTTCCTGCCGCATGTGCAGCGCTTCCTGTACGGCCAGGGGCGCTCCAGCGCGACGCTGCGCGGCTACGGCGAATCGCCGATACGCGTGTTCCGTCGCCATGACATCCGCACCGTGCGGCTGGGCTGCGAGGACGGCAGCGCGCTCGACCTGACGGTGCAGCACATCGATCTGTATTTCTTCTACGACGTCGATGTCGCCATCCTGGTGCTGGAACTGTACGCCGACGACATTCCGCTGCCGCGCGTGCAGGAACTGCTGTTCCGCTTCGGTCGCGCCTTCCCCGCGAAATGGAACGACAGCGGCGAAGGCGGACCCGGCGAAGGGTGCGGCCCGGCATCGCAGTGCATGCGCACGGTGCAATGGCTGGATGCACAGGGCCAGGTGCTGGCCGAGTCGGACTACCACGACCGCGAACGCTATCTGCGCCACGTGTGGGAACACCGCGCCTCGGCGATCGGACGCCATTGGGAATTCATGCTGCGTCCGCTGGTGCTGCACCACTCGGAGGACGAGGGCAATATCCGCTACCGGCAGCTCGAATACCACCGCATGCCGAAGATGACCTATCTGTCCTTCGACGA
Organism: Methyloversatilis thermotolerans; assembly: GCF_000372885.1. Taxonomy (GTDB): domain Bacteria; phylum Pseudomonadota; class Gammaproteobacteria; order Burkholderiales; family Rhodocyclaceae; genus Methyloversatilis; species Methyloversatilis thermotolerans. The sequence continues at coordinate 2,570,393 of NZ_KB889967.1, forward strand.
TCCGTTCGCGCTGACGCGCGAGGACTTCGTGCGGCTGGGCCAGGCCACGCAGCCGGACGATGGCCGGCCGCTGCCCTACTCGGAAGAGGTGATGTCGCATTTCGAGCGCACCGCCTGTTACGACCGCTTCTGGGTGCCCGGCCGGCGCAGCGACAACGCCAGTACGCGCGTCATCTGTACCGGGCCGGCCATGGTGATGGTGGGCAAGCATGGCCTGGCCGGCTATTCCGATCCGCAGAACGGCCTGCTCGGCGAGTTCCGGCACCAGTACTTCCTGATCGGCCTGATCGCGCATTTCCACCGCGCCTCGCTGCTCATGCTGATGGACCGGCTGGTGGTGGCGGTGAGCCTGCTCGACGCCGACGACGTCGATTCGCGGCGCCGCTTCAAGCGCGGCATACGCAGCACGATGGAAATTTTCCTGCGCTTCAACCACCGCTACTGGTTCGGCGAGGTGTCCAAGCAATCCATGGCCAAGGACCTGTTCGACATGTGGAGCCGCAATCTCGGCAACGAGGCGCTCTACAACGAACTGCGCAACGAAATCCTCGACATGGACAACTATCTCGAGGCCGACGACAGTCGCCGCCAGAACGAAACGCTGCTGCGCCTGACCGTGGTGACCATATTCGGTCTGGTGGGCACGATAGTCACCGGCTTCCTCGGCATGAACATTTTCGACGGTCCGCCTGCCACCCTCATCGGCAAGGTGGGCGCCGTCGTCGTCGTGGCCGTCCCGACGCTGCTGCTCACCTTCTACACGCTGAAGAAGTCGAGCGCGCTGTCCGAGTTCATGGATGCGGTGTCCGACGACACGCTCACCACGCGTCAGAAATTCAGGTCCTTCCTGCGCATATGGCGACCGCGCACGCAGGCGGACAGACGGCGTGCCCGTCGTGTCGGCGGACTTGACACCCGACCCTCCCCTTCGGCAGACGGCAGGCGGCAAAGCCCGTAACGGCGGGGCATCCGGTGCGACGGCACGAATGTTGCAACAATGTGAAACTGCATCTTCATCCGTCGAGGACCGACATGAAATCACTGATTGCCGCCGCCGCTCTGGCGGCCTGTAGCCTGCCGCTGTCGGCGGCCACGCAGACCATGGTGTTCACCGAGTACACCTTGAGCTACGACGATTCCAGCGAACTGGGCTCGCTCGCCTTCAACTCGGTCGGTGCGGAAGGCGCATTGGGCTTCGGCTGGGAACTTCCGGTCTCGCTCGTCGCCGTCGAGGACAGCGTGAGTTTCACGCTGCCCAGCTTCACTCTTACCGCCAATGCCGGTTACTCGCTGGGAGGCGTGCTGAGCGGCTTCATCGGCAACCTGTCGTTCTCCGAATACCAGTCGGGCAGCACAAGCGCTTCGGTGAGCGGTCTGCTGTCCATCGACGGCGGTCCCGCCTACTCGCTGAGCGGCGAACTCGACCGCTTCGAACAGGTGAACACCTCGTTCGGCCGGGCCGGCTATTTCGCGGCGCAGGACTTCACCGACCTGTATGGCGTGTCGTCCATCACCGTGTCGGAGCTGACCCTGACGCTGAACGCCAGCGAGCAGGCCACGATTTTCAGTACCGGTCAGGGCCGGCTGGAAGTCGGCTTCTTCGCGATCCCGGTGCCCGAGCCGGAAACCTACGCGCTGCTGCTGGCCGGCCTGGGCCTGGTCGGACTGGCCGCGCGTCGCCGTCTGCACTGACAGGCTCGACACCCGCAGACGAATGCCGGCGCCTCGCCGGCATTTTTCGTTGCGCGGCCGGTCAGTCCGCCTCGCCGCTCTCCGGCGCGGCCGGCGTCACCTCGGGCAGCGGCGCATCCGCTGCAGGCTGATCGGGCGGCAGTTCGGCTTCGGCGATTTCCTCTGCCAGTTCATCCTCGGATACCGCGACCTGTCCTTCCAGCGGCGCCAGGTCACCGACCCAGCGGGCGCGCGCATCGTTGTCGAGCAGGCGGATGTGATCCACCTCGACTTCGACGCGCGCGCGCGGGTCGCGCGCCGGCAGGCTGGGGCAGCGCAGCACCAGCGGGATGTGTTCGAGGCGCACCAGTGATTCGCGCAGCACGAGGGCGGGCAGCGGCGAATCGTCGCCGGCGTCCGCGCGCTGACGCAGCCAGCGCAGGCACCAGTAGCGCTCCATCGAGCGCTGGAAATCGGCATAGGCGGCATACACCACCTCGAAATCGCGGAGCGCCGACAGCAGTGCCTCCGACTTCGGCGGGAAAACCGGCGGCTCGCCGCGCAGCAGCGTGATCATCTGCCACTGGTTCACCAGATCGACATAGCGGCGCAGCGGCGAGGTCGACCAGGCATAGCAGTCCACCCCCAGGCCTTCGTGTGGCGCCGCCACCGTGGTCATGCGCACCTTGCCGGCGCCCTGCGCGCGATACAGCGCGGGAATGCCGGCGTCGCGCAATGCGGCGCCCCAGGTGTTGTTGGCGACGATCATCAGTTCGGCCACCAGCTTGTCGAGCGGGCTGCCGCGGGCACGGCGCTGGATGTCGACGTAACCGTCGCCGTCCGCGGTGTGCCGTTCCCAATCGACATAGAAGTTGAAATCCATCTGCCCGCTGTTCGCGGAGGGCTTGCCGCGCCCGGCTTCCAGCACTTCCGCCAGCCGCCACAGCAGCAGCAGTTCGTCCCGCCACGGAAAATCGGGCAGCGCGTCGGACATCAGCGTGTCCTCGTTGAACAGCGGCTCGATCTGCTGGTGGCGCAGGTTGGCGGCAACGCGCACCCGTTCGATGCGGCTTTCCTTCGCGGTCACCCGCAGATCGGTTTCCACGTCGAGGTAGAGCGACAGGGCCGGGCAGTCGCGCCCCTCGGCCAGCGTGTAGGCGTCGACCGCTTCGTCCGGCAGCATGGTGATCTTGCGGCCGGGGAAGTAGACGGTGGACAGCCGGCTGCGCGCGATGTCGGCCAGTGGCGTACCGGGCTGTATCGCCAGTGACGGCGCCGCGATGTGGATGCCGACGCGCCAGCCGCCGCCGTCTTTCGGCTGCACCGAGAATGCGTCGTCGATTTCGGTGGTGGTGGCATCGTCGATCGAGAAGGCATGCACGCCGGCGTCCGGCAGTTCGCCGACGGCAGGCACTTCGTGCGTCGGGAAGTCGGTGCCGCGCGGGAAGTACTCGAACAGGAAGCGGCCCAGGTGATAGTCGTGGCTGGAGGCGAACGCGCCGGCGCGCGCCATCAGTTCCACGACCGACAGTCCGGCCGCGCCCGCCGCCGCCTCGACCGCCTTGGTTTCGAGCCGGTTGCGATCGGGCTTGTACAGGATCTGCGCGGCACACGCGGCGATCTCCGGCGGCGTGCGGCCGGCCTGCAGTTCGCTGCTCCAGCCATCGATCTGTTCCTGCTGCAGCCGCTTCTTTTCCAGCCCGGCCAGTGCGGCCTTCAGGATGTCCGGCGGGGCCTTGCGGAAACGGCCGCGTCCCTTGCGATGGAAATACACCGGCGCCGCGTGCAGGCACAGCAGCACGGCGGTGGACTGCACCGCATCGGGCGTGCCACCGTGATATTCGCGCGCCAGTTCCTCGAAGCCGAATTCGTCGTCGCCGCTGACTTCCCACAGGAAGGGCGCATCGAGTTCGGCCGACTGGGTTTCGGCCGCGGACAGCAGGGCCGACGGCTCGGGGCTGGCGAAACGCAGCAGCACATGGGCCGCCTTCACCTTGGAGCGCTTGCCGCTGGGCAGTTCGACCTGCAGCGAGGACACGCTGTCGGTCATCACGGAGCCGGCGCGGAAATGGCCGTCCTCTTCGAAAAGCACGTTCATGAAACAGGGCGCGGGGTGTTCGGCCCGTGATTATCGTTGAAACCGAGCGGCCACTGTCGCATCGCGACAAAAAGCGCGGATTCGCGTGCGTGTTCCGCGCCGGATCGACACATGCGCCCGCTACAATCGCCTGCCAGCCCGCCGCCCGGCAGGCCCGACACGGATGCTGCACGTGGCCGACGCCGACGAAATCCTGCACCACGACGCGATGCAACAGCGCCTGCAAGAGGTGAGGACGCTGCTCGACCGGCAGAAACGCGTGGAAAGCCTGGTGCATCGGCAGGAGATGCCGCGCCACGAACTGGTCGAGACGCTGGTCGCGAAGCAGCATCACACCGAGCTGTCCAAGAAGCTCGATGCGATGCATCCGGCCGACATCGCCTATGTGCTGGAGGCGCTGCCGCCGGACGATCGCCTGCTGGTGTGGGACCTGGTGCGCGCCGACCGCGACGGCGAAATCCTGCTCGAAGTGTCGGATGCGGTGCGCGAATCGCTGATCGAGGCGATGGAGCCGAAGGAGCTGGTGGCCGCGGTCGAACAGCTCGACGCGGACGAGCTGGCCGACCTCGCGCCCGACCTGCCGTCCGAGGTGATGCAGGACGTATTCAGCGCGCTCGATCACGAGGAGCGCGAACAGCTCCGCGCGGCGATGTCCTACCCGGAGGATTCGGTCGGCGCGCTGATGGATTTCGACATGGTGACCGTCCGCGAGGACGTGACGCTGGAGGTGGTACTGCGCTATCTGCGCCGCTTCGAGGAACTGCCGGACCACACCGACCAGATCTTCGTGGTCGACCGCGAGGACAAGCTGCGCGGCGCGCTGTCGCTCAACACGCTGCTGGTGAACGATGTCGACGTCGAGGTGGTGAGCGTGATGCACGACCACCCGCTGGTGCTGCGCGCCACCGACAGCGCGGAATCGGCCGCGCAGGCCTTCGAGCGCTACGACCTAGTGTCGGCGCCGGTGCTCGATCACCACGACCAGCTCATCGGCCGGCTCACCGTCAACGAGGTGATGGACTTCATCCGCGAACAGTCGGAAGAGGAACTGCTGGCCCAGGCCGGTCTGCGCGAGGAAGAGGACATCTTCGCGCCCATCATCGATTCGGTGAAGAACCGCTGGGCCTGGCTGGCGATCAATCTGGTGACCGCCTTCTTCGCCTCGCGCGTGATCGGCGCCTTCGAGGGATCGATAGAGAAACTGGTGGCGCTCGCCGCGCTGATGCCCATCGTCGCCGGCATAGGCGGCAATTCGGGCAACCAGACCATCACCATGATCGTGCGCGCCATCGCGCTCGGACAGATACAGCCCGATGCGGCGCGCCGGCTCTATCGCAAGGAACTGGGCGTATCGCTGATCAACGGACTGGCCTGGGGTGGCCTGCTCGGCTTGATTTCCTGGTGGCTGTACGATTCCTGGGCACTGGGCATGGTGATGACGGCGGCGATGACGCTGAACCTTCTGCTGGCGGCCTTTGTCGGTGTATCGGTGCCGATGCTGATGGCGCGCTACGGACGCGACCCCGCGGTGGGTTCGTCGGTGCTCATCACCGCGGTGACCGATTCCGGGGGCTTCTTCATCTTCCTCGGTCTGGCCACTCTTTTCCTGCTGTAGAACAAGCGATCTGCGCAACGCGGAGGACCGTCGTGCAACCCAGACTTTTCGCGATGAGTGTGGCACTCATGCTGGCCGGCGCCTGTACCGAAGCGGCCGACCGCATGGTGAGCGTGCCCTGTGCCGAGGCGGGCTCGCTGGAATTTCCGGCGCCGGACGACTGGTCGGTCGATATCCGCCGGCACGACATGCGCATGCCGCCCACGGTCACCGTCACCGCGCCCGATGGTCAGGCGCAGTGGATCATCACCCCGGTCTGGAAGGCGGCCGATCGCAACCCCCCGTCCACGCCCGCGGAAATCCGCACCCGCGTGCAGCGCACCGCGGAAACGGTCGGCGCCGGCGCGGCACCGCTGCGCGAACTTCCCGGCGGTCTGTATTTCGACGGCGCGAGCGGCATCACGCCCGAGCCCTTCACCCGCCTGCGCCAGGGCGTGTTCAGGGTGGGGGAACTGACGGTGAGCTTCACCGCCATGAGTTCGGACGCGCACGCGGCCGATCAGGATGCGCTGGTCAGCCGCCTCGGCAACGCCGCACACCACCCCGCCCGGCCCTGACCCGCAGGGCGGACATCACGCCGCCGTCCACAGCTTCCAGAGCATGCGCACGGCCAGCACCACCAGAAGCAGCGAGAACGTACGCTTGAGCGTGGATACCGGCAGGCGGTGCGCGGCCCGGGCGCCCATCGGCGTCGTGATGAGGCTGGTCGCGACGATGGCCAGCAGCGCCGGCAGGTGCACATAGCCGACCGAATGCGGAGGCAGGCCACCGGCCAGCACGCCGTTCCAGATGTAGCCCGCCGTGCCGCCGACCGCGATCGGCAGGCCCAGGGCGGCCGAGGTCGCGATGGCATGCCTCATGTCGCGATTGCACCAGGTCAGGAAAGGCACCGTCATGGCGCCGCCGCCGACCGCCACCAGCGCCGACACCATGCCGATGCCGCCACCGGCTGCGATCAGACCGGCCGGCCCCGGGAGCTGGCGCGAAGGCTTGGGTTTGATGCCCACCAGCATATTGATGGCGACGTAGAAAACGAAGGCGGCGAAGAACAGCGACAGCGTCTGCACAGAAACCAGGCGCGCGACCCAGGTGCCGAGCGCCGTGCCCAGCAGCACACCCACCGTCATCAGCCGAACGACATGCCAGTCGATCGCGCCATGCGCGTGATGCGTGCGCAGACTGATGGCGGCCGACGCGACGATGGCGGCCATCGCTGTACCGAGGGCCATGTGCAGGATGTGGTCCGGCGACACATGGATGTTTTCGAACAGCATGACCAGCACCGGTACCAGCAAGGTACCCCCGCCTATGCCCAGCATGCCGGCGAACACACCCGCCACGGCACCCAGCGCCGCGCAGGCGAGCACGAATTCAAGCGATGGAAAGAACATGCGATGCAGTTCGTAAAACCGCAATGGGACCACAGGAGAAGCGCACGCGGCAAAACGGGCGTCGCAAAAAACACACGGCGGCTGCGTGCATGAGCCAGCGCAGCCGAAGGCGATGCGACAGACCCGCCGGAATGGCCGCGCGTCGGTGCGCCGATCCGATGGCAGGATTGACGCAGGCTGGCCGTCAGGCAAAATGAGAACCGTTCTCGATGGCTGATCCGCTTTCATGAGGCGGCAGCCTGTGCCCCACGCCCGTCCAGGAGTCACCCGTGTCAGCCGTCCCCCCCGTTGCGGCGCTTTACGCAGACCATCACGCATGGCTCCAGGGCTGGCTGCGCCGCAAGGTCAGATGTCCGGATCACGCCGCCGACCTCATGCACGATACCTTCATCAAGGTCATGCTCAACTGCACCGAACTGCAGATCCGGGAACCCCGAGCCTATCTGGCGACAATTGCCGACCGGCTGACCATGGACTTCTTCCGTCGGCAGAGGATCGAGCGCAGCTATCTCGACGCGCTCGCCACATTGCCGCAGACGCACTGGCCCTCGGCGGAGGAATCGGTCCTGTTCAGGGAAGCGCTGATCGAACTGGACCGCCTGCTTGAGGGACTGGGCCCGCAGATCAAGCAGGCCTTCCTGCTGGCCCAGTTCGACACGCTCAGCTATGCGGACATCGCCGCCCGACTGGGCATTTCGGTGCGCTCGGTCAACAACTACGTGGCGAAGGCGATGCTGCATTGCTGTCTGGCACTTGCATGACGCCGCCAGCCGATCCGCTCGCGCAGGCCATACATGAGGCGGCGGACTGGTACGCGCGACTGCGCGGCCAGACGGTCACGCCGACGCTCGAACATGCCTGGCGGACATGGCTTGCGAACAGCGAATTCAACCAGCAAGCCTGGCAGAAGGTGGAGACGGTCTGTGGCCGTTTCGAACGCGTCCCCGGCCGACTGGGACTGCCGACGCTCACACGCCGCGAAACGCGCCGCGCGGTAGTGCGCAGCCTGATCCTGTGCGCGCTGCTGGGTGGCGGTGGCACGGTGGCGTACCGGAACGCTCCGTGGCGCGAGTGGACGAGCGATCTGCGCACCTCGACCGGCGAACGGCGCAACATGCAGCTTGCCGACGGATCGCAACTTATCCTGAACGCGCGCACTGCACTGAACGTGCAGTTCGATGCCGCCCACCGCACGCTGCATCTGCTGGCCGGCGAAATCCTGGTCACCACGCATGCCGACAGTCATTCGCCGGCACGGCCTTTCCGCGTGCGCACTGAACAGGGCTGGATACGCGCGCTGGGCACGCGCTTCATGGTGCGCAGCGAGGACGGGCGCACTACCGTATCCGTGCTGGAAAAGGCGGTCGATGCGTCGCCACACGGACTGCCCGATCTGCACCAGCGCGTTGAGGCGGGGCAGCGCTTCAGCTTCGCGCACGACAGCAGCGACGGCGTGGACACCATCCGCCCGGGCAGCGATGCCTGGGCGGACGGCCGCCTGGTGGTGGTCGACCGCCCGCTGTCGGAGGTGCTGGCCGAACTGTCCCGTTACCGCAGCGGCCATGTCGCCTGTTCACCGGATGTCGCCAGCCTGAGGGTTTCCGGTGCGTTCCCGCTCGACGACAGCGACGAAGCGCTGGCCGCGCTGGCGGACAGCTTTCTACTGCGGATCGAGTACCGCACACGATACTGGGTGCGCGTCCTGCCGCGCGCCGGCTGAGATCGGACGCCGCCGCAGAAATTTTTCCCCGTGCGTGCACTTTCGCGCGCGCTCGTTCGTCTTCCTCGTGATGACCCTCCAACCCATCACCGAGCAAGACACCATGACCACCCCTGCATTCAAGCGCCGGCCGTTGGCGGCGGCTGTCCACGCACTGCTGATCTGCACCGCCGCGCTCGCCCTGCCCGCATCCGCCGCCGACAGCCCGTCCACCGACAGCCGCGGTGCGAACGGCCGCAGTTACGACATTCCGGCCGGGCCGCTCGCCGAAGTCCTGAGCCGTTTCGCCGGCATGGCCGGTGTGACCCTGGCGTTCGATGCACGGCAACTGGACGGACTGCGCAGCGAGGGCCTGCGCGGACACTACGCCACCGAGGACGGCTTCCAGCGCGTGCTGGCCGGCTCCGGCTATACGGTGCAAGCAAGCGGCGACCGGCGCTACAGCCTGCGCAAGCTGCCCGCGCCGCCTCCCGGCCTTGCGCCATCCGAGGCGGAACTGGCGCCGGTACGGGTGGTCGGTCGCGAAGATCGCGACGCCCCCATGCACACCTATGCAGGAGGTCAGGTCGCCATCGGTGGACGTGTCGGCCTGCTCGGCAACACGCATTTCCTCGATACGCCATTCAGTCAGACCAGCTACACCACTGAACTGATCGAGGATCAACAGGCACGCAGTCTGTCCGACCTGCTCGCGAACGAACCCGCAGTGCGTCAGTCCAGCGCACGCTCGAACATCAACGAGGACTTCTCGATACGCGGCTTCACCGTCGCCAGCGGCGATGTCGCGCTGAACGGCATGTACGGGCTGATGCCTTACTACCGGGTACCGGTCGAAATCGCCGAGCGCGTGGAGGTGCTCAAAGGGCCCTCCTCGCTGCTCAACGGCATGCCGCCGAGCGGCAATGTCGGCGGTGCGATCAACATTCTTCCCAAGCGTGCTGCCGATGCGCCACTTACCCGCGTCACCGCCAGCTATCTGTCCGATTCCATCCTCGGCATGCACGCCGATGTCGGCCGGCGCTTCGGCGAAAACAGGGAATTCGGGGTACGCGTGAACACGGTGTATCGCGAGGGCGATACGACCACCGACCGCCAGGACCAGACCGACCAGGTCTATTCCATCGCACTGGATTACCGCGGCGAGCGACTGCTCGCATCACTGGATCTCATGCACCAGCATCAGTACATCGACGGCGCGGTACGCCAGTTCATCGCGGCGTCGACACTGAGCGCATTGCCCAAGGCACCGGATGCCAGTCTGTCCTACCCCGGCTTCGGCTATTCGAAGACTCAGGACAGGATGGCGGTCGCACGCGCGCAGTACGAACTGAGCGATGACATCACCCTGTATGGCGGCATGGGCACACGCCGGCACCGGATGAATGCCCTGACCGGCAATCCGACGCTGCTCGACACGGAGGGCAACTTCTCGTCGTCGCCCGCGTGGCAAATCCTCGAGGTGGTGAATGACACCTACGAAGCGGGCGCCGACCTGCGATTCGCGACCGGACCGGTGACGCACAAGATGGCGGCGAACATATCGCGCGTGGTTCAGAACAGCCGCATCGACTTCGACACCTTCTGGGCCGCCCGCTCCTCCAATCTCTATGACCCGGTGTATTCCGCGACACCGGCTACCGACGGTTCCAGCATCCACCTGAACCGCTACAACGATGCCACGCTCACCAGTTATGCGCTGGCCGATACGCTCGGCTTCTTCGATGAGGCACTGAAGATCACTGCGGGCGCGCGCCATCAGAATGTCGAAAGCCAGGCCTACAACTTTGCCAACGGACAGCCTTCGGGCGACAAGTACGACGAATCGCGCGTGACACCGGTGCTGGGTGTCGTGGTGCAGCCGCGGCGCGGCCTGTCCTTCTACGGCAACTACATCGAAGGTCTGTCGCAGGGCACGGTCGCACCGCTGACCGGCGTATCCAATCCGGGTCAGGTCCTTCCGCCCTTCCGCACCAAGCAGATCGAAATCGGTACCAAGATGGACTGGGGCCGCATCGCCACCACGTTGAGCGTGTTCCAGATCGAACGACCGAGCGCCTTTGCCGCGGGCGGACGCTATGGCGTGAATGGCGAGCAGCGCAACCGGGGCATCGAACTCACGGTGTTCGGTGAACTGGTGCGCAACCTGCGGCTGCTGGGCGGCATCACGCTGATGCAGGGCCGGCTCACCCGGACCGAGAACGGCAGTCTCGATGGTCGCGACGCGATCGCGGTGCCGGATGTGCAAGCCAATATCGGTGTGGACTGGGACAACGTCATGGCGCCGGGCGTCGGCCTGAACGCGCGCCTGATCCATACCGGAAAGCAGTACGCCGATCAGGCCAATACGCTGGACATCCCGTCGTGGACGCGGCTCGACGTCGGTGCCCGCTACCGCACGAAGTACGACGACAAGCCGCTCACGCTGCGCGCCAATATCGAGAACCTGTTTGACCGGAACTACTGGGCTTCTTCGAACGAGGGCTATCTCTACCTCGGCGCACCGCGCACGCTGCTCATCTCGGCAACGATGGACTTCTGAGCCGGAACCGCCTGCTCCCCGCACGCCGGGTCAGACCGGCGTGCATCCACTGCACTCGCGCAACTGCCATGAACTTCCGACTCTGGTCGCTGATACACACGTGGAGCAGCCTTGTCTGCACGCTGTTCCTGCTGCTGCTTTGCCTGACCGGCCTGCCGCTCATTTTCCATGCGGAAATCGATCACCTGGCTGGCGAAGCCGAAGCGCCCGCCATGCCGGTCGGCACGCCGGAACTGTCGATGGACCGGCTGGTGGATGCCGCCCGGGCGCATCGCCCGCAGCAGGTAGTCCGCTACATGCTCTGGGACGCGGAGGAGCACCCGCACATGACGCTGGTCAATATGGCCGACGCCATGGATGCGCCGCCCGACGAGTACTGGCTGGTCGCTCTGGACAGCCGAACCGGCGCGGTACTCGACGAACCGAACGACCGCGGCTTCATGCATCTCATGCTCAAGCTGCATACCGACCTGTTCATCGGCCTGCCCGGTCTGCTTTTCATGGGCTTCATGGGACTGCTGTTCGCGCTCGCCATCGTATCGGGCATTGTGCTCTATCAGCCCTTCATGCGCCGTCTCGCCTTCGGCACCGTCAGGCGACAGCGCCGGCGCCTGCAATGGCTGGACCTGCACAATCTGGTCGGCATCGTCACCGTGACGTGGGCGCTGACTGTCGGCCTCACCGGCAGCCTCAACACCCTGCTGATGCCGCTGCTGGGCATCTGGCAGGGCGACCAGATGGCGGACATGGTTGCGCCCTATCGAAACGCCCCGCCGCTGGATGCGCCGGGGTCGCTGCAGGTCGCACTCGACACCGCGCGACGGACCGTTCCGGACATGGCGGTGCGCTTCGTCGCCTTCCCCGGCACCCTGATGTCGAGCCCTCATCACTACACGGTATTCATGCATGGCGACACACCACTGACCTCGCGCCTTCTGCGCCCGGTCCTGGTGGATGCGCGGACCGGTGCACTCACCGACACGCGGGAGATGCCGTGGTACATGCAGGCGCTGCTCATTTCGCAACCGCTGCATTTCGGCGATTACGGCGGACTCGCAATGAAGATCGTGTGGGCACTGCTGGATATGCTCACTCTCTTCGTGCTCGTGAGCGGCCTCTACCTTTGGTGGAAGAAGCGCGGCAAGCGCCGCGACGATCTGCTGGTCGAAGCCGCGGAGGTTCGGGAATGAAGATGTGGTTGTGGCCGACGGCGATCGCCGCGATGAGCGGCCTGGCGCTGCTCACGGGGCTGGTGGGCGACAAGCTGTGGGACATTGCCGCGACGCTGCTGCTGAGCGTGCCGGTAATCGTTGCGGTTCGCTTCGGTGTCGGGCGGCGTTGAAACAGTCCCCGTCGACGTGAGTGCGCCGACGGGTCGGGCGGAATGAGACTGAACGCGCTGCGCGACCGGGGCGCGGCCCCGGTCGCCCGACTCAACTGGCGATGGACAGACGTCCCTTCTTGTCCGCCAGCGAGCGGCCAAGCAGGGACACCAGCGCATAGACGGCGTCGATATTGGGCGTCGGGATGCCGGTGATGCGGCCCAGCTCGCGCACCGAACCGACCAGCGCTTCCAGTTCCAGAGGACGGCCGGCTTCGACGTCCTGAAGCATGGAGGTCTTGTGCGCGCCGACCGCCTCCGCGCCGGCGATGCGCTTTTCCAGCGGGATCTTGAATTCGACGCCCAGTTTCTCGCCGACGGTCTGCGCCTCACGCATCATGTTGGCGGCCAGTTCGCGCGTGAGCGGGAAGCGGCAGATGTCTTCCAGCGTGGCGTGAGTCAGCGCCGAGATCGGATTGAAGCTGAGGTTGCCCCACAGCTTGACCCACATTTCGGAGCGGATGTCCTTGGACACCGGCGACTTGAAGCCGGCTGCGATCATGGCCTGCGACAGCGCCTCGATGCGCTCCGAACGCGAACCGTCCAGTTCGCCGAGCGTGAAGCGGTTGCCTTCGATCAGCTTGATCACGCCGGGTTCGACCAGCTCGGACGCCGGATAGACCACGCTGCCGATCACGCGCTCGACTTCGATATTGGCCGCGACGATGCCGTCCGGGTCGACCGAGGTGACCGGCGTGCCTTCGTACTCGCCACCCAGCTTGTGGAAATACCACCAGGGGATGCCGTTCTGCATGGTCACCACCAGGGTGTCCGGACCGAACAGCGCACGCATGTCCGCCGCCACATCCTTCACCTGGTGAGCCTTCAGCGTGAGCAGCACGACATCCTGCACACCGGCGTCGGCCATCTTCTGCACACCGCGGATATTCGGTGCGTCCTCGACGCTGCCATCCTCCAGGACGAGCGACATGCCCTTGGCCTGGATGGCCGCGAGATTGGGGCCGCGCGCGATGCAGGTCACGTCATTGCCGGCACGCGAAAGCCTGACTGCGAGATAGCCACCGATGGCGCCCGCACCCACCACTGCAATCTTCATTTCTTCAACTCCCTTGCAAATGCGGCGGAGCGACACACCGGTGCCGCTCCGCCGTCAGATCCCGGGCAGCCGTCGTGTGGCCGCCGGGTTCGATCCTGGTATCAGTTGCCGTGCTTGCGCAGGTAATGCTTGAGCGCGGGCACGATGGGCCACAGCAGCATCAGGAAGGACAGCGCCATCAGTCCGGCCACCAGAGGATTGGCCCAGAAGATGGACAGGCTGCCTTGCGACAGCAGCATGGACTGGCGGAAGCTCGATTCGGCCATGTCGCCCAGCACCAGCGCGAGCACCAACGGTGCGAGCGGATAGCGCAGCTTCTTGAACAGGTAACCGAATACGCCGAACACCAGCATCATGATCACGTCGAACAGCGAGTTGTGCACCGTGTAGGCGCCGATGGCGCAGATCACGATGATGACCGGACCGATGACCGAGAACGGAATACGCAGGATGGCCGCCCACCAGGGTACGGTCGTCAGCACGACGAACAGGCCGACCAGATTGCCGAGATACATCGAGGCGATCAGACCCCACACGAAGTCCGGCTTCTCCTGGAACAGCAGCGGACCGGGTTGCAGACCCCAGATCAGCAGGCCGCCCAGCAGCACTGCCGCGGTCGGCGAGCCAGGAATGCCCAGCGTCAGCATGGGCAGCAGCGCGGACGTGCCGGCTGCGTGTGCGGCGGTTTCCGGTGCCACCACGCCTTCCACGTTGCCCTTGCCGAAGGAATCCTTGTCCTTGGCGCCGCGCCGGGCCAGACCATAGGCCATGAAGGATGCCGGGGTGGCCCCGCCCGGTGTAACGCCCATCCAGCAACCCACCAGCACCGAGCGGATGGAGGTCTTCCAGTAGCGCAGCAGTTCCTTCCAGGTCTGCAGCACGACGTTGAGCTGGATCTTGGCGCTCTTGCCCTTGAATGCCAGACCTTCTTCCATCGTGAGCAGGATTTCGCCGATGCCGAACAGACCGATCACCGCAATCAGGAAGTCGAAGCCCTTGAGCAGTTCGGGCTGACCGAAGGTCATGCGCAGCGTGCCGGTCACGGTATCCATGCCGACCGCCGCCAGCGCAAAACCGAGCGCCATGACGGCGAGGGTCTTGGCGGGTGGCTCCTTGCTCATGCCGACGAAGGAGCAGAACGTGAGCATCTGTACCGCGAACATTTCCGGCGCACCGAACTTGAGCGCGAACTTCGCGACCAGCGGCGCAAGGAAGGTGATCAGCAGCACCGCGAAGAAAGCACCGACGAAGGACGACGTGAACGCCGCCGTCAGCGCGGCCCCGGCGCGTCCCTGCTGGGCGAGCGGAAAGCCGTCGAAGGTGGTGGCCACCGACCAGGGTTCACCCGGAATGTTGAACAGGATGGACGTGATGGCCCCGCCGAACAGTGCGCCCCAGTAGATGCAGGACAGCATGATGATGGCCGAGGTCTGGTCCATCGAAAAGGTCAGCGGCAGCAGGATGGCGATGCCGTTGGCGCCGCCCAGACCGGGCAACACGCCGATCAGGATGCCCAGCGTGATGCCGAGCACCATGAACCCCAGGTTATGGAAGGTCAGCGCGACGCTGAACCCGTGAAGTAGGCTGTTAAGTTCTTCCATCTCGATCTCGGATATTGGAATCTGTTTGGATCAGAGACCGAGCATCTGCTCGATCGGGCCCTTGGGCAGCGGCACGAGGAACCAGCGCTCGAACAGCATGAATGCCGCAAGAGGAACGCCGATCGACGTCAGTGCAGTGGCGATGACGCCGAACTTGCCATGTACCTTCATGAAGTAGGCGATCAGGATGAAGGAGGACAGGTAGAGACCGAGGAACACCACGGCGACGATATAGATGGTCAGCGGCACGAGCATCTGCATGACCGACCTGAGCTCCTCCCAGGACGCGAACTGCGGATGCGGCTTGCCGAACTTCAGCGCCGCATTCAGCAGCACCCACCCGCTCGACAGCAGCAGGATGCATCCGATGTAGAACGGGAAGTAGCCCGCCTGCGGACCTTCACCCTCTTCCCAGCCAATGCCGACGCGTATGCTGTCGGTGATTGCGATGATGCCCATGATCACCAGGAAGAGCGCGACCAGTATCTCCGGCCAGCGGTTGGACATGCCAGGTGCAGCGGCGTCCTCGGAACGCTCCATCATGAATCTCCAGAAACAGAAAACGGGAAGTGAACACCTTTGCCGCACAACGAAACGAATACGGGCGGGATAACCCCGCCCGTACCCATCGTTGCCAGCGGCGTGATTACTTGGCCAGGAAACCGGCTTCCTTCATCAGGCCGTAGTGCATGGCTTCGGTCTTGCCGAGCCAGTCTGCGAATTCCTTGCCACTCATGAAGGTCTGCTTGAACGCACCCTTCTGCATGAATTCGGCCCATTCCGGCGTTTCGCGGACCTTCTTGAACAGGTTCACGTAGTAGTCGACCTGCTCCTGGGTCACACCCGGCGCCAGGAAAATGCCGCGCAGCATCAGGTATTCGATCGGTACGCCCGCGCTCTTGCAGGTCGGGATGTCAGCCCAGGACTGGCTGTCGGTCACCTTGGCGGTGTACGGCAGCTTGTCGTTGTCCATGATGCACAGCGGACGCAGCTTGCCGCCGCGCCAGTGAGCTTCCGCTTCGATCGGATTGTTCACCGTCGAATTCACATGGCCGCCGACCAGTTGCACCGCCACGTCGCCACCGCCCTTGAACGGCACATAGGTCATTTTCTTGCCGGTGACCTTGTCGATCATCGCGGTGATGATCTGGTCTTCCTGCTTCGACCCGGTTCCCGCCATCTTGAAGGTGTTGGCCGGCTTGGCCTTCACGTCGTCGATGTAGTCCTTGGCGGTCTTGTAAGGCGCCTCGGCATTGACCCACAGCACGAACTGGTCGAGCGCCAGCATCGCACCCGGCGTCATGTCGCGCCAGTTGAACGGAACGCCGGTCGCGAGCGGCGTCGTGAACAGGTTGGACAGGGTGATGATGATCTTGTGCGGATCACCCTTGGCACCCTTGACTTCGAGGAAACCTTCCGCGCCGGCACCGCCGGACTTGTTGACCACAACCAGGGGTTGAGCCATCAGCTTGTGCTTGGCGACGACGCCCTGGATGAAGCGGGCCATCTGGTCGGCACCGCCGCCAGTTCCTGCCGGCACCACGAATTCGACCGGCTTGGTCGGTTCCCAGGCCTGGGCGACACCGGTCAGGCCGATGGAGGCGATGGCGGTCACGAGGGCGCGGCCGGCCCACTTTCCGAGTTTGGTCATGTGCTTGGTCTCCTGGTTTTGTGAAAGACGTTGCTGCGCGGAAGGCGGAACCTCAGCCGCCCAATCCCAGCTTCTGGGCCAGACCGATGCGCTGCAGCTTGCCGGTGGCCCCCTTCGGGATTTCATCCATGAACAGGATCTTGCGCGGCACCTTGAAATCGGCAAGGCGCTGCGACGCGAAAGCCTGGATGTCCTTGTCGGTTGCCTGCTGGCCTTCGCGCAGCACGACGACGGCACCGACTTCCTCACCCAGCTTCGGATGCGGAATGGCGAAGGTGACGACCTGGGCAACCGCCGGATGGTCCATCAGCACTTCGTCGACTTCGCGCGGCGAAATCTTCTCGCCGCCGCGATTGATGATTTCCTTCAGGCGGCCGGTCAGCGACAGATAGCCCTCGGCGTCCTTGCTGCCCTGGTCGCCGGTGCGGAACCAGCCGTTGGTGAAGGCTTCCTTGTTGGCCTTCTCGTTGTTCTCGTAGCCCGGCGTCACGTTCGCGCCGCGGATGACGATCTCGCCGATCTCACCGGCCGGCAGGATGTTGCCGTCGTCGTCCATGATTTCGACTTCCGGACCTGCGGCCAGACCGACCGAACCCGGCTTGCGGGCGCGCGGCGGCAGCGGGTTGGACGCCATCTGATGCGACGCTTCGGTCATGCCGTAGGCTTCCACCAGCGGCGCGCCGAAGGTTTCCTCCAGTTCGCGGATGACCTGCGGCGGAATGGAGGAAGAGGACGAACGCATGAAGCGCAGCGGATTGCGCTGGATGATTTCCTTGTTGCGCGAAGCGCGCGACAGGATGGCCTGATGCATTGTGGGCACCGCGGTGTACCAGGTCGGATGTGCGTCATCCATCCAGGCGAAGAACTTCAGCGCGTCGAAGCCCGGCGTGCAGAACACCGAAGCGCCCGCCGACAGCGGTGCCATGATGCCCGCGATCAGGCCGTGGATGTGGAACAGCGGCATGATGTTCAGACCGCGATCCTTCTCGGTGAACGCCAGCGTATTGCGGATGTTCTGCGCCGAGGCGGTGACGTTGCGCTGGGTCAGCGGAACGATCTTCGGGCGCGAGGTGGTGCCGGACGTGTGCAGCACCAGAGCGACGTCGTCGGCCTGGGCGGTTCCGCCGTTGGCGGCCGCGGCGACCGGCGAGGCATCGACCGCTTCGAGCACGAAATCACCGGCAGCTTCCTGCGCCACCAGTTCGAGGATGCGCACGCCCAGCTTCCTTGCCACCTCGACGGCCGGCGACACGCTGCCACGTTCGACCACCAGCGCCTTGGCATTGAGGTCGGACAGGTAGAACTCGAACTCCTCCGCACGATAGGCGGGATTCAGCGGCGCGGCGGTCGTCCCGGTACCCACGCTGATGAATGCGCTGGCCATGTCCGGGCCATTGGGCAGCACGATGGCCACACGGTCGTTGCGACCCACGCCAAATTCATTCAGGCGTGCAACCGTGCGCGACATCAGGGCACGCAGGTTGCCGAAGCTCAGGTCGGTGCGCGAGGGCGCGGACAGCGCCACCGCCGAATCGGCACCAGTGGAAAACAGCTCGGCAAACGTAGTAATACCGGACATACGGACTCCGAAAACTCAAAAAGACTGTTGGAAGGATGGGTGCATCCGTTCCTCGTGATCACCTTTGCGTCGTATGGACGCAGCCGGCCGAAAGACCCGGAAGTCTTTCGCAGAATCAAATAGGGTTCAAGACGCGCCGCGCCAAAGCAAGCCTCACCGCACATGCAGCGGCAAAGACGCACTCTGGTGGAGCAGAGTGTAACCGATGTGTTACACAACAACGCGCGGCGGGTTGGGCCACGTCGAGGAGATGAGGCCGCTTCTGGCGGCCGATCCGCGCCCGGGGTAGTGGGCGGCAGATTTGCAACAAAAAACCCACCTTGGTGGGGACCCCCGCGCATGTCGCTAGGCCGGCATCCTGAACCGAGGGTTCAGAGCGGCTGCGTCCCTGCCACATCAGGCTCGCCCGCAAGGGGTGAGCACAACAGCGGCGTCAATGGTTCGCGACCTCATGCCAATGAGACATTGGTTCAAGGAATCTATGACCTTGGCGAACACCGCAGGGGATTGATGCGACGCTTGCGCATCGCTGCAGTCACTTCAGAAAAGCTTTTCCTGTGCGGAAAGGGCTTCGTCTATCCGTGATTGCATGGTGCTGATTTTACGCCGCAGGGGGATCAAATCAACACCGCCTGTCGCCTGGATCTGAAAAATTTCATGAGCCAGGTTCAGTGCGCACATCACGGCGAGACGTTCGCCCGATGCGCGGGTGGTTTCAGCGAGTTCGCGCATGCGTTGCTCAACCAGTTCCACGGAGGCGCCCAGCGCTTCGCGCTCGCCTTCCCTGCACTGGACGCGATAGTCGCGACCCAGCAGGGTGATCTCGACCTGATCGTTCTTGCTCATCATTCTTCCGGAAGCCTCTCCAGCAGGCCCGACAACCGCGTGCGCGCCGCCTCGACCTTGTCGCCAAGAACCCGGTTCTCGCCCTCAAGCACCGCCACACGATTGCGAAGCATGATGTTTTCGTCGTGCAGGGCGCGGAAGCGCCCCAGCAGGACGTCGAGCCGATCGCTCAACTGGTTGATGTCATGATCCATCGCGGCACTATAGGTGGCGCGCCTCGCGACGGTCAAGCCACCGGAGCGGCGGGCCGGCGGCCACTACAATGCGCCCGGCAAGGAGGATGCATCGTGCGTGAATTGATACTTGGCGGCGCGCGCAGCGGCAAGAGTGCATATGCCGAAATGCGGGCGGCAGAAAGCGGATGTGCGGTACGCGTGGTCGTGACGGCGCAGGCTGGCGATGAGGAGATGGCGCAGCGGATTGCCCTGCACCGCGGCCGACGCCCGGCTCACTGGACGGTCATCGAGGCGCCGCATGATCTGGCGGGCGCGCTGATCAGCGCCTGTGCGGACGATCACTTCGTGCTGGTGGACTGCCTCACGCTCTGGCTCAGCAATCTGCTGATGTCGCTGGACGAGCACAGCCCGGCCCTGCCGGAGGTGTTCGTGCGCGAACGCGATCGGCTGCTCGACTGCCTGCCCGCCCTGCCCGGCCATCTCGCACTGGTTTCGAACGAAGTGGGTTGGGGTATCGTGCCGATGGGCAGGCTGTCCCGCGTGTTCGCGGATGAAGCCGGACGCCTGCACCAGGCGGTGGCTGCGCGCTGCGAGCGGGTCACGCTGGTGGCGGCCGGCCTGCCGCTGGCATTGAAGCAGCAGTGATCGCACAGACCGTGTGGCTGTACCGGCATCCGCCGGTACGCGTTTCAGCCGGCGTGTGCTACGGCCGCAGCGACGTTCCGCTGGCCGATCCCGATGCGGCGCCGTGTCCGCGACTGAGGTCGGGACTGCCGGCACGGGTACGGGTCATCAGCAGCCCGCTGTCGCGCTGCCTGCACGTCGCGCGCCAGCTCGCGCCGTCGGCCCTGAGCGATGCACGGCTGCAGGAAATGGATTTCGGCCGTTGGGAAATGCGCAGCTACGACGAAATCGACCGCGCAGCGATCGACGAATGGGCGCGCTCGCCATGGGATTTCGTGCCGCCGGAGGGCGAGTCGGGCAAGGCGATGGCTCAACGTACATGGGAGGCTTGGCTGGAACATGAGACGAGCGCTTCGGCGCTGCTCATCGTGTCCCATGGTGGCCCGCTGCGTGTCCTCGCGGGCAGGCTGCTCGGGACACCGCAGACGGAATGGCTGGATCGCCCATTCCCGCCCGGCGGGTGGATGTGCCTGGAGCGCGACGAGAACGGCTGGCGTGAGCAATGTGCGAGCTGGGAACCGGAGGCCGGAAAGGAATAAAAAAAGCCACCCGAAGGTGGCCTTGAAGAGAGGAGAGATCCGGTGCGATCAGCGGGCCGGCGCAGCGTCGGCCTTTTCGACCCGCTTGGCGGCGGACGACTCGGCGATGCGATCACTGTCGATCTTGCGGGTGAACACCCAGCGCGACGGCGTCTTCACGAAGGCATAACCCGTCGGCGCGTCGATGAACACCTTGTAATCTTCCGGATGTCCGACGGCGGCGCTGGAGGCCGCAGCTTCGCTGGCGGCCGAGGCACCGAAAGCCGAAATCGCGAAAGTTGTCGCGAGAGCGATGCGGAGTGCAGTGGATTTCATGATGATGCTCCTTGCAAGTTGAAAGGCTGTTGAAAGCTGTCGTTGAGTTGAATGTAGTGCAGCGCAACAACCCTTTCAACCCCGCTTCCGGACTTGAATTGCGCTAGATCAAGCAAGAGATTTTTGCAGCGCATCACTGTGCAAAGAGTGCACCACACACTGTTCCACAACCGTCATTTCCGACCGGCGCCCGGACGCCGGCGTCATTGCAGGGACGCAACACGATGAACGAACTGTTCCGCCTGAGTGATCCGCTCGATCTGTATCTGGTCCGGCATCCGAAACCCGAGGTGGATCCCGGACTGTGTTACGGCGCGGTCGATCTGCCGGTTGCCGACGATCCGGTGCGGGAAGCACGGCGGCTTGCGCCTCTGTTACCCGCGCGATGCCGTGTGGTGGCCAGCGCACTGAGCCGGGCCCGGCTTCTCGCGGAAGCGCTTTCGCCCGATCCGTTCATCGATGAACGTCTGCGCGAGCTCGATTTCGGCGACTGGGAACTGAAGCCCTTTTCCGACATTCCGGCCGACGGGTTCGCCGTGTGGGGAAGCACGCTGATCGATTTCCAGGCGCCCGGCGGCGAGCGCTACTCGGACATGGCCGATCGCGTCTGGCAGGCGTTCGAACATCACCGCCAGGGCGTGCAGGCGCTGGTGATGGTCGCGCACAACGGCCCGATGCGTGCACTGGTCGGCACCCTGCTCGGCCTGCCTCCCAGCCGATGGCTCAACCTGGAGTTCGAATTCGGCCGGCTCACGCGACTCACCATCGGACCGCTCGGTCCAAAACTGCGCGCCTTCAACCTGTGAGCCCGTATCAGGGATAATCCGCGCTTCACCGCCCACCCCCTGCCATGACTTCTTCCCAGCTTTCCAGCCGTGCGCTCTACCTGCGCCTGCTCGGCTATGTCCGTCCCTACTGGATCGCATTTGCGGTTTCCATTGTCTGCATGGCACTGACTGCCGCAGCCGAGCCGGTCTTTCCCGCCCTGATGAAGGAGCTACTGGATGGCGGCTTTGGCGGCAACGACCCGCGCGCGCTGTGGTTCTACCCGATCGCTCTGGTCCTGCTGTTCGTCGTGCGCGGCCTGTTCGGCTTCGTTGCGGACTACGCATTCGCCTGGGCAGCCAACAATGTGGTGCTCGACCTCAGGCGCGCCATGTTCGGACGGCTGCTCGCCCTGCCCACCGACTTCTTCGACAACCAGTCTTCCGGCGCGCTGATTTCCAAGGTGGCCTACGACGTGCAGGGCGTCACCCAGGCGGCCACCAATGTGATTACCGTGTTCGTGCGTGACTCGCTCACCGTGCTCGGCCTGCTCATCTGGCTGCTGTGGTTGAACTGGAAACTCACGCTCATCGTGTTCGGCATGCTGCCCTTCATCGCCATCATCGTGAGACTGAGTTCGCGCCGCATACGCGAGTCGGCGCGCGGTGCCCAGCGGGCGATGGGCAGCATCGCCCACACGCTGGAAGAGTCCATCGAGGCGCACAAGGTGGTGAAGATATTCGGTGGCCAGGACTACGAAATGGGGCGTTTCGAACACGCTTGCCGCACGCAGCGCCGGCAGAACATGCGCAACATCATCGCCGCCTCGCTGGTGTCGCCGATGACGCAGGTACTGACCGCGATCGCCCTGGGCATCGTGATCGCGGTAGCGCTGCACGATTCGGCCGAGAACCGCACCACGGTAGGCGGCTTCATGGGCTTCGTCACCGCGATGCTCATGCTGCTCGCGCCGCTGAAGCGGCTGACCGACGTGAACGCGCCGCTGCAGCGCGGCCTGGCGGCCGCGGAAAGCGTGTTCCAGTTGATCGACCAGCAGGTCGAACGCGACGACGGCACGGTAAGCCTGGACCGGGCGCGTGGACGCATCGATTTCGACCAGCTCGGCTTCGCCTATTCAGGTCGGGATCACCGGGTGCTGCAGCACTTCGACCTTTCGGTCGCGCCCGGAGAGACGGTTGCCCTGGTCGGCGCGTCCGGTTCCGGCAAGACCACGCTGGCCAATCTGCTCGCGCGCTTCTACGCGCCGACCAGCGGACGCATCCTGCTCGACGGCCATGACATACAGAACATCCGGCTCGCCAGCCTGCGCGCCAATATGGCGCTGGTGAGCCAGGATGTCGTGCTGTTCAACGATACGGTGGCCGCGAATATCGCCTATGGCGCGCTGCGCGGTACCGAAAGAGCGGACATCGAGGCAGCCGCCAGGGCTGCCTGCGCGCTCGATTTCATCCAGGCCATGCCGGAGGGATTCGACACCCTGATCGGCGAGAACGGCGTAAAGCTGTCGGGCGGACAGCGGCAGCGGCTGGCGATCGCGCGTGCGCTGCTCAAGGATGCGCCGGTGCTCATCCTGGACGAGGCGACTTCGGCGCTGGACACGGAATCGGAACGTCAGGTGCAGGCGGCACTGGAAGTGCTGATGAAGAACCGCACCACGCTGGTGATTGCTCACCGACTGTCGACCATCGAACGCGCCGACCGCATCGTGGTGATGGATCGTGGACGCATCGTGGAAATCGGGCGGCACGCCGAGCTGCTGGCTGCCGGCGGCATGTATGCGGGGCTGTACAACTCGCAGAAGGCCGGCGAGTAGCTCACCCGCGTGCCGGCCACTCAGATGCGCAATCGCCGCGCATAACCGGTCAGCTCGAGATAGCCCCGCCCCGCCAGGACATCGTTCTCGTAGGCGGTGACGGCACCTTCCCAGTAGATCGCACCGGTACTCGCCTGACTGTCCAGCTCCTGGTCGTCCATCAAGGGACGCAAGGTGAACAACCGCTCCCCGACAGCCACTGACAGCTCGACCGGATAGTCCGCTCCGGTACGCGGGCTGCGCCAACGACGGAGTACCGAAAACCGCAGCTCTTCGGGCCGGAAGCGGCGGTCGCTGCCGCCGGTGCGCAGGCTGGCGGCGGCCCACAGCGCGGCGCCGGATTCATCCCTCATGCGGAATGCCATGAGCGCCCCGCCATCGCCGAGGTTGATGCCCAGCCAGTCCCAACCGTGAGCGCCGTCGGGCATCAGCGCACTGGACCATTCGTGGTCCAGCCACGCCGATCCGCCCACCTCCCGTTGTCGCCCGGCATGGCCGATCCGCCCGCGTACGGCAAGCTGCGGCCAACTGAGGTAATGGCTGGCGTGCGTCGCATCCGGGCCCTTGCGGCTGAATCCGTCATCGCCCTGCAGCAGCACCGGCTGCGTCGGCTCGAAATGCAGATCCAGGCTGAAATCGGCCGCAGCGATCGCCGCCTCCATGCGTCCGGAATCCGGTGCGCGCCGCAGCGACCAATCGCCAATGTGTACAGCCATGTCCTCGCGCGCCGCCTCGGCAAGTCCGAAGCCGGCGCGCGCACTGCGCTGCGCATGGCGCAGCCTGCCATGTCGCGGGTCGCTGAGCGCCGCATGGGCGAGCAGCAACTGACGTGGTGCGAAGCGGCTCGGATTGTCGTCATGCGCAGGCTGCCGCACTCGGAAGAAGGTGATCTGAAAGCCGAGAGGCTGGGCGCTGGACGGCTCCAGCCAGCCGGTGATGTACCACCACTCGATGCGATGGCCGGGATGCGCGCCGTGATCGCGCGGAAGCACAAGCCTGCTGCCGGGCAGGACCGGGGCGTAGGGTGAGGCGGCGGCGGTATCGGAACGGGGCGTCAACGCGAGCAGCGCAAGGGCCGACGCGACGCGACGCCGCAGCGGGTTCATCGTGCGAGTGCCCGCAGGATGCCATCGGCCATCCGGCATCCAGTCTGTCGCGTCGAAGCTCCGGCATGCCGCCGCGCGAAGCGTTCGCAGCTTTCGCGCAGATCGGCATCATCGAACAGGCGGTCCAGCATGCGCTCGACATCCGGCAGAGGAGAGCCGGGCTCCGACAGCAGGCCCACACCCGCATCGCGTGCTCGGCGGGCAAGCATGTACTGCTCGAGATGATTGGGAAACATCCACTGCGGACGGCCGGCCAGCGCGACAGCCGCAACCGTGCCCGCGCTGCCGTGATTGATCACGATGTCGGCATCGCGCATCACATCGTCGATGCGCACCGGACGGGTTTCCACGCGAACACCGGTGCCGAGGGCCTGCACGTCGGCCTGCGTCAGGCCGCGTGCGTGCAGCAGCACGGCGCAGCCGCGGCGCGTCAGCGCAGCGACCAGCGGACGCAGTGCAGCGTGCTCGGCGTTCATGTAGATGAACGCCCTGCGCTGTCCGTCCGGCCACTGCGGCGGTACGCCGCGATCTCCGACATAGCAGGGGCCGAGCGGCTCCAGGTCGCCGTAATCCGGGTAGTGCGTCAGTTCAGGCAGACAGGCCAGCAGTCGTGGAGTATCGGCGAACAAGGCGGCGAGATCGCGCAGGGGGGTATCGCCCGTCATGCGCTGCGCCTCGCGCACCGGCCGCAGCACGAACTCGTCGCTGTGCGCGGCGCGTGCGCATTCATCGGCATCCCAGTAGCGCATGGCCGGCAGCGGTCGCTGCAGCGGTGGCAGTTCGAAGCCGTTGCCGATGGCCGCCCGAGGCTGACCGCACCAGCGCGCGCTGAGCAGCGCCGTCGGCGCATGATCGGCGATCACAATGTCCGGTGCGACCGCGCGGAACAGGGCGCGCCACGCGTGCATCAGTCCGGCCAGTCCGTGCGGATCCAGCCATCCGGCCGAGGCCAGCACATAGGCATAGGTGCTCAGCCGCGGCGCCTGCGCCATGCGCGGCAGCCAGACCGGTGACTGCAGCGCCTCGAAGCCCTCCGCCACCACCCGCTCCCAGGCGCGCACCAGATCCTTCAGCGCAAACACCACTTCGTGGCCGCCGGCGCGAAGCTCGCGCGCCGCGAGCAGCATGCGGTCGATGTGGCCCATGCCTGTGCCCAGCTCCCAACTCATCAGGATACGGCTCATGCCTGTGCCCGCAGGCCTCCTTCGTTTACATTCGAACGATTATCACACCTGCCTCTGTTGCATGCCTCATCGCCACTCATCCGGAGAGCCTGCATGACCCGTCCGCTGCGCGTCGTGCTGGTGACACACGATCCCTTCTGGCGACTGGGTGGCGGCGAACGCACCCGCAACCTCGCACTGTCCTGGATGCTCGGTCAGCTTTTCGAACTGCACCTGTACTGCCTCGCGCCCGTCGGCGAAGGCGATCGCGCCCTGCTGTCGAGATTGCGGATCAATGCCACGCTGCATCCGGCACTGCCTGAGGTGGCGGCCGGACTGCATGGGCTGATCGACTCGACATCCGCCGGCGCCTGCATCTTTGCGCGCATCAAGCTGCATGCGCTCGCGATGAACCTGCCGCCGCATGTGCTGCGCATCCTGGATACGCATGATCTGGTCAGCGACAACGTGACATCGCGCGCCCGGGTTGGCCTCGCGCCCTGGGATCACCCCATGGATTTCGAGCAGGAAATGGCCTTGCTCGCCTGCTACGACCACGTGCTGTTGATCCAGCGGGACGATCACCGCCGGGTCGCCGCCCGGCTCGGGCCGGACCGTGCGCTCTGTGTTCCGCACCCGGTGTCCTTCGCACGCGTGCCGGTACGCCCGCAGGGACGGACCCTCGGCTTTGTCGGCAGTGCGTGGCAGGCCAATATCGACGGTCTGGACTGGTTCGCCAGAGAGGTATGGCCCCGCTTCCGCGACGACGCACTCGAGTTCCATGTCTGGGGCACGGCAGGCACGCGCTGGAAACCGCCGGAGGACGCGCGCATCGTCCGCCATGGCTTCGTTGCCGACTACCGCGCCATCTGGGGTGCGATGGACGTGGCCATCAACCCGGTGCGCTGGGGATCCGGTCTGAAGATCAAGACCGTCGAGGCACTGGGTCATGGTCTGCCGCTCGTCACCACCACCGAGGGCGCACGGGGTGTCGAGAACCCTGACAGCGCAAACTTTTGTGTCACCGACGATCCTCTGCGGTTCGCCGATACCTGCCTGCGCTGGCTGGATTCGCCTGGCGAGCGCGCGCAGCTTGGAGAACGCGCTCATGCACTGGCGTCCCGGCTGTTCGCACCGGAACGTTGTTTCGTGGAATTGATCACGGCGCTACGTCGGGCAGAAACGTCGAACAAATTGACAGCACGGTAACCGGTTCGTAACAAAACATTGATTATCAGCCGCTTGCCCGGGGTGGCCTCCTTCTTGCTGAACGGCAAACGCAACAACCACAAGGAGAGGTCATGCATTCCCCCTTCAACCGCCCCAACGCGATCGCGCTTGCCGTCGCCGCCGCCTGCGCATCGCTGTCCTTTGCGGCGCATGCGGCCGCCGTCACGGTGACCGGTCAGTACGCGCTGGGCAGCTCGAACAGCGGCTCTGCCGTCACCGCGGACAACACCCCGCAGTTCGATGACGACGGCGACGGCAATCTGAACGTCGATTACTACCTGTGGAAGGACTCGGGCTTTTCCCCGGCCGGCAATTCGGTGTTCTTCCACACCTATGGTTACGAGTCGGGCGGCGATGCCACCTTTGGCGCACGCGCGTCCGGCGAAGGCGTTTTCTACGCGACCACGAAATCCAGCTACAGCACCACGGTGGACATCAGCGGTCCGCAGGCGGTGAAGTTCGACTTCAACGTGAGCTGGTCGGAACTGGCCTTCTACAGCGCCTTGCTGGGCAACACCGGCACCGCGCAACTGCAGCTCATCATCAGCCTTGATGGCACCACCTACACCAAGGAGGACGTCAAGCTCACGCTGGGGGCCGATGGCAGCATCAGTTGCGTCGACAGCGGCTTCGGCATCCTCGGCAGCTACATGGGTTGCGGCGACCTGTCCGGTACCGGCATCAACAAGGACAGCCGCGACTTCTCGGTGAATCTGGGCGTGAAAACCAGCGATTTCACGCTGCAGTACGACATCATCGCTACCGTATCGGGCGACATGAGCAACGCCGGCACGGAGTGCGCCGGCTATGGCGAATTCGTGCAGGAAGGCGGCTATGGCGGCGTGATCGCCTGGAACGAGCAACCGCAGCTTGCTGCGGCGCTTGCCGACGACGGCTATGGCGGCGCTCCGTGCAACCCGGGCCAGGCCATCGCCCGCAGCGGCGACCCGCTCAACATCGGATTCGACACGGTCAATACCGGCTTCCAGCCGCTGCTCGATCCGTCGCAGAGCACGTCGCCGTTTGCCATCACGACCACCCCGGCCAACACGGTGCCGGAACCGTCGACGCTGCTGCTCGCCGGAGCCGCGCTCGGCGCGCTGGCGGCGCGACGACGCAAGCCCGGCTGATCGCGACCGGTTCGCTCAACGGCGCCTGCGGGCGCCGTTTTTTTTCGCCAACGAAGATGTCGGTCACGCGGCGCGCAGGACGCTGCCCTTACCATCTGCGCATGGCGCGCATACTTTTCTGCTGGGAACTCGGGGGCGACTACGGCCACCTGTCCCGACTCGTGCCGCTCGCGCTCGAACTGCGGGCACAGGGACACGAGCCGGTATTCGCACTACGCGATCTGATGGGCGCCGAAGCGCTGCTGCAGCCGCATGACCTGCCCTTCTTCCAGGCACCGCTGTGGATAGGCCAGGTCACCGGGCTGCCACCGGCGGTCAGTTATGCCGAACTGCTGATGCGCTTCGGCTTCCTGAACGCGCGCGCGCTGACCGGCATCGCGCGCGCCTGGCGCAAGCTGATCGCACAGATCGATCCGGCACTGCTGGTGGTCGATCACGCACCGACCGCGCTGCTCGCCAGCCGCGGCCTGCCGCTGCGCCGTCTGCACGTGGGCGACGGCTTCTGCATCCCGCCCGCACGTCAGCCGCTGCCCGCCTTCCGCTGGTGGGAGCCGGCGCCGCTGCGACGGCTTGCCGATTCGGAAGCGCATGTGCTGCGCACCGCCAATGAGGTACTGGCGCTGCTGTCCGCGCCGACGCTGTCGTCCCTGTCCGATCTGTCGTGCTGCGATGCCGGACTGATGCTCGGCTTCCGCGAACTGGACCCCTATCCCGAACGCGAGGATGCGCTGTGGCTGGGGCCGGTGTTCGGCCTCGCACACGGTCGCCGCTTCGCGTGGCCGGATGGCGCCGGGCCTCGCGTGTTCGCTTACCTGAAACCTGGCTATGCCGGTCTGGATGCCATGCTCGCCGCGCTCGCCGACCTGCCGGCTCGAGTGATCGCCCATGTGCCGGGCGTGGCAGCCCGCACTGTTGCGCAGCACAGCCGGAATGCAATGCACATCGACAGCGAACCGCTGGATATCGCGCAGGTGCAGCGCGAATGCGATGTCGCGGTCTCGCATGGCGGTTCGGGCACCGTGGCCAGCATGCTGCTGGCCGGCAAACCGCTGGTGATCGCGCCAATACAGATGGAACAGGCGATGACCAGCCGGCGTCTCGCACAGCTCGGCATGGCACGCGTGATCGACCCGGATGCGCTTGCTCACGCGCCAGCCATATTGCGGGCAGCGCTCGCCGACGACACCATGCGTGCCGCAGCGAAACAGTTCGCCGCCCGCCATGGCGACTATTCGATGGCGCTGACGGTGCGCCGCGCGGTCGAACAATGCACCGCCCTTCTGGGAGCTTCGGCATGAGCAGGCCCACCTTTTCCGTCGTGATCTGCAATTACAACTACGCGCGCTTCGTCGCGGACGCGGTAAACAGCGTACTGAGCCAGGACTACCCTGCAGAGCTGGTCGAGGTCATCGTGGTCGACGACGGCTCCACCGACGGATCCCTGAGCGTGCTCGAGCGCTATCGCGATCACCCGCAGGTCCGTTGCATCAGCCAGCCCAACCGCGGACAGACCGCGGCCTGCGAGGCGGGCGTGCGGGCCGCCGGCAACGAATTCATCTGCCTGCTCGATTCGGATGACCTGTGCCTGCCGCAGCGATTGAGCCGGGTTTCCGCGTGGATAGTGGCCAGCGGCGTGGAGCGCGAACGCCTGTTCCTGTGTCATGACCTGCTGTTGCGCGACGACCGGAGCGGCGAAACGGTCGAGCAGCGCTGGTTCGACATCGTCGGCATCCGTGCGCTGGGCGCGCGCTACGATCTTGACGGGCCGCCCATGTTCTTCCCGTTCTCGGTTCCCGCCGGACTGGTGTTTTCGCGCGCATTGCTCGCGCGCTGCCTGGAAGGCATCCCGCCCTGGGTGTTCCCGCGTGGCACCGATGGGGTGCTCTGTCCGGCGGCGCTCGTGCTGGCGGGAGAGGTGCATTACCTGCACGAGCCGCTCGGTCTCTACCGCATCCACGCCGACAATGAATTCGCCAGCCTGCAGGGCGGTCGCTACACGCCGCGCATCGATCTGCGTGACCGCACGCCACGGCAACTGCATTTCCTCGACCAATGGATAGACACCGCCGGCTTGCCGCCCGCACAGCGGGCGCGCGCACGCGGCTACTTCCGTCGCTGGGAACGCTTGCAGCGAACGCCGACACCGGACCGCGGATGCAGCTCGCCCAGGGTGAGCGTCGCGCTGGTCGGCGACGCGGAGGCACGAGCGCTCGCCGCCAGCGCGGATTCCATCGCCGCGCTTCACTACGCGCACCTGGAGGCGCTGCTGCCGGAATCCGGCATTGCGCAGCCCGACTCGACCAGGTTCGCCCTGCTCAGCCTGACCGGCATGCCCGGTACCGGGCTGCATGCGTTGATCGCGGCGCTGCGCGCCGCGAGTGGCGACTTCATCGTGTTCCTGCCGGCGGGCGATCGCCTTGACCGCGACTTCATCGACCGTCATCTTCATTACCGCATGCATGGCGCGCTGGTCGGGGTCAGTTGTTCCGACATCCGCCTGCTCGCGCCGGACGGGGCACTGCTGCATTCGGATGCCTACATGCGCAGCGGCGCGTGGCAACAGCCGGTGCAGCAGGTGCCGCCGCTGGCGAGCACGCTCGCACAATGGGCGGCTCCGCCACTGGCCGCCTGCATGTTCGATCGTCGGCTTCTGGCCGAAGCCCTCGCCGGCATCGACACCGACGCGTTGCCGGCCGACATGGTGCATGCCGGTGGCTGGCTGCCGGTGCAACTGGCCCTGCACCTGACCGGCATGCTGCGTTTTCGCGAAACGCTGTCAGGCGTTGTGTGCCGGGAAGGCGGGCAGGCCAGCTACGGCTGGCTGTCGGCGCCGCACCGCCTGGACGGCTCGCTGGTCGATGCGCCGCTTGCGGGCGCGGGCCACTGGTTCGCGGACTGGAAAAGAAAAAAGGCCGACTGGCTGGGACGCACCCTGCCGCCGGCCTGGCATCGCCGTTTCGACGCCTGGCTGGACGCCCAGCGGACGAACTGAACCGGTCAGCGTTCGACGAATGCCCGCTCGATCACGTAATCACCCGGCTCGCCAATCCCCGGAGAGATGACGAAGCCGCGCTCGTCGAGCAGGTCGGCCGTGTCCTTGTTCATGCTCGGGCTGCCGCAGATCATGGCGCGGTCGGTTTCCGGATTCAGCGGCGGCAGGCCCAGATCGTCGGTCAGCTTGTTGCTCTTGATCAGGTCGGTCAGACGCCCCTGGTTGCGGAAGGGCTCACGCGTAACGCTGGGATAGTAGAGCAGCTTGTCGCGGACGAATTCGCCCAAGAATTCGTCGTTGGGGAGCTCGTTCTGGATGAAATCCTGGTAGGCCAGCTCATTCACGTGGCGCACGCCATGGAACAGGATCACCTTGTCGAAGCGCTCGTAGGCCTCCGGATCGCGGATCAGGCTCAGGAAGGGCGCAAGGCCGGTACCGGTGCCGAACAGGTAAAGATGCTTGCCCGGCTTGAGGTCATCCAGCACCAGCGTGCCGGTCGGCTTGCGTCCGACCAGGATCTGGTCCCCCGGCTGCAGATGCTGCAGGCGCGAGGTGAGCGGACCGTTCTGCACCTTGATGCTGAAGAACTCGAGGTGCTCCTCGTAGTTCGCGCTGGCGATGCTGTAAGCACGCAGCAGCGGCTTGCCTTCGGCCTCGAGACCTATCATGACGAAATGACCGTTGCGGAAACGCAAGGACGGATCGCGCGTGGTCTTGAAACTGAACAGGGTGTCGTTCCAGTGGTGAACGCTGAGTACTTTTTCGGGTGCGACGGCAGCCATGGCGGAATAAGAACGGGATTGCGGATGGCGCATTTATAGCGCCGCGGCGCAGCATAACTCAATACGCAAAAACACAATGATTCAATAACCTTGAGTTATCTCAAGCCCGGGTCTGGCCGTCCGGCTCGCTCTGCTCCTGCAGCCAGCGCAGCAAGGGAGCAAAGCACTTCTCTTGTGTGAAACGGCTGCGCGCATAGCGATGCGCCGCATCCGCCAGCTCGGCACGGCGCTCCGGGGATCGCAGCAGATCGAGGCACGCCTGCGCAAACGTGTCGGCCTCGTCCGCCACAATGAAGGCGCGCCCGGCCCCATCCTCCAGTCCGCGCGCGCCTTCACGCGTGGTCACAAGAGGCAGGCCGGACGCCAGCGCCTCCACGGTCTTGATCTTGAGGCCGGAACCCCAGAAGACGGGATTGATGGCTATGTCGATGCCCGACCACAGCGCGACAGTGTCGGGCACGATGCCGCGCGAGTGCATGCCCATCGGCAGGCATCCGGCCATCCCGACGGCCAGCGGGCCGGCCAGCGCGAGGCTTGCGCCGCTGTCGGCCAGATCGGGCCAAACACGCTCGGCGAACCAGCGGAAGCCGCGGACATTCGCTTCACGCTGACTCGCGGCATAGCCGATGACGTGTTGCAGAGGGCGCACCGGCTGCCGAGGCAGGCACACCGGATGCGGCACGCACAGTGCGCGCTCGCCCAGCACCGCGGACACACGCGCGCAGTCGTCGGGCTGTATCAGCAGCACGCGGTCGTAGTGCTTGAGATAGTTCATTTCCTGCTCGAAACCGAGCGCCTCTTCGACCGCCACGCCCGCCCGCCGGCGCGATGCCGCGCAGTCGCTCACCAGGTCGTGCGTATCCATCACGATGCGCACGCCGGGCGGCAGCGCCTGGCGCAGGAAATCAGCCTGCAGGCGCGACAGCACTACCACCTGGGGCCGCAACCGCGCGCACAGCGACGCCACCTCATGAATCAGCATGCCGGCGGCTGGCCGGTGCACGCGGCCTCCCAGCAGCAGGTATGGATGGGGCGACGCGCCGACCGCCGCCTGCGCCCCCGCATCCAGCGGCGAAGGGAAAAACACGGTCAGTTCGACCGCCTCCGCCAGCGACGCCACCAACGCTGCGGTCCGCGTGGCTTCGCCGTTTCCCGGTTGCCAGTAGCGGCTTCGGGTGATGAACAGGAGTTTCGGTCGGCACATGGCGGATGAGGAGCGGGGCAGGATGACAGGGCAAGATCGATGCGGGCCGGCTAGAATTCTTTCTTTACCCGATTCTGCAGGAGCTTCCATGCCCGCCTACCGTTCCCGTACCTCCACCCACGGCCGCAACATGGCCGGCGCCCGCGCGCTGTGGCGCGCCACCGGCATGAAGGACGGCGATTTCGGCAAGCCCATCATCGCCATCGCGAACAGCTTCACCCAGTTCGTGCCGGGCCATGTCCACCTGAAGGACCTGGGTCAGATGGTGGCGCGCGAAATCGAGGCAGCGGGCGGCGTGGCCAAGGAATTCAACACCATCGCGGTGGATGACGGCATCGCCATGGGTCACGGCGGCATGCTGTATTCGCTGCCCTCGCGCGATCTCATCGCCGACAGTGTCGAATACATGGTGAATGCCCATTGCGCGGACGCGCTGGTGTGCATTTCCAATTGCGACAAGATCACGCCCGGCATGCTGATGGCGGCACTGCGCCTGAACATCCCGACCGTGTTCGTATCCGGTGGCCCGATGGAAGCGGGCAAGGTGAACTGGGGCCAGAAGATCATCGCGGTGGACCTGGTCGACGCCATGGTGAAGGGCGCCGACAGCAATTGTTCGGACGAGGAAGCGGAGGCCTACGAGCGCAGCGCCTGTCCCACCTGCGGCTCGTGCTCGGGCATGTTCACCGCGAACTCGATGAACTGCCTGACCGAAGCACTCGGCCTGTCGCTGCCGGGCAACGGTTCGGTGCTGGCCACCCACGCGGATCGCAAGGCGCTGTTCCTGCGTGCCGGCCGGCTGGCGGTCGAACTGGCCCGCCGCTATTACGAACAGGAGGATGCCTCGGTGCTGCCGCGCGCCATCGCCAGCTTCCAGGCGTTCGAGAATGCAATGGCGCTGGACGTTTCGATGGGTGGCTCGACCAATACCGTGCTGCACCTGCTGGCAGCGGCCAGGGAAGCCGGCGTGGATTTCACCATGGCCGACATCGACCGCATTTCGCGGCGCGTGCCCTGCCTGTCCAAGGTGGCGCCAGCCAAGTCCGATGTGCACATGGAGGACGTGCACCGCGCAGGCGGCATCATGGCCATCCTGGGCGAACTGGATCGCGCCGGCCTCATCCACCGCAATCTGCCCACGGTGCACAGCCGCACGCTGGGCGAGGCGCTGGATACCTATGACGTGATGCGCACACGCGACGAGGCGATCCACGACTTCTACCGTGCCGCCCCCGGCGGCGTGCCGACCCAGGTCGCGTTCTCGCAGGATCGCCGCTACCCCGAGCTGGATCTGGATCGCACTCACGGCGTGATCCGCAACAAGGCCAATGCCTTCAGCCAGGACGGCGGACTGGCCGTGCTCTACGGCAATATCGCCGAGCGCGGCTGCATCGTGAAAACCGCCGGCGTGGACGATTCCATCCTGAAGTTCAGCGGCACCGCCCGTGTGTACGAGAGTCAGGACGACGCGGTGGCC
The DNA here is from genome assembly GCF_000372885.1 of Methyloversatilis thermotolerans. Lineage (GTDB taxonomy): Bacteria > Pseudomonadota > Gammaproteobacteria > Burkholderiales > Rhodocyclaceae > Methyloversatilis > Methyloversatilis thermotolerans. The sequence goes on from NZ_KB889967.1 coordinate 2,604,939, forward strand.
GGCATCCTCGGCGACGAGGTGAAGGCGGGCGAGGTGGTGGTGATCCGCTATGAAGGCCCGAAGGGCGGCCCCGGCATGCAGGAAATGCTGTACCCGACCAGCTACCTGAAGTCCAAGGGACTGGGCAAGGCGTGCGCGCTGCTCACCGACGGGCGTTTCTCCGGCGGCACCTCCGGCCTGTCCATCGGTCACGCCTCGCCGGAAGCGGCGCAGGGCGGCCTGATCGCACTGGTGCAGGACGGGGACCGCATCGACATCGACATTCCGAACCGCACCATCCATCTCGCGGTGGACGAAGCCGAACTGGCGCGCCGCAAGGCCGCCGAAGAAGCGCGCGGCGACGCGGCATGGACGCCGAAAAACCGCCAACGCATCGTGTCCGCCGCCCTGCAGGCCTACGCGCTGATGACCACCAGCGCTGATACCGGCGCGGTGCGCGATCTGAATCAGTTGCGCCGTTGACTGAGGCGACATCGCCGCTGCGCATCGCCGCGCTTACCGCGCTGGCAATGCTGGCCTTCGCCGCCAATTCACTGCTGAACCGGCTCGCACTCGCCGAGACGGCGATGGACGCCGCGAGCTTCACGCTGGTTCGCATCGCCTCCGGCGCCCTCGTGCTGTGGCTGCTCGTGCGCCGTCAGTCCACCGCACGCATGGCCGGCGACTGGCCGGGAGCGGCCGCTCTGTTCATCTATGCAGCCGCCTTTTCGTATGCCTACCGGGAACTGGCTGCCGGCACCGGCGCACTGCTTCTGTTCGGGACGGTGCAACTGACCATGATGGGCACCGGGTTTTTCCGGGGAGAACGCCTGACGCCGGTCCAGACGGCGGGCTTCGTGCTGGCCTTGCTGGGTCTGGGGGTGCTGCTGGCGCCCGGCGTCACCGCGCCCCCGGCCGAAGCCGCCATCCTGATGGCGCTGGCCGGTCTGGCCTGGGGCGTGTATTCCCTGCGCGGCAGGCACGCGCGGGGTACGCCTCTGGCCATGACCGCGGGCAATTTCGCGCGCGCCGTCCCCATGGCCGTCGGCCTGTCCATGGCGGCGGCAGGGCAGGCGCGCATCGACCCGTCGGGCATGATGTATGCCGTGCTGTCGGGCGCCCTCGCCTCCGGCGTCGGCTACGCCATCTGGTACAGCGCACTGCGTGGCCTGAGCGCTACGCGGGCGGCCAGCGTGCAATTGTCGGTGCCGGTGATCGCCGCACTGGGCGGCGCCTTGCTGCTGTCGGAAACGCTCACGCTGCGCCTGCTGCTGGCATCCATCGCGACGCTGGGTGGCATCGCCCTGGTCATCCTCGCACGCCGGAACTGATCCATCGGCGCGGGACACTGGCCACCGGCGAGGGTGAAGTGTCGGCGGTGTGTGGACGCTGGCAGCGAAGCGTGACAGCCGGTAGCGGCCCGCAGCCGCTTTCCGCCCACACGCGGTCGCTGCGTAGCGCGGGCATGCCTCAAAGTGCCGCCACCGCGCGGACACGCGCGGCATGCACTGCCTGCGCGATGGCCGCACCGCCCGCCTTGCCGGCGGAGGCCATCTCGCCTGCGATGGCACCGGCATCGACCGATCTGATCGCCTCGACCGCAGCCTGCACGATGGCGGCCTGCGGATAACCGGCCTCGTCGCGCCCGGGGCGACTGCGCGCGTCCGCTTCGCAGGCGAGCAGGATGTCCGCCAGTCTGCCGGGCTTGCGCATCACATCCAGCCGCTCCAGCAGCTTCACCATGGTGTCCGCGCGCAACTCGGCGGCACGGTGCACATGGGTGTGTTCCTGCGCCACCAGGCGCGCGATGTCGGCGATGTCCACCGGTACGCGCAGCCGCTCGGCCAGCTCGCGCGCCAGCTTCGCGCTGCGCACCTCATGTGCGATGTGGCGGGGCCATTCATGCTGCGGCGTCGTACCCTTGCCCAGATCGTGCGCCACCAGGGCCCAGCGCGTCGCCAGCGAAGCGCCGTGTGCCGCCGCCCAGTCCAGACATTGCAGCAGGTGCAGCCCGGTGTCGATTTCCGGGTGATGCTGCGGCGGCTGCGGCACACCGAACAGCCGGTCCACCTCGGGCAGCACGGCACGCAGCGCGCCGCTCGCACGCAATACCTCGATCATGCGCGAAGGTCGGGCTTCCATCAGGCCACGCGACAGCTCTTGCCATACCCGCTCGGCCACCAGCGCGTCGGCCTCGCCCGCCTCCACCATGTCGCGCATCAGCCCCATGGTTTCCGACGCCACGGTGAAATCGTGAAAGCGCGCGGCAAAACGCGCCACACGCAGGATGCGCACCGGATCCTCGACGAAGGCATCGCTCACGTGACGCAGCAGGCGCGCGGCAATGTCGGCGCGTCCTCCGTAAGGATCGGTCAGCGTCCCGTCCTCGGCCCGCGCGATGGCGTTGATGGTGAGATCGCGCCGCCGCAGGTCCTGCTCCAGCGTGACCGACGCATCGGCATGGAACACGAAGCCGCGATAGCCGGGCGCAGTCTTGCGCTCGGTGCGTGCGAGCGCGTACTCCTCGTGCGTCACCGGATGCAGGAATACCGGGAAATCGCGGCCGACCGGGATATAGCCGCCCGCCACCATGTCTTCCGGCGTGGCGCCCACGACCACCCAGTCGCGGTCGCCGGGCGGCAGACCCATCAACTCGTCGCGGACCGAACCGCCGACCCGGTAGACGTCCACTCAGCGATGCGCCCGCGAACGCGCCAGTTCGAACCGGTCGGTCGGCCGGAAATCCACCAGGCAATCGGCGATCTCGTTATCCAGGATGGCAGGTGCGAACCCGAAGGGCAGCGAGCAACCCGCCTCGCACACGCTGTCGACCTGCATGGAACGCAGGTTGTCGCGCGACATGAGCGTGGGTCCGGGCGCCAGTTCGAGGGCAAGAGCCTGCAGTTGGGCGAGCGGTCCGGGCAGGCCGATCACGCAGCGTTCCGAGCCTATGGCGCGTCCGGTCATCTTCACCAGTTCTCGCATGGTGTAGACGCGCGGACCGCACAGCGAATACGTCTGTCCGATGGCCTCCTCGCTGCCCAGCGCATGCACGATGCAGCGCGCGACATCGCGTACCGACACCGGCTGATAGCGCGTGTCGGCACCGGCCAGCGGCATCACCGGGAACTTCTTCAGCAAGGAGGCGAACAGGCGCAGGAAGCACTGGCCATTGCCATAGATGAGTGACGGACGGAACACCGTCCAGTCCACACCACTGGCGCGCACGGCCGTTTCACCGGCGGCCTTGGAACGCAGATAGCCGGAGGGCGCATTGTCGGCCGCTCCGAGTGCGCTCACGTGAACGACGCGGCGCACGCCGGCGGCCTGCGCCGCCGCAGCGACCGCGCGCGGCAGTGCGACGTGCGCGCGCTCGAAATCGCGCCCCCAGGGCTGACCGGAGCGCGAATGCAGGATGCCGACGCAGTTCACAACGGCATCGACGCCGTGCATCAGGCGAGCCAGTTGCACCGGGTCATGCACGTCGGCGTCGACCACATCGACCATGGGCAGCAGGATGAGATGCTTCGCTCGGTCGCGTCGGCGGGTGGGTACGACCATGCGCACATTGCGCTCGGCCAGCAGGCTGGCAACATGGCTGCCGACGAAGCCGGAGCCGCCGATCAGCAGGACGGTGTTCGGGAACATGGGGTCTCCAGGTCTGTGCTTCAGGACTCTTGTATCGGGGACATCAGATGGGATCATCCGGCGATGCGCCAGGCCCCGGCTGTATGGTACCCAGCCTCTGCTTGAGACCGGGCTCCTTCTGGCCGAACACCAGGCCGTACATCACCGCATTCGCCATCACTTTCTTCACGTAGTCACGGGTTTCGGTAAACGGAATGGATTCAGCATAGATGGCGCCCTCGATCGGACGCGCCGGCCGCCACTTCCTGGCGCGGCCCGGTCCGGCGTTGTAGCCGGCGCTGGCCAATACCGGGTGATCGTCCAGACTGTCCAGCACCAGCCTCATATAGCTGGTACCCAGCATCAGATTGGTCTGCGTATCGGCGATGCGCGAAGGATGGTAGTCGCTCATGCCTATCTTCTTGGCCACCCATTTCGCCGTCGCCGGCATCACCTGCATCAGGCCCTGGGCGCCGGCAGAAGATTTCGCATTCATGACAAAGCGGCTTTCCTGCCGCATCAGGCCGTAAACCCATGCGATATCGAGCGCGCGCGCATGCACGTGCGGTTCGACATCGCGCCGCATCGGCGCGATGTAGCGCAGCGTATAGTCGTGTTCGAGCAGTGTGCGCTCGGCGGTGGCGATCGCGCGGTCCCACAACTGCCGCCGCACCGCCACCTGGGCGATCGCGAGCAGTGTGCGGTCGTCCGCGTCGCGCGTGGACCAGTTCCATTCGCGCAGCGCCTCGGTGCGCAGGTCCAGTTCGAACAGTTTGAGCGCGCGCGCGATGGCGGGCGTCAGTTCGGCCCGCCTGACGTCCTCGGGCAGCGGTTCCGGTGCGCGCGGCGGCAAGCGGTGCGGCTGACCCAGTTCTTCCTGCGCGAGCAGCCCATAGAAGTGGGGCTCGCCGGAAATGCGGCGATACAGTTCGTGCGCCTGGTCCACATGACCGGTGGCGGCACGCGCGCGCCCGCCCCAGTAGATCCACTCCGGCCGCGACGCAAGAGGTTCCGGCATTTTCGCGATCACGTCGCGCACCAGCTTCCAGTTGCCCGCCCGCATCGCGGCGCGTACGCACCAGCCCAGTACCTCGTCGCCGGCAAGGAACTCGTCCGCAGAACGGCACCACTGGACCGCGCGTGCATCGTGCTGCATGCCGCCCTGCCAGCCGAGCTGGCCGAAGGCATAGGCGCGTTCCTGCGGACTGAGCCGCGCCGCGATCACTTCCAGGCTGCGCTCGGCGGAACGCACGTCGTTGCGCGCCTGGCGAGCGATCGCCATCAGCGCGAGTTCGCGGCCACGCCGCGTCACCGAAAAGTTGGCGGGTTGGCGCGCCAGCCAGCGCGTGGGATTGGCGACGATGTCGTCCAGCACATTGCCCGGCCGGTTCGCCGCCGGCAGCAATTCGAGCGCGCTGCGCGCCTGTGCGGGCCGCTTCGCCTCCATCTGGCGGCGCGCGCGATTCCACACATCGTCCTCGCTCAGGCGACCGGCATCGTACAGCGCCGCAAAAACCGGATTGCAGGCGCCCGGGGCGTCATCCAGCGTGTCCCACAACTGACGCGCGGCATCCATGGACTGGGCGTCACCGAGCACCTGCCCTGCGCGCACGGCGAGACAGCGCAGATCGGTTTCCGGCGCCGGCGACCGGTCCGGCAGTTTCGCGTACTCGTCGCGATAGGCCGACCACTGTTCGCCCTTGGCAAGCTGGCGCAGCCAGTCACTGCGCAGTCGCTGGGCAAGCAGCGTACCGGCGTTGCGCTCGAGAAAGGCCGCGACGGTGTCCGGCGAGGTGCGGTCCAGATCCATGCGCAGCCGGTAATAGTCGACGTAGGGGGACAGCACGTGGGACGCCGGCACGCCGGAGGCATGCCGCTCGAAAGCCTGACGGTTGCCGGCCGCGAATGCATCGCGCGCAGCGAGGAACGACGCGTCCGCGTCGGCAAGGACAAGCGCCGGCAAACAGAGCAATGTGCCGGCAGCAAGGGCACGGATCGGGAAGCGCATGGGCATCTGGTACTGTTTTCGTTTCGACAACAATGATACCCGTCGCCAATGAATGTTCCCGAGCCCGTTCCCGTCCCGATCGATGTTGCCGTTGCCGATGACAGGGCCCGACGCAAGGCCTTGCGGCAGGAACTGATCAAGCGCCGGCAGTCGCTGGACGACACGGCGAAACAGCGCTTGCAGCAGGCGCTCGATCACCACCTCGCCATCCTGATCGCACGGCTTGATCCGGTCTCCATCGGCTTCACGTGGCCGTATCGCGGCGAGTACGACGCGCGGGCGGTGATCCGGCGCTGGCTGGCGGGCGATGTGTCACGCTGGGCCGCGTTGCCGGTGGTTGGCGGCAAGGGAGAGCCGATGAGCTTCCGCCGCTGGAACGACGCCACGCCGATGACCACCGATCGCTACGGCATTCCCTATCCATCGGTCGGCGCGGCGGTCGTGCCGGCGCTGCTGCTCATCCCGTGCAACGGCTTCGACGCCCGCGGATACCGGCTTGGCTATGGCGCCGGCCATTACGATCGCACGCTGGCCGCGCTGCAGCCAACGCCGGTTGCGGTCGGCGTCGCGATCGAAGATGGCAGGCTGGACGATCTGCGGCCGCACGAACACGATCTGCCCATGGACTGGATCATCACCGAAACCGGCATTGCCGGGCCATTCGGCCGGTGAACGCACGACGGGCCGGCGATGCCGGCCCGTCGTGCGGAAAGCCTGGCGTCGAGCCTGCAGGAACAGGCCCGACGACACTCACTTCTCCATGATCTTCTTCAGGTTCTCGAGGCCGCTCTTGTAGACGCCGGTCACCGCGGTCATCGCGGCTTCGTCGTCCTCGCCCTTCGGAGGATCGTTGTTCATGTACTTGCGATAGAAGGCGCCTCGCCATTCCACCACGGCAGTGCCGCCGTCACCCGCCTTCACGGTGATGTTGGAACTGTAGTTGGTGACCGGCAGCGCGCCGCCATCCTTTGCGCGATACGAGAACTTCTTCGCCGACGGATCGATGGTTTCGAGCGTTTCGACGATTTCGCCGCCACCCTTGATCTTCAGGGTACGGACCGAGCCCACCTTGCTGCCGTCGGTGGCGGTGCTGCTTTCCACTGCCGGATGCCAGCCCTGCAGGTTGGCGAAGTCACTCACCTTGGCCCATACCGCGTCCGGGCTCGCCTTGATGGTGATCGATTCGAAAGCCTTCTGGCGTGTCGGGCCGTGTGCGTGGGCGACGGATGCCGCCACGCAGGTGGCGAGCATCATGATGAATGCCGAAACAAAACGCATGTGTTGAATCTCCTCTCGGTCGAAGTGCAGGGTAAGAAAAAAGTCCCGACGATAACGGCTCGCGCCGCGATGATCAACGTACAGTCGCCGATCCATCGATGAAACGGCCAAAGCCGCGCGGATTGCTGCCCAGGTCGACGCTGCCTCTTGCCTTGCCGGTTTCGGCATCGAACAGGCCGACCTGATCGTCCATCCAGCTCACCACCATCAGCACCTTGCCGGCGACGGCAACGCCTTCCGGATAAACGACCGCAGGCCAGGTGGCGATGACGCGATGTTGCGCGGTATCGATGACGGATACGCTGTCGCCCTTCTGATTGGTGACATAGGCACGCGCGCCGTCATCGGAAAAGGCGATGCCGTAGGGCGATTTGCCGACCGGCAGAGTGGCCACGGTCGCACCCGACGACGTGTCGAGCACGCTCACGTCATTGCTCCATACGTTGAGCGCGTACAGCGTGCGTCCGTCGGCGGACAGTTCGATCGCGAACGGATGCTGGCCGACCGGCAGCGATCCGATCTGTTTCATTTCATCCAGATCGAGCACCCCGACCGCGTTGTCGTCGCGATTGGCCACATAGGCCCGACGGCCGTCGGGCGCCGCAACCATGCCGGCGGGCGCCTGCCCGGTCGCGATCTCGCCGAGCGGCTTGTGGCTCGCCGCGTCGAATACCAGTACGCGATGCGAAAACCAGTCGGCCACCAGCAGCTTGCGGCCATCCGGTGTCACCGTGATGCCGACCGGGCTGCGGCCCGCTGGAAACTCGCCGACCACCCGGCGCGACGCCAGATCGATGGCGGTCACGGTGGCGCTGTCCGGACTGCTGATGAAGGCCTTGCCGGCAGCGGCGCTGACCCATACGCCAGCGGGTGACTTGCCGGCCGGCAGCCGGGCGACGATGGTCTTCGCATCGACGTCGACCACGGTCACCTCATGCGATCCCTGGTTGGTGATATAGGCCAGCGGTCCGGCCTGTACGTGCGTACCGACCAGTGTGCAGCAGGCGGCGAGCAGACGCAGCGCCTTCATCCGAGGAACAGCTTGTAGGCAGGATTGGCCGTTTCCTCGTGCCAGGCGTAGCCGAGCGAATCGAGGAAATCCTGCAGCGCCTGTGCGTCCTCTGGCGGCACCTGCATGCCCACCAGCACACGGCCGTAGTCGGCGCCGTGATTGCGGTAATGGAACAGGCTGATGTTCCAGTCGCGGCTCATGGCTTCCAGGAACTTCATCAGCGCGCCCGGTCGCTCCGGGAATTCGAAGCGGAACACCTGTTCGCGACCGACCGCCGGGCTGCGCCCGCCCACCATGTAGCGCACATGCAGCTTCGCCATCTCGTCGTCGGTGAGGTCGAGCGACGGAAAACCGTGCGCGCCGAGGTGTTCGACCACGGACGCCGCCTCGTCGCGGCCGGACACCTGCACGCCAACGAAGGCATGCGCCTCGTTGGCGTCCTTGTAGCGATAGTTCAATTCCGTCACATTGCGCCGCCCGAGCAGGGACACCAGCTCGCGATACGCGCCGGGGCGTTCCGGCAGCGTGACGGCCAGTACCGCCTCGCGCGACTCGCCGATCTCGGCGCGCTCCGCCACGAAACGCAGGCGGTCGAAATTCATGTTGGCGCCGCTGGCCACCGCCACCAGCGTCTTGCCCTTCAGGTTGTTGCGCGTCACCCACGCCTTGGCGCCCGCCACGGCGAGCGCACCCGCCGGCTCCAGGATGGATCGCGTGTCCTCGAACACATCCTTGATCGCCGCGCAGATTTCGTCGGTATTGACCAGCACCATTTCATCGACGTACTGCTGCGCCAGCCGGAAGGTTTCCTCGCCCACCAGCTTGACCGCCGCACCGTCGGCGAACAGGCCCACGCTGTCGAGCTGGATGCGCTTGCCGGCGGCCAGCGAGCGCGCCATCGCGTCGGCGTCGGACGCCTCGACACCGATGATGCGCGTATTCGGACGCAGCCGCTTGATGTAGGCGGCAACACCGGCAATCAGGCCACCACCGCCGACGCAGCAGAACACCGCATCGATGGGCCGCGGATGCTGGCGCAGGATTTCCACGCCTATCGTGCCCTGGCCGGCGATCACGTCGGGATCGTCGAAAGGGTGCACGAAAGTCAGACCCTGTTCCGCTTCGAGCTTGCGCGCGTGGGCGTGGGCTTCGTCGTAGGATTCGCCTGCCAGCACGACTTCGCCGCCGCGCGAGGCGACCGCGTCGACCTTGATGCGCGGCGTGGTCGTGGGCATCACGATCACCGCGCGACAGCCGAGCTTCGCGGCGGACAGCGCCACGCCCTGGGCATGATTGCCGGCCGAAGCACAGATCACGCCGCGTGCGCGCGCCTCTGTGCTCAACTGCGCAATCTTGTTGTAGGCGCCGCGCAGCTTGAACGAAAACACCGGCTGCATGTCCTCGCGCTTGAACAGTATCGTGTTGCCGATGCGTCGCGACAGATTGGGCGCCGCGTCCAGAGGCGTTTCCAGCGCAACGTCGTACACTTGCGCATTGAGGATCTTTTCGAGGTAATCGATTTGCATGATGAAAGTGCAGCGCTGACGGCATCGGCCCGGGCTCGGTCGGTGCGCGAGCCCGCAAGCCTAGCAGTGCGGCGCCGCCATGGGCAAATCCGTTCCGTGTCGTTCCGGCTCGCCAGATGAGTGTGCTGCTGGACCATACGGCGGGTCTGGTCGGCCTGGTGCTGGTCAGTTTCCTGTCGGCCACCCTGTTGCCGGGCGGCTCCGAAGCGGCTCTGGCCGCACTGCTCGCCACGCATCCGGAACAGCGCGACGCGGCGGTGCTGCTGGCCACCGTCGGCAACACGGCGGGCGGCATGGTGAGTTACGCCATGGGTCGCTTCGTCCCGCGCAAGGAACTGCCTCCCAGGCTGGACACGCTGCGCCGGCACGGCACGCCGGCCCTTCTGCTGTCCTGGGTACCGCTGATCGGCGATGCGCTCTGCCTGGCTGCGGGCTGGCTGCGCCTCCCGCCCTGGCGCAGCGCGCTCATGATGGCGCTGGGCAAGGGCGCGCGCTACGTCGCGGTCGCCAGCGTAGTGGTCTGAGGCCATGCAGGCACGCATCCCGCGCACGCCCCGCTTACCACGCAATCTCGCGCTGCTGTGGGCGCTGCTCATCGCCTACGCCAGCCTGCATCCACTGGGTGCAGTGCGCGACGCGGGCGACGACCTGTTCGGCTTCCTGCTGGCCCCCTGGCCACGCTACTGGACACGCTTCGACGTGGTCGCGAATGCGCTCGGCTACATGCCTCTGGGTTTCCTGCTGGTGGCGGCGCTGATGCCGCGTCTGCGCGCCCTCGGCGCGCTGCTGGGCGCGATCGCGCTGACCAGCGGTCTGTCCATTGCCATGGAAGTGCTGCAGCACTTCCTGCCTACCCGAGTTCCATCCAATCTCGACGTCGCCTCCAACGCGCTGGGCGGCGCGCTCGGTGCGCTGCTCGGACTGCGCTGGGGGCGGCTGCTCGGCCAGGGCGGGGCGCTGGCACGCTGGCGCTCCCGCCGCATCGTGCGCGGCCATGCCGGGGAGATCGCGCTGGCGCTGCTGTTCCTCTGGTGGCTGGCGCAGATCGATCCCGATACGCCGCTGTTCGGCCTCGGCGATCTGCGCGGGCTGCTCGGTCTGGAAGCACCGGTCGATTTCACCGAGAAGCGCTATCGTGCCGTTGAGGTCGGCGCCTGCATCTGCGCCATGGTGAGCGTGGGCGTGACCGGCTGGCACAGCATGCGCACGCGCAGCCCCTGGCTGCTCGGCGCCGCCTTTGTGGTCGCGCTCATGGTCAAGGCAGGCTCCGGTGCCGTGCTGGTACCCGATGGCGGTGCCTGGGTCTGGGTCACACCGGGCGCGTTGATCGGTCTGGCTGGCGGTGCGCTGGCACTGACTGTCGCGCTCAGGTTGCCGGCCACGCTGCATTTCAGCGTGGCCGCGCTGGCGCTGCTCGCCGGCGTGGCGCTGGTCAATCTGGCACCGGAAAACCCCTATCCATCCGCAGTGTCGGATGCCTGGCGGGCCGGCCACTTTTTCAATTTCAGCGGCCTGACACGGCTGACGTCGGCGCTGTGGCCCTATTTCGCGCTGCCCTACCTGATGAGCTTGCAACTGAAGGAAAGCCGCGGCCGCCATCCGGTCCATGATCACCGATAATGCCGTCCTCGACCGAAGCAGGACCCGCCATGAGCCACTTCAAGCACCACGTATTCTTCTGCTGCAACCAGCGTACCGAGGGCCAGCAATGCTGTGCCGCGCTGGGCGCGAACGCGCTGCGCGATTACGCGAAGCAGCGCGTCAAGGCGCTTGGCCTGTCCGGTGAGGGCCGCACCCGCATCAATATGGCGGGCTGTCTGGACCGTTGCGACCAGGGGCCGGTCATGGTGGTCTACCCGGAAGCGGTCTGGTATACCTATGTCGACCGTGAGGACATCGACGAAATCATCAGCGAGCACCTGCAGAACGGGCGCATCGTCGAGCGGCTGAAGGTCTGATGAACGCGCGCATCCAGTCCGAACGTACGCGGGTGGCCGGCCCGGTCGGCGACATCGAGGTGCTGGCCGAACTGCCCGACCAGGCGCCCCGCGCCATCGCACTGATCGGGCATCCGCATCCGCTGTTCGGCGGAACGATGGAGAACAAGGTGGTGGTGACGGTCGCACGCGCGCTGCGCGAACTGGGCTGCGTCGCGCTGCGCTCGCAGTTCCGCGGCGTCGGCGCCACCGAAGGCACGCATGACGAAGGCAGGGGCGAAACCGACGACCAGCTCGCCGTGATCGAGCACGGCAGACGCACTTATGGCGAGTTGCCGGTCATCGTCGCCGGTTTCTCGTTCGGTGCCTTCGTCGCCACCCGGGTAGCCGACCGCCTGGCCGCGGCCGGCCGTCCGGTCGCCGGTCAGGTGCTGGTCGGGCTGGCGTCGGGCAGCGTCGAAGGCATACGCCACTACGAACCCGGTCCGGTGCGCGACGACGCACTGGTGATCCACGGCGAGCGTGACCAGGTGGTACCGCTGCAGAACGTGCTGGCCTGGGCCGCGCCGCAGAATCTTCCGGTATCGGTGCTGGGCGATACCGGACATTTCTTCCACGGCAAGCTGCATGTTCTTCGCACGCTGATCGAACGGTGGTGGCGCGCAACGGCGCCGGCCTGACATGACCACCGACGTGCTGCTGGTACTCACCACCTTGCCGGATGGCGATATCGCCGCCCGGGTCGCTCGCACACTGGTCGAGGCACGGCATGCCGCCTGCGTGAACATCGGCCCGGCCATCCGTTCGGTCTACGCCTGGCAGGGCGCGGTCGAGGAAGCGGACGAGGTGCCGCTCGCCATCAAGACGACCCGAGCCGCCTGGCCTGCGCTGGAGCGGGCGCTGCGGGCGCTGCATCCCTACGAACTGCCGGAAATCATCGCGCTGCCGGTGACGCACGGCCTGCCCGCCTATCTGCAGTGGGTGGGTGACATGACGGACTCTTCATGATCCAGCGTTTTCTTGTCCTGCTGATCGGCCTGCTGTGCGCCGTATCCATCGCCCGGGCCGAACCAGAACTGCTGCCGGTGGAACAGGCCTTCCGCATGTCGGCACAGGTGATCGACGGCAGCACGGTCGAAGTGCGCTTCGACATCGCCGACGGCTATTACCTCTACCGCGACAAGTTCGCCTTCGTTGCCGAGCAGGCCGCGCTGGGCCGGACCGACATTCCGCGCGGCAAGATGAAGAAGGACGAAATCTTCGGCGACGTCGAGGTGCACCGGGGCACATTGCCGATACGCCTGGCGCTGGCGGGCGGCGCTGACGCGCCGATCACGCTCAGGGTGAGCTCGCAGGGCTGTGCCGACGCCGGCATCTGCTATCCGCCGACCGAACAGACGGTGACGCTCGACCCGTTGCGACCGGGCGTGCGCGTGTGGCCGGCGGGCCTGCAGGCCGATGGCGGAGCCAGCCTGCTCGACCGCCTGCGCGGAAAGGGTGACATGCCGGTGCAAAGCGCGCAGGCGGACGCTGCGCGGACGCTGCCGGGACAGCAGGCGGCAACGGAAAGCGAGGACGCCAGCATCGCCGGCATCATCCGCTCGGGCAGCCTGTGGCTCATCGTCGTCACCTTCTTCGGCCTCGGACTGCTGCTCAGTTTCACCCCCTGCGTGCTGCCCATGGTGCCCATCCTGTCCGGCATCATCGTCGGCCACGGCGCGCACATATCGCGCGCTCATTCGCTGGCACTGTCGCTCGCCTATGTGCTGGGCATGGCCGTCACCTATACGCTGGCGGGTGTCGCGGCCGGCCTGTCCGGAACGCTGCTGGCGACCGCACTGCAGAACGCCTGGGTACTGGGCGGCTTCGCGCTGCTGTTCGTGCTGCTCGCGCTGTCCATGTTCGGCGTCTACGAACTGCAGTTGCCGACCGCCCTGCAATCGCGCCTGTCCGACAGCGCCAATCACCGGCGTGGCTCGCTGGCCGGTCTCGCCGCGATGGGCGCACTGTCGGCCTTGATCGTCGGCCCCTGCGTCGCGGCACCGCTGGCGGGCGCACTGCTTTACATCGCCCAGACCGGCGATGCCGTGCTGGGCGGTCTGGCGCTGTTCTCGATGGCATTGGGCATGGGGGCACCGCTGATCGCGGTCGGCGTCGCTTCGCGGTCGCTGCTGCCGCACACCGGCCCATGGATGGAGGGCGTGAAGCGTCTGTTCGGCGTGCTGCTGCTCGCCACCGCGATCTGGATCGCCCAGCCGGTACTGCCGGCCCTGATCGGCATGCTGGCATGGGCGGCCCTGCTGATCGCCTCCAGCATCTACCTGCACGCACTCGACCCGCTGCCGCCGCACGCCGGCGGCTGGCACCGGCTGTGGAAGGGCGTGGGCGTGATCGCGCTGCTGGCGGGGGCCAGCATCCTGATCGGTGCCGCCGCTGGTTCGCGCGACCCGCTGCAGCCACTGTCGATATTGCGCAGTGGCGCCGTGACGGACGCGAAGCCTGCGTTCGAGCCGATAGGCAGCGTGGCGGAACTCGACGCGCGCCTGGCCACGGCGGATCGGCCGGTCATGCTGGATTTCTATGCCGACTGGTGCGTGAGCTGCAAGGAGATGGAGCGCTTTACCTTTGCCGATCCGGCGGTCGCCGCGCAATTGCGCCGCTTCGTGCTGCTCAAGGCGGACGTGACCGCGAACGCGCCCGAGCATCAGGCACTGCTCAGGCGTTTCGGCCTGTACGGTCCTCCCGGCATCCTGTTCTTCGTCGGTGGTCAGGAGGTCGCAGCGGCGCGCACCGTGGGTTCGCAGCCGGCCGACACCTTTCTTGCAACGCTGGCGCGTGTCGCCGCTGTCAGCGGCACCCGCTGATCGCGTAAAATCGCGCTTCTTTCCTCTCGCGTCTCCTTCCCATGTTTTCCGGCATCGTGGCCGCGGTCGGCCGCATCACCCATACAGAGCCGCTTGAAAAGGGCTTGCGCCTGACGGTAGACACCGGCAGCCTGGGCCTGGACGATGTCCGGGTCGGCGATTCCATCGCGCACAACGGCGTCTGCCTCACCGTCATCGCACTGGACGGCAGGCTGGCCCGTTTCGACGTGTCGCGCGAAACACTGGACTGCACGGTGGGCCTGGACGCGCCCGGCGAGGTGAATCTCGAAAAGGCGCTGCGTCTGTCCGATCGCCTGGGCGGCCATCTGGTCAGCGGCCATGTGGATGGCGTGGGCACCGTGCGCAGTTTCACCCGGGTCGGCGAATCGCACGAACTGGTGGTGGTCGCGCCACGTGCCCTGGCGCGCTACATCGCGCGCAAGGGCTCGATCACCGTGCAGGGCGTAAGCCTCACCGTGAATCGCGTGAACGATGTCGCCGATGGCTGCGAGTTCTCGATCAACCTCATCCCGCACACGGTGGAGGTCACCACACTCGGCAGCCTGAAGGCCGGCAGCCGGGTCAATCTCGAAATCGACCTCATCGCGCGCTACGCCGAGCGCATGATGACTGGAGAGGACACGCAATGAGCGCACTGGCGCCAGTCGGCGAAATCATCGCCGACATCAAGGCGGGCCGCATGGTCATCCTGGTGGACGAGGAAGACCGCGAGAACGAGGGCGACGTCGTGCTCGCCGCTGAATTCGTGACGCCCGAAGCGATCAATTTCATGGTGAAGCACTGCCGTGGCCTGGTCTGCCTCACACTGACCGAAGAGCGCTGCCGCCAGCTCGACCTGGAACAGATGGTGCGCCACAACCGCACGCCGCATGGCACCGCCTTCACCGCGTCGATCGAAGCCGCCACCGGCGTCACCACCGGCATTTCGGCGCACGACCGGGCGCGCACGATACAGGTGGCGGTGGCCCGCAACGCCAAGCCCGACGACATCGTGATGCCCGGCCACATTTTCCCGCTGCAGGCACAGAAGGGCGGCGTGCTCATCCGTGCCGGCCACACCGAAGCCGGCTGCGACCTCGCGCAACTGGCCGGGCTCGAACCGGCGGCGGTCATCTGCGAAATCCTGAAGGACGACGGCACCATGGCGCGCCTGCCCGACCTGATCGAATTCGGGCGCGAGCATGGCCTGAAGATAGGCGCCATCCGCGATCTCATCGCCTGGCGCGCGTCGACCGAAATGCTGGTGCGCGAAATCAGCCGGCGCGAGGTGCATGGCGCCTATGGTGCCTTCACGCTGCACGGTTTCGAGGACACGACCTCGGGCGAAATCCATCTCGCCATGGTGAAGGGTACGATAGACCCTGACAGCGAAACGCTTGTGCGCGTGCATGAGCCGATTTCGGTACTCGATTTCCTGGACAACGCAAGCGGTCGTCACAGCTTCAGCGTCGACCGCGCGATGCAGCTCATCAACGAAGCCGGCAGCGGCGTCATCGTCATGCTGCGCCGGAACGAAACCGATGCCGGCCTGCGCACACTGTTGACCGACCCGGCTTCGGCGCCGGCGGCCCGCTGGGACGCTCGCACCTTCGGCGTCGGCGCGCAGATCCTGCGCGCGCTCAATGTACGCAAGATGCGGCTGCTCGCCAGCCCGCGCAAGATTCCGAGCATGGCCGGATTCGATCTCGAACTGACCGGCTACCTGCAGAACTGATGGATATCGCCATGCCACGTTTCAACGACATCCCCGAGATCGCCGAGAACCTCGACGGCAAGAACCTGCGCATTGCCATCGCGATGGCACGCTTCAACCCGGACATCGGCAACGGTCTGCTGTCCGCCTGCTGCGACGCATTGCGCACGCTGGGCGTGGCGCCGGCCGACACGCTGATCGTGAGCGTGCCCGGCGCACTGGAGCTGCCTCTGGTACTGCAGCGTCTCGCGCTGTCCGGCAAGTATGACGCACTGGTGGCTCTGGGCGCGGTCATTCGCGGCGAGACCTATCACTTCGAAATCGTATCCAACGAGATGGCGCGCGGCATTTCCGATGTCCAGCTCAAGACCGGTGTGCCGATCGCCAATGGCGTACTGACCACCGAAAATGATGATCAGGCGCTCGCCCGCATGCACGAGAAGGGCGCAGACTGTGGCCGTGCCGCAGTCGAAATGGCGCGGCTGATCGCCACTCTGACGGAATGAGCATGGACACTACCCCCGAAGCGCCGCGCAAGTCGGCCCGCCGGCTTGCGCGCGAATACGCGGTGCAGGGCGTCTATCAGGCGCTGCTGGCCGGGCACGATGCGCCGGCCATCGACGCGCACCTGAGCGAGGACGCCGGCTTTTCCAAGGTCGACCGCAAGCTGTTCCGCCAGCTGCTGAATGGTGCGCTCGATCACGCCGACGCCCTGCGCGCCCATTTCTCGCCTCACCTGGACCGCAAGGTGGAGGAGCTTTCACCGGTGGAACACGCCATCCTGCTGGTGGCGACCTACGAACTGGCGCACATGGTCGAAACGCCCTACCGCGTGGTGATCAACGAGGCGATCGAACTGACCAAGGAATTCGGCGGCGCCGACGGCCACAAGTTCGTCAACGGCGTGCTTGACAAGACCGCTCCCGGCCTGCGCGCCGTCGAGGTGAATGCCGCGCGCAACCGTCCCCGCAACTGAGGCCACGGCGGCGCCGGGCGTTCGTCAAGGGTAGCGCATGAGCCCGGAATTCGAACTGATACGGCGCCATTTCGTGCGCGCGGACCACGGTGCGCTGCTCGGTCCGGGCGACGATTGCGCGCTGCTGCAGCCCGGCGCCGACCTGGAACTGGCAGTGACCAGCGACATGCTGGTCAGCGGCACCCATTTCCTGCCCGATGCCGATGCCTGGCGGTTGGGCTGGAAGTCGCTCGCAGTCAATCTGTCCGATCTTGCGGCCATGGGGGCGCAACCGCGCTGGGTCACGCTGGCGCTGGCCCTGCCGGAAGTCGATCACGACTGGCTGCAGACGTTCTCCGGTGGCTTCTTCGCCTGCGCAGAGCGGCATGGGGTGGGACTGATCGGAGGTGACACCACGCGCGGCCCGCTCACGCTCTGCATCACCGCACTCGGTGAGGTTCCGGCCGGCGCAGCCATCCGTCGCAGCGGTGCGCGCGCCGGCGACGACATCTGGATTTCCGGCCAGCCGGGCCGCGCCGCCCTCGGTCTGGCGGTATTGCAGGGCCGCGCCACGCTGGCCGATGCGACCGACTGCATTGCTGCGCTGGAACAGCCTGTGCCTCGTGTTGCGCTCGGTATTGCGCTGCGCGGTGTGGCGAGCGCCATGATCGATGTGTCCGACGGATTGCTGGCCGACATCGGCCACATCGCTTCGGCCAGCGGACTGGCAGCACGCATCGACGACGACGCGCTGCCCTGGCAGGCCTTGCGCGCTCTGGACGCTGACCCGCAGGTGGCGCGCGCGGCCTTGCTGTCGGGCGGCGATGACTACGAACTGCTGTTCTGCGCTGCGCCCGGACGGCGCGACGCACTGCGCGCACTGGCCACATCGCTCGCGCTGCCATTGACGCGCATCGGTGGCATGGCAGAGGGCGCTGGCGTCCACCTGATCGACGCACACGGCCGCGAACTGCCGATCGAACGGCGCGGTTACGATCATTTCGGCTGAACGATGAAAACCCTTACCCCCTACCCCGGCCCCGGTTTCCTGCTGCATCCGGCACACATGCTGGCCTGCGGCTTCGGCAGCGGTCTGATGCCGTTCGCCTCCGGCACCTGGGGCACACTGGCCGCCTGGCCGCTCTACCTGCTGATCAAGCCGGCATTCACCGATCTGCAGTTCGCGCTGTTCCTGCTGATCGCCTTCGTACTTGGCAGTGCGTGCTGCCAGCGGACCGGTCGCGCACTCGGCGTCGCCGACCACGGCGCCATCGTATGGGACGAGATCGTTGCCTTCTGGCTGGTGCTGTGGGTGACGCCCGCGCACTGGGCCTGGCAGTTGTTCGCCTTCTTCGCCTTCCGCTTCTTCGACATTTTCAAGCCGCCACCGGCGCGCTGGGTGGACATGAACATGAAGCATGGCTTCGGCGTGATGCTGGACGACGCCATCGCCGCGGTATTCGCCGCCGCATCGGTGGCGATCGCCTGGAAACTTTACGGAGCGCTGCCCTGATGGATGCGGAACTGAGCCGACTGTCGGTCGAGGTCGGCGCCGCGCTGCGCGCGGCCGGCAGCATGCTGACCACGGCCGAATCGTGCACCGGCGGCGGGGTGGCGGAAACCGTGACCGCCACGCCGGGCAGTTCGGCATGGTTCGACTGCGGCTTCGTCACCTATTCGAATGCGGCCAAGCAGAGACTGCTGGGCGTCGACGCGGCCACCCTGCAGGCGCATGGCGCGGTCAGCGAGGCGGTGGCGCGCGAAATGGTGCGCGGTGCGCTCGCCGCATCGTCCGCCGATGTCGCGCTGTCCATCACCGGCATTGCCGGACCGGCAGGGGCGGTGCCCGGAAAACCCGTCGGTACCGTGTGCTTTGCCTGGGCTTTCTCCGACGGCCGCGAGCGCAGCGAAACATGCCACTTCGACGGCGACCGCGAGGCGGTCCGCCGGCAATCCACATGTCATACACTGACCGTGCTCCTGGCTTTGCTGGGCGCACCTTCAGACGAACCCGTGGCAAGAACTGTGCCATAATCGACCGCATTCATTGAAAGGGATTCCGCATGGACGACAGCAAGGCCAAGGCGCTGGCCGCAGCGCTCGCGCAGATCGAAAAGCAGTTCGGCAAGGGCTCGATCATGCGCATGAGCGATGGTCAGCTCGAGAACGACATCCAGGCCGTTTCGACCGGATCGCTGGGGCTGGATCTGGCGCTCGGCATCGGCGGCCTGCCGCGCGGTCGCGTGATCGAGATCTATGGCCCTGAATCATCCGGCAAGACCACGCTCACGCTGCAGGTGATCGCGGAAATGCAGAAGCTGGGCGGCACAGCCGCCTTCATCGACGCCGAACACGCACTCGATGTGCAGTACGCCGGCAAGCTCGGCGTGCGCATCGATGACCTGCTCATTTCGCAGCCCGACACCGGAGAACAGGCACTGGAAATCGCCGACATGCTGGTGCGTTCGGGCGGCGTCGACATCATCGTCATCGATTCGGTCGCTGCGCTGACACCGAAGGCCGAAATCGAGGGCGAAATGGGCGATTCCCTTCCCGGCCTGCAGGCCCGCCTGATGAGCCAGGCGCTGCGCAAGCTCACCGCCAACATCAAGCGCACCAACACGCTGGTCATCTTCATCAACCAGATCCGGATGAAGATCGGAGTCATGTTCGGCAATCCGGAAACCACCACCGGCGGCAATGCGCTCAAGTTCTATGCTTCGGTGCGGCTGGACATCCGCCGCACGGGTGCCATCAAGAAGGGCGAGGAGGTGATCGGCTCCGAAACCAAGGTGAAGGTGGTAAAGAACAAGGTGGCGCCACCGTTCAAGCAGGCCGAATTCGACATCCTTTACGGTGAGGGCATTTCGCGCGAAGGCGAAATCATCGAACTGGGCGTGCTGCACAAGTTCATCGACAAGTCCGGCGCATGGTATTCCTACAACGGCGACCGCATCGGCCAGGGCAAGGACAATGTGCGCGACTTCCTGCGTGCCAATCCGGTACTTGCGCGCGAGATCGAGAACAAGGTGAGGGCCGCGGCCGGCATGCCTGAGCTGCCGCCGGCAGAAGGCGGTCGGGCCGAAGCCGCATGAAGGAACCCATCCGCTCCGCCAGCGGAGCGCGCACCGCCTGTGCCGGCGCATCGGACGCCGGAAGGGACGTGCGGTGAGCGACGCGCTGCGCGAGAAGGCCCTGCGCCTGCTCGCCCGGCGCGACCACAGCCGGGCCGAACTGGTGCGCAAGTTGCGCGAGGATGGCAGCGCAGAAGACGTGGCGGCACTGCTGGCGCGGCTGGAAGAAGGCGGGCTGCTGTCCGACGCGCGCTTCGCGAAGCAGTTCGTCAGCTCGCGAGCCACCCGCTTCGGTGCTCGACGCTTGGCCCATGACCTGCGCCAGCGCGGCATCAGCGACAGCGACGCCACCGACGCGATGGCATCGATGGAGCTGGACGAGACCGCCCGAGCCCGTGCCGTCTGGGCCCGCCGTTTCGACTGCGCACCGCAGGACGCGAAAACCTGGGCGAAGCAGGCGAGATTCCTGCAGTCACGAGGCTTTTCAACCGATACCATTCGCAAGGTGCTGCGCGAACAGCCGGAACAGGAACATGAGTGATAACCGGACAGCCAGCCGGCTCAAGGTGGAACGGCTGCGCAAGAAATACAAGTCGCGCCCGGTCGTGAAGGAAGTGTCCTTCGATGTCGGCAGTGGCGAAGTGATCGGTCTGCTGGGCCCGAATGGTGCCGGCAAGACCACCTGCTTCTACATGATCGTCGGCCTGGTCAGTGCCGACGGCGGCGAAATCCATCTGGATGGCGAGCGCCTCACCCACTTGCCCATCCATCGCCGCGCACATCGAGGCCTGTCCTACCTGCCGCAGGAAAATTCGGTCTTCCGCAAGCTCGACGTGGAAGAGAACATACTCGCCGTACTGGAGCTCAACGAGCGCGACGCGGCGCGCCGCAAGACCCGGCTCGATGAGCTGCTGGACGAGATGGGCATCGCCCATCTGCGCAAGAGCCCGGCGGCGGCACTGTCCGGCGGCGAGCGGCGCCGCGTCGAGATCGCGCGGGCGCTGGCGACGTCGCCGCGCTTCATACTGCTGGACGAACCGTTTGCCGGCGTGGATCCGATCGCGGTGATCGACATCCAGAAAACCATACGCTTCCTGAAGGAGAAGGGCATAGGCGTGCTCATCACCGATCACAACGTGCGGGAAACCCTGGGCATCTGCGATCGCGCCTACATCATCAACGCAGGCGAGGTATTGGCCAGCGGACGGCCGGAAGAAATCGTGTATAACGAGAACGTCAGGAAAGTCTATCTGGGCGAGCACTTCCGGCTCTAGACGGACACCGAATCGCAACCACCATGAAGCAGTCGCTGCAACTCAAACTTTCCCAGCATCTCGCGCTGACGCCGCAACTGCAGCAGTCCATCCGGCTGCTTCAGTTGTCGACCATCGAGTTCAACCAGGAAATCGAACGCTTCCTGGACGAGAACCCGATGCTTGAGCGCGACGACAGCGAGCCGGCCGCGAACTACGCACCACCGGTCGACGGCGGCAGCGAACCGCGTGAAGCTGCGGCAGCGGAAGGCAATGGAGAGGCGCCGCCAGACGATCGTCCGCAGGACAGCAGCAGCGACATGGACGACTGGTCGGGCGAAAGCGGCAGCTATGGCAGCCGCAGTGGCGGCGACGACGAGGACGGCGACTACCAGGATGTGCAGGCAGCCGGCACATCGCTGCGCGATCACCTGTGCGGCCAGCTCGCGCTGTCGCAGATGAGCGAGCGTGATCGCTACCTGATCCGCCTGCTGATCGAGGCGCTGGATGACGATGGTTACCTCAATCAGGATCTGGAAGAGCTGGTCGATCTGCTGCCGGAAGAAGCCGACATCGATCTGGATGATCTTTCGATCGCGCTGCGCCAGTTGCAGAACTTCGACCCGGTCGGCGTCGGCGCGCGCGATCCGCGCGAATGCCTGCTGCTTCAGCTCAATGCATTGCCGACCGACGAGGTATCGGCGCTGGCCCGCATCATCATCGACCAGCACATCGATCTGCTGGCCGCGCGCGATTTCGCCAAGATCCGGCGGGCGGTCGGCTGTGACGAGGAACTGCTGCGCGCGGCGCAGGCGCTGATCCGCTCGCTCAATCCGCGCCCGGGCGCGCAGTTCGCGCCGATCGATGCACGCTACATCGTGCCCGACGTGGTGGTGCGCAAGGTGCGCGGCCAATGGACCGCGATGCTGAACCCGGAAGCGATGCCGCGGCTGCGCATCAACCGCCTGTACGCGGAAATCCTGCAGGGGCAGCGCGGCAGCGGCCTGTCCGGCCAGTTGCAGGAAGCGAAATGGCTGATCAAGAACGTGCAGCAGCGCTTCGATACCATCCTGCGCGTGTCGCAGGCCATCGTCGAACGGCAGCGGCAGTTCTTCGAGTTCGGCGAAGTGGCGATGCGACCGCTCACACTGCGCGAAATTGCCGAAACGCTGGACCTGCACGAATCCACGATATCGCGCGTCACGTCGCAGAAGTACATGGCGACCACGCGCGGCCTGTTCGAACTGAAGTACTTCTTCGGCAGCCATGTGGCGACCGAAAGTGGCGGGGCCTGCTCGGCCACCGCAATCCGCGCGCTCATCCGCCAGTTGGTGAGCGCCGAGGATGCCAAGCGTCCGCTGTCGGACTCACGCATCGCGGAAATACTGGGCCAGCAGGGGATAGTGGTTGCGCGGCGCACCATCGCGAAGTACCGTGAATCCCTCAACATCCCGCCGGTCAGCGTGCGCAAGGCGATCTGAGGTCCGCTCGACAGGACGACCCGACCGCCCCGCATTTTTCGTCCCGTAACGAAAGGAGGCATCATGAACCTCACCATCACCGGCCATCACCTCGAAGTCACCCCGGCAATACGCGAATATGTCGAGTCCAAGCTCGACCGCGTGATCCGCCATTTCGACCATGTGACCAGCGTTTCCGTCATCCTGTCGGTGGAAAAGCTGCTGCAGAAGGCCGAGGTCACCCTGCATGTGCGCGGCAAGGACATTTTCGTCGAAGCCGAGAGCGAAGACATGTACGCGACACTGGATGCCCTGATCGACAAACTCGATCGCCAAGTGCTCAAGCACAAGGAAAAATCGGGCGATCACACGCGCGAAGCACTGAAGCACCAAGCGGCAGAATGACACGATTGCCACGGAGCTGGGGCGTATAATCCGTTCCTTGTTGCAGTGCAATCAACTGTCCGGCGCAGCGGCCGTTAACCACGGCACTGCGCCTGCCGCGTGCACGGAGTCACCCTGCCATGAACTGCCCTCCACGCCCTGACGTTCGCCAGATGCCCGACTCGGGCTGTCATTTCGGCCGGAACGCCGGGCAGGACTGACATGACGCTCATCGCCAAGCTGCTGCCCGCCTCCAATATCTGCCTGGGACTTGAAGCGAGCAGCAAGAAACGCGTGTTCGAACAGGCCGGCCTGCTGTTCGAGAACAATCACGGCATCGCCCGCAGCCAGGTGTTCGACAGCCTGTTCGCGCGCGAAAAGCTGGGATCTACCGGTCTCGGACAAGGCGTGGCCATTCCACATGGTCGCATCAAGGGCCTGAAGGAAGCGGTCGGCGGCTTCATCCGGCTGGAAAACCCGGTCGCCTTCGACGCACCCGACGGCCGCCCGGTCAGCCTTCTTTTCGTGCTGCTGGTACCGGAACAGGCCACCGAACTGCATCTGCAGATCCTGTCCGAACTGGCGCAGATGTTCGCGGACAAACCTTTCCGCGAACAGTTGCAGCAGGCCGGCGACAGTCCGGCCATCCATCACCTTTTCATGTCCTGGCAACCAGCGCATGCGGAAACTCAGCGTCGCGCGGCTGTTTGAGGACAACAGGGATCGTCTGAGGCTGCAATGGCAGTGCGGCAGCTCTGACACCCTCATCGTCGCGGACCAGATCGGGCTGTCCCCCGCCGACCTGGTCGGTCACCTGAACACCATCCATCTGCGTCGCATCCAGGTGGTCGGCGTACCGGAAATCCTGTGGGCCGAATCGGTTCCACCGCGCAAGGTCGACGACATCGTGGGCAGCCTGCTGGATGCCCGCCCGCCCGCCTTCATCGTCGCCGACGGTGCAGAACCGCCGATCATGATCCGGACCGGTTGCGCCGAGCGCGGCATCCCGCTGCTCACCACCCAGCGCAGCGCAGCGTCGGTGATCGATCAGTTGCGCGCCTATCTGGCACGCGAACTGGCGGACCGGACCACGCTGCATGGCGTGTCGATGGACGTGCTGGGCATGGGCGTCCTGATCACCGGCGATTCCGGTGTCGGCAAGAGCGAACTGGCGCTGGAACTCATTTCGCGCGGACACGGGCTGGTGGCCGATGACTGCGTGGACATTTCCCGCATCGCCCCGAACGTGCTCGAAGGCCGCTGCCCGGAACTGTTGAAGGATTTTCTCGAAGTGCGCGGTCTGGGGGTGCTCAACATCCGCACCGTATTCGGCGAGACCGCCTGCCGGCGCAAGATGAAGCTGCAACTGGTGGTGCATCTGCAGAAGCAGGTGAGCGGCCTGCCGGAAGCCACCCGCATGCCGCTGGACAACGAAATGATGGACATCCTGGGCGTCAAGATACGCAAGGTGGTCATTCCGGTCGCCGCCGGCCGCAACCTCGCGGTGCTGGTCGAAGCGGCGGTGCGTACCACCATCCTCAGTTTCCGCGGCATCGACTCCACGCTCGAATTCGTGGAACGTCAGCGGCGCGCCCTTGGTGGGGAGGATGGCTGACCCGGACTGTACATGACGATGACATGGGCATAACATCGGTGCGTCTTCCGCAGGAAGGCGCACGTGCCGGCTTGCGTCCGCCGGTGCCCGATCATCATCCACACAGTCCAGGAGGTCCGCCATGCCGCAGCTCCGCCACACACTCTCCCGCAGCATCCTGATCCTGTCCCTCTCCGCGCTCGCTTCGCCGCCACTGCACGCCACGCCACAACAGGAGCGCATGCGCGCCTGCAACAAGGAAGCCAAGGAGAAATCGCTCAAGGGCGAGGAACGCAAGGCTTTCATGAGCAGTTGCCTGTCCGCCGGCAAGGCGGACAAGGCCGACGCCGGCCAGACCGCCGACCTGCCATCCAAGGCCAGCCAGTGCCGGGACGAAGCGAAGGAAAAGGCGCTCAAGGGCGAGGAACGCAAGGCTTTCATCAAGGCCTGCAAGGAAGCCTGACAGGCCCGTGATGCCGCCACGACGCTCCGGCGTGGCGGCATTCGTGTCCTGTGCAACGAAATGCAGTGCGTAGGCGCGATCGCTGCGCAGTCACGCGCATACCCCTTTGCTATATTCCGGCGGTGTTCCTCTGCCGGAGCTTCCATTGCTGCGCCAGCGTCCCATCCGCTTCGGTCTTGTCACCCTGCTGGTCGCCGGGCAGTGCGCGCTCGCGCATGGCTTCAGCTTCAGCGAGGAGGCGGCGAAGGACGCAGCAAACGCTGAAGCCGAGAAGGCGGCGGCCGACGCGAAAATGCGTTCCCTGCCTCCGGCCTGCCTGGACGGGCTGCGCCGCAAGACCGTGCTGCTCATCATGGGCGAGCGCAGCGGCGACGGCATTTCGGCCGAACAGGCCCGTTTCAGTCCGCATTTCAACGCGATCAACCGTCGGCTGCAGAAGCAGGGCATGCGCACCTACACGCAAGCGGAGATACGAGCGCGCATTGCGCAGGCCGAAGTCGACGCCTACTTCCGGAACGACCCGGATGCCGCACTCGCTGCTTCGAAGAAGCTGGGCGCGCAGCTCATACTGCGCGGAACCATAGACGCGCGCACGACCATGAATGCGGTGGTGCGCTTACCGGAAGTGCAGGTCACCATCGCCTACGCCCTTCTGACACCCTCCGGTCAACTGCTGTCCGAAGCTCGCACCGATGCCGAATCCTATTCCGGCAGCGATACGCTGGGCATGGCGCGCATGCTGATCGAGGAGAAGGCGGATGGCGTCGTGAACGAACTGCTCGCGGGCTACTGCGACGCACAGCCAGCCGCCGTGAAGAGTGGCGCAAAGAAAACCAACAAATAGCAAGCCCCCCGCACGGGGTGGCATGGATCGTCGTGCCGTCATGCGGCACATCACCTTCAGAGAGGACCCATCATGAATGTCTTGCTCCACCGCCCGTTTGCACTCGCGCTGACGGCCATGCTGCTGGCCACCGTCAGCGGCGTGGCCACTGCCCAGCCGGTATTCGAAAGTGCTTCGCCCACCGCTGGCAGCAGCGTGTCGGACAAGGCGAACGAAAGCGCCGACAAGGCGATGTACAAGGCGGTCGAGTACAGCAACAAGTCCAAGCCAGGGCCCACCGTCATCGTCGTGCCCGGCGAGATCAAGAGCAACAACGCGACCTTCACCCAGAAGTTCAGTTCGAACAACATCGCCGACTTTGGCGAACTCGAACTGTCGCAGGCCAATTTCAAGGTGCTCGAACGTTCCGATCTCGGCCCTCTGCTGGGCGAATTCCAGCTCGCCTACTCGATGGGCGATCCCGCCTCGGCGAAGAAGATGCTGCAGAAGGGCAAGTTCAAGACGACCAAGTATGTCGTGAAGTTCGACATCCTCAAGGCCGAACAGGTCGCAGCCGCGAAGGAAGCTGTCAGCGGCCGCACCCTGGGCAACATCATCGGCATCCTCGGCGGCAGTCGCGGCAGCTATGCCGCCGGCGAAGCGGTGGGTTCGGTCGAAACCGGCGCAGCAGCCGGCGTCTGGATCATCGGCATGCGCTACAAGGTGATCGACGCCAACACCACCGAACAGGTCGCACAGGGCTATACCGAGGAAAAGATGGAAGTCGGGGCCAAGGGCACATCCATCCTCGGCGTATCGAGCAGCCAGGAAGGCGGCATCACGCTGGATGGCATGGTGCAGCGCCTGGTGCAGAAGTCGGTGTGGGAAATGGACGCGAAGTACAAGTAAGCGACCGCGCGGCCCGTTCGCATCGGGCCGCGGCAAGGCGGGCAGTACGCCGCCACCGTGCCGACGGAGCATACCGTGAGCATTCCTGCAAAGCTGGGCAAGTACGACATCCTGCGCGAACTGGGTCAGGGTGCGATGGGCATCGTGTATGAAGGTCGCGATCCGGTGATCGATCGCCGCGTCGCGATCAAGACACTGAAACGCGAACAGCTCGAGCGCAGCGAAGCCGACGAGGTGATCGCCCGCTTCAAGCGCGAAGCCCAGGCAGCCGGGCGCCTGAACCACCCGAATGTGGTGGCGATCTATGAGTATGGGGAAGCGAGCGGCGCCCAAGCTGACGGCACCGCCTTCATCGCGATGGAATTCGTGCAGGGTCGCGAACTGAAGGATGCCTTCGACGCCGACGAGCGCATCGCGCTGCCCATGGTCGGTCGCATCATGGACCAGCTTCTCGACGCACTCGAACATGCGCACCGCAATGGCGTCACTCATCGCGACATCAAGCCGGCCAACATCATCCTGTTGCCGGATGGCACGGTGAAGGTGGCGGATTTCGGCGTCGCGCGCATCGAGTCGTCCAACCTGACCCAGGCGGGCACGGTCATGGGCACGCCGTCCTACATGTCGCCGGAACAGTTCATGGGCCAGACCGTGGACGGCCGCAGTGACCTGTTCTCGGCCGGCGTGGTGCTCTACCAGATGCTCACCGGAGAAAAGCCGTTCACCGGCGCGCTCACCACCATCATGCACAAGGTGCTGAAGGAGGATCCGCCCTGGCCTTCGGTGCTGAACGTGCATGTGTCGCCGCGCGTCGATGCGGTGGTCAGGCGGGCCATGGCCAAGCGGCCTGAAGACCGCTTCGGCAGCGCCCACGAGTTCCGTCAGGCCCTCGATGCGGCGCTGTCAGGCGCTGCGGACGACAACGATGCCACGATGGTGAATCTCGCCGAACCGGATGCCACCGCACTTTCATCTGCGGATGCGACGACCGTCACCGGCAGCGTCCAGCCGCCCGCAGCCGCCACATCGGCACGGCCCTCCGTTCCACCCGCAGCGTCGATCGGCACACCCGCAGCACCGGCAATACCGTCCGCATCATCGCGCGGGCCGCTGGCAGGTGCGCTGGTGGTCGCCTTGCTCGCGCTTGGCGCGGGCGCATGGTGGCTCACGCACGACACCGCGCCGGGCCGTCCGGCACCGGCCGCGGAGGTCGCGCAGGCGGCGACACAACCAGCCGCCTCTCCCGCGGCGCCGCACGCCGGCATGGATCCCGGCGTGGCCATCATCAGCGCCATCGGCCTGGCCGACCCGGGCGACCCCAGGCTCACGCATGACAGACAGGCACTGACCCGGGCCATGCGCGACGATGCCCGGCGCCAGATACTGGAAAAGGCCGTGGCGCTGTTTGTCGATCCGAAGTCCGTGAACGCGCACTACGACGTGCTGCAGTCCAGGTTGCTCGATCGCGGCAGCGATTTCATCCAGGCAGTGCTCGAGGAAAGTCCACCCGAACTCGGCAAGGATGGCCTGATGGCCGGCGAAGTGCGTGCGGCAGTACGCGTACGCGAGGTGCAGAAGTCCTTGAACCAGATGTCGCAGGAAGAGCGCGTCGATTTCATCCGTAACAACGGTGACCCGAAGATCGCGGTAGGTGTGACCTCGCGCTGGTCGGACGGCGATCCTGCGGTTCCGGCCCAGCGCTCGCCGCTCGCCGAGAACACGCTGAAGCAGCACATCCAGGGCTTCGGATTCCGCACCTGGAGCGACGACCCGTCGGCGGGTCAGAACGCCGATTTCTCGATAGACAGCGAAGTGCGTTTCAAGCGTCTGACTGCGCGTCTCGCCGCATCGGGTGTGGTGATCGAAAAGGTCGTGCTCACGTCGTGGACCGTGCGCTGCATCGATCGAAAGACCGGCGAAGAGGTGTATCTGAACACGGAGATGCCGGAAGGGCTGAGCTGGGCATCCGAAGAGAAGGCGCTGGCCGACATCGGCAAACGGGTGGGCGACCAGTTCAGCCGCAACTTCTTTCTGAGCCACTTCCATTTCATGGCACGCAAGGTGACTCTGCAGATCACCGGGCTGCCGGGGGAGGAAATGGCCGGCTCACTGCTGCGCGAAATCGCCTCGATGCGGTCGGTGCTGGCCACCGACGTGAAATCTCTGGGCAGCGATCGCGCGGAATTCGTGGTCGATCTGTCCGGCGGTCTGACCGATGTCGCTCAGAACGTACAGGCGGGCATATTGCTGCCGCTTTCGCGCAAGCTCGGGCGCAACTGTCTGAGCATCGCATCAAGCTCGCCGGATGCGGTCACGCTGGATCTGGACCCTGCCTGCACCGCACCCGACGTGGTCGCACGACTGCAGACGCTGCCGCCGGCAGCATTGATCGAGGCCGCGCCATCGCGCCGTGAAACGGTCATCCACGATCCCGAACTGCGCAAACGCATCAGCATCTGAAGCGGCATCCGGACGCCGCCGGAAAAACAGTCCGGCGGCCGCCTACTCGAGTACCTCGAAACGCATCAGGTCTATGCCCTGTTCCAGCGCGCTGTGGCCGAAACCTATCGTGCCCTGGCCGCGCAGGATCATTTCCTCGCGCTTCAGGATGACCTCGTTCTCGCCCTCGATGCGCAGGAAGGTGCCATTGGTACTCTGGTCGACCAGCACGAACTTGTCGCGCCGGCGCTCGATGCGTGCATGGTTGCGCGAGGCGCGCTGGTCCTTGATCACCACTTCGTTGCTCATGTCGCGACCCAGGGTGAGCGGACCGTGGCTGGTATCCAGTGTCACCTCGACACCACGGTAACTCACCAGCAGCCGGGCGGCTGCGTAGCTCGCGACGATGCTGGAGGCCTTCATCGTAAGGTCGGCGCCATCCTGCCACAGCACCTCGAACACGCGCACGTCCTCGGCCTTGCCCTTGACCGTCAGCGCGTCGATCTCGCGCACTTCGGGGGCGAGACTGAGCGTCACCGCGGCCATGGTTTCGGAAGTGGTCATGATCTGACCGGCCTTGGCCAGTCCGGCCATGCGCGCCGCGGTATTGACCGTGTCGCCGAACACGTCGTCGTTTTCCTCTATCGTCGGGCCATAGTGGAAACCCACGCGTATCGCCAGCTTCACGCCTGAAACCGGCGGCAGGTCGGTCACCCGGTGCTGCATCTCACAGGCCGCCTGTATGCCGGCATCGGCAGTGTCGAAGGTGGTCATGACCTCGTCACCTATGGTCTTGATCACCTTGCCGCCATGTCCATCCACGACGCGGCGCATGCGGTTCAGACAACGCTCGACCGCGCGCAGCGCCTCGGCATCTCCCAGCTTTTCATACAGCCGGGTACTGCCGGACACGTCTGCGAACAGCACGCAAAGCGATCGTTGTTGTGAAGTCATGACAGGGCGGTTGCAGGGGAGGCGATGTGTTGTATCGCCATTTTACAAACAGCCACTGTATCTGTGCGCCGATCCCGCTTCAATACGACGAAGGTCCGAGTGCGGGCATATTGCCGCCCTGATCGCGCGGGGCCGCGACTAGAGATGTACGCTGCGCCCGCCATCCACGGCAATGATCTGGCCTGTGATGTAGGGTGCATCCTCGATCAGGAAGCGTACGGTGCGGGCGATGTCGCGCGGGTCGCCCTCGCGCCTCAGCAGCGTGTGCTGCACGATGCGCTCGCGCTCGGCGGCATCGAACAGATCGTTTTCCGGCCACTGGATCGGCCCCGGTGCCACGCCATTCACCCGTATCTGCGGCGCGAGCTCGATGGCGAGCGCGCGCGTCAGCGTGGCGAGCGCGCCCTTGGATGCGCTGTACAGCGCGTAACCGGGCAGTGGCCGCTCGGCGTGAATGTCGGCGATGTTCACGATGCAGCCTTCGGTATCCCTCAGCGCGGGTGCCGCCGCCTGCGACAGGAAAAGCGGTGCGCGGAAGTTGCTGCCGGTCAGATCGTCCCAGTCGCGCAGGCTGATGCTGCCCACCGGCGTCGGAAAGAACGATGACGCGTTGTTGATCAGTGCATCCAGCCGGCCGAACTTGCTCAGGGTGATGTCGACCAGCTCCGGCAGGCGGGCGGTATCCAGCAGGTCGGCCGAGAGGCAGCAGGCGCTCTTCGCGCGCCGGGAATTGAACTGATCGAGCAGCAGCAGCGCCTCTTCCGCCGACTGCCGGTAATGTATGGCCACACGCCAACCCGCGTCGTGCAGCGTGTGGGCGATCTGCGCCCCGAGCCGCCGGGCCGCGCCGGTAATCAGAGCCACCTTGCCGTTTTCCATCCGAATTCCGCCTGTTTGTATGTCCTGACGCGATGCCGCATTATCGCGGACCCGCACGCCAGGTCGCCAACAACCTCTTCATCCGCCATGTCCCTGCCCACGCCCGACGACGATGCCCGCACCCACAGCGAGCGGCTGCGGTCGCTGATCCGCGACGAGATCGCCCGCCATGGTGCCCTGCCCTTCAGCCGCTACATGGAGCGGGCGCTGTACGCGCCCGGACTGGGCTATTACAGTGGCGCCCTGCAAAAGTTCGGCGCCGGCGGCGATTTCATCACCGCCCCGGAAATGACACCGCTGTTCGGGCACAGTCTGGCCCGCCAGCTTGCCGATCTGATGGCGCTGTGCGCGCCCTGCATCGTGGAGACCGGCGCCGGCAGCGGAAGGCTGGCGGTCGACCTGCTGGGTGCGCTCGACCGCCTCGGCGCCGCGCCGACGCACTATTTCATCCTCGAACTTTCGGCCGACCTGCGCGAGCGTCAACGCGAGACACTGGCAGCCGGCCAGCCCGCTCTGGCATCGCGTGTGAGCTGGCTGGACAGTCTGCCGCCACAATTTGACGGCGTCGTGATCGGCAATGAGGTGCTCGACGCGATGCCCGTCGAACGGGTACGCGGCAACGCCGGCGGCATCGACCAGGCAGTGGTGGACACGGTGGAGGATGATCTGGTGCTGGACTGGCGACCCGCGCCGCCGGCGCTCACCGCCGAGGCAAGGCGCCTGGGCTTCAGCGATGGCTACGACAGCGAAATCAATCTCGTGGCCCGCGCCTGGGTAGCCGAATGGGCGCGGCGCATCGGCCGCGGCGCGCTGCTGTTGATCGACTATGGCTTTCCGCAGGCCGAGTACTACCACGCCGACCGTTACCAGGGCACGCTCATGTGCCATTACCGCCATCACGCGCACGGCGATCCATTGTGGATGCCCGGACTGAACGACATCACGGCCCATGTCGATTTCACCGCAATCGCGCAGGCGGCATTCGATGCCGGCATGTCACTGGCGGGCTACACCTCGCAAGCCCGCTTCCTGCTGAACTGCGGCCTGCTGGAACTGCTGGGCGAAAGCAGCGGCGCGGACGCAATGACGCGCGCCCGTCACAACGCCGCGGTGAACCGCCTCACCTCGCCCGCCGAAATGGGCGAACTGTTCAAGGTGATCTGCCTGACGCGCGGCCTGCCGGACACGCCGCTGCGCGGTTTCCTGCGCGGCGACCGCAGTCATACGCTGTAGCCGGCCGATGGCCACGGCGGCCCATGCCGCCCGCGCCGCACTCAGAAGCCGATCTTTTTCTGTCGCGTGGCGCGCCCCGCGTCCAGATCCACCACTTCGAGGTGATCCCGACGCGCCAGCTTTGCGTTGCCGAAGGCCGCCAGCAGCACCTTTCGCATGTCACGCGGCGGTACCGCCGCCAGCCGGTCGATCACATCGTCCGGCGCATCCGGTTCGAAGCCCCAGTCGTGCGCGGCCACCAGTTCCTCGTACAAGGTGCGGGCGATGACGCAGGCCTGGTCGTGATCCGGCCGCGGCACGGTATAGACGTTCATCCGGCTCAGTATCGGCTCGGGAATGGAGCGCTCGTCGTTGGCCGTGGACACCCACATGATGTGGCTGGCGTCGATGTCGACCTCGACGAATTCATCCTTGAAGCGGCGCGCGGTGTCCTGTTCCAGCAGGCCGTACAGCGCCCCCATGGGGTCATAGCGGGCGTCGCCACCCGCCTTGTCCACCTCGTCCAGCACCACCAGAGGATTGGCGTAGTCGCCGCATACCAGCGCCTGGGCCACCTTGCCCGGCTTGGCATGCGACCACTGGGAAGAGGCGCCGGACAGTATCCAGCCGGCGGTGAGCGAAGACATGGACAAGAATTCGAATCCGGTGCCCAGCAACTGCGCGAGTTGCCGCGCGAAGTGCGTCTTGCCTATGCCGGGCTCGCCGAGCAGCAGCATGGGGGTGAAGTTCATCGGCTCGTTGCCGGCCACCGCCAGCGCGAGATAACGCTTCAGATCATCGAGCACCGGCGCAAAGTTGGGGCAGCGCGCATACAGTGGATCCAGTCCGTCGAATGACGAAGGCTTCACGACATAGCGCACCCCGCCCAGCGAGCGCATCTTCTCGTAGAAAGCCGACAGCGCCTCGCTGCGGGAATGGTTGCCCGCCTCCATCGCGCGATCGACATCACCGACATCATAGATCTCGCGGCATTCCGCCAGAGGAATCCGAATATCCGCCTGTTGCATGGCTGATCTCCTTGCTGCAAATGGAACCTGGAGCGCGGCTGGCGGTACGCCACATCCGCAATCCGGAAAGTACCCGATGTGTGTTCTTTCGTCGCGCTTGCGAAGAAGTTGAGACTTTCCGGACTGGAGGCAAGCATTTTCTGCGCCGGCCTGCGAAAGAGGCGCGCGCCGGAATGGTGGCGTCGTCAGGGCGGCGTCGGCACGACCAGGCGGACCAGCGATGCAAAACGGCTGGGCTGACCGAGCATGAGACGCACCAGTTCATCCAGCCATTCCACGTCATCGCCGATGCGCGGCGGCAGGTAATCAACCAGGCCGAAACGCTCGACATTCTGCAAGGTGAGCTTGAGCGACAGCCACTCGTAATCGGCGGCCAGCTCCACGCGCGCGCGAACCTCGGGTGCGACATCGAACACAAGGCTGCGCAGACGCCCGTGTTCGTCGCGCTGCGGCTGCTCCTCGAACCTCACGCCGTGCTCGCGCAGCGCGCCACGCAGCGCATCTGCGGAAAGCGGGTCACGTTCGCAGTGCAGTACCGCCTGCCCTTGCAGCAACCAGCTCAACGAAACGCGGGCAATCTGGTCCGGCATCTCGACGCCCCGGTTGCGCGTATGCACGTCCGACGAATGCCAGGCCAGGCCGCGCAGCACGCCCAACCCGAGCAGCGGGTAGTCGCGCGACACCTGCGGCCTGATCACGTTGAGCTGGGCCACCAGCTGACTGAAATAGTCGCGCACACCGAGCAGCCGGTCAGCCAGCGCCTGCTCCGCTTCGGTGCGCGCGGCGCGTTCGCCGCGCTGCATCTGTGCAGCATGGGCGCGGATGCGCTGGGCTTCACCAGCAAGATCAGCGAGCAACGAGGAACCGGCACCGGTGCGCACCGTCGCGGACGCCGGCCCGCTTCGGCCCGGATGCTCGGCCGCTCCCGACACCGGCGCATCGAGCAGGCGCGGAAACGCGACGTCCAGCGGGGAATCGGGGGGGGACTTCGGTGCGCGCGGCAGCGGCAGCGTCTTCGGTTCAAGGTCGGCGAGCGAGCGTGCCGAAAAGGCTTCCAGGTCCGCTTCCAGCTCAGCCAGGACGTCGTCGACAGGCGCCCCCGGGCGCCCCGGCTGTCCGCGCTTGAAAGGCGGCGCCGGCAGATCCTCGACGGCCACCACGGTGACCGGAGGCGGCTCGGCGAGCGGGGTCGGCGGACGCGGCATATCGACGTTCGCCGCACGCAGCGCGCGCGCCAGTGCGCCGGCATCGGCGTGGCGATCGACCGGCGACTTGGCGAGCGCCTTCATCACGATGAAATCCAGATCAGGCGGCACCTCGGGGTCAAGCGCACTGGGCGACGGCGTCGGCGCATGGGCAATGCCTTCCAGCACGCCGGACAGTGATCCGGTCAGCGGCGAACCGAAAGGTGGACGTCCGACCAGCATTTCGAACAGCAGGGCGCCCAGCGAAAACACGTCGGAACGCGCATCGGCAGGCAGACCCTGAACCTGCTCCGGCGACAGGTATTGCGGTACCGCAGGCAGGGCGCCAGGCGATGCAGCAGGCAAGGCGAAATCGGTCACCACGACACGGCCATCGCCGTCGATCAGCAGATTGCCGGCCTTCAGGCCACCGTGCACGATGCCCGCCTTCTGCGCGTAAGCAAGCGCCTCTGCGGCCTGGGCGCCGATGCTGCGAACCCATTCGAAGGACATGCGCGGAAGCGCGTCCAGGAGCTGGCGCAGCGAGCGCCCCTCCACCCGTTCCATCGCCACCCAGGGCTGCCCGTCCTCCACCGACAGGCCGAGTTCGACGACGCGTACCACGCCGGGATGGTCCAGGCGGGACACCGCCGACAACCGTTCGCCCAGCTGGGCCGCGTAACGCGCCGGCTCGTCGGCCAGATCGGTGCGGAAAATCTTGAGCGCGAGCAGCCTGCCCGACGCGGGTTCTGTCGCCTCGTACACGATGCCCCGTTCGCCCCGGCCGATCTCCCGGCCAAGACGATAACGGCCGACAAGGCGCGCAGCACCGTTCATTGCAGGCACCCGCGACAGAGCGGCAAGGCGTGTGAACAGCCGGGAACGAGAAAAGGGAAGGTCATGGATGCAGGCAGCGGTCACTCGTCCGGATTACATCCCACGAAAACAAACCGCGTCAATCCGGCAAAAGTACGACTGTACAGCCGCATGCGGAAAAGCACGAACGATGAGCTTGTGCGACACGAGTTGCGGAAATCGTGCGCGCCCGATCGGGTGTCCGCGTGACGATCACGCTCGGGCGGACGGGGGACAGGCAGGCATGCCGCGCCCCGAGCTTCATCGCGGTGGCGCATTCGCCAGGCCGCGCACTTCGCCCGCGTGCCGCCGGTGACAGGCCTTGCTGCGGCGCTTATTCCTGCGCGCGGTAGATATCGCGCAGGAAGGCATCCGGGTCGGACACCGCGCTGCGCTGTCGCGCCACATGGGTTCGCCGCACTGCCGGCCCGGCTTCAGGCAAGGGCAGCCAGCTCGCATTGAGCACCTCGTCGCCGTAATCCTGCGCACGCCCCAGTGTCTTGCCGGTCATGAAATCGAACAGGTCCATTCTCGTCTTCCCCCCCCCTTGCCCACCCATAATGCGCTATCGGCGCCCCGCCTTCGAGCTTGAGCGGGTGGACGTTCCGAGGCACACGGTGCATCAACTCTTTACAATCCGGGCCCTGGTGGACCATGTATGACGTTCCGAACCCGCTCTGCGCAGCACCCGGTCACGGCATCCGGAAGGTCTGACCTCCTCCCTGCCCGGGTGTTTCCTTGCCCCGCACATCCGGTCGCGCTCTGTTCCGTTCGCCGGCTCGCTACAGCCGGTGCGGACCGCACGCGTCAACATCACGGGTTCCATGATGTGCGGCACCGCATTTCAGGACGAGGAAGAAGTCCACATGCGGACGTCACAGGTGCGACGTATTGCACATCGCGCCATCGATCATGAGACGCGGCGATGACGGGTTCAGCGGATTTCGCAGTTCGCCGGAAAGAGCTCGACCACCCAGTCGAGCAGGCTGCGGGCAACCGCCTGCCAGTCCGCCTCAAGCATCATGCCGTGCCCCATGCCGGGAAAGATCTGCGCCGGTACGCCGAGCGCGGCAGCGGTCATGTCGACCAGAGGCGGCGGAATGATGGGATCGCACGCCGCTCCCAGCACGCGCATCGGCGGCCGGTGCATGCGTGCGATCTGCGGCAGGTTGAACAAGGTCATGTCCCAGATCACCCGGGCCGATTCCGGCTGCACACGCAGGGCGTAGCGCTGGAGCCGGTCCAGCGGCACCGGCTGGGCGAACAGGGCGTCAGCCAGCGCGTCGAGCGATTTTGCCCCGCCGGCCAACAGCGCATTCAGTTCGTTCATGAGATCGGGTCGGCGCATGGCCAGGCCAACGGCAGACGCCCACAGGCCCTGCGGCGGCACCGAGGCCATCAGCACTGCCGCCGGCGGCTGCCGCAATTCGAGGCATTTGAGCACCACCATGCCGCCCATCGAATGGCCGATGAGCACCGGCGGCACCGCAAACCTGTCCATGACCTCGCACACGTCCGCCACGTAGTCGTCCAGGCTGAACAGGTCGAGACAATTGCGCCCGGGGCTCTCACCGTGGCCGGACAGAGAAAGCGCGACCGCCTCGAATCCGGCCTCGGCGAACCAGGGAAGAAAGTACTCGTCCCAGCACCAGGCGCCGGTATACGCGCCATGAACGAACAGCAGGGGTTGCGGGTGAGCCGCGCCAGCGGGGCGGCGCGTGATGACCTCGAGAGGTCCGTTGCGCTTCATGTTCATGCCTGGGGACCGCTGCGCAATCCAGAAAGGGACACAGCCGCGACTTTAACGCGAGTGGCCCGACCGGCGGCCGCCTGACCTCTGCCCGACACAGTGTTCAACCTCCGGCCATGCCCGTTCTCCGTCCCGCATCGGGCCACGCCGCAGCCCAGTGCGATTCGGCGAACCAGCGTTCGAGCTGTTCGCGCGGGATGGGCTTGCTGATCAGATAGCCCTGGACGAGGTCGCAGCCGAGCTCGCGCAGCCGGTTCAGCACGTCTTCCGATTCCACCCCCTCGGCCGTCACCTTGAGCCCCATGTTGTGCGCCAGTTCTATGGTCGAGCGCACGATGATCTCGTCGTTCGGATTGTCGAGCAGATGCATGACGAAGCTGCGGTCTATCTTCATTTCGCTCACCGGCATCCGGCGCAGGTAGGACAGCGACGAATAGCCGGTTCCATAGTCGTCGATGGACAGCGCGCAGCCGGTGGCGCGCAGCGCCTGCAGATTGGCCAGGGCGTGATCCGGATCGTCCAGCACCGCGCTCTCCGTGATTTCCAGCGTGATGAGCCGGGCCGGGCAGTCATGCCGCTGCAGCATGCCGTCAAACAGCACTGGCAGCTCCGGATTCAGCAGATCGCGCGCGGAAATGTTCAGCGATACGTTCACCTCCAGCCCCTGCTGCAACCACTGGCCGCACTGGCGCACCGCCGCGTTCATGACCCACAGCGTGATGTACTTGATGTAGCCGGTCTGTTCCGCGAACGGGATGAAATCGAATGGCGGTATGAAGCCACGTGAAGGATGTATCCAGCGCACCAGCGCCTCGACGTGGTGCGCCGGATCGGGCCGGGTCGCCACCTTGGGCTGGTAGTACAGCACCAGCTCGTCGTTCTCGACCGCATGCCGCAGCTCGGTCAGCAGAGACAGACGCTGCACGTTGCGGTCATGGTCGGCCGGGTCATATATCTTGAAACGGGCGTTGCCCCGCTTGGCCTGGTACATCGCGATTTCCGCGTGACGCATCAGTTGCGCCGCCTCCTCACCGTGCTCGGGGCAGGCCGATATGCCCATGCTGGCGTCGATATCCACCACCTGTCCGGACAGGTTCATCGGTGCCTGCAGCACCTCGGCGACACGCTGCGCCACCGCCTGCGCCCGGTGCAGATCGGCCCCCGGCAGCATGACCGCAAACTCGTCGCCGCCCAGGCGCGCCACCTGATCGCGTGCATCGCGCATCGTTTCGCGCAGCCGCCGCCCCACCTTCTGCAGCAGCAGATCGCCCACGCCGTGGCCGAGCGCGTCATTCACCATGCGGAAGCGGTCCAGATCCAGCGTGATGACAGCGACCGTACCCTCCGACCTGAGCGCATCCCCGACCGCATCCGCAAGGCGTTCGCCGAACCAGGCGCGATTGGGCAGCCCGGTCAGGCCGTCGTAGTACGCCAGCTCACTGATCCGCGCCTCACGGTTCGCAATCTCGCCGGTCATTGCGGAGAACGCGTCCGCCAGCTCACCGATCTCGTCACCGCGCGACAGCTCCGGCGGTCCGCCGTATTCGCCGCGCTGCACCCGCTGCGCGAAGCCCGCGAGGCGCATCACCGGAGCGGCGATGGTGCCACCCAGCACGGCACTGGCCAGCAGCGCGATGACGATGCCCGCGGCCGACAGCGCCGCCGATTCGCGGAACAGGCGCTCCCACGGCGCCAGCGCCCGGTCCAGCGACAGCATGAGCACGACAGCCGCCTCGCCCGGCTCGCCGATATCGAGTGCATGGACATGCGTCACATAGTCGTCGTCGGCGACGGCGACGGCGACGGTATCCTCGCCGCCCAGGCTGGCGTTGCGGAACCGTGCCAGCAAGGCCTGCCCGACATCCGGCGGCAGACTGCTCGCATCGAGGAACCAGTCGTCGCGGGCGCCGCGCCGCACGAAACTCAACTGCAGCCCGGTCAGCCCTCGCAGGTCATCGACCAGTCCCTGCTCGACCTGGAAACCCAGCACCACCCATGCCGTCGGTACCGGGGCGAGAACAGGAACCACGACGATCTGGTGCAGGCGATCCGCGATCACCGCGAAACCCGAGCCCTCCTGCCGGTTGCGGACCGCCTCGATCAACTGGTGCACACGCGCCGGCAGCCCTTGCGGCAGGCCGATGCTGCCCGCGACCACGGATTCGTCCAGTGCCAGCAGCAAGGCCAGATCAGCACCTATGCGCCCACCGTGGTTGTCCAGCGCGGACACGATGGTGTCGCGATCCTGACTCAGCAACGCCTCGCGAAAGCCGTAGTCGGCGGCAAGCACCCTCGCCGCCTGACTGAGCTGCGCGGCGCGGTGGGCGATCTGCCGGTCGAACACGCGTTGCGCGGTCGCCACCTCCATGCGCGCGTCGGCGATCGCGCTGCTGCGGCCGATCTGGGCGAACAGGATCAGCCCTATCCCTTGCAACGCCACGACAAGCAGCGAGCACCAGGCGGCGATCTTCCAGCGCAGACGCAGTCTGATCATGGCATCAGTTCTTCAGGTCCACGCTCACGCTCTCCGCCAGATCGCCCATCACGCGCAACGGTCGTGGCGGCAGCTCAGGCAGCCCCAACCTGCGCGGATGCCAGAGCTGAAGCAGATAGTCTCCGGGCGGCACACCGCTGACGCGCACCGTGCCCTCACCGTCCGATATGCCGAACCAGGGCGTATCGACCACCACCACATAGGCCGACATCCGGTCATGGATATTGCACCCCAGCACAACCACGCCCGGCTTGTCGAATATCACCGGCTTTGCCGGTTTTCCGCTGTACAGCTTGAGCTCGAACACCTTGGCGGGCGAAAAAGAGTAGACGTGATGGCGTACCGTGTCGTTATTGGGAAACTCGACCGCGGTTCCGGTCTGCACGACCGACACATGCGGCAGGAAAGTCTTGTTCGCCTGTGCGATGGATGCGCTCCGCGGCTGCGGCAGTTCGCCGCGATCAAGCGGAACCAGCGACGCCACGACACTGTCGAGCGCTCGTCCGGACGCGGAATCGGACACTCTGAGGGTGATGACCGCCGCTTCCGCGAGCCCGCATAGCGCGCACAGGACGAAACCCGGCAGCGCTCGGCGCCGGGCCGTGACGACTTTGCGCAACACGCGGCACTCCGGACTGAAGTTGAAGGTTCTTTTTTTACGGCAATGACCGCATCAAGCTTGAATGGCCGCGCCCGAATGCTCAAGTCCGCGTGCGGCCGGCCGTAGCCGATCCGGACAACGATATGGAGACCCCTGCGATGAGCCTGCCGACCGACCGGACTGTCCGCACCCGCGCCCTGCCCTGTGTTGCAGCGACCGCGCTGCTCGCCCTGTCGGGCTGCGGTGTGCTGCCGGAAGCGCAAGGCCCCCTGCGCAAACACACCGTTCGCGTGGTGACCGACAGCCATCATCTGCTCACCTTCAACGCCGGCCAGCCCGGCAACATACTGTCCGAGGTGCCGCTGCGCGGTCTGGCCGATGGCGAGGTCATACTGGGCATCGACTACCGGGTGTTCAAGGGCGACCTTTATGCGCTGGGCAGCAGCGGCCGCATCTACCTGGTGGACGTGCAGACCGGCCAGCTCCAGCCGGTCGGGCAGGACCGCTTCGCCATGCCGCTGCGCGGCCGCCGTTTCGGTTTCGATTTCAATCCGTCCGCCGACCGCATCCGCATCGTGTCCGACAGTGCGCAGAACCTGCGCGCGCATCCGGATAGCGGAGCACTGGTGGATTACGACCCCAGGATAGATGGACTGCAGGTGGATGGCTCACTGCATTATGCCGACGGAGACCCGAACGCCGGCCGTGCATCGCAGGTGATCGCCGCCGCCTACACCTATAACAAGGAAAATGAAAAGATCACCACCAATTTCGCGATCGATCTGGGGACAGGCGCGCTGGTGCGCCAGGGCTCGGTCGAAGGCGAAACGCCGGTGGTATCGCCCAACCTGGGCAAGCTGTACACGGTGGGGCCCCTGGGCCTGTCCGATCTGCTCGACGCACACTTCGACATTGCAGATCTCGACAACGCTGCGCTGGCGACATTTGTCAGCAACACGGACCGCCGCCCGCAGCTCTACGACATCGATCTCACCACCGGCAAGGCGAGCCGCATCGGCCACATCGGCAAGGGCGAAGGCATACGCGGAATGGCCATCGAACCCTGAAGCATGGGCGTCGGCGGGTACCGGCCGTTGGCGTATCGCGGCTACTCGTCGGCGAACTCGCAGTGGCCAGGCCCCAGTTCGGCTGCCTGGGTGGCGGCGCGGCGAGCAGCACCGAGCATGGCTTCGGCGCCGATGTAGCGCTGATCGCTGAGCGCGATGCCGACCGCGACCGGCACGGACACCTCGCGCCCGCCGATGGACAACGGCGCGGACAGTTCCTGTACCAGCCGCCCGGCGAGCTGGGATACCGCCGGGATGAGCTCGTTCGAGCCCGCGAGCGCACGTGCGGTTTCACCGGCGCGGAAATCGGTCAGCAGCACGACGAACTGGTAGTTGTCCAGATAGGACACGGCCGCGCCCGGGTAATTGACCGGCCGGAAGCGGCGCGCCACCGTGGCGAGCACCTGTTCCGCCGCCGCCTCTCCAGCCAGGGAACCGGGCCCGGCCACGCCGCTGGCCAGCACCTGTTCGGCCACTTCGCTGCCACGCACGGACACAGCGCTGGACAGGCCGCTCACATCCACCCACAGCAATGCGAAAGGAGGACCGCCGATCTGCGACTGATGCAGCGTCCACGCCAGCAGCGCATCGAATATGGCACGGCTGGTCATGCCGGTACGCGCCTCGAACCACATGCGGCGGCGCGCCTTTTCCTCGGCACCGCGCCGTTCGCTCACATTGGTGATGAAGCCTTCGATGGCCAGCAACTCGTCCTGTGACGAGAACACGCCGCGGCCCTGTTCCCACACCCACAGGTAGTTGCCGCTCACATCGGCGATGCGATAGGAAATCTGGTAGGGCTTGTGCTGCGCAAGATTGGCCTGCACCTGCGCCCACACGAACTCGCGATCATCGGGATGGATGAGACTGCCGAAGGCGATGCGGTGATTGTCCACCAGCTCCCAGGGTTCGTAGCCGATCAGGTCCATGCTGCCGTCGCTGACGAATTCCATGGTCCAGTCCGGATCGTTGCGGCCGCGGTACACCATGCCCGGCACATTGGCGAGCAGCGTGTTCAGGTAGCGGCGCGACGAACCCATGTCCTCGCCGCGCCGTCGCCGCGTCACTTCGGTGAGCGTGCCGAGCACGCCCACCAGATCGCCGCCCGGTTCGATGCAGCCCTGTGCCCGCAGCAGCACCCAGAACACCGTACCGCCACCATTGACCATGCGCACCTCGGTACCCAGATGATCGCTCTGCCCACCCGCCAGCGCGGCCAGCGACTTGTCGACCGCGTCGCGGTCCTCCGGATGCAGGGCCACCGACAGCGGCCGGCCGCGGCTGTCGGCGAGCGAACGGCCGGTCAGCCTCTCCCAGGCGCGATTGACGTAGACGATGCGACCTTCGGCATCGGCATGGAACAGCACGAGGTCGAGCTGGTCCAGCAGCGAGGTCATCGCACCCTCCGGCGCGTCGCGCGCCGGCGTCATCGTGGCGTCCGGACTGAACTGGATGAGCAGGCTGCCCGGCACCGAGGACAGCGGCGAAAGACTGGCCCGCATCTTCAGCGCGCTGCCGTCCGATCGCACCAGGCGCAGCACGTCGTCGGCGTCCGCGGCATCGGCGTTCCCGGCGCGCGCCAGCAGCGCCGCGAAGCGGCCGTGATCCACCGGATGCAGCAGATTGGTGAAAGGCAGGCCCACCACCTGATCGGCCTGGCCGCGGTAATTGAGCAGCGCGAGAAAGGCCTGGTTGGCGAAAGTGATCTGCTGACCCTGTATGGTGACCGAAGGCGAGGAAATGTTGTGGCACAGTTGACCGGCCCACTGCACCTGCTGCGCATTCGCTTCCGGGCGGTGCGGAGCGCCGACATACCAGGGCAGCCGGCGTGCCAGCACCAGCACCAGCAGGCCGGTCGCCGCCACAAAGGCGGGCAGGGCGACAACAGTATCGGCGCCATGCCACGATCCGACGACGGCAGCGAACAACAGCGCAAGCATCCAGGCTGAAAACACATACAGAGTCATGCTGATCCGTTCCTTCTTCGGCCCCGGTGGGCGCTTTCCCTTATACACCGGATTGGTGGCCACCCTCGCCGGCTGCGCGCTCGCCGCGCTGCTCAGCCTGTGGGGCAGCATAGAGATCGAGCGCCAGTTCGAGCAGGTGTTCGGCGCACTGGTCGACTCCTGTACCCAGTCCCCCGCAAATGCCGATCACGCCTGCGAGGCCTTCGCCCGAGTCGAGCGCACCCTTCTTGAACGCGTCGCCGTCATGCTCTTGCTGCAGGGCCTGTGCTGCGCCCTCATCGTTGCCGGCGCGGTACTCATCGCACAACGCGCCTTCCGCGTGCTGGTGCGGCGTACCGAAGCCGCGATGGCGCTGATGCCGGACGATGTTCGCACGCGCGGTCGCGACGAAATCGAGCGCCTGGTCGACACCCTGGCCGAAATGACCGCGCGCCAGGCCGGTTTCGAGGCGGAAGGACGCTGGCGACAACAGGTGAGCGGCGAGCAGTTGCGCCGGACCGGGCAGTCGCTGCAGACCCTGCACCGCGTCGCGCG
Source organism: Methyloversatilis thermotolerans (assembly GCF_000372885.1). Classification (GTDB taxonomy): domain Bacteria; phylum Pseudomonadota; class Gammaproteobacteria; order Burkholderiales; family Rhodocyclaceae; genus Methyloversatilis; species Methyloversatilis thermotolerans. The sequence continues at coordinate 2,648,763 of NZ_KB889967.1, forward strand.
CATGTTCACCGATGGCGATGTATCCGAATTCGGCCTGCGCGGCGCGCTGTCCATGCTGGAAGGCGCGCTCGGCGCACAGACCGCCGCGCTGTGCCTGAATGCGCCGGCGCGCCAGGCCCTGGGCACGGACAGCGCACTGTGCACGCATGGCGAACCGGCCCTGCTGGCGCAGATCAACCCCGATGGACCGGTACGCGACGCCACCGCCCGCGTCGTACCGGCGTCACCCGAATGCCCTCATCACACCTTGCTGGTGCCGGTGTGCCGCGGCAACGTATCGGTCGGCGCGCTGCTGCTGCAGTTTCCCGACAGCGCGCGCGTGGACGATCTGCAGGCGCATCTCGCCGAAAGCTTCGCCCATCTCGCCGCACTGGCCATTTCCAGCGTGAGCCGCAGCCAGGAGGAAAGACGGGTGGCGCTGATCGAGGAGCGCACCGCCATCGCGGGCGAACTGCACGACTCGCTCGCTCAGTCGCTGGCCTACATGAAGATACAGGTGGCGCAACTGCAGCGCGGGCTGGACCGTGAAAAGCATCCGACCGACGTCGCGCAGGCCGCACGCGAATTGCGCGAAGGCCTGAATGCCGCCTACCGCGAGGTGCGCGAACTGATCGCCGCTTTCCGCGTGCGCATGGGCGCCGGTGGATTGCTGTCCACGGTGCAGGACACGATAGACGAATTCGCGCAACGCAGCGGACTGGACATGAGTTTCGTGCACGACCTCGGTCGCTGCCACCTGGAGGTGAACGAGGAATTCCACGTGATGCAGGTCATCCGTGAAGCACTGTCCAACACCGTGCGGCATGCGCGCGCCTATCATGTGTGGGTGAGCATGAAATACGGACCGGAACACCGGCTGACCGTGGTGATCGACGACGACGGTCGCGGTCTCACCAGCCCCTATGCCGAAAGCAATCATTACGGTCTGAGCATCATGCGCGAACGCGCGCGTTCGCTGGGCGGCCAGGTGTCGGTCGTACACCGCCCCGGCGGCGGCACCCGCGTGCAGCTCGAATTCGCGCCACAGAAGCTGCCATCCGAACTGATGAGCGAAAGCCCGACATGAGCATACGCATACTGCTGATCGACGATCACCCGCTGTTCCGCAAGGGCGTGGCGCAACTGGTGCGCGCCGACGACGAACTGGAGCTGGCCGGCGAAACCGGCGACGGCGAAAGCGGCCTGGCGCTGGCGACGGAACTGTCGCCCGATCTGGTGCTGATAGACCTCAACATGAAAACCATGAATGGCATCGAAACCCTGCGCCGCATCAAGGCCGCGGGGGTCGCGGCGCGCTGCGTCATGCTCACCGTGTCGGACGACGAGCGCGACGTGCTCGACGCGATGAAAGCCGGTGCCGACGGCTATCTGCTGAAGGACATGGAGCCGGAGGAACTGTGCGCGCGCATCAAGCAGTCGGTGCGCGGCAACGTGGTGCTCGACGCCAGTGTGGCCGGCCTGCTCGCCAACGCCCTGAATGCCCCGCCCGCGGCCTCGCACAGCGACCTCACCGAACGCGAGCGCGAAATCCTCGGCCTGCTCGCCGACGGCCGCAGCAACAAGGAAATCGCACGCGAACTGGGCATTTCAGACGCCACGGTGAAGGTGCACATCAAGCACCTGCTGCGCAAGCTCAACATGAAAAGCCGGCTCGAAGCCGCGGTGTGGGCGCTGCAGAACCCGCAGTTCAGACAGGCGACCACCGGATGATGGCCGCCGCGCCGAAGGTGGCTGCATCCCGTCGCTGCATCGCCTGCACGGCGATCCGTCGCGCTCCCGTCATCGTGTCCGCGTACTTCCGGGATCCCGACCTCAATCTAATCGAGGTGTCGAACTACATCTGATGCCGGTACCCGCATGTGCGCCGGCGCACGGACAGGAGACCGCTGCGCGCGTCATCGCCGGCCGCGCTCATTGCCGCGTCCGGAAATCAGCCTCCCGATACAAGCGGAGCACCCGCTATCGGCTGATCCGGCACCGCAGGCGTGTCGGCGACGATGACCGGCGTGACGGCATCAGCCCGCAACCGTGTGCGGAACGTCGACTTCACGCGATCGGACATCAGCAGGTAGGCGGTCCAGACCGCGGCTCCGACGAACATGCCTGCAATCGTGGCAGGCGGTACGGCCTGCCCCTTGTCCGGCAGGATGATGCCCACCATCATGTCATCGAGAGTCATCAGCACGGGACTGAGCCATACGGTCACGATAATGACCCTCGGCGCGCTGCTGCGCCGCTTGAAGAACAGCACGGCAGCCAGCACCCATGCGGTGACCAGAGAGAGGTTTGCCAGGATTTCGTACAGCAGGAGGGGCGCCCACAGCGCATGGTAAGTCGGACTTCCCGGCTGCGTGAGCGCGTTCCAGTTCTGGATGGAGTAGCTGTCGACGATGGATGCGATCTGGATGCCCAGCTTGAGCGGCTGGAACAGCATGTGGATGGCGGGAAGGATGAGCCAGCCGCGCAGCCCCTGCAGCCCGGGAACGGGAGTGAAGTCGGGCGCAGGCGGATCGTAGCGATAAAGCCTGCGCGCGAGGAAGATCAGTGCAAGCGCCGAAAGAAGAGCGATCATCGCAATCGGCCAGTTCATCCGGTCACCCAGGCTCAGCTTGCTGACGTTCGTGTGCAGGAGGCTGTAAGCGGTGGCGCTCCGCGCACGATCGAGGCTGGCCACATACGTGACAAGTTGCTCGGGCGGGACATGGTCGCCATGCGTCCAGAGGCGGTCATGCAAGGTCAGTCTGCGCTCGCCGTACCGGATATCCCTCCGATAGGTGAAATGGGCATCCTTGACTTCATGCTGCTCGGGCGCGATGGACCAGTCGCCCGGCAGGGCGATGTCGGTCGTCGCATCAAGCTCGAAATTGGGCGCAAGCGGCAAGGGCGAATGGCGCGTCTGCGTCGCGGGCCTTCGCAGAAAATCGATCAGCTCCGGAACGATGACATCCACTTCGCGGCGGGCGCCGTGAGCGCTCTGCGCCCAGAAATCGGCAATCTCGTAGTGTTCGGTGGTCGTGATCCGGTTCCCGGCAATATCGTCACTGACTTCCATCGCGCGTACGACACGGATGCCGGGGTAGTAGCGCGCGTAGTAATTTAGATAGTTCTTCTGCACGTTGTCCGCGCTGTCACGGGCCAACTGAAGTCTCAGATCCTCTGCCAGAGCACCACTCACGCTGGTCGATACCGTATAGCGCACGGGCGCCTCCAGCCCCTCGCGCGCATCGATGGCGGTCACCACCCGCCGCGAGTGCATGCGTGTCCCCGCCATCGCGGTCAAGCCGGCGGTATCCGCCCGCAGCACAAGTGCGCGGCCGAAGTCCGGCTGATACAGCCGATCCAGCGACGCCAACTGGGTTGCCCGCGTCGGATCGACCCAGTAGGTCTTCCCGTCGATCGTGGCACGGACCAGTACGTGGTCAAACATCAGGTGAGACGGAAGGAAGCCCTCGATACCGCGTGAAAGCTGGGTACTGACCAATGCGGCGTCAGCCTGAATGCCCAGTCGGCGCAACAACGTGAGCAACAGCAGGGTCTTGCCCTTGCAGTCGCCGAATCCGCGCAGGAGCACCTCATCCGGCGAAGCCGGCTTCAGCGACGACACGCCGACCTGCACGCCGAAGTAGCGGACGTCGCGCTGCGCCAGTCGGAGCGACTCGGCGAGCCGGTCGGCCGCTCCGGTGTACTCGCGAGCTATCCTCGCCGCCCGCTGTTCCACCGCAGCGCCCGGTTGTGGCGGGGAACGGTATAGAGTCTCCCCCCATCGGGCGACATCGTTCCAGTTGGAGAAGCTGGTCCACTGGACCAGAGGATACGGAACGAACCACCCGGGCGCATCGCTCTCTACCGGCATCGCGGCAACCTTGCGCAAGGACCATACATATTCGGCCTGACCGTCGTGCATGGATTCCACCGGCGCCGGGCCACCGTTGCTGACCGTCCAGCGGAAACTGCGATCGGACGGCAAAAGCAGGCGCAGATGCTGATGTTCGACCGGAATACCGAAGGCAAGCTGCTGCATCCCCGCATCATGACGTCCCAGCGCGGGATGTCGCCCGGACAGGGTGTAGGCGTACTCGACGACGTCCCCGGTCCGCACATCGTTCAGCACAATGTGCGCGCTGACGCGCCCGTCGAGGGTGGCAAGGTCCAGGTCTTTCTCGCGCCTCAGTATCTCCACCCGTAACGATGCGCTCCGGTTCTGTGTCTGACCCTTGCGATGAACTCTGACGTCGTGCAGCCGGAGGGACTGATAGACCGGATCAAAACCGATCTCGATATTGGCGATCGAGGCGACACCCTGCTCATTCAGGGCCAGCGTCGCAATATGGACATAGGTGGATGTAGACGTCCCGTCCATACGGATCTGCCGGTCATGCAGAAGCACATGGCTGCCGCTCACGATCTGGTCGGCTGGGGTCTGCACATCCTGCGGCACAGCAACCGGCAGCACCCACGAAGGCGGCGCCGTCCTGACGTAATCCACGGCCATGACCGGGTGAAACAGTATCCACGACAGCAGAACATGCAACAGAAGCAGACCGGGAAGTCGCCGAATTGCACGCCGGTGCAGCCTGTATGGCTGGAACATGATTCCGGATTCCGTTTTAATGGTTATCGCATAGTCCGAACGATTGTCGCACAGGCCTCCTACCCCTCGATTGCGCTCACGACATGTCATGATTGTCGCGTTCTGGGATTCCTTCCCGAGATACCCGGAAGCCCGGCACCGGAAGTCTGGTAGCAGCGGCGTCCCGGGCGGTCCTTCCTGCGGGGATCCGACTCGAACGCCGGCACCGGTACATGTACGACGCCGACCTGACCGATCCATCGCACGCACCGAGGTGCATTGCTCGGAACAAGACATGGGACGCGCTCGCCGGCATAAAAAAAGAAGCCCGGGCGAGCGAGGAGTGCAGACCCGGGCGAAATGAAGGCCGCGGGGGCGACCTTCTCCAAGACAGTCGGACTCAGGCCATGCCAGCTCCGCTCGCCTGTCGCGCGCGCGCCAGCGCGTAGCGATAGCGTGCCCAGACGTAGGCATCCATCACCATGACCGCGTACACGAAAAAGCCGCCGGCATGGCGGCCGATGAAGGAATGCTCGGGCGTGGTGAGATGCCAGCTCACGACGCCCAGGCTCAGCGCGAAGAACAGCATGACCCAGGCGCGCACCTGCATGCCGTTGAGCACCTGGCCCATGCCGGGCAGCAGCAGCGCGGCAGCGAGCACGAAGAACGGGTGCGGTGGGCGCGACAGGGTCGGTGCGGTAGCGGATGTCATGCGGCCTTCTCCAGTTTCGTGACCTTCAGCGACGAGACGATGCACAGTGCGGCATCGAGCAGTGCTTGCAGCAGCGCCGGCTCTATCCGTGTTTCGTCCGGCAGCAGCGAGCGCAGCACCAGGTAGTGCGCGCGCTGCACACCACCGACGCGGAACACGATGCGCACGCCGCGCGGGCTCACCAGCAGCTCCTTGAACGAGGGCTGGTCGATCAGGCTGCCGGCCGCTTCGTGCAATGCATTCAGCGGCGGCCGCCAGCCGGCCGGGCTCACCTTGGCGATCTGGTGAACCGGCCAGTCGGCGGGCAGATCGATGCGCTCGTCCATGCTGTCCGAGGCCGACCAGAATTCGATGTTCTGTGGCCGCATCAGCAGGTCGAAGCTGCCTTGGACGGGCAGCGGCGTGCGCAGCGTCACCGACAGCCACAGCGACGGCAACTTGCGGTAGCCGACGTGGTCGAGCAGGGCCTGCAGCTCGAACTGTGCACCGCGGTAGCGACCGCTCAGGCGCGGGTACTCGGCGCCCGAATCGGCCACCGCGACGGCGTCGAACATGCCGGCACAGTGATCGAACAGCGCCGCTCGTTCGTCGCGGAAGCGCCTCTGCGTGCGCCGGTGCCACCATGCGAACAGTCCGCTGCCGAACAGCAGCGCCGCGATTGTCGCGACCGTCATCAGTAGCCCTTCGGCCGCGGCCACGGCATCGTGAATTGTTCGCCGCGCTTCACGTAGCGGTAACGCCTCAGCACGAACCAGATCGACACCAGGATGTAGAAGGCCATGATGGACAGCAGCGAGGTGCCATAGCCCAGATAGGTGGCGAAGTAGGTGGCAGCGCACAGCAGGCCGAGCACGATGCAGGGCAGCGGGTGATAGGGGTGCACATAGCCGCGCTCTATCGATCCGAGCGGCCACAGCCGCCTGAAGCGCACGATGTTGAAGGACATGAAGGTGTAGCCCAGCAGCCCCGACAGGATGGAGAAGGTGATCACCTGGTCGAGCAGGCCGGTGAACGCGAAGGACACCGCAATCGGGATCAGGAACAGGATGGCTCGGTACGGCGTGCGATAGCGCGGATGCACGGCGCCGAACCAGTGCGGCATGTAGCGGTCGCGCGCCATCGAGAACCAGGCGCGCGAGGCGTCGTTGATGCAGCCATTGGCCGACGCGACCGCGGCGAACAGCGTGCCGATGAACAGCAGCACCTCGAGTTCGGTACTGCCCATCAGGCGCGCCGCGTCGTACAGCGGTGTGGTGGCCTGGCCGAGGTATTCCCACGGGATGAGGCCGGAGCACACATACCAGGTGAGCGAGGCGGCGATCAGCAGCGTCATCATGCCGCCCATGGTGCCGAGCGGGATCGAACGCCCCGCCGACCTCACTTCTTCCGCCGCCTGGCAGGTGCCTTCGATGCCGAGGTAGTACCACATGCCGAACTGCAGTGCGGCGAGCACGCCTATCCAGCCGTAGGGCAGGTCGACCAGCAGTTCGCGATGCAGCAGCACGCTGCCGCCGCCACCGATGCCGGTGGCGCCAAGAAAGAGCACGACGATGGCGACGAAGGCGAAGGCGGTGATGACGAAGTTCACGGTCAGCGTCATGAACACGCCGCGGTAGTTGAGCCAGGCGAGCAACGCGATGGTGAGCACCACGAAAGGTCTGGGGTCAAGCTCGGCACCATACTGCGCGGCCACCGCCTTCAGCAGGTCGCCCACCACCAGGGCGTCGGCCGCTTCGAGCATGGTGTAGGCCATCACCAGGTAGAGCCCGACATTGAAGGCCATCAGCGGGCCGATGATGTGCTTGGCCTGGGTGTACTGGCCGCCCGCCGCCGCGACCGTGGAGGTCACCTCGGAATCGATCATGGCCACGCAGGTATAGAGCAGGCCGATCACCCAGCAGGCGATCAGCGCGCCGTAGGCGCCGCCCTTGGCCACCGAGAAATTCCAGCCCATGTACTCGCCGACCAGCACGATGCCCACGCCCAGCGCCCACACATGCACCGGGCCGAGCACCTTGAGCAAGGCGATCTTCTCCCGCTTGCCGCTTGCTGCAGTTGCCGCAGTTGTTGTTCCCATCTTGTTCTCCATGTCACGCGCACGCCCTTGTGCGCGAACTCCGGCGCGCATGCGCGCCGGCGATCAGGGTTTCATTCCTCGCCTTCGCGCGAACTGAGCAGGAAGTCCTCGCCATAGGTGGTGCTGACGAAGCGCGCGTCCACCAGCATCCAGCCGATCAGCACGAAAGACAGCGCCCACGCGGCGTATTCCAGTGCGGTCCAGATATCCATGTCACTCCTCCCTGCCGGTACGCCGGCCGAATCGTTCGTTGATCACCTCGCGGTATTCGCGATCGGACACGCGCAGCACGAAGAAGAAATAGGCGACGATGACCGCGACGGTCAGCCCGAGCGACCACGGCTCGATGTCATAGCTGAACTTGCGCGTCACGATGGGCTCCGCGGTTTCCGGCGTGTGTCCCAGCTTCTCCCACTGCGCCTGCATGGTCGGGTTCTGCTGCAGCGCCTGCCAGGTCGCGGCCGGCTTCTGCTCCGGCTCGGCCGATTCGGCGGCCGTACCGCCCAGCAGCAGTGGCGCGAGCAGGCTCAGGTACACCAGCGCCAGCACGACCAGCGCGTCCACGAACTGTCCCAGCCCCTTCTGTACCGGGGGCCGATATGCCTTGTCATCCATGCCGGTCTCCTCAGGCGACGTCGACGTGGGCCGGACGCAATGCCGCCCGGCGCGCGCGTGCGCGGTGCAGATCCAGGTGATGGATGTCCAGTCCGTAGATGTGGTCGCGGTCCTCGTCGTAGTGACGCAGCATGGCGAACACCGAAGCGCTGTTGAAGGCGAGTACGAGGACGCCGGACACGGTCAGCACGAGGCCGACGGACGAAGAGAGGAAGCCGTGTGGCACGGCGAAGTAGATATAGACGAGCGACAGCCAGAGCCCGGCGAGCATGCCGAGTGCCATGGCCCGGTCGCGGCCGAACATGCGGCGCATGCGCCGTTCAAGCTGCGGGTCCTGGGGGGTGTGGGTGCTTTTGCCGTGATCCATCGGAATCTCCTCCGTTATCGGTCATTTATGAATGGATGCAGTTCAGCAGCAGTGGTGTTGTACGGGATTCAGGTCGTCGGTCGTTCTCCTGTCGGTGAATGGATGGGGAAGGGTCAGGCGTTCGATTTCGAGAACAACTGGATCACGCCGACACCGGCCACGATGAGCGCGATGCCCAGAAGCGCCGGCAGGTCGAGCTTCTGGCCGAAGGCGAACAGGCCGATGATGGAAATGGCGACGATGCCCACGCCGGACCACACCGCGTAGGCCACGCCGATCGGGATGGTGCGCAAGGACATCGACATGAGCGAAAACGCGATCACATAGCCGATCACGGTCGCGACCAGCGGCAGCGGGCGTGACAGGCCCTCGACCTGCTTGAGGGCGCTCGTTGCGATGACTTCCGCAACGATGGCGCCCAGCAGGTAGAGCCAGCCTGTCATGCCTGCCGCACCCAGGTCATGGTGTGGCTCAGTAGCCCTGCTGACCGGGCACCCAGCTCGTGCCGGCCAGCGGCACGCGCGCCATCGCGGCCGCTTCCACCGTCAGCGCGACCAGGTCTTCCGGCTCCAGGTTGAGCAGGTGGGACTTGCCGCAGGCGCGGGCGATCACCTGCGCTTCCATGGTCATGACCGACAGGTAGTTGGCCAGACGGCGGCCCGCCTTGACCGGGTCGAGACGCTTGGACAGTTCGGGATCCTGGGTGGTGATGCCCGCCGGATCACGACCTTCGTGCCAGTCGTCGTAGGCGCCCGCCGTGGTGCCCAGCTTGCGGTACTCCTCTTCCAGGTGCGGATCGTTGTCGCCCAGCGCGATCAGCGCGGCAGTGCCGATGGCCACCGCATCGGCACCCAGCGCGAGCGCCTTGGCCACGTCGGCGCCATTGCGGATGCCGCCGGACACGATGAGCTGCACCTTGCGATGCAGACCGAGGTCCTGCAGCGCCTGCACCGCCGGACGGATGGCCGCCAGGATGGGAATGCCCACATGTTCGATGAACACTTCCTGCGTCGCGGCGGTACCGCCCTGCATCCCGTCCAGCACCACCACGTCGGCACCCGCCTTGACCGCCAGCGCCACGTCGAAATAGGGACGCGTGGCGCCGACCTTCACGTAGATGGGCTTTTCCCAGTCGGTGATTTCACGCAGTTCCTGGATCTTGATCTCCAGATCGTCCGGTCCGGTCCAGTCCGGGTGGCGGCAGGCCGAGCGCTGGTCGATGCCTTCCGGCAGGCAGCGCATCTTGGCCACGCGCGGGCTGATCTTCTGGCCCAGCAGCATGCCGCCGCCGCCCGGCTTGGCGCCCTGCCCGACCACCACCTCGATGGCGTCGGCGCGGCGCAGGTCGTTCGGATTCATGCCATAGCGCGACGGCAGGTACTGATACACCAGAATCTTGGACTGGCCGCGCTCTTCCGGCGTCATGCCGCCGTCGCCGGTGGTGGTGCTGGTGCCGACCTGGCTGGCGCCGCGGCCGAGCGCTTCCTTGGCCTGCGCCGACAGCGCGCCGAAGCTCATGCCGGCGATGGTGACCGGCGTCTTCAGATGGATGGGCTTCTTGGCGAAGCGGGTGCCGAGCACGACATCGGTACCGCACTTCTCGCGATAGCCTTCCAGCGGGTAGCGGCTGACCGACGCGCCGAGGAACAGCAGGTCGTCGAAGTGCGGCAGCTTGCGCTTGGCACCGCCACCGCGGATGTCATAGATGCCGGTCGCCGCCGCGCGGCGGATTTCCGACATGGTGTAAGGATCGAATGTGGCCGAGAAACGCGGCTGCGTCTGCGGAATGCTCTTGTTGTCGCTCATGATCAGTATGCTCCCGCGTTATCGACATGGAAGTTGTAGAGCGTGCGCGCCGAACCGTACAGCTTGAAGCTGTCGACGCTCACATCCTTGTGACCGGCACGCGCCAGCAGGTCGGCGAGTATCTTCTTCTCGGCGTCGCCCATGGTCTTTTCCTCGCAGTCGGCGCCCAGGCTCTTCACCTTGCCACGCACGAAGATGCGCGCTTCGTAGATCGAGTCGCCCAGCGCCTCGCCGGCATCGCCGAGAATGACCAGATTGCCCGCCTGCGCCATGAAGGCCGAGAAGCTGCCCACCGAGCCGCCGACCACGATGTCCGCGCCCTTCAGCGAAATGCCGCAGCGCAGGCCGGCGTCGCCGTCGATCACCAGCAGGCCGCCCTGGGCGGTCGCGCCGGCGGCGTTGGAGGCGAAGCCCTTCACATGCACCGAGCCGCTCATCATGTTCTCGGCCACACCGGTGCCGGCGCTGCCGGTGATGGTGACGCGCGCAAGCTGGTTCATGCCGGCCGCGTAGTAGCCGGCATGGCCGTCGATCTCGACCTCGACATCGGCGTTCAGACCGGCGGCGATCGCGTGCTTGCCATCCGGCTGGGTGATGCTCACCTTGCTCACCTTGCTCGCGAGGTCCGCGCCGTGCAGGAACTGGTTGACCTCGCGCAGCGCGGTCTGGGACAGATCGAAACTCAGGCTTTCCATACGTACATCTCCTCGGGACCGGGCTCGAACACCTTGGCATCGCGGATGCCGGGCAGGTGCGCCAGGGAACGGAATTCGGACGCGATCGCGACGTAGTCGTCGTGCTCGGCCACCACGGCAGGCTTGCAGGCGAACGGATCGCGCACCAGCGCGAGCTGGTCGGACGTGGCCATCAGCAGCGTATAGAAGCCGTCCAGCTCCTTGAACGCGTGGTCCAGCGCCTGGTGCAGCGTGTCGCCTTCGCCGAGGCGCCACTCGATGTAGCGGCAGGCGGCCTCGGTGTCGTTGTCGGTTTCGAAGTGGATGCCGAGCGGCTCCAGCTTGCGGCGCAGACCGGCGGCATTGGACAGCGAACCGTTGTGGATCAGGCAGAAGTCCTCGCCGGCGGTGAAGGGGTGAGCGCGGTCGGCGGTGATGGCCGACTCGGTCGCCATGCGGGTGTGCGCCACCACGTGGGTGCCCTTCAGCGACTTGAAGTCATAGCGGTCGGCGACTTCGGCCGGCGTGCCCACATCCTTGAACACGCTGATCGAGCGGCCGGTGGACAACAGGTGCAGCCTGGGGTGATGTTCCTTGATCCAGTGGCGCGCCGCTTCCGGCTCGCCACTGACCGTGAGCACGGCGTGATTGCCGCGCGCCTGCACCCGGGCGTCGATCACCAGATGCTCGCGCAGGCCATGCACCAGCCCGTTCCAGTCGAAATCCTCACCGGCCTCGGTGAAGCCGGAATAGATGCTGATCTTGCGGTGATCGACATCCACGGTGTCGTTGAACACCGCCAGACCCGCCGAATCGGGACCGCGTTCGGTCATGCCGATCAGCATGGGCATCATCAGTTCGCCGAGCTGCTCGCGCAGCGCCGGCTTCTTGACCAGCAAACCCACAATTCCACACATGATTCAGTTCTCCGTACGTGTGTTCGTCTTCAGAAGAATTCGAGGTAGCTGCTCACTTCCCAGTCGGAAACGTGACGCATGTACTCGACCCATTCCATATGCTTGAGGCGCAGGAACTCGTCGGCCACCGGGCCGAGCGCGGCGCGTATCACCTCATCCTTTTCCAGAGCGACCAGCGCTTCGTGCAGGTTCTGCGGCAGCACGCGGATGCCGGCCGCATCGAGCTGGGCCTGGCTGTAGTCGTACAGGTTGTCGTTGTTGGGCTTGCCCGGATCCAGTTCGTTGAGCACGCCATCCATGCCGGCGGCGATCACCGCCGCGGTGGCCAGATAGGGGTTGCACGACGCATCGGGCAGACGAAGTTCCAGACGGCCGCCCGGGCTGCGGATCATGCCGCTGCGGTTGTTGCCGCCGTAGCAGATGTAGGCCGGTGCCCAGGTCGCGCCGGTCAGCGAACGACCGACCACCAGGCGCTTGTACGAATTGACGGTCGGGCAGCAGATCGCGGCCAGCGCGCCGGCATGCTTGAGCAGGCCGGCCGCCCAGTGATAGGCCAGCCGTGACAGGGCCAGGCCGTTCTTGTCCGACGTGTCCTCGAACAGATTGCTCTTGCCGTCGCCGATGCTCATGTGCATGTGCAGGCCGTTGCCCGGACGATTGGAGAAGGGCTTGGGCATGAAGGAGCAGATCAGCCCGAGGTCGGCGGCGATCTCCGCGGCACCCATCTTGAAAAAGACGTAGTGGTCGCAACTGGTCAGCGCATCGGTATAGGTGTAGTTGATCTCGAACTGGCCGTTCGCGTCCTCATGGTCGATCTGATAGACGTCGATGCCGACCGAACGCAGCGATTCGGCGAGGCGCTCGAGGAAGACACGCGCCCGCGACAGCCCCTTGTAGTCATAGCAGGGCTTGGCCAGCGTGTCGCCGGAATCGGCCGGAACGATCTTGCCTTCGATCTTGCGCAGCAGGGAGAACTCGGGTTCGAGACCGGTGTAGAGGGTCCATCCGCGCGCGCTGATCTGTTCAAGCTGCTTCTTCAGCACCACGCGCGAATCGTATTCATGCGGCTTGCCATGTACATGGCCGTCGCAGGCCATGCGGGCATAACCGGGCTGCCAGGGCACCAGACTCAGCGTGGACGCATCACCCACCGCCATGTAGTCGGCGTCGACATTGGGCTGCATGCCCATGCCCCAGATCGCGAACCCGGCAAAGCCGGCGCCATCGGTGATGACCGTGTTGTAGTGCTCGACCGGTACCGACTTGGTCTTGGCCGAGCCGTGGATGTCCACGAACTGGGCAAGGATGTATTTGACCTCTTTGTCCTGCAGGAACTTCTGTGCTTCGCTGGGTGACATCTTGCTTCTCCCTGTACGTCCGCTACGTTTCGTCTGACCCAAGCCGCTGCCGCGGCATCCCCTTTTCTTGTGCCGCCGGGACGGCCCCGTTCCTCAAACCTGCGCGATGCGGCCCAGCGCGTCCAGCCCCACTTCCCCGCCACCCAGATCGCGTGCCACCTCGACCAGCGTGCTCCACAGATAGCTGCCGTAGGTGCCGTCGCACCACAGGCGGTAGCGCAGTCCGTCGCTGCCATTGAGCGCGATCGCGGTGATGCCGACACCGACCATGGATGTCATGGCCACTGTCTGCGCCTGCGGCGACAAGGTCGCGAAATCGAAGGCGCAGGTCTGACGGGTCAGTTCCAGCGCCTCACGCCCGGCGATCACCAGCGACGCGTCGAAGCGCGGCACCGGGTACACGCCGTGCGAGGGTGCGGTCGCCTGCATGCGCGCGGCGTGACCGCCGCCCGGCACGTCCTCGACCAGGAATTCGGTCATGCCCAGCCGCAGCACCAGCGTGCCGTCCGGCATGCGCAGCCAGCTGTTCGGCCGCTCGGGCGTTTCAATGCCGAGCGACTTCAGCCAGGCCGCCGCCCCCGTTCCCTTCACACCTGCGCGGCGCCGGAAGCTGAGGTCGCCGATGCCCACCTGATGCAGGTGGGCGGCGTCGCCCGGACCGAAGGCCGCCACGCTCTGCATGCCCTCCGGCTGGGTCCATTTGCTCGCCTGGCTCCGCTGCGCGTCGAGCAGCGGGCTCACACGGACGGGGGCGCTCATGCGATCTCCTTCTGGCGTTCGTCTTTCGGGTCGAAGAAAGGCGTGTCGCAGACCTCGGCATTGACCGTGCCACCGTCGCTCAGCCGTATCGTGAAGGGGGTGCCGACGGCCGCCATGTCGGGCGGCAGGAAGGCCAGGCCGATGTAGCGCCCGACATGCGGGCTCCAGGAAATGCTGGTGACGCGTCCGGCGATGTCGCCATCGCGTATCACCAGATGGCATTCCTTCGGCGCCTCGCCACTGTGGTTCTCGGCCAGGCGGAAGCCGACCAGCTTGCGCTTGAGCGGCATGGTGCGCAGGATCTGCAACGAGCGCTTGCCGGTGAAGAACAGCTTGTCGAACTTCACCGCCCAGTCCATGCCCACCTCGAACGGATGGGTCAGGCCGTCGGTATCCTGGCTGACGATGAGGTGGCCCTTCTCCAGACGCAGCAGGCGCTGCGCCTCCACGCCGAAGGGGCCGATGCCGGACGCCTCGCCGGCCTTCATCAGCGCATCCCACAGCGTGGGCCCGTACTCGGCGGGCACATGGATTTCGTAACCCCACTCGCCAACGAAGCCGACACGCATCATGCGCACCGGAATGCCGGCCACCGTGCCGCAGCGTATCGCCAGGTAGGGGAAGGCGGCGGACGACAGATCCATGTCGGTGAGCTGCGACAGCACCTTGCGCGAGGCCGGACCGGCGAGGTTCATCGCCGAATAGGCGCCGGTCAGGTTCACCAGGCCGCAGTCCAGCTTCCATTCGGTGTTCAGCCGCGACAGTTCGCGATACACCGTCGCCGCGCCGGAACTGGTGGTGGTGAAGTAGAAGACGTCGTCCGCGATGCGCGCCACCACGCCTTCGTCGCTCAGCACGCCGGATTCGTCGCACATGACGGCGTAGCGCGTGGCGCCCACCTTCATGTTGTCGTAACGACCGGTGTAGCAACGGTTCAGGAACTCGGCCGCCTGCGGGCCGCGCACCTCGAGCTTGCCCAGCGTACCGACGTCGATCAGGCCGACCGCGGTGCGCACGCGGCGCGCCTCCTCGCGGATGCAGTCGATGCGCGACTTGCCGCCGACCGCGTAGTACTCAGGCCGCAGCCATGCGCCGGCCTGCATGAACACGGCGCCGTGCGCCGCGTGCCGGCCGTGCAGCGGCGACAGCCGCTGCGGGCTGAAGCCGCGTCCGGCCAGATGGGACAGCGGCACCGGGTGGAAGAAGGGTCGCGCGGTGGTGGTACCCACCTGCTGCGGCGACTTGCCGGTCAGCCGCGCCAGGATGCGCAGCGCCGTCATGTTGGAATGCTTGCCCTGGCTCGGCCCCATGCCCACGGTGGAGAAGCGCTTGAGCAGTTCGATGTTGTCGTAGCCCTCCTGCACCGCGTTCTCGAAGTCCTTCACCTGCAGGTCCTCGTCGAAATCGACGAAGTTCTTGCCATCCGGATGCGGCACGATGGGCCAGGCCAGCGAAGGTGCTTCGGCTTCCGGCGGTACGCCCACCGGCGCGGCCTCGCCGAGACCGGCATGGGCCGCAGCGGCCAGACCGGCGCGCACGCCGTCGGCCATGCGCGACTCGAAGGTGTAGACGCCGTTGCTGCGGCCGCAGGCGAACACGCCTTCCGGCAACTGATCCGGTACGAACTGCTGCAGCAGATCGTCGAAGCGCATGCGGGTGCCGGCCTGGTACAGCAGGTTCATGGTCGGCGACCAACCGGTGCTCATCGCCACGCCGTCGCAGGCGATGCGGCGCTCGCTGCCGGCGACCGGGCGACCGCTGCCATCCAGCTTCACCAGCGTGACGCCGGCCAGTTCGCCGCGACCATCGGGGTGCGCTTCCTGGATGGCATGGCCTGCCAGCGGCTCGATGCCGCGCGCCTTCAGGGCATCGACCAGCGGCGAAGCGGGCACGCTGGCACGCATGTCGACCACCGCCTCGACGCGGGCACCGGCCGCCATCAGGTCGAGCGCGACGCGGTAGCCATCGGCATTGCCGGCCAGCACGACAGCGCTGTCGCATGGCCGCAGGGCGTAGCGATAGATCAGGCGCTGCATGGCCGAGCCATTCATCACGCCCGGCAGATCGTTGTTGCGGAACACCGAAGGCTGTTCGAACGCACCGCTGGCGACGATGACCGACTTCGCGCGCATCTTGGTCATGCGCTCGCGGTCGATCAGCGGCACCCACTGGTCGGCATAGTAGCCCGCGGCGTACGTGCCCTCGAGCAGACGGATGTTGTCGTGTGCGCGCACGCGGGCCAACAGCGAGCGCGTCGCATCGGCGCGCGCGGTGTCGCCGCCGAGCTGGTACAGGCCACTGCCGCCAGCGCGCGCGTTCTCGTCGCAGATCGCCACACGGGCACCGGCGTCGGCGGCCGCCAGCGCGGCCGACAGACCCGACGGTCCGGCGCCGATCACCAGCACATCGCAGAAGTCATAGCGCTTGGGAGTACGGATGTGCGGCGTCGAGAAATCGAGCACACCCAGGCCGGTGACACGGCGGAACATCCTTTCCCACAGCGGGAACAGGCGCTTGTTGTGGAAGGCCTTGTAGTAGAAGCCCACCGGCAGGAAGCGCGACAGCCTGTTCAGGTGCCGCGCACGGTCATTGGCCAGTCCGCCGAAGGTATTGACCGCGCTCAGGTCCATCCCCTCGCGCACCTCGACCACGTCGCCGCGGGTATTGAGCCTCTGGCCGTCCTGCACCATCACATTCACGTCGTGATTGGCGGCGCTCAGGATGCCGCGCGGACGGTGGTACTTGAAGCTGCGCCCCAGCGTGCGCTGGCCGGCCGCCCACAGCGCGCTCGAAATGCTGTCGCCGGCAAAGCCTTCGAAAGAGCGCCCTTCGAAACGGAAGCGGACGACACGGCTGCGATCCAGCCATTCATCGGGCATCACAGACAGGCGCTTCACTTGTCGTCTCCATGCAGATAGGTGCGCAGAACCTTGTCCTTCTCGGTGTCGCGTTCGGCGATGAACCAGGTGTTGGAGGGCGTATGGCACCACCACTCCTTCTTCACGCCCGGCGCGCCATTGCGGTTGAACACGTAGTCGGCCCAGCGGTCGTCGGTGCAGGTGTTCGCATCCGGCGCGGGACGGATTTCGCCCCAGTACACGAACTCGGATATCGGGCGCGTGCCGTTGATCGGGCAGGTCATCAGTTTCATTCGTCGATGTCCTCTTTGCTCGGTAGGTCCGCTCAGTGCCCGACGCTGGCCGCGCCCTTCTCGCCGGTCAGCGAGTAGTTGCGGAAGCGGTCGAGGGAGAAGCCGGTGATCAGTTCGTGCGGCTTGTCGTTCACCGCGGTCCAGGCCATGGTCTTGCCGCACACCGGCGTCGCCTTGAAGCCCCAGGTGCCCCAGCCGGAGTCGAGATAGAAGCCCTCGACCGGGGTCAGCCCCATGATGGGCGCGAAGTCGGGCGTCATGTCGGCCATGCCGGCCCATTGCCGCACCACCTTGGTGTGCGACAGGAAGGGGAACATGTCGAGCAGATGCGCCGCCAGCCCTTCCGGGAAATCCAGCGTGGAGCGCGTCGAATGCACTTCGTACGGGTCGAGCGAGGCACCCATCACCAGCTCGCCGCGCGCACTCTGGCTCACATAGATGTGCAGGCTGCCGGACACCAGGATGGAATCGAGCCAGGGCTTCATCGGCTCGCTCACCATGGCCTGCAGCGGATGGATGTAGATCGGCGTGCGCACGCCCACCATGTCGGTGATGCGCGGCGTCGAGCCGGCGACCGCGCAGATCACCTTGCCGGTCGAAATGAAGCCGCGCGAGGTATGCACGCCGACCACCTTGCCGCCCTTCACCTCGATGCCGGTGACCGCGGTCTGCTGGTGGATTTCCACGCCGCGCATGTCGGCGCCGCGGCCATAGCCCCAGGCCACCGCATCGTGACGCGCAACCGCGCCCGGCGCGTGGTACAGCGCACCCATGATGGGCGCGTGGCCGCCGCAAGACAGGTCGATCTGCGGGGTGGAACGCTTCACCTCCTCCGGCCCCACCACTTCGGACGCGATGCCGTAGTGCTTGTTCACCTCGGCGCGCCAGCGCATGGTGCGCATCGCCGAATCGGTGTGCGCCAGCGTGAAGTGGCCACGCGTGGAGTAGAACAGGTTGAGATCGAATTCGGTGGACAGGTCCTGGTAGAGCTGCACCGACTTGTCGTAGAACTTGACGCCTTCCGGCGTCAGGTAGTTGGAGCGGATGATGGTGGTATTGCGACCGGTATTGCCGCCGCCGATGTAGCCCTTCTCGAGCACCGCGACATTGGTGATGCCATGGTCGCGGGCCAGGTAGTAGGCGCTGGCGAGGCCGTGACCGCCGCCGCCGATGATCACCACGTCGTACGAAGACTTGAGCGTGTCGTGAGCCGTGAACATGCGCGGTTCAGGGTGCTTTTTCGACAGGCCGAATCGCAAGAGGCGCCAGGGCATGAGCTTTCCTGTAGTCCAGTCAGATGAAGTGTCGCCCGTCCGAACACACCGATTCGTTATGGACAACTTTTTTTCTAATCATGAACCTTTTTTCAGGCAAGTCAACTTAAATTCTCGTGATGAAACACGTCGTGTGAAATAATCTCGACCATGCTTGGCACGGCTCCACCGCCGGAGCCGCCATGCCATACAGGAGCCGACACAGGAATGAGTGCGCAGGAAAGCGTCACCGAAGGCGAACTCGAGCGCTACCTCGGCAACACCATCCGCGAATTGCGGCGGGCGCATGGGCTGACCATTGCCGACATTTCGGAAAAGGCCGACATCAGCCGCGGCATGCTGTCGCGCATCGAGAATGGCCAGACCGCCACCAGCCTGGACGCGCTGTCGCGCATCGCGCGCGCATTGGGCGTATCGCTGTCGGCGCTGTTCAAGAACTACCAGACGGAAGGCGAAGGCGCGCAGCTCATCAAGGCCGGCGAAAGCATGGAAGTGGCGCGCCGCGGCACGCGTGCCGGCCATATCTACAATCTGCTGTCCTATCACCAGGGGCCGACCAAACGCTTCGAGCCCTTCCTGATCACCATAGACCAGGACCAGCCGCCCTACCCGGTGTTCGAGCATCCGGGCACGGAATTCATCTACATGCTGGAAGGCTGCATCGAATATCGCCACGGCAAGACGGTGTATGAACTGCGGCCGGGCGATGCGCTCACCTTCGACGGCAATGTGCCGCACGGCCCGGAAAAGCTGGTCGAAGTACCCATCCGCTTCCTTTCCATCACCATCTATCCCGAGCAGGGGCACGAGTAAGCCCCGCGCAAGCCGCATCGCGGCCAGAGGCCGCTCCCACAAAAGCTCGCCCAAACCACCATAGGACCCCGGTTTCGTGGGAGCGGGCTTGCCCGCGATTCAATCGGGAACGAAGGCAGCGGTCCGCATCGGCCGCATCGCGGCCAGAGGCCGCCCCCACAGGAACTCGCGACAAACACGAGCGGAGCCCGGGTCTGGTGGGAGCGGGCTTGCCCGCGATGCGGCTTCGAACGAAGCCCGCGGCGTGCCCAGGCCGCATCGCGGCCAGAGGCCGCTCCCACAAAAGCTCGCCCAAACCACCATAGGACCCCGGTTTCGTGGGAGCGGGCTTGCCCGCGATGCGGCTTCGAACGAAGCCTGCGGCCCGCATCCGCCGCATCGCGGCCAGAGGCCGCTCCCTCAGGGGCTCGCCTTGACCACGAACGGCGCGAGGTCTTCTCTGGCGCCGTATACTCGCGGTTTTAGACTGCGCGCACCTCACATGTCCGTCCTCATCTGCGGCTCCATTGCCTACGACAACATCATGGTGTTTCCGGATCGCTTCCGGAATCACATCCTGCCCGACCAGATCCACATCCTGAACGTGTCCTTCCTGGTGCCGGCCATGCGCCGCGAGTACGGAGGGTGCGCGGGCAACATCGCCTATTCGTTGAAGCTGCTCGGCGGCGAGCCGGTCATCATGGCAACCGTGGGCCAGGACGCCGGGCCTTACCTCGAGCGGCTGGCGCGCTTCGACATCACCGACGTGCACGTGCGCCGCATCGCCGACGCCTTCACCGCGCAGTGCTTCATCACCACCGATCTCGACGACAACCAGATCACCGCCTTCCATCCGGGTGCGATGAGCTTCTCGCACGAAAACCGGGTAAGCGACGCCGAGGGCATCAAGCTGGGCATCGTGGCGCCGGATGGACGCGACGGCATGCTGGAACATGCGCAGCAGTTCGCCGATGCCGGCATTCCATTCATCTTCGACCCGGGCCAGGGCATGCCCATGTTCGATGGCAAGGACCTGCTGCACTTCCTCGAACTCGCGACCTGGTGCACCGTCAATGACTATGAAGCCAAGCTGCTGTGCGACCGCACCGGCTTGACCGAGGCACAGGTGGCGGAGCGGGTCGAAGCGTTCATCGTGACGCGCGGCGCGGAGGGATCGCGGGTCTATCACGACGGTACGGTGAGCGAGGTGGCCTGCGTACCGGCCGCTGCCGTGCTCGACCCCACCGGATGCGGCGATGCCTATCGCGCCGGTCTGCTGTACGGCCTGTCGCGTGGTGTCGACATTGTCGCGTCGGCGCGCCTCGCGTCGGTGATGGGGTCGATCAAGATCGCCAGCCGCGGTCCGCAGAACCATGCGCCGACGCGCGAGGAGATCGCACGTCGTCATCGCGAGGCCTTCGGCGTCGAACTGGCGTTCTGAGGCGGATACAAAAGCTCACGATTGCGCCGTGGCGGCGTGCGCTGCCGCGCGTCTAATGCCTGCCAGGTCGGCGTACTGCCGGCCCATATGATGACGGAGACGATGATGAGAACCTTGGCGCTTTCCGCGCTCCTGCTCGCTGGCGTGATGACCGCCGGCTGCCAGTCCAGCCTGTCCGGCGACACCTACTCGCGGGACCAGGCGCGCCGTGAAATGTCGGTGCGCTTCGGCGTGATCGAATCGGTGCGCGTGGTGCAGATCGAAGGCACGAAATCGCATATCGGCACAGCGTCCGGCGCCGCGATCGGCGGTCTGGCCGGTGGGCGCGGATCGACCGCCGGCGCCATCGCCGGCGCGGTGGTCGGTGGTGTCGCCGGCGCCCTGATCGAGGAAGGCGCAACGCGCCGCACCGGCCAGGAACTGACCATACGGCTGGACAACGGCAATATCGTTGCCGTGGTGCAGGAAGGCGAAGAGAAGTTCCAGCAGGGTGAGCGCGTCAAGCTGGTCGGGGCCAGCGGCAACACCCGGGTCAGCCGCTACTGATGACGGACTGCGTGTGCGGCAGTGGTCGCGCCGGGACCGACTGCTGCGCCCGTTATCACGCGGGTGAGGTGGCACCCACGCCGGAAGCGCTCATGCGCTCACGCTACAGTGCCTATGTGCATGATCGGAGGGATTACCTGCTCGCCACCTGGCACCCGGACACCCGGCCTGTCGAGCTGCCGCCACCTGAACCGGGGCTGCGCTGGCTGGGTCTGGAAGTACGGCGCAGCAGCCTGCAGGACGCAGACCACGGCACGGTGGAATTCGTCGCCCGCAGCAAGCTGGGCGGACGCGCGCACCGCATGCACGAAACAAGCCGCTTCGTGCGCGAACACGGACGCTGGTACTACCTGGACGGGGATTTCGGGCGCTGACACGGCACCGCCGACCGTGCATGACGCGATCCCTGCCCTTCCGGCGAACGCTCAGTAATCGTCGTCGTTGGCGACTTCGTCCTCGTCCCCTTCGTAATCGTCGTCGCCTTCCTCAGCAACGCGCGCTTCCAGGAAGGACTTGAAGTCATCGGGGTCGCAGAATTCGTCGATGAAATCAGCCAGTACGCTGACCACCATGTCCGGATCCCAGTCGCATTGGTCGGCCGCGTCGTGAATCAGCTTTTCGGTGCTCATTAAGTTTTCTCCCGAACAAACGAAGCACACCGCGGCGCACCGATGTCATCGCACCGCCGCGGAAAGGTCTCGTCACGAAAAGACTAGCACAGCCGACCGGGCGGGGGCGCCCGCCCTCCTTCACGCGCGCGACGGAGCAGAACCTGCGCGTGTCACCGTGTCGGCGTTCTGTCCGAACAGCAGCTTGCGCGAATTCTCGTCGATCACCGGTTTGTCGCTGACTTGCGCACCGCGCTCGTACGCGCGCACGGTGGCCGAGCGCGCGCGTATCGCGTCATGCCAGCGCTTCAGGTTCGGGAAATCGTCCAGATCCATCTGCTGCCGCTTGTGCGGTACCACCCAGGGATAGGCCGCCATGTCGGCGATGCTGTAATCGTCGCCGGCGATGAAGGCCCGGTCGGCCAGATGCTTGTTCAGCACGCCGTACAGCCGCGACGTCTCGTCGACATAGCGCTTGATCGCGTAAGGGATGGGTTCGGGCGCGTACTGCACGAAGTGATGGTTCTGTCCGGCCATCGGGCCGAGGCCGCCGACCTGCCAGAACAGCCACTCCATGACCTGCACCCGCCGTCGCGGGTCGGCGGGCAGGAACTTGCCGGTCTTTTCGGCCAGGTACATCAGGATGGCACCGGATTCGAACACCGACAGCGGCGCGCCGCTGTCTGCCGGCGCGTGGTCGACGATGGCCGGCATGCGGTTGTTCGGAGAAATCGCGAGGAATTCCGGCCGGAACTGCTCGCCCGCGCCGATATTGACCGGCACGATGCGGTGTTCGATGTTCGCTTCTTCAAGGAACATCAGTACTTTGTACCCGTTGGGGGTAGGCCAGAAGTGAAGATCGATCACGATGCGGTCTCTGGGTAATCTGCCGGACTGAGACCCTACCTCGAGCGGGCCGGTTCTGCCAGTGCGCAGTGCAAGCGGATGTGGCACGTACAATGACGACTTTGAAATTGTCCGCGTCGCCCATGCTCCAGCACGCCATCATTCCGGTCACGCCTTTCGCCCAGAACTGCACGCTGCTCTGGTGCGACGAAACGATGAAAGGGGCCGTCGTCGACCCGGGCGGCGAGCTCGACCGCGTGCTCGCGGAAGCGCAGCGTCACGGCCTCACGCTGGAAAAAGTCCTGATCACGCACGGTCATCTCGATCATGCCGGCGCGACGCAGGACCTGGCGGAACGACTGAATCTCCCGATCGAGGGCCCGCACCCGGATGACAGGTTCTGGATAGACGGCTTCCCGCTGCAGGCGCAGATGTTCGGCTTCCCGCCCTGTCGCCCCTTCGTGCCCACGCGCTGGCTGGCCGACGGCGATACGGTCACGGTGGGCAATGTGACGCTGGACGTGGTGCATTGCCCGGGCCACACGCCGGGCCATGTCGTGTTCGTGGACCGCGCCGGCCGCCTTGCCCAGGTCGGCGACGTGCTGTTCGCCGGTTCCATCGGCCGCACCGATTTCCCGCGCGGCAACCACGCAGACCTGATCCGCTCGATCCGCGAAAAGCTGTTCCCGCTCGGTGACGACATCCGCTTCATTCCCGGTCACGGGCCGATGTCCACCTTCGGCGAAGAACGCAAGTACAACCCCTATTGCGGAGAACGCTGATGCAGCTCGAACGCATGCTGCAGAGCCAGGGCTTCGGTACGCGCCGCGAATGCCGCGCGCTGGTGCGCATGGAACGCGTCGCCGTGCGCGGCGAAACGATGGACGATCCGTTCGCCGACATCGACACCGTCGATCTCGACTTCAGCGTGGATGACGTGCCCTGGCGCTACCAGGAGAAGGCCTATGTGCTGCTGCACAAGCCGGCGGGCTACGAATGCTCGCAGAAACCCAAGCACCACCCGGCGGTATTCGCGCTGCTTCCGCCGCAGCTCGTCACGCGCGGCCTGCAGTGCGTCGGCCGGCTGGACGAGGACACCACCGGCCTGCTGCTGCTGACCGACGACGGCCAGTTCATCCACCGGCTCACCTCGCCCAAGCACGGCGTGCTCAAGCGCTACGTGGCGACCACCAAGCACCCGGTCGACGACGCCCAGCTCGCCGCGCTGCGCGGCGGCGTCGAACTGAACGACGCGCCCGGCGTGTCGGTGGCCGCACACGCGGTCGAGCAGATCGATGCGAACCACCTGTCGATCACGATAGGCGAAGGTCGCTACCACCAGGTCAAGCGCATGATCGCCGCCGCCGGCAACCGCTGCGAGGCACTGCATCGCGCTGCCGTGGGACGGCTCGAACTGCCGGACGATCTGGCGCCCGGGCAGTGGCGCTGGATCGACCCGAACGACATCTAGAGCAGCACACCAGCGAGGCAGCCCGAGACTTATGGCCATCCAGACCGATTCCCTGCCCAGCGGCCCGCGCATCGTGTCGGCCGCGCCCGCTGGCGCGCAGGAAGACGCGCTCGAACGCGCGCTGCGGCCAAAGCGGCTGGACGAATACATCGGCCAGCAGAAGATACGCGACCAGCTCGACATTTTCGTCGCGGCCGCGCGCGGCCGCAGCGAGCCGCTGGACCACGTACTGCTGTTCGGCCCGCCCGGCCTGGGCAAGACCACGCTGGCCCACATCGTCGCCGCCGAAATGGGCGTCAATCTGCGCCAGACCTCGGGCCCGGTGCTGGAGCGCGCAGGCGATCTGGCGGCCATCCTGAGCAACCTTGAACCCAAGGACGTGCTGTTCATCGACGAAATCCACCGCCTGAGCCCGGTGGTGGAGGAAATCCTCTACCCGGCGCTGGAGGATTTCCAGATCGACATCATGATCGGCGAAGGCCCGGCCGCGCGCTCGATCAAGCTGGATCTGCCGCCCTTCACGCTGGTCGGTGCCACCACGCGCGCCGGCATGCTCACCAACCCGCTGCGCGACCGCTTCGGCATCGTCGCCCGACTCGAGTTCTATTCGGCCGACGAACTGGCGCTCATCGTGCGCCGCTCGGCGCGCCTGCTCGAATGCGCGATCGACGACGCGGGCAGCCTGGAAATCGCCCGCCGCTCGCGCGGCACGCCGCGCATCGCCAACCGGCTGCTGCGCCGCTGCCGCGACTACGCGCAGGTCAAGGCGAACGGCGAGATCACGCGCGAAGTGGCCGACGCGGCACTGCGCATGCTGGACGTAGACAGCGTCGGCCTCGACCTGATGGACCGCAAGCTGCTCGAAGCGGTGATCGACAAGTTCGACGGCGGACCGGTCGGCGTGGACAACCTTGCCGCCGCCATCGGCGAATCGCGCGACACCATCGAGGACGTGCTCGAACCCTATCTGATCCAGCAAGGCTATCTGCAGCGCACGCCGCGTGGCCGCATCGCCACCGCGGCCATCTATCGACACTTCGGCTTCGCCGCCCCGGGTCCGGCCGTCGCCTCGCTGTGGGACGACAAGGACGCAGGCTGAAGCCGCAGCCTCAGGGGCGGTCCACGCGGTACATCTTGTCCGGATTCATCTTCATGCTCCACGGCAGACCGGAGTTCTGCCAGCCGTTCTGCAGACGGAAGCCCTTGTGCGGACCGTCCTTGATCTGCGCGCCCTGGAAGCCGTGTTCGACGAAGCGCGCATTCGGGAAGCCGTTGGCACGCAGGAAGGCCGCACTCGGCTCGCCGCGCTCGCTGCCCGAGCGGCACAGTGTGATCACCTCGGCGTCCATGCCCAGACCGCGCTTCTCCAGCTCCGCCTTCACCTGCGCCGCGAAATCGGGGTTCTGGGTGGTCTTGAACACGCCCTTTTCGGCATTCCATTTCGTGCGGTCCACCAGCAGATAGGGAATGTTCACATGCACGGCGTCGCTGAAGCCGACGAACATGATTTCCACCGGGTCACGCACATCGATCAGCAATACCTTGCTGTCGGCCTTCTGCACCGCGGCGTAGGCCTCCGCGGGCGATATCGCGACATCGACCGCCGCGGCGCTCAGGCTGGCCAGCGACAGCGCGACCGACAGGAACAGTTGTTTCATCCGGTTCTCCTTGCATTCGATGAGCGGGGCACATGGTGGGGTGTGGAAGTGCCGATGCCAGTGACCTCGATCACCGACAGTGAGGGCGGCCGCTGCGTCATCATTCGAAGTCCGGTTGCGCCGGCCTGACCACCGGCTTGCCCGCTTCGCTCCAGGCCTCGATGCCGCCGGCAATCGACTTCACGTTCAGGTAACCCATGTCGTGCAGCGCGCATGCGGCAAGCGCTGCGCGGCCGCCGGTCTTGCAGTACAGCACCAGCGTGCGGTCGCGGCCTTCCAGACCCGGCATGGCGGAAATGCGGAACTCCAGTACCCCACGCGGAATGTTCAGCGCCCCCGCAAGATGACCCGTCGTGTACTCGTCCCCCTCCCTGACATCTATCAATGCGTCGGCATCGCGTATGGCGAGTTCGGCCTCGTCCAGAGAGATTTCCTCCACCCTCGCTCTGGCCATCACCACCAGATCATGCGCAGTTTTCATCGATTCACTCCTTTCGATGCTTGAATGCCCGAACAATGCAGGTCTCGTCCCCGGATGATCGGCACCGGCAGCAGGCGCACCAAGACCCCGGCCGGCACGCTCAGTGCAGAGTCCATATGCGAAGCAGCGCCAGCGCGATGCCGATGAAACAGGCCGGACCCGACAAGCCCACTCGCCACAGAATGAAATGCGGACGGAAGCCGACGCCGGCCACGAAGCCGGCGCTCATGGCCCAGAACAGCGCCATCGCCGCCCAGTGATCGGCGTCGCCGGACGGCCCCGACAGCGCGTGCGGCCAGGCGGTGATGCCGAGCATGATGGCGAGGGCAGCGAGCAGCGGCGGCCATCCCAGGCCACCGGCCGGCGCCGGATCAGGCCGTGCGCGTGTCGCCGTCATGGCCGTTCTCCGCGCGTCCGCGTATCGATGCGACGCGTGCTGCCTCGCGCTCGTCCTCGTGCTCGCCCCACAGCGTGTTCAGGATGGCGAGCAGCACCGCGAAGCCGATGCCCAGCACCCAGGCGAAATACCACATGCTCATCTCCCCGTATTGACGTGATTCAGTAGGCCGAATGTTCGTTCTCGCGTATCCATGCCGTGGTCACCTTGCCGGCCATCACCCTGTAGGCCCAGCTCGTGTAGAGAACGATGACAGGCATGAAGATGAGCGTGGCCCAGAACATGATTCCGAGCGTGCGCTGGCTGGACACCGCATCCCACACGGTGAGGCTGGCGCCCGGCACGGTGGAGGACGGCATGACGAAGGGAAACATCGCCACGCCGGCGGTGCCGATGATTCCGGTCATCGCCAGTGACGACGCGACGAAGGCCGACAGCGTGCGACCGCGTGCGATCAGCAGCAGCGCCGCCACCATGCCGGCATAGGCAAGCGCAGGTACGGCCATGGTCAGCGGTGTGCTGCGATAGTTGGCAAACCAGGCGCCGGACTGCTGCACAACCTGCTTGGCCAGCGGATTCGGCAACGCGCCGGCGTCGACGCTGGACGTGATGGCGTAGCCGAAGTCGCCCAGCGCCAGCCAGGACCCTGCGGCGCTGAACGCAGCCAGCGTGATCAGCCCGGCGATCAGCGCGGCGCCGCGTGCGCGCCGCTGTATGTCGCCCTCGGTACGGTGCGCGAGGTAGATGGCGCCGTGCGCGGTGATCATGGCCGAGCCGACCACGCCTGCCAGCAGCGCGAACGGGTTGAGCAACTGCCAGAAACTGCCGGTGTAGTAGGGCACCAGTGTGCTGTCGAAATGGAAAGGCACGCCCTGCAGCAGATTGCCGAAGGCCACGCCGAAGATGAGCGGCGGCACGGCACCGCCGACGAACAGCCCCCAGTCCCACACGCTGCGCCAGGTGGCGTTGTGGATCTTGCTGCGGTAGTCGAAACCGACCGGGCGGAAGAACAGCGCCCAAAGCACGGCCAGCATGGCCCAGTAGAAGCCGCTGAAGGCGGTCGCGTACACCAATGGCCAGGCGGCGAAGATGGCACCGCCGCCGGTGATGAACCACACCTGGTTGCCGTCCCAGTGCGGGCCGACGGTGTTGATGATGACGCGCCGTTCTTCGTCGTTGCGACCGGCGAACGGCAGCAGCGTGCCGACGCCCATGTCGTGGCCGTCCATGATGGCGAAGCCGACCAGCAGCACGCCCACCAGCAGCCACCAGATCACCTTCAGGGTTTCGTAGTCGAACATGGTCATCTCCGATCAGGCGTGCACAGCATGGGCATGGGAAGCTTCGTGCTCGTAGCGGCCGGTACCCAGACTGCCCGGCCCCTGG
The DNA here is from genome assembly GCF_000372885.1 of Methyloversatilis thermotolerans. Classification (GTDB taxonomy): domain Bacteria; phylum Pseudomonadota; class Gammaproteobacteria; order Burkholderiales; family Rhodocyclaceae; genus Methyloversatilis; species Methyloversatilis thermotolerans. The sequence continues at coordinate 2,676,669 of NZ_KB889967.1, forward strand.
CGCGCGAACTTCACCATCAGGTACATCTCGACCACGAGCAGCACGGTGTAGAAGCCGACGAAGCCGGCGAGCGAGCCGTACAGGCTGTCGACGCTGAGTGTTGATACCGACAGATGGGTGGGCAGCACGCCGTAGATGGTCCAGGGCTGACGGCCGTACTCGGCGACGAACCAGCCCAGTTCCGACGCGATCCACGGCATGGGCAGGAACCACAGCGCCCAGCGCAGCAGCCAGGGGCGCTGCGCGAAATCGCCCTTCACCGAGTACCAGAGCGCAAGCCCGAACAGCGCCAGCATGGCGAAGCCGAGCGCCACCATGATGCGGAAGGTCCAGAACAGCGGCGTCACGCGCGGCAGCGTGTCGCGCGCGGCGCGGTCCATCAGTTCCGGCGTCACCTCGTCCATGCTGCGCACGTACTTCTTCAGCAGCAGGCCGAAGCCGAGGTCCGCCTTCACCCGGTCGAACGCTTCACGCGCGGCCACGTCCTGCGGATCGGCGCGCAGCGTCTCCAGCAGCTTCACCGCCGCGACGCCGGATTCGACGCGCGTGCGGTTGTGCGCCAGGATGTCCTTCAGGCCGGGCAGTTCCTTGTCCAGCGAGCGGGTACCGATGAGGCCCATCACATAGGGAATGTGCAGCGCCCAGTCGTTCTTCATGTCCGCTTCGTTCGGTACGGCGATCACGTTGAAGCCGGCCGGCGCGGCTTCGGTGTCCCACATCGCTTCCATCGCCGCCAGCTTGGTCTGCTGCGCCTCGCCCACCGTGTAGCCGGATTCGTCGCCGAGCACGATGACCGAACACACCGACGCGAACCCGAAGGCGGCGGCGATGCGGAAGCTGCGCTTGGCGAACTCGACGTCGCGACCGCGCAGCAGATACCAGGACGAGATCGACAGCACGAACATGGCGCCGGTCACGTAGCCGGCCGACACGGTATGCACGAACTTGGCCTGCGCATCCGGGTTGAACACCACGGCCCAGAAATCGGTCAGTTCCATGCGCATGGTTTCGAAGCTGAATTCGGCGCCGACCGGGTTCTGCATCCAGCCATTGGCGATCAGTATCCACAGCGCCGACAGATTGGTGCCGATGGCCATCAGCAGCGTCACCAGCAGATGCTGGCGGCGCGACAGGCGGTCCCAGCCGAAGAAGAACAGGCCGATCATGGTCGATTCGAGGAAGAAGGCCATCAGCCCCTCGATCGCCAGCGGCGCGCCGAAAATGTCTCCGACGTAGTGCGAGTAGTAGGCCCAGTTGGTGCCGAACTGGAATTCCAGCGTGATGCCGGTGGTCACGCCGAGCGCGAAATTGATGCCGAACAGCTTGCCCCAGTAGCGCGTCATGTCCTTGTAGATCACCTTGCCGGTCATCACGTAGGCGCTTTCCATGATGACCAGCAGCCACACCATGCCCAGCGTGAGCGGCACGAACAGGAAGTGGTACATCGCGGTGGCGGCGAACTGCAGGCGGGACAGGTCGACCAGTTGTTCACTGACCATGGCGGTCTCCGGTAGTGGCTGAAGCGGACGGGGACGGAGAAGGCATGGCCGACACCTGCGAGGCGACGCGCGCGGCATCGACGCTCACCCGCTCGTCGCGCACGAAGGCGTTCCACAGCACGGCCAGCACGGTCAGCTTGAGGACGACGACGACGACGATTTCATGCAGCAGTTTCCGGTCTGCCAGGGTCATGGCTTTCTCCATCCGTATGCCCATGACGGATCAAATGCCGTGCCAGCGTGGCACGCCGCGGCCAAACCCTTGTTTTGTCGACGCTGTCAGCCCCGCTGTGTGACCTCGGTACCAGACCGGCGGGCTGTCAGTGCCACAGACTGACAGCCCCGATACGACAGAACTGTCAGCGCCATGTCAGACGATCTCCGCCCCCTGCCCGAACTGGTGTCTTTCATCGAACTGGCGCCCGAGCCACACATCCTGTTCGATCGCGACTATCGCGTGATCGCCGCCAACACGGCCTACCGCACGCAGTTCGCCGGCCACCGCAGCGTGATCGGACGCACCTGCTACGACGTGTCGCACCACTACAGCGTGCCGTGCGATCGCGCCGGAGAATCCTGCCCGCTGGCGCGCAGCCTGGAATCGCAACAGCGCGAGCGCGTGCTGCATCTGCACCAGACGCCGCGCGGCGAGGAATACGTGAACATCGAACTGACGCCGGTGCGCAATGCGGCCGGTGACATCAACTGGTTCATCGAAAAGATGGAGCCGCTCAAGGTGGCGCGCGGCGTGTCGGAACGCAGCGGCCTGACCGGCCGCGCACCGGCCTTCCAGCGCATGCTGGAACTGGTGTCGCGGGTGGCGCCGTCGGAGGCGAGCGTGCTGCTGCAGGGCGAATCCGGCAGCGGCAAGGAACTGGTGGCGCAGGCGGTGCACGACGCCAGCCGGCGCGCCGACAAACCCTTCGTCGTGGTCGACTGTTCCGGCCTGCCGGACACGCTGTTCGAAAGCGAACTGTTCGGCCACGAGAAGGGGGCCTTCACCGGTGCCATCGCGCGCAAGGCCGGGCTGGTCGAAGCGGCCAGCGGCGGCACCCTCTTCCTCGACGAACTGGGCGACATTCCTCTGACCATGCAGGTGAAGCTGCTGCGCCTGCTGGAAACAGGCACCTACCGCCGGGTCGGCTCGACCGAACTGCGGCGCGCCGACATCAGGCTGGTGTCGGCCACCCACCGGCCGCTGAAACAGATGATTGCCGAAGGCCGCTTCCGGCAGGATCTGTACTACCGGCTGAACGCCTTCCCCATCGTCGTGCCGCCGCTGCGCGAGCGGCGCGAGGACCTGCCGCTGCTGGCGGAATCACTGCTCGCCCGCGTCGCCCCCGGCCGCCGGCTCAGCCTGTCGCCGTCGGCGCTGCGCGCGCTGCAGCACTGCGCCTTCCCGGGCAATGTGCGCGAACTGCGCAATGTGCTGGAACGCGCCAGCCTGCTGTGCGACGGCGACGAAATCGGCCCGCAGCATCTGGATGAGGACATCTGCGCCGGGTGCGCCGATCCGTCGCCGCCGGACGCGACAGGCACCGCAAGTGGCGCAGCCGCCCCCACGCTCGATCTGGAAGAGGCCCAGCGGCAGGCCCTGCTGCGCGCCGTGCGCAACCACAGCGGCAGCCGGCAGGACCTCGCACGCAAGCTCGGCATCAGCGAACGCACGCTGTACCGTCGCCTGCGCGCGCTCGGGCTGGATCGGGACCCGCCCTGAAGCAGGCCAGGCGATGAGACAACGCCCACGCAAGCGTAATATCGAGCCATGAGACCCCTCGTTCTGATCATCGGCCTGTGCGCGGCCACGGTCGCATTCGCGCAGGGCGGCACCCGGCTGACGCTGGGACATGGATCGTCGATCGATCATCCGCGCCATCTGGCCGCGCTGCACTTCGCCGAGAGGGTGGCGCACTACAGCGAAGGACGGATCGAGGTCCAGATCTTCCCGGCGGCCAGCATGGGCGACGACGCGGCCATGGTGAGAGGCCTGCAGGATGGCACGCTGGACATATCGGCAAACAGCCAGGGCGCCGTGTCGACGGTGGTGCCCGAATATGCGGCCATCGGCATGCCCTTTCTTTTTCCGAGTCCGGAAGCCGCGTGGAAAGTGCTCGATGGCCACGCGGGCAAGGTGCTCGCCGAGCGGTCTGCAGACCGGGGACTGAAGCTGCTGGGCTACTGGGACAACGGAATCCGTCACCTGACCAACGACGTGCGGCCGGTCCGCATTCCGGAAGATGTACGCGGACTGCGCATCAGAACGCCTCCGGACCCCGCTTCCGCCGACTTGATCAAGGCGCTTGGCGGCCTGCCGCGGCAGATCAGATGGTCGGACGTCTACAGCGCGCTGCAACGAAAAGTGGTGGATGGGCAGGAAAATCCGCTGGTGAACATCCTGACCGGCAAACTCCATCAGGTGCAGAGGTTTCTCAGCCTGACCGGACACAAGTACGAGGTGACCCCCTTCGTCATGGCGCGCGCCCGATGGGACGCGCTGTCCGAAGCGGACAGGAGCGCGATCCTTTACGCCGCCGAAGAGGCCACCACGCTGCAGAGAAGCCTGACTCGGAAAGAGGACAGCGAGGCAATGGCCGAACTGCGGCGCACGGGGATGCAGATCGAAGCGCCCGATGTGGCGGCGTTCGAGATCGCATGCCGGCCGGTGTACGACAAATGGCTCGCCAGCCCGGTCGGAGACTTCCTGCGTGTGCTGATGGCGGCCACTCGATGAAGCCAGCGAAATTGCACGGCCACTCTGTTCAGAGCCCCGGCATACCGTGAAACCCAAGCAAACCATCCTGTTGGGATTTGCAGTCACCCTGTCGATCGTACTGGGGGTGGTGGGTCTGTTTGCCTGGATGCAACGTCAGCTTGAAAAGCAATGGGTCGAGATTTCGACCGTCACCACGAAGCGTCATCAATTGATGCTGGATTGCGCCCAGCGCCTGGGATTCGCAAGCCTTTACCTGTCCAATTTCAAGCACGGCGCAGTTGGCGACGGAGAGCGCTTCAAGCTCGAGATCGGGCTGATCCAGCAATCCATCGGCAAGTATCGATCCACAGGATCGAGCAGCGAGGAGACACGACAGCTCCTCGATCGCATCGACACCTACCTGCAAGCCTACCTCGGCGATCTGGACACGCTGAAGACCGCACTCGCGCGCGGCGCCAGCGCTGACGAACTGTCCTTCCTGATCGATACCGAGAACGACAAGCTGCTCGCGCTGGCGATAAACAGGCTGACCGAGCTGAGCCGGAAGAACACCGAGCTCGCCGCGCTCGAATATGACCGACAGATCGAACGGCAACAGGCGACGTTGATCGTCGCCGCGCTCATGGCCGCATGTGCGGTATGCGGAACGGCCGTCCTGACCGTTCGGACCATTCTTCGGCACGACCGCGATCGCGATCTCGCCAGAACCGAGTTCGAACGATTGCTGGCCGAACTCAGCGCTTCGCGCAACCTGCTTCAGACGATCATCGATACGGCGCCGGTGCGCGTCTTCTGGAAAGACCGAAATCTGCGCTATCTGGGCTGCAACCCCCTGTTTGCCCGGGATGCCGGCATGCAGTCGCCTGCGGAACTGATGGGCAAGGACGACTTCGCAATGGGATGGGCGGCGCAGGCGGATCGCTATCGTGCCGACGACCAGCGGGTGATGGCCTCCGGTCAATCGATATTGAATTACGAAGAGCCGCAGACCACACCCGACGGCCGGACGATATGGTTGCGTACGTCGAAAGTACCCCTGCGGGATGCGGATGGCCAGGTGATCGGCGTGCTCGGCATCTACGATGACATCACCGCCAGCAAGCAGGCCGCACTCGAACTCGAACAGTACCGCAGCCACCTGGAAGAACTGGTGTACTCGCGCACCGCCGAGTTGCGTGTCGCGAAGGAGGCCGCCGAGGCCGCGAACATCGCCAAGAGCGCCTTTCTGGCAAACATGAGCCATGAAATCCGCACGCCGTTGAACGCCATCAACGGCATGGCCTACCTGCTGCGTCGTTCCGGACTCGATCCGCAGCAGATCCAGAGACTGGACCGGATAGAAGAGGCGGGCAGGCATCTGCTGGAAGTCCTCAATGCCGTGCTCGACCTTTCGAAGATCGAGGCCGGCAAGTTCTCGCTGGAAGACACCCTCGTTCCTGTCGCCGAGGTCATCCGGACCTCACTCGACATGGTCCGCGGCAGCGCCCAGAGCAAAGGCCTGCGCCTGTGCGTCGATCTGCCTCCCTTGCCCGACGGATTGAGGGGAGACCGCACCCGCCTGCAACAAGCCCTGCTCAACTACCTGTCCAACGCGGTCAAGTTCACCGAGCAGGGCCGCATCACTGTCGCGGTCAGCCAGGACGAGGACGCGCCGGACAGCACGCTGATCCGGTTCAGCGTCACGGATACCGGCATCGGCATCGCGCCGGAAACCATACCGCGGCTGTTCTCGGCATTCGAACAGGCCGACAGTTCGCTGACACGCAAATATGGCGGGACAGGATTGGGGCTGGCCATCACGCGCAAGATCGCGCAGATCATGGGGGGGGATGCCGGGGTGATCAGTGAGCCCGGAAAGGGCAGCACCTTCTGGCTGACGGTACGACTGCGGAAGGGCATCGAAATGCCTGTCCAGGACGTCGTCGATACCCTCCCCGATGCGGAAGCGGCCTTGAAGAAGGCCTGCGCGGGCACACGCATCCTGATCGTCGAGGATGAGCCGACCAGCAGGGCCATCACCCAGACACTGCTTGACTACGCCGGACTGAGGGTCGATACGGCCGAAGACGGGCATGCAGCGGTCAGACTCGCCGCAGAGAACAGCTATGCCCTGATCCTGATGGACATGCAGATGCCGACCATGGACGGGCTGGAAGCCACACGGCGGATCCGGCGGCTTGAGCGGAACGCGGATACCCCCATTCTGGCCATGACGGCCAACGCGTACGCCGAAGACAAGGAACGCTGTCTCGAAGCGGGCATGAACGATTTCATCACCAAACCGCTGAATCCGCAGGCGCTGTACGAAGTCCTGTTGCACTGGATGACGCGCGGAAAGGCGGTCCGGTAACGAGAAGGTCCGGTCGGCTCCCATGTGCCGCGATGACACGGTCGCGGCAAGCGGCGGTCTGCAGCCTGTATGACCCCTTCCCTCTGTCGCGCGCCAACCGGCGCGGCGGAACGGATACTGCAGGACATCGCGAATGCCGAACTGCTGCCCGTGCTGACAGCCTTGCGCTGACGCATCTGGCAGCGCGGCAGTCGGCGTTCTTCGCGCCGCAGCCGTAAAACCGCGCGCGGCCGCCATTCCGGCAACTGGCACACGGCTTGCGAATCCCGTGCAGCGAAGCCGGTTGAACCTGAAAACACCCGTTGATCGGCGTTGTGGATCAGGTTCGAGGGCGAGCACCGAAGATCGAACATCCTGCTCGATCCTTGCTGTGCGGTGCGCAAGGCGGCATGACCCCGTCGTCCCGCCCGGCCCGGGCGGTCCTCCAGCCGCCGCGGGCGACCGGCTTCGTCTTTTTCGGGAGCCTTCATGAATGCATCCTGCACCGACCGTCGCCGCCTGCTGATCGCCACCAGCGGCGCCGGTGCCCTCGCCGCGGCCGCCACCGCCGTCCCCTTCCTGAGCAGCTTCGCGCCGTCCGAACGCGCCCGCGCCGCCGGCGCGCCGGTCGAAGCCGATGTGAGCAAGCTCGCGCCCGGCAGCATGATGACCGTCGAATGGCGCGGCAAGCCGGTGTGGATACTGCACCGCACGCCCGACATGCTCGGCGCGCTGGCGCGCCACGAAGCGCGCCTCGCCGACGCCGGTTCGGCGGTGCCGCAACAGCCGGGCTACGCCACCAGGCGCAGCCGCGCTGCGCGCGACCCCTTTCTGGTGGTGATCGGCATCTGCACCCACCTCGGCTGCTCGCCCACCGAAAAGCTCGCAAGCGGCGCCGACTCCGGCCTCGGCGAAGACTGGCCCGGCGGCTTCCTGTGCCCCTGCCACGGCTCCCGCTTCGACCTCGCCGGCCGCGTCTTCCGCAACCAGCCGGCGCCCACCAATCTCGAAGTGCCGCCCTACCAATGGTTGTCGGAAACGCGGGTGCTGATCGGGGATGATGGGCGGGGAGAGGTTTGAGGACGGGGCACGTGACGGCGCAAGGGGAACCCTGATGGACTCTGCCTTACCTCAGGCGCGCGAGCCGAGCGCGGACGCCCGCTACGCGCCCCAGTGCGGCGACAGCCTCTGATCCCACCGCTGCACCGAGCCGAAGCGGGCGACGAGTTCCGCGACCGAGCCCCACGGCTCGCCGACGATTTCGTCGGCCTCCGCCGGTCGCAGTTCCGAGAACTCATGCCAGACATGATCATCCTCGTTCGGCATGGGCTTGGCCCCGTCCGCCATTGCATGGGCCGCAGGTACGCCGATCTGTTCGGCGATGAAGAACTCGCCGCGGTCAAGACCCGCTTTGACGATCTTCGCGTCGGCGGGTGTCGCCCGACCTGCGAGCAGCACGCTGCACCAGATCTTGTAGTTGCCGGCATCGCGGTAGAGGTATTCGAAAATGCTGAAGTCGTTCATGCGGAAGTTGCCCAGCGGTTGTCGACGAATACCGCACTGCGGTGTCTTTGCAGAAAGGCCGCGTCGGGAACGAAACGATGCGGCAACTCGATCATCCGGCCGTCGAGCGGCTTGAAAACCGACTCGACGAAGGGCTCCTTGGATCGACGGAGCTGTTCCGACAGAATGACCTTCCAGTCGTCGCTCAACGAAATCAATCCCTGATCGAACGCGCGATCATGAATGGCGGAGAGGCAAAGGCCATTGCTCGGATTGAGCCGGTTCGCCCGGTCGTCCTTCCACGGCACGATGTGGCTGGCCACCAGCAGGCGCGGTTCGGAAAGGCCGGACATGCAACAGCGACCGCGATAGCTGGCCAGGACGGCGCGACGGAAGAAATTCTGCTTGATGCGCTGTTCGGTCAGGACCCGACGCGTGTCACCGGTAAAGTCGTCCGGGATGTCGAATCCGTCGAGCCTCTCCTCCACCGGGTCGGTCGCGGCATCCGCCACGAACTGCGTGCGCAATCGCTGGCACTCGAGCGCAAGCCCGTCCCAATCGGCATGGAAATCCGCCCATATTTCGCGATCGAGCGCCGACGCACCGTCCAGCCCCTTGCGGCCCGAGCTCGTGATCGCCGGATCGAGGCTGGCGAAATTCACGAGCTTCATGGCGACCGCCGACGGCGTTCTTCCGATCAGGCTCGCCAGCCGCATGACCTCGGTGTTTCTCGCGTGCAACTTTCCGAATGGAAGCTGGCAGTACAGATGAAATGCGAGCTTCAGTTGATCCTTGGTCCAACGGCTTTCGCGCATGACGATTTCAGGCAGTACAGCCGAAGCTGCTGCCGGCTCCCGAAGGCTGATGACATCGCGCTGAGTGTAGCCACTCTATTCCCCGTTCCGCTATAGAAGTGCAGATCGCGCTGGGTTTCGATCCGGTCGGAAGGCAGCGCACGGCGGCGTGGCACTGACCGCCCCCTCAATGCCCCATCCGCAACAGCGCAATGGTGGCGATCCTCAGCAACAGCAGTACGCCGTCGCGCAGTGACTCCTTGACCGAAAGCGTGCGGTGCAGGCGCGGCATCAGGTCGGATACGGCGATGTAGATGAAGGTGGCCGACGCCGACAGCGCATTGAGCAGCAGCGCCTTGCGCGCGCCGTAGCCGTGTCCGAGAAGAAGAGCGAAGTCGCCGACCTCCTGCGGCAGTTCGTGGGCGATCACGGCGATTGCGGTGGCGACGCCCACGTCCGGAGACACATCGAAGGCCGCCGCGATCACGACGCTGTCGACGAAGTTGTGGAAGGCGTCGCCGATCAGGATGAGCGGGCCGGTAGCACCGTGGGTCGGGCAGGTGGCGTCGTGACAGTGACGCCACAGCACGGCCTTTTCCAGCGCGAAGAACAGCACGATGCCGGCCAGCACGGTGGCGGACACGGCGTGCGCCGGTGGCCCGCGACGCCGGTCAGAACGCGACAACCTTGCGGTTGGCTTCCATCAGCGCGCGCCCCATGGCGTCCGGCCTGGCCGGCGCGATGCCGTCTTTCAGCATGTCCGGCTTGTGGCCGGTGTTCGGCAGGTAGATGGCGCACACGGATGCGGTCGCGCCCTTCTTCAGCGCGGCGTCGAGCAGTTGCGCCGGGGTGACGTCCCTGGGCTTGAGCGGCGTGCCGCCGGCACCCTTCAGCGCGAGGTCGCCCGCCTTGTCGCACAGCAGGATGTCGACCTGACCGCCCTGTTCCTGCATCTGGTTGGCCAGCACCATGGCCATGCCCTGGGTCATGCCGCTGTCGGAACTGAGGATGACGGTGACCGGCTGCTTGTCGGCGAAGGCGGCTGAAGACAGCGCGGCAAGTGCGAGGGCGGCGAAGGACTTCTTCATGAATGGACTCCTGGTGGGGGACGGATCAGTGCCGCCGGGTGGCGGACGAGGAGCGCGCACGCCGCTGTGCGAGCGTGCGTCGGGACAGCATTTCGGTGATGAAGGCGTCGCGGCTGCCGGTCAGCAGCGAGGCAGTGCGCAGCCGCTGTTCGCCGACCAGCGCGACGCGCCGGCCGCCGAGCGGGTGGGCCGGAAACAGCAGCGTGCTGCCAGGCAACTGGAAGAGCCGGCCGGACAGCGTGTCGAACATGAGGCCCGGGTCGGTGTCTTCGCCGGCGTCCGCACAACTGCCCAGATCGAAGGCGTCGCCGCAGAACAGGCGGTCGCGCCACAGATAGCTCACGCAATGCGCGGTGTGGCCGGGCGTGGCCAGTATCTGCAGCACCTGCTGGCCGAATACGACATGGCCGCCGTCGCGGGCGGCCTGCACGCGCACCGCGCAGTCGGCCGGCACCGGCGCCCCGTCGGGCAGCACCAGCGTCGCACCGGTGAGTTCGCTCAGCGCCGCGCAGTTCATCGGCACACCGCGATGGATGTGGGTGCGCAGCACGTGCGACAGCGCCAGCCGGCGCTCCGCCAGCAGCGCGCGCAGCAGTTCGGTGCTGCGCGGCGGCAGATCGATCACCGCCGCCTTCTGTTCGGTGGCGTCGGCCAGCAGATAGCCGATCTGGCCCGACTCGGGGTCTTCGACAGGATGGAAATACATGGCGGGACAAAGGCGGACAGTACGTGGTCAGCGGCCACTATCAAGTGCTGTGCCATGCGGTGGGAGTGCCTGGAAAATGGTGCGGAATCAGGTTGCTGTGTGCGACGGTCGCCGGCGAGGATGGACCGGGGGCGCTGCCAGAGGCAGTCGGCTGACAGCGCCCCGGCTGCCAGGGCAGCGCTGTGGCAGCCGGGGCCGGCTTCGCGCATCCGCCAAGTGCCTGTTCTGATTGACGCGACGCGTGGACGCTCCTCTGGCACGGGACTTGATGCACAGGTTCTGTTGTCAGTGAATCGCGAACCGCGTTGGCAGCGCGCGAGGCAGGAGCGAGGCGCGCCACGCGGTCACCGCCCGGCACCTTGCAAACCCGGGGGCACGATGCCTTTCAGGATGAGGACATGCACGTCATGCGCGATACCGCCGCCCTTCACCCGCCACCAACCGACGCCGCACGCCTTGCCCACTTCCCGGTGTCCTTCTTCGCGACCGTAATGGGCATGGCCGGCCTCGCCATCGCGTGGATGAAAGCCGCCCACACGATGCCGCTGCCGGTCGGGGTGTCGCAGGTGCTGCGCGCGGTCGCGTCGGCGCTCCATGTCTTCCTGCTCGGCGTCCATGCACTCAAGATGGTGCGTCACCCGGGCGATGTCGATGCCGAACGGCGCCATCCGGTGCGGCTCAACTTCTTTCCGGCGACCTCGATCGGTCTTCTGCTGCTGGCGATCGCCTGGGCACCCGATGCACCCGACCTCGCGCGCTGGATGTGGGCCATCGGCACGGCCGCCCATCTGGCCTTCACGCTCTACGTCATGAGCAGCTGGCTGCACCACACGCATTACGCGATACAGCACGCCAACCCGGCCTGGTTCATCCCGGTGGTGGGCAACATCCTGGTGCCGATTGCCGGCGTGCGCTTCGCCCCGGCTGACGTGAGCGGGTTCTTCTTCGCCATCGGTCTCGTCATGTGGGGCGTGCTGATGACCGTGGTGCTGTACCGCCTGTTCTTCCACGAGCCGCTGCCCGCCCGTCTGGCACCGACGCTGTTCATCCTGATCGCGCCGCCGGCAGTGGGCTTCCTGTCCTGGGTGGCGCTCACCGGCGAAGTCGATGCGATGGCGCGCATCCTGTATTTCTTCGCGCTGTTCCTGACGCTGCTGCTGGCCAGCAACGCGGTGCGCTTCCTGCGTCTGCCCTTCTTCATTTCCGCCTGGGCCTGTTCCTTCCCGCTGGCGGCCATCACCATCGCCACCTTCGAAATGCATGCGCGCAGCGCTCAGCCCTTCTACGGCGCGCTGGCCCTGTTGCTGCTCGCGGTACTCACCGTGGTGCTGGCGGTGCTGGTGACGAAAACCGCACTCGCCGCGCGACGCGGCCTCATCTGCGTACCGGAATGAGCCCGGGCCTGCTGCGCCGCTGGCTGCTGCGGCGCTTCGCCGTACCGCGCGAGGCGCACACGGCCACCCCGGCGGACCACGGTCTGGTCGCGGTGGATGTCGGCCTGACTGCGCGCGACGGCCGACACCTGCACGGGTGGTTCGTGCCGGCGGCGGGCGGTGCCCCCGCACCGGCCGTGCTGGTGATGCACGGCTGGGGCGCCAACGCCTCACTCATGCTGCCGCTGGCCCGGCCGCTGCATGATGCCGGCCATGCCGTACTGCTGATCGACGCGCGCGGTCACGGCGCGAGCGAGGACATCGACTTCATGTCGCTGCCGCGCTTCGCCGACGACGTGGCCGCGGGTCTGGACTGGCTGCTCGACCGGCTCGACGTCGACCACGCGCGGCTGAGCCTGGTCGGCCATTCGGTCGGCGCTGCCGCGATACTGCTGGAAGCGAGCCGGCGCGACCGTCTGCACGCTGCGATCGCGCTGTCGGCCTTCGCCCATCCGCGCGACATGATGCGCCGCCACCTGTCGGCCATGGGTCTGCCCTGGCATCCGCTGGGTGCGCTGGTCACCGCCTATGTGCAGCACCTCATCGGCGCCCGCTTCGACGACATCGCACCGGTGAGCACGCTGCCCCGGGTGCGCTGCCCGGTGCTGCTGGCGCACGGGCGGCACGACAACACCGTGCCCTTCGCCGAAGCACAACGGCTGGCAGCGAGCCGCCCCGGCACGGCGCTGATCGAGCTCGATGCCGGTCACGACCTGAGCCCGGCACTGCCACAGGCGCGCGATGCGTTCACGGCTTTCCTGCACGCACATGAGTGACGTGAGGATTGCCGGACGGCGTTGCCGCGGTGTCGATATGCAATGAAGTGGAATGAGCCCGGTCATTGATTTCGATCAGATTAGACCAAGTCCAGATCACCCGGACTGAACGAAGTCATCAGCGAGGGAGAAAGAACCATGAAGCGCATCCTTCTTGCTGCCGCCATCGCGGCAGCATCCGGCGTGGCCGTCAGCCAGGCCTTCAGGGACGAACCGATCAAGCCCATTCGCCCGCCGCAGAACATCAATCTGGGCATGGTCGAACTGGGCAAGAAGCTGTACTTCGATCCGCGCCTGTCGAAGTCCGGTTTCATTTCCTGCAATTCCTGTCACAACCTGTCCATGGGCGGTACCGACAACATTCTGACCTCGATCGGCGACCACTGGCAGCAGGGCCCGATCAACGCACCCACCGTGCTCAATTCCAGCCTGAATGTCGCGCAGTTCTGGGACGGCCGCGCCGCGGACCTGAAGGAACAGGCCGGCGGCCCGATCGCCAACCCTGGCGAGATGGCCTTCTCGCACACGCTGGCCATCGGCGTGCTGGAAACCATTCCGGGCTATGTGCGCGAATTCCGCCAGGTATTCGGCACGCAGAAGATCGACATCGACCAGGTGACGCTGGCCATCGCCGAATTCGAGAAAACGCTGGTCACGCCGAATGCGCGCTTCGACCAGTGGCTGCTCGGCAGGAACGACGCGCTCAGCGCGCAGGAACTGGCGGGCTACGAACTGTTCAAGAGCAGCGGCTGCGTGGCCTGCCACAACGGCGAAGCGGTGGGCGGCGCGTCGTTCCAGAAGATGGGACTGGTCGAGCCCTACACGTCGACCAGTCCGGCGGAAGGCCGCTCGGCGGTGACCGGCAAGGACGGAGACCGTTTCAACTTCAAGGTGCCGACACTGCGCAATGTCGAACTGACCTACCCCTACTTCCACGACGGCGCCGCCAATACGCTGACCGAAGCGGTGGACGTGATGGGCCGGCTGCAACTGGGCCGCAAGTTCAGCGCCGACGAGAATGCGCGCATCGTCGCCTTCCTGAAGACGCTGACCGGTGAACAGCCCGGCTTCACGCTGCCCATCCTGCCACCATCGGCCGACAGCACGCCGAGGCCGCGGCCCTTCGACAAGAAGTAGCTGTTTCGCTGCACGCCGCGACGGCGCCATGACAGACCCGGCGAACAAAGAGGTCGGCCGGGCACACACGCCACGAGAGCGGAAAGTTCGAGGTGTGAGCGCGCGACCGTCGCGAGCGGGCGGCATCGGGGAAATTTTCATCGGATGAGGGGTGGCGGACGCGCTGCGGGACGGTCGTTGACGCCGATCAGATTCCGCACCGGGCGCGGTGCCCAGACTGGACTCAATCAATCGCAACGGAGTCCATCATGAAAAAGACATTGATCGCCTGTGCACTTCTGGCCACATCCGGGCTGGCATCCAGCCAGGCCTTCCGCGACGAACCCATCATGCCGGTCCGGCCGCCCAGGAACATCAACCTCGGCATGGCTGAACTGGGCAAGAAACTGTACTTCGATCCGCGCCTGTCCAGGTCCGGATTCATTTCCTGCAATTCCTGCCACAACCTGTCCATGGGCGGCAGCGACAACATTCCGGCCTCGGTCGGCGACCACTGGCAGCAGGGCCCGATCAACGCGCCGACCGTGCTCAATTCCAGCCTCAACGTCGCGCAGTTCTGGGACGGCCGCGCGGCAGATCTGAAGGAACAGGCCGGCGGCCCGATTGCCAACCCCGGCGAAATGGCTTTCTCGCACACGCTGGCCATCGGCGTGCTGGAAACCATTCCCGGCTATGTGCGCGAATTCCGCCAGGTGTTCGGCACCCGGAAGATGGATATCGGCCAGGTCACCACGGCCATCGCCGAATTCGAGAAGACGCTGGTCACGCCGAATGCGCGCTTCGACCAGTGGCTGCTCGGTGACGAACAGGCGCTGACGACGGAAGAGAAGGCCGGCTACACACTGTTCAAGCAGAGCGGATGCGCGGGCTGCCACAACGGTGAAGCGGCCGGCGGCAATGCCTTCCACAAGATGGGGCGGGTCGAGCCCTACAAGGCGAACAGTCCTGCGGAAGGGCGTTCGGCGGTGACCGGAAAGGACGCCGACCGCTTCAGCTTCAAGGTGCCGACCTTGCGCAATGTCGAACTGACCTATCCCTACTTCCACGATGGCGCGGCGAATACCCTGAGCGAGGCCGTCGACCTGATGGGCCGATTGCAGCTCGGCCGCGTGTTCTCTTCCGACGAGAACGCGCGCATCGTCGCCTTCCTGAAGACGCTCACCGGCGAACAGCCGCGCTTCGAACTGCCGGTGCTGCCGCCATCGGGAGATGACACGCCGCGTCCCCGGCCATTCGCGCAGAGGTGAGTCGATCAGCGGTCCGGGTCGGTACCGCGCCTGCGCATCTCATCCAGTGCCGATTCGAAGCGCGCATCGCCGGCCCGGATGTTCTCCATATAGACCTCCCACGCTTCGGCGCCCTGGCGGGCGGCAATCAGCTCGCCGGGGCGCATCGCGAAAAACCGGTCCTCCGCGCGCGTGCGCAGCTTGGGCGGCGTGAACAGCACCATCAATTCACCACGCGCGAACACGTCCTTCGCCAGTGCCACCCGACGCGCTGCGGCAGCGGCCCCGATGGATCCGCCGGGCGTGACAACCCGGCCGGTCAGCGCATCGACGCCGGTATAGAGGGCGGGCTCGAGCTCGCTGCCCGCGGCATCCATCAGATCGCCGATCTGCGCCATCACCTCGTCGCGTCGCTGCGGTTCTTCCAGCAACAGCGGAAAGGTTGCGGCATGCATGCGCCTGGCCTGGTCCGCAAAATTCATTTTCACCCGCATGGCCACCGCATCGTTGTTCATGTTGCGGCCGAGCGCATCGAAGGCCTGCACGGCACGCCCGACCTCCTCGATCGCCACGCGTGCGAACAGCGCCGCACGCGCATGATGGTGATGTGCGAGCAGCAGCGTCGCCTCGTGCAGAAGCTGACGCGCGTTGTCGATGGCCACGTCGCGCATGGTACGCAGCAGGCGGGACGAAAGCGGAATGCTGGCGAGGGATTCCGACGACATGACGATGCTCCGGTTGCGCCCATGAAGCGCCCGCTCGTGGCGGGCAACCTGTTTCGAGCATACGCAGCCGGCGGCGCGTCGTCCAGCCATCGCCCCCTCAGCCCAAGAGCGCCCGCTCGATGAAGTGGGGCGGCACGCGCGTCCTGGGTACGCGGCCGCCGAACCAGGCACGCACGTCCTCGTCCAGACCGATGCCGTGCATGTAGTTGTACAGCGCCTTGTTCAGCGCGGCGCCCATCGCGTCGTGATCGGTACCGGTCGGGTCGATGAAGCCGACGTCGTTCTTCGCGAAGGTGACCGGCGGCAGCGGCTGCAGGGTGACGCCGTATTCCTCGGGGTGCAGGCCCACCGGCGAATGCACGGTACAGGCGAAGCGGTGGAAGAAGCCGCTCTGTATGCAGCCGTGCTCGAACAACTGGCGCACGTACTCCAGCGCGTCCACCGTGTCCTGCACGGTCTGGGTCGGAAAGCCATACATGAGATAGGCGTGCACCAGGATGCCGGCGTCCGCGAAGCCACGCGTGACACGCGCCACCTGTTCCACCGACACGCCTTTCTTCATCAGCTTGAGCAGGCGGTCGCTCGCGACCTCCAGCCCGCCCGACATGGCGATGCAGCCACTGTCGGCCAGTTCCGCACACAGATCGGGCGTGAAGGACTTTTCGAAGCGGATATTGCCCCACCAGGAAATGCTCAGATTGCGCCGCGCCAGCTCGGCCGCCAGCGCGCGCAGCGACTTCGGCGGCGCCGCCTCGTCGACGAAGTGGAACCCGGTCTGGCCGGTTTCGGCGATGATGGCTTCGATGCGGTCGGCCAGCACGGTGGCGCTGGCCGCGTCGTAGCGCGAAATGTAGTCCAGGCTCACGTCGCAGAAGCTGCACTTCTTCCAGTAACAGCCGTGCGCCACCGTGAGCTTGTTCCAGCGCCCGTCCGACCACAGACGGTGCATGGGGTTGAGCATGTCCAGCAAGGACAGGTAGCGGTCCAGCGGCAAGCCGTCCCAGGTGGGCGTGCCGACGTCGTCGAATGGAATGTCCGGCTCGACGAAGTTCACGTACTTCACGCTGCCGCCGGCCTCGCCCGGCTCGCGCACGAAGGTGCGCACCAGCCGCTGCCGCGAACGTCCGCCGGCCAGATGGTCGAGCAGGGCCAGCAGAGGGCGCTCGCCGGCATCCAGCGTCACATAGTCGAAGAAGTCGAACACGCGCGGCTCGGCCAGTTCGCGCAGCTCGGTATTCACATAGCCGCCACCGAGCACGGTCACGATGGACGGGTCGACCGCCTTCACCGTCTGCGCGATGCGGAAGGCCGCGTAGACCGCGCCCGGAAACGGTACCGACAGCAGCACGATGCGCGGCACGTGAGTCGCCAGCGCGTCGCGCGTCAGCCTCTGCAGCGCGAGGTCGACCGCGTTCGGCGCAGCGGCCAGCGCCTTGGCCAGCGGATCGAAAGTGGGCTGGCTCTGGGCCAGCGATTCGGCATAGCGCACGAATTCGAAGCGCGGATCGATGGCTTCGCGTATCGCATCTGCGACGTCGTTCAGATAGAGCGTCGCGAAGTGCCGTGCGCGATCCTGCACGCCCAGCGCACCGAAGGCCCAGGCCAGCGGATCACCGCCATCCGGGTCGATATAGACGTCCAGCGATTCGAAGCGCGGCCCCTCCGGCAGGAAGCCGCGCGCGGCGATGCGATGCGCCAGGGTGGGATCGCGCCCTTGCAGGAAAGCCAGTGTCGGCGCCATGGTCGCGGCGTAGCGCGTGTATTGCGCGGCAAAGCTTGCGGCAGCGCGCGGCCGCCTCTTCTGCGGCAGGGCCTCGCACGCGTCACGCAGGATCGCAAGCCCCGACGGCGACAGCAGGTCCAGCACCAGCGCCAGTGCGAGATCGACCTGCCGCCCATCGACACCGCGCGAACGCAGGAAACCGGTGAGATAGGCGGTGGACGGATAGGGCGTGTTGAGCTGTGTCATCGGCGGAACGATGGACAGCACACGCGGGGCGGCGGAGGCGATTGCGGCGGTATTCATGAGCCGCCGCAGGGTAACCGATGCACGGGCGCGACGGAATCGCGGCGCGCATTGCCTGTGTCGTCGCCACCCGGCGCAAGGCGACATGGCATCACCGCCGGCTTCGTTCCAGGCTGAATCGCGGGCAAGCGCGCTCGCCCTCACCCCCAGCCCCTCTCCCACTGATGTGGGAGAGGGGAGGCAGGCGCCGTCGCCGATGTGACCCTCGCCCGCATCCGCGGGAGAGGGTGGCGCGCAGCGCCGGGTGAGGGCCAGCGGCATCGACAGGCCGCGGGCTTCGTTCGTCAGTGGTATCGCGAGCTGCGCTCGCTCCTACGCAAACCCGCTGCGTTCGCGGTTCGGGCGAGCTGTTGTGTGCGGCCTCTGGCCGCGATGCGGCGCTTGAACGAAGGCCGCGCGCGATCCGGTTTCCTTCAGCGGCGGCGCACGGCCAGCGACAGCAGGCCGAGGCCGGCCAGCATCATGGCGTAGCTGCCGGGTTCCGGCACGGCCAGCGCCAGCGCGTGGCTGGCCTGCACGTCCAGCGTCGGCGCGGTCAGGTAGAACAGGCCGTGACTGAAGTTGCCGGCCTTGTCGCTGGACAGGCTGATGGACGTATTGCCGGCGCCCAGCACTTCGAAAGACAGGCGGGCCAGGCTCAGCGAGGCCTGGCCGGCATCGGCCACGCCGGGAAAGGCCGAACCGGACAGCACGACACCGGTGAGCGCCGAATCGTCGCTCCAGCCGTCGGCCATGGTTACACCGACCAGCTTCAGCAGGCTGGCGTCGAACGACAGGTCCATGCCGAAGGCGAGCAGTTCGTCACCGGCGCGCTCGCCATCGAAGGGCTGCAGCAGCAGCAGGTCCAGCGTAAAGGTCTGGCCCACCGAGGCACTGCTGCTGCCCGACAGTCCGACAGTGGCCGCCTGGGCCGACAGGGTGCCGGCGGCGATCAGCGCCGCGACGAGGGATTTGATCATCATGAGAATGCTCCTTGTGGGCAGGGCTGCGCGCCCCGCCCGTCATCGATCACTGTTTGGCGAAGATCGCGTACCACAGCCTGTAGTCGGCCTGGGTGACGCAGCGGTCGTCGTCGAAATCGGCCAGCGGCTGGTAGCGCGCATCGCCTTCGCAACTGCCGAGCGCTGCGCGCTGGGCATCGCGGTCGGCGACATTGATCGCACCGTCGCCATTGATGTCACCGCGCTTGCGCACCGCGAAGGACACGCGCGTTGCCGCCTCGTCGTAGCCGTCGTTCAGCAGGAAGGCCACGTAGTACTCGCCGGCGGGCAGACCGCTGAACGAGGCACTGCCCGCCGGGCTGCCCGCATAGCGCCACTGCACCGACGGGCTGCTGCCGCCCGGCGTCTGCGTCGAGCGGTAGATGCCGATCCAGTCCTTGGCATTGCCCGGCATGCCGGACCAGCTCACTTCCAGCACATCACCGGTGCGGATCAGGTTGCGCTTGACGCCCAGCACGCGCGGATCAGGCTCCGGCTCGCTGCCCGCACCGACGGTGAACTCGACGCGGTTCGACACCTCGGTGTAGGAGTCGTTGATGTAGAGCGCGAGGAAGTAGTCGCCATCCGGCAGGGCTTCCGGCGGCGACAGGCTGCCGGCTGCGCGACCATCGACGTAGTAATAGGCCACCAGCAGGTCTATGCCCGGCGTGGCGCCCTTGCGGAACACGCCGATGTAGTCCTTGGCGGTACCCGGGCCGTCCGCGAAGCGGATGTCCAGTCGCTCGCCGCTGGCGAGCGTGGTCTTCACCAGGCTCACGTTCGCGATTTCGCTGCCGACCGCGAACGGCACGCGCTCGGAAATTTCGAAGTAGGCGTCGTTGATGAAGAAGGCCGCGTAGTAATAGCCCTTGTTCAGCGCACCCAGCGTGACGCTGCCGGATTCGTCGGGCGTGTAGGCCCAGGTGGTCGAGTTCACGCTTCCCGGTGTCTGGCCGACGCGATACACGCCTATCCAGTCCTTCGCGCCGCCCGGCGCGCCGCTCCAGGTGAAGGCAGGACGCTCGCCAACGTTGAACTGGCTCTTGTTCACCGCGAGCTCGGGCATGTCACCGACGTAGAAGGACAGACGCGGCGCGATCTCGACATAGCTGTCGTCGGTCATGAAGGCGGCGAAATATTCGACACCGGCCGCCAGTCCGCTGAAGGCCATCTGTCCGCTTACGCCCGATACATAGCTCCACTTGACCGAGGGTGTCGCCGAGCCGGGTGTCTGGCCCTTGCGGTAGATGGCCACCCAGTCCTTGGTCTTGCCACGGCCATTCATGTACTCGACCACCACCGGCTCATCCGGCGCCCACACCTTCTTCGCCAGACGCAGCGCCGGATCGCCATCGGAACTGCCCTCGACCTTGAAGCTGCGCGCCTCCGACCAGGGCGACCATTCGGCATTCGCGTCGCGATGGCGGGCACGGATGTAATAGCTGCCGTTGTTCAGGCCGTACTGCTGCACGGTGTAGCGTTCGATGTCCACGCCGGCGTGGATGTCCACCGGCTCGTAGTCCGGCGCGCCGGTGTCGCCGTAGAGGTTCTCGACATCGCGGATCAGGTCGACCACGGTGCTGGAGAACGCGGCGTCACGCGAAATCTGGAACTGCGTGCTGTTCAGCGCCATGCCGGCCATCGACTGGAAGGGCGACAGTGCAAAGCTGTACGGCAGCGTGACGACACCGCCGTCCGGCAATGCGTCCAGCGTCGGCTTCTCCGGCGGGGCCACATCGAGGCGGCGCTCGAACTCGTCCACCAGCCGGCTGTTGTAGGCGAAGCCCAGCTTGGGATGACCTTCGGCGTAGGACGACACCTTCATCGTGCGCGCCCCCAGATCGATGTCGATGAGCTGCCAGGTCCAGTTGGCGATGGTCTTCTGCACATCGTCCATGTCGCGCTCGGTCGACTGGCCCCAGAACTGGTCCCAGGCGGTGCCGCCGCTGATGATGTGGTAGATCGGCCAGTCGCGCGTCTGGCCGCGCGCATACAGATGGTGATGGGCGCCGATGTTGAGCACATGCTTGCGCGTACCGGCCAGAATCGGCATCGCGGTATCGCGGAACCACTGCGATATGTCGCCCACGTACTGTTCCGCCTGATAGGGACGGTGCACCACGCTGATCACCCAGTCGACATCCGGGTCGACGTTCGCCGCCGCTACCACCTTGCGCAGCCATTCGGTCTGCGCGGCGAAGTTCGATTCCGAATTCGTGTACACCAGCAGCACGCGCCCGACCTGATGCGCGTAATAGCTTTCGTCGGCCGCGGCCGGAATGCCCTTGTAGCTGATCTGGTCGTAGAAGTTGTGGGCACGCCAGTTGGCCAGACCCGGGTCGTAATAGGTTTCGTGATTGCCCAGCGCGGTCATTATGGCCAGATTGCCGGACACCACGGCCGACGGCTTCATGTGCACGAATTCGTAGTGATCCAGCGTGCCGACATCGACCTGGTCGCCATTGTTCAGCATCAGTTGCACCGCCTCTTCCAGCGGCTGGCCGGTCAGCGATTCGATCTTGGCCTTGGCTGCCTGCAGCAGCGGCGTGTGACGGTCGTCGTTGCGCAACTGGTGGTCGCCGGTGAGCAGGATGCGGAAGTGACCGGTCTTGCGCGCGGCGGTGGGCTGGGTGCGGAAGCGATACACCGGCGACACCTGGTTGCCGGTACGCACGCGGTAGCTGTACAGGGTTTCCGGCTGCAGCCCGGTCAGTTGCACCCCGTGGTAGCGATAGTTGGCGGCCAGGGTCTGTGTCGAACCGGACGCACTGCGGTCCAGAGGCCCGCCATCGACGCCGTACTCGACAACGGATTCATCACCTTCGGCGGTTTTCCACGCCACCCAGATAGAACTGGCGGTCGGCGTCTGCAGATAGGGCACGATGTCAGCCGCCACGGCATTCAGCGCCGCGCCGGCACCGACCAGTGCAATGACGACGGCACGCAGCCGTCGCGCGAGTAAAGAAGGCATGTTCATCATTTCAATCCGTAACAGGACCGGCGGATTGAAACGAAGACGGGTTACAGGCCGCTTTCGGCATTCTCGCGATTGCATGAGCCTTTCGGACTATTGCAATCGAAAGAACTTCGCAGCGTCAGGGATTTGCGCGAATGAAAAAATCTGTACGCGTACGAACCCGACGGCCGCATCGCGGGCAAGCCCGCTCCCACGAAACCTTGGCTCCGTTCTCGGCCTGGCCGAGCTTACGTGGGAGCGGCCTCTGGCCGCGATGCGGCGCATGCGGGCCGCGGGCTTCGTTCGGGGGTGCAATCGCGGGCAAGCCCGCTCCACGAAACCTTGGCTCCGTTCTCGGCCTGGCCGAGCTTATGTGGGAGCGGCCTCTGGCCGCGATGCGGCATTGGCACGCCGCAGGCTTCGTTCCAGGCTGCAATCGCGGGCAAGCCCGCACGAAACCCCGGCTCCGTTCGTGGTTCGGGCGAGCTGTTGTGGGAGCGGCCTCTGGCCGCGATGCGGCGGATGCGGGCCGCGGGCTTCGTTCGAGACTGAATCGCGGGCAAGCCCGCTCCCACGAAAACCTGGCTCCGTTCACGGTCCGTGCGAGCTGTTGTGGGAACAGTCGTGCGCGTCAGGGGATGGCGCGCGCGAGGTCGGCGGCAAGCGCGTCGAGCAGGCGGCCATGAGCGGCGATCAGGGCCGGGTAGTCGGCCGCTGCGACTGCTTCGCTGCGCGTGAAGCGGCCGCTCGCGATTTCTCGCCCGTCGCGACGCACGCTCCAGACGGCGTCCAGCGTCACCCGGGAAAAGCCCTCCGCATCGAAGCGCAGCACGTCCACCGGTACGCTGTAATCGGGGCTGGGCACGCTGTTCTGCGGCGCCGCGACCACGCGCGCCAGCCCGCGCTCGCGCGCCACCGCGAGGGCCAGCCGCCGGCCGACTTCCGACTTCATCGAGCCGGCCCAGCGATGTCCGTCCGGCGCTTCGGTCACGCCGCCTTCACCGCGCCGCGTGATCTGGAGACGATCAATCGATTCGGGCAGCGACACCGGGCCGACCACCACTGTGGGTGTGGCGGCGGCGGCGGACACGACCACGTCTTCCGGCGCCAGCGTGTAGAGCCTGGCTGGCGGTGAGCTGCCGCAGGCTGTCAGCATCAGTACGAGCAACAGTGAATGGAATGGGTGGATGCGCATCAGTCCTTCTCCCCGGTCTTGCCGCGCAGCAACGCTTCCGGCTGCCGCTCCAGCGTGTCGGCCAGATGCCGCAGGGCCTGCGCCGCGCGCGACAGTTCCTGCAGGCTGTCGCGCAGATCCTGTTGCAGCGGCGCATCGCTGGCGAGCAGGCGCCGGCCGTCGCCGATGGCTGCGCGCGCCTCGGCCATCGCCTGCCGTGTCTCGTCCACGGTTGCGCGGATGTCGTTCGACACCAGGCCATCGAGCTTCTGCATCAGCGCTTCGGTACGCGCCACCGCGCGCGACAGTCCTTCGATCGCACCGCGCGTTTCCGTCGCGATGTCGTCCAGAGGCAGGCGGTCGAGCTTGGCGGCGATACGACCGAGCGAAGCCTGCAATTCCTCCAGGCTGCCGCGCTGCGTCGGCAGACGTGGCGGCGTGCTGGTCCACTGTACCGAACCCTTGTCGGCATCCGGGAAGAAGTCCAGCGCGACGTAGAGCTGACCGGTGACCAGATTGCCGTTGCGCAACTGGGCGCGCAGACCGCGCGCCACCAGACGTTCGATGAAGGCCTTATGTTCGGCCTCGTTCAGCTCGCGCGCCTTGCTGTCGCGGGCAGTCATGCGTTCCGGGAAGATGGCGACATCCACCAGCAATGCGATGTCGGCGCGGTCTATATCGACATCCGGCCGTATCGCCAGCACTTCGCCGATCTGCATGCCGCGGAAGTCGACCGGCGCGCCGACCTGCAATCCGCGCAGCGAATCGGTAAAGCGCAGGCGCCAGATCTGGGCGTCGTGGCCGGGCTGCTTGAGCGCCTCGGTGCGCGTCGCGAAAACCGCGAAATCCAGTCCTTCGGGCGCGGGCTCGGCATCGCCGCCCTCGGGCGTTTCGAACGCCAGACCACCGGTCACGATGGATGCCAGCGATTCGGTGTTGAGTTGCAGGCCGTCGGCCGCCAGCTTCACATCGACGCCACTGGCATGCCAGAAGCGCGTATCGACCGTGACATAGCGATCATAGGGCGCCTTCACGAACACCTGGATGTCGAGATGGCGCCCCTGCTCGTCCAGCCGGAAGCCGGTCACCTGGCCCACCGGTACGCGGCGGAAATACACCGGCGTGCCGACATCGAGCGAACCCAGTGTTTCCGAATGCAGCGAGAAGCGCCGTCCGGGGACGCCGAGGGAAATGACCGGTGCATCGTCCAGCCCAAGGAAATCGCGTTTCGAGGTCGACGACTTGCCGGCATCCATGCCGACGTAGGAGCCGGACAACAGCGTATCCAGTCCGGACACCGCACTGCCGGTTACGCGCGGCCGCACCACCCAGAAACGCGTGTCCTCGACCAGCAGCCGGGCGGCCTCGCGCGCCATCTGCGCCTGCGCCACCACGTGGCTGCCATCGTCGGACAGCCTGACTGCGCTGATCAGGCCCACGTCGATGTCCTTGTACTTGATGCGCGTCTTGCCCGGCTCCAGACCCGCGCCGGTGGCGAACTGCAGCGTGATGACCGGGCCCTGCTCGATCCAGGTCCGGGCGGCGAGGAACAGCCCGATCAGCGCCGCCACCAGCGGAATGATCCACACCAGCGGGATGCGGAAACGGCCGGGCGGATCGACATGCGCGGCGGACAGGAAAGGTGCGGACGTGTCGTGCGGTTCAGTCATGTCGTCATGTCTTGTCGGCGTCTGCCAGCGGATCCCAGATCAACCGTGGATCGAAACTCATGGCCGCGAACATGGTGAGCACCACCACCGCGCCGAAGGCGACGGCGGCCGGACCCGCTTCTATCGTCGCCAGTCCGCGGAAATTCACCAGCGCCACCAGCAGCGTGATGACATAGATGTCCAGCATGGACCAGCGGCCGACGAATTCGACGATGCGATACAGCCGGGTGCGCTGCATGACGGCGCGCCGCGACCGTCGCTGCACGCTCCAGTTCAGCCATGCCAGCGCAAGGATCTTGAGCAGCGGCACGACGATGCTGGCGAAGAACACCACCAGCGCGAGCGGCCACGAACCGCTGTTCCACAGGAACACCACGCCGCTCATGATGGTGTCGCTCTGGGTACCGAACAGCGAGGACGTGGTCATCATCGGCAAGGTGTTGGCCGGGATGAACAGGATGGCCGACGCGATGAGCAAGGCCCAGGTGGCCGATACGCTGGCCGGCTTGCGCTGATGCAGCGGCGCATGGCAACGCGGGCAGCGCGTGTGCGTGTGACCTTCGTGGCGGGCGAGCTGGCCGCATACATGGCAGCTCATGAGCCCGGCCTCGCGCGCGGTGAGCGGCTTCACGATTGCGCGCCCTCAGGCGGCACCTGCCACAGCAGGCGCGGATCGAACGCGCGGCCGGCGGCGGTCAGCACCAGTATCAGCGCCGCCATCGCCCAGAACGCGGTGCCCAGGATGACGGTGGCCATGTGGGCCAGCTTGGCCAGCGACACCAGCATGCCGAGCAGGAAGACTTCCACCATGCCCCAGGGCTGCACCGATCTGACCAGCCTGAAAAAGGGCGCCATGCGCGGCGACACGCGCCCCAGCCGCAAGGGCAGCAGCACCATCAGGATCATCGCCATTTCGAGCAGCGGAAACAGCAGCGCGGTGCCGAACACCAGCGCCGCCACCGGCGTCATGCCCTCGCGCCACAAGGCCTGAACCGCGCCGAACAGCGTCACCTGCACATGCCGGCCCTGCAGTTCGAGCCCGACCAGAGGCCAGGCGTTGGCGACGAGGTAGAGCAGCATGGCGGTCAGCGTGAGCGCCAGCGTGCGATCCAGGCTGTCCGGCGGATTGCGCGCCAGGAAGGCGCCGCATCGCGCGCAGCGCGCGGTCTGGCCCGGCGCCAGTTCGGGCTCGGCCTGCAGCAGATCGCATTCGTGGCAGGCGATGGTCTGGGCGGGAAGACGCAGGTGCATGGGCGAAGAAGGCGGATGTCCAGCGATTGTGGGGTCAGCGCGCCAGTGCGCGCAATCGGAGCGCGCCGCACCGGACGCGGCACGCGATCTCGCCGGGTATAGACTGCGTGCACCCTCGGGCGTGCCCATCGCGGACAGGATAGGCAGGTAAGCGTGACGACGGCGAGATGCCGCCGGACAGTCGTCCGGCAAGCCGCCTCGCCGATGCGTGCGCGCCCGGGCCAAAACACTCCGCACCTCCGCTGATGACCGGGAGGGTCGGCATGGGCTCGCACCGCCGCTTCGACCGGCTGGCTGCCGCCTCGAACCGCCACCCGGTACCGTCCAGATGTCCGCCCTCACCACCCCATCGGCCATCGATGGCGAGCTGCGCCGTCTGCTCGTCTTTCTCGGCCTTTCCGAAGACGCCTGCGTGCTGCTGCCTCTGACTGCCGCGCGTGGCTTTCCCGCGGAGCACGACAACTGCCATCAGAACGTGCTCATCCAGTGCCGCCTCGCCGGTGGCCATGCCGTGTCCGGCTGGCTGCTGTGGGTCGCCCCGTCCGGCGGCTACTGCGAAGCCATGTTCCACAGCATCTGGGCCGATGGCGAAGGCGGGCGCTTCGACATCACGCCACGCCGCGACGCGGAAACCCTGGTCATGTTCGTGCCCGACGACGGGCGGACGATTTCCGTGCTGCGCGCACGCGGGCAAAGCCTGCTGTTCGCCTACGGAAGCATCGGCGCGTGGCCGGGTCGCGGGCTGCGGAGCCTGAAACAGATCCGCTACACGGTGCCCGCCGGCATCGAGGCTCGGTACGCACTGGGCGGCGACGGGACCTGAAACAGCGCCTGTCACGCGGCCGGCGCTCCAGCGCGCGCGGCAAGCTTGGCCGTAATGTAGTCGGCATGCGGAATGTAGAGCAGGTCCGCCACCTTCCTCATCACATGCGCCTCGTGCGCATGCAGGTGGCCATCGGCATAGGCTACCTGCCACATGAGCTCGATCACGCGCAGCTTGCGCGGCGCGTCGAACGCGCGGTTGAGCTGGCTGGTGAAACGCTGGTAGTCGTAGGCCTCGGTCGCGGTGGTGGTGGCCAGTTCGATCAGGCGCTCGACCTCGTCGTCGGCCAGTACGAATTTTTCACGCAGCGCACGCATCGCGGTATCGCGTTCGGCCTTGCCGATGGCCGGATCGGCGCGCATCACCTCGACCAGCAGCACCGCGGTCGCGAGCTGCAGTTGATGTTCGGTCGCGGCCGGATCGGCAGCCGGCGCGGCAAAGCTGTCCAACAGTTCCTTCAGGGTACGAAACATGGGGCTCCTTCCGATCGATGAGAGCGGGGCGGGACTGCGCCGACCGCTCTGGATCGTATCCATGCTGCACAGTATCGCCGCAGCACGCAGCGCGAACGCACCGGCATCGCAACGACTGTGTATCCGGGTGATGCAGCGTCACGCGGCGTCCTGCATCACCCGCGCCTGGTACTCGCGCGCCAGATGGTCGACCAGACTGCGCACGGCCGGCAGCAGTCCGCGACGCGACGGAAACACGACATGCGCAATGCCGCTGCGCGGCGCCCAGTCCGGCAGCACATCCACCAGCCGGCCCGCGGCCAGGTCGCCGCGCACCATCATGCTGGGCAACTGGGCGATGCCCACGCCGTGCAGCGCCGCGCTGCGCAGCGCCGCCAGATCGTCGGTCACCAGCCGCGGCGCATGCCGCACACGCGCGCTCGCGCCCTCCGGCCCGACCAGGTCCCAACTGTAATCACGCTGAACCGCCGACCATGCCACGCTGGGCAGCGTGGCCAGATCCGCCGGCACGCACTGGTCAAGATGGGCGACCACGTCCGGATGGGCGACCAGTCGCTGCGGGCTGTCGCCCAGCACCTTCATCACCAGGCCGGTGTCTTCGAGCGGCGGAAAGCGCACGCGTATCGCCAGATCGAATCCTTCGCGTATCACGTCCACGCGGCGGTTGGTACTTTCGAGCTGAAGCTCGACACGCGGGCAGTCCACCAGGTAGCGGCTCAGCATGTCCGCGATCTGGTACTCCAGCAAGGCGGTGGGGCAGGCCAGCCTCACCACGCCCTGCGGCTCGGCGCGCGTGCGGTCCACCGCCTCCTGCGCCGCTTCCGCTTCGACCAGCATGGCCAGGCAGTGCCCGTAATAGGCCTGACCGACCTCGGTCACGGTGAAACGGCGGGTGGAACGCTGTATCAGCCGCACCCCGAGCCTTTCCTCGAGCAGCGCGATGCGCCGCGACAGTTTGGACTTGTGCATGTCCAGCGCACGCGCTGCGGGCGCGAAGCCGCCGTGTTCCACCACCTTGGCGAAGTAGTACAGATCGTTCAGATCCTGCATCGGAAGCGTGCTCCATCCATCGTTCCATGAATGGAACGCTGAAACGCATTTTGCCAGTCTAGTGCTTCGGTCGTTGCGAATCTATCGTTCAACCATCGCAGCAACGCAACCGAACAGGAGAAACGCCATGAAGAAGATCGCCGGTCTGTACAGCGCCCCCCGCAGCCATTGGGTGGGCGACGGCTTCCCGGTGCGCTCGCTGTTCTCTTACAGCACGCTGGGCCGCCACGTCAGCCCCTTCCTGCTGCTCGATTACGCCGGCCCGGCGAACTTCGAGCCGGCCGACACGCCGCGCGGCGTCGGCCGCCACCCGCACCGCGGCTTCGAAACGGTCACCATCGTGTATGACGGCGAAGTGGCCCATCAGGATTCGACCGGCGCGGGCGGCGTGATCGGCCCGGGCGACGTGCAGTGGATGACCGCCGGCGCCGGCATCATCCACGAGGAATTCCATTCGCCCGAATTCACCCGGCGCGGCGGTCCGCTGGAAATGGTGCAGCTCTGGGTGAATCTGCCGGCACGCGACAAGCGCGCGGCGCCCGGCTACCAGCATCTGGCCCGAATCGACATACCGGAGGTGGACCTGCCGGACGGCGCGGGGCAACTGCGCGTCATCGCCGGCGAATATGCAGGCCGGCACGGTCCGGCCCGCACCTTCACGCCGATCGATGTGTGGGACGTGAAGCTCGCTGCTGGCGCCGATCTCGAACTGGCGGTACCGGAAGGTCGCACGCTGGCTCTGGTGGTGCTGCGCGGCCTGGTCACGGTGAATGGCAGCCAGCCGGTGCGCGACGCGCAGATGGCGCTGCTGCACCGCGAAGGCAGCCGGTTCTCGATGGCCAGCGAAGGCGATGCGCGCCTGCTGGTGCTGTCCGGCGAGCCGATAGACGAACCCATCGCCGGCTATGGCCCTTTCGTCATGAACACGCAGGAAGAAATCCGCGAGGCGATTGACGACTTCAACAGCGGGCGTTTCGAAACGGCAAGCGCCTGATTCTTTCACCCCCTGCGCGCACCGGGCGCGCAGGGACAACACCGCCCGATGCCCCAAAGACTGACGGCACCCCTCACTACTGCAAGGAGAATGACCATGACCACGAAGACCTACAAGACGCTGGACAAGGACGATGCCGTGATGCTGCTGGTGGACCACCAGGCCGGCCTGCTGTCCCTGGTGCGCGACATCGATCCGGACAAGTTCCGCAACAACGTGCTGGCCACCGCCGATCTGGCGAAGTACTTCAAGTTGCCCACCATCCTGACCACCAGCTTCGAACAGGGCCCGAACGGCCCGCTGATGCCGGAGCTCAAGGAACTGTTCCCGGACGCCCCCTACATCGCCCGCCCCGGCCAGATCAATGCCTGGGACAACGAGGACTTCGTCAAGGCGATCAAGGCCACCGGCCGCAAGCAGCTCGTCATCGCCGGCGTGGTGACCGAGGTGTGTGTCGCCTTTCCCGCCCTGTCGGCCATCGAGGAAGGATTCGACGTATTCGTGGTGACCGATGCCTCCGGCACCTTCAATGACATCGCCCGCCACTCGGCCTGGGACCGCATGTCGCAGGCCGGCGCCCAGCTCATCAACTGGTTCGGCGTGGCGTGCGAACTGCACCGCGACTGGCGCAACGACGTGGAAGGACTGGCCACGCTGCTGTCCAACCACATTCCCGACTACCGCAATCTCATGACCAGCTACAACGCGCTCAAGGGCTGAGCCCGGCGTGCCTCGCGAACATCGACTCGTACAAGGAGAACACTCATGACCACGCATGACACCATCACTCACGACGGCGCCCGCCGCGCCATGTTCAAGCAGGTCGCCGCCCTCGGCGCCGCGGCCGGACTCGGCGGCCTGAGCGCGGAAGCCGGCGCGGCACCGCGCAAGGGCCATGCGGTACGCAATGGCGATACGCTGGTCCTGCGCGACGGCACCCGTCTCTACTACAAGGACTGGGGCCCGAAGAACGGACAGCCCATCGTGTTCAGCCACGGCTGGCCGCTGAATTCGGACAGCTGGGAATCGCAGATGATCTTCCTGGCCGAGCGGGGCTATCGCACCATCGCCCACGACCGCCGCGGACACGGCCGTTCCAGCCAGCCCTGGGAAGGCAACGACATGGACACCTATGCGGACGACCTGGCCCAGCTCATGGATGCACTGGACCTGAAGAATGTGGTCATGGTGGGCTTCTCCACCGGCGGCGGCGAAGTGGCGCGCTACATCGGTCGCCATGGCAGCAAGCGGGTGGCCAAGGCAGCCCTGGTCGCCGCGGTGCCGCCGCAGATGGTGAAGTCGGCGAACAACCCCGACGGCATTCCGCTCGAGGTATTCGACGGCTTCCGCGCCGCCCAGCTCGCCAACCGCGCCCAGTTCTATCGCGACATCGCGAGCGGCCCGTTCTACGGCTTCAACCGTCCGGGTGCCCAGGTGTCGCAGGGGCTGATCGACGCGTGGTGGTCGCAGGGCATGATGGCCGGCCACAAGAACACCTACGACTGCATCAAGGCCTTCTCGGAAACCGATTTCACCGAAGACCTGAAGAAGATCGACGTGCCGACGCTGGTGGTGCATGGCGACGACGACCAGGTGGTGCCGATAGACCGCGCCGGCCGCGCCTCGGCCCGGCTGGTGAAGAACGCGCAGCTCAAGGTGTATGCCGGCGCGCCGCACGGCCTGACCGACACGCACAAGGCGCAGTTCAACGCCGACCTGCTGGCCTTCGTGCAGTCCTGACCGGACAGGTGGCCCGCCTCGCACCCATGTGAGGCGGGCCGCCTGCACACCCGGTCCTGTCACACGCGAGGCGCGCACCGCGTCTACAGTGATCACGCATCGTCCCTCCCGTCGCCATGACCCCTTCCACATCCACCTTCAACCAGCTCCGCCCGCGCCTGACCGGCATCGCCTACCGCATGCTGGGCTCGCGCGCCGATGCCGAGGACGTGGTGCAGGACGCCTGGCTGCGCTGGCACGAATCGGCACCCGAAGACCTGCGTTCCGCGGAAGCCTGGCTGGTGACCGCGGTCACGCGACTGAGCCTGGACCGGCTGCGCGCGCGCAAGGCGGACGCCGCGCGCTATATCGGCCCCTGGCTGCCCGAGCCGCTGGATGCCTTCGATCCGGTGACGCCTGAGGCACGGCTCGAACTGGCCGACAACCTGTCCTTCGCCTTCATCACGCTGCTGGAACGGCTGGGTCCGGACGAGCGCGCCGCCTTCCTGCTGCGCGAGGTATTCGACTACGACTACCCGGAAGTCGCTGCCGCGCTGGACCGCACCGAAGCCGCCTGTCGCCAGCTCGTGCATCGTGCGAAGACACGTATCGGCGAGGACAGACCCCGCTTCACGGTCGATCGCGATGCCCACCTGCGCGTGCTGCGCGCCTTCATGGCCGCCGCGCAGTCGGGGCGACGCACGGACATCGAGAGCCTGCTCGCGGACGACGCCATCGCGGTATCCGATGGCGGAGGCAAGACCTGGGCCACACTCAAGCCGCTGCACGGTGCCGCGCGCATCGCCTGGCTCTACCACGCGCTCGCGCGCAACCCCCGGGTGCGGATGGAATGGCGCGAGGGCATCGTCAATGGCGAACCCGCCATCCTGCGCTTCCGCGACGGCGTGCTGCATTCGACGCTGTCCGTCGTCACCGATGGCGAGCGCGTGATCGCGCTGTATGGCGTACTCAATCCGGACAAGCTGGCCGACTTCCGCATCGACTGATCGCTGTCACAAGCGCGCGAACTCATCCGTCTTGTTCATGAGCGCGCCGATTTCCGGCGCGTCCCGACCTGGAGAACACCATGCATTCGCTTCGCCTTCCCTACTTCCGCCTCGCCGCCGACGCCTTCAAGACGCTGTACTCGCTGTCCGACCTGCTCGCTCACGGCAAGCTCGACAGGAAGCTGGTGGAACTGGTGTATCTGCGCGTATCGCAGATGAATGGCTGCGCCTACTGCCTCGACATGCACGCGACTGAACTGCGCCGGCTGGGCGAGGACAGCCAGCGACTGGATACCGTGGCGGGCTGGCGCGAATGCGGATTCTTCAGCGATGCCGAACGCGCGGCGCTGGACTGGGCGGAATCGCTCACGCGCATCGCCGACAGCGCACCCGACGACGCGCAGTTCGCCGCGCTGCAAGCCCATTTCGACGACGCGCAGATCGCTGAACTGACTTTCGTCGTCGCCACCATCAATGCGTGGAACCGCATCGCCATATCGATGCGCCAGCCGGTGGAGCGGCGGAGCGCGTAACCCACCGCGCACGTGATTTGCTATCGTCGTGCGATCGAGGCACCGGTCGCACGACAGCTCATGACCCCGGACATCACCGTGTATCACAATCCCCGCTGCAGCAATTCGCGCGGCGTGCTCGACATCCTGCGCGAGCGCGGCATCACGCCGCACATCGTCGAATACATGAAGACACCGCTGGACGCCGGCCAGCTCAAGGTGCTGGTCGCCGCCTGCCAGGTTCCGGTGCGCGAACTGATGCGCAGCAAGGAAGCGGCGTTTGCCGAACTCGGGCTCGCGAATCCCGCGCTGGGCGACGACGCACTGATCGCCGCCATCGCAGCGCATCCGGTGCTGCTCAACCGCCCCATCGTCGTGACCCCACGCGGCGCGAAACTGTGCCGGCCGCCGGAAACCGTGCTCGACATCCTGCCCTGACGCAGCCCGCACATGCCGCCGCATCCACGGCCGGAGGCCGCTCCCGCAACAGCTCGCCCAGACCGCCATCGGAGCCGGGGAGTGGGAGTGAGCGGGCTTGCCCGCGATGCAGCTTCGGACGAAGCCGTCGGCTCGCTCAGGCTGGTAGCCCTCACCCGGCGCTGCGCGCCACCCTCTCCCGCTGATGCGGGCGAGGGTCACATCGACGACGGCGCCCGACTCCCCTCTCCCACATCAGTGGGAGAGGGGCCAGGGGTGAGGGCGAGCGGGCTTGCCCGCGATTGAGCCTGGAACAAAGCCAGCGGTCGGCGCAAACCGCATCGCGACTGGAACCCAACCATGAAGAAGACCGGACCGAACAAGAGCGAAACCGATCAGATGCCCGCTTTCGAGGGCCTGACACTGACGCAGGTCTTCCTGCCCGCGAGCGCGGACGACGTCGCTCGCGCGGTTGCGGCGGTGCGCGCGGCCGGCGTGGCGGGTTTCGATACCGAATCGCGGCCGACCTTCCGGCCGGGCGAAATCAGCACCGGTCCGCATGTGGTGCAGTTCGCACTGGCTGACCGCGCGCTGCTGTTCCAGCTTCATCACGCGGCCTGCGAACAGGCGGTGCGCGAGCTGCTGGAGGACGAGGCGGTCGTGAAAGCCGGCTTCGGGCTGAGTGCCGACCGCAGCCAGATCCGGGCGCGCCTGGGCGCGGACATGCGGGCGGTGCTCGATCTCGACCACCTGTTCCGGCGCCGCGGCTATATCAGTTCGCTCGGTGTGCGCGCCGCAGTGGGTCTGGTGCTTGGCCGGAATTTCCGCAAGTCGAAATCAGTCACCACCTCCAACTGGTCGGTGCCGCAACTGAGCGACGCACAGAAGCTTTATGCGGCCAACGACGCCTATGCCGCGCTGTGCGTGCTGAACGCGCTGGCACCCTCGGCGGACGAACTGGCGCTCGCGCAGCGGCGATGAGCGGCGCGGCCCCTCCGGATGCGGCGACGTTGCCCGCATGCAGGGGCTAGAGCCGTCGATGCGGCGCCTCGACCAGGTGCTGGTAGACGAAGCTCTTCAGGAAAATGCTGGTCTGCGCATTCACGTCGCAGAACTCCACCCCCCAGGCCCAGCCGCCGTCGGCCGCCTGATGGCGGTTGCGCGTGAGCGCATCGACCAGCAGACGCGTGCGCACCTGATGGATGTCAAGCACCATTTCAAGCTGTATGCGCGAGCCCACCTCGCCCGCCCCTTCCCACTCACGGACTTCGGCGCCGGTGGCGCTCAGGTTGATCACCTCGGTCGACACCGGTGTGTCCATCATGACGCGCCCCTGTATCGAGGTCGCGATGCGTTCCGCGTTGCGGATCTGGCGTACCGAAATGCGTTTGGGAAATTCCAGGTGCAGATGCTCGTAGGGATGGACCGACCTTCTCAGCACGAATGTAGTGAATCCGTAGGCGTGCCGGCCGGCGAAGGTGCGTACGCCCAGCGCATCGCCCTCGATCGGCGGTCCGGCCCACGCCCGGGTATCCGGCATGGTCACCAGCACGCTCTGATCGGCAAGGTAGCCGATCAGCCTCACCACGGCAGCGGTCGTCCCCAGCTTGGGCGGCGGCTCCAGGATCATGCGGTCGCCTATCTTCAGCCCGAGGTCGGCGAAAGCGAGTGCGGCGGCCTGGGTTTCGGCGCCTTCGACCTGTTGTGCCGCCGCTTCGATGATGCCCGCTTCGTTGTTGTCCATGGAATATCTCCCGGATGGCTGACGGCCCGCCACGACACGGCGGGACGGGCGGCCTGCCTCGTGCTCGGTCAACAGCGGGCAGGCGGCGGCGTCCTCGCATGCGAGTGCGCGTGTCGCGAAATGTTTCAGCAGATTACGGCGATTCTGAGCGGGTGCTTTATGCAAACCGAGCAAAGTTTTGCATCGCGAAGCGGGCTTTCCGCACGGTCGCCGCCCCCTCAGCGCCGGCTGTGGAAGAATGGCGCGGTGACCTCGACCGCCCGCCCCTGTTCATTGCCTGCCGCCATGCCCGGCCGGAGACCGCGCGCTGCGTACCGCAAACCGCGTCTTGCTGTCGACGACGCGAGCTGAGGCATGCGGGTTCTGGGCATTTCCTACGGCCAGCACGACGCGGCGGCCAGCCTGGTGGTCGATGGCGACATCGTCGCCGCGGCGCAGGAGGAACGTTTCACGCGGCGCCGGCACGACGCCGGATTTCCGGTTCACGCCATCCGGTTCTGCATGGAACAGGCCGGTGCCTCGCCCGGCGATGTCGACATTGTCGCCTTCCACGAAAGGCCGTTACACCGCTTCGGACGGCAACTGGTGCATGGACTGTCCGCGGCCATGCGCGGCAGGCTGTCGGCCGCGCGCGAACTGCCGCCCCGCCTGCTGCAATCGCTGACGCGTCGCCGGTCCCTGCTGGCGGAACTGCGCTCGCACTGGCCGGAGGTCGACTGGGCAGCGCGGCTGCGCTTGTGCTCCCATCAGCTCAGCCACGCGGCAGCCGCCTTCTATCCCTCGCCCTTCGACGAGGCGGCGGTCCTCGTTGTCGATGGCGCCGGCGAATGGGCGACCACCTCGACCGGGCATGGCTGCGGTCGCGACCTGCATCTGACGGCACGGCAGTATCACCCGCACTCGCTCGGCCTGCTGTATTCCGCGCTGACCCGTCATGCCGGCTTCCGGCCCGATTCCGGCGAATACAAGGTGATGGGGCTCGCGCCGTATGGCGAGCCGCGCTATGCGCGCGCCCTGCTGGACCATCTGGTGGATGTGCGCGAGGACGGGTCGTTCCGGCTGGACATGGGACATTTCGTCGAGCACGGCGATCACCTGCTGACCAATGAGCGCTGCCATGGGCTGTTCGACGGTCCGCCGCGTTCGCCCGAAGGACCGCTCACGCAGCGCGACATGGATCTGGCCGCATCGCTGCAGGCAGTGACCGAATACATCGTGATGCGCCTGGCCGGCCACGCGCGCAGGACGACCGGACTGCCCGCGCTGTGCCTGGGCGGTGCGGTCGCGCTCAATTGCGTGGTCAACGGGCGGCTGCTGCGTTCCGGCGTGTTCGAACGCATCTGGGTGCCGCCGGCACCGGGCGAGGCGGGCTCGGCCATCGGTGCCGCGCTTGCCGTGACGCATCTCGATTTCCGGGGACCGCGCGTCGTGCAGCCGGACGATGGCATGCAGGCGAGCCTGCTCGGACCGGCCTTCGAACAGGGCGACATCGAGCGTCGCCTGCGCGCGGCGGGCGCCGTGTTCGAGGCACTGCCGCAGGACGACATGATCGAACGCACCGCCCGCGCGCTTGCCGACGGCATGGCGGTGGGCTGGCATCAGGGTCGCATGGAATTCGGGCCGCGCGCGCTGGGCAACCGCTCGATACTGGCCGACCCGCGTTCGCCGCACATGCAGAGGCAACTGAACCTGAAGGTGAAGTTCCGCGAATC
This sequence comes from Methyloversatilis thermotolerans, assembly GCF_000372885.1. Taxonomy (GTDB): domain Bacteria; phylum Pseudomonadota; class Gammaproteobacteria; order Burkholderiales; family Rhodocyclaceae; genus Methyloversatilis; species Methyloversatilis thermotolerans. The sequence goes on from NZ_KB889967.1 coordinate 2,713,106, forward strand.
CTTCCGTCCCTTCGCGCCCAGCGTGCTGCGCGAGGATGTAAGCGACTGGTTCGAATTCGACGAGGACAGCCCCTACATGCTGCTGGTCGCCGATGTCGCCGAAGCGCATCGCCGGCCGCTGGGGCAGGCACAGCGCGCGCTGTCGGGGCTGGACCGGCTGCACCTTGCGCGCTCCGACATTCCGGCGGTGACCCATGTCGACAACTCGGCGCGCATACAGACGGTGGATGCCTCCCGCCATCCGCTCTACCACCGGCTCATCGCACGCTTCAAGGCGATCACCGGATGCCCGGTACTGGTGAACACTTCATTCAATGTGCGCGGCGAACCCGTTGTGAACACCCCGGAAGACGCGTTTCGCTGCTTCATGGGCAGCGGACTGGACCTGCTCGTGGTCGGCAACTGCGTGATGGAAAAAGGCCGGCAGGACCCCGCGCTGGCCGTGGATTACCGGGCGGACTGCGCACCGGATTGAGGCGGCTGCGCCTCGTCGGTCGTCACGCAACGGAAACATTGCGCCAGATCAAGGCGCCACGGCAAGCGATGCGGCACGGTCGGCGACTCAACCCTTCCCTGCGGCAAGCGATGAGGCGCCGCCACCGCACCATGAGCCATGCCGACAACCTGAGCTATTTCCGCAGCCGCCAGGCGGCTTTTGTCTCGATCGTCGCCGAATGGCGCGACCGGCCCGGCATGAATCGCGCCTTGCTGGATGACGCCTTTTCCGATTTCGAGGATGTGCTGGCCGAGCGCCTCAAGCGCGCGCAGCGCGTCGCCTGCGACCGCGGCTGCGCCACCTGCTGCACGATACGCGTCACCGCCACCGCGCCCGAGGTACTGAACATCGCCGCCCACCTGCGCGAAGCCGATCCGGAAGTGTGCGGCCGGCTGGTGTGGCGCATCGCCGAAGCGGACTTCGAAACCCGCGATGCGGACGAATCCGGACGCGTCGCGCTGCGACGCGCATGTCCTTTCATCGACGACGACGGTGCCTGCGTCATCTACCCGGTGCGGCCGCTGGCCTGCCGCGGACATGCCTCGCACGACAGGCAGGCCTGCGACCGCGCGGCCTGCGGCGAAATCGCGGCAATCCCCTATTCGATCGAACACCGCACCGTGCGCAGCCTGGTGCAGAACGCGCTGCAATCGGCCTTGCGCGACCACGGCCTGCCCTGGGCTTCGTACGAACTCAATCACGCCCTCATGCTGGCGCTGGCCGACCCCGAACTCGAACAGGCCTGGCGGCAGGGACTGGACGTTTTCGCCGATGCCCAGGTCGACGACGTGAGTCCGGCTGAAATGGCCAGCGCCTTCGACATGCTCAAGCGGGCGCGAACCGCGTCGTGCGACTCAGGCCAGTGACACGCCGATCAGTGCGCCGGTGCCATAGGTAACGCCGGCCGCCGCCACGCCGACCAGCACCTGGCGCAGGACCGAGCGCAGCGGCGGGCGACCGCTGACCAGGGCGGTCGCCAGCCCGAGTCCGGCGAGAGCCATCGCCGACAGAGCGGCGCTCCATGCCATGCCCGGCACGCCGTGAGTGAAGAAGAAGGGCAGCACCGGAAACAGCGCGCCGGCAGCGAACAGCACGAAGGACCATGAGGCCGCACTCCACGGATTGCCGCCCAATTCGGCCGGGTCCAGGCCCAGTTCCTCGCGCACCAGGGTATCCAGCGCCGAGTCGCGGTCGCGCATCAAACCGGCCGCCACGCGTTCGGCGTCGTCGCGCGCCAGCCCCTTCGCCTGGAAGATGAGCGCCAGCTCGCGCTGTTCCGCTTCCGGCATTTCCTCCAGTTCCTGCGCCTCGCGTTCGATCTGCGCCTGCGCGAACTCGCGCGCATTGGTCACCGACAGCCACTCGCCCAGCGCCATCGACACCGCGCCGGCCACCAGACCGGCCAGGCCGGTGAGCAGTATGGTCTGTGCGGTCGCGCCGGCACCCGCCACACCCATCACCAGGCAGAGGTTGGATACCAGACCGTCGTTGGCGCCCAGCACCGACGCGCGCAGATCGTTGCCCGAGCCGCCACGGTGCCAGCGCTCGCCGCGCGCGATGGACGGGCCGCTCATGCCGCGCGACCGCCTCTCGGCCGCCTGCAGCACCGCGGCATGCGAACGTTCCTCGGCGGACAGCACCGCTGCGTCGGCCTGGCGCGCGTACTTGTCGCGATCGGCCACTTCCGCCTCGACCACCGATGGCAGCACGAAGCCGGTGCCGAAGCGCCGCGCCAGCGCGCCCAGCAGGCGGGTGCGCAGGCTGGGCCGGAAGGGCTCCGCGAGTTCGCCCGCCGCCTGCAGCTTGCCCCGCCAGAGTTGCGCATGGGCCGCTTCGGCTTCCGACAACTGGCGGAACAGATCGCGCCGGGCCGGGTCGGATTCCGCCTCGGCCAGCGCGGCATACAGCGCCGCGCCATCCAGTTCGTCCTGCAGATTGTTGCGGTAGCGGTCGTTCTGGGCGGTCATCGCTTGATCAGCCGGAAGGTCGTGTGCAGGAATCCGCTCGCCCGGACTTGCTCGGGATGCGCTGCGGCCACGCCATCATGCCGCGCTCGCGGCACACTGCCCCAATCATATTTTTTAAGTATCGATTTAGGCTTTTCAATATATTGGACCAACAGTCAGATGATGGCTACAGTGTCCTGAGTCATGTAGACGACCGTGCCCGCACGGCGCCCATGCCCCGCCTGCGCGATGCCTCCCGCCGCCGGCACTGACACCGAACATAAATGCCAAGCGATGGCATCGACTAGAGGAGATGGTCCGTGAGCACTTCCAACCCTTCTTCGCACCCGGTTCTCGACCAGGATTTCCATCTGCTGATCGACGGACAGCTCGTACCGGCGACGGAAACATTCGAGGTGTTCAATCCTGCGAACAACCGGGTGATCGCCCGCGCACCGGCGGCCTCGTCGGCACAGATGGAACAGGCGATCGCCGCCGCGCGACGCGCCTTCAAGGACTGGTCCCGCCGTCCCTGGGCAGAGCGCTCCGCCTGCATCCAGCGCTATGCCGACGCGCTGGAGGCGCGCAAGGAAGAGTTGATGGACCTGCTGACACTCGAACAAGGCAAGCCGCGCCACACCATGGCCAGGTCCGAAGTCGAGGCTGCGATCTACTGGGTACGCGAGGTCGCCAAGCGCTCGTTGCCGACCGAGGTGATCGAGGACACCGACCAGCACGTGGTCGAAGTCGCGCACACGCCGCTCGGCGTGGTGGGTGCGATCACGCCGTGGAACTTCCCGGTGCTGCTCGGGCTGTGGAAGGTGGCGCCCTGCCTGGTCACCGGCAACACCATGGTGCTCAAGCCCTCGCCCTACACACCGCTCACCTCGCTGTTCTTCGGCAGGATCGCGCAACAGGTGCTGCCGCCCGGTGTGCTGAACATCGTGTCGGGCGGCAACGAACTCGGCCAGCAGATGACCGAACACCCCGATATCGCCAAGATCAGCTTCACCGGATCGACCGCCACCGGCAAGCGCGTCATGTCCAGTTCGTCGTGCAATCTGAAGCGGGTGACGCTGGAACTGGGCGGCAACGATGCCGCCATCGTGCTGGCCGACGCCGACTGGCAGGCCATCATTCCCGACCTGTTCTGGGCCGCGTTCGGCAACTCGGGCCAGTGGTGCATCGCCATCAAGCGCCTGTACGTACACTCGAGCATACAGCCTGAGTTCGTGCGCGCCTTCGTCGACTATGCACGCAGCAAGCGCGTGGGTGACGGCATGGATGCGCAGACCGATCTCGGTCCGATCCAGAACCGCATGCAGTACGAGAAATTGTTCAGCCTGTTCGAGGACACCCGGCGCAATGGCTACACGGTGCCGCTGGGTGGCCACATCGACCAGACGCAAGCGGGCAATTTCGTACCCGTCACCATCGTGGACAACCCGCCCGAGGACAGCCGCATCGTCAAGGAAGAGCCGTTCGGCCCCATCCTGCCCATCATTGCGTTCGACGACGTCGAGGATGTGATCGCGCGCGCGAACGACACTCCCTTCGGCCTGGCCGCATCGGTGTGGACCGGCGACCGCGACAAGGGCATCGCGATCGCCCGGCGTCTCGACGCCGGCACGGTGTGGGTGAATGAAATCCACATCCATGGCATAGACATTCCGTTCGGCGGTCACAAGCAGTCCGGTCTGGGTGTCGAGAACGGCCACGAAGGCCTGGCCGAGTTCACGAATACCAAGACTTACATGTTCAGGAAGTAGTCCCCACCCACCCCTGCAGCGACCCACCGGGAAAGGCGCGGCCTTACCCGGCAGGGCCCGCTCGCGCCCAGAAAAGCACGACACAACACAGTCAAACCAGGAGGAGTAACCCATGTTGTCCCATGCCCCCGCCCGGCGCACCCTTTCGTCATCCCTCATGGCTGCGCTGGCCACCCTCTGCCTGAGCGCGCCTGCGCACGCGATCGACGTCGATGCCGGCGACTACGAACCGGCAGCGCCCGGCACCAATGTCGCCCTGCTCTATCTGCAGCATGCACGCAACGACGGACTGTATTCGAATGGCGACCGGCAAGCCGGCAACAACCGCCTCAATACCGATATCGGCATTTTCCGCGCGGTGCATTTCATGGAAATCGGCGGCATCGTGGCCGATCCGCAGATACTGATTCCATTCGGTCGCGTCGCCGGCAAGGGCGACACCTCGGGTCTGGGCGACGCCAGCGGCATCGGGGATCCCATCCTCGCCGCAACCTTCTGGGTGCAGAACGACCCGGTGAACAAGGTCTACACCGGCATCACGCCCTATCTGTATGTGCCGATCGGCAGCTACGACCGCAACGACGCGCTGAACCTCGGCGAGAACCGCTGGAAATACAACCTGCAGGTCGCCCATGTGCGCCGCTTGTCCAAGGACTTCTCGCTCGACCTGGTCGGCGACGTGATGCTGTATGGCGACAACACCGATTTCGGTGCCACCGGACAGCGGCTGGAACAGAAGCCGCTGGTGCAGGGGCAGGTCTGGCTGCGCTACCACCTCAGCCCGACCGCCGATCTTCGTCTGCTGTTGTCGCACACCGTCGGTGGCGAAACGAAGATCGATGGCACCCAGCAGAACGACGAACGCCGCACCACCAAGTTCGCGGTCGGCGGATCGGTCTTCGTCGGTCCGAAGACCCAGCTGCTCGGCATGATCGGCCGCGACGCGAGCGTGGAACAGGGCTTCCGCGAAGAATCGCGCATCAATGTCCGGATCCTTCAGGTGTTCTGATCCGTCCCCACCCCACAACCAGATCCGATCTCACGGAGGAGACCCCGTCATGAGCTCTACCACCAAGGAACTTGGCCTGGCACTGGACGAATACCGTGCCGGCCGCCTCACCCGCCGCGAATTCCTGAGCCGTTCGGCCGCGCTCGGCATTTCCGCCGGCATGGGCCTGTCGCTGGCGACGGTGTTCAGCAACGAAGCCTTCGCGCAATCGACCCGCGAGCGCGAGGCGGTGGACGCCGCCTACGACTACATCATCGTCGGCTCCGGTTCGGCCGGTTCGGCGCTGGCCTACCGCCTGGCCACGACGACCGATGCCCGCATCCTGGTGCTGGAAGCAGGGGGCGACGACAACGTGCCGGAGATACACGATCCGCGCAAATGGGCCCAGGTGCTCGGCACCCGCGCGTCGAAGTGGTTCTCCACCACCAAGCAGCCATTCACCGCCAACCGCGTGCATAGCTGGCCGCGCGGCAATGTGATCGGCGGCACCAGTTGCCTGAATGCCATGATCTACGCGCGCGGTCATCACAGCGATTTCGACAGTTGGGCCTATGCCGGCTGCGCCGGCTGGGACTATCGCACGGTGCTGCAGCACTACAAGGACTTCGAGAATTACGAAGGCGGCGCGAATGAATATCGCGGCGTCGGCGGTCCGCTGCAGGTGACGCGTCCACAGCCCTCGCTGCGTCACCCCGGTGGCCAGATGTTCATCGATGCGTCGAAGGCGCTTGGCTACAAGGAAACCGATGACTTCAACGCAGCGACGATGGAAGGTCCGGCCTGGGTGAACTTCACGATCAAGGATCAGCGCCGGCAATCGACCGGCGTGGCTTTCCTGAAGCCGGCCATGGCGCGCAAGAACCTCACCGTGCTGACCGAAGCGCCGGTCACCCGCGTTCTGGTCGAGAACGGCCGCTGCATCGGTGTCGAATACCTGCACGCAGGCAAGCCGCGCACGGTGCGCGCCGATCGCGAGGTGGTGCTGTCCGCCGGCGCGATCGACACGCCGCGCATCCTGATGCTGTCCGGCATCGGACCGCGCGACCACCTGAAGTCGGTCGGCATACGTTCGACGCAGCATCTGCCCGGCGTCGGCCAGAACCTGCAGGACCACGTGCTGGGTGGCGGACCGAACTACGAATCGCCGAGCGCGCTGCCGGAATCGAATTACAACGCCTCCGAGGTCTACATGTGGGCGCGCTCGGACAACCGTCTGCCGGCACCCGACATGATCACGCTGTATCTGAACATTCCGTTCTCGACGCCGGCCTTGCCGATGAAGGGCATCAAGAACGGATGGTGCGTATTGTCCGGACTTGCACGTCCGACCAGCACCGGCTTCATCAAGCTGAAGTCGAACAAGCCGGGTGACGCACCCATCATCAATCCGAACTATCTCGCCACCGATCATGACCGCCGCGTGTTTTCGCGCGCCACAGAAATCGCGCGCGAAACCGCGCTGCAACAGGCGTTCGCGGACGTGCGCGCGAAGGAATGGCTGCCCGGGCCGAGCGTGCGCGCGGGCAGCAGCGAGTGGCAGGACTTCCTCGCCAAATCGGTGAACACCTTCTTCCACCCCACCTCGACCTGCAAGATGGGCGTGGATGACATGTCGGTGGTCGATCCGGAACTGAAGGTGTACGGCGTGCGCAACCTGCGCATCGCCGACGCCTCCATCATGCCGACCATCACCACCGGCAACACCAATGCGCCCTCGATCATGATCGGCTGGAAGTGCGCGGAAATGATGCGCGCGACCGGCTGACGCTGGCGCTCCTGCGGGTCGGCGCCCTTGCCGGCCCGCATCTGTTTCGATCAGGAGTACTGCATGAAGGACCTGCCCTTGCGACGCATGGTCGCCTGTTCCCTGTTCAGTGTTCTGTTGCCTGCCATCGCACACGCCGATCCGGCTGCAGTCGAACGCGGCAGGGAAGTGTTCAAACTGTGTGCCGGCTGTCATTCGGTGGACAAGGACGTCACGCTGTTCGGGCCGTCTCTGCACGGCATTGCCAATCGCCCGGCCGGCCGGCTCAAAGGCTACGAATACTCCGACGCGCTCGCCGCCGCCCGCTTCCGCTGGGATGCGAAGAACCTGACGCGCTGGCTGGAGGACGAGCCGAAGAACATGGTCGAAGGCACGCGCATGGAGTTTCCCGGCATCACCGACCGCAAGGCGCTGGCCGATCTGGTGGCCTATCTCATGTCGCTGAAGGGCCGCTGAGCGGATCGCGCGCGGTGCGCCGTCCCACAGGACCTGCCGACTGGGGCACAATCGGCCGGGCAGTGCCTCCGCCACGCCGACATCTCCGCCTCGACCGCCCACCATGGAACTGCGCCACCTCCGTTACTTCCTGACCGTGGCCCAGGAGCTGCACTTCACGCGTGCCGCCGAAAAGCTGGGCATAGGCCAGCCACCGCTGAGCCAGCAGATCAAGCAGCTCGAACACGAACTGGGGGTGACGCTGTTCCATCGCGAAACGCGGTCGGTGTCACTGACCGAGGCCGGTCGCGCCTTCATGCCACATGCCCAGGCAGTGCTGCGCGAGGCGGACCAGGCGGTGCTGGCGGCGCGGCGCGCCGCGCGCGGCGAACAGGGACAGATCCGCATCGGTTTCACCAGCGCCTCCTCGTTCAACCCTTCGGTGCCGGCCATCATCAGCGGCTTCCGCGAACGCTATCCGGAAGTCGAAATATCTCTGGTGGAACAGGCGACCGAAGCACTGGTGAATGCACTGGAAGCGGGCCAGATCGACATCGCCTTCGTGCGCCCGACGCAGGGCCAGCGCGAAGGGCTGGTCACGCGCGCGCTGCCGGCGGAACGCCTGTGGCTGGCGCTGCCCAAGCGCCATCCGCTGAGCGGGCGGAGCGCGCTGCGGTTGATCGAACTGGCCAACGACATGTTCGTGCTGTATCCGCGACTCAACGGCAGCCTGCTGTACGACTCCATCATCGCCGCCTGCCGCAACGCCGGCTTCAGCCCGCGCATCGCGCAGGAAGCCCCGCAGATGACCTCGACCGTCAATCTGGTGGCGGCCGGCGTCGGCATCGCCATCGTGCCCGAGTCGATGCGCCAGTTGCACCCGGAGGGCGTGGTCTACGTGGAGATCGAGGATGACACGCCGCCTGCGCTGCTGTGGGTGGCACACACGCGTTCCAGCCGCGTTCCGCCGATGACGCTCAATTTCATGCGACATGTCGATGACTATCTGGCACGCATCGAGGCAGGCGTCGCGGCACATCGCGATCGTGCATGAGGCCGCCATGCTGCCCGACCTGGTAAGTCTCGCCCTGTTCCTGCGCGCAGTGGAAAGCCGCAGCCTGTCCAAGGCGGCACGCGAAAGACATCTCGCGCTCGCCGCTGCATCCCGCCGCATCGCCATCCTGGAGCACTGCTACGGCACGCAACTGCTCTACCGCTCGGCCAAGGGTGTGGAGCCCACCCCCGCCGGCAAGGCACTCGCCTTCCATGCGCAGAAGATACTGGGACAGGAGCAACTGCTGCGTGCCGAGCTATCCAGTTATTCGCAGGGCGTGAAGGGACACGTGCGGATACAGGCCAACACATCGGCCATCACCCAGCACCTGCCGCGCGATCTTGCCGTGTTCTCGCACCGCTATCCCGAGGTGAAGATCGAACTGGTGGAAAGCCGCAGTCACGTGATCAACCAGAACGTGCGCGAGGGCAGGACCGATATCGGCATCGTCATGAGCGGCGACACGCTGGAGGGCATCAGCTATCTGCCCTACCAGCAGGACAGGCTGGCCGCCGTGGTGCCACGCGGACATGAGCTGAAGTCCAAGACGGTGCCGTTCGCGAGAATCCTCGACTACGACCTGGTCGGTCTGGACAGCGACACCGCGATGATGCGGCTGCTGCTGCAGGCCGCGGCCGACCTGTCGCGACCGCTGCGGCTCAGCGTCGAGGTGGCCAGTTTCGAGGCGGTGTGCAAGTTCGTGCAGGCCGGCGTCGGCATCGGCGTGCTGCCGGAGAACGCCGCGCGCAATTTCGCGAAGGAGATGGGCCTGCGCATCATCAAGCTGACCGATCGCTGGGCCACGCGACAGATGCTCATCTGCTTCCGCGGCATGGATGCGCTGCCGCTGGCCGGACGCAAGCTGGTGGAACTGCTCGCCGATCCGGACACCGAGCAGAGGCTCTCGCCGCGCGACCAGGACGGCGGCTGACCGGGTCGCCGCAGCCGGCACGCGCGCGGCGCCGGACCGGCGTGGTGCACTCAGTCCGACCCGTGGCGGGCCTCCACGCCGGCTGCGGCGAGCACGGCACGCGCGCGCGCCACCAGCGGTCTGTCTATCATCTGGCCGTTCAGGCGGACCGCCGCACCCGCAGCGTTCGCATCGGCAACCAGCACCTCGCGCGCCCAGCGCAGCGCCTGTTCGTCCGGCCGCAGGCAGCGTGCCACCGTCGGCAACTGGCGCGGATGGATGCACAGCTTGGCGCCAAAGCCCAGGCGCCGGGCGCGCAGCGTTTCGCGCTCCAGACGCGCCTCGTCGTCGAGCGCGACGCACACGCCATCCACCGGTGCCGCGAGTCCAGCCAGCCGTGACGCCAGCACGAGCGGGACACGCAGCGCATCCAGTTCTTCGTCCGCGCAGCTCATGCCCAGATCGAGCTGAAGGTCTATCGATCCGAACACCAGACGTTCGACCCCCGGCGCTTCGGCAATGCGCGCGACCTCGGCCAGGCCGCGCGCGGTTTCAATCAGTGGAAGCAGTGGCAGCGACGGATATTGCGCGTGCAGACGGCGCAGGCTGTCGGGCGATTCGGCCTTGGGCAGCATGAGCGCCGACACCCCGGGCAGATGAAGCAAGGCGACGTCGTCGGCGAAGTGCGGCGTGCCCTCGGCGTTGATGCGCAGCACCGCGCGTCCGTCCCGCTGCAGCCAGCTCGCAGCGGCGGTGCGCGCCGCCGCCTTGTCGGCGTCGGCCACCGCGTCCTCGAGGTCGAGGATGACGGCGTCGGCACCGCTGGCCAACGCCTTGGCGTATCGGTCCGGCCGATGACCGGGCACGAAAAGATAAGTCAGATCCGGCATGTCGTTTCCTGGTGGCGCACGTCAGCGTCGGCCCGGCGGTCGACGCGTTGGCGCCAGCGCTTCAGATCGCTGCGTCGGCGCGCAGCCTGTCGATGGACGATGCGAGGCCCAGCTCCGCCAGGATGGCCTCGGTGTGCTGACCGACCGCAGGCACCGGATCCATGCGTGGCGAAACGCCTTCGGGCAGCGCTGGCGGCAGCAGCGCAGGCACCTCACCGGCCGGTGTCATGACCGAACGGAAGCGTCCGCGCGCATGCAACTGCGGATGCGCCCACACGTCCTTCATCTCGTTCAGACGCGCGTTGGCGATCTGTGCGCGATCCAGCCGCGCCATGACTGCCCCGGACGTGAGCGTCGCGAACACGTCGCGTATCCGGGACTCGACCTCTGCGCGCGCCTCGTGGCGCAGGACATTCGAGGCATAGCGGGGGTCGTCCGCCAACGCGGGCTGCTCGAGCACGACTTCGCAGAAGGACGCCCACTCACGCTCGTTCTGCACGCCGAGCAGCACGGTCAATCCGTCGCCGGTCTGGAAAGGACCATACGGACAGATGGTGGCGTGCGCGGCCCCGGAACGGCCGGGCGGACTGGCGCCGTCATACGCGTAATACAGCGGATAGCCCATCCACTCGGTCATGGTTTCGAGCAGCGAAACCTCCACCCGGCTGCCCAGACCGGTGTGCTGGCGCTGGATCAAGGCCGAGAGGATGCCGCTGTAGGCATACATGCCGGCCGAAATGTCGGCGATGGAACAGCCGGCCTTCGCCGGTTGGTCGCCGTCGCCGGTGATGGACAGGAATCCGGATTCACCCTGGATCAGCAGGTCATAGGCCTTCTTGTCGCGATAGGGACCGCCATCGCCATAGCCGGAAATGTCGCACACGATCAGGCGCGGAAAATCGTCATGCAGGGCCTGGAAGGACAGGCCCATGCGCTCGGCGGCACCGGGCGCGAGGTTCTGCACGAACACGTCGGCCTGCGCCAGCAAGCGATCGAGCACGGCACGGGCATCCGGATGCTTCAGATCCAGGGTCAGGCTTTCCTTCGAGCGGTTGACCCACACGAAATGTGACGCCATCCCCTGTACGCGCCGGTCATAGCCCCGCGCGAAATCACCGCCGCCCGGGCGCTCGATCTTGATCACGCGCGCCCCGAGATCGGCGAGATGCCGGGTACAGAAAGGGGCCGCGATCGCATGCTCCAGTGCGATGACGGTAATGCCATCCAGCGGTCTTGTCGTGTCGTTCATATGCCGCACCACAGCTCAGTTGAACAGCGGGCGCGAGGCGCCCCCTTCGCATGCCACGCCTCACGCAAGCGTGCGCACTACATCGATCACCGATCCGTCGCGGTACTCGACCACCGCCGCAACACGATCGGTCTGTGGAGGCGGGCGTCGCAGGCCGGCCTCGGCGCGCGCGGCGGCGATCAGCGCATCGATCTCCAGCACTTCCACGCCATGCCCGATCAGCCGCTCGCGCAGCTCGCCGCGCAGAGGATTCACCGCAACGCCGGCCTCGGTCACCAGCACATCCACCGTTTCGCCGGGTGTGGTGACCGTGGTCACCTGATCCACCACCTTGGCGAATCCGCCACCCTTCAGCTTGGTGGTAACGATGGCCAGCTTGGCGCCGGCCGCCGTGTCCGCATGTCCGCCGGATCCGCCCAGGATGACACCATCGGTGCCGGTCGTGACATTGACATGAAAATCGCGGTCCACTTCCGCCGCACCGAGGATGACCACGTCCAGGTTGTTCACCACCGGACCGCAGGTGTGCGGATTGGCGTACAGCGAGGCCGACATGCACTGGTGATCGACATTGCGGCGATAGGAATCCACCGCCTTCAGGTCGAAGCACTGCACATCGAACAAGGACCGGAACAGGCCGGCCTCGAACATGTCGACCAGGTAGCCGGTGATGCCGCCCGACGCGAAGCTGCCGCGTATGCCGCGCTCCACCATGATCTGGCGCAATTCGTCGGCAACCGCGAGCGAAATGCCGCCGGCGCCGGTCTGGAAGGAAAAGCCTTCCTTCAGCAGTCCGGATGCCGCGACCACCTGCGCGGTGCGGTGCGCGATGGCGAGGCCCACCGGGTCCTGCGTTGCACGGGTCGTTCCCGACGCGATGCCTTGTGGGTCACCGATGCGATCCACCCGCACGACGAAATCCACCAGGTCCTGGGTGATGTCCGCGGGTGATGCCGGGTAGGGAACGAGATGATCGGTGATGGCGACGACACGACGCGCGAAGCGCGCATCCACCATGCCATAGCCCAGCGTGCCGCAGGCCGAGGGCCCCTGCACGCCATTCAGATTGCCACTGGCATCGGCCGCTGGCGCCGCGATGAATGCGACATCCACCGTGATGTCGCCCGACTCGATGGCGCGCGCGCGGCCGCCGTGCGTCATCATGATGACCGGCTCGCGCAGCGCGCCGCGCACCAGCGCTTCGCCGAGCGGGCCACTGATATAGGTCGCGCTCAGCCCGCCCACCACCCCCGAGGCGATGTGTTCGATGATGGGCGCATGCACCGGAAAGAAGGAGCTGGCGGCGACACGGATGTCGCGCAGGCCGCGGCGGGCGATTTCCGCCAGCACCCTGTTCATCACATGGTCGCCATTGCGCAGATGGTGGTGGAAGGAAATGGTGTCGCCATCCTTCAGCCCGCACGCGTCGATCGCCGCGGCGACGTCCGGCAGCAGCTTGCTCGCCTCCGGCTTCGGGCCGCTCACCGTGCGTCGTATCTGCACTTGCCCGTCGGGGGCGCCATAGGCGCCGAGGTAGGGCTTGACGACCCGGTAGCCCGGAATGTGCTCGGGCACCTGCCGGCCGATGGAATTCAGCATCGCGCGACTCGCCCTTATACGATGCGGCCGCCATCGACCGGGAACTCGACGCCGGTGATGAAGGCGGCTTCGTCCGATGCGAGGAACAGCGCGGCGTTGGCGACATCCTGCGATTCGGCCAGACGGCCGAGCGGAATGCTGGCCAGGAATTTCTGGCGGTTTTCGGGCGTGTCCGGCATGCCCATGAAGGCTTCCAGCAGGCCGGTCGCGCCCATGACCGGACAGATCGCATTCACGCGTATGCCGTCCGGGCCGAGTTCGGCCGCCATCGACTTGGACAGCGTATTCACCGCACCCTTGGACGCGTTGTACCAGGTCAGACCGGGACGCGGACGGATGCCCGCCACCGAGCCCACATTCAGGATGACGCCCGCGCGTCGGGCACGGAAGATGGGGAGCACGGCGAAGGTCATGTGATAGAGCGACTTCACGTTCACCGCGAAAATGCGGTCGAAGGTCGCCTCATCGACATTCAGCAGCGGCTGGTTGCGATGGGTGGTGCCGGCGTTGTTCACGACGATGTCCAGCGTACCGAAGCGATTCACGCACTGTTCGACCAGCGCCTCGATGTCCTCCTTGCGACTCACGTCGCAGCGCACCGCGATCGCGTGATCCCCCAGCTCGGACGCCAGCGCCTGCGCGCCTTCCTGGTTGATGTCGGCGATTGCCACGCGCGCGCCATGTTCGACATAGGTCCGGGCGATGGCGGCGCCGAAGCCGGACGCCGCGCCGGTGACGATGGCCACCTTGTTCTGCAGTCTCATATTCATTCACCGTGGAATTGGATGACAGTCTTGGTCGTACTGACTTCTTCGAGCGCCAGCAGACCCTTTTCGCGGCCGTGGCCGCTGCGCCGGGTGCCACCGAATGGCAGTTCGACGCCACCGCCTGCGCCATAGGAATTGATGAACACCTGGCCGGCGCGCACAGCGCGCGCCATGCGCTGCTGGCGACCGCCGTTCTCGGTCCACACCGCTGCGATCAGACCGTAGGGTGTGCCGTTGGCGATTGCGACGGCATGCGCTTCATCGCGGAACGGAATGACGCTGAGCACCGGTCCGAACACCTCATCCTGCGCCAGGACCGCATCCGGCGCCACCGGGCCGAACATGACCGGGCGCACGAAGAAGCCGCCGGCAGGCAGGCCGTCCGCCAGGCTGCCCTCGGCGAGCACCGGCACGCCGGCGGCGCGCGCGTCGTCGATGTAACGCTGCACGCGCGTGCGCTGCGCGGCATTCATCAGCGGGCCGCAGTCCAGATCCATGTCCGGCGTTCCGACCTTCACCCGCGCAAAGGCCTCGGCCACGCGCGACACGCAGACGTCATAGATGGATTCCTGCACCAGCAGGCGACTGCCGGCGGTGCAGGTCTGCCCGGCGTTCTGCACGATGGCACGCACGATGACCGGCACCGCGCGCTCGAGATCGGCATCGTCGAACACGATCTGCGGCGACTTGCCGCCCAGTTCGAGCACGCATTTCACCGGCGTATGCGCGGCGGCGGTCTGGATCAGCGTGCCGACCTCGTTGGAGCCGGTGAAACTGATGAAGTCGATGTCGGGATGGGACGCCAATGCCGCGCCCGCTTCCTCACCCAGACCGGTCACCACATTGAGCGCGCCGTCCGGCAGCCCGGCCTGCTGCGCGATGCGCGCGATGTACAGCGCGGAATAGCTGGTGTCCTCCGCCGGCTTGAGTACCGCGGCGTTGCCCATGGCCAGGGCCGGCGCCACCGAGCGGCCTATCATCTGCGCCGGATAGTTCCACGGCACGATGTGCGCCGTCACGCCCAGTGGCTCGCGCAACAGGTTCACCGTATAACCGTTCAGGAAGGGAATGACCTCGCCATGCACCTTGTCGGCGGCGCTGCCGTAGAACTCGAAGTAGCGCGCCAGTACCTGGATGTCATTGCGTGCGGTGGTGAGCGGCTTGCCGGTGTCCAGCGCCTCCAGTTGCGCCAGTTCTTCCGCGTCGTCGAGGATGCGCTGCGCGATGCGCATCAGCACGCGACCGCGCTCCAGTGCGCTCATGCGCCCCCATTCGCCGGCGCGCGCCGCCTGTGCTTCCGCCACCGCGCGATCGACATCCGCCTTGCCGCCGCGCGGCACCTGGCCGATCACTTCGCCGGTGGCCGGATTCAGCGACGGAAAGGTTTCGCGGGTCGACGCCTCGACGAACCGTCCGCCTATGAACATCTTGTCTATCATCTGCTTCGCCCCAGAGTTTGCGTGCCGGGCGCATGACAGCGCCCCACCCGGTTTCGAGTGGAGGTGCGACGACGCGTTCGCCCTCGCACGGCACCGGACGGACGCATCTTAGAGCGCGGGAAGCCTTCGCCGGAATTGATATCTGGTCACGCCAGATTTCGCAGAATGCGAACACTAAAAACGCGAAGCCGCTGGCCGCAGGCGGCACCGGCAGCCCGTCTCAGGACGGTGCGGAAGGAGCAGGGTCTCAGGCGACCTGGCGCAGCCGCTCGACCAGCAGCGGCTTCACCTGCTCCAGCCAGGCGTCCAGCCGCGCGTCGGTATGCATGCCCTGGGTGCGCTGGTCGATCACCAGACCGACGAAGCGGCCATCCACCACCGATGCCGAGTGCTCGAACACATAGCCCTCGGTGCTCCAGTCGCCCACCAGTTCGGCGCCGTAGCCGGCGAACACCTCGTGCAGCCTCTTCAGCGAACTGGCGAAGCGTTCGCTGTAGCGCTCCTGCGCGCCCAGTCCGTACAGGGCGATGCGCTTGCCGCGCATATCGGTACCCGCCGGCATCTTCGCCAGGAACTCCTCCCAGTTCGCTTCCAGGCAGCCCGCCGTGCGCCCGGGTATCTGCCCGACGCCATAGCTGGGGGTGCCGAGGATGAGTGCGTCGTACTGCAGCAGATCGTCCGCTTCGATGCGATTCACATTCACCGGCTTCGCCGCCAGCGCATCGCCCAACCGGGCGTGGATCTTCTTGGCCACCAGTCGTGTGGTGCCGGTTTCCGTTCCGAAGAAGATGCCTATCTTGTCCATCGCTCACCTCGTCCATGCGTGACGACGCCTTTGTCGCAGGGCATGCGACAAAGGCGACAGAATCGGTCGGATGCGCGCCGGGCGGCCGGGTCGTGGCCGGCCGAAGCGCGCGCGGACGGACGATGCAAGAAGCGTGCTGCGCGTCAGCGCCGGCGGAAGGGCTCGCAGCCGATGCCGTCGCCATCGCGATCGAGATGCGGGCCGTAGCCCGGTTCGCCCGCGCGCACCGGCGCGGCCCCGGCCGCGCGCGCCTCGCTGCAATTGCGGAACGGCCGGCTGGCGGACGCGGCGCCGGCATCGGCATCGGCCGGGCGCGGCGTCGCCGCCGCGCGGTGGCAGTGATAGTCGCCGGTCTTGCGGTTGTGGTGGCAGCCGTCGGCATCCAGCCCGCCGGAATGGGCATGCGCCGCCGCGCTGGTCATGAGGGCCAGCGCGATGCCGAGCACGGACGTGTGGCGGACGGCGGACATGGGCGCGACACAGAAGGGCGAGCGCCCATTCTATGCGGCGTTCAGCCGTTCACCGCGCCATCCATCAGCACCGCCAGCGGCGTGGTCGGACGTCCGATCAGGGTACTCAGCGCACGGCCGTCGTCGAACAGCGCGCCCTGCGCGGCGCCGGTATCGGAATCCGCCAGCAGTTCGGCCAGCGGCTGGGGCAAGCCCGCACCGAGCAGCGCGTCGAGGAAGTCGGCTTCGCTCAGATTCACGTACGGAATGGCGCGCCCCGCCTGCCGGCCCAGTTCGGCCGCGAAGTCAGCGAGCGTATAGGCGTCGTCGCCCGCCAGTTCGTACACCTTGCCGGCCTGGCCGTCCTGCAGCAGCACGGCCGCCGCCGCTTCGGCGTAATCGGCACGCGCGGCCGACGCGATGCGGCCATCTGCGGCGCAGCCGATGAACACGCCGTGCTGCAGCGCCGCCGGTACGCTGGCGAGATAGTTTTCGGTGTACCAGCCGTTGCGCAGGATGACCGCCGGCAGGCCGGATTCGCGCAGCAACTGTTCGGTGGCGCGGTGTTCTCCCGCCAGGCCCAGCGGCGAGCGGTCGGCGTGCAGCAGGCTGGTGTAGGCGATCAGGCCGACACCGACCTCGCGCGCCGCCTCGATCGCGTTGCGGTGCTGAGCCACGCGCCGGCCGATTTCGCTGGACGAGATCAGCAGCAGCTTGCGCGCGCCACGGAAGGCGGCCAGCAGCGTGGCGGGCCGGTCGTAGTCGGCCTCGCGCACGAGTACGCCACGCGCCGCGAGATCGGCGACCCTGGCCGGATTTCGCACCGCGGCAACGATGCTTGCCGGATCGATGCCGCGATCCAGCAAGGTCTGGATGACAAGGCGGCCAAGCTGGCCGGAAGCGCCGGTGATGACGATCATGGCAGGACTCCTTCAGATGGAATGGATGAGGTGAGCCACCTTATCGCCTATACTTACTTTTCGTAAGTACGCACCTGAAAGTTAGTTATGGCGAAGTCCACATCGACCGCTGTCTCGCCCGCCCCGTCCGCCGGTCCGCATTCCGGCACAACGGCCCCACCGGATCTCGAGGACGCATTGAGCGCGCTGCGGCGCGGCAACGTGCTTGCCGCACTGTGCCCGTCGCGCCAGGTCCTCAATGACGTCACCAGTCGCTGGGGCGTGCTCGTGCTGCTGGTGCTCATGGGCGGCACCCACCGTTTCAGCGAGCTGCGGCGCAGGATAGGCGGCGTCAGCGAGAAGATGCTGGCGCAGACCCTGCAGGCGCTGGAGCGCGACGGCTTCGTGGCGCGCGTGTCCTTTCCGGTGGTGCCGCCCCATGTGGAGTATTCGCTGACGGAACTGGGCACCCAGGTCGGCACGCGGGTGAACGAACTGGTCGGCTGGATAGAAGGCAATCTGCCGGCCATCATGGCAGCGCGCGAAGACCGGCGCTGACCCGCCCCGGGCTACCCGGCCGCCGTTGCGGGCCAGGCGGCGGCCGCTGTCGCGCGCGTTCAGTCGAGCAGAACGAACAATACGGCGCTCGGCGCGAAACAGGCGCGCACTTCCAGCCCCGCGCGCAGGCGCAGCCGGCGCGCCGTGTCCTTGTCCACCACGGCCGCGACCGACTGGGCACTCGGCAATGCGATCACGATTTCGTCATTCAGCCGGCCCGACTCGATGCGCGCCACGGTGCCGCGCAGTTCGTTGCGCAGCCCCGCCGGCGCGGGATCCCCGGCCGCAACCACCTGCATGACCGACGCCTTCACCAGCAGCATGAGGTGCATGCCTTCGCTCATCGCGAGCTGCTGGGTGCTTTCGTGGGTGAGCGATCCGATCAGCGACAGCCCGCCCGGCAGCACGACATGCACTTCGTCCAGGTGATCGTGACGACGCATGCCCGCCACCTGACCGCGGAACACATTGCGTGCGCTCGAACGCAAACCGAGCCGGGACAGCAGTTCGCGCTCGTCGCCGAGCCGGTCCAGCGCGCCCTCCAGCCGCTCCAGAAAGCGACGATGTTCGCGTTCGAGCAGGCGGTAGGTTTCGATCAGCCGGTGCCCGCGTTCGGTCAGCCGCGTGCCGCCGCCACCGCGCCCGCCGACGACGCGCTCGACCAGCGCCTCGCCGGCCAGATTGTTCATCCCATCTATGGTGTCCCAGGCGCCGCGATAGGAAATGCCCAGCTCGCGCGCCGCCCGGTTGATCGATCCATATTCCGCGATCTTGGCCAGCAGGGCGATGCGCGGCTGCCCGCCAAGCTGCTCGCGGCCCACGGTGAACCACAGGCTGCCATCGATGGACAAGCGTGCCGGATCCGTCTGCGTGTGCGTACTTCCAGGTTCTGTCATGCGCCGGTAAGGCTTCGGGAATGAAGGACGGCGCGCATCCGGAAGGCGGACGCGCGTGCGTGCGCGGCCCGCCGGACGGCCTGTCCCGGACCGGGGCAGGCACGCGGTCGCGACGGCCGCAAGCCCTCATCGTGGCATGGATGGAACGGTGTGCAATCGCGCGAGCGAGCGCACGCTGCCCGCGCGGCGAGCAGGCAGACGGAAGGGAGAGCGGTGCCGGCGCCGCGTCACGGGACGCAGCGTCGGCAGACATGGGCGACGGCGCGCGGCCGCCGCTCAGCGACAGGACGACATCGGCCGGACCGCCAGCGGGTGCGGGGCGCGCATCAGGCGGCCGCCTCGACCGGCGGTTTAACGCGCAGCCCGGTCAGCACCTGTTCCGCCTGCACCGCGGCGCGCGAGCCATCGAAGGGCTTGCCGTACAGCACGCTCCAGATCAGGGTGGACAGGGTTTCCTCCAGCTTGGCGGCATCTTCCGCACTGACATAGGCGCCGGCGGGCGCACCGCTGGCCGTGTCTTGATCGATGCTGTAGGTACGAAGCGTCATGGCAGGTCTCCTTCTGGCGTTGGCGGCGCGGGCTAAAAGGCGACGCCGGCGGCGTTCGAACGCGCCGCCGGCGCCCAATCATTGCAAGCTCGACCGCCGGCCCGCAGCGGCCTGAATGCATCCCCGCCCCATCGGGCGCAGGCACGCGGCCACCGGAACCGGCTGTGTCGAGTTGCGACAGACACGACAAGATCGACATGAAAACATGCCTCACACCGGACTCCAGCAAAAATTGATCCATATCAATACACCGCGTCGCGGCCCGTGATTACCCACCACCGCGTCGCACAGCCGGCACCGGCGGAACCCGGAGGCGGGCGCCATCGTCCATAGCGTCAGCCGCGCGACGCCCTCCGGTCGGCGCGCCCTGTCCGCTTCGTGACGAGGAATGATGGTGACTACGCCCGACAAGCCGGAACCGCTGACGGTGCTCTACGACGGCGCCTGCCCGCTGTGCCGCCGCGAAATCGCCCATGTGCGGCGCCTCGCGGACAGCCGCGGCAACTGCGCGCTCGACTTCATCGACATCAGCCACGACAACGCCTGCCTGCCCGCCGAGCGCGCGACGCTGCTTGCGCGCTTACATGTGCAGCGCGCCGACGGCTCGCGTCTGGATGGCGCGGCCGCCTTTGTGGCGATGTGGCAGCGCCTGCCCGGCTGGCGCTGGCTGGCCCGCCTCGCGCGTCTGCCCGGCGCCCTGCCATTGCTGGAACTGGCTTATCGCGGCTTCCTGCGCATCCGGCCCTGGATGCAGCGCGCGGCGCGCAGGCTCGATCATCCGGATGGCGATACCGCCGGACGCGGTGCCGCGGCGCTGTCAGCGCACATCGAGCGCGAATTGCGCTCGGACCACGCGGGTGAAACCGGCGCCATCCATATCTATCGCGGCATCGTTGCGGTGGCGCGCCGACGCGGCGACCACGCCCTGCTCGATTTCGCGCGCAGGCACGGCGAAACCGAAGCCGGACATCTGGCGCTGATCGAAAGCTGGCTGCCGCCCTCGCATCGCAGCCGTCTGCTCGGCGCATGGCGCGTGGCCGGCTGGCTCACCGGCGCACTGCCGGCGCTGTTCGGGCCGCGCGCCGTCTACGCCACCGTTGCGGCGGTGGAAACCTTTGTCGACCGTCATTACCAGCAGCAGATCGACCATCTGCGCACCCATGCGGGCCCGGAAGGGCTGCTGCCCGCGCTGCTGCGCTGCCAGGCGGATGAATGCGCGCATCGCGACGAAGCAGCGGCGCTGAGCGACCACCGTCCCGGCTGGCCACTGCGCATCTGGTGCGCGCTGGTCGGCCGCGGGTCGGCCGCCGCCGTGACGCTGGCGCGCCGCGTGTAGCGCCCTCGACGGCTCACCCACGCCCCACCACACCGGACACCCCATGCTCGAAATCGCCTGCCTCCTGTCGGTCGCCCTGCTGTTCGGCGGCATGCTGCTGTTCTCGGCCGGCTTCGCCGCCGCGCTGTTTTCAGCGCTGCCGATCGACATGGCGCGCCGCACGCTGCGGCACACCTTCCCGCACTTCTACCTGTACGTGATCGCCAACGCCGGCCTCGCCGCGCTGCTCGCCTGGCCGCGCGACACCCTGTCAGCCCTGCTGCTCGCGCTGATCGCGCTCACCACGTTACCGACGCGACAGGTGCTGATGCCGGCGATCAATGCGGCGACCGACGCCGGGCAGCACGGCCGCTTCAAGTGGCTGCACGGCCTGTCGGTGCTGGTGACGCTGGCGCACATCGCGCTCGCCGGCGTGGTGCTCGCACGCTTCGTCTGAAGCAGCGCCACACCGCTGAATCAGTGCCCGCGCCGCGCCAGCACCGCGTCGCGCAGGCCGGCGTCGACCACGCGGCCTGCCTCGACCACCACCACGGTGTCGAAGCGCGCGAGCAGGCTGGGCCGGTGCACCGAGGCGACGATGCAGGCAGCCGGAAACGCCGCCACCATGCGGTCGAACACCCGGCCTTCGGCCTGCGGGTCGAGCGCGCTGGTCGGTTCGTCGAGCAGCAGCAGCGAACTGCCCTGCGCCGCCAGCGCACCGCGGGCCAGTGCCAGGCGCTGCCGCTGACCGCCGGAGAGGTTGCCGCCGCGCTCGCTCAGACCGCTTTGCAGGCCATCGGGCAGGCGCTCGAGCACTTCGTCGAACACGCCGGCGTGCATGGCCGACTGCAGCGCCGCCGGGTCGGCCGGCTGGCCGAAAGTCAGGTTCTCTTCGACGCTGGCTTCGAACACTTCAGCCTCCTGCGGAATCAGCGTCGCCAGGGTGCGCAGTTCGGCCCAGGGCACCGGCACGCCGTCGCGCAGCAGTTCACCCTGCTGCGGCAGGTAGAGGCCGGCCAGCGTGCGCAGCAGCGTGCTCTTGCCGCCGCCGCTCGGGCCAATCAGCGCGACGCGCGTGCCGCGTCGCAACTCCAGATCCACGCCGCGCAGACCGCCACGCGCGTCGTCGCCATAGCGCCAGGTGGCGCCGCGCAGTGCCAGCGTCTGCCACGGCGCGTCCGCCTGCACCGCAGGCACCGCCGCATCCGGCTCGCCGGGCGCGGCCCAGATGGGCTCGGCGCTGCAGTAGTCGGTGTGCATGCGCGCGAAGCCCTGGAAGTTCGACGCCAGCGACGCCACCACGCCGGCCGCCTGCTGCGCGTACTGGTAGATCATGAACACCGTGCCCAGCGCCACCGCCTGCCCCGGCGTGCGCACCTGCATGACATACACCACCACCAGCACCCAGGTGAGCCCCATGCCGAGCAGATCCACCGCGAACCACTTGCCCTCGTTCACCATCACCGCGCGCCGCAGCGGCGCCATCACTGCCTCCATGCGCCGGCCCAGCAGTACGCGCGAAGCCGCCTGCAGCCGCAGCCCGATCACCGTGCCCGCGTTGCCGACGAAATCGAGCAGCGCCGCGGCATAGCGGCGGTCGGCATCGTTCTCGGCGCGCGCGAGCTGCATCAGCGTGCGGTCGAAGCGCAGGATGATGAGCGCGATCACCACATAGCCGCTCACCGCGATCGCGCCACTGGTGCGCGACAGCAGCGCCAGCGCCACCAAGGGGCCGACGAAGTTGAACGCGCTCTGCAGATAGTCGAACTGGTTCTGCGCGAAGTCCGACAACGCCCGGCTCGCCTGCATCACCCGGTGCTGCAGCTCACCCGAATGCCGCCCGTCCCGCCACGCCAAGGGTGCGGCCGCGATGCGCGCATACAGCGCATCCGCCAGCCGCGCGCGCACCCGCACGCCGACATTGCGCTCCAGCACCCGCCCCGGCCCGTGCAGCAGCCACGACAGCAGATAGATGCCGACCAGATAAAGAATCCACCGCCCCGCCGTCGCCATGTCGCCCTGCTGCAAAGCATTGATCGCCTGCGCGGCCAGCCACGGCATGGTGAGGCGCAGCAGCTGCGCGCCGGACAGCAGCGCCGCGGCGCCCAACATCTGCGCGCGTGCGCCGCGGGCGTGGAGCCAGAGGGCGCGGTAGAGGTCGCGGGCGGCGGTGGGGAGGCTGATGGCGGGGCGAGGTGGGGCTGGGGTCGATGCGGTCATGGGGAGTAAACGTCCTCGGGTTCGCCACGCTCCGGCCTGAACCGATGGTGCGACGCCGGGGCGTATTGTGCCCGTCCCCGGCGGCACAGCTCACTCGGCTCACAGTGAGCAGTTCGGCAGCAGGGAAAGTCGTGATATAGAGCAGTTCGCCTGCAGCACAAGCCGGACAAGTGGCGCTCCTGCACTTTGCGCCATCGGTTGCCTCAGGCGCCATCGCTTTGACATGTCTCGCCTTAACCCGAATCGTATGCCCGTCAAGAAGTCAGACCTCTATTCCAAACTCTGGGCCAGTTGCGACGAACTGCGCGGCGGCATGGACGCCAGCCAGTACAAGGATTACGTGCTGGTACTGCTGTTCATCAAGTACATCAGCGACAAGTACGCCGGTCAGCCCTTCGCAGCCATCCAGGTCCCCGAGGGCGCCAGCTTCGCCGACATGGTGGCGCTCAAAGGCAAGAGTGACATCGGCGACCAGATCAACAAGAAGATCGTCCGCCCGCTGGAAGAAGCCAACCGCCTGCGCATCAAGGCCGACTTCAACGACGATGCGCTGCTGGGCCAGGGCAAGGAGAAGGTCGACAAGCTCACCAACCTGATCGGCATCTTCGAGTCGAAGGACCTGGACTTCAGCCGTCACCGCGCCGACGGCGACGACATCCTGGGCGATGCCTACGAGTACCTGATGCGCCACTTCGCCACGGAGAGTGGCAAGAGCAAGGGCCAGTTCTACACGCCGGCCGAGGTGAGCCGCGTGATGGCGCAGGTGCTGGGCATCGCCAAGGCCAACACGACGCCCAACACCACCGTTTACGACCCGACCTGTGGCTCGGGCTCGCTGCTGCTCAAGGTGGCCGAGGCCGCACCTACGCCTGTCAGCATCTATGGACAGGAGAAGGACGAAGTCACCAGTGGCCTGGCCCGCATGAACATGATCCTGCACCGCAACCCCGGTGCGGTGATCGAACAGGGCAACACCCTGGCCGACCCCAAGTTTCTGGAAGGCGGCCAGCTCAAGACCTTCGACTACGTGGTGGCCAACCCGCCGTTTTCCGACAAGCGCTGGAGCAACGGCCTGGTGGGCGATGCCTACAAGCGCTTCGAAGGCTTCGGCACGCCGCCCGACAAACAGGGCGACTACGCCTACCTGCTGCACATCGTCCGCTCGCTCAAGAGCACCGGCCGGGCCGCCTGCATCCTGCCGCATGGCGTGCTGTTCCGCGGCAATGCCGAGGCTGAGATCCGCAAGAGCCTGGTGCGGCGTGGCCTCATCCAGGCCATCATCGGCCTGCCGGCCAACCTGTTCTACGGCACCGGCATCCCGGCTTGCATCCTGGTCATCGACAAGGCCGGCGCGTCGGCCCGCAAGGGCATCTTCATGATCGACGCCGCCCAGGGCTTCATGAAGGACGGCCCCAAGAACCGGCTGCGCGAGCGCGACATCCACCGCATCGTCGACACCTTCACCTCGCTGGACGGCAGCGACCCGCGCTACGCCCGCATGGTGGGGCTGGACGAGATCGAGAAGAACGACTTCAACCTCAACCTGCCGCGCTACATTGACAGCAGCACGCCGGAAGACCCGCAGGACATCGATGCTCACTTGAACGGCGGCATCCCGGAGGCCGATGTGCAGGCGCTCAGCCGCTACTGGGCCGTGTGCCCGCAGCTGCGTGCCGCGCTGTTCAAGCCCCGACGGCCGGGCTACCTGGACCTGGCCGTGGCGCCCGCCGCCATCAAGTCCACCATCCACCAGCACCCCGAGTTCCAGGCCTTCACCGCCGCCATGAACGCGCACTTCGACCAGTGGCGCGCGTCAGCCGTGAAGCGCCTGAAGTCGCTGGACAAGGGCAGCTTCCACCCCAAAGACCTGATCAAAGGCGCTGAAGGCCTGCTGGACCACTACGAGCACCTGCCCACCGCTGAGAAGCTGATCGACCCCTATGCCGTCTACCAGCACCTGATGGACTACTGGGCCGAGACCATGCAGGACGACGCCTACCTGATCGCTGAAGACGGCTGGAAGGCCGAGCCCTACCGCGTGCTGGAGACCAAGAAGAACAAGGACGGCTCACCAGGCAAGACGGTGGACAAGGGCTGGGCCTGCGACCTGGTGCCCAAGGCGCTGCTGGTGCAGCACCACTTTGCCGCCGAGCAGGCTGAGCTGGACCGGCTCGGCGCCGAGCTGGAAAGCACGCAGGCCGCGCAGACCGAGCTGGAAGAAGAGCACAGCGGCGACGATGCCGTGTTCGGTGGCTTCGACAAGATCAACGACAAGGAAGTGAAGTCGCGCATCAAGGAGATTGGGCATGATGCCACCACCGATGCAGACTCGGCTGATGAGCTGGCCGTGCTGAAGCAGTGGCTGGACCTGTCGGAGCAGGCCAACGGCCTGAAGAAGCGCCTGAAGACGCTAGAGGCCGATCTGGACGCCAAGGTCCTGGCCCGCTACCCGTCGCTGACGCCCGACGAGGTGAAGGCGCTGGTGGTGGACCATAAATGGATGGCGGCGTTGGATGCGGCGGTGCATGGTGAGCTGGACCGGGTGAGTCAGGCGCTGACCGGGCGGGTCAAGGAACTGGCCGAGCGCTATGGGCGGACCATGCCGGAGCTGGTGCAGCAGGTGAACGACTTTGAGGCTCGGGTGGCGGGGCATCTGGCGAAGATGGGGTTCGCATGAAAGGGGCGAAGCCAGAGTCGTCGATGTCAGACCGCAGCAAGTGGATGCAGGCCTCCCTTTCAGATCTCTATGAGTTCAAGAACGGCGTCAATGCAGATCGGCAGGCCTACGGCCGAGGCGTCCCGTTTATTAACGTCCTTGAACCCATAACCTTCTCGCATCTGAAGGGCCATGAGATATCAGGGCGCGTAGATCTGCCCGGAGCTGCAGTCGCTGCATACGAGGTGCGCGAAGGGGACTTGGTCTTCAATCGGACATCGGAGATCGGAGACGAGGTGGGGCTTGCCGCAACGTACCTCGGCACCGAGTGCGTAGTGTTTGGTGGATTCGTCATTCGAGCTCGACCGGTCTCAAAGTTGATTGACTCGAGCTTTGCCGCATATGCGTTGCGGGCACCGGATGTGCGGACCCAAATCATTGCGATGGGTCAAGGTGCGGTACGCGCAAACATCGGGCAGGACAACCTTCGTCGAGTCGAACTGAAGTTCCCGCCGTTGCCCGAGCAGTTGGCGATAGCAACTGCTCTAGCCGATGCTGACGCCCTGATCGACTCGCTGGAGCAACTGCTGACCAAGAAGCGCCAGATCAAGCAAGGCGCCATGCAGGAGCTGCTCACCGGCAAGCGGCGGTTGCCAGGGTTTACCAAAGCATGGTCGTGCAAGGAGGTGCGAGACCTAGTCCGAACCCCGGTGACAGATGGGCCTCACGCGACCCCAGTCTTTGTTGAGTCAGGTGTCCCGTTCCTGTCAGTCAACAACTTGGTGGGCAATCGCATCGACTTCACAGATCTACGCTTCATCACCAAAGAAGACGACCAGCTATTCGCCCGAAAATGCAAGCCGCAGAAGGACGATGTCCTTCTCGGAAAGGCTGCCTCGGTGGGCAAAGTTGCGATAGTTGAAGATGACCTTGACTTCAACATCTGGTCACCGATCGCACTGATCCGAACCGTTGAAGAGCTGGACTCACGGTTTCTGTTCTACCAACTGCAGAGTCGGTCAGTTTCAACACAGATCGCAGTACTTACGAATTCATCGTCGCAAGGGAATCTCGGCATGGGCGACATTGAGAAGCTCCAGATTACCTATCCGTGCTTTGACGAGCAGCGCGAAATCGCCGCCGTTTTGTCCGACATAGATGCCGAGACCACCGCCCTCGAATCCCGCCTGACTAAAGCCCGCGCCCTCAAGCAAGCCATGGCCCAAGCCCTGCTGACCGGCCGCATCCGCATTCCCTTGGACCCCCAGGAACCGGCTGTGCCGGTTCCCCCCCCCAAGGGGGTGGGCGCGCTTGGGAGCGGCCCGGCGCGCACCCAGGAGCCCACCGCATGACCCAACCCGCCAAGCACTACTACCGCGTCATGCTGGGCCGCCAGAGCGTCCATGCCGCCGAGTGCCTGGCGGGCGGCTTCATCGGCGCCGACTTCGGCATCGAGCAAGACCTGAGTGGCCAGTTGCCGGAGGAGTGGCGGCAGTTCAACGCCGCCTTCATTCCGGTGTTCCTGGCCGGCCATCCCGACAAGAGCCGGATCGCGGCCGGCCTGGCGTGCGGTGCGCTATGGACCGTGGCCAAGGGCATACGCACCGGCGACGTCGTGCTGTGCCCGGACGGCAGCGGCCGCTATCACGTGGGCGAGGTACAGGGCGCTTACAGCTACGCGCCCGGTCAGGCGCTGCCGCACCGCCGCCCGGTGAAATGGCTGCCCATCGCCATCGATCGCGCGGCCATGAGCGAGGCGCTGCGCAATTCCACCGGCTCGCTGCTGACGGTGGCCAACATCAGCGAGTACCACCAGGAGATCGAGCAGTTTCTGGCCGCGTTGCCCGGCCAAACCGCGCCCAACATCGTGGCCACCGACCCGGTGGTGGAGGACCCGGTGGCGTTCGCGATGGAGAAGCATCTGGAGGCATTCCTGGTCCAGAACTGGGCGCAGACCGAGTTGGCCCAGGATTTCAAGATCTACGAAGACGACGGCGAGCTGGTGGGCCAGCAGTACGCTACCGATGCCGGGCCCATCGACATCCTGGCGGTGAGCCGCGACGGCCAGCGCCTGCTGGTGGTTGAACTCAAGCGCGGCCGCGCGTCGGACGTGGTGGTGGGCCAGATCCTGCGCTACATGGGCTACGTCAAAGAGCAGATCGCCGAGCCGCACCAGACCGTGGAAGGCGCGATCATTGCGCTGGATGACGACCAGAAGCTGCGCTGGGCCATCGCGGTGGTACCCAGCATCCGCTTCTACCGCTACCAGGTGAGCTTCAAGCTCATCCGGCACTGAAAACGGGAGGCAAGGCAGTGAGCCTGGAAGGCCAACTCCGCGACCAGAAGTCCTTGCGCGCCGTCACCGGCAGGACGGCCGACTGGGGCGAGCTGGCCAAGGACTGCGTTGCCTTTGCCAACGCAACGGGCGGGCAGTTGCTGCTGGGCATCGAGGACGGCGAGGACCAGCCGCCGGCCGGGCAGCGCATTCCGGCCGAGCTGCCGGACACGCTGCGCCGCAAGCTGGCCGAACGGACCGTCAACGTAACGGTGCTGCCGGACGTGGTGACCGCGGCCAACGGCGGCGAGTTCGTCGCGCTGCGCGTGCCGCGCTCGCTGGCCGTGGCGTCCACCGCCGACGGGCGTTATTACCTGCGGGTGTCCGACCAGAGCCGGCCAGTGACCGGCGACGACGTGCAGCGACTGACCAACGAGCGGGCCGCGCGGCCGTGGGAGACGCTGACCACGCTGGAGGTGCCTCGATCGGAAGCGGATCCGGCCCAACGGACGCACCTGCTGCACGATCTGCGTGCGAGTGACCGTGTGAAGCCATCGGTCAAAGAGAAAACGGACGATGAGCTGCTCGACCACTATCAGCTCGCTCAGGGGCCGTGGCTCACCCACCTCGGCGTGCTGTGCATCGGCCGCCAGCACCAGCGGGCGCAACTGGCTTCGGCGCCGGTCATCCAGTTCATCAAGTTTGACGAGCGGGGCGAGAAGGTGAACAAGCTGGTGTGGGATGACCACACCCTGAGCCCGATTGCGCTGATCGAAGCAGTGTGGGCCGAGGTGCCCGATTTTCGTGAGCGCTACGAACTGCCCGACGGACTGTACCGCCAGCATGTGCCGGCGTTTGACGAAGTGGTGGTGCGCGAGTTGCTGGTCAATGCGCTGGTGCACCGGCCCTACACCCAGCGCGGCGACATCTTCCTGAACCTGTACCCGGACCGGCTGGAGGTGGTGAACCCCGGCCCGCTGCCCCTGGGCGTGACGCCGCAGAACGTGCTGCACACCACGGTGCGGCGCAACGAGCACCTGGCCCGCCTGTTTCACGACCTGAAGATGATGGAGCGCGAAGGCAGCGGCTTCGACAAGGTATACGAAGTGCTGCTGTCGCAGGGCCGGCCGGCGCCGGAGCTGAGCGAAACCCACGACCGCGTGCAGGTGACGGTGCGCCGCCGCATCCTGGCGCCCCGCGTGATCGACTTCATTGCCAGGGCCGACCAGACCCACCCGCTCACCCAGCGCGAGCGCATCACCCTGGGTCTGCTGGCGCAGCACGAGGCAATGACGGCGCGTGAATTGATGGCGGCGCTGGAGCTGCCCACGGCGGAGGCACTGGCGCCGTGGCTCAAGCGCCTGCTGGACTGGCAGCTGGTGCACAGCAGCGGCCGCACGCAGGCCATGCGTTACTTCGTCGCCCCGGATCTGTTGCAAACCCTGGACTTTCAGGGCACCACGACGCTCAAGCGCATCGAGCCGCACCGGCTGGCCGCGCTGGTGATGGAGGATCTGCGTCGCTACCCCGCGTCGGCCATCAGTGCCGTGCATCAGCGCGTTGGAGCCGAGATCCATCCCAAACAGATCAAGCGCGTCATCGACGAACTGGTCAGTCGCGGCGAAGTACGCTTCGAGGGCGAGAAGCGCTGGCGGCGCTACTGGGCAACATGACGAGGTCGCTATCGGACAAGCCCTGTCCTATCGCGGATAGCGGGGCGATAGATTCAGATCGATAGGCTGCCGAACACCAATTAATCAAAAACTTATATCGACCAAGCGCACCAAGGGAGGTTGGATGCCTGAACAGATCGGCAAGCCTGAGCGCGTCACCCAGAAGCGGGTGATCGAACTGTTCACCCAGCAACTGGGCTACCGTTACCTGGGCGACTGGTCGGACCGCACAGTCAATCACTGCATCGATGAGGAACTGCTGACGTCCCATCTGCAGCGCAACGGCTACAGCCCTGCTCACATCGGCGCCGCCCTGTACAAGCTGCGCGCCGAGGCCCAGGTGCATGGGCGCACGCTTTACGCCGCCAATCAGGCGGTCTACCAACTGCTGCGCTATGGCGTGTCGGTGAAGGTGGCGGCCGGCGAGGTGAGCGAGACTGTTCATCTGGTGAACTGGGACCTGCCGGCTGACAACGACTTCGCCATCGCCGAGGAAGTGACGCTCAAGGGCGGGCACGAGCGCCGGCCCGACATCGTGCTGTACCTCAACGGCATTGCCGTGGGCGTGCTGGAGCTGAAGAACAGCCGCGTGGGGCTGGGCGAGGGTATCCGACAGTGCCTGTCGAACCAGCAGCCGGAATTCAACGACTGGTTCTTCAGTACGGTGCAACTGGTGATGGCGGGCAACGACTCGGAAGGTCTGCGCTACGGGACCATCGAAACGCAGGAAAAGTACTTCCTGACCTGGAAGGAAGACGAGGCCGACAACGCGGGCTACAAGCTCGACAAGTACCTGGCCAAGTTGTGCGGCAAAGCCCGGCTGCTGGAACTGATGCACGACTTCGTGCTGTTCGACGGCGGCATCAAGAAGCTGCCGCGGGTGCACCAGTACTTCGGCGTCAAGGCGGCGCAGGCGCATGTGCAGCAGCGGCGCGGCGGCATCATCTGGCACACGCAGGGCGCGGGCAAGAGCATCCTGATGGTGCTGCTGGCACGGTGGATCCTGGAGAACCGGCCCGCGGCGCGCGTGGCCATCATTACCGACCGGGATGAGCTGGACCGGCAGATCGAGCGCGTGTTCAAGGACGCGGGCGAGACCATCCACCGCAGCCAGAGCGGCCGCGATCTGATGGCGCAACTGGCGCAGCCCAATCCCCGGCTGCTGTGTTCGCTGGTGCACAAGTTCGGCCGCCGGGATGTCGATGATTTCGAGGCCTTCATCCGCGAACTGGCCGCGCAGCCCAGCCAGACACAGGGCGAGATCTACGTCTTCGTAGACGAATGCCACCGCACCCAGGGCGGCAAGTTGCACCGGCTGATGAAGGCCATGATGCCCAACGCGGTGTTCATCGGCTTCACCGGCACGCCGCTGCTCAAGAGCGATGCGCAGACCAGTCTGGAGGTGTTCGGCGGCTACATCCACACCTACAAATTTGCGGAGGCGGTGGAAGACAAGGTGGTACTGGACCTCGTTTATGAAGCTCGCGACATTGATCAGAAGCTGGGCAGCACGGACCAGATCGATCAGTGGTTCGATGCCAAGACCAAGGGCCTGAACGATTGGCAGAAGGACGAACTGAAGAAGCAGTGGGGCACGATGCAGAACGTGCTCAGCTCACGCGCCCGCATGGACCGGGTGGTGGCCGACATCGTGTTCGACTTTGCGGTGAAGCCGCGGCTGTCGAACGAGCGCGGCAACGCCATCCTGGTGGCGTCCAGCATCTACGAGGCGTGCAAGTACTTCGTGCTGTTCGGCAAGACGGTGTTCAAGGGGCGTTGCGCGGTGGTGACCTCGTACAACCCGCAGGCGTCGGACGTGAGCAAGGAAGAAACCGGCGCCAACACCGAGAGCGACAGGCAGTTCATCTACAACACCTACACCGAGTTGCTGCAGGACGTGGTCGCCGAGCCCGGAAAGACCAGGACCGAAACCTACGAACAGCAGGTGAAGGACCGCTTCATCAAGGCGCCTGCACAGATGAAGCTGCTCATCGTGGTCGACAAGCTGCTGACCGGTTTCGACGCGCCGCCCTGCACCTATCTCTACATCGACAAGTCGATGCAGGACCACGGACTGTTCCAGGCCATCTGCCGCACCAACCGGCTGGACGGTGACGACAAGGACTTTGGCTACATCGTCGACTACAAGGATCTGTTCAAGAAGGTGGAGAAGGCCATCGCCGTCTACACCGCCGAGCTGGACCACAGCGCGGGCGGTAGCGCCCCGGAGATCCTGGTCAAGGACCGGCTGGAAATTGGTCGCGAGCGCCTGGACGACGCCGTGGAGGCCCTGGCCCTGCTGTGCGAGCCCGTGGAGCCCCCAAAAGGCGATCTGGAGCACATCCATTACTTCTGCGGAAACACCGAGCTTGCTGACGACCTGAAGACGCGCGAGCCTCACCGTATGGCGCTCTACAAAGCCGTGGTGGCCTTGATACGCGCCTATGCCAACCTGGCCGACGAGCTGGAGGCGGCGGGCTACACGCCCGCGCAGATCGACAACCTCAAGGCGCTGCAGAAGCACTACCTGAACCTGCGCGAGATCATCCGCAAGGCGGCCGGCGAGACGCTGGACCTGAAGCCTTACGAGGCGGACATGCGCCACCTGATCGACACCTACATCGAGGCGCAGGCACCGCGGAAGATTTCACCTTTCGACGGCATCGGCCTGCTCGACCTGATCGTCAGGACCGGCATCGCGGACGCGATTGCCGAGCGCCTGGGCAACATGAAGGGCAACAAGGAGTCGATTGCCGAGACGATCGAGAACAACGTGCGCAGCAAGATCCTGAAAGAGCAACTGACCGACCCGGCCTACTTCGCCAAGATGTCGGCACTGCTGGACGAGGTCATCCGCCTGCGCAAAGAGAAGGCCATCGAGTACGAGGACTACCTGGCCCGCATCGCAGACGTAGTCAAGAAGGTGAGCGCCGGCAAGGCCGACGATGCGCCGGAGCAGTTGAAGACAGCCGGCCAGCTGGCTCTGTACAACAACCTGAAGGACCATGTGGCCACAAACGCGGCGCAGCAGCCAGAGGCGCCCTATACCGACACGACACTGGCGCTGGACAAGGCGCTGAAGCTGGATGCCGCCATCAAGGCCAACAGGCCGGATGGCTGGCGCGGCGTGGTGGCGAAGGAGCAAATGGTCAAGCAGGCGATGTTCGATGTGCTGCAGGACATAAAGGAAGTGAACCGCCTGTTCCCCATCGTGTTCGCGCAGAAGGAGTACTGACCCGTGCGGGACTTGCTTGATCTTGGCGAGTTGCATGCGGAGGTCACCCGCAAGGCGATCAAGCACGTGCACCTCAGCGTGCTGCCGCCAGCGGGCAAGGTGCGCGTGGCGGCACCCCAGAGCATGCCGCTGGACACGATCCGCTTGTTCGTGGTGTCGAAGCTGGGCTGGATCAGGTCGCAGCAGCGCAAGCTGCAGGCGCAGGAGCGCGAAACGCCACGCGAATTCCTGAGCAAGGAAAGCCACTACCTGTGGGGCAAGCGCTACCTGCTAGAGATCACGCACGCCGACGCCGCACCCATGGTCAGCTTGAGCCCGAGGAAGTTGTATCTGCAGATGCGGCCTGATGCCGACCAGGCCCGTTGCGAAGAAGTATTGGATGCGTGGTACAGGCAGCAGGTGCGCGATGCGGTCCCGGCCCTGCTCGAACGGTGGCAGCCCTTGCTGGGCGTGAAGGCGAACCGCGTCTTCGTGCAGCGCATGAAGACCAAGTGGGGCAGTTGCACGCCTGCATCTGGCTACATCCGGCTAAACACCGACCTCGCCAAGAAACCACCCGAATGCCTGGAATACATCGTTGTGCACGAGTTGATCCACCTGCTTGAGCCGACGCACAACGCGCGCTTCGTTGCACTCATGGATATGTACTTGCCGCACTGGCAGCACCTGCGGAAGCAACTCAACAGATTGCCGGTGAGGCATGAGGATTGGGCGTATTGACCCGGACGCGATGGCAACGACCGGCATATCGTGGGCGATCTGCGCCAGGGAATCGTGCTCACTCTCGCTCCGGAGTGATCAGACAGCACCCCGACGACACCACCGCCCCGTGATCAATTTCCCACCGGCCAAATGGGTGAAGGGCACCACGTCGCGCGCTGAAAACCCCATGGCCGGCTCCCGGTGGAAAGGTGACAGGATTCTGCGCAGCCTATCGATTCATGTGCGGTCTCGCTACATGGGTCTGGTCATCTGCTGCGAGTGCGCGCTCCGTGCCTCTGGAAGGACGCGCCACGCGATCGCTCATCGAGCCTTCGCATATTCGGCCGCCAGCCTTGCCCTCACTGCATCGGCCGTCACGGCGCGCGACGGATCTGCCTTCAAGGCGTCATAAGCCGGCCCGATCTGCCGGACGAGCCAGTTCTCCACAGCGCGCCGGCCATCACGGATGACTTCGCCTTCTCTCGCGCATTCGCCCGTGCGGGCCATCTCGTTTGCTTCGCCAGCCTTGCCCTCGGCCGGGATCATGCCGCCTTGCTTCGTTGTGCGCATCGCTTGCTCCATCGCTGAACAGGCTGATCGTGTTCCACCGCCGCGCCGGCGTCCAGACCTCACGGCGGATTGCTTCGCTGCCGGCCTTCGCCGGGGGAAAGCGTGTGTCAGCGCGACAGCCGGATTGGATGCCGGATGGTGGTCAGCAGGAAGATCTCTTCGCGTCATCGACCGCGGGATGGAGGGAGGCTGTGAGGCAAATCCATGAGCTCGCGAAATGATGCCCGCCGTTCGCCATCATCATCTCAGTCTGCTCGCTGCGACCTTCGATTCACCCTTGGTCGATGCCGTTACCGAGCGAGGACATCCGCAGCCTGTCCGATCGGAAGGCAGCGCCCGTGGCATCGCCGCGGTCGGCATCGTTCTCGGCGCGCGCGAGCTGCATCAGCCTGCGGTCGAAGCGCGGGATGATGAGCGCGATCACCCGTGAGGCGCAGCGACTGCGCGCGAACCTTGCCCACACTCATTGCTCGCGCTGACGGGTTTGCCCCGCCTTTACGTCCTCGGTCCGGCCGGGGAGAAATGCCGACCGCGAGAACTTGAAGCGCCCGGCAACAGGTGGTATATACCACTGTATATACCCTATCGAGAACACCTCCCATGACCACGGCGAAACTGTTCAAGAACGGCCGAAGTCAGGCGGTACGCCTGCCGGCCGAATTCCGCTTCGAAGGTGACGAGGTCCGCATTCGGCGTGACCCCGAAACCGGCGACGTCATCCTGAGCCCGTACAGACGCACCTTCTCGGACTGGCTCGCATTGCGCGACGCGCTCATTGCCGAAGCCCCGCAGGAATTCGCCGACTTCGACATCCCGCGCGACAGCGCGCCGCCGCAGTTGCGCGACTGGCCATGACACCACTCGGCCCCTGCATGCTCGACACCAATGCCGCGTCGGCACTGATACGCGGCAACGCGCATCCGGTGCTGCTGGCCGCGATGGTCGAACAGCGCGTGTGCCTCTCGGTCATCACCGAAGCGGAACTTCGCTACGGCGTGCGCCGCCGCCCGGAAGCCAACCGCCTTGCGCGTGCGGTCGACACCTTTTTGCAAGCCCTGCCCATCGTGCCCTGGACATCATCCACCGCCGCGACCTTTGCCGAACTGCGCACGCGGATGGAAGCCCATGGCGTGAGTCTCGCCGCGATGGACCTGTTGATCGCCACCCAGGCCGTCGCCGAGGGCTGCACTCTCATCACCGCCGACCGCGCGTTCGCGCACGTGCCGGGTCTGAGGACATTCGACTGGTCGGCCGGCAATACGCCGGCACACGAGCCCGCGGGCTGACGCCGGAACAGGCGGCCGACCTCGACCCTCGGCCAGCGGGCCATGCGCTGGCCGGTTCGTTGCATGTCCTTGAGTTCGCCACTGCGTGCGCGCACCGCCTCGACCTTGCTCTTGAGCTTTTCGATCAGCGCGTCTTTCCGGATGACGACCGGGTTCGACTACGTGCCTTAGCCAGACGAGACTAACCTCGCATCTGCGCCGGAGGAAACCATGCGTTCAGTCAATATGTTGCAGGCCAGGACGACACTCTCCGGTCTGGTGGAGGCGATCGAGCTGGGTGAAGAGCGGGAGATCGTGATCGCGCGCAATGGCCGGCCGGTTGCCCGGCTGGTCTCTGTTGACACGCAACAGCCGGGACCGCGCCTCGGAGTAGCCAAAGGGCTGTTCGAGGTACCGGAGGATATCGACGCGCACAACGCGGAGCTGGCGCAGAATTTCAGCGGCGCCAAGCCATGACGCACGGCTCGATAACCGTGGCGCGCCACAGCGACACCATCATCCGCTGCTGAGCGTGCGCAGCGCGCCTCACTCCACCGTCACGCTCTTCGCCAGATTCCGCGGCTTGTCCACATCGGTACCCTTCACCAGCGCCGCGTGGTAGGCGAGCAGTTGCAGCGGCACGACGTGCAGCACCGGTGACAGCAGGCCGTAGTTCTCCGGCATGTTCAGGATGTGCACGCCCTCGCCCTCGGCCATTTCGGTGCCGGCGTCAGCGATGACATAGAGCTCGCCGCCGCGGGCGCGCACTTCCTGGATATTGCTCTTGAGCTTTTCGATCAGCGCGTCGTTCGGGGCGATGGCGATGACCGGCATGTCGCGGTCGACCAGCGCCAGCGGGCCGTGCTTGAGTTCGCCGGCCGGGTAGGCTTCGGCGTGGATGTAGGAAATTTCCTTGAGCTTGAGCGCGCCTTCGAGCGCGATCGGGTAGTGCTGGCCGCGGCCAAGGAAGAGGGCGTGGTGCTTCATCGCGAAGCGTTCGGCCCAGGCCTGGATCTGCGGCTCAAGCTCGAGCACGCGGGTGACCGCGCCCGGCAGGTGGCGCAGCGCGCCGAGGTATTTCTCTTCCTGCGCGACGCTGAGCGTGCCGCGGGTCTTGGCCATGGCCAGGGTGAGCAGCGCGAGCGCGGCGAGCTGGGTGGTGTAGGCCTTGGTCGAGGCGACGCCGATTTCCGGGCCGGCGCGAGTGATGAAGCGCAAGCTGGATTCGCGCACGATGGCCGATTCCGGCACGTTGCAGATGGCCAGCGTGCGGGTCATGCCGAGCGACTTGGCGTACTTCAGCGCGGCCAGTGTGTCGGCGGTTTCGCCGGACTGCGAAATGGTGACCACCAGCGTGTCGGGGTCGGCCACCGGCTTGCGGTAGCGGTATTCGCTGGCGATTTCCACCGTGCATTCGATGCCGGCGATGTCCTCCAGCCAGTAGCGGGCGACCAGGCCGGCGTGGAAGCTGGTGCCACAGGCGAGCACCAACACGCGGCGCACCGAACGGAACACGTTGTCGGCTTCGACGCCGAACAGATTGGGCGTGATCGAGCGCGCCTGGGCCAGCATTTCGAGCGTGTTCGACAGCGCGGCCGGCTGCTCGAAAATCTCTTTCTGCATGTAGTGGCGGTAGCTGCCCAGTTCGACCGCGTCGGCCGAAAGCTGGCTCACCTGCACCGGGCGTGCGACCGGCGTGCCGTCGAGACGCATGATGCGCATCGCGTCGCGCGTGAGTTCGGCCATGTCGCCGTCCTCGAGGTAGATCATGTTGCGCGTGACCTGCAGCAGCGCCGAGGTGTCGGAAGCCGCATAGTTGCCGGAATCCGACTGGCCCAGCACCAGAGGCGAGCCGTGGCGGGCGACGACGACGCGCGAGTCTTCGCCTTCGGTGACGATGGCGATCGCGTAGGCGCCAATCAGTTCGCCACAGGTGGCGCGCACGGCATCGACCAGGTCCGGATGGTTCTTCAAGTGATGGCGCACCAGATGAGCGATCACTTCGGTATCGGTTTCCGACGTGAAGGTGTAGCCCAGACCGGTGAGGCGGGCGCGCAGCGGCTCGAAGTTCTCGATGATGCCGTTGTGCACGACGGCCAGACCGTCGCTGATGTGCGGATGCGCGTTGCGCTCGGACGGCACGCCGTGCGTGGCCCAGCGCGTGTGGGCGATGCCGATGGCGGCATCGAGCTTCTGTTCGTCCGCCTGGGCGGCCAGTTCGGCCACGCGCCCGACCGCGCGCAGGCGGCGCAGTTGCGTGCCCTGCGCGCCATTGAGCACGGCCAGCCCGGCGGAATCGTAGCCGCGGTACTCGAGCTTGCGCAGCCCCTCAAGCAGGACGGGGACGATGTTCTGGCCGGCGATGGCCGCGACGATGCCGCACATGGAAATTCCTTTGGCGTTGCGATGCGTTGGTTACGGTGCCTGCCCGCGAGCGACGGCCCTATTTCTTCTGCTTCACCGGCCGCTTCCAGCCGGTGAGCGTGATCTGGCGCACGCGCGAAATCGTGAGCGCGTCGGGCGGCGCGTCCTGGGTGAGCGTGGTGCCGGCGCCCAGCGTGGCACCGCGGCCGACGGTGACCGGTGCCACGAGCTGGGTGTCCGAGCCGATGAATACATCGTCCTCGATGACGGTGCGGAACTTGTTCGCGCCGTCGTAGTTACAGCAGATGGTGCCAGCGCCGATGTTCACGCGGCTGCCCACGGTGGCGTCGCCGACATAGGCGAGATGATTGGCCTTGCTGTGCGCGGCGATGTCGCTGTTCTTGACCTCGACGAAGTTGCCGATGTGCACGTCCTCCGCCAGATTGGCGCCGGGGCGCAGCCGGGCATAGGGGCCGAGCTGGCAGCCGGCGCCAACCACGGCGTCGTCGAAATGGCAGAACGGCGCGATGACGGTGCCGGCGGCGACGGTGACGTTGCGCAGCACCGAATGCGCGCCCACCTTGACGCCATCGCCCAGTTCGACGCGACCTTCGAAGATGCAGCCGATGTCGATCTCGACATCGCGGCCGCAGACCAGCTCGCCGCGCACGTCGATGCGCGCCGGGTCGCGCAGCGTGACGCCGTCGGCCAGCAGGCGCTCGGCATTCTCGCGCTGGTGGATGCGCTCCAGTTCGGCCAGTTGCGCCTTGTCGTTCACGCCCAGCGTTTCTGAAACGCGGGCAGGCTGGGTGCTCACCACCGGCACGCCATCGCGCACCGCGGCGGCCACCACATCGGTCAGGTAGTACTCGCGCTGGGCGTTGTTGTTGGAAAGCTGGTCCAGCCAGCCGGCAAGCCGGTCACCCGGCACCACCATGATGCCGGTATTGATTTCGCGGAGGGCGCGCTCGGACTCGGACGCGTCCTTCTGTTCGACGATGCGCACGATGCGCCCTGCGCCGTCGCGCACGATGCGGCCGTAACCGGTGGGATCGTCCAGCGTGACGGTCAGGATGGCGAGCTTGTCCGCGCCCGCCGCGTCCACCAGGGTGCGCAGCGTGTCGGCGCGCAGCAACGGCACATCGCCGTAAAGGATGAGCACCGGTTCGTCGCGCGTAAGCGCCGGCAGCGCCTGCATGACGGCATGGCCGGTGCCGAGTTGTTCGGCCTGCAGCGCCCAGTCGACCGGCAGATCGGGAAAGGCCGCGCGCACGGCGTCGCCGCCATGGCCGTACACCACACAGGTGCGGCTGGGCTCAAGTGCAGCCGCGGTGCGCAGCACATGGCCGAGCAGCGGCCGGTCAGCCAGGGGTTGCAACACCTTGGGCAGGGCGGAGCGCATGCGCTTGCCCTGTCCTGCTGCCAGAATGACGATCTGCATCGGACACCACGATTCGGCGGAAAACCGCATGGATTCTAGCATCCGCGCCCGTATCGCCTGCTGCGCAGCAGTTCTCGGCGGACGGTGCGGATGCAACCAGTAAGCATGGATATTGCCTTACGCTCGAGGCCCGGACATGCGTCGGGCCGCCCGCCTCTCTTTGCGGAGAGCAGGCCTCAGGAGGTGTACGACATGAATATGCCCGCCCTTAATGGCTTGATCGGCGCTGCACTATGCCTGGTTCCGGTGATCTGTCACGCACAGGCCACGATACATCGCTGGGTGGATGAGCGCGGCGTGGTGAATTACGGCGACAGTCCGCCGGAAGGCCGCAAGACGACGCGCATCGTCACCACCGACCCGCTGGCGACGGAAAGAACGGCCGATGCGCCCCCGGCGCAGGCTCCGGGCAGCCGTCAGGACGCGCTGGACCGCCGGGCCGTGCGCGAGGAAATCGAGGATGCGATGCGCCGCGAACGGCTGGCGCGCGAGCGTGAAGCGGCCAGCGAAGCCGAGGCCGCCCGCATGGCAGCCCGCAAGCGCTGCGAAGAACAGCGCCGGGTCGATTGCGACCAGGCCGGCGCGCTGGACGAGCCGGTCTATGTGACGCCGCGCATCGTGCGGCGTCACCCGACCTACCCGGTCGCTCCGGTCCAGCCCCCCCGCCCCGCGCCGAGCGAACCTCCGGTGCTGATGCGCAAGCTGCCCTGAGGCTGGGCCCGGATCACGAACGAGGCCGGCGGCCCGCATGCGCCGCGTCGCGACCTTGGGGTCGCTCCTACAACAGCGCGCCCTTGCCACGAAGGGGGCGATGCCTGCCGTAGCGAGCACCGCTCGCGACAACACCCTCGAACGAAGCCCGCGGCCCGAATGCGCCGCGTCGCGACCTTGGGGTCGCTCCTACAACAGCGCGCCCTTGCCACGAAGGGGGCGATGCCTGCCGTAGCGAGCACCGCTCGCGACAACACCCTCGAACGAAGCCCGCGGCCCGAATGCGCCGCGTCGCGACCTTGGGGTCGCTCCTACAACAGCGCGCCCTGGCCGCGAACAGCGCGATGCCTGCCGTAGGAGCGAGCACCGCTCGCGACAACACCCTCGAACGAAGCCCGCGGCCCGCATGCGCCGCGTCGCGACCCTGGGGTCGCTCCTACAAGAACTCGCCCGAACCGCGCGCGGAGCCGGTTGTCTGACCCATCAAATCGCGCCCTGACCTCAAGCGAGCGCGGGTTTGGTGGGAGCGGGCTTGCCCGCGATTGCAGCTTCGAACGAAGCCGGCGGCTCGCTAAGGCCGCCGGCCCTCACCCGGCGCTGCGCGCCACCCTCTCCCGCTGATGCGGGCGAGGGTCACCTCGGCGACGCCTACCTCCCCTCGCCCACATCAGTGGGAGAGGGGCCCGGGGGTGAGGGCGAGCGGGTTTGTCCCGCGATACGGCTTCGAACGAAGCCGGCGACATGCCTACGCCGCATCGCGGCCAGAGGCCGCTCCCACAGGAACTCGCCCGAGCCACGAACGGAGCCGGTTGTCTGACCCATCAAAGCGCGCCCTGACCTCAAGCGAGCGCGGGTTTGGTGGGAGCGGGCTTGCCCGCGATTACGGCTTCGAACGAAGCCGGCGACATGCTTACGCCGCATCGCGGCCAGAGGCCGCTCCCACAGGAACTCGCCCGAACCGCGCGCGGAGCCGGACGACACTCAACGCGGCAGGGTGGTGCTGCCCATCAGGAACTGATCGACCTCGCGGGCGCACTGACGCCCTTCACGGATCGCCCACACTACCAGCGACTGCCCGCGGCGCATGTCGCCTGCCGCGAACACCTTGGGCACATTGGTGGCGTAGCAGCCTTCGCCGTCGGTGGTGGCGCGCGCGTTGCCGCGGCCATCCTTTTCCACGCCGAAGCTGTCGATGATGCTGGCGGCCGGGCTGACGAAGCCCATGGCGAGCAGCACCAGGTCAGCCTTCAGCAACTGTTCGGTGCCCGGCACTTCCTGCATGCGGCCGTCCTTCCATTCGACGCGCACGGTCTTCACCTGGGTGACGCGGCCGTTCTCGCCGATGAATTCCTTGGTGGCGATCGCCCAGTCGCGCTCGCAGCCTTCTTCATGGCTGGACGAGGTACGCAGCTTGATCGGCCAGTACGGCCACACCAGCGGCTTGTGCTCGGCCTGGGGCGGTTGCGGCATCAGTTCGAACTGGACCACGCTGGCCGCGCCGTGGCGATTCGAGGTGCCGACGCAGTCAGAACCGGTATCGCCACCGCCGATCACCACCACATGCTTGCCGGTGGCCATGATCTGGTCGGGCAGCTTGTCGCCGGCGACCACGCGGTTCTGCTGCGGCAGGAAATCCATCGCGAAATGTACGCCTGCCAGTTCGCGCCCGGGCACCGGCAGGTCGCGCGGCTGTTCCGCGCCACCTGCCAGCACGACCGCGTCGAACTCGGCCTTGAGCTGGTCGGGCGTGACCACCGTGCTGGCGTCGCTGTGCACCGGCGAGCCTTCCGGCAGCGGACCGACCTGCACGCCGGTGCGGAAGGTGACGCCTTCAGCTTCCATCTGCGCGACGCGGCGGTCGATGTGCGACTTTTCCATCTTGAAGTCGGGAATGCCGTAGCGCAGCAGACCGCCGACGCGGCTGTTCTTCTCGAACACGGTCACGTCGTGACCGGCTCGCGCGAGCTGCTGGGCGGCGGCCATGCCGGCCGGGCCGGAACCGACGACGGCCACCTTCCTGCCGGTCTTCTTCGCCGGCGGCTGCGGCACGACCCAGCCGTTTTCCCAGGCCTTGTCGATGATGGCGTGCTCGATCGACTTGATGCCCACCGCGTCGCTGTTGATGTTGAGCGTACAGGCGGCCTCACACGGAGCCGGACAGATGCGGCCGGTGAATTCCGGGAAGTTGTTGGTCGAGTGCAGCACCTCGATCGCCTGCTTCCAGTCCTGGCGGTAAACGAGGTCGTTGAAGTCAGGGATGATGTTGTTGACCGGGCAGCCGTTGTTGCAGAACGGAATGCCGCAGTCCATGCAGCGCGCACCCTGGATCTTGGCTTCTTCGTCGCTCAGGTGAAGCACGAACTCCTTGTAGTTGCGGACGCGTTCCGCAACCGGCAGCGAGGCCTCGGACAGACGCTGGTATTCCAGAAAACCGGTGGACTTTCCCATGTTCGATTCTTTTCCTGTTACTTGGCCATCGCTGCAGCCGGCGCATCCGCCTTGGCAGCCATTTCACGCAGCGCGCGACGGTACTCGGTCGGCATCACCTTGACGAACTTGCCGCGGGCATTCGCCCAGTCGGCCAGGATGTCGGCGGCGCGCTTGGAGCCGCTGAACGCCGCATGACGGGCGATCAGGCGACGCAGGATGGCTTCGTCCGACATGGTCAGATGATTGATGGCCGCCTCGCCGATGATCGCTTCGTCGGCGGCGTCGGCCAGGTCGCCACTGATGGCATCCAGTTCCACCATGGACATGTTGCAGCGCTTGCCGAAGCTGCCGTCCTCGTCGAACACATAGGCGACGCCGCCCGACATGCCGGCGGCGAAGTTGCGGCCGGTCTGGCCGAGCACCACCACGGTGCCGCCGGTCATGTACTCGCAGCCGTGATCACCCGTACCTTCGACCACCGCGACCGCGCCCGAGTTGCGCACGGCAAAGCGTTCGCCGGCCACGCCGCGGAAGTAGCACTCGCCTTCGGTAGCCCCGTAGAGCACGGTGTTGCCGACGATGATGTTCTTCTCGGACGCGCCGCGGAAGGCGTCCGACGGACGGATGATGATGCGGCCGCCGGACAGGCCCTTGGCCACGTAATCGTTGCCCTGGCCGGTCAGTTCCAGCGTGATGCCGCGCGCGATGAAGGCGCCGAAGCTCTGCCCGGCGGTGCCGCGCAGCTTCACCATGATGGTGTTGTCCGGCAGGCCCTTGTGGCCGTAGCGGCGGGCGACTTCATGCGACAGCATGGTGCCGACCGTGCGGTTCACATTGATCACCGGCGACTCGATCACCACCGGCTTGCCGTTCTCAAGGGCGTCCTTGGCCTGGGCGATCAGCGTGTGGTCGAGCGCGCGCTCGATGCCGTGGTCCTGCGTCTCGGTGTGCAGACGCGACACTTCGGACGGAACCGGCGGCATGTAGAAGATGCGCGAGAAGTCGAGGCCGCGCGCCTTCCAGTGCTCGATGCCGGCGCGCATGTCCAGCAGGTCGGAACGGCCGACCAGGTCGTCGAACTTGCGGATGCCCATCGACGCCATCAGTTCGCGCACTTCCTCGGCGACGAAGAAGAAATAGTTCACGACATGTTCCGGCTGGCCGGAGAAGCGCTTGCGCAGCACCGGGTCCTGCGTGGCCACGCCCACCGGGCAGGTGTTCAGATGGCACTTGCGCATCATGATGCAGCCCTCGACCACCAGCGGCGCAGTGGCGAAGCCGAATTCATCGGCGCCGAGCAGCGCGCCGATCAGCACGTCGCGGCCGGTCTTCATCTGGCCGTCGGCCTGCACGCGGATGCGGCCGCGCAGGCGGTTCAGCACCAGGGTCTGCTGGGTTTCGGCCAGGCCGAGTTCCCACGGCGTGCCGCAGTGCTTGATCGACGAAATCGGGCTGGCCCCGGTGCCGCCGTCATGGCCGGCGATCACCAGATGGTCGGCCTTGGCCTTGGACACACCGGCCGCCACCGTGCCGACGCCGATTTCCGACACCAGCTTGACCGAGATGGACGCAGTCGGATTCGAGTTCTTCAGATCGTGGATGAGCTGGGCCAGATCCTCGATCGAATAGATGTCGTGATGCGGCGGCGGCGAAATCAGGCCGACGCCCGGGGCGGCGCAACGGACCTTGGCGATGTTGGCGTCACCTTGTGGCCGGGCAGCTGACCGCCTTCGCCCGGCTTCGCGCCCTGCGCCATCTTGATCTGGATCTGGTCGGAATTGGCCAGATACTCGGCGGTGACGCCGAAGCGGCCGGAGGCGACCTGCTTGATCCTGGAACGCAGCGAATCGCCCTTCTTCAGCGGCAGCGCGACTTCCACGCGCGACGAGCCGATGAGCTTGTCCAGCGTTGTGTCTTCGGTCACCGGGCTGAAGCGGATCGGGTCTTCACCGCCTTCGCCGGTGTTGGACTTGCCGCCGATGCGGTTCATCGCGATCGCCAGCGTGGTGTGCGCTTCGGTCGAGATCGAGCCGAGCGACATGGCACCGGTGGCGAAGCGCTTGACGATGTCGGCCGCCGGTTCGACTTCGTCCAGCGGCACCGGCGGACCCGCCGGCTTGATGTCGAACAGACCGCGCAGCGTCATGTGGCGGCGCGTCTGGTCATTGATGATGCGCGCGTATTCCTTGTAGGTGTCGTACTTGTTCGCGCGCGTCGAATGCTGCAGCTTGGCGATCGCATCCGGCGTCCACATGTGCTCTTCGCCGCGCACGCGGAAGGCGTATTCGCCGCCGGCATCGAGCGCATTGGCCAGCACCGGATCGCTGCCGAAAGCCTGGGCGTGGGTGCGCAGCGCCTCGTCGGCCACCTCGACCAGGCCGATACCCTCGACCTGGGTGGCGGTACCGGTGAAGTAGCGCGCAACGAAAGCCGAATTCAGGCCGATCGCTTCGAAAATCTGCGCGCCGCTGTAGGACTGGTAGGTCGA
Source organism: Methyloversatilis thermotolerans (assembly GCF_000372885.1). Taxonomy (GTDB): domain Bacteria; phylum Pseudomonadota; class Gammaproteobacteria; order Burkholderiales; family Rhodocyclaceae; genus Methyloversatilis; species Methyloversatilis thermotolerans. Next base: position 2,757,934 of record NZ_KB889967.1, read on the forward strand.
AATGCCCATCTTGGACATGACCTTGTTCAGCCCCTTGCCGACCGCCTTGATGAAGCGCTTGGACGCTTCCTTGGTGGACAGGCCGGACGGCAGCTCGTTGGAAATTTCGGCGATGGTGTCGAAGGCCAGCCACGGACAGATGGCTTCGGCGCCGTAACCGGCGAGCAGCGCGAAGTGGTGGGTTTCACGCGCCGAGCCGGTGTCGATCACCAGACCGGTGAGCGTGCGCAGCCCCTTGCGCACCAGGTGATGGTGCACCGCCGAGGTGGCCAGCAGCGCCGGAATGGCGACGCGGTCGCGCGACACCGTGCGGTCGGAAAGGATGACGATGTTGAAACCGTCGTTGACCGACTTTTCCGCCGCGTCCTGCAGGCGCTTGATGTGCGCTTCGATGGCGGCCGAACCTTCGCTGGCCGGATAGGTGATGTCCAGCACCAGCGAACGGTACTTGCCGCCGGTCAGGCGCTCGATATCGCGCAGGCGCAGCACGTCCTCGTTGGTGAGCACCGGCTGGGTCACTTCCAGGCGCGGCGTCAGGCCGTCCTCGTTGTCGGCCACGCCCATCAGGTTGGGACGCGGGCCGATGAAGGAGGCGAGCGACATCACGATCTCTTCGCGGATCGGATCGATCGGCGGATTCGTGACCTGGGCGAACAACTGCTTGAAGTAGGAATACAGCGGCTTGTTCTTGTCCGACAGCACCGGCAGCGGACTGTCATTGCCCATCGAACCGATGGCTTCCTCGCCGCCGGCCGCCATCGGTGCCAGAATGAACTTGATGTCTTCCTGCGTGTAGCCGAAGGCCTGCTGCGTATCGAGCAGCGATTCGCTGCGCTCGGTGCTGTACTTGATCTCTTCCAGTTCGGTCAGGAAGAAGCGCGAATCGTTGATCCAGGTGTCGTACGGATATTCGGTCGCCAGCTCGTGCTTGAGCGCCGAGTCATCGATGATGGCGCCCTTCTCGAGGTCGATCAGGAACATCTTGCCCGGCTGCAGGCGCCACTTCTGCACGATGCGCTCGTCCGGAATCGGCAGCACGCCCATTTCCGACGCCATGACCACCATGTCGTCGTCGGTCACCAGGAAGCGCGCCGGACGCAGGCCGTTACGGTCCAGCGTGGCGCCGATCTGGCGGCCGTCGGTGAAGGCGACCGCGGCCGGTCCGTCCCACGGCTCCATGATGGCGGCGTGGAATTCGTAGAAGGCGCGGCGCTCCTCGTCCATCATCGGGTTGCCGGCCCAGGCTTCCGGGATGAGCATCATCATGGCATGCGCCATGGAATAGCCGCCCATCACCAGCAGTTCGAGCGCATTGTCGAACGAGGCCGAGTCGGAACCGCCCTCGACGATGAGCGGCCACAGCTTGTCGAGATCGGCGCCAAGAGCGGCCGACTTCATGGACTTCTGGCGCGCCTTCATCCAGTTGATGTTGCCGCGCACGGTGTTGATTTCACCGTTGTGGGCAATCATGCGGAAGGGATGGGCGAGATCCCAGGTCGGGAAGGTATTGGTCGAGAAGCGCTGGTGCACCAGCGCCAGCGCCGAGGTGGCACGCGGGTCGGTCAGGTCGGCGAAGTATTCGCCCACCTGGTGGGCCAGCAGCATGCCCTTGTAGACGATGGTGCGCGAGGACAGCGACGGGATGTAGAACTGCTTCACGTCGGCGAGCTTGAGCGCGCGCACCGCATGCTCGACGCGCTTGCGCACCACGAACAGCTTGCGTTCGAAGGCGGTCTGATCGGCCACGGTGTCCGGGCGCGCGATGAAAACCTGGCGCATGCGCGGTTCGATCGCGCGCGCGGCTTCGGCCAGGATGCTGCTGTCGCGCGGCAGGTCGCGCCAGCCCAGGAAGGTCAGTCCTTCTTCGTGAATGACACGTGCGACGACCGATTCACAGGCGGCACAGCCATTGGCCGACTGAGGCAGGAAAACGGTTCCGCAGGCATAGTCGCCGACCGCCGGCAGTGTGATGCCGATCCTGGCGGCTTCCTCGCGCAGCAGTGCATCCGGCATCTGGATCAGGATGCCGGCGCCGTCGCCGAGCAGCGGGTCATAGCCAGTCGCACCGCGATGGTCGAGGTTCTTCAGGATCAGCAGACCCTGTTCGATGATGTCGTGGGTCTTGCGGTTCTTGATGTTCGCAACGAAACCCACACCACATGCATCGCGCTCGTTTTCGGGGTCGTACAGACCCTGACTATGGGGAAGACCCATTGCTTTCGTCCTCGGAACTCGTTTGCCAACCGCGCACGGCTTCGCTCTGATCGCTGGCCGCTGCGGGAAGATCACCGCCAGTAACCGTGAAAAAGCCGGCTTCCGCGGTCATTTCATTGAAAGAAACGAGGCGGACACCGGCTCGGGTGGCCCGGGCGGACCCTGCACAGGGTCAAAACGGGCACTTTTGGGGTGGACGGCGGAGTATAAGACCTTGATACGCTGCGTACAACCACCTGTGACGCAGCGCACGAGCAGGCGCTGTACGGGGCAGAGGCCGCCTCAGATCTCGCCGACGGCGAACAGCCGCCGGTGCTCGCGCATCGCGTAGCGGTCGGTCATGCCGGCGATGTAGTCGGCGATGGCGCGGGCGGTGTCATCGCGCGCCATCGCCTGGTACTGCGGCGGCAGCAGGCGGGTATCGTCCATGAAAGCGGCGAACAGTTCGGCGATGATGCGCCGCGCCTTGGCGGTCATGCGCAGCACCTGGTAGTGGCGATAGAGATTGTCGCGCAGGAACTGCTTGAGCTTGAGCTGCTCCGCCTTCATGCCGTCGCTGTAGGCGACCAGCACGGGTGCCGCGCGTACCTCGTCTATCGTGCGCGGCGCGGCGGCGGCGATGCGGCGGGCGCTTTCGCTCACCAGATCGATGATCTGCGCATTGATCATGCGCCGGATGGTTTCGTGGATCAGCCGGCGACCGGCGATCTGCGGATAGAGCCGCACCACCTCGGCGCGATGGCGCGCGAAGATGGGCACCTGCTCGAGCTGTTCCAGCGTGATCAGACCGGAGCGCAGACCGTCATCGACATCGTGGTTGTTGTAGGCGATCTCGTCGGCAAGATTGCAGATCTGCGCCTCTATCGTCGGCTGTGTGCGGTTCAGGAAGCGTTCGCCCAGATCGCCCAGCGCGCGCGCGGTGTTCGGCGAGCAGTGCTTCAGGATGCCCTCGCGCGTCTCGAACGTGAGATTCAGGCCATCGAAGGCGCCGTAGCGTTCTTCCAGCAGGTCCACGGTGCGCAGGCTCTGCAGGTTGTGCTCGAAACCGCCGTATTCGCGCATGCAGTCGTTCAGCGCATCCTGGCCAGCGTGACCGAAAGGCGTGTGCCCGAGGTCGTGCGCGATCGACACCGCCTCGGCCAGGTCTTCGTTCACCTGGAGCGCGCGGGCGATGGAGCGCGCGATCTGCGCCACTTCGATGCTGTGCGTCAGCCGCGTGCGGAACAGGTCGCCCTCATGGTTTACGAACACCTGGGTCTTGTATTCCAGCCGGCGAAAGGCAGTGCTGTGCACGATACGGTCGCGGTCGCGCTGGAACTGACTGCGGCCCGGCGGTGAATCCTCGGCGAAGCGACGGCCGCGGGAGTTGTCGTCGCAGGCGGCGTAGGGCGCGAGTTCAGGCATGCGCGCAGCAGTGTTCTATCGCGGCGGCAATGTCGGACAGCGGCGCGTCGCCATGGATGACCGCTTCGCCGATGCGCTTGAGCAGCACCAGCCGCAGCTTGCCGGCGTCCACCTTCTTGTCGTGCGACATCAGTTCGAGATAGCGCTCGACGCCCAGTCGCGGACCGGCGAACAGCAGGCCGGCCGACGCGTGGATATCGCGGATGCGCGCCACGTCATCGTCGTTCAGCCAGCCGAGGCGACGCGACAGCTCGACCGCCATCAGCGTGCCGGACGCCACCGCCTCACCGTGCAACCACTCGCCGTAGCCAAGACCGGTTTCGATGGCGTGGCCGAAGGTGTGGCCAAGGTTGAGCGTGGCGCGCACGCCGGTCTCGGTTTCATCCTCTATCACCACTTCGGCCTTGTTGCGGCAGGAACGCTCGATCGCATGCGACAGCGCGTCCGGCTCGCGCGCCAGCAGACGCGGCATGTTCACTTCCAGCCAGTCGAAGAATTCGCGGTCGCGGATCAGGCCGTACTTGATGACCTCGGCCAGGCCGGCCTTCAGCTCGCGCTCCGGCAGCGTATCCAGCGTGGCGGTATCGGCCAGCACCAGCCGCGGCTGGTGGAAGGCGCCTATCATGTTCTTGCCCAGCGGATGGTTGATCGCGGTCTTGCCACCGACCGACGAATCGACCTGCGCCAGCAGCGTGGTGGGCACCTGGATGAAAGGCACGCCGCGCTGGTAGGTGGCCGCGGCAAAACCCACCATGTCGCCGATCACGCCACCTCCGAGCGCGATGAGCGTGGTGGAACGCTCCACGCGCGCGCCGAGCAGCGCATCGAAAATCAGATTGAGCGTGGGCCAGTCCTTGTGCGCCTCGCCATCCGGCAGCACCACGAGCTGGTGGGCCACGCCGGCGCGGTCCAGCGCATCGAGCACGCGCGACGCATACAGCGGTGCGACCACGTCATTGCTGATGACCACCGCGCGCTTGCGCTTGAGCACCGAGGCGTAAAGATCGCCGCGATCGATCAGACCGCTGCCGATATGGATGTCGTAGGCGCGCTCGTCGAGCGCCACATTCAGGCTGCGCATCGGTTCAGGTATTCCCGTTCTAGCTTGCGGACGATGGACAGCGGACTGCCCTGGCCGCTTTCCGCAATGTAATCGGCGACCTCGCGGTACAGAGGGTCGCGCACGCCGTGAAGTTCTCGCACGCGGGCGCGCGGATCGTCGACCTGCAGCAGAGGGCGGTTGCGATCACCGCGCGTGCGTGACCACAGCACATCGGGCGGCACATCGAGGTAGACCACCCAGCCACCGGCCTTCAGGTTGCGCCGGTTCGCGGGATCCATCACCACGCCGCCGCCCGTGGCAAGCACAAGGCCGGTTTCGTGCGACAGCGCTTCGATGGTCGCCGCCTCGCGGCGACGGAAGCCGGCCTCGCCCTCGATTTCGAAGATGGTCGGAATGCTGACGCCGGTGCGCGCCTCGATTTCGTGATCGCAATCGACGAAGCGCTTGTGCAGACGACGGGCGAGCTGGCGGCCGACGGTCGTCTTGCCCGCCCCCATCATGCCGACCAGGATTATGTTGTCACTGTGTTCCACGCGCCGATTCTAGCAGCGCGCCCCGACAATGCGGCCCCAGCGGCCGCATCGGGAACGCAGCGCTCGGGCTCAGCGCAGCGTGAGCGCATCACTCACGATGCGCGGCGTCACAAAAATGAGCAGTTCGGCGCGGCTGTTGTCGGTTTCGGTATTGCGGAACAGGAAACCGACGTAGGGCAGGTCGCCGAGGACAGGGATGCGTGTCTGGGTGCGCCGCTCTTCCTGGGTGTAGATGCCGCCGATCACCACAGTGCCGCCGTTCTCGACCAGCACATCGGTCTTGACGTGCTTGGTATCGATGGCCACGCCGGCGCCGGTGGCCAGCGCCGTGTTCGGGGTGTCCTTGTTCACGTCGAGTGCCATCTGCACACGGCCGTCCGGCGTGATCTGGGGCTTCACCTGCAGCTTCAGGTTGGCCTTGCGGAAGGAAATGCTGGTGGCGCCCGAACTGGTGGCCTGCTGGTAAGGAATTTCCACGCCCTGCTCGATCAGCGCCTCGTTCTGGTCCGAGGTCATGACGCGCGGGCTGGAAATCACCTTGCCCTTGCCGTCCTGCTCCAGCGCCGACAGTTCGAGGTTCAGGAAGCGCGATGCGGCGGAATTGAACAGCACGAAGGACAACTGACCGGGCGAGCGGCCGCTGATGTTCGACGCGCGCAGATTCACACCCATCGAGTCGGTGAGGTAGTTCGGTGTGGTCTGCACCTGACCGGTCTGGAAGCCGGAAGCCGAGGTGGAGCCGCCGATGTTCAGGCCGGCACGACCGAGCTGGACCGACCCGGCCTGCGACTGGTTGATGCCGAGGCGTGCGCCGAGGTTCTTCGCGAAGTCTTCGCTGGCTTCGACGATGCGTGCCTCGATCAACACCTGGCGGGTCGGGATGTCGAGCTCGCTCATGATGCGGCGGATCTCTTCCAGGCGGCTCGGGATGTCGGTCACGATGAGCTTGTTCGTGCGCGTGTCCATCACGATGGAGCCGCGCTTCGACAGGAAGCTGCGATCGGAATCCTTCTTCTCGGTGATCGCCTTGTAGATCACGTCGGCCTTGTGATAGTTGAGCTGGAAGGTTTCGGTACGCAGCGGTTCAAGCTCGCTCACCTGCATCTGGCTCTCCAGCGCCAGCTTTTCCTTGGCGGCCAGTTCGTCGCGCGGGGCGATCCAGATCACGTTGCCGGTCTTGCGCTTGTCCAGCCCCTTGGCGTCCAGGATGATGTCCAGCGCCTGGTCCCACGGCACATCCTTGAGGCGCAGCGTGAGCGAGCCGCCCACGGTATCGGACGTGATGATGTTGTTGTCGGTGAAATCGGCGATCACCTGCAGCACCGACCGCACATCGATGTTCTGGAAATTCAGCGACAGCTTCTCGCCCTGGTAGCCCGGCTTGCTGCCCTGGACCAGCTTGTTCGGATCCTCGACCAGACGCTTCACCTCGAGGATGAACTGGTTTTCGCTCTGGTAGGCGTTGTGCTCCCACAGGCCGTTGGGCGTGATGGTGAGCCGGACATTGGCGCCCGAACGCACGACGTCCATCTGCGTGATCGGGGTGCCGAAATCCGTCACGTCGTAACGCTTCAGGAATTCGTCGGCGACCGTGGCACGCAGGAAGTCAACGACCAGCTTGCTGCCCTGCTGGCGGATGTCGATGCCGGTATCCGGATCGGACAGTTCGACCACCACGCGACCTTCGCCGTCCTTGCCGCGCCTGAAGCCGACATTGCGCAGCGCGGGTGCTTCCTTGCCGACGCTGCTGCCCGGTTCGGCAAAACGGGCGGCCTTGTCGCTGGCCACCGCCGGTTCCGCGCTCGCCGGAGCGGCCAGCGTGATGTAGAGATCGCGCCCGGACAGACGGGTGTTGAAGGTGGACAGCTTGTTCAGGTTCAGCACCAGTCGCGTGCGGTCTCCGACTTCCACCACGTTGAAGCTGCGCAGGTGCGCTTCATTGATGGTCTGCGACGAACGACCGAGGCCGTTGCCGGTATCCGGGAAATCGAAGGCAATGCGTGCCGGCTGCGACACGCTGAAATTGGCGGGCACCGCCGGCAGTTCATTGCGGGTGGTGATCTTGATGAGCACTTCGCCCGCCTGCTGCGACACGAGAAGCGACTCGATCGCATTGGACGGGGCCTTGGGTTCGGCCTGCGCCGACGCGAGCGCGGGCAGAAAACCCAGCGCCAGCGCCCCGAACAGGCGGAAAAGACGGGGAACGTAATTCATTTCTTGGCCTCCTGCTCCTGCAGCTGGAGCATGCTGGTGCGTTCGACCCACTCGCCGTCCGCGTCCTGAACGATTTCTTTCAGCGTGATGCCGTCGCTTTCGATCGCCGTGATGACGCCGAAATTCTGGCCCATGTAGTTTCCGGTGCGCACCCGGTGCAACGTGGAATCGGCGCGAACCAGGGCATAGCGCACCTTGCCCTGTTCGAGCACCCCGACCATGGCCAGCGAATCCAGGGGATACTGCTCCAGCGGCTCCTTGCGCCGATCCAGATCGGGAGACAGACCGGTCCCCCCCCACCGCCCCGCTTGCGTTCCGGTTCGATCTTCTGCACGTTGAACGGATCGATCAACGCAGCCGCTTCATAGGCAACGACGATGGACGGCTTGATTTCGGGCAGGGGCTTGACCTGCCCCTTCATGCCCTGGGTGCTTTCTTCCATCCAGGCCCGGATATCGTCGTGACTTTCGTCGCCACAGCCGGCGAGCAGGACGCACAGTGCGGCAAACAGGGCGAGGCGCTTCACTTCTTGCCTCCCTTCGCCTTGTCCGCCTTTTCCTTGCGGATACGCGCGATTTCCTCGTCGTCGAGATAGCGATAGGTGGTGGCAACCGCGTCCATGCGAAGGCCATCCTTGGTCGACTCGACCACCAGGCCGCCCAGCGTCACGATGCGCGACAGCTTGGCCACGTCTCCGGCAAAGTTGCCCAGGTCATGGTAACCCCCGAGCACCCGTATCGTGATCGGCATTTCGGCATAGAAATCCTTCACCGCCTCGCCGCCCGGTTTCCAGGTTTCGAAGGTGAGGCCACGACTCAGACCGGCCTGGCTGATATCGACCAGCAGCGATTCCATTTCCGCCTTGTTCGGCAACTGCTTGAGCAGCGCTCCAAAGGACTTGTCGATATCGGCGAGCTGCTGCTGGTACTGATCGAGGTTCACCGCCTGTCGCTTCTTGTTCAGCCACTCGTCCTTCAGTGCCTGCTCTTCGCCACGCTTCTGCTCCAGCTCCATCTGCAGCGGATCCCACAGGAACCACCAGCCGGCCGCCAGCGTGGCGACGAGCACGCCAACCAGCACGGCCGCCTTGGGCGCGGGCGCCCAGTTGCCGACATCCTTCGGATCGAGGTTGCGGAAATCATCTGCAAGCCGTTCGAAATCGAACCTGGGCATCTGCATCGCTTTCATGAACGCCCCTTGTTCGACTTGCCTTCGTTCTCATCCACCGTACGGGTGATGAACAGGTCGAGGCTGAATTCGTTCATGCGGCGCTTGTCCACGCTGACACCCTTGATTTCGATCAGCGTGGGCCGCTCGAGCAGTGGCGAGGACTCGAGATTGCGCATCAGGCTGGATACGCGCGCATTCGACTGGGCGTAGCCAACCAGATTGATCTTGTTGCCCTGCTGCGCCACCTTGCGCAGATAGACGCCTTCAGGCACGTGACGGGCCAGCTCGTTGAACAGTCCGACCGCCTCCGAGCGATTGCCCTGCAGCGACTCGATCACGCGCTTGCGCTGCAGCAGCGCCTCGGTCTGTTCGCGCAGGCGCTTGATTTCGTCGATCGTCTTGTCCAGCGCGGCAATTTCGGTCTTCAGGAAGGCGTTCTTCTGATCCTGAGCGGACACATAACCGCTGATGATGCCGTTGACCAGCGCCACGATCAGACCGCCCAGCACCAGGGTCAGCCCGGTCAGCGCGTAGAACTGCTGGCGCCGCGCCTTGCGCTTCTCTTCGCGGTGCGGCAGAAGGTTGATGCGTATCATGCGTCGAACCTCCTGAGGGCGAGGCCGCACGCCACCAGCAGCGATGGCGCGTCCTGGCTCAGCCGCTTCGCGGTCACCGAGGGGGCGAGCTGCATGTCGACAAAGGGGTTCGCGACCCGCGTTTCCACCTGGGTCCGGTTGGCCACCACCTCATCCAGCCCCTGGATCACGGCGCATCCCCCCGCGAGCACGATGTGATCGACGCCGTTGTACTGCGTGGACGTGAAGAAGAACTGCAGCGCGCGCGACACTTCGAGCGCAAGGTTGTCCATGAAGGGACGCAGCAGGTCGTTCTCGTAATTCTCGGGCAGGGTGTTGGTACGCTTGGCGGCTTCCGCCTCTTCCGGACTCATGCCGTAGTTGCGCATGATGTCCTGTGTAAGCTGGTAGCCGCCGAAGGCCTGCTCCCGCGAATACACCGGCTGGTCGTTGCGCAGGATGATCACGTTCATCACATTGGCGCCGATATCGACCAGCACGATATTGCTGTCCTTGCCACCTTCCGGAAGCTGCCGCTCGACCAGTTCGAAAGCCGCCTGCGCCGCATAGGACTCGACATCCACCACCACCGCGCGCAGGCCGGCCGCCTCGGCAACCGCCACCCGGTCCTCGACCTTCTCCTTGCGCGAGGCGGCAATCAGCACCTCGACCTCCTCCGGATTGCCCGGCGCCGGCCCCACGACCTGGAAATCGAGGTTCACCTCGTCAAGCTGGAAAGGGATGTACTGGTTGGCTTCCGACTCGACCAGCACCTCGAGCTCCTGCTCTCGCTGGTTCGCCGGAACGATGATCTTCTTGGTAATGACCGCCGCTGCCGGCAGAGCCAGCGCAACATTGCGCGTCGATGTCCCCATGCGCTTCCAGGCACGGCGGACCGCCTCGGCCACTTCCTCGAGCTTGGCGATATTGCCATCCACGACCGAATCGCGCGGAAGGTTCTCGATCGCATAGCGCTCGATGCGGTGCTCGCCCTTCGCTGTCCGGGACAGCTCGACCAGCTTGACCGCCGAGGATGACACGTCCAATCCCAGCAGGGGACGCGCTCCAGGGTTGAAAATCGACAGGTCGAAAGCCAAGCTTTTTCCTTTAAAGACAGTATTTTAGGCAGAATACCGACAAATTACATTAAGATGCTAGCAGCAAGGTCTGGACAAGTAAACACATTTTGGTTATGGGTTCTGACAAGCTTCTCACGGTCGGCCAGCTATACTTTCGGGTTTGCACCTGCTCCGGAAGCCGACCGTCTTGTCCCCCTCGCTACGCTGGATCGCCTACCCGCTGATCGCCCTGTCCGGACTTGCCGCCATTGGCGCCGCCCTCGCGGTCATCGTCGTACTGCTCGCCTACCCGCAACTTCCGTCGCTCGACATCCTTACCGACTACCGTCCCAAGATCCCGCTTCGCGTCTATAGCGCCGACGGCCAGCTCATCGGCGAATTCGGCGAGGAGCGACGTTCGGTCGTGCCCATCGGACAGGTGCCCGAATCCCTGAAGCACGCCATCATCGCCGCCGAGGACGAACGCTTCTACCAGCACTCGGGCATCGACTACGTGGGCGTCGCGCGCGCCGCGCTGAGCAATCTGACCAGCGGCGGACGCAGCCAGGGTGCGAGCACCATCACCATGCAGGTGGCGCGCAACTTCTTCCTTTCGAGCGAACGTACACTGCGCCGTAAAGTGTATGAAGCCCTGATGGCGTTCAAAATCGAGAACAGCCTCACAAAAGACCAGATACTCCAGCTCTACATCAACCAGATCTACCTCGGCCAGCGAGCCTATGGCTTCGCCGCCGCCTCAAGAGCCTATTTCGGCAAAAACCTGAAGGACATTAGCGTCGCCGAGGCGGCCATGCTCGCCGGGCTGCCGAAAGCCCCGTCCAAGTACAACCCGGTGGTCAATCCCAAGCGCGCCGCCCTGCGTCAGGCCTATGTGCTCAGGCGCATGCATGAACTGGGCTACATCGACGAGGACACACGGGCACAGGCGCAGCAGGAAGAGCTGCAGGTGCGCCGCAGCGATGGCGCCGGCACGCCAGGGCAACGCCAGCAGGCGGATTTCGTCGCCGAGATGGCGCGACTGATCGCGGTCGAGCGCTTCGGGGAGCACGCCTACACGATGGGGCTGCGCGTCACGACCACCATACGCAGGTCGGACCAGGAAGCCGCCATCGACGCCGTGCGCAAGGGCGTGTTCGACTATGACCGCCGCCACGGTTACCGGGGTGCCGAGGGCTTTGTGGACATGAAGGACGTCGGCAGCGACGACGACGAACTGCTCGATGATCTGCTGCAGGACGTACCCGATGCCGCAGGCCTGCACGCGGCGGTGGTGCTTGCCGCCTCGCCGGCCTCGCTCAAGGTGTACAAGCGCGGCGGAGAGGTGCTCACGCTGGGCGCCGACGCGATCAAGTTCGCGCGCGCCATGCTCGACGACAAGGCGCCCGCGGCGCGCAAGCTGCGCCGCGGCGCCATTGTGCGCGTGATGCAGGATGCGAAGCTGGGCTGGGTGATCGGCCAGATGCCCGAGGTCGAGGCCGCGCTGGTATCGATCGACAGCCAGGACGGCAGCGTGCGCGCGCTGGTCGGCGGCTTCGACTACAACCGCAGCAAGTTCAACCACGTCACCCAGGGCTGGCGTCAGCCAGGTTCCAGTTTCAAACCCTTCATCTATTCGGCCGCGCTGGAAAAGGGCTATGGCCCGGCGACGGTGGAAGAAGACACGCCTCTTGTCGTGCCGGCCGGCGAAACCGGCAGCCAGAGCTGGCAGCCGAAGAACTACGACGGCAAGTACGACGGACCGATCTCGCTGCGCACCGCGCTGGCGAAATCGAAGAACATGGTGTCGATCCGCGTGCTGCGCGCCATCGGCACACGCTACGCCCAGGACTATGTCACGCGCTTCGGCTTCGACGCCACGCGTCACCCGCCCTACCTGACCATGGCCCTGGGCGCCGGCTCGGTCACGCCCTGGCAGATGGCCTCCGCCTATGCCGTGTTCGCCAATGGCGGTTACCGCGTGGAACCCTATGTGGTGAAGGAAATCACCGACAGTGAAGGTCACGTGCTTGCACGCTTCACGCCACGCAAGGCCGGCGACGATTCGCTGCGCGTGATCGACGAGCGCAATGCCTACCTGATGAACAGCATGATGCAGGACGTGGTGCGACGGGGTACGGCCACCCGCGCACTCGCGCTCAACCGCAGCGATCTGGCGGGCAAGACCGGCACGACCAACGACTATCTGGATGCATGGTTCTGCGGCTACCAGCCCTCGCTGGTCACCATTTCCTGGATAGGATTCGACAATCCGCGCACCCTCGGCCGCGGCGAAACCGGGGGTTCGGCGGCGCTGCCGATGTGGGTGGACTACATGCGGCAGGCGCTGAAGAACGTGGAGGAACAGCAGTTGCCGATGCCCGACGGACTGATCCGCATCGACGCCGGTATCGATGCGAAGGGACAGCAGCGCACCGACCTGATGTACGAGGAACATCTGCCGCCGGAGCCGGATTCCCTGCCTTCGGAACCGGAAGGTCCGGCTTCGGAAGGCGAGCTGCCGCCGGCACCAGCGCCCGCACCTGCGCCGTCTCCCGCCCCGAGACAGCCGTCGCCGACCGGTCACATCGTGCCGGGAGAGGCCCGGCTCGCTCCGCCCGCCGCAGCCGGCGCGCCGGTGGCTACCGCGGCCTGCCGCCCGCGCGGAGCATGTCCGCGCGCTACAGCGTCACTGACACGCCAGCCTGCTGGCTGACCAGTTCCTGCAGCGCCTGGATCAGCTCCTTGCCGTCGCGCGTACCGATCCAGCGACCGTTCTCGTGCCGGAAATGGAAACCGCCGGAACGCGCGGCAACCCAGATTTCCTGTGCCACGGCATGCCGGTTGATCACCATCTTCGAGCCATCGCCGAATTCGAGCTCGAGCACTCCACCGGCCTGCAGCTCGTAATCGATGTCCGCCCCGCAGCGATCGATCGACTGCTCGATCCGCGCCAGCATGGCATCAGCCAATTTGTTAAATTCACTCTCGTTCATAACCCGGCCATCCGACATGTTTTCCAGATCCGTCCTGTGTGCAGCCGCTGCGGCGCTGGCACTTGCCGCGTGCGGCACCAAGGGGCCGCTGACCCTGCCGCCGAAACCGGGCGACACGACCACCCGCCACCCGACGAAACCGCCCGTCGCCGCTCCGACCAGCAACCCGTACGATAGTAACAAGGCCTTTCCCCGATGAAACACTTCGAACTTCGCGACGGAACGCTGCACGCGGAAGGCGTGTCCCTGGAGCGGATCGCCGCGGAACACGGCACGCCCACCTTCGTCTATTCGCGCGCTGCGCTGACCGAGGCCCACGCAGCCTACGCGGCCGCGCTGTCGGGCCGCGATTCGATGCTGTGCTACGCGGTCAAGTCGAATTCCAATCTCGCCATCCTGAACGTGTTCGCGCGGCTGGGCACCGGCTTCGACATCGTGTCCGGCGGAGAACTGGCCCGCGTTGTCGCCGCGGGCGCGGATCCGGGCAGGGTCGTGTTCTCGGGCGTCGGCAAGACGCGTGACGAAATGCGAGCGGCGCTCGGACTGGGCATCTACTGCTTCAATGTGGAATCGGAACCGGAGCTGCACCGGCTCGCCGAGGTCGCCGGCACGCTCGGCGTGCGCGCACCGATCGCGCTGCGCGTGAATCCGGATGTCGACCCGAAGACTCATCCCTACATTTCCACCGGACTGAAGTGCAACAAGTTCGGGGTACCGATCGCTGATGCGCGGCGCCTCTATCGCACCGCAGCCGGGCTGCCCCAGCTCGACATCCGCGGCATTGCCTGCCATATCGGCTCGCAACTGCTCGATCCGGCGCCGGTCGCGGAAGCGGCCACCAAGGTCGTGGCGCTGGCTGAAGCGCTGAACGCGGACGGCATCGAGCTCGCCCATCTGGATCTGGGCGGCGGCCTGGGCATACGCTATGACGACGAGGCGGTACCGGCCACGGCCGATTATCTGGCGCCACTTCTTGCCGCCCTGGCCGGCCGCAAGGAACGTCTGCTGCTCGAACCGGGCCGGTCGCTGGTGGGCAATGCCGGTGTATTGCTTTCGAGGATCGAATATCTGAAGCGCGGAGAGGATCGCAATTTCGCCATCATCGACGCCGCGATGAACGATCTCGCGCGGCCTGCGCTGTACGATGCCTACCACCGTATCGCCGAGGTGCGGCCACACGGCGAGGCGCAGACCTATGACGTGGTCGGTCCGGTCTGCGAGAGCGGCGATTTCCTGGGGCGCGAACGCGCGCTGGCCGTGCAGCAGGAAGATCTGGTTGCGATCTTCTCGGCCGGAGCCTACGGCATGACCATGAGCTCCAACTACAACACCCGCGCACGCGCCGCCGAGGTGATGGTCGACGGCAAAGCCGCGCACCTGATCCGCGAACGCGAACGCGTCGACGCCCTGTTCGCCGGGGAGCGCCTGCTGCCGTGAGCCGCAAGCCCGACCCCGACGATGACGCCGGACACGAGCGGCTGCGGCTGGACAAGTGGCTGTGGGCGGCGCGCTTCTTCAAGACGCGCACCCTCGCCTCCGATGCGATCGACGCCGGACGCATCCAGGTGAATGGCGCGCGCGCCAAACCTTCGCGCGAGGTGCACGTGGGCGACCAGCTCGACATCCAGGCACCCGAGGTGCGCTATTCGGTGATCGTGCAGGCATTGTCCGGACGCCGCGGACCGGCCGAGGAAGCGCGCCGGCTTTATGCCGAAACCGGGGACAGTCTCGCCCGCCGGGAGCGCGAGCGCGAGCAGCGACGACTTGCGCCGGAACCGTCACAGATGTTGCATGGACGGCCGACCAAGACGCAGCGGCGCGAAATCGACCGCATGCGCGCTAAACTTCGCGGCGGCTGAGCGTGCTGCCGGCCCCCGCGGGGCGCGGCGACGACGCCAGACGCATTCAAACCCAGACAGAGGAATACACATGTCCGAACGCATCGTGATGAAGGTGGGTGAAGCCACCGTATTCGCCAAGGAAGGCCAGTTCACCGACGCCATGCCGGAAATCGTGATCGGTTCGATCGACGGCCCGGTCGGCCAGGCCTTCGCCCAGATGATGGGGCAGACCGCCGGCCACACCCGCATGCTCGCCGTGCGCGACTGCAACCAGATGGCCAAGCCGGCGACCATGATGGTGCCCAAGGTCACGATCAAGAATTCCCGCACCGTGGAACTGCTCGGTGGCGTGGTGCAGGCGGCGACCGCCGATGCGGTCGTCGATTGCGTGTCCGAGGGCATCATCCCGAAGGACCTGGTGGACGAGCTGGTGATCATCGATCTGGTGTGGCTGGATCCGAACGCGGTCAAGGACCCCAACCTCGACATGAAGGATCTGTACCGTACCAATTACGAAGCCACCAAGCTGGCAATACAGCGCGCGCTGACCGGCAAGCCGACAGCGGACGAATTGATCGCCAACCGCCACAAGATCAAGCACTGCATGTACGACCCGGACGCGTGAGCGCAATCGGCGTGCCAGGAAGATCGGCCCCGCTCAGGCGGGGTTTTTTCTTTCCGCTGTCGCGCGAAACGAGGGGCTTCGGGGAACGGGCCCTTTCTCTTGTGTCATGCCCGGATAACGTCCACACTGGAATGTCGAATCTCATGACATCCGGTCACTGATTGCAGGATGCCCCGGCCGGTGCGTCGATACGGAGGAGTGCCGGATGGATGCTCGCGCCCACCCCGATCCCGCCAGCGAACGCGGCAGTCCACTGCTGCCGCAGATGACGGATGATGCCTTCCGACGCGTCGTCGAATATGCGCCCAGCGCCATGGTGCTGGTGGATACGCGCGGCGCCATCGTAATGGTGAACGAGCAGGCGGAAAGGCTGTTCGGCTATCCGCGCTCCGCATTGATCGGCCACAGCGTCGACCTGCTGGTGCCACAGGCTGCGCGAGCCCACCATGCGCAGTTTCGCGACGGCTTCCTGTCCACGCCGAGTCCGCGCCCCATGGGCGCAGGCCGCGACCTGCACGCGCGACGCGCCGACGGCAGCGAGTTCCCGGTCGAGATCGGGTTGAACCCCATGCCCACCGAAGGTGGCACGCTGGTGCTCGCATCCATCGTGGACATCACCGAACGCAAGCGTGCGCAACAGGTACTGGAACAGGCGCTGCTCGAAAAGACCGTACTGCTGAACGAGGTGCACCATCGGGTAAAGAACAATCTGCAGGTGATCACCAGCCTGCTCAACCTGCAGGCGAACAATGCGGACGACCCCCGTCTGCGCGACATCCTCAGCGAAAGCCAGAACCGGGTACGGGCGATGTCGCTCACACCCCAGTTGCTGTACGAGCGCAAGGATTTCTCGAAAATGGATCTGGGCGATTATCTGTACCGGCTCCCCCAGCTTCTGCGCGGCAGCTATCGCGAAAGCGCCAGCCGTATCGAACTGCGGCTCGAGCGCCCCGATACCCCGGTCTATCTCGATCTTGAGCGGGCCATTCCATGCGGTCTGCTGGTGAACGAACTGGTGACGAACGCGTTCAAGCATGCGTTTCCGCCTCCGCGCCACGGTGAAATCACGATAGAACTTGCGCGCGAAGAGGATGGCAGCGTCACGCTGACGGTACGCGATGACGGGGTCGGTCTGCCGGACGATTTTTCTCTGGAAAGCGTGAAATCGCTGGGGCTGCAGCTCGTACCTTTGCTGACCGACCAACTGCACGCGCGACTCGACATGCCGACGGGCGGCGGCGCCCACTACCGGATCAATTTCTCGGGCCAGATTCCGGGAGCAGCGACAACATGAACGCTCCTTTGCCGGTCAATCTTATGCTGGTCGAGGATGAACGCGTCATCGCGTTCGATCTGAAGAACCAGCTTCAGTCATTCGGTTACCGCGTCGGGGCGGTGCTCGCCAACGGCGAACAGGCGGTCGAACGCGTTGCCGAGCTTGCGCCGGACCTGGTGCTGATGGACATCAATCTCGAAGGCCCGATAGATGGCATCGATGCGGCATTGCAGATGCAGAGCCGGCATCGCGTTCCGGTCGTATTCCTGACCGCCTATGCGGAAGACGACACGCTGAAGCGCGCGCTGGCCTCGCGTCCTTTCGGCTATCTGGTCAAGCCCTGCGAACCACGTGAACTGCACGCGACCATACAGATGGCGCTTGCCCGACGCGAGGTCGAAGCGTCGGTGGAACGCAGCGAACAGCGTTTCAAACAGGCACTCGACGCCGCGTCGCTGGGCGTCCTCGAATGGCTGCCCGAATCGATGCGCCTGCGCGGCGAAGGTCATCTGCGCAGCCTGTTCGGCGATCGTCCGCTCCCGCTGGACGAGGACTGGGACACCTTTGTCGCACGCGTCACGCCCGAGGACCGGCAGCACGTCCTGGACATGCTCACGTCCGCGCTGTCGGAAGGCGACCCGGTGCGCGTCGAGTTCCGCACGGTCGGAAACGGCGGAGCCCGCGCCATCGAGGCGCACGCGCGCGCCTACGACTACAAGGATGGACAGCGGCGCGTGGTAGGCATCCTGCAGGACGTGACCCAGCGCAAGCAGGACGAGGCGCGGTTGCGCCAGTCCAGCGTGGTGTTCCATACCGCCGCCGAAGCTCTCGTCATATCCGATTGCACGCGCCGCATCGTCGCGGTCAACGAGGCGTTCACGCGCATCACCGGCCATCTGGAAAAGGATGTGATCGGCCTCGATCCGGAGGCGGTACTCGAGTGCGGCCATGACGAGTCCTTCTACCGCGCACTGGGCGCCGACAGCGGTGGCGGATACTGGCAGGGTCAGGTGTTGTGCAGGCGCACAAGCGGCGAACGCTTCCCTGCGTGGGAAAGCATCAGTGCGGTGCGCGACGCGCGCGGTCGCCTGACTCACTTCGTCGCCGCGCTGTCCGATTTCACCGCCATCCATGTGGCGGAGGAAAAGCTCAACCATCTTGCCCATCACGATGCGCTGACCGATCTGCCGAACCGGCTGCTGTTCGACGACCGCTTCGCCCACGCGCTGGAGCAGGCACGGCGGCACAGCCTCAATTGCGCCCTGTTGTTTCTCGACCTCGACAGCTTCAAGGTGGTGAATGACACACTGGGCCATTCTGCCGGCGACGATCTGTTGCGTGCCGTCGCCGGTCGCCTGCGCGACACCCTGCGCCGCAGCGACACGCTGGCCCGGCTGGGCGGCGACGAATTCGTGGTACTCACCTTCGGCACATCGCCCGACGATGCGGGCCATCTTGCCGTGAAGCTGCTCGCCGCGCTGTGCCAGCCCTTCTATGTGGGCAGCGAACAGATCCGCATTTCGGCCAGCATAGGCATTGCCATGTATCCGGATCACGGGCAGGACGGTAACCAGCTCATGCGCGCGGCGGACATCGCCATGTATGCCGCGAAGGCTCAGGGCCGCAACCGCTACCAGTTTTTTACCGCCGACATGTCGGAACGCACGCGCGAACGCATGCAGATGGAACAGGGCCTGCGTCGCGCCATAGAGGCCGATGCACTGGAGGTGTATTACCAGCCACAGATCCGGCTGTCCGATCGGCGCATCATCGGTGTCGAGGCGCTGGTACGCTGGCAACATCCGGAGCTGGGCATGATTTCGCCGGCGCGCTTCATTCCGGTCGCCGAGGAAAGCGGAATCATCGAGGTGCTCGGCATGTGGGTGCTCAGGCACGCGTGCCGGGATGTGCTGGGCATGACCGATGCCGAGGGACGTCAGTTGCGTCTTGCCGTGAATGTGTCAGTGCGTCAGTTCCTGCGCGACGACTTCGTGTCCCATGTACTGGAGGTCGTCGGCGACACCGGATTTCCCGCGGCGTCGCTCGAACTGGAAATCACCGAATCGACGTTGCAGGTGATCGAGCACAGCAGCGGCGTTCTGAACCGGCTGAAGGCCGCCGGCATCACCATCAGCATCGACGATTTCGGCACCGGCTATTCATCGCTGAGCGTGTTGCGCGACCTGCCGATTGACCGCATAAAAATAGATCGCTCCTTCGTGGTCGACCTCACCGACAACGACGACACGCGCGTCATGGTCGAGGCCATGCTCACGCTCGGACGCTCGCTGCGCATGAGCACGATTGCCGAAGGCATAGAGCTGCAGGAACAGGAGGACATGTTGCGGCGGCTCGGCTGCGTCGAAGGACAGGGCTTCCTGTTCGCGCGCCCGATGACGCTGACGGACCTGCGGCGCCTTGTCTGAAGCCGCGTTTCAGACGTCCACCTCTCCCGGTGCCACGCGCTCGACCGCATCCTCCGGCAAGCCGTCCAGATGCCGTCGCAGGATGCGGTAGTGGTCGTAGTCGAAGCGCATTTCGCCTGCGGGCCGGCCGCTGTCTTCGTCGCGCGTGGTACCGAGGTAGCACCAGTGAGACAGCCAGTGCCGGTCGCCGTACAGGCGACCGGGTCGCCGCTCGTCCAGCACGACCTCGCCTGGCCAGGGCCAGACCGGAATGCGCAGGCCATCGAGCGCGCTCATGAGCCGCAGGTCATGCTGGCGCGGGTCTTCGCGTCCGCAGCACACGCCCCGGCAGCGCCTGACCTGAACATTGACGCAGGCGGCGGTGTGGCGCTCCGCCTCCTGCAAACCTATGCGTTTCGGGCAGAGCTGCCATGCCGTGGCCATGTCGCGCAGCGCGGCCGTGCAGTCACGGCGTGAGCGGAACGGACCGTAGAGGCCTGCCAGTTGATGCGGCAATACGCGATCGAGATCGATGCGCTTCAGCGCCACCTCACCCGCCGCCAACTCTTCGCCCGGCCCGCCATGCAGCAGCAAGGCGACCGCCGGTCCGCTCGCCCGCAACTGCCGGTTGTACAGCGGTTGCAGTTGCTTCACCAGCCGGGCTTCGAGCAGCAGCGCGCCGAGTTCGCCAGCGGTTTCCACCCAGTCCACGCGGCGTGTCTCGCGCAGCATGCGGGCCGCCTGCCCGCCCTTGTGCGAACCGGTGAAATGGGCCAGCACGCGCGAGCGCAGATTGCGGCTCTTGCCGACGTAAAGCGGCATTTCGCCCGTGGCGGGCAGCAGATCGGATGAGGCCGGCGCCTCGCCATAGAACAGGTAAACACCGGGCGCGTCGGGCACGTCGTCCAGCGCACCCGCGGGCAGCCCGGGTGGCGTCGCCGTGGTACGTGCGGCACGGTCCATCGCGCTTTCGATGCTGGCCGCGTCGCGTTCGCGCGTCGCAATATCGAGAAAATCGAGCACCAAGCGTGCATCATCGAGTGCGCGATGCCGTGCTGCGCAGGCCAGTCCGAAACGTTCGATCAGCGCATCCAGACCGTGGCGGGGAAACTGCGGATACAGCGTGCGGGACAGTTTGACCGTGCACAACACGCGTGGCGAGAAATCGAGTCCGACGCGGGCGAATTCGTTGCGCAGGAAGCCCTGGTCGAAACGCGCGTTGTGCGCCACGAACAGGCGGCCGTGCAAGCGCTCCGCCAGCTCGGGCGCGATGTCGGCAAAGCGCGGCGCGGCCGCCACCATGTCATCGGTGATACCGGTGAAGCGCTGGATGGACAGCGGTATGGACACGCCCGGATTGACCAGACTGGACCAGCTCTGTCTGCGCTCGCCATCAACCAGGATGACACCGACCTCGGTGACACGATCGGCCCGCGGGTCGCCACCGGTCGTTTCGAGGTCGACGATGGCGAGCGGGCGTTCGAACAGGCTCAATGCGTGTCGCTGGATGTCAGATCGGTCTGGTAGGGGTAGGACTTCTGCGGCACACGCGCTGCGTCGAAACGACGCTGCTGTTCGGCATCCTGCGGCTTGTCCCACCACAACGCACGACCGCGACGCTGCTCCTCGACCTGTTCGGGATGCTTTTCGAGGTATTCGCGCATGAAGCGCGTGTGATCCGATTCGTACTCTGCCACGACTTGCTCCGTTATTCGTCCGGTGTCCGGGCGGACACCTCAGTTCGACTTGTTGCGACCGTTGTCGCTCTTGTCGGCCGCACGCACGCGCGCGATGCGGACCACTTCCGGCACGCGGCGCAGGCCCTTCATGATGCGCGCGAGATGCACGCGATCGGTCACCTGCAGCGTGAAATGGATCTGGGTATAGAGGCTGCCGTCCTCCTCCATGCCCACGTTCTGGATATTGGCGCCGCACTCGGCGATCTCGAACGCGACCTTGGCCAGCACGCCGGGCTTGTTCGCGGCAATCACCCGGATACCGACCTCGAACACGCGCCCCGGATCGCGCTCCCACTCGACATCCACCCACTGGTCGCCGTCCTTGCGATGACGACGCAGCGTCGGACAGTCGTGCGCATGGATCATGAGCCCGGAACCGACGCGCAACTGGCCGACGATGGGGTCACCCGGTATCGGCTGGCAGCAGCGTGCGATCTGCACCGCCATGCCTTCGGCGCCGCGTATCAGCAGCGCGCTTTCCGGTGTCGGCAAGGGTGTGCCCTGGCTGTCGCTGGCGGTCTGCAGCTTGAGCAGGCTGCGCGCGACGAAGGTGGCCGAGGTCTTGCCCTGGCCGATGTCGGCCAGGGCTTCCTTGCGGTTCTTCACCTCGGCGGTTTCCAGCCACTGCGCCCACGAGGCATCGCCGATCTCGTCCGGCGTGACGCCGAACTGGCGCAGCGCCTGGGTCAGCAGGCGTTCGCCAAGCTGGGCCGACTCCTCGACCTGCATGTTCTTCAGGAAATGGCGGATCTGGGCGCGCGCCTTGCCGGTCTTGACATAGCCCAGCCAGGCCGGATTGGGATTGGGGTGGGTGGCGGTGATGATTTCCACCTGGTCGCCACTGTTGAGCTCGCTGCGCAGCGGCATGAGCTCCTGGTTGATGCGACAGGCGACACAGCAGTGGCCGACATCGGTGTGCACGGCATAGGCAAAGTCGACTGCGGTGGCGCCGCGCGGCAGGGACATGATCTTGCCCTTGGGCGTGAACACATAGACCTCGCCCGGGAACAGGTCGATCTTCACGTGCTCGAGGAATTCCGCCGAATCCGGCGCCGAACTCTGCAGTTCGAGCAGAGACTGCAGCCAGCGGTGGGTATTGGCCTGCAGATCGTCCAGCGACTGTTCGCTGTCCTTGTACAGCCAGTGCGACGCCACCCCGTTCTGCGCGATCTGGTGCATTTCCGAGGTACGTATCTGCACCTCCACCGGTGTGCCGAAGGGGCCGATCAGCGTGGTGTGCAGAGACTGGTAGCCGTTCGCCTTGGGAATGGCGATGTAGTCCTTGAACTTGCCCGGTACCGGCTTGTACAGCGCGTGCAGCGCGCCCAGCGCGAGATAGCACGCCGGTACGTCCTTGACGACCACACGGAAACCGTAGATGTCGAGCACCTGCGAAAAGGTGAGGTGCTTGTCCCGCATCTTGCGGAAGATGGAATACAGGCTTTTCTCGCGCCCGAACACGTCGGCTTCGATACCCCGCTCGGGAAGCCGGGTGCGGATCGCCTCGGTGATCTTGCCCACCACCTCGCGCCGGTTGCCGCGCGCCGCCTTCATCGCGCGTTCCAGCACGCGATAGCGCATCGGGTGCATGGCGTGGAAGGCCAGGTCCTGCAGTTCGCGGAATACCGCGTGCAGGCCCAGCCGGTTGGCGATGGGCGCGTGGATCTCGAGGGTTTCGCGTGCGATGCGGCGCTGCTTGTCGGGCCGCATGGACCCGAGCGTGCGCATATTGTGCATGCGGTCCGCCAGCTTGATCAGGATGACACGCACGTCGCGCGCCATCGCCATCAGCATCTTGCGGAAGTTCTCGGCCTGCGCGTCTTCCTTCGACTGGAATTCGATCTTGTCCAGCTTGGACACGCCATCGACCAGTTCGGCCACCACCTTGCCGAAACGCTCCGCGATTTCCGCCTTGGTGATGGCGGTGTCTTCCATCACGTCGTGCAGCAGTGCGGCGCACAGCGCCTGCGAATCGAGTTGCCAGCCGGCGAGGATTTCGGCCACCGCGAGCGGATGCGACACATAGGGCTCGCCGCTCATACGGTACTGGCCCGCATGGGCCGACGCCGAAAGTGCGTAGGCGTCGCGCACACGCTGCACGTCCTCGTCGCGCAGATAGCCGGAAATGGTATCGATCAGGCGTTCGAGGTCTTCCGCCGTCGGACAGGGCTCGCCGGCATGCGGATCGTTGTCGGCCTGATCGAGGCCGGCAAGAGCCTGGACAGGCGGGATGTGAGCGACCGGTGTGTGCATGATCAGTTTGTCCACCGGTCGCGTATTCAGTTCAGCGCTTGCAGTCCGGCCTCATCAGGCCTGACCTCGATTGAGCACTTCAAGGCCTACCTTGCCGACCGCGATTTCGCGCAGTGCGATCACGGTCGGCTTGTCCTTCTCCGCGTCGACCTGCGGCGTGCTGCCGGCGGAAAGCTGGCGCGCGCGGTAGGTAGCGGCCAGCGTGAGCTGGAAGCGGTTCGGGATTCTTTTCAGGCAATCTTCGACGGTAATGCGTGCCATGTCAGTTCACACCCAGGGAATTGAAGAAGTCGGGATGACGAGCCAGCTGGCTGGAGGTCAACAGACGCGCGGCGCGCGCCACCGTGACCATTTCATCCAGCGCCTGCTCGAGAATATTGTTAATTATAACGAAATCAAATTCGTGCACGTGGCCGATCTCTTCACGCGCCGCCGCAAGCCGTCTTTCGATCACTTCCTGCGCGTCCGATGCGCGCCCGGTGAGCCGCTGCGCCAGCGCATCGAGCGAAGGCGGCAGGATGAAGATGCCGACCGCCTCTGGAAACTTCACCCGCACCTGCCGGGCACCCTGCCAGTCTATCTCGAGCAGCACATCGTGCCCTGCCGCGAGCCGATCTTCCAGCCAGCGCCGCGACGTGCCGTAGCAGTTGCCGTGCACCTGAGCCCATTCGATGAAATCGCCGGCGTCGCGCATGGCCTCGAAGGTGTCCATGCCGACAAAGTGGTAGGCGACCCCGTCCAGTTCGCCCGGGCGCGGTGCCCGGGTCGTATGGGAAATCGACAGACCGATCTTCGGATCGCGTTCGAGCAGCCCGCGCACGAGGGTGGTCTTGCCGGCACCGGACGGTGCGCTGACGATGAAAAGTACGCCGCGTTGTGCCATGTGTGTCCTGGAAATCGGCCGCGCGCGAAGAGCACCGGCCGGGCAGCCAAAAAATGGATGGTGCCGCAGTTCATCCGTACATGTCACGTCCGCGGCGACCGACCCTCCAGCACAGATGCGCATTGCCGTCCGGCGCCCGCCTCACTCGATGTTCTGCGCCTGCGCAGTTTGACGGGCAAGAAGTGATCGACAGGCTCCTTGCCCGGTCGTTACGTCGGGCGGAACAGAACACCCTGTTCCGCCGCATTGCCGGCTACCGGCCGGCGCGGTTCTACTTCTCAGGCGGGCGTCGCCAACGGTGCGCGCTGCACCTTCGGCGTACCGGCACAGCGGGCCTTCCACAGGTCGTAGGCCGCTTGCTGGGCAATCCAGGCATCGGCCCGGCCTCCGTTCTCGACGCCGAGCCAGCCTTCGATCCGCAGCGCCATTTCCGGCGAGATGCCCGCCCGTCCATTCAGCACCCGCGAGAACGCAGCACGAGTAACGCCAAGTTGTGCTGCGGCCTCGGTAACGGTCAGCCCCAAGGCGGGAAGGATGTCATCCCTGATAGTCTCTCCAGGGTGCGGCGGGTTGTGCATTCGGGTCACGGCAGTCTTTCAGTGATAGTCCTGATAGTCGACCAATACGGCATCCTCGCCGTCGAAGCGGAAGGTGAGGCGCCAATTTCCATTCACGGTCACCGCAAAGTGCCCGCGAAGCCCTCCTTCCAGGGCATGACAGCGCCAACCCGGCAAGTTCATGTCCTCTGGCCCCTTCGCCAGATCCAGACGCGCCAACTGCCTCGCCAGTCTGCTGGCGTGGTGCGGCTGGATGCCTGCCTTGCTGCCCTTCTCGAAGAAGGCCTGCAGCCCCTTGTGCTCGAAGCTCTTGATCATTTCAGAGTGTATAGCGTATAGGCACAGGCTTCAATCGGCAGACGCATCGGCCCGCATCGCCACAACATTCGCTCTCGTCGCTCGTCGAGCAGGTCTGCCCATCTGCAGAGCGCTTCCCGACGTTCCTCGAGATAGTCATGCCGGTTGTAGACGCCTTCGACACCCTTGATCTTGTGGTTCAGGCACCGCTCGGCGACGTGTGGCGGCGCCCCCAGGGCTTCGGGGTAGGTACGCGCAGTCCGTCGAAACCCGTGGACGAAACTCTGCACTTGCGTGACACGACGTGGAACGGGATGAAATGAAAAAAGCCCGCGTGCACGGGCTTTTCACAAGGTACTGACACGGAAAGAAACGACCTGATTCACTACTCGATGTTCTGCACCTGCTCGCGCATCTGCTCGATCAGTATCTTGAGCTCCATCGCAACGGCGCCCACGTCCTGCGCAACCGATTTGGATGCCAGCGTGTTGGCTTCGCGGTTCAGTTCCTGCATCAGGAAATCCAGCCGCTTGCCGGCGGTGCCGCCCTTGCCCAGGATGCGCTCGACCTCGTCCAGGTGGGCGGACAGCCGGTTCAGTTCCTCGGCTACATCGATACGCACCGCAAACAGGCCGACTTCGGTGCGGATGCGTTCGTCGTCCGCGCTGCCGATCGCTTCCTGCAGCTTCTGCACCAGCCTGGCCTGATAGTCGCGCACCACTTCCGGCACGCGCGGCGTGACCTGGGCCACCAGTTCGCGCATGCGCACGACGCGCTCCATCAGCATGGCGGCCAGCCGCCCGCCCTCGCGCGCCCGGCTGGCGGTCAGTTCGGCCAGAACCTGACGGACCAGGCGACCCGCTGCTTCGACCAAGGCCTCACTCGCGATGGCATCGTCGCCCAGCATTCCGGGCCAGCGCAGCACCTCGGCCACCGACAGTGGCGCGGCCTGCGGCAGGGCGGCACGCACGCCGGCATCGAGCGCCGCAAGCCGTGCCAGCAATCCCGCATTGATCGCCAGTTCGCGGCCGGCATCGCCGCTCGCCTGCAGGCTGGCACGGCAATCGACCTTGCCGCGACCGAGCGCAGCGGTGATCTGCTCGCGCAGCACCGGCTCGATGGCGCGCAATTCGTCCGGCAGGCGGAAATGAAGGTCAAGGAATCGGGAATTGACGGTGCGCAGCTCAAGATTCAGCGTTGCCCCGCCGATGCCTGTTGCAGCCGTCGCGAATCCGGTCATGCTGTGTATGCCACTCACGCAGTGTTCCCCCGTCGCGTCGAAAGTTTTTGAAGTGGTCGTCGATGACAGGCCGGCTTGCCGCACCTGGGCGGCCGGCATCCAGCTTTACAGCCTCCGGGCAAACGCCCAGAATCGCGCCGAAACAAGGATCATAGCGGCCCGCAGAATGCCCCCACAAGTCAATTGCGCCCTGCCGCCGGGCTTCGAACTCGATCAGTACCGCATCCACAGCCAATTGAGCCTGGGCGGGTTCTCCATCGTCTATCTGGCATACGACCGCGACAATTCGCCGGTGGCGATCAAGGAATATCTGCCGAATGCGCTGGCCTTGCGCGAAGAGGGGCAGATCAAGCCCAACATTCCCGAGGAATTCCTGCCTGCCTTCCGCTACGGCATGAAGTGCTTCTTCGAGGAAGGGCGCACGCTGGCCGGCCTGAACCATCCCAATGTGGTGCGCGTGCTGAACTTCTTCCGGGCCAATGACACGGTGTACATGGTCATGCGCTACGAGCGGGGACGCACGCTGCAGGACTACATCACGCGCCGGCGCGGCGAGATTCGCGAAAGCTTCATCCGCTACGTGTTCACGCGCCTGCTCAATGGCCTGCGCGAAGTGCACGCGCACAAGCTGCTGCATCTGGACATCAAGCCTTCGAACATCTATCTGCGCAACAACGGCTCGCCGGTACTGATCGATTTCGGTGCGGCGCGCAACACACTCATGGTCGACACGCCCATGCTCAAGCCGATGTACACGCCGGGTTTCGCGGCGCCCGAGCATTATCGCAACCGCGATCTGCTCGGCCCGTGGAGCGACATCTACAGCGTGGGCGCCAGCATGTATGCCTGCCTCGCCGGCGGTCCGCCGCAGGCGGCGGACCAGCGTCTGGAGAACGATTCGGTCATTCTGGCGGCCGAACGCTGGATAGGCCAGTACTCGAAACACCTGCTCGAAACGATAGACCTGTGCATGCAGCTCAACCACCTCAAGCGCCCGCAGAGCGTGTTCGCACTGCAGAAATCGCTCGCCAACTGGGACCGCGCGGGTGAGGACGGCGAAGCGGTCGGCGGCGTACCGCGGCCGTCGAGCGATCGCTGGCTCGATCGTGTGCGCGCCCAGTTCAGCCGCTTCAGCACCTGGATGAACCGATGAGATTCACCATCTACCAGGAAAGCCGGCTTGGCAAGCGCAAGGCGAACCAGGACCGCATGGCCTACTCCTATTCGCGCGATGCACTGCTCATGGTGGTGGCGGACGGCATGGGCGGACACTTCCAGGGCGAGGTCGCCGCGCAGATCGCCGTGCAGTACCTGATCGAATCGTTCCAGCGCGAAGCCAAGCCCAAGCTGAACGACCCCTTCCTGTTCCTGTCGCGCGGCATGACCAACGCACACTGCGCCATCCTGGATTACGCCGACGAGCGCGATCTGGAGGACGGCCCGCGCACCACCTGCGTCGCCTGCGTCATCCAGGACTCGGTGGCCTACTGGGCGCATGCCGGGGATTCGCGGCTCTACATCCTGCGCGCCGGCCATGTGATGACACAGACGCGTGACCACTCCCGCGTGCAACGCATGATTGATCGCGGCCTGCTGGACGAGGACGGCGCCGCCACACACCCGCACCGCAACCGCATCTACAGTTGCCTGGGCGGACCGATCGCGCCGCAGATCGACTATTCGCGCAAGACGCCACTGCTGGCGGGCGATACCATCGTGCTCTGCAGCGACGGTGTCTGGGGGCCGCTGGGCAACGACAGCCTGCTCAAGCTGTTCGAAAACACCGACGTCATGACGGCGGTACCGCGCGTGATGGATCAGGCCGAAATCGCGGGTGCGGAAACCTGCGACAACCTCACCATGATTGCGATCAACTGGCACGACAACTATGCCGACGCGGATGCGCCGCATGGCGCGGTCACGACGCGCACCTTGCCGCTCGACCGCCACACCACGGTGATCGAAAGCTTCGGCGACCGTGCCTCCATGCGTGAGGAATGGGACGATTCGGCGATCGAATCGGCCATCGCGGAAATCAATTCCGCCATCAACAAGTATTCGAAAGGATCATGACGTGACCCGACCCAGCGGCCGCCGGCCGGACCAGGCGCGAGAGCTGCGCATCACCCGCCATTTCACCTGCCACGCCGAAGGATCGGTGCTGATCGAAGTCGGGCGGACGCGCGTGCTGTGCACCGCCAGCGTGGAAGAGAGCGTGCCGCCCTTCCTGCGCGGCAAGGGCCAGGGCTGGGTGACCGCCGAATACGGCATGCTGCCGCGTTCCACGCACACGCGCAGCGCGCGCGAAGCGGCCAAGGGCAAGCAGAGCGGCCGCACGCAGGAAATCCAGCGCCTGATCGGTCGCAGCCTGCGTTCGGTCACCGATCTCGCGGCGTTGGGCGAACGCCAGATCACGCTGGATTGCGACGTGCTGCAGGCCGATGGCGGCACGCGCTGCGCCGCCATCACCGGGGCCTGCGTCGCGCTGCACGATGCCTTGAACGGCCTGGTCACGAAGGGACTGCTTGCAGCCAACCCGCTGCGCGAACTCGTGGCCGCGGTATCGGTGGGCATCTTCGAGGGCACGCCTGTGCTCGATCTGGACTACGACGAGGACTCGGCCTGCGACACCGACATGAATGTGGTGATGACCGCCTCCGGCGGACTGTGCGAAGTGCAGGGCACGGCCGAGGGCACACCGTTCACGCGCAGCGAACTGAATGCGCTGATGGACCTCGCGGAAAACGGCATTGCAGCGCTGATCGCGGCGCAGCGCAGCGCGCTGGAGATCCGATGAAACTCGAGAAACTGGTGCTCGCCAGCAACAATCCCGGCAAGCTGCGGGAACTGGATGCCATGCTGGCACCGCTCGGCATCGAGGTGGTAAACCAGGGCGCACTGGGTGTCGGCGAGGCGGAAGAACCCTGGCCCACCTTCGTCGAGAACGCGCTGGCCAAGGCACGCCATGCCTCGCGCGAAACCGGGTTGCCGGCGCTGGCCGACGATTCCGGACTGTGCGTCGATGCGCTGGGCGGACGCCCCGGCGTGCTGTCCGCGCGCTACGCCGGCGAACCCCGATCCGATCTCGCCAATAACGCCCGCCTCATTGCGGACCTGCACGGCGTCGCGGATCGCCGCGCTCACTTCTATTCGGTCATCGTGCTGGTGCGTTCGGCCGACGATCCACAGCCGCTGATCGCCGACGGCGAATGGCATGGCGAAATCGTCGCCGATGCGCGTGGCGACGGTGGCTTCGGCTACGATCCGCACTTCTGGGTGCCGTCGCTTGACCAGACGGCAGCCGAGTTGCCGGCGGAACTCAAGAACACGCTGTCGCATCGCGCTGCGGCCATGCGACACCTGCTCGACCGGCTGCGCCTGCTCGCCACACCATGACCCGCATCATCCCGCTGCATCCGGCACGGGCCGCGCGCGCGCCTGCCGATGAAGCGGCGCTCTCCTTCACCACGCCGCCACCGCTGTCGCTGTACATCCATTTTCCTTGGTGCGTGCGCAAGTGCCCGTATTGCGATTTCAATTCGCACACCGTGCGCGACAGCATTCCGGAGGCCGTCTATATCGAGGCGCTGATCGCCGACCTGGAAAGCGCGCTGCCGGACATCTGGGGCCGGCGCATCCAGACCGTGTTCATCGGCGGCGGCACGCCCAGCCTCATGTCGGCCGAAGGGCTGGACCGGCTGCTCACCGCGGTACGCATGCGCACGCATCTTTCGCCGGACGCGGAAATCACGCTCGAGGCGAATCCGGGCACGGTCGAGGCGGCGCGCTTCGCCGGCTTCCGCGACGCCGGGGTGAACCGGCTGTCGATCGGCGTACAGAGCTTCAACGATGCTCACCTGGCCGCACTCGGCCGCATCCATGACCATGCCGAGGCACGGCGCGCGATCGATCTGGCGCTGCACACCTTCGAACGGGTGAACGTCGATCTGATGTACGCCTTGCCGCAGCAGACTCTGGATCAGGCACTGCTCGACCTGCGTACCGCCGAGGCCAGCGGTGTGACCCATCTGTCCTGCTATCACCTGACGCTGGAGCCGAACACGCCCTTCGCCGCAGCGCCGCCGGCACTGCCGGATGACGATGTGTCGGCCGACATGCAGGAAGCGATCGAGGCAGCGCTGGCAGATGCCGGCTTCCAGCACTACGAAACATCGGCCTTCGCGAAACCGGGACAGCGTTGCCAGCACAACCTGAACTACTGGCAGTTCGGCGACTATCTCGGCATTGGCGCGGGTGCCCATGGCAAGCTGAGCTTCCACGACCGCATCCGGCGCGACATGCGGCAACGCCATCCCAACGCCTATCTCGAAGCGGCCGCCTCGAGGCACTTCATCCAGGAATCGCGCGAGGTGGGCGCGGCCGAACTGCCGTTCGAATTCATGATGAATGCGGCGCGCCTGAACGACGGCTTCCATATCGATCTGTTCGGTCGCCACACCAGCCTGCCGCCGGACCGCCTGCTGCCGGATCTGCTCGCCGCACGCGAAGACGGACTGCTCACGCTGGATGCGGGGCTGGTCAAGCCGACGCTGCGCGGCCGGCGCTTCCTGAACGAACTGCTGCAGCGCTTCCTGGACTGACGTGGCCGGGCTGCGTCAAGCATCGATGGACGCTCCCTGCACCGCTTGAACGGCGCATTCACCGGGCCTGCTTTCCGTTGCGCCCATGAAAAAGGCCCGGCGCTTCAGCCCCTGCGCCGGAAGATGACGTCCCACACGCCGTGACCCAGCTTGATGCCGCGCACCTCGAACTTGGTGAGCGGGCGATAGTCGGGGCGCGGTGCGAAACCCGGCGCGGTGTTCTCGAGCAGCGGTTCGGCGGCCAGTACGTCCAGCATCTGTTGCGCATAGTCCTCGATGTCGGTGGCGCAGTGCAGATAGCCGCCCGGCGCCAACCGCGAGGCAAGTTGGGCCACCAGCGGCGCCTGGATGAGTCGCCGTTTCAGATGGCGCTTCTTCGGCCAGGGGTCAGGAAAATAGACATGGATGCCGGCAAGCGAGTCGCGCGGAATCATGTCGCGCAGCACCTCCACCGCGTCGTGCTGGATCACCCGGATATTGTTCAGCCCCTGTTCCGCGATCAACTTGAGCAGATTGCCGACGCCAGGCCCGTGCACCTCGATGCCGATGAAATCGGTATCGGTACGCGCGGCGGCGATTTCGGCGGTGGAGAAGCCCATGCCGAAGCCGATTTCCAGCACCACCGGCGCGACGCGGCCGAACAGGGCCGCGTAATCGAGCGGCGCCTCCGCATGCGCGATGCCCCAGCGCGGCATGCCTTGTTCGATATTGCGGATCTGCGCGGGCGACATGCGCCCCTGGCGCAGCACATAGCTGCGGATGTGGCGCTGCAATGACGGGTCGCCCGCATCACCGGCGGAATCTGTATGTTCTTCGTTCATGAAAGCAGTCCTGCCGCATGGTCCGGCCCATGCGGTTCGACGCGTCCGGCAGACGCCGGACACAAAGTGATGGAAGAGCGCGCCGCGGTGCGGACGTCAGCCGTTAATCAGACCGCCGGTCGGCGAACTGGGGGCAGCGCTGTACAGCTTGCGCGGCATGCGTCCGGCGAGGAAGGCTTCGCGACCGGCCTCGACGCCCTTCTTCATTGCGCTGGCCATCAGCACCGGGTTCTGCGCCTTGGCGATGGCGGTGTTCATCAGCACGCCGTCGCAGCCCAGCTCCATCGCGATGGCTGCGTCCGACGCGGTGCCGACGCCGGCATCGACGATGACCGGCACGCGCGCGTTGTCGATGATGAGGCGCAGGTTCCACGGGTTCAGGATGCCCATGCCGGAGCCGATCAGGCTGGCCAGCGGCATCACCGCAACGCAGCCGACCTCTTCCAGCCGTTTGGCCATTATGGGGTCGTCCGAGCAGTAGACCATCACGTCGAAGCCGTCGCGCACCAGTGTTTCGGCGGCGGCCAGCGTCTGCACCATGTCCGGGAACAGCGTATCCGCATCGCCCAGCACCTCCAGCTTGACCAGGTTGTGGCCATCGAGCAGTTCGCGCGCCAGCCGCAGCGTGCGCACTGCGTCGTCCGCGGTATAGCAGCCGGCGGTATTCGGCAGCAGCGTGTAGCGATCCGGCGGCAGCACGTCGAGCAGGCTGGGCTGACCCGGTTCCTGACCGATATTCGTGCGGCGTATCGCCACCGTGATGATTTCCGAGCCGGACGCCTCGACCGCGTCGCGCGTCTGGTCGAAATCGCGATACTTGCCGGTGCCGACCAGCAGGCGCGACGAGAACTCGCGCTTACCGATGTTCAGGGTGTCCTTTTTCATGGGATGTTCCAGGTTTCAGCCGCCACCGACGGCGATGACGATTTCGATGCGGTCGCCCGCCGTCAGCACGGTGGCGGCATGATGTGCCCGCGGCACGATTTCGCCATTGCGCTCGACCGCGATGCGCTTGCCGGTCAGCGCCAGGGCCGCGATCAGGTCTGTCAAGGTCTGGCCCGGCTGTATCGGATGCAGCCGGCCATTCAGTTGTATCGAAGTAAGAAGTTCGCTCACGCCGCAAGTTTACCGGGTTATGCATGGAGGCGGTCGAGAACCCGGATGCCGTTGCGCCGTCCAATGACCGGCCTGTCGCCTGTCACCGGAGGATGATCAATGAACGCGCGTCGCCCTGTTGTTGCCATCGCCCTCACCGCCCTGCTCGCCGCAGCGCCCGCTCTGGCGGCCGGCGACCTCGGCAAGCAGGATCCGCTCAATGTCGCCTTGCGCATGGCGGTCGAGGACGGCAAGCCACGCTTCCTGCCCGAGCAGCTCACGCTGGAAACCGGGCGGCTGTATGCGCTCAAGGTGAGCAATGCCACCGACCGGCCGATGTACTTCGGCTCGCAGGGGCTGGCCGACGCGGTCTATACGCGCAAGGTGGTGGCCCTCGATGCCGCCGGCAAGGTGGTGGCCGAGATCTATGGCCCGACACGCCGCATGGAAATCGCCGCCGGCCACACCGTCGAGTGGTGGTTCCTGCCGGTGCGCACCGGTCGCTTCGAGGACGTCATGTCCACGCGCAGCCTGTTCGACGCCGGCATGCGGGCGACCATAGAAGTCCAGTAGGCCGCGGGCACCGCCGCCGAACTGCGTCCCCACTGGAGGCGGCGCCCGGGCCAGCGTACAATCCGCCCGCTGCCCCATCGGCGCGGGTGTAGTTCAATGGCAGAACGGCAGCTTCCCAAGCTGCATACGAGGGTTCGATTCCCTTCACCCGCTCCAGCCTGCAAGCCTTGTCCGGTCCGTTCGGCTTCGCCCAGTCCTACAGCCCGCTGCGGCTCCGGTCGCTAGACTTGCTGACGATGTGCCGAAGCCTTTTTCACTTCATCCCCGCACCACCGCTTTTTTCCCTGACCGCGCCTGTCCGACGGCCCTGCCGTCACGCACGCCACACAATCCAGGAGATTGCCCATGCGATTGCGCCGCCTGCCGCTCTGCCTCGCCCTTTCACTGCCCGCGTTGTCTCTGCCGATGACCGCCACGGCCGACGAGATCCGCATGATCAACGGCGACCGCATCACCGGCCGCATCGTGAGCAAGGCTGACAATGAGCTGGTGGTCGATACCGACTATGCAGGTCAGATCAAGCTGCGCTGGGATCAGGTGTCTAGCCTGTTCACGGAGGACACCATGGCGGTCCAGACCCGCGATGGCTCGTTCATGCCGGATGCCAGACTCGGCAGCACCGGCGGCGACCGGATCGAGTTGAGCAGCGAAGACGGCCGCACCGTCGTGCAAAGACAGGACATCGTCTTCATCAACCCCACGCCGGAGCAGTCCGGCCGCGGCGTAAGTTATTCCGGGCGTGCCAATGTGTCCGCGGCCATCGTCAACGGCAATTCGGACAATGAGCGGCTCTATGGCGACGCTTCGCTTCTCGCGCGCGCCAAGACCTATGGCTGGGGACTGGGCATGAAGGTGGACAAGCGCGAGGATCGCGGCGTGTCGACCGCGCGGCAATGGCTTTTCGACGGCAACTACGACCATTTCCTCGATGATCGTCACTTCATCTATGGTCGCGCATCGCTGCAGCAGGACAAGTTCAAGGACATACGCCTGCGGACCACGACCGGTGCCGGTTACGGCTGGCAGCTCTACGACGACGAAACCACGAAACTGTCGCTGCGTTCCGGTCTGGACTATGTCCGGCTGGACCGCGAGGCCGGCATGGACGAGGACTACCCCGCACTCGGCTGGGGCGTGCGCGCCTCGCGCTGGATAATGAATCGCAGCGCGGAGCTGTTCCACGACCAGGACGGCTTCCTGAGTCTTTCCGATCCGGATTTCCTGACGCTGCGGACAAAGAGCGGCGTGCGCCTGCCCATCGCCGGCGGCATCACCGCATCGGCCCAGCTCAACGCCGACTGGGAAAGGACGCCCGCTCCGGGCCGCAAGGCGACTGACACCACGCTTCTGCTGGGTCTGGGCTACCTGTGGTGAGTCAGGGCGCGCCTATGGCGCGATAGGCGCCGCCGAAATACAGCAGCGGCTCGCCGGCGCCACGCTCGAAACGCTCAACCCGTCCGACGAAAATGAGGTGGTCGCCACCGGCGTACTGCAGATCGTTGCGACACTCGAAGCGGGCGAGGCAACCTTCCAGCAGTGGCACGCCGCCCAGTCCCTCCACCGTCTGCAAGCCCTTGAAGCGCTGTTCGCGGCTGCCCGAGAACTGCTTCGAAAGCCCGACCTGCGCCGCCGACAAGACATGGATGGCGTAATGCGAGGCGGTGCGAAAGGGCGGCGCGCTGGACGATCCGAGTGACAGGCTCCACAGCACCAGGGGCGGTTCGAGCGACACCGAATTGAACGAGTTCACGGTCAGGCCGACCGGCTCACCGTCGGCGCCTCGCGTGGTAACGACGGTGATGCCGGTGGCGAAAAGGCCGAGCGCATCACGAAAGGCGCGGCTGTCATGGACGGGATTGCTCATCGACGGCCACCTGAGGACACAGCTTGATGGCGTGGGCGATGCTCGGCCGGCCACAGGCCGGCCGCGTGTATTGGGCGCGTCATGGAAAAAGCGGCTGAAATCATCGACCGGATTATCGCCGCTTTTGCCTCCGCCCCTACAATTCCACCGATGAAGCAGAAAACCCCTGGAACCGATATGGATTTCGCTGCCGTGCTGATCGACTGGCAGCGCAGGCACGGCCGTCACGATCTGCCGTGGCAGGGCGCGGATGCCTATGGTGTGTGGGTGTCGGAAATCATGCTGCAGCAGACCCAGGTGCAGACGGTGATCGCCTACTATCAACGCTTCATGCAACGCTTTCCGACCCTCCGGCGGCTGGCCGAGGCCGACGAGACGAGCGTGCTCGAGCACTGGTCGGGCCTCGGCTACTATGCGCGGGCACGCAACCTGCACCGCGCGGCGCGCGAAATCATGACCCGCTTCGACGGGCGTTTCCCGCACGCTGTGGAGGACATCGAAAGCCTGCCGGGCATCGGGCGGTCTACCGCGGCGGCCATCGCCACCTTCTGCTTCGGCGCGCGAGCACCGATACTGGATGGCAATGTGAAGCGCGTGTTCGCGCGCGTGTTCGGCATCGAGGGCTTTCCGGGACTGCGTGCTGTCGAGCAGCGCATGTGGGCGCTGGCACAGGAACGGATGCCGCAGCAGGATGCGGCGATCTACACGCAGGCACTGATGGACCTGGGCGCCACGGTCTGTACCCGCAACCGCCCGCGCTGCGCAGCCTGTCCGGTCGCCGCGGACTGCGTGGCGCATGTGCAGGGACGCGAGCGCGAACTGCCTGCCCCGCGCCCCGCGCGCGCGCGTCCGCTGCGGGAACGCCACGCTCTGCTGGTGCTGCGGCCGGATGCCGTGCTGCTGGAACGACGCCCCGGCCACGGCATCTGGGGCGGACTGCTCAGCCTGCCCGAACTGGCCGCAGACACACCGGCCGCTGCGCACGACGAAGCACTGCGATGGCTTCAGGCACACGGGCTGCAAAGCGAATCGCTGCGGCCGCTGCCGGCGGTACAGCACGGTTTTACCCATTTCCAACTGCATCTGTATCCGATCCGCGCCGATGTACGCGCGGCGACGCCGTTCGCCGCGGACACCGCGCTGGACTGGCAGGACCGCTCCACACTCGCAGGAGCCGCGCTGCCAGCGCCGGTGCGCCGCCTGCTGGAATCGCTCGATGGCTGATGGCATTGCCTGTCGCGCGGACTGTGGCGCCTGCTGCATCGCGCCGTCGATATCGAGTCCGATTCCCGGCATGCCCGAAGGCAAGCCGGCGGGCGTGCCTTGCGTACAGCTCGACGAGCGGCTGCGCTGCCGTATCTTCGGGCATCCGGAGCGACCGCCCGTGTGTGCCTCGCTGCAACCGGGCGAGGCCATGTGTGGCGGCAGCCGCGAGCACGCCCTGCACCATCTCACCTGGCTGGAAAGGCAGACCGCGCCGGACGGCGCGTCCTGACACACGCCGTCGCGGGACTGTCATATTTCGGTAGCCTGCGCTGAATATAAGGAAGCTTCGTCGCACCGGGCGAAGCGCCAAGCCGCCCGGGTTGTTCCTACCCCGGAGACTTCCATGAAAACCAGAACACTGAGCGGTCTGATCGCGGCCATCGCCACCTCATCGGCCTTCGCTGCCGGCCCGGACATCCAGATCACCGAATGGATGTACAACGGCGCCGATGAAACCGGCGAGTACATCGAATTCACGAACATGGGCAGCAGCGCGGTCGATTTCGCCGGCTGGTCCTTCGACGACAGCTCGCGCGCCGCCGGCTCGGTCGACCTGTCGGCCTTCGGCATCGTGCTGCCGGGACAGTCGGTCATCCTGACCGAAGCGGCCGCCAGCGCCTTTCGCGCGGCCTGGTCGCTCGACACCTCGGTCAAGGTGATCGGTGGCAACACGAACAATCTGGGCCGCGGCGACGAAATCAATCTGTACGACGCGTCCGGCTCGCTGGTCGATCGCCTGACCTATGGCGACAACGCCATCGCCGGCACCGTGCGTGCCCAGAACGCCAGCGGCAATCCGTCGGTGGTCGCCGACCTCGTGCCCAGCACCGTAACCACCGGCTGGGTACTGGCCAGCGCGGGCGACAGCTTCGGCTCCTACGCCTCGTCCAATGGCGACATCGGCAACCCGGGCAGCTTCATCTACGCACCGGTGCCGGAACCGACCACGCACGCACTGATGCTGGCCGGCCTGGCCATCGTGGCCGCGGTCGCGCGCCGCCGCTTCAACTGATCTGGGAAACACA
Source organism: Methyloversatilis thermotolerans (assembly GCF_000372885.1). Classification (GTDB taxonomy): domain Bacteria; phylum Pseudomonadota; class Gammaproteobacteria; order Burkholderiales; family Rhodocyclaceae; genus Methyloversatilis; species Methyloversatilis thermotolerans. Next base: position 2,795,519 of record NZ_KB889967.1, read on the forward strand.
CCATCATGACTCTGATTCGCAAACTGCTGTCCGTTGCCGTCTTGTCTGCACTGTCTGCCGGCGCAGGCGCGGCGAGCTCGCTCAACCTCGCCAACTACTCGGTCACCGGCAACTACACGATAGACAGCCTCGGCGAACTGGGCCTCGAGGCCTCCGCCGTCACCTATGCGCGCGACCGCGGCAGCCTGTTCGTCGTCGGTGACGAAGGGCTGGGCGTGATCGAACTGAGCCTGACCGGCCAGGTCCTGTCGTCCATGGAGTTCTCCGGCTGGCCGGCAACCAGCACCAACAACGATGCCGAGGGCCTGACCTATCTCGGTAACGGTGTGCTGGTGGTCGCCGAGGAACGCCTGCAGGACGCCTACCGCTTCACCTATGTCGCGGGCGGCAGCGTCGATCTGGCGAAGGCAGACTCGGTCTCCATCGGCGCCACCGTCGGCAACGTCGGCACCGAGGGGATCAGCTACGACCCGCGCGACGGCAGCTTCGTGAGCGTCAAGCAGGACAATCCGCAGGCCCTGCTGGCCGGCGGCCTCACCTTCGCCCAGGGTGGTGGCGTATCGACGATGCAGACGCTGTTCAGCGGGACGTCCCTGTTCGGGCTGGCCAGCCTGTCGGACGTGCAGACGCTGTCGCCGGTCGACGCGCTGGCCGGCACCTCGGCCGCCGACAACCTGCTCATCCTGAGCCTGGACTCGCGTCTGCTGGTCGAGATCGACCGCAGCGGCCAGGTGCTGAGCAGCTTCGATCTGAGCGGCATCACCAACCAGGCGATCGAAGGAGTGACCATAGACGAGAAGGGCATCATCTATCTCGTCGCGGAAGATTCCGGCACGCCGAACTCCCGTCTGTTCGTACTGACGCCGGTGCCCGAACCTGCCGGCTGGGCGATGTCCCTGGCCGGTCTGGCACTGATCGCGCCGCTGGCCCGCCGTACCCGCCGCACAGCCTGATCGGGGTCGGGCGGAAGGCACGCACCTCCGCCCGCCTCCCGGGATTGCCGTCGTTTGCGCCCGCTTATCCACGGGTATTCGGGCGCCAAATGATCTACTGTTCGAAGGTGACCTTCCGACGGGGCATCCCATGCACCTGCTGCGCGCGCTCGGCATACAGCTCGTTTCCTGGATCGTCGCGCTGTTCGCGCTGCGCTACACCATCACGCCTCCGGCCGGACTGGGTTCGGTCGTCATCATGCAGGCGGGCATCGCGGGCGCATTCGCGCTGGCAATGCGCGCCCCGCGCTGGTGGGTGATGATCCACCTGCTGTTCTCGCCGCTGATCGTCATCACCCGCACGCTGGCTATCGCCCCCGCCTGGTATCTCGCCGCCTTCGTGGCGCTGGCCGCGGTATTCTGGTCAACCTTCCGCAGCCGCGTGCCACTGTTCCTGACCAACCAGGCCACTGCGCGCAGCCTGCTGCAGGCGCTGCCTCAGGATCGCGCCATCCATCTGGTCGATCTGGGTTGCGGCACCGGCGGCCTGCTGCGCAGGCTTGCGCTGTCCCGCCCGGACTGCACCTTCACCGGCGTGGAAAACGCGCCACTTCCCTGGCTCGTCGCCCGCTGGACCAATCGCGGCCTGCCCAATGTGACCATACGGCGGCAGGATCTGTGGGCGGTCGACCTTGGCGACTTCGACGTCATATACGCTTTTCTGTCGCCGGTGCCCATGCCGCGTCTTGGCCGCAAGGCGGCCATCGAAATGCGCCCGCAGGCGCTGTTCATTTCCAACAGTTTCACCATTCCCGGCATGCGTGCGGACCGTGTGATCGATAACGACCCTGCTGCCCGCCCGCTGCACGTCTACGGATTTGCCGCCCGGCGCGGCAAGAATGGCCGCACCGTGGTCGAACCCGAGGCGGAATTGCGGGCGGATTCCACTGCACTTTCCGGCGATGGACACGGACTGATCGCTGAATAATGGACGTTCACACCCGCACAGGCTGGAGATCAGGACATGGCTGAAATCATCTGCGTCATCGGAAACAAGGGCGGCACTGGCAAGACCACCCTGTCGCATATGCTCTGTCAGGGCCTCGGATTGCTGGACCAGCGTTCGGTGTGCGTGCTCACCGACATCGGTCGCGAGCCGCTGGATCCGGAGGGGCGCCGCTACCTCACGGCCGACGCGCGCTCGCGCGATGCGCTGGCCAAGGTCGTGGACAAGATACGGGCGCTTAACAAGTGGATGGGGGTGATCGATGGCGGCGCGAATCGCGGTGAAATGGATCGTCACCTCTATGGTCTCGCCCACCTCGTGTTGCTGCCCTTCCGCGACTCGCACGAGGATATCCGCACCGTGATGCAGGACCTGGAAACCTTCCCGCGTGCGCTGGCCGTCCCGATGCAGTGGCCGACCAATCCGTGGGCACGGGAGGCCGCCGACAAGCTGGTCGAAAGCCAGCTGGGCAAGTACCACCATCGCATACTCGAGCCGGTGTTCGCGATTTCGTCATCCAAGCTGCTGCTGCAGAAGCGCATTCCCGATTCGCTGCCGTCGCCACTGGCAAATGCCTGCCGGCGCGTCGCGGCACCGGTGCTGGACATCTTGCGCATCGATCACGAAGAAGTGGATATCGACGCCGAGGATGCGATGGAAGGCGCCGACATGGCGGCCACCGCGCGCGCCACTCTGGAACCCGAAGCGGTCCTCGGCGCCACCCACTGATTGTCCGGACACGCCATCAGCGGGCCGCGTTTCGCGGCCCTTTTCTTTTCATTTGCGCGCGCGACGTTGCGACAGCAGGATGAGCGCCTGCGCTCGCGAACCCACCTTCATCGCCTTGAAGATGCGCGACAGATGGACCTTGACCGTGCCTTCGGCGAGGCCCAGCGACTCGGCAATCTCGCGGTTGGAACGCCCCTGTCCCAAAAGATCGAGCACACGCTGCTGGGCCTGGGTCAGACCGAAGTCATCCGGCAAGGAGTGGAGCGACGCAGCGGCGCCGTGATTGCCCGCCGCCTGCGGCCGTTTGTCGGACGGCATGTAGATGTCGCCGTCGAGTACGGCACGCAGGGCGCGCACAAGCTGCTCGCCGGAATCCGACTTCGACACGAAACCCGACGCCCCCTGGCGCAGCGCCCGGGCAACCGTGGCGCGATCGCCCAGCGCGGACACGACGATGACCGGCAACGACGGATCACGCTCCCGCAAGGTGGCAAGCAGTGAAAAACCGTTCATCCCGGGGAGCATCAGATCGGTCATCACCAGGTCGATATCCGCGCCTGCATCCAGGATGGAAAGCGCCTGGGCCGCATCCGAGGCCTCGATGAGCGTCCAGTCGGGACATGCGCGAGCGATGGTCTGCGCCAGACCCTCGCGCACCAGTACGTGATCGTCAACGAGCAGAAGACTGGCCAAAATGCCTCCAGGAGCATGCGGGAGCAAGGCACGGGCTCCCGCGCCGGGATGCGCAGTTTAAGCGTACGCGTTATCACATCAAGTTCGTCCAAGCGGACTACGACTAAAGTTATACATCCATCCTCCCAGAAAGCGCGCTTTGCGCCATCATTCATCTTTTGCGCGCGCGTCAGTCGCCCCCGCCCCTGCAGATGAAAATCCTGATCGTCGATGACCACCCGTTGATCCGCGAGGCGCTGCGTCACGTGCTGCCCGGACTGGCTGCGGATATCCGGCTGCTGGACGCACCCGACTGCGAATCCGGGCTCAAGCTGGCCGACCAGCACCCCGATCTCGATCTCGCACTGCTTGACCTGACCTTGCCTGGCAGCAGCGGCATGAGCGCCCTGCAGACCTTCCGCGGTGCCCATCCGGCCCTGCCCATCGTCGTACTGTCCGGTTTCGACGATGCGAGCACCGTGCTGGCGGCCCTCGACGAGGGGGCCATGGGCTTCATTCCGAAATCGAGTTCCAATGAGGTGCTGCTGGGGGCCTTGCGCCTGGTGCTGTCGGGCGGCATCTACGTGCCCCGTCAGGCCATCGTGGGTGAGCTGGGAATGGGCTCGCCGCGGGTCGAAGACAGTTCCCGCAAGTCACAGACCGCTTCCGACATCGGTCTGACCGAACGCCAGGCCGAAGTGCTGACGCTGATGGTGCAGGGCAAGCCGAACAAGGAAATCTGTCGCGAGCTCAATCTGGCCGAAGGCACGGTGAAGGTGCACATCACCGCCATCCTGAAGGCGCTCGGCGCCAGCAACCGCACGCAGGCAGTGCTGGCGGTAAGCCGTATCGGCCTCAAGCTCGGCACCACGGGTGGCTCTCGGTGAGCACGCCCGCGCCGGAACTGCTCGCGCCCTCCGGCACGACGATAGAGTCGCTGACGCGCGACCGGGGGGACGCGGCGGCGCGACTGAGTCCGGAGGAGCAGTCGGCTCTGGATCGCGAGGTACTCGCGACCCAGATCCAGATGCTGTATGCGAATCTGGGTACTGCCTTCGGCGGTCAGGTGCTCGGTACTTTGCTGGTGGCGTGGGCGGTCATGGACACCAGCCCGCCATGGACGGTGATCACGTGGTTCGTGCTGTCCATGGCAAACCAGATTTCGCGACTGCTGCTTCTGCGCAGCTATCGCCGTACCAATCCCGACCCCGATGCCGCGCCACGCTGGGGGCGTTACTGGCTGGTGGGCGCAGCGGTTTCAGGCGTGCTGTGGAGCTCCACGCTCTGGCTGTTCTTCAGTCCGGCGGCCGCACAGCAGCAGATCGTGCTCATGTCCCTGCTGGTGTCCATCTGCGGCGTCGCCGCAGCGCTGACGTCCATGCACCTGGCCAGCTACTACACCTTCCTTGCGGCCACCCTGCTTCCGGTGATCGCGCGCTATGTGTGGGAAGGCAGCCGGGACGACCTGCTGATCGCCTTCATCATCAGCGTGCTGATGATTGCGCTATGGCGAGTGGGGAAGAATTTCAATGCGTTGATCGAGCGGGCGCTGCGCAGCCGCTATGCGAACGAGGTACTGAGCCGACGGCTTGAATCGCAGAACGTGGAACTGGCCCAGGCGCGTGACCGTGCTGATCAGGCCAGCCGCGCAAAGAGTCAGTTCTTCGCGGCCGCCAGCCACGATCTGCGCCAGCCTCTGCACGCCATGGGCCTGTTCGCGGCCGCCCTGTCGGCCAAGGCGCACGAGCCGGAGGTCGCCAATCTGGTGACCAGTATCAGCAGTTCGGTCGAGGCGCTGGAAGGGCTTTTCAACGAACTGCTCGACATTTCGAAGATCGATTCGGGCAAGGTGAAGCCGGAGGTGACCGACGTGTCGGTGAGCGCACTGTTCGATCGTCTGCGCATGGACTTCGAGCCTGAAGCCTTCGAACGAGGTCTGGTCTTCCGTATCCGCTCCCGTGCCGCGTGGGTGCGCAGCGATCCGGTGCTGCTGGAGCGCATCCTGCGCAACCTCATTTCGAATGCGATGCGCTACACGCCGCAGGGCGGTGTGCTGGTGAGCACGCGCATTCGGGGTGGCAAGCTGCGCTTCGAGGTGTGGGATACCGGCCTGGGCATCGCGGCGGAAGACCAGCAACGCATCTTCGAGGAATTCGTCCAGCTCGCCAATGCCGAACGTGACCGCCGCAAGGGCCTTGGCCTGGGGCTGTCCATCGTGCAGCGACTGGCGTCGCTGCTGGGCCATCCCGTGCAACTCGCGTCGCGCTCCGGGCGCGGCACCGTGTTCCGGGTGGATGTCCCGATGGGCCGGGCACCGGTGGTGCGGGCGACCGCGGTTCGCAGCGAACGCAGCCAGGCTGACCTCGGCGGACGCTGCATCCTGGTGATCGACGATGAAGCAAGCATCGTCGACGGCATGGGCGCACTGCTCGGCAGTTGGGGCGCACTCACGGTGCTCGCCAGCCGCGGGGAAGAAGCCCTCCGAAAGGTGAGCGATCGCGACGCACCACCAGACCTCATCATCGCCGATTACCAGTTGCGCGACGGCGAGGTCGGTCCGGATGTGGTCGCGGCAGTGCGTCGACACTTCGGCCGTGAGATTCCGGCCATCCTGGTCACCGGCAGCGCAACGCCGGAACGCCTGGAACAGGCCAAGGACCTGGGACACCATCTGCTGCTCAAGCCGGTCATGCCCGCCAAGCTGCGCACGCTCATCCAGTTCAAGCTGAAGGAACAGCCGGCCTGAGGTCCCGCTCGGCCCCTTGTCGCGTCGCTACATCCGTCTTAGTACCAAAGGACGATTGTCGTCGCCCGTCAGCGGGCAGACAATGAAGGCGTTGTGCACGTTGTGTCTCCCTTGACGCGGTCCGCCGGGCCGCGTTTTCTTTTTGGGCGCGGGAGTGCGCGACCGCCTCTGGTGCGCGCTATGCTTGTCGCACACGGACCTCGAGGGGCGAAGACATGGCGAACGATTCGTCGCATTACGACCCGATGGAATTCCTGCGATCGGTATGGGGGCAGATGCCCTTTCCGGTGCCGGGTTTCGTCACACCCACGCTGGATGTCGGCGAACTCGACAAACGCATCGCCGATCTCAAGGCTGTGGAAGGCTGGCTGCGCATGAATCTCGGCATGCTTCACACCAGTATCCAGGCACTGGAAGTCCAGCGCGCCACGCTGGCGACCATGCAGTCCATGGCGGCCAGTGCTGCCGGAGCCGCCGCCGGCAGCGAATCTTCCGCAAATCCGATGCAGGCCTTCGGCAACCCGGCCCTGTGGCCCTGGTCCATGATGCAGAGCCCTGCCTCGCCGGCAGATGCGTCCGATCCCGTACCGCCGGGAAAAGAAAGCGGCTGAGGAGATTCGATGATCCGTTTTTCCGCCAGTTCGGCATTTCACGAAGACTGGCCGGTCGCCATGGATCTGGCCGTGTCCGGACTGGACATTCCACGGCGCGCCAGCCTCGGATTCGCCTACTTCTCGGATCAGTACGGTGGCAATGTCCAGGACATGTTCGACCGCCTGGTCAAGCTGACGGGCATTCCGAACTGGGTCGGCACCAGCTCTGTCGGCATCATCGGTCAGGGCATGGGCGCTCAGGATCAGACCGGCATGTCCCTGCTGGTGGGCAACCTGCCCGAGGGCAGCTTCCGTGTGTTTTCCGGTCGCGAGCGCCTGCCCAACCCGCAGGGCACGGACACTGATGCCGAGCAGCCCTATTTCGCCATCGTTCACGCAGACCCTTCGACCCCCGACATGGCCGATCTGGTCGCCGACATGGCGAGCAAGGTATCGAGCGGCTTCGTGACCGGCGGGCTTGCGCTCGCTCGCGGACAAGCCCCCATGCTCGCGAATGGCGCCTTGCACGGAGGCATCAGCGGCGTGGCTTTCTCCGAACAGATCATGGTCACGACGCGCTTGACGCAGGGCTGCTGCCCGGTCGGCGACGTTCATACGGTGACTGCCAGCGAACGCAACGTGATCAGCGAAATAGATGGCCGTCCGGCGATGGATGCGTTCCTGTCGGCCGCCGGTACCTCGCTGGGACAGGACCTCAGACGCGCCGCGCGCTACATTCTGCCCGGTCTGGGAGTGACCGGTCGCGACGATGCAAGCTTCCGGGTGCGCAATGTGATCGGACTGGATCCGGACAACGGACTGATCGCCATCAATGACAGCGTGGAAGCCGGTCAGAAGCTGCGTTTCTTCAGACGGGACGCGGATTGTGCTCGCGCGGACATGAGGCGCATGCTCGCCGACCTGCGCGATTCGCTTGAGCATCCTCCGCTTGCCGGGCTTTACGTGTCCTGCGCGGCACGCGGCATGCAGATGTTCGGCGATGACAATGCCGAAGCGCAGATGCTGGATGAAGTGTTTCCCGGTCTGCCGGTCGCGGGCTTCTTCGCGGGCGGGGAAATCTCCCATGACCAGTTGTATGGCTACACTGGCGTACTCACGCTCTTTCTCTGATCCATTGCCGAGGCGGACTTCCGATCGCCCCTATGAAATCGCGCCCCGCAGCACCGGCCGACATGCCTGAAGGAGCTGGCGGCGGATTGCTTGATCGAAGACTTTTCCTGCGTCGCGGCATGGTGTTCGCGACGGCCGTCGGTGCGGGCACAACGCAGCCGGCGCAGGGCGAAGACCCGGCCTGGCTGCACGAGCCGGGAGCACCGTTTTCCGCTTATGGCCAGCCAGCCCAGACGGAAAGGGGAACCACGCGCCGGATAGGCGCCAATCGGGCCGTAGCGGGCAATGGCGTGTCGTTCACGCCACTCGACGAGCTCGAAGGCGTGATCACGCCGAACGGCCTGCATTTCGAGCGTCATCACAATGGCGTACCCCGCATCGACCCGGCGCGACACAGCCTGACCCTGCACGGACAGGTCGAGCAGCCGCTGTCCTTCACGGTGAAGTCACTGTTGCGCTATCCGATGCATTCGCAGATGCTGTTCATCGAGTGTGGCGGCAACAGCAATGCGGGCTGGCATACGGAACCCATGCAGCGTCCCGCAGGGTCCATGCACGGACTGGTGTCCTGTGCAGAATGGACTGGCGTACCGGTCTCGCTGTTGCTGGACGAAGCCGGTGTTCAGCCGACAGCCAAATGGATCATCGCCGAGGGCGCCGATGCCGGGGCGATGAATGTGAGCATTCCGCTGGCCAAGATGCGGGACGACTGTCTGGTCGCGCTTTACCAGAACGGTGAGCGCCTGCGCCCGGAGAACGGCTATCCGATGCGGCTCATCGTTCCCGGCTGGGAGGGCGTACTGCACGTGAAATGGCTGCAGAGACTGGAACTGGCTGACCAGCCGGTCATGGCACGCAACGAAACATCGAAGTACACCGAACTGATGCCGTCGGGAAAGGCCCGGCAGTTCACCTTCACGATGGAGTGCAAGTCGCTCATCACCTCTCCATCCCACGGCCACACGCTGCCGCGGCCGGACATCTACCAGGTGAGCGGCCTCGCATGGAGCGGCCACGGGCGCATACGCAAAGTCGAGGTATCGGCGGATGGAGGCAGGAGCTGGGCGGTCGCCGCTCTGCAGACGCCGGTACTGGCGCGCTGTTTTACCCGCTTCCGCATCCCGTGGCGATGGGACGGGCGCCCTGCGGTACTGATGAGTCGTGCAAGCGACGAGCACGGCCATGTGCAACCGACACGCGCCGCACTGATCGCCGAACGCGGTCGCTCCGGATACTTCCACTACAACGGCATCGTGAGCTGGGCAGTTGACGAAGATGGCAGTGTTGCGCACACCTATTGAGCGATTCGGTATCGCCTGCGCCGTGGCGCTGACGGCGAGCTGTGCCCAGCCTGTGCCCGTTGCGCAGGCGCCCCGCCTCGGCATCCCGGTCGCGGACCACGACATCGCCGCACTGCGATGGAATGTGTTTCCGGACGGGCGAGGCCTTCCGGACGGAAGCGGCGACGTCGCCAGCGGAGAAAGGCTGTTCGCGCAGCATTGCGCTGCCTGCCACGGTCGCGATGGCCGAGGCGGAAGTGCGGAAGAGCTGGCCGGCGCGCAGCGCCCGCTCACCGTGCCCCATCCCGACAAGACCATAGGCAGCTACTGGCCCCATGCCACGACACTGTTCGACTACATCCGTCGTGCCAAGCCGATGACCGCGCCAGCCACCCTGAACGCGGACGAAGTCTATGCGCTGTGTGCGTGGTTGCTGTATCTCAATGGCGTCCTGGAACGCGACGCGACACTGGATGCTCATTCCCTGCCCGCGGTGCGCATGCCCAACCGGGACGGCTTCATCTGGATCGAGGCCGTTCCCTGACGAGGGGTCGCAATCGATTCGACTTGCTGCCGCCATCCCGTAAGTGCATGACGCAACGCAGCGCGGCCATGGCCGCCCCGACTCAGCGCGCGCGGGCGCGGGCAGCGAACAGCAAGAGCAGGGAGGATGCGACCGTCAGCGACGTACCGGAGCCCACGTCGCCGAACAGTTCTGGATAGGGATAGGACCACTTGCGTTCCCGCGCTTCAGCGCCGCCCGGATTGAGTGCGCACTCGTCCAGTGCCGGATCGACGCCGGGTTCGCACGACGGTGCCGCGTGGGCCAAGGACATGCAACCGGCTGCAAGAATGAAGAACAGGGTTTGTTTGATGCACCGCATGACTGCCTCCTGCTCGGATTACCTGGTCACTGATGCACTATGCAATATATGGACCCGGTTTCGAGCGGAGAACAAGCTGTTGATTATGAAAAGCAACCCTGCGAGGACTGGCTGAAATCCTGCACCGAGTATGCGCATTCGCACTCACCTGCACTTTTGCAGTGCAGCATCAACCCGTCACGTGACGCCTGATCAAGGCCATCAGTGCGTCGCCATAGCGTTCTATCTTGCGGGTACCCATGCCGGAAATCCCGGCCAACTGCTCCAGGTCATGCGGCATTTCGCGTGCAAGTTCGGCGAGCGTACTGTCGTGCAGGATGACGTATGCAGGCAGTGACTGGGCACGAGCCTCGTTCAGTCGCCATGCCTTGAGTTCGCTCATCAGACCGCCGTTCACGCCCGCCATGGACAGCGGCGCGGCCGGCCGTGTTCTGCGGGTGGAGGCATCGCGCTGCCGTGCGCTCAACCGGCGCATCATGACAAGCTGCTCGCCGCGCAGTACCGGCCGCGCGGCTTCCGTGAGCCGCAGCGCTCCCCAGGCCTCGTGGTCCACGCGGACGATGCCCAGCGCCACCAGTTGGCGGAACACGCCGCGCCAGTGGTGATCGTCCTCCGCCTTGCCGATGCCGAACACGCTCAGGGCATCATGCCCGAACTGACGGATGCGCTCGCTGTCCTTGCCGCGCAGCACATCGATCAGATGGCCGGCACCGAAGCGCTGTCCGGTGCGGTATATGGCTGACAGCGCCTTCTGGCTGGCAATCGTGGCATCCCATGTTTCCGGTGGGTTGAGACAGTTGTCGCAATTGCCGCACGGTTCGCCCTGTTCGCCGAAGTAGGCGAGCAGATGCACGCGACGGCACTGCGCGGTTTCACACAGGCCGAGCAGCGCATCAAGCTTGGCGCCTGACAGTCTGCGGAAAGCCTCACTCCCCTCCGACTGTTCGATGAAGCGTCTCTGCTGCACCACATCGGCCAGCCCGTATGCCATCCAGGCGTCCGCCGGCGCGCCGTCACGTCCGGCGCGACCGGTCTCCTGGTAGTAGCCCTCGACCGATCGCGGCAGATCGAGGTGTGCGACGAAGCGCACGTCCGGTTTGTCTATGCCCATGCCGAAGGCGATCGTCGCCACGACGATCAGCCCCTCCTCGCGCTGGAAGCGCGCCTGATGTGCCGCCCGCGTCGCGGCGTCCATACCGGCGTGGTAAGGCAGCGCCTTAAGCCCCTGTGCCGACAGCCATTCGGCTGTCTCGTCCACCTTCTTGCGCGACAGGCAGTACACGATGCCCGCCTCATCCGGATGCTCGTTGCGGATGAAGCGAAGCAACTGCTTGCGCGCATCGTCCTTGTCGACAATGGTGTAGCGGATGTTCGGCCGGTCGAAACTGGATACGAACACCCGTGCGTCATGCAAGGACAGCCGATCGATGATTTCCGCACGGGTGGCCGGATCGGCGGTGGCGGTGAGCGCGATCCGCGGCACCTGCGGGAAGCGCTCATGCAGCACCGAAAGCTGCAGGTATTCCGGACGGAAGTCATGCCCCCACTGCGCGACGCAATGGGCTTCATCGATCGCGAACAGCGCCGGTCGCACATGATCGAGCATGTCGAGCAGCCGCGGCGTGTTGAGTCGCTCCGGCGCGACATAGAGCAGATCGAGCGAACCATCGAGCAGACCGCGCTCGACCTGCCTGACCTGCTCGAGATCCTGTGTCGAATTCAGGAATGCGGCACGCACGCCGAGCTGCGTGAGCGCCGCTACCTGGTCCTGCATGAGCGCGATCAGCGGCGACACGACGACCGCGGTACCCTGCCTGAGCAGCGCGGGCACCTGATAACACAGCGATTTGCCACCGCCTGTCGGCATGAGGACCAGCGCGTCGCCGCCTCCGGCAAGGTGCGTAACGATCTCGCCCTGGGCACCACGGAAGGCCGCGTGACCGAACACTTCCTTGAGCACATGCAGCGCGGCATCGTGCGATGAAGTGTCCGGCGCGCGCATCACTTAGGGCGTGTTCCGTTCAGCGCTGCCCACCGCGGTTGCGCGGCGTAAACAACGCGGCAGCCGGGCGGCGTGGCTGATCCGCCGCCTTCGGCACAGCCCCTCCCGACGATTCGGTTCTCATATCCGGCTGAATCCGCGTCCGGCCATCGCCGCCCTGACGCGGATTCGCATTGGAGCGACGCGGCTGGGCGGCTCGCTCACCGGAGGAACGCGCGCCTGCGCTGGCGGCCGGACGCACCGGTGCCTGCCCGCCTGTCACGCGCGCATCGTTGCGCCCTCGCGATTCCTGGCGCGGTCGTGCCGGCGGCCGCGGCGCACGTTCCGCTTCGTCTGCGGCGGCGGTAACCGGCACGAATCCTTGCGCGGAAAGTCGCGGTATGGTCTGGCGAGTCAGCTTCTCGATTGCGGTCAGCAGCTTGGCTTCTTCACGATCAACCAGAGACACTGCGGCGCCGCTGGCGCCCGCACGTCCGGTTCGTCCGATCCGATGGACATAGTCCTCCGCCACATTGGGCAGCTCGAAGTTCACCACGTGCGGCAACTGATCGATATCCAGACCGCGCGCTGCGATGTCGGTGGCAACCAGTACGCGCAGCGCATTGGACTTGAAATCGGCCAGCGCACGCGTACGCGCATTCTGGCTCTTGTTCCCGTGGATGGCGGCGGCCGATATTCCTTGCTTCTCAAGTTGTTCGGCAAGTCGGTTCGCGCCGTGCTTGGTTCGCGTGAACACCAGCACCTGGGACCAGTTTCCGGCCGAAATCAGGTGCGCAAGCAGATGTCGCTTCTGCTTCTGATCCACCAGATACACGCCTTGGTCAACGCGTTCCGCGGTGGTGTTGCGTGGCGCGACTTCGACCTCGGCGGGGTCCTTCAGCAGTCCGTGCGCCAAGGTGCGAATCTCGGCGGAGAAGGTGGCCGAGAACAGCAAGGTCTGCCGCTTCGCGGGCAGCGCGGCAATCACCTTCCGGATGTCGCGAATGAAGCCCATGTCGAGCATGCGATCGGCTTCGTCAAGAACAAAGATTTCTATCCCCGACAGATCCAGCGTCTTCTCACCCGCATGATCCAGCAGGCGGCCGGGTGTCGCGACCAGAATGTCGATGCGTTGCTTCAAGGCCTGCAACTGGGGATTCATGCCGACACCACCGAACATGACCATGGAGCGGAGCGAGGTGTGCGCCCCGTACGTCCGGACCGATTCCTCGACCTGGGCCGCCAGTTCACGTGTCGGCGTCAGGACCAGAACCCGAGGGCGTCCTGGCTGGACCTTTACCGGACGCTGCAGCAGCGAATGCAGGATGGGCAACGTGAAGCCGGCGGTCTTGCCGGTTCCGGTCTGGGCGGCTGCGAGCAGATCGCGGCCCTCCATGACCAGTGGAATGGCCTTCTGCTGGATCGGGGTGGGATGCGAGTAACCTTGTTCGGAAACGGCGCGCAGCAAAGGCTCGGCAAGGCCGAGCCCGGAAAATTCAACTTCAGTGTTCAAACAGTTCTCCAGCGACAGCCCGTCGCTCAAGCTGAGAGACACCAATACAGGCAGGCAAGTGAGGATTTCCGGAAGGGGAGTTCGACTCCCTCTTGTCAGGCAGACAAGGGAATGCGTCTATTGGCAAAACGCTGAGGGATTCTAGCGTGTTTGTGTGTCACGCGCTGTCCCGCGTGCGAGCAGATGGTCGATGGCGCACGCAGCGAGCGCGAATCCGAAGGTACCGGTTACGCAGACGCTTGATCCATAACCTGCGCAGTTGAGGCCTTGCGGCGCCTGACCGTCGCTGGTGCTGCAGCTGCCCTCCTGGGGGCGGCGCATCGGCTCGGTGGAATAGACCGCGCGGATTCCGAAACGGTCCTTGCGCGCGAGCGACATCCGTCCGTTGCGACGCAGAAGAGAGCGCACGCGCGCGAGCAGTGCGTCGCCCTGCGTGGCCCCCAGGTCTGAGTGACGGACACAGGTCGGATCGGAACGCCCGCCCGCTGCGCCGGCCATGAACAGCGGGAGCTGCAGTAGGTGGCAGTGCTCGGCCATTGCGACCTTGGCCGAGGTCTGGTCGGTGCAGTCGAGCACCGCATCCGGCCTGCATGCGAGCAAACCGGCCGCATTGTCAGGCGTCATAAAATCCTCTATGCGCTGGATGGCGCACTCTGGATTGATCGAGGCCAGTCGCTCGCCCAGCGCATCGACCTTGGCCATGCCCATCGTACTCGGCAGTGCCTGCAGCTGCCGATTGATATTGGATTCGGCAACATTGTCCAGATCCACCAGAATGATCTGCCCGATACCGTGTCGGACCAGCGCCTCCGCCGCCCACGAACCTACGCCGCCGATGCCTGCGATGAGTAGGGTTGATTTTCTGATTATTTGGTGGGATCCGTTGCCGTGGAGTCGTTCGATTGCGGAGAAGGCGCGAGGGGGTGTGTTTTGCTGTGAGGGTGTTTGGAGGGGCATGGAAGCTGAGGGGCGAGGGATCGGTTCAGTTTGTTTAGTTTATTCGCCTAGTGTTGGTGAGGGGGGCGGCTGCAGGGGGGGGCGTGATCGGGATGCGCACTGGGGATGCACAAATGCAAACGCCCGATCACGGGAGGGTGATCGGGCGTTTAGAGGGGTAGCCTGGCGCTGACCTACTTTCGCGAGCGGATTGCTCACTATCATTGGCGCGGCTGCGTTTCACGGTCCTGTTCGGGATGGGAAGGGGTGGTTCCACAGCGCTATGGGCACCAGGCTGAAGCTTTTCATGGTCGCGCGCGGTGCGGTTGCGCGCCCATGTGGAAGAAGTAAAGGTGGGGTGATTGCGGTGCGCGAGGCACTTGGGTCACCGGTGCGATGCAAGGTTTTGCTGAGCACACGGTTATAGGGTCAAGCCGCACGGGCAATTAGTACTGGTTAGCTTAATGCATTACTGCACTTCCACACCCAGCCTATCAACGTGGTGGTCTTCCACGACCCTTCAGGGGGATCGAGTCCCCGGGAAGTCTTATCTTGAGGCGAGTTTCGCGCTTAGATGCTTTCAGCGCTTATCTCTTCCATACTTAGCTACCCGGCGATGCCACTGGCGTGACAACCGGTACACCAGAGGTATGTCCACTCCGGTCCTCTCGTACTAGGAGCAGGCCCCCTCAAACTTCCAGCGCCCACGGCAGATAGGGACCAAACTGTCTCACGACGTTTTAAACCCAGCTCACGTACCACTTTAAATGGCGAACAGCCATACCCTTGGGACCGGCTACAGCCCCAGGATGTGATGAGCCGACATCGAGGTGCCAAACTCCGCCGTCGATGTGAACTCTTGGGCGGAATCAGCCTGTTATCCCCAGAGTACCTTTTGTCCGTTGAGCGATGGCCCTTCCATACAGAACCACCGGATCACTATGTCCTGCTTTCGCACCTGCTCGACGTGTCAGTCTCGCAGTCAAGCTCGCTTTTGCCATTGCACTTTAGGTACGATGTCCGACCGTACCAAGCGAACCTTCGAACTCCTCCGTTACCTTTTAGGAGGAGACCGCCCCAGTCAAACTGCCCACCATGCACGGTCCCCGACCCGGATTCACGGGCCTAGGTTAGAACCTCAACGACACCAGGGTGGTATTTCAAGGATGGCTCCTCGTGATCTGGCGACCACGTCTCACAGCCTCCCACCTATCCTACACAAGTCCCGTCAAAGTCCAATGCAAAGCTACAGTAAAGGTTCATGGGGTCTTTCCGTCTAGCCGCGGGGAGATTGCATCTTCACAAACATTTCAACTTCGCTGAGTCCCAGGAGGAGACAGTGTGGCCATCGTTACGCCATTCGTGCAGGTCGGAACTTACCCGACAAGGAATTTCGCTACCTTAGGACCGTTATAGTTACGGCCGCCGTTTACCGGGGCTTCGATCAAGAGCTTGCACCCCATCACTTAACCTTCCGGCACCGGGCAGGCGTCACACCCTATACGTCCACTTTCGTGTTTGCAGAGTGCTGTGTTTTTATTAAACAGTCGCAGCCACCGATTCTCTGCGACCCCTTTGGGCTCCATCCGCGAGGGATTTCACCTACTTGGGGCATACCTTCTCCCGAAGTTACGGTATCAATTTGCCGAGTTCCTTCTCCTGGGTTCTCTCAAGCGCCTGAGAATTTTCATCCTGCCCACCTGTGTCGGTTTGCGGTACGGTCAATCCATGACTGAAGCTTAGAGGCTTTTCCTGGAAGCGTGGTATCTAGCACTTCAGAGCACGTGGCTCCTCGTCATCACATCTCGGCTAAGCCGCGCGGATTTGCCTACGCAGCACGCCTACCTGCTTAAACCGGGACGTCCAACACCCGGCTGCTATAACCTTCTCCGTCCCCCCATCGCATCATGGATTGGTACAGGAATATTGACCTGTTTCCCATCGACTACGCCTTTCGGCCTCGCCTTAGGAGCCGACTCACCCTACGCCGATGAACGTTGCGTAGGAAACCTTGGGCTTTCGGCGAGCGGGCCTTTCACCCGCTTTATCGCTACTCATGTCAGCATTCGCACTTCTGATATCTCCAGCATCCGTTACCAGACACCTTCGCAGACTTACAGAACGCTCCCCTACCATCTCTTTCGAGATCCGCAGCTTCGGCTCGTGGCTTGAGCCCCGTTACATCTTCCGCGCAGGACGACTCGACCAGTGAGCTATTACGCTTTCTTTAAAGGATGGCTGCTTCTAAGCCAACCTCCTGGCTGTCTATGCCTTCCCACCTCGTTTTCCACTTAGCCACGCATTGGGGGCCTTAGCTGGCGGTCTGGGTTGTTTCCCTCTTGACGATGGACGTTAGCACCCACCGTCTGTCTCCCATGCTCGCACTTCTCGGTATTCGGAGTTTGCTATGGCGGGGTAGATCGCAATGACCCCCCCAACCATTACAGTGCTCTACCCCCGAGAGTGATACATGAGGCACTACCTAAATAGTTTTCGGGGAGAACCAGCTATTTCCAGATTTGTTTAGCCTTTCACCCCTATCCACAGCTCATCCCCTAGTTTTTCAACACTAGTGGGTTCGGACCTCCAGTACCTGTTACGGCACCTTCATCCTGGCCATGGATAGATCATCTGGTTTCGGGTCTACGCCCAGCAACTGAATCGCCCTATTCAGACTCGCTTTCGCTACGCCTCCCCTATTCGGTTAAGCTCGCTACTGAACGTAAGTCGCTGACCCATTATACAAAAGGTACGCAGTCACCCCTTGCGAGGCTCCCACTGTTTGTATGCATGCGGTTTCAGGATCTATTTCACTCCCCTCCCGGGGTTCTTTTCGCCTTTCCCTCACGGTACTGGTTCACTATCGGTCGATCACGAGTATTTAGCCTTGGAGGATGGTCCCCCCATCTTCAAACAGGATTTCACGTGTCCCGCCCTACTTGTCGCACGCTCAGACCCGCCATCTACTTTTCGCATACGGGGCTATCACCCTGTATCGCCGGACTTTCCAGACCGTTCTGCTAAGTAAATGGTTTAGTCGTGCAGGCTACTCCCAGTTCGCTCGCCACTACTTTGGGAATCTCGGTTGATTTCTGTTCCTCGAGCTACTTAGATGTTTCAGTTCGCTCGGTTCGCCTCCTCTGGCCTATGTATTCAGCCAGGGATGACCCTTACGGGCCGGGTTTCCCCATTCGGACATCTGCGGATCAAAGCTTCATTGCCAGCTCCCCGCAGCTTTTCGCAGGCTTGCACGTCCTTCATCGCCTGTGATCGCCAAGGCATCCACCACATGCACTTATTCACTTGACCCTATAACGCTGTGCTCGACTTGCGTCTTGCACTTCACTACAGGTTCTTCTCAAGCGCTCGCGCTATCCATCCCACCGCTGGTTCAAAGAGGTGGGACGATGCAATCACTACCCATGGATGCCAGCGCGGTTGAACGCTGACATCCCTTTACTTCTTCCAAATTTTTAAAGATCAATCTTCCACACCCTTGCGGGTGAGGTCTGGGCAGTATCTCTACATCCCACGCCTCACACTCAACAGTGCGCAACAAGAACAAACCGCATCCGACAGATCATGGTGGAGGATGACGGGATCGAACCGACGACCCCCTGCTTGCAAAGCAGGTGCTCTCCCAGCTGAGCTAATCCCCCATGACTACACAGACTTCATGCAGGCAATCTGGTGGGTCTGGTTGGGTTCGAACCAACGACCCCCGCCTTATCAAGACGGTGCTCTAACCAGCTGAGCTACAGACCCGGTCTTTCCAGGGTCGGGTGCTCACTGCGAACCTGCTCCCATTCCGGAAGCACGCCCGAGCTCCTTGCCCTTGTTGCTTTAACAGCCGATAGGTTGTGGCCACGACGACGTCGCTGACTCTAGAAAGGAGGTGATCCAGCCGCACCTTCCGATACGGCTACCTTGTTACGACTTCACCCCAGTCATGAATCTCACCGTGGCGACCGCCCCCCTTACGGTTAGGCTAGCCTCTTCTGGTGAAACCCACTCCCATGGTGTGACGGGCGGTGTGTACAAGACCCGGGAACGTATTCACCGCGGCATGCTGATCCGCGATTACTAGCGATTCCGACTTCACGCAGTCGAGTTGCAGACTGCGATCCGGACTACGATCGGCTTTCTGGGATTGGCTCCACCTCGCGGCTTGGCAACCCTCTGTACCGACCATTGTATGACGTGTGAAGCCCTACCCATAAGGGCCATGAGGACTTGACGTCATCCCCACCTTCCTCCGGTTTGTCACCGGCAGTCTCATTAGAGTGCTCTTGCGTAGCAACTAATGACAAGGGTTGCGCTCGTTGCGGGACTTAACCCAACATCTCACGACACGAGCTGACGACAGCCATGCAGCACCTGTGTTACGGCTCTCTTTCGAGCACCCCCACCTCTCAGCAGGGTTCCGTACATGTCAAGGGTAGGTAAGGTTTTTCGCGTTGCATCGAATTAATCCACATCATCCACCGCTTGTGCGGGTCCCCGTCAATTCCTTTGAGTTTTAATCTTGCGACCGTACTCCCCAGGCGGTCGACTTCACGCGTTAGCTGCGTTACTCAATGAGTCTCCTCACCGAACAACTAGTCGACATCGTTTAGGGCGTGGACTACCAGGGTATCTAATCCTGTTTGCTCCCCACGCTTTCGTGCATGAGCGTCAGTACTGGCCCAGGAGGCTGCCTTCGCCATCGGTGTTCCTCCACATCTCTACGCATTTCACTGCTACACGTGGAATTCCACCTCCCTCTGCCGTACTCTAGCCGTGCAGTCACAAGCGCAGTTCCCAGGTTAAGCCCGGGGATTTCACACCTGTCTTACACAACCGCCTGCGCACGCTTTACGCCCAGTAATTCCGATTAACGCTCGCACCCTACGTATTACCGCGGCTGCTGGCACGTAGTTAGCCGGTGCTTCTTCTTCAGGTACCGTCATTAACGGGCTATGTTAGAGCCCGCCGTTTCGTTCCTGCCGAAAGAGCTTTACAACCCGAAGGCCTTCTTCACTCACGCGGAATGGCTGGATCAGGGTTGCCCCCATTGTCCAAAATTCCCCACTGCTGCCTCCCGTAGGAGTCTGGGCCGTGTCTCAGTCCCAGTGTGGCTGATCATCCTCTCAGACCAGCTACAGATCGTTGCCTTGGTAGGCCTTTACCCCACCAACTAGCTAATCTGACATCGGCCGCTCCAATCGCGCGAGGTCTTGCGATCCCCCGCTTTCTCCCTCAGGACGTATGCGGTATTAGCACTTCTTTCGAAGTGTTATCCCCCACGACTGGGTACGTTCCGATGTATTACTCACCCGTTCGCCGCTCGCCGCCAGTCCGAAGACCGCGCTGCCGCTCGACTTGCATGTGTAAAGCATTCCGCCAGCGTTCAATCTGAGCCAGGATCAAACTCTTCAGTTCAATTCCCAAAACTCAATCAGAATTCACAGGTATATAAGCTTTCGCTTAAAACCTCTGATTCGTATGAGCACTTCAATTTAGTTGTCATGGCCACAACCACCACCCCAGGTTCCCCTGGAACGACAGCTGCTCGCCGTTACAACATCGCCGTGCCCACACCTATCGGCTGTTTGTTTTGTTAAAGAGCGTTCGCTGCTGAGCAACGAGAGGTGCGCATTCTACGGAGAATTTCGAGAGCGTCAACACCTTCCCGAAAGATTTTTGAAGTTTTTTTCCATCGGTTCTTTTCACGCCGCCCACGCATACCCCGGAGGAATAATTTAGAGTCAGCGCGACAAGGACTTACATGCTTCACCTACCGCACCACCAACCTGCAGAATTTTCTCTTTCCCACCTGTGCAACGACACTCGTTCCAGCCGCCAGCAGAAGATTCCGCTCGGACACCTTCTCGCCATCCAGCCGCACGCCACCCTGATCGATCATCCGCAGCGCTTCCGAGCTTGTCGCCGTCAAGCCGCTCGACTTCAGAGCCTGGGCAATCGGCAGGCCAGCGCCATGCGTTTCCAGTACATGCTCGGCCAGATCCTCCGGTATACCGCCTTGCCGGAAACGCGACTCGAAGTCGGCAAGCGCGGCGGCCGCAGCACCTGCGCCATGGAAACGTCCCACGAGTTCCTGTGCAAGCAGGACCTTGACGTCACGCGGATTCCGCCCCTCGGCGACCTCCGTCCGCAAGCGATCGATCTCTTCGCCTGTCTTGAACGACAGTAGGTCGTAGTAGCGCCACATCAGTTCGTCGGAAACCGACATCACCTTGCCGAAAATCTCGCCGG
Organism: Methyloversatilis thermotolerans; assembly: GCF_000372885.1. Taxonomy (GTDB): domain Bacteria; phylum Pseudomonadota; class Gammaproteobacteria; order Burkholderiales; family Rhodocyclaceae; genus Methyloversatilis; species Methyloversatilis thermotolerans. The sequence goes on from NZ_KB889967.1 coordinate 2,816,177, forward strand.
GCGGCTCGGAGACGCCAATGTAGTTGCCGAGCGATTTCGACATCTTGTTGACGCCGTCCAGTCCTTCGAGCAGCGGCATCATCAACACAACCTGTTGCGACTGGCCGTATTGCTTCTGCAACTCGCGGCCCATCAGCAGGTTGAACTTCTGGTCGGTGCCACCCAATTCGACATCCGCCTTGAGCGCCACGGAATCGTATCCCTGGCACAGCGGGTAAAGGAACTCGTGGATGGCAATCGGTTGGTTCGCCGCATAGCGTTTAGCAAAATCGTCCCGTTCGAGCATGCGAGCAACGGTGTGGCGCGAGGCCAACCGGATCATGCCTTCTGCGCCCAGTTCGCCCATCCAGGCCGAGTTGAAAACCACCTCCATCCGAGCGGGGTCGAGTATCTTGCTCACCTGTTCCTTGTATGTCTCAGCGTTCTGCAGAACCTGCTCCCGCGACAAAGGCGGGCGTGTCACATTCTTTCCGGTAGGGTCCCCGATGGCGCCGGTGAAGTCGCCGATCAAGAAGAGGATCTGATGGCCAAGATCCTGGAAGTGGCGCATCTTGTTCAGCAGCACGGTATGCCCAAGGTGGAGATCCGGTGCGGTAGGATCGAATCCCGCCTTGATGCGCAACGGACGCCCGCTCTTGAGCTTCTCGAGCAAATCCGCCTCCGGGAGCAGTTCGTCCACCCCTCTCTTTATCAACGCCAACGCCTTGTCCACATCAACCATGACTCGATCCTGTAAGTTCGGGCGCAGTCCGTCTGCACGCCCTTTCCGGCAAAGCGTTCGATGTTATCGCATGCACAGGGCGAGCGCGGAGGGCACTCGATGAGCGCGCTCTACATCGGTTTGATGTCCGGTACGAGCCTGGACGGCGTCGATGCGGTACTCGCAGAGATCGATGAGCCGGGATGCCGTGCGCTCGCGCATGTCCACGCAGAGCTTCCGGCCCGATTACGCGCCACTTTGCTGGCGCTCAGCGAAGCCGAAGACGATGGCGTCGATGCAGTTCATCGGACGGCACTTGCACTCACCGGGATTTACGCCGACACCGTTCGAGCGTTACTGCGGAAAGCAGATGTGGTAGCCGGCCGGATCGCTGCCATCGGATGCCACGGTCAAACGATTCGCCATCGACCGGAGCTTGGCTATTCCGTCCAGCTCAACGCACCGGCTCGACTGGCCGAGCTGACGGGAATCTGCGTAATCGCGGACTTCCGTTCGCGCGATATAGCGGCGGGTGGTAAGGGCGCCCCCCTTGTCCCGGCCTTTCACGCGGCGCAGTTCTCACATGCATCGCGTTCACGCGTCGTGCTCAATATCGGGGGCATGAGCAACGTCACCCTGCTGGATCCGGGCGCCACGACGCGTGGTTTCGACTGTGGCCCAGGCAATGTATTGATGGACGGCTGGATACATGCACGGCGAGGCCGGCCTTATGACTCCAATGGCGACTGGGCGCGATCCGGGACCGCGAACAAGGCCCTTCTCGCACGCATGCTTGGCCACGCATTCTTCAGGCTCGATCCACCCAAAAGCTGTGGCCGCGAGGAGTTCAATCTCCGGTGGCTGAACGAACTCGAGGTTGAAGCACTTCGCGCTGAGGATGTGCAGGCAACGCTGCTGGAGCTGACCGCGCGATCAGTGGCGGACGCAGTTGACAGAACGGGATTCAACGGCGACGAGTGGCTGGTGTGCGGAGGCGGGGCATTCAACGGCTACCTGCTCGAGCGCCTGACCAGGCTCGTCGAACGCCCGGTCTTGTCAACTGCCGAATATGGAATCCCCCCCGACCAGGTGGAGGCTCTCGCATTTGCCTGGCTTGCTCACCAGACCTTGAATGGTCGCCCGGCCAACCTGCCCGCGGTCACCGGGGCGAGAGGCGCACGCGTGATCGGTGCAATATGGCCCGCATGAATGGCCCGCATGAGTCACCGATCGCCAGCAACGGGGCAACACAACGCGCCCCGACTGCTCGAACGGATTTCAGACGGAGAAGGACGAGCCGCACCCGCAGGTCGATGTCGCGTTCGGATTCTTGATGACGAACTGCGCGCCTTCCAGACCCTCGGTATAGTCGATTTCGGCACCGACCAGATACTGATAGCTCATCGGGTCAATCAGCAGGAGCACCCCATTCTTTTCCAGCGTGGTGTCGTCGTCATTGGTGACTTCGTCGAATGTAAAGCCATACTGGAAGCCCGAACAGCCGCCGCCCGATACGAACACCCTCAGCTTCAGATCGGGATTGCCCTCTTCGAGTATCAGCTCCTTCACCTTGTTGGCGGCGCTGTCGGTGAAATTCAACGGCAGCGGCATGTCGGTGACTGCATTCATGATTTGACTCCTCGTGTTGCTGTCGGTCAGCTGCCGCTGGCCAACTTGAGTTCCACGGCGCGATGCGCCGATTCCTGATGCTCCAGGCGACCCTTCACGATGGCGCCCAAGTGCACTTCCAGCCTGTTGTAGACCACATCCCCTGAGATTCGTGCCTGAGGCTGCAGTTCGAGAAACTCGGTCGACACGATGGGACCGGCCACGGTCCCGTTGATCATCGCATGGGTCACACTGACAGCACCCTCGATCCTTGCGTGTTCGCTGAGCACCAGCGTACTGGATTCACTGTCCTCGGCGCGCACATTCCCGATCACCTCGCCATCAATGCGCAGCCCCCCACGGAAGTGTATGTCCCCGCTGATGCGGGTACCCGCACCGATCAGGCTGTCTATCCTCTTGCTGGGCTTTTCAGCCTTCTTTCCAAACATCCGGATACCTCCTTTGTCGGGAGAAAGTGCGTCAGAGCGAAGCGGAAGCCTTTGCGCGGATCTGTCCGTCCTGAAGAAACCGGACCTCGATCGAAACAAGCCGTGAATCCGCCGGCAGCTGAAAAACCCCCTCAACCCGCTGGAAATGCTTGAAGGCAATCCTTGAGGCAGCAGGATTCCCTTCTGCTGGATACTGGATGGTAGCACCCTGACCGTTTCGGTCAATGGTGGCCAGCAACTGGTAGGACCCCTTGGTCTCGGCCTCGACCCGCCCGCCCTGACGCAGGATAAGCATGCGGTAGCGGAAACGACCGGGGACCGAATCCGGCTCGACCGCAAACCGGTTGATCTTGAAGCCGGGCTGTATTCCGGCATACGCGCCGCCCGCGAGACTTTCGAACACCAGGACGTCCTCCCGCAGTCGCGCGTTCTCGGCCTCGAGGGTGCGTATCCGTGCTGCAAGCTGCTCCTGCGACGCCTTCTCGATCTGCAGGGCACTGTGCGCGGCATCGACCTGCTGCCGGGCGAGACCCAGCTCGGCATCCTTCGCGGTCAGCTCGGCCCGCACCTGCGCAAGTTCCGCCTTGAAGACCTCCAGCCCTACGCCCGTCCAACCGCGGCCGGATTCATAGATCGCGAGCGCCGCCAGCACAGCCACAACGAGCACGAGCACGGCCGCAGGCAGCTTCAGCCACCATGGAACCCGCTGCCGAATCGAGACAGATTGAGCCGCGAGGCCGTGGCGCAGCCGCCAGCGGCGCGCCTTCAGGGCAATACCGGAACGAGTTCTAGCCCACACGATTCAGGGATGTTGAACATCAGGTTCATATTCTGGACAGCCTGTCCGGCGGCGCCCTTCACCAGATTGTCGATCACCGACAGCACCACCACCGTATCGCCGCCCTGGGGTCGGTGCACGGCGATGCGACAGATGTTCGAAGCACGGACGGAACGCGTTTCGGGATGACTTCCAGTCGGCAGGACATCGACGAAACGCTCTCCTGCATAGCGGTTCTCGAACAGCGCCTGCAGATCGCATTCGCGGGTCAGCCGGGCGTACAAGGTCGCATGAATGCCGCGGATCAAAGGCGTCAGATGCGGGACAAAAGTGAGCCCGACAGCACATCCGGCAGCGGCCGACAGGCCTTGCCGTATTTCGGGCAGATGACGATGCCCTGGCGTACCATACGCCTTGAAATTGTCGCCGGCCTCCGCGAACAGCGTGTGCACCTCCGCCTTGCGCCCCGCCCCCGACACGCCCGACTTGGCATCGGCGATCAGACTGCCGACGTCGACGACCCCCGCCTCGACGAGCGGAATGAAGCCCAGCTGTACAGCAGTCGGATAGCAACCCGGATTGGCGACCAGCCGGGCAGCACGGATCTTGTCACGGTTGACTTCAGGCAGTCCGTACACCGCCACATCGAGCAGATCAGGAGACGAATGCGGCATGCCGTACCACTCGGCCCAGACGTCCGGATCCTTCAATCGGAAATCCGCAGCAAGGTCGATGACGCGTATTCCGGAGTCAATCAGCCGAGCAGCCTGCTGCATGGCGACGCCGTTAGGTGTAGCGAAGAACACGACATCACACTTGCCCAGATCCGCTTCGGAGGGATCGGAAAACGCCAGACTGACCACACCGCGCAAGCTGGGAAACATGTCCGAAACCGGACGGCCCGCATCTCCCCGCGAGGTGATGACCGACAACTCGACCTCGGGATGACGGGCGAGGAGTCTGAGCAACTCGACCCCCGTGTATCCCGTCCCGCCAACGATACCGACCTTGATGACCACTCCGACGCTCCCGACGAATCACCCTCCAGCAAAAGCGCTGGACAGCAGAAAATTGAGCATGATGCCAGAAATGAAAAAGGCCGCCCGAAGGCGGCCTTTTCGACGCAACGAGCAGCGCTCAGCGCTTCGAGAACTGCTTGCGACGACGCGCCTTGTGGAAACCGACTTTCTTGCGCTCCACTTCGCGCGCATCCCGCGTCACGAATCCGGCTTTGCTCAGCACCGGCTTCAGATTCGCGTCGTAATCGATCAGAGCACGGGTGATGCCGTGACGCACGGCGCCGGCCTGACCCGACTCGCCACCGCCCGTCACGTTGACGAGAATGTCGAATGTGCTGACATGCTCGGTCAGTTCGAGAGGCTGGCGAACGACCATGCGACCGGTCTCGCGCGAGAAAAACTCATCGACCGGCTTGTCATTGACCACGAAAGCGCCCTTGCCAGGACGGAGGAAGACGCGGGCGACGGCGGTCTTGCGACGGCCGGTGCCGTAGTAATAATCAACTTTGAATGCCATGACCGTTCCGTCCTCAGATGTCCAGAGCCTTCGGCTGCTGTGCGGCGTGCGGATGTTCACCGCCGGCATAGCATTTCAGCTTCTTGATCATCGCGTAACCGAGCGGACCCTTGGGCAGCATGCCCTTGACGGCCTTCTCAAGCACGCGCGCCGGGAAGCGCTGCTGCAGCTTGGTGAAGTTGGTTTCGTAGATACCACCGGGGTAACCCGAGTGGCGGTAGTACTTCTTGTCCTGGGCCTTGTCGCCGGTCACGCGGATCTTGTCGACGTTGACAACCACGATGTAGTCACCGGTGTCCACGTGCGGCGTGAATACGGGTTTGTGCTTGCCGCGCAGGCGACGGGCGATCTCACTGGCGAGGCGCCCGAGTACCTTGTCAGAGGCATCGACAACGTACCAGTCGCGCACGACTTCATGCGGCTTGGCTGAAAAGGTTTTCATCTCGAACGTCCTGTGTTCTGGGCGAGATCGCCCAAAAGCCCGCGAATTTAGCGTGCGTGCCAGATCATGTCAACTGATGCGGGCGGGAACAAAAAAAGCGCGACTCAGATGAGTCGCGCTGAATCCACACCAATGGAGGAGGGTGGAGGAGACACTTGCGGCAGAAAGTCCAGACAGAACTCTGCAAAACCTGTCTGAATTATTGACAACGCAAGGCGCAAAAGCAAGGATTATTTTGCATCGCACCATCACGGCAACCAGGCGCTTTTCACCGCAGGAACACTGCCCGTCATCCTCGACACTTTTTAATTTCCGGAGAACGATGGACCGATCTTGCGCCGCACCACGCCCCACTCACCGCAGAAGTGCTCGCCGGACAGTAGAATCTGCGTCCTCGACAAGGAGCTGAAGATGGAATGCGTGGTGAAGTGGGTTGATCACATGAGTTTCGTGGCGGAAACCGGATCCGGACACATGCTCACGATGGATGGCGCGCCCGAGGCCGGGGGCCGTAACCTCGCTGCGCGGCCGATGGAACTGGTTCTCGCGGGCACCGGCGGATGCACCGCATTCGACGTGATGCTCATCCTGAAGAAGGGCCGCCACGACGTCAGCGGCTGCGAAGTCACGCTGAGGGCCGACCGCGCGGAGCATGACCCCAAGGTCTTCACCCGCATCGGCTTCCACTTCCGGATCACGGGTCGCAATCTGAAGCCGGAAGCGGTGGAACGCGCCATCCACCTGTCGGCCGAGAAGTACTGCTCGGCGTCCATCATGCTCGGCAAGACCGCGACGATAGAACACACCTGGGAAATCGCCGAAGCCTGAGCGCAACCGATATCAGACGTAATAGGCGAGACCGGTCATCACTTTCGAAGCGGCCTTCATCGCCAGTCGCGCCGGAGCGGGCAGTTCCGCAGCGCCCAGGCGTTGCGCCGTCAACGCGTGCTCGCGTTCGTCCTGACGCATCTGTTCAAGGATGCGCCAGGACTTCTGATCACCCGCAGGCAGACGGTCGAGATGGCTCTGCAGATGTGCCTCGACCTGCTTCTCCGTCTCGGACAGAAATCCGAGATTCCACTTGTCGCCGATCAGGCCCGCAGTCACCCCGATGGCCAGCGCACCGCCATACCACAAGGGATTGAGCAGACTGGGACGAGCGCCCAGCTCCTGCATGCGCGATGCGGTCCAGGACAGGTGCTCCACCTCTTCGTGCGCCGCCTGCTTCAGGGCATTTCGCACCCCCGGATCGCGACAGGTCAGAGCCTGCCCCTGGTAAAGCGCCTGCGCGCAGATCTCTCCCACATGATTGATGCGCATGAGGGCGCCGACACGACGACGCTGCGCCTCATCCATATCCACGTCCGGCAAGTCCCCTCCGGGCAGGGGGCGAAGGGTACGCGCTGGCGCAGCAAGCGTCCGCAGGATGCGATCCAATTCCGAAATGATGGCGTCAAGCATGCCCCCCCCCCTTGATCTGGACAATCACCGATAGCCGCTAAGCGGCGTACCGGTGCGCGCTGTGAAACTGTTCGCAAGGTTCTCGAGCACCTTCTTCGGCGGCACAGCCACTTCTGCCGAACACATGTAGTCGGAATACAGCGCGAACGCGTAAGAATTGAGGCGGTTGCCGCCGCCAATGGGCAGCCAACGGCTGCCCCTGACCGCAACCCATTCCTTGCGTGAATTGAGGGTCGCGTAAACCCGCCGCTCACCGGTGCTGCACCGGATGCCCTCGGCGGCGATGTTCTCGGTACCATTCGACGACACCACACGCGACACGTAGCGGATGGCGCCGTCCTGACCGATGGAAATGAAATCGCGGGCGACGAAGTACTCGTTGCGTGTCGACGCGTTGAGGTAGTACTCCTGCCACTTGACGCCCGAAGCCAGCGCTGGCGGTTCGTAATCATCCTCTTTGACCGGAATACCCGATCCCTCGGGCGCTTCATACGTGGACTTGGCACGGTCCCAGTCGGTGATCTGCGCCTGCGCAAGGGCTGCAACACTCAAAACGAAAGCGGCGAGTGCGATCCGGGGAAAGAAATATGAAGGCATCGATCCAGTACGTACGAAGGGAGCGTTACTGTGCCGCAGCGAAATTCAGCCGGCGGAGCGTACGCCCTCACCCGGGCTGCCATCGGCGACCTGGGTGAGCGACGGCTGCTCCATCACCGGCCAGGGGCGGCTCTGGCGCGCTCGCGCGCCGCGGAAAGCAAGCCGGGCGAGTTCGGTCAGCGCCTGCTGATAGACCTGCCTCTTGAACTCGATCACCGTCTCGAGCGGAATCCAGTAATCGTTCCAGCGCCAGGCGTCGAACTCCGGATGATCGGTCGCGCGCAGACAGACATCGCAATCCCGGCCGACCATGCGCAGCAGATACCAGATCTGCTTCTGACCGCGATAGGCGCTGCGCCATTCGCGTCGCACCCAGTTGCGCGGCACGTCATAGCGCAACCAGTCACGCGTACGACCGATGATGCGAACATGTTCGGGCCGCAAGCCGAGTTCTTCCCATAGCTCGCGATACATGGCCTGCTCGGGCGATTCGCCGTGATTGATGCCGCCCTGGGGAAACTGCCACGCATGCTCTCCGATGCGCTTGCCCCAGAAGACCTCATTGCGCCCGTTGATCAGAATGATGCCGACATTCGGGCGGTACCCTTCCCGGTCGAGCATGGTTGGTCCTGCCAAGTGAAAATTTCCATGGATTCTTTCACAATTCCACGCCGAATCAAAGCAGATGGGCCGCCCGGGCAATCCTGGCGTAAACGGCTAGAATTAAAGGTTTATTGCCTCTTCCGGCACAACCGTCACCATGTACGCCAGCAAATTCTTCGTATCCACGCTCAAGGAAGCCCCCTCGGACGCCGAGGTCGTATCACACAAGCTCATGACGCGCGCAGGCATGATCCGCAAGCTCGCTGGAGGCATTTACAACTACATGCCCATGGGCCTGCGGGTGATCCGCAAGATCGAACGCATCATCCGCGACGAAATGGACCACGCGGGCGCAATCGAATTGCTCATGCCGCTGATCCAGCCGGCCGAGCTGTGGCAGGAAACCGGCCGTTGGGACAAGATGGGCCCGGAACTTCTGCGAGTGAAGGACAGGCACGACCGCGACTTCATCATCCAGCCCACTTCGGAGGAAGTGGTGACCGATATCGCTCGCGCGGAGATACACAGCTGGCGCCAGCTTCCGAAGAACTTCTATCACATCCAGACCAAGTTTCGCGACGAACGCCGCCCCCGCTTCGGCGTCATGCGCGGGCGCGAGTTCACGATGAAGGACGCTTACTCCTTCGACCGCGACGAGGAAGGGGCTGCCCGCAGCTACGACCGGATGTTCGACGCCTACATGCGCATCTTCCGCCGCCTGGGCCTCGAGTTCCGCGCGGTGGCCGCCGACACCGGCGCCATCGGTGGTTCGCGCAGTCACGAGTTCCAGGTCATCGCGGACACCGGGGAGGATCTGATCGCCTGGTGTCCGGATTCCGATTACGCCGCGAACATCGAACTTGCACAGGCCATGCCGCTGGTCGCGCAACGACAGGCGCCTGGCGAAACCATGGCCCGGGCCGCCACACCGGACACCATGAAATGCGAGGACGTCGCCAAGCTGCTCGGCCTGCCGATCGAACGCACGGTCAAGTCCGTCGTTCTTGCAACCGATAAGGAAGGCAGGACCGATCTGTGGCTGCTCATGCTGCGCGGCGATCACGAGCTGAACGAGGTGAAGGCATCCAAGCTGGCCGGACTGAAGGACGGCTTCCGTTTCGCGAGCGAGGCGGAAATCGTCGAACACTTCGGCTGCCGGCCGGGCTATCTCGGGCCGGTAGGGCTGCGCAAGCCGGTGCATGTGATTGCCGATCTGACGGTGGCCAATATGAGCGACTTCGTCACCGGTGCAAACGAAATCGATGCGCACCTGACCGGCGTGAACTGGGGGCGCGATCTGCCCGAGCCGGAGACGGTGGCCGATCTGCGCAACGTGGTCGAAGGCGACCCGTCGCCGGACGGCAAGGGACGGCTCAGCATCCAGCGCGGCATCGAGGTCGGCCACGTTTTCTTCCTGGGCACCAAGTATTCAGAAGCGATGAACTGCACCTATCTCGACGAAACCGGCAAACCGCGCGCAATGGTGATGGGCTGCTATGGCATAGGCGTCACCCGGCTGGTCGGCGCGGCGATCGAACAGAACCATGACGAGCGCGGCATCATCTGGCCGCAGGCCATCGCACCTTTCGAGGTCGTCATCTGCCCGGTGGGCTGGAGCAAGTCGGAGGCGGTGCGCGACGCGGCCACGCGGCTCTATGACGAACTGGCCGAAGCGGGTTTCGATGTCATCCTTGACGACCGCGACGAGCGGCCCGGTGTCATGTTTGCCGACTGGGAGCTGATAGGCGTTCCGCATCGTGTCACGGTGGGTGAGCGCGGACTGAAGGACGGCATTGTCGAATACCAGCATCGCCGCGATGCCGCAGCCACCCGCCTCACACCCGATGCGGTACGCACCGCCCTGGGCAAACCCGCCGGACGATGAAGACTGCGCTGTCCGTCGCCCTGACCATCATCGCCCTGCGGGGCGGTGATGGTCATGCGTCGCAACAGTACGAACCCCTGGCCGACAGCGTGCGCGCGGCGCTTCATCTTGCGATCAGCGACCGCGCGGCACCGGATCTGCCGGAGCTGTCTTCTCCGCAGCAGAAGATGTGGCTCGATGCAATGTCCGAGCGGCTCGCGAAAAAGATGCCGGACGAAGCCGGTCGCCAGGAATTCCTGAAGACGGTCCACTACGAGGCCACACGTGCGGGTCTGGACCCACAGCTGGTGCTCGGCCTGATCCAGGTGGAAAGCGGATTCCGCAAATACGCCATCTCGGGAGCCGGCGCACGTGGCTACATGCAGGTGATGCCGTTCTGGATCAAGCTCATCGGCAGCGAGGACAGCAACCTTTTCCACCTGCGCACGAATCTGCGCTTCGGCTGCACCATCCTGCGCCACTACCTCGACATAGAAAGAGGCAATCTGTTCAGGGCGCTCGGCCGCTACAACGGCAGCCTCGGTCGTGCGGAGTATCCGAACATGGTGCGCGCTGCGTGGGAACGCCACTGGTCGTGGCCCGCGCTCACGTCAGCCAGCAATCCTTGACGACGTGCCCGGGGCGCCCGCTTTCATCAGTCGCCACTCGGTCACCATCGCCACGAGCTCGGCAAGCGAAGCGGCACGCATTTTCTGCATGACGCGCGCGCGATGCTGCTCCACGGTCTTCACGCTGATGCAGAGCGAGTCGGCGACACCCTGATTGGACAATCCGGTCACCACGCGGTCGAGCACCTCCTTCTCGCGCGGGGTCAATCCATCGACTGCCTGGGTCGTCCACTGCAAGCGCGTCTCCCGCGCCGCGCGGGCCGCAGCGAAATCCATCGCCTCCGACACTGACAATCTCAGTGCCGATGGCTGTACCGGCGTCAGCAGGAAGTCGAACGCACCGGCCCTCATCTGACGAACCGCAAATGCCACGTCGCAGGGGCCGGACAGCAGCACGACCGGCGCGCGCAAGCCCATGCGTCGCGTACACTCCACCGGCTCCTGCCCGTCCAGACTGCGCTGACTGGCGCCGATGACGAAACATCGCGCCGACTGCGCGACATCGCGCTCATGCAGCAGGTCGGTAAGCCCCTGCATGAGAACCTGCTCGGCGTCCAGGGGCATGAGCGCCTGGGCCACAGCCCGACGCAGGGTCGTGTCCCCCTCTATGATGCACAGTCGCGGTCGTGGTGACGGTTCGCACACAATCGAGTCATCGCATTCCCGGCAGCATGCCCTTCATGCCGCGCATGAGCTTCTGCATTCCGCCTTTGGAAAACTGCTTCATCATTTTCTGCGTCTGTTCGAACTGGTTCAAAAGACGGTTCACCTCCTGCACGGACGTGCCGGATCCAGCCGCGATCCGCCGCTTGCGGCTTGCCTTGATCAGTTCGGGCTTGCCGCGCTCCGCTGGCGTCATCGAATTGATGATGCCCTCGATGCGCCGGATCGCCTTGTCGTCGGCGCCACCCTGCAACTGTTGCGCGGCACCGGCAAACTGCGCCGGCAGCTTGTCCATCAGCGCCGACAGCCCGCCCATCTTGCGCATCTGCGCGATCTGCGTCTTGAAGTCGTTCAGGTCGAAGCCCTTGCCGCTCTTGAGCTTCTGCGCGAACTCCCGGGCCTGATCCTCGTCGACCTGACGCCTCGCCTCCTCGACCAGGCCCATGATGTCGCCCATGCCGAGGATGCGCGAGGCCATGCGCTGCGGATGGAATTCCTCCAGCCCGGTCAGCTTTTCGCCGACGCCCGCGAACTTGAGCGGCGCACCGGTGACGTGGCGCACCGACAGCGCGGCACCGCCGCGCGCATCGCCATCGAGCTTGGTCAGCACGACGCCGGTCAGCGGCAGCGCATCCTTGAACGCCTTGGCGGTATTGACCGCGTCCTGCCCGAGCATCGCATCGACGACGAACAGCGTTTCAATCGGATCCAGCGCGTGATGCAGCGCGCGGATCTCGTCCATCATCGCCTGATCGATTGCCAGCCGGCCGGCGGTATCGACCAGCAGCACGTCGAAGTAGCGGGTTCGGGCAAATTCGACTGCGGCGCGCGCGATATCGACCGGCTTCTGGTCCGGCGTCGACGGGAAGAACTCGGCGCCGGCCTGGCCGGTGACAGTCCGCAGTTGTTCGATGGCGGCTGGACGATAGACGTCGCAGGACACCGTCAGCACCTTCTTCTTCTGCGTTTCCTTCAGCCATTTGGCCAGCTTGCCCACCGTGGTGGTCTTGCCGGCCCCCTGAAGACCGGCCATCAGTACGATGGCCGGCGGCTGGGTCGCGAAATTCAGGCCGGCGGTGGCGCCACCCATCAGCGCCGCCAGTTCGTCGTGTACCACACCGACCAGCGCCTGGCCCGGCGTCAGCGAACCAAGGACCTCCTGCCCGACCGCCTTTTCCCTTATCCGGCCGATCAGGTCCTTCACCACCGGCAATGCCACATCCGCTTCCAGCAATGCCATGCGCACTTCGCGCAGCATGTCGGAAATGTTCTCGTCGGTCAGGCGGGCCTGTCCACGCAAGGTCTTGACGACCTTGGCCAAGCGTTGAGTAAGGTTATCCAGCATCGGAGAGCAGCGGGCGCCATGGGTTAAACTGAAGCAGATGATTCTAATCGAACTGCTTCCGACCGCCCTTTACGCCGCGCTGGCCATCTGGTTCATGCGGCCGGCTGGCAATGGAAGGCCGACCGGCGGCGGGGGCGTGCGTTCGGCCGGCCTTGCTGCCGCCCTGGTGATCCACGCCTTCGTGCTGTCACACCAGATATTCCCGGATGGCCACATGCGTTTCGGGGCCGGTGATGCGCTGGCCGTCATGACCTGGCTCGCTCTGGTGTTCTACTGGGTGGAAAGCCTGTCCTCACGGCTGGACGGCCTGCACATGCTGGCCTTGCCTGCTGCCGCGCTGTGCGCGGCAGCGCCACTGCTGCTGCCCGCCAGGCACGAAATCGGAAATGCCGCGAGCCCGCTGTTCCGCGCACATTTTGTGATGGCGATGACCGCCTACAGCCTGTTCACGCTGGCGGCCCTGCACGCCATGCTGATGTCGGCGGTGGAACGCAACCTGCACCGTGGCCGGCTCAGTCGCGTACTTGAAAATCTGCCTCCCCTGCTGGTGATGGAGGGCCTGCTGTTCCGCCTCATCACCATCGCCTTCGTGCTGCTGAGCGCCACACTGGTTACCGGTATCGCCTTTTCCGAGCAGGTATTCGGAAAGCCGCTGGCCTTCAGTCACAAGACGGTATTCGCCATCGCCGCGTGGGTGGTGTTCGGCACATTGCTGGCCGGTCGCCACTTCCGCGGCTGGCGAGGCAGGATGGCGTTGCGCTGGACTCTGGGCGGATTCTTCGTACTGCTGCTGGCCTACATCGGCACGCAGTTCGTCCTTGAAGTCGTGCTGGGCCGAAGCTGATACATGGATTCTGTGCCGCAATCGACCCAGATGATGGCGCTCGGCGTGCTTCTGGTGCTGTCCGGCCTGTTCTCGATGGCCGAAACGGCCATGATGGCCTGCAACCGCTTCCGGCTGAAGGCGGCCGCCCGTGCCGGGTCGCGCGGTGCGCAGCGGGCACTCGATCTGCTGGCGCAGACCGACAAGCTGCTCGGGGTCATCCTGCTGTTCAACAACCTCATCAACGCCGCCGCGGCGACCCTTACCGGCGTACTCGCCATCGACCTGTTCGGCGAAGGCGAACTTGCGCTGGGCCTTGGCACCATCGTCGTTACCTTCCTCATTCTGGTGTTTTCCGAGATCACCCCGAAGGTGATCGGTGCCGGTTATGCCAATTCCCTCGCGCCGGTGGTTGCCTTTGTGCTCGCACCGCTGCTGCGCCTGTTCTATCCGGTGGTGTGGACGGTCAACCTGTTCGTGTCGGCGCTGCTCAAGATCACTCGTCTGCAGCCGACGCGCCAGGAAGAAAACCAGACCCTGTCGGCCGACGAACTGCGCGCGCTCATGACCGAATCCGGCCATTTCATTCCGGCCGCCCACCGCCGCATCCTGATCAATCTGTTCGAACTGGAGGACGTGACGGTCGAAGACGTGATGACGCCGCGCAACCAGATCGAAGCCATAGACCTGGAGCAGCCGCTGGAAGCGATACAGGAGCAGATCGCGACCGCGCACCATGGCCGGGTACCTGTTTTCGAAGGCGACCTCGACCGCGTGCTCGGCGTGCTGCCGCAGCGCCGTGTCGTCAGCGCACTGTCGGCGGGGGAACTGGACAAGGACGAGATACGCGGATTGCTCACCCGCCCCTATTTCGTGCCTTCGGCCACCCCGCTTTACAGCCAGTTGCAATTTTTCCAGGAGAACCGCCAACGCATGGCGCTGGTGGTGAACGAGTACGGCGAGGTCGAAGGCCTGCTCACGCTCGAGGACATCATCGAGGAAATCGTCGGCAAGTTCACCACCGGCCAACCCGGGCAGGTGGATGCGCTGAACTGGACCGACGGCAGCGTCATCGTCGATGGCGGCCGCAGCCTGCGCGAACTGAACGCCAAGCTGGGACTCAGTCTGCCGCTCGAAGGACCGAAAACGCTCAATGGCCTGCTGCTGGAACACCTGCAGGACATTCCTGAATCGGGCCTGTCGGTGCGTATCGGTCAGGTGGCGATGGAAATCCTGCACACCGAGGATCGCATGGTGCGCAGCGTACGCATCTTCCAGCCGCAGGCGCAACCCGAATAGGCCCGCGAAGCCCCGTCCCGCCTCAAGAATGGCCGGTGCAATCCGTTTACAGATCAAGCCCGAATCGTCATCATCGAAGGCGATACTTCAAATAACCGGATCCCTTCACTGACCGCGCCATGGCTGCCACTGCCAAGAATGCACTGTCCGGTCTGGCCCGGGCCCTCGCGCAGAACGGACGACTGACCGAGAACGAAGCGGAATCGCTGATGCGCGAAGGCAGTCAGTCCGGCAACGGCTTTGTCGCCCAACTGGTGGCAAGCGGTCGCATGAACGCGCGCGACGTGGCCACCTTCGCGTCGGAAACCTTCGGCTATCCGCTGCTCGACCTCACGCAGTTCGACCCCGACCAGTTCGCTGCCGACGCCATCGACAAGAAGTTGATGCGCACGCACCGCGTGCTCGCGCTGAAGAAGCGCGGCAACCGGCTTGCCGTCGCGATCGCCGACCCTTCGAACCTGCGCGCGATCGACGAAGTGCGCTTCCAGACCGGGCTGGCGGTCGACCCGGTGGTCGTCGAATCCGACAAGTTGGGAACCCTGGTCGACAAGCTCTCCGAAACCGTCGAAAAGACCCTCGAATCGATCTCGTCGGTGGATTTCGACTTCGAGGGCGAACTGGCGCCGGAAGAAGAGGGCGGCGCGGGCGAACCGCAGGTCGATATCGACGACGCGCCGGTCGTGCGTTTCATCCAGAAGATCCTGCTCGACGCCATCAACGAGGGGGCGTCCGACGTCCACTTCGAGCCGTACGAGAAGTACTACCGCATCCGCTACCGCACCGATGGCGTGCTGCGCGAGATTACCCAGCCACCACTGGTGCTGCGCGAGAAGATTGCGTCGCGCATCAAGGTCATTTCACGGCTGGACATATCGGAAAAGCGTGTGCCGCAGGATGGCCGCATGAAATTCGTGCTGTCCAAGAACAAGGCCATCGACTTCCGGGTGAGCACGCTGCCGACCTTGCACGGCGAGAAGATCGTGATGCGTATCCTCGACCCGAGTTCGGCCATGCTGGGCATCGATGCGCTGGGTTACGAGCCGGAACAGCGAGCCGCGATGATGCACGCGATAGAACGGCCCTACGGCATGATCCTGGTGACCGGTCCGACCGGTTCCGGCAAGACGGTGTCGCTCTACACCTGCCTGAACCTGCTGAACAAGCCGGGAGTGAACATTTCGACCGCGGAAGATCCGGCTGAAATCAACCTGCCCGGCATCAACCAGGTCAATGTGAACGACAAGGCCGGCCTCACCTTTGCCGCAGCGCTGAAGTCCTTCCTGCGGCAGGATCCGGACGTGATCATGGTGGGCGAAATCCGCGACCTGGAAACTGCAGAGATTTCGATCAAGGCCGCCCAGACCGGTCACCTTGTGCTGTCCACACTGCACACCAATGATGCGCCGACCACGCTGGACCGCATGCGCAACATGGGCATCGCGGCCTTCAATATTGCATCGAGTGTCATATTGATCACCGCGCAGCGTCTGGCCCGCCGTCTATGCTCCTGCAAGCAGCCGGTGAACATTCCGGTCGAAGCGCTGCTCGAAGCCGGTTTCACCGAAGCCGACCTGGACGGGAGCTGGCAGCCGTACGGGCCGGTCGGCTGCGAACGCTGCAAGGGCAGCGGCTACAAGGGCCGGGTCGGCATCTACCAGGTGATGCCGATATCGGACGAGATTGCGCATATCATCATGACCAACGGCAATTCGATCGACATCGCCAACCAGGCGAGACGTGAGGGCGTGAAGGATCTGCGCCAGTCGGGGCTGCTGAAGGTCAAGCAGGGCGTGACATCGCTGGCCGAGGTTCTGGCCTGCACCAATGAATAGGGTGATCCGGACGCCGCGACGCCCGGATGCACAACCGCTGCAAGGAGCTTGATTTGGCCACCGCAACCCGCACCGTACGCAAGGACAGCGGTTCCAAGGAACACGTCTTCAACTGGGAAGGCAAGGACAAGACCGGCAAGCAGGTGCGTGGCGAAATGCGCGCCGGCGGTGAAGCCATGGTGCAGGCGACACTGCGCCGGCAGGGCATCCTTGTCACCAAGATCAAGAAGCGCAGTTTCGGGCGTGGCGGCAAGGTCACGGAAAAGGACATCACGCTGTTCACGCGGCAACTGGCCACCATGATGAAGGCCGGCGTACCGCTGCTGCAGGCGTTCGACATCGTCGGCAAGGGTGCCGGCAACCGCGCGGTATCCAAGCTGCTGGGCGACATCCGGCTGGAGGTCGAATCCGGTTCCAGCCTCAACCAGGCCTTCCGCAAGTATCCGCAGCACTTCGACCAGTTGTTCTGCAACCTCGTCGCGGCGGGCGAACAGGCCGGTATCCTGGACGGCCTGCTCGACCGCCTCGCGACCTATCGCGAGAAGATCCTGGCGATCAAGGGCAAGATCAAGTCGGCCATGTTCTATCCGATCGCGGTCATCGTGGTGGCCATCGTCATCACCGCGGTCATCATGATTTTCGTCATTCCCGAGTTCAAGAAGGTATTCGAGAGTTTCGGCGCCGACCTGCCCGCGCCGACGCTGTTCGTGATCGCGATATCGGATGCCTTCATCGAATACTCGTGGCTCATCTTCGGTGGCGCCTTTGCCGCGTTCTCCGGTTTCGTCTATGCCTTGAAGCGCTCGGAAGCGCTGCAGATCGCGGTCGACCGCTTCGTGCTCAAGCTGCCGGTACTCGGGGAAATCCTGCGCAAGGCGACAGTCGCGCGCTGGGCGCGCACCTTGTCGACCATGTTCGCCGCAGGCGTCCCGCTGGTCGAGGCACTGGATTCGGTCGGCGGAGCCGCCGGCAACCACGTATACAAGACCGCCACCCGGCAGATCCAGTCCGAGGTGAGCACCGGTACCAGCCTCACGGTGGCGATGCAGAACACCGGCGTGTTCCCGGTCATGGTGGTGCAGATGGCGTCCATCGGCGAGGAATCCGGGCAGCTTGATTCCATGCTGTCCAAGGTCGCCGACTTCTTCGAGCAGGAGGTCGATGACGCGGTGGAAGCCATGTCCAGCCTGCTCGAGCCCATCATCATGGTGGTGCTCGGCACACTGATAGGCGGGCTCGTGGTGGCGATGTACCTGCCCATCTTCAAGGTCGCTCAGACCGTCTGACCGCGCAGTGGATACGCTCGAAGCGCTGGCCGCCAGCGGATCACTGCTGCCGCTGACCGGCCTGCTCGGTCTGGCCGTGGGCAGTTTCCTGAACGTGGTCATCCATCGTCTGCCTCTGATGATGGAACGGGAATGGGCCATGCAGTGCGCCGAACTCCGTGGTGAAGATCCACCCGCCGCCGCCCCGCTGTCGCTGCTCCGGCCGCGTTCGCGCTGCCCGCACTGCGGCCACGGCATCGGCGCGCTCGAGAACATTCCGGTGCTGTCCTGGCTATGGCTGCGCGGTCGCTGCCGCGCCTGCGGCACCGGCATCGGCATGCGCTATCCGCTGGTCGAACTGCTCACTGCGGCGCTCAGTGTCGCCTGTGCCCAGGTGTTCGGCCCGGGCATGCTCCTGATCGGTGCGCTGCTGTTCTGCTGGGCACTGGTTGCGCTCACCTTCATCGATCTGGACACGCAGTTGCTGCCGGACAGCATCACGCTGCCGCTGCTGTGGGCCGGGCTGGCCATCAATCTCCACGGCGGTTTCACCGACCTGGAGTCGGCCGTGCTCGGGGCGATGTGCGGCTACCTGGTGCTGTGGAGCATCTACTGGCTGTTCAAGCTGGTGACCGGCAAGGAGGGCATGGGCTATGGAGATTTCAAGCTGCTCGCGGCCATCGGCGCCTTTCTCGGCTGGCAGATGCTGCCCGCGGTCGTCCTGCTGTCATCGGTGGTCGGCGCACTGGTCGGCATCCTGCTGATCGTCGCCCGCGCACACCGCCGCGAAACACCGATTCCATTCGGTCCCTACCTGGCCGCCGCCGGACTGATCGCCCTGTTCTTCGGCAAGGACCTGGTCAGCCGTTACCTCGGCCTGTTCCCGACCTGACCCGCACCGGATCGCCCCCGACTCTTGAATCAGCCGGCGATCGCCTCCATCTGCAATGCGCTCTGCGCATGTCGGGCAACGGGTATGAAACATGCCTGTATTGCCCCGGAGGTGCTGCCTCGCCAAGGGTGCCGATGCCGGATCGGCGGGAAAGGCAACGCCGGTCGTCTATAATTGCGTGTTTTCTGGAGTCCGAAATGCCGATCTACGGTTACCGCTGCACGTCCTGCGGTTTCGAAAAGGACGTGATGCAAAAAATCAGTGCTGCGCCGCTGACCGACTGTCCGTCCTGCGGCGCGTCAACCTTCACCAAACAACTGTCCGCGGCCGGATTCCAGCTCAAGGGCAGCGGCTGGTACGTGACCGACTTCCGCGGCAACGGCTCCGGCAGCAGCGGAAGCTCGAGCGGCGGCACCGCTGGCGAAGGGGGCGGCGCACCCGCCGGCAAGAGTGAAGCTGCCGCGCCAAGCGCGGAAAGCAGCAGCTCCGCCCCGGCGACGCCGTGCGGCGGATCCTGCGCCTGCCACTGATTGATGAAACGTTACTTCATCACCGGACTGCTGATCTGGATTCCGCTGGCCATCACGCTGTGGGTGCTGGCATGGATACTCGGTACGCTGGACCAGACCATGCTGCTGGTGCCCTGGCAGTGGCGTCCGGCCCAGCTGTTCGGATTCGACGTCCCGGGTCTGGGCGTCATCCTGACGCTGCTGGTCATCCTGGTCAGCGGCGTCATCGGTCACAACATCATCGGCCAGCGCCTGTTGCGCTACTGGGAGGGCCTGCTGTCCCGCATCCCTGTCGTGAAGTCGATCTACAACGGCGTGAAACAGGTTTCGGATACCCTGTTCTCGAGTTCGGGAGAGGCGTTCCGCAAGGCCCTGCTGATCCAGTACCCACGCACCGGCAGTTGGACCATCGCCTTCATGACCGGCCAGCCGGGCGGTGACGTCGCCAATCACCTGCAGGATCACATCAGCGTCTATGTACCGACGACGCCGAATCCGACGTCGGGTTTCTTCCTTATGGTGCCGCGCAAGGACACCATAGAGCTGGACATGACGGTGGACGAAGCACTCAAGTACATCGTGTCGATGGGCGTGGTCCCGCCGGCACGCAAACCCAAGCCACATCCCGCGGCCGCACCCGCACTCGACAACTGAACCGGGCCGGAACCCCGCGCCCACCCTGCCAATTCCGGAATCACACCATGCGCACGCAATACTGCGGCCTGCTCGATGCAGGCTATCTCGACCAGACCGTCACGCTGTTCGGCTGGGCGCACCGCCGCCGCGACCACGGCGGCGTCATCTTCATCGACCTGCGCGACCGCGAGGGCCTGGTGCAGGTGGTGTGCGACCCGGATCGGGCGGACACCTTCGCCGTCGCCGAATCGGTGCGCAACGAGTTCTGCCTGAAGGTGGTCGGCCGCGTGCGTCGCCGCCCTGAGGGCACGACCAACGCGAATCTGGTGTCGGGCGAGATCGAAGTTCTGGCGCACGAGGTCGAAGTGCTGAATCCGTCGGTCACGCCGCCTTTCCCGCTGGATGACGACAATCTGTCGGAAACCGTGCGCCTGACCCACCGCGTGATCGATCTGCGCCGCCCGGCGATGCAGAAGAACATGATGCTGCGTTACAGGACGGCGATGGCCTTCCGCCGCTTCCTCGACAGCCAGGGTTTCATCGACATCGAAACGCCGATGCTCACCAAGAGCACGCCGGAAGGCGCGCGCGACTACCTGGTGCCGAGCCGCGTGCACGACGGCCAGTTCTTCGCGCTGCCGCAGTCGCCACAACTGTTCAAGCAGCTCCTGATGGTGGCCGGCTATGACCGTTACTACCAGATCACCAAGTGCTTCCGCGACGAGGACCTGCGCGCAGACCGCCAGCCGGAATTCACCCAGGTCGATATCGAAACCAGCTTCCTGACTGAGCACGACATCACCGCGCTGATGGAAGACATGATCCGCTACGTGTTCAAGGAAGCGCTGGCGGTCGAACTGCCGGCGCCCTTCCCGCGCATGAGCTACGCCGAGGCGATGAGCCGCTTCGGCTCCGACAAGCCGGACCTGCGCGTGACGCTGGAACTGGTGGACGTGGCCGACGCGGTCAAGGACGTGGCGTTCAAGGTGTTTTCCGGTCCGGCCAATGACCCGGCCTGCCGTGTCACCGCACTGCGCGTGCCCGGCGGCGCCTCTCTGTCGCGTGGCGAGATCGATGGCTACACCGAATTCGTCAAGATCTACGGCGCCAAGGGCCTGGCCTACATCAAGGTGAACGACGTCAGCAAGCTGAACGAGGAAGGCCTGCAGTCGCCCATCGTGAAGAACCTGAGCGCGGAATCGCTGGCCGCCATCATGGCCCGTACCGGCGCGCAGAGCGGCGACCTGATCTTCTTCGGCGCCGACAAGGCCAAGGTGGTGTCCGACGCGCTCGGCGCGCTGCGCCTGAAGATCGGCCACGAGAAGGGTTATGTCACCGGCGAGGCCTGGCGTCCGCTGTGGGTGGTCGACTTCCCGATGTTCGAGTACGACGAGGACGAGAAGCGCTGGAACGCCTGCCACCACCCCTTCACCAGTCCGAAGGACGAACACATTCCGCTGCTCAAGACCGATCCGGGCAAGTGCCTGGCCAAGGCCTACGACCTGGCGCTGAACGGTTGGGAAATCGGCGGCGGCTCGGTGCGTATCCACCGCGCCGACGTGCAGGAAACCGTGTTCGACGCGCTCAATATCGGCCCGGAAGAGCAGCAGCTCAAGTTCGGCTTCCTGCTCGACGCGCTGAAGTACGGTGCGCCGCCACACGGCGGCCTGGCTTTCGGTCTGGACCGCATCGTCACCATGATGACCGGCGCCGAATCGATCCGCGACGTGATCGCCTTCCCGAAGACGCAGCGCGCGCAGTGCCTGCTCACCCAGGCGCCAAGCCCGGTGGACGAGCGCCAGTTGCGCGAGCTGCACATCAAGCTGCGCAACGCGCCGAAGGCCGACACCGGCGCGTAAGCCTCGATGGCCGGCCCGCTCAACCGGCTCCAGGTGTCGCTGCTGGCACCGGTTCTGGCGCTTTGGCTCCTGCTGACCGGCTTCGCCTTGCCCGAGGTGGAGCTGGCACAGTTGCCGCCCGAGGCAGCGCAGACGCTGGCGCTGATCAAGCAGGGCGGCCCGTTCCCGCATCGTCGCGACGGCATCGTGTTCCAGAACCGCGAACGCCTGCTGCCCGAACGCCCGCGGGGCTACTACCGCGAATACACGGTGCCCACGCCCGGCCTGAAACACCGCGGCGCACGGCGCATCGTCGCCGGTTCCGGCCGCGACAGCGATGTCCGCAGCTCGGGCGAGTACTGGTACACGGCCGACCACTACCGCAGTTTCCGCCGTATCAAGGAGTGAACATGGCATCGTCCGCGCACAGTGCTCTGCTCGCCCGTCTGCGCGACCCCGATCGCTCCGGCGTCTATCTGGCGACGCCCGCAGACCGACGGCGCGCCACCAGCGTGGCGCACGCGGGTGGCCTGCAGGTCCGCCTGCTGGATGTCGCACATGTCACCGACAAGGCAGGCCTGCTCACGGTGTTCGCCGATGCACTGTCCTTCCCCGATCATTTCGGTCACAACCTCGACGCACTGCTCGACTGCCTGACCGATCTGGACTGGCTGGCGCCGGAGTACGGCTTGCTCATCGTGATCGAAGGTTGCGCCATGCCCGCCACCACATGTACCGAAGCTTTCGACGATGTGCTGGACGTCGTACGCGACGCGGTGGACGACTGGCGCGCCCGCGGCATCGCCGCCCATGTGCTGCTGGACCTGTCGCGCCCCGGTCTGCCGCTGTTCGAGGAGGCGGAATGAAGCGCCCGCATTCGGTCCTGGTGCTGATCCACAGTCCGGAAGGCGAAGTGCTGCTGATCGAGCGGGTGAAGCATCCCGGCTACTGGCAGTCGGTGACCGGCAGCATCGAAGCAGGCGAAACGCCGGAACAGGCGGCGCAGCGCGAAGTCGAGGAAGAAACCGGCATCGTCGCGCCAGCCGAAGCTTTTGACCGCTGGCATCACAGCAGCCGCTTCGAGATCTATCCGATCTGGCGCCATCGCTATCCGCCCGGCGTCACGCACAACACCGAGCACGCGTTCAGCCTGTGCGTGCCGCGCGACACGCCGATCCGCCTGGCGCCGGACGAACATCGCGACTGGCGCTGGCTGCCCTGGCGCGAGGCGCAGGATGCCGTGTTTTCATGGACCAACCGCGATGCCATACGGATGTTGATCCAGCGCAAGCCGCTGCGCTCGCCGACGCCTTGAAATCGTCGTGACCGACCCCTAGTTTGCAGGTATGCGGACGATCCGCACCCGACGAACCGAAGGAGAGGAACGATGAGCCAAGTCACCCGCTGGGATCCGTTTGAAAACCTGTTCAAGGACTTCCGCGGCCTCGTGCTGCAGCCGGTCGATTTCGCTGGCAATCCCGATGTCCCCGCACTCAAGGTGGATGTGAAGGAGGACAAGGAGAACTACACGGTGCACGCCGACCTGCCCGGCGTCGCGAAGGATGACATCCACGTGAGCATCGAGGGCGCGGTGGTGTCCATCAGCGCAGAGAAGAAGCGCACGGTGGAGAACCGCGACGGCGAACGCGTGCTGCGTTCGGAACGGCACTTCGGCAAGGTGTCGCGCAGCTTCCAGCTTGGACAGGACATCGACGAGTCACGGGCCGAGGCGCGCTTCGCTGACGGCGTGCTGGAACTGAAGCTGCCGAAGAAGGTGAGCGCGGCATCGCGCAAGCTCACCATCCAGTGAGCCGCCCGGCAAGGGGGCATCCAAGTTGCTAGGTGAGGCAAAGCCGGGCACGGACCGTCAGGTACGTATCCGGCTTGTCGCCAACCCTACGAAAACAGGAGCCCGCCGTGCCCGCGCTTGTAGCAAACAGTACAACCATCGATCTCGCGCCCGCGAAAACCACCGGCCTCAACGAGCTGGGGGTGCCACTGGTCGAGGGCACCCTGGTCAAGAAGGGCAAGCTGGGTGAGTTCTCTCAGGCTCTGGACGACGGCCGGGTCGGCCGCATGTACCAGAATGTGCGCGCCATCGCGGTCAGGACGATCGAAGGCGGGGCTGAAAGCGCCAAGCTCTTCCTGCTGTTCGAGGTGTTCGGCGACAACAACACGCCGCTCGCGCCCAATATCGGCCTGTCGCTGCGGCTGTGGTCCGGCACGGACCTGCTGCTTGAAATGCGCCAGCCGCAGATCTTCCTGCCCTACGCCTGCGCCTGGTACGACAACCGCATCGTGTTCGACATACCGGTCTGTGCCTTCGAGCGCGCGGACAGGCTGGAGCTGCAGTTGCTCGACGAGCCGGTGCGCATGGTCTGACGCCTGCGGATGCCGGCGCAGGCCGACGGCAAGGCCGCTCATCGGCCAGGCAGCCGGAAGGCGAACAGTTCCGGCATCCGGAAGCGGTACTGCCGCATGGCCAGACCGGTCGGCGGCAACCATTCGGTGATGGCGGTCCATACCCTGTCCATCCTGGCGGCGTTGTTCGGTGGCAGGGCGGACGCCAGCGCGGCCCAGGATGCCCAGTCCACGTTCGGCATCTGCCGGCGTATCTCCTCAGGCAAGGCACCGGCCGTCTCGGCCATTGTTCTCAGATGCTTCTCGATCTGCGGTCGGGCGAGCCGGGACGACAGATACTGCGACCTGTCCATGTCGCCAAGCAGGACCTGCACCGACCACCCCGCCTCGAAGAAGTTGGCCAGCAGTGCCGCGGTGAGCATGTCGGGCACGATCAGGACGGCTCCCCGCCCGCGATTTCGGCACGTATCTCATCCATGTCGAGCTCGCGTACGAAGCGAAGCATGTCATCGAGCGTGCCGGCCGACACCGCGCCGGTTTCGCGCATCACCATGATGCCGTCGCGGATGATGACCAGCGTGGGCACCGACCTGATTTCGAACGAACGCGCCAGATCCGCTTCGGCGTCGGTATCGATCTTGCCAAACACGACATCGCCGTGTCGCGCCGCGGCGGCTTCGTAAATGGGCGCGAAGCCCCTGCACGGGCCGCACCACGCCGCCCAGAAATCCAGCACCACCACCGCGTTGTCGCGCACCACCTGCTGGAAGTCGTCCGCCGTCACCCCACGCACCGACATATCGAAAGCTCCGCCCGACGGCCATCCCCGACGGATGTCCTGTTCCCTCCGGACCAAGCAAATGATGCGCCGGGATGCGCTGCAAGCATTTGGTGCGGCAGCCGGGCAAAGCGCTAGAATTCCGCCCCATCGTCCGTTCCTCGACCGGCACCGACCGGTGCGCGCCCATGACCGACCACGCCGACCTCACTTCCGGAATCTCTCCCAACGCCAAAGCGGCCGTGCTCGCGGAAGCGCTGCCCTACATCCGCCGCTTCCAGGACAAGACCATCGTCGTCAAGTACGGCGGCAACGCGATGACCGATCCGGCGCTGAAGCTCGGCTTCGCGCGCGACGTCGTTCTGCTGAAGCTGGTGGGCATGAATCCGGTGGTGGTGCACGGCGGCGGCCCCCAGATCGACGAGGTGCTGAAGAAGATCGGCAAGCAGGGCACCTTCATCCAGGGCATGCGGGTGACCGACGAGGAAACCATGGACATCGTCGAAATGGTGCTCGGCGGCCATGTGAACAAGGACATCGTGAACCTGATCAACCAGGCCGGCGGCAAGGCGGTGGGCCTGACAGGGCAGGACGGATCCTTCATCCGCGCCACCAAACTCATGATGCCGAACAAGGAAAAGCCGGACGAAATGCTGGATATCGGCCTGGTCGGCGACATCGTGTCCATCGACCCGACCATCATCAACTTCCTGGACAGTGGCGACTTCATTCCGGTCATCGCGCCTATCGGGGTCGGCCCGGAAGGCGAGAGCTACAACATCAACGCCGACGTGGTGGCCGGCAAGCTGGCGGAGATACTGAAGGCGGAGAAGCTGGTGCTGCTGACCAACACGCCGGGCGTGCTGGACAAGGCCGGCAATCTGCTGACCGGCATCACGCCGCGCGACGTCGACGCGATGATCGCCGACGGCACGCTGTCCGGCGGCATGCTGCCCAAGATCGGTTCGGCGCTGGATGCCGCGCGCAGCGGCGTCAAGAGCGTGCACATCATCGATGGCCGCGTGCCGAATGCGCTGCTGCTCGAAGTGCTGACCGACGACGGTGTCGGCACGCTGATCAAGAGCAAGTAGCCTGTCCCCAGGACCGGGCGCCACGGTCCGTTCGCCCGAGGGGTGAAATATCAGCACCGACCGCAGTCACGTCCTGCGCACCGACAGCACGCCGGTCTGGATATTCGATCTGGACAACACGCTGCACGACGCCAACCCGCACATCTTTCCGCATCTGAACCGGGCGATGACGAACTGGCTGATGCGGGAACTGGACCTGCCGCACGACGAGGCTGACCGGCTGCGGATGCATTACTGGCATCGCTACGGCGCCACGCTGCTGGGACTGATGCGGCACCATGGCACGCAGCCCCGCCACTTC
Source organism: Methyloversatilis thermotolerans (assembly GCF_000372885.1). Lineage (GTDB taxonomy): Bacteria > Pseudomonadota > Gammaproteobacteria > Burkholderiales > Rhodocyclaceae > Methyloversatilis > Methyloversatilis thermotolerans. The sequence goes on from NZ_KB889967.1 coordinate 2,842,477, forward strand.
CTGCATGGCACGCACGACGTCGAGGCACTGCGCCCGGGCATCGTATTCGACCGCGCCATCCGCCACATGCTCAGGCGCCTGCCCGGCCGCAAGATCGTATTCACGAACGGGCCGGAGCACTATGCGCGTGCCGTGCTGCGGGCGACCGGACTGGAATCGCTGGTCGACGGCGTACACGCGATCGAGCACTCACGCTACGCCCCGAAACCGCGCGTGGGCGGATTCCTGCGGCTGCTGCGCGACCACCGGCTGACGGCGTCGCGCTGCATCATGGTCGAGGATACGGCGGAAAACCTGCGCACCGCCAAGCAACTGGGCATGCGCACGGTGTGGGTGAGTCGCAGCGCAGCCCACCACCCTTACGTGGATCTGAGAGTGGGATCGGCGCTGGATCTGCGCCGCGCGCTCAGACTTTTCTGAAGTGCGCCGGCTGGCGGCGACGCCGGGCCGACATCATGACGATGATCGCAAAACCGGCCAGCAGCATCATGTACTGCCGGGGCTCGGGCACCGCCAGCGTGAAGCCGGGGATGTCGGTCGCCACGAAGTAGCGGTTGGCATTGACCTGGATGCCGGAATTCCAGTCCGCGACGATCACATTGCCGTTGATCTGGCCACCACCGCCGGTCACGCTGGCCAGTGGCGCAAGGATGGACCCATAGACGCCGACATTGTTGAACGACAGCGAAGTCGCTTCGTAGAAGTTGTACAGCACGTTGTAGTTGGCGAACACATTGGGCGTGCCGCCCGACAGACCTGCACTGCTGCCGCTCACGTTCAGGATGATGGTGCTGCCAGCGGCGATATTGGACAGCGAGGCCCAGTTCACCGACGCCAGATCGGAACCGCTCACATTGAACACCTCGACGCCGCTGCCGCCTCCGGTGAAATACAGCCCACCCCACTGCGCCGCCGTGGTGCCGGTCGAAGCCAGACCCGACAGCGACAGCGACACATTGCTCAGGTAGTTCAGTTGGTCGCTGAAGGACAGCGGCGACACGCCGGATTGCCAGGCACCGGAAAAACCGAGGCTGTAGGTCGAACGACTGCCGCCGACATAGGCGTCGCCATGGCTGATGGACCCGTTTCCGTAGTTCAGGTTGCCGCCGACCACCAGCGCATAGCCATTGGCGGCACGGTTGTTCGCGTTAATGCTGTACGAGGATGCCTGGACATTGCCCGCCACCGCCACCGCGCCTTCCACATCGCTGCCGCTGGCGACGAAGTCGCCGAAGCTCAGCAGATTGTAGGAAGCGGCCGCACCCAGATCGAGCACACCGGCCTGGGCGGCGCCGGTGGCGGCAAGAAAGGCAACAGGCAGAAGGCGCTTGGCAAAGGACATCATGGACTCCGGTAACAGATATTCGGTGCGCTGCGGGCTGAGGCCCGCGTCGATGGAGTCCATGCTAGCGTCGGTGCGGGCCGCGCGATGCGTGCTATGACACACCGCAACAAAAGCGGCCCCTTATTGACGATTGTTTTCAGCACGAGCGTGAAACGGCTCACGGCACGCCCGGCTCGCGCCGCTGCGGGCGTGTCCTACTTGCCTGCCAGCCAGCGCGCCGCGTCGAGCGCGTAATAGGTCAGGATGCCATCGGCGCCCGCGCGCTTGAACGCGAGCAGCGACTCCAGCGCGGTTGCGCGCTCGTCCAGCCAGCCATTGGCCACCGCCGCCTTCAGCATGGCGTATTCGCCACTCACCTGGTAGGCGTAGGTCGGCACCCCCAGTTCGGTCTTGACGCGGCGCACGATGTCCAGATAGGGCAGGCCCGGCTTCACCATGAACATGTCGGCGCCTTCGGCAATGTCCAGCGCCACTTCGCGCAGCGCCTCGTCGCTGTTGGCCGGGTCCATCTGGTAGGTGTACTTGTTGCCCTTGCCCAGATTGCCCGCCGAACCCACGGCGTCGCGGAACGGGCCGTAGAAGGCCGACGCGTACTTGGCGGAATAGGCGAGGATGCGCGTGTGGATGAGCCGCTGCCCATCCAGTTCCGCGCGGATGCGCGCGACCCGACCATCCATCATGTCGGACGGGGCGACCACGTCGGCCCCCGCCTGCGCGTGACAGAGCGCCTGCCGTGCCAGCGCTTCCAGCGTTTCGTCGTTCAGCACGTAGCCGGACGCGTCGATCAGCCCGTCCTGGCCATGCGAGGTATAGGGATCGAGCGCCACATCGGTGATCACGCCCAGTTCGGGAAAGCGCTGCTTGAGCGCGCGCACGGTGCGCGGCACCAGGCCATCGGGGTTCCAGGCCTCCGCCGCGTCCTCGCTCTTGAGCGCGCCCTCTATGACCGGAAACAGCGCCAGCGCCGGCACGCCCAGCGACACCGCCTGTTCGGCGACACCCAGCAGGCGATCCACGCTCAGGCGATGCACGCCCGGCATCGACGCCACTGCTTCGCTGCGCGTCGGCCCGTCCAGCACGAACACCGGATAGATCAGGTCATCGACAGTCAAGCGGTGCTCGCGCATCAGCCGGCGCGAAAAATCGTCGCGGCGCATGCGGCGCATGCGGGTGGACGGAAAAGCGGAGGATATGAGTTTCTGCGGCATGGCGTATCCGTGGTGATCAGATCATTTCGGGGAGGACCCGATCGGCGCTGCGAATGCAGTGGGCCTGTTCCGGTCGCAAAAAACACCCCGGTTTGTCCTGGACAAACCGGGAACTCGGCACAACAGGGGCCGGTCTATGCAAGCGACGGTGCGAGCCGTTACCCGCTTCACCTCCCTGAGCGGGTGCCTTGTTCGCGAGGCGTTTCGGGCCCACGGCTTCATCCCCTTTGGCCGTGGGCTTCTTCTTTTTTGCACGACATCACGCGACACCGCCCTCCGGAAGGCCCGTCGGGTCCAGCGCAGAACGAAGCCATGGCGATACGACTTTCTCGACTTCGTCCACACCGGTCTTCTTCAGGCTGGAAAACAGTTGCACCGTCACTTCACCCGGCAGCTCGCCCAGCGCCTTGCGCACCGTCGCCAGCGTCTGCGCCTGGGCGCTGCGTGTCAGCTTGTCGGCCTTGGTGAGCAGCACATGCATCGGCTTACCGGTTCCGGAAAACCACTCGATCATGTTCCAGTCCAGCTCGGTGAGCGGGTGACGGGCATCCATGATGAGCACCAGGCCGACCAGGCTGTCCCTTTCCTTCAGGTAGCGCTCTATCAGTCCGGCCCAGGCGCGACGCACCTCGACCGGGACCTGTGCATAGCCATATCCGGGCAGATCGACCAGGAATCCGCCCTTCACCAGCCTGAAATAGTTGATGAGCTGGGTACGCCCCGGCGTCTTGCTCACGAAGGCGAGCCGGGTGTGACCGACCAGCGTGTTGATGGCACTGGATTTACCCGCATTCGACCGTCCGGCGAATGCGATTTCCGGGCCGGTGGCCGGCGGCAGGCCGGATGGCTTGGCAACGGAAATGTGGAACTCGGCGCCGCGGAACAATGAGGACAAATCGGATTCGCGCAATGCGCGCCCTGGAAAACACGGTAAAATGAGGAGTTTAGCGTATCCCTGCCATTCACGAACTTTCCGCCGGCCCCGGGCCGGGAACACACGCACAAGGATAGTCATGCGCCACCTCACCGCTCTTGGTTTCGCCCTCACCCTGACATTTGCATCGGCCAGCGTACTGGCTTCGGATGAAAAAGCCGCGCCCAAGGCGGATCCTGCGGCGGGCAAGGCGATTGCCGGCCAGGTGTGCGCGGCCTGTCACAACGCGGACGGCAACAGCATCATTCCGGCCAACCCCAAGCTCGCCGGCCAGCATCCGGAGTACATCGCCAAGCAACTGCACAACTTCCAGGCCAAGGATGGCAAACAGCCGGAGCGCGTGAACAGCATCATGAATGGCATGGCCGCCGGCCTGTCCGATCAGGACATCCGCAACCTCGCCGCCTATTACACGAGCCAGAAGCCGACCGGCGGTGAGGCCAAGGGCGCGCGCGAAAGCGTGGATCTGGGCCAGAAGATCTGGCGCGCCGGCAACCTGAGCAAGGGCCTGCCCGCCTGTGCCGGTTGCCACGGCCCGGCCGGCGCCGGCCTGCCGGCGCCGTACCCGCGCATCGCCGGTCAGCATGCCGACTACACCGAAGCACAACTGAAGGCCTTCCGCGCCGGCGAACGCGCCAACGATCCGGCCAAGATGATGCGCATGATCGCCGCCAAGATGTCGGACGCCGAAATCAAGGCCGTGGCCGACTACGCGGCCGGCCTGCACTGAAACACGAGCGCTTCGGCGCGCTCAGCGCCGCGCCGTGAGCCGTGACAGTTCATGCGACGAGAAGCCCGCCTGCTGGCGGGCTTTTTCGTTGACCGGCGGCTGCAGGCGCGGCGCATCGAAGGCATCGAACAGTTGCAGGAAGGTGGCTTCGGCATCCAGTCCGCGCTGATTGCACAGATGCCGGAACCAGCGATCGCCGGCGGCGACATGGGTGATTTCGTCGCGGAGCACGATGTCCAGGATGTCCAGCGCAGCCTGGTCGCCGATGGCGCGCAGCTTCGCCATGATGGGCGGCGTGGCATCCAGGCCGCGCGCCTCGAGCACGCGTGGCACCAGTGCCATGCGCACCAGCGCGTCGTGCGCGGTGCGACGCGCCATGTCCCACAGGCCGGCATGCGCCGGGAAATCGCCATAGTCGTAGCCGAGCCCGCGCAGATGGGCGCGCAGCAGCCCGAAGTGGCGCGCTTCGTCGGCCGCGATGCGCAGCCAGTCAGCGAGGAATTCGCGCGGCAGATCGCGGAAGCGCCAGGCGGCATCCAGCGCCAGATTGATGGCGGTGAACTCGATGTGGCAGATGGCGTGGATCATCGCACCATGGCCCTCGCGCGACCCGAGCCGGCGCGAACGCAGGGCCGACGGATCGACCAGTTCCGGCCGCGCCGGCCGTCCGGCATCCTCGATCGGCGGCGCCGGATCGGCCGCCAGCGAAAAGGCGACGCCGGCCTGCCAGTCGGCCCACAGCGCGGCGGTCCGTGCGCACTTGTCGTCGGCGTCGGCGCTCATCAGCGCCGCCTGCAATTCGCGGTAAATCTTTCGGCTCATGTGCGGTCGTAAGGTCTCGCGGTGCAGCACGGTCTGCTGCAGTGGAAACCAGGAGTGTACACATGCTGATCAGACATCCCGACGATATCGCCCCGTCCGAAATCACCCCGCGCGCGCTGTTCGATGGCCGTCGCGACTTCCTGCGTCACGCCGGGCTGGGCGTGGGCGCGGCGCTGCTGTACGGCGCCCTGCCCGGCGACGCGCACGCCGGCTACGGCAACCCGTCGCTCGGCCCGCTGCAGAAAAGTCCGTTCTCGACCGACGAGAAGCTGAACGACTACAAGGACATCACGAACTACTGCAATTTCTACGAATTCGGCACCGACAAGACCGACCCCGCCCGCTACGCCCAGCGCATGAAGACGCGGCCATGGACGGTGAGCATCGAAGGCCTGGTGCACAAGCCGAAAACGCTGGCCATCGAGGACGTGCTCAAGCTGGCGCCGCTGGAAGAGCGCATCTACCGGCTGCGCTGCGTCGAGGCCTGGTCCATGGTCATTCCCTGGGTGGGCATGCCGCTGTCCGCCCTGCTCAAGCAGGTCGAGCCCCTGGGCAGCGCGAAGTATGTCGAATTCACGACGCTGGCCGACGCGAAGACCATGCCCGGCGTAAACAGCCGCGTGCTCGACTGGCCCTATGTCGAAGGTCTGCGGCTGGACGAAGCCATGCATCCGCTCACGCTGATCGCGGTCGGCCTGTACGGCGAGGTACTGCCCAACCAGAACGGTGCGCCGATGCGTCTGGTCGTGCCGTGGAAATACGGTTTCAAGAGCGCGAAATCCATCGTCCGGATACGCTTCACCGACAAGGAGCCGGTGTCGTCGTGGACCGCCGCCGCGCCGCGCGAATACGGCTTCTACTCGAACGTGAATCCTGAGGTCGACCACCCGCGCTGGAGCCAGGCACGCGAACGCCGCCTGGGCGAGTTCGGCAAGCGCAAGACCCTCATGTTCAACGGCTATGGCGACCAGGTCGCCTCGCTCTACACCGGCATGGACCTGAAGAAGAACTACTGATGCAAGCGCTGCTCACGCCGGACCGCGAACGTTTCACCCTCATCTGGCGCGCCGTGTGGATCGCCTGCCTGTGGCCGCTGCTGGACATGGTGCTGTCCGGCATGCGCGATGCGCTGGGTGCCAATCCGATCGAGGCGATCACGCGCGGCACCGGCGACTGGACGCTGCGCCTGCTGCTGCTGACGCTGGCCATCACGCCGCTGCGCCAGCTCACCGGGCTGCACTGGCTGGTGCGGCTGCGCCGCATGCTCGGGCTGTACGCCTTCTTCTACGGCAGCCTGCACCTGATGACCTATCTGTGGCTGGACCAGTTCTTCGACTGGGTGGCCATCGTCGACGACATCATCGAACGACCCTTCATCACGCTGGGCTTCGCGGCCTTCGTGCTCATGCTGCCACTGGCCGTCACGTCGACCAACGCGATGATGCGCAGCATGGGTGGCCGCAACTGGCAGCGGCTGCACCGCGCGGTCTACCTGGTCGCGGTGCTGGGCGTCACCCACTACTGGTGGCTGGTGAAGAAGGACATCACCGAACCGGCCATCTATGCGGGCGTGCTCGGCCTGCTGTTCGCGCTGCGCCTGTGGCACGCGCTGCGCCGTACGCGCCGGCTGGCCGTTCAGGCCGACGCCGACGCGAACGGCGCGCGGCGGGTCAGCGCGTGATGCGCCGACGGGCGATCACGCCCATGCCGCACAGGCCGGCCAGCATCATCATCCAGCCGTCCGCTTCAGGCACCGGCGCGAACAGCAGCGAACCCGCGCCGGAAAAGCCGTTGGCGCTGTCGTAGGCGATGAAGGCGTCCTCGATCGCGGCATAGCCGGCGATCATCGAGAACAGCGGCTCGGCTGCGTCATTGACCGAGTAGCTCACGCCGACGAAACTGCCGTCAAAGAAGGCGGCTTCGGCCAGACCGAGCGCGTCGGCCAGCGAAAAACTGTGACCGAGCAGGCTGATCGAAAAGCCGTCCAGCGCAATCCATTCCTGACCGGCGCCGAGCACGCCCGCGTCATCGAAGCTCACGCTGCCGCTGTAGCTCGCACCGGCATATACGCCGGAATCGAAGCTGCCGGAGAAGGTCCAGTTCTGCACCGCGGCCTGCGCGGGCGCGCCGCTCATGAGTGCGCCAAAAGCCAGCGCGGCAACAAGGGTTCTGTTCATTTCACACATCCTTTTTGAATTCACAGGCCCAGATCGCGGGCCACGTCGATACGGGCGGCGGTCACGCCGCGCAACACCACCAGCGCGCGCGGCACACCGGCGCCTGCGCTGCCATCGGTGTCGATCTGCACACTGAGGCCGGCCGCGCTGTCCACCAGCGTCACATGACCGGACGCCCAGGCGGTCGAGGCCGACAGGCCGAGCGAAGCCAGCAGTTCGTCCAGCACGATGCGATCGCTGCCGGGCACGAAGTCGGTGACGGTATCGACCCCGTCGCGCAGGCTGCGATAGATGAAGCGGTCATTGCCGGCGCCGCCGGTCAGCGTGTCCGCACCGAGGCCCCCGTACATTTCGTCATCCCCTGCGGTACCGGTCAGCGCATCGCGCCCCGCCGTGCCGTCGAGCGGCTTGAACAGCGACAGGCCGATCAGCACCGGATCGTGGTCGGACGAGCGGTAGGGCGTGGCGGCGTACAGATCCTGCGGCTTGTACTCGGTGTTGTAATCGATGACGAAGGGCTCATCGGTATTGATATGCCATTCGCCCACAGCGCTGACCCGGGCGGCGATTGCCGACGTGGCGAGCGCGTGATCGAGCTGCCCGCTCTCGCCATCGAAGGTGTAGGTGTAGCGCAGCGGAATGCCTGCGGACAGATCGACCATGCCGCCTGCAACCAGCGCATTGATCGGATCTTCCTTCGCATAGGCGTTGAAGTCGCCGAGCGCGATCACGCCGGCGCCGGTGCGCGTGGCAAGCTGCTGCACGAAGCCATTCAGCGCCTGCGCCTGCTGCACGCGCAGCGCATTCCAGCAGCCCTGTCCATCGCCCAGATCGGCATTGCTGCCGCTCGCATCGCCGCAGGACTTGGACTTGAAGTGGTTCACCACCACGCTGAAGCGCTCGCCATTGGCGGCGGCGAAAGTCTGCGCCAGCGGCGGGCGGTTGTGGATGGCCGCCGTGTCGCTCACCGCGCTGCCGACCAGGGACAGCTTGCCCGGCTTGTAGATCATGGCCACGCGTATCGCGTCGGTGCCGCTGCCGCCGGTCGGCGCGCCGACCGCCGCGTAGATCTGCGCACCCGCGGCGGAATTGAGCGCATTGACCAGGTTCTGCACCGCCACCTGACCATTGTTCTCGATTTCCATCAGCCCGACCACGTCGGCATCGAGCGCGCGCAATGCGGCGACGATCTTGGCGCGCTGGCGGGTGAATTCCTCCGCGCTGTCGGCGCCGCGGCAATCGCTGCGCGTGCCGCTGGGATAGCAGGAGGCGCCGCTCTGATCGATGGTGGTGAAGTAGTTCAGCACATTGAAGCTGGCCACCTTCACATTGCCACCGACGCTGGCCGGCGTCGCGCTGCGCGGATTGCTGCGCTCGAACACCGGCGTGACGACCGGATGGATCTTGTAGTCGCGCGGGCCATCGCTGGATGCGGTGATCAGACCGTGATCGATCACGCCGGTCAGCATCTGCACCGTGTCGCCCGCACGCAGCGTGTTGTCGGCGCCGATGAAGGGGATGGGATTCGGGTTCTGCGCGCTCGAGCCGTCATCCAGCACGATGCGGCGACGCGCATTCTCGTCGCGCAGGGCCAGCGCACCGGCACTGCCGGCCGCATGGCGATTGGTCGGGATTTCCAGCCGGCCGTCGGCGGACAGCGTGACCTGGCCGTAGCGACCCTGGAAGTAGTTCTGCGACACGGTGAGCGGCGTCACGATGCGCACCAGCATGCCTTCGTAACGCTCCAGCTCGCCTTCGACACTTTCCGGCAGCACGATGTCGGTCGGCTGTATCGTGGCCGAGCCCAGCACCTGCAGCGCGGACGGCGACACCAGTTCGGTCACCGTATTGAATTCGGTCACCGAGGCGGTCAGGCGCAGGCGCTGGCCGACGTCGACCGCGGTCGAAGGCGCATAGACGAAGATGCCATCCGAGGTGGCGGCGTCGCCATCGCCCGCCTCGTCCTGCAGGTAGAAGCCGGACAGTCCCGGGAACACCGCGCTCACCACCCCTTCGGTGGTGACCGTCTGTCCGGCCAGCGGGCTGGCGTCTCCGCTGCCCTGGATGGTCGGGATGCGCGTGATCGCCGCAGCGGCGCCTATCGTCACGTTCGCGGTGCAGTCGGCGCTCTGTGCGTCGTCATTCGCGAAGCGCAGGCCGATGGCGTAGCTGCCGGCGGCGGCGCTGGCGGACACGTTCAGTGTGGCCGAGGCGGTTTCACCATCGGCGGCGGCCGGCTGCAGCGCATCGAGCGAGAAGCCGGCCGGGAGCGTGCTGGTAAGGCTCAGGGCATTCACCCGGCTGTCGGCATCGCTGGCACTCACGGTCACGCTGCCGGCCTCGCCCTGCGTCAGATTGAGTGCCGGGCAGGTGGTCAGGATGGACGCATTCACGCCGCCGCCCGACCCGCTGGCGATGACGATGTTGTCCACACCCACCCACTCGTCATTACCGGGGGCGTTGGTGGTGATGATGCGCAACTGCAAGAGGGCCTGGTTGTCGGCCGCCGCCGGCAGCGTGACAGAAACCGGCGTCACCTTGCCGGACAGCGATGGCCCTTCGGTGGCGTCCGCCACATACGCGGCCGGCACGTTGGTGAACGCCCCGCTGGCGCCGATACGGTACTGCAGCGCGACCTGCTGCACCGCGTTGTCGGCCGATCCGTCCAGGTCGCGCAGGTCGTAGCGCACCGTGATGCCACTGTGGCCGGTGGTGTTCAGCGACAGCAGCAGGAAGGGGGCATCGGCCGTGCCCGAACCATTCAGCGCGACCACCGGGTCGGCGAGCTGGAACTCCGCCACGCCACCGGTGGTATAGGTATTCGGCGCGCTCTGGTTCACATTCACATCGATCACGCCGCCGCCCTCGGCGAGCAAGGTCTGCGGATCGGTGCCGGTTGCGCTGGTGAGATCGTCACCACGATAGCCCATGATGCCGGGCACCGCGTCCCAGTTGTCGTTGCTGCCGATGAGGGCGGTGTTCGACCAGTCCTGCGAATACGGCAGGCTCTGTGCGACAAGATCGGCCTGCGCCGGAACGGCAAACAGGCTGGCGACGGCAATGGCGAGCGCCAGGTGACACGCGGGGGGCTTGAGCGACATGGATGACATCCGGATAGCGTAATCGATTCCGCGCCAAGCTCTCGAAATGGGAGCGAGCGCGGGGAGGAATCGGTGCGCAAGACTAGAAGACGAATGTGACAGCCGTCGTCCGGCACGACGGCAGCCCATGGTCCGAACAGACTATCCGGCCGATGACGCGCGGCCGCGAGAGAGCAGCGCCCACAGCAGGCAGCCCGCACCCAGGGTGCCGAAGGCGAACATCCAGGCATCGGCATCCGCCGCGCCACCGGTCGCGTCGAGCGCGGCACCGAACACCAGCGGGGCGATGAAGCCGGCACCGAATCCACCGAGCGAATAGAGCGCCATCGCGGCGCCGCGCTGAGCGGCTGGCGCGGCATGCACCAGGCCGGCGGTCAGCGAGGCCGAATCGGCCATGACCGCGATGTTGTACAGGCACAGCAGCGCGAGCAGCCACCACCAGGGCGATCCGGCACTGGCGCCTGCCAGCCAGCACGACAGGCCGGACGCCAGCATGACGCCGGCGATCCAGCGATTGCGCCCGACCCGGCCGGCCATCTCGTTGCCGAGAATGCTGGCCGGCTGGCCCAGCAGCATGACCAGCGCGGCCGCTTCGGTCGGCGTCATGGCAGGCGGCGATGCCGACCGCGTCCAGCCGAAGGCGATGAAGGCGACCAGCCAGGAGCGCAGGCCGAACAGTTCCCAGCAGTGCACCGCGTAACCGGCGACCAGGCTGCGCACGCGCGGATGCGACAGCACCGGACCGAAGCGCGGCAGCCAGCGGGCCTCGTGCGCAGCCGGCGGCGCGACGCGGGACACCCGCCACCACACCAGCAAGGCAGCGAGCAAGGGACCGGTCGCCATCAGCGCCACCGTGTGATGCCAGTCGAACACGCGGTCCAACACACCCGCCAGCAACAGCGCGCCACTGGTGCCGATGCCGAAGCTCGAGGTGTAGAAGGCGATGGGGCGCGTGCCGGCCGACGGCGGAATGCGGTCGGCCAGTATGCGCAGGCCGGGCATGTAGCAACCGGCCAGACCGGCCCCGCTGACCGCCTGGAACAGTGCCGCGGTCCACAAGCCGGAGGCGGCGAAGGCAAAGCCGAACATGCCCAGCGCCATCAGCAGATTGGACGCGATATAGACCTGCCTCGCGTCGACACGGTCGGTGGCGCCGGACAGGAAGGGCACGGCCAGCATGTAGCCGAAGAAGAAAGCGCCGCCGATGAAGCCGGCTTCGGCACCGGTGAGCGACCACAGCGCGGACAATTCGGTCAGGAAGGACGGGTAGGCGGCAAGGCTGGTCATGCCGAGTACTTCGGCGCTGCACATGAGCAGCGTGAGCCGGCCGGGGCCGAGAGGCCGATTCACGCTCGCCCCGATCGCCGGCCCGGTCGGCGCAGCCGTCCGCGCGCCGGCAGGCGCGCAAGCGCGCAGTCCATCCGGGGGTGCGCGCGATGCGTCATGCCGCAGGCCGACGCAGCCGCCCCGGCGCGCGGCCGCTCGCGGGTCGTCGCGCGCACCGCCGGCTCCGGCACCCCACGTCAGCCCCGATGCCAGCCCCCACGTCAGCCGTCATCGCGGCCGCCCTTGCGCAGCCAGTCGGCTTTCTGTCGCGCGCGGCTGGCCTTCTTTCCGCGTTCCGCATGTTCGCCGCCCTTGCGCATCAGCGCCGCGGTGGCGAGCGGATTGCGCGGCTTCAGCGTACGCGGCTTCGCGGCCAGTCGAGCAGCGGTGCGCGTCTTCATCGCCGCAGTCCGCGTTCGAAGCGCACGATGGCATGGCCGTCTTCGGTCTGCCGCGGCTCACCTCGCCAGGCATGGCCATAGGTGATTTCCAGCGTGGTGGCCAGGCGACCATCGTCCACCCGGCGCATCAGCGCCGCATCCAGCCGCCGCAGCGCGCGCGGTGTCAGCAGTCCGCGCGGTCGGTCGATCAGGGCGGTGAGGCCGCCGGTGTCGGCCAGATCGCGGTACAGCGCGGCCGGCTCGCCAAAGGTGAGCGTGAGGTGTTCCATGTCCATCACCGGCTCGGCAAAACCCGCTTCGACCAGCATGTCGCCGACATCGTGCATGTCGACGAACTGATGGGCGCGTCCGGGCAGACCGGCTTCGTCGAGTGCCGCGCGCAGTTCGCGCAGCGTGTCCGGCCCCAGCATGGAAAACATGAACAGGCCGCCCACACGCAGCGTGCGCTGGATTTCGCGCAGCGCGCCCGGCAGGTCGGGCAGCCAGTGCAATACCAGATTGGACCACACCATGCACTGGCTGCGCGGCGCGATCGGCAGAGCGGCGATATCGGCGCGCACGAAGGCAGTCTGGCTGCCGCCCAGCACGCCGGGCAGCCAGCGCCGCCAGCGCGGCGTGCGCGCGGCGGCGATCGCCAGCATGGCCGCCGATGCGTCCAGCCCGGTCATCTGCGCCTCCGGATAGCGCGCGCGCAGCGGCTGCAGATCGGCGCCGGTACCGCAGCCCAGATCGAGCAGGCGCTGCGGCTTGAGCATCACCATGTCCAGGCGTTCGGCCATGCGGCGCGCGACCTCGCGGTGCGCCACCGCGGCGGCGTCGAAGCGCGCGGCCGCCCGCTCGAAGCCGCGCACGACGGCACGGCGGTCGAGCGCGAATGCGGGGGGAGGACGTGCGGCGATCGCGGTTCTCCGCGCTCAGACCGAGCGCAGGCCCAGGCGCTCGAACAGACGGCGGTCGTTCTCCGCCTGCGGATTGCCGGTGGTGAGCAGCTTGTCGCCGTAGAAGATGGAATTGGCGCCAGCGAGAAAGCACAGCGCCTGCATTTCGTCGCTCATCTGTTCGCGTCCGGCGGACAGGCGCACATGGCTGGTCGGCATGGTGATGCGCGCCGCGGCGATGGTGCGCACGAATTCAAACGGATCGAGGTCGGGCGCGTCGGCCAGCGGCGTCCCGTCCACCTTCACCAGATTGTTGATCGGCACCGATTCCGGCGGCGTATCCATGGACGCCAGCGTGGCAATCAGGCCGGCGCGCGCGCGGCGCGATTCACCCATGCCGACGATGCCGCCGCAGCACACATTCATGCCGGCCTCGCGCACCGCTTCCAGCGTGTCGAAGCGGTCCTGCTGGGTGCGCGTGCCGATCACCTCGCCGTAGTAATCCGGCGCGGTATCGATGTTGTGGTTGTAGTAGTCGAGGCCGGCCGCCTTCAGCTTTTCCGCCTGTCCCTCGCGCAGCAGACCCAGCGTGGCGCAGGTCTGCAGGCCGAGGCCCTTCACCGCCGAAATCATTTCGGCCACCTTTTCGACATCGCGGTCCTTGGGGCCGCGCCAGGCCGCGCCCATGCAGAAGCGGGTCGCGCCGGCGTCCCTGGCCGCGCGGGCCGCTTCGAGTACCTCGTCGATCGGCATCAGTTCCTGGCTGGTGACGCCGGTGTCGTGGCGCACCGACTGCGGACAGTAGCCGCAGTCTTCCGGACAGCCGCCGGTCTTGATCGACAGCAGGGTGGAACGCTGTATGGCATTTGCATCAAAATGCTGACGATGCACGGTCTGCGCGCGGAACAGCAGATCGTTGAACGGCAGTTCGAACAATGCCTCGACCTGCGCGGTGCTCCAGCGCGCGGGCGCTTCGGTACGGGAGGAAGGCGGAAGATGGATGACCTGTGTATGCATGGCGACAAGACGGGCGCCTCAGCGGGCGCCGGAACGACCAAACCGCCATTTTCTTCGAAAACGGGGCATCCATGTTGCGGCGCGTGATCGACGCGCTGCTGCCCCAGTCCTGCCGGCTGTGCGGCCTGCCCTCCGGCGCGCACGCGGTGTGCGCGGGCTGTCGCGCCGACCTGCCGCGTCTGCCGCGCGCGCACTGCCCGGTGTGCGCGCTGCCGCAGCCGCACAGTCAGGTGTGCGGGCGCTGCCTGCGCCATCCGCCCGCCTTCGACCGCACGCGCGCACTCTGGACCTATGACGCGCCCGCCGACCGGCTCATCCACGATCTGAAATTCCACGCCTGCCTGCCGCTCGCGCGCTTCTTCGCGGCACAACTGGTCGCCCATCTTGCCGAAGAACGCGCTGCAGAACGCACCGACGAGGGCGTCACCGCGCCGGCGGCCCAGGCGGCCGCGCACGCACCGTACAGGCCGGACCTGCTGCTCGCCATGCCGCTGCATCCGAACCGGCTGCGCGAGCGCGGCTTCAACCAGTCGGTCGAAATCGCCCGCGCGCTCGCGCGCATGCAGGGCTGGCGCTTCGATCCATGTGCGCTGGTGCGGCTGCACGACACCCCGCCGCAGCGCGAACTGGCCTGGGCGAAGCGCCGGCGCAATGTACGCGGCGCCTTCGCCTGCACCGCCGACGTCGCCGGCCTGCATGTCGCGGTGGTGGACGACGTGCTCACCACCGGCGCCAGCCTGCACGAACTGGCCAAGGTGCTGAAAGCGGCCGGCGCGGCATCGGTCAGCACCGTCGTGCTGGCCCGCACGCCGAGGCTGCGCGGGCGCTGAACGCCGCGCCCGGCGCTGGCGGGTCGCGGCGCAGTCGGTGACACCCCGGCGTGGCGACACGCCCGGACGTCCTCGTTCGGAAAAATGCGGGGCAGAAGAAACAGGGCAGGTCACGCCACCGACCCTCATCGCCCTGACCCACATCATGCCGCCCCTGCGGCGCGGTACCGCCGCATCACTCAGACCAACGGGCCAGGGTTTGCTCCAACAAAGCGGCGAGCCAGATCACTAAACATCCTTCGCCCTCAGAACCCGCTCATCCGCTTGATCCGCTCCGCGCTGATCCAACCCATCCGCCGCATCAGCCGCGCCCACAGGCGGACGCCTAAGATGGCGCCAGGCGGCCAACCAATAAAGAGCGCAACCAGAATAATCCTTGTGTGCATCGGAGCAGTTTTCTCTTGTCCAGCCAGCACACCAGAAACAAGCTCTACGCCCCCGATCGCAAGGAATGAGATAAAAATGAGCAGATAAGCCAAGGCGAGTCCACAGCCAACGAGTATTAACAACCAAGACAGCCAAGCTATCGCGATGCGGAGTCTGCCTTCTGCTGGAATCAGGGGATCGTTTTCGTCAACGCCGCTCATTTGATTTCAATTGCACAACGCTGAAGTAGCCGGCCCCTTGCTTACTTCCCATACACCGACTGCATGATGCCGGTGTTGGACTGGTTGGGATCGAGCAGATAACCGCCGGCCGCGCCCGAAGGGCTGGCCAACTGCTCGAAGCTTTGCAGGGTCTGGCCGCCGCTCGATGCACCCCCGCTAGCCCTGTCAGGGACGAGCATGTTCTCGATGGCTTGCCCGCCCACCTCGAAGACCCCGCCGAAGGCTCCTTCCGTCAGAGCTCGGAAAGTGCTGCCGGTGTGCTGAACAGTGGGCGTGGCGATGGTCAGGGAGCGAGAGCCCCAGCTTATGTTTGTTCCCACCGCTGTAGCCGCCATGCTGCCCACCAGCTTGGCCGGCAGAATGGCCATTGGCGCCCCAATGGCCGAACCGCCTACCGCGCCCCAACTGAAGTTCGTGCCGAGAGGCTGACCGATGGCTACGTTACCAGATAACTGGCCCGCAGCGCTGGAAGCTCCACCCACTGCCGCCGTGGCCGTCACTGTACCAACCGTGCGCGCAAGACCCGCAGCAGCGGCTGCGGCACCCGCCTGATTTGAGAGCCAAGGCGCTACCGCCCCGGTTGCAGCACCAGCGAGAAGGCCCAATCCCCAACTCTTTAACGTGCTCCCAATGGTTTGATCTGGTGAAAACCCAGCAGTGATTACGCCACCGACACCACCAGCTATGCCCCCATAAATCGCCCCAACCACAAAGTTGGCAACCTCACCGGTAGGGTCGTTGTAGTTAGCCGGGTTATTCCCGACATAAGCATAGAAATTGACATCCCCTGCCGCATACCCAAGCGGATCCTTACTGATGAAGCGGCCGATTTCGGGATGGTAATAGCGCGCACGGTAGTACACCAGGCCGGTGGCATCCGGTTCGCGGCCGGTGTAGCCGAAAGCCGGCACCGCGCCACTGGCCGCGACCACCTTGCCCCAGGCGTCGAAGCGCTGGCTTGCCGCCAGCGATCCTCCATTGACCAGACCGATCACGCTGCCCAGCCCGTCCGCGATGTAGGCGCTCTGCTGCGCCGACGGGGAATGCGTAGCCCCCGTGAGTCTCAACAGAGGCTCATCAATGCCTGCTCCGTGTACATACACAGCAGAAGGCGATGCGCCAGCGTCCCCTGTTCCATCCAGTTCGGCGTGGATGTCGTCTCCGTCGTACCAGTAACGTCGCATCTGGGTCTGGGGCGGAAGGACTTGAGAAATGACTAGGTTAGTAACGCTGAGCCGGCGCCCCTCGTGGTCATACTCATACGATGAGTTCCCCCCACCCGCAGAGGCAGGAGGCGTTGCGCTGGCCATCATTCCAAGCGAAGTCCAGGACAGCTTGATCGAATCAATAACGCTAGTGCTCGATCCGCAGTCCTCTGAAACAGAGCCTGAACCGGCCACGAAGCATAGCTCCGTTAGCTGTCCGTCCCGATTGTGGGTCGCCGCGCCGATCCGTTGACCTGCATCGCTCCCCTGTCGTATCGCGAACAACTGGTGCGCTGCATCGTAGAGGTAGGCCCGGGTTTCGCCGGCCCGTGTCTTGCTGCGACGGTTGCCCCAGATGTCGTAGCTGTAGGTTTCCAGGACGCCATCATTGGCACTGATCAGCCGGTCGAGATTGTCATAGCTGTAACTCAGGTTGCGGGTCACTCCACCCAGTGCTTCCGCCTGGCTCATGCGGCGACCTTGCGCATCGAGACCATAGAGGTGACTGCTCAGAATCGTCGAGCCCGAGAGGTTTCTCTTTTGCTTGAGGCTGCCGTCCTCGAACCACGCGAACGTCGTGCGCAAGCCTGACTCGAATCGCCTTTCGGTCAAACGGCCGGCTGCATCCCAGGTGAGCGAAATGTTCTGCCCATTGGGTGCGGTAATGGTGGCCAAGCGCCCGACCGCGTCATAGGCATAGCTGGTCACATGTCCATCGCTGTCGGCCACCCTCGCAAGGCGCCCACCCGGTGTCCATGCATATTCGAGCGTCTTGTTGCCCCGACTGTCCGTTACCGAGGACAGGCGATGCGCGATGTCGTAGCGATAGTCATAGGCCACGACAAGCTTGCCCTCACCATCCAGGGTTTCGACGCGACTCACCTGTCCCAGCCGGTTGCGCGTCCATATGACGGTCTGCTCTCCGCTAGCCGTCTTGCGCCGCAATTGCCCCTGTATCTGACCCGGGCTGCCCTTCACTCCGTAGGTGTATGCCGTGGAGCGATTCGCGGCGGCCTGCTCGGGCGTCTGACTCGATACCAGTTGGCCGTGCACATTCCAGCTCCAGCGCCAGACGCGCCCGAGCGGGTCGGTTTCGGTCAGCAACCGTCCCCAGTCGTCATGCGTCCTTGCGAATAAACAATAGGGGACGCACCACGAATACCAAATAGATATTCCGTATGGAGTGGTTCAGTGCCGATGGCAAGTCGGCCCTTGCTGAACCTCACTCCCGCGCATCAAGGTCTGCGCGTTTCAGGTGGAGCTGACTTGCCACTTCCGTCCCGCGCGCGACGAGGTTTGAGCCGGTTTCGCCCCGTCCCGCCAGTCTGCGGCACAATCGCGCCAGTCCAACCGCCCTGCCCCACATGTTCCACATCGTTCTTTTCCAGCCCGAAATTCCGCCCAATACCGGCAATGTGATGCGGCTGTGCGCGAATGGCGGCTTCCGGCTGCATCTGGTGAAGCCGCTGGGATTCGATATCAGCGACCGCCACCTGAAACGGGCCGGCATGGATTACCGCGACCTGATCAATGTGACGGTGCATGAGGACTGGCCGGCGCTGGCGCAGGCGCTGGCGCTGCAGCCGGACGATGCGCGGCTGTATGCGTTGAGCACGCGCGGCCGCACGCCGCACACCGCGCCGCGCTACCGCGCCGGCGACATTCTGCTGTTCGGTCAGGAAACCGCCGGCCTGCCGCAATGGCTGCTCGATACCGTGCCGTCGGCACAGCGGCTGCGCATTCCGATGCGGCCGGACAGCCGCAGCCTCAACCTGAGCAATTCGGTGGCCATCGTCGCCTACGAGGCATGGCGACAGCATGATTTCGAGGGTGCGCTCGCGCCCTGAATGGAGCGCCGGTCAAGCCGGCGCAGCCGGGAGCCGGTTCAGCCGCGGGGCGATTGCAGCGGTGCGATGTCGGCTTCGTCGGCGCGTTCGAGCACGGCTTCCTGCTCGACCTTGGGATCGCGCGCAAGCAGTCGTTCCGCTGCATCGCGCGCGCTGACGCGGCCGTCGAGCACATCGGCGACGGCGCGCGTGATCGGCATGTCTACGCCGGTGCGGCGCGCCAGCGCGGCGGCTTCGCGCGCGGTGGACACGCCTTCGGCGACGTGACCCAGCTTGTCCAGCACCTCGGCGAGCGACAGTCCCTCGGCCAGCATGAGGCCGACGCGCCGGTTGCGCGACAGGTCGCCGGTGCAGGTGAGGATGAGGTCGCCCATGCCGGCCAGCCCCATGAAGGTGATGCCGTGCCCGCCAAGCGCTTCACCGAGGCGGGCGATTTCCGCGAGGCCGCGGGTGATGAGCGCGGCACGCGCGTTCAGCCCGAACCCCAGGCCGTCGCACACACCGGTGGCGATGGCCAGCACGTTCTTCACCGCACCGCCCACCTCAACGCCAGTAAGGTCGTCCTGCGCGTACAGGCGCAGACGCGGACTGTGCAGTTCGGCCGCCATGCGACTGGCGAAAGCGAGATCCTTGCTCGCGACCGTGATGGCGGTCGGCTGCCCGCGCGCCACTTCGATGGCGAAGCTGGGGCCGCTCAGGGCGCCACGCGCCACCGCGGCCGGCAGTTCCTGTTCCGCCACCGCGTGCGGCAGCAGGCCGCTACCCGCCTCGAAGCCCTTGCACGCCCACAGCACGGCTGGCGTACCGGCCGCCGCCACCGCCTTCAGCGCTTCGCGCAGGCCGGCGATCGGCGTAACGATGAGCGCCAGATCGCAGCCGTGCAATGCAGCCGCGCGCTCGGCGGTGATGCGCAGATTCTCCGGCAGCGTGATGCCCGGCAGATAGCGCGCGTTTTCG
The DNA here is from genome assembly GCF_000372885.1 of Methyloversatilis thermotolerans. Classification (GTDB taxonomy): domain Bacteria; phylum Pseudomonadota; class Gammaproteobacteria; order Burkholderiales; family Rhodocyclaceae; genus Methyloversatilis; species Methyloversatilis thermotolerans. Next base: position 2,861,863 of record NZ_KB889967.1, read on the forward strand.
CGCGCGCGGGTGAGCAGCGCCGCGTGGGCGGCATCGCGCGTCCATAGCGTGACGTCGTGATCAGCGCTGTAGGCGACCGCCAGCGCGGTGCCCCAGGCGCCTGCGCCCAGCACGCACAGCTTCATCGGAACGACCTTCCGGCTCGTGCGGCCGTTCGCATCACAAGCCCCATATCTGGGAAATGCGGACGTAACCCGTCTGGCCGTCGCGGTGTTTCACCCGCGTCCAGCCTGCGGGCGCGGCTTCGCTGACCGGTTCGAGCAGCACGCGCTTTTCCGCTTCGAACACCAGCGGCGCGTCGTCCTGCGGCTGCGCCAGCACGCGCGCCTTGTCCGCGGTGACGATGACAGTGCGCTGGGGGGACAGCACGGACGATTCGACCCAGGCCAGCATGCCGCCCGGCTCGCGCACCTTGGCCCAGCCGGACTGGGTGCGCACCACCTCGACCGGGGTCTGGCGCGCGATGACGTACTGCTGTCTCGCCTGCCGCGACGGCGCGTCATACATGACGGCGACGTCGGCAAGCGAGCGATATTCGATGCCCGCCGCACACACCGCGGCGGGCGTCAGTGCGATGGCCAGGAGAAGTGCCCGAGCCGTGCGCATCGTCACTGCACGGTCGGGGCGCCGTTCGTCTGCTGCGCCTGGGCCGCACGCTGCTGGTACAGCACCTCGAAATTGACCGGCGCCAGGATGACCGGCGGGAAGCCGGCGCGGTTCACCGCGTCGGACACGCTCTCACGCGCATACGGGAACAGGATGTTCGGGCAGGCAATGCCGAGGATGGGCTGGATGTCTTCCTGCGGCACGTTGCGGATCTGGAAGATGCCGGCCTGACGCACTTCGACCAGGAACATGTTCTTGTCGCCGATCTTCGCGGTGACGGTGACGGTGAGCGTCACGTCATACACGCCGTCCTGCACGGCCTTGCCCTCGGTCTGCAACTGGATCTGCACATTGGGGTTTTCGCGGTTCAGGAAGATTTCCGGCGCATTCGGCACTTCGATCGACAGGTCCTTCACATAGACCTTCTCGATCGAGAACACGGGGCCCTGGGGCTGTTGGGGTTGCACTGCTTCGTCGGCCATATCTCTCTTCTCTGTAGTGTTGATCGCCGCAGGTCAGCCCTGCAGCAGGGGGTCCAGCTTGCCTTCCCGGTCCAGCGCATGCAGATCGTCGCATCCGCCGACATGGAAGTCGCCGATGAAAATCTGCGGCACTGTACGACGGCCGGTTTTCTCCATCATTTCAGTGCGCAGTGCCGGATCGGTGTCGACACGAAGCTTTTCGATGTCGTCGACGCCCTTGCTGCGCAGCAGGCGCTCCGCCTGCACGCAGTAAGGACAGTAGCCGCTGGTGTACATCCGCACTTGCGCCATGGTGTCACTTCCTGGTCAGAGGCAGGCCGGCCTGTTCCCAGGCGCCGATGCCGCCATCGAGCGAAAACACCTGTTCGAAGCCCGCCTTGCGCAGCGTGGCGCTCGCGCTGGCCGAGCGATGGCCGCTGGCGCACACGACGATCACCGGTCGCTGCTTGTATTTGTCCAGCTCGCCCAGGCGTTCGCCGACCTGGCCGGACGGAATGTGGCGCGCGCCGCTGATGCGCCCCTTGGACCATTCGCCGTCATCGCGCACGTCGATCACCACCGCGTCCTCACGGTTGATCTTCAGCGTCGCCTGCGCCGGCGACAGCAGGGCGCCGCCGGACTTCTGGCGCAAGGTCATGACCAGCAGCGCGATGCCGCTGACGGCGGCGGTGATGGCCCAGATGTAGTTGTTGTCGTGTGTCAGGAAATCGATCGGAGAGGTCATTCTGAGTGCTGCGTGTCCATGAAGGGTTGCCGTGAAGGCGGCGGGGGCCGGCGCCCGGCATGCGCTGTGGCCGACATGATGGTCATTCGTTCCGTCAAGGACAAGCCGATCAGGAACGGGTGTCATGACTTGTAGACTTTTTACCGGGCCGTGACACGCGTTTTCTGGGAAAATGCGCATTTTAGCCCAAGCGCGACCCGTCCACCTGCAGACCACGAGTCCGCAGCCCAATGCCGCACCCGGATGGCGTGCACTTCACACATAGCCCACCCGACATATGTACAAGCTCGTTCTTCTGCGCCACGGCGAATCCGTCTGGAACAAGGAAAACCGTTTCACCGGCTGGACCGACGTCGGTCTGACCGAAAAAGGCGAAATCGAGGCCCGCGAAGCGGGTCGCCTGCTGCATCGTGAAGGTTACCGTTTCGACGTTGCCTTCACCTCGGTGCTCAAGCGCGCCAACAAGACGCTGTATGTGGCACTCGAGCAGCTCAATCTGATGTGGATCCCGATCCGCCCGACCTGGCGCCTGAACGAACGCCACTACGGCGCGCTGCAGGGTCTGAACAAGGCGCAGACGGCGCAGAAATTCGGCGAGGAACAGGTGCTCGTGTGGCGCCGCTCGTACGACACGCCGCCGCCCGCGCTGGAAGAGGACGATCCGCGGCTGGACCGCAAGAATCCGCGTTACGCCGAAGTGGCCAACGAGCAGTTCCCGCGCACCGAATGCCTGAAGGACACGGTGGCCCGCGTCATTCCGTTCTGGGACGCCGAGATCGCGCCGCAGATCAAGGCCGGCCGAAATGTGCTCATCGTCGCGCACGGCAACAGCCTGCGCGCGCTGATCAAGTATCTGGACGATGTGTCCGAGCAGGACATCCTCGGCCTGAACATTCCCACCGCCCAGCCGCTGGTGTATGAGCTGGACGAGAACCTGAAGCCTCTCCGTCACTACTACCTCGGCGACCAGGAAGCCATACGCGCAGCGATCGACGCGGTGGCCAACCAGAGCCGCGCCGTGCCGCAGCGTCAGCGCCCCCCCATCCCGCAGGCGGAGGAGCCGCAGACGCCCGAACAGCGCACGCCGTGGATGGAGTGAGGCGCTGGATTCTGTCGGCGCTGCTGTGTGTGTTGCCGGGTCTGAGCCAGGCCGAGCGCGCTGCGCCTCCCGGTCCGGAACAACTGCGCGCGCTGCAACAGCGCATGGAAGCGCTGCGCGATGAGCTGAACCAGTCCGAATCGGCGCACCGCGAAGCGCGCGACGAATTGCGCGCCTCGGAACAATCGATTTCCGATGCCACGCGCACGCTGCGCGACATCGCGGGCCGGCGCAAGGCAATCGAGGCGTCGCTGGCACAGACGCGCAAGGCCATCGCCGACACCGAAGCCACGCTGCGCGGCCAGCAGGAACAACTCGCGCGGCTGCTGCGCGGTCATCAGCGCGCGGGCGAGGCCGATGCGCTGCGCCAGTTGCTGTCCGGCAGCGACCCCAACCAGAGCGCACGCGACCTGCATTATCTGCGCAGTCTGTCGAAAGGCCAGCTCGCACTGATCCAGGCGCACCGCGACACGCTGTCGCGGCAACGCAGCCTGCAGGCGGACCTGGACGGCAAGCTGGCCGAGATGCGTCAGATCGAGGCCGAACAGGACAAGCAGCGGCGCACCCTGCAGGCGGAGCACGCGGTACGCCGCAAGGTACTCGATCGCATCGCCGGCCAGTTGCGCAGCGAGCGCAAGGAACTGACCCGGCTGAAACGCGACGAAGCGCGGCTGAGCCGGCTGATCGATGCGCTGTCGCGCCGGCCGGCGCGCCCGCCGGTTGCGCGCACGCCGCCGGACGACGGTGCCGGCACGCCACGCGCACGGGAAAGCGGCGGCCCCATCGTGCACTCGGTGGTGGTGGACCACGGCGGCCAGCCCTTCGGCAAGCTGCGCGGTCGCCTGCCCTGGCCTGCGAGCGGCGAACTCGCCCGCCGTTTCGGTGCCCAAGGCGCGGAAGGCGGCACCCCGCTGCGCGGCGTGTTCATTCGCGCCGCCGACGGAGAGGTCAAGGCGGTGGCCGCCGGAACCGTTGTATTTGCCGACTGGTTGCGTGGCTTCGGCAACCTCATCATCGTCGATCATGGCGACAACTATCTGAGCGTGTATGGCAACAACGAAGCCCTGTTGAAGACGGTGGGGACGCAGGTGCGCAGCGGCGAGCCGATTGCCTCGATCGGCGCCAGCGGTGGGGCTTCGGAATCGGGTTTATACTTTGAATTGCGGCACCAGGGACAGGCGCTGGACCCGTTGAAATGGGTCGCACGCCCCAATCCGTAGCACCGGACCACCCGGTCTGCATGCGGTCGCCCGGCCGGATACCTCTAGCGGAGTGATGTTCGATGCAAAAAAAGCTGCAGCAAACCGGACTGGTCATGATCGGGCTGTGTGCCGGCGTACTGCTCAGTCTGAATTTCTCCGCCAACGCGAACAAGGTGTCCGGCAGCACGCTGCCGGTCGAGGAACTGCGCCAGTTCGCCGACGTGCTCAATGCGGTCAAGACCAGCTATGTCGAGCCGGTCGACGACAAGAAGCTCATCACGCATGCCATCAGCGGCATGCTGTCCGGACTGGATCCGCACTCCGCCTATCTCGATCCGGACGCGTTCAAGGATCTGCAGGCGGGTACCCAGGGCGAGTTCGGCGGCCTCGGCATCGAGGTCGGGATGGAAGACGGCTTCGTCAAGGTCGTGTCGCCGATCGAGGATACGCCGGCGTTCCGCGCCGGGGTCAAGGCGGGCGACCTCATCATCAAGCTTGACGACACCTCGACCAAGGGGCTGACGCTGGCCGAGGCAGTCAAGCGCATGCGCGGCAAGCCGGATACCGCGATCCGGATCACCATCGCGCGCAAGGGAGAGGCCAAGCCGATCGAAGTGACGCTGACGCGCGAAATCATCAAGGTGCAGAGCGTGAAATCCAAGCTGGTCGAGCCCGGCTACGGCTATCTGCGGCTCACCCAGTTCCAGGAGCAGAGCGCGCCCGACCTCGCCAAGGCGATCGGCAAGCTGTACAAGGACGGCGACCTGAAGGGTCTGGTGCTCGATCTGCGCAACGACCCGGGCGGCCTGCTGCACGGTGCGGTCGGCGTATCCGCCGCCTTCCTGCAGCCGAAATCCCTGGTGGTATCCACCGACGGGCGCACCGAGGATGCCAAGCGCAAGTTCTTCGCGTCGCCGGAAGATTACCGCGCCTCGCAGGACGACTACCTGCAGGGTCTGCCGGCCGGCATCAAGTCGGTGCCGCTGGTCGTGCTGGTCAATTCCGGATCCGCGTCGGCATCGGAAATCGTGGCCGGCGCACTGCAGGATCACAAGCGCGCCATCATCATGGGCACGCAGACCTTCGGCAAGGGCTCGGTGCAGACCATCATGCCACTGCCCAACAACGCGGCGATCAAGCTCACCACGGCGCGCTACTACACGCCGAACGGGCGTTCCATCCAGGCGAAGGGCATCGTGCCTGACATCGTCGTCGAGGAAAGCGCGAATGGCGGCGGCGGCATCCGTCTGCGCGAAGCGGATCTCGATCGCCATCTGAACAACGACAAGGATCCGGAAGAAGCCGCGAAGCCGGAAGCGAGCGGCAAGCCGGCGCGCCCGGCGCGCGACGACGACGACGACGCCAAGCCCGCCGCGCCCTTCGAATTCGCCACCGCGTCGGACTACCAGTTCACGCAGGCACTGAATCTGCTGAAGGGCTTGCAGATCATCCAGAAGAACTGAACCCGGCCCGGGCCGGATCACGTGACCGCCGCTGCATGGCGGTCACCGGATGCAGGAGCTGAACCATGGTCGCACATGCCAGCCAGCGCCGTTTCGGCCGCGAACACCGCGCACCGCGCAAGCCGGGTTACGGTCCGCAGACCGGACTGCTCAAGCACAGGGAACTGCGCTTCTGCCGCCACTGCACGCGCAGTACCGACGAGGTGCTCGACACACTGGATCATCTCGGGCGCATACGCGTCACAGCGGTACTGCCGCGCCGCGTGGCCATCGAATACAGTCTGTCCGACCACAGCTTCCGCAGCATCGAGCGCCACTTCGGCGCACGCGGTTTCGTGCTCGACGCGTCGCCGTGGATGCGGCTGGTCCGGGCACTGCTGTATTTCTGCGAAGACACCCAGTTGCGCAATCTGCGGCAGCCGGAAAGACTGATCAAGAAATCCAATGAAATCTATGTGCAGGCCTGGCAGCAGCATCGGCACGGCGACCACGACGACACGCCGAACGAACTGCGCGAATACCGCTGAGCAGGCGCGGCCTCGCGCATCGGGACGCGAGCGCCATGAATGACGAACAACTGCTGCGCTACAGCCGCCACATCCTGCTCGATCCGATAGGCATCGAAGGCCAGGAAAGACTGCTCGCCAGCCGGGCACTCGTCGTCGGTGCGGGTGGCCTGGGCTGTCCGGCGGCGCTCTACCTTGCGGCCGCGGGTGTCGGCACGATAGTCATCGCCGACGATGACGAGGTGGACCTGACCAATCTGCAGCGCCAGATCCTGCATCGCGAACATTCGGTCGGTCGTCCCAAGGTGGACTCGGCGCGCGACGCGCTGCGCGAACTGAACCCCGGCTGCGAAGTGATCCCGCTGAAGATGCGCCTGACCGGCGACGCGCTGATGGAACAGATCGCGGCAGCCGACGTGGTGCTGGACTGCAGCGACAACTTCGCCACCCGTCACGCGATCAATCGAGGCTGTGTGCAGACCGGCACCCCTCTGGTATCGGGCGCCGCGATCCGCTTCGATGGCCAGATCGCGGTGTTCGACAGCCGCGACGACGACGCGCCGTGCTATCACTGCCTGTTCCCGGAGGCGGACGACGTCGAGGAGGTGCGCTGCGCGGTCATGGGTGTGTTCGCCCCGCTGACCGGCATCGTCGGCACGCTGCAGGCGGCGGAAGCGCTGAAACTGCTGGCGCGCACCGGCCGCTCGCTGGCCGGACGGCTGCTGCTGCTCGACGCGCTGAGCATGGAGTGGCGCAGCATAGGCGTGCCACGCGACCCCGGCTGTGCGGTCTGCGCATCGCCATCGCGTCAACATTCGTGACACGCGCCGGGCCATCCCGCTGAAAATCTGCCGCCAATGAGCCGTTCGGATCACTCCCATGGTCCGAAAGAACCATCGCGATCCAGACAGAATAACTATACGCGTAACCTTCCACCTCTAGCTTCTCCCGTCCGAGCGGCCCGCGTTTCAGCCGGTCGCCGCACATCAGTCTTTCAGGGAGAAGCACCATGCAGGTCATCAGACACGCCGCCATCAGCGGCCTGGCGCTGGCACTGTTCGCCGGATCGGCGAATGCGGCCAGCCTCTACACCCTCGTCGATCTCGGCGATCTGGCCGGGGGCAGCGACAGCAGCGCCGCGCTGTCGATCAACGATGCCGGCACCGTGGTCGGCTGGGGACGCAGCGCGGCCGGACAGCGCGCCGTCATGTGGAAGGACGGCCAGATCCTGGATCTCGGCTTCACCGGTACCAGCATCGCCAACGCGATCAATGCCTCGGGCACCGTCGCGGGTTCCTTCGGCAGCGCCGGCTTCTCGCTCCCTGCCGGTGGCAGCTCGACCAGCATCGGCGATCTTCCCGGCGGCGCGGTGTTCAGCACCGCGACCGCGGTCAATGGACAGGGCGTGGTGGTCGGCTACAGCACCGGCAGCGCCGGCACCGGCGCCACCAGCCGCGCGGTCATGTGGAAGGACGGCGTGCTCACCGATCTGGGCAGCCTGAACGACGGTGCCGCCAGCGGCGGATTCGCCAGCTACGCCAACGACATCAACGCTGCAGGCACCATCGTCGGCTATTCCAGCGCGAGCGGCGGCCAGCACGCCTTCGTATGGCAGAACGGCGTGATGAGCGACCTGGGCGTGCTGGATGGCACGACCACGAGCCGCGCCAATGCCATCAATGCCAGCGGCACCATCGTCGGCGCGAGCGGCAGCTTCGCCGCCATCTGGCAGGACGGGCAGATCAGCCAGATCGCCTCGGTCGCCGGCGCCACCGGTGCAGCAACCGCCTACGACATCAATGACGCCGGCTGGGTGGTCGGCCAGGTCCGGGTGGAAGGCGGCAACCAGGCTTTCCTGTGGCGCGCCGATTCCGGCATGGTCCTGCTGAGCACGCTGCTGGGCGAAGAGTACGCCGGCTGGACCGTCACCGATGCGCGCAGCATCAACAACCAGGGCTGGATCGCCGCCACCGCCTCGTTCAACGGCGTGTCGCACGCCGTTCTGCTGCAGGCGGTACCGGAACCGGAAAGCTGGGCCCTGCTGGTCGCCGGCATCGCCGTGATCGGCGCCTTCGCCCGTCGCCGCCTGCCGGCATGACATTACGCATCAAGGAATTCATCATGCACAAGAACATCCGCGCGGCCGCATTCCGGCCCACGCTTCTGGCCGCACTGCTGGCCGCCCAGGGCATGGCGGCGGAAGCAGCCACGCTGGCCTACTGGCGCTTCGAAGGCGACGGCGCGAACGTGCCGGTCGCCGGCAGCACCCAGGTCGAGGACACGAATGGCCGTGCCACCACCGCGACCGGCACCGGCATCCGCGTCAAGGACGTGTCCGGCAATGGCAACGACATGTGGGCCTGGGACCACGCCTGGGCCGGCCACACCTACCAGTCGGCGGTGCCGGCCACGGTGATTCCGCAGACCGGCGACAGCAACGGCTTCAGCGTGCGCAATGCGGGCAGCTACCCGGCACTGTTCACCTGGTCGAAGCAGAGCCAGCCGAAAGTGGACATCGAAACCGTCACGCCGCTGCGCTGGACGATAGAGGCTTCGATCAACCTGACATCGCTGGGCGGCAACCAGACCTTCGTCGGCCGCGACGGCAATGGCGTCGGCAGTGACGGCAGCGCCGCACCGCTCTACTTCCAGACGGTCAATGGCGTAGTCACCATCATCTTCACCGACAAGTCCGGCCAGCAGTACCGCGTGTCCGACAGCGGCGGCGCGCTTCAGGCCAACACCTGGTACAACGTGGCCGCGGTGAGCGATGGCGTGACGCTGCGCCTGTATCGCGATTCCGGCAGCGGCTACGCGCTGGTGGGGTCCACCGGTCTGGGCAGCGGGGACCGCCGCCTGGCCTACGACACGGCCGGCTCGAGCAGCGCGGGCGACACGCAATGGGGCTGGACCGTGGGACGCGGACGCTACGGCAGCGGCAACGGACAGGGCGACAACCACGCCGACCGCTTCTTCGGCTACATCGACGAAGTGCGCATTTCCGACGAAGCGCTGACGCCGGACCGCTTCCTGTTCAGCCGACCTGCCGTGAGCCCGGCCACCCGACTGCGCCCGGGCACCGTCACGCTGGCCGTGCTGCCGGACACGCAGAACGCCTCGCGCTACGACCCGCGCATCTACAACGCTCAGACACAGTGGATCGTCGACAACGCCGCGCGCCTGGAAATACCGATCACCCTGCATCTGGGCGATGTGGTCGACCAGCATGGCGTAACCGCGCAGTGGCAGGCCGCCGACACCGCGATGAAGAAGCTGGATGCCGCCGGCCTGCCTTACAGCATCCTGCCCGGCAATCACGACGTATACAGCTCAGGCCAGTGGGACAACGCGCGCACCGCGTCGCGCGAGAACTATCTGAGCTGGTTCGGCACACGCCGGGTCAACCGCAACCCGGCTACCTTCGGCGGACGCGATCCGCTCGGCTATGCCGAGTACCACCTGATCGAGGCGCAGGGACAGCGCTTCCTGACGCTGGCGCTGGGCTGGAACTCCACCACGCAGACGCTGGACTGGGCCAAGCGCGTGATGGCGGCCTATCCGGATCTGCCGGTCATCCTGACCAGTCACCAGGTGATAGACATCCAGGCGGATGAAGTGTCGCCGCTGTGGACCTCCTACGGCAACTATGTGTGGGACAACCTGATCAAGTCCAGCAACCAGATCTTTGTCGTGCTGAGCGGCCATCACCACGGTGCGGCGCGCGACATCCGCAGCAATGACGCCGGCAATCCGGTGCTGTTCATGGTGGTCGACTACCAGGTCGGCTATCAGGGCGGCAACGGCGACATGCGCCTGCTGCAGCTCGACCTGGCCGACAACCGCATCAGCACGCTGGATTTCTCGCCCTGGGTGATGGCCAAGGCAGGCAGCGGTCAAGCGCTCAACCATCTGGACCGCGCGATGCGCACCGGACCACAGGAAACGTTCTCGATCGACTTCGATCTGGCTTCCCGCATCGCCGGCATCAGCGGACGCCGTCCCGACTTCGCGTCCAACGACAGCGCGCCCGATGCGCTCGCGCTGGTGCGTGCCGACATCGCCGCGCTGCCGGCGGCGCCGGTACTGCAGCACGTGCCCGCCCAGGGCGATCTGGACTACCCTCAGGTGCAGGAAACGCTGGCCCACTGGCGCTTCGACGGTCAGGCGGACGGTGATCCGGTACCCGCAGGCATGCCGCTGTTCGTCGACGTGAGCGGTCAGGGCAACGATCTGGTGCGCGTGGACTTCAATGGTCCGGACGAACAGGCGCTGGTGTTCTCGTCGGACGCCCATCCCGGCTCCGCCTCGCGCGGCAGCGTATGCTTCGCAGGTGGCGGCCGAGATGGCGCGCCCGGGGCCTATCTCACCACCTTCGAAGGCATGCCCCTGGGCACGGAAAGCTTCCGCAAGGGTTACACCTTCGAAGCCTTCTTCAAGCTGTCGCGCAACTTCAATGCCGACCTGAATCGCTGGTCAGGCATCATTTCGCGCGTGGAAACCGGGGCGGAAGCCGGACGCGGCGGCGGCGACGCCGGCGAATCGGCAGCCGGCCTGAACATTTCCAACATTCGCGAAGTGCAGTGGGCCACCTTCCCGGCAAGCCGAAGCGACATGCAGACCGCATGGAGCTTCGAAATCCCCCGCGAAACCTGGCATCACGTGGCGGCGGTGAATGACGGCAAGGAAATCCGGCTCTACATCGACGGCGTGACCGACTTCCGCAACCCGACGGTGAGCGACGCCGCCGGGCTGGCCGCCAGCGCCATGGGCGCGGGCTGGATGCTCGGGGCATCGCACTACGAGCACGGTCCGTACATCTTCAATGGCTGCATAGGCGAGGTCCGCATCAGCGGCCGCGCCCTGGCGCCGTCGGAGTTCCTGTACCAGCGCGCGCACTGAGCACGCGCGAAACAAAAAAGGGGCGCCATCCGGCGCCCCTTTTTTTTCATCCCTGATCCCTGATGTCAGTGCAGCTTCACATGCGGCTCGGTGCTCTGCTTCAGGAAGCGCGCCACCGCGTCCAGCGTGCTCTTGAACCAGCCGTGCAGCGCGATCTGGTGCATCTGGTACAGCGAGCGATACATCATGCGCGCAACCAGACCTTCGATGAACATGCTGCCACCGACCAGACCGCCCATCAGGTTGCCGGTGGCGCCGCTCTTGCCCAGCGATACCAGCGAACCGAAGTCGCGATAGCGGAAGGGGCCCGGATCGCCCTTGCCTTCGAGGCGCATCGCGAACACCTTCACCAGATAGCTCGCCTGCTGGTGAGCGGCCTGTGCGCGCGGCGGAATGGTGCCTTCACCGCCCAGCCAGGTACAGGCCGCGCAGTCGCCGAAGGCGTAGATGTCGGGATCGTGCGTGGTGCACAGATGATCGTCGACCACCAACTGATTGATGCGGTTGGATTCCAGCCCGCCAAAGCCGGACAGCATATTGGGCGCCTTGATGCCGGCCGCCCACACCATCAGGTCGGCGCGTATGAACTGGCCGCCAGCCGTCTGCAGGCCATCAGAACGCACCTCGCTGACACGCTCGGACTTGCGAACCTCAATGCCCATGCCACCCAGCAGTTCTTCCGCGGAGGCGGAAATGCGCGGCGGCAGGGCCGGCAGGATGCGGTCGGCCGCCTCGATCAGCGTGATCTTCACGTCGTTGCTCGGGTCCAGGCTGTGCACGCCGAAGGCGCGCAACACCTTGCTGGTATGACGCAGTTCAGCCGACAGTTCTACCCCTGTGGCACCGGCACCGATGATGGCAATCGACACGGCATGCGGCTCGCCGCGTTCGGCACACGCATCGGCGCGCATGCAGGCGGCGACCAGCTTCTGGCGGAAGCGCTCCGCGTCATGCGTGGTGTCGAGCGCCATGGTGTGCTCGTCGGCACCGGGAATGCCGAAGGTATTCACGGTGCTGCCCACGGCGATCACCAGAAAGTCATAGTGCAGTTCGCGCTCCGGCAGCATGGGTTCGCCATCGGAATCCGGCACCGCCTCGACGCGGATGATCTTGCGGTTGCGATCGATGGCCGTCATGCGGCCAAGCTGGAATTCGAAGCTGTGCCAGCGCGCCTGCGCCACATACTCCAGCCGGTGCATGTGCATGTCCATGCGTCCGGCCGCCACTTCATGCAGATGCGGCTTCCAGATATGGATGGGCGACGCATCGACCAGTACGATGTCGGCCTGGCCCTTCGCGCCATATCGGTCACCCAGCCGGGTGACCAGTTCGAGACCGCCTGCACCGCCTCCCACAACCACGATGACAGGCTTCTTGGAATTGTTCATGGTTTCCTCGGATTGTTCTTCCGCCCCGCACGGACGCGAAGGGCGCATTCTGCTACATGGCCCGCCTGTTGTGCGATGCACACACGGCGCCGTCACCTCCGATCCGCGCATCGCGCGGATACCCGAACAGGCCGCGCCGCGGCATGAGAATGCCGGGGAAGTGAACGGACCCCATCGACGTTATCGGCGCGGACGGCGCGGTCTGAACCGCTGCAACATGACGGGGACGCTCACTGGCGGCGCAGCGACAGGACCAGAGCAACGACGGTGAGCAGCACCAGCCAGATGAGTGACCACTCCGGAATGTCCAGCCCGAGGAAGGGCGGCAGCTTCGCGCCGCAAGTGCCGTCGGCAAAGAACACCTGGGGCAACCACTGCGCCGGCGGCAGGCTGTTGACGAAGTCCTCGACCGGATCCAGTCCGCAACTGACCGACGGGTTGTACAACACATACACGTGCCGCGCGGCCACGGCCACCCCCAGCCCTGACACCAGCGCACCAGCCCACAGACCGCTGCGCGCCAGCGATCCGCCGAACAGGCCGCTGAGCAGGAAGAACACGCCGGCGCCGACGAAGGCGTAGCGTTGCAGGATGCACAGCGGACAAGGCGCGAGCTGCTCGGCATGCTGCAACCAGAGCGCGAAGGCCACCAGGCCGAAACAGAGGTAGGACAGAAGGAAATTCAGTCGCGTGCGGGCGATCGGAGTCATCAGCAACTTTCTTCGGGAAGACAGCAGGTTCAGAGGACGTAGCGGGCGAGGTCTTCGCTCTGCGCGAGTTCGCCGAGCCGGGCATCGACATAGGCGGCATCGATGCGCAGCGCGGTTTCACGCTGCCCGGCGTCGAAGGACACTTCCTCGAGCAGCTTTTCCATGACGGTATGCAGCCGCCTGGCGCCGATGTTCTCGGTGCGCTCGTTGACCGACCAGGCCATTTCGGCGAGCCGGCGTATGCCATCCGGCGCAAATTCGAGCGCCACGCCATCGGTAGCCAGCAGCGCCACATACTGGCGCGTAAGGCAGGCATCGGTGGCTGTGAGTATGCGCTCGAAGTCCTCCACCGACAGCGAATCCAGCTCGACGCGAATGGGCAGGCGCCCCTGCAGCTCCGGAATGAGATCGCTGGGCCGCGACAGGTGGAAAGCCCCGCTGGCGATGAACAGGATGTGATCGGTCTTCACCATGCCGTACTTGGTGGTGACCGTGGTTCCTTCGACCAGCGGCAACAGGTCGCGCTGCACACCCTGGCGCGACACGTCGGCACCACTGTGATCGGAGCGCGTCGCCACCTTGTCGATCTCGTCGATGAACACGATGCCGTGCTGTTCCACCGCGGCCAGCGCCTGCTGCTTCACTTCCTCTTCATTGATCAGGCGTGCCGCCTCTTCGTCGGTGATCACGCGCATCGCTTCGCGCAAGGTCATCTTGCGGCTGCGCCTGCGCTGCCCCCCCATGTTCTGGAACATGGACTGGAGCTGTCCGGTCAGTTCCTCCATGCCGGGAGGCGTGAGGATTTCCATCGTCGGCGGTGCTGTTGCGACTTCTATGTCGATTTCCTTGTCGTCCAGGTCGCCTTCGCGCAGTTTCTTGCGGAATTTCTGGCGCGTGGCGGAATCGTCGGACGATGGCGCATCCACGCCGAAACCGACCGGACGCGCCGGTGGCAGCAACACATCGAGGATGCGGTCCTCGGCCGCATCCTGGGCACGCGTGCGCACCGCCTTGATCGCCCTCTCGCGCAGGTCCTTGATCGCGATTTCGAGCAGATCGCGGATGATGGTATCCACATCGCGCCCTACATAGCCCACTTCGGTGAACTTGGTCGCTTCCACCTTGATGAAGGGCGCATTCGCCAGCCGGGCCAGCCGACGCGCGATTTCGGTCTTGCCGACACCGGTCGGCCCTATCATCAGGATGTTCTTGGGCGTGATTTCGCTGCGCAGCGGTTCATCGACCTGCGCGCGTCGCCAGCGATTGCGCAAGGCGATGGCCACCGCTCTTTTCGCGCGCGACTGGCCGACGATGTGCTTGTCCAGTTCGGACACGATTTCGGATGGGGTCATGATTTTCAGGCTGTGACGGACCAGTCTATCGATTCTATGGTGTGGCTCTGATTGGTATAGATGCACAGATCGCCGGCGATCGCGAGCGATTTGGCCACCACGTCGCGCGCCGGCAGTTCGGTGTTGTCGATCAGTGCGCGCGCGGCCGACTGGGCGTAGGCGCCGCCGGATCCGATGGCGACAATGCCACCCTCCGGTTCAAGCACGTCTCCATTTCCGGTGATGATGAGTGAGCATTCGCGGTCTGCCACCGCCAGCATGGCTTCGAGCCGCCGCAGCATGCGGTCGGTCCGCCAGTCCTTGGCCAGTTCGACCGCGCTGCGCAGCAGATGACCCTGGTGTTTGTCCAGCTTGGATTCGAAGCGCTCGAACAGCGTGAATGCGTCCGCCGTGCCACCGGCAAAACCGGCGAGGATGCGGCCCTGATAAAGGCGGCGCACCTTGCGCGCGCTGGCCTTGACGACGATGTTGCCGAGCGTGACCTGACCGTCGCCACCCAGCGCGACCTGACAGGGACGACGCACGGACAGGATGGTGGTGCCGTGAAACTGTTCCATGGTTGTTCCTGAGAAATGCGCATCGACAGGCGCACAGGGGCGCACATTAAACCCCAAACCGGTCTCCAGCATCGCCCGCTCCGCCGTGTCGCCCCGACTTGCCGGCATGGACAGCGTGGGCGCGGATAAGATCGCCTGTGCCGCAAAAATGTCCGGCCACCGCTTCACATACCGGCTGTAGCCCGGCACGCGGGGGCTAGAACCGCCGCTGCTGGATCTCCGCCACCGCGGCTACGCCCAGCAGCAGCAGCAGTGCTGCGACCATGGGTCGCACATCGATCAGGCGGGGCTGCCGACCGGTGGCCTGCATCGCGGTGATCACGTTGAACAGCAGGCCGGCGCTGATGAAATCCATGCGGCACAGCGCGGAACAATCGACCTTCACCACCCCCTGCGGCAGATCCGACGACTGCAGCGCCGAAAAAGCGTCCTGCCGCGCACCGACGACTTCGCCGCACAAGGCGATCATGCTCGCGCGCTCGTTGTGCGGCGTTCCGGATTCGGCCGGCAGCAAGGTGGATGCGACCCAGCGCGCATCCCAGGACGGTGGCGACTGTTCGAAGGTGACGGCGTACTGGATCGCGAATTCCTCGAAATTCGGCTCATCGCCCAGTTGCTGCAGGGCCTCGATATAAAGCCGCCACAGCGCCGGGTGCTCGGGTGTGCCGGGCACCACCTGCGGCGCCAGGATATCGCGCAGCACTTCGGCCTTGAGCATGGCGACTCCCTGGCCACGACGCCGGATTTCGGTCAGTGCATCGAGCAAGAGAGAGGCGCCTTCATCATCCACCCCCTGCAGCCGGGTCAGATCGACGCGCACCACGGGGAGCTTGGCGCACAGGCGGCGCAACTGGTCCACCGACGCGCGTGATGCACCGGTCAGCCTGCCCGACAGCGTCAGCGTCGGTGCGGCACCACCGCTCGACAACGAAGGTTGGGACGGCCAGGCGGGCGCCGAGCGTTCGAAGCGCTCGGCGTAGGCCAGCGCATGAGCCTCGAAAGCCTCAACCCGGCCCAGCGCGTGACACAGGTCGAACAGCATGGCCCACACCTGTTCGGTGGAACTGCCCAGGTCGTCGAAGGTGGCGCGCTCCAGTGCGCTCAGCGCAGCCTCATCGTCGCCATTGGCGAACAGCATGGCGGCCTCCTCGACCACCGGGTGCAGACCCGCCGACACATCCTGTACCTGCAACTCTCCCTTGCCGCTGCGACGCGCACCGTCGAGCGGATCGCGCGACACGAAATCCAGCGACGCCAATCCGGCAGAGGACGGTGCCAGACTGCCGAAATCGCTGGCCGGCGGGGCGGACGGCGACGGTTCGGACGGTGCACCGGCCGGACGTGCCGGTTTGCGCACCTCGACCTGGGGCGTCGCCTGGGAGTTCTTCTTGAAAAAGGAGAAAGCCACGGTGTGTAAGGGAGGTCGGGCCGACGAATCGGTATTAACGGCAGCACCGACGAAAACTGCAAAGAACTGCAACTTTACCCTTCGAGGCGGCCCGACTGAACCCCTGCAAAAGTCTCTTGACAATTGCAGGGGCCAATCGCCCCCAACCGCGTCCTGGCGATCAGAAGCTCGCGCGTAGCCCGGCCATGACGCTGCGGCCAGCCATCGGTGCAATGTCCTTCAGGAAAGACACCGCATTGCGCGCCTCGGTGTCGAACAGATTGTTGCCGCGCAGCCAGGCCTCCCAGTTGACGCCCCCGGACTGGAAGGCATAGCTGGCAAAGGCATTGACCAGGGTGTAACCCGCGGTCGGCGTGCTTTCGGCATCCACCCTGTCCTGACGACGCGCGCCCTGCACCTCCAGCCGCAGCTTCACTGCCTCGCGCTGCCAGTTCAGCGCAGCCAGACCGCGCACCGGCGCGATGCGCGGCAGAGGTTCGCCGGTGTCCCGGTTGCTCGCGCGCACCATGTCGGCCTGCAGGTCCAGGTGCAGGTCGCCGGCGCAATGGCACAGCAGCAAGTGGGCCTGGGCCTCGACTCCGTAGAATTTCGCCGGTACGCCCTGGTAGAGAAACTCCGGCAACTCGCCGGTCGCGTTGTTGACCAGGCCGTCCTCGTCGCGCAGCGTCCCCGTCCCCGCCAGCGCGATGTAATTGCTGAAGCGGCTATGGAACACGCCGATGCTGCCGCTGTGTTCTCCCTTCCTGATGCGCAACTGGGCGTCGATGGAATTGGACCTTTCCTTGTCCAGCGTCGAGTCGCCGAGCTCGTAATTGCCGGTCGCCGCATGCGGGCCGTCGGCATACAGCTCGTAGAAGGTGGGCGCCCGTTCGGTGTGTGCGAGCTGTGACGCGACCGAGAACATGTCATTCAGCGGATAGATCGCGCCGAAGGCCGCGCTGCGCGCGGTGAAGCGTCGCTCCTGCGACGGATCGAAACGCGGCGTGCCGGGATTGTTCGCATCATCGGGCCCGCCGCCTTCGCTGCCCACCTCGACCCGCTCGATGCGGCCGCCAAAGGTGAGCTTCAGGTCGCCGACGCGGGTTTCCTCGAACACGAACAGCGCGCGGTTGTGGGTATGGGTGGATGGCACGAAGGCTTCGTCGCCGAGCGCGGAAAAGTCGCTGCTGTCGTACTGGGCACCGATCACGCCACGGAAGGCGCCGATCTGCCGGTGACTGGCTTCCAGCCGCAGATCGGTCCCCTTGCTGAAGAAGCGCGTCGCCGGCTCGCCGTCATCCAGTTCGACATGGCGATAGTCGGTGTGGCCCGCGCGGAATTTCACCCCGGTGATGAAACCGTCCAGATCGCGCAGCTCGCCCGCCAGGTCCCAGCGTTCGCTGCGCATGTCTATCGTGACGTTCTCTTCCGCGACCGTACCGTAGGTCGAGTCATACACACCGTAGGACGCGCCGATATAGCCCTTGTCACCCGCAAACGACGCGCCGATGCCGCCGCCATCGGTGTCGGCTGCCGAATTTCGCAGGCGCGAGGCGCCGGTGCTGTCCGGAATGCGCAGATCGGAGGTGGACCGCGTGAAACCGTCGGCGTGCAGCGTGAGCCCGTTCTTGCCGATCTCGGCGCGCCCGGCCAGGGCACGCGTGGAATCCGCGCCGCCGACGACGCCATCGACCCGCCCGCTCACGCCGTCCTGCGGCGCCTGCGGAATGCGGTTGTCCAGGGCGTTCACCACGCCGCCGATGGCGTTGCCGCCATACATGAGCGCCGCCGGGCCGCGCACCACCTCGACCCGCTCGATCACCAGCGGATCCACGGTCACCGCGTGATCGAAGGACAAGGACGACGCATCCACGGTGCCATTGCCATTGCCAAGGATGCGCACGCGGTCGCCATCCAGGCCGCGGATGACCGGGCGACTGGCGTTGGGGCCGAACCAGGTCGAACTGACGCCGGGCAGAGTGCCCACCGTTTCGCCCAGCGTACTGGCACCGCGCAGCGTGAGATCGTGGTCATCCATCACGGACACCGGACTGACCAGGTCCGACAGGTCGCTGCCCAGCGGATTGCCGGTCACCACGACGGCCGGCAATTCCTTGAGCGCCTGCGCGAATACCGGCACGGAAAAGTTTATGGAGGCGGCCGCCAGCATGGCGGCACGCACGTATGGTTTCATCTGCATGAGTATCTCCCTGCGCCCGAACGCGGGCGCGCCTGCGCACGCACAGGCGTATGGATCCGGAATCTGTATGTTTGGGTGGCCGCGAAGGCCGGGGATCAGATCAGGGAGAAACGAGGCGGATCGTGCGCGCACGGTTCCGGGGCGGAACCGTGCCGCGCGAAGGACTGCGCGACCGCGTGAAACACATGCCCCAGTACGGGAGGGCTGGAGGCGGGCGCCGCACCGACCGCAAGCACACTGAGGGAGCACGCGGACAGGCACTCCGGGCAGGTGGCTGCATGAGACGCGCTGCCCTCGTCCGGTTGCGACAGCGTCGCGGCCGGCGTGGGCAGATGCTGGAAGGCATGAACAATGGACGCGTGCTGCGCGCCGATCAGGCACAGCAGCAGCCAGAACAGGCGCAGTGCACCCAGGCGCCCGGACAACACGCGCTCGACCTCAGTCGCCGTAGAGCTTCTGCAGCCGCTCGCGACGCTCCTGCGCCTCGATGGTCAGCGTGGCGGTCGGCCGCGCGAGCAGGCGGGCGATACCGATGGGCTCACCGGTTTCGTCGCAGTAGCCATACTCGCCGGCGTCGATGCGGTCTATCGCCTGCTCGATCTTCTTCAGCAGCTTGCGCTCGCGATCGCGGGTACGCAGTTCCAGCGTGTGTTCCTCTTCCACCGTGGCACGGTCTGCCGGGTCGGACACGTTGTCGACCTCGCGCATGTGCTCCACGGTTTCGTCGGCCTTGCGCAGGATGTCGTCGCGCATGCGGGCAAGCAGGTCGCGGAAAAAGGCGAGCTGCGCCTCGTTCATATAGTCCTTTTCCGGCATCTTCAGGATGTCGGCTTCGGTCAGCGGCTTGTCGGCCTTGCTGGCGTTCTTGGTGGCCATCCGCAGGAACTCCGGAGGTTGGGAAGGCGCAGAGGATACCAATGTTTTGGACAAAAACAGTGGACCACTTCACTTTGCCCCGATGGCCGGCGGATGGCGGCGCGGGCGACCGCGCGGACGGCGCCCGGCCGCCCGCAGAGCGGTCTCAGCACAGGCGCAGCAGAAGCCCCTTCAGGTACTCGCCTTCGGGGAACGCCAGGCCCACAGGATGGTCGGCGCCGGCCGCCAGCCGGCGCAGCACCTGTGCCGACACCCCGGCATCGGCTGCGGCATCGGCGACGATCTTCTGGAAAAAGTCGGGATCGACACCGCCGGAACAGGAATAGGTCATCAGCAGCCCGCCGGGTGCCAGCAGCCGGAAACCGAGCAGATTGATGTCCTTGTAGGCGCGCGCAGCGGATCGCGCATGCGCGGCCGAAGGGGCGAATTTAGGCGGATCGAGCACGATCAGATCGAATTTCCGCCCTTCGGCGCGGAAAGTGCGCAGCGCCTGGAACACGTCGGCTTCCAGCCAGTCGGCGCGAGCGGAATCCAGCGCAGGATTGTGCGACAGATTGCGCCGCGCGGTCTCCAGCGCCGGACCGGATGAATCGATGGACAGCACCGACTGCGCACCGCCGGCGAGCGCGTGCAACGAAAAGCCGCCGGTGTAGCAGAAACAGTTCAGTACGCGGCGGCCGGCGGACAGTTCGCCGCACAGGCGGCGGTTGTCGCGCTGATCGAGATAGAAGCCGGTCTTGTGTCCGCCGGCGACATCCACCTCGATATTCACGCCATGCTCCGCGATCACCGGGAACGGTGCGTCGCCGTCGCCCACCAGCCAGCCGCAGCGCGGCTCCAGTCCTTCGAGCGCACGCACATCCGAATCGGAGCGTTCGAACACGCGGGTCAGGCCGGTGGCCCGCACCAGCGCATCGGCTATTGATAGCCGCCACTTCTCGCCACCGGCGCTGGTGATCTGCAGCACGATCACATCGCCGTAGCGATCGGTGATCACGCCCGGCAGGCCGTCCGATTCGCCATGCAACAGGCGCACGCCGCCGGCCGGGCCGAATTCCGCCGCCAGTTCCGGCAGTTCGCGACGCTGTTCCACCGCCCGGCTCACGGTACGGCGGAAGAATGCATCATCCACCGACACGTCATCGAAGGTCCACATGCGGGCGCGGATCTGCGAGGCCGGCGAGTAGGCTGCACGTCCGAGCACCCGCCCGTTCGCTGCCTGCACCAGCACGGTATCGCCCGGTCGCGCCCGCCCTTCCAGACGGTCGACCGAACCTGCGAATACCCAGGGGTGGCGGCGCATGACCGAGCGCTCGCGACCCGGCGCAAGAATCAGGGTGGCACTCATGCTGGGTCAGTCATGGCGCCGCGCCCGCCGAACGGGCCGGCTGTGCAAAGCCGACCCTGCGCGAACAAAGGGAACGTGGAGTCCGACGCGCCGCCCGCAGGGCCGCCCCAAGGGTGTAGCGGGGGTTTCGGCGAGCACTGCTCGCCGCCCGCGTAACCGGTCGGCTGCGTAAAGCCGACCGTGGACGAGCGCAGCCCCTCGGCGGGGGGTGAGGCCGGGGTTGCGCGGCGCACTGCGCTGCGCCGGCCGAACGGGCCGGCTGTGCAAAGCCGGCCTCCGTGCCACGGGGTTGCGCGGCGCACTGCGCCGTGCCGGCCGAACGGGCCGGCTGTGCAAAGCCGACCCTGCGCGAACAAAGTGAGCGTGGGGGCCCTCACTCTCATCCCAGCTCGCGGATCAGCGCGGCGCCGAGCAACTCGCCGATGCGCTCCAGGTAGAGCGTGCCCATGTCCGGCACGAAGCGCGCGTCATCATTGGCACCGAGCGCCAGCAGCCCCACCACGCGTGCGTCGCGACGCAAAGGCACCAGTGCGATCGACTGCACGGCGGAGGCCGCCTCGCCGAACCAGCCCTCGACCCCGAGGTTGTTGACCGGCCCGCAATACGGTTGCCGCGCCTCGTTGGCGAATACGCGTACTCCTTCGTCCACCGGCAGGAACACCTCGCTGTCGCGGGTAAGCACGCTGTTCCACAGACGCAGCGCGGTGTGCGGCACCGAGAACCCCTCGGACAACTGTTCCCGCAGCGCATTCATGACTGCATCGAAACTGCCGGCAGTCATCAGCGCAATGGACAAGGCGTGCACACGGGTCGAAATGACGTCGTTGTCCTCGCCGAAGCGCAGCAGTTCGGACAGCTTGGATTCCAGGGTGCGCCCCTTCTCGCGCAGCGTCAGTATCTGCCGTTCGGTGATCGAGATGGCGCGGCCGCCGTGCGGATGAGGCACGTAGAGATGGGCAAGCAGTTCGTGATACTGCTCGAAGAACTGCGGATGATCCTGCAGATAGCGCGCGACGTCGTCGGCTTTCATGAACAGCTACTCCAGATGGATGTCGGCTTCGAATACGGTGATGGCAGGTCCGGTCATGAGTACCGGCTCCCCGGGGCCGGCCCATGCGATGTTCAGATCCCCGCCGCGGGTGCTGACGCGGACCGGGCTTTCCAGCAGGTTGCGCACAATGCCGGCCACCACCGCGGCGCAGGCGCCGGTGCCGCAGGCCAGCGTCTCGCCGGCACCCCGCTCGTACACGCGCAGCCGGATGTGATGCGCATCGACCACCTGCATGAAGCCGGCGTTGACGCGAGCAGGAAAGCGCTCGTGCCTCTCGATCAGCGGTCCCTGCTGCGCGATCGGCGCAGTGTCGACATCGGCCACCACCTGCACCGCATGCGGATTGCCCATGGACACCGCGGTGATCGGCACCCTCACGCCAGCGACATCCAGCGGCTGTACGAAGGCATCGGAATCGGACAGGAAAGGAATGCGGGCCGGCTCGAACACCGGTGCCCCCATGTTGACGGTCACATGCTCGTCGTCAGCGGCGATCAGGGTGATCACCCCGGCCTGCGTCTCGACCCGGATTTCGCGCTTGTCGGTCAAACCCTGTTCGCGCACGAAGCGGACAAAGCAGCGCGCACCATTGCCACACTGTTCCACCTCGCCGCCATCGGCATTGAAGATGCGGTAACGGAAATCGACGCCGTGCTGCTGCGCCCGTTCGACCACCAGCAACTGGTCGCACCCGATGCCGAAATGGCGGTCGGCCAGGAAACGCACCTGTTCCGGCGTGAGATCGACCCGCTGGCGGATGGCGTCGATCACGATGAAATCATTGCCCAGCCCGTGCATCTTCGAAAAACGCAGTTTCATTCGGCCACCATGGAAACGTAGTCGCGCCACACGCAGCGGTTCATCACCACGGTCAGGCCGGCAGCCTGCGCACGCAGCGCCGCCGCTTCATCGATCACACCGTCCTGCATCCACACTGCGGGAAACCCGAACGCGACCGCTTCATCGACGAAACGCCCGACGCGATCGGCGGAAATGAACAGGTCGACCAGATCGATCTGACGTCGCAACGGCTCGGGGATGTCGCTCAGCGTGGCATGCGCGGGTTCGCCCAGCACCTGGTCCACTGCAGGGCGCACCGGCACGATACGCCAGCCGAAGCGCTGCATTGCACGCGCGACGCCGTGACTGGGGCGGGAGGGATTGGGCGACAGACCCACCACCGCCACCGTGCGCGCGCGGCGCAACAGATCGCCTATGGCCTGTGGCGAAGGATTGGAAAACATCCTTCTATTCTACAGGCGCCGGACGCTGCACACCGGGCGGACACTTGTAGCGCTTGTAGCCCCAGATGTACTGCGCCGGCCAGCGCCGCACCAACGCCTCGACATTGCGGTTGATCGCCTCGACACGCTGCAGCGTGTCGCCTTCGATCGGCACGTCCGGCTCGATGAAATGCAGGTGATAGCCACGCGCATCAGGAAGCCGTTCCGCGAACACAATGAGAGTGCCGGCGGCCATGGATGTCAGGCGCGCCGCCAGCGTCATGGTGTAGGCCTGTCCGCCGAAGAAACCGGCCCACACGCCCTCGCCGTTCTGCGGCACCTGATCCGGAAGGATGCCGACCAGCCCGCCGTCCTTGATCGTGCGCAGCAGCCGCCTCACCCCGGTACCGTCGGCAGCGGCCAGCGACACCCCATCGCCGGCGCGTCCGCGTTCCATCAGCGGGCCGAGCCAGCGCTGACGAGGCGCGCGATAGAGCACCGTGATCGGAAGCCGCGAACCGATCAGGCGGGCGGCGATCTCGAACGCGCCCATATGCGGCGTCAACAGCACGACGCCGCGCCCGCTGGCATGCAGCCGCTCGACATATTCCCATCCGCTGACCTCGACCACACTCTTCAGTACCTGCCGGCGCGGACGCAACCAGAGCCAGGGCAACTCCAGAATCGTTCGCCCTGACTGTTCCACGGCGTGACGGATGAGCGCTGCATCGGCGCCAGGAATCGCCACCTTGATATTGCGGTCGAACTCACGGCGGAAACGGGCGGACAGGCGATGCATCAGGCGTCCGGTCATCGCACCCACCGCATGCAGCCCACGCAGCGGTAGCATGGCCAGGAGCCGGAATGCCAGGATGACCGCGCAACTCGCGACGTCATTCATCGGTAATTCGTATTTCGCAAAGGTGACAGGACGCAGTAGACTACCGTTACCGCCGAGTTAAACGGACAACTTGCAGGGCGGTTTACAAATACTGCTAAAGCGTCGCCTGCCTGATTCCCGGGGCTGGTTCGACGAACCAGCACAGGGAAGAACACAGGAGCAGGCAGATGTCAGAATATTTCTTCACGTCCGAATCGGTTTCGGAAGGTCATCCGGACAAGGTGTCCGATCAGATTTCAGACGCCATCCTCGATGCCATACTGGCGCAGGATCCGACCGCCCGCGTCGCCGCGGAAACGCTGTGCAACACCGGGCTGGTCGTACTGGCCGGTGAAATCACCACCACGGCCAATGTGGATTACATCCACGTCGCGCGTGACACCATCAAGCGCATCGGCTACGACAACACCGAATACGGCATCGACTACAAGGGTTGCGCGGTACTGGTGGCCTACGACAAGCAGAGCCCGGACATCGCCCAGGGCGTGGACCGCGCCAGCGACGACTACCTGAACCAGGGTGCCGGTGATCAGGGGCTCATGTTCGGTTACGCCTGCGACGAAACGCCGGTGCTGATGCCACTGGCGCTGCACCTGTCGCACCGTCTGGTCGAGCGCCAGGCCCACCTGCGCAAGGACGGCCGCCTGCCCTGGCTGCGCCCGGACGCCAAGAGCCAGGTCACCATCCGCTATGTCGACGGCAAGCCGGAACGCATCGACACCGTGGTGCTGTCCACCCAGCACGCGCCGGACATGTCGCTGGAAGCCATCCGCGAAGCGGTGATCGAGGACATCATCAAGCCGGTGCTGCCGCCGGAACTGGTGAAAGGCGAAATCAAGTATCTGGTGAACCCGACCGGCCGCTTTGTCATCGGCGGCCCGCAGGGCGACTGCGGGCTGACCGGCCGCAAGATCATCGTCGACACCTATGGCGGGGCCGCGCCGCACGGCGGCGGCGCCTTCTCCGGCAAGGATCCGTCCAAGGTCGACCGCTCGGCCGCCTATGCCGGCCGCTACGTGGCGAAGAACATCGTCGCCGCCGGCCTCGCGTCGAAGTGCCAGGTTCAGGTGAGCTACGCCATCGGCGTTGCCCAGCCGACCTCGGTCATGGTCGAAACCTTCGGCACCGGCAAGGTTTCAAACGAAAAGCTGACCGAGCTGGTGCGCCAGCATTTCGACCTCCGCCCGAAAGGCATCGTGCAGATGCTGGACCTGCTGCGGCCGATCTACCAGAAGACCGCCGCCTACGGTCACTTCGGCCGCGACGAACCGGAATTCACATGGGAAGCGACGGACAGGGCCGCTGCGCTGAAAGCGGACGCCGGAGTCTGATTCATGGCGACGGCGGCGCGCACCGCTTCTAGGTCCGCCGCCGCCCGCGGCGCGAGGAGCGCGCTGGCGGCCAGCCTGATCGTGCTTTCCGGCTGTTCGGACGACCGCGAGCGCTTCACCGGCTATCCACCGCCGGCAATGCCGGCGGCCCCGCGCATCGCCCTCATCGGCAACAGCATCACCCTGCATCCGCCCAAACCTGAACTGGGCTGGCAGGGCGACCACGGCATGGCGGCAAGCAGACCGGACAAGGATTACGCACACCGCCTGCTGGACATGCTGTCGGTGCCCGTCACCGCAGCCTACATCCGCAATTTCTATCCTTTCGAGACGGACGGCGCGGTACGCGACGATCATCTGGCTTCGCTGCAGACGGTATTCGCGTCCCGGCCCGACATCATCGTTCTGCAACTGGGCGACAACGTGACGGTGGACAGCGGGCAACCGCTCGAAACGCTGCGCCATCTGTACAGCTTCTGGTTCAATTTCGGCGCGCTGGCCAAGGCGGCGGGCGCGGCAAGCGATCGCCTGTTCTGCGTGTCGACCTGGTGGGAAACCCCGCTGACCGATTTCATCATCCGTCATCATTGTTCGGCGCATGGCGGACGCGTGGTGCATATCGGCGACATTTTCGGCCGCCCCGGCAACCCGGATCGCAGCACACGTGACTTCACGAATGTCGGCGTGGACATCCACCCCAAGGACGACGGCATGCTGCAGATCGCTCTGCGTCTGAAACACGCAATCGACACGACGGAAAAGGTCTCCCGCCGTTGATGCAGCCGGCGTGCTGCAAGCGGTGACGACTGCGCGCTAGGGAACCGGATGCCTTCCCACGAAGGCATCCACCGAGTTCTCGGCGATGCGCGTCCATAAATGCTGTTCCGAACGGAAGCGGCTCCACGGTTCGAACACCTTGCGGAACTGCGGGTTGGCGGCCGCGGTTTCGCGGTACAGCGCAAACGCTTCCTTCTGCAGCGCGAGCAGGATGTCGCGCGAGAACATGCGCAACTGCGCGCCGCCCTCGATCAGCTTCTTCATCGCGGCGGGATTGCGCGCGTCGTAGCGCGCCTGCATGCCGACATGCGCCGCAGCGCAGGCCGATTCGAGTATCTGCCGGTAGTCGGCCGGCAAGGCGTCGAAGGCCTGCCGATTGACATAGATCGTGAGCTGCGGCCCCGCTTCGGCCCAGCCCGGATAGTAGTAATACGGCGCAACCTTGTAGAAGCCAAGCTTCAGATCGTCGTACGGGCCGACCCACTCCGCGGCATCGATGGCGCCCTTCTCCAGCGCGGGATAGACGTCGGCACCGGGGATCTGCTGCGGTACCACGCCCAGCCGCGACACCACCTGGCCCGCATAGCCGCCGATGCGCATCTTCAGGCCCTTGAGGTCGGCCACGCTGCGTATCTCGCGGCGGAACCAGCCGCCCATCTGCGCGCCGGTATTGCCGCACGGGAAATTGACGATGTTGTAGCCGGCGAACAGTTCGCGCAGCAGCGCCATGCCACCGCCATCGACCAGCCAGGCGGACTGTTGCCGGCTGTTCAGCCCGAAAGGCATGGCACAGTCGAACGCGAAGGTGGGGTCCTTGCCGATGTAGTAATAGGATGCCGAATGCCCGCACTCGACCGTGCCTTCGCGCACCGCATCGAGCACGCCGAAGGGCGGCACGATCTCGTTGGCGGCGAATACCTGGATCTGGAAACGCCCGCCGGTGGCCGCACTGACCTGCTGCGCCACCTGCTCTGCGGCCGCGTACAGCGCATCGAGCGCCTTCGGGAAGCTGGACGCAAGACGCCAGCGCAAGGCCGGCTGAGCAGCAACGATCGCCGGCGCTCCCGCCAGAGCCGCGAGGGGTGACGCCTTCAGGAAGCCGCGCCGGTCAGTCATGCGTACCTCGGGCCGCACAAGGCCGGCCCTGCGCATACGAAGTGAGCGTGGGTGCTCACACTCACGCACCCGCGATCCGCATGCGGTCGATCAGGATGGAACCGCTCTGTTTCGAGCCGCGCACCAGTGCGTCCGAACCCACCGCCTGTATGCCCATGAACATGTCACGCAGATTGCCGGCGATGGTGATTTCCTGCACCGGGTGCGCGATCTCTCCGTTCTCTATCCAGTAGCCCGCGGCGCCGCGCGAGTAGTCGCCAGTCACGTAATTCACGCCGTGGCCCAGCAACTCGGTCACCAGCAGTCCGCGCTTCATGCTGCGGATCAGATCGTTCAGGCTTTGCTTGCCCGACTGCAGGATGAGATTGTGCGAGCCACCGGCATTGCCGGTGGTCTGCATGCCCAGCTTGCGGGCGGAATAGCTGCTCAGGAAATAGCCGTTCAACACGCCGCCTTCGACCACTTCGCGGTCACGGGTGGCGACGCCGTCGTCGTCGAACATGCCTGAGCCCATGGCGCGCGGCAGATGTGGCCGCTCGGAAATGTTGATGTGCGCGGGGAAAATCCGCTTGCCCAGGCTGTCGAGCAGGAAGGACGACTTGCGGTACAGCGCGCCGCCGCTGGCCGCTTGCACGAAATGCCCGAGCAGGCCGATGGCCAGCGGCGCCTCGAACAGCACAGGCACGCGCGTGGTCTTGATGCGGCGTGCGCCAAGGCGAGCCAGCGCGCGACGCGCGGCATAGTCGCCGATCGCCTCCGGATCGGGCAGGTCGCCGGCCGCGCGCCGGCTGGCGTACCAGTCCTCGCGCTGCATCGCATCGCCTTCGCCGGCGATGACGGAACAACTGATGTACTGGCGGGTGCTCGCATAGCCGGCCATGAAGCCCAGGCTGTTGGCCGACACGAACTGCGATTGCTGGGCCGACACCGAAGCGCCCTCGGAATTGCGGATGTCCGGCGACAGCGCGAACGCGGCGTCCTCGCAGCGGCGCGCCAGATCGATGGCGGATTCGACCGGCAGCTCCCAGGGGTGGAACAGATCGAGGTCGCGGAACTCGGTCGCCAGCAGCGACGCTTCAGGCAGTCCTGCCGCATCGTCCTCGGCGGTAAACCGGGCGATCGAAAGCGCGGCATCGACCGTGGCGCGCATGGCGTCGGCGGAAAAGTCGCTGGAACTGGCGTAACCGCGACGCTGGCCGACATAGACGGTGACGCCTATGCCCTTGTCGCGGTTGTATTCGATGGTTTCAACCTCACCACGGCGTACCGTGACCGACTGGCCGAAACCTTCGGACACGTCGACTTCGGCTGCGGAGGCCCCGCCTGCGCGGGCATGATCGATAAGCTGTTGCGCGATATCGCGCAGGCTGGCGTCGTTATAGCTGAAACCCTGTCGGGACATGGCGGATTCGTGTTCGGGCAAAGCTGCAATAATAGCCGCTTGAAACGTGACCACCCTGCCATGCGCCGCAAATCATTTCCGACCACCGATCCCGCAACACCGGCAGACGCCGGGGAAGAGGACGCCTTCGCCGGGCGCCCGAGCAAGAGCCAGAAGAAGCGCGACGCGCACGCGCTGCAGGACCTCGGTTCGCAACTGGTGGCGCTGTCGGCCGAACAATTGCGGCGCATCGACATGCCGGACACGCTGCGCAGCGCGATCGCCGAAGCGCAGCGCACGCGCAGCCACGAAGGCCTGCGCCGGCAGATGCAGTATGTCGGCAAGGTGATGCGCGGCGTCGATACCGAACCGCTGGTCGAGGCACTGGATGTGATACGCGGCCTGTCCGCGCGTGCGGTGGCGCGGGAGCACATGCTGGAGCGCATGCGCGAACGCCTGCTGGAAGACGAACAGGTGCTGGGCGACATCGCCGCCCAGTGGCCGGATGCCGACCTGACGCATCTGCGCACGCTGCGCAGGAACGCCCTGCGCGAACGCGAACAGCACAAGCCGCCGCGCGCCTATCGAGACATCTTCAAGGTGTTGCGGCAGCTCGACAACGCGGCATCTGGCGATGACGCGACGCAGGACGAACAGGACATGCAGGAAGGCGAACCGGAAAATGAGTGAACAGGAAGAGACACTGATCGTTGGCCTGGTGTCGGTG
Organism: Methyloversatilis thermotolerans; assembly: GCF_000372885.1. Classification (GTDB taxonomy): domain Bacteria; phylum Pseudomonadota; class Gammaproteobacteria; order Burkholderiales; family Rhodocyclaceae; genus Methyloversatilis; species Methyloversatilis thermotolerans. Next base: position 2,891,169 of record NZ_KB889967.1, read on the forward strand.
TCGGATCGCGCATCGAGCGGGGTGTACCCGGACCAGGGCATTCCGGCATTGCAGGAATGGCTCATGCGCGCGCTCACGTCGCCAGTACGCTTTGAAACCCGTCTCATCCCGGACGAGCGACCGCAGATCGAAGCCGCGCTGATCGAACTGTGCGACAGCGCCGGTTGTCATCTGGTACTGACCACGGGCGGCACCGGCCCGGCCCGGCGCGACGTTACGCCCGACGCGACGCTGGCTGTCGCGGACAAGGAGATGCCCGGCTTCGGCGAACAGATGCGCCAGATCAGCCTGCACTTCGTACCCACCGCCATCCTGTCCCGACAGACTGCGGCAATCCGCGGCAGCACGCTCATCCTGAACCTGCCCGGTCAGCCCAAATCGATCAGGGAAACGCTGGAAGGATTGAAGGACGTGGAGGGCAAGTCCGTCGTGCCGGGCATTTTTGCTGCCGTGCCCTACTGCCTGGATCTGATAGGCGGTCCTTATGTGGTCACCGACGACAGCGTGGTGAAGGCGTTCCGGCCGAAGTCGGCGCAGCGTCCGCCACAAACCTGATCTGATACAGCGCCTGCCGGTCGGCTGCCGCGTCCCGGCTCAATGCGCCTCATCCCAGTTGCGGCCGACGCCGGCCTCGACCTTGAGCGGCACCGCGAGCTGCGCCACCCCTTCCATCAGGGCCGGCACGCGCTCGCGCACCCGGTCAAGTTCAGCCTCCGGCACTTCGAGCACGAGTTCATCGTGCACCTGCAGGATCAGTCGCGTGTCGAGACCTTCGGCCGCAAGCCAGCCGTCGACCGCGATCATCGCCAGCTTGATCAGATCGGCCGCCGTCCCCTGCATGGGCGCATTGATGGCGGCGCGTTCCGCGCCCTGGCGCCGGCCGACCTGCTGGGCGCGGATATCCGGCAACTGCAGCCGGCGACCGAACACGGTTTCGACATAGCCCTGCTCGCGCGCCAGCGCGCGGGTTTCGTCCATATAGCGCGCCACCCCGGGGTACTGCGCGAAATAGCGGTCTATCCAGGTCTGCGCGGCGCTGCGCTCGATGTCCAGGTTCTTGGCCAGACCATGCGCGCTCATGCCGTAGATGAGGCCGAAGTTGATCACCTTGGCATAGCGGCGCTGTTCGCTGCTCACCTGTTCCGGCGCCACGCCGAACACCTCGGCCGCGGTGGCGCGATGGATGTCCTCGCCGTCGGCGAAGGCCTGCAGCAGGCGCGCGTCCTGCGACAGGTGGGCCATGATGCGCAGTTCGATCTGTGAATAGTCGGCACTGACCAGCACATGCCCGGGCGGCGCGATGAAGGCGGAGCGGATGCGCCGGCCCTCGGCGGTGCGTACCGGAATGTTCTGCAGATTGGGATCGTTGGACGACAGCCGGCCGGTCACCGCCACCGCCTGACCGAAGCTGGTGTGCACCCGGCCGGTGTCGGCGCGCACCATGCGCGGCAGCTTGTCGGTATAGGTGCCTTTCAGCTTGGCCAGGCTGCGGTATTCGAGGATGAGGGCCGGCAGCGGGTAATCGAGCGCCAGTTGCGACAGCACTTCCTCGTCGGTGGACGGCGTGCCGGACGGCGTCTTCTTGATCACCGGCAGCTTTTCGCGCTCGAACAGGATTTCCGCAAGCTGCTTTGGCGAATTGATGTTGAACGGCTGCTTCGCGGCCTCGTGCGCGCGCTGCTCCAGTTCCAGCATCTTCTGGCCCAGTTCGTTGCTCTGCGCGGCGAGCGATGCCGTGTCGAGCAATACGCCGGTGCGCTCCATGCGGAACAGGATGTCGGACACCGGCAGTTCAATGTCGCGATAGATGTATGCAAGCTTGCTGTCGGCCTGCACGCGCGGTGCCAGCACCTCATGCACACGCAAGGTCACGTCGGCATCCTCGGCCGCGTAGGCGGAGGCGCGCTCGACCGGCACCTGTTCGAAGCCGATGCGCGACGCGCCCTTGCCGGTCACTTCGTCATAGCTGATCACTTTCAGGCCGAGATGACGGGTGACCAGGGTATCCAGATTGTGGTTGCGGTCGGCTTCCAGCACATAGCTTTCGAGCAGCGTGTCATCCACCACGCCTGCGAGCCGGATGCCGTGGTTGGCGAACACATGCCGGTCGTATTTCAGGTTCTGGCCCAGCTTGCCGTGCGCCGGCGATTCCAGCCATGGCCGCAGCGTCGCAAGCACTTCGTCCAGCGGCAACTGTGCCGGCGCGTCGGGATAGACATGACCCAGCGGCACATAGGCGGCCTCGCCCTCCGCGGTGGCGAAGCTGATGCCCACCAGCCGCGCCTCCATCGGATCCAGACTGGTGGTTTCGGTATCCAGCGACACGACTGAGGCCGCCCTCAACTTCGCATGCCAGCGCTCGAAGGCGGGCCAGTCCAGCAGGGTTTCGTAATCGGCTCGGTGACTGCCTTCGGGCGCGGTCGATGCCGGTGCGTCGGCGGCCGGCGCTGCGGCCTGCACGCCCGCGCGCGGCGCCTTGCCCAGGTCCTCCAGCAGGCCGCGGAAGCCGTAGCGCTCGTAGAGCGGGCGCAGCGCCTCTGCGTTCTCGCCATCGGAGGTGAGCGATTCCAGCGGCTGCGGCAGTTCGACGTCGCACTTCACGGTCAGCAGCCTGCGCGCCATGGGGAGGAAGTCCAGATGCGCGCGCAGGTTTTCGCCCACCTTGCCGCCGATGTCGGCGGCGTGCTCGACGATGGCATCCAGCGTGCCGTACTGCTGCAGCCATTTCACCGCCGTCTTCGGGCCGCACTTGTCCACACCCGGCACGTTGTCCACGCTGTCGCCGATCAGTGCAAGATAGTCGACGATGGCGGACGGCGGCACGCCGAACTTGGCCAGCACGCCGGCTTCATCCAGCTTTTCTTCGCTCATCGTGTTCACCAGCATCACATGCTTGTTCACGAGCTGGGCGAGATCCTTGTCGCCGGTTGAAACAATGCATTCCATGCCACGCTGTGTCGCGTGCGCCGCCAGCGTACCGATCACATCGTCCGCCTCCACGCCGTCGACACACAGCAGCGGCCAGCCCAGCGCGCGCACCGCCTCGTGGATGGGCGCGATCTGCGCCGCCAGATCCTCGGGCATGGGCGGGCGATGGCTTTTGTAGTCCGGATACCACTCGTCGCGGAAGGTCGGTCCCTTGGCATCGAACACGACCGCGCGATAGTCCGCCTTGTAGTCGGCTGCCAGCCGCCTTAGCATGTTGATGACACCGCGCAGCGCGCCGGTAGGTTCGCCCTGCCTGTTGCGCAGGTCGGGCATGGCGTGGAAGGCGCGGTAGAGGTAGGACGAACCATCGACGAGCAGCAATGTGGGCATGGCGGATTCCGCTTGGGGTCATTCGGTCAGCCCGCGATTATCACCGGACACCTTCCCATGAGTGCGAAAGACAAACTGCCGGGCATGATAGACCCGGGCGATGCGGCGCGCGCCAGCAGTGCCCGCGAGGCCTGGCGCATCTTCGGCATCATGGCCGAATTCGTCGAGGCGACGGAAAGACTGCAGGCGATACGCCCGGCGGTGAGCATCTTCGGCAGTGCGCGCACGCCGGACACCCATCCTTACTACGTTCTGACCGAGCGCATCGCACGCGCGCTGTCGGACGCCGGCTTCTCGGTCATTTCGGGCGGCGGCCCGGGCATCATGGAAGCGGCCAACAAGGGGGCTTTCCATGGCAAGTCGCCGAGCGTGGGGCTGAACATCCAGTTGCCGATGGAACAGCATGCCAATGAGTACCAGGACATCTCTCACTCCTTCGAGCACTTCTTCGCCCGCAAATACATGTTCGTGCGCTTCGCCGCCGCCTATGTCGTGATGCCTGGCGGCTTCGGGACGCTGGACGAACTGATGGAAGCGCTCACGCTGATCCAGACGCGCAAGAGCCGCAGCATTCCCATCATCCTGGTGCACTCGCCGTTCTGGCAGGGCCTGCTCGACTGGTTCCGCGATACGCTGGTGGCCGAAGGCATGATTTCTCCCGCCGATCTGGATCTGGTACAGGTGATCGACGACCCGGTACAGGTGGTGGACGCGATTTTCCGGCATTACGAGAACCGCAGCTTCATGCCGCTGCCTGAAGAGCATGAGGCGATGCTGAATCTTTGAAGGGAAGGGGGTGCAGAGGCCAGGGATGAGGGGCGAGCGAACAGGCGCGGCCGGCGCCGTGCGAGATTTTCACTGACCCCTGGCCACGGGCTCCCAGCCCCTCCCTCTGCACCAGTTCCTCTTCCCGCCTCTGTTAAACTGCCGGAATCACAAAGGATTTTCGATGCGACCGCTTCTTTCCGCCGCCCTGATCGCCGCCGCTCTCGCGGCCACCGTGCCGCCCGTGTTCGCGCAGGCCAACCGGCCGGCCGACCTGCAGCCCATTCCGGAACCGCCGCCGCCGCCCGAGCCGCTGGATGGCGGCGTCGCGGTCGAGCCGCAGATCACGATCAAGCAGCGCGACGGTGAAACCGTCGAGGAGCATCGCGTGAACGGCAAGCTCTACATGATCAAGGTGACGCCCAGGCATGGCGTGCCGTACTACCTGATGGACGAGACCGGTTCCGGCGCGATGACGCGCTACGACGACCTCGATTCCGGCCTGCGCGTGCCGAAGTGGGTGATCTTCTCATTCGACTGACCCGCGGGCGCACCGAGCGCCCGCCCAACCATCCGTTCTGACTCGTGTCCGTCTTCACCACCGTCACCGCAGACGAACTGCGCGACTGGCTGAAGAATTACTCCATCGGCCATCTGGTGTCGCTGGAAGGAATTCCGGCCGGCATCGAAAACACCAATTACTTCGTCGACACTTCGCACGGGCGCTACGTGCTGACCGTGTTCGAGAAGCTCACGCGCGCCGAACTGCCGTTCTACGTGCATCTGATGGCCCACCTGGCGCGCCACGGCATTCCCTGCCCGGCGCCGATCGCCGACCGCGACAACGAATACCTGGGCATGCTGCACGGCAAGCCGGCCATGCTGGCCACCCGGCTGTCCGGGCGTTCGCAGATGGAACCCGGCCCGGCACACTGCGCGGCCATCGGCGGCATGATGGCCGCCATGCATGTGGCTGGCCAGAGCTATGGCCGCCGCTTCCCGAATCCACGCGGCTTCGACTGGTGGTGCGCGACCGCGCCGGTGCTGCTCGACTTCCTGCCGGCCGACGAACGCGCGCTGTTGCAGGACGAAATCGCCTTCCAGCGCAGCGCCCGCGAACAGGGTCTGTGCCGCGAGCTGCCGGCGGGCGTGGTACATGCCGATCTGTTCCGCGACAACTGCCTGATGGATGGCGAACGCGTGGGCGGCATCATCGACTTCTATTTCGCCGGTGACGATTTCCTGCTGTTCGACCTCGCGGTCACGCTGAACGACTGGTGTTCCGATGGCGATGGCGAACTGGTGGCCGAGCGTGCGGAAGCCATGTTGCGGGCCTACTGCGCGGAGCGGGCGCTGAGCGACGCGGAACGCCGCGCGTGGCCGCTGATGCTGCGGGGCGCAGCGCTGCGCTTCTGGATGTCCCGGCTGTACGACTACCACCTGCCGCGGGAAGGGGAAATGGTGCACAAGCACGACCCCAGCCGTTTTCGCGACGTGCTGCGCGCGCGCATCCGCGCCGGTGATGCCCTGCCATGGCCATAGGACTGCAGGCGAAGACGCTGCCGGCCTCGGCAGGCTGGCAATGGATACGCGAAGGTTTCGCGCTGTTCCGGCGCAACCCGCCGCTGATCACCGCCATGGCGCTCAGCTATGTGGTGGTGGCTCTGGCGCTGTCGTACAGCGGCGTGATCGGTCCGCTGGTGGGCGCACTGGTGCTGCCCTCGTTCTCGGTCGTGGTGTTCAACGCGGTACGCATCGTCGACTTCAGGCTCAAGCTCAATGGCGACGAACTGGCGGCCGGCATACGTCGCAATGGCCGCACGCTCGTCTACCTGGGGCTGACCCAGCTCGCCATCACCCAGCTTGTCACCCTCATCGTACACATGACGATGGGGCTGCCGGGCGAGGCGGCACCCCCGGAGGATGTGGCGACCTGGTCCTCGTCCCAGTTGAAACTTTTGCCGCTGGTGCTGCCGTGGGTGCTGCTCATGTGGTTTCCGCCCTATCTGATCGCCGTGTTCGACCTGGGCCTTGGCAAGGCTATCTTCTTCGGCCTGATCGGCGTGCTGCGCAACCTGCTGCCCTTCGCCGTATTCGCGGCGGCGGGTCTGGCCCTCATGATGCTGATCACCACCGCGCTGACCCTGACGCTCGGTGCCATCGGCCTGCCGGCCGAAGTGGCGATGTCGGCCATGTTCATGATGGTGTTCTTCGTCTGCGTACCAACCGTGGCGGCGGCCACCTATCTCAGTTTCAGGACGGTGTTCCAGCGTGGCGAGAACGCCACCGACGGCGATGGCGCACCCGCCTGAGCCAGGCCCGCTCGGTGTTTTCGGCGGCACCTTCGACCCGGTGCACATCGGCCACCTCAGGCTGGCCGAAGAGGCGCGCGAAGCGCTGGGCCTTGCCCGCGTGCGCTGGATACCGGCCGGCCAGCCCTGGCACCGTGCGCCGCCGCGCACGTCGCCGCAGCATCGGCTCGGCATGGTGCGGGCGGCCATCGCCGGCAATGACGCTTTCGAAGCCGACGGCAGCGAGGTCGCCGCGGGCCGGCCCAGCTACACGGTGGATACGCTTGCCGCCCTGCGTACGGCCGAAGGCGACCTGCGTCCGCTGGTGCTGATACTCGGAACGGATGCCTTTTCGGCGCTGCACACCTGGCATCGCTGGCGTGAGCTGTTCGGGCTGGCACACATCGGGCTTGCCTCCCGCGCCGGTCAATCGGTGGATGCGCTGACGCTTGACCCGGCACTGACCGCCGAACTGGCCGCCCGCGCCAGCGACAACAAGCAGGACTTGCGCGATGCGCCGGCCGGCCGCATCGTACGCTTCGACATGACGCCGCTGGCGGTTTCCGCGACCGACATCCGGGCGCGGTTGGCGCATGGCGCCAGCGTGCGCTATCTGCTGCCCGACGCCGTCCTCGAATACATACGCCAACAACGGCTCTACTGAAAGTTGCACATGGACATCAACGCACTGCAGGCGCTCGTGATCGACGCGCTGGAAGACATCAAGGCCAAGGACATCGAGGTGATAGACACCTCGAAGTTCAACTCGCTGTTCGATCGTCTGGTCATCGCCAGCGGCGACTCCAACCGTCAGACCCGCGCACTCGCGCGCAACGTCCAGGAGAAGGTGAAAGAAGCCGGCGGCGCAGTGATCAGCGTCGAGGGCGAGGACACCGGAGAATGGGTGCTGGTCGATCTGGGCGACATCGTGGTGCACGTGATGCAGCCGGCGGTGCGCGCCTACTACAACCTCGAGGAACTGTGGTCCGGCCAGGCCAGGCCGGGCGACAAGGCCGCCGCGGCGCGCGCGCGCGGCTCGCTGCGCTGAACGCAGGCGTGTCGCGACACGGCCGCCACACCGCCGTCCCACCCACCCGGCGGATACGACGGACATGAAGATGAAGGTTGTCTGCGTCGGGCACCGCATGCCGGACTGGGTCGATGCCGGTGTCGACGAATTCGTGCGCCGGATGCCGCGCGACCTGCCGTTGCAGATCGTCGAGGTGAAGGCCGAACCGCGCACCCAGGGCAAGCCGGTCGATGCGCTGCTGGACGCCGAACGCCAGCGCATCGAAGCAGCCATCCCGGCGCGCGCCCGCATCGTCGCGCTGGACGAACGCGGCGACGACCTCTCGACGGTGGCACTGGCCGCTCGCCTGCGACGCTGGCGCGCCGAAGGGGACGACGTCGTTCTGCTGATCGGTGGGCCGGACGGACTGTCACCGACGCTCAAATCGCGCGCGCATGAACTGATCCGGCTGTCCAGCCTGACGCTGCCGCATGCGCTTGCACGCCTGCTGCTGGCCGAAGCGTTGTATCGTGCGTTCACTGTCGAATCCAACCATCCCTATCACCGCGAATGAAGCCGCCACGTCCCGCTGCGCCCGCCCGGACCGCGACGAACCGGACCCGCGCTCGGGCGGCGTCGACCCTCACGGCGTGCTGCTTCGTGTTGAAATCACGACCATGAGCCTGCTGAACACCGTCCCGCCCGTCCTTTATCTCGCGTCGCGCAGCCCGCGCCGACGCGATCTGCTGACACAGATCGGCGTGAACTACCTGATGTTGCCCTTCCGCGGACTGCCGCGTGAGGACGAGGATGTCAGCGAGGATGTGCGCGACGGCGAGGACGCTGACAGCTATGTCGTACGGGTCGCCCGCGCCAAGGCGCTGGGCGGTGAAACCCGGCTGTCGTGGCGACGCATGTCACCCGGACTGGTGCTGGCGGCCGACACCACGGTGGAGCTCGATGGCGACATACTCGGCAAGCCGCGCGACGCGGGCGACGCAGCGGCAATGCTCGGCCGGCTGTCCGGTCGCACCCATCGCGTGCTGACCGCGGTTGCGCTGAGCGACGGCCAGCGGCTGGAACACGTGCTGTCGGCCACCACGGTGCGCTTCGCCCGGCTGGACAGCCGCGACATCGAGCGCTATGTGTTCAGCGGCGAACCGATGGACAAAGCCGGTGCCTATGGCATACAAGGTCGGGCCGGCGCCTTCGTGGAACATATAGAAGGCTCGTACACAGGCATTGTCGGTCTGCCGCTGAACGAAACCTGGCAGCTTCTTCGCCGTTTCGGCATGGATATCTGATCCGACCCATCGCTTACGCCCAGAACCCGCACATCCGGTCCGCGCCATGAACGACCAGTTCCTCATCAATTTCACGCCAGCCGAAACCCGCGTCGCCCTGCTGCAGCAGGGCGCGGTGCAGGAATTGCACATCGAGCGCAGCAGCGCGCGCGGCATCGTCGGCAACATCTATCTCGGCCGTGTCGTACGTGTGCTGCCCGGCATGCAGTCGGCGTTCATCGATGTCGGCCTCGAACGCACCGCCTTCCTGCACGTCGCCGACATCTGGGAGGCACGCCAGAACGGCGAGCCGCCGAAACCGATCGAGCGCATCCTGAACGAGGGACAGAACGTGCTGGTACAGGCCCTGAAGGACCCGATAGGCACCAAGGGCGCGCGCATGTCGACCCAGATCAGCATCGCCGGCCGGCTGCTGGTGCATCTGCCGCAGGACCGCCACATCGGCATTTCGCAGCGCATCGAATCGACCGAGGAACGCGAGGCCTTGCGCGCGCGCATCCACGCGCTGCTGCCGCAGGAAGATCCGGGTGGCTACATCGTGCGCACCATGGCGGAATGCGCCACCGACGAAGAGCTGGCGGCCGACATCGCCTACCTGCGCAAGACCTGGCAGGACATCCGCAATCGCGCTCAGTCTGCCCGGCCGCCGTCGCTGGTATTCGAGGACCTCACGCTGGCGCAGCGCGTGCTGCGCGATCTGGCCTGCGCCGACACGCAGAGCATACAGATCGATTCACGCGAGAACTACGTGAAGCTGCGCGCCTTCGCCGAGGAGTACATGCCGCAGCTCACCCGGCTGCTCGAACACTACACCGGCGAACGCCCGCTGTTCGAACTGCACAGCGTGGACGAGGAAATCGAGAAGGCGCTGGCGCGGCGCGTCGACCTGAAGTCGGGCGGCTATCTCATCTTCGACCAGACCGAGGCGATGACGACGATAGACGTGAATACCGGCGGCTTCGTCGGCTCGCGCAATTTCGACGAAACCATATTCAAGACCAATCTCGAGGCCGCGCACCAGATCGCGCGTCACCTGCGGCTGCGCAATCTCGGCGGCATCATCCTGATCGACTTCATCGACATGGAAAGCGAGGAGCACCGCGCCCAGGTGCTGGCCGAACTGAACAAGGCGCTGTCCAAGGACCACACCAAGATTTCGGTCAGCGGCTTCACCTCGCTCGGTCTGGTCGAAATGACGCGCAAGCGCACGCGCGAATCGCTCGCCCACGTGCTGTGCGAAACCTGCCCCACCTGCGGCGGCCGCGGCGAAGTGAAGACCGCGCAGACCATGAGCTTCGACATCCTGCGCGAGCTGCTGCGCGAAGCCCGCCAGTTCAGCGCGCGCGAATTCCGCATCCTGGCGCATCCCAAGGTGATCGACCTCTTCCTCGAGGAAGAATCGCAGTCACTCGCCATGCTGTCGGACTTCATCGGCAAGCCGATCTCGCTGCACGCCGAAGCCAGCTATTCGCAGGAACAGTTCGACATCGTGCTGCTCTGACGGTCATCGGTCCGCCGGCTTGAGCCCTGCCGGGACAGGGCTGCCGGCGGCACAAGAACGCTGGACGCAGCGTCATCGAATATTCACCTCGCAGTCGGGCGTCCGCGGTAGGCTGAATGCGATTCCGTCCGGGTAGCGTACCGTCATGAATTCGACAAGATTCCCTCCGTTCCTGCTGACGCTGGCTCTGGTTACGCCCTTGCCTGCAACAGCCGGGCTGTACGACGGCCCGGTCGATGCGGCGTCCCTTGTTGCCGCGTACGAGGGCTGGCAAAGGCTGCACGACGAGATCTATCTCATCGGCCCCATCCACGGCGGTGCAACCCATGACGGCATCGGCCCCGGTACTGGCGTCATCATCCACGACAGCACACCCGCGGACGCCTATTTCCCCATCTTCACGAACATCGCTCGACGGACCGTCTACAGCGACGCCGATTTCGGCGAACCGGGCAGCACCCTCTACCTCGGATCTGAAGTCCTTCATATCGGCGCCAGTTTCGCCACCTTCCGCGATGTGGTGATCGGGTATACAACGCGCCCCAGCGACTCTGTCGAGTACGCGGACCCGGTCGTTTTCATACTTGAACCGGCTGCGGGCGAGCTTCCGGTTGCACCGCCTCCGCCACCGCCACCGCCCCAGCCCCGTCCAGCCGGGCCGGTGTGGATAGACACGCAGGGGAACGATTTCGCCATTCACGGCAAGGTCACCGCCTACCAGACACTCTACAAACAGGGCGCAGGCACGCTCAGCCTGACCCATGGCGACAATGTGTGGCTGGCCGCACCGGTGGTGAATGGGGGCGTGCTCGCGGCATCGGCCGCGAGCCTGCGCACCGACGTGTCCCTTGCATCCGGCGCAACCCTGCGCTTCGAACAGATATCAGCCGACCGCTTCGATCATGGGGTATCGGGCAGTGGCACCATGGTCAAGGCGGGCCAGGGCGATCTGCTGCTGAGCCGTGCCCAGGCACTGACTGGCCAACTGCATGTTGCCGAGGGCCGGCTGACGCTGTCCGCCGAAGCCACGCCCGGCGAGCGTGCAAGTATCCTGGTCGAGGGCGGTGCCACATTCGATCTGGCCGCGCGGGCGGACGTGACCGCTGTGGCGACACTGTCAGGCGGCGGCGACGTAGTGCTGGGCAGCGGCGCACTGCGCATCCTGGCCGAGGCCCAGGCCGGCGACAGTTTCGCCGGCCGCCTGTCCGGCGCCGGTGCGCTCGAAGTGGACGGCGGTGCGCGCATCGAACTGACCGGACACAATACGCAGGCAGGTGGAACACTGGTGCGCGGCACGCTGGTCGCCGGCAGCGATGCCAGCCTGGGCGCAACGGGCAAGGCCTTGCGTCTGGATGACGGTCAACTGACGCTTTCCTCTGCTTTCGAGCTCGACCGCGTGCTGCACAGCACGGGCAGCAGCGTGCTCGACCAGGGGGAGCATCGGTTCGTATTGGGCCAGGCCCTGTCCGGCAACGGTGTGCTGACAAAGACTGGCAGTGGCGATCTGGCACTGACGCAGGCGGGCGATCTGGTCGGCACGGTGGATGTCCGAAGCGGCTCGCTGACGCTTCTCGGCCAGGGCGATAGCGGCGCGAACAGCCGCATCGTGCTCGCACGTGACACCGTGTTCGACCTCGAGGGCGCGGCGGGCCCGCGCGTACTTGCCGGGCTGTCGAACGGTGATGGCGGAGCCGTGGTGAAGCTGGGCGCCAACACGCTGCGTGTGGCGCATGCGGGAAGCGACGGGTTCGCCGGCCGCATCGAAGGCAGCGGCGCCTTCGAGAAGGACGGTGCAGGTACCCTGCACGTCGGCGATGCAGCGTGGACAGGCTCCACGCGCATCCTGGCTGGTGAACTGGTGGTCGACTCCAGCATGGCCAGTCAGCGCGTCCATAACGAAGGCGTGTTGCGGATGACACCATCCAGCAGCGCCGCGGCGTGGTCGGGTGAACTGTCGGGTGGCGGTCGCTTCATCAAGGACGGCAGCGGTCTGCTGTGGCTGCGTGGTGCCAACAGCCAGGCCAGGGTCCAGATTCTGCAGGGCGTGCTGGCCGGGCGCAGCAGTACGCTGGGCCGCGACATCGAAGTGGCGAAGGATGCGGGCGTGGCCTTCTTCATCGACCAGGACGACAGGCACGACGGTGTGATCCGTGGCGCCGGCGTGCTCTACAGCTACGGCAGTGGCGCGCTGACACTGGCCGGCCGCTACGAACACACCGGCGGCACCGCGATCAGCAACACGCTGCGCGTCGACAGCGACGCCCGGCTCGGCGCCGCGGGCGCCGGCCTGCTGATCGCCGGCGGCACGCTGCAGGCGCTGGCCGATCTGGAACTGCGGCGGCACATCGCCCTCGGCGCCGATGGCGGCACGCTGGACAGCAATGGTTTCGACATCATCTTGAGCGGCCGCATCGACGGGCCGGGCGGGCTGACCAAGACCGGCGACGGCCGACTGACCCTGCTGGGCGATTACGACTACGCCGGACACACCGTCGTCGCAGGCGGCGAACTGGTTCTCGCCGGTGCGCTCAAGGGCAGCTTCGAAGTACTGGCCGGCGCGCGACTGGTCGCATCCGGTGTGCTTGGCGGCGATATATCGGTCAGCGAAGGCGGCAGCCTGTGGCTGACCGGCGATGCGCTCGAGGTTTCCGGCGACATCGACCTGGAGGGCGGTCTGAACATCGATCTTGCGCCGCACGCATGGCGCGGCCCGCTGCTGGCGGCCGGCAGGCTGACCATTTCGCAGGCGGTGGAAGTCGTGTTGAGCGGACTGGATGTCGCCGGTCGCGCACCACGCGTGGAACTGGTACGGGCCGGGGACATCGTTTTTGCGGAAGGCGGACGACTCTCCTTGTCCGACGAACTGACACAGGCAGGTTACCGCATCGAAACGTCCGGAGGTTCGATCGCATTGCTGGCTGCCCCGGTGCCAGAGCCCTCGTCGATCGCCCTGATGCTTGCGGGCCTGACCGTGGTCGCCTGGGGCGGACGGCGGGTCACCCGCGTGCATGCATGAACGGCGTGCCGCGCACCTTCCTCTGCCCGCGCGGCTGACGCCCGCCGCGTTTTGTGGTTTGATCGCGCAAAATCACAACAGCTCCAGGTGGGCGATCATGGCGGGGTCAGGTCTCAAGGCGCGTATCCAGGCGATGAAACTCGAGGTGATGGCGCTCGCCGTCGCGGCGCAGGACACCCGCACGCCACGGCGCGCGAAGATCCTGCTGCTGTTCGTACTGGCCTACGCGGCCAGCCCGATCGACCTCATTCCCGATTTCATCCCGGTGCTCGGCCTGCTCGACGAGCTGGTGCTGCTGCCGCTGGGCATCTGGCTGGCGGTGCGCATGATTCCGCCGGACGTGATGGAGGCGGCGCGCGCCCGCGCACGCGCCGGCAAACTGCCGGCGAACTGGGTGGCCGGCTGTTTCATCGCGCTGCTGTGGGCCGGGTCGATCGCCGCCCTCGTGTGGTGGTGGATGCAGCGCGAGGTCGCCGCCTGAATCGTCACTGCGGCCCCCCGGCGGGGCTGTCACAATTCCTTGCACTCCGGTCGATGACTTACAATCGGGCCGCAGCGCGTGGCCCGGAAGAAGCCACCGCACTCTTTTGACCGGGACCTCAGATGGGACTCAGACTCAAATTCAACCTGGTGCTGATCGGCGTGTTCGCGCTCGGCCTGGCGGCCTGCGCCGTGCTGTCACACCGTCTGCTGCACGACAATGCGCGCGCCGAGGTGGAGCGCAACGCGCGGCTCATGATGGAAACGGCGCTGGCCATCCGCGCCTACACGGTGAGCCAGATCAAGCCCCACCTCGATCCCATGCTGGCGGAGCAGTTCCTGCCGCAGACCGTGCCGGCCTACGCGGCGACCGAAACGCTGAACGAACTGCGCAAGAATCATCCCGAGTACGCCTACAAGGAGGCGACGCTCAATCCGACCAATCCGCGGGATCGCGCCTCCGACTGGGAAGCGGATCTGGTCACCAGCTTCCGCAATGCCAGCGAGATCAAGGAATTGACCGGAGAGCGCGACACGCCGACCGGTCGCCACATGTATATCGCGCGCCCGATCCAGATCACCAATCCGGCCTGTCTGGCCTGCCACACCACGCCGTCGGTGGCGCCCGCCTCCATGGTGAAGGTGTATGGCGAGGCGAATGGCTTCGGCTGGAAGCTCAACGAAATCATCGGCGCACAGGTGGTATCGGTGCCGATGACGGTGCCGGTGGCCAATGCCGACCGCGCCTTCACCACCTTCATGGCATCGCTGGTGGGCGTGTTCGTGTTCGTGATGGTGGCGCTGAACGTGATGCTCGAGTGGCTCATCATCCGTCCGGTGGCGCGTCTGTCCGCTGCCGCTGACCGCATCAGCACCGGCGATTTCACGGTGCCCGAATTCAAGGATCACGGGCGTGACGAGGTGTCGGTACTCGGCGCTTCATTCAACCGCATGCGCCGCAGCCTGGAAACGGCGATGCGCATGATCGACGGTTGAGGGGAAATATGGCCCCCACGCTCACTTCGTTCGCACAGGGCCGGCTTTGCACAGCCGGCCCGTTCAGCCGGCGCGGCGCATGCGCCGCGAAACCCCGGCCTCACCCCCACCACGGGGGCTGCGCTCGTTCCACGGTCGGCTTTGCACAGCCGACCGGTTACGCGGGCGGCGAGCAATGCTCGCCGAAACCCCCGCTACACCCTTGGGGCGGCCCGGCGGACGGCGCTACCCACGGTCGGCTTTGTAAAGCCGACCGGTTGCGCGGGCGGCGAGCAGTGCTCGCCGAAACCCCCGCTACACCCCCCACGCTCACTTCGTTCGTACAGAGCCGGCTTTGCACAGCCGGCCCGTTCAGCCGGCGCGGCGCATGCGCCGCGAAACCCCGGCCTCACCCCCACCACGGGGGCTGCGCTCGTTCCACGGTCGGCTTTGCACAGCCGACCGGTTTGGCAGGCAAGGCGCGGTGCGCCGCGGGTGACTGAAATGACCGAAGGTCCGCCGGAAGACGATGACGACGACTCGATCACCGAGGACAGCGTTGTCCGCGATGTGCTGAAGGGCAGCGGTTTCCTGCCCACGGCCACCACTTCGGCCGGCGCCCTGCCCTCGGGCTGGGCGCTGAACGAATACCGCATCGAGTCGCTGCTCGGCGGCGGCGGCTTCGGCCTGACCTATCTCGCGCACGACACGCTGCTCGACTGCAAGGTCGCCATCAAGGAATTCCTGCCCACCGATCTGGCGGTGCGCGGCGAGGGCCAGCGCGTGATGCCGCGCGCCGGTCCGGCACTGGACATGTTCGAGCAGGGCCTGCGCCGCTTCCTGGACGAATCTCGCGCGCTGGCCAATTTCCGCCACCCCAACATCGTGCGCGTGAATCGCTTCTTCGAGGCGAATGGCAGCGCCTACATGGTGATGGACTATGTACAGGGTCGCACGCTGAGCCAGTGGATGCGCGAACGGCGCGAGGCGCTCGACCGCACGACGCTGGTGGCCATCGTGAAGCCGCTGCTGGAAGGACTGCAGGTGATTCACGACGGCGGTTTCCTGCATCGCGACATCAAGCCGGCGAATATCTGCATCCGCGACGACGGCATGCCGGTACTGCTGGACTTCGGCGCCGCCCGTCGCTACCACGATGGCGGGCACACGCTGACCGCCATCGTGACGCCGGGCTTCGCGCCCTTCGAGCAGTACCACTCGCATGGCAACCAGGGGCCATGGACCGACATCTATTCGCTGGCCGCGGTCATGTACTGGCTGGTGACCGGACAACGCCCGGTGGAATCGGCGGCACGGGTGCACAACGATCCGCTGCAGCCGGCGGCGCGCGCGGCCGACGCCAATGTGTTCGGCGCCTCGCTGCTGCGCGCGATCGACTGGGGACTGGAGCCGGACGAGACCCGCCGCCCGCGCAGCGTGGCGGATTTCCGGCGCGTCTTCATGCCGGCGCCGGCGCAGGCCGCGCGCGGGCCGCTGGCCAGCGGCAACCCGCCGGCCGCACCCGCCGTGCATGCGAGCGGGGCCTCGGAAGAACGCCGCACCATCGTGTGCAGCGTGCTGTACACGCGGATAGACCAGTGCGAAGAACTGGACACCGCGCGCCGGCTGGCCAGCAAGTCGGAACTGGACGAGGCGCTGGCACGCGCGGCGCGCTCGGTGGATATCGACAGCCGGCTCATCCACGACACGCCGGATGGTGCCGTGCTGTGCCTGCTGGGCGAGCCGGAGGACGCTTGCGTCGTCGCGCAGCGGCTGCGCAAGCTCGATCTCGATGATGCAGGCGGCGTGCGCCAGGGCATCAACCTCGGTCCGGTGCGGGTGACGCGAGCCGGCACCGGCGCGCTCGACCTGCACGGCGACGGCGTGGATACCGCGCGCGCGCTGGCGCGGCTGGCCCAGCCGGGGCAGGTTCTGGTGTCACGCGCCTATTACGAAACGGTGTCGGCACTGGGCAGCGGCGCGCCGGATGGCCTGCGCGCCACCGGCCAGCGCGCCGACATCGCCTCGCGCAGCCAGGAGGTGTTCGAGCTGGACGCGCGCAGCGGCATCACGCGCCGGCTGGACGAAGGACTTTCGCAGCCGCTGCACGACGGCTTCACACCGGTAGTGGAAGCGCTGCTGGCACGCCATATCGGCCCCATGTCGCGCGTGCTGGTCGCGCGCCTGTCGACGCAGGCCGCAGGCCCGGCACAGTTGATCGAACAGCTCGCGGTGCACATTCCGGGCGAAGCCCAACGTGCCGGCTTCCTGATCGAGGCGCGGCGTCATCTGTCGGGCACGTCCAGCCTGTCGGCAGTAGGTCGCAGCGGTGCTTCCGCGGCATTGTCCGGCACGCCGCGCAGCGCGCCGGCAAGTTCACCGAGCGTACCGGTGAGCGGCTCGCGCGGCTATACCTCGCGGCCGCTCGACGAAGCGACGCTGGCCGACATCGAAAAAAGGCTGGCGCGCTGCATCGGCCCGGTCGCGCGCATCCTGATCACGCGCGCACTGAAGCGGGTCAGTACTGAACAGGCCCTGCTCGAGGACCTTGCACGCGAAATACCCGATCCGGCCCAGCGCGCCGCCTTCCTGGCCGGCCGCTGACGTGGCGGCACTGAACCGCTGCCCGCACTGCAGGCAGCACACCATCCCGCGCCTGCTCAAGCTCACTGCCCGCCATCGCTCGCCGGCGGTGTGTCCGGCCTGTGGCGGGCGCTCATGCACCGGCATCACGCCGCTGTCGCTGCTCGCGCACTTCGGGCTCATCCTGGTATGCGGCACCCTGCTGCGGGCGGCCGCGCGCATCGGCAACCGGTGGACTCTGCTGGCCGTGCTCGCGCTGTTCGGCGGCGGCTTCCTGTACATCTGCTATCGCACGCCTCTGGTCAAGCTGGAGCGCTTCCCGCTGCAGCGGAACATCGCCATCGTGGTGGTCGCGCTGCTGTTCGCTGCCGGCGGCGGCTGGTGGTTCCTGTCGGGAAGTGCCTGAGGAAAACCGGCGCGCGGAACGCGCACGGTCGGCTGCGTCGCGGCGGCTTGCCGGAGGCATTGCGGGATGGACCTCCGGCACTGCGCCGGCATCGATCGCGAACAGTCCCTAGCATGCCGTACTGCGTCCGCAGTCGCCGGCGGCATGCACCGGCGGCGACTGACGCAGCACGTGATCGAGGCCATCCAGATGCGGCTTGATCGCCTCGCCCACCGCGATCTGCGGTTCGGAGGGTGTCAGCCCTTCCGCCTTCTCGCGCTCGCGGACCGCCGCGCTGGCGCGCGCGAACGCTTCGGTGAAGGACGTGGTGGCGCGCAGCGCTTCGTCGAAGAAAGCGCGCCCGAAGAAGGTCCAGTCGGCCTCATGCGAACAACCGTGCGAGCTGCGGTCGGCCCGCGCCGCCGTCATGACCAGGCTGTCCGGACCGGACAACGGACCGATGAAGCCGCCGGAATAGCAGGCCGACACCAGGATGACGCGGTGACGGATGCCCGCCGCGTCCAGCATGCCGGCCAGCCGGTAGGGCGTGAGCTGCTCCAGTTCCCACGGCCACATGCTGAGATCGAAGCGGTAGTCCTCCGCGCCATGCGAAGTCAGGAACACGAACAGCACGTCCTCGTCGCGGTTCATGCGTGCCCCCAGCGCATTGAGGCTGGCTTCGATCGCGCTCGCCGTGGCCAGCGGGCGATCGAGCACCGTGGCCGGGTTGTTGGCCAGCACGATGCTGTGCCCGGCGGTGCCGAAGCGCTCCGCGAACAGCCGCTCCACCTTGTCCACCTCGCGCAGGAACACGTCCTGTGCCGCGTGGCCGGCCACCGCCAGCAGGAACAGTTCCGGCTTGCCTGCCTGCCCCGGTTCGACGCGCGCGATCGCCTCTGCCAGCAGCACCGGCTGCCGATACATCACCGCTTCGCTGCGCGCCGCCGCCCAGCGATCGTCGGCGTCTTCGCCTTCGTCCCGCTCAACAGCCACCCACAGTGGCTCATGATCGCCCAGCGTGAGCGAAGGCAGCAGATCGACCAGACCGACCACCGCAAAGACGAACAGCCGTTGCCCGGGCGAAGCCCGACACAGGCGCGCCAGCGCGATCGTGACCGCGCACAGCGCCCACAGCGCGGGCAACCACCACAGCCAGTCGCCCGCCTCGCCCAGCAGATCGGACAGCGCGCTCCAGAACGCGTCCGGAGCGAAACTCAACCCGCCCCACACGAGATTGATCCACAGCCCGATCGCCGCCACGCCGGTGACGCCGGCCAGCCAGGCTCCGGGCCGGCCCAGCACGCGGACGACCACCCATACGGCCAGCATGCTCCACATGACCGGCGCCAGCCGCTGCGGCAATGCGTCGGCGGCGAACCGGCCCGGACCGTCAACACGCAGGATGTCGAACACCAGCGCGCTTGCCTGCATCAGCGCGAGCAGCAGCAACCACGCGCCCACGCCCGCCTGCAGCGGGGTCCAGCCATCGCGCAGCGCAAGAAAGCGCAGCCCGGCGATCAGGTTGGCGCGCAGTGAGCGGGCCGCGCCGGGCGCAGGCAGATCGGGACGGACACTCGATTCAAGTTCCATGAGGCAATGCCGATAATGAACGATGCGGGAACGGATGATGCCCGAGCAGGGTCTGTTCGTCGCCGTGATGCTGCGATCAGCGCCTGATGTCTGACCGTATAATCACGACCTTCCGAGGAGCGCTGCAAGGTGCCGCAAGGCCCCCAGGCTCGGACCCCGCCAGACCGCAACGGTCGCGGGCATTTTGCAACGGCGCTCGCCTGGACCCGCCACGGATCGTCATCCGGCCGTGGCTGGCAGGTGAGCACACCTGCCGTTTGACAAGGAGCCCGTAATGAACGCACCCGCCGAACTGAAGGATTTCGTCGTTGCCGACCTGTCGCTGGCCGACTGGGGACGCAAGGAAATCGCGATCGCCGAAACCGAAATGCCAGGCCTGATGGCCATCCGCGAGGAGTACGCCACGCAGCAGCCGCTGCGCGGCGCGCGCATCACCGGCAGCCTGCACATGACCATACAGACCGCGGTGCTGATCCAGACGCTGGAAGCGCTCGGCGCCGAAGTGCGCTGGGCCTCGTGCAACATCTTTTCTACCCAGGACCACGCCGCCGCCGCCATCGCCGCCGCCGGCACACCGGTATTCGCGGTGAAGGGCGAAACGCTGGAACAGTACTGGGACTACACCCACCGCATTTTCGAATGGCCGGATGGTGGCTACAGCAACATGATCCTGGACGACGGCGGCGACGCGACGCTGCTGCTGCATCTGGGCACCAAGGCCGAAACCGACCCGACCGCGCTGCATCACCCGGCGAGCGAGGAGGAGGTGTGCCTGTTCAACGCGATCAAGACCACGCTGGCGCGCGACCCGAACTGGTACTCAAAGCGCATCAAGCACATCAAGGGCGTGACCGAGGAAACCACGACCGGCGTGCACCGCCTGTACCAGATGCACAAGGAAGGCCGCCTCGCCTTCCCCGGCATCAACGTCAATGATTCGGTCACCAAATCCAAGTTCGACAACCTGTACGGCTGCCGCGAATCGCTGGTCGACGGCATCAAGCGCGCAACCGATGTGATGGTGGCCGGCAAGGTGGCGGTGGTGGCCGGGTACGGCGACGTGGGCAAGGGTTCGGCGCAGGCGCTGCGCGCGCTGTCGGCCCAGGTGTGGGTGACCGAAGTCGATCCGATCTGCGCGCTGCAGGCAGCGATGGAAGGCTACCGCGTGGTCACCATGGATTACGCCTGCGAACACGCAGACATCTTCGTGACCGCCACCGGCAACTACCATGTGATCACGCACGACCACATGGCGAAGATGAAGGACCAGGCCATCGTCTGCAACATCGGCCACTTCGACAACGAGATCGATGTCGCCTCGCTGGAGAAATACCAGTGGGAAGAGATCAAGCCGCAGGTCGACCACGTCATTTTCCCGTCGGGCCGCCGCATCATCCTGCTGGCCAAGGGTCGCCTGGTGAACCTGGGCTGCGGCACCGGTCACCCGTCCTATGTGATGTCGTCGAGCTTCGCCAACCAGACCATCGCGCAGATCGAGCTGTTCACCGAAACCGACAAGTATCCGGTGGGCGTCTACACGCTGCCCAAGCATCTGGACGAAAAGGTGGCGCGCCTGCAGCTCAAGAAGCTGAATGCACAGCTCACCGAACTGACCGATGCGCAGGCCCGCTACATCGGCGTGCACAAGGAAGGTCCTTACAAGCCGGATCACTACCGTTACTGATCGGCGTGTGCGCCGGCCATCCGACGCGCCTACGATGAAAAAGGCCATCCCTCGGGATGGCCTTTTTCATGACCGCTGCGATCAGCGCGACTGTTTGATCAGCCGGTCATTCGCTGCCTGGACCGGCCGCGCGTTATTGCGGTAGAGCCTGCCGAAGATGGAAATCTGGTCCGGCGAAAGCTGCAGCGGCGTCTTCAGCACCAGCCAGGTCACGCCCTCGCTGCACGGCGGCGTGGTGAGCGAACCCATGAAGGTGTAGTAGTCGCGCGTGTCCGGCAGCAGCTTGGCCAGATCGATGCTCACGTCGGGGCGCGATTCGACATTCTTCTGCAGCGGCAGGTAGGCCCACAGCGTATTGAACAGCGGATGTTCAGTGCCGCGGTCCAGCAGAACCGCCACCACCGCGAGCTTGCCATCCAGATCCTTGTGCACCAGATGGGCGACCATGTCATAGGTCTTGCCATTCACGCGCTCTTCCGACGGCTTGTGGAAGTGGAACTGCACCAGTTCGTAGCGCTTGCCGACCAGCGTGATCGAACTGCCCTCGCCCACATTCACCTGCACAGTATGGCCGTTGTCGATCACCGTGAAATAGGTCGGCTTGTAGTCGAACTGTATCGGCGGCAGATCCACCCGTATGCCTTCCCGGATATCGATCGGCGACTGCATGCGGCCGGCGCCGCACTGTGCCCATTCGGGCTTGAGCTTGCCCCAGTTCTGCGGACCAAACTCGCCTTCGTAGCTCCAGTGGATGTCGCCATGCGCGTGCAGCGCCGGTTCCGGCAGGGGCGGGACCGGCGGCTTGCGCGGCGCCGCCAGTGCGATCTGGGACGCCGGTCGCGCATGCGGTTTCGGAGCCGGCGGGGGCGGTGGCAGCGGAATGTCGCTGCGCGCCGGGGGGCGGGCCTTTTCCGGCTGCGCATCCGGCCTGGATGCGGGTGCGGGCGCGGTCTTTGCGCCCTGCGCGGCTTCGGCTGGCTTGCTCTGTTCCGCCGCGGCCAGCATGGGCTTGGCGGATTTGTCGGCGCTCTTGTCGGCAGCCTTGGCGGGCGACTTTTCCGCACCCGCCTTGCCAGCCGCCTTGTCGGCCGGCTTGTCGCCCGTGCGGGCAGCCATTTCCTCGCGCGAGGCGGCCGCCGCTTCACGAAGGTCGGGTTTGATGCTCACCATATCGGTCCGCTCGACCCGGCCCTTGTCCGCTTCACCCGCTGCCGTGCGCGCCGCGCGGCCCGCCTGCTCGGCCACCTGCTTCAGCTCCTCCGCGGCAGGCGGCTGGCACACCTCGCGGAACAGCTTTTCGTCCAGGGTGCCGGGCAGCAGCGCGATCTCGGCATCGCTGCCGGTGCGCTCCTCGCGCAGGATGCGCTGGTTCGCGTCCAGATAGACACGCTTGATGGTGGCAAAGCGCAGGCTCTGGCAGTCGTAGCGGTTGAGTGCCTGCACCATGGCGTAGCCGGTTTTCTCCGCATCGGCATCGCCAAGCACCAGGCGGCCCCAGGCCACCTTCTTTCCGCCCTCGGCACGCAGCACGCTGTCGCGGTCTATCTCTATCTTCTTTCCGCGTTCGGTGGAAATGGTGTGCCAGTCCGCCGCCATGACGGCGGGACTGGCGGCGCCGACCGCGAGCGCGATCAGGGCGGGGCGGAACAATCTGGAAGTACTCATATCCGGTCTCGTCGGGCGGGTCCAGCACGCGATGAAGGGTTTACGGCAGGCCGGCGGACCGGCTTGAACGGCCTGCTTGCGCGGGCCGGGCGGGCGGGTTACCTTTGCGCGGCACACGTTAGGGGTGCCGGTACGCCGCTTCATGCCGCCGGCTGAGAAACACCCTCAACACCTGATCCGGATCATGCCGGCGTAGGGAAACGGGCATCTCTTCTGTCATGGGAGCCGGCTTCCCCGCCACCAGGAGCTTCCATGAACGCCAAAGACCCGCTGCACACCTTCATCGCCAACGAGGCCCATGTCGATGCGGCCGCCATTGCGCCATTGCCGAATTCGCGCAAGGTCTACATCCAGGGTTCGCGCCCGGACATCCGTGTGCCGATGCGCGAGATATCGCAGTCGGACACGCCGACCGGCTTCGGCGGGGAGAGGACCCCGCCGGTCTTCGTCTACGACTGTTCCGGCCCCTATACCGACCCGACTGCCGGTATCGACATCCGTCGCGGACTGCCCGCGCTGCGCGCACGCTGGATAGAGGAGCGCGGCGACACCGAACAGCTCACCGACCTGTCGTCCGAGTACGGGCGCGCCCGCGCCGCCGACACGAAACTGGACGAACTGCGCTTCCCCGGTCTGCATCGTCACCCGCGCCGCGCCCGCGCCGGTCGCAATGTGACCCAGATGCACTACGCGCGTCAGGGCCTCATCACGCCGGAGATGGAATTCATCGCCATCCGCGAGAACATGAACCGTGCGGCCTACGTCGAGAGCCTGCGCGCGACCGGTCCCACCGGCGAAAAGATGGCCCGCCTGCTCACCCGCCAGCACCCGGGCCAGAGCTTCGGTGCCTCGATCCCCGCCGAAATCACCCCAGAGTTCGTCCGCGACGAGGTCGCGCGCGGCCGCGCCATCATTCCGAACAACATCAACCACCCGGAAAGCGAGCCGATGATCATCGGCCGCAACTTCCTGGTGAAGATCAACGCCAACATCGGCAACTCGGCGCTCGGCTCCTCGATCAACGAGGAAGTCGACAAGATGACTTGGGCCATACGCTGGGGCGGCGACACGGTGATGGATCTGTCGACGGGAAAGAACATCCACGAAACCCGCGAGTGGATCATCCGCAACTCGCCGGTACCGATCGGCACCGTGCCCATCTACCAGGCACTGGAAAAGGTGGATGGCAAGGCGGAAGAGCTCACCTGGGACATCTTCAGGGACACGCTGATCGAACAGGCCGAACAAGGCGTCGATTACTTCACCATCCACGCCGGCGTCCTGCTGCGCTACGTGCCGCTGACCGCCAACCGCATGACCGGCATCGTGAGCCGCGGTGGCTCCATCATGGCCAAGTGGTGTCTGGCCCACCACAAGGAAAGCTTCCTCTACACCCACTTCGAAGAGATCTGCGAAATCATGAAGGCCTACGACGTGGCCTTCTCGCTGGGCGACGGCCTGCGCCCGGGCTCGATCTACGACGCGAACGACGAGGCGCAGCTCGGTGAACTGAAGACGCTGGGCGAGCTGACCGACATCGCCTGGCGCCACGACGTGCAGGTGATGATCGAAGGTCCGGGTCACGTGCCCATGCACCTGATCAAGGAAAACATGGACCTGCAGCTCGAGTACTGCAAGGAAGCGCCCTTCTACACACTGGGTCCGCTCACCACCGACATCGCCCCGGGCTACGACCACATCACCAGCGGCATCGGCGCCGCGCAGATAGGCTGGTACGGCACGGCCATGCTCTGTTATGTCACGCCCAAGGAGCACCTCGGGCTGCCGGACAAGGACGATGTGAAGGAAGGCATCATCACCTACAAGCTGGCCGCGCACGCCGCCGATCTGGCCAAGGGTCATCCGGGCGCACAGATCCGCGACAACGCATTGAGCAAGGCGCGCTACGAATTCCGCTGGGAGGACCAGTTCAACCTCGGCCTCGATCCGGACAAGGCCAAGAGCTTCCACGACGAGACGCTGCCCAAGGAATCGGCCAAGGTGGCGCACTTCTGTTCGATGTGCGGCCCGCACTTCTGCTCGATGAAAATCACGCAAGACGTGCGTGACTTCGCCGCCGCCCAGGGTCTGAACGACGACGAGGCGCTGGAGAAGGGCATGCAGGTGAAGGCGGTGGAATTCGTGCAGTCGGGCGCCGAGCTCTATCGCAAGGTGTGACGGCTTGCGCGGGCACAGGGCGACCGCGGGGGAAACACATCTTTTCCGCGCGGCGCCCTCAAGTCATCCGCCGGTCACCCGTAATCCAGTTCGAAGCTGAAAAAGGCAAACCCGCGCGAAAGCCGGGGACGCAAAGCCACCGGTCTAATCCGCGCGCGAGCGCGGCACGACAGCGGGGTCGCCAGATCCATTCTCCTCCGTGAGGGCGAACCCGACGTGTGGCGTGATCAAACACCACGACCGGAGTTCCCTGACGATGAACGCCCTTCCCCGCCTGTCCGCCCTGTGCGCCGCCCTGGTCTGCGCCGCCTTGATCCATACGCCCGCAGCAGCAACCGGCAGCACGACGGCGCAGCGGGTGGTGGAGTCTCTCCCGTCGCAGGACATCGGCGGCATGTGGCCAGTGAAGGTGGATGTGTCCGCACTGCGGTCGGTACAGGCCGGACAGCGCGTTCATTTCGCGCTGCCTGACGGTCGCACGCTGGACATCGTGTTCGATGCCCGACTGGGCGGCGAGAGCGGTCCGCAGTGGATAGGCCATCACGTGGCAGGACGCCAGTACGCGGTCCGGCTGCGCCTGGACGATACCGGTGTGGCCGGCGTCATCCGTACGCCCGAGGGCAGCTTCGTGCTGGGACGAGTCGATGGCACCCAGCTCATGGGTAACGATCTGTCCCGTGCCGGCGTACCGATCGTGCTGGACGGTCTGCCCGCCATGTTCTCGGCAGCCGACGCCGACGGCGACCGGACCGCCGCGGATGTCGGGCGCGGCGCGCGCGCCCGCGCTGTGGAGCCGCCGGCCGATGTCGCGCATCCGGTCGATTTCAACCTGATCGCCATGTCCGCGCTCAACCCGGGCGACGAGGTCGTTCTGTCCATCCCGGAACACGGGGACTACCGCGTGAGCTTCGATGGCAGCGATGCCGGCGCGGCGGGCACCAGCACCTGGGTCGGCCATCTCAAGGACTACGGCAGCGAGTTCCGCGTCATCATCACGTCCGGTCCCGATGGCAGCGTGGGCAACATCCTGACGCCCTCCGGCGAACTGATGCTGGTCGAGTCCGGCGGCCGGCAGTGGCTGGTCGATCCGGTGCGCTCCGGTCTGACCCATTACGAGTCGGAACATGTGGATGCCGTGGGCGCGGAAGTCGCTGCCGGCGGGGTGACCGCCGACGGCAATACGGCGGCGGCCACGACCGGCAGCAGCAGCACGACCAGCGGCACGACGACCGGCACCACAAGCAGCGGCAGCACCACGACGATCGATGTGCTGGTGCTCTACACGCCGGGATTCGTGAGCCGGCACGGCAGCCTGCACGCCACCCGCATCGCGCAGTTGATCGCGCTCGGCAATCAGGCCTACAAGGATTCGAACGTGCCGATCACGCTGCGGCTGGTCGGCAGCGAACAGATTTCCATCGCCGACACCACCAGCAACAGTACGACGCTGAGCGCACTCGCGGCCGGCTCGGGCAGCTTTTCCGGCGTACCGGCGCTGCGCCGCAAGTACGGCGCCGATCTGGTCACCCTGATCCGGCCGTTCTACATGAGCGCCCAGGGCGGCAGTTGCGGTGTCGGCTATGTCGGCGGCTACAACGGCGCGAACATCGCGAACTACGCCGCCTACGGCTATTCGGTGGTGAGCGACGGACGCGATGTGGCGGGCAGCAGCTACTACTGCACCGACTACACCTTCACCCACGAGCTCGGCCACAACATGGGACTGATGCACGACCGCGCCACGGTCGCGAAGCAGGGTGGCGGCCGGGGCAGCCACCCCTATGCCTACGGCCATGGCCGCAGCGGCAGCTTCGGCACCGTCATGAGCTACATCTCGCCGGTCATCGGCCGCTTCTCCAACCCCGATCTGTCGACCTGCGGTGGCAGCAACGCGTGCGGCGTGCCGATCAACAGTGCACAGAGCGCCCACAATGCGCTGGCCTTGAGCAACAACCGCGCCGCGGTGGCGAACTGGATGAGCGTGACGGTCGCGACCCGCTACCAGATATCCGGCACGGTATCGCGCGCCGGGCGCGCGCTCGCCAAGGTGGCGATGACCGCAAGCAGCGGCGCGAGCTGCGGCGCAACCGGCTCCAATGGCGCTTATACGTGCTCGGTGCCGGCTGGCTGGACCGGCTCCATCGCCCCCCGGGTCAGCGGCGTGATCACGCCGAGCAGATTCTCGTTCACGAACGTGCGGGCTTCGGTCACGCAGGGCAATTTCGTCGTACGCTGAGTCAGCACCCTGCCGCGACCGAACCACCCGCCGCACGCTGCGGGTGCGGCGGACGCGGGTACCATAGCGCCCTGCGACCGAGCGGTCTTTCAAGCGGGGCAAACATGAAGATTACTTTCGTCGGCGGCGGCAATATGGCCAGCGCGCTGATCGGCGGCTTGCTGGCGCGCGGCGCTTCGGCGAGCGATCTGTGCGTGATCGAACTGCAGGCCGAGGCGCGCGCGCGGCTCGGCAGCGACTTCGGCGTGCGCACGGCGGCCGCGCTGGATGAGGACGCGGCGGCCTGCGACCTGCTGGTGCTGGCGGTCAAGCCGCAACAGATGCGCGAGGTGTGCGCGGGCATCGCCGGACGGATGTCCGGACAGACGGTGCTCAGCATCGCCGCCGGACTGCGCGTGGCGGATCTGTCGCGCTGGTTGGGCGGACACGGTCGCATCGTCCGCGCCATGCCCAATACGCCGGCGCTGATCGGCCAGGGCGTGACCGGCCTGTATGCCGATCCGGCCCTGGGTCAGGCGGTACGCGATCAGGCCGACCAGGTGCTGCGCGCGGTCGGCAGCACCGTGTGGGTGGATGACGAGAAGCAGATCGACGCCGTGACCGCGGTATCAGGCAGTGGGCCGGCCTATGTGTTCTACTTCATCGAATCCATGGTACGTGGCGGCGAGGCACTGGGGCTGAGCGCGTCGCAGGCGCGCGACCTGGCGCTCGCCACCTTCACCGGCGCTGCCGCGCTCGCGGCCGGCAGCCCGGACAGCCCGGCAACGCTGCGCGAACGGGTCACCTCCAAGGGCGGCACCACCGAGGCGGCGCTGGAATCGATGGCAGCCGACCAGGTGAGTGACGCCATCGTGCGGGCACTGGCGGCCGCGGCGACGCGCGGCGCCGAACTGGGCGACCGGCTCGGCCGCGCCTGAACCGCCCCGCGCGGGCGCTGTCTGCGCACCATTTCCGAACAACTCATGACACGACACAGGATTCCATGCTGAACGATCTCGTACTGATGGTGCTGAATGCCGTGGCCAGCTTCGTGACCACGCTGCTGCTGGCCCGCTTCTACATGCAGTGGGCGCGCGTGAGCTTCCGCAACCAGCTCGGCGCCTTCGTGATACAGACCACCGACTGGGCGGTGCTGCCGGCGCGCCGCATCATCCCCTCCATTGCGGGTCTGGACACCGCCACACTGATGGTCGCGTGGCTGATCCAGGTCGCACTCATCATCGTCGCCGCCGCGCTGCATGGCAGGCTGGGGGCAGATGGACTGATCCCGATGGCTCTCATGAGTGGTCTGATCGAAATTCTGCGCCTGTCGGTGTGGTTCCTGATCATCGTGCTCATCATTTCGGCAGTGCTGAGCTGGGTATCGCCAGGCAATCCGATAGGCGGCATGATGAATGCGATCACGCGCCCCTTCCTGCAGCCCGTCCAGCGCGTCGTACCGCCGATCGCGAATGTCGACCTGTCGCCGCTGGTGCTCATCCTGCTGCTGCAGATCGTGCTCTACCTGATCGACGCCCTGTCGCGCCAGTTGTTCGGTCTGCTGATCTGAGGCGCGGCGTGCGCGCGTCATTTCCGTGGCGCGCGGCGATCGCGTTCACACGCTCAGATCCACCTGGCTCACGGTGCCGGCGCTGCCATCCTCGTTGAGATAGACACTGGTCGCGCGCACCTCGCCCAATGTGTCGTTCGCGGCGTTGCGCACCGAGAAGGGCGTATCGACGCGACCGAGGTAGAAAGCGCCGATGCCGGCGCGGCTCAGGCTGGTGAGCGTTCCGGCGCCGGAGGCGTCAGGCTGCCAGACCATGAGGCGGCCGAAGGCCGCATCGGCTTCATCCAGCCAGCCATTGCCGTCGTCATCGAGCGCCGCCAGTTCGGCGAAGCCGTCCCCGGAGAGCGGCCCGAACAGCTCGCGCCCGTCATCTACCCGGCCATTGCCATTGCGATCGAAAGCCAGCATGCCACGACCGGATGGCAGCGGCACCGCGTCCTTCACGCCGTCGGCGTCGAGATCGAAGGCAAAGCGCTGGTCGGACAGTGCAGAAGCCGGCCCCGCGAAATCGAGCATGAGCGGATCCTTGAGCCGCGCATTGCCCTCGCGCAGCGTGTCCGATGTACTCATGCTGAAGCTGCGCGACATGTCGATCTGCAGATCGAACTCGATGCTGCGGCCATCGGCGGTACGCACCGTGCCGCGGGCCGCGAAGCGGGTGGATTCCTGCTCGCTGTACTCGGTGCGGGTTTCACGGATCATGCCCCACTCCGCAGCGGCGGGCGCGCCCGGCTCCGCTGCAGCCGATGCGGACTTCGCGTCGGCAAGAGCGGGCAGATCGGAGGCCCGCATGAAGCGCACCGGCCTGCCGGTGATCTTCTCGATCAGCATGACGAGCAGTGTAAGCCGCGCATCGTCGCGGAAGGCATCCTCCAGTTCCGGAGTGGCCGATGCGGCATCGGCCTGCAGGGCGGCTTGCCCCTGTCCCGACAGCTCGACCCTTGCAGATGAATCCGGCGGAGGCCCGGACCATTGTTCGATCCGTTCGCTGACTTTCAGGCGACGGCTTTCCGCATGGCTCGATGCGAGCCCGACCGTATGGCTGCTGACCTTCATTGTCATATTCCTTGTTGTGTTCTGACCTCGGGCCGCGCGGCATGGCGCCACGCGTATCCGCCCGGACAAGGAAACGCACGCCCGTTGCCCATCCTGCTCGGCGACGATGCGTGAAGGACGGGAACACGCATCGCCACCAGCCGCGGGCGGCTTGGCGGCGCGGCATCTGACAGCAGTCGGATGCAGCCGCCGCACCCCGGACGGGGGCGTCAGCCGGACGTGCGTTTCGCGGTCCGGGCGGATGTCAGGGTTTACGTCCGGCAGATGCGCTTCCGCAGGGTCAGAGACTATGCAGGGCGGGTGTGGCCCTGCCGGGCGGCGCCGGCGCCCACAGGGGCTGCGTGGATCAAGGGAAGCGGTTCGCGGATGCAATGAAGGTGGAGGGCAGGCACGCGACAAGGCGCTTTACATGCATCCTCCATTGGCAGCATGGTTGTCTCCTCCACTCAAGGTGGATCGCGTCCATGTGCGTGCCTGAATTCCAGCTTAGAACGCCGCACAGCAGGAGTCATGACGCACTGCCATGGCGGCAGTGCAGCAAAGCGCGCGCTCGGACCGCCGCGCGCCTGCCTCAGGCAGTGGGCGCCTGGACGAAACCGGTCAGGCTGCGGTCGGCTTCGGCCGGTGTCACGATGCACTCGTCGACCCGGGCGGCCGCCGGGCCGCGCTCGGCCCAGGTGGCGAGCGCATCCAGCGCGGCCGGGCGTCCGACCGCATAAGCCTCGACCGAGCCGTCGCGCCGGTTGCGCACCCACCCGGTGACGCCGAGGCGGCGCGCTTCCTGCACCATGGAGGCGCGGAAATGCACGCCCTGCACGAATCCGCGGACTGCGAAATGCAGCGCTTCGACTTCGTTCTCGTCCATCGCGGCTTATTTCACGCGCATGCCAGGGGCTGCACCCGAATCCGGCGACAGGATGAACAGGCCCGGCAGCTCGCCCTTGTCGTCGGAGGCCGCCAGTACCATGCCTTCCGACATGCCGAACTTCATCTTGCGCGGCGCCAGATTGGCCACCATGACGGTCAACCGGCCGACCAGCGCGGCCGGGTCATAGGCCGACTTGATGCCGGCAAACACCTGGCGCGGTCGCTCTTCGCCGATGTCCAGTTGCAGGCGCAGCAACTTGTCCGCGCCCTCGACATGGTCGGCAGCGACGATTTTCGCGATGCGCAGTTCGACCTTGGAGAAGTCATCGATGGAAATGTGGGCACCGGCGTCGGCGGCCGGGGCGTCGGTCTTCTTCGGGGCTTCGGTCTTGGCCGGCGCGGCGGGGGCTTGCGTGTTCACCAGGGATTCCTTGTTGGCGTCGACCAGTGCCTGCATCTGCTTCGGGTCGATGCGGGTCATCAGGTGCTTGTATTCGTTGATCCTGTGACCGGCCTTGAGCGCAGTTCCGAAGTCATCCCAGCTCAGCGGCGCGATGTTCAGAAAACGCTCCACCTCGGCCACCAGACGCGGCAGAACCGGCTTGAGCAGCACCGACAGTTGGCGGAACAGTTCGAGCGCGGTGCTGCACACCGACTGCAGCTTTTCGTCCTGGCCGTCCTGCTTGGCCAGCACCCAGGGCGCGTGGTCGTTCACGAACACGTTGGCCTGGTCGGCGCAGGCCATCACCTCTCGCAGCGCGCGCGCGTAGTCGCGCGATTCGTAAGCTTCCCTGATAGACGCCTCGTGCCAGTGGAAGGGTACCGTCGGCGCGGCGAGCGCACCGCCGAAGCGCTTGCTGATGAACCCTGCACAGCGACTGGCGATATTGATGTACTTGCCGACCAGATCCGAATTGACGCGCGCGACGAAGTCGTCGAGGTTCAGATCGATGTCTTCCATCGAGCCATTCAGCTTGGCGGCGAAGTAGTAGCGCAGCCACTCCGGATTCAGGCCGAGGTCGAGATAGCTCTGCGCGGTGATGAAGGTGCCGCGGCTCTTGCTCATCTTCTCGCCATTCACGGTCAGGAAGCCGTGCGCGTTGATCTGGGTCGGCGTGCGGTAGCCGGAGTGCTCCAGCATGGCCGGCCAGAACAGGGCGTGGAAGTACAGGATGTCCTTGCCGATGAAATGGACCATTTCGGTGCCGGCGGCTCTCGCACCCGCGGCGTCGAGGAAGTCCACCTCGTCGATGTCGTGGCCGAGCGCCTTCTGCTTCGCCACGTAGTTGCGGAAGCTGCCGAAATAGCCGACCGGCGCGTCCAGCCAGACGTAGAAGAACTTGTTGTCGGTGCCCGGAATGCGGAAGCCGAAGTAGGGCGCGTCGCGCGAAATGTCCCAGTCGGACAGGCGGTTGTCACCCGGCTCGCCCAGCCATTCCTTCATCTTGTTCGCCGCTTCCGGCTGCAGCCGGCCGGAACCCTGGGTGAACGCGCGCAGGAAGCTTTCGCACTGCGGCGCCGACAGCCGGAAGAAATAGTGTTCGCTCGAGCGACGCTCGGGCGCGGCGCCGGACACCACTGAATAGGCGTTCTTCAGATCGGTCGGGGCATAGGTGGCGCCACACACTTCGCACGAATCGCCGTACTGGTCCTTCGCACCGCATTTCGGGCATTCGCCCTTGATGAAGCGGTCCGGCAGGAACATGTCCTTGACCGGGTCGTAGAACTGCTCGACCGAGCGCTGCGCGATCAGGTCGGCCGCCTTCAGCTTGCCGTAGATGTCCTCGCAGAAGGCGCGGTTCTCGTCCGAATCGGTTTCATGGTAATTGTCGAAACTGATCAGGAAGCCGCCCAGCTCTCCGGCGCCCTTCTTCCAGGCGGCCTGCACATCGAGACCGCCGAAGAAGTCGCGGGCATGTTCGTGCAGCACGCGCTCGACCAGCTCGCGCGGCGTGATGCCTTCCTTCTCGGCGCGCAGCATGATGGGCGTGCCGTGCTGGTCGTCCGCACCCACATAGTGCACCTCATGACCGCGCATGCGCTGGAAGCGGACCCAGATATCGGTCTGTATGTATTCGACCAGGTGGCCGAGGTGGATGGCCCCATTGGCGTAGGGCAGGGCACTGGTGACGAGCAGTCTGCGGCGGGACATGATGGAAGTTGAAGCCGGAAAACCCGCGATTCTACTGCCGCGGAGCGCAGGCGGCCGGCCATCGGTTATACTGTACTAAATTGATCGGGTATTCCGCGACGGCCGCGCAGCACGTGCGGCGGCGGGCAGCCCGACACATGGAGCAGACATGTCACTCAGCGAAGCCCAGGTCCAGAGCGCCCTCAAGGAGCTGATCGATCCGAACACCGGCAAGGATTTCTTCACCACGCGCAGTGCCCGCAACATCCGTGTCGATGGCGCCGACGTGTCGGTGGATATCGAACTGGGCTATCCGGCGAAAAGCCAGATCGAGCACCTTCGCCATCTCGTCATCACCCGCCTGCGTGCCATCCCGGGCGCAGCGAACGTGAGCGTGAACGTGACGCAGAAGATCGTGTCGCATTCCGTGCAACGTGGCGTGAAGCTGCTGCCGGGCGTGAAGAACATCATCGCGGTGGCATCGGGCAAGGGCGGCGTCGGCAAGAGCACCACCTCGGCCAACCTCGCGCTGGCGCTGGCTGCGGAAGGGGCGACCGTCGGCCTGCTCGATGCCGACATCTATGGTCCTTCCCAACCGCAGATGCTGGGCATTTCCGGTCAGCCGGAATCTCCCGACGGCAAGACCCTGCAACCGATGATGGCGCACGGCGTGCAGACCATGTCCATCGGCTTCCTGATCGATGTCGAGACGCCCATGGTGTGGCGCGGTCCGATGGTGACCTCTGCACTGGAACAGCTCCTGACCCAGACCGCCTGGAAGGACGTGGATTACCTGGTGATCGACATGCCGCCGGGTACCGGCGACATCCAGCTCACGCTGGCGCAGAAGGTGCCGGTCACCGGCGCGGTCATCGTCACCACGCCGCAGGACATCGCATTGCTGGATGCACGCAAGGGGCTCAAGATGTTCGAGAAGGTGGGCATCCCCATACTCGGCATCGTCGAGAACATGAGCCTGCACACCTGTTCCAAGTGCGGCCACGAGGAACACATCTTCGGCGAGGGTGGCGGCGCGCGCATGGCGGCCGATTACGGTCTCGACGTGCTCGGTTCGTTGCCGCTGGCGATGCAGATCCGTGAGCAGGCGGATTCCGGCAGACCGACCGTGGTGGCCGATCCGGACAGCCGGGTGGCCGAGATCTACCGCAGCATCGCGCGCAGCGTTGCGATCCGTATCGCGGAAAAGGCGAAGGACATGAGCGCGAAGTTCCCGAGCATCGTCGTGCAGAACACCTGAAGCACCCGCCCGCCGGAGTACCCGGCGTCGATCAGGAGAAGGCCATGAAGCTGCCGCACCACCTGCTCGCTGTCGCTTGTATCGGCTGGCCGCCAGCGCATGCTCTTGCGGCCGACGCCGACCAGGGCAGGACGCTGGTGATCGAGGCGCGGTGCGAAGACTGCCACAGTGACCGCTATGGCGGCGGCGATGGCACGCAGATCTATCTGCGCAGCGACCGGCGCGTGAATTCGCTGGCACAACTGGCCGCACAGGTCAGTGTATGCAACGCGCAGCTCAGCACCGGCTGGTTTCCCGAGGACGAGGCGCATGTGGTCGCCTACCTGAACCGGCAGTACTACAAGTTCCGCTGAGCTTGCTCCGGGCGAGCGCAAGCGGCCGCGGCGGCTCGCAGTCGCTATTTCGACGCGGCCCTGCGGCCGCTGGCGATGGCTTCGTCGAGGTAGGCGCCATAGAAATCGGCCTTGCCCGCGCCGACCAGAGGCGCGGCGACCTGGCGTCCCTGCGCATCGAGAAAGAGCACGGTGGGTGCGAACTGCACCTTGAGCCGCTTCGCGAACGCCGCTTGCGTGGTCACAGTGCCATCAAAGTCGGTGAGCGGACGACGCCCGTTCAGATCCACCTCGCGTATCACCAGTCCCGCATCGCGTGCCAGCGGGGCGAGATAGTGGCTGCGGACCTCCTCGCACCAGTGACAGTCGGGCAGCGAGAACAGCACGACAAGAAGGCTGCCGGGCCGCACATCGCCGCCCGCATCGAGCAGCAGCGGCAATACCGGCGCCGTCGCCCGCGCGGGCTTTGCGGCCAGCGCGGGCGCGCTCAGTCCGATGCACAGCAGGGCGACCAGCAGGCTCTTCATCTGCCCAGCACCTCCTGCTCCATGCGCAGATAGGTGCCATAGGCATTGATGCGGTTGGCCGCATCGAACGCGGGCACCTTCTGCCAGCGGCTCCAGTCGGTGCGGGCGTAGGCTTCGTCGAAAGGCACGAATTCCGCCACCGCCTTGCCCATTTCACTGCGCAGATAGCCGATGTAGTCGCGCGTCATCGCGAGATCGCGCGCAGGATCGGTGGACGCCGGACCATGGCCGGTCACCAGGGTCCCCGGCCTGAGCGCCAGCAACTGATCCATGGTTGCGAGCCAGCGCCGGCTGTCGGCATCGCCGACGAAGGGAATGCGGCCGATGAACAGGATGTCGCCGGAATAGACGACCCTGTCCTCGCGCACGATCACCACCATGTCGTCCGGCGCGTGCGCCGGGCCCATGTAGACCAGTTCGAAGGTGAGCGCGCCCAGGCGGAAGCTGGTATCGCCTTCCAGCCACAGATCGGCGGGCACCAGCCGCGTGTTCGCGTCGACCCAGGGGTCGAGATCACGTCGCCTCTGCTCCAGCCGCGCGCGCCCCTCTTCGCCCTCGATGTACTCGCGGCCGGCGCGATGCGCCCACACTTCGGCGCCCACCGCCTTGAATGCCTGCAGCCCGTAGAAATGATCGGCGTGATAGTGCGTGATGAGCACGCGCCGTATCGGCTGGTCGGTCACGCCGCGTATTGCCGCGACCAGGGCCTGACCGAGGGCCGGCGAGCCCAGCGCATCGATCACCACGACGCCATCGCCGGTCACCACGAAGCCGGCATTTGAATTGAAGGCCTCATTGGCCAGACTGGCCGGCCCGGAATCGCCCTGCACATACCAGCTGTGCGGACCGACCTGTACCGGCTTGAGCGTAACGGAAACGCCGGGTGCGTCGCCCGCCGTTGCGCACTGCGCGAGGAGGAGCGCGCAGGCGGCGACCATGCGCCGGAACAGCGGGCGACGCGGCGCGGCCATGTCAGGCCATTCCGGGATTGCCGGCCACGCCATGCAGCTCCGGCAGATTGAGCTTGATCGGCGCAACCGTCTTCACGTCCTTCAGGTAGCGCGTCATGAGGTCCCAGATCGGCTCGCCGCCGGCATCCCTGGCCGCTTCCGACACCGGCGCCCAGCCCGCGACACGATAGGTCTTGGACGCTTCCAGCGGCTTGCCGTTGAGCATCATGCCGCTGATGCGGCCGCCCATCTTCGCGGTCGGATCACAGCGGTACTGCAGTCCGCCCACGCGCACCATGTCGCCCCCCTGCTGGTAGTAGGGATCGGGATTGAACAGGTTGTCGCACACGTCCTCCAGCACCGTCTTGATGAATTCGCCGGTCATCGGTGTAAGGGTGGTGTAGGGATAGGTGATGGCGGTCTGGTCGAGCAGGTTTTCCATCGTGATGGTGTCGCCCGGCAACAGGCTGGTGCCCCAGCGGAAGCCCGGCGAGAACGCGATTTCGGCGTCCTTCATCTTCATCAGCCCATCCAGGATGAGCTGGTCGAAACTGCCGTTGAAGTTGCCGCGGCGATACAGCAGACCTTCGGTCACCGCCAGCTTCTCGCCCAGCCTGGCTTCATGGGGCGCGCGCATTTTCGCGATCAGCGCAGTCATGTCGGGATCGGCCGGCAGCAGGTTGGAGAACACCGGCAGCAGGTGATAGCGGAAGTCGCTCACCTTGCCGCCCTTCACGTCGAAATCCAGCACGCCGAGGAACTTGCCATTGGAGCCGGCATTGGTGACCAGGGTCTGTCCGCCCGCGTTCTTCACGACGATCGGCGCCGGAACACCGTCGTGCGTATGGCCGCCGAGAATGGCGTCGATGCCGCGCACGCGCGACGCCATCTTGACGTCGACATCCATGCCATTGTGCGAAAGCACCACCACCACCTGCGCGCCCTTCGCGCGGGCGGCATCGACATGTTCCTGCATCGATTCGTCGTTGATGCCGAAGCTCCACTCCGGCGTGAAATAGCGCGGATTGGCGATCGGCGTATACGGAAAGGCCTGGCCGACGATGGCCACCGGCACGCCATTGATCTGACGGATGACGAAGGGCGGGAACACCTGATCGCCGAAGTCGGTGGTTTTCACGTTCTGCGCGACGAAATCGACCTTGCCGGCGAAGTCGCCGTCGACGATCTGTTTCACGCGCTCGGCACCGTAGGTGAATTCCCAATGGCCGGTCATCACGTCGACGCCGAGCAGCTTGCAGGCGTCGACCATGTCCTGGCCCTTGGTCCACAGCGACAGACCCGAACCCTGCCAGGTGTCGCCGCCATCGAGCAGCAGCGCACCGGGCCGGCTGGCCTTCATGCGCTTGACCAGGGTGGCGAGATGGGCGAAGCCGCCCACCTTGCCGTAGGTCCTGGCCGCCTGCGCGAAGTCGAGAAAGGTGAACGCGTGCGCCTGCGGCGTGCCGGGCGCGATGCCGAACTGCTTCAGCAGCTTGTCGCCCACCAGATGCGGCGGCCGGCCCGCCATGTCGCCTATGCCCAGATTGACATCCGGTTCGCGGAAATAGATCGGCATCAGCTGCGCATGGCAGTCGGTCATGTGCAGCAGGCTCACGTTGCCGAAGCGGGGCAGTTCGTACATCGACGAAGCGGCGCCCGCCGCGCGGGCGAAGTCGCTGTGCAGCGCCATGCCACCGGCGCTGGCCATCGCGAGCAACTGCAGGAATTCGCGGCGGTGCATGCTCATCGGCGCATCACTCCGCGTTGACCGGCGACTTCGGGTCGAGCAGCAGCGCAACCAGATGTCTGATCTGCTTCTCGTCGAGGATGCCGTGTGCGCCGAAGCGCGGCATATTGGTGCACGCGGTGTAGGCATTCGGGTTCCAGATCTTGCCCCACACGTACTTCTGCGTCGTTTCGGTATTGCCGTGCAGCTTGCCGTACTGGTAGAGGCTGGGGCCTATCGTGCCGTACGAAATTTCCTTCTTCGTGATGCGGTGGCAGTTGTAGCAGTTGCCACCATTCGGTGCGTCGGCCTTGTCGGACCAGGTCATGCCGCGTCCGCTCTGCGCAAGTTTCTCGCCTTCCTTCCAGTCGCCGAGGTAGTTCCCGTCGGACGGCCACTTGATGTCGGCCTGTGCGGCGGCCTGTATGCGCTCGCGCAGTTCGTCGTCGATGTGCTGGCCGTGCGTGGAGCAGGCGGCCATCACCTCGTCCTGCTTCAGGCGGTCGACCGTGGCGATGCCCTGGTCACGGAAGGAGCGCGCCATCACCTCCTGCGCTTCGCGATCCCAGGCGGCCGATTGCTCCGGGCTGGACCCGGTACCGGCACAGCCGGCGACGGCGGCGATCGCGCCCGCAACCAGCACGGCATTTCGCAGATTCGTTGTCATCGTTCTCTCCTCAGCGCTTGATGGCCGGTGCGGTGCTCTCGCCCGCCCCGTTGGCGGTCACCCCCAGATAGGTGGACAGGGCGACGGTCACTTCCGAGCCGTACAAGGGATAGGGGAAACGCTGCTGGCGGAAGCAGTCGTTGAGGCGACGCTGCATGCTCCACAGCTCGCCGGAGGACACGCGATAGGCCGGCCAGGCGCCGAAGCCACGCGCCGCATCAGCTGACTTGGTCAGATTGGGCAGGTCCTGCAGGCGGATGCGCTTGCCATCCTCGCCGTGACAGGTGACGCAACCGAAATCGTGCGGGCCGCTGCGGTAATTGAACACGCGCTTGCCGATTTCATACATGCGCCGCTCTTCCGGATGCTGCATCGGCACGTTGAACTTCATGCCGCGTGACTCGGCGGAAATCCAGGCCACCAGCGCCTCGATGTTCTTCTGCTCGCCCTTGCCGAACGGCGTCTTCGCGACTTCGTCCGCAGGGATGCCCTGCAGGGTTTCCATGCAGGTGAGCAGGCGCGATTCGAGATCCTGCACGCGTCCGGTATCTGCGAAATAGCGCGGCAAGCCGACGAAGGCGCCCTTCACCACACCCGGCCCCTGGCCCAGGTCACACTTCTCGAGCGTGCCGTTCTTCGGTCCGCGTGCGGTGCGCCACAGCTCTTCACCCTGCATCTCCCACAGCTCGGCGGGGTTGCCGTCGGCCAGCGCTTCGCGATACCTGGCAATGCCCTCTGCGGTCTCATCGGCCCCTGCGGGCGTCGCCGGCAGCATCAGCGCAAGCGCTGACGTTGCCAGGCATACGGCATATCGACTGCCTTTCATGTCTCTTCCTCCAGTCCTGTGATGACTCGACCGTGCCGGGCCGGATCCCGATCGGATCGCCCGCCTTCACCGGTGCCTGCGTGGTCCGTCTGCGCGGACCTGGACTCAGGACACCACGACTTCGTCGGTGCGCTTCTCGCCCTTGTTGTCCACCCAGCTCACGCTCACCTTGTCACCCTTGGCGCCCCCCTTGAACTTGAACTGCAGATAGGGGTTCTTCGCCACGGCCGGTCCGAACTGGCCGGCAAGGACCACGCGACCATTGTGGGTCGCCGTGATTTCGGTGATGTGGTGTGCCGGGATCAGGTTGCCGGACGCGTCCTTGCGCTGACCGGTTTCCATGTCGTGGCTCATCAGTATCTTCACTTCGGTTTCGGTGCCATTGCTGGCTGCGCGGATGCGCATCGGGCCTGCTGCCATGTCCTGCTCCTTTTCTTCGTTCGCTCGTGGGTACGCTCAGCCGCCGCAGCCGCCCAGCGTCACCTTGATTTCCTTGACCGTCATGTAGTAGCTGCCGCCAGCCTTGACCAGCGCATAGACGTTCGAGGTCTGGCCCATCTTGATGCGCGTGCTCACGTCGGCCGCCGTGCCTTCCGGCAACGTGAAGCTGGCGGCCAGCATGTTCGGGTTCTTCTCGACCAGGATGGCGACGAACTCGGTGCCCGGCAGCGCACTTTTCACGCCCACCGGCACCACGGCGCCGTTCTCGGCGATATCCGGACCGCTGAGCTGCACGTCCTTGGAATCGGCCGGCTTGCCCGCTCCCAGTGCCTTGAGCACATCCTCCATCGACTTCGCTTCGAACGCCGCCTTGTCCCAGGCTGCGTGCGCAAGTTCGGGCGTGATCAGTCCGGCGGCCACCAGCACACCGAACAGGCCCATGGCGCCCGTGCTCTTCAGGGCCTCTCTTCGCTGCATGTTCATCTGCTTCTTCCTCCTCAGTTTTCGGGCGAACCCGACAAGATCCATTTCACCAGCGCGCCCAGGTCGGCGTCGCTGACCTGGCTCTGCGCAGGCATGGCCACATCGCCCCAGTTGCCGCTGCTCCCTTTGCGGATGCGCGCGGAGAGGCTGGATTCTGCACCTTTGTCGTCCTTGTAGCGCTTTGCGACCTCGCGAAAGCCCGGCCCCAGAACCTTGCTGTCGATGCCGTGACAGCCGCTGCAGCCGTTCTTCTTCATCAGTTCCAGAGCCGGATGCGGCTTGATCGCGGCGGCAGCGGTCGCGTTGCCGGTATGCTGGCCGCGCACCGGTCCCACCGTGCGATTCTGTGCCGACAGATCGCCATGGGCGTCGCGCGCGTAGTCCGGCAGACTGGACCCGATCGTGATGTCCGTCCGGCAGTCCTTCATGCAGGCCACGTTCTTCACGTCCGGCTTGCCTTTCACGTCCCACAGGCCGTGCCGGGTGGTCATGCCGTTGCGGTTGGGCATGCGCTTCTGCACATCGGCGATGTTCCTGTCCGACAGCACGAAGTCGGCCGGCACGATCTCGCCCAGATTCAGGATGTAGGCGAGCACCGCATAAGTATCGTCCACGCTCAGCGACTTGGGCGCGTTCCACGGCATCGCGCGATGGATGTAGTCCCACAGCGTGGAAACCGTCGCCACCTTCATGAGCGTCGTGCGTTGCGGCGCATCACCGCGGATGTATGCACCGACCCGGCCGGTCTCGATGTCCTCCTTCGTCGTGCCGCCGACGATGGGCGTGAACACCTCGTTGCTTTCGCCGAATGTGCCGTGGCAGGAGGCGCATTTCGCTTCCCACACCTCCATGCCGTGATCCACCGACCCGGATCCGGCGGGCAGGCCCTTGAAATCCGGGCGCACATCGATGTCCCAAGCCTTCACCTCGGCCGGCGTCGCGGCCCGGCCTATGCCCTCGTAGCGACCCGCTGCGTGACTTCCGGTCGCGCCGAACATGAGCGCTGCCACCAGCGCGAGTTCAGTAAGCCTGGACATTGCTCACGTCTCCGCTTTCCGCCAGCTTCCAGGACTGGATGGCGTTGTTGTGATAGATCGAACGCGTGCCGCGCACTTCGCGCAACTGGCGGTAGGTGGGCTGCACGTAGCCGGTGTCGTCCATCGCGCGCGATTGCAGGATGGCCGGACTGCCATCCCACACCCAGTCGATGTTGAAGCGGGTGAGCGCCTTGGACAGCACCGGCGTCTCCAGCCGTGCAGTGCGCCAGTTGCGCCCGCCGTCGGTGGAGACGTCCACCCGCCGGATCTTCCCGCGGCCGGACCATGCGAGCCCGGAAATGTTGTGGAAGCCGCGATCGAGCAAGGTCTGCCCGCCGGATGGCGTGGTGATGACCGACTTGCACTCCTGGATGGACGTGTACTGACGGTGGGTGCCGTCCGGCAGCAGATCGATGTAATGCACCGCCTCATCCTTGGTCGCCCAGGGCTGGTCGCCCACCTCGATGCGACGCAACCACTTCACCCAGGACACGCCCTGTATGCCGGGCACCACGAGGCGAAGCGGATAGCCGTTCTCCGGGCGCAGCATTTCGCCGTTCTGACCCCACGCGACGATCACGTCGTCGAGCGCTCGATCGAGCG
Organism: Methyloversatilis thermotolerans; assembly: GCF_000372885.1. GTDB lineage: Bacteria > Pseudomonadota > Gammaproteobacteria > Burkholderiales > Rhodocyclaceae > Methyloversatilis > Methyloversatilis thermotolerans. The sequence goes on from NZ_KB889967.1 coordinate 2,932,602, forward strand.
GAATGGTGCGCGTCATGCTGGAACCGTCCGCACCTTCGGCCAGCACGAACTTCGCACGCTTCATGTCGATGCCGCAGTCGTCCAGCAGCACCGACAGAGGCACGCCGGTGAATTCGGAACAGGACAGCATGCCGTGCGTGTACTGCACGGTGGGCACGGCCACATTGCCCCATTCCATGCCGGTATTGGCACCGCATTCGATGAAATGGATGCGCGACACCGACGGCAGGCGCATCAGGTCGTCCATGGTGTAGACGCGAGCCTCCTTCACCAGGCCGTTGATCATGAGCCGGTGGCGCGCCGGATCGATGTCGTGCCAGCCCTGGTGATGCCGCTCGAAATGCAGGCCTGACGGCGTGATGATGCCGAACAAGCCCTGGAGCGGCGCGAACGACACAGAGGCCGCGGCCACCCGCGTGAGGCCGGGACTTTCGCGCCGCTTCAGCCCGGCTTCATACTGCGACGGAAGGCCGTAAGGGCGCTCCGCCACCGGTCGCCCGAGCGAAGTGCTGTGCTCCGGCAGGTTCAGGATGGCCGGATCGCCGTCGGCGGCATGCGCCGCCGACACGCCGAGTGCGGTGACGCTGGCCGCAGCGAAGGCCTGGCGCAGGAAATCGCGCCTGCCGGCCGCCACGTCGCCGACCTGTTCGGGTGTGAGGAAGCCCTCGGGCGCACGGCGTATGCGCCCGGGACGTACCGGTAGCTGGGACATGTGTTCTCCGTATTTACTCGGACGCGATCTCGAGCGCGCGCCCCACCTTCTTCAGCGAAGCCTTGCTGGGTTTGCTGGGCAGATTGAGTGCGCTGCCCGACGCAATCTGGATGCAGACGGTGCGGCAGATCGACGGGAAATTCGGATCGATCAGCTTGTAGAACACCATGCTGCCGTCCTTGCGCCGGCCGACGATGCCGGCGCGGTACAGCATGTTGAGATGGCGTGAGGTATTGGTCTGGCTGAGGCCCGACTGGGCAACGACGTCGGCGACGGAACGCTCGCCCCCGCACAGGCAGTGCAGGATTTTCAGTCGCGCGGGTTCAGCCAGAAGGCCGAAATAATCGGCAACGGACTCGAAAACAGTGTCCAGCTCCGGATCGTGCTCCATCGCTGCTCCTCCAACTCGTTGTTTGGACTGCGGATATGTCTTTTTGTGCATATCCTTTCAATTCAGCATATGCGCATTTGCGCATATCTGCAAGAAAAGATTTCCATTTTTTTGACTTGAGGGAGCGGTTTTTTTTGTCTAGCGTGTCGGTAACCCGCGCCACGTCATGACAACGGAACGGACGCGGCCCGCCCCGAGAGGGCTCATAACGAGGAGGAAGCACCGTGACGAGAACCCTGCCGGTCGCCGCGCTGGCGCTGTCGCTCTGTACCCCAGGCAGCCACGCCGCCGACCCGAATATTGGCCGCAATCTGGCCGCGACCTGCGCCAACTGCCATGGCACGGACGGTCGCAGCGCAGGCGGCATGGAAGCGCTTGCCGGCATGCCCAGGAGCAAGCTTCTGGCGTCGCTGAAGGCATTCCGCGCAGGCGAAAAGCCGGCGACCATCATGCATCAGATTTCCAGGGGCTATACCGAGGATCAGCTCGAGCTCATTGCGGACTACTTCGCTTCCGTTACGGCAGGAGGTGCCCGATGAGCATGCATCGTCGGAATTTCCTTCAGGGCGTCGCCGGTGCGTCGGCCCTGGCCGCACTGTACGGCTGCGCCGGCGCGGGCAAGGGCTCGGGCAAGGGGCATGTGGTAGTGGTCGGGGGGGGCTATGGCGGCGCAACCGCGGCCAAGTACATATCGATGTGGAGCAATGGCAGCATACGGGTGACACTGGTGGAGCGCGACGCGGCCTTCGTGTCCTGCCCGATATCCAACCTGGTGATCGCTGGCGAGAGGCAGATGTCCGACATCACGGTCGGCTACGAAGGTCTGGCCAAGTACGGCATCAAGGTGGTGCAGGACGAGGTGACGGCCGTGGATCCGGAACGGCGTGTCGTCAGGCTGGCGCGCGGCGGCAACCTGAGCTATGACAAGCTGGTGCTGTCGCCGGGCGTGGACTTCACCTACGACGCGCTGCCCGGGATGCAATCCGCCGCCGCGCAGCAGGCCATCCTGCACGCCTGGAAGGCCGGCGCGCAGACGGTGGCTCTGCGCCGGCAGCTCGAGGCCATGCCGGATGGTGGTGTGTTCGCCATCGCCATTCCCAGGGCGCCCTACCGCTGCCCGCCCGGACCGTACGAACGCGCCAGCGTGGTGGCGCATTACTTCAAGACCCGCAAACCGAAATCCAAAGTGCTGGTGCTGGACGCGAACGAGGAAATCGTGTCCAAGAAGGGCCTGTTCCTGAAGGCGTGGGCGGACCACTACAAGGACATCATCGAGTACCGTCCGCAGAGCGAATTGCGCGACGTGGACGTCGCAGGCAGAACGGCGATCCTCGAGTTCGAACAGGTGAAAGCGGACGTGCTGAATGTGATCCCGCCGCAGCGCGCGGGACACATCGCTGCGCAGGCCGGGCTCAAGCTCATCAACAACCGCTGGGTGGACATCGACTGGCTCACCATGCAGTCGACCTCGACGCCGCATGTACATGTGCTCGGAGACGCCATCTTCCCGGCGCCCACCATGCCCAAGTCCGGCCATATGGCGAACCAGCACGCCAAGCTCGCGGCAGCCGCCCTCATCAACATGATGTCCGGCATGCCGCCATCGGATTCGCCGCTGGTCATGAATACCTGCTACAGCTTCGTGGATGCGTCCAGCGCGATCCACGTGTCGTCGGTGCATGCCTACGACGCGGCGACGAAGCAGGTCCAGCCGGTGAAGGGCGCAGGCGGCCTGTCGCCGGCACCCAGCGAAATGGAAGGCAAGTTCGCGCTGGCATGGGCGCGCAACATCTGGGCGGACATGCTCACCTGACAGCCAGGCAGGCGGCCAGGCAGCGCCCTCCGCCGCCTGCCCTGCGGGGTGCCCGGGAACACCGCCGGCCCATGTCCGCACAAGCCAGCGCAGCCGGGCTTTCCGCCCGCCGCATGGCGGATGCCTGCCACCCGGTACGACCGAGCTACAATCGCGCGCTTACCCACGCCCCTCCGTCAGGAAGCACGCAGATGAGCATCAAATCCGACCGCTGGATACGCCGCATGGCCCAGGAGCACCACATGATCGACCCGTTCGAGCCAGGTCAGGTGCGCCATGTCGACGGACGGCGCATCGTGTCCTACGGCACATCCAGCTACGGCTACGACGTGCGCTGTGCCTCGGAATTCAAGGTGTTCACCAACATCAATTCCACCATCGTCGATCCGAAGACCTTCGATCCGGATTCCTTCGTGGAGATGGATGCCGAGTCCTGCATCATTCCGCCCAATTCGTTCGCGCTGGCGCGCACGGTCGAGTACTTCCGCATCCCGCGCAACGTGCTGGTGGTGTGCCTGGGCAAGAGCACCTACGCGCGCTGCGGCATCATCGTGAACGTGACACCGCTCGAGCCGGAATGGGAGGGCCATGTGACGCTGGAGTTTTCCAACACGACGCCGCTGCCGGCGCGCATCTACGCCAACGAAGGCGTCGCGCAGATGCTGTTCTTCGAATCCGACGAGCCCTGCGAAACCTCGTACAAGGACCGCGGCGGCAAATACCAGGGCCAGACCGGCGTCACCCTGCCCAAGATCTGACACCTCTGTTAAGGATTGTCTCCATCCGTTCCCGGCGGCTGAAGTCGTGATTTTATGAACGGAAGCGAGCGTGGCCGACTGCCACACTCCGTCCGACTTCAATTGCAACGGAGCACAACAATGATCAAGCAACTGCTCATCGCCTCGGGACTGGCGCTGACCGCCATGTCCGCTTCGGCGGCCGGGATCGAAGGCCTGTACAACACCGGCGAAGGTTTCGCCGCCGGTCAGGTCGACACGCACTACAGCTTCGCCTCCATCAGCGGCACGGCAACCGGTACCGACGGCTACGGCGTCGTGACCAGCGGCATAGGCCACCCCTTCCCGAACTGGCAGGCCAATTCGGAAGCGTCGAGCTGGCTCGCCCCCACAGCCAATGCCGGCCAGAGCTACGATGGCGTGAGCAACGGCGTGTACAAATGGACACTCACCTTCGACCTCACCGGATTCGACACCGAGAGCGCCTTCTTCTCGGGCAAGTGGTGGGCCGACGACACCGGCTACATCCAGCTCAATGGCGTCACCATCTCGTCCGGCGCCGGCTACCGCTCGGCGACGAGCTTCGCCGCCAGCGCAGGCTTCGTGGCAGGCATCAACACGCTGGACTTCTACGTGACGAACCTCGCGCGCTCCACCGGCAATCCGACCGGCATCCGCGTCGAATTCGGGGAGAGCTTCGCCGAGGAACTGATCGTCGAACAGCCGCCGGTCATTCCGACGCCCAGCGTACCGGTGCCGGAACCTGAAACCTATGCGATGCTGCTGGCCGGTCTGGCCGTGATGGGCGCGATCGCCCGTCGCCGCATCGGCTAATCCTGCGTCAAGGTGCAGGCGCACGGGGGGTCTCACCGCGAGGTGAGACCCTTTTTGTTTTGCGATGCGACGGATGCGCGCGGAGCGTGACGGGATGCAGCGCCTGTCTCGCGCGGACCCGCCTAGACTCGGTCCATTCCATCTTCGCACATCGCCCCCCATGAACCCGCGCTTACTCCTCGCCATCGCCGTACTGACCTTCGCTGCGGCACTCCCGGCGGCCCATGCGGACGAGCAAGCGATCGGCGGTCTGTACAGCACCGGACAGGAATCCGACGCTGGCCAGCTCGACACGCACTACGCATTTTCGGTCATCGACGGTACGGCAAGCGGCACCTCGGGGCACGGCGTGGTCACCTCGGGCAATGGTTTCCCCTTCCCGATCTGGAGTGCGAACAGCGAGGATTCATCCTGGCTCACCCCGGACGCCGCGGCAGGACAGTCCTACGATCCGCAGCGCAACGGCCACTATGTGTGGTCGCTCAGCTTCGACCTCACCGGCTACGACGCCGATTCCGCCTGGCTGGAAGGCCGCTGGTGGGCGGACAACGACGGCTATGTGGTCCTGAATGGCCAGACCGTGTCATCGGGCGTCGGACTGTCCAGCCCGACCTCCTTCAGTGCAGCCGCCGGCTTCGTCGCGGGTGTGAACACGCTGGAGTTCCATGTGCTGAATTTCGCCCGGGCATCGGGCAACCCGACCGGCGTGCGCGTGGAGTTCCTGTCCAGCGGCGTCGTCAGCGTCGTGCCGGAAGCCGATGGCTACGCCATGCTGCTGGCCGGGCTGGTGGCGGTGCTGGCGATGATACGCCGCAGCCTGCGCTGAGCCCCGCTGCCGCCCGGCGCCGGCGGTTGTATTGACACATCGACCTGATACCATCGCGCGCTTGGACATGGGCGCCCCGGGGCGCCCTCTTTACTTTGAGGGTGGCGGCGATGCGCTTCGATTTTCCTATCATCATCATCGACGAGGACTTCCGTTCCGAGAACGCGTCCGGTCTGGGCATACGCGCACTGGCCGAAGCAATCGAAAAGGAAGGCCTGAACGTGCTCGGGGTCACCAGCTACGGTGACCTCACGTCGTTCGCGCAGCAGCAGAGCCGGGCGTCGACCTTCATCCTGTCGATAGACGATGAGGAATTCGGCTCGGGCAGCGGCGCCGAGATCGAGGCGGTGCTCACCCACCTGCGGGATTTCGTTGCCGAGATCCGCCGCCGCAACGCCGACATCCCGATCTTTCTGTACGGCGAGACGCGCACTACGCGCCACATCCCGAACGACATCCTGCGCGAGTTGCACGGTTTCATCCACATGTTCGAGGACACGCCCGAATTCATCGCGCGCTACGTCGTGCGCGAGGCGCGCGCCTACCTCGATTCGCTGCCGCCGCCCTTCTTCCGCGCGCTGACGCATTACGCGCAGGACGGGTCCTATTCCTGGCATTGCCCGGGCCACTCGGGCGGGGTTGCCTTCCTGAAGAGCCCGGTGGGCCGCATGTTCCATCAGTTCTTCGGCGAGAACATGCTGCGTGCCGACGTGTGCAACGCGGTGGAGGAGCTGGGCCAGCTGCTCGACCACACCGGCCCGGTCGCGGCAAGCGAGCGCAACGCGGCACGCATCTTCCATTCCGACCACCTGTTCTTCGTCACCAACGGCACCTCGACGTCGAACAAGATGGTGTGGCATTCCACGGTGGCGCCCGGCGACATCGTCGTGGTGGACCGCAACTGTCACAAGTCCATCCTGCACTCCATCATCATGACCGGCGCCATCCCGGTGTTCCTGACGCCGACGCGCAACCACTACGGCATCATCGGCCCGATTCCGCTGTCGGAATTCAGCCCGGAGGTCATCCGGCGCAAGATCGAAGCCAATCCGTTCGCGCGCGAGGTCGCGAACAAGAAGCCGCGCATCCTCACCATCACGCAATCCACCTATGACGGCGTGCTGTACAACGTCGAGGCGATCAAGGAGGTGCTGGACGGCGAGATCGACACGCTGCACTTCGATGAAGCCTGGCTGCCGCACGCCGCCTTCCACGACTTCTATGGCGACTACCACGCGATCGGCGAAGGCCGGCCGCGCTGCAAGGAGTCGATGATCTTCTCGACCCAGTCCACCCACAAGCTGCTGGCCGGCCTGTCGCAGGCGTCGCAGATCCTGGTGCAGGATTCGGAAACGCGCTCACTGGACCGCGACGTGTTCAACGAAGCCTACCTGATGCACACCTCGACCAGCCCGCAGTACGCCATCATCGCCTCGTGCGACGTCGCCGCCGCGATGATGGAACCGCCGGGCGGCACCGCTCTGGTCGAGGAGTCGCTGACCGAGGCGGTCGAGTTCCGCCGGGCCATGCGCAAGGTCGAGGCCGAATTCGGCAACGACTGGTGGTTCAAGGTGTGGGGTCCCGACCATCTCGCCGACGAGGGACTGGGATCGCGCGAGGACTGGACGCTGCGCGCCGGCGAGCGCTGGCATGGCTTCGGCGATCTGGCCGACGGCTTCAACATGCTGGACCCGATCAAGGCCACGGTCATCACACCGGGCCTGGATGTCGATGGCGATTTCGCCGACTGGGGCATCCCGGCCGGCATCCTGACCCGCTATCTGTCCGAGCACGGCATCATCGTCGAGAAGACCGGGCTGTACAGCTTTTTCATCATGTTCACGATAGGCATCACCAAGGGCCGCTGGAACACCATGGTGACCGAGCTGCAGCAGTTCAAGGACGATTACGACAACAACCAGCCGCTGTGGCGCGTCATGCCGGAATTCGTCGCCGCCCATCCGCGTTACGAGCGGGTCGGCCTGCGCGATCTGTGCACCCGCATCCACGAAATGTACAAGAAGCACGACATCGCCCGCCTGACGACAGAGATGTACCTGTCGCCGATGGAACCGGCGATGAAGCCGGCCGACGCGTGGGCGCGCACGGCGCATCGCGAGATCGACCGCGTCGGCATCGACGAGCTGGAAGGCCGCATCACCAGCGTGCTGCTGACGCCCTATCCGCCGGGCATACCGCTGCTCATTCCGGGCGAGCGTTTCAACCGCACCATCGTGAATTACCTGCGTTTCGCGCGCGAATTCAACCGTGCTTTCCCGGGGTTCGAAACCGACATTCACGGTCTGGTCGGCATCGGCGAAGGCGATGTGCTGGATTACGCCGTCGATTGCGTGCGGGACTGAAGCCCGGAGAGGCATCGCGGCCCGCGCCGGACGCGACGGTGACACAGGTGCTCATCCGGGCCCACGGCCCGGGTCAACGCCGTTGATAGTCGACAAAGGCGTAGCGCAGCCCACCGGCACTGACCGCCTCCTCACGCACGCTCTCACGCCAGGCTGCACGATCGAAGGGCGGGAATGCCGTGTCGCCGTCGAACGCGTCGGCGAGCTCGGTGAGCAGCAGCCGGTGCACCCGTGGCAGCGCCAGCGCATAGAGCTGGGCCCCGCCGATGATGAAGGCCTCCTCACCGCCCGGGGCGGACGCCGCGGCATCGATCGCGGCATCGAGCGAGGGCACGACGAGCGCGCCGGGCAGGGACAGATCCTGCTGACGGCTGATCACGATGCTGGTGCGGCCGGGCAGCGGCCGGCCAAGTGAATCCCAAGTGCGGCGCCCCATGATGATGGGGTGGCCGGTGGTGAGCGCGCGGAAGCGCTTCAGATCTTCCGGCAGATGCCAGGGCATGCCGTTGTCGCGGCCGATCACCCCATTGGCCGCCAGCGCGGCGATCAGGGACAGGCGCGGCGTCATACCGCCACCCTGGCGGCAATGTGCGGCCACGGGTCATAGCCCTCGAGGCGGAAATCGTCCAGCGTGAACGCGAACAGATCCTTCACCTCGGGATTGATCCACATGGCGGGCAGCGGTCGCGGCGTGCGCGCGAGCTGCTCCTGCGCCTGCGCGAAATGATTGCTGTAAAGATGCGCATCGCCCAGCGTGTGGATGAATTCGCCCGCTTGCAGCCCGCACACCTGGGCGATCATCATGGTCAGCAGCGCATAACTGGCGATATTGAAGGGCACACCGAGAAATATGTCCGCGCTGCGCTGGTACAGCTGGCAGGAAAGTCGACCGTCTGCAACGTAGAACTGGAACAGTGCGTGGCAGGGCGGCAGCTTCATCGACGGAATGTCGGCCGGATTCCACGCGCTCACGATGTGACGGCGCGAATCCGGGTTGCGGCGCAGGCCTTCCAGCAGCTCGCTGATCTGGTCGATGCGGCGTCCGTCGGGGGCGGGCCAGCTTCGCCACTGGGCCCCATACACCGGGCCCAGGTTGCCGTCGGCATCGGCCCATTCGTCCCAGATGCTGACGCCGTGTTCCTTCAGCCAGGCGATATTGGTGTCGCCACGCAGGAACCACAGCAGTTCGACGATGATGGACCGCAGATGCAGCTTCTTGGTCGTCAGTACCGGAAAACCCTCGGCGAGGTCGAAACGCATCTGCCAGCCGAAAACCGAGCGGGTGCCGGTACCCGTGCGGTCGCTTTTGACCGCGCCATGTTCAAGAACATGGCGCATGAGGTCGAGATATTGCTGCATGGAAAAGTTTGCGCAGTCGCGTTACGCTATCAGGTCGGGATTCTAGACCACCGGGGTCGCATCCTGCGCCACCACGGCAGCGGATCGTGGTCGTGTACAAGAACACACTCAGCAGCCAGCCGGCGAGCGTCCGGCGGGCGGAGGTAGCAGTCTATGTTCGGCGTCTTCTCATCTTCTCCCGCGAGCGTGCTCGGCAACCCGGCCGAGCTGCGCCGCGTGCTGGCCGAAATCGCCTCCGCACAGCCGGACCTGGCGATCAATGAACTGACCGGCTGGGTGGAAACCGTCGGCGACGCGCCGAACATCGATCTCGCCCATCACGTCAATCTGCTCTACCAGTTCGATTCCAGCGCGCAGCCTCATCTGCGCAAGCTCGACCTCATCTATGCCGACGACCCGGAAGGCAAGGACGTGGTGTGGCGTACCGGACGCGACTTCTGGGCCATCCTGTCGGGCGCCTACGAACTGGCGCTCGACCGTTACATTTCCGACCCCGCGCATGCCTCGGTGCTGAGCGGCCTGTCGCGGCTGGCCGCCCGCACCGTGCGCGCCTGTCGCCAGCGCTTCAAATGGGACGTGTATCACAACGGGCCGGTCGATGCCGGCCTGTGGCAGGTGGCCGGCCAGGCTTATCTGCTGGCCCAGGCCTCGGGCGCGGAAGCGCGCGAGGTGGTCAATGCGGCCGACGAAGTGCCGACCTCGGTCGAACGCGAATACCTGCGCCTGATCGCGCTGCATGTCGCCGCACCGGAAGGCCTGACGCCTAACAATGTGCGGCTGACCGAACAGCTCACCAGCTACTTCGCCGCGCGCTATTCGATGTCCAGCACGATAGAGCGTGGCAGCACGCACTGGATGGATGCCAACCAGCCGGCGCCACCTTTGCGTCTGGTTCGCCCGCCTCAGCCTTCCGACGGCATCCGCTTCTTTTCCGGCATCGCCGCCGCCGACGCTGCGCTGGCGCTGGCGCGCCGGCTGGAGAACGGCGAAACGCCGGATACGCTGACGCTGGAAGACCCGCCTTCAGCGTCGGAACTGGCGCGCCTGCAGCGTCATCTGGCGACCCAGTGGGCGCTCGACCCGCCCACCCGCCAGTATCGCCGCCACGCGCTCGGCGGTGCTCTGGCGGTGGCCAATGGCATCAAGCACCTGCACCACGTGTTGCGCGGCGCGCGCGACGAGGCGGTCATCTATCGCTGGGAAATGTCGGATGCCAGCCTGGGCGGCATCGGCGCCACCGCGCCGACTGCCAGCGCGGAATGGGTGCGCGTCGGCTCCCTGGTCGGCATGCAGCCCTCCGGCGGCGACAACTGGCTGGTGGGCGTCGTGCGCCGCTACCTGCGTGGCCGCGATGCACGCGGCACCGTGGGCATACAGACGCTGTCGACCACGGCCCGTCCGCTGGAGGTGTTTTCCGAGCGCAACAGCGGCGAGGCGGTTGCGCTGGACGAGCCGGTCACCGGCGCGGTGGTGCGGCTGGCCATCAATGGCACCGGGTATTCGGCCGAATACCCGCTGCACGCGTCGATCAATGGCCGCCACGTGCGGCTGGATCCGGTGGAACTGATAGAGCGCGGTACCAATTTCGACCTTGCCCGCTTCCGCGTCAGCGACTTCCGTTGAATCCAGTCGCCTGCCCGGCAATCAGCGCTCGGGCAGCAGGAAATCCGTGAGACGCGGCAGTTCCTCGGCGAAACAGCGCAGGCTGTGGTCGCCGCCGGCATGTATCACCATGTTCGCACCGCGCAGCTTCAACACCGCCTGCCACCAGTCCAGCACTTCGTCCCCGGTTTCCAGCAGCACCAGGTAGCGCTCGGGCCGCGTGATCGCCGGCAGATCGAGCGCGCGCAGCGCGGCGACATCCTGCTCGCTGAAGGTGAAGGCTTCGCCGGTGTACATGTGGGTGTGCTCACCGATGTAGTCCGCCAGCGAACGTGGCGCGACCACCGCTGGATTGATCAGCGCCGCCCGCAGGCCGTACTTCTCCGCCAGGTGCAGCGCGTAGTACCCGCCCAGCGAAGAACCTGCGAGCGACACCTCGGTGCCGGCGTCCAGCGCCGGCAGCAGTACCGCCTCGATCAAGGCCATCGCCGCGTCCGGCGCGGGCGGCAACTGTTCGCACCAGAGGTCTCCGGCGCGACCGCGGCGCGCCAGGTGGGCGCGCAGTTGCTGCGCCTTGACCGACTGCGGCCCGGAGCGGAAACCGTGGAAATACAGCAGCTTCTGCATCAGTGATCGGACCAGTCCACCCAGCCGAACCATGCACTGGCCAGCACGAACAGGCCGAACACGATGCGGTACCAGGCGAACAGTTCGAAGGTGTGACTGGAAATGTAGCGCAGCAGCCAGCGCACGCTGAAGAAGGCGGCCAGGAAAGAGGCGACGAAACCGGCCGCGAATACCGGCAGATCCTCCAGCCTCAGCAGGGCCCAGTTCTTGTACACGTCGTACACCGTGGCGGCGAACATGGTCGGTATCGCCAGGAAGAAACTGAATTCGGTGGCGGCGCGGCGCGACAGGCCGAACATGAGCCCACCCATGATGGTGGCGCCGGAACGCGACACGCCGGGAAACATCGCCACCGCCTGCGCGAATCCCACCTTCAGCGCGGCGCGCCAGTCCAGATCATCGGTCGTTTCATAGCGTGGCACGCGCTCGCGCCGCTCGACCAGCAGGATGATGACACCGCCGACGATGAGCGCTGCGGCCACCGTGAGCGGATTGAACAGGTAGCTCTTGATCAGGCCGTGGAACAGGAAGCCCAGCACTGCGGCCGGCAGGAAGGCGACCAGCACATGCGTGACGAAACGGTTGGCCGCCGGATCGCGCCCCAGACCGCCCGCCACATCGATGATCTTGCGACGGTATTCCCAGCAGATGGCGAGAATGGCGGCAAGCTGTATCACGATCTTGAATACGCGGCTGGTGTCGTCGGTATAGCCCAGCAGACTGCCGGCGATGATGAGATGGCCGGTGCTCGAAATCGGCAGGAATTCGGTCAGGCCTTCCAGAACGCCGAGAATGACGGCCTTGATCAGCAGCAGATCCATGAAGTTGCAGTGCAATAAAGTCGGAACAGGCGCCCGAGTATAGGCGACGATCCCTTCACACCGCGTCAAGCGGGTTCGGGTTTCGATCTGCGGGCGGGCGGTATTTCACCGCCCGCCTGTAAAATCCCGCGCCATGTCGAAGAAACGCGCCGCCCGCGGCAAGTCCGCTGCTCCCGCCCACGCTGCCGCACCGCGCGTGCTTGCGCCGCCGGTGGCGGCCGACGCACCGGCCATCCCGCCGCTGGCGATCGGCATCGCGCTGTCCGTCCTGCTGCACGCGCTGGCGCTGGCCATCCAGTTCAGCCCGGAGACTCAGCCTAAACAGAAGGCCAGGGACCAGCCGCTCGAGGTGGTGCTGGTGAACGCGCGCAGCCGGCAGAAACCGCTCGATCCCCAGGTGCTGGCGCAGGCCAGCCTCGATGGCGGCGGCACGACCGATCGCGATGTACGCGCAAAAACCCCCTTGCCGGCAAGCCGGCGCGACAAGGCCGGTGACCAGCTCACCGAGGCGCAGCGACGGGTGCAGGAGATGGAAGCGCAGCAGCAGAAGCTGCTGGCGGAACTCGAATCGCGCGCGCGCGCCACGCCGCAGGAACGCAAGCTGGAACAGCCGGAGCCGGCGCCGACACCGCTGCAACAGTTGTCCGGCGCGGAACTGGCAGCGCGCGCCATGGCCATGGCGCGGCTGGAAGCCGAAATCGCGCGCAACGTCGAGGACTACAACAAGCGCCCGCGCAAGAAATTCATCGGCGCGCGCGCGCAGGAGTACCGCTTCGCGCAGTACATCGAGGACTGGCGTCAGAAGGTGGAACGCATCGGCAATCTGAACTATCCGCCTGCGGCGCGTGGCAAGCTGTACGGCAACCTGACGCTGACTGTGGAAATACGCGCCAACGGCGAAATCGAGAAAGTGGAGCTGAACCGCTCTTCGGGCCAGAAGGTGCTGGATGACGCCGCCCTGCGCATCGTGCGCATGGCGGCCCCCTACGCCGCGTTCCCGCCCGACATTCGCCGCGACTACGAAATCCTGTCCATCACCCGCACCTGGTCCTTCACCCAGGCCGACCAGCTCGAATCGCACTGAGCATGTCATGACCGACCGTTACGCCGTCATCGGCAACCCGATCGCCCACAGCCGATCGCCCTCCATCCATGCCGCCTTCGCCGCGCAGACCGGACAGGACCTGAGCTACGAAGCGCTGCTCGCGCCGCTGGCAGGCTTCGCCGATACCGTGGCCGGGTTCCGCGCCGCAGGCGGACGCGGTGCCAACGTGACCGTGCCGTTCAAGGAAGAGGCATGGAAACTGGCCGATCGCTTGACCGAACGGGCCCGGCTGGCCGGCGCCGTCAATACGCTGGCATTCGATGATGATCTGCTCGGCGACAACACCGACGGTGCGGGCCTGGTGCGCGACCTCGATGCGCTGGGCGCAAAACTCGCGGGGGCGCGCGTGCTGCTGCTTGGTGCGGGCGGCGCCGCGCGCGGCGTCATCCTGCCGCTGCTCGAGGCGGGTGTGTCCGCGCTGATGATCGCCAACCGCACACCGGACAAGGCAGCGGCGCTGCGCCTGCATTTCGCTTCGCACGATGCGCGCGGTGCGCTGGATGCAGGTGGCTGGAACGATGTCGCCGGCCGCCACGACGTGGTGATCAACGCCACCAGTGCCAGTCTGAGCGACCAGGCGCCGCCGCTGCCCGCTGGCCTGTACGCACCGGACGGCCTCGCCTACGACATGGTATATGGCCGTGGCCTCACCGCTTTCCTGCGCCAGGCCCGGGCCGACGGCGCCGTGCGGCTGGCCGACGGCCTGGGCATGCTGGTCGAGCAGGCCGCCGAGTCCTTCGCGCTGTGGCGCGGCGTGCGCCCCGACACCGGTCCGGTATGCGCCATGCTGCGTGCGGCGCTGCCGCCGCTGACCTGACGATCACCATGCGTCGCTTTCTTCGCGCACTGAAATGGCTGCTGGCCGGCCTCGTGCTGCTGGTGCTCGCCTATCAGCTCTGGGTATTCGGCCACCTGCTGTGGTGGACCCGCTTCAATCCCGGCGAAACGAGCTTCATGTCGCTGCGCCTGCAGGAGCTGCGGGAACGCAGGCCGGACGCGCAGTTGCGCCACACCTGGGTAGCGTACGAAGGCATCTCGGTGCACCTGAAGCGCGCGGTGGTGGCGGCCGAGGACGACGGCTTCGTCGACCACGAAGGCTTCGACTGGGAAGGCATACAGAAAGCCATGGAAAAGAACCGCCGCAAGGGCCACGCGGTCGCCGGCGGGTCCACCATCAGCCAGCAACTGGCGAAGAACCTCTTCCTGAGCCCCAGCCGCAGCTATCTGCGCAAGGCGCAGGAAGCGGCCATCACCTTCATGATGGAAGCGGTGATGGACAAGCGACGCATCCTGGAAATCTATCTGAACGTGGTCGAATGGGGCGACGGCGTATTCGGCGCCGAAGCCGCGGCGCAGCGCTACTACCGCATACCGGCCGCCCGCCTGGGCCCGGAACAGGCGGCGCGTCTGGCGGTCATGCTGCCCAATCCACGCAAGTACGAAAAGACCTTCGGCCCGCGCCTGCAGGCCCATGCCGCCCGTGTCGCGGCTCGCATGCAGTATTCGCAGGTACCCTGAGCGCGACCCATCCGCGGACGGCGCGCGCACTCGCATCGCGGCCAGACGCCGCGCCCGCAACAGCTCGCGACAAACGCGAGCGGAGCCGGGGTTGGGTGGGAGCGGGCTTGCCCGCGATTCAACCTTGAACTAAGCCCGCGGCCGGCATGCGCCGCGTCGCGGCCAAAGGCCGCTCCCACAAGAGCTCGCTCAAAGCGCGAACGGAGCCGGTTGTCAGGCCCACCAAAGCTCGCCCGGACCGTGAACGAGCCGGGGTTTGGTGGGAGCGGGCTCGCCCGCGATTCAACCTTGAACGAAGCCCGCGGCCGGCATGCGCCGCGTCGCGGCCAGAGGCCGCTCCCACAAGAACTCGCTCAAACTGCAAACGGAGCCCGGTTTTGTGGGAGCGGGCTTGCCCGTGATTGCAGCCTTGAACGAAGCCTGCGGCATGCCCACGCCGCATCGCGGCCAAAGGCCGCTCCCACAACAGCCCCGCTCGGACCACAAACGGAGCCGGGGTTGGGTGGGAGCGGGCTTGCCCGCGATGCAGCCTCAAACAAAGCCTGCGGCACGCATCCGCCGTATCGCGGCCAGAGGCCGCTCCCACAAGAACTCGCTCAAACCGCAAACGGAGCCGGGGTTGGTGGGAGCGGGCTCGCCCGCGATTCAACCTTGAACGAAGCCCGCGGCCGGCATGCGCCGCGTCGCGGCCAAAGGCCGCTCCCACAAGAACTCGCTCAAACCGCAAACGGAGCCCGGTTTTGTGGGAGCGGGCTTGCCCGCGATTGCAGCTTTGAACGAAGCCCGCGGCCGGCATGCGCCGTATCGCGGCCAGAGGCCGCTCCCACAAGAACTCGCTCAAACCGCAAACGGAGCCCGGTTTTGTGGGAGCGGGCTTGCCCGCGATTCAACCTTGAACAAAGCCCGCGGCCGGCATGCACCGCATCGCGGCCAGAGGCCGCTGACGCAGCCGCGCGCTCAGCCCGGCTGCGCAGCCAGCCACGCGCGCCAGCCACCGAAGGCGGTGATGTCCTCGCCGCCCGCGACGCCAGCGGCTTCGCAGATGAAGCCACATACCTCGCTGCCATCGGCCAGTTTCACCTTGCCTATGCCCAGTGGCGACGGAATGCCGGCGACGAAGCTGCCGAAGTGCTCCATCGGCAGCTCCCACACCTCCATATCGATCGCCGCGCCGCCTTCGGTCACGCGCACCATGCCGGGCCGGCGCGGCGGACCGCCTGCCAGCGCGTAGAAGCGGTACTCGGGCGCCGAGCGCACGCTGGCCACCAGCCGGCCACCGCGCGCGGTGAGCTGCGGATTCAGCGGCAGGCCGGACAGATGGGCGCCGCACACGGCCACGCGTATCGTGCCCGCCTGATAGCGCTCGACCGGCAGGCGCCCGGCCACCAGCGGCTGGCCGGTCGCCCCCATGGGCAAGCCCGCCTCGACCTGCCAGCGCGCACCCAGTTCCAGCAACGGCAGATCCTGGTGCGCCGGCGCGAACAGCGTGATGCCGAAGGGCAGGCCGTCGCCGCGCTGCGCCGACGGCAGCGCCACTGCCGCGTAATCCAGCAGATTCATGAAGTTGGTGTAGTAGCCGAGGTCGGTATTGATGCGCACCGGGTCCGCCTCGACTTCGGCAATGGTCGGATGCCGTCCCGCGGTCGGCGTGACGACGACATCCACCTCGCGCCAGACCGCGTCGCAGCGCCGCTTCAGCGCCTGCAACCGGTAAGCGGCATCGAACGCGTCCACCGCCGTGGCGCGCGCGCCGCCCAGCGTGATGTCGCGCGTGACCGGGAACAGCGAATCCGGCTGTCGTTCGATGAAATCGCGGATCGCGTGATAACGCTCGGCCACCCAGGGTCCGCCGTACAGCAGCCGCGCGGTTTCCAGGAAGGGGGCGAAATCCAGCGTGACCGGTGTGCCGCCCAGCGCGATCAAGCGCTGGACCGCTGCGTCGAACAGCGCAGGATTTTCGCCATCGCCGAAGAATTCGAGCTGGTCGCGCGCCGGCACGCCGAAGCGGAAGCCGGTCTGCGCGTCGAACAGCCGACCGTGCGGCAGCAGGGCGCGGCTGTAGGCGTCGGCGTCATCGACCGCGTGCGCGACGGCGAACACGCTGGCCGCGTCGGCCGCGGTGAGCGCGAAGATGGACACCGAATCCAGCGAACGGCAGGCCGGCACCACACCGCGGGCGGACAAGGTGCCGCAGCTGGGCTTGAGGCCCACCAGATTGTTGAAGGCCGCTGGCACGCGACCGGAGCCGGCGGTATCGGTGCCGAGCGAAAAGCTCACCTGGCCGTCGGCTACCGTCACCGCCGAGCCGGAACTGGAACCGCCCGAAATGTACTCGGGCCGGAACGCGTTGCGGCAGGCGCCATGCGGCGAACGCGTGCCATTGAGTCCGGTGGCGAACTGGTCGAGCTGGGTCTTGCCGAGCGGAATGGCGCCGGCCGCGATCAGCCGCTCGACCACGAAGGCATTCCGTTGCGGCGCATAGGCGTAATCAGGGCAGCCGGCAGTGGTCGGCAGGCCGGCCACGTCGATATTGTCCTTCACCGCAAACGGCACGCCGTACAGCGGCAGATCCGCCGGATCACGCGCGTCGAGCGCCGCCGCCATGGCCAGCAGGCGATCGCGCGGCATCAGGCTGATCCAGGCGTTCAATGCGTCGGCCGACGCCCGTTCGTGCAGCCGGGCGAACAGTTGCGAGGGCTTCAGTCCGGCACGGTAGGCGGCGGACAGCGAGGCGAGATCCAGGCTCGCGGGCAGCAGATCGGTCATGTCATTCATCTCCGTGAGCCCTGAACACCAGCAGGTCCTGACCGGCAGCCACCGGTGTGGCGGCACGGCAGAACACCTGCAGCACCTCGCCATCGGCCGGCGCCACGACCGCGAATTCCATCTTCATCGATTCGATGATGACCAGCGTGTCGCCCGCCTGCACGCGGCTGCCGGCGTCCACCATCACCTTCCACACATTGCCCGGCACATGGCCCGCGATGAGCTGCGCGCCGTCCGGCAGGTCGATTTCGCTGTCGGGTGCCGCGGCCGCGATATCGGCTTCGTCGATGTATTCGGCCTGGCCGGCGGCCTTCCAGCGCTCGCGCTCGGCATCGAAAGCGGCCTGCTGGCGCTGCTTGAACGCCGCGATGTCATCCGCGTTGTCCGCCAGGAAGCGGCGGTAGTCGGCGAGACGGAAGCGGCCTTCCTCGATGCGCAGACTCGCGCGTCCGGCCAGGAAGTCGCGCCGCAGTTGCAGCAGCTCCTGTTCGCCGACCGGCGTGAAGCGCACGCGATCGAAGAAGCGCAGCAGCCAGGGCCGTTCGAATTCGCGCGTGCGCCGCCAGCGGTTCCACATCTGCACGGTGCGGCCGACGAACTGATAGCCGCCCGGCCCTTCCATGCCATAGACGCACATGTAGGCGCCGCCGATGCCGACTGCGTTTTCCGGCGTCCAGGTGCGCGCCGGATTGTATTTGGTGGTGACCAGGCGATGGCGCGGATCGACCGGCGTGGCCACCGGAGCGCCAAGATAGACATCGCCCAGTCCAAGCACCAGATAGCTGGCGCCGAACACGATGTCATGCACTGCCTCGATCGAATCCAGTCCGTTGATGCGCCGTATGAACTCGATATTGGACGGGCACCAGGGCGCATCCTTGCGCACCGACTGCATGTACTTGTCTATCGCCAGCCGCGTCGCCGGATCGTCCCAGGACAGCGGCAGCCACACGGTACGGCTGGGCACCTCCATGTCATCCACCGGCGGCAACAGCGCCTCCGCCGCCTGCAAGGTCGCGAGCAGCGCGGCCGGGTCGGTGCGACGCGGATCGAAATGCAGTTGCAGCGAACGGATGCCCGGCGTGAGATCGACGATGCCGGGCTGGGGATGCGCTTTCAGCCAGTCCATCAGCGCCTGCACGCGGAAGCGCAGCTCGATGTCCAGCACCAGCGGTCCATACTCCACCAGAAGATAGGCGTCGCCCGCCTGGCGATATACGACGCGCGGCCGCTCGCCCTGCGCCGGCAATTCGCCCAGAACCGGGCTTGCGCGTGCGCCGTCATCGGGTCGTGCGGCCCAGTCCAGCGCACCGCCGCCAGCGAGGACGGCATCCAGCGCCGCCAGCCTGTGCGCGGCGGTCGCGCGCAGCACCGGCACGAAACGCACGCGGTCGCCGGGACGCAACTGACCCAGCTTCCACAACTCGGCCTGCACCACCACGGCCGGACAGACGAAGCCGCCCAGGCTGGGCCCGTCCGGACCGAGGATGACCGGCATGTCGCCGGTGAAATCGATGGCGCCTATGGCATAGGCGTTGTCGTGGATATTGGACGGATGCAGGCCCGCTTCGCCACCATCGCTGCGCGCCCACTGCGGACGCGGGCCGATCAGCCGCACCCCGGTTCGACTCGAGTTGTAATGCACCTCCCAGTCGGTGGCGAAGAAAGTGTCGATGTCGGCGTCGGTGAAGAAGTCGGACGCGCCATGCGGACCGTACATGACGGCGATGTCCCAGCGATGGCCGAATGCCGGCGCATGGTATGCCGGCGCGGCGGGCAGTGCGGTGGCCGGCTCGATGTGCAGCACGTCGCCGGGGCGCAGTGTGCGGCCGCCATGCCCGCCGAACTGGCCGAGCGTGAACGTGGACCGGCTGCCCATATAGTCCGGCACGTCGATGCCGCCGGCGATGGCGAGATAGCTGCGCACACCGGCATCGAGCGGTGCGCCGACCTTGAGCACCGCCCCGGCCGACACGCGGTGCGCGCACCAGAAGGCCAACGGCTTGCCATCCAGCGTGGCACCGGTCTGCGCGCCGGTAAGCGCGATCACCGCATCGCAGTTGAAGCGCAGACTGGGGCCGGCCATGGTGCATTCCAGCCCGGCCGTGCCTTCGGGATTGCCGACCAGGCGATTGGCGGCACGCAGCGACAGATCGTCCATCGGGCCGGATGGCGGCACGCCGACGTCCCAGTAACCGACACGCCCCGGCCAGTCCTGCACCGTGGTCTGCACGCCGGCCTCCAGCACCTCCACGGTGTGCGGCACATAGCGGAAGCGGTTCAGGTAATGCGTGGTCTGCAGCCCGGCGCGGAACACATCGCCATCGAGTATCTGCCGCAGATAGGCGAGATTGGTTTCGATGCCGTGCACGCGCGTGCGATCGAGCGCGGCGATCAGCGCGTCGATGGCGGCCACCCGGTCGTCGGCGCGCACGATGATCTTGGCCACCATGGGATCGTAGTAGGGCGGCACTTCGGAGCCGGCGCTCACCGCGGTTTCGATGCGCACCCCGGGCGGGAACACCAGCTCGGTCAGCAGGCCGGACGAGGGCTGAAAGTTGCGCGCCGGATCCTCGGCATACAGCCGCACCTGTATCGACGCGCCTCGCGGCGCGGGGGCTGCGGCCGGCAGCGC
Source organism: Methyloversatilis thermotolerans (assembly GCF_000372885.1). Lineage (GTDB taxonomy): Bacteria > Pseudomonadota > Gammaproteobacteria > Burkholderiales > Rhodocyclaceae > Methyloversatilis > Methyloversatilis thermotolerans. The sequence goes on from NZ_KB889967.1 coordinate 2,952,711, forward strand.
AAGGTCACCGGATGCCAGCGTCACCATCCATTCCACCAGGTCCAGACCGGTCACTTCCTCGGTCACGCCATGCTCGACCTGCAGCCGGGTATTCACCTCCAGGAAGTAGAACTCGCCGGTCGGCGCATCCATGACGAATTCCACCGTACCGGCCGAGCGGTAGGCGACCGACTGCATCAGGCGCAACGCGGTATCGGCCAGCCCCTGGCGCTGCGCCTCGCTCAGTCCGGGCGCCGGCGTCTCCTCGATCACCTTCTGGTTGCGACGCTGCACCGAACAGTCGCGCTCGCCCAGCGCCAGCACATGGCCCTGTCCGTCACCGAACACCTGCACCTCGATATGGCGAGCCGCCTCGACGAACTTCTCGAGATAGATGCCGGCTTCCTTGAAATTGGCGCGCGCCAGCCGGTCCACCGAGGCATATGCCTCGTCCAGCTCGCCTTCGCCGCGTATCAGCCGCATGCCTATGCCACCGCCGCCCGCGGTGCTCTTCAGCATGACCGGATAGCCGATGCGCGCCGCCTCGCTGCGCGCGTGTGCCGCATCGGCCAGCAGTCCGCTGCCGGGCAGCAGCGGTACGCCGGCCTGCATGGCGAGATCGCGTGCCGTGTGCTTGAGGCCGAAGGCGCGCATCTGCGCCGGCGTCGGACCGATGAAGGCGATGCCGGCCGCCTCGCACGCCTCCGCAAAATCAGGGTTCTCGGACAGGAAGCCATAGCCGGGATGTATGGCCTGGGCGCCGGTGCCGCGCGCCGCCTCGAGGATGCGCTCGCCGCGCAGATAGCTGTCGGCGGCGGGCGCAGGACCGATGCACACCGCCTCGTCGGCCAGGCTCACATGCAGCGAATCGACATCCGCCTCGGAGTACACCGCGACCGACCGGATGCCCAGCCTGCGCAGCGTGCGGATGACCCGGCAGGCGATGGCGCCGCGATTGGCGATGAGGACTTTGCTGAACATGATGCGTGTCTCGCGAAAGCTGCGGGTCGTCCCGCGAGGTCGGTCTGTCCATCCGGGTCGTCCCGGAGGCCGGCGGCGCCGGACGGTGTGCGACGCGCTTCAGTCCCAGATCAGGATGCGCACCGGCGTCGGGTTGTAGGCGTTGCACGGATTGTTCAGTTGCGGGCAGTTCGACAGCAGGCCGTACAGATCCATCTCGGCGCGCATCTCGACATACTTGCCCGGCGCCGACACGCCATCGGCGAAGGTGAGTTCGCCCTGCGCGGTCACCGGCACATTCATGAAGAAATTGATGTTGGGCACCAGGTCGGCCTTGCTCAGCCCGCTGTCGGAATGCTGGATGGCATGCAGATAGTTGTCGCGACAACTGTGCATGAACTTCTTCGCCAGTGCGTAGCGCACGGTATTGCTTTCGGCGGCGCAGGCGCCGCCGAGCGTATCGTGCCGGCCGCAGGTGTCGGCAACGATGGTGAGCATGGGGCGACCCGCGTTCGAATACAGCACGCTGCCGGTGGTGAGATAGATGCCCCCCTGTTGCAGCATGGTGTCGGTCGCGCTGTAGTGCTCGTCGGTATCGTGCCGGTTGTAGAAGATGACGTCGGCGGCCTGGTTGCCTTCGACATCGACGATGCGCAAGGTCTGGCCCTTGCGGATTTCCCACAGCAGCGGCTCGCCCGCCGGCTGCACACGGTCGAAGACCGCGTGTGCCGGGTCGAGCGTACTTTCGCGGATGCGGATGGCGGCGGCGGATGCTTGATCGATGCTCATCGCGATGTCCTCAGGCCAGATACATCATGTCGGTGTTGTGCAGCGCGCGCGCATTCTCCGGCCGGAAACGACGGCAGAAGTCGTCCGCGGCGGCCGGACCGGAGCGCCACAGCGCGACCCCGACCTTCTTCGGCGCATAGGTCGTCGCCGGGTCGAGCGGGTGCGGTGCGGTGCTGATGGCGACGATCACGTCCATGTCGAAGCGCAGGTCCACCCAGGCGCCAGCCGGGCAGTGCGATGGATCGAAACGGAAGCGGCCTTCGTCGTCCACCTCGACGCGGGTGAAGAAATTGACCGGCGCCACCAGGTCGCGCGCGCGCAGACCGTACTTGCCGATCTCGATCAGCAGGCCTTCGCGGCCGGCGCGATACATGCCGTTGCGCGCCTCCTGGTAGCGCCGCTCACCATACTTGGCCGCCATGCGCTGCGCGTCCAGCAACAGGCCCAGCGGATCGTGCCAGCCCAGCGCATCGCCGGTGATGGACGCCATGGCTCGCCCCATGTCGCTCATCAGCACGTGGCCGCGCGTGTAGTGCGCGGTGTGCTGCGCCTTCAGCGAATCCGGCATGTTGTAGCGCTCGAGCTTCTCCTGCGCCGAGTACAGCACCATGCTCAGGTTGGCACCTGCTTCAAGCGCGGTCATGCGCAGCGTGGTGCCGCGCGGCAGCCGCCAGGACCAGTGCGCGCCGCCGGGCAGCAGCTCGGAAAACAGCACGGCGCGATCGGCCAGGTCGGGGGCGAAACGCCGCCAGTGGTCGAACACGTCCACCGGCTGCTCGGCCGGCGGATCGGCGGGGGCAAGGCTGTCCGGGGTAAGGCTCATTGCAGCTCCTTCGTCGTCACGGTGCATCGTCGGTCGCCGCATGCAGCGGCGGGATGACCGCCGCCAGCAACTGCAGCCGGCCGGTGCGCACGCCGCGCTGCGCGATCATTTCGTCGGCGATGTCCTGCAGCAGATTGGCCGGACCCTGCACCAGTATCACTTCCATCATCTGGTCATGCGTGAGGTGAACATGCAGCGAACTGATCACCTCATCGATGTGCTGGTACTGCAGGTCGGCCAGCTTCTTCTGCAGGCCGCGCGTCAGGCGGTCGTACAGCAGCGTGATGGTACCCACCATCACGTCGTTGCCCAGCCGCCGCTTGTGTTCGGCAAGCTGGTAGGTGACCATTTCGCCGATCGCCTGCGAGCGGCTGTCATAGCCGCGGCTGGCGACCATGAGGTCCAGCTCGTCGAGCAGTTGCGGCGGCAGCGACATGCTGATGCGGCTGACCGGCGTGCTGCCGGCATCCTGCCGCGACCTGCCTGGAGTGCGGGCCTTGTCGTTCATGTTCCTGTGCGTGACGTGGTCAGAACATGTAACTGTAGCGCTCGACTTCCCACTTGCTCACCGACAGGTGATAGGCCTCCCATTCCTCGCTCTTGTAGCGGATGAATTCGTCGCGCAGACCGGCACCGAGCACCTTCTCGACCAGCGGGTCGGCGGCGAAGGCGGCGACCGCCTCCTGCAGCGTCTGCGGCAGGAACTCGATGCCGCGCGCGCGGCGTTCCTCCTCGCTGATGGCATACAGGTTGTCCTCGTTCGGACGGCCCGGGTCCAGCCCCTCGCGTATGCCTTCCAGGCCGGCTGCCAGCACCAGCGTCGCGGCGAGATAGGGATTGACCGCGCCATCGGCATTGCGCGATTCGCAGCGCCCGCCGCCGGCCGGCACGCGGACCGAATTGGTCCGGTTGTTGGAACCCCAGGAGTTGAACACCGGCGCCCACGAGAAGTAACTCATGGCGCCGCGCCGCACCAGCCGCTTGTAGCTGTTGACCGTGGGGGCGAACACCGCGCACAGCGCACGGCCATGCTTCAGGATGCCGGCGATGAACTGGTAGCCCAGCGGGGTGAGGCCGATGCCGTGCGGGTCTTCCTTCGGGTCGCAGGCGAACAGGTTGGCGCCGCTCTTCAGGTCGTACAGCGACATGTTGAAGTGCGCGCCATTGCCGGTCTTGTCGGCGAAGGGCTTGGGCATCATGGTGGCGAGCAGGCCCTGCTCGCGCGCATAGTGCTTGGCCATGAAGCGGAAAAAGGTGAGCCGGTCGCAGGTGGTGATCGCATCGGCGTACTGGAAGTCGAATTCGAACTGGCCATTGGCATCTTCGTGATCGAAGGAATACAGATCCCAGCCCAGGCCGTTGATGGCGCTGGCCATCTTGTCCAGCCACTCGAAATTGTTGGTGAATCCGCGCACGTCGTAGCACGGCTTCACCAGCTTGTCCTCGGGGTCGGGCACGCTCAGCGCGCCGTCCTCACCCTGCTTGAGCAGATAGATTTCGCATTCGATGCCCAGATTCATGCCGAAGCCCATCTTCGCCGCCTCGGCGAGCTGGTTCTGCAGCGCGACCCGCGTATTCAGCGGATAGGGCTTGCCCTGGAAATGGTTGTCGGACGGAATCCACGCGATCTTCGGTTCCCACGGAAGCTGGATCAGGCGCGAGAAATCCGGGATGGAGGTCAGTTCGTCCTCGTTCGGTGCCTGGCCAAGGCCATCCAGCGCGTAGCCGGTGTAGCGCTCGGAACCCTTTGCCATGTGGCCGACATGGCTGATCGGCACCACCTTGGCCTTGGGCACGCCGTGGATGTCCACATAGGCACCTATGCAGTATTTGACGCCGCGGGCTTCGAGATCGGCCTGCAGCGCGGCGATGTCGGTCGTCGTGTGATCGGTGGGAGTGCTCATGACTGTCCTCGTGGGTGTCGTTGTGAAGGCCGCGTCAGACGCGGCTGTACCAGGAATGATCGAGTGGCGGGTTTTCGCGGCAGCCCGACTCGAGCAGCGCGGCGAGGTCGTCCGCCAGCCAGTTGAACCAGGTGTCGCCCTTGTCGCGCGACGCGATGCTCGGCTTGCCGGTCACGCCATTGAGGCTGGTGCGATTGACCGGATGGGCGAACACGCAGCCGCAGGTGCGGTCGGGATCGTCGGCATCCTTGAGCCGATCCGGGCGCACCCCTTCCGGCGCGATCGCCAGCATGATCGAGGTCTCGGCGTCATTGGCGTGCCAGTCCGCGGCGTCGGCGCTGTGGAACTCGCGTACCCGCTCGCTCAGCGTGGCGGTATTGATCACCGCCACCATCAGGTCGTCGTGCTCGGCACGCAGCATTTCCAGCGCGCAGCGCAGCGGTGCGGCATTGGTGACATGGGCATTGACGATGAACAGGCGGCGCACGCCGCTGTGATAGGCCCAGTCGCCGATCTGCTTCACCAGCTCGATCAGCAGCACCGGCGGCAGCGCGATGGTGCCGGGCCAGCGGCGGCTGTGACCGAGCGAGCAGCCATAGGGCAGGGTCGGCAGCATGGGCACGCCGGTGCGCGCCGACACGGTGCGGCACAGCTCTTCGGCAATCACGCTGTCCACGCCGCAGCCCAGATGCGGGCCGTGCTGCTCGGTGGCACCCACCGGCAGCATGGCGGCCTGGCCGCAGGCGGCGAGCGCGGAGGGCAGTTCTTCCCAGGTCAGGTCCGACCACTTCATCATCTTTACTCCACGCTGTCGGCCACGTCGGTGAGCCGGTAGATCGAAGGTTTGTCGCCGCTGTCGTCGTCGTGATCGGCTTCCGCCTCCGGCGGATGGATGAGCGCGTCCAGGCGCGCCTTGGTGGCGAGGAATTCGGGACTTGAGAACTGGGCTGGCGTGCGCGGGCGCGGCACCGGCACCTCGATGAATTCGAGCACCTCGCCCGGATGCGGCTTCAGCACCAGGATGCGATCGGCAAGGTAGATGGCCTCGTCCAGATCGTGCGTGATGAACAGGATGGTGATGTCGATATTGCGCCAGATGTCGAGCAGATGGCTCTGCATGCGGCTGCGCGTCTGGGCGTCCAGTGCGCCGAAGGGCTCGTCCATCAGCAGGATGCGCGGCTGGTTCACCAGCGCGCGCGCGATGGCCACGCGCTGGCGCATGCCGCCCGACAACTGGTGCGGATAGCTGTCGGCGAACTTGGACAGCCCGATCAGCTCCAGCCACTGCCGCGCCTGCCGCTCGGCGGCATCGAAGCTGTGACCGCTCATCTGCGGTCCGAACATGACATTGCGCTTGACGGTGAGCCAGGGGAACAGCGAATAGCCCTGGAACACCATGCCGCGATCACGGCCCGGCCCGTCCACCGGTTTGCCGTCGAGCAGCACCTCGCCGGCGCTGTGCTTCTCCAGTCCGGCCAGCGTGCGGATCAGCGTGGATTTGCCGCAGCCGGAGGCGCCGATGACGCAGACGAATTCGCGCCGGTGGATGCGGAAACTCACGTCGCGCAGCGCCTCGGTCTCGCCACCCGGCGCCGGATAGCGCTTGTGCAGATTGCGTACCTCGAGAATGACCTCGCGCTCGCGGATGCGCGCGAAGCGTTCGCGCACCGCGTCCGACTGTTCGAGATAGCTGGGTAGTCCGCTCTGTGTCATGGCTCAGCCTCTTTTCTGCGCCTGGTCCCAGGGGAACAGCTTGCGACCGAGCGCGGCCAGCAGCAGGTCGGACCCGAGGCCGATCACGCCGATGATGATGATGGCCGCATAGACGTTGTCGAAGTGCTGGTAGCGCGCCTGCTGTGTGATGAAGAAGGTGATGCCCGAACTGGTGCCTATCAGTTCGGCCACCAGCAGATAGGTCCACGCCCAGCCCAGCAGGATGCGCTGGTCGCGATACAGATCGGGCAGGATGCCGGGCAGCACCACGCGCGTGATGAGCCGGCTGCCGCGCGTGCCCAGCGTGCGCGCCGCTTCGATCAGCGTGCGGTCGAGCTTGCGCGTGGTATTGGCGATGATGAGCACCTGCTGGAAGAAGGTGCCGATGAAGATGATGGCGATCTTGGGACCGTCGTAGATGCCCAGCACGGCCACGGCCAGTGCGCCGAAAGCCGGCGCGGGCAGATAGCGGAAGAATTCGATGAAGGGCTCGGTCAGCCGCGAGAATCCGGCATAGGTACCCGCCAGTATGCCCAGAGGCACACCCAGTGCCGACGACAGCACGAAGCCCCAGAAGATGATCTGTATGCTGTGCCACAGACTTTCGTGCAGCCAGGGCGCGCCGCGCTGCTCCGGTGCGGTGGTGAACGCGGTATACAGCGCGCTCGCCACCTCGTGCGGCGCCGGCAGGTAGATGGGGTTGGCCGGGCGGCCCGCAGGCAGTGCCTCGCCTGCCTCGCGCATCTCCTTCACCTGGTCATCGAATTCGGCGCGATCGACACGCATGCCGACCTGGAAGTAATCGACCCCGCCGACCTCCTCGACCAGCACCTTGGGATGCCAGAGGAAGGGGACATAGCTCACCAGCGCCCACAGCAGCACCGGCAACACGAAGGACGCGACCACCAGCAGGCGGCTCGATGCCGGGCCCTTGAGCCATGCGCCCGAACGTGACAGGAAGGCTTGCATCGTCATCGCGCCCCGGTGTGCCGCTTACTTGGCCTGCGTGAAGGACGGATCGAGATAGGCCTCGATCTTTTCCGGCGCGGCATACACCTTGTTCGCGACATTGAAGTCATTGACGAAGCGGGTCGAGCCATACAGCGATCCGAAGCCCTCGCCCTTCACATAGATCTTGCGGCCGTCCTCGATGCTCAGGAAATGCGTGCCCTTGAGCAGCGGCAGGTAATCGGCCGGTGACACGCCGGAACGGGCCGCCATGATCTTCACCGCGTCGGCCTGGGTGGCCGGATCGCGGATGTAGGCGACGACCTTGTCCCACACCTTGAGCATCTTGGCCCAGTCAGCCTTGCGCGCCTTGGCACTGGCGGGGCTCACCGCCAGCACGTCATAGATCAGACCCGGCTCGTCGGCCGAGGTGTAGATCGGGCGCGAACCCGGCACCGCCTTCAGCGCCTCGCCGGAAATCGGCTGCCAGGCGCCGATTGCCGCGATGTCGGGCGATGCGAATACCTGCGGCATTTCATTGGTCTTGGCATTGACCAGGATGACGTCGCTTTCCTTGAGGCCCGCCTTCTTCAAGCCATTGAGCAGCAGCAGGTGTTCGACCAGGCCGAACTCGACCGCCACCTTCTTGCCCTTCAGATCCTTGATCGACTTGATGCCGGGCTTGGCGACGATCATGTCGTTGCCGTTCGAATAGTCGGTCAGCATGAGCATGACGCTCTTGCCGCCGCCGGCGCCGGTCACCAGCGCATCGCCATTGGTCATGGTGACCGCATCCAGCTTGCCGGCCGCAAAAGCATCCAGCGAAGCCGAGTAGTCGAACCACTCGAACTTCGCATCCACCCCCGCTTCCTTGAGCCAGCCCTTTTCGATCGCCAGCTGCCAGGCCACCCAGCCCGGCCAGTCGCTGTATCCGATCTTCAGTGGCGGCGCTGCCTGCGCCGCCAGCGAGGCCGCAACCAGCGCGACGGGCATCAGCAGACGGGTGGTCAGACGCTTCAGGCTATTGCTCAGGGAAAGGATGTTCACGGCGGGCTCCTGTGATGGCAAATATTACTGGCGTGTTTGTTAGTAATACTTTAATCGATGTAGCAGGAACGATGCCATGGGGAGACCCCAAGGCAAGCCGTTGATTAAAAATGACTTGCCATTCATGGACAGGAAAGGCGAGTGCGCTGACGATCACGCCTTTGGTGCAAGAACCGGTTTTTTGCACTGCGCAAGTGCGGAGCACTGCCGCGGGCGGCAGGCGCGGGCAGTGCCGGAATACGCGTTCAGAAAAGGCGGTCGGGCGTCAGTCTCAGCCCCAGCGAAAACCACTGGCTGTCGCCCGGCCCGGCGAACTGCTGGCCGATCGTGGCGTCGATCTGCACCCGGTCGGGCACCAGCGCGTAGCGCGCACCCACCTGCCAGAAGGGCTTGTCACGGTTGTCGCCGAAGGTTTCGACGATGCCTGTCCAGGCGCCACCCAGTTTCACTTCGGCGCCCACGCCCCAGGTCAGGTTGGAGCGGTCCGACTGACGGTCATGCAGCATGCCCGCGTTCACGTGCAGCACGATGCGGTCATCCAGCAGAGACCGCGACAGCGGCACATAGACATAGCTGTTGCCGAGCAGATTCGGGCCGGGATTGACCGCCGGATGCCGCACCGTGCCCACGGCCACCCCCCAGCCCCAATCATGGGTATCCAGCGGCCGGAACAGGGTCTTGAGCTGGAACACGTAGTCGCTGGTGCCGGCATCCGCTTTCGCGATGCCGACACCGGCCGTGAATTCGAGATCGCCGTAAGGGTTGCAGGCCGGCAGCGCCCACAGCTCCACGCTGTGCGCATGCACGCGGCTCCAGCTCTCGAGCTGGCAACTGCCGGCGGTACTCAGGCGGGCATCGTCAGTGACGAAGGGGCGCGCAGCGTGCGCGGCCACCGGGACCGCCAGCAGGCAAGCGATGCAGACATTCACAGGGGAGCGCATGGCTGCGCAGTGTAGGTGCGACCTGTTGCAGGCGTGCCCCCGTCGCCCGTAAGCAACACATTGCGCGGCTCCGTCCGGCTGGATGAGCCTGCGGACAAAAGCGTGGCCGGATGAGACAAAGGGCCAGACCGTGACGGTCTGACCCTTTCTGATGACTGGCGCGCCCGGCGCGATTCGAACGCACGACCCCTGCCTTCGGAGGGTATTGTCATGACGTTAATCGGTTCGGAAGGTGAACTTTTCCCCATAGATGGACGAGTACTCGACCACGAAGACGACGGACTCAAGGTGATGCCGCAGAGTTTTGACCGTGCTGTCATTGCCTTCCGGGAAGAAAATGCTAGCTATCACCTGGCTTCCCCCTTGGGGAATAGCCGACTTCATACCGGGCAAGCCGTGCACTAGAAGCCGATGGGCGAATTTGTCTCCGAGTAGTTGACGAACGAGTTCCTCAACAAGATCGCCTTCAGTATCTGCAGAAGCGTACCTAGCACCAGAAAGCTCGAAGTACCGATCCCGAATGACCGCAGGCCCTATCCCGTAGTTGCTGACCGAGAACGTGACGCCGACGCCTTGTTCTGTCTTTTCCTTGTTCTCGCACCACACGAGGTGAGGCCGCACGCTACGACGTGCGTGAGTTCGAGCAACAAACCCTTGCCAGATCGAAATCCCGAGCGCGCAGGCCGCAACGATAACGGCAGCCCAATCCGAAGCATGGTCCACAAAGATCTCCGATACTAGAACAGTAGTCGTTGCACAGCCTGGGCAGAAGCACTTGGCGCAAGGTGCGCGTAGACCTCGGTCTGCGTAACACTCGCATGACCGAGCAGCTCTTTTACCACGTACAGCGACTCACCTTGCATAACCAGCCAACTGGCGAAAGTATGTCGCAAATCATGTATCCGGAAATCGTGGATATCCGCCCGTTTGAGAGCGGCTGTCCACGAAGTCTTGAACGTCGTGATGCGACCTCCGGGACGCCATCCGAAAACCCACGGTGAGCCAGGAACATGACGCTGCTGCCAAATACGTAGCCGGTGCAGGGTCGAGATCGCGTCATCGTTCAGCGGAACGGTTCTTCGACGCCGCGCCTTTGTGTGCCTGGCTTCAAGAAGGAACCGGCGCCCCTCGAAGTCGACACGCGACCACTCGAGATTCAGCAACTCACCACGCCGGCAACCGGTGTTGAGTGCGAGCCGGATGAAGCATGCGAGGTGCGGCCTGGATGAACTCCTCTCGGCCTCCTGAAGCAGGCGGCGCGCCTCCTCTCTTGTAAGCCATCGAACTCTGGGTTCTTCCGACGCAAGGCCGAGTTTGGCCGCCGGGTTCGGCATGTCGTCCAGCTCGTACTCGAGCCGCACGAAGTTGATGGCGGCGCAGAACAATCGCAGCTCACGGCGAACAGTGCTGATCTTCACGCCCTCGTCCAGTCGGTGCTGGACGTACTTGCGAACGTCGGCGCGCTTCAGGTCACGAATCCTGCGGCCGCCAAAGTGCGGCTGCAGTCTCTTGAGACTGTAGCTGTCACGGTCCGACTTCTGCTGGGTGTGCGCACGCGCAGATAGGTAGGCGCCCACGACTTCTTCGAAGTTCATGCGCGTGAGCCTGCCGAGTTGAGTTGCGTCCTCTGCACTGTCAGCGGTCGTCGCTCTAGGGCGTCGTTCTGCCGATGCATGCGGAAGCAATCGGCTGAATGCATCGGTACTTGATCAGCCGTTTGGACGATGCAGAAATGACGCGCAAATTCCGATTGCGCGAAGCATGAGACCAAACACAAACCGCCGGTCGTGCTGCGCACCACCGAAGATCAAAGGCGACGAAGTGTGCACGCACACATCGTCCAGCTCGAGGCCGGACCCTGTCCTTTGGACAGCCGGTGTTTGCGGGCTGTGCCCGGAGCCCGCTGCGCGGGGTTTCGGGTTGTCGCGTCTCAACCGCCAGCGCCCGCCGTTCCATCCGCTTCCTTCCTCGCATATCGCTTCCTTGGTTTGAAAGCAGGCAAGAAGTCACGCCAGCGATAAGGCCGCTGTCATGCCTTCTTGCGTGCTTTTGTGTGGAAGACGCTTCGCGTGCTGTCCGCGACCCTTTGGGGCGAGGAACTCAGCGGATGGGACGGCAGGAGACGCCGCAGCCTGTCGATCCGTGAAAACCCGAAACAACACTCGGGGGCTCGGAATCTAGCGGCTAGGTCGGCTTTGACAGACGAAAGGACAAGGACATGCGTACTACCGAACACCGTAATTCTAAGGCAACGGTACGGATTCATCCGACCGCCAAGGCGAAGCTTGCAGAGATCGCGGCCGCGAACGAGACGACGCCGGCGAAATACCTTGAAGCGCTGCTGCACTACGCGATATCGCAGCACGAACGGCCGGGCTCTTGGGAAGCGGAGGGTGCGTTCGATTTCTGGCAGTACGACGAGCGCAACAATAACGCGCACGCGGACAAGTGGTTTTGAGAGGGTGCTGACCATGACGACGACGAGCGAGAAGAAAGCGACGCCGGCCAAGGCAGTGAAGAAGACCTCCGCGACGGCTGCGAAGACGGCGAAGCCGAAGCGGCCGGAGCTGGCCAGCGTGGCGAATGTGGTGCTGGTGCCGCTGGATGATCTGGTGACGGATCAGAACATCCGCGAAGCCATGGACGAAGAAGCGCTTCAGCAGCTTGCGCGTGACATCGAGGTGCGCGGACTGCTGCAGCCCATCGTGGTGACGCCAGCGAAGGGGAACAAGTACCAGGTCGTGGCCGGTCATCGCCGCGCAGCGGCCGTCCGGCTGACGACGGCCACCGCGGTGCCGGCGGTGGTGACGAAGTTCTCGACGCTCGACGCGAAGAAGGCGCAGCTTGCCGAGAACATCCAGCGCGAAGACCTCACCTTGCTGGAAGAGGGGCGGGCGCTGCTGGCACTGCGCGATGAGGGGATGACCCTGGCGGAGTTGGGCGGACTGGTGAACAAGTCGCGGTCCTGGGTGTGCAAGCGCATCGCGTGCGTGGACGAACTACCGTCATTCGTCGCCCAACTGGTGGACGAGGAGATCACCGAAGATCCGGAAGTCGTCCTGACGTTGAAGGAACTGTCGGGGCTCGATTGGGGAGGTGCGTACTGGGCGGCGACCCGGCTGCGGGCTGGTGAAGAGAACCGGGACTCGTTGCGCGAGCTGGTGAGGAAGGCGAAGGAGCCGAAGGCGGATCTGGTCGGACAGATGAATGGCGGCGACGGCGACACCGCCGCCAGGCTGCGGCAGACAGACGAGGACGCGTCGCCGGAGGCCCAGGCGAAGCGCGAGGCAGAGCAGGAAAGGTATCGGCAGGAAACGGCCGAAATGAAGCGAAAGTCGAGGGCCAAAAGACAGTGCGGGATGTGGGAACTGTTGAGCGTGGCGACGCTGGATGAAGAGCCGAACGAGGCGCAGCTCGAGATCTATGCGCACCTGGAACCGGAAGCGCGGGCGTACTGGAACGATGTCATTAACGATGCGCTCGATGGCGATCTGTTGCCGAAGATGATGGAACGGGCGGCGGTCGCGGCTCTGGAAGAAGAACCGGATGTACTGCCAGTGATGCTATGGGTTGCGATGCAGCCGAAGCCGTTGCCAGAGAGTGAGGAAGAGGTGCTAAGGGGGTTCTTGCGGGATTTCAGGGGGACGGTCGTTTCGCATGCGAAACGGTGATGGCGAATGGAAGAAGCCGGCAAAAGCCGGCTTCTAACGTTAGAACTGCTTAGGCAGTCCTGCTTGCTTCAGTACCTGGTTCGCCGTGTGCCGCGACTTGATCGTGTGATCGACAGGGAAGCGCGTACCGCTAATCGGACTCTCCCAGATTTCATGATCGCCCTTGCCCGGACGCACGTAGTAACAGCCAGCCTCTCGAAGAATTTCCTTGAGCTTTGCCGTGTAGCCGCTCCCCATGCGTCAGGCCGCGTGACGATGGACGACGCGGTGCGACGACGACGTGATTTCAAGCGGAATTTCCGTCCCATCCGAAACGTCGTTCTCATCGAGCAGTTCAGGAACACGCCTTTCGAGCATGGAAACAAGGCCTTCGAAGGTCGGTGCTTCGGCAGCCAGACCAGGCACGTTCGAGTCCTCGACATACCAGACCTTTGCCTCTTCATCCCAGGAGCACCGAACTCGATAATTTTCCATAAGGAATCTCCGCATTTACCCCACTGCAAAACAATAGGGTACATCGTTCAAAAGGAACTGACGAGAGACCCAATCACAGCGAGGTGTCCAGCATAGAACCACAGCGTCGCGCGTGGATGAAGCAAGCGACGCGGGGGAGAAGCGCGCAATGCGCCGGACGCGAAAAGAATGAGCACGAGCGCGAGCGCCATGGACACGGACACGGCCAGGGCGCCGGGATTCAAGTTCAGGAACGCGACTGCCGCAACGGCCGAACCGATACAAGGCGCGACACGGTGCAGCGTAAACCAAAGCGCCAACATAAACGCGATACCTGCCACACCGAAGGACGACGGCGCTTGAACGACGCTGGCCAGCATCAGCAAGGCCACGGCCTGAACGATGTTTGACCAGGTTAGAGCCTTCACAAGTTCGACAAGGTAGGCAACGACGGCAAAGGAAATCAGGATATTTCCAGCCCACCACGGACTGAAACCCGCGTCCGCAAAGGCTACGGCGTAGATCGGTTGCACGAGAACGCCGGCGGCCGCTGTGCGCTTGGCGGTGCGAAGCGCGTTCGACTCGGTGAGGGTAACAACAAAGGTGAAAGAAAAAAGAGGGAAGGCGAGACGGCCGATCAGCCAGGCCCAGACCGAGGCGCGATCAAATAGACAGGTGTTGATGTGATCGATGAGCATGCACACGCATGCAATCGCCTTCAGCACGTCGATCTGCAGCGGATGCACCGGCAGCAGCATGCCCCGGAAGGCCTCGACCGCCCTTTCCGGGAGATCGAGCAGTCGGCGGATCATTGCGCGCGCCATGGCGACGTCGCCGGCACGCGTGGCTGATACGGCTGTTGTTCGGTCTGGGGTGTGGTCGTGGTGGCCCCGCCGCTCAGGCCCTGGCGAGGTGCCGGCGCTTCGATCACGGTGTGAGGTGATGTGACGGTGTCGGCGCTGGCCAGCAGCGGCGCGGACGTGGCCTTGTCGCTCTTGCGTTCGCGCTGTTCTGCGCTGCGCGCATCCCAGGCGATGAAGAAGCCGTCCTTCACGATGGCTTTGCACAGCTCTTCAGTCATCGGCAGGCGCGTGGCCTGCTGGCTGTAGCAGCGACATTGCCCCTTCAGATCGACGCAGGCGGCCGGATACGGCGCTTGTGTCGGTCGGGTCACTTCGTCGTACATCGGCGCCGTGTAGGCGAGGCCTTCGACGCGTGGGCGCTGTTCGTGCAGATACTGCGCAGTCGTGAGCTTGCCCTCTCGCGTCCTGCTGGGCGCGCTGTTCTGTGGCGCCGAGGCTTGCCCGCGCTGCGATGCGGAGGCGCCAGCGCCCAGCGGTTCGCCCTGGGTGCGCGCGTAGAACCACGACACGGTATAGGCGACCAGGCCAATGAAGACCGGCGGCAAGATGAAGAGCAGGTAGAAGCGCGCTGGCCGTTTCGTCTTGTGCGTATGGACCTCGGCCGAGCGGTACCAGGCGAAGGCTTCCTTCGGGTAGCTGAAGCTGTGTTCGAGGCCATTGGCGCGTGCGGCGAGCGGGTTGTCCTTGACCGACTCGAACTCGATCACGCGCGCCTTCTGCTGGCTGAACTGGCGCACCGAATGGAAGTGCTTGCCGCACAGGCGCCGGACGTTGCTGTCGATGAGCATCGGGTGCTGTGTGATCAACACCAGGTCGATGCCTTGATGGCGATGCGTTTCCAGCCTGGCGACGTGTTCGGGGACGGCCGAGCCATTGCCGCGCGGTCGGAAGTAGGTCTGCGCCTCGTCGATCACGATGATGGCGTTTGCTTCGCACTCGTACCACTTCGTCGGATCTTCCAGCGGCAGCCAAGGCAGCTTCAGGTCCGGGATGCCGGCGAAGTAGACGGGCCGGCCTTCGGCCTCCGCCCGTGCCTTGATGCGCCACAAGGTGTACAGGGTCTTGCCGGCGCCAGGCAGACCGGTTTGCAGTTCGATCACCTCAGCCCCTCATTGTGTGCAGCGCTTCACCTTGCAGGACATCACTTCACCACCCAGCGCTTGATCAGCCCCTGCACTCCGGACATGAAGAGCTTGGTAGCGAGCGCTGCAAAGATGATCTGCACCGCCTCACCGACGCGCAGCAGGCCGACGAAGCCGGCAATCTCGGACGGCAGTCCGGACAGTTGGCTGAAGTAACTGCTCTTGAAGGTTTCGAGCAGCGGATCGAGCGCCTGGTAAGTCACCAGTCCGAGGCCGAGCGCAAGCAGCACGCGCCCGACCAGCGATGTCACGATGGACAGCAGGATGCCGCCGATGGAGCTGGCGGCGATGATGGGGATCAGAGGCAGGGCCATGGTTCGCGCTCCATCACGATGCGGGGTTGCGCAACACGATCAGTGCCGCGAAGAGATAGGCGAAGGCCTCGACGAAGCGGCCGAGCACGCTGGCGTATTCGCAAGGCTTTTCGAAGGAGATTTCCAGGCTGTTGCCACCGGGCAGCGCAACCGATCGGGACGAAGGGCAAGACGCCGCAATGGGCGACGCCTGGACGCTCTGATTGAACTTCGCCTGGACGTCGAGGCCGGGGGCATCCTTCTGGCCCTGCACGTAGTTGGCCCCGGTATCCGTGCCAGCCTCCGCCGCATCGGACAGGTCGGTGTACTTGTTGCTCGCGACCCCTTCGCAATTGCGCTGGTAAATCTCCTTCGCGATCGCGCATTGCACGGCGTCGCCGTCGCAGGTGAAGCCACCGCAGGAGCCGCCCCATTTGCCTTCCTTGCAGAAGGCGGACGTGGGGTTGTCCTTGCAGAAGGACTCCTGCGGTTCCTTCTTCTCGGTCTTGCTCTGTTCGGTGGTGCTGGTGCCGTTGCCGTCCGTCTTGGTCGTGCTGGTCGTGGTGGTGGTCGTGACCGTGCCCGATCCGTCGTGCGTGGCCTTCGTCTCTGTGGTCTTGGTTTCGGTGGTCTGATTCGGCGGAGTGCCGGTGGTGGTGGTTTCTGTTTTCTTGTCGTACTGAGTGACCGGCTTCTCGGGCGTGGCCACCGACGAGCAGGCCACGCACACCATGACGCCGTTGACCGTGCCGGGGCACTGACCGGCGGTGCACTTGGGCGGATCGTCATCGGGTGTCACGGTGACGGGTGGCTCATCTTCGGGACCTTCGTACGGATCGCCGCTACCGGTACCGTTGCCGTCGATCGTTCCCGAGCAGAAGTTTCCGGTATGAACCAGGCCGGTCACCATGTACCAGGGCGTTCCGCTGGAATTCGGGATGGTGGTACCGCCGCCGACCGTCAGCGAGCAGCCGTCGCGGCAGATGACCGGCGGCAGTGTGGTGTAGGGCGAGACGTAGTTCGAGCCGCCGGCGGTGCCGGCTGCGTGGCACGGGGGCTGACACTGATTGGTGATGGTGTTGCGGACCTGGCCGGGGGCACATGCGTTCTCCTCGCACTTCGCCGTGTTTGTATTGAACGACTGGCCGGACGGACACGATGGCGTGCCACCACACATCCCGGTGCTTGCGTTGAAGCCCGAGCCACCATAGATGCAGAACGGGTTCTTCTCCATCGTGTAGTGCGACGTGGTTCCGCCTGGATTCCTGCATGTGCAGGTCGGGAACGAGGTCGACACGTAGGTCCAGCCGTCCGACGTAATCGGCCAATACGGAGGAGACTTCGTACAAAAGTTGTTGCAGGCGTTCGCCGCATCGCCGGGAATGTTCGGCTGAGTCGAGTTCGCGACCCGATAGTCATAGATCGGTGGATAGTCGGCAAAAACGGGATTGGCGACGACTACCGAAACCAGCGCCAGAAGGAACGCGCCGAAGGCGCGTGCGAGCCGCTGCGGGCTCAGTAGCGGAAGATGATCCATGCGGCCCCCAGCAGCGCAATCATGACGTAAGCGCCCATCGTTGATTCCCCCAGGTGAATGCCGGGACCGACCGCAGCCCCCCGGGTTACTGCTTGTACGACTGAACTACCGAACTTCGATCACTCGACCCTTACAGGGCGCGCGCGATCCACTTGTAGACCTTGATGCCCACGAGCACGACCAGCACGGCCGCGCCGATGGTGGCGATGGGGCCGCCAGCGCTGGAAATGGCCGAGGTCACGGCGGACACGTCGATGCCGCCACCGCCCGAGGCGTGCGCGGTGCCGACAGCGAGCAGCGGAGCGGAGACGACGACACCACCGACCTTACGCAGATACTTCTTCATGATTGCTTCCTTTCAGGAACAGGGTTTGAATTGCGGCGCGTATGCCAAAGGCAACAGCCCACACGCCAATGATGGCGACCGCGATGGTCGCCCCCGCTTCCGCACTCAGCGCGAAGGGGTTACCCATCGCCTCCGAGCCCGAAAGCACCACCATCCCGCATTCGCTGAGGTTTGCGGGTTGAGGGTCTTGCACGACGAGAGCACCGCCCTCGCCTACCGTTACGCACAACATGTCTGATCCTTTCGCGAAAGTGATTCAGTCCTTGCGTTCGGCGCGCAACGCGCGCGGATACAGTCGGCCCAGCTGCAGGCCGATGGTGACCGACAGCCGCGCCGGTTCCCCCGGCTTGAGGCCTTCAGCCGCGGGCAACTCGCCATAGGTGCCATCCGGCAGTTCAACCATGGCGATGCGCATTCCGTTTCCGGCGCGCTTGACCTGGCGCACCGTGCATTCCGTCGTGAGGTTCATGTCCGATTCCTTCTGTTGCGTTCGCGCGCGATCAGATCCCGGAAGTACGCCTGCTGATCGTTCGTTCTCTGCGTCGAGCCGTCCGAGCGATGCACGCGTCCACCCGAGGACAGCATGAGTTCATATCGAGCCAGGCGCTGTTCGCTCACTTCCTGAATCCACAGCTCGCGGTCAGGCGTCTGGCGTTCCTTGCGTTCAGTGCGACCCCCCATCACGCCACCCTGCGCAGGGATGGCGCTTCACCCCTCTTTGTGTGCAGCGCCTCAACCTTGCCGGAATGCAAAGGACGGCGAATGACCGGGCACGAGAACGCGCCCGCCGGCGGTTCGTTACCGAACACCAGCACAGCGCCGGGCTCGAGCGTGTCCTCAAACACGGCCGCACGCTCACGCCAGCCCGGATCGTCACGGCGCGGACCGCGCACCGCCCACAGCGAGCCCGGCGCGATGTAGTCCTGAAGCGCCGCACACCAGGTCATGACCGGGATGACGGTCACGCCGAGCGCTTGCCAGTAGGCACCGACGAGCGCCGATCGCCACGCCTGGTGACGGCCCCATTCGTCCGGATCCTCGACCCACACGGTGTAATCCGGTGCGGTGCACGTGCGTGCCGCCATGGCGATGAGGCTGCCTTCTTCTGGACGGCGCCAGAAGAATTCCTGGCGATAGTCATCGGTGAAGGTGTGCATGGCCTGGCCAACGCGCCAGCGACCGCGCGGTGCCCAATCGTCAGGAATGGGCGTGTTCGGATCGCACCACAGCGCGGTCGGATCCACAGACCGGAAGGCCTCCGGAAATCCGATTCGGCGTGTCATGCGTGCAGCCTCCGCAGGCGAAGCCGGGCTTCGATGCGTCCATTGCGGATCTGGATCGAGCTGAACAGGCCGACACGGTCGGCCTTGGTCACGTCCGGATCGCACGGCACATCACCGTAGCGTCCGTTC
The DNA here is from genome assembly GCF_000372885.1 of Methyloversatilis thermotolerans. GTDB lineage: Bacteria > Pseudomonadota > Gammaproteobacteria > Burkholderiales > Rhodocyclaceae > Methyloversatilis > Methyloversatilis thermotolerans. Next base: position 2,971,532 of record NZ_KB889967.1, read on the forward strand.
TCGAGCTGGACATGGGCGACGTGGAAGGCGCCCTTGATCTGGGTGACCGACAGCACGGACACGGCGCGCGACATGAGGTGTTCGCCGGTACCGGTCGCGGGCGGCGGAACGAGTGCGGGATGAGACATCATGAAATTCCTTTCGTAGGGCTTCGGCCCATCGGTTACTTATTGATGAGGATTACTTCTTGCTGCGATAGGTGACGTCGTACCTCAATACACGGCCCACTCTTTCGACGACCTGTTCTTCGCCATCGCATGACAGGGAGACGCGGTATTCCTTTCCGTCCCGGATGTACTCATTCACCAGCCGCCGGAAGCGCTTCAAAGCATCTTTCCGGTTGCTGTAGCGGTACTCCAGGAGCTCTAAGGACTTTCGCGCATCCATGACTTCGATCACGAAGGGCCGATCGATGCGTGATGCTTCAACTGAAACAACTACTTTCCAACCAAACAGCGTGATAGACTTTTTCATGACACTTTCCTTTCCGGGCCAAAGCCCTACGAAAGGAATTTCAAAGGCCGCCGCGTGCGGCCTTTTTCTTTTCAGTCATCGCGAATCACGCGCACGCGGATGAAGTGCGGTTCGCGCAGATGCGCCATGGATCGACCGCGCAGCGTCTCGAGCGCGTCGACCAGATCCGCTTCTTCACCTTCGGGCAGCCACTCGTAACGCGCCCATGGCTTGAAGATTGCAAGCAGGGCGCCGCCAATCTCAGGCAGTCCCGCGCGGCCCAGCGTGTTGCAGAACCACATGCCGAACTTGCCCGGCGCCTCGAGCAGCGCATCCAGCAAGAGGAAGAGAAACAGCAGCGGTGCGCCGAGCAGCGCGAGCACCGCTTGCCACCACTTCGCGGGCTGACCATTCACGGTCAGCCCATCGCCGTTGAATTGAATCTTCATGTGCTACCCCCTTTGAAATGGATGGCGCGTTTCGCATGCGAAACGCGTGCGGATCACCTTACGCCTTTGGCGCCTGGGGCGCAGCGGCTTGTTTCCCGTTCTGGCCGAGCATGTGCAAGGGCTTCACGCTGACGACTTCCTTGCGCACATCCTTACCCGCCTGGTATTCGCGGATCTGGATTTCCGCGAGGAAGGCGTCCGGCTGCTTGATCTGCATCGCGTGCTTGCTGCCGGGCATCTTCAGAACTTCCACGCCCAGGCCCCAGCTCATCGGATTGGGATCATCCGGACGCGCCAGCGGCACCGTGAGGAACAGTTCGGTGTAGTCGAAGTTCGTGCCGTCGATGTTGAATTGCCGACCCCGAGCGCCGAGAACTACACGGCGTTCGGTGCGGACTTGTTCGGCTTCGGCCATGTCAAACAGGATGGACATCGTCATTTCCTTTCAGTGGTTCGCCTGGTGCGTCGTGCTCCGATTCGGCGAGATCGGCGACGAGGTGTAAGGGAACGTCCATCCCGCGTTTCACGAGCTGGCGATGAATGTCGTCCTGCGTGACGTCGGCGACCAGATCTTCCACGCCTTGGGCACCGACCACGGACAGCGCAACCGCCAGTGCAGGACCGGCGGCGCGGCGGATGTACTTGAGCATCGAGAGCCAGCCTTGCTTCGCGGTGTGGCGGACCGTGGCAAGGCGTTCTTGCTTCGCGTTCAGGAATTCGAGCGCGGGATATGCGCCGGCGAGGTATTCGCCGGGGCGGATGAGGGTGTCGAAGGGAATGACGCGATCTTCGGCTTTGAGCTCGAGTTCAATCCGCGTCCAGGGCGACTCACGATCGCCCAGTTGCTTGCCCTTCTCATAGACGCGCAGGAATTTGCCGGACAAGCGACGGCCAACGGTGAGCGTTCGGCCGCGTCCGTCCGGTCTGGCCCAATTCCCGAACTGCGCCATGGCCGGCGACTGCGGCGCCTTCGGCAACCTGAAGCGGTCGTTCGACCAGTCGTCGAAGGCGCGGTCGACGTTGTAGCGGCCTTCGCGATCATCGTGCGTGAGATCGATACGCGTGATCTTCGGTGTCGCCAGTTCGCCCGAGCGCAGGAAGTCGTACATCGTCTGTTCCCAGCCGGGCTTTGCGTGCATGCAGCCCTCGCCGGTAAGCTCGAACAGTACGGTGCCCTTCTGGCCGCCGATGGCGATATAGCCGAAGCGCCCTTCCGGGCCGAGTGACCACGAGTTCAGATAGAACTTATGGCCGTTCTTGCGCTTCTCGAACACGCCGAATCCGAGGATCTGTTCCAGGCGCGCAGCCAGCGCGAGGGCGAAGTCCTCATCCACGACGGGCACGAGGCAGTTCCATCCCTTATCGGGATGGATTGCGGAATCGGGGAAGGTGACGGTGAGCCAGTCGATGAAGGCCTTGCCATCACCACGCGATGAGGTTTCAAGAACGACGGACTCTTCACCCCGGTGATTGAGCGTGAAGCGTTCGCCGTGCCGGTTCCGGGGCCAATGGGTTTCAGTGAAAGCGAGCACGCCGGTTCCTCCTCGGATACTTCGTTTGGGTTGTCTGCCGTGTTCCCCCCCTGTTAGTCAGGGGGGGCGCGGCCGCGCCGGCCGTGCCCTGCGGTCCCGGCGCTGCGCGGCCGCGCTCGAATGTCTCGATGGACCCGCAATCGATGCAGATGCGGCTGAATGCCGGGCGCGTCTCGCGACCGTTGAACGTCAAGCACGCTTCCCGCCACAGGAAGGCGCAGTCGTAACAGCGCATGAACACCCAGGAGAAAAGAGGAAGGGCGATCACCGGAGATTCCTTCCACGCCTTTGCGCATCAAGAATCGCTTGCGCCTGATAGCCGGCCTTCCTCGCGCTTTCGATTTCGCGCTTCAGGTGCCTTTCCTTCGCGCGGCGCATGGACGGCGGCATCGGCGCCGAAAGCTGGCGTTCGAGGTCCTGGATGACGTTGAGGTGGCCGGGATGCATGTCAGCACTGCCACATTGTGCGAATCCCCATAGGGGAACGGACTGATACGGGTTCGCTTGCGCTCATCCCTTCGGGAATGAATCCCTTCTCATCCCTTTCGCCTGCGCGCTCCGCTTGCCGGAAAGCGTGTTTGTTATGCTCGATGGCTTTATAAATATCAGGAGTGGACATGACGCCGAATCCTGCGGATGCCGTCATCGGCGCGATGAAAGGAATCATCTTCTGGATGGTGCTGATAGGGATCGCAAGCCTGTTGATCAAGTACTGGTTCAACAGGTGGATGAAACAGCGCAAAGCGGAACGGGCGGACGAACGGACCGGCGACGCTTCGCAATACAGGTATGTGTCACTCCACCATGTCGCATCGCCACCGGAGAAGATCCTGTACGAGCGACTGAACAAGGCGCTGCCGGAACTGGTGGTGCTGGCGCAGGTGCACTTGCCTCGTGTCGTGCAACCGGCAAGCAAATCGAAAGCACCTCTTGATCGCATCATCCGGAAGTCACTCGACTTCCTCATCTGCGATGCGATGTTCGTGCCGCTGGTAGCGATAGAGGTAAACGACAGGAGCCACAACGCTGGCGACCGGATCGCTTCGGATATCGACAAAGCAGCGGCCTTGAAGTCGGCCGGGATTCCGCTGATCACCTGGGAGGCGCGCAGGCTGCCCAACGTCGAGACGATACGGAAGGCCATCCTCGAGCACGTCACGTTGAAGGAAGAGGAGAACACCCCGAGAGCGGTACCGAAGACCGCAACGCCGCGAACGCGCCTCGCGCCTGACCAGCAGACTTGAGCCGGCGCAACGGCTCTGGAGTGCCGAAAACCGGCACTACCAGAAGCGAGAACAACACAGGACCGAGCAAGAGCCATAGTCAGAGACAAGGGACGTAAGAACTTGCTTACTACTGTAGTAAGAAGTTTCGTACATTGTCAACATCCTCAGACGTTTGTAACCTCAAACGTAGGAGGTCTTAGACATGAACCAGCTCGAGTTCCTGATGGACGAGGCGAAAGAGAAGGCGGGCTTGCCAAGCGACTACAAGCTTGCGGAAGCCATTGGCATAACACGGCAGACGATCAGCGGATATCGTCACGGACGAAGCTACCCGGACGAGTATGCGAAGGCAAAGCTTGCCGAGCTGACGAAGAGGACCTTCCGCGAAGTGACCGCGCGCCTGGAGATCGAGCGCGAGGTGAACCCCGTGAAGCTGAAGTACTGGAACGACGTACTTGAAGCAGAAAAGAAGAAAGGGCCAGACCATGACGGTCTGACCCTTTCTGATGACTGGCGCGCCCGGCGCGATTCGAACGCACGACCCCTGCCTTCGGAGGGCAGTACTCTATCCAGCTGAGCTACGGGCGCGGGAAGGGGGCCGCAAGGCCCCGCAGGCCGCGAAGGATAGCGGCTTTGGCGCCGCGCGTCCATGTACACGCGGCCGGCGCAGGTCGGGCGGCTGCCGTTATAATGGCGCGTTTTGTTTTTTCACCATCCAGGTCACAGAGGAAAGGCACCATGTCGGAAGAGCACGGAACACTCATCAAGACGCCGAAACAGTTGGCCGCGGTCGTCGTACTGTCGTTTGTGGGCTTCGTCGGCATCGGGGTGATCGTGTCCCAGTTCGTGTCGTCGGGCTATCGTGGCGTGAGCAGCGCCGATCCGGAGGATGTGGCACGCGCGATCCAGCCGGTTGCGCAACTGACGCTGGGTGAGCCGGAATCCAAGGGGCCGAAGACCGGCGAACAGATCTACAAGGGCGTCTGTGCGGCCTGTCACGACGCCGGCATGGCCGGCGCACCGAAGAAGGGCGACACCGGGGCCTGGGCCGCGCGCATTGCCACCGGCCTGGATGCGCTGGTGCATTCGGCGGTGAATGGCAAGGGCGCGATGCCGGCCAAGGGCGGCAATGCCTCGCTGACCGAAGAGGAAATCACCCGCGCGGTGGTGTACCTGGCGAACCAGGGCGGCGCCAAGTTCCCGGAGCCGAAGATGGAAGAGGCGGAAGAAGCGGCCAAGTAAGTCGGGTCTTTCCGTCACCGCAAGCCCGCCTTCCGGCGGGCTTTTTCTTTGCGCGCGCGGGATCGCAACACGCCGGGCGGAGCCTGCGTGCACGAATGCGCGGCACCGCGCCTCATCCCCCGGGCGGCGCCTTGCCCGCGAGCAGCGCCTTCATCGCCTCGAGGCGCGCGACGTTGGCGGCACGATCTGCAGCGCTCGGCGCCCCCTTGTTGGCATCGGGTCGCTTGATGTCCTCGCCCATTTCGCCGATGAAGCGCGACGGTTCGCAATCGCGCGATTCACGGCCGCTCTTGCGGCGTTCGCAATGGCTCAGTGTGAGCGTGCGCTGGGCGCGCGTGATGCCGACATACATGAGCCGGCGCTCTTCCTCGATCTTGCCGCCGTCGATCGATTCGCGGTGCGGCAGGATGCCTTCTTCCAGTCCGATCAGATAGACGTGCTTGTACTCCAGGCCCTTGGACGCGTGCAGCGTCGATAGCTGCACCGCGTCGCGCTCCTCGTCGCCGTCGCGCTTGTCCAGCATGGTGATCAGGGCGACCGTCTGCGTGAGCTCGATCAGCGTCTTGCCGTCGTCCTCGCCCTTGCGCCCCATCCAGTCCACGAAATCGCGCACATTGGACCAGCGCGTCTCGGCGTCCTTGGGTTCGAACTGTTCGAACAGCCAGGTTTCGTAGCCGATGCCGCGCAGCAGGTCCTCCAGCAAAAGGCGCGCGGACTCGGTGCGGGCGCGCCATTCCATGCGGTTGATGAAATCGCCGAACTCACGCAGCGGCGCCAGCGCACGCGCCGGCAGCGCATGTTCGGCACCGGTTTCGAACAGCGCGGCGAACAGGCTCACGTGGCGCTCACCGGCATAGCGGCCCAGCGCCTCGAGACTGGCGCCACCGATGCCGCGCTTGGGTGTGGTGACCGCGCGGATGAAGGCCGGATCGTCGTCCGCGTTGGCGATCAGCCTGAGGTAGGCCATCACGTCCTTGATTTCGGCGCGGTCGAAGAAGCTCTGGCCTCCACTGATGACGTAGGGAATTTTCTGTTCGCGCAGCGCGGTTTCGATCACCCGCGCCTGGTGGTTGCCGCGGTACAGCACCGCATAGTCGCTGAACTTGCCGCGATGTTCGAACTTGTGCGAGGCGATGCGCATGGCCACGCTTTCCGCTTCGTGTTCAGCGTCGCGCGCGACGAACAGCGTGATCGGATCGCCGCGCCCCATGTCCGACCACAGCTTCTTGTCGAACAGCTTTTCGTTGCGCGCGATGAGGGTGTTGGCGGCGGTCAGGATGCGCTGCATGGAACGGTAGTTCTGTTCCAGCTTGATCACCTTGAGCTTGGGATAGTCGCGCTGCAGATTGCGCAGGTTTTCCACGTCGGCGCCGCGCCAGGCATAGATGGCCTGATCGTCGTCACCGACCGCGGTGAAGGCGCCGCGGTGACCGGCCAGCAGTTTCACGATCTGGTACTGGCAACTGTTGGTGTCCTGGTATTCGTCGATCAGCAGATAGCGCAGCCGGCCCTGCCAGCGTTTCAGCAGCGCTTCGTCGCTGGCGAGCAGGCGCGCCGGGATGCCGATCAGGTCGTCGAAATCCACCGCCTGGTAGGCGCGCAGCGTGCGTTCGTACTCCTCGAACACGCGCGCGGCCTGCACATCGAGCTCGTCATTCACCTGCGAGGCGGCGGCGGCCGGCGTCAGCAGCGCGTTCTTCCAGTTGGATATGCGCGACACCAGCGCGCGCAAACGCGACTTCTCGGTCTCCTTCGAAATGTCGGACACGATGCCCATGGCGTCCGAGGAATCGAGGATGGAAAAACCCTGCTTGAGCCCGGCGGCAGCGGCTTCCGTGCGCAGCATCTTGACGCCCAGCGCATGGAAGGTGGAAATGTTGAGCTGCTTGCCGGCGCGCCCTTCGAGCAGGTGCGATGCGCGCTCCTGCATTTCCTGTGCCGCCTTGTTGGTGAAGGTGATGGCCGCAATATTGCGCGGATCGAAACCGCATTCCTGCACCAGATACGCGATCTTGCGCGTGATCACGCGCGTCTTGCCGGAACCGGCGCCGGCCAGCACGAGCAGCGGGCCGTCGAGATACTTCACCGCCTCGCGCTGAGGCGCGTTCATGTCGGACAGCATGGGAGGCCCGGCACGCAGGCGCACCGGTCGGGGATGGGATTGCCTGCATTCTACCGGCTTGCGGCGAACCGCCCACGTGGGTAAGGTTCGCGCCTTCCGTTGCATTACCCGTCCGCTCCAGATGCTTCCACCGATAGAACAACGTCTCGCTGCCGAACTGGGCGCGCGCCCGCAACAGGTCCAGGCCGCGGTATCGCTGCTGGACGAGGGCGCTACCGTGCCCTTCATCGCCCGCTACCGCAAGGAAGTGACCGGCGGCCTGGACGACACCCAGTTGCGCCTGCTGGAAGAGCGCCTGGGCTATATGCGCGAACTGGAAGAACGCCGCGCCGCGGTGATCGCCAGCATAGCCGAACAGGGCAAGCTCACGCCGCAACTGCGCGCCGAGATCGACAACGCGGACAGCAAGCAGCGGCTGGAGGATCTCTATCTTCCGTACAAGCAGAAACGGCGCACCAAGGCGCAGATCGCACGCGAAGCGGGCATCGGTCCGCTGGCCGAGGCTCTGCTGGCCGACCCGACGCTGACGCCGGACACCGAGGCGGCGGGCTATCTGAACGCGGAAGCCGGCTTCGCCGACATCAAGGCGGTGCTCGACGGCGCGCGCCAGATCCTGATGGAGCAGTTCGCCGAGGACGCCACCCTGGTCGGCGCGCTGCGCGATTACGTGGCGGAACATGGCGTCGTGGTGTCGGTGGTGGCCGACGGCAAGGACAACGATGCCGAGGCGGCCAAGTTCCGCGACTACTTCGCCTACCGCGAAAAGCTGGCCGACATTCCGTCGCATCGCGCGCTGGCGCTGTTCCGCGGTCGCAATGAAGAAGCGCTGCGGGTGAAGCTGGCGCTGGACTCCGACCCGGAAGACGGCAGCCGCTCGCCGGAGCCCAATCCGTGCGAGCGCCGCATCATGGCGCACGCGGGCATTCGCGACCAGGGTCGCGCCGCCGACCGCTGGCTGGTCGATACCGCGCGCTGGACCTGGAACGTGAAGCTGTCGGTGCACATCGAGCTCGACCTGATGGGCGAGTTGCGCAGCCGCGCCGAACTGGAAGCCATCCGTGTGTTCGCCAAGAACCTGAAGGACCTGCTGCTGGCCGCACCGGCCGGCCCGCGCGCCACCATGGGTCTGGACCCCGGCTTGCGCACCGGCGTGAAGGTGGCGGTGGTGGACGCTACCGGCAAGCTGGTCGATACCGCCACCATCTATCCGCACGAGCCGCGCCGCGACTGGAACGGCGCGCTGCACACGCTGGCCGCGCTGGCGCAGAAGCACGGCGTGCAGTTGATCGCCATCGGCAACGGCACGGCGAGCCGGGAGACGGACAAGCTGGCGGCTGAGTTGATCGGCATGAAACCGGAACTGAAACTGACCAGGATCGTGGTGTCGGAAGCGGGCGCTTCCGTGTATTCCGCGTCAGAACTGGCGGCGAAGGAGTTTCCGGATCTCGACGTGAGCCTGCGTGGTGCGGTATCGATCGCACGCCGCCTGCAGGACCCGCTGGCGGAACTGGTGAAGATAGACCCGAAGGCGATAGGCGTGGGCCAGTACCAGCACGACGTGAGCCAGAGCAAGCTCGCGCGTTCGCTCGACGCGGTGGTCGAGGACTGCGTGAATGCCGTCGGTGTGGATGTGAACACCGCATCGGCACCGCTGCTGGCGCGCATTTCCGGCCTCAACGGCACGCTGGCGCAGAACATCGTCGCGCATCGCGATGCGCACGGTGCCTTCCCGTCGCGCAAGGCGCTGATGTCGGTGCCGCGGCTGGGCGACAAGACCTTCGAACAGTGCGCCGGCTTCCTGCGCATCATGAATGGCGACAACCCGCTGGATGCGTCGGCGGTGCACCCGGAAGCCTATCCGGTGGTCGAGCGGATACTCGCCGACGTGCGGAAGCAGGCGCGCGAACTGATCGGCGACGCCGCCACGGTGAAGACGCTGTCGCCGCAGAAATACACCGACGAGCGCTTCGGCCTGCCCACCGTGCAGGACATCCTGCGCGAACTGGAAAAGCCCGGACGCGATCCGCGCCCCGAATTCAGGACCGCGAGCTTCCGCGATGGCGTCGAGGAGCTGAAGGACCTGGAGCCGGGCATGCAGCTCGAAGGCGTGGTGACCAATGTGACCAACTTCGGCGCCTTCGTCGACATCGGCGTGCATCAGGATGGTCTGGTGCACGTGTCGGCACTGTCCAGCCGCTTCGTGAAGGACCCGGCCGAAGTGGTCAAGGCGGGCGACATCGTGAAGGTGAAGGTGATCGAGGTCGACCTCGCGCGCAAGCGCATCGCGCTGTCCATGCGTCTGGGCGACGAGGCGGTGAGGAAGCCGGCAGGCGGGGCCCGCGACAATCGCGGCGCGCGCCCGGATGCGCGGGCGATGGCGAAGGCGAAGGAAGCGCCGGCCGCCAACAACGCCCTGGCGGCCGCCTTCGCGCGCGCCGCGAAGCGCTGACACGCGCGCGACTCATCCGGGCCGCGCGGCCGCTCCGCTCGGCTGCGGCATCGCGCGAGGCCTAGCGCAGCGCGCCGAACACCTTCTTGGCGAGGCTGCCGGCGGCGCCGACCGGGTCCTTGCGGATGGCCTTCTCTTCCTCGGCCACCATCGTGAACAAGCCGTCGAGCGCCTTCTGCGTCACGTAATTGTCGAGATCCGCGTCCTCCTTGCTGATCACGCCGTACTGCGCGCCCCTGGACGCGAACTTCTCGTAGGTCCTGGCGAGATTCACCTTTTCCATCGCCTTCTGCACGATGGGGCGGAAGCGCTCCTTCAACTGCGCAGACGTCTTGCCCTTGAAGTACTCGGTCGCCGAAGTATCGCCGCCGGTGAGGATCTTCTTCGCATCGTCGACGCTCATGTCCTTCACCGCGCCGACCAGCAAGTCCCGGGCTTCAGGCACCGCAGCCTCGGCCGCGCGGTTCATCGCGGTCACCAGTTCGTCGGCCTGCTTCTTCATGCCGAAGGTGCGCATGAGCTTTTCCGCCTGACGCAGTCCGTCCGGCATCGGGATCTTGACCTTGGCGTTCTTCAGGAAGCCATCCTGCCTGCCCAGCAGGTCCACCGCCCTCGACGCGCCCTGGGTCAGCGCCTCCTTCAGTCCCCCGCTGGCATCCTTGTCGCTGAGGTCGGCCAGCGAAAGTGCCCACGCCTGAGTGCACATGACAAGACACGCCACAAAACCGACAATCGCACGCATGGTCTACACCTCCCCCGGTCACATTGAAGCGGAATTATGAAGGGCAAATGGACATCGCCGATAGTGCTGGCCGCCCTGATCGCCAGCGTGCTCATGCTGCGCGGTCAGGGTCATCCCGACCAGGTGCCTCCGCTCACCGTGGCGCTGCTCGACGGGCAGCATCTGGATCTGGGCAGCGCCGATGGCCGGGTAAGGCTGGTCGAGTTCTGGTCGACATCCTGCGCGCCCTGCATACGCGGCATGCCGCGGCTGGCGGAAACCCACCGCAAGTTCGCGGCGCGCGGTTTCGAGGTCGTGGCGGTGGCCATGCCCTATGACGCGCCGGAGCACGTCGGCGCCTTCGCACGGCGCGAAAACCTGCCTTTTCGCGTAGGCTTCGACCCCAGCGGTGCGATCGGCCAGGGCTTCGGCGGCGTCAACGCCACGCCGACCAGCTACCTGATAGACCGCGACGGCCGTATCGTGAAACGCTATATAGGTATTCCCGACCATCGTGCACTCGACCAGCGCATCGAACAGATGCTGACGCAGTCCTCCTGATCCCCATGAAATCAAGACATCTCGTCGCGCTGCTGCTCGCTGCAGCGGCGCTGGTCGCGTGGTGGGCCTGGCCACGCGGCGTCGCGGTCGATGTGGAGAACGCACAGCGCGCGCCGCTGACCCAGAGCGTGGTCGCCACCGGGCGCATCGCCACACCGTCCCGGATAGAAGTGGGCACCCAGGTGACGGCCATCATCGATGCGGTCGCCGTGCGCGAGGGCGCACGCGTGAAGGCCGGCGATGTGCTGGTCCAGTTGCGCGCAACCGAAGCCGACGCATCGATAGCGCAGGCGCGCTCGCAGATCGCCGAGGCGCAGGCGCGCTTCGTGCAGCTCGATGCGGTGGGCCTGCCGGTGGCCGAACAGGCACTGCGCCAGGCGGAGGCCAATCTGCGCGTGGCGGAAGCGGAATACCGGCGCGCCGAGGCGCTGGTAGCGCAGCAGTTCTATTCGCCTTCCAAGCTGGACGAGGCGGCGCGCCAGCTCGAAACCGCGCGCGCGCAACTGCGCACCATGCAGGCGCAGCGCGATGCCAACACGCCGCGCGGTGCCGAGCGCCAGAACGCGCAGGCACGGATGGCGCAGGCGCAGGCAGCGCTCGAACTGGCGCAGGCGAAGCGCGACTTGCTCACACTGCGCGCGCCGGTGGACGCCCTGGTGATCGCGCGCGACGCCGAACCGGGCGACGTCGCGCAGGCCGGACGCGCCCTGCTCACGCTGGCGGAAGCGGGCGAAACGCGCATCCATGCCACGCTGGACGAGAAGAACCTGCGTTACCTGCAGATCGGCGCGCGGGCCCTGGCGGTGGCCGACGCCTTCCCGGGCCAGCCCTTCGAATCCGAGGTGTACTACCTGTCACCGGCGGTCGACGCGCAACGCGGCACGGTGGAGGTGAGATTGCGCGTGATCGATCCGCCGGGCTTCCTGCGGCCGGACATGACGGTGTCGGTCGAGGTGGTGATCGGTCGCAACGAACAGGCAATGTCGCTGCCGCTGGAAGCGGTGCGCGACATCGACAGCAAGACGCCCTGGGTGCTGGTCGCGCGCGACGGGCGGGCGGCGAAGCAGCCGGTCAAGGTCGGCCTGCGCGGCGTCGGCCGGGTCGAAGTGAGCGAGGGGCTGGACGAAGGCGATGCGGTCATCATGCCGGCAGGTGGCGCGCTCGAAGGCGACCGCATCCGCATCAGGAAGAAGCGCTGACTCGCCCCAGCCCCTGGCCCCTTAGAATTCAAGCATGTCCCGCCCCCGCCTGCCTTTCGAGTTCCTGGTCGCGCTGCGCTTCCTGCGCGAAGGACGCATGCAGACCGCGCTCATCCTGCTCGGCGTGACCGGCGGCGTGGCGGTCATCGTGTTCCTGTCCCAGCTCATCTCCCAGTTGCAGGCCAGCATCATCGACCGCGTGCTGGGCAGCCAGGCGCATGTGGTGATGCGTCCGCTGGAAGAGGCCAACCTGCGGGCGATGCCCGAGGCCGGCAGCATCGCGCTGGTCGAGCCGCGCGCCCAGCGCCTGCGCTCGATAGACCAGTGGGAAGCCATGGTGAAGCTGGCCGAGGTACAGCCGCGCGTGGTCGCCGTGTCGCCGGTGGTGAGCGGACCGGCGTTCGCATTGCGCGGACGCGCCAGCAAATCGGTGGCGCTGCTTGGTGTGGATCCGGATCGCTACCGGCGCATCGTCAAGATGGATACCTATATGACGCGCGGCACCTTCCAGGTCGAAGGCAGCAACGCCATCATAGGCGTGGAACTGGCCAAGGATCTCGGGGTCACCGTGGGCGACAAGATGTACCTGCGCGCCGCCGGCGGACGCGACGAACTGCTGCAGATCACCGGTCTGTTCGACATCGGCAACAAGGACCTGAACCGGCGCTGGGTGTTCACCACCATGAAGCTCGCCCAGTCGCTGCTCGACCTGCCGGGCGGCGTGTCGAACATCGACATCACGGTGGCCGACATTTTCGATGCGCAGGATGTGAGCGACCGGCTGCAGGCCGGCAGCGGCCTCACGGTGGAAAGCTGGATGACCACCAATTCGCAGCTTCTCGCGGCGCTGCGCAACCAGACGGTGTCGAACAACCTGATCCGCAGCTTCGTCATCGTCATCGTCGCACTGGGCATTTCCAGCGTGCTGGTGGTGAGCGTGGTACAGAAGCAGAAGGAAATCGGCATCCTGCGCGCCATGGGCACCAGTTCGAACCGCGTCATGGGCATCTTCCTGCTGCAGGGCGGTCTGGTCGGATTCGTCGGTGCGCTGGTCGGCGTGGCGCTGGCATGGGGGCTGCTCGTGTTCTTTTCCACCGTCTATCGCAGCGGCGACGGCGCGCCGCTGTTCCAGCCGCAGCTCGATGCCGGCATCGCGCTGTCCGCAGCCGGCATCGCCCTGGTGGTGGGCGTGCTGGCGGCGCTGATCCCCGCGCGCCGCGCCGCCAAGATGGACCCGGTACAGGCGATACGGTCGTGAGCGGACACGGCGCAATCGTATCGCTGCGCGGGCTGCGCAAGTCCTATGGGGTGGGCACGCCGGTCGAGGTCGAAGTGCTGCATGGCATCGATTTCGATCTGGCCGAAGGCGAGTTCTGCGCGCTGATCGGCCCCAGCGGTTCGGGCAAAAGCACGCTGCTGAACCTGATCGGTCTGCTGGAACGCCCCACCTCCGGCGAACTGTCCATCGCCGGCGAAGCCACCCGCGGACTGGGCGAACAGGCGCTCACCCGCCTGCGTGGCCGTCACATCGGCTTCGTGTTCCAGTTCCATCACCTGCTGCCCGCCTTTACCGCGCTGGAGAACGTCATGATGCCTTCCATCATCGAACGCGGCGTCGCCACGGCAGAAGCCGAAGCGACGGCGCGCGAGCTGCTGGCGCGTGTGGGTCTGAAGGGCCACGAGAACAAGAAGGCCAACCAGATTTCCGGCGGTCAGCAACAGCGTGTTGCGATTGCCCGTGCCTTGTCGCTGGCGCCGCGCCTGATACTCGCGGACGAGCCCACCGGCAATCTCGATACGCAAACTGCGGATGATATTTTTGCGCTGTTGCGCGAATTCAACCGCGAACGCGGCAGCGCCTGCCTGATCGTGACGCATGACCCCCGCCTTGCGGCACGATGCGATCGCCAGATCGAACTGGTCGACGGTCGCGTCGCCCGCGACGGCCGCTGATCAGGCTCGCGCCACCGCCACCTGCACTTCATCTCCGGGCCCGACCATGACGACATCATCCACCTTTGTCGCCGACTTGACCGCACTGCTCGAAGAGCTGGCGCTCGACCCGCAGGATACGGGCGGCGAACACCTGGCGCGACTGGTGGCGCTGCTGCGACCCGGTCGCGGCGCAGGCGCCGAGGTCGCCGAATCGCGCCTGAGGGCACTGCTGCGCCTGTTCGAATCGCGCCCTGAACTCGCCCGGGTGCTCACCACGCACCTGAATGCGGTACTCACCGCCCGCATGCACCGCGCGCTGTACGCGGAATCGGGGGTTCTTGCGAACCAGGGCTTTTTCAGCGGGCTGGGCAGCCGCATCCTGGGACGCCTGCTGCCGCCCGCCATCGACGCCGATTTCCTGCGCGATCTTTTCAGCGAAGTATTCGACGATGCACGCGATGGCGAATGGATGGCGGCCATCCCGCGCGAGGACTGGCTGGATCTGTTCGCCGTGCTGTCGCTCGACGGCGAAGCCTTCGCGCCGGCACGGCAGCGCTGCCGGCACGAAGTGTTCGAGGCCATGCGCATGGCCTCGCACCGTCTGGCCGCGCTGGGAATGGAACCCGCGCTGCTGCGGTACCAGCCGGCCCTGGCCCGCCACGAATCGCCCTTCCTCGCGCAGAGCGACGAGGTACGCGGCTTCATCGACCGGCACGCGCATTCCGACGAGCAAACCGAACATGACGGCCACCTCGAAGTGCTGCTCGAACAGTGCATGAACTATGTGGACACGATACGCCGGCGTTCGCGCGAAGCTGGCGTGGGCGTAAACCTGGTGTTCATCCTGGCGCGCATCGAACAGATCGTGCAGCGGCTCAAGCTGCTGCGCTCGCTGGCGCTTCCGGCCGCCGGACAGGATCCGCTCGACATGCGTCGTCAGGCGATCGATTTCTTCGTCGACCTGGTGCGCCAGGAAAACCGCCGGCACAGCGTGCGCGATCTGTTCAATGGCACCACGCAACTGCTCGCGCGACGCGTGACCGAACAGGCGAGCAAGTCGGGGGAACATTACGTCACCGGCACGCGCAGCGAATTCCTGGGCATGTTCCGCGCAGCGGCCGGGGCCGGCCTGATCATCGGCGCAATGGCCATGATCAAGATACTGACCGCCAAGCTCGCCCTGCCGCCGGTGTGGGAGGCGCTGGCCTACAGCCTGAACTACGGCCTGGGTTTCGTGCTGATACACATCCTGCACCTCACCATCGCCACCAAGCAGCCCGCGATGACCGCAGCGACGCTTGCAGCCGCGCTCGATGGCAAGCAGAACCGCGAGGCGCGGCTGAACGTGCTGACCGATCTGGCGGCCCAGGTGAGCCGCACGCAGTGGATATCCATCGCCGGCAACGTATCGATAGGCTTCCTGACGGCGCTGGCGATCGCCATGGTGGGCGGTCAGTTCCTGGGCTGGCAGCCGGTCGATCCGGCCAAGGGGGCGCATCTGCTGCATGACCTGCATCCATGGCAGAGCCTTGCCCTGCTGCACGCAGCGATCGCCGGCATCTACCTGTTCCTGAGCGGACTCATCTCCGGCTACTACGACAACCAGTCGCTGTACCATCGCGTGCCGGAACGGCTACGCCGCGTGAAGTGGCTGCGCACGCTACTGGGCGAACAGCGCCTGCATCGACTGTCGGACTATGTCGAACACAATCTGGGCGCGCTGATGGGGAATTTCCTGTTCGGCTGCATGCTGGGCTGCACACCCATCATCGGCGGCCTGCTGGGCCTGCCGCTGGACATCCGCCACGTCGCATTCGCGTCGGCCAACCTGGCCTACGGCCTGCAGGCACTGGCTTTCGACGTCGACTGGCATGACGTGGTGATCAGCGCATCGGGCGTGATACTGATAGGCTTGACCAATCTCATCGTCAGCTTCAGTCTTGCCATGAAGACGGCGCTGCGTTCGCGCGGCGTCGAACCGGAAGATACGCGCGGCCTGTCGGTCAAGCTGCTGCGTCGCTTCCTGACCCGTCCGCGCGACTTCTTCTGGCCGCCCAGGTCCGACGCCGCCGGGCCGGAAACCGAACGCGACTGAACTCAGCCGGCCGGTGTGTCGCCCGCCGGCTTGCGCGGACGGCTGCGCCGCGGCGTACGCGTCTTGACGGGTTTGCCAGCGTCATCAGACGGGACAGCAGCCGGCATTGCTTCGGCAGGCGCGCTTGCCTCGCCACGCAGCAGCGGCATTTCGCCGCCGGCGTCCGCCAAACGCGACTTGCGGGCAGGCCGGCTGCGGCGCGGGGACGCAGGCGCCGCCTCCGGTTCCGTGGCCGGCGTTGCGCCCGGATCGGGCAACGGATCCGGTAACAGCTCCAGTTGCTTGTCGGCAACACGTTCGATCAACTGCACCTGCGCCTGTCCGTTGTCCCCCTTGTGCAGGCGGAACAGCTCGGGATGCGCTTCCAGCAATCCGGACAGGCTGGCGTAACCGTAGTCCTTGTGGCTGAAGCCGGGTTCGAACTGACGCACGATCTGACCCATACGACCAATGCCGGCCCAGCCGGTGTCCTCGTCGGCCGCCGAGCGTATGCCTTGCGCCAGCAGCTCCAGTATCTGTGCGTCCGGCTGACGGCTGCGCGGCTTGCGCGCCGGCTGTTCGCTGCCGCGCACCGGCGCACCGGCCTTTTTCTTCGGCACGCCGGAAGACGGCACCGCGCGCATGTCGTCGGTGAACACGAATTCCTCGCATGCGCGCTGGAAAGCCAGAGGCGTCGTGCGCCGGCCTACGCCCATCACGAACAGACCGCTTTCCTGGATGCGGCGGGCGAGCGACGTGAAGTCGGAATCGCTGGACACGATGCAGAAGCCATCGACCAGCCCGGAATGCAGCAGATCCATCGCGTCGATGATCATGGCGCTGTCGGTGGCATTCTTGCCGCCGACGATGCGGAACTGCTGGATCGGGCGTATCGAATGATCCAGCAGGTGAGCCTTCCAGCTCGTCATGTTGGGCGACGTCCAGTCGCCATAGATGCGGCGCACCGTCACCCGCCCGCGCGAGGCCGCGGCGAGCAGCACCGGCTGGATGAGCGAAGGCTGTGCGTTGTCGGCGTCGATGACCAGCGCCAGGCGGCGACTTTGCGATGAGGTGTCGTTCATGCGGAAAACCGGGACAGTCCAAAGTAGCGATGCTACGCGATCGGATCGATGAGTGCCCTGTCGCGGCACGTCGCCCCGCTCGCGCACGTCCCTCGCTCGCCAGCGGAGCCGGGGTTTGCATGACCGCGGGCGCCGCTCGCCATCATGCCTGTGCAGTCCTCGGCGCTCAGCCTTCGACCGTCAGATACACCAGGGTCTGGTTCAGCAACTGGTAGGCGACCTCGCCGAAGGTCATCGGTCCGAGCATCGACGGTACCCGCTTGCCTTCCAGTTCGCAGTACAGGTAGTTCAGCACGCAATTGCAACTGAAGCCGAGCGGCCCGGTCTGCTGCGGCAGCGCGGCGTGGAAGGCGCTCACGTAATCGGGCACCGGCGCGGCGAAGCGGTATTCCACGTCGTCGAATACCGGTGCATAGAAATCCACCACACCCTTGGCGGGGTCGACCGACTTGATGCAGATATTGATCATCGCGCCGCTGTAGTCGGCAACCAGCGGCAGTCGCGTGTCGATGCCGCGCGACTGCACGTATTGCGCGAAATTGCCGGGCTGTCCGTTGATCAGGCATTCGGTCGCCGAAAAGCCCTTGGCCGGGAAACGTATGCGGTCGCCATCGCCCTGGGTGAACAGATTGATGATGTCGATGCGTGCGTACTTGTCCTCGGGTAACGGCACATGCATCACCAGCGCGCGCTCGCCATCGAATTCCAGCGTCTCGCCGTTCACCACCAGCGGGCTGATGCGGCCGATATCCGACAGGTGAATGCCGGACACCCAGCCCACCAGCGGCTTCAGGAACATGTCCTCGTAGCCCGGCGCGTTGCGCGCGAACAGCGAGTGCACCGCAGAGAAGGCGGGCATCACGATGATGGAAAAGCCGTTCTCCGGCGCATCGACGCACACCCGCTCCAGGCTGATCGGGTCGTAGAAACGGATCAGCGGCATGTTGCCCGGCACCTGCGATACATAGAGCTGGTCACGCGTGGTGACGCCGCCGTCCTGGCCCATGAAATAGGGAATGGTGCCGCCTATCCAGTGGCCGCGCGGCAACTGGCGCAGCAGGGCTTCATCGCCGGCGACGCTGAAATAGCCGCCGGAACGGATCAGCGCGGTGGCTTCGGAAAGGCCCATCATGCGTCCGCCCGTCGCGGACGTGGTCGGTATGGTCATGGATGTGTCCGGAAATCAGTGGGTACGCAGTTGCGACAGCTCATGACCGAGCATGCGAGCGTTCTTGACGAAGTAGCGGTGCAGCTCGCGCAGCTTGAGCATGCGCACTTCGTCGTCGGTGATCAGTTCCATCTGGCTGCGCAGGCGCGTCATCAGCAGCTTGAGGCTGAGCGCGCGGATATCGATGTCGCGCTGCCCCTCGATCAGTTGCAGCCAGATCGGGTCGGCAAGATCGGGGACGTCGTCGGCCCCGACCGCATCGCCGACAGGTGCCGCCGAAGCGGTCAGGTCGGGCACCACCGCGCTCGCCATGCGGTTCGCGTCGCCGATCGCGGTCTTGCCCTGGTCCAGCGCGTACTTGAATTTCCAGAGTTCCTGCAGCGGAATGCCGGTGATGGCGCAGATGCCGTTGAGCGACACACCTTCATTGAACAGCGCGAACACCTGCTTCGACAGCGCCTGCGAGAAGGGCATGTCGGCGCTGCCTGCCCAGGGCAGCGCGCTGAGATCGGCGTCGGGGGGTGCGAGCACGCGCAGATGGGTGCGCCAGCCGGCCAGATCGATGTGACGCCAGACGCGCTCTGCGCCTTCCGGCTCTGCCGATTTGCGGCCCAGACCGAACCAGCCGCGCTGGACCTCGAGACCTATCCACACATCGATGCGCCGAGACCCCGGATCGAAACGGAAATCGCGTACCGTCCACGGTTCATTCAACTGCAGCAAGCGTCCCAGCAGGACCTTGTCCAACGCCATGGTGTCTCCTTCTCCGACCCGTTTCCCGCCCCCGGGCACCTTCATGGCCGGGGATCTTCTGAATTTTTGGGCTGACCGCGCGGTCCATGCGGGGCACCACGGGGCGAGCCGCATGTTAGCAAAGCATTGCGACGTGCAACATGCCGGAGGAATGCCTTGCTGCGCCCAGCAGCAATGCAGCGTGACATTTTTCATGTCTTCGCCAGCGCATCGATCGCGGGCGACGGAAAAATGTGCGTGGCGGTCACCGGGCCGGCAGCACGGCCGAGACGCGCACACTGCGGTGCAACGCAAACGATAGGATCGGGGAAAAGCACAGGCATCGAACGATGCCGGTTGCACCGGCAGGTGCAGAAGGATGTGGTGCGCGGAGAGAGACTCGAACTCTCACGCCTTGCGGCACTGCCCCCTCAAGACAGCGCGTCTACCAATTTCGCCACCCGCGCACTTGGGTAGGGGCGGGAATATACAACAAAAAGGATTGTTCTGCGTGACTGATTCAAGACGACTTCGCGAGGTGATGTGGGGCCTCATACGACCGCATCGCGCACGGCTGTTGCTGGCGGCGACCGGTCTGGTGCTCGCGGCCAGCGCCGCGCTGGCGCTCGGCCAGGGGCTGCGCAGCGTGATCGACCAGGGCTTCGCGGCCGGCGACGCGCAGTGGCTGGACCGCGCGCTGCTGGGCACACTGGCGCTGGTGGTGTTGCTGGCCGGCGCGACCTGGCTGCGTTTCTACAATGTGTCCTGGCTGGGCGAGCGCGTCGCGGCCGACCTCAGGCGGCGGGTGTTCGACCACCTGCTGTCCTTGCCACCGTCCTTCTTCGAGGCCGGTCGTACCGGTGAGGTGATTTCCCGGCTCACCAACGACACGGCACAGATCGAGAACGTGGTGGGATCGACTCTCTCCATCGCGCTGCGCAATGTGCTGCTGCTGAGCGGCGGTCTGATCATGCTGGCGCTCACCAGCGGACGGCTGACACTGATGGTGCTGGCCGGCGTGCCGCTGGTGGTCGCACCCATCGTGCTGTTCGGCCGCCGCGTACGCGGCCTGTCGCGCGAACGCCAGGAGCGCATCGCCGACCTCGGCACGCATATCGACGAAACGGTGCACGCGATACGCATGGTGCAGGCCAGCGTGCACGAGGACGCCGACCGGCGCGATTTCGCGGCACTGGTCGAGCGCAGCTTCGCCACCGGCATCCGGCGCTACCGTCACAGCGCGGCGATGATCGTGATGGTGATGCTGCTGGTGTTCGGTTCGGTCGCGCTCATCCTGTGGGTGGGCGGGCATGATGTGCTGGCCGGGCGGCTGAGCGCCGGCGAGCTGTCCGCCTTCGTTTTCTACGCTGCCATCGTCGCCAGCTCGGTCGGTGCGCTGTCCGAGGTGTGGGGCGAACTGCAGCGCGCCGCCGGCGCCATCGAGCGGCTGATCGAACTGCTCGACACATCGCCAGCGATCGCGGCGCCGGCTTCGCCCCGCGGCTTGCCGCAACCGCCGCGCGGCGACCTTGCGTTCGAATCCGTGCGCTTCTGCTATCCGAGCCGGCCGGACACCCCTGCGCTCGACGATTTCTCGCTGCAGGTGCGCGCTGGCGAAACGGTGGCCCTGGTCGGCCCGTCCGGCGCCGGCAAGTCGACGCTGTTCCAGTTGCTGCTGCGCTTCTACGATCCTCAGTCCGGCCGCATCACGCTCGACGGTGTGGCGCTCGACCAGGCCGACCCGCAGGCGGTGCGACAGCACATCGCGCTGGTGCCGCAGGAGCCGGTCATCTTCGCCGCCAGCGTCGCGGACAATGTACGCTATGCACGGCCGCAGGCGAGCGACGACGAGGTGCGCGCCGCCTGCGTCGCGGCCTTTGCCGACGGCTTCATCGCACAGTTGCCGGGCGGCTATGACAGCCCGCTCGGCGAGCGCGGCGTGCGGCTGTCCGGCGGTCAGCGCCAGCGCATCGCGATTGCGCGCGCCATCCTGGCCGACCGGCCCATCCTGCTGCTGGACGAGGCGACCTCGGCGCTCGATGCGGAAAGCGAGCGCATGGTGCAGGCGGCGCTGGAACCGCTGATGGCCAGCCGCACCACGCTGGTGGTGGCGCATCGGCTGGCCACCGTGCAGCGTGCCGACCGCATCGTGGTGCTGGACCACGGACGCGTGGTCGAGATGGGCAGCCATGTCGAACTGATGGACAGCGGCGGCCTCTATGCCCAGCTCGCGCGGCTGCAGTTCATCGCGCACGGCTGACCGTCGCGGCGATGTCGGGGTCGTCTGTCAGAATGCCCGGGCGCGGGCGGTCGCCCCCGCCCCTCTCCGTTTGCCGGATCCGATGCAAGCCCATGCGTGAATACCCCGCGCGCACCGCGCCCCACCGACTGCTGTGCGGCTTGGCTGCCGCGCTGCTGCTGCCCTGCGCAGCGGCCACGGCAGGACCGGACCTGCCCCGCGACATGAGCATCGCCATCGGTGTGGCGCAGCGACGGCGGCTGGCTGCTGTCGCTGAGCAGTGCCACGCTGCACGACGGCGGGGCTGTCGAAGCCATCCTCGGGCTGGGCTGGCAGCGCCAGCTCGACGCGCGGTGGCAGTTCCAGGCAGGTGTGGCCCGCTACCTCTACAAGGATGCTCCGGACGGGTTGTATCCCTACACCGAAGCCTGCCTATCTGGCGGCAGACTGGGATGGGCGGCTCGGTCTGCTGGTGGCGACCTCGCCCGACACGCGCTTCACGCGCCGCGACGGCAGCGCGCCCGACGGTTGCATCGCGTGCAGAGGAATTTCACGCACCGCGACGCTTGAGCGCGTACATCGCGGCATCGGCGACCGACAGCAGGGCGCGGCCGTCCTCGCCGTCGGCGGGCCACAGCGCGACGCCGATGCTGGCGCCCACTTGCAGGGTATGTCCGTCGATGTCCACCGGCAGTGCCAGCGCCGTCCGGATCTTGTCGGCCACCGCGTCGGCATCGTCGCGTCGGCGCAACTCGGGGATGAGCACGACGAACTCGTCTCCGCCGAGGCGGGCCACCGTGTCGGCATCGCGCACGCTGGCGCGCAGTCTCTGCGCCACCACCTGCAAAAGCGTGTCGCCGGCCGCGTGCCCCAGTGTGTCGTTGACCGACTTGAAGCGATCGACATCCAGGTAGAGCACGGCCAGTCTCACCCGGGCGCGGCGCGCGGCCGCAATGGCGGTTTCCATGCGGTCGATCAGCAAGGCGCGATTGGGCAGACCGGTCAACGCATCGAACTGCGCCATCTGGCGCAGTCGCTGCTGCAGCCGCAGCCGCTGCAGCGCGGTCGCCACCTGCAGCGCCACGAAATGCAGCAGTTCGGCATCGGCCTCGGAAAAGCCCGGACCATCCGCCGGGCGCATGACGGCCAGAACCCCCTCGCATCCGGGTGCCGATCCGACCGGCGCACCACACCACTGTGCGGCCAGCCCGTCCCGGAATATCCGGGCTTCGCAGCCATCGGCCAGGCGCGCCAGGAAATCGCGGCCCGCCGCCGGCACGTGCGCCAGCGGGTGGCCGGCCTGATCCACGGCGTATTCCACGCGCAGATCGCCCGCAGGGTCGGTGCGCAAGGCGAGCACGCATTGCGCTGCGGGTACCAGACCGATCAGATGCGACTGCATGCAGGCCATCAGTTCGGGCAGCGCGCGCGCCTCATGCGCTGCCTCCGACATGGCGTACAGCGCCGCCTGCATCGCTTCCGCCCGCTTGCGCGCGGTAATGTCGCGCGCCACCGCCACGCGGACCTGCCGATCATCCGACCAGCGTGCCGACCACATCAGATGCACCACGTGGCCGTCGCGATGCAGATAGCGGTTCTCGAACAGGGGCTTGGGCTGACCGGACATGATTTCCAGCGCGGTTTCGAGCGTACGGGCGCGATCGTCCGGATGCACGAATTCGATCATGTTCCGGCCCAGCACCTCTTCGCCGTCGTAACCCAGAATGCGGCTGAAGGCAGGACTGACGTACAGGAACCGCCCATGGGGATCGACCACGCAGACCGCATCGAGCATGAGATCCAGGATGGTGTCCAGAGGAATGCCGCGATGCGCCATCGGATCGCCTGCTCAGGCCGGCGCGAGCGCGCCGATGAAACGCTCGAAGCCGGACGCCTCCATGGGCGCGGCGAACAGGAAGCCCTGCAGCTCGTCGCAACCCAGTGCGCGCAGCATGGCGCGCTGCGTTTCCGTCTCCACCCCCTCGGCCACGGTGCGCAGGCCCAGCTTGCGCGCCAGCATGATGATCATTTCGACGATCACCTGGTCACTGTCGTCGCGTTCGATCTCGCGCACGAAGGAGCGATCGATTTTGAGCTTCTCGACCGGAAGCTGCTTCAGGCGGCTGAGCGATGAATAGCCGGTGCCGAAATCGTCGATCGACAATCCGACACCCAGCGCATTCAGCCGCTCCAGCATGAGCAGCGCCGCTTCCGGCTGATCGATGATGCTGCTTTCGGTCAGTTCCAGGTGCAGCAGCGCCGGAGGACAGCCGGTGGCCGACAGCACGCCGGCCACCACGCGGTCGAAGGCGGGTGAACGGAACTGGCGCGGCGAGATGTTGACCGCGATCGGCAGCTCGCCCAGCCCCTGCCGGCGCCAGGCCACCGCTTGCGCGCATGCGGTGCGCAGCACCCATTCGCCGATCGGAACGATGAGGCCGGTTTCCTCGGCGATGCCGATGAACGCAACCGGCGGTATCTGTCCACGCTCCGGGTCCAGCCAGCGTATCAGTGCTTCCGCCGACACCACGTGGCCGCCGTCCGCCGACACCACGGGCTGATAGTGCAGCACGAATTCGCCCTGTTCGATCGCTCGCCGCAGACCGGCTTCCAGCCTGAGCCGCTCGACCGATGCCTGCATCATTTCCAGCGAAAAGTAGGCGGCGACATTGCCGCCCTGTGCCTTGGCGCGGTACATGGCAAGATCGGCGTGCTGCAGCAGGTCGTCGGCATTCAGTCCGTCGCTGGGAAACATGGCCACGCCTATGCTCGCACCTACGGTCAATGGATGCCCATTCACCGCGAGCGGCTGCAGCAGGCTGTCGAGTATCTTCTTTGCCACCGGCGCCACATCCGCCATGCTGTCGGCCGCCGGCAGCACCAGCACGAATTCGTCGCCACCCAGGCGTGCCACGGTGTCGCCCTCGCGCACGCATGCGCGCAGCCGCTGGGCCACGCCCTGCAGCAGTTCATCGCCGCTGCGGTGTCCGAGGCTGTCGTTCACCGTCTTGAATCGGTCCAGATCCAGCAGCAGCACGGCGACCCCACCGCTGCGACGGCGCGCATGGATCAGCGCCTGCGCCAGCCGGTCGGTCAGCAATGCGCGATTGGCCAGGCCAGTCAATGCATCGATGGTGGCCTGGCGCTCGAGCTGCTGCGTATTGAGCTGGAGTTCCTCACGCTGCTGGCGCAGCGAGCGGCCCATGCGGTCGAGCGCACTCATCACCATGCCCAGTTCGCCGCGCGGATAGGGCGGACCGAGAGGTTCTTCATACTCGCCCGCATCCAGCCTGGCGATGCCCTGAACCACTCGCTGTGCCTGCCGGCGCAAGGCCAATTCGCCGAGCAGAGCGGTCGCCACCAGCATCAGCAGCACCAAGGGCACCATGCCATACAGCGCGTTGCGGAACTGACGGTCGGCCGCCTGCTCGAGTTCATCCTGCGGCACGCTGAGCACCAGCCTGATGCCGGTGCCGCCGCCTGCGGACAGCGGCGCCACCGCCCACAGGCGACCGTCCGGGTCGCGCGTCGATTCACCGACCTTCGGTGCCTGGGCCGCGAGCACGAAGGCGCGCTCCGACACCTCGGGCGACAGCTTTGCCATGCCTTCGGCCGGATAATCCAGCACCAGGCTGCCATCATGGTTCCACATCTGCAGGTTCATGCGGCCATACGGCAACGAACGCGCCGCATTGCTGCCGAATTCATCGAGATTGATCGACGCGAGCAGCACGAAGGCCAGACTGCCGTCGGCCTGGCGTGCCGGATAGGCAATCTGCAGCACACCCTTGCCGGTGAGCCGGCCGATGGCGGACTCGGTCACGATGCCCTGCGCCTGCAAGGCGCGCCTGAAGTAATTGCGGTCGCTCACGTTCAGCTTGCGGCCGGTGCGCAGCGAATCGCACTTCATCCAACCGTCGGGGCGCACCGTAAGCAGACCGGCGTAGTGTGGATGGGCACTGAGCACGTCGGCCAGAAAATCGGAACAGGCCGCCACGTCCCCGCTGTCGAGCACATTGGCGCGCGACAGCCCGAACAGGAGCTGGGCAGTACCGGACACCTTGTCGTCGAGTTCGGCGGCGAGCTGTGTGGCGCGCGTGCCGATGCGCTCGCGCGCCTGCACGATGGCTGCCGAGCGGCTTTCGAGCAGGGTCCACAGCACCACCAGCAGCGGCAGCAATGACGAAGCGCACACCAGCGCAAGGATGCGCAGGCGCAGGCTCACGGATCGAGCCCTCCGTCCGGCCGGGACGGGATGTGACAGCCGCCGCGCATTGTTTCTCCAGTCGGGCATCCCCGCCGCGAACAGGATGTCCTGCGGGTATTCGAGACGGATTCTAGCCGCGGCGACGGCGCGCCAGTGTGCAGTGGTTCAGCCGCAACAGGCGAAAGGGCGGCGGATCAGCCTTTCACCAGCGCCATGAGGCTGGCCGCGTCCAGTCCGGCCGCCCGCTCGCGCATCTGCGGCAGGTACTGCGCCTGCATCTGGCGCGCCGGTTCCAGCATCTGCTGGAAGCCCTGGCGCAGCGCGTCGGCATTCATCTGCCGTCCGCCGGCGTAATAGCGCCTGGCCAGATGGCCCAGCGCCCAGGTGCTGGCGAACGAGAAGGCGACACCGGTCGCGGCGCGCCCCAGACCGGCCGCCATGCGCCCCCCTGCCTTGCCGAGCAGCCCGCCGAGCAACTTGCGTCCGAACTGTTCGAGATACTGCGACGTGAGGCCGACGCCCACGGTGGCGAGGAATTCCTTGATGTGCCCCTGGTCGAGTTCATAGCCGTGGCTGCGACCGATGCCATAGACCATCTTCACCTGCAGCGGGATGATGGCCACCGACGCCCAGGATTGCGGCAGCAGTTCCAGCGCGCCGTTCAGGATGGCGTAGTTCAGGATGCTGCGGTCCAGCGCCGCCGGGTCTACCGCCGTTCCGCTGGCGGATGCCGCCGCTGGCAACGGCGCCGCGGCCGGCGTCAGCGTCGTCAGATCGGACAAGGCATCGGCCCGCCGTTCGACATCGGTCGCCTGCGTGTCAGCCGCCAGTCCGAGCCGGGATTTCAGGTCCGCGAGGAAGGCCCGTTCGGCGTCGCACTGCCGGCCATCCGCATCGCACACACATACCGCGATCTCGTAAGCGAGCTGTCGCTGCGCCAAGTCCGGCAGCGCCGCCACCGCGGCGTCCACCGTCACGCGCCGCAGCAGCACGTCCTGGTAGATGCGCGGCAGATCCGGCAACTCGCTGCCGAGCGATTCGGCGAAGCGGCGCACATGTTCGCGCTCGCGGTCATCCTTCATGCCGTCGGCAAAGGCGGCGAACAGCGCGAGGGTGAGCAGGGCGTGATCGGTTGTCATGGGGCGAGGGCTTCATGCGGAAAGGGACTGTGCTGTGAGCCGGCAACACCGGCTGCAGTTCCGCGGCCGTGCCGCGCGATCAAGCGGTGCTCAGCGCACGCGGTCGCACCCCGATATCCCGCCAGCTCTCCGGATGGCAGGTAAACAGCAGTATCTGATGGCGCTGCGCAGCATCGAACAGCACGCGTTTCATGCGCGCCAGTCGCTCGCTGTCGCTGTGTACCAGCGCATCGTCGAGAATGATGAGCGTGGGGCGGCCGGCGGCCTGCAACAGATCGGCACAGGCGAGACGGGTAATCACGCCCATCTGCTCGCGAGCGCCGAAGCTGAGTTCGTCCACCCGCCCCGGCACACCATCGTCGCGCCGCAGCGGGCCGGGCTTCAGGTCTTCGTCCAGCGTAACGACGGCGCCCGGGAACAGCAGGCCGAGATAGTGGTTCAGATGACGCTGCAGCGGTGCCTGCAGCCGCCGTGTCAGCGCCTGCCGCTTTTCGCGCAGCCGCGCCAGCAGCAGATCGAGCGCGCGGGCACGCCGTGCCAGTTCGTCCTGCCGGCGCCGGGCCGCCGCCAGATCGCGCGCCAGAGCGGCCCGTCTTTCGTCCAGCCCCTGCGCGCCGATGGCCTGCAATTCGGCTTCCAGCCGGGTGATGTCGTCGCGTCGCTGCGCCTGCGTGTGCGCCAGCAGTTCGGCGCTGCGCTCCAGGCGCTGCACGTCCTGCTGCAAGGCATCCGGCCGGACGCGCTCGAGTTCGTTCAGCAGTGCATCGATGCGCTGCGCAAGCACGGCGCGCTGCGAGACGGCATCGACCAGGGCCGCTTGTGCCGTGTCCTGTTGCTGCCGCCGCGCCGGATCGTCCAGCCGGGCGCGCGCCGCGACGGATTCGCGGTGCGCGGCATGCAGCGCCGCCTCGCTGGCGGCGCAGCGGTTGCGCGCCTCGGACAGGCGCCGTGTCGCCTCGGTGAGGGCACGCCCCGCCGATTCCTCGTCGGATTCGGCGTGCGCCAGCGTGGGCAGGGTGCCGTCGTCGTGTTCCGGTGCGGCCTGCAGCCGCTTTTCCAGTTCCGCCAGACGGCCACCGAGGGCCGCATGGCTCACCCGCAATGCGTCCACACCCTGTGGCGCCAGTACCTTGAGTGCGGCCGCCGCGGCGCGCGATTCGCCCTGCAGTCCGGCATGACGCTTCTGACGCGCCTCCGCCTCATCCAGCGATGCCACCCCCAGTGCGAGCAGCCGTGCCGCGTGCCGGTCGGCCAACTGCGCGCCTTCGCGCGCCAGTGCGGCCAGGTCGCGACCGCCCGGCTCTATGCGCAGGCGACCGTGGCCGGGCAGCAGCACGGTCGTCGCCTCGGACAGCAGGCGTTCGCCGCTGCCGCTGAAAACCTCATCGCCGATGTGCAGCGCCCGTCCGTCGTCGAGTGCGAAGCGCAACCGCGTGGCCACCGCCGCGCGCCGGATGTCCAGTTCGCGCATCTGCTGCGCCAGTTCGCGCAGCGCGGCCAGATCGGCCGCGCGCACTTCACACGCGGCCGCCGCAGCCTGCAGCGCCAGTACGCGCGTCTGCTCCGCCTCCGCCTGGGCAAGCGTCGTCTGCAGCGCGGCGATGCGGGCGCGCAGCTCGTCGCGCTCGCGCTGCGCCGCGGTGTGGCTGTCACGCATCCGTACGGCAGCCAGTACCCGGCGCGCCTCGTCATGGCGCCGCTGCGCAGCGTCCGCCTCCCGCTGCCACGGCGCGGCCGCCGCGAGCGCATCATCGTGCACCTGCCGTGCTTCGCGCAGCGCCTGCTCGCGCACCTCCGCGCTGCGCTGCTCGCCGGCCAGCGCGTCGAGCTGGCGGCGCAGCAGGTCGATGCGCGCATCCAGCGAATCCAGCGCCTCTCGTTCGACCGCCACACGCGTCTGCATGGACTGCGCTTCGGCCAGCGCGCTGCGTGCAGCGGCCGCCTGCGTGCGCAGCGTCTCCCATGGACGCTCGGCGGCGTCGGCCGCCTGCTCGCCACGCAACTGTGCCAGGCGATCCACCTTCTGCCGGCATGCCTGCAGATCGGCATCGACCCGCGCCAGTTCATCCGCCAGGCGGCCACATCGTTGCTGCGCGTCCAGCCAGGCTCCGCGCGGCTTGTCGGATGCCGGCGTCAGCAGTTCGTTACGCAGCTTCTCGACCTCGGCGGTCACCTCGTCACCGTCGCCGCCGGCGACTTCGCCCAGCGAGGCGGTGAGCGCGCCGCGCAGGTGGTCGGTGGCATGCGTCACCGCGTCGCCCACCTCCTGCGCGCCGCCCTGCTCTATCCACAGCAGGCCGGGTATGCCCCAGTCCTCGGCCTTGCTCGCGCCGCGCAGCGCATGCGTGAAGCCCAGCCGAGCGGCGAGGAAGTCCTCCGCCTCGCTGCCCTCGAGCGACCTGTCGCCGTACTGCAATGTGCAGCGCTTGCGACCGAGGAAGCGCTTGTTCAAGCGGCAGTGCCGGCCATCCAGTTCGAACTCGATGTCGACCTCGGGAGACGCAGCCGGATCGTCCCACGGCCGCAGATGTTCGACCGCGCCCGAGCGGTAGCGCTCGAAGAAGGCCGCACGCAGTGCCGCGACCAGCGTGCTCTTGCCCGCCTCGTTGGGGCCGGCGAACAGATTGATGCCGGCGTCCATGCCGGCGATCTCGAAGGGCTGGCGGAAGCGGCGGAACTGCTCCACGCGCAGACGCGTGATTTTCATCGCGACGCCCCCGTGCGGCGCGCGTCGAGCAGACCGGCCAGCAGCACCAGGGCGTCGCGTGCCGCTTCGCCGTCGGCCTCCTGCTGGGCGGCGCGCAGATCGGCGATCACCTCGCCCAGATAGCCCTCGGCCGCCAGCGCAGCGATGTCGGCATCGGTGGGTTCGATGCACAGCCGGTCGACATCGGCCAGCACCGCACGCGCGCGGCCGCGCGCGTGGTTCAGTGCATCGCGCACGCGGTTCAGCCCGGCCAGGTCAACCTGGCCGTCGATGCCCAGTTGCACCACCTCGTGCGGCTCCAGCGCGGCCAGCCAGTCGCACAGCGCATCGACATCGCTGTCGACCCGCAGGCTGCGCTGTTCGTCACGCCAGCGATAGCGGCCGGTGCTCACCGGCTCGACCCGCGGCGGGGCGCCAGCGCACTCGAGTTCGACCACGAGCGCGCGTCCGGAATCATTGTTGCGGAAGCGATCGGTTTCCGGTGTGCCGCTGTACCAGCAGCGGTCATCGATGCGACGGCAGCCGTGCCAGTCGCCCAGCGCGAGGTAGTCGAGCCGCGCACGCGCCGCGCGGTCGGCCGCGATCGGATTGGCCGAATCGATGTCCTCGGCCAGCACACCCTGCACCGCGCCGTGCGCAAGCCCGAGCCGGAACAGGTCCGGCGGTGTGGCCTGCGCGTCGAACCACTCGGTCAGGTCGCTGTAGGTGTGACGCTGCGTCAGCGGCGCCGGCAGCACGACCACCGACTGCGCCGGCAGATGCAAGGGCTGTGGCGACAGACACAGGTGCACATGCGGTGGCACCGCGCCCAAGCGCAATGCACGCGTCCACACCGATTCGGCCAGCGCGGCGTCATGATTGCCCGGCAGCAGCACCCACGGACCGGCAAAGCCGCGCAGCGCATTGAACAGCCGCAGCACGGTCTTGTCGGCGATGCCCTGGGCATCGAATACATCGCCGGCGACCAGCACCAGGTCGCAGCGCCGCTCATGCGCCAGCGCGGCCAGGCGCTCGACCGCGGCGAGCCGCGCCTCGGCGAGCAGGGCCGCTTCGTCCGCTTCGAACTGACCGTACTGCCTGCCGATCTGCCAATCGGCGGTGTGGAGGATTGTGAGCACTGGATGGAATGAAGGACACGATGGGCGCGCACTGCACCGGCATTCTATCCGCGTGCGCAGCCTTGTCCCCGGGGCGGACGGCGACTCGAGCCGCGCGCCGCGAAAAATGACGGCACACGAGGGGGCGGCGCGATGCCGATACGCCGGCACCAGCGGTCATCAAGCTGACGCAAGGCCGCTCGCGCGACGATCGAACACCTGCCGTGCTGCGCGTGTATGATGGTTTTCACGGGTCGGTGCTGCCCACCCGACCGTCAGGCACACCGCAAGGCGTGCTCCCGCCCACGCGTCACCGGAAGGCCAGCCTCATGACACAACCCGCCGTGACCGACGTCGACAGCGAAGCCGAACTGCTGGCATCCCCGCCGTCCGAATACATGTCGCCCGCGCAGCTTGCCTTCTTTCGCGCCCGACTGCTCGCCGAGCGGGACGCGCTGCTGAAGTCGGCTCACCAGACCACGCTGCATCTGCACGAATTCGAGCGCACGCCCGACCCGTCGGACCGCGCCTCGCTCGAGGAAGACCACTCGCTTGAACTGCGTGTGCGCGATCGCGAGCGCAAGCATCTGCACACGATAGACGAGGCGCTCGCACGCATCGACGACGGCAGCTACGGCTGGTGCGAATTCACCGGCGAACCGATAGGGCTGGCGCGCCTGCTGGCGAGACCGACCGCCACGCTGTCGGTCGAGGCGCAGGAACTGCACGAGAAGCGCCGCCGCATGCGCGGCGGCTGATGCCGCCTCAGTGCGTGCGCCGTGCCGGCGCGGCGGCGCCGCGGCCGTCGATGAAGCGGAAGGTGATGCGGCCCTTGCTGAAATCATAGGGCGACATTTCGAGCGACACCTTGTCGCCGGCGATGATGCGGATGTGGTGCTTGCGCATCTTGCCGCTGGTGTAGGCCACGATCATGTGACCGTTCTCCAGCGTGACGCGATAGCGCGAATCGGGCAGCACTTCGGTCACGACGCCATTCATGTCCAACAGTTCTTCTTTGGCCATTGCGATACTCCCGGATAGGGCATGAGAAAAGATGCCGGGCGGCGGCCATTCTGGCCAGCGGGCATCGGCGGGACTGACTGCGGAATCGCTTTGGGATGCGAATGGATTCGGGTCGCCGACGACAGAGTCTGCGCGGGAAGGAAACCGGAAAACTGCAGTGGCGGTGACGCAGGATGACTTGTCCGTGGCGCGGCACCGGCCGCTACTATGCACCGATTGTTCATTTTCTGCCCGGAAATCTGCGGGCGAAGCATCACAGGACGGATATCCCATGCAGGCAAACCCGGTGATCGAACCGCTGCTGCTCGCCGCGGCGCGCATCTGCACCTTCAATGGCACGCGCGTGCTCACCAATGCGAGCGGCTTCTTCTTCGAGCGCGACAAGCGTCTGTTCCTGGTCACCAGCCGGCATGTGCTGCATGACGAGCCGAGCCGTCATTTTCCCGATCGCATCGAGATCGAACTGCACGTCGACGCGGCCAACATGACGCGCTCCACCGGCTTTTCCATCCCGCTCTACCGCGACGGCAAGAGCCTGTGGCGACAGGGCACCGATCGCGCCGGTGCCATCGACGTGGCATTGATCGAGGTCGATCGCCGTGCGCTGCCGCCATCCGCCGTCTGGCGCGCCTATACGCCGGCCCACCTGTCGGCCGATCTGGATCGCATCGAGGTAGGCAGTTCGCTGCTGGTGGTCGGCTTCCCGCTCGGTTTCCACGACACGCTGCATCACATGCCGGTGGTGCGCCAGGCGGGCATCGCCTCGTCGTTCGGCCTGCGCTTTCAGGGCCAGGGCTATTTCCTGACCGATGCGCGCACGCATCGCGGCATCAGCGGCGCGCCGGTGGTGATGCGCGTGGCCGACGATCCGGCGCGGCTGGGCGACCTGCCGTGGATGCTGCTCGGCGTCCATTCGGCGCGGCTGGATGTCGGCACGCGCGACCTGGAACTGGACGAGGCGCTGGGCCTGAACTGCGCCTGGTACGCCGACATCCTGATGACACTCAGCGCCAGCAGGTAGACTGCGCGCATCGCAGCACGACCCGCCGGCGCGCAGGCCGGCGCACCTGCCATGAGCCTGACCCAGAACCTGTTCATCCTGTTCGCGCTGATACTGGCCAGCGCCTTCTTTTCCATCGCCGAAATCGCGCTCGCCGCATCGCGCCGGCTGCGCCTGCGCCAGATGGCGGACGACGGCGACGCGCGCGCGGAAAAGGTGATGCGCATACAGGAGGATCCGGGCCACTACTTCACCGTGGTGCAGATCGGCGTCAATGCCATCGCAGTGGCCGGCGGCATCGTTGGCGAGGGCATGCTGAGCCCCTATGTCGCCGGCGTGCTCGCGCACTGGATGAGCAGCGGCACCGCCGACACCGCAGGCTTCGTGCTGTCCTTCCTCATCGTCACCTCGCTGTTCGTGCTGTGCGCCGACCTCATCCCCAAGCGCGTGAGCATGGTGGTGCCGGAGGCGCTGGCGGTGCGCGTGGCCGGCCCGATGATGTTCATGACCGCGCTGTTCAGGCCCGCGGTATGGATCTACGCCCGCCTGACCGACCTGCTGATGAAGCTGCTGCACCTGCCGCAGGTGCGCGAGGACAGGGTGACCCCGGACGACATCCTGGCGCTGGCCGAAGCGGGCGCGCAGAGCGGCGCGCTGGCGCGGCGCGAGCAGCAGGTGATCGAGAACGTGTTCGAGCTGGACACCCGCACCGTGCCGAGCGCGATGACCCACCGCGAACGCATCGCCTACTTCCTGCGTGACGACCCGGATGCGGTCATCCGCGCCCGCATCACGGAAGAACCCTTCTCCACCTATCCGGTGTGCGACGGCGACATCGACCACGTGATCGGCTATGTCGACGCCAAGGACCTGTTCCAGCGCGTGCTCAAGAACCAGCCGCTGTCGCTGGCCGACGAAAGCCTGGTGCACAAGGTGCTCATCGTGCCGGACCGGCTCACGCTGGCCGAGGTGCTGGACCAGTTCCGGCAGGTGGGCGAGGACTTTGCCATCATCGTGAACGAATACAGCCTGGTGGTCGGCCTGGTTACGCTGAACGACGTCATGAGCACGGTGATGGGCGATCTGGTGTCGCCCTGGTACGAGGAACAGATCGTGCGCCGCGACGACAATTCCTGGCTGATCGACGGCGTGACGCCGATCGCCGACGTGAAGCGCGTGCTCGGCATCGACGAACTGCTGAACGAAGCCGATTACGACACGCTGGCCGGCTTCCTGATGGAAATGCTGCGCCGCGTGCCGCGCCGCACCGACACCGTCACCTGGGGCGGCTACCGCTTCGAGGTGATGGACGTGGACGCCTTCCGCATCGATCAGGTCATGGTGACGCGGGTGGTGCCGGAAGCCGGAAGCTGAGCGGGCGTACGGGAACGCTTCGCGCGCCGGCGGCTCTGACGGGCATGCATCAGACTGCTCTGCGATCACTCCGTCGCGCAGCGTGCGCGCTCATGCTGTTCGGTCCGTTCGTCCCGAGTCATGCCGCCGATCCGGCCTGGCAGGGCGCCGCCTTCGAAGGCGATCATGCAGCGCTGCAGAAGCTGGCCGATGCCGGCGCGCGCGTGGTGCGCGTCTATCGCGAACAGGATGCGTGGGTGCTCGACGCCGCGCAGGCGCTGGGCCTGAAGGTGGTGATGGGCATCTGGCTGGGGCATCCGCGCCACGGCTTCAACTACGCCGACCCGATGCAGGTGGCGGCGCAGGAGGCACGGGTGCGCGATTTCGTGCAGCGCCACCGGTCTCACCCGGCGCTGCTGGCCTGGGGCGTGGGCAACGAGGTGGAAACCGGGGTTGCCGAGCCGCTGCCCTTGTGGCGCGAAATCAACCGCCTCGCCGGCATCGTGAAATCGCTGGACCCGAAGCACCCGACACTCATGGTGGTGGCCGACAACAGCGACGACTGGCTGCGTCCGCTGGCCGACTGCTGCCATCAGGTCGATCTGCTGGGACTGAATCTGTACGGCGGGTCCATCTTCAATCTGCCGGCGCGGCTGAAGGCGCTGGGCATCGCCAAGCCGGTGCTGGTGAGCGAACTGGGGCCGCTGGGCCAGTGGCAGGCCGGACGCAAACCCTGGGGCGCGCCGGTGGAACTGACCAGCACGCAGAAGGCCGACTTCTTCCGCGATGCGCTGGCTTTCGTTGCCGGGCAGCCGCAGATCGTCGCCGCCCATCCTTTCCTGTGGGGCGAAAAGCAGGAACAGACGGCGACCTGGCACAGCCTGCTGGCGGACGGCCGGCTCACCGCGATGACCGACGCCATCGCCACCGCCTGGGGC
Source organism: Methyloversatilis thermotolerans (assembly GCF_000372885.1). Lineage (GTDB taxonomy): Bacteria > Pseudomonadota > Gammaproteobacteria > Burkholderiales > Rhodocyclaceae > Methyloversatilis > Methyloversatilis thermotolerans. The sequence continues at coordinate 3,006,180 of NZ_KB889967.1, forward strand.
CGGCCACCGCAGCACGCGGCACCGCGCATCGCCGGCATCGGTATCGCGGCCGACGAATTCGCGCCCGGCGCGGAAGTGTCGGCGGGCGTCGATGCGACCGCGGCGGAGGGCTCGCCACTGGACACCGAGTGGACGGTGCGCGCGGAAGCCACCGACCTGCGCGTGGGCGGCGACATCGAAGCGGTGCCGCCGCGCATCGAGGTGAACGTGCTGCACGCCGATGCACGCAGCGTGCGCTTCATCGCCCCGGCCACGCCCGGCGCCTACCGGCTGTTCATCACGCTGCGCGACCGTCACGGCAAGGTGGCCACCGCCAACCTGCCGTTCCGCGTGCGCTGAAATGCTCCGCCAGCGCAAGCCGACCGCGGCCTTGTCGGTGGCGGTCCGGCGGGCCGCCGGCTGCGTTCATGGCTGCATCGCGGGCAAGCCCGCGCGCGCCCTCACCCCCGGCCCCTCTCCCACTGATGTGGGCGAGGGGAGACAGGCGCCGTCCCCGATGTGACCCTCGCCCGCATCCGCGGGAGAGGGTGGCGCGCAGCGCCGGGTGAGGGCCAGCGGCATCGACAGGCCGCGGGCTTCGTTCGTCAGTGGTATCGCGAGCTGCGCTCGCTCCTGCGCAAACCCGCTGCGTTCGCGGTTCGGGCGAGCTGTTGTGGGAGCGGCCTCTGGCCGCGACGCGGCGTGTGCAGGCCGCCCGGCTTCGTTCAAGGCTGCATCGCGGGCAAGCCCGCGCCCGCCCAACCCTGGCTCCGCTCACGTTTGTCGCGAGATTCCGTGGGAGCGGCCTCTGGCCGCGATGCGGCGGATGCAGGCCGCCCGGCTTCGTTCAAGGCCGCATCGCGGGGCAAGCCCGCTCACCCTCACCCCCGGCCCCTCTCCCACTGATGTGGGCGAGGGGAGACAGGCGCCGATGTGACCCTCGCCCGCATCCGCGGGAGAGGGTGGCGCGCAGCGCCGGGTGAGGGCCAGCGGCATCGACAGGCCGCGGGCTTCGTTCGGGGGTGGTATCGCGAGCTGCGCTCGCTCCTGCGCAAACCCCGGCTCCGTTCGTGGTCAAGCCATGCCAGGCGCGCGCCACAGCGGCGCCTCGTCCATCGCGGCGATCTGTTCGCGCAGTTCGAGGATGCGCGCTTCCCAGTAGCGCGGGGTGTCGAACCACGGGAAGGCGACCGGAAAGGCCGGATCCTGCCAGCGGCGCGCGATCCAGCCGCTGTGGTGGATGAGGCGCAGGGTGCGCAGCGCCTCGACCAGATGCAGTTCGCGCAGGTCGAACTCGCAGAACTCCTCGTAACCCGCCAGCACGTCGCCAAGCTGGCGCGCACGGTCCTCGCGATCGCCGGACAGCAGCATCCACAGATCCTGAATGGCCGGCGCCATGCGGCTGTCGTCGAAATCGACGAAATGCGGCCCCTGCCCCTCCACCCACAGCATATTGCCGACATGACAATCGCCATGGGTGCGGATACGCGCCACCGCGCCGGCACGGTCGAAGGCGGCGCGCACGCCATCGAGCGCCTGCGCGACCACGCCGCGATACACCTTCTCGAGTTCGGGCGGCACGAAACCGCCGTCGAGTACAAATGCCGCGGGCTCCTCGCCGAAGCTGGCGATGTCCAGCGCCGGCCGGTGTGCGTACGGTCGCACGGCGCCGACCGCGTGGATGCGGCCCATGAAGCGGCCTATCCATTCCAGCGTGTCGCGCCGGTCCAGTTCGGGCGCCCGCCCGCCGCGGCGCGCGAACACCGCGAAGCGGTAGCCGCCATGGCGCGCCAGCGTGCCACCCGACGGCAGCACGAGCGGCGGGACGACCGGAATCTCGTGGCCGGCCAGTTCGAGGCAGAAGGCGTGTTCTTCCAGGATGGCGTCGTCGCTCCAGCGCGCCGGCCGGTAGAACTTGGCGATGACCGGCGGACCTTCATCCAGCCCGACCTGATAGACCCGGTTCTCGAAACTGTTGAGCGCGAGCAGCCGGCCATCCACCGCATAGCCCGCCGACTCCAGCGCATCGAGCACGGTGTCGGGATCGAGGTCGGCATAAGGCTGCCCTGCGGACTGCTCCGACGGCTGGTCAGGGTCTGGCGCGGCCTTGTCGGCCGCCGTTGCATCGCTCATCGCATGGGAAAATTTCAATAAACACGCTACCCTAACGTGTTTTGCGCCATTTCTGGCATCGGTCGTGGCTTACCAGGTCAAGGAAATCTTCTACACGCTGCAGGGCGAGGGCCTGAACGCGGGTCGCGCCGCCGTTTTCTGTCGTTTCGCCGGCTGCAATCTGTGGAGCGGGCGTGAGGCGGACCGCGCGAGCGCACAGTGCCGCTTCTGCGACACCGACTTCGTCGGTACCGACGGCACGCTGGGCGGCCGCTACGACGCGGAAGCGCTGGCCGACGCCATTGCGTCCTGCTGGCAGGGGCAGGGCGGCGCGCACCTCGCCGTGCTCACCGGTGGCGAACCGCTGCTGCAGGTGGACGCGCCGCTGATCGCCGCGCTGCATGCGCGCGGCTTCGAAATCGCGGTGGAAACCAATGGCACGCTGATCGCCCCGGACGGGCTGGACTGGATCTGCGTCAGCCCCAAGGCCGGCAATCCGGTGCTGCAGACACGCGGGCATGAACTGAAGGTCGTGGTGCCACAGCCCGGACTGGATCTGGCGGCGATGGAAAGCTGGGATTTCCGCCACTTCCTGGTGCAGCCGATGGACAATGCGGCGGTGGCCGACAATACGCGCTGGGCCATCGCCTGGTGCCTGCAGAACCCGCGCTGGAGGCTGTCCTTCCAGACGCACAAGGCGGTCGGCCTGCGCTGAACCGTCCGTTTCTTTCCGGATGTCATCGAATGCTTGTTGAACTGAGCCAGCGCTTCTTCTTCGAAGCCGCCCACACCCTGCACCGCAAGGTGGAGACCGAATCCAGCCTGCGCATCCATGGCCACACCTATCATGCCGAGGTGACGCTGCGCGGCGAACCGGATCCGGCCAGCGGCATGCTGATGGATCTGGCGCTGTTCCGCGCCGAGCTGGCGCGCGTACGCGAGCAGCTCGACCACCGCTTCCTCGACGAGGTGGAGGGCATCGGTCCGGCCACGCTGGAAAACCTCTGTCACTACCTGTGGCGCGAACTGGCGCCGGTGCTGCCGCAACTGGCGCGGGTGACGGTGGAACGACAGGCTTCCGGCGACAAATGCTCGCTGTCCGCGTGCTGACACGGACGCGCCGTTTCCCGGAATGACCGCATTCCAGCGTCGCGGATACCCGGCTCGCCGCACCGCGCTGCGCGGCGCCCGCTATTCCTTCCTGTTCGCGCTGGCCGTGATGACCACGCTGCCGGCAAGGGCGATGGCGCCGGATTTCGATACGGTCAGGGCGGCCTGGCGCTCGTCCGAGGCGCGCCTGCTGGATCGCCACGGACAGCCGCTGGCCGAACTGCGTCTGGATTTCAGCGAGCGCCGGCTGGACTGGGTGGATGCGCGGACGCTGTCGCCACCTCTGGTGCGCGCGCTGCTGGTGGCCGAGGACAAGCGCTTTCTCGAACACAGCGGCGTGGACTGGACGGCGCTGGCCGGCGCCACCTGGGACAATATCTGGCGCACGCTGGAGGGCCGCCGCCCGCGCGGCGCGTCCACGCTGACCATGCAGCTCGCCGGGTTGATCGATCCGGCGCTGAGCCTGCAGGGCAAGCGCCGCAGCGTCGGTCAGAAGTGGGACCAGGCCGCGGCCGCACGCGATATCGAACGGCGCTGGAACAAGGCGCAGATACTCGAAGCCTATTTCAATCTGGCCCCGTTCCGCGGCGAGCTGCGCGGCATTTCGGCGGCCAGCCACGGCCTGTTCGGCAAGGATCCGGGCAGCATCGATGCGCGCGAAGCGGTCGTGCTGGCCGCCCTGTTGCGCGGTCCGAACGCACCACCGGAACGCGTCGCACGCCGCGCCTGCGCGGTGGCGAAGCGGCTCAGTCCGCCGCCGCCGTGCGAGGCGCTGCAGGCGCTCGCCGAACGCACGCTGAGTCAGCGCTACCGACTGGAGCCGCGCTGGCAGGACGCTCTGCCACTGGCGCGACGCCTGCTGCGTACGCCGGGCGAACGACGCACCACCACGCTGGATGTGCGGCTGCAGAAGAAGACGCTGGACGCGCTGGGCAGCGCCCGCCGCGACGCGGCAGCGATCGTGCTGGACAACCTGACCGGCGAGGCGCTGGCCTGGGTGGGCGGCGAGGACAACGATGCGGTGGTGCGCCGGCTGCCGGCGGGCAGCGCGATCCAGCCCTTCCTCTACGGACTTGCACTGGAACAGCGCTGGATCAGCGCCGCCAGCGTGCTCGACGACAGCCCGACGCTGCTGGCCCTGCCGGCACGTCCGGCTGCGGGCGAAGGCAGCGGTCGCCTGCTCAGCGTGCGCAGCGCACTGTCGCGCAGCGCCGAGTTCCCGGCGCTGCGCCTGCGTGCCATGGTGGGCGACGAGGCACTGGCGCAGCGACTGCGTCAGCTCGAACTGGAGAGCAGTGCGGGCAGCGTGCGTGCCGCCCTGCCCGATCTGGCGAACGCCTATCGCGCGCTCGCCAACGAGGGACTGTGGAGTCCCTGGCTGCTCGAGCCGGTGTCATCGCCGAGTGAAGGCGCCGGCAGCGAGCGGCGCGTGTGGTCGCCCGCAGTGGCCTGGCTGATCGGCGACCTGCTGTCCAGCCGCAGCTCGCAGGCGAACGGCGGCGAGCGCAGGCTCGGGTTCGCCCGCGCGCACGGACGCAGCAGCGATGGCGGCACCCACTGGACCATAGGCTGGACGCGGCGCTACACGATCGCTGTGCGCGGCAGCCAGCCGATCGAAGGTCTGTGGCAGTCGGTGGCGCAGGCGGTGGATCCGCTGCCGCAGGAGGGCCTGCCTCCGCCGGCCGGACTGGAACGCACACGTGTGCATTTCGAACCCGACATCGAACCCGAACGCGATGAATTCTTCCTGCCGGGCACGCGCCAGGCCTTCGTCGATGCCACGCACGATCTGCCGGACGGACGGCCACGCATCGTGCTGCCGGCACCCGGGGTCAAGCTGGTGAGCGCGGCCATTCCCGGCGGACGGCAGCCACTGCTGTTCGAAGCGCGGCCGCCGCAGCCCGGTCTGGTGTGGCACATCAATGGCGAACGCGTGCCGGCGGTGGAAGGGCGCGCGCTGTGGGCGCCACGGCCGGGCCGGCACCGGCTGGTGCTGGAGGATGCGACCGGACTGCAGATCGAGGCGACCGAATTCGAAATCCGGCTCGAGCACCCGACGGCAGACACGCTCAGCGCGCTGCCGGCGCCTCGTACACCACCTGGCCCGACACCAGCGTCGCGCTGACGCGGCCGAGCACCTCGCGGCCCAGCCAGGGCGTGTTCTTGCCCTGGCTGCGCAGGGATTCCCGCGTGATGCGCAGCGGCGCCTCCGGATCGAAAATGCACACATCGGCGGCGCTGCCCACGCGCAGATGGCCGGCATCCAGCCCGAGCACCCGCGCCGCATCGGACGTGATGCGCGCCAGCGCGAGCGACAATGGCAACTGCATTTCACGCGCCCAGGCCAGCGTCAGCGGCAGCAACAGCTCCAGGCCGGTGGTACCCGGTTCCGCTTCGGCGAATGGCACCTGCTTGGCATCGTCATCCACCGGCGTGTGGTCGGAACACAGCGCATCGATGCGGCCGTCGGCCAGCGCGGCGCGCAGCGCCTCGCGGTCGAACTGGGCGCGCAGCGGCGGCACGGTGCGGCACTGCGGATCGAAATAGCCGATGTCCACATCGCACAGATGCAGCGCGTGGATGGCGACGTCGCAGCTTACCTGCATGCCATCCAGCCTGGCCTGGTCGATCAGCATGAGGCCGGCACGGCTGGAAATGCGGGTCAGGTGCAGCTTGCAGCCGGTGGACCGCGCAAGCTGAAGCAACCGGCCTATGGCCAGCGTTTCCGCGAGCACCGGAATGCCCACCAGTCCGAGCCGGGCCGCGATCTCGCCATCGTGCGCCACCCCGCCTGCGGCCAGATGCGGGTCGGTCGGCTGCAGCCAGACGGTGTAACCGAAGGTGGCCGCGTACTGCATGGCGCGGAACAGCACCTGGCTGTTGTCGACCGAAGAATTGGCCTGACTGAAGGCGATGCAGCCGGCATCGGTCAGTTCGCCCATCTCGGTCAGCCGCTCGCCCTTCAGGCCCACGGTCAGCGCGCCATGCGGATAGACATGGGCGAGGTTGAGCATGCGCGCGCGATGCTTGAGCATTTCCACCAGACCGGGTTCATCGAGCACCGGGTCGGTATCCGGCGGGCAGGCCAGGCTGGTGACGCCGCCGGCCACTGCGGCCGCCATTTCCGATTCCAGCGTGGCGCGGTATTCCTGCCCCGGCTCGCGCAGCCGCGCGCACAGATCGATCAGCCCGGGCGCCACCACCTGGCCCCGCGCGTCGACCACCCGGTTGGCATGGAAGCCGTCCGGGGCCGTGCCCAGCGCCACCACCTTGCCGGCGGCAATGAACACATCGGTCGGTGCATCGATGTCCTGCGCCGGGTCGACGAGCCGGCCACCCCTGATATGGATCTTCATGCGTTTCCTCCGCCCAGCATGGCCATCACCGCCATGCGCACCGCGATGCCGAAGGTGACCTGGGGCAGGATGACGGCCTGACGGCCATCGGCCACCGCCGAATCGATCTCGACGCCGCGGTTCATCGGGCCCGGATGCAGCACGATGGCATCCGGCCTGGCGAGTGCGAGCTTGTCCTCGGTCAGGCCGAAGAACTTGAAATACTCCTGCGCGCTGGGCAGCAGCGAACCCTGCATGCGTTCGTTCTGCAGCCGCAGCATCATCACCACGTCGACGTCGCGCAGGCCTTCGCGCATGTCGTTGAACACGCGGCAGCCGAGGCGCTCGATGTCGTGCGGCAGCAGCGTCTTCGGCGCAATCGCGCGCAGATCGGGCACGCCCAGCGTGGTGAGCGCATGGATCTGGCTGCGCGCCACGCGCGAATGCAGGATGTCGCCGACGATGGCCACGGACAGTTGCGTGAAGTCGCGCTTGTAGTGGCGGATGGTGTACATGTCGAGCAGGCCCTGGGTCGGGTGCGCGTGGCGCCCGTCGCCGGCATTCACCACATGGATGTGGTCGCGCCCGGTGGCTTCGAGATGCTGTGCGATCAGGTAGGGGGCGCCGCTCGACGCGTGGCGCACGACGAACATGTCGGCCTGCATGGCCGCCAGATTGTCCACCGTGTCGAGCAGGGTTTCGCCCTTGTTGGTCGAACTGGTCGCGATGTTCAGGTTGATCACGTCGGCCGACAGGCGCTTGGCGGCAATTTCGAAGGTGGTGCGGGTACGCGTGCTGTTCTCGAAGAACAGGTTGAACACACTCTTGCCGCGCAGCAGCGGCACCTTCTTCACCTCGCGCTCGGCCACGCCGGCGAAGGGTTCGGCGGTGTCGAGGATGCGCGTGATCACGTCGCGCGGCAGGCCCTCGGTGGTGAGCAGGTGCTGCAGCTCGCCGTGCTTGTTCAGTTGCGGATTGCGCGCCATGTTCACTCCGTATCCGGGGCCAGTCGCAGCAGGAGGCGGTCGTCCTCCTGTGCGAGCTTGACGCGCTGGCCGTCGGGCGGCATGTATCGGGTCGCGCAGTAGGTCGGCGCCACCGGCAACTGGCGACCGCCGCGGTCGATCAGCACCGCCAGTTCCACCCGCTGCGGGCGGCCGTAGTCGAACAGTTCGTTCAGCGCGGCGCGCACCGTGCGGCCGGTGTGCAGCACGTCATCCACCAGCACCAGGTGGCGCCCTTCCACATCGAAGGGCAGGCTGGAGCTGCGGGTGTCGCGCGCCAGGCCGCGCTGGGCGTAATCGTCGCGATAGAAGCTCACGTCGAGCGCACCGGGGGGCTGGGTGAGCCCCAGCTGCGCGTGCAGGCGCTGGGCCACCCACACACCGCCGGTGTGCAGACCGACCAGCGCGGTGTCGGGCGTGACATGCGGGCGCATCTGCTCGGCCAGTCCGGCGAGCAGGGCTTCTGCGTCAGGCAGTGACATCGAAATAGTCCTTCAGGATGAGCTGGGCCGCATGCGCGTCCAGTTGTTTCTTGCGCTCGCGCCAGTCCTTCATGGCGCGGCCGCCTTGATCGCGCAATTGCGCGTCCGCTTCGGTCGAGGTGTAGCGCTCGTCCTGCAAAGCCACCGGCAGCCGGTAGCGCCCTTCGAGCTGGCGTGCGAAACGTTGCGCGCGCGCCGTCATGTCGTGCGGCAGGCCGTCGGCGCTCAGCGGCAGGCCGACCACCAGCAGCACCGGCTTCCATTCGTCAAGCAGCGCTGCGATGCCGGACCAGCGCGCATCGTTGCTTGCCGCCTCCAGCGTGGTGAGCGGAGAAGCGGTGCGCAGCTCGCATTCGCCGACCGCGACACCGATGCGCTTCTCGCCGAAATCGAATGCAAGCACGGATCCGCGCGCGGGCAGCACGGCCGGATCAGGCATGCCCCGCCACGTCCGACAGCGTCGCGTAATCGACGCCCAGCAGCTGCATGGCAGCCACCAGACGCTCTTCCGGCGGAAGGGCGAAAATGATCTGCGGATCGGCACGCACGGTAAGCCATGCGTTCTGCGCCAGTTCCCACTCGATCTGGCCCGCCTGCCAGCCGGCATAGCCCAGCGTCACCAGCACGTCGTCCGGCTCGTGCTCGCCACCCAGCGCCTGCAGGACGTCGCGCGACGAGGTGAGCGCGAGGCCGTTGCCGATGTCGATCGAGGACTGGAAGTCGCCGATCGGCCGGTGCAGCACGAAGCCGCGGTCGGTCTGCACCGGCCCGCCGAAATACACCGGCTGGCCCTGGAAGCGCGGCGATTCGAGCGTGAGGTCGATGCGCTCGAACAGGTCATCCAGCGACATGTCGATCGGCTTGTTCACGATCACGCCGAGCGCGCCCTGTTCATTGTGTTCGCACACCAGGGTGAGCGTACGCGAAAAGTTCTTGTCGACCATGGCGGGCATGGCGATCAGGAAGTGTCCGGTCAGGTCGACCGTGGGCGTCGTGGGATGGGAAGACATGGGATGATTTTATCCGTTTGGGGCGCCTGTCGCGAACCGCATGTCCCGAGCGCGCTCCAAGGGGCCGTTCCGGTCCGGCAAGTCGGACCGCGCCCACCCTTTCGTCGTCACCCGGATCCGAGTTTCATGGCAAGAGATGCTTCCCGGCTGGTGTGGTTCCGCCGCGATCTGCGGCTGGACGACCACGCGGCCCTGTACCACGCATTGCGCGCGGGCGGCCCGACCTGGTGCCTGTTCGTGTTCGACACCGACATCCTGGACGAGCTGCGCGCCGAGGGCGTGAGCGCAGACCGACGGGTCGAATTCATCCTGGCTTCGATCCGCGAGCTGGACGACGCGCTGCGCGCGCTGGGCGGCGGGCTGATGGTGCGCCACGGCCGCGCGCAGGACATGGTGCCGGCCGTGGCTCGCGAACTGGGCGTGGCGGCGGTATGCGTGAACCGTGACTACGAGCCGGCGGCGATACGGCGCGACGCCGTGGTTGAGACTGCGCTGGCGGCGGCCGGCATCGCCCTGGAAAGCTGGAAGGACCAGGTGGTGTTCGAGTGCGACGAGGTGCTCACCCAGGGCGGCAAACCGTTCTCGGTGTTCACGCCGTACCGGAACGCCTGGCTGAAGAAGCTCACCGCCTTTCATCTGAAGGCCTATCCGGTGCGCACATACATCTCTGCGCTGGCCCCGCCGCCGCCGGGCGGCCTGCCCTCGCTGGCCGAGCTCGGCTTCGCGCCCACCAATCTGTCGTCGCTGAAACTGCCGACCGGCATGTCCGGCGCGGAGGCGCTGTTCGATGATTTCCGCGAGCGCATCGACCGCTACAAGACGCTGCGCGACTATCCGGCGGCCAAGGGCCCCAGCTATCTGTCGGTGCATCTGCGCTTCGGCACCCTGTCGATACGCCGGCTCGCGCGCGAAGCGCATGAGCGCGGCGGCGCCGGTGCCGAAACCTGGCTGTCGGAACTGATCTGGCGCGACTTCTATTTCCAGATCCTGTGGCACCACCCGCAGGTGGTCGGCGCCTGCTTCCGGCCCGAGTACGACGCGCTGCGCTGGGAGGACGACGACGCGAAGTTCAGCGCCTGGTGCGAGGGCCGCACCGGCTATCCGCTGGTGGATGCGGCGCAGCGCCAGCTCGCGCAGACCGGCTACATGCACAACCGGCTGCGCATGGTGAGCGCGTCCTTCCTGACCAAGGACCTGGGCATCGACTGGCGGCGCGGCGAACACTGGTTCGCGCGCCAGCTCAACGATTTCGACCTGGCGGCCAACAACGGTGGCTGGCAGTGGGCGGCGTCCACCGGCTGTGACGCCCAGCCCTGGTTCCGCATTTTCAATCCGGTCACGCAGTCGCAGAAATTCGATGCCGACGGCCAGTTCATCCGCCGCTACTGTCCCGAACTGGCGAAATTCGACAACACGCGCATTCACGCGCCCTGGCTGGCCACGCCGCTGGAACAGAAGATGGCTGGCTGCGCGATCGGCAGTGACTATCCGGCGCCCATCGTCGACCACGCCCAGGCGCGCGAGGCGACGCTGGCACGCTTCAAGGCGGTAAAGGGCGCCAGCGAGGCACCGGAGGACTGATCAGGGCTGTGCGAACACGTCGCGATAACTGGCGTACATCGTGCCGAAGGTGACCGGCAGCAGCACCAGCCAGCCCAGCATCGCGGGCAGCGACGCCAGCATCACCAGCACGAAGTACAGCAGGGAAAACACCAGGAAGGCCGGCGCGTTGCGCAGGCTGGCGAAAAAACTCACGCGCATCGCATCCAGCGCCGGCAGCCGGTGGAACACGATGAGGGCGGGCGCGAACCACACCGCCATCAGCACCGGCGCCATCAGTACGATGGCGATCACCAGCATGGAAGGTATGGCGGCCATCAGCACCGCCACGCCCGCCACCGCGGCCAGCCCGGCCAGCCCCGCGGTGACCGCCGACAGCAGCACCACCAGCATGCCGATCGCCAGCGAGGCGAGCAGATACCAGCCGCCGAGCGCCAGCAGCGGATTGACGCGTTCGCCAAAGCCGGCCCACAGCCAGGCGATGTCGAAAGGTTCGCCGCGCGACAGCGCGCGGCAACCCTGCATGAGGCCGCCTATCGTGACGGTAGCGAGCAGGGTCGCGGCAATCATGCCGAACAGCGGCACCAGATTGAGCACGACGACGGCGACCACCCACAGCAGCGTGACCACCACCCAGACGCCGGGCGCGGCCAGGAAGGCCTGCCAGCCCTGACGCAGCCATTCCAGGCCCTGGCCAGCGGCGACCGAACGGGAATCCGGCTCGGTCCGGTCCTTGCCGGGCGGCATATTGTCCGCACCCGGACTGGCGGAGGCGGGGTCGAAGGGATTGCGAGGGTCGGCGTCCATGCGCGCATGATTCCACAAGGTGGCCATACCGTCCGCACTGCGTTGCAGATGCACACTTGCGGCGGCGGGCATGTCGCCGATGTGCTCACAATCCGTGACATCAGGCGCCGCGTGTCGCGCTTGGCGGCCGGTGCAGCCGGTTTGGTTCTACACTGCACGGGTCCATTCAGGTCACCCGACCGGAGGTCGCCATGAAGCCCTTCATCCTGATCGCAGCGAGCACCGTGACCGCGTCGGCCTGCCTGTACGCCCCCGTACTGGCGGCGGCCGGCGGCAGCGGTCATGTGCCGGTCACCCCGCTGGGCAGCGATGCCTACGGACAGGGCGTGGGCGGCACCCCGGGCGGCACCCCGGGCGGCATGATAGGACAGCACCCGCGTGAGCTGATCCGGCCCAACGCGCGCAGCCGCACCACGGACATCTACCCGACCCTGCGCGGCACCCAGATCCGGGACTATTCCAGACCGGGCATGCGCATCGAGGAAGATGCGTACGGCACCAGCGTCTATCCGACCGCGCCTTACAGCAACGTCCGCGACTACAGCAAACCGGGCTGGCGCATAGAACAGCGCGATTGACCGGTCGCGGGCACTGACGGACATGCAGCGGCCGCACGGCGGCCACGGAATCGATGCAATGAACGAACTGCCCACACACCAGCTCACCATGACGGTGCTCATGACGCCCGACATGGCCAATTTCTCCGGCAACGTACACGGCGGCGCCCTGCTCAAGCTGCTCGACCAGGTGGCTTACGCATGCGCCGCGCGCTATGCGCAGTCCTATGTGGTGACCCTGTCGGTCGACCAGGTCATTTTCCGCTGCCCCATCCATGTCGGCGAACTGGTCACCTTCTTCGCCTCGGTGAACTACACCGGCAACACCTCGATGGAAGTGGGCGTGAAGGTGATGACCCAGAACATCCAGGAACACACGACCCGGCACACCAATACCTGCTATCTCACGATGGTGGCGATGGACGAGCATCGGCGGCCGACCCAGGTGCCGCAACTGGTTCCGCATACGCCGGATGAGCAGCGCCGGCATACGGCGGCCCAGGTCAGGCGGCAATTGCGCAAGGAATTCGACGCGCGCTTCCAGGAGCTGATGGAAGAGGAACAGGCCAAGGCCGGGCGCGGCGCCTGACGCAGCCTCCGCCGCTGCTTCATACTGTCGGGCATCCGCTCCGGAGGCCCGACATGATCGATTACGAGCACGACATATCGGCGATCGACGCCGACCTGATCCGCCATGGCATGGCGGCCATCCACCTGCTGCGCGCGGGCGACCAGGCGGCGCTGGTGGATTGCGGCACCGGCCATTCGCTGCCCAATGTCCGGGCTGCGCTGACCGCCCGCGGCGTCGCGCCGGAGGCGCTGCGCTACATCATCCTCACCCATGTGCATCTCGATCACGCCAGCGGCGCCGGAGCGGCGATGCGCGCCTTCCCGGATGCGCAACTCGTGGTGCATCCGCGCGGCGCCCGCCACATGGTCGATCCATCGAAGCTTATCGCCGGCGCCACGGCGGTGTATGGCGAACAGGCCATGGCCGTCATGTACGGCGACATCCTGCCGGTTGACGCCGCACGCGTGATCGAAACGCACGACGGCTTCGTGCTCGACTTCAACGGGCGGCCGCTGGAATTCATCGACACGCCCGGACACGCGAAGCATCATCACTGCATCTGGGATGCTCGTTCGGCGAGCTGGTTCACCGGCGACACCTTCGGCCTCGCCTATCCGGAATGCACGGTGGACGGTCGCGCCTTCATCTTCCCGACCAGTTCGCCGGTGCAGTTCGATCCGGAAGCCATGAAGGCCTCGGTGGAACGCCTGCTGGCGCGCAACCCGGAGGCCATGTTCCTGACCCATTACGGTCGCGTGACCCATGTACCGGAGCTGGGCCGCGCGCTGCTCGCGCGCATCGATGCACACGTGGCGATCGCGCGCGCCGCGGCCACCGCGGGGGACGGCCGCAAGCAGGCGCTGCTGTCGGCGCTGAGCCTCTATCTGATGGACGAGCTGCGCGCGCATGGCAGCCCGCTGACCCATGATGAGGCGATGGCGATCTGGGGGCTGGACATCGAGTTGAACGCGCAGGGGCTGGAGGTGTGGCTGGATGGCGCGGCGGCATGACCGCTGCGGCGCCGGCGGAACGGGCGCGGCGGCGATTCGCCAGCGGATGAGCGGCCTCCCGCGCGAGGCGCCGTCACCGGCCGCTGCCGCGCCAACAGCGACCGGCCGGCACCGTGGTTCCGGGTCTATGCCGACTTCTTGCGCGCGGCGGCCTTGCTGGCGGGTTTTTTCGCAGCGGCAGGTTTCTTCGTCGGCGCTTCGGCTTCGGTGTCCACCGCCGCATCGGTGGCCTTCGCCTTGGCACCGGCCTTGGGCTTGACCGGACGCGGTTCGAATTCGAAGCCGACCTTGCCATCCGGCTGCCGCACCAGGAAGGCGGAGAACTTGCGCTTGGTGCGCGAGGACACGAAGCCCTTCAGCAGGTCGGTGCGGCCGGCACCGAGCAGCTTCTGCATCTGTTCCGCTTCGATCGGCTGCTGCAGGATGATCTTGCCGGAGCGGAAATCGCAGGACTTGTCCGGCCCGACCGACTTTTCGCACACATAGGACATGGGCAGTTCGTACACGCCGGCGGAACATTTCGGGCATGGCCCGAGCGAGGTCTGCTGCGAAAAATCCACCGCTTCGCCGGCTTCGTCCTCGCGCGGCTGCCCGAAATCGAATTCCGGCTCCAGCTTGTCGTTGAGCTTGATCACCGCATTGAAGGGGCGGCCCATCTTGTTGCGGAATCCGGTCAACGGACCGACCTGACGCTCGCGCAGCAGCGTGTCGATCTCGTGCGTTTCGAACTGGCGACCGGCAACGATCTTCCACAGCGAGAAGTCGCAGCTCTGGCACTGGAACTTCTTGTAGTTCTCCTTCACGACACCGCCGCAACGCGGGCACTTTTCGGCCAGCGTGGCGAAGTCCCCCGGAATGGTGTCGCTCTCGTAGCTCTTGGCCTGATCGACGATGTGCTTGGTCATGTCGGCGATCTCGCGCATGAAGGCATCGCGCGACAGCGCACCGCGTTCGATCTGCGACAGCTTGTACTCCCATTCGCCGGTCAGTTCGGGCGAACTCAGCTCGTCTATCTTCAGGCCGCGCAACGCGATCATGAGCTGGAAGGCCTTGGCCGTCGGAATCAGCTCGCGCCCCTCGCGCAGCATATAGCTCTCGAGTATCAGGTTTTCGATGATCTGCGCGCGCGTGGCCGGAGTGCCGAGGCCACGGCCGGCCATGGCCGCACGCAGTTCCTCGTCATCTATCGTCTTGCCAGCGCCTTCCATCGCGGTCAGCAAGGTCGCTTCCGAATAGCGCGCCGGCGGCTTGGTCTGCAGCGCCTTGAGGATCATGTCATCGACGCGCGCCTGCTCGCCCGGCTTCACCGGCACCAGGCTGGCCGACGCGGTTTCGCTCTTGTCCTTGCCCTCTTCGTCGGCAATCGCCGCTTCCTTGCCATACACGGCCAGCCAGCCGGCATTCACCAGCACCTTGCCTTCGGTCTTGAATGCCTCGCCCTCGACGCGCGTGATGCGCGTCGTGATGCGGTATTCGGCGGCCGGGAAGAACACCGCCAGAAAGCGGCGGGTGACCATGTCGTAGATCTTGGCTTCCGCCTCGGAAAGCGACTTCGGCTCGGTGCCGGTCGGGATGATGGCGAAGTGATCGGAAATCTTGGCGTTGTTGAAAATGCGCTTGTTCGGACGCACCCAACCCTGCTTGACGATCTCGTTGGCGTGCGGCGCGTAGGTCTGCGGCAGACGGGCCAGCACATCGGTGACGGTCGGCAGGTAATCCTCCGGCAGCGCGCGCGCATCGGTACGCGGGTAGGTCAGCACCTTGTGCTTTTCGTACAAGGCCTGCGCGATCTGCAGCGTGACGCGCGCGGAAAA
Organism: Methyloversatilis thermotolerans; assembly: GCF_000372885.1. Taxonomy (GTDB): domain Bacteria; phylum Pseudomonadota; class Gammaproteobacteria; order Burkholderiales; family Rhodocyclaceae; genus Methyloversatilis; species Methyloversatilis thermotolerans. The sequence goes on from NZ_KB889967.1 coordinate 3,021,531, forward strand.
GCCGAAGCGGCCGTTGGCTTCGCGCTGCAGCGAGGTGAGGTCGTACAGCAGCGGCGACAACTGGGTCGACGGCTTGGCCTCTTCTTCCACCGTGCCGGTCTTGCCGGCGCATTTGGCCTGGATGGCTTTCGCCTTTGCTTCGTCCCACAGGCGCTCGGCGCGCGCGTGTTCGTCGCCTTCCGGCTTCCTGAACTTCTCGTCGAACCAGCGCCCGGCGTATTCGCCGGCGGCAACGCCGAAACGGCCTTCGATTTCCCAGTAATCGCGCGACTTGAAACGGCGGATTTCCTCTTCGCGGCGCACCACGATGGCCAGCGTCGGCGTCTGCACACGCCCGACCGTGGTCAGATGGAAACCGCCGGTCTTGGAATTGAAGGCGGTCATCGCGCGCGTGCCGTTGATGCCGATGAGCCAGTCGCTCTCGGCGCGCGACATCGCCGCCTGACGCAGCCCTTCGACATCGCGCGCAGCGCGCAGCGACGCGAAGCCGTCGCGGATCGCGGCCGCAGTCATGGACTGCAGCCACAGCCGCTCGACCGGCTTGTTCGTCTTGCTGTGCTCGACGATGTAATTGAAGATGAGTTCGCCCTCGCGCCCCGCGTCACAGGCGTTCACCAGGCCGTCCACATCCTTGCGCTTGATCAGCCGGGTGAGCAGACGCAGCCGCTCCGCCGTCTTGTCGATCGGATTCAGCGTGAAACGCGGAGGAATCACCGGCAGATGGGCGAACGACCACTTGCCGCGCTTGACCTCGTACTCCTCCGGCACGGCCAGTTCGAGCAGATGGCCGACCGCCGAGGACAGCACGTAGTCCTCGCTTTCGAAATAGTCGCCGTCGCGCGTGAAGCCGCCTACGGCGCGTGCGATGTCCTGCGCCACCGACGGCTTTTCCGCGATGATCAGTTTCTTGCCCATGGATGCCCGGACCCTGCGCCGGCTTGTGCGTGCAGGATGCACGCGGGATCAAGCGGCGGGAAAGCGGCGCATGATAGGGACAAAAAATCGGAACAGGCAAGCCGTGCGGCGGCAAAGGCGCGCACTGTGACCGCTCGCGCCGTCGCAAACCCCCTCGCGTCGAGGCTTTCGCGCCTCGTCGGCAGCGGAGCGTCGGAAACCCCGCCGCTCCGCCCCCGACATGCCACTCAGTGCGGCGCGCGCGGTTCGTCGTCGTCCGACAGCAGCTCTTCCAGTACCAGCGTGTCGGTGGTCACCTGCTGATTCCACAGCACCATCAGCACGATCACCTTGAGCTGCGACAGGGAAACTTCTTCGTCTTCCAGCGCAAGCGCGCGCTCAAGCACGATTTCGCGGGTCAACGCATTGATCGCGCCCGCTTCCTCGAGAAAGGCGAGGAAACCGCGGCACTCGGTATCGAGCCGGGCCTGTTCGGTGGCCGAGTACATGCGGATGGACCGGCTGTCCGCCGCGATCTGCGGCCTGTCGGCGCCGCCCGCACTTTCAAGGCCTGACAGCCAGCCCATCGCCTCTTCGATTTCGTCCTGCTCGAAACCGGCGGCGGAGAGCTTGCGAGCCAGCAGATTGGGCTCGGGATAGCTGTCGAGGTGCGCGTAAGTTTCGAAAAGATAGACCAGTACGTCGATCATGATTCGGCTCCGCGCGAGCCGGCGGCAGGTCAGCCCGCCGGCGGTTTTGTCACCCGGTGACGGCCAGGGCCGTCACCGTGCTACCTGATGCGCTGGAACCGTCCGTCGGGCAGCACAGCCACCCGCTTTTCAAGCTCCAGCGCAAGCAGCGTGGCAGAGAGGGTGTCGGCCGTCAAGCCGGTTTGTTGCGCCAGCAGGTCGATTCCGACCGGGTCGTACCCCATCGCGTCGAGCAGCCGCTGTTCGCCGGCATCGCTCGCTTTCTCCACCGCGGCGGCCGGCGCGGCCTGCAGCTCGGACAGGATGTCGCGTGCATCGTCCACCAGCTTGGCCCCCTGCCGTATCAACTGATGGCAGCCCTTGGACAGCGGCGAATGGATGGAACCCGGAATGGCGAACACCTCCCGCCCCTGTTCGCCGGCCAGCCGGGCGGTGATGAGGGTGCCGCTGCGGGCGGCCGCTTCCACCACCAGCACCCCGCGCGCGAGACCGGAAATGATGCGGTTGCGGCGCGGGAAGTTCTCGCGCAGCGCCGGCGTGCCGAGCGGAAACTCGGTCACGATGGCGCCAAGCTCGGCAATGCGCCGGGCCAGTTCCTGGTTGCGCGGCGGGTAGATGCGGTCGGCTCCGGTGCCGATCACGGCGATGGTGGAACCGATGCCATCCAGCGCGCCCTCGTGCGCGGCGGCGTCGCAGCCCAGCGCCAGCCCGCTCACGATGGTCAGCCCGCCGCACGCCAGCTCGCGCGCGAACTGGCGTGCATTGACGACCCCCTGGGCGGTCGCGTTGCGCGCGCCGACGATGGCCAGTGCGCGCCGGTCGAGCAGGTCCAGCCGGCCCTTCACGTAAAGCAGGGACGGCGGATCGGCGATTTCGAGCAGGGTGGGCGGATAGCTTGCGTCGGCCAGCGTGACGATGTGGTTGCCCGGCTGCTGCGCCCAGTCCAGCGTGCGCGCGACCAGCTCGTGCCGGTCGAAGGTGGCGAGGGCATGCGCGATGCGTTCGCCCACGGCCGCTTTCAGAGCGGCACCGGAGGCGGCGAGGATGCGTTCGGGAAGCCCGAACACGGACAGCAGGCGGCGCTGCGCGTCCAGCCCGACCCCGCGCGTCAGCGTAAGCTGCAGCCAGGCGGCTGCCGATGCGTGGTCGTGCAGCGGCACGCCTCAGGGATTGCGGAAGCGGTCGCCGACCTCGATCGGACGCTTGGCGTCCATCACGAGCGCGTAGGAAATGGTGTCGTACACCCGGAACACGAACAGCAGGCCCGAGCGTTCGTCCGGAAGGCGGTAGTTCTCGACCTTCTGGTCCTCGCGGACGCTGACCAGCTTGCCGGCCAGGAAGGCCCCGAACACGTGACCGACCTCGACGCCGTCGTTGCTACCACGGTTCAGCAGCACCACATTGTGACGCCCCGACGACTCCACGCCACCGACGATGCGCGCCACGCTGCCCTCGATCTGCGTCTCCGGCGCGCGCGGCGCGTAGGCGATCAGTTCGGGCGGACGGGCGGGCACCAGGCGGTCACCCTTGCCGATCTCGTATTGCGACGAAACGACCTGGAAGGTGGCCGGGTCGCCTTCGCGCACCAGTTTCAGGTCGCCCAGATATTCGGCCTCGAAACCGATGATCTGGCGGGTTTCGGGGTCGCGTATGGGGGCGGCCGGGCGGTAGGCATTCCAGATTTCCGTCCTTTCGGTCACGCCGGTCGCGTAGGCGGTATCGCCGGCGCCCAGATAGACCCGCCCTTCCTCGGTCGCGACGATGCGCGGCGCAGTCTCGTTGAAACCGGCCTCGACCGCGATCGGCTTGGCCAGGAAGGGTTCGATCGCCTTGTGCGGGATGGATGCGATCGGCTCCGCCACCGGCTCTTCGTAGGTCCTGGGCGTGAGCCTGACCGGCTGCCCCAGACGCAGGCGCGGGTCGCCGCCGAAATCCTCGAGATAGACGATCTGGCCCGGATAGATGAGGTGCGGATTGCGGATCTGCTCCCTGTTCAGACGCCACACCTCGGGCCAGCGCCAGGGCTCCTTCAGGAACATGCCGGCGATGCCCCACAGCGTATCGCCCGGCTTGACCACATGGCGGTCGGGCGCGTCGGGAGCGATCGCCGGCGACGCGGCATGGGCGACGGTGGCTGCGCTTGAAAGCGCGACCAGCAGGGAGCATATAATCTTGCGCATGTTGGGGCCTCGCTCGGACCAGGCCGCTGCGCGACGGCGCATGCGGAACCTGCCCAGGGTTTGCCTTTCAATATCGTGAACAACCGGTGCCGCCTGAAGTGGCGCGCGCCGGAAAAGGAGCTCGTCGCAGACGCGGCACGCCATTCGCATGCCGCAGTGTAGCAAGCGGTGTCGTGTAATGACAGTCTGCATGAATTCCCTGCGCTAATCCATTAAATCAGCACGACTTTTATGGCCCTGCTCCCGATTCTGAAATTCCCGGATCCCCGCCTGCGCAAGAAGGCGGCGCCGGTTGCCGCGGTGGATGACGCCATCCGCAAGCTGGCCGCGGACATGGCGGAAACCATGTACGCCGCGCCGGGCATCGGTCTGGCCGCGACCCAGGTCGATGTGCACAAGCAGGTGATCGTGATCGACATCAGCGAGGACAAGAGCGGGCTGATCACGCTGATCAACCCGCGCATCGTCGAGCGCGACGGCGAACAGGTGTACGAGGAAGGCTGTCTGTCGGTGCCGGGCATCTACGACAAGGTGACCCGTTCGGAGCATGTGAAGGTGCGCACGCTGACGCTGGATGGCAGCGAAACCGACATCGACGCGCACGGTCTGCTCGCGGTGTGCATCCAGCACGAAATGGATCACCTGCAGGGCAAGGTTTTCGTCGATCACCTGTCCCAGCTCAAACAGACCCGCATCCGCACCAAGCTCATGAAGCAGGCGCGCGAAAGCGCGTGATGCCGACCGTTCCCGACAGCAAGCTGCCGCGCATCGCGTTCGCCGGCACGCCCGAATTCGCGGCCCGGGCGCTCGATGCGCTCGCGACATTCGACTGTGATATCCCGTTGGTGCTGACGCAGCCGGACCGTCCGGCCGGACGCGGCATGAAGCTCATGCCGAGCCCGGTGAAGCAGCGTGCGCTGGCGCACGGGCTGCCAGTGGCCCAGCCGGAAACCCTGAAAACGCCGGAACTGCGCGCGCCGCTGCTCGAGGCCGCACCGGACCTGCTGGTGGTGGTCGCCTACGGACTGCTGCTGCCGCGCAGTGTGCTGGACATTCCCCGACTGGGCTGCATCAATATCCACGCCTCGCTGCTGCCCCGCTGGCGCGGCGCCGCACCGATACACCGCGCGATCGAAGCCGGCGACGTGCGCACCGGCATCACGCTGATGCAGATGGACGAAGGGCTGGACACCGGTCCGATGCTGGCCGAGCGCGCGCTGGACATCCTGCCCGCCGACACCACCGGCAGCCTGCACGACCGGCTGGCCGAATGCGGCGCCCGCCTGCTGATCGACACGTTGCCCGCGCTGCTGGCGGGGCGGATCCAGCCGGTGCCGCAGCCGGCCGAAGGCGCCTGTTACGCGGCCAAGATTTCGCGCGGCGAGGCGCAGCTCGACTTCGCCCGGCCGGCGGGCGAGCTGGAACGTGCCATTCGCGCCTTTGATCCCTTCCCCGGAGCGGTGATGACGATGCAGGGCGTCGCGATCAAGCTGTGGCGCGCGCAGGCCATCGAACGCACCGGCGAGCCCGGCCGCATCGTGGAGGTGAGCGACCGCGGCGTGGTGATCGGCTGCGGCAGCGGCTGCCTGCGGGTCACCGAAATGCAGAAGGCGGGCGGCAAGCGGCTTGCGGTCGCCGATTTCCTGCGCGGTCACGCGTTCGAAGCCGGCCAGCAGGCACAGTTGCCGGTGCGCTGAAAGGCGGACACGCCGGGACGCGCACCGCCCTGCGCCTCGCCTCGCGTCGACTCGCTCACGGCGCGCCGTCGCGCCGATTTGTGACCGCGTTTTTCCTTGCGCGGTCCGCTTGAATTTCTTTCTTCGCGCACAATCTATAGTGCGCTTCCTCTCTACTGAAAGGTGTCACACATGTTCGGCAACTGGCTCAAGACCTCGATACTGATGGCGGGCATCGTCGCGCTGTTCGGCGTCGTCGGTGCGGCCATAGGCGGTCAGCAGGGCATGCTGATCGCACTGCTGTTCGGCGGCGCCACCAATCTGTGGGCCTACTGGTTCTCGGACAAGATGGTGCTGCGCATGTACAACGCGCGCGAAGTCGATGCCGCGTCCTCGCCCTACCTCTACAACATGGTGGCGGAGCTGGCCAGGCGCGCCGAGCTGCCGATGCCGCGCGTCTATGTGATCGACGAGGCGCAGCCGAATGCCTTCGCCACCGGCCGCAACCCGGAGAACGCGGCGGTGGCCGCCACGACCGGCATCATGCAGATGCTGTCGGCGCGCGAACTGCGCGGCGTGATGGCGCATGAACTGGCACACGTGAAGAATCGCGACATCCTGATCTCGACCATCTCCGCCACGGTGTCCGGCGCGATTTCCGCGCTGGCCCAGTTCGGCATGTTCTTCGGCGGTCGCGATTCGGAAGGCCGGCCGGCCAATCCGGTGGTCGGCATCATCGTCGCCATCCTCGCGCCGATCGCCGCCATGCTGATACAGATGGCCATCTCGCGCACGCGCGAGTTCGGTGCCGACCGGGGCGGCGCCGAAATTTCCGGCGACCCGGAGGCGCTGGCCAGCGCGCTCGCCAAGATCGATGCCTACGCGCGCGGCATTCCGATGCCGACCGCGGAAGCGCATCCGGAAACCGGGCAGATGATGATCATGAATCCGCTGTCCGGCGGTGGCCTGCGCGGCCTGTTCAGCACCCATCCGGCAACCGAGGAACGCATCGCGCGCCTGCGCGCCTTCGCTGCCGGTCGCTGAACGGCAGCCGGGCGGCGCGACACAGCGACGCTGATCCGGCATCATGACCGCAGTGCGGTTCATGCCCGTGCATGACCGCGACTGCGGATTTCCTTTTTCAGGCGACGGGATCATCACCGATGGACAGAGGCTGGAACGGCGGAGGTGGCGCACAGAACGTTCTCGGGGGCCCGCTCGAACCCTGTTCGTTCAAGCCCTTGACCGGTTTCTTCCGCGACGGCTGCTGCAATACCGATGAGAACGACTTCGGCTCGCACACCGTGTGCGTGGTGCTGACCGATGAATTCCTCGCGTTTTCGCGCACGCGTGGCAACGATCTGTCCACGCCACGGCCGGAATTCGATTTCCCCGGCTTGCGGGCGGGCGACCGCTGGTGCCTCTGCGCCACGCGCTGGTACGAGGCTTTTGCCGCCGGTCAGGCCCCGCAGGTCATCCTGGTCGCCACGCATCGGGCCGCGCTGCGTCATGTACCGCTGGAGGCGCTGCAGCAGCACGCCTGGCCGGGCCCGTAACCGCCGATCGTGGCGGCACGCGTACAATCGCGCTCCGGCCATACACCTTGCGCACTTGAAAAGTCCTTCCCCTTCCCGCATGCCGCCGGCCGAGTCGCTCGCGGCATCCATGCTCGATGCGGCCCGCGCGGTCGCCGCGGTGATCGCCGGCAGCACCCTCGACGAAGCGCTGTCGCGCGGCGCGGCTCACGCCGTGAATACGGCTGCCGTGCGCGACATGGCCTATCAGTGCCTGCGTGCGCATACCGCCATCCAGACGCGGCTGGGCGTGCTGGTGCCGCGCGCGTTGCGCGAAGCCGACCGCCAGGCGCTGCTGCTGGTGGCGCTGTGTCGCATGGAAGCTCGGCCGGACAGCGCGCACACCACGGTGAGCCAGGCAGTGGATGCCGCACGCACGCTCGGCGGCGACCGCTTCGCGTCCATGATGAATGCGGTGCTGCGCACCGCGCAGCGTCGCACCCAGGCGCTGGACGACGCGGTCGCGGCCAGCCCGGCGGCGCAGTGGCAGCATCCGCAGTGGTGGCTGGAGCGCCTGCAACAGGATCATCCGCGGCACTGGCAGGACATCGCGCGTGCCGGCAATGCCCACCCGCCGATGGCCCTGCGCATCAATCGCCGCCGCACCGACCTCGCGCGCGCGCAAGCACGTCTGGTCGATGCCGGGCTGTCCGCCCAGGTGCGCGGCGACTGTGGCCTGCTGCTGGACAAGCCGGTACCGGTACAGCGGCTGCCCGGCTTTGCCGAGGGAGAGTTGTCGGTACAGGACATCGGCGCACAACATGCCGCCGGACTGCTCGATGCCGGCAATGGCCAGCGCGTGCTCGACGCCAGCGCCGCCCCCGGCGGCAAGGCCTGTCATCTGCTGGAAGTCGCCGACATCGATCTGCTGGCGCTCGACCACAACCCGGTCCGGGCCAGGCGCATCGACGAGAACTTCAGCCGGCTGGGGCTGCCCGGACGCGTCGCGATCGGCGATGCGGCGCAGCCTGACGACTGGTGGGACGGTCGACCTTTCGACCGCATCCTGGCCGACGTGCCCTGCAGCGCCTCGGGCGTACTGCGGCGCCACCCCGACGCGAAGTGGCTGCGCCGCCCGGGTGACATCGCGCATTTCGTCGCTCAGCAGCGCGCCATCCTGGACGCACTTTGGCGGCTGCTCGCTGCGGGTGGTAAATTGCTCTATGCCACCTGCTCGGTGTTCCGCGCCGAGAATCAGGATCAGGTGGCGGCCTTCCTGACCCGCCATCCCGACTGTGAACAACTGAGCCCATGTGGTGCGCCCGATCTGCAACTGTTGCCGACCGCCGAGCATGACGGCTTCTACTACGCATTGCTGCAGAAGCGGCCGCGCCAGGGCTGAACGGCCGCGCGCCTGGCTGGCAGCCCTGCTGCTCGCCCTGTGGTCGTGCGCCGTGCTCGCCGGCAGCATCACGCTGCGCGAGGTCAGGCTGGATCACGGCGAGGAGGGCTACCAGCTCAGCACCGACGTGGCGGTCACGCTGTCGCAGCGGCTGGCCGATGCGGTGACCCGCGGCGTTCCGCTCTACTTCGTGCTCGAGTTCGAGATCACCCGGCCGCGCTGGTACTGGCTGGATGAGGAGGTGGTCGAACGCAGCCAGACCTACCGCCTGAGCTATCACGCGCTGACGCGGCAGTACCGCGTATCCACCGGGGCGCTGCACCAGAGCTTCGACACCCTGGACGACGCACTTCGCCTGATCGGTCGCGTGCATGGCTGGGCCGTGGTGGACACCGGCAAGCTCACGCCGGGCGCGAGCTATGTCGCGGCCTTGCGACTGCGGCTGGACGTGACGCAATTGCCCAAGCCCTTCCAGCTCAGCGCCATGAGCAATCGCGACTGGACGCTGGAATCCGACTGGGCGCGCTGGGGCTTCACGGCACAAGCGGGGACACATCGATGAGGCTGTTCATCGTCATCACCACGGCCATCAGTGGCGTGCTGCTCGTGTTGCTGTCGCTGGCCAGCGAGAACACCGAACTGTTCGCGCGCAACTATCCACTGCTGCTCGGGCTGAATGTGACCGCGGCGCTCGGCCTGCTCGGCCTGGTCGCCTGGCTGGTGAGCCAGTTGTTGCGCGAGAACCGCCGCGCGGTGTTCGGTTCGCGCCTCAAGCTGCGGCTGTTCGCCGCTTTTGCCGCGCTTGCGGTGGCGCCGGGCGCGATGATCTATGTGCTGTCGGTGAGCTTCGTGTCGCGTTCGGTCGATTCCTGGTTCAACGTGCGGATCGAACAGGCGCTGGAGGGTGGTCTCAATCTCGGGCGCAACACGCTGGATTACCTGTCGGAGGATCTGCTGGAAAAGGCGCGCGCCATCGCGCTCGATCTCGCCGACACACCGCCGGCGCAGCGCGGCGCGCGCATGGACCAGTTGCGCGAACAGGCCGGCGTGGCGAGCGCGGCGCTGTTCTCGGCGCAGGGCCGCGTCATGTCCACCAGCTCGGCCGCCACCCGGCTGGTGCCGCCGCTGCCCACGCCATCGCAATTGCGTCAGGCGCGTCAGGGCATGGGCATCGCGGCGGTCGACACCGACAACAGCGAAGGTCTGCGCGTACGCGCACTGGTCATGATAGGCGGCACCGCGCTGGCAGGCGACGCGCCGGTGCTGCAACTGATACAGCCCCTGCCGCCGTCGCTGGCGCAAAATGCCGAAGCGGTGCAGAGTGCCTACCGCGACTACGAGGAACTGTCGCTGGCGCGCGCGGGGCTCAAGCGCATTTTCGGACTTACGCTGACGCTGGCCCTGCTGCTCGCACTGCTGTCCGCGCTCGCGGTGGCTTTCGTGATCAGCCGGCGCATGTCGGCGCCGCTGTCCATCCTGGCGCGCGGCACCGATGCCGTGATGCAGGGCGACTTCAGCCCGATTCCGGCCGTGGCTTCGCGCGACGAACTGGGTGCGCTGACCCAGTCCTTCCGTCGCATGACCGAACAGTTGCAGGACGCGCGTGCGCAAGCGGAAAAGAGCCGTGCCGAAACGGAAGCGGCGCGCACCTATCTGGAAGGCGTGCTGGGCAATCTGTCGGCCGGCGTGCTGGCGTTCAGCCCGTCAACCCGGCTGCGCGCGGCCAACCAGGGGGCGATGTCCATACTGCGCGACGCGCTGGATGGCTGGGAAACGCTGACGCTGGCGCAATGGCCGCGCCACCTCGAACTGCGCGACGCCATCGTTGCCGCCATCGACGACGGCCAGGAGGCGTGGAGTCGCCAGATCGACATTCCCGATCCCTACGGACCCGGTACCACACTGCTGATACGCGGATCGCAACTGCCGCAGGCGGGCGGTGGCGGCTTCGTCGTCGTGTTCGACGACATCACCCAGCTCATCGCCGCGCAACGCAGCGCGGCATGGGGCGAAGTGGCACGGCGGCTCGCGCACGAGATCAAGAATCCGCTGACGCCGATACAGTTGTCGGCCGAACGGCTGCAACTCAAGCTGTCGGAACGTCTGGACGAGGACGGTCGCCGCATGCTGTCACGCGCGACATCCACCATCGTCGAACAGGTGGAAGCGATGAAGAATATGGTGAACGCCTTCCGCGACTACGCGCGCTTGCCGCAGCCCGCGCTCGCGCCTCTGGACCTCAATGGCCTGGTGGATGAGGTGCTCGACCTGTACGAAACATCGAATGCACGCATCGAGCGGCAACTTGCTGCCGGCCTGCCAAGGGTGTCCGGCGATGCAGGTCAGTTGCGGCAGGTCATCCACAACCTGCTGCAGAACGCCGAAGATGCGCTGACCGACGCCGGTGCACCGGTCATCTGCATCCAGACGCGACGCCGCGGCAGCCGTGCCGAACTTGCGGTACGCGACAACGGAAGCGGCTTTCCTCCGCAGGTGCTGGCGCGCGCGTTCGAACCCTATGTGACGTCCAAGGCAAAAGGTACCGGCCTGGGTCTGGCCATCGTCAAGAAGATCGTCGACGAGCACGAAGGACGCATCGAAATAGAGAACATCGCGCCCCATGGCGCGGAAATCCGCATATCGCTGCCGTTGGCGGCATGAAGGAATCAGGAAAGAATGGCTCGCATACTGGTCGTAGACGATGAAATGGGCATACGCGAACTGCTGTCCGAAATCCTCAGCGATGAAGGACACGACGTGACGCTCGCCGAGAATGCCGCCGCGGCGCGCGCCGCGCGCGCCGCGCAGCGACCCGACATGGTGCTGCTCGACATCTGGATGCCGGACACCGATGGCATTTCGCTGCTCAAGGAATGGGCCGCGGCCGGACAGCTCACGATGCCGGTGGTCATGATGTCCGGTCACGGCACCATCGATTCGGCGGTCGAAGCCACCCGCATCGGCGCCATGGACTTTCTCGAAAAACCGATCGCACTGGCCAAGCTGCTGGCCACCGTGAAGCGTGCACTGGCGCGCGCCAGTTCACCCGACGCGCGGCCGACTGCACCGTCGCTGTCGGCCATCGGCCGCAGCGGCATGCTGCGCGACGTGCGGCGCAAGATCGAACAGATGTCCACTCGCTCGCGCACCATACTGCTGCGCTGCGGACCTTCCAGCTTTGGCGAACTCGCGGCGCGCACCCTCATGGTGCCGGGTCGGCGCTGGCTTGACTTCGCTGGCATCGCCGGCCCGATCACGCAGGAGCAGCTCGATGGTGCGCGCAGCGGCGTGCTGTACGCAGGCGACATCGCGACATTGTCGCGCATGCAGCAGAAGAACCTCGCGTTTGCGCTGGAGCGCCTGGACCGGCTGGACGCGCGCCTGATCGGATGCTGTGCCCAGCATCCGGCCGAGCTGCAGGCCGCAGGCTGGGATCCCGGCCTGCTCGCGCGGCTGTTCGAAATCGTTCTGCCGCTGCCACCGCTGGCCGATCTGCGCGACGAGGTCGCCGACCTCGCGGAAGACGTGCTGAAGCACCTGGTGGACTCCGGCGAAGTCCCGGCGCGGCGACTGGCCGACAGTGCGCGACCCATGCTCAGACAGCACGCGTGGCCCAATGGCTATGCGGAACTGGTATCGGTACTGCGCTCGGCCGCACTGGCGGAACTGGGCGAGGACATCGACGCCTCGGCCCTGCGCCCGCTGCTGCGCCAGGCCGGCACGCCGTCGATGCCCGGACTGGACCAGCCGCTGCGCGAGGCGCGCGAGGCCTTCGAGCGCATGTACTTCGAACATCACATGGAACGCGAGGGCGGCAACATGACGCGCCTGGCCGAGCGCTCCGGACTGGAACGCACCCATCTGTACCGCAAGCTCAAGCAACTGGGACTGCCGGTCGGGCGCCGCAGCGAAACGCACGAGTAGTCGGTGGCGGAGCCGGGTGACGCGCGCAGGGCGCGCACCGGCAATGACATTTGTATAGACTGCATGCCATCCCGTCGGATGGCGATGCCATGTCTCTTGCCCTGTTGCGCAGCCGTGCCCTCGCCGGCATGCATGCGCCGGAAGTCACCGTCGAAGTACATGTTTCGAACGGCCTGCCGGCCTTCAGCCTGGTCGGGCTGCCCGATGTCGAGGTGCGCGAGGCGCGCGATCGCGTGCGCGCCGCCATCCTCAGTTCCGGCTTCGATTTCCCGTCCCGCCGCATCACGGTCAATCTTGCGCCGGCCGACCTGCCCAAGGAATCGGGTCGCTTCGATCTGCCGATCGCGCTCGGCATCCTGATCGCCGCCGGATCGCTGGACGCGTCCGCTCTGGATGACATCGAGTTCGCCGGCGAACTGTCGCTGACCGGCGCGCTCAGACCCGTGCGCGGCGCGCTGCCGATGGCACTGGGTGCGCGCAGCGCCGGTCGCGCATTCATACTGCCCGAGGAATCGGCAGGCGAAGCGGTACTGGCGGCCCGCTGCGACATCCGTGCCGCGCGCACGCTGCTCGATGTGTGCGCTCACCTGTGCGGACAGCGCATCCTGCCTCCCGCTCACCCTGACCGGCCGCGCCTCCTCATCCCGCCCCCGGACCTGGCCGATGTGCGCGGCCAGCAGGGTGCGCGGCGGGCGCTGGAAATTGCCGCTGCCGGGGCGCATTCGCTGCTGATGAGCGGCCCGCCCGGCACCGGCAAATCCATGCTGGCCGCGCGCTTTCCCGGCCTGCTGCCCGACATGGACGAGAACGAGGCGCTGGAAAGCGCCGCCCTGCTGTCGTCCGTCGGCCTGTTCGATCCGGCACGGCTGGGGCAGCGACCGTTCCGCGCGCCGCATCACTCCGCCAGCATGGCGGCGCTGGTGGGCGGCGGCACGCTGCCTCGTCCGGGAGAAATATCGCTGGCCCATCACGGCGTGCTTTTCCTCGACGAATTGCCGGAATTCGATCGCCGCGTGCTCGAGTCGCTGCGCGAACCGCTGGAAACCGGTCGCGTATGCATTGCGCGCGCGGCCCGGCGCGCCGAGTTTCCGGCGCGCTTCCAGCTCGTGGCGGCGATGAACCCCTGTCCCTGCGGCTATCTGGGCCACCCGTCCTGCCGGTGTCGCTGCACCCCGGATCAGATCGCCCGTTACCGCGGACGGCTGTCCGGCCCGCTGCTCGACCGCATCGACATCATGGTGAACGTACCTGCGCTGACCGCCGAGGAGTTGCGCGGCAAGCCGGGCGAGGACAGCGCAACCGTGCGTCTGCGCGTGCACGCGGCGCGCGAGCGGCAGCGGACGCGTCAGGGCAAGCCCAATCAGGCGCTCGACGCCTCGGACATCGATCGCATGTGCATCATGGATGAAGGTGCCGGCGCGCTCATGGCGCGCGCGATGGGCCAGTTGCAACTGTCGGCGCGCGCCTATCACCGCTGCCTGAAGGTCGCGCGCACCATTGCCGATCTCGCGGGTTCGGCGCACCTGTCGGCCGCCCATGTGGCGGAGGCCGTGCAATACCGTCGTCAGCTCGATGCGAGGCCGGACTGAGGGATGACCCTCTCACCGGCGACAGCCAGGCTCAGGGCTGCTTGTGCAACTCCCGGAAGCGCTTCAGATCGTCCTCGAAGCGCTTGCGGGTGTCCGCCAGATCGCGTTCCTTGAAAGCGATGTTCTCGCCGATCTGGCGCAGATCCTCGCGCGTGGTGTCCAGCCTGTCCTGGATGCCCGAGGGGACGCGCTTGCCCTGGCCGGTGAAGCGCGCAGCGTCCTCCTCCAGCTTCTTGCGGCGCTCGGCCAGCGTGCCCTGCTGTTCGCGCAGCCGGGCGAGCAATTCCTCGAGGTCGGCGACGCGCCGATCGCGCGCCGACATGATTTCCTTTTCGCTGGTGTAGGTATTGAGCAGGGTGGTATCGCGCCGGCGCAATTCCTGGCGCGCCCGCTCCTCGTCCGCCTGGCGTTTTGCATCGGCGTCACGGCGTGCGCGCTGATCCTCGGTCATCGGCGCCTCGATCTGCCGCACGGTCGCGCCCTGGCTGTTCAGTTCGCGATAGCCGCGGTCGGCGCAAGCCGGCGGCAGCGTGTCTCCGCACACCTGCTGGCCGCGCGCATCCTTGCAGCAAAAGACGCGCGCCTCGGTACAGGATGCATGCAGCAGTCCCAGGGCGAACAGCCCTCCCGTCATCTGCCGCAGCGTGGCCGATCGCATGTTCAGTCACTTACTCCATAGCGTGCGCGGTAGGCGCGCACCGCTTCGAGGTTGTCTTTCAGTGCCGGCGCATCCTGCACATAGGCGATGAGATCCGCCAGCGTCGCGCACGCCACGACAGGGATACCGTAGGCCTTTTCGACTTCCTGCACCGCTGACAATTCTCCCGTGCCCTTTTCCATGCGGTCGAGGGCAATCGCCACACCGGCCGGTTCGGCGCCCGCCGCCCGGATCATGTCCACCGATTCGCGCACCGAGGTACCGGCGCTGATCACGTCATCGATGATGAGCACGCGGCCCTTGAGCGGTGCTCCGATCAGGGTGCCGCCCTCGCCATGGTCCTTCGCCTCCTTGCGGTTGTACGCGAAAGGCAGGTCGCGCCCCCGCTGCGCGATCTGCATCGCGGTACCGGCGGCCAGCACAATGCCCTTGTAGGCCGGACCGAACAGCATGTCGAACTGCGGCGCGCGTTCAAGGATGGTTTCGGCATAGAAGCCGCAAAGCTTGAGCACCGAGGCGCCGCTGTTGAACAGGCCGGCGTTGAAGAAGTACGGGGATTCGCGCCCCGCCTTGGTGGTGAAGCGGCCGAACCGCAACACGCCGGCATCGCAGGCGAACTTCACGAATTCACGTCTAGAATCCACGGGCTTTTCCAATCACTCGAACGGACAAACCGATCATGTTACGTATCGTGTCGCTCAACCTCAACGGTATCCGGTCGGCGACCGGCAAGGGGGTCTGGGACTGGGTGGCGACCGAAGCGCCCGACGTGCTGTGCGTGCAGGAACTGAAAGCGCAGCAGGCCGATCTCGACAGCACGATGCGCGCTCCGGCGGCGATGGGCGGGGCCGACGGCCATTTCCATTTCGCGCAGAAAAAGGGCTACAGCGGCGTCGGCCTGTACGCCCGTCAGGCCCCTCAACGCGTCATCACCGGCTTCGGCGTACCCGAGTTCGACGACGAAGGCCGTTACGTCGAAGCCGATTTCGGCGAATTCACCGTGGTATCGCTCTACCTGCCGTCCGGCTCCAGCGCGCCCGAGCGCCAGGAAGCGAAATTCCGCTTCCTCGACGCCTTCGTGCCGCATCTGGCCACCCTGCGGGCACGCGGCCGCGAAATCGTCATCTGTGGCGACTGGAACATCGCCCATCAGGAGATGGACCTCAAGAACTGGAAGGGCAATCTGAAGAATTCCGGCTTCCTGCCCGAGGAACGCGCCTGGATGAGCGCCCTGCTCGGGGAACTCGGCTGGGTGGATGTCTATCGGATGCTGCATCCGGACGCCACCGAGGACTGCTATACGTGGTGGAGCAACCGCGGCCAGGCCAGGGCGAAGAACGTGGGCTGGCGCATCGACTACCAGATCGCCACACCGGGCATCGCGGCGCGTGCCCGCGCGGCCCGCGTCTACAAGGACGTACGCTTCAGCGATCATGCTCCGCTCATTGTCGACTACGATGTCGATAGCGCGTGAAGGTGCGGAGCGCATTGACGGAACCGGCCGAACCCGGATGGCGTCGGGCCGAGAAACAGCTCACCGAGCGAGGAGGAGGGATCATGAAGCGGGTCAAGGTCCTTGCGTACATTGCGGCGCTGTCGCTGTCCATGCCGGCGGCCGCAGCCTATTCAGGTCTGTACGTGTTCGGCGACAGCCTGTCCGACACCGGTAATTTCCTGGCGGCCACCGGCAATGTCTTCCCGTCGCCCGCCTTCGGCTATGCCAGCGGACGCTTTTCCAACGGACCGGTCGCGGTCGAGTACCTGGCGGACAGCCTGGGCACGACGCTGACCAATTACGCGTTTGGAGGCGCCCGCACCGGCACCCCGGCCGGCGGGGGATCGGACAACTATGTGGACGACAGCGGTCTGCTCGGTCTGCCCGCCAACGCCTTCAACGGCACCGGCGTGACGGCCCAGGTCGCCCGCTACCTGGGCGATGCCGGCGGCGCCGACGCGAATGCGCTGTACCTGATCTGGGCCGGTCCGAACGATTATTTTCTGCCCGACGCGCTGTCCTCGTCCGCCACCGTGAGCAATGCGATCGCCCACATCGGCAGCGCCATCACCGCGCTGTACGACCAGGGTGCCCGCAACTTCCTGATCCCGAACATGGCCGACCTCGGCCGCACGCCCTCGCTGCTGGAGGAGGGGCCGCTGGTATCCACCCTCGGCAGCCAGCGCAGCATCGAGCACAACGCAGCACTGGAGAGCCTGCTTGCCTCGCTCGACCTGACACTGGCGAACGCCGACATCCGCAGCGCCGATGTGTTCGGCATGATGGAATCGGCCATCGCTGATCCGGATCAATACGGCTTCACCGATGTCGACACACCCTGCAGGGAAGTATTGGCCTGCGTGGTCAGCGGCGTGGGCCATCTGTTCTGGGATGACGTTCACATCACCTCCCAGGCGCATCGACTGGTGGCACAGACCTTTGCGGTCGCGCTGGTGCCGGAGCCGCATTCGTGGATGCTGCTGGCAGGCGGACTGTTCGCGACCGGCGTAGCCCTGCGCCTACAACGCAGGACGGCAAACAGCGACAGGCTTTGATTGCGGCCGATGCCATAAAGCTTTACCTTCGACCTACCGGTTCCGAATCGCGGAACGATGCAACGAACAAGGAGAACTGATATGTCCGACCTGATCGATCAAAGCAATGTCACCAAGGAAAAGCTGGTGGCGGACCTCAAGGTGGTGATCGCCGACGCGGAAGAGCTTCTGCGCGCCACTGCCAACCAGGCCGGCGAAAAGGTCGTCGAACTGCGTGCCCGCATGCAGGAAAACCTGACTTCCGCGCGCCACAAGCTGGCCGATGCGGAAGCCGCGCTGAAGGAAAAGTCGCGCGAAGTGGCGCGCGCCACCGACGACTACGTTCACGAGCACCCATGGAAATCCATGGGCGTGGCTGCGGGTGTCGGCCTGCTCGTGGGCCTGCTGATCGGCCGCCGCTGAGCATCATCGTGGCCGCCCCTCCCCGGCCCGAACGTGCTGCCGTTTCGCTCAAGGGACTCATTTCCAGCCTGATCGAAATCATTCATGTCAGGCTGGAACTGCTGACCGTCGAAGCACGCGATGAGGCCCTGCGCCTGACCGAACTGCTGGTCTATGGCGCGCTGGCGGTCGCTTTCCTCACCTTCGGCATCGCCTTTCTCGCTGTGCTGCTGACCGTGCTTCTGTGGGACAGCCACCGTCTGCTGGTCCTTACTCTGTTTTCCACGCTGTTCATCACGCTCGGTGGCATTGCCGCCGTGATCGCCCGCGCGCGCATCGCCGAGGGCACGCGTCTGTTCGCCTCCACGCTGGACGAGCTGAGACGCGATCGGGACATGCTGGACTCATGAACGAGCGTCGGCTGCGCCTGGCGTTGCGCAGGGAACGCCTGGTCGAGCGTTCGCGCAGGCTGCGCCGTGAAGCCGCAACGCAGTCCGCGGTGCTCGATCCGCTGTTCAACACGATAGACCATGTCCGGGACGGCATCGCCTGGGTGCGCCGCAATCCCGAGATGCTGGCAGCCGGGGTGGTGGGGTTCGCGCTGGTCCGGCCCCGCAGGGTATGGCGCTGGGGCCTGCGACTGTGGGGCGCATGGCGCCTTCTCGGGTCGCTGCACCAGCGGCTGGATCGCTGATCGGAGTTTTTCCCGGGAAGACCGGGCGAACCGACCGGTCGCCCGAGGCAGGCGACACTCAAGTTTCTGGCAACGAGGCCGAATTCAGCTCATCCGCACAGATCACACCCTCCCGTCCATGAGCAGCACTCCCCATACCGCCGAAGAACTGGCGCGGCGCACCACCGAACTGGTCACGCTGCCGGCCATCTATCACCGCGTCAAACAGGTGATCGACGATCCGGATGGATCGGTCATCGAACTGGCCAAGGTGGTGGCGGCGGATCCGGGCATCACCCTGCGCGTGCTGCGGGTCGTAAACAGCGTGTTCTATGGCTTTCCCGGGCGCATCGAAACGATGTCGCGCGCGGTCAGCGTGCTCGGCATGCAACAGGTGCACGACATCGTGCTCGCCACCACGGTGACCTCGGTGTTTGCCGGCATGCGTCCCGAACGGATGGATGTGGCCCGGTTCTGGCGCTGTTCGGCGATGCGCGGCCTGCTCGCCCGCGCTGCAGCCAAGAGCTGCGGCCTGCTCGATGCGGAACGTCTTTTCGTCGGCGGCATACTGGCCGACATCGGCCACATGGTCATGTACATGCAGACGCCGCAACGGGCGGAACAGGCGCTGGTGGAAAGCCGCACCTCGGGCGCCGCGCTGGATCAGCTCGAACGCGACATCGTCGGCTGCGATTACGCCCAGGTCGGTGCCGCGCTGCTGCAGGAATGGCGGTTGCCGCGCGGCTTCGCGGTATCGATAGGCGGCCAGCTCGACCCCTTGCGTGCTGCACCGCATGAATTCGAGGCGTCGCTGCTGCATCTTGCGCGCAACGCAGTCGGCCATGACGCGGAACTGGTCGATTCCGCACGCATCGTCGCCAGCACGCATCCCACCGCCTGGCACATCGTGCGCCTGGAGCCCCAGGCCTTCGAAGGCGCCTGCGCCGAGGCGTCGAGCGCCCTCGGTGCGGTGATGAACCTCTTCTTCACCGACTTCGCCTGAACGCGGCGCCGCGCAGCGGCAGGCATCCGAGGAAATGCGGCACACGCGGGCGCGGACTGGTATCTTCGCCGGCTGACGCCGCTTCCACCGATCCGCACCCGTGAATCCTTCGTCCCCGCTGTCCGGCTGGCTGGACAGTTTCAAGGTCTATGCGCACCCGCGCGTGGCCGGCATGTTCTTTCTCGGTTTTTCCGCCGGCTTGCCTCTGATACTGGTGCTCGGCACGCTGTCCTTCTGGCTGCGCGAAGCCGGCATAGAGCGCTCGACCATAGGCTATTTCAGCTGGATAGGGCTGGCCTATGGCTTCAAGTGGATGTGGTCGCCGCTGGTGGACCGGCTGCCGCTGCCGCTGCTGTCCCGCAGGCTGGGCCGCCGCCGCGCCTGGCTGCTGCTGTCGCAGCTCGCCATCGCCGGCGCGCTGTTCGGCATGGCGCAGACCGACCCCGCGCAGGCGATCGAACGCATGGCCTGGTGTGCGCTGGCGGTCGCCTTCGCCTCGGCAACCCAGGACATCGCGCTCGATGCCTATCGCATCGAAGCGGTCGAACAGAGCCTGCAGGGCGCGATGGCGGCCACCTACCAGGGCGGCTACCGCATCGCCATGATCGTCGCTTCAGCCGGCGTGCTGTGGCTGGCGGCCTGGGCCGACACGACGGAACAGCTTTACGAACACGGCCCGTGGCGCTTCGCCTATCTGGTGATGGCGGCCATGATGGCGGTCGGCGTGGTGACCACGCTGCTCATCCGCGAACCGGACGCGCCGGTGTCGGCCGACACGCTGCAGCGCGAACGGCGCGCACGCGAATGGCTCATGCGGGGCGGGCTGCACGGCCCCTTGCTGCAGCTCGCGACCTGGCTGCACGGTGCGGCGGTCTCGCCCTTCGTCGATTTCATCCGGCGCTACGGCTGGCAGGCGGTGCTGCTGCTCGCACTGATCGGCACCTACCGCATTTCCGACGTGGTGATGGGCATCATGGCCAATACCTTCTATGTGGACATGGGGTACACCAAGGACGAAGTGGCCAGCGTGGCCAAGGTGTATGGCGTGGCCATGACCATAGCGGGCGCCTTCATCGGCGGCGTGCTGACCGCCCGGCTGGGCGTCATGAAAACGCTGTTCCTGGGCGCGCTGCTGTCGTCGGCAACCAATCTGCTGTTCGTCTGGCTGGCCGGGCGGGGCCACGACGTGAACGGCCTGATATTCGCGGTATCCGCCGACAACCTGTCGGCCGGCATCGCGTCGTCGGCTTTCGTCGCCTATCTGTCGGGCCTGACCAATGTCGCCTACTCGGCCACCCAGTATGCGTTGTTCAGTTCGCTCATGCTGCTGCTGCCGAAATTCGTGGCCGGTTTTTCAGGTGTGTACGTCGATGCCCACGGCTACGAAGCCTTCTTCACCGGTACCGCATTGCTCGGTGTACCGGTGCTGGCGCTGGTGCTGCTCGCTGCGCGCGCGAAGGGCAGGGAACAGGGGCCAGGGGCTGGAGAAAGCATGCGGGCGGTTTCGCCGCCCGGAACTCCCTGATCCCTAGCCTCCAGTCCCTCCAAGCCGATACAGCGCAAAGCTGCCCAGGAAGTTCGGTTCGTCCTTGACCGGCTGGCCGTCGTCGTCGAGCACCAGGCGTTCGTGTATCCGTATGCCCAGCTTGTCGCACAGCGACTCGAAATCGACGATGGTGAAGAAGCGGACATTGGGCGTGTCGTACCACTGGTAAGGCAGGCGGTCGGACACCGGCATGTGGCCGTCCATGATGGCCATGCGGTGCTTCCAGAAGGCGAAGTTCGGGAAACTCACTACCGCCTCGCGGCCGACGCGCAGCATTTCGGTCAGCAGTTTTTCGGTCCGGTGCAGGGTCTGCAGCGCATTGGAAATGATGACCAGGTCGAAGCTCTGGTCGACGAAGTCGTACAGCCCCTTCTCCAGATCGATCTGCAGCACGTTGATGCCGTTCTTCATGCAGGCGATCACGCGCTCGATGTCGATCTCCACGCCGTAGCCGGTCGCTCCCCGCGTGCGTTCCAGATGGCGTAGCAGCGAACCATCGCCGCAGCCGAGGTCGAGCACGCGGCTGCCTTCGCTGACCCAGCCGGCGATCACGCCGTAATCCACACGTCCGTCAAATGCGCTCATGGCAGGCCTCAAGTCGTGATGTTGTCGAAGTAGGCGCGCAGCACCGAGTGGTAGTGCGGATCGTCCAGCAGGAAGGAATCATGGCCGGCGCTCGATTCGATTTCGGCATAGCTCACATTGCGGCGGTTGCGCATCAGCGCGTCGACGATTTCGCGCGAGCGCGATGGCGCAAAGCGCCAGTCGGTCGAGAAGGACACCAGCAGGAAGTCGGCGCGCGCAGGCGCGAAGGCCGCCGCCAGATCGCCGCCGGCATCGCCCGCAGGATCGAAGTAGTCAAGCGCACGCGTCGCCAGCAGATAGGTGTTGGCGTCGAAGCTGCCGGCGAACTTGTCGCCCTGGTAGCGCAGATAGGATTCGACCTCGAATTCCACCTCGAAACTGAACTTGCGCCCGCCCTCGCGCAGGCGGCGACCGAATTTCTCGGCCATCAGTTCGTCCGACTGATAGGTGATGTGACCCAGCATGCGTGCCAGCCGCAGGCCACGACGCGGCAGCGTGTCGTGTTCGTAGAAGTGGCCGCCGTGGAAGTCCGGATCGGTGATGATGGCCTGGCGCGCCACCTCGTTGAAGGCGATGTTCTGCGCGGTGAGCTTGGGCGCGGACGCGATCACGATGGCGTGGCGCACGCGCGACGGACAATGGATGCTCCAGCTCATCGCCTGCATGCCGCCCAGGCTGCCGCCCATCACCGCCGCCCATTCGCCGACGCCGAGGCGGTCGGCCAGCAGCGACTGCGCCGCCACCCAATCCTCGACCGTCACCACCGGGAAGTCGGCGCCCCAAGGCTTGCCGGTTTCCGGATTGACCGTGATCGGCCCGGTCGAGCCGTGACAGCCGCCGAGGTTGTTCACCGCGATGACGAAGAAGCGGCGCGTATCCAGCGGCTTGCCCGGACCGATCAGGTTGTCCCACCAGCCGAGGTTCTTCGGCGCGTCGGCGTAGAAACCGGCCGCGTGGTGATGGCCGGACAGCGCCGGACACACCAGCACCGCATTGCTGCGCGCCGCATTGAGTTCGCCGTAGGTTTCGTACATCAACTCGAAAGCCGGCAGTACGGCGCCGCTCTTCAAGGTCAGCGGCGAATCGAAACGCGCGCACAGCGGGCTGACGACGCCCACGCTGTCGGCGGGAATGGCATGTTCAGTGGTCATGAAAAAACCCGGTAGGCCAAAGCCAGGACCGGGTTCGCCCTCGCTTTAGCCGAATTTATGAGGGAATCCGGCCAAGCCGGAAAAACCCGGGCGCCCGCAAGCTGAGACAAATCGGCGCCCTTAAACAAACCCCATTCTCGCGAATCGGGCCGGAAAGTCAATCGGTCGGGCAGTCAGACCGTCACCGCGGTGCCGCTGACGCACACCATGAGCATGCCGTTGTCGGCGCCCAGCACCTCGTAGTCGATGTCTATGCCGACGATGGCGTTGGCGCCCAGGCGGGCGGCGGCTTCGCTCATGTCCTCCATCGCGGCGTTGCGGGCATCGGCCAGCGTGCTTTCGTAGGCACCGGCGCGCCCGCCGACGACATTGCGTATGCTGGCGAACAGGTCCTTGAAGATGTTCGCGCCTATGATGGCCTCGCCGGTCACCACGCCGTGATACTGGCGGACGGGACGACCTTCGAGCGTGGGGGTGGTGGCGAGCAGCATGCGCATGTCCTCCAGTGGATTACTCTTCGTCCATCACCGCCGTGGTGTAGACCTCCTGCACGTCGTCCAGACTGTCCAGGGCGTCGAGAAGTTTCTGCATCTTGGCGGCGTCGTCGCCAGCGAGCGGCGATTCGTTCAGCGGCTTCATCGTCACTTCGGCGAATTCGGCCTTGAAGCCGGCCTTTTCCAGCGCATCCTTCACGGTGACGAAATCGGCCGGCGGGCTGATCACTTCGATCGAGCCGTCGTCATTGCTCAGCACGTCCTCGGCGCCGGCCTCGAGCGCCGCATCCATCAGCGCGTCCTCGGCGGTGCCGGGTGCAAAGATGAACTGGCCGCAGTGCTTGAACATGAAGGCAACCGAACCGTCGGTACCCAGATTGCCGCCGTGCTTGGAAAACGCGTGACGGACGTCGGCCACGGTACGGGTACGGTTGTCGGTGAGACAATCCACCATGACCGCGGCGCCGCCGATGCCATAACCTTCATAGCGGATTTCCTCGTAGCTCGCGCCGTCGAGCTCGCCGGTGCCGCGCTTGACCGCGCGATCGATATTGTCGCCCGGCATGTTCTCGGCCTTGGCCTTGTCGATGGCCATGCGCAGACGAGGATTGAAGTTGGGGTCGCCACCGCCCATGCGCGCGGCGACGGTGATTTCCTTGATCAGCTTGGTGAACACCTTGCCCCGCTTGGCGTCCTGACGCCCCTTGCGGTGCTGGATGTTGGCCCATTTCGAATGACCGGCCATTTCAGACTTCCGTCCAGTGATGTTGAAAACGGGATTTTAGACGAGGCGCCGCCCGGCGGGCTCAAGCGCCACGACGGCCCATCCGTTAGAGCCCTACGGGCATTCTTTGGACCGGGACCTTCTGCGGCCCCGTTCGGCATGAGGCGCACTGGTTTCCTTTCTTTTCTGATCACCGTCTGCATCGCATGCGCGATCGCTTCCGCCCCGGTCCGGGCCGCCGACGAGGCCGACCGGTGGCGGCTGGGCGGCTTCGGCACGCTGGGCGCCGGCTACCATGGCAGCGACGGCGTGCAGTATCGGCGCGATCTCGATCAGTCCCGCGGCTACGAGGCCGACAGGCTCGGTCTGCGCACCGACACCCGGCTCGGCGTACAGATAGACCGCGATTTCTCGCCGGACTGGTCGGTGATGGCACAGGCGGTGAGCCGCATGAGCCGCGAAGGCGACTGGTCGCCCGAACTCACCTGGGCGGTCGTCCGGTATTCGGCCAGCGACTGGCTGGATCTGCGGATGGGCCGCATGGTGGCCGACATCTATCTTCACGGCGAATCCCGCCACGTCGGATACGCCTATACGACGATACGGCCACCCGCCGACGTATTCGGAATGAGCACCGAGGACGTGTTCGACGGCGCCGAACTGACGGCCAGCCGGCCGCTCGGCAGCGGGATCGGCAGTTTCAAGGTGTATGGCGGCCGCGCGCGGGGCGGCTACTACCTCTATGGCCAGTCCTTCACCAAGGACAAGCCGCTGCGCCTCGGCGCCACCGCCGAATGGAGCAATGAAACGCTCACCGTCAAGGCATCCTGGGGCAGCAGTCGCACCCACCACGACCCCTCGCTGCTGACGCTGCGCGATGCCCTGCTCACCGCATCCGCGCTGGTGCCGGAGGCCGCGATCCGGGCCGGACAGATCGACGAGGAAACGCGGGTGACCCATGCCGGCATGGGCGTGCTGTACGAACGCGGGCCGCTGTCGCTGGAGGCGGTGATCGGCCGCGAACGCTTCAGTGCCTTTCCGGTGTTCGAGGGCTGGGCGGGATCGTTGGTCGCCGCCTGGCGCATCGGGGCGTTCAAGCCCTACCTCGGTTACAGCTTCAATCATCTGAAGCCGCAGGACAAACCGCTCGCGCTGCCGCCGGTGCTGTCCGCGCTGCAGGCGTCGTACGACCGGGTGAGCGACCGTCTGCGCATGGAAAGCCATACCGTGACCGCCGGGGTACGCTATGACTTTGGCGGGCGCTACGCCCTGAAGATGCAGGTGGACCACGTCGATGCAGCAGCGTCTTTCCTGCTGGTGGACGAGGCCGGGCAGCCGGTGCGGGACCGCAGTGTCACGCTGTTTACCATCGCACTCGATTTCGTGTTCTGAGCCGATGAAGGCTGTCGTCAACACCGCACTGATAAGCCTGCTCGCGCTGTGCGGCACGCGTACGCCGGCGGCCGAACTGATGATCATCGTGAACCAGGGCTCGGGCATCGAACAATTGAGCCGTGAAGAAGCCAGCCACGTCTTCCTTGGCCGTCTCAAGACCCTGCCTTCGGGTACGCCGGCAGTGGTGCTGGACACCCGGCCGCTGCGCGAGGCGTTCTATCGTGCCCTGGTCGGCAAGAGCCTGCCTGAAATCAACGCCTACTGGGCACGCCTGCGCTTTTCCGGCCGCACCCAGCCGCCGGACCAGATCGAGGATGCGAGCGAAGTGCTCGAGCGTGTCGCACGCCAGCCCGGCGCGATAGGTTTTGTCGAAATGCCGGCGAACGACCGGCGCGTCAGACAGGTGCTGCGCCTTGGCGACTGAACCGTCACCGTCCGCGCGCCAGCGGCGGCAGCCCTTGCTCCACGGCATCGTCAGCCGCACGACGCTGCTCATCCTTTTCTTCGCCGGACTGGTGGGTGCCCTGGTGGCGCTGGGCAGCACGGTGGTCGTCGCGCAGGAAGAGC
Source organism: Methyloversatilis thermotolerans (assembly GCF_000372885.1). GTDB lineage: Bacteria > Pseudomonadota > Gammaproteobacteria > Burkholderiales > Rhodocyclaceae > Methyloversatilis > Methyloversatilis thermotolerans. Next base: position 3,047,147 of record NZ_KB889967.1, read on the forward strand.
GCAAGCGCCTGCAGCAGAACGTGACCGACCTCATCCAGTCGGTCGAGCGCACCGCCAGCGTCGCCGCCTTCGCGCGCGACGAACAGCTCGCCGCCGAGGTTGCCCAGGGCCTGCTCGGCAACCGCTCGGTGCACAAGGTGGTGATACGCGAGGGCAATCGCGTCATGATCGAACTCGGCCATGAAACGGCACGCAGCGGGCGTGCTCTGCCGGTGCAGGTGCGTCCGCTCATGTCGCCCTTCATGCCCGAGCAGCAGGTGGGCGAGATCGAGGTTTGGCCGGCAGCCCACCGCATCGACGAGGATGCCGGTGCCTATTCGCGCTTCATCGCGGTCATCCTGGGCATGCAACTGGTGGCGGTGGCGCTGGCGGCCGCGTGGGTCGTGCTCAATGTCATCACACGCCCGGTCAAGACCTTGTCGGACAGCCTGCACAGTCTGCGCGCCGGCAGCGGCGACCGGGTGCCGGTGCCGGCCGGGCACAGCGGCGACGAAATCGGCCGTCTGGCGGGCGACATCAATGGCCTCATCGTGCGCATGGAAGGCATGCTGGACAGCGAACGCGAGCTGCGCGCGCAGCGCGAGGAGTCGGAAAAGCGATTCCGGCTCATTTTCGAGGCAGCGCAGACCGGCATGTTCACGCTGGATGCCGAAGGCTGCATGCACAACTGGAACCCGTGGCTGGCACGTACCCTGGGCCTGCCCGCCTGCAACGAGGACACCGAGCCCTATTCCCTGCGCAGGCTGCTGGGTCCCGAAGCTTCGCGCCTGGATGCGCTGATGGTGCGCGCACTGTCCGATCACAGACCGGCCGCCGCCGATTTCCAGACCACCTCGGCACACGGCCATGTGCTGTGGCTGCACCTGGTGCTCAACCCGATGTCGGGCCAGCTTCTTCAGGGCATCGTGAACGACGTGACCGACCAGAAGCGCGCCGAGGCCTCGGCCATCGCCATGGCCGAGCGGGATGCACTGACCGGCCTGCTCAACCGCCGCGGCATCGAACACCGGCTCGACCAGGCGCTGGACGGTCTGCAGGAAGGCGGGCTGGCGCTCATGCTGGTCGACCTCGACGGCTTCAAGGAGGTCAATGACACCCTGGGACACGAGGCCGGAGACCGCGTGCTGACCGCGGTGGCACGGCAGCTCGAATCCATCGTCCGGCGCAGCGACGTGGTGGCGCGACTCGGGGGCGACGAATTCATCGTCGTGCTGGGCGCGCTCGATTCGCCCGATACCGCGCGCTTCATCGCCGCCAAGATCGTCACCTCGCTGGCGCGGCCGATCGAGCTGGATGGCGCGGTGCACGCACGCATCGGCGCCAGCGTCGGCATCGCGTACACACGCACCCGCGACGAAATGCCGGACGCGCTGATGCGTCGTGCCGACGAGGCGATGTACGAAGCCAAGCGCGCCGGCAAGTCGCAGTACCGCTTCGCGTCCTGATTCGGATTTCCACACCGCCGGCGGGCCCGCGCACTGGTAGCATCGGCCATCCCTTCCGAGGACAGATGCCATGGCCGATCCGCTCCATGTCGCCCGCGCCGGCGACGCATCCATCGCGCTGCTGCCCGGCATGGCGAACCGCCATGGCCTGATCACCGGTGCCACCGGCACCGGCAAGACAGTCACCCTGCAGTCGCTCGCCGAGCGCTTCTCCTATATCGGTACGCCGGTATTCATGGCCGACGTGAAGGGTGACCTGTCGGGCATGGCCGCGGCCGGCACCGTCAGCCCCCGACTGCAGCAGCGGCTGGACCTGCTCGGCATCACCGATTTCGTACCCTATGCCAACCCGGTCCGCTTCTGGGACGTGTTCGGCGAATCCGGCCACCCGGTGCGTGCCACGGTGAGCGACATGGGCCCGCTGCTGCTGGCCCGCCTGCTCGGCCTGAACGACACCCAGGCCGGCGTGCTCAGCATCGCGTTCAAGGTGGCCGACGACCACGGACTGCTGCTGCTCGACATGAAGGATCTGCGGGCGCTGGTACAGCATGTCGGCGACAACGCGGCGCAGTTCAAGACGCAGTACGGCAACATTTCCACCGCATCCATCGGCGCGATACAGCGCGGCCTGCTGCAACTGGAGGAGCAGGGCGCCGACCGCTTCTTCGGCGAGCCCATGCTGGACATCGCCGACCTGATGACCTTCGACGAGCACGGCCGCGGCACCATCAACATCCTGGCGGCGGACAGGCTGTACAACTCGCCCAAGCTCTACTCCACCTTCCTGCTCTGGCTGCTGGCCGAACTGTTCGAACAGTTGCCCGAAGTGGGTGACATGGACAAGCCCAGGCTGGTGTTCTTCTTCGACGAGGCTCACCTGCTGTTCAACGAGGCGCCGCCGGCACTGCTGGAGAAGATCGAACAGGTGGTGCGCCTCATCCGCTCCAAAGGCGTGGGCGTGTATTTCGTGACGCAGAACCCGCTCGACGTGCCGGACAGCGTGCTGGCCCAGCTCGGCAACCGGGTGCAGCACGCACTGCGCGCGTTCACGCCGCGCGACCAGAAGGCGGTCAAGACCGCGGCGCAGACCATGCGGCAGAACCCGAAGTTCGACGCCGAACAGGCCATACTCGAACTGGGTACCGGCGAGGCACTCATTTCCTTCCTCGACGAGAAGGGACGGCCGTCGGTGGTGGAGCGTGCCTTCGTGCTGCCGCCCGCCTCCCGCCTGGGCCCGCTCAGCGCGGAAGAACGCAGTGCCGCGATCCGGCAATCTCCGCTGCAGGGCCGCTACGAACAGGCGCTGGACCGCGAATCCGCCTACGAAATGCTCACCGCCGCGGTGACCGCTGCGCCGCAGGCTACCGGCAAGCCGTTGCCCGGTGCCGGGGCAGGTGGCACTGCGAGCGGCGCCGATGGCGGCATGCTGGGCGGGCTGCAGGACCTGGTGTTCGGATCCACCGGCCCGCGCGGCGGTCAGCGCGACGGCCTGATCCAGACCGCGGCCAAAACCGTGGCGCGCCAGGTGGCCAGTTCCATCGGCCGGGAAATCGTGCGCGGCGTCCTCGGTTCCCTGCTCGGCGGGCGAAAACGTTAGTGGCGGCGCACGACAGGCAGTTGGGCGTGTGGCTGGCCATCATCGCGTCGGCCGGTTTCTCGCTGAAAGCCATCCTCGCCAAGCTGGCCTACCCGCATGGCGTCGATCCGGTCACCCTGGTCGCGCTGCGCATGCTGCTCGCGGCACCGGTGTTCGTGGTGGTGGCCTGGCGCGAGGCGGCACGCGGCGCGGCCCTCAGCGGGCGCGACTGGGCGACCGTCGCGCTGCTCGGCCTGTTCGGCTATTACGGCGCCAGCATGCTCGATTTCTACGGGCTGCTCTACATCTCGGCCGGCCTCGAACGCCTGGTGCTGTTCACCTATCCCACGCTGACGCTGCTGATAGGCTGGATCGCCCATGGCCGCCGCATCGCCGCGCGCGAGATCGTCGCCAGCCTGCTCTGCTACGGCGGCATCGCGCTGGCGGTAGTCCATGACATCGAAGTGAGTGGCGAAGCCGCGGCGATCGCGCTGGGCTGCGGGCTGGTGTTCGCGTCCTCGCTCAGCTTCGCCATCTACCTGACCGGCGCAGCGGAACCGATACGCCGCATGGGCGCCACCCGTTTCTCCGCGCTCGCCACCCTGGTGTCCACCGTCGCGGTCATGCTGCATTTCGCCGCGCTGCGACCGCTGGAAGCGCTGGCGCAGCCGGCGCCGGTGCTGTGGCTGGCGGTCGCCATGGCGCTTTTCGCCACGGTGCTGCCAGTATTCCTGCAATCGGTGGCGATACGCCGCATGGGCGCGCAGACCGCCGCACTGGTAGGCAGTACCGGCCCGGTCATCACCGTATTCCTCGGCTGGTGGATGCTGGACGAGCCGCTGTCCGCGCTGCAGCTCGCCGGCACCGCGCTGGTGATCGCCGGCGTGCTGGCGGTGGGCCGCAAATAGCACCGCAGCCGCGGGCTTCGTTCAAGGGCGGGGTCGCGAGCGGTGCTCGCTCCGCAAAACCCGCTGCGTTCGCGGTTCGGGCGAGCTGTTGTGGGCGGGCTTGCCCGCGATGCGGCGTGTGCGGGCCGCGGGCTTCGTTCGAAGCTCTATCGCGGGCAAGCCCGCTCCCACGAAACCCTGGCTCCGCTCACGTTTGTCGCGAGATTCCGTGGGAGCGGCCTCTGGCCGCGATGCGGCGGATGCCGGCCGCCCGGCTTCGTTCCAGGCTGCATCGCGGGCGAGCCCGCTCCCACGAAACCCTGGCTCCGCTCACGTTTGCCGCGAGATTCCGTGGGAGCGGTCTCTGGCCGCGATGCGGCGGATGCCGGCCGCCCGGCTTCGTTCAAGGCCGCATCGCGGGCAAGCCCGCTCCCACGAAACCCTGGCCCCGCTCACGTTTGTCGCGAGATTCCGTGGGAGCGGCCTCTGGCCGCGATGCGGCGGATGCAGGCCGCCCGGCTTCGTTCCAGGCTGCATCGCGGGCAAGCCCGCTCCTACGAAACCCCGGCTCCGTTCACGGTCCGGGCGAGTTCTTGCGGGCGGCAGGCGGTGGCTCGATCAGGCGGCTGTCGAAGGCAGTTCCGTTTCGGTGTCACCCAGCGTGAAACAGAAGGTGGCGCCCTTGCCCGGTTCGGCGCGCGCCCAGACACGTCCGTTGTGGCGGCGCACGATGCGCTGGACCAGCGCCAGACCGATGCCGGTGCCTTCGAATTCGCCGTCGCGGTGCAGTCTCGCGAACGGAGTGAACAGCTTGTCCGCGTGCGCCATGTCGAAACCGACGCCATTGTCGCGCACATAGATGACCGCCTGCTGGCCACGGCCCTCGGCGCCGACCTCGATGACCGGATCGTCGACCGGGCCGGAAAACTTCCACGCGTTGCGCAGCAGGTTGTCGAGTGCGATGCGCAGCAGGCCGACATCACCTGCCACCAGCATGCCTGGCTGTATGTTGATCGTGCTCTTTCGCTGCGGATCGCTGGCGCGCAGCGCGTCCGCCAGGTCCTGCGCGATGGCGCTCAGGTCGGCAGGCTGACGCTGCAAGGGCAGGCGCGTTACGCGCGACAGCTCGAGCAGATCGTCCACCAGATGCTCCATGCGCAGCGCGGCACGCAGGATGCGCGCCAGCGCATCGAAGGTCGCGGGCGACAGACCGGACACATCCGGTCGCATCAGTTCGGATTCGAGCACGCTGGCAAAGCCGTGTATCGACCGCAAGGGGCCGCGCAGATCGTGCGACACCGAGTAGCTGAAGCTTTCCAGTTCCTCGAACGCGGCGCGCAGGCTGGAAGTGCGGCTGCGCACGCGTTCATCCAGTTCATGATTCAGCGCGCGCAGTTCCTCCTCGGCGCGCACCTGCCGGCTCACGTCGCGCGCGCTGCCGCGGTAACCGCCCGTGCGGCCGCTGGCGTCCTTCCACGGCCGGCCGGAGAGCGCCATGATGCGCACGCCGCCGTCCTGCTGTCGCCAGTCGATCACGATGTCGCGGAACGGGCGGAACTCGGAGGCGAGCTGCGCCAGATCGTCGTGCCGTTGCGGACCGGGACGGCGCATTGCGAACAAGGCATTGAGCGTGAGCCCGCGCAAGGGCCAGGCACCTTCCGAGGTGTAGACGATGATCCCGTCGGCGTCGGTTTCCCAGAACCAGTCGGCCGCCGCTTCGGCGAAATCGCGCAAGCGGGTGCGCTCGGCCTCGAGTTCGCCTATTTTCTTGTCCAGCTTGTCGCGCAGGCGTTCGGCATACAGGGCATCCACCTCCCCCGCCTGGGTCCGCTTCGCGCGGGTGTTGCCCAGGGTTTCCAGTTCCGCCACCAGCTTGTCGATCTCGCACGGCTTGACCAGGAAAAGGTCGGCGCCGAGCCGGTAAGCCAGTTCCTCGTCGCGCCGGTCGGTGAAGGTGGCGGTGTAGAAGGCGAATGGCGTGGCCGACAACTGGGGATGAGCGCGCACCGCGCGACAGAAACCATAGCCATCGAGGTCGGGCATCAGGATGTCGGACACGATGAGATCGGGCGGCCGCGCGAGCGCCTGTTCGAGCGCCGTGCGTCCGTCGGGTGCCGAACGCACGGCGTGACCACGTGCCTCCAGCGCTGCACACAACATCAGGCGAGAGTTCTCGTCGTCTTCCGCAATCAGGATGTCCATCAGGCTTGGGCCAGCACGTCTTCTATCTGGGTCATGACCCGCAGCGGGTCTATGGGTTTTTCTATGTAGCCGTTGCAGCCGGCCGCCAGCACCCTCTCCCGGTCGCCGGCCATGGCGAACGAGGTGATCGCGATCATCGGGATGGGCGGCGCAGTTTCGCCTGCGCGGATGCGCCGGGCAACCTCGATGCCATCGATGTCGGGGAGCTGTATGTCCAGCAGGATGAAATCGGGGCGTTCGCGCAAGGCCTCGGCCACGCCGTCGAGGCCGGTCATCGCGCTGCGGGTCGCGTAGCCGCGGGCATTCAGGATGAACGAGATCAGTTCGAGGTTATTGTCGTTGTCCTCGATCACCAGCGCGGTCTTCACGGTCGCGCACCCTCCGCGGCCCGACCCGAGCCCTCGCGCGGGATGCGCAGCGTGAAGCGGCTGCCCACCCCCGGTGTGCTGTGTACATCGACGCCGCCAGCCAGCAGTTCGGTGGCGATCTTGCGGGTCAGGTACAGCCCCAGTCCGGTGCCCGGTGTCTTGACCCGCAGATGGGAATCGATGCGCTCGAAAGGCTGGAAAAGCCGCGCCAGACCGGCTTCGTCAACGCCGATCCCGGTATCCTCGACGCTGATGTCGAGCCAGCTTCCGTGCACACTTGCCTCCACGCGGATTCGTCCTTCAACGGTGTACTTTACCGCGTTGCTGGTGAAATTCAGTACGCATTGCAACAGGCGGCGGCGGTCGGCGCGCACCATGAGCCCGGGCGGCACCTGCACCTCGACCGCCAGCTTCTTCTCGCGCGCCCCCGGCATGACGGTCTGTATCGCCTCGTCGATCATTTTCTCGACCTCGAAAGTTTCCTCGAACACGTCGATGAAACCGGCTTCGATCTTGGAAATGTCGATCACGTCGGTGATCAGCGCGAGCAGGTGACGGGCCGAACCATAGACGCGGCCGAGCTGGTCGCGCTGGCGTTCGTTCAGTTCGCCGGCCATGCCGGCCAGCACCACGCCGGTGAAGCCGATGATGGAATTGAGCGGCGTGCGCAGTTCGTGCGACATGGAGGCGATGAACATGGATTTCAGCCGGTCCAGATCCTTCAGCCTTTCGTTGGCGCGCGCGAGCTCGGCCGTGCGTTCGGACACCCGCTGTTCCAGCGTTTCGTTCGCCTCGCGCAGAGCCAGTTCGGTCTGCTTGATCGCCGTGATGTCACGCAGCAGGCTGGAAATGTAGAGCAGGCGTCCGTCGGCATCGCGATGCGCAACCCGCACCGCAGACACCGGGCGCACGCCGCCGACCGGCGTCTTGAGCTCGATCTCGCCGACCCAGATGCCGTCCCTGAGCACTGCCGGCAACTGCACCTCGAGGTAATGGCGGTACATGTCCGGCGTATACAGGTCGCGCACCCGCATGTCGGTCGGCAGTTCGCCGCCGTCGCTCAGGCCCAGCGTGCGGCGGGCCGCCAGGTTCAGATATCTGAAGCGCAGTTCGGTGTCGACCGTGGACACATAGTCGGGCGTCGCATCCAGGATGGCGGACAGCCGGTCCTGCTCGCGCTGCATGTCACGCCGCGCGCGTGCCACCAGGAAGCGGCCGAGCAGGGTGGCGATCTCGCCCGCGAAGCGCACTTCGTCGTGCGCCCAGTCGCGCGTCCCCCCGTCGTGTTCGATGCAGACGACGCCGGCCAGTCGCCCATCGAGGAAGACCGGTGCGTCCAGCATGGCCTCGATGCCGGCATCGTTCAGGTAGAGCGACGCGAACTCGCGGGTCTGCGCACAGGCGCGCGCATCGTTGGCCACCACCGGCTGGCCGCCACGCAAGGCGTCGAAGTAGCCCGGATAGTCGGCAACGGCGAGCCGGCTTCCGGCCTGGTGGGCCTGCAGTCCGGAGCGGTCGTGCAGTGCGCGACGATCGAACAGATCCAGGCACACCAGATGCATCTGGTCCGCATCGAGTTGCCACACGCTGACGCGGATGACCGAGAGTGCCTCGGACACCGCCTCGGTCAGCACACACAGCCCCAGTTCGTCGCCCACCGAAAGCAGCGGATCGACACCGAGCCGCAGCATCGCCGCGAGCTGCTTCTCCTGGCGCTCGAGCCGCTCGCGCTGTTCCTGCCGCGCACGCAGATCGTCGGTCACGTCGATGAAAGTCGCCTGCACCGCGCGCTCGCCGTCCCACATGACGTGACGCACCATGGAATCCAGCGTACGACGGCTGCAGTCCTGGCGTATCACGTCGAGCTGCATCGGCAGCATGCGTCCGGCGGCGAGCTGGCGGCGGCTCTGCTCGCTGGAAATGCGTGCCAGATCGTCCGGCACGACAATGCCGGCAAGCGAACGCTGCGCCATCAGGTCGGCCACCGAGTGGAAACCCAGCAGTTCGGCCGCGCGCCGGTTGGCGTACAGCGGCCGGAATTCGCGATGGATCAGGATGCCCTGGATGGAACCATCGACCAGATCGAGCAACTGGGCCTCGCGGGTGCGCGCCCGGCGCGAGGCGGTGGCCCGTTCGCTCAGCGTGATGGACAGCGAATACACGGCGACCGACATGGCGATGAGGAAGGTCTGCAGCAGCAGCAGTGCGCGCAGCGGCGTTTCGTTGCCGAACGGACCGGTGCCGTTCCGGGTGCCGTACAGCGCCAGCAGATTCATCAGCACCAGCAGCAGCGCCATCCAGCGCACTTTGAGCGTGATCGCCGCCCACACCAGCACGGCGGGCAGCACCAGCATATAGGGCTCGGGACCGTCGAACAGGCGCAGAAAGATGGCGGCGGCCACCGCAAGCGCGATCAGCATCCACGGCAGCGCACGCGGCAGATCCGCCGGCACGCGTCGCCACACATGCACACCGCTCCAGCCGGCGACCAATTGCACCACCAGCAGCGCGCCGGCAAACTGGGCGGCCGCGTGCAAGGTCCAGTCGGACAGAGGGAGACCTTCATCCGGCGACCACGCATCCACCGCCGCATGCAGGATGGCCACCGCCAGCGCGGCCCCGAGGAACCAGCCGTAGTGGTCGGCCCGCATGCGCGGAAAGGGCTGCAGCGGATAGGTGCGCAGCACGCGTACCGCCGCCACCAGCACGACGCCCAGCGCAAGCGCGTGGGCGATCGCCGGCAACGGCGACCCGCCGTGCATCAGCGACAGCAACCCATCGGCCAGCGCAGCGGGCAGCACATGCAGCGGTCCGAACATCAGTATCGCGGAGAACGCGACACCCAGCCGGATCTGCAGTACCGGGGGCTGGCCTTCGCTCAGGCCGAGCATGGGATCGATCAGCCCCGCCGCCACACAGGCCACGAGTGTCAGCAACAGGGCAGGAAGCTGCAGCAGGGCGCGCGACAATGCGGACACGATGGGGCTGCGTGCGATGGACCGGTCGCCATGTTAGGGTCTGTTGCGGCGAATTTCATCCGCTGATTGCGTTCCGGCGTGACGTCGGCCCGGTCAGCAGCGTCCGGCCGACCGGGAACGAAGGCGTGTGTCGCCCGTCCACGCACCGGCGCCGCGTGGCGCCACCCGCTCCAAGCATGTCGTTCCGGGAGAATGCCGTGAATCTTGCCTCCACCCTGGCCACCTGGCTGCTGTGTTGCGTACCGGCCTGCGCGAGTGCCGCGTCCTGCGTGCCCGCCGGACGCTGGGTGGAACCGGGCGCGGGGGAAATCCCGGCCGAGCAGGTATTTGCGCAGGCCAGCCAGCAGACCGTACTGCTGCTGGGCGAGAAGCACGATGTCGCGGCGCATCATCAATGGCAGCTCGACACGCTGCGCACGCTGAAGAACTTGCGGCCGCAACTGGTGATCGGACTGGAAATGCTGCCACGCAGCGCGCAACCGGTACTCGATGCGTGGGTGCGCGGCGAACTCGACGAAGTCACGCTGTTCCGGCTCGCCGACTGGAACAAGGCCTGGGGCGTGCCGTCGGCGCTGTATGTCGACATTTTCCGTTTCGCGCGCGAACAACGCATTCCGATGCATGCACTCAACATCGACCGTTCCATCGTGCGCGAGGTGTCGCGCAGCGGATTGGCCGGCGTGCCGCGCGAGCGGCGCGAGGGCGTGGGCGATCCGGCCGCGCCGGACGCCGACTATCGCGCCTGGCTGGAGGAAATATGGCGCGGCCATGTCGCCCACGCACGCGGTGGCGACGCCGCGCGCGAGCGCTTCATCGAAGGACAGTTGCTGTGGGACCGCGCCATGGCCGAAGCGCTGGCGGATGCGGCGCGGTCACATCCGCAGGCGCTGGTGATCGGCCTCATGGGCAGCGGCCACATCGTGCACGGCCATGGCGTGGAACATCAGTTGCGTGCGCTCGGCCTGCCCGCCGTCGGCAGCCTGCTGCCGTGGGACGACCATGCGGATTGCGACGATCTGGTGCGCGGCCTGGCCGACGGCGTGTATGGCCTGGAGTCGCCGCGGCACGAGGCGCGCCAGTGACGACGGTTCGCGTCGGCCTGGCACTGCTGCTCGCAGCCTCGTGCGCCCGCGCAGCCCCCGGCTGCGATATCGAACTGTCGCTCGACCCGGCCACGCACAGCGCGCGCGCGCATGGGCGCTTCATGCTGGCGGCGGGCGAAGGCGTCGCGCTGCGCATGGATGCGCGGCATCCGATCCACACGCTGGAGGTCGACGGACGGCCGCATGCGACAACTGCTCGTGACGGGCTGTGGCAGATCGACCTGACGCCAGCGCCCGGCCCGCGCACGCTGACGCTGAAGTGGACCCTCACCGGCGATGCGATGGCAAGCGGCCAGCGTCATCGCGACACGCTGACCGATTTCGCGCTGCGCATCGATGAAACCGGCAGCTTCCTGCCCGCCCAGGCCGGGTGGTATCCGCTGCCGATGGACGGCGAACGGGTGGCACTGCATCGCTGCAGCGTGCGGATCGACCTGCCGGCCGGCCAGCGCGCAGTGAGCACCGGCGAGCGGGTGAGCGAACAGCTCGACGGCGCGCGCCGCCGCCTGGTGTGGCAGCAGGAGGCCGATGGCGAAGGGCTGGATGTGATGGCCGGCCCGTGGCAGGAAACGCTGCGCAGCGTGCGTTCGATCGACGGGCGCAACATCGAGCTGGCCACGCTGTTCCCGGCCGCACTGGCCGGCGAGGCGGCGGGTTATCTCGACGCGGCGGCCGACGCGCTGGCCCGCTACGAGGCACGCATCGGTGCCTATCCCTATCGCCGCTTCACCATCGCCGCATCGCCGACGCCCACCGGTTTCGGCATGGCCGGGCTGACCTATCTCGGCAGCGAGGTGCTGCGCCTGCCCTTCATCCGCCACACCTCGCTGCCGCACGAGGTGCTGCACAACTGGTGGGGCAATGGCGTGTATGTCGATCCGGACAGCGGCAACTGGAGCGAGGGGCTCACCACCTTCATGGCCGACTACGCGCAGCGTGAAGCGCAGGGCGAGGACGCGGCGCGCGCCATGCGGCTGGACTGGCTGCGCGGCCTGTCGGCGCTGCCGGACGCCAGCCAGGGCACGCTGGCGGCGTTCCGCGGCCGTACCCACGACGCCTCGCAGGCGGTCGGCTACCACAAGGCGGCGCTGGTGTTCCTGATGCTGCGCGACGAGCTGGGTGAGGAAGCGTTCGCGCGGGCGCTGCGCGACTTCTGGCAGCAACAGCGCTTCCGGCGCGCGAGCTGGACGACGCTGCAGGACAGTTTCGAGCGCAGCTCGGGCCGCAAGCTGGGCGCCTTGTTCGAACAATGGATACGGCGCGCCGGCCTGCCCGCGCTGTCGCTGCACGACCTGCGCGCACAGCCGGGCGCGGTGACGCTGACGCTGCGGCAGGCCGGCCCGGCCTATGCGCTGACCGTGCCGCTCGCGCTGCGCGATACCGGCGACGGCAGCACGCGCATCGAGAAGATCGCGCTGCGCGGAACGGACACCTCTGTGCAGCTCGGACTGACGCGCTGTGCCGATATCGCGCTCGACCCCGATTTCCGCCTCGCGCGCCGGCTGGCCGCTGGCGAAGCGCCACCGATACTGCGCGAGGCGACGCTGGATCCGGCGCTCACGGTGACCGTGCTCGATGACGGTGACACGCGCCTGCGCGCGGCGGCGGAAGGCTTGCTCGACGACTGGCTGGACCGTCGCCCGCCCCGTCCCGGCGCCGACAGCCCGCCTGGCAGCGAGGCACGACTGGTGGTCGGCAGCACTGCGGCGCTCGATCGCTGGTTGCGCAGGCACAACTTGCCGGCGCGCCCGCACGACGGGGAGGTGGTGGCCTGGGCGATGCGCGCCCCGCAAGGGGGCGTGCTGGCGCTGGTGGCCGCGCGCGACGCCGATGCGCTGGCTGCCGCCCGACGCGGACTGCCGCACTACGGACAGCAGGGCTGGGTGGTGTTGCGCGGCGGCCGCGCGGTCGAACGCGGACAGTGGCCGGCCGCACCGCGCTGGACGCGAATCTGCCCGGCCAATGCCCCGGCCGCGCTCAGCGCACGATGAGCAGCGCTTCCAGGCCCAGCCGTTCGCGCAGTTCGCGCGCCGCGGATTCCGCGGCGTCGCGGCTGGCGAACGGGCCGGCCTGCACGCGGTGACGGCTGCCTTCGCTGGTCACGCGCAGCCGCTCGGCCCAGTCGGCCAGGCCATCGGCGACGCGCCGGCTGAGCGCCTGCGCATTGTCCAGCGCCGCGAAGGCGCCCAGTTGCAGCCAGTGCCGGCCGGACGCCTCCGCTGTGGCGGCCGTTCCGTCGCGCGCCAGTGCGGCGATGGCGTCGTCCGTGGCCGGGACCTCCGCCGGTGCGGATCGCACGCGTTCCGGCCGGCCGGCGGCGCGACGCGCCAGCAGGTCGGCCGCGCTGCCTTCCGGAAATACCGCCTCGACCTCGACCTCGGCACTGCCGTCATTCACATAGCCCAGCTTGGCCGCCGCCGTCCATGACAGATCGATCACCCGGCCCGGCTTGAACGGACCGCGGTCGTTGATGCGCACCACGACCGAGCGGCCGCTCGCCAGGTGGGTGACGCGCGCATAGCTCGGAATGGGCAGCGTGGCATGCGCGGCCGTCATGCCGTACATGTCGTAGGGCTCGCCGCTGGAGGTCTTCTGGCCGTGAAACTTGCGGCCGTACCAGGAGCCGCGGCCGCGCTGCCGGAACGGCTGCGCTTCGGTCATCGGCACGAACTGCATGCCGAGCGCGGTATAGGGACGGTTGGCGAAACGATGCAGCGGTTCATCGCGCGGCACGGCATCCGGAATGGCGGCCAGCGCGGCCGCGTCCAGCGGGTTGTCGCCGGGGCCGTCATCCAGGTAGTAGCCGCCGCCGGCCGGCCGGCGCGGTGCCGTGGGCGCACTGACCGGCGCTGACGGCGCGGGCGCATCCAGCGCGGCATCGTCGCGGGGCGACGGCGCACCGGACGCGGCGTCGGGGGTGGAGACCGGCGTGCCGGCGCAGGCCGCCAGCAACAGCAGCAGGGGCGCCAGCAGCAGCGCGCATGGCGCGCCGGTTCGCAGCGGACCGATCACCGTCTTTCCCTCCGGCGGCGGCGGTGCGCCTCGATCGACATGAGCAGGCCCAGGCCCGTGCACAGCGTGACCAGCGCGGTGCCGCCGTAGCTCACGAAGGGCAGCGGCACGCCGACAACCGGCAGGATGCCGGTCACCATGCCCATGTTCACGAAGGCATAGGTGAAGCAGGACAGCGAAATCGCGCCGGCGAGCAGACGGCCGAACAGCAGCGGCGAACTGGCGGCGATCATGAGCCCGCGGCCGATCAGCGCAATATAGATGAGCAGCAGCACCACCGCGCCGGCGAGGCCGAACTCCTCCGCCATCACGGCAAAGATGAAGTCGGTATGCCGCTCGGGCACGAATTCCAGATGGGTCTGGGTACCTTCGCGCCAGCCCTTGCCGAAAATGCCGCCGGAGCCGATGGCGATGCTGGACTGGATGATGTGGAAGCCGCTGCCGCGCGGATCAGTGGTCGGATCCAGCAGCGTGCATACGCGTTGCCGCTGGTAGGCCTTGAACCCGGGCCATTCGACGCCGTCGGCGCACATGGCATCGCCCTCGATGGCCAGCGCGGTGATGGCCACCACGCCGACCGCCAGCACCGGAATGATGAGCTTCCACGACAGGCCGGCGAAGAAAATGACGAATACGCCAGCCGCCAGCACCAGGATGGCGGTGCCGAGATCCGGCTGATGGAAGATGAGCACCACGGGAATCAGCAGGATGACTGCCGCGACGACGAAGTCGCGCACCCTGAGCTGGGCCTCGTGACGGTGGAAGTACCAGGCCAGCATCAGCGGCACCGATATCTTCATCATTTCCGATGGCTGTATCCGCGTGAAGCCGATGTGGAGCCAGCGCTGCGCGCCCTTGGACGTTTCGCCGAACAGTTCCACCCCCAACAGCAGCACCACGCCGAGGATGTAGAAGGGCAGCGCGAGCTGCATGAGCCGCAACGGCGGAATCTGTGCCACCAGCACCATGACGCTGCCGGCCACCAGCAGATTCACCAGATGGGCTTCGAAGCGGAACATGAAGTCGGCGGTGGCGCTCGCCATCACCAGCGTGGCAAGCGACAGCAGCACGGTCGTGATCAGCAGCAGCGGCGGATCGAGCGCCGACAGCAGGCGGCCGATGCGCTCGCGCAGGACGGACCATCTATTCGCTGTCAGTTGCATCGCTGTCCTCCGGCGCCGGTCCCTCCGGCTTGTTGCCGAGCAGGTAGTAATCGAACACCTGGCGCGCGATCGGTGCCGCCGACTGCGCGCCGAAGCCGGCATTCTCGACGATGACCGCCAGCGCGATCTTCGGGTTCTCGACCGGCGCGAAGGCGATGAACAGCGCGTGATCGCGCAGCTTTTCGGCCAGCTTGCTGCCGCGGTACTGCGCGCCACGCAGCGAAAAGGCCTGCGCGGTGCCGGTCTTGCCGGCCGCCGTGTAGGGCGCGCCGGCAAACGCTCTCGCGCCGGTACCTTCGCGGTTCACGTCCACCATGGCCTGCTTGATCACCGCAATGTGCTCCGGCTTCAGATTCACCCTGCGCGTCGGCTCGGCTTCCACCCTGCGCACGGCACCGGTGCGCACATTCTCGACCTGCTTCACCAGGTGAGGCTTGTACACCACGCCGTCATTGGCCAGTATGGATACCGCGTGCGCCATCTGCAGCATGGTGTAGGCGTTGTAGCCCTGACCGATGCCGACCGACACCGTTTCGCCGGCATACCATTTCTGCTGCTCCGGCCGCTTGAAGCGCTTCTTCTTCCATTCCGGCGATGGCAGCACGCCGGTGGATTCACCCTCCAGGTCGATGCCGGTGCGGCTGCCCAGCCCGAGCTGGGACATGAAGCCGGCGATGCCGTCTATGCCCCAGTCGGCGGCCAGCCGGTAATAGTAGGTGTTGCAGGACACGACGATGGACTTGTGCATGTCCACCATGCCGTGGCCGCCCACCTTGTCGTCGCGGAAGCGATGGCCGCCGAAATCGAAATGGCCGGGGTCGGCGATGGCGAATTCCGGCGTTCGCTTGCCGGCGGTGAGCGCGCCCAGCGCCATCAGCGGCTTGAAGGTCGAGCCGGGCGGATAGGAAGAATAGATGGCGCGGTTCAGCAGCGGGTGATCCGGCGAATTGTTCAGCAGGTCCCAGTTCGTCGCGTCGATGCCATCGACGAACAGATTGGGGTCGAACGTGGGTTTGCTCACCAGCGCGAGCACGCCGCCGGTGGACGGTTCGATCGCCACCAGCGCGCCGCGCCGCTCGCCGAAGGCCTGTTCGACCACGCGCTGCAGCCCGGCGTCCAGCGTGAGGCGCAGATTGTTGCCGTTCTGCGCCGGCGTGCGCGACAGCACGCGCACCGGACGGCCGGCGGCCGTCACCTCGACCTGTTCGTAGCCGGTCACGCCGTGCAGATCGCTTTCGTAGAACTGTTCGAGACCGGCCTTGCCGATGTGATCGGTGCCGCGGTAGTTGTCGGCGTTGCCGGTCTCGTCGATGCGCTCGGCGTCGCGCTTGTTGATGCGCCCCATATAGCCCAGCACATGCGACGCCAGCTCGGTGTTCGGATACTGCCGGAACAGGCGCGCCCTCACCTCGACACCCGGAAAGCGGTAACGCTGGGCGATGAAGCGCGCCACCTCGTCGTCGGTGAGCCGGGTACGTATCGGCAGCGAATCGAAGTTGCGCGACTCCTCCATCAGCTTGCGCAGCCGGCGCCGGTCGCGCGGCTCTATGGTCACCACGCGCGCCAGTTCGTCCAGCGTGTCGTCGAGATGGGTGACGCGCGACGGCTGGATTTCCAGCGTGTAGGCAGAGTAGTTGCGCGCCAGGATTTCGCCGTTGCGGTCCACGATGAGGCCGCGGTTGGGCGAGATCGGCATCAGCGCGATGCGGTTGTCCTCGGCGCGCGTCTGGTAGTAGTCGTGCATCACCACCTGCAACCACACGAAGCGCGCGAACAGCAGGCCAAAGCACACCAGCACGATGCCGGCCGCGAAATAGACGCGGCGGCGGAATCGCAAGACCTGTGTTTCCGGACTCAGCAGATCGATCATGACAGGCGGGTCATCGCGTCAATCCAGCGCCATCGGACCCGCCGAGCGCAACGGGCCGCATGCGGACGAGCACGCGCCCTGCTTCCAAGCGGATCGCGGGGCCGCCCCGACAACAAGCCCAGCCCCCGTGGGGAGGGGGGTGAGGCAGGGGTTTCGCAGCGCATGCGCTGCGCCTGCCGAACAGGCCGGCTGTGCAAAGCCGGCCCCCGTGCCTCGGGGTTTCGCAGCGCATGCGCTGCGCCTGCCGAACAGGTCGGCTGTGCAAAGCCGACCTCCGTGCCTCGGGGTTTCGCAGCGCATTGCGCTGCGCCTGCCGAACAGGTCGGCTGTGCAAAGCCGACCTCCGTGCCTCGGGGTTTCGCAGCGCATTGCGCTGCGCCTGCCGAACAGGCCGGCTGTGCAAAGCCGGCCCCCGTGCCAACGAAGTGAGCGTGGGGGGTGTAGCGGGGCTTTCGGCGAGCACTGCTCGCCGCCCGCGCAACCGGTCGGCTGTGCAAAGCCGACCGCGGAACGAGCGCAGCCCCCTTGGTGGGGGGTGAGGCAGGGGTTTCGCAGCGCATGCGCTGCGCCTGCCGAACAGGCCGGCTGTGCAAAGCCGGTCCCCGTGCCTCGGGATTTCGCAGCGCATTGCGCTGCGCCTGCCGAACGGGTCGGCTGTGCAAAGCCGACCCTGTGCGAACGAAGTGAGCGTGGGGGGTGAAGCGGGGGTTTCGGCGAGCACTGCTCGCCGCCCGCGCAACCGGTCGGCTGTGCAAAGCCGACCGTGGGTAGCGCCGCCCCGAGGGCGAGCGCAGCCCCCCTGGGGGGCAGCGAACGAAGTGAGCGTGGGGGCCCTCATATCGGCCGGTTCTCGTCCTTCTCTTCCGGCCGGTACTGCGGCAGCATCAGCAACATGCCGACCGGCGTCCAGAGCAGGGTGGAAATGACCGGACCGAGAAAGTACACCGGGCCGGGAAAGTCGGCGTCGGCCACCATGCGCACAGCCAGCATGACGCAGTGCGCGCCGAACAGCATGGGCAGCACATGCAGCGACTGCTGCAAAGGGCCGAACCAGAGGATGCGCCGCGACAGCGAGGTGGCCGCGTAGGCGAGCAGCACATAGGCCAGCGCATGCTGGCCCATCAGGCTGCCATAGCCGATATCCATCGCCAGTCCGAACACGAAGCCGGCGCCCATGCCGACACGCAGCGGTTCGCGTACGCACCAGAAGCACAGCACCAGGGCGACCCAGTCCGGCAACCAGAATGCCCGGCCCAGCGGCATCAGGTTCACCAGCAGCGCCAGCAACAGCGACAGCCAGATGAACCAGGGCCTTACCGGGCGCAGGATGCGACGCGAGCTGAAGGTGGGCTGGTTCATCCACCGCCCTCCGCCCGACCACACGTCATCCGTGCGGCATCCGTGCGGTGCGGCGCACCCTGCCGCCGCCTCGCGCCTTGCCGGATGCCCGGCGCCTCGTGCCGCGGCTCGATCGTCGTGTTCCGCATCATTTGCGCACCGCCTCCAGCTTCTCCTCGCCCGCCGCGGTGGGCATGTCGACCTCGGGCAGCACCGGCTGACCGGGCTTCATCACCAGCACCGTCGAATGGGCCTCGACGCCGGCGACCGGCACGCACACGATGCGCACGAAACCGCCGACGCCGTCGCGGTCCACCGACTTCACGCGCGCCACCGGCAGACCGGCAACGAATACGCCATCCAGTCCCGAAGTGACGATGCGGTCGCCCTCGCGCAGATCGACGTCGGTTGCCAGATAGCGCAGTTCGAGCAGGCCGGCGCCGGCGCCGAACATGACGGCGCGCACACCGGTGCGCGCCACCTGTACCGGCAGCGCCTGGTCCTTGTCGGAAATGAGGGTGACTTCGGCATACAGCGGATACACGCGCGTGACCTGGCCGATCACGCCGACATCGTCCACCACCGGACTGCCGGCCTCGATGCCGTGCGTGATGCCCTTGTCGATCACGATGCGGCGCGAGAACGGATCGCGCACCTCGTACACCACCTCGGCCACGCGCGACTCGACCTGCGCCCGCTCGCGCATGTCGAGCAAGGCGCGCAACCGCGTGTTCTCGCGGTCGAGCTGTTCCTGGCGCAGCCGCATGGTGGACAGTTCGGTGTGCTCGCGCCGCAGTTCGGTGTTTTCCGCCTGCAGTTGCGCGAGATCGGCGAAGTAGTCGCCGGCCGAACGCACGCCCTTGACCGGCATGCCGGCCAGTACCTGCAGCGGCGTGGTCATCACCGACAGGCCCTGGCGCACCAGTTCGAGATAGTGCAGCCGGTGATCGACCACCAGCAGCGTGAGCGAGGCACTCACCAGCACGACCAGGCGTGCCAAAGGCGCAGGACCGCGCCGGAAGAAGGGCGGGGGAGAATGTCCGGCGACCGGTGAAACCATGAATCAGCAGACCGACTTCGCAGTTGCGGGAGGGAGGCCGATCCGCCGCGCGGCGTGGCCGGCGGCGGGCAGGCGGTGACCGCGGCCGAAGGCGGCCGCCTCGATTGCAGGCGCGCGCCGTGACCGCGACATCATGGAGCAATCACTCGTTGGCGAAAATGCTGCCGAGCTGGTCCATCTTTTCCAGCGCGGTGCCGGAACCGCGTACCACGCAGGTCAGCGGGTCGTCGGCCACCACCACCGGCAGGCCGGTCTCTTCCATCAGCAGCCGGTACAGGTCGCGCAGCAGCGCGCCGCCGCCGGTCAGCACCATGCCGCGCTCGGCGATGTCGGCACCCAGTTCCGGCGGCGTCTGTTCCAGCGCGCTCTTCACCGCCGACACGATCTGGTTCAGCGGTTCGGTCAGCGCCTCGAGGATTTCGTTGGAAGAGATGGTGAAACTGCGCGGAATGCCTTCGGCGAGGTTGCGGCCCTTCACTTCCATTTCCTTCACCTCGGAGCCGGGGAAGGCGGAGCCGATTTCCTTCTTGATCGCCTCGGCGGTGGTTTCGCCGATCAGCATGCCGTAATTGCGGCGGATGTAATTGATGATGGCTTCGTCGAACTTGTCGCCACCGACGCGCACGCTGCCCGCGTACACCATGCCGCCCAGCGAGATCACGCCCACCTCGGTGGTGCCGCCACCGATATCGACCACCATGGAGCCGGTGGCGTCGGACACCGGCAGGCCCGCGCCGATCGCGGCGGCCATCGGTTCCTCGATCAGGTACACCTGGCTGGCGCCGGCACCCAGCGCCGATTCACGGATGGCGCGGCGTTCGACCTGGGTGGAGCCGCAGGGCACACAGATGATGATGCGCGGACTGGGCGAGAACAGCCGGGAATCGTGCACCTTCTTGATGAACTGCTTGAGCATCTGCTCGGTCACCGTGAAGTCGGCGATCACGCCGTCCTTCATCGGCCGGATGGCGGTGATGTTGCCGGGCGTCTTGCCGAGCATGAGCTTGGCCTGCAGGCCCACGGCCTGGATGGTCTTCTTGGCGTTGGGGCCGCCTTCGGTACGGATGGCCACGACCGACGGTTCGTCCAGCACGATGCCCTGGCCACGGACGTAGATCAGCGTGTTGGCGGTGCCCAGGTCGATCGCGAGGTCATTGGAAAAATAGGAACGCAGGAAACCGAACATGAATGGTCTTATATGAAAGCGGCCGCTCAGCGGCCGGTGAAGAATCGGGCGGATGTGATCGATCAGTACTGTCCTGCCGGGCCCGGCGGCTGCTCGCGCCAGCCGGGGACTGCCCGCCCCGCTCGCGCATCCAGGCCCACTGCCGGGCGCGCAGCCTGAATGGTTCATAATGATAACCCAACGGCGCATAAGCACCTTGAACCGAAACATCTTTGTACCCCGGTGTCCGGGAATGCCAGACAGGCGCCCCGGCCCGACATCCCGGAACGTCACCCCATGTCATTGACCGACCCACAGGTGCGCCACATCGCCCGACTGGCCCGCATCGAACTGCCGGATGCCGACATCGAGCGCACGCGCAGCCATCTGAATTCCATGCTGGGCCTGATCGAACAGCTCCAGGCCATCGATACCACCGGCGTCGAGCCGATGGCGCACGCCACCGATCTCGTGCTGCGGCTGCGCGAGGACCGCGTGACCGAAGGCGACCGTCGCGCGGCCTACCAGGCGGTCGCCCCGGCGGTCGAGGACGGCCTCTATCTCGTGCCCAAGGTCATCGAATGAGCGATCGCATGAGCCCCCCCGAAACCGTGAAGTCGCTGTCGGCGAAGCTGGCGGCGGGCGAAGCGTCGGCGGTCGAGCTGGCGCAGGACTATCTGGCGCGGATACGCGCGGCCAACCCGGCGCTGAATGCCTTCGTCGAAATCAACGAGGACGCCACGCTGGCCGACGCCCGGGCCGCCGACGCACTGCGCGCCGAGGGCCGCGCCGGTCCGCTGACCGGCGTGCCGATCGCGCACAAGGACATCTTCTGCCAGACCGGATGGCACGCGCGCTGTGGCTCGAAAATGCTGGAAAGCTTCGCCGCGCCGTACGACGCCGGCCTGATCGAACGTTCCCGCGCCGCCGGCCTGGTCACGCTGGGCCGCACCAATATGGACGAGTTCGCGATGGGCTCGACCAATGAATCGAGCCACTACGGCGCGGTACGCAACCCGTGGAACAGCGCGCACGTGCCCGGCGGATCGAGCGGCGGTTCGGCCGCCGCCATCGCCGCCGGCTTGGCGCCCGCCGCCTCCGGCACCGACACCGGCGGCTCGATCCGCCAGCCGGCCGCCTTCTGCGGCATCAGCGGCATCAAGCCCACCTACGGCATCGTGTCGCGCTGGGGCATGATCGCCTACGCGTCCAGCCTGGACCAGGGCGGCCCCATGGCGCGCACCGCCGAGGACTGCGCGCTGCTGCTCAATGCCTTCGCCGGCTTCGACGAACGCGACGCGACCAGCCTGCAGCGCCCGGCCGAGGACTACACGCGCGCGCTGGCGCAGCCGCTGGCCGGCCTGCGCATCGGCGTGCCGAAGGAGTTCTTCGGCGATGGCATGTCGGCCGACGTGCGCGCCGCGGTCGACGCCGCACTCGCCACCTTCCGCACGCTCGGTGCGGTGACCGTGGACGTGAGCCTGCCGCGCGCCGGCTATGCGGTGCCCGCCTACTACGTCATCGCGCCGGCCGAAGCCAGCTCCAACCTCAGCCGCTTCGACGGCGTGCGCTATGGCTACCGCGCGCCCGATTACGGCAACCTGGACGACATGTACGGCAAGAGCCGCGCGCAGGGCTTCGGCCCCGAGGTGAAGCGGCGCATCCTGATCGGCACCTATGTGCTGTCGCACGGCTATTACGACGCCTACTACCTGCAGGCGCAGCGGGTGCGCCGGCTGATCGCCGACGACTATCGCGCCGCCTTCGCGCAGTGCGACGTCATCATGGGGCCGACCACGCCGAGCACCGCGTACGCGCTGGGCCAGAACGACGAAGACCCGCTCGCCATGTACCTCGGCGACATCTACACCACGTCGATCAACCTGGCCGGCCTGCCCGGCATGAGCATTCCCGCGGGCTTCGGCGCCAACGGGCTGCCGGTGGGCCTGCAGATCGTCGGCAACTATTTCGACGAAGCGCGCATGCTGGGCGTGGCGCACCAGTTCCAGCAGGCGACCGACTGGCATCTGCGCACGCCGGAGTAAGCCACCATGAACAACACCTTCCGCTACAGCACCCGACAGCTCCAGGCCATCGTCGACCAGGCCGGCATCTATATGTGCGCCTGCCCGGCGCAGCTTGCGGTGCAACTGCTGGAACTGCGGAAGCTGCACGACTACCAGCTCGCCTGCATGGGCGACATGCCGGACATGGTGGACAGTCATCGCGCGATCGCCGAGGCGGCGGCGCAGGCGCATGCACTGCTCGAGGACGCTTTCGACCGCGTGCTGGAACTGGAAGGCTGGGACAAGGCGAGCCTGGAAATGCCGGAAGGGCTGCGCAAGAAGCGGGACGCCCTGCTTTGAGGGCTGGCGCGATCCGCCCCGGTGCGCTGGCCGCCCTGCTGATGGCGGGTTGCGCGCCGCTGAAGCCGCCCGGCGCGCCGTCCGCCCCGGAAGCGCCGGCGCCGTCCGCGCTGCCGCCCACGGTGGTCCGGCCGGCGCCCGGCCGCAGCGCCAAGCCCCTGCCGATACCGGCGCGCGCGCTGCAGGCCCGGGCCGACTGCCGCTATCGCGACGACGGCGGCACCGAAGGCCGGCTGGTGCTGGACGTGCAGGATTCCCGGGTGGAGCGCTTCGCATCCGAGGTGGACATGGGCGCAAAAGGCCGCTGCAGCTTCGACCTGTCCGCCTTCACGCAGACCCGCTTCGACCACACGCCCACACTGGTGGCCGGTGCGTGCACCATCAGCATGTGGGAGCAGAAGGACGAAGTCACCGTGTCCTACCGCAACTGCGCGGCCCACTGCACGCCGGGCGCGAACGATTACCTGTGGCCCACGCTGGTGAGCCGCCGAACCGGCGGCTGCCGCTGAGCCACCGCATACAGAGAGAACGCATCATGAGCAGATCGAAC
Organism: Methyloversatilis thermotolerans; assembly: GCF_000372885.1. Lineage (GTDB taxonomy): Bacteria > Pseudomonadota > Gammaproteobacteria > Burkholderiales > Rhodocyclaceae > Methyloversatilis > Methyloversatilis thermotolerans. The sequence continues at coordinate 3,070,230 of NZ_KB889967.1, forward strand.
TGGGAAGTCGTGATCGGGCTGGAGACGCATACCCAGCTCAACACGGCCTCGAAAATCTTCTCCGGCAGCTCGACCGCCTTCGGCGCGGCGCCGAACGTGCAGGCCAGCGCCGTGGATCTGGCATTGCCCGGCGTGCTGCCGGTGATGAACCGCGCCGCAGTGGAGCGCGCCATCCGCTTCGGTCTGGCGATCGGCGCCACGGTGGCGCCGCGCTCGGTGTTCGCGCGCAAGAACTACTTCTACCCCGATCTCCCGAAGGGCTACCAGATCAGCCAGTACGAACTGCCGGTGGTGCAGGGCGGTACGCTGACCATACGCGTCGGCGAGGGCGACAAGGCTTACGAAAAAGTGGTGCGCCTCACCCGTGCCCACCTGGAAGAGGATGCCGGCAAGAGCCTGCACGAGGATTTCCACGGCATGTCCGGCATCGACCTGAACCGCGCCGGCACGCCGCTGCTGGAAATTGTCAGCGAACCGGACATGTCGTCCAGCGCCGAGGCGGTGGCCTACGCGCGCGCGCTGCACGCGCTGGTGCGCTGGGTGGACATCTGCGACGGCAATATGCAGGAAGGCAGCTTCCGCTGCGACGCCAACGTGAGCGTGCGCCGTCCCGGCGAGCCGCTGGGCACCCGCCGCGAAATCAAGAACCTGAACAGCTTCCGCTTCCTGCAGCAGGCCATCGACTACGAAATCCAGTGGCAGATCGAACAGATCGAGGACGGCCACAAGATCCAGCAAGCCACCGTGCTGTTCGACCCGGACACCGGCGAAACCCGCATGATGCGCAGCAAGGAAGACGCGCATGACTACCGCTACTTCCCCGATCCCGACCTGCCGCCGCTGGTGATCGCCGCCGAGTGGGTGGACGAAGTGCGCCGCGCCATGCCCGAACTGCCGGCCGCGCTGGCCGCGCGGCTGCAATCGGACTGTGGCCTGTCCGCCTACGACGCCGCCGGCCTCACCGCCAGCCGCGAAACCGCCCAGTACTTCACCGACGCGCTCGCCGTCGCCGGCGCGGGGCAGGCCACTCAGTTGGCCAAACCGCTCGCCAACTGGGTGATGGGGGAACTGGCCGCGCGCCTGAACCGCGAAGAGCGCGACATCGCGCACAGCCCGGTCAGCCCGGCCCAGCTCGCGGGCCTGGTCGCCCGCATCGCCGACAACACGATTTCGAACAGCATCGCCAAGAAGGTGTTCGACGCGCTGTGGAATGGCGAAGGCCGTGACGCCGACGCCATCATCGAAGCGCAGGGCCTGAAGCAGGTGACCGACGCCTCGGCCATCGAACCCATCATCGACGAGGTGCTGGCCGCCAACCCGAAGTCGGTCGAGGAGTACCGCGCCGGCAAGGAAAAGGCCTTCAACGCCCTGGTCGGCCAGGTGATGAAAGCCAGCCGCGGCAAGGCCAGCCCGGCGCAGGTGAACGAACTGCTGAAGAAGAAGCTGGAAGGCTGAGGCCGCGCCCCTCATGCGGGCGCTCCGGTTTCCCCCTCGCCCGCATCAGCAGGAGAGGGTGGCGCGCAGCGCCGGGTAAGGGCAACTGCGCCTGCACGCCGCGGACCGCGGATACATGCCATGGCCGCAAGCGGGCGCCCGCCTCACCACACCGTCCGTACGCGAAAGCCGGCAAAAGTCGCGTCGCACGTGATCAGCGGCACTCCTTCGAGTTCGCATTGCGCGGCCAGCATGCGGTCGAAGGGGTCACGGTGGTCGACTTCCAGCGTACCTGCACGCAGCGCATGCAGGCTCGTCACCGGCAGATGCTCGAAGGCGTCAAGCGTGGCCAGTTCGTGAAAACAGGACACCGCCTCGGCGGCAGATTCCAGTTTGCCAAGACGATGCTTGGTCACGATTTCCCAGGCACTCGCTGCGCTGACCAGAATGGTGTTGTCCTGGTTCTGGATGAAGGAGCGAGCCGTCGCTGAGAGCAGAGGGTCGTCCGTCCACCACCAGAGCAGCGCATGGGTGTCGAGCAGCGCCTTCATCTGCCCTCCCAAACGCGCGTCTCGTCCTCAGGCAAGGGCTCGAAAAAAGACGCATCGATGCGGCCGGGCAATCTGCCGGGTCGCCGGCCAGCCGATTCGGGCGCCAAGGGCACCAGACGTGCATAGGGCTTGCCCGCCTTCGCCAGCACAATCTCCTGTCCGGCGTGAGCCTGCTCCAGCAAACGCGAAAAATTCGTCTTGGCTTCGTGCACATTGACGATCAGCGGCATAGCGACTCCTGAGAAGGATTGATCGGACTACGTTTGAGGACTAAGTCTGGCCGGATCAAGAGGCTCCGCAATCCTCCGTTCCTCAGCGCACCATCCCCAATGCATCCAGCGGCGACCGGACTCCGTGCGCCCCGCGATTCAGCACGTGCGTGTAGATCATCGTGGTGCTGACGTCCGCATGGCCGAGCAGTTGCTGGATGGTGCGGATGTCCTGCCCCGAATCCAGCAGGTGGGTCGCGAACGAATGGCGCAGCGTATGCACGGACACCTGCCGCGTGATGCCTGCCTGTCGCGATGCGATCTGAAGTGCGCGCTGCAGCGACTTCTCGTGCATGTGATGACGGCGAACCACACCGGTGCGCGGGTCGACCGAATGACCGTCGGCGGGAAACACCCAGAACCAGCCCCATGACGCACCGGCAGCCGGATACTTCCGGTCCAGCGCATCCGGCATGAAGACGCCGGCGCGCCCTTGCGCCTGATCGAGCTCGAAAAGCGCGCGCGCGCGCTGCAGTTGCCCCACCAGAGGCGCAACCAGCGTTTCCGGCAGCACCGTCACCCTGTCCTTGTTGCCCTTCCCCTCACGCACCATGATCTCGCGGCGCTGCAGATCGACGTCCTTCACCCGCAACCGCAGGCATTCCATCAACCGCATGCCGGAACCATAGAGCAGGCGCGCCATCAGGCCGTGACGGCCGTCCATCAACGCGAGCACCCGCATCACCTCGTCTCGGTTGAGCACGGTCGGCAACCGCCGCGGCTTCTTCGGCCGCACGACGTTATCCAGCCAGGGCAACTGGACGCCCAGCACATCCCGATAGAGAAACAGGATCGCCGCCAGCGCCTGCTGCTGGGTCGCCGCCGCCACATCGCGCTGCGAAACAAGATGAGACAGGAAGGCTTCAACCTCCACCCCGCCCATGTCCGCCGGGTGCCTGAGGCCGTGAAACCGGATGTAGCGACGTACCCATCCGAGATACGATTTCTCGGTGCGCACGCTATAGTTGCGCACGCGGATGGCATCGCGCATGCGATCAAGCAGCCGAGGCTGGGCAGGCGACGCAGCGCCGGGCGAGTGGGTGTCCGGTTTCATGGTCTCTTTCGTACTGTACGTAAACACAGCAATAGACCGGAGAACCAGAAAATGCAAAGTGAATTTGATGTCCGGTTTGACGGCTTATCCGGACAGACGCCGGCTTACTCGCCGAATCTGGCGTCGACCTCACGTTGGGCCCCGTAATCCCATGCTCCGTCTAGCCCCTCTGCATCTGCCTTTCCAGGCGCCGTCTCTCGGTGGCGGTGGCGTTTGCGTCGGTGGTCTTCTTCAATGCACAGTGGTTCGCCCTCGCGCCGTTGACTTCTTGGCTATCGGTCGGTCGTCGCCTGTTCGATTTTCCGTGGGTGCTCGACGCGCACTTGGACAGAACGTCGGTTTCAGTGGTGCCGCGCCTGAGGGCGCGGAATCATCGAGTTGTGGCGGCCTGTGGTCGTCCCGTCCTTTGCTGAGTATGAGCCTCCGCGAGAGGTTCGCTCATCTGTGCTCGACGGCCTGCGCTTCGTGGCTCCCAAAAGCTCATTCCTCTCGCTCTCGTCGGTCCGTGCCCTGTCGTGCCGCTTGCAATGCGGTTCTTCGGGGCGCGTGGCCCAACCCTGCGGTCGAGGGGACGGCCTGCAAGCTACGCTTGCAGGTTCCCCGTCGGCTTCGCCGCCGGGCCGCCCCTCACCTTGAACGTTGAGGCTGTAGAAAAACCCCTCCTTCCGCCCCACCGTTCACATGCCGTTGTTATGATTGCGCATCGCCTCTGCGGAGCCCTGCGATGCCGCGATTCAAGACCCCCGACTACGGCCTGAAGCTCATCCCGGTCGATTTCGCGCAACAGGTGCTGCCCGGCACCTTCGAGTTCGCGCTCTGCCACCTGGTCGACAACGACCTCGATCTTTCCGTCCTCCGTGCCCGCTACGCCAACGACGCCGGCGGTGCCCCGGCCTTCGATCCGGCGGTGCTGCTCAAGATCGTGCTGCTCGCCTACTCGCGCGGCGTGCTCAGTTCCCGCTCCATCGCCACCGCCTGCCGCCACAACGTGCTGTTCATGGCCGTCTCCGGCGACAGCGCCCCGCACTTCACCACGGTTGCGCACTTCATCAGCACGCTGGGTGACGAGGCCCAGGCGCTGTTCACCCAGGTGCTGCTGGTATGCGACCGCCAGGGCCTGATCGGCCGCGAGCTCTTTGCCATCGACGGCGTGAAGCTGCCGTCGAACGCATCGAAGGCCAAGAGCGGCACGCGTGCCGATTTCGAGCGCGAGGCGGCGAAGATGGACGCGGCCGTGCAGCGCATGATCGAGGAGCAGAAGGCGCGCGATGCCGCCGGTTGCGACGACGAGGCCGCCCGCGCACAGCGCACCCGCGAACGCTTGAGTCACGAAGCGGCAAAGATACGCGACTGGCTCGCGCTCAATCCGGACGAGCGGCGCGGCGCCAAGGGCGGGGTGCGCCTGAGTAACCGCACCGACAACGACTCGGCCAAGATGGCCACCGCCAAGGGCGTGATCCAGGGCTATACCGGCGTAGCGGCGGTCGATGCCGCGCACCAGATCGTGGTCGATGCGCAGGCGCACGGCACGGGCTCGGAACAGGAACTGCTGCTGCCGGTGATCGATGCCTGCGCACCACAGCGCCACACCGACACGGCGATCTGCGCCGACGCCGGCTATCACTCCGAGAAGAATCTCGCTGGACTGGATAGCCGAAACATTCCAGCCTGGATCTGTGACAACGGCTACCGGCAGCGCGACCCGAGGTACGCCGATCAGGCGAAGCACAGAGCCAAGCCCGATGCGCTGTGGGATAAGAGTGACAAGGCGAAGGCAGCGCGCAGCGCCAGCAAGAACAAGCGCTACGCCAATACCGACTTCACCGAAGCGGACGACCGCAGCCACTGCATCTGCCCGGCGGGCAAGCGGCTGTATCGCAACGGCGGCGACTGCACGATCAACGGCTACGCCGCCACGAAGTACACCGGCGCCGAGCGCGACTGCGTGCCGTGCGCGCTGCGCACCCGTTGCCTGCGCACGCCGGAGACGACGAAGGTGCGACAGGTCGCCTTCTTCCGCGGCAAGCGCGATGGCATCGAATCACACACCGAGCGGATGAAGCGGCGCATCGATTCAATTGAGGGCAAACGGATGATCGCCGCGCGCTTCGCCACCGTCGAACCCGTGTTCGGCAATCTGCGCCACAACAAGCGGCTCACCCGCTTCACGCTGCGCGGACGCAGCAAGGTCGATGGGCAATGGAAGCTGTACTGCCTGGTGCACAACATCGAAAAGCTCGGGCACCATGGCTACGCGAACTAGGTAAGCTGGCGGCCGACACCGACGCCATTCGAGTGCGCCGGGCAGCGGCCGAGGCAGACCTCAGGAGACGACGATGAAGCGAAGATCGCGAGACTGAAATGAGGAAGAACGACTTCGAACCGGCGAGGGCCGGAAGCAACTGCTTGCCCCGGAATGGGGTTTTTCTACAGCGTCGTTATGCATCAGGAGTCATCATGCGCATGCTCTCGGTTGTTCTTGTTCTTTGTTCAAGTTTCCTGACCAATTCCGTTCTCGCCGCCGATCCCGGAGCAAAAGCGCTTGTTGAGCGCGGTTTGTCGGCCTATCTCACCGGTGGTCCGGATGCAGCGATAAAAGCGTGGTTGAAAGGCAGCGGAATGGAAGGCAATACCCAAGCCCTTACTCAAGCAAACAGTCTTAGACAAATCGAAGACTTCTACGGTAAGCCGGAGAGTTACGACATCGTGAAGGAGAACGCCATCTCTCCTCGATCTCAAATGGTTGTGTTCGCAGTCAATCACGCAAAAGGTGTTGTGTTTGGCCGGTTCCAGGCCTACCGAACCAAGTCGGGCACATGGGTCACTACCGAATTCAAGTTCCACACCGAGGCGGCGGCGGTCCTACCGCCTGAAATGGTCTTCGGCAAGCAGCCGTGATGCATAACCTTGCGCTCAACCGGACCGCCTGCAAGCTGCGCTTGCAGGTCCCCTCCGCCTTCCGCTCCGGCGGCCGGTTAGCTCCACGTTAAACAGCATGGGGCAAAAGCTCAGTGGACCGGATTTATTGCTGTATCGCGCCGTTGACGAAGTTCTGCATTACGTCTGGGACCCGATCGGGGTCTGTGGGGTGCCGCAAGCACGCGACGAATACCACGGCTACTTACCGCAGGTCTTCGGCTTGTTGCGTGACGGAGCGGACCAGTTCGCAATCGCAGCAGTCCTCACGTCGATCACCACGGAGCGCATGGGACTTTCGTCGCGACCGGATCATGACAGCGAGGTTGCCCGAATTCTTCTCGACTGGAAGGAGAGCGTGCGTGATCATGAGGTTTAACAAGTCGGCCCAGCACGGACGGCCTTCGGCCGCCGCTGGCCTTAATCGTCATGCCTAAGGCGCCCATGACTCCCGACGATCACGCGCGATACGTACGATGGCAAGACCATCGAATCACGCAGCTATCTTTCGCGGCCAATCTTTTTCTCGGGTTTGCCGTAGCCTCATTGGCCTACGCAATCAACCTAAAGCTCGAAAACTTGCTGCCGACACCATGCTGGATCGCCGTCTTCAGGTACAGCGTCGTTGGGCGGCTGAACGGAGTTCAGTAGTGATAGCGAAGCTGAGCAATCAGGAGTTCATCGCCGTCAACGCGATACACCATCCGGTGCTCGTCAGTGATCCGTCGTGACCAAAAGCCTGCCAGTGCGTGTTTCAAGGGCTCCGGTTTGCCGACGCCGGAGAATGGCTCGCGCCGTATTTCCTGGATCAAGCGGTTTATCCGCTCAACCATCTTCCGATCTTGTTTCTGCCAGTACAGGTAGTCGTCCCAGGCTTCGTCCGCAAACACCCGCTTCATTTGGCCAGCTTGCGTTCGACGCCTTTTCCAGCCGCAAGCTGCGCCGTTGCAGAAAGCAAGCGCTTCGCATTGGCCGGGCTGCGCAACAGGTAGGCGGTCTCTTCCAGCGCCTTGTAGTCCTCCAGCGACAGCATCACGACCGACTGTTCGCCATTTCGGGTAATGATCAGCGGTTCATGGTCATCACAAACCCGATCCATCGTTTTGGCAAGGTTGGCGCGGGCGGCGCTGTAGGTGATCGCGTCCATGTCGAGCTCCTGTATGTACGTTCTATTGTACAACGATGGCGCGCCGCGGAGCAGCCGCCTGACAAGTCGTTCAAGGCGACCCGTTACGGCAGCCAACGCCTGGATGCCTGCCGCTCACGGGTGCACGGAATCCCGACCGCGATTGGCCGCGCTGACTCGACGCCTTCCGGAACGCACACCGGCCGACCTGGCTGCCCGGTCGCGACGAGGTCCGACGGCAAGGCGAGTGGCGGTGCTTCGCCGCAGGGATGCGGTGGCGTCCGGGCGCTTCACGAAGGATCGCCCTGGCGCGCCTCGCCCGCATCTGCTAGCTTTCGTTTGCGATCTTCAGTCGAAGCACGCCGTAAGCGTTTACGTCAATCAACGCGCCACTTCTGCCGGCTCACGCCGGGGGTTGATTTCTCTTCTTGTGAAGGGAAGGCGCCTTGCCTGACCGGCTTATGGAGCATCCATGAACTTCCTGAAATCGCAATCCACTGATGGCATTCGCAAGCTTCCTGTTCGCTATGCGGGCATCGTCATGCCACTGATACTTTCGGTGCTGATGACATGCGTGGTGTCGCTTATCAGCACACTGAGAAGTATCGGCTGGAGCCCAGACTTCTTCGAGGTCTGGCCCGGTGCGTGGGCACTTTCCTGGCTCGTCGCATTTCCGGTGCTGCTGCTTGTCTTGCCCGTCGTCCGCAAACTGACTGCCATGATCGTTCAAACAGCCTGACCGGTCGATCCGACGCGCACCGGCACGGGTCGTTGCATCGCCATTCCGGCGAGTGCCGGCGCGCGCCCTGAACCGAAAGGAGGACGGATGAGCCGGACCCGGGTGAAGCAGAAAGACCTCAGGTTTGCGTTCGACATCGTGAGCGCGAGCATGCCGACCGAGAACGAAGCCTGGTTGCGCCGCATCGCGGCCCCAGGGCGCTCCCACAACAGCGGGGCTCCGTTCGCGCTCAGGGCGAGTTTTTGTGGGAGCGGGCTTGCCCGCGACAGGGCCCGAAACGAAGCCGGCGATCCATGGCGGCCGCCAGCCCTCACCCGGCGCTTCGCGCCACCCTCTCCCGCTGATGCGGGCGAGGGTCACATCGAGACGGCGCAGCGGACGGCCGCGCTGCACGGATGGGCCGGGTCCGAAGGCAGGGCGATTTCAGCCGACTGCGCGGACGACTGAGCGCGGCGACGCGAGCCCGCTTGCGCTGTATGCGCGGACGCGCCGGCACAGTCGGGCCCGCGCCATCGCCGGGCGGCGAAGCATGGTTCACCATGGCGCTTGCACCCGCTGGAGTCGACGCATGTACTGCCCCGCGCATTTCGAGGAAACGCATCCGGACCTCCTTTTCGACCTGATCGCGCGTCATCCGCTGGCCACGGTGGTACGCCAGTCGGACGACGGACTGGTGGCCGATCACGTTCCGCTGCTGGCGGATCCGGCGCGCGGCATGCTGCTGGGCCATGTCGCGCGCGCCAACCCGCTGTGGCGCACGCCGGCCGATCACGCGCTGCTGCTGGTGTTCCAGGGGCCGGCGGCCTATGTGTCGCCCAACTGGTATCCGTCCAAGGCGCGCGACGGGCGCGTGGTGCCGACCTGGAACTATGCGGTGGTGCATGTGCGCGCCACGCTGCGCAGCTTCGACGACCCGGCGCGGCTGCGCGCGCTGCTGCAGCGGCTGACCGACACGCACGAAGCCGGTCAGGCCGCGCCCTGGCGAATCGCCGATGCACCCGACGATTACATGGCGCGCATGCTGGACCACGTGGTGGGTCTGGAACTGTCCATCCTGCACATGCAGGGCAAGTGGAAAATGAGCCAGAACCAGCCGGCGGACAACCGGCGCGGCGTGGCCGAAGGTCTGGACGCGCTGCACGACGCGCAGGCGCGCGCGGTCGCGGCCGCGGTGCGCGGCGACTGACCGCTCGCCGCGGCGCGTTGCCGGCGCGGGCCTTGCGTCCGGCGATGGCGGCGCGCGATCATGGGTCATCGCCCGCCACCTCCTGCCCGATGACGCCCGAACAGACCCGGACCCTGCGCCAACTGCTGGCCGACCAGCCCTGCGCCGCACTCGCCACGCTGCACAAGGGCGACCCGGCGGTGTCCATGGTGCCCTTCGCGCTGCGGCCGGACGGACGCGGCTTCATCATCCATGTGAGCGGTCTGGCCACGCATACGGCCGACATGCTGGCGCATCCCGCGGTCGGTGTCATGGTGACCGCGCCGCTGATCGCGGGCACGTCGCCGCTTGCACTGGCCCGGCTCAGCGTGCGCGGTCAGGCCGCGCGCTGTGCGCCGGATTCGGCCGGCTACGCCGCCCTGCGCGCCGCCTATGTCGCACGTCTGCCGGACAGCGAAGAGCTGTTCTCCTTCGGCGATTTCTCGCTGTTCCTGATCACCGTGGAGTCCGCGCGCTTCGTTGCCGGCTTCGCACAGGCGTTGTCGCTCACCGCCACGCAATTCGCGACCGCCACCGCCGGCTGAAGGATTCCGCAACAGCGCGGCGCGCCGCATTCACGCGGCGCGGCTATGATGGCGCGCGTCCCGTCCTGCCCCGCCACCATGAACCCCGCCCCGGAAAAGGAAATCCGCGAACACGAACTGACCATGCATGTGTTCACCGTGTCGGCCGGCATGGTGGGCGTGTGCCTGACCGCGATCGGCCTGCTGCGCCTGATCGCGTCGCAAACCAAGGTGCAGACGGTGGGCGACGATCTGCTGGCGATCGATGCACTGGTGTTCGTGAGCTGTGCCTGTCTGGCCTTCTGGTCGTTCAAGACCCGTCACATCGCCTTGCGGCGGCGCCTGCGCGTGGTGGTGGATACGCTGTTCCTGTGCGGGCTGGTGGCCATGGCCGGCATCTGCTCCATCATCGCCTATGCCATCCTTTAGGGTCTGTCGGCATTGAATCGCGAACCGCGTCTGCAGGCCGTGAGTCCGCTTCGCCTGATCGCGCTGTTCGAGGCGCTCAAGGGCGTGCTGGTGCTGCTGGCGGGCAGCGGCGTGCTCACGCTGCTGCACAAGGACGTGCATGCGCTCGCCGCCTCGCTGGTGGCGCATGCGCACCTGAACCCGGCGTCGCATTACCCGCGCATCTTCATCGACGCCGCAGCCTCGCTCGATGACCGTCATCTGATGCTGCTCGCGGCCGGTGCCGCCGCCTACGGCGTGCTGCGGCTGGCCGAAGGCTGGGGCCTGTACTTCGACCGCGCCTGGGCGGAGCTGCTGGCGGCGGCAAGCGGCGCCATCTATGTGCCGTTCGAACTGGCAGAAGTGCTGACCCGCGGTTCCGCGCTGGCCATCGCGCTGTTCATCGCCAATCTTGCGGTGGTGGCGGTGATGGTGCGCGCTTTGCTGCGCCGGCGTCGTCGCATCGACGATAATCGCGCATGAACTCCGCCTCCTCCTTCGATACGCTGCCGCTGTCGGCCGCCACACTCGCCAACCTCGGCGCACTCGGCTTCAACGCGATGACGCCGGTACAGGCGGCCGCGCTGCCCGCCGCGCTGGCCGGCCGCGACCTGATCGCCCAGGCGCGCACCGGCAGCGGCAAGACCGCCGCGTTTTCGCTGCCGCTGCTGCAGAAGCTCAATCCGCGCTGGTTCTCGCCGCAGGGCCTCGTGCTGTGCCCGACACGCGAACTGGCCGACCAGGTGGCGCGCGAAATGCGCAAGCTGGCGCGCGGCATCCCCAACATCAAGATCCTCACGCTGTGCGGCGGCGCCAAGATCGGTCCGCAGATCGACAGCCTGGCGCATGGCGCGCATGTCGTGGTGGGCACGCCCGGCCGGCTGCTCGACCATATCGAACGACGCACGCTGGACCTGCGCGGCATTTCCACACTGGTGCTCGACGAAGCCGACCGCATGCTGGACATGGGCTTCTTCGACGACATTGCCGACGTGGTGCGCCAGTGTCCGCCGGCGCGCCAGACCCTCATGTTCTCGGCCACCTTTCCCGACGGTGTCGAGCGCATCGCCGCGCAGTTCATGCGCGAGGCCGAACGCATTGCGGTGGACACCGCGCACGCGCCGCGTGCGGTGGACGAAGTGTTCATCGAGATCGACGAAGCGGCGCGTCTGGCGACCGCGGTCGACCTGCTGCGGCGCGTGCGGCCGGTCAGCACCCTCGCCTTCTGCAACACCCGCCGTCGCTGCCACGACCTGGTGCAGAAGCTGGGCGAAGCCGGCATCGTCGCGATCGAGCTGGTCGGGGACATGGAACAGCGCGACCGTGATCGCGCGCTGCTGCGCTTCGCCCAGCAGAGCGTGTCCGTGCTGGTGGCGACCGATGTCGCGGCGCGCGGCCTGGATATCGCCGGGCTGGATGCGGTGGTCAGCGTCGATCTCACTCCCGATCCCGAAGTGCATGTGCACCGCATCGGCCGCACCGGCCGGGGCGACGCCGCCGGCCGCGCCTACGCGCTGGTCGCGCCCTTCGAACAGGTGCGCGCGCAGCGCATTGCCGACATGCGCGGTCAGCCGCTCATGTGGCAGACGCTGGACGCGCTGGGCAGCGCCGATCCGGCGCCGCTGCAGCCGCCGATGGCCACGGTGCAGATACTGGGCGGCCGCAAGGAAAAGATGCGCCCGGGCGACGTGCTCGGCGCGCTCACCGCATGGGCCGGCTTCACGCGCGAACAGATCGGCCGCATCGACATCACCGATTACCTCACCTTCGTCGCGGTCGAACGCAGCATCGCGCGCGCCGTGGTGCTCAAGCTGGATGGCGGCATGGTGAAAGGCCGCTACGTGAAGGTGAAGGTGGTGGAGGAATAGAAGGATTTGCCGGCACGGTGCGCCATGAATGGAGCGAGGGTTTTTGAGGGAGCAGGCTTGCCCGCGATACAGCCTTGAACGAAGCCTGCGGCCCGCATCCGCCGTATCGCGGCCAGAGGCCGCTCCCACAACAGCTCGCCCCGATCGCGAACGGAGCCGGGGTTTGGTGGGAGCGGGCTTGCCCGCGATGCAGCCTCGAACGAAGCCTGCGGCCCGCACGCGCCGCATCGCGGCCAGAGGCCGCTCCCACACCAGCTCGCGACAAACACGAGCGGAGGCGGGGTTTGGTGGGAGCGGGCTTGCCCGCGATACAGCTTCGAACGAAGCCCGCGGCCCGCACGCGCCGCATCGCGGCCAGAGGCCGCTCCCACAACAGCTCGCGACAAACACGAGCGGAGCCGGGGTTTGGTGGGAGCGGGCTTGCCCGCGATACAGCCTCGAACGAAGCCTGCGGCCCGCATGCGCCGTATCGCGGCCAGAGGCCGCTCCCACAAAAGCTCGCCCCGATCGCGAACGGAGCCGCGGGTTTCCTGGAAGCGGGCTTGCCCGTGATACAGCCTCGAACGAAGCCTGCGGCCCGCACGCGCCGCATCGCGGCCAGAGGCCGCTCCCACAAAAGCTCGCCCCGATCGCGAACGGAGCCGCGGGTTTCCTGGAAGCGGGCTTGCCCGTGATACAGCCTCGAACGAAGCCTGCGGCCCGCACGCGCCGCATCGCGGCCAGAGGCCGCTCCCACAAAAGCTCGCCCCGATCGCGAACGGAGCCGCGGGTTTCCTGGAAGCGGGCTTGCCCGCGATGCAGCCTCGAACGAAGCCTGCGGCCGGCATCAGCCGTATCGCGGCCAGAGGCCGCTCCCACAACAGCTCGCGACAAACACGAGCGGAGCCTGGTTTTCGTGGGAGCGGGCTTGCCCGCGATGCAGCCTCAAACAAAGCCTGCGGCACGCATCCGCCGTATCGCGGCCAGAGGCCGCTCCCACAGCAGCTCGCGACAAACGAGCGGAGCCGGGGTTTGGTGGGAGCGGGCTTGCCCGCGATGCAGCCTCAAACAAAGCCTGCGGCACGCATCCGCCGTATCGCGGCCAGAGGCCGCTCCCACAGCAGCTCGCTCAAACCGGCATCGGAGCCAAGTTTTTGTGGGAGAGGACCCGCTCCGGTCAGAACTTCGCGTTCAGCGTCAGGCGCAGGGTGCGGGGCTCGACCGGGTGGATGTGGCGGTCGTCGACGCCGCCGGCGGCCTCGCCCGCGAGGCGCGAGGTGTAGTAGTACTCGATGTCGTTGTCCTTGCTGTCGAACAGGTTATAGACATCCAGCATCAGACGTACCGACGGCGTAAGCGCGCGACCGACGCGCAGATAGGCGAGCGTGACCGTGTCGGACTTGACCGAGCCGTCCTCGACCAGGTCGCGCGGGCCGATGTGACGCACCTGCAGGTGGCCGAACCAGCCGCGCGCCCAGGGATTGCTGTCGGTCAGGCTGGCGCCGAAGGCAATGACACGGGCGGCGGCACCGGGCACGCGGTCGCCGGCGGGATCGTCATTGGTGAAGCGGGCGCGCGACAGCGATATGTCGAGGTCGAACAGCAGCCAGTTCTGCGGTGTCCAGCGGGTGGACCATTCGATGCCCTGACGGCGGCTCGCGCGCGTCGCTTCGGTTTCGCCCGCATCGCCGACGAACAGCAGTTCGGAATCCAGGTTGAGCTGCCACAGCGCGAGCGAACTTTGCACATCGGGCAGCACTTCGGTGCGCACGCCCAGTTCGCCGCCGCGACCGCGCGCCAGCGCGTCGACGCGCTGTGCCGGATCGCCGCCCGGCGTCACGCGCGCGGTGGTGCCGCGCGCATCGTTGCTGTGGAAGCCGAAGCCGTAGTTCAGGAAATATTCGGTGCGCGACCACGGCCCGAAGATGAGCGACAGCTTGGGTGAAGCAATGTGGTCCGACGCGTCGCCGCTGTTGGCGGCGATGGAGCTGTCGACATCGAAGTCGTAGCGGTCGAAGCGCAGGCCGGCCACGCTGCGCAGCCAGTCGTTCCACTGCACGCTGGTTTCGCCGAACACGCCGACGCTGGTCTGACGCACCCGGCTTTCCTGCGTGACGGAGGTGGTCCGGCGCGCGACGGTGCTGTAGAGCCCGACCGGATCCAGCCTGTCGTGACGCAGTTGCACACCCAGGGTGTGCGTGGCGGCACGGCCGCCAAGGTGACCGTCCCAGCTCCGGCTGATCGCGCCCCCATAGGTGTTGCGTCGCTCGGACTGACGGAACTGGTCGCCGTCCGGATCGTTGTCCAGCACGTAGGTGAAGTTGGACCACAGGTCCAGTTCGGAGCGTATGGCATAGGCCTGCACGCGCAGCACGCCATCGTCACGCAACTGCTGGCTGTCCACCGAAAGGCTGTAGCGCCGGCTGCGTCCGCCATCGGTCGGGTCGATCGCATCGTATCGGCCGATCTGTCCGGACTGCAGCGCGCGCAGCGGCACCTGGTCGGTGGAGTCCCAGCGCGCGGTATAGGCCATGGCGGTAATCGAGGTCCGCTGCGCGCCTTCGCCCAGGGTGTAGCGCAAGACGCCATTCACCCGGCGGAAGTCTTCGGGATTGGTCCACGGCCCGTCATTGCGCGACGTTTCAAGCGCGTACAGCAGGGTGCCGGTGGCCAGCGCATGCGAATTCATCATCAGCGCGCGACGGTAACCGTCCTCGCCCAGCGTCACTTCCGCCATGCCGGCATCCAGACGGTCGCGCAGTCTGAGCCGTGCCGAGCCGGCGGACGAGAAGTCGCCTTCTTCGGCGTAATAGGGGCCCTTGCGGTAATCGATGCGCTCGACCAGTTCGGGAATGAGCCAGTTCAGATCGGTGTAGCCGTGACCGTGCGCATGCGTGGGCATGTTGACCGGCATGCCGTCCACCCAGGTCGCGAAGTCGGTGCCATGGTCGAGGTTGAAACCGCGCAGGAAGTACTGGTTCGCCTTGCCGCCGCCACTGTGCTGGGTGACGATGACGCCGGGCACGAATTCGAGGATTTCCGCCGGCCGCAGCGTAGGACGGTTCTCGATCAGCCTGGCGGTGACGCTGCCCTGGCTGGCGGCGTCGGAGGTGCCGACCGCATTGTCGTAATGCCCTTCCACGGCGACCGGGTCGAGGTGGTGGCCGACCGGCGCCGCCTCGTGCGCCTGCGCGATCACCGGGATGCCGACAAGCGGGAGGCACAGCGCCTGCATCAATGCGCGCGTCAGCCGCGTCGGACGGAATGAGCCCGGCGTGCGGCCCTTGCTTCCCTGTTTCATGGCGCTCTCTTTTTGTGATGTTTGTTGATTTTTTCTTACATCACGATGTTGCCAGAAAACGATGACCGATTGATTGCAGCCAGCGCCGCTTGGAACGGCTTCCGCCCGGAAGGATAGAGGGCGCCCGCGCCGGGTTCAGGTAGCGGGCTTGATGTGCACGTGACCGAAGCCGGGGCCGCGCGCGTGGCGGGCGCGGTAGGGATGCGAGCCAGCGGCCGCATGGTGCTGCGAGGTATCCAGCTCGACGCTGATCACATTGATGTGTCCATGATGCACGCCGCGTTCGGCGCACACCGCGTCGGCGAACTGCCGCACCGCCGACAGCTCGCCTTTCAGGATGACGGTTTCCAGGCAGTGGTCGTGGTCCAGGTGCGCGTGCATGGTGGACACGGTGAGGTCGTGATGCGCGTGCTGCAAGCCGGTCAGCCGCTCCGACAGGTCGCGCTCGTGATGGTTGAACACATAGGACAGGCAGGCCACGCAATGCCTGGCCGCGCCGGTCTGCTGATGGGTGCGCTCCAGTTCCGCACGGAACAGGTCGCGCACCGCCTCGGAACGGTTTTCATAGCCGCGCCGGGCGATCCATTGATCGAACTGCGCCGCGAGCTGGTCGTCGAGGGAAATGGTGAAACGTTGCATACGTAATCGGTGCGCGAAGGGGTGGCGGCCATTCTAAGACCTGCTCCCGGCTTTCAGTGCACGGTGCACACCATGCACGGATCGAAGGAACGCACGATGTGCTGCACCGCCACCGGCGTGGTTTCACCGGGCTGCACCGGCGCGCCTTCGAGCGCGGCTTCCAGCGCGCCGGGGCGGCCTGCCGCGTCGCGCGGCGAGAAGTTCCAGGTGGTGGGCGCAACGATCTGGTAGTTGGCGATGCGCCGTTCGCGCACCGACAGCCAGTGTCCGAGACTGCCTCGCGCCGCCTCGCCCAGGCCCGCCGCCACCCCCTCGTCCGGCAGGCTGCCCGGCGTGCAGAAGGCCTCGCCCGGACGCAGCGCGCGCAACCAGTCTTCCATCATCGGCAGCACGCGCGCCAGTTCCAGCAGCCGCGACACGACACGACCGTGCACCGAGGCGCCGTGACGGCGCACCAGGTCGAGCACCAGCGGATGTCCGCTCGCGAGCTGGCGCGCGATGGCACCGGTTTCCACCACTTCGCCGGCCAGCCTCGGCGCCTTGTTCCAGGTGTAGGCGCCCGGCTTGTCCGCGACCGGTTCGGTCAGACCCGATGCCGGATGGCGCGCGCCACCCTCGTCGCTCAGCCAGGCGTGGGTCGCGTCCTCGCGTATCGCCTCGACATCGAGCGGCGACAGCTTGCCGGCCTGCCACACGCCACCTCCCAGCGCATGGCCGCCCGCGGGCTGCGGATAGGCGCCATAGCTCAGGAAGCGGCCGGGGCCCGGACCGAGCGCGGCAAGCGCGGTGTCGCGCGCGATCTGCAGGAAGAAGCGCAGGTCGCCGCGCTGCGGATCGGCATCCACCCAGGCATCGAGCGCGGCTTCGCTGTCCAGCGCCGCCACCTCTTCCAGCGCGGCGCCGAAGGTGACGGCTTCCAGGAAGCGCCGGAACTCGCGCACGCGCGCCAGCAGCCGGCTGCGTTCGGACGCATCGATCGCACGCGTCGAACCGCCCGGATCCAGGCTTTGCGTGTGCGGCCACTTGCCAGCCAGCGTGCCGAGCAGCGTGAACCAGCGCTGGCGCGCCGCGATCGCCGCGCGTACGCGCTCGCCGGTGTGCGGCGCGAAGCGGCGCGCCGCTTCCGCGTGCCAGGGCCGCCCGGCATAGACCGGACGCACGAAGTCCGGCATGAAGAACAGGTAGAAATGGGTCAGGTGATCGGCCAGGTTCTCGGTGGCCAGCACCAGATTGGTCACATGCTGCCCGTTGGGCGGCATGGTGATGCCACCCAGCGCCGCCAGTGCACGCGCCGCCGCCACCGACTGCGACACCGAACAGATGCCGCAGATGCGCGGCACATACACCAGCGCATCGTGCGGATCGCGACCGCGCAGGATCTGTTCGAAGCCGCGGTACATCGGCGCATTGACATGCGCCGACACGACACGACCCTCGGCCACGTCCAGCGTCACTTCCAGATCGCCCTCGACGCGGTTGAAGGGGCCGACGATGAGGCGGCTCACTTCAACCGTGTCCTCTTCGCCACCGGCGGCACCACCACGTGGTCCGACACCGCGTTCACCTTCACCCGCTTCGGCGTGGCCGACTTGGACAGCGAGGCGAGCGCGACGAACCAGGCCTTGGGCATGTCGGTGGGCAGGCCGATCGGGATGCCGGCCAGCTTGGGCGTGGCATGGAAGGGGTGGCCCGGTTCCTGGAAGCCCGGCTCGGTGCAGCTTATGCAGGCGTAGCCGCCACGGGTACAGGAACCTTCGCCATTCCACGGCCGGGTATTGCAGTCGGCATGCGCCTGCGTGCCCTTGCAGCCCAGGTGTTCCATCATGCAGCCGAGGTCCGACGGCTTCTCGGCGCTGGCCTTGAATTCGTAGTACTCGTTGCGCGAGCAGCCGTGGTGCACAAGCTGGTCGGCGAAGAAGCGCGGGCGACCCAGCGTGTCGAGGTCCGCTTCGTTGAAGCTGCCGGCGGCCAGCGCCGTCAGCGTGTCGATGACCCAGCCCGGATGGGTGGGACAGCCGGCGACGTTGATGACCGGCAGACCGCCGGCCGCACGGAACTCCGCGCCGAGCAGGCCGCCGCGCACCTCGTCGTCGTACTGCAGGCCGCAGGCTTCGGTCGGATTGCTGCCGCCAGCGGTGACACCGCCCCAGGCGGCGCAACTGCCGATCGCCACCACATGGCGCGCGCACGCGGCGAGCCGGCTCACCCAGTGGATCATGGGCTGGCCGGTGCCGGCCATGATGTGGAAGCGGCCGCTGCCATGCGGGCCGCGCAGCAGCGCACCTTCGATGCACAGCGCATCGAGCGGCAGTTCGCCGTCGAGGATGCGGTCGAACAGCGCGGTCACTTCGGCGCCGCTTTCCAGCGACAGCGACGGATGCCACAGCAGTTCGATGCCAGCGTCGCGCAGTTCGCCGTGGAAGTCGGTCGTATCGGCGCACAGCAGCGACATGCTGCAGCCGCCGCAGCCGCCCGACTGCAACCACAGCACATTCACGGGTTCGCTCCCGGCGGGGGCGCGGCGGGCGAGACTTCACCCTGCAGCCAGCGCTCGGCCCAGACCTGCGCCCGGGCGAGGTCGTCCAGCGCCTGCGCATCCGGTGCCTCGCCCAGCGTCCAGTGCCGGCCGCGCAGCGCGAGCAGCGTGCAGGCGGGCGGCGCCGCCCGCTGCACATCGACATACACCTGAAGCAGCGCCTCCGGGGACAGCGCGTGGGTGGTGAAATGGCGTTCGCGCTGCGGCCGCACCGTGCTCACCGCGAAGGGCTGCGCGAGGCCGTGCGCGGCATCGACGAACAGCACGCGCTCGCGGCCCGCCAGATCGACGGCGTGCTCGACCTGGAGCTGGAAATCGCACAGGCATTCCACGCGGCCGGGGGGCAGCGCGCGCTCGGCGTACTGCGCCAGCCGGTCCACCAGCATGAGGCCGAGGCCGTCGTCGGCGCGCGCCGGATTGCCCCAGCCCAGTACCAGCAGTGGTGCGACGGGCGCGCTCACGATGCGGTCTCCGCGGCGTGCGCGGGCGCGTCGCGCAGCAGTTCGCCGCCCGGGCTGCGCAATACATGGTCGAGCAGGCGGCCGTCGGCCGCGCGCAGGCTCACCGCCAGCGGCATCTGGCCGAGCGCGTGAGTGGCACAGGACAGACAGGGGTCGTAGGCGCGCACCGCCACCTCGATATGGTTGAGCAGGCCTTCGGTAATCGTTTCACCGTCGAGATGGCGCAGCGCCACCGCGCGCACCGCCTCGTTCATCGCCTGGTTGTTGTGGGTGGTCGACACGATGAGGTTGCAGCGCGTGACCAGATCGTCGTCGCCGACTTCGTACTCGTGGATGAGCGTGCCGCGCGGCGCCTCGATGATGCCGATGCCCGAGCACTGGCGCGGCCCCTCGGTCCGCAGCGGTCCGCCGAGGATGAGCGGATCGTCCAGCAGTTCGGCCACCGTCTCGACCCCGTGCAGCAGTTCGATCATGCGCGCCCAGTGGGTGGCCAGCACCGCGTGCACCGGTTGCCCGCCGTGCGCGGCGACGAAGCCCTGGCGCGCCTCTTCGGCGCGCGGCGTGGGAATGAAATCGCAGTTCTGCACGCGCGCCAGCGGGCCGACGCGGTACCAGCCCTGGTCCACGCCGAGACTGCGGCGGTAGGGGAATTTCATATAGGTCCAGGGCTTGACCGCCTCGGCTATCAGTTCGCGGTAGCGCTGATCGTCGAAGCCGTCGATGGCGATGCGACCGTCGGCCTCGCGCAGTCGCAGCACGCCGTCGTACAGTTCCATCGCGCCGTCGCGGCCGACCAGCGACAGCATGGCGGCCGGCGTGTCGGCGAAACCGGCGTAGCGCGCCGGCAGGTTTTCGTGCAGGCGGCGCGCCAGCGTCACCGCGTCCTGCGCCCAGTCCAGCATCTGCGGCAGTCCGGCGCGCAGCGCGTCGCGCTCGGCCGGATCGACCGCGCGGTTCATGCCGCCCGGTATCGAGCCGGTGCCGTGAATGCGCTTGCCCGAGGTGATGCGGATCACTTCCTGACCGAACCTGCGCAGCATGACGCCCTGACGCGCAGCATCCGGAAAGGCGGCCGCCACGCCGACGATGTTGCGGCGGTCGACCTCGGCATCGAAGCCGAACAGCAGGTCGGGCGAGGCGAGATGAAAGAAGTGCAGCGCGTGGCTCTGCACGATCTGGCCGTAGTGCATGAGGCGACGGATGCGGTCGGCCGCCGGCGGCACCGGCCAGCCACCCACCACACGGTCGAGCGCCTTGGACGCGGCCAGGTGATGCGACACCGGACAGATGCCGCACAGCCGCTGCACCATGACCGGCACTTCCCAGTACGGCCGGCCTTCGATGAATTTCTCGAAACCACGGAATTCGACGATGTGCAGCCGCGCCTGGCGCACGCGGTTGTCGTCGTCGAGCAGCAAGGTCACCTTGCCGTGCCCTTCGACGCGCGACAGCGGGTCGATCGCGATGCGGCGCAGTCCTTCGGGGTCGGCGGCGGTTTCGAGCGGGCGCGTACTCATGGCTTCAGTCGTAGCGGATCAGTCCGGGCGCCGATGCGGGCGCGCGACCGGCCATCAGGTCCTGCAGCAGTTGCCAGAAGGCATCGGCCGGCGGCGGACAGCCGGGCAGCGCGTGATCGATGTGCACCACCTCGTGTATCGGCAACACCCGGTTCAGCGGCAGCGGCAGCTCCGGGTCATCCGGTACCCGACCATACACCGACTGCAGCACAGTGCCGACATCCAGGTGATTGCGCAGTGCCGGCAGGCCGCCGGTGATGGCGCAGGCGCCGACCGCCACCAGCACGGTGCAGCGGTCGCGGAAGGCGCGCAGCACCTCGACGTTCTCGGCATTGCACAGCCCGCCTTCGACCAGGCCGATGTCGCATCTGTCGTGCTCGCCGACGGTCTTGATGTCGGTCAGCGGCGAGCGGTCGAACTCCACCCGCTCGACCAGATCGAACAGCCGCTCGTCGATATCGAGCAGCGACATGTGGCAGCCGAAGCAGCCGGCGAGCGACACGGTGGCGACGCGCAGCTTGCGCGGCGGTGTGGATGCGACCGGCGCATTCATCCGCGCGTGTCCTCGTTATCGAAGCGGCGCCGGCCGATCGGCACGGCAAAGCCGACCCGCTTGGGCAGCAGCGCACCGACCGGGCAGATGTGGGCGGCACGGTCGTGCACCGACAGCGCGCTGTCGCCGAGGCGGCCGCTCGGGCTGTCGATCAGCAGGCGGGTGGCGATGCCGTGGCCGCCGATCGCGAATACCCGCTTGCCGTCGATTTCGTCGCTGGCGCGCACGCAGAGCTGGCACAGGATGCAGCGGTTCGGTTCGAACAGCACGTCCGGGTGGCTGGCATCGACCGGCCGTTCCGGGTTCAACGCCTCGAAATGCAGGGCGGTCATGCCGGCGCGTTCGGCCTGCACCTGCAGCACGCAGTTGCCGCTTTTCTCGCAGCCGGGGCAGAAGTGATTGCCCTCGACGAACAGCATCTGCAAGAGGCGCAGCCGCTGCGTGGCGAGCGAGGCGGTGCGGCATTCCACCTTCTGGCCGGCCACCGCCGGCGTGACACAGGCGGCCACCGGCCGGCCGTCGGCCAGCACCGTGCACAACCGGCACGACGCACTGCCCGACACTTCGTCGCTCCAGCACAGGTGAGGGATGTCCAGCCCGGCGCGCGCCGCGGCGCTCAGTATCGTGTCGCCCGGCTGCAGCGGGACCGGCTGGCCGTCAAGGTCGAAGGTCGGATCGACGGCGCTCATGCCGGTGTGTCCGTGTGCAGATGGGCGCCGGCGTCGTCGCGGCCGGTGGCGCGGCGCGCCGACGACAGTTCGGCATCGAGGTCGACATCCGGCTGGAACTGCGGCGCGGTCGCGCGCTGCGCGTAGGCGGCGCCGAAATGTCGCAGCGTGTCGCGCAGCGGATTGCAGGCCGAGGCGCCGAGGCCGCAGTGGGTGCCGCTGTGCAGCGCGGTATCGAGATCGTGCAGCAGTGCGATGTCGAAGGCCGAGCCCTGCCCGGCGCCGCGCGCATGCGCCAGCTTGTCCAGCCGGCGCACCACCAGTTCGGTGCCGACGCGGCAGGGCGTGCACAGGCCGCAGCTCTCGTGCGCGAAGAAGCGGGCGAAGTGGCGCGCCACCTCGAACAGATCGCGCGTGCGGTCGAACACCATGAAGGCGCCGGCGCTCGGCACGTCCTCGAAGGCGATGGCGCGGTTGAATTCCGGCGCCGGCACGCAGGTGCCGGACGGCCCGCCCACCTGCACCGCCTGCGCGTCGCGGGCGCCGCAGTCGTCGAGCATCTGCGCGATGGGCGTGCCCAGAGGGTATTCGTACAGCCCGGGTCGCGCACAGTCGCCGGACACCGAATGGATCTTGGTGCCGGTCGATTGCGCGGTGCCGATGCCGGCCCACCAGGCGCCGCCACGGCGCGCGATGTGGGCGACCGCGCAGAAGGTTTCCACGTTGTTCACCACGGTCGGCCGGCCGAGATAGCCGGCCTGCACCGGGAAGGGCGGACGGATGCGCGGCGTGCCGCGCTTGCCTTCCAGCGATTCGATCAGCGCGGATTCCTCGCCACAGACATAGGCACCGGCACCCAGATGGAGGGCGATATCGAAATCGAAACCGGAGATGCCGCACGCGTCCGGGCCGAGCAGGCCCTGGGCGCGGCGGCGCGCCAGCACCTGTTCGAGCTGCGGCAGCAGGAAGCGGTATTCACCGCGCAGATAGACAAAGCCCTGCTGCGCGCCGACCGCGCGCGCCGCCACCGTCATGCCATCGAACACGGCGTCGGCATGACTCGCGAGCAGCACGCGGTCCTTGAAGGTGCCGGGCTCGCCTTCGTCGGCATTGCAGACGACGACACGCAGGTCGCCGGCCGCGTCGCGACAGGCCAGCCACTTGCGCGCGGCGGGAAAACCGGCACCGCCGCGTCCGCGCAGGCCGGACGCCGCCACTTCGTCGAGCAGGGCCTGCGGCGACTGCGCGAGCACCACCGGCAACGCGGGTGCGTCGTCCGCCAGACCGCCCAGCAGCACATCGGCGCGCTGCACGCCATCGACCACGGCGAACCACTCCGCCGGCCACTGCCCGACCGGCGTGCCGGCGAGCAGCAGATCGGCCAGCGCGTCGACGCGCGCCGCGTCCAGGCGGGTGACGACCTGGTGGTGATTCACCAGCAGCGCCGGCCCCTGGTCGCACAGCCCGGTACAGGAACAGCGGTCCACGCTGAAGCGGCCCTGCGCATCCACCTCGCCCGGCGCCACGCCGAGGCGCGCGCACAGTTGCGCCAGCAGGGTTTCGCTGCCCAGCATGCGATCGGTGATGTTGTCCGAGAACAGCAGCCGCGTGCGGCCGACCGGACGGGTGTGAAAGAAGCGGTAGAAACCGGCCACGCCTTCGACCTGTGCCAGCGTGAGGCCGAGCGCGCCGGCGATGTGGGCGAGCAGCGGGCGCGACAGCCAGTGCGTGACCGCCTGCGTGTCGCGCAGGATCTGCACCAGCGCATGCGGGTCGCGCCGCCAGCGCGCCATGACGGCATCGGCCGCGAGGCGCGCCGGTCCGTCGCTGTCCGCCGCATCCATGCTCAACCCTCCAGACCGAAGCGCGCCATCTTGCCGCGCAGCCCGACGCGCGACAGGCCAAGTTCCTTCGCCGCGCGCGTCTTGTTCCAGCGGTGACGCAGCAGGGTTTCGCGCAACAGCATGGCTTCCATCGCATCCAGCCGCTCGGCCAGGGTGCCGGACGCGGGCAGGGCAGGCGCCGCGGCGGCCGCGCTGCGACCGGCCTGTCCCTGCAGCACGCGCTGCGACAGGGCGGGAGGCTCGATGCGCGCGCCATCGCTGAGTGCCAGCGCACGCGCCAGTTCGTTGCGCAGCTCGCGGATATTGCCCGGCCAGGGATAGGCCATCAGACAGGCCATGGCGTCGTCGCTCAACATGGCGTCCGGCCGGCCCAGCTCCAGCCCGACCTCGGCCAGCATGCGGCGGGCGATGGCGCCGATATCGCCCGCGCGCTCGCGCAGCGGCGGCACGGTGAAAGTGGCGCCGGCGATGCGGTAATAGAGATCCTCGCGGAACTGGCCGTCGCGCACGCGCTGTTCCAGATCGCGATGGGTAGCGGCGATGACGCGCACGTCCACCGGCACCGCGCGCGCCGCACCGACCGGCCTCACCTCGCCCTCCTGCAGCACGCGCAGCAGTCGCACCTGGAAGGCGGGCGAGGTTTCACCGATCTCGTCCAGGAACACGGTGCCGCCATCGGCACGCTGGAACAGGCCGACGTGGTCCTCATAGGCGCCGGTGAAGGCACCCCGCTTGTGGCCGAACAGTTCCGATTCGAGCAGGGTTTCCGGTATCGCCGCGCAGTTCTCGACCACGAAGGCGCCATGGGCGCGCGGGCTGGTGTAGTGGATGGCGCGCGCCAGCAATTCCTTGCCGGTGCCGGATTCGCCCAGCACCAGCACCGACAGGTCGTAGCGCGCGATGCGCGCCGCCATGTCGCACACGCTGTCGAGCGGACTGCCGGGCGAGCGCTCGATGCGTTCGAAGCCGAAGGCGCTGCGCGCGCGCTCCCGCTTGTCGGCCGCGCGTTCGCGCAATACCGGTGTCGCGGTGCGCAGTTCCAGGTCCAGTCGCGCGGTTTCGCGCTGCAGGCTCTGCGCCTCCGCCGCGTTGCGCACCGTGGCCAGCAGGTGGTCGGGCACCCAGGGCTTCAGGATGTACTGGTAGATGCCGGCGTCGTTGATGCCGGCAATGATGTCTTCCGAATCGGTGTAGCCGGAAATGATGATGCGCACCACGTCCGGCCAGCGCTCGCGCACTTCCTTCAGGAAGGCGACGCCGCTTACCTCGGGCATGCGCTGGTCGCACAGGATGACATTCACCTCCTGCCGTTCGAGCTGCTGCCGCGCCTCGCCGGCCCCACTCGAGGTAAGTACGGTGAAGTCCTCTTCCAGCGTGCGGCGCATCGCGTCCTGCGAACGCACCTCGTCATCGACCACCAGCACGGTGGGCAGGCGCAGCGCGGCGCTCATGACGCTGCGGCGCCCGGGCTACAGGATGGGTGCATGGCGGAAACGGGGCAGGTCATGCGAGTGCGGCTCATCCGGAATCGGCGCGACACGGCGGATTGTACGCCCGACATGCCGCTCAGCAGATGCGCGGCAACTGCTCGCCGGCCAGCCAGTCGACCACGCGCCGGCCGCCGAAGCGGGTCGCCATCTGCACGAAGCGATGCGGGTCTTCCTGCACCACGCCGATGCGCACGGCCTCGCGGCCGCGCGGATGCGCGCGCATGGCGGCCAGCACCGCGTCGGCGGCGGCGGCGGGCACGATGGCAACCAGCTTGCCTTCGTTGGCGACATACAGCGGATCCAGCCCGAGCAGTTCACAGGCGGCGTCGACCTCCGGGCGCACCGGTATCGCCGCCTCGTCGATCAGCATGCCGACACCGGACTGGCGCGCGATCTCGTTCAGCGTGGTGGCCAAGCCGCCGCGTGTCGGGTCGCGCAGTGCGCGCACACCGGGACAGACCTCCAGCATGGCGGCGACCAGACCGTTGAGCGCTGCGGTGTCGGACACGATGGTGGTTTCGAATTCCAGTGATTCGCGCTGCGACAGCACCGCCACGCCGTGGTCGCCGACCGGACCGGACAGCAGGATGACATCGCCCGGCCGCGCCTGCGCCCCCGACACACGCACCCCGGGCGGCACCGCGCCGACGCCGGTGGTACTGATGAACACCCCGTCACCCTTGCCCTTCTCGACCACCTTGGTATCGCCGGTCACCACCGCCACGCCGGCTTCGCGCGCCGCCGCCGCCATCGACTGCACGATGCGCTGCAGATCGGCCAGCGAAAAGCCCTCTTCCAGGATGAAGCTGGCCGACAGCCAGAGCGGCACGGCACCCATCATCGCCACATCGTTCACCGTGCCATGCACCGACAGACAGCCGATGTCGCCACCGGGAAAGAACAGCGGCGAAATGACATGGGCGTCGGTCGCCATGACCAGGGTGTGGCCGGCCGGCATGACGAGCGCCGCACCGTCGTCGCCCTGGCGCAGCCAGGGATTGTCGAAGGCGGCGAGAAAGATTTCGTCCACCAGTTGTGCGGCGGCGCGCCCGCCTGCGCCATGGCTCATGTCGATGCGCCCGTTGCGGATGTCCAGCGGCCGGACATAGCCGGCACGCACCGTGCCGCCCTTGCTGTCGTCTCTCGCGTTCATGCGCTTGCCCTGACCGGAATATCCTTGAATCTGCCGTACGCATAGTGTGCCGCGCACGCCCCTTCGCTCGACACCATGCAGGAGCCGACCGGGTTTTCCGGCGTGCAGACGGTGCCGAAAATCCTGCAGTCGGTCGGCTTCTTGACGCCGCGCAGGATGGCGCCGCATTCGCAGGCCTTGTTGTCGGCCACCGCGCTGTAGCCGATGTCGAAGCGACGCTCGGCGTCGAACTGCGCGAACTCCGGCCGCATGCACAGCGCGCTGTGCGGCACCTCGCCCAGGCCGCGCCATTCGAACGCGGGCCGCATGGCGAACACCTGCGCCATCTTGTGCTGCGCGCCGGCATTGCCCTGGCGGTCGACCGCGCGGGTGAATTCGTTCTCCACCTCGGCGCGGCCTTCATTCACCTGGCGCACCAGCATGAGCACCGCCTGCATCACGTCCAGCGGTTCGAAGCCGGCAATCACCACCGGCTTGCGATAGGCCGCGGCAAAGGGCTCATAGGGCGCCGAGCCGATGACGATGCTCACATGCGCCGGCCCGACGAAGCCATCGAGCGGCACCGTGCCGTAGCGGCTCACTTCCGGCGACTCGAGAATGTGGGTGATGGCGGCGGGCGTCAGCACATGACAGCACAGCACGCTGAAATTGTTCAGACCTTCGCGCTGCGCGCGCAGGATGGCCAGCGCGGTCGGCGGTGTGGTCGTTTCGAAGCCGATGGCGAAGAACACGACTTCGCGCTGCGGATTGTCGCGCGCCACGGTAAGCGCATCGGCCGCCGAATACACCATGCGGATGTCGCCACCGCGCGCCTTCGCGCGCATCAGCGACAGGCCGCCGGACGCCGGCACGCGCAGCGTATCGCCATAGGTGCACACGATGGCGCCATGATCCAGCGCCAGCCGTATCGCCATGTCGATGCGGCCGATGGGCAGCACGCATACCGGACAGCCCGGACCGTGGATCATGCGCACGTTCGCGGGCAGCAGATCGTTCACGCCATAGCGCGAGATCGCGTGCGTGTGGCCGCCGCAGAACTCCATGAAGCCGTACTGGCGCGACGGGTCGACCTCGGCCTGCAGGCGTTCGGCGATGCGTCGCGCGATGTCGCCGTCGCGGAATTCGTCGATGTATTTCATGGCGTGGCTCCCTTCACCGCTTCGGCCATTTCGCCGAACAGCGCCAGCGTGCGTTCGGCCTCGTCGGGATCGACCATGCCGATCGCGTGTCCGACATGCACGATGACGTAGTCGCCGACGCGGGCTTCCGGCACCAGTTCGACCGATATGGCCTTGCGCAGGCCTCCCAGCTCGACCAGGGCCTGTTCGTCGTCGCGCAGTTCGACCACGCGGGCGGGTATCGCTAGGCACATGCGCGCATCTCCTCGATATGGTGCGGTCCGGTGTGATCCGGCGTGGTGCAGTGTCCCGCGTGCAGTTGCTGCGCCACCGCCCATGCCTGTCCGAGCGCCAGCCCGGCATCGCCACAGGATGCGGCCTGCGGGCGCAGCACGCGCAGTCCGCCCTGCTGCAGGACGCGCGCGACGCGCGCGCTCAGCAGCGCATTCATGAAACAGCCGCCGCCCAGGCACACGGTATCGCAGCCGTGCGCGCGTGCGGCGGAGAGCGCCCACTGTGCGAGCCCGTCGGCCAGCGCGGCATGAAACGCCGCCGCCGCCTGTTCGACCGCGGGAAAGCGTCGGTCGAGCAGCGCGGCCAGCGCCGGTCGCAGATCCAGCCGGCCATCGGCGCCCAGTGCGAACAGCCCGTCGGTCGACACCTCGCCGCCGCGCCAGCGCGTGGCCGCCTGTTCCAGCGCGATCGCCGCTTCGGCTTCGTGCGACTGCCGCACGCTGAGACCGAGCGCACCGGCCGCCGCGTCGAACCAGCGGCCGGTGCTGCTGGTGGCCGGGCTGTTCAGACCGCCCTCGAGCATGCGGCCAACCACGCGCGCCGCCTGCGCACCGACCACGGGCGCGAAGCGGCTTTCGATCTCGTCGTTCCGGCCCAGCGCATGCAATGCCGCGGCGGCCATGCGCCACGGCTCGCGCGCGGCGATGTCGCCGCCGGCCAGGCGCAAGGGCCACAGGCTGCCCAGACGGCGCCAGCCCTGCGGCGCCACCCACAGCAGTTCGCCGCCCCAGGCGCCGCCATCGCTGCCCAGGCCGACGCCGTCGAGCGCCAGACCGATCACCGGCCCGGCGATGCCGTGCTCGGCCATCACGGCGGCAATGTGCGCGTGGTGGTGCTGCACGCCGATGGCCGGCACGCCCAGATGCGCCGCCAGCGCGTGCGCGCGCTGCGTGCTGTAGAAATCCGGATGCAGGTCGTGGGCGACTGCGGCGATGCCCGTGCGCGCCCCGGCCCGCAGCGCATCGAGCGAGCGATCCAGCGCCGCGCACGCGGCGGGATCGCCGAGGTCGCCATGCACCGGCGACCAGTGCGGCTCGCCCTGCTCGAGCAGGCAGGCCGCGTTCTTCAGCCAGGCGCCACAGGCGAGCACCGCGGGCAGCCCGGTGTTCATGCCGCGGCTCCGCGCTGCGCCGTCGCCGACAGCCGGCCATCCAGCCAGGCCAGCCATTCCGCCATGCCTTCGCCGGTGACCGCGGACAGCCGGATGACCGATATCGCCGGATTCACGCGGCGCGCCAGTTCGATGCAGCGCTCGACGTCGAAGCGCAGATGGGGCAGCAGATCGACCTTGTTCAGCAGCATGAGGGCGGACGCGGCGAACATGTCCGGATACTTGAGCGGCTTGTCCTCGCCCTCGGTCACCGACAGCACCGCGACCTTGGCCTGCTCGCCCAGATCCCACATGGCCGGGCACACCAGATTGCCCACGTTCTCGATGAACAGCAGGCTGCGCGGGGCCGCATGCGCGAAGCCGTGCAGCCGGGCGAAGGCCTCGCCCACCATGGGCGCGTCGAGATGGCAGCCCTTGCCGGTATTCACCTGTATCGCCGGGGCGCCGGTGGCGCGTATGCGTTCGGCGTCGAAGGCGGTCTGCTGGTCGCCCTCGATCACCGCCACCGGCAACTGCGGCGCATGGGCCTTCAGCGCGTCTATCGTGGCGCACAGCAGCGTGGTCTTGCCGGACCCCGGGCTGGATACGAAATTGAGCGCGGTCACGCCCTGCGCCGCGAAGCTCGCGCGGTTGCGCGCGGCGATGCGATCGTTCTCGCCGAGGATGTCGGTCTCCAGCCGGATCGCGCGCGTCTGGCTCATGCCGGGCACCGACACGCGCGCCGCGCCGGCGCCGAAGTGCAGGTCGCCGGTCGCCGCATCCACCGCGACCGCGGATGCCGCCCTGGTACGCGCCGGCCGTCGCGCCGCCGGCGAATACGGATTCGGCGCATGCGCATGTCCCGCCCCGTCCATCGTCACTCCGCCGCCGTCACCGGCGCATCCGCATACCACGCACATCGCGTCCTCCTCCCGCTTCAATCATTGACCATGAGATCGACCACCCGGAGCTCGGTGCCGCCGGTCGGCTGCAGGCGGTAGCCGCCGCAGTGCGGACAGGCGTCGCCGCGCTGCGCCATGGCCACCGTCATGCTGCAATCCATGCACCAGGCCTGGCCCGGCGGCTGGTCGATATCGATGACCGCGCCCTCGAGCACGGTGCCGGGTGCGATGGCTTCCAGCGCGAAACGCAGCGCACGCACCTCGACACCGGCGAGCGCACCCGCTTCCAGCCGCAGCCGGGCAACGCGGCTGAAGCGTTCGCGCTGCGCGGTCTGCTCGACCAGTCGCAGCACGCCGCCGGCGAGGCTGGCTTCATGCATGGTCCGTGTTCTCGCTCATGTCCGGGCACTCGATATCCAGTTTCACGCACGGGTCCCAGGCGGCGGCAAGCACCGATACCCGGCGGACCGCATCCGGCGCCGCCGCATCGACGTTCGCGATGGCACGCGCCAGCGAACCGTCGGGATGCGCATTCCATTCGGTCGGCGCCAGCACGTGGCAGGCGTCCACCCGCGCATGTTCGCCCGGACGGTCCAGGACCACATGATGAACCAGCAGACCTCGCGCGGTATCCATCCACGCGATGCCCTCGCCCGGCCCCAGCGCGCGCGCGCCGGCACTCAGCCGCACGGGCTCGCCCAGCGCCAGCGCCACCAGTTCGGCGATGCGCGCACCGATGCGGGCGACCGCGGTTGGTGGCAAGGGCGCGAGGCCGTCGCGCGTCCAGCAGCCGGTTTCGGCGCAGTCGCCCCGCCACTGCGGGCGGCGCGTGAAATCCGCCTGCGTCCGCATGGCCTGCGCCATGTCGGACCAGTCGATGTCGGCGATGCGCAAGGGCGGGGCAAGTTCCAGCGGCCGTTCGATCAGCTCGGCATGCCGGTTCAGCCATGCCGCCAGCCAGCCGCGCGAACCGTCTTGCCAGTTCTTGAGGGCGACAGCCGGATCGCGCCGCCAGTCGTCCAGCCAGCGCGTCGGCTCGGCCCCGAGCAGGACATGATGCAGCCAGTGCGCCGCCTGCCCGGGCTCGCGCGCCGCCAGCAGCGGACAGGTGGCGAGCGCATGGCCCACCTCGGCGTGGCCGGCATCGCCGGACAGCGCGGGCCAGTCGAGCAGCACCCGGTGCAGATGATCGCGCAGCGTGTCATTCGCCTGCGCGCCGATCACGGCCGGCTCGCGGCCCCGCGCCGCTGCGACCGCCATCGCGGCGCAATTGCGATGGGCATGACCGCACAGATTGAATACCGCCGACAGCAGCGACGGCAGCAGGTCCGCTCCGCGGCCGCGCGCCAGTCGCGCCGCGATGTCGGGACGGTCGCACGACAGTGTGTGCCGACCGTCGGCGCGCAGGCGGACGTGCAGCGCACCGGCCAGCGCATCGACGGCCGGCGTCATCGGCGTGCGCTCCTGCCGTCACCGGACATGGCGCCGGCGGCGCGACCGAACAGGAAGCCCCGACGCCCCGGCTGCACCGGTGCCGCGGGTGCTGCGCTCGCCTCCGGCGGCACGCCGCGCAAGGCATCGAGTACGGCAAGCGCGGTCGCCCGCGCGGCGATGAGGTCCGCGAATTCGAATACCGGCGAGAACAGCGAACAGCTTTCGAAGCGGCCCAAAGCGGGCTTGTGGCTGCCGATGAAATCGAAATGCTCGCATCCGAAGGCGACACGACGGCAGAGGCCGATGCCGGACAGGTCGTCCACGCGCACCAGAGGCAGACGCAGCAGGCTCATGAACCAGGGCGTCAGCAGCACGCCGGCGGCCACCGGCGGCTCGTCAGCCACGCCTTCATCGACGATGAAGCCGATGGCCTCGACCTGCAGCGCCGGATTCACCATGGGCAGCCCGTGCATGCGCTCGCGCGCGATGTCACGGAAGGTGGCGGCGAGCAGGTCCACGCGCGCGGCCAGCAGGGCGCCGTTGTCGCTCACGGCTCGATCACCATGAACTGTTCGGCGTCGCCATCGCACTGCGGGCAGCGCCAGTGCGGCGGCAGGTCGGCGAAGGCGGTGCCGGGTGGAATCTGCCATACCGGGTCACCCTCGGCCGGGTCGTACACCCACCAGCAGATCTTGCATTCCAGCCGCGCATCCGCCGGCAGCCGGGCGGCGTCGCCCAGATAGCTGCCTTCGAAACGGGTCGCCGGAGCGCTCATCGCGCGGGCTCCGGCAGGTGCGGCACGCCGGTCATGAACGGGCGACCCAATCCAGCACCTCGGCCAGACGCTCGTGCGAGTCCTCGAGGTCTTCCCGCGCGGCCAGCGCGACATCCGGCAGCGCGCTCACTTCCACCGTGTTCAGGATGACCACGTCCTGCGAGTTGTAATACACGACGCGCCAGGTATTGGGCACGCGCGTGCTGGTGATGCGGCAGTTGCCGTAGCCGCGCGACAGGATGAGCACGCGGCCGGTGCCCAGGTGATGATCGAGGAAGCCGATGTCCTCGACCGACATCGGCAGCAGCGTCAGATTGACCACCTGCGCCGGCATACCGGCGTTCCAGCCGCGCCAGTGATCCTCGATCTCGGCCAGCACCGCTGGCGCATTCTGCACATTGGGCGGCAGCGCGCCCTGCCAGCGCGGCAGCTCGCGCCACAGGTCCTCGGCCGGCGCGCGGCGCAGCGCCTCCGGAATGGCGCCGACCTCGATGGCGTCGGCGACCACGCGGTCGCCATCGCGCGTCACCACCCGCCACACGCCTGCGAACACGGATTCCTGCACCGCCACGCGCACGCCGCCGTCATCGCTGCGCACCTGGGCGCTCACCTCACCCTCGCCCATCACCTGGTTGATGAGCTGCAGGTCGGCCGGCGCGAGCCCGGCCAGATCGATGCGTCGACTCACGCCGTCGTCGCGACACCGCTCGAGCGCCGCCTGTACCGCTCGCAACGCGGCGACCGCGCCGTCGTGACCGGCGAGCTGTTCCGGCTCGGGCAGCACCGGCGGTCGGTAGGTGTCCATGCCGCCAGGCATCTGCAGATATTGCAGCGTGTCCTCCTCGACCTGGCTGCCCGGACCGATCATCGCGACGGGAATCGGGAATGGTTTCATGTCGGGGTCTCCGCCGGGTTCAGTGACAGGATGCGTCGGCATTGCCGTTGCGCAGCGCGATCGGTGCGCGCGAGGTGGGCATGTCCAGCGCGCTGGCCACGCGCTCGACGAACACCTCCCAGTCCAGCATGCCGGACAGCGTCGTGACATATCCGCCATCGCGCACGAATACCAGTGCCGGCCAGCGGATGGAACCGTAGCGGCGGGCGATCGCGTCCTCGTGTTCGCGCCGCGCCACGCCGACGCGGAAGCGTTGCGGAAAGCGGGCCAGCAGCTCCGGCAGCACCACCGCCACGTCCAGTGCCTCGGGAAAACGCACCGGATCGCCAACCAGGAAAATGATGCGGTCGCCGCCTTCGGCCGCCCACGCGGCCACATCGTCACTGTCCAGCCACTGCGCGCCATGCGCGCTCACCAGGCGGTCCACCAGCGGCGGTATCGCCACCGGTGCCCCCACCTGCAGTGGCAACGTGGCGCCCGTCTGTTGCAGCTCGGAACTCATGCCTGCTCCTTTCCATGAGAGCGGCCGCCGGACAGCGACCGCAGAAAATCCATATCCATGGCCGACGGCAGCGCGAACGATGCATCGCCCTCGCCGCCCGAACCGCGCATGGCGGACTCGACCAGATCCAGCGTCGCCTCGATCTCGCGCGCGCGTTCGGCGCCGATGCGCGACTGCGCGCTGTCGAGGAAGACCAGCAGCCAGTCGCCGACGGCGACCTCGCCCACCAGCGCGGTACGCACCCGCTGCCGGCCGAGCCGGCCGTCGCACCAGGCGTGGCCCGGGTCGATTGCGGTCACCTGCATCGGAATGCCCAGGCACATGGTCAGCGCCCGCCCGGCATGAAGCGCTCGTCGCCGTGGCGGCAGGCGGCGTCCGCCGGCGGACGGTCCGCCTCGTAGCGCGCCAGATCCAGTTCGGCAAAGGTGATGCGCTCGCGCTCGGTCAGCGGGGTGCGCCGTACGCGCGGCCGGGCGCCCCAGCGCGCCAGCGCGGCGAGGCCCAGACGCAGCGCCTCGTCCATCGCCTGGCGCACCGGTGCGCTGAGGCTGCCGCCGTAATCCTCGAGCACCGCGGGCTGACAGCCGATCAGCAGCACCTCGCGCGGATAGCGGCCGGTGAGCTGGGCCAGCATGAGCACCTCCTGGAAGCCGGTCTGGTGCAGGCTCATCTTCTTCGCACCCATGAAGCGCGGCACCTCGTCGTCGACGATGCAGCGCAGGCTGCCCGGCGCCAGGCCGTAGTCGATGGCGTCGAAAATGAGCAGGCGGTCGGCTGCCTGCACGTGCTGCACCAGGTAGAGCCCCTGCGTGCCGCCGTCGATGAGCTGCACGTCGGGTCCTCCTGCCGCGGAATCGATGGCGTCGCCCGCCGAGGTCCCTTCGGCGCCCAACTCCCAGCCTTGCTGCAGCGCTTCGACACAGCGCACACCGAAGCCTTCGTCGGCCCACAGCACATTGCCGATGCCGAGCACGACGATGCTGTCACCACCGGGGTGACAGGCGATTCCGGACGGATGGATGCGCATGGTGTGATGACTCCGTAACGGTCAGTGAGCCGCGCGCGGCAGGGCGGCGGGTTCGGCGCGCAGGGTCTTCCACGCATGGAAGCTGTCCCAGGCCGACTGCATGGCGAGCAGCAGGGCGGTATCGGTGCCGAAAAGCAGTGCGCAGCGTATGGCGGTGTCGGGTGTCAGCGCGCGCTGGCCGTGCACGATTTCATGCAGGCGCCGGCGCGACATGCCGAGCGCGCGCGCGGCTTCGCTCTGCGTCAGGCCCAGCGGCGACAGGAAGTTGCGCTGGAGAAAGCGCCCCGGATGCCACGGCGCCCGCACCGGAATGCCGGCTGGCAGGTGCGGACGACGCAGCGGTCCGGGGCGTGAGGAGGACACGGTTCAGTCCTTGAAGGTGCGGTGACCGGAAATCATGGTGCTCACCACGCTGGAGCGGCCCATGATGTCTTCGCGTATCGCCGCATAGACATGCAGGATGACGAACACGACCAGCGCCCACATGCCGAGGTGATGCCAGGTGTGCACATCCTGCGACTGGCCGAACAGCGGGATCACCCAGCCGAACAGCCGCTCCTGCCACGATCCCATCTGTGCGCCCTCGCCGTACAGCGCGAAGCCGGTGACGATCATGAACAGGGTGATGAGCAGGAAGCCGAAGAACATGGCGAAGCGCGCCAGCGGGTTGTGGCCGACATAGCGGCCCGGACGCGGACTGATGAAGGCGTACCACTTGAGCATGCCCAGCACCTCGACCCAGTAGGCACGGGTGAATACCGGCACCGAGAACAGCTCGCGCGCGTGGTGGTTGCCGGCGAGCGCCCAGTAGGCACGACCGATCAAGCCGACCGCCAGCACATAGCCGGCACTGAAATGCGCGAAGCGGATGTAGCCCATCAGGTAGTTGGCACTGGCCTCGCCCGGCTGGGTCGGCAGCGGCGAGCCGATGAAATAGCCGGTGATGGCCAGCACCGTGATGGCCAGCGCATTGATCCAGTGCCAGGCGCGCACCGGCGCTTCATAGACATAGACCGACTTGATCGAGCGGCCGTGCGCGACCGCACCTTCATCGATGCCGGTGGCGTGCGACAGCTTTTCCGAGGTACTGGCTGACATGGCGGTTCTCCCGGTGACTGCGATCAGACGCGCGTGGCGAGCATGAACAGACCGGCGGCCGCGAACAGCGCCGCCTGCGCCCGCCACAGCCAGCCGCCGCGGGTGGCGAGGTGTGCGCCCAGCGACAGACCGGCGCCGTGCAGCAGCGCCGAGGCGGCCATGAAGCCGGCGACATAGGCGAGGAAGGATGCGCCGGGCACCCACTCGGCGCCGTGCGCCACGCCATGCAGCAGGCCGGCGACCGCAGTGACACCCAGTCCGGCCGCCTGCGGCAGACGCGCGCGACCGGCGAGCAGCAGGCCGAACAGGGCCACGCTCAGCGCGGCACCCGTCTCGGTCAACGGTACGGCGCCGAAGGACAGGCCCAGCAGCGCACCGGCGAACAGGGTGAGCATGAACAGCGTTGGCGCGACCAGCCGGCGCGATGGCGGCAGCGCGGCGGCCGACCACAGACCGACCGCCAGCATGGCGAGCAGGTGGTCGAGGCCGGAGAGCGGGTGCGTGAAGCCGGCAGCGAAGCCGCCGACATGGCTGTGCGCGACGGCCGCCTCATGCGCCTGGGCCACGCCCGCCGCCGCGAGCAACACGGTGGCGAAGGCAGCACGGCGGATCGGGGACATGTTCATGTTTCCTCCTTCGTGTTCTTGTCGGGTGGGTCCGGTGACGATGGCGCCGGGGCGTTCAGCGCACCTTCACGGTGGTCAGTTCGCGTCCGTCCTCGCTCATGACATGGGTGGAGCAGGCGAGGCAGGGATCGAAGGAATGCAGGGTGCGCAAGATTTCCACCGGCTGTTCCGGATTCACCATGGGCGTGTTCATCAGGCTGGCCTCGAAGGCGCCGATCTGGCCCTTGGTGTCACGCGGACTGCCGTTCCAGGTGGTGGGGACCACGCACTGGTAGTTCTCGATGCGGCCGTCCTTGATGCGTATCCAGTGGCCCAGCATGCCGCGCGGCGCGGCCACCGTGCCCACGCCCTTGGCCTCCTTCGGCCAGGTGCTGGGATCCCATTTCTCGACATTGGCGGTGCTGGTGTCGCCCGCCTTGATGTTGCCGACGAGCTGCTTGAAGTCGTCATACATCATTTCGCCTGCGTACTGGCTTTCCAGCGCGCGCGCCAGCGTGCGGCCTATGGTGGTGGGCAACAGCTGCTTCGCGGTGAACGCGGTTTCCGGCAGGCCCAGCGCCTTCGGGATGGCGCTGTTGATCGCGATCGCGGCGCCGTCGATCTGTTCCTTCACGCGCTGGCACCACTTGTTGCCCTTGCTGGCGTGCGCATAGCCGAGGATGTAGCGCGACAGCGGGCCGACCTCAACCGCGTGACCGCGCCAGCGCGGCGACTTGATCCACGAGTATTTCGCGCTTTCGTCGATTTCCTCGATGTTCGTGCGCGTGCCCTTGGTTCCCGCGCCCAGCTCGAAATTCGGCTCGGTCACGCCATCCCACGGGTGCAGGCCCTTGCTTTCGTCGGCGTACTTGTACCAACTGTGCGCGACGAATTCCTGCACCTGTTCCGGATCGCGCGGGTCGATTTCGTGGATTTCGTCCCAGTTGCCATTGAGGATGACGCCGCCCGGAAGCTGCTGGGTGGCGTGATCGTACGGCACCTTCTCGTAGGTGCCGTAGTCGGCCACATTGGTCGCCGACAGGCCGCCGCCGTACAGCCAGCCCGCCTGCTTGTAGATCGTGCCGATGGCCAGCACATCCGGGATGTAGACCTTGTTGTTGAACTCGATCATTTCCTTGATGCGCGCCTCGACGAAGTTCAGCCGCTCCATGTTGATCGGCGCGCCGGCGGCGCCGGTGCCGTCGAGGTTGATCGCGCACGGCACACCGCCGACCAGATAGTTCGGGTGCGGGTTCTTGCCGCCGAAGATGGTGTGCACCTTGACCCACTCCTTCTGCAGGTCGAGCGCTTCGAGATAGTGGGTGACCGCCATCAGATTGGCTTCCGGCGGCAGCACATAGGCCTTGCTGCCCCAGTAGCCGTTCATGAACGGACCGAGCTGGCCGCTTTCGACGAACTTCTTCAGGCGGTTCTGGATGTCGCGGAAATAGCCGGGCGAGGACAGCGGATGCGACGGCGACACCAGATGCTGCAGTTCGCTGGTCTGCTTCGGATCGGCCTTGAGCGCGGACACCACGTCCACCCAGTCCAGCGCATGCAGGTGGTAGAAATGCACCACGTGATCGTGCACCTGCAGCGTCTTGGCCATCATTTCGCGGATCAGGTGGGCGTTCAGCGGGATCTTGATGCCCAGCGCATCCTCCACCGCGCGCACCGACGTGAGCGCATGACAGCCGGTACAGACGCCGCAGATGCGCTCGACGAAGGCCCAGGCGTCGCGCGGGTCGCGACCCTTCAGGATGACTTCCAGGCCGCGCCACATGGTGCCGGTGGACACCGCGTTGCGGATCACGTTGTTCTCATCGACATTCACTTCGCATCGCATGTGGCCTTCGATGCGGGTGACCGGATCGACGACGATGCGCCGGCCGGAGTCGTCCATCTTGAAGCCCTGAGTTTCGTATGCACCCATCTTCGTGTTCCTTGTCTGGCGGCGGGACGGTCCGCGCCGCCCTCACGGCGGACGCGGCACGGCCGGCACTTACTGTTCTGTGGTGGAGGTGGCGTCCTGCTTGACCGACGCGCGCTTGATCGCCGATACCGCGGCGTGCGCGGCGACTGCCGCGCCGACCACACCGGCGGCGGTGGCGCCGACCTGGTCGGCATTCGCTTCGATGCCGAAGGCGTGGATGTCGGTCAGGCGGTCGTAGAACGAACCCTTGTCCCAGAAGCCGTCCTCGGAACAGCCGATGCAGCCGTGGCCGGCCTGGATCGGGAAGCTGGTGCCTTCATTCCAGCGCACGGTGGAACAGGCGTTGTAGGTGGTCGGGCCCTTGCAGCCGACCTTGTACAGACAGTAGCCGCGACGCGCCGAATCGTCGTCCCACGCTTCGACGAACTGGCCAGCGTCGAAATGCGGGCGGCGGTAGCACTTGTCGTGGATGCGCTGGCTGTAGAACATCTTGGGCCGCCCCTGGCGATCCAGTTCGGGGATGCGGTCGAAGGTGAGCATGTAGGTGATGACGCCGGTCATCACCTCGGCGATGGGCGGACAGCCCGGCACCTTGATGATGGGCTTGTCGAAGATCACCTTGTGCACCGGCGTGGCCTGGGTCGGGTTGGGCTTGGCCGCCTGCACGCAGCCCCAGCTCGCACAGGACCCCCAGGAAATGATGGCCTTGGCATCCTTGGCCACATGGGTGAGCTGGTCGATGAAGGGCTTGCCGCCGATGATGCAGCTCATGCCATCCTGGTTCAGCGGCGGGTTGCCCTCGACCGCCAGGATGTAGTTGCCCTTGTACTTGGTCATGATCTCCTCGAGGATGGCTTCCGCCTGGTGGCCGGCGGCGGCCATCAGCGTGTCGTCGTAATCGAGCGAAATCATGGACAGCACCACATCCTTGGCCAGCGGATGGGCCGAGCGTATGAAGGACTCGGAACAGCAGGTGCATTCCAGACCGTGCAGCCACAGCACCGGCGTGCGCGGCTTGGTTTCCATCGCGTGCGCGATCTGCGGCACGAAGGCCGGACCGAGCCCGAGCGAGGTGGCGGTCAATGAACAGTACTTGAGGAAACTGCGGCGCGAGATGCCCTGGCGACGCATCACCTCGTAGAAGGTTTCCATCCTGCTCTCCTCTCTGCGGCTTCTTGTTGTCGGCGGTCCCCGGCGGTGACCGGGCGGTGGAGAGGACTAACAAGGAGCGGGCCAGCCGCCTTTATGGCGGCGCAGCAGGCGCTTGATTCAGATCAAGTCTTTGTTCCGGCGTGCGAAAGTTATGCAGTCCGTCACGAACGCCTGTTTGCCTGACGCGGCTGCGCCGGTCACTGCGCTGCCAGAGATGACGCTCAGGTGGACGCCGGGCTGTCGGTTGACCGCGGCAGATCGAGCGTGAATTCGGCGCCGCCTTCGGGATGGTTGCGCGCGGACAGCCGGCCGCCATGCTGTTCGACGATGCCATAGCTGATGGACAGCCCGAGCCCGGTGCCCTTGCCGACCGGCTTGGTGGTGAAGAAGGGTTCGAAGATGCGGGACAGATACTGTTCCGGAATGCCCGGGCCGTTGTCGCGCAAGGTCATGCGCACGCGGTCGCCCTCCACCGCGCAGGCGATGTGCAGACGCGCCGTGCCGCCCGCCGCGTCACCGGCGGTGCCGGCCGCATCGCAGGCGTTCTGCAGCAGGTTCATCACCACCTGCTGCAACTGGCCGGCGCTGCCCTGCACGATGCAGGCCTCGCCCGGCTGCCAGTGCAGTTCCACCGGTATCGCGCGGCCCTTGCCGGTCCAGTGCAGCGCACGGTCGATCACCGCATTCAGATCCACCGCCTCGCGGCTGCCGGTATCCATCGCCGAAAAGCGCTTCAGGCCATTGACGATGTCGGCGGTGCGCTGTGCGCCCTCCACCGTGCCTTCGATCAGCGACGGCAGGTCGGCCAGCGCATGTTCGATGCGCAGGCGCTCGCGCAGATCGGCCAGCGCTTCCCCGGACACCCCGGCATGCACCGCGTCGATGTAGCGGCCCATGCGTTCGCCGTACTTCTTCAGCGCATGCACATTGCCGAGCACGAAGCTGATCGGGTTGTTCAGCTCGTGCGCCACGCCGGCCACCAGACGCCCGAGCGAGGCCATCTTTTCCGAGTGCAGGAGCTGCTGCTGCGCCCGTTTCAGCGCCTCATGCGCCTCGCG
The DNA here is from genome assembly GCF_000372885.1 of Methyloversatilis thermotolerans. Lineage (GTDB taxonomy): Bacteria > Pseudomonadota > Gammaproteobacteria > Burkholderiales > Rhodocyclaceae > Methyloversatilis > Methyloversatilis thermotolerans. The sequence continues at coordinate 3,110,386 of NZ_KB889967.1, forward strand.
CAGTTCGTGATAGGCGCGCTTCAGTTCGGCCGTGGGCCGGCCGACCACCACGGTGCCGGCGCGCCGCCCGTTGCGCGCGAAACGCGGCGTCAGGTTGGCATCCACCGGTACCGGCCGGCCTTCGGCATCGACCAGGTTCAGTTCGCTCGCCTGGCCGCGGCGCGATGCCTGCGCATCGGCCAGGAAGCGCTTCATGCGCTCGACGCTGTCGGCGTCGGCCAGCAGCGCGAATACCGGCATGCCGTGCAACTGGTCGTCGCTGCGGCCGACCAGCTCGCACAGCGCGGCATTGGTTTCCTCGATCTCGCCGCCTTCGTTGCACACCAGCAGCACATCGGACATCGCCGACATGATGCTGAAGATGAACTGCTGCGACTCTTCCAGCTCGACGTTCTTCTGTTCCAGCGCGATTTCGTCGCTGACGAGCTGCGAATACACCTCGTCCATGCGCTGGATCACATCCAGCCAGGTGGCTTCGTCCACGCCGTCGATGGCGCTGCGGGCGGTGAGCGGATGGTCCGGCGCGATACCGGCTTCCTTGCGTGCGTCGGACATGGCGGCACGGTGGGTCATTCGGTGATCGCGGTACGGTAGCACGTCGGCGCGCACCGTTGCCGCGCAGCCGGGAATGCCCCTCATCCAATGCGGTTAACCGCGTGCAGTCCCGGATCCCGGGCCTACACTCGCGCCTTCACCGTGTGGAGGAGGACGCATGATGGGCAATCTGTTCACGCAGGACCCACAGGTGCGCGACGCCGTGAAGCGCATCGCCGAATGTTCGCGCGGCCGCGCCTGGTCCGACATCGTGGACGCGGAGGGCCGGCAGTATGTCGATTTCGTCATGGAAGGCGGCGGCGTACTCGGCATTTCGCTGCTCGGCTATGTCTATGCGCTGGAACAGGCCGGCATACGTCTGCTCGGCATAGGCGGCACGTCGGCCGGCTCCATCGTTGCGCTCATCCTCGCCGCGCTCGGCCGTGCCGACCAGGCCAAGGCGGAACGCGCGGTCGACATCCTGGCCGCCATGCCGATGGCGTCCTTCATCGACGGCGACGGCGACGCGCGCGACTTCACCCAGGCCATGCTGGCGAAGTCCGGTCCGGCCAAGCTGCTGTTCAAGGCCGCGCAATGCATCGACAACCTGAAGGAGGACCTCGGCCTGCACCCGGGCCGCAAGTTCGAAAACTGGCTGTCGGACGTGCTGGCCAAGCAGGGCGTGCGCACGCTGGGCGACCTGGAGGCGGTATTGCAGCAGGTGCCGCCCGGACTGAAGCACCGGCTCGACGATGCCGCCTTCAGGGGCGACCGCGAGTGCGGCCGCCTGGTCATCATCGCCGCCGACATTTCCACCGAAACCAAGGTGGACTTCCCGCGCATGGCGCCGCTGTACTGGACGGACCCGGCCAAGGTGAATCCGGCCCGGCTGGCGCGCGCATCGATGTCCATTCCCTTCTTCTTCCATCCCTTCACGGTCGATGTGCCGCAGGGCGAGGAATCGCGCAAGCGCTGGGAAGAACTGGCGAGCTATACCCACCCGCTGCCGAAGAAGGCGATGTTCATGGATGGCGGCATCATGTCCAACTTCCCGATCAACACCTTCCACGTGAAGAACCGGGTGCCGCACGCGCCCACCTTCGGCGCCAAGATCGGCTTCGACCGGCGCGCGCGCGACGTGACGAAGCCAGCGGCACTGATAGGCGCGATATTCGATTCCGCCCGCCACACGCTGGATTACGACTTCATCGTGAGCAATCCGGATTACCGGCAGCTTGTGGCCAATATCGATGTGGAGGACAGCCACAACTGGCTGAACTTCGAAATGGCGGACGACGAGAAGCTGCAGCTTTTCGTGGCCGGCGTGAAAACCGCGGAAACCTTCCTGTGCGGCGAGCCGGGCAAGAGCACGGGCTTCGACTGGGAAGGCTACAAGAATCTGCGTCGCACGCTGGCCGCAGCCGGGGGCTGACCGGCGCGGCGCGCGATCAGCCGCGGCGACCGAACAGGAAGCCCCGGCGCGACGGGCTGGACAGGCCCGTCCCGTCCTCCACGGCCGGCGGCGCGCGGCGGGCACGCTCGAGCACGGCGCGCGCCGCCGCCACCGCCAGCGCCTGGCTGGCGAAATCGTGCAGCGGCGAAAACAGCGTGTGCACGTCGAAAGTGCCCAGCATGGCATCGTGCGCGGCGACGAATTCGAAGCGCTCGTGACCCAGCGTGAGCCAGCGCGCCTCGCCCACGCGCCATGCCGCGTCCTCGCGCACCAGCGGCAGACGCACCAGCAGGATGGACCAGGGCGTGACCAGCGCGCCTTCCAGCCGCTCCGGCTGCGGGCCGGCGGGCAGGGCGAGGAAATCGACCCGCTCCACATCGAGCGCCTCATTGCAGGGTGGCAACGTGCTGCGCGCACCCTCCGCCTGCCGCCGGAATACGGCTTCGAGCGCGGACAGGCGGTAATCCACCATGGGGTCGGGCAGCGCGGGGTCGGTCATCGTGAGTGCGGAGGGCGGAGGGCGGAGGCAGATCGCCATTGTCGGTCAAGTCGGCCCGGGCGGCGGAACCGGTGCGGCAGGTGCGAAGCCATGACGGAATTCCGTCATGTCGACACGCTGCGGCGGTGGATTAGAATGCTCGCCCTCCGGACGGCGAAAGGCCGCTCCGGACCCCAGCCCGCCGGCGCTGGCGGCCGCCACGAACGGCCGCGCGGACCGGCGTTCCGGCCGGTCGTGCGACCGGCCCTTTCGATTGACGGAGATTCACCGTGCCCAGCCTGCTTCCCCATGTCGACCCGCAAGGTCTGCTCGAGTACTCGGTCGTCTACACCGACCGGGCGCTGAACCACATGTCCGTCGCCTTCCAGGGCGTCATGAAGGACATTTCCCGCGTCCTGAAGCAGGTCTACAACGCCCGCTCCGCGGTGGTCGTTCCGGGCAGCGGCACCTTCGGCATGGAAGCGGTGGCACGCCAGTTCGCCACCGACCGCAAGGTGATGGTGCTGCGCAACGGCTGGTTCAGCTATCGCTGGACGCAGATCTTCGACATGGGCCGCATCCCGTCCGAGCAGATCGTGCTGAAGGCGCGCCAGACCGAAGCCGGATCGCAGAAGCCGTTCGCGCCGGTGCCGGTGCAGGAGGCGGTGGCCGCCATCCTCGAACACAGACCCGCCGTGGTGTTCGCGCCGCAGGTGGAAACCTCGGCCGGCATGCTGTTGCCGGACGACTACCTGAAGCAGATCGCCGCCGCGGTGCGCGAGGTCGACGGCCTGTTCGTGGTGGACGCGATCGCCGCTGGCACGCTGTGGGTGGACATGGCCGCGCTCGGCATCGACATCGTGGTGAGCGCGCCGCAGAAGGGCTGGAGCGGTTCGCCGTGCGCCGGCCTGGTCATGCTGGGCGAACGCGCCCGCGCGCGCATCGACGCAACGACCAGCACCAGCTACGCGGCCGATCTGAAGAAGTGGCTGCAGATCATGGAAGCGTACGAGAGCGGCGGCCACGCCTATCACGCCACGCTGCCCACCGACGGCCTGGTCCAGTTGCACCAGGTCATGCTGGAAACCGAGCGCTTCGGTTTCGACAAGGTGAAAGCCAACCAGATCGAAATGGGCCGCCGGATCCGCGCGCTGCTCGAAGCCCGCGGCTTCGCCAGCGTGGCGGCGGAAGGCTTCCAGGCGCCGTGCGTGGTGGTGAGCTATACCAGCGACCCGGATATCCAGTCCGGCAGGAAGTTCGCCGCACAGGGCCTGCAGATCGCTGCCGGCGTGCCGCTGCAGTGCGACGAACCGGCCGATTTCCGCACCTTCCGCATCGGCCTGTTCGGCCTGGACAAGCTGCAGAACGTCGAGCGCACGGTGGCCAGCTTCAAGGACGCGCTGGACCGCATCAGCGGCTGACGCACTCGAGCGCGCCGGCCTTCGGCCAGCGGCCGGGCGAAACGCCGAAGCGCTGCGCGAAGCGCCGCGTGAAGGCGCTCTGGTCGGCGAAACCGGTGGCGGCCGCGACATCGCTCAGCGCATGGCCGCCCTCGGCCATCAGCGTGAGCGCGGCATCCAGCCGAAGACGCGTGAGGTAGCGGTGCGGCGGACAGCCGAACGCTTCCGCGAACAGGTCGTGGAAGCGGCGGGGGCCATAGCCGAAACGGGCCGCCAGCGCCGGCAGCGTCGGCAGTTCGCCGACATGGGCGCGCAGCCAGGCATCGATGCGCGCGACCGGAAAGCGCCGTGCGTCGCCGGGCCGCGCATCCCGCGCCGGCGAGCCGTCCTGCAGCCGTTGTGCCAGATCGTCGGCGAAACGCGCGGCCAGCATCCAGTGCGCAGGTCGCGACACCCGCCGGCCCTGCACACCCAGCAAGGGGCGGACCCGGGTACGCAGGCGCTCGTCGATCACGAAGCCTGCGGTGCGCTCGAACAGTGCGGCGGGCAGCGCGACGGAATCCGCCGGCAGGTCGACCACGAGCTGCCGGTTCTCGCCCAGGCCGCGGTAATCGTGACGGGTGCCGGCCGGAATGAGCAGGCCGGCGCCCGCATCCACCCGGTGCAGATGGCCCTCGACCTCGAGTTCGGTCCCGCCTTCGCCACCCAGCACGACCTGATGGAAGTCATGCGCATGCCCGGCCGGTTCGGCCTCGTAACAGCGGGTATCGACGTTGGGATCGGCGGTATGCATGGCGGTGCGGCTGACGATGTTGGCCGTATGCTCAGCGACGCCGGCACAGTAGCACGCCGACCAGCGTGAGCGCGAAGCCCGCCATCTGCACCGCATCCAGGCTTTCGCCGAACAGCAGGGCGGCCTGCAGCGCCGCCAGCGGGGGGGCCAGCAGCACCAGCACGGTCACCCGCGCGGCCGACCCGCGGCGCACCATCCACACCAGCAGGGTGCTGCCCACCGCCGACAGGCCGAACACCGCCCAGGCGAGCGCGCCCCACAGCGCGATGCCGGGCACCCACAGGGATTCGCCCAGCAGCGCGGCCGCCAGCGCGCACACCAGGGCACCGCCCGCGTTCTGTACCGACGACGCCGCGAACAGATCGGCCGCTGCGAGAGATGTCTTCTGGATCAGCGTGCCCGCGGTGATGGCCGACACCGACAGCAGCGCCACCGCCACCACCAGCGGCGACAGCGCCTGCGGCCCCGCCGCGGCCAGACGCGGCGCCAGTACCAGTGCGACACCGGCCACGCCGGCCAGCACGCCGGGCCAGAAACGCGGCGCCACGCGCTCGCCGAACAGCCGGCGTGCCGCCAGCGCGGTCAGCACCGGCTGCAGCGTGGCGAGCAGCGCCATCACCGCAGGCGACAATCCATGGGCGACCGCCCAGTAGCCGCCACCCATGTACGCGCCCTGCAGCAGCGCGCCCGCCAGCAGATGCAGCGGCCACTGTGCGCGCGCCGGCCACGGCGCGCCGGTGGCGCGCGCGATCGCGGCAAACAGCGCGGTGGTGGCGACGAAGCGGGCCAGCAGGAAAAGGTTGGGATCGGCGACGCCATCTATGGCCCGCGCGACGACAAAGCCGGTGGACCAGACGAGCACGAACAGCGCCGGAGCGAGCATGGACAGCATGACGGACAGGTCGCGACAGACAAGGCGCGCAGTCTGCCGGGTCCGCCGCGCGGCTGTCTTGTCGAAAACTGCAATCGCCGGAAACTGTGCTCCCGAGTCGATGATGTCAGGGCGCCCTGCGATCGATCCGGCATGCGGCACGACCGACGGCCGGCTCTGCGCCGGCGAGACAGCGTGGCCGAGGACATGGATCGCATCGTGCACCGCGATCGCCCCTTGCGCGAGGAGCGGGACGATGTGGGGCCTGTGCATGCGGACGGGAGCGCCACCCGCGCCGCCGGCCGCGATGCCTCTTATCATCGCGGCTTCGCACCTCACGGAGGCCCGATGTGAAGACTTTCCTGCCGAGCGCGGTGGCACTGGCCGGCGCATTGCTGAGCATGTCGATCATGGCGGACACGCGTTCGCCCAGGGACATCGCGGTCGCTTTCTTCGACCTGGCTTTCGTGCAGCGCAAGCCGGTGGAGGCGGCAAAGAAGTACATTTCGCCCGAGCGCTACATCCAGCACAGTCCGGGCGCGGGCGACGGCCGCGAGGAATTCATCGACGGCGTCGCGCACTACATATCGATCTCGAAATACCGTTGCGACATCAAGCGCGTGATTGCCGAAGGCGATCTGGTGGCGATCCACAGCCACTGCCGTAACGACCCGGACGATCCTAAGGACCGCGGCTCGGCGCTGGTGGACATCTTCCGCGTCGAGAACGGCTGGCTGGTCGAGCACTGGGACGTAGACCAGCCGGTGCCGGCGAAGTCGCACAACGACAACACCATGTTCTGAGCCGCTCCCACAACAGCTCGGCCGGACCGGCATCGGAGCCGGGGTTTGGTGGGAGCGGGCTTGCCCGCGATTACAGCCTCGAACGGAGCCTCGGCCGGGTTGCTACAGGCTGCCGCCGGAGAACAGGGCCTTCTTGATCACGGCATGCACGCCCCAGTTGCCGTCGACCACCTGGGTGACCGCGAAGTCCACGCCGACCGACAGCAAGGAAATGGCTTCATCCTCGGTCAGGCCCTGGGTGTCCATCAGGAAGGCGCGGCTCTTGCGGAAAGCATCGCGCAGCGCGAGATCCACCGAAGATTTCGAGTAGATGTCGCTCTGTGCCTTCTCGCCCAGCTCGGCCAGATAGTTGGCGAAACTGAAGCCGTGGATCACCCATTCGTCCTGCGTTTCCAGCAGCGGGTACTGCAGCCTGGCGAGCGAGGTGCCGGCGAGGTCGGCCTTCTTGTGCAGGATGAACTGGAAGGTGCCGGTGAGCGAACATTCGATGGCCGTACCGCACAGTTCCGAATCGCCCTGGGCGGCATGCGGATCGCCCACCGAGAACAGCGCGCCCTTCACCGCGACCGGGTAGTACATGGTGGCGCCCTTGCCGATGCGCCAGTTGTCGATATTGCCGCCGGTATAGCTGGGCGGAATCGAGTCCACCATGTCCGCTTCCTTCGGCGCCACGCCCGCCACGCCGAAATGCGGGCGCACCGGCACGCGGATGTTCTTCAGTACGCCATGGTTTTCCTTCACCGTGCTGTGATCGACCACGACGCCGGGATAGTCGATGGTCTTGTGCACCACGCCGAAGGGGTCGGTCTGCGGCATCCACTGGAAGTTGTACACCGCCTGCGCCCAGTTCTTGTCGATCTGCGCGTCGATCTCGTAAATGGTGATGACCTCGCGCTCCTTCGGTTCGGTGATGAGGTCCTTGTAGTGGAAACCCCACCACGCCGCCGCATTCACGCCGAAGCTCTTGCCCTTGTACTGCGGATTGGCGCTCGGACGCGGCGTGACATCGACGATGCGCACCTCGAGCACATCGCCTTCCTCCGCCCCCTTCACATAGACCGGGCCGGTGCAGATGTGCACGCCCAGGCCTTCGCCCGCACCGCGGCCGAACAGGCTGGCATCCATCGGCCCGGCACCACGACGGTTCACGCCCTTTTTCTTCTTGTCCCAGTGGAACACGCTCTCGGCGCCCGGATCGCCCTTGATCATGCGATCGAAGTCGTCGCCGGCATGGTGGGTGAGCGTTTCTATCGTGACGAAGTCACCGGAATTGATCTCGACCTGCGGCTTCAGCGATTTCGAGAAATAGCCCCAGTGCACCGTGTCGGCGCTCGCCGGGATGAAGTAATGACTGCGCTTCTGCAGCGTGCCATCCGCCGCCCGCGCCACCGAACTGCCCACCAGTCCGGCACTGAGCGTGCCAAGCCCCGCCGCCGCCGCAAGTGAGCCCTTCAACAACCCGCGCCGCGCCGGATCCCGGGGTGCCGGGTCGTCGAGGTGCGGGTCTCCGTTGCCATCGACCTGTACGGTCAGACGGCCCTTGGCGTCACAGAAACTGCAGTGCTGATGTGCGGGATGGGTACAACCAGCCATGTGATGCGCTCCTATCGTGGATTGGATGGGACGGAAGGGGTGCCCACCCCGCGCAGCATTCGTGCCAGTTGAAAAGTCCTTTCAGATCAATGGTTCGCAGACAAGGAGCGTGCCCCTTGAAGGTGCGGGCGCACTGCGGCGGCGCGAAGCACGGCCGGTTGGCGCGCCATGCCCTGGCCCTGGACGCACGGCTCGAGGCCGGTCAGACCTTCTTCACGAATTCCGACTTGAGCTGCATGGAACCGAAGCCGTCGATGCGGCAATCGATGTCATGGTCGCCCTCGACCAGGCGGATGTTCTTCACCTTGGTACCCACCTTCAGTACCGACGAACTGCCCTTCACCTTCAGATCCTTGATCAGCGTGACGGTGTCGCCGTCCTGCAGCACATTGCCATGTGCGTCCTTCCACACGCGCTGTTCGTCGCCAGCGGCGGTCGCGTCCGGATGCCATTCGTGGCCGCATTCAGGACAGACGAGCTGGGCGCCATCGTGGTAAGTGAATCCGGAATTGCATTGCGGGCAGGGGGGAAGGGTGCTCACGAGTGTCCTCGGGGAAAAAAGGGATGGAAAGGTTGGAAGAGGAGGCCGCCGTGTAGCGCTGGCCGGCGATCACGTTGCGAGCAGTTCCATGCCTGCCCGCTGCGCGCCGCGATCGAAGCTCACGATGCGCTCGCAACCGGCGGCGCGTGCGCTCGCCACGATGAGCGCGTCCGGGAAGTCGATGGACGGTTCCGCCTCGATCGCGGCCAGCGCCTGGTTCACGGTGGCGCGCTGATCGATCTGCAACTGGCGCGAATCGAGCAGATCGCGCACCAGCTCGCAGATTTCACGCTTCGACGCCTTGTACAGGCGCTGCATCACCCAGCAGGTTTCGACCAGCACAACGAGCGATACGAAGGCTGGCGACGTTTCGCTCACTTCCTGTTCGATCAGACGGGTGGCGAGCGCGGATTGCTGAGCGTCGTCCTGCGCCAGGTAGCGCACCAGTACGCAGGTGGCGAGCGCGATCATTTTTCGCCAACGCCCGCTGCAGCATCGGCGATGGCCGCATTCATGTCGTCGATCGATATCGGCACATCTGTGCGGCCGGCGAAGCGACCTTTCAGATTGCGAATGTCATTGCGCAGCGGAACGATCCGGAAGCCTGCACCATCGGCGACGAAATCCACCTTGTCGCCAGTCTGCAGACCGAGCGCGGTACGAACAGCCAGCGGCACAGTGATCTGGCCCTTGCTCGTCAGTGTCGATGTGGTCACCCCGGCCTCCGGTTTCCTTACTTGAGGTAAGGAATCATAGGCGAAGAGGAAGCGTCGATCAAAGGCAGAATGCCCAGCGGCGGAACTGCACACCGCGGGGTGAGCGGACCCGGTAGCCGACGGCGAGGATGGCATCGGGGTCGTAGCGCTGCATCCCATTCCGCTTTCCGTCGGCCGCAGTTGTCAAGGATTCCTTGACAGTTGCTGCGGGGTCCAACTCTCCGTCCTGGCTCAGAATGCACTGAAACCTGTCGAGCGAATCGACACATGCGAAGTTCGTGTTTAAAAGTCCGCTGAAAATCGACACGTTTTCCGGACGTGTCGATCGCGTCGACGCGTCCCGCGCTCAACTGGCCAGTTCGTTGAACAGGGCTTCGTTGATGTAGTACTTCTCACGGCCATGCTTCTGCTCGCGCAGGATGCCCAGCCCGGCAAGCGTCTGCAGGTAAGTCGAGGCGGTCTGCCGCTTGGCGATGCTTGCGTCGACGACGAACTGGATCTTGGTGTACGGGTGCCGGAAAATGACCTCGATCAGATCCTTGCTGTAGATCGCCGGCGCTTCGGTCTGCACCCGTGCGCGCACGCTTTCCATCAGGGCACGGATCCGCTGCACCTGGTCATGGGTCTGCTGCGCCGTCGATTCGATGGCGCGCAGCATGAACAGAATCCAGTTCTCCCAGTCCTGCGACTCGGTGACGCGGCGCAAACCTTCGTAGTAGGCAGCGCGGTTGGCGATGATGTAGCGCGACAGGAACAGGACCGGGATGTCGAGCAGCCCCTTCTCGACCAGATAGAGCAGGTTGATGATGCGCCCGGTACGGCCATTGCCATCCGGAAACGGATGGATGGCCTCGAACTGGTAATGCATCACCGCCATCTTCACCAGCGGATCGATGCCGTCCTCGGCATGGATGAACTGTTCGAGATTGCCCAGCTTGTCGCGGATGACGGCCTCGCCGACCGGCGGGGTATAGATCACCTGGCCGGCGTCGTTCTTCAGCGCAGTACCCGGAATCGCCCGGATGTCCAGTTCCGTCTGCTTGATCAAGCGGACGATTTCGATGAACAGATTGGTCGTCAGCGGCCGTGCCTTCAGCGCCTGAAAGCCGTGATAAAGCGCTTCGCGGTAGCGCAGCACTTCCTTCGTGTGCGGATCGCTCTTGCCTTCGGGATCGGCATCGGCCCGATACAGCTCATCGTTGGTGGTGACGATGTTCTCGATCTCGGACGAAAGACGGGCTTCCTGCAACGCAATGCTGCTGATCAGCATGCCTTGGTTCGGGATCTGTGCCGCCAGACCGCGCAGGTTGGCCAGCACACGATTTGCGCTGATCGCCTGCTTCAGTACTGCCTTGGTTTCCAGTTCGACCGACGGCGGAAGGAGGGGTAGATCGTTGTAGGGCTGCGCGCGATCGAACGGCATTCAGTGACTCTTGTGTGAGGACATGTCTAAAAATAGATACTTTTTAGACATATTGCGAGTGATCTGTATAGAAATCGCTGTTTTCTATACATGTGCATCGGTCGCAATGGCTGCAAATACGGAGAGGGTCTATTTCAGCTAGCGAGCCGATTCGACGTACGAAATCGACCAGCCCCCGCATTCATGGATCAACGTCTCAGGCAGCCCACCGTCGATGATGCGCAGCATGATCAACCGCGAGATCGAAGATGTTGTCGCACTTCTGCTTGAACGTCGTCCGGTCATAACTTTCTGGAAGGGCTTCATCCAGCACTCGCTCGATTTCCGACCGTACCTGTTGCATGGACTGACGATCCTTGAACCAATCCTGAACCAGCAGTTTGGGATGCTCGTCAATCAGACGCTTCAACAATCGCTTGGCCGCAAGCTTCACGCGCTGGGTCTCGTCCTGCGTCAGTGACGCCTTATTGAGCAGGTCGAACAGTTCCAGTTCGTCCTCGGTCAGGCCTTCACGGATGTGCCGCTCGGCCTCATCCTGCAGCTCCCTCGCGTAGGCCGTAAGTTCGTCATAGTAGTTCTCTGTCGAGGTAGCGCCGGAGTTGTAGGCGTCGATCACGTTCTGCAGCCGCTGCAGGAAGTCTACCCGCGTGCTGTTCTGCGCCAGCATCTCAGCCAGCTTGCGCTGCAGGAAGGCCTGCAGGTCGGCGATCTGGATGTTCTTGAACGGTGCCTGCTTGAACTCCTCCCGCAGCTTCTCGACGTTGACCTTGCTCAGGTCCCAGGCCTTACCGCGCTGCACGATCTGGTACTGCGCCTCGAACTCCTTCGCGGAGAAGGCCTCGGTGTTGTCCACCACCACACTTGCGTCCAGCAGCACCTCGATGCGCCGCACCGCGCCGTCGATGTCGGTGCCTTCGACGACGCAGTCGATTATCCCCCGCAGGTATTGGAAGGCCGACACCACGCGGGCCAGCTTGCGGCCCAGCACCTCGGGCTTACAGGCCTCGTAGAGCGACGAGATCGTGTTCTCGTAGACGTTGAAGGACTTGCGCTGCTCGTCGCTGGCCAGCAGCGTGTCGGCAAAGCCGTTGAACTGGCCCAGCTTGGTGAACACGTCGCTGCGCTCCAGCGCCTCGTGCAGCGGCACGCCCTGGGCATGGCAGTAGGCCAGGCCCTGTTCGATGGCCTCATCCAGCAGCGTGAACAAATGGCTCTTGTCCCGCACCGGCAGTTCGTCATCCTCGGGGCCGGCGGCATAGTCCTTCAGCGCCTTCTTCATGCGGCGGAAGACGTTGTAGTAGTCCACGATCTCGCCGTGCCGCTTGGCCACACCCAGGATCTCGTGGCCGCTCACCCGGTTGGCCCGCGCGATGGTCTGCATCAGCGTGTGGCCCTGCATGGGCTTGTCCAGGTAGAGCGTGCTCACCGTGGGCGCATCGAAGCCCGTCAGCCACATCGCGCAGACGAACACCAGTTGCAGCGGGTGCTCCGGGTCCTTGAAGTTGAACTCGATGTCATGGCTGTGCTCATCCAGCGCATTCATGCGCTGGCGGTGCGGCTTGATGTCGAGGCCCTTCTTGGCGAACTTCTCCTCCTCGCCCGCCTCCTCGCTGACGATGACCGCCATCTGCACCGTGCCCATCCACGCCTTGAGCTGCTTCAGCCGCTGGCGCTCCACGTCGTTGGTCGTGGAGGCGATGCGGCCGTTCAGCGCCTTGATCTCGGCCTTCCACAGCGCCTGCACCTTGTCGAACATCGTCACGGCGGTGAACTTGTCCACCGAGATGACGATGCCCTTGCCCAGGTAGCCACGGCGGGGGAAGTGGTAGACGATGTCGCGCGCAATCGTGTCCAGCCGGTCCTCGCGCTTGACGACCTCCATCTCCCGCGCGAATCGCTTCTCCAGCTTCTCCTGCGCCTCGCCATCCAGGTTCTCGTCTTCCAGGATCGCGGCGAATTCCTCGCTCAGGTCGTCGTTCTGGATCAGCACCTCCGGCACGCGCTTTTCGTAGAACAGCGGCACCGTGGCACCGTCCTCCACGCTCTGCTGGAAGTTGTATTCCGACACGTAATCGCCGAACCAGGCATTCGTCTTGCGCTCCTGGCCCAGCAGCGGCGTGCCGGTGAAGGCCAGGTAGTTCGCGTTCGGCAGGCCGGCGCGCATGTTCTCGGCCAAGCCGGCGTACTGGGTCCGGTGCGCCTCGTCCACGATGACGACGATGTCGTCGCGGTCGGACAGCAGCGGGTAGTCCTTGCCCTTCTCGAAGCGGAACTTCTGGATCAGCGTGAACACCACGCGCTTGTTCTTGCCCAGCATCTCGCGCAGTTGCGCGCTGCCCTTGGGCCGCACATCGTCCTTGGGCGCCACCACGCCGGTATGCAGGAAGTTGCGGTAAATCTGCCCGTCCAGGTCGTCCCGGTCGGTGACCACCACGAAGCTGAAGTTGCCGGTGAGCTTGCGGAAGATCTTGCGCGTGTAGAAGACCATCGAGAAGCTCTTGCCCGAGCCCTGGGTGTGCCAGAACACGCCCAGCTTGCCGCCCAGCTCGCGTCGGCGCCTGAACTGCTCGAAGGCGTTGTTCACGCCAATGAACTGGTGGTTCTGTGCGATGACCTTCTGCGTCTCGCGGTAGAACACGCAGAAGTTCTCCACGTAGTCCAGCAGCCGCTCGGGCTTCAGCAGGCCCAGCACCACCCGCTCGACGCTCAGACCCTGGGCGGCAATGGCCGGGCGGTCCAGCTTTTCCTTCTCGTCGTTCACCCGCAGCCAGGTGAAGAAGTGCTCCCACTGCGCGGTGATGCTGCCCAGCCGGGTCTCGATGCCATTGCTCAGCAGGCACAGCGCATTGGCGGCGAACAACTGCGGGATCTCGGCCTTGTAGGTGGTGAGGTTGTCGTCGAAGGCCGCGCGGAGCTTCACGTTGCTGTTCTTCAGCTCGATGAACACCAGCGGCAGGCCGTTCACGTACAGCAGCACGTCGGGCCGGCGGTAGCCATGCTCGCCGCGCACCCAGAGCTGGCTCACCGCCAGGTAGTGGTTGCGGCCGGTGCGCGGGTCGTGCGCGTCGAAGTCGATCACCTTCAGCCGCTCGGTCACCGTCTGCCCGGCCTGCGGCCCGGCCTCTGGCTTGTAGGTCACGGGCACGCCATCGCGGATCAGTGCGTCCAGCTCGCGGTTGGCCGCCACCAGGCTCATCGCCGTGCGCGGCTGCACCAGTTGGGCCAGGGCCTGGTCCACCGCGTGGGCCGGGGCCTGCGGGTTCAGCCGCTCCAGCGCGGCGCGCACACGGTCGGCCAGGATGACCTCGCGCTTGTCGGCGCGGCCGGACCCGTCGTTCAGGTCATCAGGTTGGGCCGTGAAGCAGTTCAGCGCATCGAAGCCGCATTGCTGCTCCAGCCGCTGCAGCAGGGCCTGCTCGATGTCGTCCTCGCTGATGAAATTCTTCGCGGCGGCCACGGCACCTCCCTGGTGTTGCCGGTTGTGGAGAAGACCTGCTAACGACGCTGTAGAAAAACCCCATTCCGGGGCAAGCAGTTGCTTCCGGCCCTCGCCGGTTCGAAGTCGTTCTTCCTCATTTCAGTCTCGCGATCTTCGCTTCATCGTCGTCTCCTGAGGTCTGCCTCGGCCGCTGCCCGGCGCACTCGAATGGCGTCGGTGTCGGCCGCCAGCTTACCTAGTTCGCGTAGCCATGGTGCCCGAGCTTTTCGATGTTGTGCACCAGGCAGTACAGCTTCCATTGCCCATCGACCTTGCTGCGTCCGCGCAGCGTGAAGCGGGTGAGCCGCTTGTTGTGGCGCAGATTGCCGAACACGGGTTCGACGGTGGCGAAGCGCGCGGCGATCATCCGTTTGCCCTCAATTGAATCGATGCGCCGCTTCATCCGCTCGGTGTGTGATTCGATGCCATCGCGCTTGCCGCGGAAGAAGGCGACCTGTCGCACCTTCGTCGTCTCCGGCGTGCGCAGGCAACGGGTGCGCAGCGCGCACGGCACGCAGTCGCGCTCGGCGCCGGTGTACTTCGTGGCGGCGTAGCCGTTGATCGTGCAGTCGCCGCCGTTGCGATACAGCCGCTTGCCCGCCGGGCAGATGCAGTGGCTGCGGTCGTCCGCTTCGGTGAAGTCGGTATTGGCGTAGCGCTTGTTCTTGCTGGCGCTGCGCGCTGCCTTCGCCTTGTCACTCTTATCCCACAGCGCATCGGGCTTGGCTCTGTGCTTCGCCTGATCGGCGTACCTCGGGTCGCGCTGCCGGTAGCCGTTGTCACAGATCCAGGCTGGAATGTTTCGGCTATCCAGTCCAGCGAGATTCTTCTCGGAGTGATAGCCGGCGTCGGCGCAGATCGCCGTGTCGGTGTGGCGCTGTGGTGCGCAGGCATCGATCACCGGCAGCAGCAGTTCCTGTTCCGAGCCCGTGCCGTGCGCCTGCGCATCGACCACGATCTGGTGCGCGGCATCGACCGCCGCTACGCCGGTATAGCCCTGGATCACGCCCTTGGCGGTGGCCATCTTGGCCGAGTCGTTGTCGGTGCGGTTACTCAGGCGCACCCCGCCCTTGGCGCCGCGCCGCTCGTCCGGATTGAGCGCGAGCCAGTCGCGTATCTTTGCCGCTTCGTGACTCAAGCGTTCGCGGGTGCGCTGTGCGCGGGCGGCCTCGTCGTCGCAACCGGCGGCATCGCGCGCCTTCTGCTCCTCGATCATGCGCTGCACGGCCGCGTCCATCTTCGCCGCCTCGCGCTCGAAATCGGCACGCGTGCCGCTCTTGGCCTTCGATGCGTTCGACGGCAGCTTCACGCCGTCGATGGCAAAGAGCTCGCGGCCGATCAGGCCCTGGCGGTCGCATACCAGCAGCACCTGGGTGAACAGCGCCTGGGCCTCGTCACCCAGCGTGCTGATGAAGTGCGCAACCGTGGTGAAGTGCGGGGCGCTGTCGCCGGAGACGGCCATGAACAGCACGTTGTGGCGGCAGGCGGTGGCGATGGAGCGGGAACTGAGCACGCCGCGCGAGTAGGCGAGCAGCACGATCTTGAGCAGCACCGCCGGATCGAAGGCCGGGGCACCGCCGGCGTCGTTGGCGTAGCGGGCACGGAGGACGGAAAGATCGAGGTCGTTGTCGACCAGGTGGCAGAGCGCGAACTCGAAGGTGCCGGGCAGCACCTGTTGCGCGAAATCGACCGGGATGAGCTTCAGGCCGTAGTCGGGGGTCTTGAATCGCGGCATCGCAGGGCTCCGCAGAGGCGATGCGCAATCATAACAACGGCATGTGAACGGTGGGGCGGAAGGAGGGGTTTTTCTACAGCCTCAACGGGCTATCGCCTCACCACGCGGCGCGGCCTCTGCGGGCGGCGGCTGCATGCTGGGCGGGAACTGGATGTCTAACGCGTCGACGCGGAGTTTGCCGGAGATCAGGCGCGGGAGCAGGGCGTCGCGGGTAGCGCGGAGGCGGGCGTTGGCTCGGCGCAGCATTAGCGACTGCTCGTAGATGGGCCCGGCTACTTCGTTGTACCTGTCACGAAGGCCGTCGCCGGGGTTGACCAGCGGAATGATCTTGAACGTATCCATGACCACGTTGTCGAAGACGCCAGAGTTGGAGACTCCTTTGATCACATCGACTGCGCACCTCAGCCCGGCAAACACGAAGTACGGCTTCTTATCGAGCTTGGGGACCAGTGCGTAGCAGGACTGGTTCATGGCCATCGGCTCACCGGACAACACCAGGTTGCCAACCGTGCCCCGTGCGGTGATAAAGATCGTGTGCTTGGGGAAGAGCCTGGATGCGCAGTTCTCCAAGCCCAGTTCGGTGATGTTCTGCTCGGTCTGCAGGCAATACGCACCGTCGTGCGAATCCTTCGGAGAGAAGAAGGGGATCTCACCACCCCAGTATTGGCTGACCTCGGTGCTTGGCGTGCCACCACCTTGAACCTGCACCATTGCGGCGGCCGTTGATGCCTGCCAGCCCAAAGGCATTCCCCGCTCGTGTGCCGCCGTTTCATAGCCAGGAAACCGCATCCGCACAAACCACTCGCGGTAGATCTCCTCGGCCATGGACTCCAGCAAGGCGATGCGGCACTGGTTGTTGGCGATCAGGTCGTTCAGGCCAACGAGGACGGCTGCGATCTTGTCTTGCTCGGCCCGAGGCGGCAGTCGCAGCTTCAACTCCTTCGCGACCGTCACATTGAAGTGCTGCTGCGCGGCACCGACCAGATTGCCGCCAACCAGGTTCTGCCCAAACGAGGAATTGAAGACGGCAGCGATGTAGTGCGGATTCAACTCCGCGCCAGGGCGCAGGATGACGAGGTCACTGCAGTTGGCATCTGGCAGATCAGCCGGAATCACGCAGGCTGTGCCGGGATACCCGGTTCGAACGATGGCCACATCGCCAGGGCGCAACTTCGACTTCTTGATGGCATCGTGGAACGACTCAGGGATGTACTTCAAGTCGTTGTAGTTGAGCCTGAACGGCTGGATGTTCAGTGACCGCAGGAATGGGACACCGGCTTCGATGTACTGATCGGCCATGGAGCCAACGAAGCCCACGGTCACGTACTCGCTCACCTCTTTGAGCTTGATGTCGCGCCAACCGTTCACTTAGCCAACCTCGCAGATGATCTTGAGGTTGGCGTCGATGACAGCCTTCAAACGCAGCGCTGCGCCGTCAAGCTCGTCCAACTCATCCATGGACGACTGCAGGTCCGCCAGGAACTCTTCCTCCGTTTTCCCATCCTCCTCAATCACCACGCCCACATACCGCCCCGGGTTCAGCGACCAATCCTGCTCCGCGATCTCCTCGCGGCTGGCCAGCTTGCACAAGCCGGTGACGTCTTCGTAGGCAGCGTGGGGGAAGCGCTCCTGCAGCCAGCTCACATGCTGGTAGTACAGCTCGGCGGCCTTCAGCTCGTCGTGCAGGGCCTGCACCGCGGCCTTCACGCCCTTGGTCTGGCGGTTGGCGGTGGCGCGCTTGCCGTCTGCCTTGGCGGCCTCGGCCTTGCGCTTGTCCATCTCGCGGATGGCCTTGTCCAGCGCCTTCACGGCCGCGTGCAGGCCGGTGAAGAAGGGCGTGAACTGGGCGCGCAGCAGGTGCTGGGCTTGGTTGCGCTCGTCCACGCTGTGCTTCTGGCCGCGGGTGCGCTCGTGCTGGTCCTGCGCCTGCGCCAGCGCGGCGAGCTGGCCCCACTGGGCCTGCAGCGCGGCAATGGCGTCGCGCGCGGCCTGGCTGGTTTGGGCATCGGCCGCCTCTTCGGCCAGCACGGCCAACAGCCTCTCGCTCAGGGCGGGCAGGTGCTCGGCGGCTTCCTTGAGCTGCGCCATGCCTTGGTGCAGGTAGCGGTCCACCTGGTCCACGAACTCCTGGCGGCGGCCCTTGTGCAGGCGGGGGATGAGGGCGATGTTCTGGATCTGCTCGTCGCTCAGCTCGCGGTGGGCGCGGTCCACCTGCGTGAAGATGTTGCGGGCGTCGATGAACAGCACCTTGTCATCGGTCTTGCCCTTGTCGAAGAACCACAGCGTGGCCGGGAGCGTGACGGTGTAGAACAGGTTGGACGGCAGCGTGAGCATGCCGTAGATGAGGTTCTGCTCAATGAGCGTGCGGCGGATGTCGGCCTCGGAGTGGCGGGCATCGCTGGCCGAGTTGGCCATCACCAGCGCGGCTCGGCCGCCGGGCTTGAGCGACGTGGCAAACAGGTTGATCCAGAGGTAGTTGCCGTTGGGCACGGTCTCGACGGCCTTTTCCTTGCCGTCCTTGCCCGCCGCACCCTTGGCCTTGGTCTTGTTGCGGGGTACGCCGTAGGTGTTGAAGCGGCGGTCTTTCTCCACGGCGTCCAGCGTCACGTCGTCCACGTTGAACGGCGGGTTGGCCATCACGTAGTCGAAGGCGCCGAAGGCGTTGAAGGGGTCTTCGTAGTAGGTGTTGGCCTGCTTGATGTCGCCGCGCAGGTTGTTCACCGCGAGGTTCATCTTGGCGAGCTTCACCGTCTCCAGCGTCTTCTCGGTGCCGCAGACGAACACGTCCAGGTCGGCCGCCTTGTCGGCCTGGTGCTGGTGGATGAAATCGGCCGACTGCACGAACATGCCACCCGAGCCGCAGGCGGGGTCAAACACCTTGCCGCCATGGGGCTCGATGATCTCGGTCATCAGCTTGACGACGGAGCGCGGCGTGAAGAACTCGCCGCCGCCCTGGCCCTCGCTGAGTGCGAAGTTGGCGAGGAAGTACTCGTAGATCTGGCCGAACACATCGCCCGAGGCATCGACCGGGATGTCGGAGAACAGCTTGAGCAGATCCTTGGGGATGTGCTGGTTCTTGGGGCTGCGGGTGAAGCGGTCGTACTCCTCCTGCGGCAGTACGCCCAGCAGCTCGGGTTTTGTATTCGCGATGCTGGCCATTGCCGTGCGTATGGCCTGAGCGATGTTCTGCTGTTCAGGCAGGTTCAACAAGTAGTCATAGCGCGCGTGGGGGTTCAGGTAGAAGCCGCACTTTTCGATCGCGACTTCCTCGAGACTCCGTTCTCGCCGCGTGCCTTTAAGTTTTTCGTATTCCTGGAGGATGGCAGCTTCGTGCTGTCGGTACTTGTTGTCGGCAAACTTGAGAAATATCAGGCCAAGGACAGGCGTGCTGTACTCGCTGGCCTTGAGGTCCGAGTTGGCGCGGAGCTTGTCAGCGGCGGCCCACAGGTCGCGCTCCAGCTTTTTGAGTTGTTCTCTATTCACAGATAGTTAGGTGACGGTCGTGTGAAAAAGCTTGGTGGCGGGCCAACACGGCACACGCCAAATTCGGCCACAGATGATACTTATCTGCCTCGCACCAAGCGCTCTATCGCTTGTTGTTCAAACCAGACGTCCACCGTTCCAGTAAGTTGAAAAAACGAAAGCTCCTTGCGGAGCTTTCGTCGCTATATATGACATTGATTTCGCAGAAACTTCGCTGAGGGCTCAGTAACGGCTGTGTCCGTCAAGATCAAACATCGATATTCCGCGCATTCAGCGCATTACGCTCGATGAAGTCCCTGCGCGGTTCGACGTTGTCGCCCATCAGGGTGGTGAAGATTTCGTCGGCGGCGATGGCGTCTTCGATCTGCACCTTGAGCAGGCGGCGCACGGTGGGGTCCATGGTGGTTTCCCACAGCTGTTCGGGGTTCATTTCGCCCAGGCCTTTGTAGCGCTGCTTGCCGAGGTTGCGTTCGACTTCGTTGAGCAACCAGTGGGCGGCTTCGCCGAATGACTTCACGTCCTGCGACTTCTCGCCGCGCTTGACGGTGGCGCCTTCGCCGATCAGGCCGGCCACCAGTTCGGCGGCGTGGCGGATGCGCTGGTAGTCGCCGGACAGCAGGAATTCGCCGTCGACATGGCCCACCTTGCGGTTGCCGTGATGCATGCGTTCGACACGCAGTTGCCAGGCTTCGGTCTTGTCGTTGTATTCGGCATCGAGCTTGCCGCCGGTGGGCATGACGGCGGCCAGACGCTGGACGCTGGCGCGGGCGGCGACTTCGTCGGCGAGGTCGAGCGCGATATTGTGTTCGAGCAGGGCGCGCAGCAGTTCGCCGTCGGCATATTCGGCCAGGCGGTCGACGATGGCTTCGGCGGTGAGGTATTCGCGCGCCATTTCCTCGAATGCGCTGCCGGCCAGCAGTTCGCCGCCTTCGCGCGGCAGCAGGCTGGCGTCGTCGAAGGCGAGCTTGAGCAGGTACTGGTTCAGCTCGTGGTCGTCCTTCACGTACAGCTCGGTGCGGCCGTGCTTGATCTTGTACAGCGGCGGCTGGGCGATGTAGATGTGGCCGCCCTCGACCAGCTCGGGCATCTGGCGGTAGAAGAAGGTGAGCAGCAGGGTGCGGATGTGGGCGCCGTCGACGTCGGCGTCGGTCATGATGATGATGCGGTGGTAGCGCAGCTTTTCCGGCTTGTATTCGTCCTTGCCGATGCCGGTGCCCAGGGTCTGGATGAGCGTGACGATTTCCTGGCTGGAAATGAGCTTGTCGAAGCGCGCCTTTTCGACGTTCAGGATCTTGCCCTTGAGCGGCAGGATGGCCTGGAACTTCCGGTCGCGGCCCTGCTTGGCCGAGCCACCTGCGGAATCACCCTCGACCAGGTAGAGCTCGGCATTGGCCGGGTCCTTCTCCTGGCAGTCGGCGAGCTTGCCGGACAGGCCGAAGGAATCGAGCACGCCCTTGCGCCGCGTCATGTCGCGCGCCTTGCGGGCAGCGTCGCGCGCGCGCGCGGCCTCCACGATCTTGCCGCAGATGGTCTTGGCGTCGTTCGGGCGCTCGAGCAGGAAGTCGGCAAGCTTCTGCGCCACCACTTCTTCCACCGCTGGGCGCGCTTCCGACGACACCAGCTTCATCTTGGTCTGCGACGCGAACTTCGGGTCGGGCATCTTCACCGACAGCACGCAGGCCAGGCCTTCGCGCATGTCATCGCCGGTGATGTCGACCTTGGCCTTCTTCGCGATTTCGTTTTCTTCGATGTACTTGTTGATGATGCGCGTCATCGCGGCACGCAGGCCGGTGAGATGGGTGCCGCCATCGGATTGCGGGATGTTGTTGGTGAAGCACAGCACCTGTTCGGCATAGCTGTCGTTCCACTGCATCGCTACTTCGACGTCGATCTGCACGCCATTCAGCACCGAGGTGCCGGCGCTGTAGAACACGTTCGGATGCAGCACCGTCTTGTTGCGGTTGATGTAGTCGACGAAGCCCTTCACGCCGCCGGCGAAGGCGAAATCCTCTTCCTTCGCGTTGCGCTGGTCGATCAGCTTGATCTTTACCCCGTTGTTCAGGAAGGACAGCTCGCGCAGGCGCTTGGCCAGGATGTCGTAGTGGAATTCGATGTTCTCGAAAATCGTTTCGTCGGCGAGGAAGTGCACTTCAGTACCGCGCTTTTCGGTGGGACCGATCACCTTCAGCGGCGAAACCTCGACGCCGTTCTGCACTTCGACCACGCGGTCCAGCGGCACGCCGCGTTCGAATTCGATGAAGTGCTTCTGGCCGTCGCGACGCACGGTGAGGCGCAGCCACTTGGACAGCGCATTCACGCAGCTCACTCCGACGCCGTGCAGACCACCGGACACCTTGTAGGAGTTCTGGTTGAACTTGCCGCCGGCGTGCAGTTCGGTCAGCGCGATTTCGGCGGCCGAACGCTTGGGCTCGTGCTTGTCGTCGAACTTGATGCCGGTCGGGATGCCGCGACCGTTGTCGGTGACCGAAATCGAGTTGTCGGTGTGTATGGTGATGACGATGTCGTCGCAGTGGCCGGCCAGCGCCTCGTCGATCGAGTTGTCGACGACTTCGAACACCAGGTGGTGCAGACCGGTGCCATCCGAGGTGTCGCCGATGTACATGCCCGGCCGCTTGCGCACGGCTTCCAGACCTTCGAGGATCTGGATGCTGCCTTCGCCGTAGGCATCGGCGTTGGGCGTGCCGGCCGGGGCAGGGTTGGGCGTATTCGGGCTCTGTGCTTCGTCAGACATGGCGTATTCCGGTGCTGCGCACGGGGTGCGCGGGATCCATCAAAAAACGGAAACGCCCGGCACAGGGCCGGGCGGTGGCTGCGGGTGCGCGCGGCTTACACGCGCATCGGCATCACGACGTACTTGAAATCTTCGGTGCCGGGCAACGTGATGAGGGCGCTGCTGTTGCCGTCATTGAGCTTCAGGCTCAGCGTGTCGCCGCTCACGTTGTTCAGCACGTCCAGCAGATAGCTCACGTTGAAGCCGATGTCGAGGCCTTCGCCGTTGTAATCGACCTCCAGCTCTTCCACCGCTTCTTCCTGTTCGGCGTTGCTGGAAATGAGCTTGAGCGTGCCGGCCGACAGCACGATGCGCACGCCCTTGAACTTTTCGTTGGTCAGGATGGCGGCACGTTGCAGCGACGGCAGGAAGGTGGCGCGCTGCAGCATCAGTTCCTTCGGGTGATCCTTCGGAATGACGCGCTCGTAGTCGGGGAACTTGCCGTCGATCAGCTTGGTGATGAGTTCGACCGAGCCGAAGCGCAGGCGCGCCTGGTTGCTGCCCAGTTCGATGTCGACCGGGTCGTCGGTTTCGGCGAGCTGGCGCGAAAGTTCGAGCACGGTCTTGCGCGGCAGGATGACGTCGAGCTTGTCGCTCACACCCGGCATGGCTTCCGACACGAAGGCCAGGCGGTGACCGTCGGTGGCCACCAGGCGCAGTTCCTCGTTGCCGACCGACAGCAGCAGGCCGTTCAGGTAGTAGCGGATGTCCTGCTGCGCCATCGAGTACTGCACCAGCGACAGCAGGCGCTTGAGCTTCTTCTGCGTGACGCTGAGCTTCACCGTGCTGCCCTCGGCGAGCTGCATGCGCGGGTAGTCCTGCGCCGGCAGCGTCTGCAGCGTGAAGCGGCTCTTGCCGGCGCGCACCGTGAGCTTGCGGTCGTCGGCATCGAGGCTCACTTCCTGGCCTTCCGGCAGGGCGCGCAGGATGTCCTGCAGCTTGCGCGCGGCCACGGTCAGCGCGGCGGGCTGGGCGGCGCTGATGCTGCCGGTGGACCGGGTGCGGATCTGGATTTCGATGTCGGTCGCGAGCAGCGTGAGGGCGTCGCCTTCGGTTTCGATCAGAACGTTGGACAGGATGGGCAGCGTGTGGCGCTTCTCGACGATGCCGCTCACCGACTGCAGGGGGCGCAGAAGCTGTTCGCGTTCGATCTTCATTAAGAGCATTTTATAAACCTCTGTAAACCGTAAACGTCAGCCGATTTCTGTGGAAAACAACCGAAACCGTAAAACTATCAGATACCTGCGGTATGTATGGTTGTCTGTATAAGCCACCGGTCAACGCATGAACAAATGTGGGTGAATCGGACCCCCGTGCAGAAAGGGGCAGTTATCCACAGCATTCATACATGTTTGCCGGCGTGGTTATCCATACAGCGTCAACATGTCCTGCACAGCCCCGCCTTCACTTGCGCAAGGTCTGGATGAGCACGTGCAGGTCGTGATTCAGCACTTCGTCCTTCAGTCTCAGGTCGGCGATGGTGCGACAGGCGTGCAGCACGGTCGTGTGGTCACGCCCGCCGAAGGATTCACCGATCGCGGGATAGCTTTCCGGCGTCAGTTCCTTGGCCAGGAACATCGCTACCTGACGCGGCCGGGCGATGGCCCGCGTCCGCTTCTTCGAGTACATGTCCGCCACCTTGATCTTGTAGTAGTCGGACACGGTCTTCTGGATGAATTCCAGCGTGATCTGCCGGTTGTGCGCACCCAGCAGATCCTTCAGCGCCTCGCGCGCCACCTCGAGCGATATGGGCGTCGTGTGGAAGTGTGCGTAGGCGATCACCTTCTTCAGCGCACCTTCGAGCTCGCGCACATTGCTGCGGATGTTCTTGGCGATCAGGAAGGCGACGTCCTCGCCCACCTTCACGCGCTCCATCTCGGCCTTCTTCTTCAGGATGGCCACCCGCATTTCCAGCTCGGGCGGTTCGATCTGCACGGTGAGGCCCCAGCCGAAGCGCGTGGTCAGGCGCTCTTCAACGCCCTGGATGTTCTTCGGATAGGTGTCACAGGTGATGACGATCTGCTTCTTCGCCTCGGTCAGCGCATTGAAGGCATAGAAGAACTCTTCCTGCGTGCGCGTCTTGTTGTTGAAGAACTGGATGTCGTCGATCAGCAGCACGTCCAGCGAGCGGTAGTAGCGCTTGAAGGCGTCGAAGCTCTTCTGCTGGTAGGCACGCACCACGTCGGCGTAGTAGTCGTCGGCATGCACGTAGCGGATGACCGCGTCCGGGTTGTGCCGCATCACCTCGTTGCCCAGCGCGTGCACCAGATGGGTCTTGCCCAGGCCGACACCGCCATAGATGAATATGGGGTTGTACGACATGCCGGGGTTCTGCGCGACCTGGATCGCCGCGGCGCGCGCCAGTTCGTTGGCGCGTCCGGTCACCAGATTGTCGAAGGTGAAGCCGGGATTCAGGCGCGAGCGGTCGCGTTCGCCGTCGCGCGCAGGCACGATGATGCCGGGCAGCCTGATCTGCGTATTGCTGGTCGGATTGGCGCTGAGTGCGGCGGCCTTGGACGCGTTGGCGGCGCGGCCGGCATCACCGGAGTCCGCGGTACGGGCGGCGCCGGCCGTGGCCTCAGCGGCGTGTGCGGCCGGCCCCGATTTGGCCGCCGGATCGGGCAGGCTCAGCCTGACCGACAGCGGCTGAGAGAAATACTCCAGCCCCAGCGCTTCGATGCGCGAAACGTAACGTTCGCGGACCCACTGCAGCACGAATCGGTTTGGCGCAACCAGCGCAAGCGTGTCATCGCCTTCGCATTGTCCGATACGCAGACCCTTGATCCAGGTCTGGAACTGCTGAGCGGGAAGTTCCTGTTCGAAGCGGCTGAGGCAGACTTCCCAAAACTCTTGCATCATGGTCTGCGTGGTCGCCGGGTCGATTGGGTGTGTGGGTGGGACAGCGTTGCGGGATGCGTCCGGGACCGGGCGGATGAGCCGATGATTTCGCATGCGGGCTGAGGACGATGCGAGCTCCGGTCCGGAGCGGCTTTCTTATGGCTGTGTCGAGGTGTGAATTCTAGCGACTTCGGGCCATCTTATCCACAGGGCCGTTGCGCGCGGAGAGCTGCATGGCAGGCCGGAGTGCGGCCGCCATGGCGACGAAAGCACGGTACTGCGCCAGCGAAAAAATTTTTCCGCGCCGGTGCTGGGTACTCGCGCAGCCGGCGGAAGTGATTGACAGAACGACGCTTCTACGCTGTAATCGCGCGTTTTCGCCAACATACAGAGAGCACGCCATGAAGCGTACTTATCAGCCGTCGAAGATTCGTCGTGCCCGCACCCACGGTTTCCTGGTCCGCATGAGTACCCGCGGTGGCCGCGCTGTCATCCGCGCCCGTCGTTCCAAGGGCCGCGCCCGCCTGGCGGTCTGACGACCCGAAGTTGTCCGGCCGGTCTGCAGGTGAGCCCCGCTGCACGGCCTGAAAAGCGGATGGATGCGGCTGTCGAAGGCCGCCATGCCTTCCGCCCGGAATACCGGCTCAGAAAAACGGATGAGTTTTCATCCGTTTTTGCTTTGAGGCGTACCCAGCGCAGTCGGCATTTCGTGATTCATCACGGACCGTCGGGCTGCGCTGGCGCTCGTCTTGGTGTGGTGATCGCCAAGCGCTTCGTGAAGCGGGCGCACGCGCGCAATCTGCTGAAGCGGCTCGCGCGCGAGTCATTCAGGCATCTGCGCGGTCATCTGAAGCCGGTGGACATCGTGCTGCGGCTCAATGCGCGTCCGGACGTCATGGACCGCAAGGCACTGCGCGGCGAGATCGATGGTCTGATCGCACGCCTGCGCAGGTCACCGGAGAATGCGCAATGAAGTATCTGTTGCTCACCCTGCTTCGCATCTACCGCTATGCGATCAGTCCGATGCTGGGGCGCAGTTGCCGCTTCATGCCCAGTTGTTCCGAATACGCAGTGGAAGCCATCACCCGGCACGGCAGCGTGCGCGGCGGATGGTTGTCGCTGAAACGCGTGCTGCGCTGCCATCCGTGGCATCCCGGCGGTTACGATCCGGTGCCCTGAGCCCTCCCGCATGCGCGTTCTCCCCTCTTCCTATTGAATCATTCCGACGATGGATACCCGACGTTCAGCCCTGTTGATGGTTTTCCTGTTTTCGCTGTTCATGCTGTGGGATGGCTGGCAGCGATTCACCAGCCCGCCGCCCGCCGCGGCACCCGCCGCGGGCGAAGCGGCCACCCCTTCGGCCGGCTCGCAGGCGCCGGTGCCTACGGTGAGCACGCCGGTGGCGCCGTCGGATGTTCCGCAGGCCGCTGCAGCGACGCAGAAGACGGCGGTGAAGGTGGTGACCGATCTGTTCGCTGCCGATGTGTCGGCCGAGGGTGGTTCGCTCATCCGCCTCGAACTGCTCAAACATGAAGCGGGTCCGGATGCGGAAGGCAATTTCGTGCTGCTCGACAACAGTGCGAACAGTCTCTACCACGCGCAGAGCGGCCTGATAGGCAAGGACCTGCCGAATCACAAGACGGTATATCAGTTGCCGGAAGGCGAGCTGCGCCTGGCCGAAGGGCAGGACAAGGTCGAATTGCGCATGACCGCGGCCGGCCCGGAAGGCGTGACCGTGACCAAGGTGCTCACCTTCCATCGCGGCAGCTACCGCATCGACACGCGCTTCGAAATCGCGAATGCATCCGGCGAGCCGGTGCAGGCGCATGCCTACTTCCAGATCCTGCGCGACGGCCACAAGATTTCCAACGGCACCAGCATGCTGAGCACCTTCACCGGTCCTGCTTTCTATACCCAGGCCGGCAAGTACCAGAAGGTTGAATTCAGCGATATCGACAAGGGCAAGGCGAAGTTCGTGGCCAAGTCCAGCGATGGCTGGGTGGCGCTGGTGCAGCATTACTTCGTCAGCGCCTTTGTGCCTGAACAGGGCGTCGAGCGCGAATTCTTCGCCAAGAAGATCGCGGACAACCTGTATTCGGCCGGCGTGGTGGTGCCGCTGCCGACGGTGGCGCCGGGCAGCACCGGTACGCTGGACGTGCCGCTGTATGCCGGGCCGCAGATCCAGTCCAACCTCAAGTCCATGGCCGAGGGGCTGGATCTGGTCGTGGATTATGGCTGGCTCACCATCATCGCCTCGCCCATGCATTGGGTGCTGGAAAAGCTGCACGGAATGGTGGGCAACTGGGGCTGGTCCATCATCCTGCTCACGGTGCTGATCAAGGCGCTGTTCTTCCCGCTGTCGGCCGCGAGCTACCGCTCGATGGCCAAGCTGCGTCTGGTCACGCCGCGCATGCAGCAGATCAAGGAGCGCTACGGCAGCGACCGCATGCGCATGCAGCAGGAAATGATGGAGCTGTACAAGACCGAGAAAATCAATCCGCTCGGTGGCTGCCTGCCCATCCTGATCCAGATTCCGGTGTTCATCGCGCTGTACTGGGTGCTGCTGGGCAGCGTGGAAATGCGCAATGCGCCGTGGATAGGCTGGATTACCGATCTGTCGGTAAAGGATCCGTACTTCGTGCTGCCGCTCATCATGGGCGTCACCATGTTCGTGCAGACCAAGCTGAATCCCACCCCGCCGGACCCGATCCAGGCCAAGGTGATGCTGGTGCTGCCTGTGGTGTTCACCGGCATGTTCCTGTTCTTCCCGGCCGGTCTGGTACTGTACTGGACGGTGAACAACATCCTGTCGATCGCACAGCAGTGGCAGATCACGCGCATGATCGAGGGCGAGAAGAAGAGCTGAGCGCCCGTTCTCGAACCCATCCGGGGCGTCGTTCGCGCGGGCATGATCCTGCGAGGGCGACGCCCTTGTCACGACTGCGACCTCGTTTTCCGAAAGCTCATGTCCGTAATCGCACGTGACACCATAGCCGCCATCGCGACGCCACCCGGACGGGGTGGGGTAGGCGTCGTGCGCATATCGGGTGCGGGGGCTGCCGATGTGGCGAGGGCTGTGCTCGGGCGGGTGCCACCTGCACGGCACGCTGCTTTCCTGCCTTTCCGCGCGGGTGACGGGTCGGTGATCGATCACGGACTCGCATTGTGGTTTGCCGCACCCGCCTCCTACACCGGCGAGGATGTGCTCGAACTGCAAGGGCACGGGGGGGTGGCGGTACTCCGCGCGCTTCTGGAAAGATGTTTCGAGGCGGGCGCGCGACCGGCACGACCCGGCGAGTTCACCGAGCGCGCCTTCCTGAACGACCGCATGGATCTGGCGCAGGCGGAGGCGGTGGCCGACCTGATCGATGCAAGTACCCGGGCTGCTGCGCGCTCGGCAATGCGTTCGCTCGATGGAGAGTTTTCGCGCCATGTACATGCGCTGGAAGAGTCGCTCATCCACTTGCGCATGTTCGTCGAGGCGACGCTGGATTTTCCGGAAGAGGAAGTCGAGTTTCTCCAACAGTCCGGCGCACGGACCAAGCTTGCTGATGTGAACGCCGCACTCGCCGCCTTGCGGGAAAGGGCACGCGTCGGATCGGTGCTGCGCGAGGGGCTGACCGTGGTGCTGGCGGGCGCGCCGAATGT
The DNA here is from genome assembly GCF_000372885.1 of Methyloversatilis thermotolerans. Taxonomy (GTDB): domain Bacteria; phylum Pseudomonadota; class Gammaproteobacteria; order Burkholderiales; family Rhodocyclaceae; genus Methyloversatilis; species Methyloversatilis thermotolerans. The sequence continues at coordinate 3,138,964 of NZ_KB889967.1, forward strand.
GGGCAAGTCCAGCCTGCTGAATGCGCTGGCGGGGGCTGACCGCGCCATCGTCACCGACATCGCCGGGACGACCCGGGATACCTTGCGTGAACTGATCGAGATAGACGGCGTGCCGCTGCATGTGATCGATACCGCCGGATTGCGCGAGACCGACGATCCGGTCGAGCGCGCTGGCATGGACAGAACCCGGCGCGAACTTGCGCGGGCGCATGCGGTGGTCCACCTGATGGATGCGCGCACGGGTTTCGACGACAGTGCGCGCGCAATTGACGACAGTCTGCCGATCGGGTTACGGCGCATCCGCGTGTTCAACAAGATAGATCTGACCGGGGAAACGGAACGTGTCGATCACCAGGGTGAGCTGACCACGGTCAGGGTGTCGGTGAAGACCGGGCAGGGTCTGTCGAATCTTTCGCGGGTGCTGCTGGAGCAGGTCGCCTGGTCAGGTGGCGGCGAGGATGCGCTGTCCGCGCGAGGGCGTCATCTGCATGCTCTGGATATGGCGGCTTCACATGTCGAGCGTGCGGAATGCTGTATTTCAGGCGCGACGTTGCAGCTCGAACTGTTCGCGGAGGAATTGCGGCTGGCGCATCGGGCGCTGGGTGAGATCACCGGCGAGTTCACTCCGGACGATCTGCTGGGCGAAATATTCACTCGTTTCTGTATCGGTAAATGATGTTTCACGTGAAACATTACGGCCGTCCGCACCATGGTCGGTGAACTGCTGCTTCTTTGCTTGGGGTCATTCTTCGCGGGACTGGTGGATGCGATGGTCGGCGGAGGAGGGCTCGTCCAGATTCCGCTTCTGTTCAATGTATTCCCGAATGGGGCGCCGGCAACGCTGTTCGGGACCAACAAGGCAGTGAGCGTGGTCGGCACCGGTTTCGCTGCGCGACGCTACATCCGTCAGGTCGATATGGATTGGGGGGTGGTCGGGCGTGCTGCGCTGGCGGCCTTTGTCGCATCCTTCGCGGGTGCGGCTGCGGTCGGCCTCTTCCCGCCGGCGATGTTGCGTCCGGTCGTGGTGGTTCTGCTGCTGGCGGTGCTGGTCTATACGCTGAAAAAGAAGGACTTCGGGGTGTTGCGTGCAGAAGGGTTGGCGCATCGCCCGAAACCGCTGCTGGCTCTGGCGCTCGGTGCCGCCATTGGTTTTTACGACGGCTTCTTCGGACCGGGTACGGGCAGCTTTCTCATCTTCCTGTTTGCGCGGTGCTATGCGTGGGACTTCCTGCGGTCCTCGGCAGCGGCCAAGGTGGTCAACGTGAGTACCAATCTCGCGGCACTGGCATGGTTCATACCGGTGGGGGCCATCATGGCCAAGATCGCAGCGATGATGGCGGTTGCCAATCTCGCCGGGGCCTGGGTAGGTGCGCATCTCGCGATAAAGAACGGCGCACAGTTCGTGCGCCGTGTGTTCATCGTCGTCGTCAGCGTGCTGATCGCCCGCCTGATCTGGGACATCGTGTCCTGAACCGCGGATTCAGGTGTGTTTCACGTGGAACATCAGAAGCCGATGCGCACCGGAGGCAGGATGATGGTCACGCCATCGCGTGGCCGATGATGATAGCGGGGCGGTGGTGCGTAATACGGCTGCGGCACGTACACCGGTGCCGGATAGTAGCCGTAGCCCACTGCCGGTCCGCGGTAGTGATGGTGTTGATGAAAGTGCCGGTCGTGATGCTTCCAGTGATTGCCTCCATGATGGCGATGATGATCGCCACGATACTGATGGCGGCGATGATCGTCCCAATCTGCACAGGCGGCGCCGCTGAAAGCCATGGTCAGCGCAGCGACAGCAGCAGTACCCAGCGTTTTCATGTCGTTTCTCATGTAGGGAACACGATTCCAATCTAGGACGGTGCGATAGTTTGCGCCGTAAGTAACTGTAAGGCCGTGAAACGGTGTCAACCTTTCAGCCTTTATGTTCCGCAGGCAAGGTCGTATCATTCAGCCCCTTCGTCTCTTCCGCATCGCAGCGAACATGGATTTTCCGACTCGTTACGACGTGATCGTGATCGGTGGCGGCCACGCCGGCACCGAAGCCGCGCTCGCCGCTGCCCGGGTCGGTGTTCGTACCTTGCTGCTCACCCACAATATCGAAACCCTGGGTCAGATGTCCTGCAATCCGTCGATAGGCGGCATAGGCAAGGGCCATCTGGTGAAGGAAGTCGATGCGCTGGGTGGCGCCATGGCGCTGGCAACCGACGAAGCCGGCATCCAGTTCCGCATCCTGAATGCCAGCAAAGGACCGGCCGTTCGCGCCACGCGCGCCCAGGCCGACCGTGTGCTGTACAAGGCGGCCATCCGCGGCCGCCTGGAAAACCAGGCCTGTCTCGATCTGTTCCAGCAGGCGGCGGCCGATCTGATCATGGAAGGTGACCGCGTGGCCGGTGTGGTGACCGAAGCCGGCATCCGCTTTCATGCACGGGCGGTCGTGCTCACCGCCGGCACCTTCCTGAACGGACGGGTGCACATCGGTCTGCAGAATCATTCGGCCGGCCGGGCAGGTGATCCTCCGGCCATCCGTCTTGCGGAAAAGCTGAAGGAGCTGGGCTTGCCTCAGGGCCGCCTCAAGACCGGCACGCCACCGCGCATCGATGGTCGCACGATCGACTATTCCGCGATGCAGCCGCAGCCGGGCGACGAACCGACGCCGGTGTTCAGCTTCATCGGCTCGCGTGCCATGCACCCGCGCCAGTTGCCGTGCTGGATCACGCACACGACTTCGCGTACCCACGACATCATCCGCGGCGGACTGGACCGTTCGCCGATGTATACCGGTGTGATCGAAGGGGTCGGACCGCGCTACTGCCCGAGCATCGAGGACAAGATCCACCGCTTCGCTGACCGCGACAGCCACAACATTTTCCTCGAACCGGAGGGCTTGACCACGCACGAGGTCTACCCGAACGGGATTTCGACCTCCTTGCCCTTCGATGTGCAGGTCGATCTGGTGCGCAGCATTCCCGGTCTCGAGAACGCGCACATCCTGCGTCCGGGTTATGCCATCGAGTACGACTACTACGATCCGCGCGGTCTGAAGTCCTCCCTGGAAACCCAGGCGATAGGCGGACTGTTCTTCGCCGGCCAGATCAATGGCACGACCGGCTATGAAGAGGCGGCGGCGCAGGGTCTGCTGGCCGGGTTGAACGCAGCCCGCCAGACGCGGGATCTGGATCCCTGGTGCCCGCGTCGCGACGAGGCCTATCTGGGCGTACTGGTGGATGACCTGATCACGCGCGGCGTGTCCGAGCCCTACCGCATGTTCACATCGCGTGCCGAGTTCCGGCTCAGTCTGCGCGAGGACAACGCCGACCTGCGCCTGACCGCAATCGCGCGCGACATGGGTCTGATCAGCGACGAACGCTGGGATGCCTTCAACCGCAAGCGCGATGCCATCGCGGCCGAGGAACAGCGACTGCGCTCGACCTGGGTCCGTCCGGAAACGCTGCCGGCGGACGATGCGCTTCGCGTGCTCGGCAAAGCGATCGAGCGCGAGTACTCGCTGTTCGATCTGCTGCGCCGGCCCGATGTGAGCTACGCATCGCTGATGACCTTGCCGGGCGCGCCCGAGCCGGTGGATCACGCACAGGCCATCGAGCAGCTCGACATCCTGGCCAAGTACCAGGGATACATCGACCGGCAGCAGGACGAGGTCGACAAGCTGCGCGCCACCGAATCGTTGCGGCTGCCGGATGACCTGGACTACGCCGCCGTCGGCGGATTGTCGCGCGAGGTGCAGCAGAAGCTGGCCGCTCACCGACCGGAAACCCTGGGGCAGGCCTCACGCATCCAGGGCATCACCCCAGCCGCCATTTCGCTGCTGCTGGTGCATCTGAAGAAGCGCCAGGCCGTACGCAGCGTGGCCTGAACCTCTCCCGTTCCGGGCGACCGGACGGACCGAACCGAAGCTGTCTGGATCACGCATGACCTTGCACACAGAACTCGAAACCGGCCTCGCCGAGCTGGACCTTGCTCTCGCCCCGTCCGCACGTGAGCGTCTTCTGCGCTACATTGCCCTGATGGCCAAGTGGAACGCGGTGTACAACCTGACCGCGATACGCGAGGAATCGCGCATGCTCACCCATCATCTGCTGGATGCGCTGTCGGTCGCCCGCTTCATTCCGGACGGCGCCCGTCTGGCCGATATCGGTTCCGGCGGGGGCGTGCCCGGCATACCGCTGGCCATCGCGCGCGCCGATATCGAGGTGCTGTCGATCGAACCGAATTCCAAGAAGGCTTCGTTCCAGCAGCAGGCACGCATCGATCTGGCGATCGACAATTTCGAGGTGCAGACCGCGCGCGCCGAGCAGGTGAAACCGGATGCGTCGCAATTGCGCGACTTCGTGATTTCGCGCGCTTTCGGCGACCTGGCCGATTTCATCAAGGTGGCCGGCCATCTGCTCAAGCCGGATGGCCGCATGCTGGCGATGAAAGGCGTGTATCCGGACGAAGAGGTGCGCGCCATCCCGGCCGGCTGGAAACTGTCACGCTCGGAGGAGCTGAAGGTGCCCGGCGTCGACGGCGCCCGTCACCTGCTCTGGCTGGCTCGCGAAGCCGCCACCGCCTGAGCCCGCCATGCCGCATATCTTCGCAGTCGCCAATCAGAAGGGTGGAGTGGGCAAGACGACCACCAGCGTCAATCTCGCCGCCGCCCTGGGCCAGGCCGGCCAGCGCACGCTGCTGGTCGATCTCGACCCGCAGGGCAATGCCACCATGGGTGCCGGCGTCGACAAACGCACCGTGAAAGCCAGCGTCTATCAGGTGCTGGTCGGCCTGTCGTCGCTGGCCGATGCGCGCGTCAGCAGCCCGCACAGCGGTCTGGACGTGCTGCCGGCCAACCGCGACCTCGCCGGTGCCGAGGTCGAACTGGTCGGGCTGGAGAACCGCGAAAACCGGCTGAAGAACGCCATCGCCGAACATGCGGCCGATTACGACTTCGTGCTCATAGACTGTCCGCCCAGCCTGAGCCTGCTTACGCTGAACGGCTTGTGCGCGGCGCATGGCGTCATCATTCCGATGCAGTGCGAGTATTACGCGCTGGAAGGCCTGTCCGACCTGGTGAACACCATCAAGAAGGTGCACGCCAACCTGAACCGCGACCTGAAGATCATCGGTCTGCTGCGTGTCATGTTCGATCCGCGCAGCACCCTGTCGCAGCAGGTATCGGCCCAGCTCGAATCACACTTCGGCGACAAGGTGTTCCGCACCCTGGTGCCGCGCAATGTACGGCTGGCGGAAGCGCCCAGCTACGGCATTCCGGGCGTGCTGTTCGACCGTGCCGCCAAGGGCGCGCAAGCCTACAACGCCTTCGCTCAGGAAATGATCGAGCGGGTGAAGGATTTCTGAACCCGCCCGCCACCCCACACTTGCCAGAACAACCATGACTCCTCCCAAACTCAAGGGCCTGGGCCGCGGCCTCGATGCGCTGCTGGCCGGCAATTCCGGCGAAGCTGCCCACAGCGGCGAACTGCGCACGCTGGATGTGGGCTTGCTGCAGCCAGGAAAGTACCAGCCGCGCACCCGCATGGATCCGGGTTCGCTGGAGGAACTGGCCGAATCGATCAAGGCGCAGGGGCTGATGCAGCCCGTCATCGTGCGCGGCATAGGTGGCGGCCGCTTCGAAATCATTGCCGGCGAACGCCGCTGGCGTGCCGCGCAGATCGCCGGCCTGAGCGAGGTACAGGCACTGGTCCGCGACATTCCGGATGACGCCGCACTGGCCATGAGCCTGATCGAGAACATCCAGCGCGAGGACCTGAATCCGCTGGAAGAGGCGGCCGGCGTGCAGCGCCTGATCGACGAATTCGGCATGACGCACGAACAGGCGGCCAACGCGATCGGCCGATCGCGTTCCGCCACCACCAATCTGCTGCGTCTGCTGCAACTGGCCGAGCCGGTACAGGAACAACTGGTGACCGGCGACCTGGATATGGGTCACGCGAGAGCGCTGCTCAGCCTGCCCAAGGGTGACCAGATCGCGCTCGCCAATCGCGTCGTCGCGCAGGGCCTGACCGTGCGCGACACCGAAAAGCTGGTCGCCCGCGGTGGACTGGCGGAGCAGGGCGTCAGGGCCAGAGCCGAGCCGTCGCGCGATCTGGCACGGCTGGAAGAAGAACTGTCCGATGCGATAGGCGCGCCGGTGTCGATTTCGGCAAATGCCCGCGGCGCCGGCAAGCTCAGCATCCGCTTCTCCGATCTTGACCAGCTCGATGGCCTGATCGCCCGCCTGCGCGGCTGACCGCGACCGGCGCCAGGTTGTGCAGGAGCGAGCGCAGCTCGCGATCCACCCGCGAACGAGGCCTGCGGCCCGTAGAAACCGCTGACCCTCACCCGGCGCTGCGCGCCACCCTCTCCCGCTGATGCGGGCGAGCGGGCTTGCGCGCGATACAGCCAGGAACGAAGCCAGCGGCCTTCAAATGCCGCATAGCGACCTGCGGTCGCTCCTGAAACAGCTCGCCCAAACCGCGAACGGAGCCGGGGTGTGGTGTGCGGGCTCAGCCCGGACGCATGCACAGCGCGATGTACACGGCCACTTCGGCCAGTTGTTGCGTCGCCCCCAGACAGTCGCCGGTATAGCCGCCGATGCGGCGCTGGAAATGACGGGCGGCCGCGACGGTGGCGAGCACCGCGAGGGCGATCACTGCGACGATCTGCCATGGCGCGAGCAGCGCCAGCGGTGCGAGTCCGCACAGCGCCGCCCACACCATGCCGCCACCGGACAGCCGGACCGCCAGCGGTTTGGCACGCGATACGCCGTCCGGGTCCTCGTCGCGCGCGTAGCGCATCGTGAAGATGAGGACGGTGGCGCACAGGCGCGACACGGGGTGGGCGACCAGAAGCGCCAGCATCGCGCTCGCCAGTGGCATCGACGACAGCGCCACCATCTTTGCCGCCAGCATGATCACCAGACCCATGGCGCCATAGGCGCCGATGCGCGAATCTTTCATGATGGTCAGGATCTGATCGCGCGTCCATCCGCCGCCGAAGCCGTCGCACACATCGGCCCAGCCGTCCTCGTGGAAGCCGCCGGTCAGACGTAGGGTGGCCGCGGTGGACAGCACGACTGCCAGCGCCGCCGGCAGCCACTGGCCGGTGACCCACAGCACCGCCGCTGCCACCGCGCCGACCAGCAGGCCGACTGCCGGAAACCAGCGCGCGCAGGCATTCATGATGTCGGTGGACCAACCGACCCAGGCCGGCACCGGCAGGCGTGTGAAGTAGCGAAGCGCATTGAAGAACAGTTCAAGTTCGCGGCGCATCATGCGTCCGTCACCCGCGAGCAGGCGCAAAGGAGGCGGCCGGCAGGCCCTGCACTGCGCCCATCGCTACCATGCGCGCAGTGCGGTTCACGCCTTCGATACTCCGGCCGACTCGAAGCTCGCCATATCGCGCAGGATGGCTGCCGCGGATCGCACCAGCGGCCAGGCGAGCGCGGCGCCGGTACCTTCGCCCAGGCGCAGATCCAGATCCAGCAAGGGCTGCACCTGCATGTGGGACAGTTGTATCGCATGGCCGCGTTCCTGCGAGCGATGCGAAAACACGCAGTAATGGCGCAGCGCGGGCGCATGGGCGCAGCCCACCAGTGCCGCGGCCGAACTGATGAAACCATCGACCAGCAGCAGCATGCGCGACTGTGCGGCGGCCAGCATGGCGCCCACCATGGTGGCGATCTCGAAGCCGCCGAAGGCGGCAAGCACCGACCACGCTTCGCGCTCGCCTCGATAGCCATCGGCCAGCGCAGCCAGCACGCGCTTCTTTTCGGCCAGCGCAGCGTCGTCGAGACCGGTACCACGGCCGACGCAATCGTCCATGGCGACACCGGTCAGCAGATGGGTGAGCAGCGATGCCGACGCGGTATTGCCTATGCCCATCTCCCCGAAACCGAGCACGCGCACCCCCTGCGCCGCGAGCCCGCGTGCGAAGTCTGCGCCATTCGACAGCGCGCGGGCGCATTCGCTGTCCTGCATGGCCGGACCGTCGAACCAGCTCGCGGTGCCATGGCCCACTTTGCAGGCCAGCAGTCCGGGGCGCGTGCCGAAATCATGCGCCACGCCGCAGTCCGCCACATGCAGCGCGAGGCCGGCTTCACGTGCCAGCACATTGATCGCGGCACCGCCGGCCAGAAAGTTCTCCACCATCTGCCAGGTCACATCCGCCGGATAGGCAGACAGCCCGCGCCCGCGTGCATCGCGCAGCGCGCCGTGATCGCCGGCGCATACCAGCAGGTGACCGGTGCCGGGTTCCGGCACCAGCGTGCCGAATACCTGTCCGATCTGCAGCGCCAGCGACTCCAGTCTGCCCAGCGATCCGACCGGTTTGGTCTTGCCGTCGAGACAGGCTTGCAGCGCCGGACCGAGGTCGGGCGCGGGTGGGTCGAGAGCGAAGTGCGGAAGGGCAGGGCGGGATGACATGGCGTGCCGGAGTGTGGAGCAGGCCGCGAGTGTAGCCGGCCGGCCGGGGTCCGGCGACAATGGCACTTCTCGCCATCCAACCGCCGCCGTGCGCGTACGACTCGAATTTCTCTTCCTGGCGCTGATCTGGGGCGCATCCTTCGTGCTCTATCGCGTGGCGATACCGGAACTGGGCCTTCCGCTGACCGTTGCGCTGCGGCTGTCGCTGGCCGCCGCCGCCTTGATTGCGGTATTCGGCTGGCCGCTCCGGCAGATCGCGCGCGACGACATCGGCCGTGTCCTGCCCTGGTTGCTGCTGGCCGGCGCCGGCAGCACCGCACTGCCATTCGCGCTGTTCGCCGAAACGGTCATGCGCTCAAGCGCCGGTTTCGCCGCTGTGCTGAATGCCACCTCGCCGCTGTTTTCCGCCCTGCTCGGCATCTTCATCTGGCGCGAGACGGTGTCGCGCGGCAAGGCTTTCGGGCTGCTGCTCGGCTTCGCCGGCGTGGCGATGCTCACCGCGCTGCGCGAAACCGGTCCGCTGCGCGTGGGCCTGGACGCAGTGGGACTGGGCCTCGCCGGTGCCGCGTCCTACGGTCTGTGCGTGCAGCTCGTACGGCGCCGCCTGCATGCCCTGCCATCGTCGTCGGTGGCCACCGCCTTCTCTCTGGTTGGCGCGCTGCTGCTGTTGCCGTGGGCACTCATCGATCCGCCGCCAGTCATGCCGTCGCCGCGGGCGCTGGTGGCGGTCGCAGTACTCGGGCTGGTATCGACCGCACTGGCCAATTTCATGTATTTCCGGCTGGTCAGGCTGATGGGCGCCACACAGGCGCTCAGCGTGACTTTCCTGATCCCGCCCTTTGCCATGCTGTGGGGCCATCTGCTGTTCGACGAATGGCCCACGCTGGCCATGCTGGGCAGCACCGCCATCATCCTGATCGGCACCGCGCTCAGCGTCGGAGGGGCGCGGAACCGCCGCGCGCCGGACCGGTCCTGAGACATGTTGTCGCACGGGGTCAACGCAGGCCTTGTTCGCGCCGTTATACGAGTCAGCCAGCACAGCCAGCCCCTTGTAGACCGGCGTCGCCTGGCATAGACTCGCAAGCCGCGCAGCAGCGCCAGTCAGCACGGTCGGCGAGCCACGCGACTACCGTTGTCGGACCTTTCAAAACACCATCGAGGACACTCATGAAAGCACTGATTTCCGCCGTCGTCTGTGCTGCCGCGCTTGCGGCAGCCCCGGCTTTCGCCAGCAAGGATCTCGCCACGGCCAAGGGCTGTCTGGCCTGTCATTCGCAGGGTGCGGACACCAAGATCGGTCCGGGCTATGCGGCCGTCGCCAAGAAGTACGCCGGCCAGAAGGATGCCGTGGGCAAGCTGGCCGCCTTCATCCGCGCCGGCACGCCGGCGGGCGCAAAGACCATCTGGGGTGGCCCGATGCCGATGCCGGCACAGGCCCAGGTTTCCGAAGCCGACGCCAAGACCCTGGCGGCATGGGTGCTCGCCGGCGCCAAGTGATCGACGCGGCGCGCCCGGTCCGAAGCCGGTCCCCAGGGACCGGCTTTTTTGTTTCCGGGATCTGAAATACGGTATTCCGTCACGGCTATTCTGCGGCAAACTGTGCATCAGAAGCGCCTAGACTCATGCGCGACCACATCCTTCGACGGACGGACATCGACCATGAGCGCCTTGCAAGACTCCCTCCCGCACGCCCGTACCCGGTACGGCAAGCAGGTCACCGAATCGATACAGCAGACGCGCGTGCGCTATGTCGTGCTGTGTGTCGCGGCGATCGCCACCCCCTTCATCTATCCGCCGACCTGGCCGCTCGTGCTGCTGGCGCTGGCCAGCTACGCGATACGCATGTTCGGTGTCGAAGGCATCTACCACCGCTATTTCTCGCACCGTGCGTTCCGCTGCTCGCGTCCGGTGCAGTTCATCCTGGCGGTGATCGCTTCGCAGTGCGGACAGCATGGGCCGCTGTGGTGGGCGTCGGTACATCGCCACCATCACCAGAATGTCGAACGCCCGGACGACCCCATTTCACCGCGCCAGCATGGCCTGTTCCATTCGCATGTCGGTTGGGTGTGGTGCGAGCGTTACAAGGACACCGATCTGGACCGCGTGCCCGACTTCGCGCGCTACCCGGAAATCCTGTGGGTGAACAAGCACTACACCCTGCTCATGCTGGCCGGTGCTGCGCTGATCTGGGGCCTGGCCGAAACGGGCGCCTTCGGTTCCTCGGTGACCGGCGGGGCGGCACTGATGTGGGGCTTCTTCCTGCCCACCGCGCTCGGCGTCCAGACCGTGTCGCTGGTCAATTCAGTCGGCCATTTCCGTTTCCTGCCGGGCGGCTACCGCCGCTTCGATACCGATGACGATTCGGTCAACCGCCCGCTGCTTGCCCTGTTCACCTTCGGCGGCGGCTGGCACAACAACCATCATCGCTACGGGGCAAGCGCCCGCGCCGGCTTTGCCTGGTATGAGATCGACATCACTTATTACATCCTGCGCCTGCTTGCCGCGCTCGGCATCATCCACGATCTGCGCGACCGTCTGCCCGATGACGTGATCGAAGAAGGGCGTCTGGGCGGCATGCTGGGAGCACGCCGCATCGGTCGATGAGCGGCCGCTTCGCAGAGCGTTGAAATTGACGCTCCGCGCGGCCGCCCGCAAAATCCGGGACTGAACAGTCTTCACGGGTCGGCCGACCCGTGTCCATTGCGGAGAGATCGATGACCCAGCATGTCCCGTTGCGCCCTTTGTCCGTCCTCGCAGCCGCCTGCATGCTCGCGGCCTGCGGCCAGCAGTCCGATGCGCCGGCGCCCTCCGCGAGCGTGGCGGCGGATGCGGGCGGGGCGACCCTCACTGTGCGCCTGGGCCATGTCGCACCGCTGACCGGTCCGCAGGCTCACCTCGGCAAGGACAACGAGAACGGAGCGCAGCTGGCGATCGATGACCTGAATGCCGAAAAGATGCTGATAGGCGGCCGGGTCGCGAAATTCGAACTGCTGGGCGAGGACGACCAGGCGGATCCGCGCCAGGGCACGACGGTGGCCCAGAAGCTGGCCGATGCGCATGTGCATGCGGTGATCGGTCATCTGAACAGCGGCACCACGATACCGGCGTCGCGCATCTATCACGACGCGCACATCGTGCAGGTGTCGCCGTCGGCGACCAATCCGACCTACACCCGCCAGGGCTACAAGACCGCTTTCCGCGTGTTTGCCGACGACGTGCAGCAGGGCAGCGTGCTCGGCGCCTTCGCGGTGAGCACGCTGGGCGCGAAGAAGATCGCCATCATCGATGACCGGACCGCATACGGCCAGGGCCTGGCCGACGAATTCGAGAAGGCCGCCAGGGCTGCTGGCGCGAGCATCGTGACGCGCGAATACACGACGGACAAGGAAACCGATTTCGCCGCCATCCTGACCAAGGTGAAATCGACGCGGCCCGATCTCGTGTTCTACGGCGGCATGGATACCCAGGCTGGCCCGATGGCGAGGCAGATCAAGACACTGGGTCTTGCCGTGCCCATGCTGTTCGGCGATGGCGGATGCACGGTCGAGTTCCACAAGCTGGCCGGCGATGCGGCGGAGGGCAATTACTGCTCGCTGCCCGGCGTACCGCTGGAGCAGATGGCCGGTGGCAATGCCTTCCGCGAACGCTACAAGGCGAAGTACAACTCGGAAATCCAGCTCTACGCACCCTATGCCTACGACGCGGTGCGCGTGGTCGCCGAAGCGATGAAACAGGCGGGCTCGACCGACACCGACAAATTCCTGCCGGCGCTGGCGGCGCTGAACTATCCCGGTCTGACCGCCCAGATCCAGTTCGACGAGAAGGGCGACATCAAGGACGGTGCCATCACGCTCTATCAAGCGAAGAGCGGCGCCTGGCAGGCGCTGGAAACCATGGGCGGCAAGGCCTCCAACTGACCTCGCGCCGGCCGGCTCCGCGCCGGCCGGCCTTGCGCGCTGACCGCCGGGCGGTTCCGGCGCTCCTCCTCACGGCGTTGCCTCGACGCCACTGTACGGTACAGGACCCCGACCACACGTGGATATCTTCATCCAGCAGATCATCAATGGCCTGGTGCTTGGCAGTATCTATGCGCTGGTCGCACTCGGCTACACCATGGTCTATGGCATTCTGGGCCTGATCAATTTTGCGCACGGCGAAGTGGTCATGATCGGTGCGCTCACGGCGCTGACCGCAATCGGTCTGTTGCTGCCGGCCGGTCTGCCCGGCCCGATGCTCGTGCTCGCCGGTCTGCTGATCGCCATTCCGGTGTGCATGGCGGTCGGCTTCACGGTCGAGCGCATCGCCTACCGCCCGCTGCGCCATGCGCCGAGACTGGCGCCGCTCATCACGGCGATCGGTGTGTCCATCGTGCTGCAGCAACTGGCGATGATAGGGTGGGGCCGCAACTACCACACCTTTCCGGCACTGCTGCCGACCGCGCCGCATCAGTTTGCCGGCGCCGCCATTACCGACCTGCAGATCATCATCGTGCTGACCGCAGCCGTGCTGATGGCCGGGCTGGTCTGGCTGGTCAATCGCACGCGGCTCGGCCGGGCCATGCGTGCGACGGCGGAGAATCCGGCGGTGGCGCGTCTCATGGGTGTGGATGTGGACCGGGTCATCTCGTTCACCTTCGTGCTCGGTTCGGCGCTGGCAGCGGTCGCCGGCGTCATGGTGGCGGCCAACTATTCGATCGCGCATTACGCCATGGGCTTCATGCTGGGCCTCAAGGCCTTCACCGCGGCAGTGCTCGGCGGCATCGGCAACCTGGGCGGCGCCATGCTCGGTGGCCTGCTGCTGGGCATCATCGAAAGCCTGGCTGCCGGCTACATCGGCGACCTCACCGGTGGCTTCCTCGGCAGCCATTACAAGGATGTGTTCGCCTTCTTCGTGCTCATCCTGGTACTCGTGTTCCGGCCCTCCGGCCTGATGGGCGAAAAGGTGGCGGAGCGGGCATGAGCGCGACGAATGCCCGCCTGAAATCGCGCCTCGGCATCGCACTGATCGCGGTGGCGCTGGCCGTGCTGCCCTTCGTCGTCGGCGCCGGTTTCGGCAATTCCTGGGTGCGCATCATCGACTTTGCGCTGCTCTACATCATGCTGGCTTTGGGCCTGAACATCGTGGTCGGCTTCGCCGGCCTGCTCGACCTGGGCTATATCGCCTTCTACGCGGTCGGTGCCTATCTGTACGCCCTGTTGTCCAGCCCGCATCTCGCGCAGGCCTTTCCCGCCCTGTTCGCGGCGGCACCGGGCTGGCCGGTGTGGCTGGTGCTGCCGCTGGGTGCCGGGCTGGCCGGGCTGTGCGGCGTGCTGCTCGGCACGCCCACGCTCAAGCTGCGTGGCGACTACCTCGCCATCGTGACGCTGGGTTTCGGCGAAATCATCCGCATCTTCCTGAACAACCTGAATGCGCCGGCCAACATCACGAACGGCCCGCAGGGCATCAACAACATCGCGGCGGTGCACATCGGCGGGCACGCGCTGAACAGGCCGCTGGAGCTGTTCGGCATCGTGCTGCCGGGCGTGCATCTGCATTACTACTTCTTTCTCGCGCTCACCCTGCTGGTCATCTTCGTCTGCGTGCGCCTGCAGGATTCGCGGCTGGGCCGCGCCTGGGTGGCCATACGCGAAGACGAGGTGGCCGCGCGCGCGTGCGGCATCAACACGCGCAATGTGAAACTGCTGGCCTTCGGGCTGGGTGCGACTTTCGGCGGCGTGGCCGGCGGACTGTTCGCGTCCTTCCAGGGCTTCGTCAGTCCGGAGTCGTTCGGACTGCTGGAATCCATCATGGTGCTGTGCATGGTGGTGCTCGGCGGCATGGGACACATACCCGGCGTCATCCTCGGTGCGGTGCTGCTCGCCCTGTTGCCCGAGGCGCTGCGCTGGGGCGCGGTGCCCATGCAGCAGTCGCTGTTCGGCAAGGTGCTCATCGACCCGGAATCGCTGCGGCTGCTGCTGTTCGGTGTCGCGCTGGTGCTGGTGATGCGCTGGCGTCCGGAAGGGCTGTGGCCGTCCGCGCTGCGCCGTCGCGAGTTGTCGACCCATGCGGCGGATGGCGCATGAACGGGCAGGCTGCGAATGAATTGCTGGTCGCCTCGGGCATATCGAAGCGCTTCGGTGGCGTGCAGGCGCTGCGCGACGTGTCGCTTGCACTGCGCCGGGGCGAGGTCTGCGGTCTGATCGGACCGAATGGCGCTGGCAAGACCAGCTTCTTCAATGTGCTGACCGGCTTGTATTCCGCCGATCAGGGCCAGGTCATTTTCGACGGCCAGCCACTGCCGCTCGGCGTGCCGCACCGCATCGCCGGTCTCGGCATTGCGCGCACCTTCCAGAACATCCGTCTGTTCGGGGCCATGAGCGCGCTCGAGAACGTGATGGTCGGGCGCCATGCGCGGCTGCACAGCGGTGTGCTGGGCGCCGTCCTGCGCACAGCGGCGACGCGTCGCGAGGAAGCGCAAACCGAGGCGCGCGCGCACGACCTGTTGCGCTATGTCGGCATCGATCGCCTGGCCAACCACCAGGCTACCCACCTGAGCTATGGTGACCAGCGCAGGCTGGAAATCGCGCGCGCGCTGGCCACCGAACCGAAACTGCTGGCGCTGGATGAACCGGCGGCCGGCATGAATGCGACGGAAACCGCCGGTCTGCGCGCCTTGATAGAAAAGCTGCGTGCGGACGGACTGACCGTACTGCTGATCGAACACGACGTGAAGCTGGTGATGGGCCTGTGTGATCGCGTCGCGGTACTGGATTATGGCGAGAAGATCGCTGAAGGCATCCCCGAGCTCGTGCGTCGCGATCCGCGCGTCATCAGCGCCTATCTTGGTACGGAGCTGAACGATGCTTGAGGTGGCCGGGTTGCAGGTTCATTACGGTGGCATCGCTGCGGTCAAGGGCATTGACTTGCATGTCGCGGCGGGCGAGAAGGTGGCCTTGATCGGCGCCAATGGTGCCGGCAAGACCAGCACGCTGAAGGCGATCGCGCGCATGCTGCCGGCGCGCGGCAGCGTGAAGCTGCAAGGTGAGGACATCGCGCACGCGGCACCGCATGCGCTGGTGCGCAGGGGGCTGGCGCTGGTGCCGGAGGGACGCGGCGTGTTCGCGCGTCTGTCGGTGCTCGAGAACCTCGAAATGGGCGCGTATTCGCGCACTGACCGGGCGCAGATCCTGGCCGACATCGAGCGCGTGTTCGCGCTGTTGCCGCGCCTGAAGGAGCGCGCCACCCAGACCGCCGGCACCCTGTCCGGCGGCGAGCAGCAGATGGTGGCGATAGGGCGTGCGTTGATGAGCCGGCCGCGCATCCTGCTGCTCGACGAGCCGTCCATGGGCCTGTCGCCCATCATGGTGGACACCGTGTTCGACGTGATACGCGAAGTCGCGCGCGAGGGCGTGACGCTGCTGCTGGTGGAACAGAACGCCCGGCTTGCGCTGTCGCTGTGCGATCGCGGTTATGTGATGGACAGCGGCCGGGTCACGCTCGAGGCGCCTTCGGCGGCGTTGCTGGACAATCCCGCGGTGCGCGCAGCCTATCTTGGAGAATGAGCGATGACGAAGTGGATGATCGTGCTGGCCGCGGTGCTGCTGTGCGCCTGCAGCGGCAGACAGATGTATGACAGCGCCCAGCCCTTGCGGCGCAGCCAGTGCGACCAGGTGGTCGACAGCGCGGAACATCGTCGCTGCATGGAGGCTGCCGACATGGATTACGAGCGCTACCGGAAAGAAAAGGACAAGCCGGCCCCCTGAATGCATATGGCATCATGACGCATCGTCGACATTCCGCATGTGGATGGAGAGTGCGCCATGCGAATCGCATTCATTCCGCTGTGCCTGCTTCTGTGCCTGGGAGCGTGGCCCGCGCGGGGACTGGCGCTGGATCTTCCACCGATGCTGGCGCAGCGTGCGCCGGACGATCCCGATCCCGCCGCGTACTGGGTGAGCGAGAAGCTCGATGGCGTGCGCGCCCGCTGGGACGGACGGATCTTGCGCTTCCGCAATGGCGAACCTGTCGTGGTGCCGGACTGGTTCGTCGCGCCACTGCCTGCCGGTGTCGTGCTTGACGGAGAACTGTGGCTGGGACGCCGCCGCTTCGACGAACTTTCGGGCCTGGTCCGGCGCCTGCGCGTCGACGATGCGCGCTGGCGCCAGGTGCGCTACATGCTGTTCGAACTGCCGGGCGCCGACGGGGACTTCAGTGCGCGTCTGCACGCCTTGCAGGCGCTGGCGGCGCGCATCGAGGCGCCCTGGGTCGAGGTCGTTCCGCAGCAGCGACTGGTCGACCGGGCCGCGTTGCGGACGCTGTACCGCCAGGTGCTCGACGGCGGCGGCGAGGGGCTCGTGCTGCATCGCGCCGACGCGCGCTGGCAGCCCGGTCGCAGCCCGGCACTGCTCAAGCTCACCCCCTTTCTGGATGAAGAGGCCGAAGTGATCGCGCATGTGCCGGGGCGGGGACGGTTGCAGGGTCGTCTGGGCGCCTTGCGGGTGCGCGACGACCAGGGCCGCGTGTTCTCGGTCGGGTCCGGCTTCAGCGACGCGCAACGCATGGATCCGCCGGCGGTCGGCGCGCGCATCACCTTCCGCTATCGCGAACGCACGCCGCGCGGCGTGCCGCGCTTTCCGGTTTTCGTGCGCGAACGTTCGCTGCCCTGAGTGCTCGTGGCTTCGCGTGGCGGGATGGCGTCCCGCGACACCGGGGTGTTGCGCCCGAAATCGACCGCGCGCGTGCCATTGCGCTGGCGAGCTGTCTACGCTGCGTCGCTTTGTCGAGGAGGAGAACACAGATGAGAGCAATGTCCATGCTGGGGACCGGGCTGATCCTGGCCGCAATGGCTGCGCCGGCGGGTGCCCAGGTGCTGGACCGGCAGGCGCTGGCGGAGAGGCTGGCCGCGTGCTCGGCCCTGTTCGACGACATGGCCCGGGCGCACCCGGAATCGAGCCGGGTGCTGCGCATCCAGTACGCGGCGAAGAACTACACTTCGCTGGCCATGAGACTGGGCGAAAAGCCGCAGATCGGTGCCGTACTGGGCAAGGAAAGAAAGGCCGTCGCCGAGCGGCGCGCCGATGCCGCCGGCGCTGCCGCGCTGGATGAGGCCTTCGAGCGGCGCGACGACGAATGCAACCGTCTGCTCGAACACAATATGGCGCTCATCGACAGTCTGCGCGACGGCCGCTGATCCGTTCAGTTCAGTCTTTCGTCGGCCGCCACGTCCTTGCGGTAGGTTTCATAGACGATGACCGGGATGCCGAGCGGCCCGAGATGCTGTTCGATCAGCGGTTTCACGTCGTCCCAGTCGAGGCCCCCCACGCCGGTCGCCAGACGCGGCAGGGCGACGCTGCGCACGCCGCCGGCCTGCAGTTGCCGCGCCAGCGATTTCAGCGCGTGATGCACGTTTTCCACCGTCGCCTTGCCGGGCCGGGCCGACGGTCCTTCGCCCACCATGTTCTGGGTGAGCAGATTGGCGATGCTGCGGGTCTGACCCGCGTTGTCCACGCCAGCCCACGTCCATACCTCGCCGGCATTCATGTGCCGGCCGTGCTGAGTGTGGCGGTAGTCGCGCGCCATCGCCGGCCAGCGCTCGCGCAGCGCGAGCGCCAGTCCGTGGTCGAAATGTTCCTGCACGGCAATGCCGTGCGCGATCACCTGCGCCTTGCTGAGCAGGATGTCGCCGCTGACTTCCCGGATCATGATGGTCTCCTTGGGGCTTGCGCCGACCGCCTGTCCGTGCGTACGCGAAGATGGCCGTCCTGCCCCGGTCCGCTGCCGGCACCGCGCCGGCAACCATGATCACAAGGTACGCCGCCGGTGCGACCGCCCATTGACCGTCGTCAAACCGGCTGCGGCCCGTCCTTGCCGCAGATGCGGGCGTGCGCGAGCGCGGCCAGATCCTGGCGGTGCAGGCCGTGGCTGGGCAGCTCGGGCAGCAGTTCCACCTCGGCCACAGTGCGCGGTGCGCGGGCGATCATGCACACCGATTGCCAGAAGTTCACCTCGTCGATGTAAGGCGCCACCTCTGAATGTTCGCCACGATGATCGACATAGCGCAGGCGTACCGGCTTCACCGCGCGACCGGCATCGATGGCCGACTGGAACAGCGCGGCACGGAAGGGCAGCACATCGCGTCCGTCGCTGGTCGTGCCTTCCGGAAACACCATCACGCTGTTCCCGCGCGCCAGCGCGTGCACAAGCCGGTCGCGCACCTCGGCCGCCGAGCTGCGGCTTGAACGCCGGATGAAAACCGTGTGGTTGCGTGCCACCAGCCAGCCGATGACCGGCCAGCCGCGCACATCGTCCTTGCACACGAAGGACAGCGGGGAAATGGCATTGATCGCGAATACGTCTATCCACGAAATGTGGTTGCTCACCAGCAGCCTGCCGGGTCGGGGCAGGGCACCGCGCGCGCGCAGTTCGATGCCGAGCACTTCAAGCAACTGGCGTGACCAGCGTGCGCGCATCTTGCGCTGCGTTCGTTCGCTCACCAGTGGATAGAGCAGCGCGACGCGGGTACAGCCGGCCGCGAGGTGTGCCGCGAGACGGGCGATGCGCCAGCTCATGCGCAGATGGCCGCGCAGGCCATCTGCGTCGGCGGGCAATGGCAGGGCAGTGGCGGGCGTCTGCGGCGCGGTGCCGTCGTGGGCTTCGGTGGACGGTCGGTACAAGAAGGGTTCCAGATCGGAAAACAGACTGATCACGGACATCTTAGCGCCTCCAGCGTTTCCGGGTTCAGGCCGCCCTGGGCATGAAATGGCGCGCGTAGCGTTCGTCCATCTGTGCGATATCGAGCAGCATGGGCAGATCGGCCGTGTTGAAATCCGGGTCCCAGGCGGGTTCGCCGCACACGCGCGCACCGGCGCGCAGATAGCCCTTGACCAGGGGCGGGGTGACGCTGGCGGCGCTCGGGCTGAGGCGCTCGAGAGGCAGGCGCAGCTTCGGGAAAACGTGGTATTCCGGATCGACCATGTGTCCGCCCAGACCGGCCCAGATGGCCGCCGCGTTGTGGCCGCCGTCAGCCATGCCTATGCTGGCACAGCCCATCAGGTAGCGGTGGCCGCGTTCCACCATGAAGCGCATGAGGCCGGACCAGAGAAGGCTGATCACTGCCGCATTGCTGCGATAGTCGGGGTCGATGCAGGAGCGGCCGATTTCCACCAGATGCGGCCGCAGATGATCGAGCCGGCCCAGATCGAATTCGGTTTCCGAATAATACCCGCCGGCACGCAGCGCACCTTCGGGTGACAGAATGCGGTAACAGCCCACGATGCGACCGTTGTCGTCGTCGCGCACGATGAGGTGTTCGCACACGGCATCGAAGCGGTCGATGTCGGCGCCGTCGATCGGGCTGTCCAGCCGGGCGCCCAGTTCTTCCGCGAATACCCGCCAGCGCAGTTGCTGGGCGGCCAGCACTTCGGACGCGCAGGCCGAGAGCCTTACGCTCAGATTGCGCTCGGCACGCCGTTCGCGTGCCGGATCCAGTTGCAACATGCCTGTCTCCATGAAAGATCGGTTTCACGATAGGCAGCGCGTGTTCAGGCGATGTGACGACATGACGACGCTATGGTTACAGGCACGCTCGCACGCGGCGCGGAAACGGCGTATAAGCACGGCGCAGGCGCGGCATGCGCCGCGCACACCGACCATCAAGAGGACGACAACATGGATTACCGCGCTGGCGCACTGATCGCCGCCCTGAGTTTCAGTTTTGTTCTGCCGGCCCATGCGGCCGACAAGCAGCCGGCGGCGGCGCCGCTGGCGCGCGTCAATGGCGTGGCCATCCCGGCCTCGCTTGCCGACATGCTGGTGAAGGACCAGGCGCAGGCTTCGCAGGAAGAGAGCCCGGACAGCGCGCAACTGCGCGAGCGCGTGCGCGAGCACCTGGTGCGCATCGAGGTGCTGCAGCAGGCTGCGCGCAAGGCCGGCACGGACAAGCTGCCGGAAGTGCGTCAGCGCATCGGCTTCGCCAGCAGCGAGTTGCTGGCCAACGCCTATCTGTCACGCTGGGTGGAAGCGAATCCGATCAGCGAACAGGCTGCACGCGCGGAATATGAGCGACTGCTGAAGGAAAGCGCTGCGCCCCGCGAATACCTGTCGCGACACATCCTGGTCGAAACCGAGCAGGACGCGCTCGATGCGATTGCCAAGCTGAAGGAAGGCAAGGCTTTCGCCGATCTGGCGAGCGAGGTGTCGAAGGATCCGGGCAGCAAGGACAGCGGCGGCGAACTGGGCTGGACGCGCACCGGCGCCTTCGTGCCGGAATTCGACGCGGCGCTGACCAAGCTGGAAAAAGGCCAGTACACGACCGAACCGGTGAAGACCGACTTCGGCTATCACATCATCCTGCTGGAAGACACGCGGGCGGTGCAGCCACCTCAATTCGAGCTGGTGAAGGAACGCCTGATGGAATCGATGAAGCAGCAGGCGGTGCAGAAGCACATCGAATCCCTGGTGAGCAAGGCAAAGATCGAGTGAAGCAGCGGGCCGTTCAGGCCGGCCCGTTGTAACGCAGCGCCAGCAGCGTCACGTCGTCCGACGGCGACCTGCCGGCGCAGAACTGCTGCATCGATTGCCGCACCGCTTCGATTGCGCCGGGTGCGCCGCAGACTCCGGCCAGCGTGGCCAGCAGGCGCTGTTCGCCGTACAGCTCGCCGCGTCCGTTCAGCGCCTCGGTCACGCCATCGGTATAGAGCACCAGCAGATCGCCCGGACCGAGCTGGGTTTCGCCCAGGCTGTAATCGATGGTCGGATCGATCCCGGCGATCGGGTTGCGCGGCACCTTGAGCAAGGCCGGCGTGTGGCGGGTACGCAGCAGCACCGGCCGCAGATGGCCCGCATTGGCGTAGCGCAGGCTGCCGCTGCGCGTATCGAGCAGCGCGATGAACAGGCTGGCGAACAGCATGCGTTCATTGTTCAGCGCGAGCTTGCGGTTGGTCCGTTCCATCACCCGTTCGAGGTGGCCCTTCTGGCCCTGCTTGCGCGCCGCTTCCGCGCGCAGCGTGGTGAGCGTGCGCATCATGAGCAGGGCGGCCGGCATGCCCTTTCCGCACACATCGCCGATGGCGACGAAGACGCGATGTTCATCGATGAAGAAGGCATCGAAGAAGTCGCCGCCGATTTCCTGGGCCTGCTGGATGCTGGCTTCGCATTCGATTTCCGGATGTTCGGCGAACATGGGCGAACGCATCGGCAGCATGCCTGACTGGATTTCCCGCGCGGTGCGCAGTTCAGACTGAAGGCGCTCGAGCAGCATCGACGCACGCACCTGTTCCACCGTCTGCTGATTGGCACGGCGCATGCGACCGGCCATCAGCCGCAGCAGGTTGCGCGCGACCTGGGGCAGTGGCAGCAGTTCGGAAAAGAAGGTGTGGGCATCGATGAGCAGCAGTCGTGTGCCGGGCTCGGCGACCACCCAGGCGGAGGCCGGTTCGCCGTCGATGATGGACAGTTCGCCCGCACATTCTCCGCGACCGATGAAACTCACCCCGCTCAGCGACGGCTCCCGCGCCGGATCTTCAAGATGCACGCGCAGCCGTCCTTCGATGACCAGCGCCACATGATCGTTGTGCATGCCGGGCGACAGCACGATGTACTCATCCGGGTAGTCGCGCTGCGCGCAATGCGCAAGCACGCCCTCGATCAGCGCATAGGGCACGTCGCGGAACAGTTCCAGCCGTGAAATGAAGCCGAGTGCGCGGCGCTCCAGGCCGCTGCGCTCGTCCCGTTCAACCATTCCCAGCCGGGCGCGCTGGACCGGAAAGGCGGGCGCCTGCTGGCGCCGCCGCTCGATGCCGCGCCGGATCGGCGTGCGCGGTCCGCGTTCGTTACGGCCGGGACGGGTCCAGGCCAGCGTGACCTGGTTGCGCCCGCTGGCGCGTTCGTAACTGACCTGTTCGGCGAACTGGCGCACCAGGTGTACGCCCAGGCCGCCCAGGCTCGCTGCCTCCAGCGTCGCCGGCGGCACCGGTTCGGGCAGCGAAAGCGGGTCGAATTCGCGGCCGTCGTCGGCCACCACCAGCTTGACCGACTGCGGTTCGAGGATCAGATCGAGTGCGATCGTATGCGGCGCTTCGTCATCGAAGGCGTAGTTCACGATGTTGGCGACCAGCTCCGACGCGCACAGGTCGAGCCGGAACACCAGTTCGCTGCCCAGATCGAAAGTGTCGCCCAGCGAACGCAGCCAGGCGCTCGCCGCAGAAATGGCGCCACTGTCGTTGATCAGCCGCAGGCTGCGGCGCGCGTGGGCGCTATGCACCGCACGCTCCGCCGGAGGCTGGATCGGTCAGTCCGCCAGAGCGGCCAGCGCGCTTTCCAGGTCGTCGCACAATGTCAGCAACTGGTCCACGCCGGCGGTCTGCAGTACGCGACGTATCATGGGTTGAGCGCCGAACATGACGAGCCGGCCACCGCGCGCCGCCTGTCCGCGCGCCGCGGACAGCAGAGTGCGGATGCCTATCGATGCGAGGAAGCTCACGCCCGACAGATCGACCGCGATCTTCGCGGGATGAGTGCTGGTGGCGTAGATGAAGGGCTGGTCCAGCGCTTCCGTGCCTTCGATATCGAGCCGGCCGTCCAGCCGGATCAGGGTGACGCCGCCTTCCAGCGGCTGGCTGTCCATCTTCATGCAGGTGCTCCTGAATTGGGCGGCCGCGCGCGCGCATGCGCATGGCCGGACCGTCAGCTTGTTTCATTGGCATGTCAGGCGTGTGACAGCGTCAGCGTTCTTCGCGTGGCTCGCCCCAGCGCGGCAGCAGCGCGTGCGGGATGCGCAACTGGTCGAGGATGCGTGCGACCACGAAATCGACCAGATCGGCAATGCTTTGCGGCTTCTGGTAGAAACCGGGCGACGGCGGCAGGATGACTACGCCGTTGCGCGACAGGCCCAGCATGTTCTCGAGATGCAGCGTGGAAAAAGGCGTCTCGCGGGGTACCAGGATGAGGGTGCGTCTTTCCTTCATCACCACGTCGGCGGCGCGTTCGATCAGGTTCGAGGCCAGACCGTGTGCGATGGCCGCCAGCGTGCCCATGGAGCAGGGGCACACCACCATGGCGTCGGGCGGGTTCGAGCCGGAGGCGGGCGGGCAGTTCCAGTCCTCGCGGCCGAATACCTCGAGTTGCCCCGGTGCGGCGCCGAAAAGGGCGGCGAGTTCGCGTGCCGCCTGCTGCGGCTGCACCGGCAGCACCCGTTCGCTCTCCTGGCTGGCCACGATTTGTGCCACCTGCGAGTACACCACCCATACCCGGCAACCGCTGGTCACCAGCATTTCGATCAGTCGCAGGCCGTAAGGCATGCCGGATGCACCGGTCAGCGCGACCAGGATGGTGGGAGCGTGCGATGAAGTCATGCCCCATTGTCCCGCAACAAGCGCGCCGCCACCACGCCATTGACGACGCCGAACAGCAGGGCGGCGGCGAAGAACACCGGTGCGAGGTTGAACAGGCCGTCGTGCGGCACCAGCCACAGTCTGGCCAGTAGCAGTTGGCCGCTCATGTGGGCGAACGCTGCCGCCACCGACAGACCGACCGGACCCAGCCAGCGCGAAGGGACGGTGCTCAGTGCGCCAAGCACGGCAAGACTGCACAATGCGCCGCAGGCCGACAGGAAGAAACCGGGCGCCAGGAACTGGCCGGCGAGAAGCGATGCCGCCACGACGCGCAAGGCATTCACCCAGGCGGCGTCGCGCCAGCCGTGCCGGCTGAGGACCAGCAGGATGATGATGTTGGCCAGGCCCGGTTTCACGCCGGGCAGCGGACTGGGAATGGCCGCCTCGACCAGGGAGGCGGCGATGGCGGCGGCGGCGTAGCGCGCGAGGCGCCGGTCGCGCGGGCTGGGCCGGACCTCGATCTGTCGGGCAGTTGCATCCATCAGAACGCCACCGTGTCCTGGTCGCTGCCCGGGCCCACAAGCTGCAGCGTCAGATGGCTGGGCGCGCACACCGCCACCGAACCGGCCCGGTTGAGCCACCCCTGGTGTACGCAGTACTGGCGTGGACCCGGATCGCGCGCGATGCGCGCGCGGCCCGCATCGACCTCGATCACCGTGGGGCCGCCCTGCGCCGCCAGCGCACCGTCGATCTCGATGCGGTGCCTGCCCACGAGTGGCAGTTCCGCAACGATGCGGCCGTCCAGTCTTACCTGGGCGACGGTGGGCGACGGTTTTCCCCACTGCAGCGCAGCGGTCCACAGCGTGAGCGCAAGTCCCGCGGCAACCATGAGCCAGTCGCCCGGCTTCACGCCATTCACTTGCTGCTGGCGTCCAGCGAGCGGTGGCGCAGCAGCACGCGCGCCGCGCTGCGGAAGTGATCGGCCAGCCATTGTGCAAGATAGACCGAGCGGTGCTGGCCACCGGTACAACCGATCGCCACCGTCAGGTAGCTGCGGCTGTCCTTGACGTAGCAGGGCAGCCAGTCGCGCACGAAGCGCGCAATGTCGTCGCGCATGCGCAATACGTCGGCGCTGCGCTCGAGAAAATCGATCACCGGCGGGTCATACCCGGTCTGCGGCCGCAATACCGGGTCGTAGAACGGATTGGGCAGGCAGCGTACGTCGAACACCAGGTCCGCATCCAGCGGAATGCCGTGCTTGTAGCCGAAGGACTCGAACATGAGGGTAAGCCCCGAACCTTCGTCGATCTGCACCAGTTCGCGTACCCACTTGCGCAGTACCGCCGACGGCAGATCGCTGGTGTCGATGCGATGGCCGAGTGCGACGATGGGCGCCAGCATGTCGCGCTCGCGCCGGATCGCTTCGCCGAGAGAGGTCTGGTCATTGCCCAGCGGATGGCGGCGGCGCGTTTCCGAGAAACGGGCGATCAGGGTTTCGTCGCGCGCATCCAGGAACAGCGTTTGCATCTGCGTGCCGTTGCGCAGCACGCCCAGCATGGGGGGCAGCGCGGTCATGCTCTTGCCGGATCGCACATCGACCGCGATTGCCACCTTGCTGTAGCCGGCGTCCCGCAGATGTCCGACGAGCTGCGGCAGCAAAGGCACCGGGAGGTTGTCGACGCAGAAGAAGCCGGCGTCCTCCAGTACGTTGAGTGCGACGCTCTTGCCGGAACCGGACATGCCGGTGATCAGTACCAGGCGCATCGCGCCGCGACGGGGTTCACTCACAGTGCTTCACCTGCCGGAAAGTCATGCTCATGCAAAATGAATCGTTGACACCACGCGTCTGGAAACTACCCTTACAGGGTGTGGTCAGACAAACGATAGCGCACCTGGCCGGATGCGTCCCGCGAGGGACCCCCCGTCCGGCACGAGGTTCGCAATGTTCGTAACGTCCCGCTGCATCCGGACACCCAATTGCCGTGTATCCGGGACACCCGAGCGGAGGTGTACACCATGCGATATCTGAGACTTCAGCGCAGCCAGGCGAACCGCCGCAGGGCCGAGCGTGAAGCCGAACGCAATTCTCTCCAGGCGGCCCGTCCGCCGCAAATGCCCGCCGACAGTGCCGAACGCGAGGCACCGAGCAGCGGTCAGCCACCGGAAGGTCGCCGCCGTCGGTCGAACTGAATCGGGGGACGCCGGCTTCGCCGTCAGCCGTCAGCGCGTCGGTTCGACGAATCGTTCGCGCGTGCCCGCGGATTCTCTGTCGGCGATCTGCGCCAGTATCTGCAGCTTCTGGCGGTCGCTTGCCGTGCCCCAGACAGCGATTTCGTCACGCGAGCGCAGACAGCCCACGCAAAGTCCGCTGATCCGGTCCAGAGTACACACGCCGGTACAGGGTGATGCGATCATCCAATCCTCCCGCTTCCCCGATGCGCCCGCGCGACGCGCGAAGCCGGGGGGCGGCCGAGTCGCGCGCTGATCCAGCACGCGGTATCGACCAGTTCATCCAGTGCCACGCCGGTTTCGATACCGGCGCCCGACAGCATATACACCACATCTTCGGTTGCCACATTACCGCTTGCGCCGGGCGCGAACGGGCAGCCACCGAGGCCGCCGACCGATGCATCGAATACGCTGACGCCGGACAGCAGTGCCGCATAGACATTGGCCACGCCCATGCCCCAGGTATCGTGGAAGTGTCCGGCCAGGCGGTCGGTCGGTACCCGGCGCGACACCAGATCGAACAGGCGCCTGATCTGTTCCGGCGTGCCTGTGCCCGTCGTGTCCCCCAGGCTGACTTCGTAGCAGCCCATGTCCATCAGGCGCTGCGCCAGGTCCGCCACGCGTTCCGCGGCGACCGGACCTTCATACGGGCAAGTGGCGACGCAGGACAGATAGCCCCGCACACGCACCCCGGCATCCAGCGCGCGCCGAGCGACGCCGGACAGGCGCTGCAGCGACTCGGCGACGCTGCAGGCGGTATTGCGCTGCGAGAAGGTTTCCGACACCGCGGTGAACACGGCAATGTCGCGACAGCCCGCAGCCAGTGCCGCGTCGAGGCCCGTATCGTTCGGAACCAGACAGGGAAAGTGCACGCCTTCCGGCGCCGGCAGGCGGCGCGCCAGATCGCCACTGCCGGCCATATTCGGCACGCGTCGGGGCGACACGAAGGCGCCGGCCTCGATGTCCCGCAAACCGCAATCCATCAGCCGCCGAACGAGTTCGAGGCGGGTATCGATGTCGAGCGCGACCGCTTCGTTCTGCAGGCCGTCGCGCGGGCCGACTTCGACGATGCGCGCCCGTGCCGGCAACGCGGACATCAGCTCGCGAGACCCGGCACCCAGCCCGGCCGGCGTCGGGCGAGCAGTGCATCCAGCCCTTCCTGCGCCTCGGCGCCGGCATCGAGCCGGTTTTCCATCTCGACCACGTGGTCCAGTGTCTTGTCGTCGGCACGCGGCCGCCCGAGGGCGCGCACCAGCGCGCGGATCTGCTGCTGCGCGCGCGGGCCGCCGAGCAGAAGCGCGTCGACGATTTCGCCGATCGCCTCATCGAGGTCGTTCGCCGAAGCGACGATTTCCGATACCAGGCCGATGCGATAGGCCTCGGATGCGGAAAAGCGTTCACCGGTCAGGAAATAGCGCCGTGTGCGTGCCGGACCGAGCGCCGCCATCACGTGAGGAGCGATCACCGCCGACACCCGACCGGTGCGCACTGCGTCGAACGCGAAATGGGCGTCGAAGCTGGCGACAGCGACGTCGCACGCGGCGAGCAGGCCGGCACCGATGCCGACCGCGGTTCCCTGCACGCGGGCGACCACCGGGCGGGGGCATTCGCCCAGCGCGCGCATGAGGCGGGCGACTGCCGCGGGTTCGACTGCCATCAGACCGTGGCGGTCGAGCTCCAGCGGATCGGTGCCGATGCAGAAACTGTCACCGAGCGCCGACAGCACCAGCACACGCACGTCGCTGCGTTCCACCATGCCTTCGATCGCGGCGATCAGCGATTCCGCCAGCGAGGCGTCGAGAAGATTGTGGCAGTCGGGCCTGTTCAGCGTAATGATGCCGATGCCGTCCGCGCATTCGGTCAGGACCAGCGCATCGCGGTGTCCGATCAAGGGGCCGTCCCCTGCACCAGCGAACCACCGAGGGCGCGCAGCGGCGCGCCCAGTTCGAACCCGGGCATCACGACTTCATCGTCGATTGCGTAAAGCTGGCAGGGCAGCCCCTGCGCTTCGCAGGCGGACAGCGCTTCGCGCACCGCGCCGTCGCCAGCGTGCCACGCCCACTCGCCATTCATGTTCAGCGCGAAGGCGCGGGGTCGCATGGTCACCTGCAGGAAGCGGCCATAGCCGGCGCGACCGTTGTCGTCGAGCAAAGGTACCGCTTCGATGAGATCGACCGGGCGCAGCCAGTCATTGCTTTCGGCCTGGCTTGCCGACCAGGGCAGGGCCAGCACGATGCAGGCAAACACGAGGCGCGTCCGTTCAGGCTTCATGCGCATTCACTCCCGAAATCCTTCCGGCCGCCAGCCGTTCGAGCAGGCGGGACGGATCGTCGTCCGAAACAATCAGCTGGCGATGAGACTGGCTGAGAAAACCTTCGTGGGTCGCCCGGTCGAACATCGCGAGCAAGGGGTCGAAGTAGCCGGCGATATTGAGCAACCCACAGGGTTTACGGTGCAAACCGAGCTGCGCCCAGGTCAGAATTTCGCACAACTCGTCCAGAGTGCCAAAACCGCCCGGTGCCGCAACAAAAAAATCGGCCAGGTCGGCCATCAGCGCCTTGCGGGTATGCATGCTGTCGACCACGTGCAACTGGCTCAGACCCTGGTGCGCAACCTCGCGCTCGAGCAGGTGCTGCGGGATGACGCCGATCACTTCGCCGCCCTGTTCCAGCGCGCTGTCGGCGATGACACCCATGAGCCCGATATTGCCGCCGCCGTAGACCAGGCCGTGACCCTGCGACGCGATCAGCCGGCCGAACCGGCGCGCGGTGTCGGCATGGATGGGTGCGTCGCCGGTGCGCGAACCGCAGAATACACAGACACGCATGGGCACGCGTTCATGATGGGGAATGCGAAGTATGCACCGGCCGGACCGGGCGTTGCACGCTCGGCACGACCGCCGGGCGGACCGCCCTGTGTCAGTCTGAAAACTTCGCGCGCACGATGCGCCATTCCTGGGGGCCGTCCATCGTGCGCGAACACCCCAGTGGCACCGGCTCCGACCCCGGTTTCATTTCGGTCTTGGAACGGTCGCCGGTACCGACGCCCATGTGATAACGGTCGAGCCAGACCGTGACGGTGCGGCCGGGATGGCTGTTGCCGACCAGAATCTGCACCCCGTTGCGCGACACGCACTGGGCAGCAAAATCCTGGCTGAAGGTCACGAACCGGGTCGGGTCCTCATCCTCGGCGACCGCCGCGACGCAGATCGACAGGCCGGCGACAAGCAGGGCTGCTCGCATGGTTCTCCTCTCTTTACTGGTGTTGGAGCACACGGTCTGTGCCGTGTTCCGTCCGCGCGGACGTGGCGGTCGCAAGGGTACCAAGGGAAGACTTCCCGTCCATATTGCACCGCACCATGAGCCGGCTTTCGGGTTACCATTCAACGACCTCCAATCTTGCGTACGCGCCGGTACTTCACTGTGTCCGCACTGCAGTTCAGTTCATCCGACAGTCCCTCGCCCGGTCGCGCGGTACCGCTTGCGCGTGGCGTGTGGTGGCTGCGCATGCCGGTTGCGTTCGCGCCCGGTCACGTGAATGTGTGGGCGCTGGAAGACGAAGATGAACGCGGGCCGTGCTGGACGCTGGTCGAAGCCGGCTTTCCGGACGATGCGACGCGCGCGAGCTGGCTGACCGCGCTGACCGGCGATCTGGGCGGCCGGCCGGTGCGCCGCATACTGGTCACCCACTGCCATCCGGATCACTTCGGTCTCGGCCAGTGGCTGGCTGAACAGACCGGTGCGCGCATCTGGATGTCGCTTGGCGAGTATCTGACCGCCCAGGCGTGGTTCGGCGATACGCCGGCCTCGGGCATCGATCTCATGGCCGACTTCTTCCGCCTGCACGGCCTGCCCGCCGAACAGACCGATGCCATGCGGCGCGAAGGCAGCCGCTACCGGCGCACCGTCGGTGCACTGCCGGTCGCGATGCGGCGCATCCTGCCGGGCGAAGCGATTACCATAGGTCGCGACCGCTGGCAGGCCATCGTCGGCTATGGTCACTCGCCGGAACATCTGTCCTTCCATCGCCCGCACGATCCGGTGCTGATTGCCGGCGACATGCTGCTGCCCAAGATTTCGCCGAATACGCCGACGCTGCCGTTCGAACCGGAGGCCGACGCGGTCGGGCAGTATCTCGATTCGATCGAGCGCTTCCGCGCGCTCGATCCGGATACGCTGGTGCTGCCGGCGCATGGCGATCCGTACCGCGGCATCGCCGCCCGCGTGGATGCGCTGCGCGCCCATCATGCGGAACGTCTGGACCAGATGGTGGCACTGTGCGCGCGGCCCACGGCGGCATTCGATCTGCTGCCTCACCTGTTCAAGCGCGCACTCGACAGCTTCCAGACGCGTTTTGCGATGGGCGAAGTGATTGCTCATCTGAACCACCTGTTCCTGACCGGACGCCTGCGCCGTGAGCAGCACGCGGACGGCGTGTTCCGTTTTGCACAGCACGAGATCCAGCCTTAGCCTCGAACCAGCCCAGGGGGAGACCATGAACAAGCCTGCAGCGAACGACGCCACCAAAGAAAAGCCCGCACTGCCCGATCCGGCCGAAGTGGCCCGCACCTATGCCCAGGTTGCCGAACGGGCGTCCAAGCTGCTGGCTGAACATGCGCAGCGCCAGCTCAAGCGCGGCATCACGCCGCCCGCCGACGAACTGGGCATCGCCCAGGCCTTCATGGACATGACCGCGCGCCTGCTGTCCAACCCCTACAAGCTTGCGCAGGCGCAGATGAGCCTGGTGTGGGACTACTACACGCTGTGGCAGCAATCCATGCTGCGCTTCATGGGCGTGGACGCGGCGCCAGTGGTCACGCCGATCAAGGGCGACAACCGCTTCCGCGACGAGGAGTGGGAAAGCCACTTCCTGTTCGATTTTTTCAAGCAGAGCTATCTGATCGCCGCCCGCCACATCCATGACGTGGTGAGCAATGTGGAAGGCATGGACGATCACACCTTGCAGAAGGTGAATTTCTTCACCCGGCAGACCATCAATGCCTTCAGCCCCAGCAATTTCGCGCTGACCAATCCGGAGGTGCTGCGCGAGACCGTGCGCAGCCACGGTCAGAACCTGGTGAAGGGCTTCAACAACCTGCTGCGCGACATCGAGGACGGCGACGGCCAGTTGCGCGTGCGCATGACCGACACCTCGGCCTTCGAGCTGGGCCGCAACGTGGCGACCACGCCGGGCAAGGTGGTGGCCGAAAACGAGCTGATGCAGCTGCTGCAGTTCACGCCGACGACGGAAACCCAGTTCCGCCGTCCGCTGCTCATCGTGCCGCCCTGGATCAACAAGTACTACATCCTCGACCTGCGCGAATCGAACAGCTACATCAAGTGGGCGACCGATCAGGGGCATACCGTGTTCGTGATGTCCTGGGTCAATCCGGACGAGAAGCTGGCCCAGCTCACATTCGAGGACTATGTCGAGAAGGGCCCGCTGGCGGCGCTCGACATGATCGAGAAGCAGACTGGCGAACGCGAGGTGAATGCCGCCGGTTACTGTCTGGGCGGCACGCTGCTGGCCACCACGCTGGCGTATCTGGCGGGGAAAAAGCAGAAGCGCATCGCCAGCGCCACTTTCTTCACCACGCTGATCGATTTCGCGGAGCCGGGCGAACTGGGCGTGTTCATCGACGAGAAAGCGGTCGAGGGGCTGGAGAAAAAAATGTTCGAGCGTGGCTATCTGGAAGGGTCGGAAATGGCCGGCACCTTCAACATGCTGCGCTCGAACGACCTGATCTGGTCCTTCGTGGTGAACAATTACCTGATGGGGCGCGAGCCCTTCCCGTTCGACCTGCTTTACTGGAACTCCGATTCCACCCGCATGCCCGCCTGCATGCACAGCTACTATCTGCGCCGCATGTATCTGGAGAACAAGCTGCGCGAGCCGGGCGGCATCACGGTGCTGGGCGAACCGATAGACATCGGCAAGGTGAAGGTGCCCACCTATTTCATTTCCACCATCGAGGACCATATCGCGCCGTGGAAGACCACCTATGGCGGCGCTCGCCTGGTGTCCGGGCCGGTGCGCTTCGTGCTCGGCGGGTCTGGCCATATCGCCGGCATCGTCAATCCGCCGGCCGCGAACAAATACGGCTACTGGACGCATCCAGGCGTGAAGCTGCCCGCGTCTGCCGACGAGTGGTTCGAAGGCTGCACCCAGAATGCCGGGTCGTGGTGGACCGACTGGCAGCAGTGGGTCAGCGCGCAGGACGACGAGCGCGTGCCGGCGCGCGATCCGGCCAGGGGCAAGCTCAAGCCGGTGGAGGATGCGCCGGGGCGTTACGCCAAGCTGCGCCTCGATACGATGAAGAAGTAAGGCCGGCGCCGCTGCGAGCCGGGAACGCCCCCGGCCTCACAGCGGCGCGGCGTCCTCGGGCAAGGGCGCATAGCCGGAAACGAGCGCCATCAGTTCCTGCTCGTTGTAGGGCTTGCCGAGGTAGTGATTCACGCCGATCTCGCGCGCATAGGTCTTGTGCTTTTCCGCCGTGCGCGACGTGATCATGATGATGGGCACGCCGCGCGTGCGGGCGTCCGCCCGAACGTTGCGCGTGAGGTCGAAACCGTCCATGCGCGGCATTTCGATATCCACCAGCATGACCGCCGGCACCGTATCGATCAGCTTTTCCAGCGCATCGACGCCGTCCTTGGCGGTCACTACGCGATAGCCCTCGCGTTCCAGCAGCCGGCTGGTGATCTTGCGCACCGTCAGCGAATCGTCCACCACCATGATGAGTGGCACTTCGCTGGCCGGCAGCGGCGGCGCCGCCTCGACCGGTTGTTCGCCTGCGCGCGACAGATCGCCGCGCAGGCGCGCCGCGATTGCGACCGGGTTGATGATGAGCGTCACCTCGCCATCGGGCAGCACGGTGGCACCCGATATGCCCACCAGCTTGGACAGTTGCGCGCCGATCGGCTTCACGACGATTTCCTGGTTGCCGCGCAGCGCATCGACTTCAAGCGCCATCAGCTCGTTACCGCTGCTGATCAGCAGCACCCAGGTGCCGGGGCCAGGTCGCGCGTGCGTTTCGCCCAGCAGGTGCGGCAGATACTGATAGCGGTAGAAGGTACCCAGCCATTCCTGGCCGCCGGCTCCGCGCAGTGCGTCGCCGCCGCTTTTCAGCTCGCGCGCATGCTGCACCATGGATGACGGAATGGCATAGGTCTTGCCGCCGCTGCTCGCAAGAACCGACTGCATGACCGCCAGCGTCATCGGCAGGGACAGCCGGAAGCGCGTGCCCCGGCCGGCTTCGGTGCTGGTTTCGATGCGGCCGCCCAGGGCGGTCGTTGCATTCTTCACCACGTCCATGCCGACGCCGCGACCGGCCAGTTCCGATACCTGGGTTGCCGTACTGAAGCCGGGCTCGAATATGAGGCCGGTGAGGCGTCGTTCGTCGGCGTCCTCGTCCTGCGCCAGCAGGCCACGTTCGATGGCGCGCGCGCGGATGCGGTCGAGCGCCAGTCCGCCGCCGTCGTCGCTCAGTTCGATCACCACTTCATTGGTCTGCTGTGTGAGCGTGATGACGATTTCGCCGGTTTCCGACTTGCCGGCCGCCAGCCTTTCCTCGCGCGTCTCGATGCCATGCGCCACCGCATTGCGCAGCAGGTGCTCGATCGGCCCGGTCATCTGTTCGAGCACTTCGCGGTCCAGCTCGATCTGCGTGTTGCGCAGCTCCAGGTTCACTTTCTTGCCCAGCTCCTTGGCCGACTGCCGGGCTACGCGATACAGCCTGTCCTCCAGCGTCGAGAACGGCACCATGCGCACCGACATGAGTGCCTGGGACAGCTCGCGGTTGAGCCGCGCCTGCGCCTGGATGGCGGTATCGGCGTTGTCCAGGTTGCGCACCAGGTTGTACTGCACCGTGGTGACGTCCGAAAGGCTTTCGGTCATCAGGCGCGACAGTTCCTGCAGACGCGTGAAGCGGTCCATTTCCAGCGGATCGAAGTCCTCGTGCTGCGCCTCGGCCGCGGCCATGCGCGACTGCATCTGGCTTTCCGCATGGATTTCGATTTCGCGCAACTGACCACGCAGGCGCTGCACGTTCTCGGTCAGGTCGTTCAGCGAGCCGCGCAGGGCGCGCAGTTCGCCTTCGATGCGGGTGCGCGAAATGCTCATTTCGCCCGCTTCGTTGACGAAGCGGTCCACCATGTCGGAGCGCACGCGTACGGTCGGCCGTTCGCGCAGCGTCCCGCTGTCGTCCTCGCTCTGCGGCACGCTGTCGGCAGACGCCTCCGGCGTGGCCACCGGTACCGCATCCTCGCCGCGTTCCAGGCGCTGCACCATCTGTTCGCAGCGGTCGTAGGCCTGATCCAGCTCGTCCAGAACGGACGCGCGTTCGTCCCCGTCACACGGCGCCTCGATGACGCCTTCCATGCCGTGCACCAGGTCGCCGAAGCTCATGACGCCGGCCATGCGTGCGCTGCCCTTGAGCGTGTGCAACTGGCGGCGCAGCGCATCCGACGCGAAGAGCTGGTCGGGCTGATCGCGCCATGCGCGCAGTTCGTGGCCGATCTCGCCGAGCAGGTCGCGCGCTTCCTCGAGGAAAATCGGCAGAAGCTGCGGATCGACATCATCGCTCAGCCGCGGACCGTCGGTCTCCGCCGGCTCGCGCGGCGTCT
This sequence comes from Methyloversatilis thermotolerans, assembly GCF_000372885.1. Lineage (GTDB taxonomy): Bacteria > Pseudomonadota > Gammaproteobacteria > Burkholderiales > Rhodocyclaceae > Methyloversatilis > Methyloversatilis thermotolerans. The sequence continues at coordinate 3,173,539 of NZ_KB889967.1, forward strand.
CGAAGGCGACCGGCGAGGCCGCCTGCAAGGGCGTGTCCGCCGGCACATACTCGTCGGGCAGCGCAACCTTTTCGACGTCGCCGAAATCCGAGTGCGGTGCGTCCGGCAGTTCGAGGTCGAGCTCGCCCGCTTCCAGGTCTATGGTTTCAAGCTCCGCTTCGTGGCGGAGGCCGTGCCCGGATTCCGCTGACTCCAGCGTATCGACCGCGGGTAGGGCGACGGCGTCCGCGGCGGAGTCCTCCACCAGCGCCTCCGCTTCCTCGCTGCGCGGCGCAGGTTCCGGCAGCGTGTTGCCGTCCGCGTCGACACCGCAGCGCAGTGCGGCGGGATCGCTCAGCACCGAACGGGCAGCGGGGGCCTCGTTTGCCGCCTGCTCGCCGTTCTCCAGCAAGGGCAGTTCGAACACCGGCAGCTCTACCAGTTTCGACGGCGGGCCAGGCGGCTGGAACAGGGCGTTCAATCCGGCCACCAGTTCCGGTGCGGCCGGCGCCAGACCGCCCGCGGCCACTGCAGCGACCTGCTTTTCCAGCATGCCGGCGGCGCTGTTCAGCAATGTCGATTCAGTATCCAGCAGCGTATCGCGGTAAGTCTGGCAACGCTGCAGCGCGTGCTCCAGTTCGCGCGCGAGCGCGCTGATGTCGTGTTGCGCCACGGTGCGGGAAATGCCGCCCAGCGTGTGCGCGGCCAGCAGGCTGTCCGCGTTCGGCCGCAGCGTCGGGTTCAGGTGCAGCCGCGCCAGTTCGCGCCGCAGTGTCGCCAGATGGATCTGCGCCTCGGCGATGAACAGTTCGAACAAGGTGCGGTCGGTGCCGGCGTCGAGTGCGAGGTCCTCGGCATCGACGTCGGCCGTGATGTCCAGGGTGCGGGCGGCGGGCCTGTCCTGGTCCGGCGAACCGGCCTCGGCCGATGGCGGTGCGAGGTCAAGGTCGAAATCCAGCTCGGCGAAGGGATCCGCCGGATGCGGTTCGCGCGGCTGGTCGAGCTCCACGTCAAGCGGACCCGCGTCGAGCGCGGGCAGTGCTTCGCCGAGATCGAAATCGAGTTCTGCGTCGTCGTCCGGTCCCGTGCTGGCGGATACCGGCGGCACGACGAGGTCAGGTTCCGCGGGCGATGCCACGTCGGCACCGGTGGCGTCGCTGCCCAGCAGCGTCGCGCAGGCTTCGAGCAACCACTGGTGACCCGGCGTTGCGGTATCGCCCCTCGACAACTGCTCGACCCAGTCGGCGAACAGGGTGCGTGCCCGTTCCAGCAGGTCGAACAATTCCGGCGTGCCATCGCGTTCGCCGGCCAGCCAGCGGTTCATCACCTGCTCGACCGCGTAGGCGGCTTCGCCCAGATCGCGCAGGCCGACCATGCGGCCGCTGCCCTTGAGCGTGTGGAAACCGCGGCGCAGTGCGGTCAGCACGTCCTGGCTGTGCGGCGCTGCCCGCGCAGCCTGATTGCTGGCCGAAATGGCCTCCAGCACCTCGCGCGCTTCCTCGATGAAAATGTCCAGCAGTTCGGCGTCGAACTCTTCCTGGCTGGCTTCCGCCAGCCGCACCGTGTCGGCCGACGGCGTCAGCGACTCCACCGTCGGCTCGGCGAGAGCCTGCACGGCTTCCGACTGCAGCGCATCACCGGCTTTCAGCGCGCTGAGTGCCTCGCCCACGCGGCGTTCGAGCTGCTCGTCGGCCAGCAGCGCGGCGTCCTGACGCATGGTTTCCAGCGCACTGCGCAATTCGTCGCGCGTGCCTTCGTCGGCGTCGCCACGCGCCAGCCGGTCCAGCAACTGTCCGGCTTCGGCACGCCGGGCCGCCAGTTCGCTTTCCACGCTCTGCGCGTCGCTTTCGATCGCAGGGTCGTCGCCCGTGGGCTGTGACGCGCGTGGATTCAGGATGGCTTCCAGGTCCGCCGGTCCGTACTGCAGGCGTTCGACGAAGAAACCGAGTGCCGAAAGCTGATGGGCGAGCTGTTCGAACTCGCCTTCGCCCGGCAGGTGATCGGGTTGCGCCATCTGTGCGATCTGGCGTGCGCAGCGACGCACCAGAGCGACCGCCGCATCCTGGCCGAGGATGTTCAGCGCGCCCTCGACCTGCTTGAGCGGCGCGGCGAGGGACGCCAGCTCCCCCGGCTTCGATGGATCGCGGAAATGCGCATCGAGCTGCTGTTCGACCTCGGTCAGGCTGGCCTGGATCTCGCGTGCCACCTGGCCCATGAACAAGCGTTCCTGCGCACGACGCGACATTTCGTCGAACAGCGGTATCTGCATCGCCGGCAGCGCCTCGCCGCGACGTGCGCGCGCCAGCCGGTCAATCAGCGTATCAACCTGCGCCGGCAGATCGTCCGCGGCAGCGCGGCCGTACTGTTCGGCCAGTGCGTCCATCACCAGCAGTGCGGTGGCGACCTCCATCGCCAGGTTGTCCTGGTGCTGCAGCGGATCGCGCCGCAGCCACTGTCCCAGGTCGAGCAACGCTGCGGCGAGCCGCGCGAGATCGGCCTGACCGACCCGCGTGGCCGCGGCCACCATCGACTCGCAGTGCTCATGGAACTGTGGCAGCGCGACCGCCGAGCCGGACGAGAAGCGCGTCCAGGCCTCCTTTGCCTGACCGAGCGCTTCGCGCAGCGATGCGATGGCCGGGCGCAGCGCGGCCAGATCGTCGCGTGCATCGGCTTCGCCGCTGATCAGCAGCGCATCGAGGTGATAGACCTCGCGTACTGCGCGCAGCGCCGGTGTCACATGGGAGGCGTTGGCGACGAAGTAAAGCGAATCGCGCATCAGGCGCTCGGCCACGCCGCGCGAGCCCTCGAGCAGGCGACGCATCTGCACGTCGATGCGTGCGCACAGGCGCTTGATGAAAATATCGCCTTCGATCGCGCCCTGTGCCATGCCGTCGAACAGTGCGCCGGCCACCCACCAGAAGGCGCGCGTCGACGGCGCGGTCTGCGTCTGTTCGATCGCCTTGACCGCCTTGCGCATCTGCGTCAGGCCTTCGCGGTCGTCGCGCAGGAAGCGCAGCAGCCCGCGTTCGAACAGGCTGCGCGCATTGCGCAGTGCGCGCGAACGGTCGAGCGGTGACAGCGCCATGCCATGTGTGGCCGAAGCGGGGGGGCGCAGCGACAGGTCGGGGAAGAACAGTTCCGATGGCGCAACCACCGGCTCGCCGCGTGCCGCCATCAGGTCGCGGTACAGCGGCATCAGGCGCATCGGACGGTCTTCACCGCCCGCCACCAGTTCATCGAGATGGGTGCGCAGCGCCGAAATTGCCCGCTGCACGATGCTGCCCGCAGCGCTGTCGCTCACCCGGCCGGCGTGCCAGTCGGACAAGGTCTGTTCGATCGCATCGCAGAAATGGGTCAGACCGTCCAGCCCGACGATGGACAAGGCGCCGCGGGCCTGGTGCACATGGGTCTGCGCGAACTTGAGCGCTTCGGCGCCTGGCGGATGAGCGGCATCGCCGAGCGCCTCGGCCGCCCGCACCAGCGCGAGATCGATCTCGCCGCGGACCCAGATCAGCGGGCCCAGGTCCTGATCCCCGGCGCGGGCGCTCATACCTTGAAGCCCGCAACCGAGCCCTTCAGTTCGGCCGCGAGGTCAGCGAGCTGGCCGATCGATACCGCTGTCTGCTTGGTGCCCACCGTGGTCTGTTCCGTGATCCTCAGAATGCCCTGCATGCCCTGTGCGACGCGCGTGGCCTGCTCGGCCTGCACCTGCGCTGCCGAGGAGATCGATTCGATCAGTTGCGCCAGTTCGGACGACACCGTGGAAATCTCGCCCAGCGCCTGTCCTGCGGCGTCGGACAGGCGCGCACCCTCGACCACACCGCGCGTCGAATTTTCCATTGCGGCTACGGCATCCTGAGTGTCGGTCTGAATGGTGCGCACGATGGCGGCGATCTGCTTGGTCGCTTCAGCCGAGCGTTCGGCCAGGCGCTGCACTTCTTCCGCCACCACGGTGAAGCCGCGGCCCGCTTCGCCGGCGCTTGCCGCCTGGATGGCGGCGTTGAGCGCAAGCACATTGGTCTGTTCGGTAATGTCGGAAATGAGTTCCACGATTTCGCCGATTTCCTGCGACGACTCGCCCAGTCGTTTGATGCGCTTGGATGTTTCCTGGATCTGTTCGCGGATGTCGTTCATGCCGCGTATCGAGTTCGACACCGCGTTCGAGCCGTTCTGCGAGGCGGCCAGCGCCTGTCGCGCCACCTGGGCCGAACGCGTTGCCTCCTGCGACACCGCGTTCATCGACTGCGCCATGGTGAGCACGGACTGGCCGGAGTCGGTCACTTCGCGCGACTGCCTCTCGGCTGCGGACAGCAGTTGCGCGGAAATGCGCTGGGCGGTTTCCGAGGCCTCGGTCACGCGGCTTGCGGCATCGTTGATCCGCTTCACCAGCACCGAAAGTTCCTCGATCGTGTAATTGACCGAATCGGCGATCGCACCGGTGATGTCTTCCGACACGGTCGCGCGCACGGTCAGGTCGCCGTCCGCGAGGTCGCCCATTTCATTCATCAGGCGCAGGATGGCCTGCTGGGTCTGATCCTTTTCCCGTTTGGCTTCCTCGCGCGACATTTCCGCCTGCATGCGCTGTTCGTTCTGTTCCTGGTTGTAGGCGCGCACCATCATGAACACGCAGGCCAGTGCCAGCACCACGCACAGTGCGCCGGCCCCGGCCAGCGCGAGCCGCCCCTCGCGTTCGGCGACGAAGGCCGCATTGAGCTGTTCGGTCAGCCCGGACAGCGTCGCCGATTCGCCCAGCACCGCCAGTCCCGCCTTGTGCGTGGCCGCCAGTTCGTCCGCCTTGTCCAGATGCTCGCCCAGCGAGCCCAGTTGCGCATCGAGCTTTTCGCGCTCGGCAGCGAACGCGACGCGTGCTTCACCGTCGGCCATCTGTTCGATCAGGGCCGCGGCTTCGCGCAGTGCCGGTACCGAGCGCGCGAGCAAGGCCACCTGTTCGGCGCTGCCCGACACCGATGCCAGCGCATGCACGCCGGCCTGCACTTCGCTGAGCAAGCCGGCGAAGGTGCGGAAGCTGGCCGGATCCTTCGCCGTTGCCTGCGACGCGCGCACGGCGAAGGCGCCGGCATTCGCGTTCAGCGCGGTGGACAGGTCACCCGCCGCCCGCAGTCCCTTTTCGTTCGACAGTACGACCGAAATGTTCCGGTCGATGCCGGTCCAGCTTGCATCAAGCTGCTTCAGAACGCCGTCCGCGGTGCTCGCCGGCACATTGACGCCGTCGATTTCGCCGCCGCGGGTCAGGCGATCCAGCAACTGGAAGAAGCCATCGCGGTCGCGCCGCAATTCGCCGAAGGCCTTCCGGTCGCCGGCCATTGCCTGTTGCGTCGAGCGGGCGAGCGACTGGGCCAGTGTGCGCATCTGGCCGGCGGCCGACACATAGCTCGAATTGAAGCGGGTGATGCGCAGATCCTGCCACACCATGAAGGCGGCGATGGCGATGAAGAACAGGAACAGGGTAGCCAGCACCTTCACCTGCTGCGCCAGCGGCAGGTGTCCGATCAACGGCAGCCGGCCGCTCAGCAGGCCGAGCGCGCCGCGACGCAGTGTGCTCCCGTCTGCGGTCCGGCCGGAGGTCAGTCCTTGGAGTTCTTGTGCCATGTGGGCTTTCCTGGGAATCGGTTCGGTGTCTGGGGTACGGCGGCCATCAGTCCATGGCGTGCTCAGGCGGCAACATCGAGAAAGCGTTCATGCGTGTAGAGCTTGCGCGGATCGATGCGTCGCCACAGCCGACCCTGGGTGTCGGCGTACTGCGCGGCCACCCAGGGTCGGGCATCGTCCGGCGCGTCCGCCGCCTCGAAATCCTCGAACGCGCGCAGGCCCAGCACGCGCGACACGAGCAATGCGCTGTTGCAGTGGAACTTGGCGTGCGGCAGCAGCAGCCGTGCCTCGCTGCCGGAGACCGTGGGCGTAGCGCCGTGGAAGGCGGCCAGGTCGGTCACCGCGTACAGCACGCCGCGCACATTGGCCACGCCGCGCAGCCAGCCGGTGGCCAGCGGCACCGGCGTGAGCGGCGGCACCGGCAGGATTTCACCGGATTCGGCCAGATCGATCAGCCACAGCTCGCCGCCGGCCTGCAGGCCGAGCAGTGCCCGCGCGCTGCTCTGTCCCGACGTGTCGGACAGCTTGCGCGCCAGTTCTTCCTGGAATTCGCGCAGCGAGAGCTTAGCCATCGCTGCCTGCTGCATTGAGCTGGTTGATGCGGCCCAGCAGTTCATCGAGATTGACCGGCTTGACCATGTAGTCGAGCGCGCCCTGGCGCATGCCCCAGATGCGGTCCGTCGGCAGGTCCTTGCTGGTGCACATGATGATGGGAATGTCCTGGGTGCTCTCGTTGCGGGTGATGGTCCGCGTGGCCTGGTAGCCATTGATGCCGGGCATCACGACATCCATCAGGATGAGGTCGGGTTTCTCGGCCTTGGCTTTCTCGATCGCCTGTTCGCCGTTCTCGGCGATGATGACCTCGAAGCCCTTGCGGCTCAGGAATTCATTGAGGACATGGCGTTCGGTGGGAGAGTCGTCCACCACCATGATGCGCTTGATCGCCATTGTGGGCTCCACGTGCCTTACGGGGTGCTGGTCCGGTCAGTCGCGCTGCGGGCGTGTCGGGTCACGGCCTGCAGCAGGCTGTCCTTGGTGAAGGGTTTGGTCAGGTATTCGTCCGATCCCACCATGCGACCGCGTGCGCGGTCGAACAGGCCGTCGCGCGACGACAGCATGACCACCGGCGTCGATGCGAAGCGGGGATTCTTCTTGATCAGCGCGCAGGTCTGATAGCCATCCAGACGCGGCATCATGATGTCGCAGAAGATGACCTGCGGATGATGGTCGCTGATCTTGGACAGGGCATCGAAGCCGTCTTCGGCCAGCACGACCTGATAGCCGGCCTGTACCAGAAAGATTTCGGCGCTGCGGCGTATGGTGTTGCTGTCGTCGATCACCATCACCTTGACGCCGGTCTTGCCACCCGAATCAGCCAAGATGCCCTCCCTGTTGTGACCGGCTGCCGCGAGCACGGAATGCGCGGGAAGCCGGTGGTCGTCCTGCCTGCCGGGGTGAACGGCCCGGGCGCTCGCGCACCGGGGGCCGACCCCGCGTCAGATCTGGACCATTTCGAAGTCGTCCTTGCGTGCGCTGCACTCGGGACAGGTCCAGTTCGGCGGCACATCGGCCCAGCGCGTGCCGGGCGGGATGCCTTCGTCGGGCAAGCCGGCGGCTTCGTCGTAGATGAAGCCGCAGATGAGGCACATATAAGTCTGGAATTCGGCCGTCACTGTGGAACTCATGGCAGGCTGCTTTGTTAGAATCCGGTCGATATTACCGTAATTAACCATCTGTAACGACACTCCGGGCGCGCGCTTTATGGTCGATAACGAGGTGCGGGCGCTTCCTCCGCTTGTCATGTGCTTTTCCGCCACCGACCCTACGGGCGGCGCGGGCATGCAGGCGGATCTGCTCACCATTGCGGCACTGGGCTGCCATGCACTCACGGTCGTGACGGCCGTCACGGTGCAGGACAGCGCCGGCGTCGAGGAAGTGGTGCCGATGGACGACGACCTGCTGGTGGATCAGGCTCGTGTGCTGCTCGCCGACATGCCGGTTGCCGCGTTCAAGATCGGCGTCATGGGCAGCGTCGAGAACATCGCTGCCATCGCCGAAATCATTTCCGACTATCCCGATGTGCCGGTGGTGCTCGACCCGGTGCTGTCGTCCGGCCGCGGTGACGAACTGGCCGACGAGGACATGGTGCTCGCGCTGCAGGAACTGCTGCTGCCGCTCACCACGGTGCTCACGCCCAACAGCCTGGAAGCGCGGCGGCTTGCACAGTGGTCGGACGACGACGAGATCGATGAGGACGATGACGGCGATATCGAGCGCGATGACGACCTGGCGGACGAGCTGGCCGATGGTGACGATGCGCACGGCGATGTGCCGGAGGATCCTTCGCTCGACCAGTGCGCGCAGACGCTGATCGCCGCCGGCTGCGGCCATGTGCTGCTGACCGGCACGCATGAATCGGGCGTGCGGGTGAGCAATGTGCTGTACGGCCGCAGCGGGGTGATCCGGCGCGACGAATGGGAGCGCCTGCCCGGCAGCTACCATGGTTCGGGCTGCACGCTGGCATCGGCGCTCGCCGCCTGCCTGGCGCGCGGCATGGACCTGCCGGAGGCGGCACGCGCCGCGCAGGCCTACACCTGGCACGCGCTGCGTGACGGTTTCCGGCCCGGCATGGGCCAGTACATTCCGGACCGGCTGTTCGCGCTGCGGCAGTCCGGAAGCGACGACGGACATGACGCCTGAACAACGGCGCAGTGCGCTGCGCGGCCTGTATGCGGTCACCCCGCAGGGGCTGCACGGTCCCGCGCTGCACGCAGCGGTACGCGCCGCCTGCAGCGGCGGTGCCCGCCTGCTGCAGTATCGCGACAAGTCGTCCGACCCCGTGCGCCGCCGGGTGGATGCGCGGGCACTGCGCGCCATCACCGCCGAACTGGGCGTGCTGTTCATCGTGAATGACGATGTCGAGCTGGCGCTCGAATGCGCGGCCGATGGCGTGCATCTTGGCCGCGACGACGGCGATATCGCCGCCGCACGGGCGCGGCTGGGCGCCGCGGCGGTGATCGGCGCCTCCTGCTATGACGATCCCGCCCGCGCCCGGGCCGCCGCGGCGCAGGGCGCCGACTATGTCGCTTTCGGTGCTCTCTATCCGTCCTCCACCAAGCCGCTGGCGCCAGCCGCTTCGCTGCATCGCTTCGCCGAAGTGGCGGATCTTGGCCTGCCGCGCTGCGCCATCGGTGGCATCACGCTGGAGCGGGCGCCGGAACCGATAGCCGCCGGTGCCGATCTGCTGGCCGTGGTGTCCGACCTGTTCGACGCCCCCGACATCGCCGCGCGGGCCCGCGCCTACGCGCGACTTTTCTGAAGGAAACCCTCATGAGCAGCCGCAACGAACAGCTTTTCGAACGTGCCCAGCGCAGCATTCCCGGCGGCGTCAATTCGCCGGTGCGCGCCTTCCGCTCGGTCGGCGGCACGCCACGCTTCTTCACCCGCGGCGAAGGCAGCCGGCTGTGGGATGCCGACGGAGCCGAATACATCGACTATGTCGGCTCCTGGGGGCCGGCCATACTCGGTCATGCGCATCCCGAGGTGATTCGCGCGGTGCAGCAGGCGGCGGTCGGCGGACTGTCCTTCGGCGCGCCGACCGAAGCGGAAATCCTGATGGCGGAAACGATCTGCGCGCGCGTGCCGTCGATCGAACAGGTGCGCCTGGTCAGCTCCGGCACCGAAGCGACCATGAGCGCCATCCGGCTGGCGCGCGGCTTCACCGGCCGCGACGCCATCGTGAAATTCGAAGGCTGCTACCACGGCCACGCCGACAGCCTGCTGGTGAAAGCCGGCTCCGGCGCGCTCACCTTCGGCAATCCCAGCTCGGGCGGCGTGCCGGACGATTTCGCCAGGCACACGCTGGTGCTCGACTACAACGACGTGCAGCAGCTCGAAGACTGCTTCCGCAACCATGGCGACCGCATCGCCTGCGTCATCGTCGAGCCGGTGGTCGGCAACATGAACCTCATCGTGCCCAGCCGCGCATTCATCGACGCCATGCGCGCGCTGTGCACGAAGTACGGCGCCGTGCTCATTTTCGACGAAGTGATGACCGGCTTCCGCGTCGGCCCGACCGGCGCCCAGGGCCTGTTCGGCATCACGCCCGACCTCACCACGCTGGGCAAGGTGATCGGCGGCGGCATGCCGGTCGGCGCCTTCGGCGGCCGGCGCGACATCATGTCGGCCATCGCGCCGCTGGGCGCGGTCTACCAGGCCGGCACGCTGTCCGGCAACCCGGTAGCGGTGGCCGCCGGCCTGAAAACGCTGGAACTGATCGACGTCCCCGGCTTCCACGACCGCCTCGCCGCCCGCACCAGGCAGTTCTGCGACGGCCTGGTCGCCGCCGCGAAAGACGCCGGTGTGGCCTTCTCCGCGCAGTCGGTCGGCGGCATGTTCGGCCTCTACTTCCGCGACGCCTGCCCGGCGAGCTACGCCGAAGTGATGCAGTCCGACCGCGAGCGCTTCAACCGCTTTTTCCACGCCATGCTGGATGCCGGCGTCTATCTCGCGCCGTCGGCCTTCGAAGCCGGCTTCGTATCGGCCGCACACAGCGAGGACGACGTGGCGCAGACGATCGCGCGGGCGAAGGCGGCGTTTGCCAAGGTGGCTTGAGGCTGCGCGAAACGTACGCCCAAAGGTGCAAGGAAAGACGCAAGACCTTTCTTCTCTCCTGAAGGCTTCAGCCTCCAAGGGACTGGGTGGGGAGCCCTGCGCACGGTTCGGTCGAAGGCAGAGCCGGGGACATGACGTCGCGCTGTTGTTGCATCCATCGCCCGTCAGTACCCCGCTTCCTTCTGATGGCGCACGGCCAGCACGACGACGAGGTCTGCGTCGAGGCGATATCTCTGTACATAGCCGCTGTCGCCGAAGTCGATCAGCCACTCGCGGAATTCGATGGGCAGATCGTCGACCGGACGGCCGATGGCGGGCTGCCGTGTCAGCACGTTCACCTCATTACGGATGGCCGCGATGGCACGACGGGCGGCGTCGGGGTTCTTGTCGGCGAGGAAACGGTGGAGGCGCTGCACGTCCGACAGCGCTGCCTGCGACCAGATCAGACGTGGCATTCGGGCGGCTCTGCATCGTCGCCCTGTTCAAGCCGGGCCAGCCAGGCATCCGCTTCCTCACTGCTGAGATGCAGTCCGGTGGCGCGGTAGGCCTCCCATGCCTTCATAGTGTCCTGGCGGAAAGCTTCGCGTTTCTCTTCGCGCTCGACATACTGCGCGATGGCCTCGCGCATCAGCCAGTGCGGGGTGCGCTGACGCAGATCGGCCAGGCGTTTCACACGCATCCGGAGCTCGTCGTCGATCTTGACCGCTACCGGGCGTGGGGTCGAAGCAGGCATGGTGAATTACCAGGTATCGTTTGGTATTACCTCACTATACCCGATGGTCCGGGCCCTTTACCCGCTCTGCGCCGGATCGCCCCGTGGCCGTCCGGAAAAGCCGATCCGGAGACTGAAGCCGCGGTCGCAGTGCAGGGATGGATTCCGGTGAACAGGCCCGAACGCGGCGTCATGGGCATCGAGAGGCCGCCCGGGCCCTTACAGCCAGTTTTCGCTCAACAGCCCCGGCACCCGCTCGAATTCGCGCAGATTGTTGGTCGCCAGCGTCAGGCCTTCGCTGCGCGCATGGGCGGCGATGCGGAGGACCGGGATTGACCATCGGGCCGATCGGGGTGCCGCGCGCTTTGAGGGCTACACGGATGCTGCCGAAATGCATGGCCGCCTTGGCGGTGTAGGGCAGCACTTCCAGGCGGCTGCAGAATTCCTCGATCACCGCCAGATTGCGCGGCGGGTCGCTGCTCCTTTCGGCGCCGTGCGCCAGCCCGGCCAGCGTGATGGCCGAAATGGCCATGCGGCCGTGCCGCGGGTTGAACACCTCGCGCACTTCCGGCGGCCGGCGCCTGATCACATCGATGACGATATTCGTGTCGAGCAGATAGCGCAGCATGGCCTTGCTCAGAACGACTCGCGCGCCGGTTCATCCTGGCTGGCGCGCTCGGTCATGAAGTCGTCGGTGGCGGCGTTGTCGCTGCCCGGGAAAAAGCTGTCCCACACCGCATCCGCTGGCGAAATGATGCGTTCCCGGCCAGCGACCCGGACGACGACCTTCTTCACCTCTTCAGGAAATCGCACCTCCGCGGGGAGGCGCACGGCCTGGGTGCGGCTGTTGGTAAACACGGTGCTGGTGGTCATGGCCGGGCCTCGATCCAATGCGATATACGCGGGCCATATAACCGAGTGTCGGCACCTGCAGACGGAAACTCGGAGCGTATCTGCCGTTTCACTGCACACGGATTCGACCGCCGCGCGCCGCTTGCGCCATCATGATCGCCCGCTCGCTGAAACCCGTTCCATGATCCACAACGTCCTCACCATCGCCGGCACCGACCCGACCGGCGGCGCCGGCATACAGGCCGACCTGAAGACCTTTTCCGCGCTCGGCGCCTATGGCATGAGCGCGATCACCGCGGTGGTCGCGCAGAACACGCGCGGTGTGCGCAGTTTCGTCGCGCTGGAGCCGGATTTCGTCGGTGAACAGATCGACGCCGTGTTCGACGATGTGCGCGTCGATGCAGTGAAGGTGGGCATGATCGCCAACGCCGCGATCGCCCGTGTGGTGGCTGACCGCTTGCGCCGGCACGCACGCTGCCCGGTGGTGGTCGATCCGGTCATGGTGGCCAAGAGCGGCGATCATCTGCTGTTGCCGGACGCGGTGGCCGCGCTGCGCGACGAATTGCTGCCGCTGGCCACGCTGATCACGCCCAATCTGCCGGAGGCGGCGGTGCTGCTCGATTGCCCGCCGCCGCAGACGCTGGACGACATGCGTGCCATGCTGGTCGCGCTCTGTGCGCTCGGGCCGCGGTGGGTGCTGCTCAAGGGCGGCCATCTGCGCGCGCCACACAGCACAGACCTGCTGGGCGGGCCGGAAGGCGCGCTCGAACTGCCGGCGCAGCGCATCGCCACCACGCGCGATCACGGTACCGGCTGCACGCTGGCTGCCGCTGCGGCGGCGCTGTTGCCGGGAAATGACCTGGTGCGCGCGGTGTGCCGGGCGAAGGAGTATCTCAATGCGGCACTGGCGGCCGCCGCTGAGCTGGACGTGGGCTCCGGACGCGGGCCGGTGCACCACTTCCACGCGCTGTGGCCGCGCCCCCACGCAGACTGACCGCGACGTCGGTGTTGATCTGCGTGGCTGGAACCGGGCTCACCCAGGCGAACACGTCGCGCGCGAGGTGTGCGGGTGCTACAGCGTGCCGCGCGGTTTGCGCCCCGATCTGGCTGCCAGTGCGTCATACACCGGATCCGGCAGCAGCCGCATCAGTTTCGCGACCACCGCCATCTGCCACGGGATGACCGCGTAGCTGCGCCGGCTGTCGAAGAAACGCGCGAAGCGTTCGGCGGCATCGGCCGCTTCGAGCATGAAGGGCATGGGGTAGGGGTTCTTTTCGGTCATCGGCGTGTCGATATAGCCGGGGCACAGCGTCTTCACCTTCACGCCGCTGCCGCGCAGTTCGACGCGCAGGCTTTCCAGATAGCTGATGGCCGCCGCCTTCGACGCGCTGTAGGCGCCGGCGCCGGGCAGGCCGCGTATGCCGGCGACCGAGGCGACGCCGACCAGCGTGCCGCGGCCGCGCGCCTGCATCGGTTTGACGAAGGGCGCGAAGGTGCGCACCAGGCCCAGCACATTGATGTCGATCACCGCTTCGAAGGCCGGCAGGTCTTCCTGTTCGCCGGTCAGCGTGCCGACCGACACGCCGGCGTTACCGATCACCACATCGGGCAGACCGGCCCGCTGCATGAAGTCGGCTGCGGCCTGCTGCAACGCCTTTGCATCGCGCACGTCGGCGACATAGCTGTGGTGACTGCCGGGCAGGCTGTCGCGCACGCGGTGCAACAGGTCCCCGCGACGCGCCACCAGACCCAGGGTCGCGCCGGCTGCGGCGTAATGGCGTGCCAGTGCTTCGCCGATGCCGGTCGACGCACCGGTCAAAAAAACAACGGGTGCCGCGCGGGCACCCGTTGCAGCGGAACCGGACGGTTCGCTCACTTCTTGCCGGAAGCGGCACGCTCGCCGCGGGCGCGGTCGATCAGCGCGTTCAGGTTGTCCAGCATCGCGTCGAAGCTGCCGCCCTGGGCGATGTACTTGCCATCGACCACCAGCGCCGGCACCCCGGTGAGCTGATAGGCCGCGCTCATCTGCTGCGCACGCTGCACCTTGCCGGCCACCGCGAAGGACTTGGCGGTTTCTTCGAACTTCTTCGAGTCCACGCCGTTCCTGCCCATCCAGGTCGATATGGCGCCCAGATCGTTGAAGGCCTGGCGCTCGATATGGATGGCATCGAACACCTTGCCGTGCAGGCGCTCGAGCTCGCCCATGGTTTCCAGCGTGTAATAGGTGGCGGCACCCGGCACCCAGGATTGCCGGAAGATGGCCGGCACACGCTTGAAGATCACGTCGTCCGGCTTGGATGCCAGCCACTTCTTCAGCTTGGGTTCGAGGTCGAAACAGTGCGGGCAGCCGTACCAGAAGAACTCGATCACCTCGACCTTGCTGCCCGGTTCGGTGGCCTGTGCCGGCTTGATTTCACGGTAGTCCTTGTCGGTCAGCGCGGCGCTGGCCGACAGCGACATGAAGCCGGCAACGGCAAGCGCGGCAAGGGTGCTGAGGAATTTCATGCTGTCTCCTGTGTTCCGGGGTTCCGAATCGAGCTCATCGGACAATCGAGGCGTCGATTCCGTTCTGTGCCAGTTCAGCGCGTACGCGCTGCATGTCTTCCACGTTTGCAAACGGACCGAGCCGGATGCGGTACATCATGCCCTTGCCCGGTACATCGCTCTTCTGCACACGGGATTCAATGCCGATCAACGCAAGTCGCGCGCGCAGGTTGTCAGCATCGTCCTCCGACGAGAAGGCTCCGGCCTGCAGCAAGAGGGTCGCCGACGCCTTGTCGTCAGGCCGGGTGGCGGGCGTGTCCGCCGGTGGCGGTGAGACGGGCGTTTCTGCACCGCCGGACGGGGTGTCGCCCGGCGTCCTGGCGTCGCCAGGCAGCAGATCGTAGAAGTCGAAGCGCTTTTCCGGCGCCTTGTCGCCCGGCTTGCCGGGCAGGGCCGCCGGTTCCGCAGGCGGCGCGGCGGGCGGCGGGGCGCTCGGCCGCACCTGCAGCGGCAGGGAAGAGCCATTGATGTACCACATGACCGCTGCGCTCAGCACCACGCCCAGCACCAGGCCGATGAACACTCCGAGCAAGGTGCCGCCCCGGTTCTTGCGGGCCGGAGACTTTTTCTGTGTCGCCATTTACATGGATTCCGGGGCGGATACGCCAAGCAGGGCGAGGCCGTTGGCAATGACCTGCCGGGTTGCGGCGGCAAGCGCAAGGCGTGCCTCGCGCACCGTCAGATCGTCCACCAGCATGCGCGAGGCGTTGTAGAAAGCGTGGAAGTCGGACGCCACATCGCGCAGATAGAAGGCCACCGTGTGCGGCGCGCGCTCGGCCACCGCCTGCGCGATCACATCCGGGAACTCGGCCAGCCTTTGCGCCAGCAGCAGTTCCTTCTCGCCGGTCAGCACATCGACCGCCGCCTGTGGCAACAAAGAGGTGTCCAGCGCATGGTTGGCCACCGCCTCGCGGATGACGGAACAGATGCGTGCGTGCGCGTACTGGATGTAGTAGACCGGGTTGTCATTGGATTCCGATTTCGCGAGGTCGAGGTCGAAATCCAGATGCTGGTCGCTCTTGCGCAGCACGTAGAAAAAACGCGCCGCGTCGTTGCCCACCTCGGCGCGCAGGTCGCGCAGCGTGACGAAGTCGCCGGAGCGCTTGCCCATGGCCGCCTTCTCGCCACCGCGATAGAGCACCGCGAACTGCACCAGTGCGATTTCCAGCTTGTCCGGGTCCTCGCCGAGCGCGGTCAGCGCGCCCCGGACGCGCGGGATGTAGCCGTGGTGGTCGGCGCCCCACACGTCGATCACCCGGTCGAAGCCGCGCGCGAACTTTTCCGCGTGATAGGCGATATCGGATGCGAAATAGGTGTAGATGCCGTTGTCGCGACGGACCACGCGGTCCTTTTCGTCGCCGAAGTGGGTCGAGCGGAACCACAACGCGCCGTCCTGCTCGTAGATGTGGCCGGCGTCCTGCAGCCGCTTCACCGCGCGATCGACCGCGCCATTGGCATGCAGCGACTGTTCCGAGTACCACACGTCGTAATGCACGCGGAACTCCGACAGATCGTTGCGCTGATCGGCGAGCATGGCATCCAGCGCGAAGCGGTGCACGGTCCACCAGTCATCGCCAAGCGCCTTCTTTGCGGTGGCGATCAGCGCGTCGAGCATGGCGTCCGCGGTATCGCCCGGCCGGGACGCATCGGGCAGTTCGGCGACCGGACGATTCAGACGATTGCCCTGCTGCACGAACAGTTCCGAGCCGATGTCGCGCACATAGTCGCCGCGGTAGCCATCGGCCGGAAACTTCACGGCCATGCCCTGGGCTTCCAGATAGCGCAGCCACACCGATACGGCGAGGATGTCCATCTGGCGGCCGGCGTCGTTCACGTAGAACTCGCGCGTCACCGCGTAGCCTGCGGCTTCCAGCAGATTGGACAGCGCGGAACCATAGGCCGCGCCGCGTCCATGACCGACATGCAGCGGACCGGTCGGATTCGCAGATACGAATTCGATCTGCACCTTTTTGCCACGGCCGATGTCCGAGCGGCCGTAGTCCTTGCCTTCGCCCAGGATGCGGGTGACGATGCCCTGTTTGACCGCCGCACTGAAGAAGACATTGATGAATCCTGCGCCGGCCACCTCGGCGCGCTCGATCAGCGGTGACGGCGGCAGTTCGCGCACGATGCGTTCGGCGATCACGCGCGGGTTCTGCTTGAGCGCCTTGGCGAGCTGCAGCGCGACATTGCACGCGAGATCGCCGTGGGCGGCCTGCTTCGGGCGGTCAAGGATGATTTCGGGCGCGGCCAGTTCCGGTGCCACGCTGGCAAGCGCGGCGTGGAGCAGGCGGGTCAGTTCCAGGCGCAATTCGGGAGTCATGGATGAAACAGCAGTGCGGGACGCACCGGCATTCGCAAACCGCGGATTATAGCGCGAGGCGATGTCGGCCCTTCGCCGCGCCTTCCGGGGCGGCAGGCCTTCTTGTACAGTGCGCGCTCGCCGCGCAGCCGTCACCGATCGCAACATGACGTTTCAACAGACCTCTCCCATCGTCATCCATCGCCTGTCCGGTCGCGGGAGCTGAACCCATGCGCTGGTTGCGACTGCTCAAGATCATCACGGTCAGCCTGCGCTTCGGGCTGGACCAGATGTTGATCGATGCCGGCAGCCGGCTGCGTTTCGCCAGCCTGTTGCGGGTTACCCGCTTCGGGCGGCGTTTCGACGCACCGCGCGCCGTGCGCCTGCGGCAGGCGCTGGAGGCCCTGGGGCCCATCTTCGTCAAGTTCGGCCAGATGCTGTCCACGCGCCGCGATCTGCTGCCGCCGGATCTGGCCGACGAACTGGCGAAGTTGCAGGACCGCGTGCCGCCCTTTCCGTCGGAACTGGCGATCGCGCGGCTGGAAGCCTTCTACGGACGTCCGCTCGACCAGGTGTTCGCGCGCTTCGAACGCGTGCCGGTCGCGTCGGCCTCGGTTGCGCAAGTGCATTTCGCTCTGCTGCCATCGGGAGAAGACGTGGCGGTAAAGGTGCTGCGCCCGGGCATCGAACGCGTCATTGCGAACGACATTGCGTTGATGGAAACCGCTGCCGCGCTGCTGGAGCGCGTATGGTCGGAAGGCCGGCGCCTCAAGGCGCGCGAGGTGGTGGCTGAGTTTTCCAAGCATCTGGGCGACGAGCTCGATCTGATGCGCGAGGCGTCGAACTGTTCTCAACTGCGGCGCAATTTCCGCGATTCGCCCTTGCTGGCGGTGCCAGAGGTCTACTGGGACTATTGCGGACCCGCAGTGATGGTGATGCAGCGGATGTATGGCCTGCCGGTTTCCCAGGTCGAGGCATTGCGTGCCCAGGGCGTGGACATGGCCGCGCTGTCGCGCGCCGGTGTCGAAATCTTCTTCACCCAGGTATTCCGCGACGGCTTCTTCCATGCCGACATGCATCCGGGCAATATTTTCGTCGCACCCGACGGCCAGTACATCGCGCTGGACTTCGGCATCATGGGCACGCTCACCGACGTCGACAAGAACTACCTGGCGCAGAATTTCCTCGCCTTTTTCCAGCGCGATTACAAGCGCGTGGCGCAGGCTCATGTCGATGCGGGATGGGTGCCGCGCGGCACCCGGGTGGACGAGTTCGAAGCGGCGATACGCGCGGTGTGCGAACCCATCTTCGACAAGCCGCTGAAGGAAATCGAATTCGGCCGTACCCTGCTGCGCCTGTTCCAGGTGTCGCGCCGCTTCAATGTCGAGATACAGCCGCAACTGGTCATGTTGCAGAAGACGCTGCTGAACATCGAGGGGCTGGGGCGCCAGCTCGATCCCGATCTCGATCTGTGGAAGACCGCCAAGCCCTTTCTCGAACGCTGGATGAGCGAACAGGTGGGCTGGCGCGCGCTGCGCCGCAAGCTGGTCGAGGAGGCGCCGGGCTGGGCGCTCACGCTGCCGGAACTGCCTCGCCTGGCGCATCGCGTGCTCAGCCGCAGCGCCGCGCTCGATGCCTTGCCGGACGATGCGCGTGCGGAACGCCGCCATCGCCGGCAGTTGCGCTGGCTGCGCATCGTGAGTGTCCTGCTCGCGGTGTTGATCGCCGTCGAGCTCTGGCGCGCATTCCATCACTGAAGTTCGGGATGTTTTCCCGGGAAGGCCTTCTCAAGTCCTCCATCGTGTCGTCGTTAGTGCAGTTTCATGCCGGGAGATCACAACGATGACAACGACCACGGTAGGCAGGCGTTTCTGTATTTCACGCGAGGTGACCCCTTGAGTGCCGCGCGGCTGGCCAGGCTGGGTGCGCTCGCCGGGTCGATGAGCCGCAGCATGCTGGGCGCGGCGCTCACCTTTTCCCAGATCGTTTCCGAGCGTGTGGGCATGTCGGTGTCCCACGTGGCGCTGGCCGATCGCGAGGGGCTGCTGCGCAGCCTGGAGGCGCTCGATGAATGCAGCGGTGGCCGGCTCTGCGTCATCGCACAATCGATGCGCACGCCGGAAGATCGTCGTGCCGACGCCATGCTGGTGCTGCCGGAGGAGGGCGCTCTGCTGGTGGTGCGACGCATGCTCGGGATGTCCGGCCTGAGTGCTTCCCTCAGCGAACTGGAACAGGATGCGCTGGCCGAAGCCGGCAGCATCGTGATCGACGCCTGCACCCTGGGGCTGGCCGGTGCGTTCGGCTGGCAGATCGAAGCATTGCGGCCGCGCGTCGCGCTGGTCGAGCGCGACCACCGCTACGGACTGGAAGACAGCCTGCAGCATGCCCTGGTCACCCATACGCACATCCATCTGAGTGGCCTGTGTGTCGAGGCGCGGGTGGTGCTTGAACTGCGCCCTGATTCGGTGCTGGCCCAGCCACTGATGCCGGCGATGCCGACCTGACAGCCCGCTGCGTGCCCGGCCGGTCGGCGCATTTTCGCGCAGCCCTGGAATCGCCCCCGGCAATTATCGTGAAAGCCTGATCCCATGCGCGCCGCGCGCCGCTATCATTGCGTGCGCGCGGCCTTCTGCCGCGCAGGTCCTTCATCCTGTCGGGCGTTGCCATGCTGATCTGGTTCGTAGTGCTCTATCTGATGGTGTCGGTCGGCATCGGCCTGTATGCCTCCAAGAATGTTCACAACGCCAAGGACTTCGCCGTGGCGGGCCGGTCGCTGCCGCTTCCGGTCGTGACCGCCACGGTGTTTGCCACCTGGTTCGGTGCCGAGGCGGTGTTCGGCGTATCGGCGCAGTTCGTGACCGAAGGGCTGGGTGGCGTGGTGGCCGATCCGTTCGGCTCGTCGATGTGTCTCATCATCGCCGGCTTCTTCTTCGCCACCAAGCTGTACAAGCTGAACATCCTGACCGTCGGCGACTACTACCGGATGCGCTACAACCGCCCGGTCGAGGTGATCACCTCGCTGTGCATCGTGGTGTCCTACCTGGGCTGGGTGGCAGCGCAGATCAAGGCCATGGGGCTCATCTTCTTCATGGTGACCGACGGCGCCGTGAGCCAGGAGGCGGGCATGGTGCTGGGCGCGGCCATCGTGCTCACCTACACCACTTTCGGCGGCATGTTCTCGGTCGCCATCCTCGACTTCGTACAGATGGCCGTGTCCATGGGCGGGCTGCTGTACATCGCCTACATCATCAGCGGCCTGACCGGTGGCGTGGCGCCGGTGATCGAACACGCGTCGGCCGCCGGCAAGCTCGATTTCTTCCCGCCGGCCGACCCCTGGCTGTGGGTCACCTTCATCGGCGCCTGGCTCACCATGATGCTGGGGTCCATCCCGCAACAGGACGTGTTCCAGCGCGTCACGTCTGCCAAGAGCGCGAAGATTGCGGTCGGCGGTTCGGTGCTCGGCGCCAGCATCTATTTCTGCTTCTGCTTCGTGCCGATGTTCATCGCCTACTCCGCGACGCTGATCGACCCGGCCACCTTCGGCGCGCTGATCGAGGAAGATTCGCAGCGCGTGCTGCCCACGCTGGTGATGCAGCACACACCGCTGATCGCGCAGATCCTGTTCTTCGGTGCCGTGCTGTCGGCCATCATGAGCTGCTCGTCCGCCACGCTGCTGGCGCCTTCGGTCACCTTCGCCGAGAACATCGTGAAGGGCTTCTACCCGCGCATGGGCGACCGTCAGTTGCTGCGCGTGATGCGCTCGACCATCGTCGGTTTCGCGTGCACCGTGCTGCTGGTGGCGCTCAATTCCGAAACCAGCATCTTCGGCATGGTCGAGAACGCTTACAAGGTGACGCTCGCGGGTGCCTTCGTGCCCCTGTTCTTCGGCGCCTTCTGGAAGCGGGCAACCACGCAGGGCGCGCTGGCTGCGATATTCGGCGGTCTCACGTCCTGGCTCATGATCGAGGTGCTGATCGGCGAAGCGAGCCCGGTGCCGCCCCAGCTCATCGGACTCGCGGTGAGCATGGCGGGCATGGTCGCCGGATCCTTGCTGCCGCAATGGGTGGGCCATCGCCTGCCGCACGAGCCGGAGCACGCGGCGCTGCACCACCATGCCGCCGCCGGTACGCATCACGCGCCGGGCGGCGGCCACGGCCCGCGCTGACCGCCGGTCCCGTCTATTCCGCGCCGCGGCGGCTTTCCGCTTCCTTTGCGGCCGCGCGCGCGGCCGCATCGGCGTCGCGTTTCGCACGCGCTTCCTCGCGCTTGCGGATGCGCTCGTCCACCTTTGCCGCACGTTCCTGCTGGTCGGCGGCCCGTTGTGCGGCCCGCGCGTCTTCGCGCGCGCGCTTCGCCTCTTGCGCCGCCTCCTTTTCCGCGCGTGCCTCGGCTTCGGCCGCAGCCCGTTCCGACATGGTCGCATCCTTGTCCGCCCGCGCGGCAGCCGCGCGCTCCCGCTCGGCCTCCTGCTCGCGGGTGCGCACGCTCATTTCGATGCCCTTCTCGCGCCGCGCAGCGGCTGCGTCGCGCTTCTCGGCGCGGCGCGCTTCGGCCGCCCGGGTACGGATTTCGCGCTCGATGTCGCCCGCATCCTGGTCCATGCGGCGCGCCTCGGCCGTGCTCTTGCGGTAGCGCTCCTCCGCCTCCTCAAGGCAGGAGGAGACCAGGACACGCTTCCAGCATTCCGTCTGTTCGGCATCGCGCGTGCGACGCGCCCTGTCCTCGATCAGGGCGGCCTGCTGCTTCAGATCCGCGGCGCGCTCGCTCAGCCGCGTACGTTCCGCTGCCGGGAACAGTTCGCCGGCCGCCGCAGCAGGCGCCTTCACTTCTGCGCCGAGAGCGGCGCGTACCGTCAATAGCAGCGCGAACGCCGCCCCATGAAGTACACACTTGTTCACTCGCTATCCTTTGCATCCGGGGCAATGGCGCTATGCTTGCGCGCCCCGTCGTCCATCGAATCCAGCACGCCGTGCGTTGCCACGGCATGAAAGCCCATGATCGTACTCCGTAAGCTCAGTTTTTCGCGCGCTGGCCGTACCCTGGTCAGTAACGCGGAAGCCCGCATCCACGATGGACAGCGCATCGGGCTGGTTGGCGCGAATGGCTGTGGCAAGTCCACCCTGTTCGCGCTGCTGTGGGGCGACATCGTGCCCGACACCGGCGATTGCGACATCCCGGCGGCGTGGACCCGGGCACGAGTGGAACAGCACATCGATGATCTGGACCGCCCGGCGCTCGAATTCGCGCTCGACGGCGACCTCGATTTCCGCCGCATCGAGGCGGCCATCGCGGCGGCCGAAGCGGCGAACGACGGCCACGCACTGGGCAGTCTGCACGAGGACATGCGACACATCGAAGGCTATGGTGCTCGTGCGCGTGCCAGTGCGATGTTGCATGGCCTGGGATTCAGCGATGAACAGTTCGCGCGACCCGTAGGCGATTTCTCCGGCGGCTGGCGCATGCGACTGGCGCTCGCGCGAGCGCTCATGTGCCGTTCCGATCTGCTGCTGCTCGATGAGCCGACCAATCACCTGGATCTGGACGCCATCCTCTGGCTTGAGGGCTGGCTGCAGGCCTATCGCGGCACCCTCATCGTGATCTCCCACGATCGCGATTTCCTGGATCGCGTGGTGCAGCGCATCGCGCATATCGAGCAGGGCGCACTCACGCTGTACAGCGGCGGCTATACCGATTTCGAGAACGCGCGCGCCGAGAAACTGGCTCAGCAGCAGTCGGCCTTCGAGAAGCAGGCGCGCGAAGTGGCGCACCTTCAGGGCTATATCGACCGCTTCCGCGCCAAGGCGACCAAGGCGCGCCAGGCCCAGAGCCGCATCAAGGCGCTGGAGCGCATGGAAAAGGTGGTAGCGGCGCGCGTCGATTCGCCGCTGCGCTTCGCTTTCCGCGAAGCGCCGGCCATGTCGGACCCTCTGTTGCAGCTCGAACGTGCGTGCGCCGCCTATGGCGAACGCGTCGTGCTGCGCCGTGTGGATCTGACCTTGCGCCCCGGTACGCGGCTGGGTCTGCTCGGGCGCAATGGCGCGGGCAAGTCCACGCTGGTCAAGATGCTGTGCGGCGAGCTGGCGCCGTCCGCCGGGGAGCGCATCCTTTCCCGCCACGCACGCATAGGCTATTTCGCGCAGCACCAGGTCGAACAGTTGCGTGAACAGGATTCTCCCCTGGTTCATCTGACGCGCCTGGCGCCCGATGCAAGGGAGCAGGAGCTGCGCGACTACCTGGGTGGCTTCGATTTCGGCGGCGACCACGCCGATGCGCCTTGCGGGCGGTTTTCCGGGGGCGAGCGCGCGCGACTGGCGCTCGCCCTCATCATCTGGGAACGGCCCAACATACTGCTGCTGGATGAACCCACCAACCATCTTGACCTCGATATGCGGGAGGCGCTGCTGCTCGCGCTGCAGGCCTTCGATGGCGCACTGGTACTGGTGTCGCACGACCGTCACCTGATACGCGCCTGCTGTGACGACCTGTGGCTGGTGCACGCGGGCGAAGCCGGGCCTTACGCGGGCGATCTCGACGAATATGCGGGCTGGCTGACCGCCCAGACCCAGGCGGCGCTGCGCGACGGCAACCGGGATGAGGCGCGCGACGCACGTCGCGAAGAACGTGCGTTGTCCCAGGCAGACCGCAATGCCTTGCTCGCGAAGCGGCGACCGCTGGTGAAGGAGGCCGAGCAGCTCGAAAAGAAGCTCGCATCCCTGAATGGCGAAAAGGCGTTGCTGGATCAGAGGCTCACCGACGCCGCTCTCTACGAAGCTGGAGGCAGTCCGGAACTGGCCTCCTTGCTGAAGCGCCAGTCCGATCTGGCACAACAGGTCGATGCGGTCGAACTGCGCTGGCTGGAAGTGCAGGACGCGCTCGAGCAGTTGCCCGTGCCCTAGCGCGAGAGCCGGCTGCCATTCGAGCACGGCCCGTGCGCGAATGCGGATGCATCCGGATCAAGCCCGACCGGACACAAGGCCGCTCTGTTCGTTCCGCTGACCGGCGCAGCGCGTGCCGCCCGCAGGCGGACGTCCGGCTCGCCAGCGTGGCCCCATCCGATGCAGGGCTTGCGCACGGCGCCGGCCTGCCGCACCCGGCATGGAAGCATCGCTCCTGCCCGGGACGCGCCTCCGCCCAGGACCGGAATCGAAGCCAGTCCGGACCGCAGGTCCGCATCGGTCGTTCCGTCATCACGCGATCAAAAAAAAACGGGCGCCCGAGGGCGCCCGAAACCATTGCTGGAGGAGTGTTCTTTGCGTCGGCTTACAGCCGGTAGGCGGTTTCGCCGTGGGCGGTCACGTCCAGGCCTTCGCGCTCTTCGTCTTCCGGCACACGCAGGCCGATGAAGATGTCGACCACCTTGTAGGCCACGAAGGACACGACGCCCGACCACACGATGGTGATCACCACGCCCAGCGCCTGGATGCCGACCTGCGCACCCATCGCGAAGTCTTCGGCACCGGTGCCGCCGAGCGACGGCGCGGTGAATACGCCGGTCAGGATGGCACCCAGGATGCCGCCGACGCCATGCACGCCGAACACGTCGAGCGAATCGTCGGCGCCCAGCATGTGCTTCAGACCATTCACGCCCCACAGGCAGATCACGCCGGCGAGCAGGCCGATCACCAGGGAACCCATCGGACCGACGGTACCGCAGGCCGGGGTGATCGCGACCAGGCCGGCGATCGAACCCGAGGCGGCGCCCAGCATCGACGGCTTGCCCTTGAAGATGGCTTCCGCGGCGATCCAGGCCACGGTGGCGGCGGCGGCGGCGATCATGGTGTTCAGTGCGACCAGCGCGGTGGTCGCATTGGCTTCCAGGTTGGAACCGGCGTTGAAGCCGAACCAGCCCATCCACAGCATCGACGCACCCACCATGGTGAGCACCAGCGAGTGCGGCGCCATCGATTCCTTGCCGTAACCGACACGCTTGCCGATCACGTAGGCGCCGACGAGACCGGCGACACCGGCGTTGATGTGCACCACCGTACCACCGGCGAAGTCCAGCGCGCCCTGGCCGAGCAGATAGCCGCCGGCACCCCACACCATGTGGGCGATCGGGATGTACGAGAAGGTGAACCAGAGCACCGAGAACAGCAGCACGGCGGAGAACTTCGCGCGTTCGGCGAAGGAACCGACGATCAGCGCGGCGGTGATGCCGGCGAAGGTGAGCTGGAAGATGATGAACAGATACTCCGGCAGCTTGGCTTCCGGCGAGAAGGTATCGGACACCGATTCGACGGTCACGCCGCTCAGGAACAGCTTGCTCAGCGAACCGATGAAGGCATTGCCCTCGGTGAAGGCCAGGCTGTAGCCATAGATGACCCACAGCACGCCGATCAGCGAGAACACCACCATGACCTGCATCAGCACCGACAGCATGTTCTTCGCGCGGACCATGCCGCCGTAGAACAGCGCCAGACCCGGCAGGGCCATGAACAGCACGATGATGGTGGCGACCAGCATCCAGGCCACATCACCCTTGTGAACTTCGCCCTTCACTTCTTCGGCCGGCGCCGCATCCGCGGCCGGCGCGGCTTCGGCGGCGACCACGGTTTCGGTCACCACGGTTT
Source organism: Methyloversatilis thermotolerans (assembly GCF_000372885.1). GTDB lineage: Bacteria > Pseudomonadota > Gammaproteobacteria > Burkholderiales > Rhodocyclaceae > Methyloversatilis > Methyloversatilis thermotolerans. The sequence continues at coordinate 3,198,722 of NZ_KB889967.1, forward strand.
CGGTGGCCGGGGCGGCTGCGGATTCTTCAGCCGCCGCCGGCGCTGCCGGGGGGTCTTCTGCCATGACAGGCGCTGCCAGGCCGATGGCCAGCGTTGCGCACAGGATGCTCAAAAAGCGCTTCATCTCCCATTCTCCCTTTCTTAGAGCGCGTCTACGCCGGTTTCACCGGTGCGGATGCGGACGACTTGTTCGAGATCGAACACAAAAATCTTGCCGTCGCCGATCTTGCCGGTACTGGCCGACTTTTCGATCGCTTCGACGACGCTGTCGACCAGCTCATCGCTGATCGCCGCTTCGATCTTCACCTTGGGCAGGAAATCGACCACGTACTCGGCACCGCGATACAGCTCGGTGTGGCCTTTCTGGCGGCCGAATCCCTTGACCTCGGTGACGGTGATGCCCTGCACGCCGATGGCGGACAGCGCCTCACGCACTTCGTCAAGCTTGAATGGCTTGATGATGGCAGTGACTAGTTTCATGACATTCCCCTGGCAGATGCCTTGAAGCGTTGTGGTGGATCAGAAGGTCTTCGAAAGGAAGACGACGTATTGTTCGTCGCCGATGAACTTGCCCGTCGAGGTCGGTGTGTAATTGGTCGTCTGCTGACGGTTCATGCTGGTGTCGGTGTAGAAAACACCGACGGTAAAGCTCTGCGGCAGCGCGTATGCCAAGCCGATCTTCCAGTCTTCATAGGAGGCGCAGTCGTCGTTCTTGCCACTTGCGCAAAGGCCACTGCGACCGTCGAATTCCTGGATACCGTAGTGCAGGTTCAGAGTGAGCTTGTCGGTGATCGGGTAGGCGGCGCTCAGGTCGAGATACCAGGTGCCGTTGCTGTCGTCCACGCCGAATGCGTCGGTAACGGCGTAGGAGTACTTGGCGCTGAGCCACTTCCAGGCGAGTGCACCATAGATTTCGGTCGTGTTCGGATTCACCGCAGCCGCGAACTTCGAACCCGGATACAGATACTGCAGGACACCGACGTCGTAGGTGATGTCGTCGGTGATTGCACCGCGATAGCCACCGTAGACATCGACTTCGAGGCTGGAGCTTTGATAGGCACCGAAATCTTCGAGCCAAGAAATGTTGGACGCCCAGGTGCCGACGTAGAAGCCGCTGGCGTGCGAGTAGTCGAAACCACCCTGCAGCGCGACGTCCTCGTTGGTTTGACTCAGACCGCGGAACACATACTGGCTGAACAGACCGACGTTGCCGGTGAAGGTGTGCGGGCTGGCCGGCTCTTCCGCCATGGCGGAGAACGAAGGAACGGCGAGTGCGCTGGCCAGTGCGGCGGCGATCAGGGTCTTTTGCATGGATTCACTCCTTTTCGATATCTATCGGGAAAACTGCGGAGGGTTTCTTGCACGGACTGTGCCAGCAAAGTTGTTTCAAGTTTTTCAACGACTTGCGTTTTATGTGCCGGATCGGAGCGTGAACTGCAACACGCGGTCGCCCCAAGTTCACGCGCGATCATCCAGCCGCGCACCATAACAGTGCATTATTGTGGTGCATCCTTGGGCGCGATCACTTTTTGTGCGTAATCGGTGCGACAGACCCGCGGGGAAACTTCAGGGCACAATGCGCGGCCAGACCGTGGTGGTCTGGATGACAGACGATGGAGATCGCCATGCTGAACCCGAAAATGCTCGAGGAACTGAGCGCACGCTTTTCCGAACTGATTGCCGCCAGCCCGGCGCGTGACCTGGAAAAGAACGCCAAAGCCATGGCGAGTGCGATGTTTTCCCGGCTCGATCTGGTGACACGCGAGGAATTCGAGGTGCAGCAGGAGGTCCTCGCACGCACCAGGGCGCAACTGGAGGCGCTGGAAGTCCGCGTGGCCGAACTGGAACGTCGCCTCCTCGAGAAAGAGGGCTGATCATCCCGCAAACGGCCGGAATTTTTCCCCGGCCCCACAGTCAGTCCGTATCCAGAAGCATTCCAGACAGCAGCCAACGGAGTTTTCATGAAGTGGATTTCAGCAACCTCGGCTTGCCGTGCGGTCGTGCTCGTGTCGGGCATGGCGTTTGCCGCCGCGGCCTCCGCCGTGACCTATACGCGCATCCTGCCGGACAAGAGCCGTCTGGCATTCGTGTCGCAGCAGATGGGGGTGTCGGTGGATGGCAGTTTCAAGCGCTTTTCCGCGACGCTGGATTTCGATCCGGCAAAGCCGGAAGCGGGCAAGGCCACACTGGACATCGATGTCGCGTCGATAGATGCCGGAGGCCCGGAAGCGAACGACGAGGTGAAGGGCAAGAACTGGTTCGACGTGAAGCAGTTCCCCACCGCTCATTTCGTGTCCTCGGCGGTGAAGTCTCTGGGCGGCGGCAAGTTCGAGGTGCGCGGCCAGATGAGCATCAAGGGCAAGACGCGTGAAGTCAGCGCCCCGTTCACGCTGAAGCAGGACGGTGCGATGGCCGTGCTTGAAGGCAGTTTCCCGATCAAGCGCCTTGACTATGGCATTGGCACCGGTGCCTGGGGCGATACCTCGGTGGTGGCCGATGAAGTGCAGATCCGTTTCCGGCTCACCGTGGCGGGAAAGTGATCCTGCCCGGCGCGGCCCCTTCCGCGCCTCCCGCCGCTTCCTTTCTCACCTTCTGACGGAGCGCTCACGATGACCAGGATTTCCAGTCTGCTGCTCGCCTGCTGTGCCGGCTTCACCATGACATCCGCCGCCATGGCGGCGGACAGCTATACGATAGATTCGCGCCACACCTTTCCGGTGTTCGAGATCAACCATCTGGGTTTTTCCACTCAGCGCGGACGCTTCAACAATGTCACCGGAAAGATCATGCTGGTGCCGGAACAGAAAAGCGGCAGCATCGACATTTCGATCGACAGCGCGTCGATAGACATGGGCATGGACGCCTGGGACAAGCAGATGCGCAGCGAGGATTTCTTCAATGTCGAGAAATTCCCGACCATGAATTTCAAGTCGACCAGGTTGCATTTCGATGGCGACAAGCTGGTCGGCGCCGACGGCGATTTCACGCTGCTGGGCGTGACGCGGCCGATACGCCTGGAGGTGAAGGGTTTCAATTGCGGCACCCACCCGATCAACAAGAAGCCGCTGTGCGGGGCGGATGTGAGCACCACGATCAAGCGCTCTGAATTCGGCATGACCAAGTACGTGCCCAGCATCGCCGACGAGGTGGTGATCAAGATCCCGGTCGAGGCCTTCAGGGACTGAGCGACCGCCCTCGAACGGAGCCGGAGGTTTGGTGGGAGATTCTATGTTCCGCCGCAAGCGTTTTCGTGTTGTTTCGGGACATAGTCGGCCGCGTTCTTCATCACAGAGAAGGCAACGCGAGCGAGTTTTCTTGCCAGCGCAACCAGCGCCTGGGTGCGGCTGAATCCGCGCTGGAGCATGCGCTGGTAGAACGGCTGCCAGGTCGTGGATCTGCTGGCCGCCATGGCGGCGTTGTAGAGCAGGCGGCGCATCTCCGAGTCCCCCTTCTTGCTCAGCGCACGGCGTCCGGTCTTCTTGCCCGAATCGCGCACGCTGACGTCCATGCCAAGGAAGGCGATGAAGGCGTCCGCACCGCTGAAGGCAGCGCGATGGAACATCGCGCACAGGCCGGCGGCGGTGAGCGCGCCGACGCCTTCGATCTTCAGGATGCGCCGGTACGGTTCAGTCCATCCGCTCTCGTTGATCAGCGAGGCGATGCGCTGTTCGAACCGTTTGATCAAGGCGGTGAGCCGCGCGAGAGCCACACGCACTTCGCGAGCAAAGCCGGGCAGATCTTCCATGCTCTGACGGATGCGACCCAGGCTGCGTACCACGGTTGCGCGACGACGCAGCAGGCAGCGCAGTTCTGTGACCGCGGGCGCCGGGAGCGAGAACGGACGCAGATCCGTGCCCTCGTGCGCGAGGTAGCGGGCGATCAGGCGTGCGTCGTGCCGATCGGTCTTGGCGCGCTGGCCCACGGTGTCGCGGTACCTGGACAGCTTGAAGCCGTCGATCAGAAACACCTGATGCCCGGCCTTGATGAGCAACTTGACGAGCGTGCAGTGATAGCTGCCGGTCGATTCGCAGGCGATGCGCTGGGCACCTCTGGGCAGCGTGCGCAACCAGCCGCGGATGGCCGCAGCGGTGTTGTCGACGCGCGTTACCTGCGCGCTGGGATGCTCGGCGATGTCCAGCCAGTGCTTGGAGACGTCGATGCCAAAGCACACTGCCTCGTTCTGACTTGTCACGATGGGATCCTCCCGACTAAGGTTCAAAAGGCTTGTCGGGATTCACCACAGCACTGGCTTGCAGGGTATGGACGGTACCGCGGTCACGGTCCGATGGATTCCTGATCGGTGCTTGGGGTGAGGGCGGGACATCTCTCCCACTGTCTGTACGTGCTTGCCGTCAGATCCGGACTGGGTCCCTCCGCCCGACAAGCTATTCCTACGCTTGCCACGGCAGAACATACAAGCGGGGGCTTGCCCGCGATTGCAGCCTGGAACGAAGCCTGCGGCGTGCCAATGCCGCATCGCGGCCAGAGGCCGCTCCCACAAGAACTCGCCCGCACCACAAACGGAGCCGGTGTTTGGTGGGAGCGGGCTTGCCCGCGATTGCGGCCTGGAACGAAGCCTGCGGCGTGCAAATGCCGCATCGTGGCCAGAGGCCGCTCCCACAAGAACTCGCCCGAACCACAAACGGAGCCGGTGTTTGGTGGGAGCGGGCTTGCCCGCGATTGCAGCCTGGAACGAAGCCCGCGGCGTGCCAATGCCGCATCGCGGCCAGAGGCCGCTCCCACAAGAACTCGCCCGCACCACAAACGGAGCCGGTGTTTGGTGGGAGCGGGCTTGCCCGCGATTGCGGCCCGGAACGAAGCCCGCGGCCTTCAAACGCCGCATCGCGGCCAGAGGCCGCCCACAAGAACTCGCCCGAACCACAAACGGAGCCGGTGTTTGGTGGGAGCGGGCTTGCCCGCGATTGCGGCCTGGAACGAAGCCCGCGGCCTTCAAGCGCCGCATCGCGGCCAGAGGCCGCTCCCACAAGAGCGTGCCCCGAACCGCGACCGGGGGCTGGGTTCATGTGTTAACCGGTTACCACCCGGCAATGTCCGCTCCTTGGCACGGTATGCATCCGCGCCCGAGATGCGCATACCCGAGGAGGACGGACATGAAAGTGAAGAAGATTCTGTTGCTGGCCGGCGACTTCGTAGAGGACTACGAAATCATGGTGCCTTTCCAGGCGCTGCAGGCAGTGGGACATACCGTGCATGCGGTGTGCCCGGACAAGAAGGCGGGCGAGTCGGTGGCGACTGCCATCCACGACTTCGAAGGCCAGCAGACCTATTCCGAGAAGCGCGGCCACAATTTCGCGCTCAATGCGAGCTTCGATGCGGTCAAGCCGGAGGATTACGACGCCCTGGTGATTCCGGGCGGCCGCGCACCGGAATATCTGCGCATGAACGACAAGGTGCTGGCCATCGTGCGCCACTTCGCGCTGGCCGACAAACCGATCGCCGCGATCTGCCACGGCGCGCAGTTGCTGGCGGGTGCGAAAGTGCTCGAAGGGCGTCTGTGCTCGGCCTATCCGGCCTGCCGCGCCGAGGTGGAGCTGGCTGGCGGCCGCTACGCGGAAGTCGCGATCGACGCCGCGGTCACCGACCGCAATCTGGTCACCGCACCTGCCTGGCCGGCGCATCCCGCCTGGATCGGCCAGTTCCTGGCTGTGCTCGGCACGCGCATCGAATAGGTGCGATGCGGGGCGTTCGCGCCCCGCACCTCACACTGTCTACAATAGGGGCAGGAGGTAAGCCCCCATGTGCCAGATCTTCATTCGCGCCGATTCAGAACTGTATGTGATGCGCAGCCGCTCCATGCGCTTGCGCGGTGTCGCCACCAGCATACGGCTGGAGAACCAGTTCTGGGACATCCTCGAGGAGATCGGCGCACGCGACGGCCTCACCTTGCCACGGCTCATTTCCAAACTGTATGACGAGCTGGCCGAGGCCGGCGGCGGCCATCTGCTGCCGGCCAATTTCACCTCCTTCCTGCGCGTGTGCTGTGGCCGTTACATGGCGCTGCAGCTCGCCGGGGCGATTCCGGCCGACACCCGGGTGGCGATCTCGTCGCTGGACGCGGAACGGGTGCTGGCCGCCGAGCGGCCGCGCAAGGCGGCCAACCGTGTCGCCTGATGCCGCCGCTGAAGTACCTTGCGGCCTATCCGGCCCACATCCAGGAACAGGTGCGCGCACTCATCGCGCGCGATGATCTGGCCGGTCATCTCCTGCGGCGCTACCCCGAGCGCCACGCGGTGCGCAGCGATGCCGCGCTGTACGACTACGTGCTCGACTTGAAGAACCGTTATCTGCGCACCGCGCCGCCGCTCGCCCGCGTGACTTACGACAGCGGTCTCGGGCTGGCCGCACGCGCGCTCGGCACGCACACCACGGTGTCACGCGTGCAGGGCGCCCGGCTCAAGAGCAAGCGGGAAATCCGCGTCGCCTCCCTGTTCCGCGACGGTCCGCCCGAGTTCCTGAAGATGATCGTGGTGCACGAACTGGCCCACCTGAAGGTGCGCGATCACGACAAGAGCTTCTACGCGCTGTGTACCCACATGGAGCCGCGCTATCACCAGTACGAATTCGATCTGCGCCTGCATCTGACCTGCCTCGATCTGTCCGGCGGGACCGCCTGAGCGCCGGCCGGCGCTACACTGCGCGCATGCAAACACAGCGCAACAGGACGGTATCCCTTGTGCTCGGCTCGGGCGGTGCGCGTGGCTTCGCACACATCGGCGTCATCCGCGAGCTGCAGTCGCGCGGCTACGACATCCGCGCGGTATCGGGCTCATCCATGGGCGCGGTGGTGGGCGGCATTTATGCCGCCGGCGGGCTGGATGCGTACGAAACCTGGGTGACCGGGCTGGCGCAGGGCGACCTGTTCCGCTTGCTCGACTGGACCTTGTCCGGCGGCGGACCGATACGCGGCGCACTGCTCATGGGCCGGCTGCGCGAACTGGTGGGCGAATGCGACATCGAGCATCTGCCGCTGGACTACACCGCGGTGGCGGTCGATATCGAACGCGGCCGCGAAGTATGGTTCACCGACGGATCGCTGTTCGAGGCCATGCGCGCCTCGATGGCAGTGCCTTCCATCTTCACCCCGCACAGCTACCGCGGCCGCATGCTGGTCGATGGCGGCGTGCTGAATCCGGTCCCGGTGGCACCCACTCAGCGCACGTTGACCGATCTGACGGTGGTGGTCGACCTGAATGGCGAGGTGGTGGCGTCGGCCGCGTTGCAGAAGGCGGCACCCGACGAAGGTCCGGGGCTGTTCGCGCGGCTGCGCGGATACCTGCCCGGAGGCGGCGGGGGGGACAACCGGCCGGTGGAAACCGGCATCGCCATGTCGGCCGTGCTCATGCGCTCGCTGGAAACCATGCAGGCGGCGATCACCCGCCAGCATCTGGCGGCTTTCTGGCCGGACGTCGTGATATCGGTGCCGAAGAACACCTGCGCCTTCCATGAATTCCATCTCGCGACACCGCTCATCGCCATCGGCCGCCAACTGGCCGCCGACGCACTGGATGCCTGCGAGCGCAGCCGCGCCAGCAACGGGCACAGCCCGCTGCGCAGCGACCGCGGACAGTGATCGCCAGCGGCATCAGCAACGCAACCATGCACACTGCGCTCCCTCTGGCCCTTCTGCTTGCCGCCTTCGCCGCGGTCGCGGATCCCTCGCCGCAAGCGCTGGATCCGGCACTTGCGCGCTGGTTCGCGCCGCCATCGCTGCCCGGCTTGCGCGCGGCCTGGCTGGCAGGTGACGAGACACTGCCCGGCCCCTATGTGCTGCGCGTGAAGCTGGCCGCCGGTGGCCGCGTGCCGCCGCATACCCATCCGGACCGCCGCTACACCACGGTGCTGTCCGGCACTCTCCACGTCGGCTTTGGCGACACCATGGACGAGGCGGCAGCCATCGCGGTGCCGGCCGGCATGCTGTACGAGGCGCCGGCTGGCGTACCGCACTGGGTGTGGGCGCGCGAGGGCGATGTCGAGTACCAGGAGTCGGGCTCCGGGCCAACCGCAACGCGCATGCGATGAAAAAAAAAGCCCGGTTCAGGTCGAACCGGGCCATCGCAAGGAGGAGGGAGCAACGGTGAAGCGCCGGCGCGGGAACCCCGCGTGCGGCCCGCTACATCTTGCGCTGCACGTCGCGGGCGGTGTCCTGCACCTTTTCGCCGCCGGCTTCGATGTCCTTGCCGGCACCGGCAATCGTGTTGCAGCCGGCGAGTGCGAAGCCGGCGCACAGCGTGATGAGTGTGATCAGTTTGCGCATGAACGAACTCTCCTGGAGGTCGGGTGAGGGATATCAGGTGCGGTTGCGGAGCTGGGCCATGGTGGGCTGGAAATCGCCTTCCTCGTCCACATCGACGGACAGCATGAGTCCGTCCTCCACCGGCTGCAGACGGTATTCAGGGATGGCCAGACGCAGTCCCGCATCCTGGCCGCGGCTCACGCGAACCATCGCGTAGCGCGCACCGCGCTCGCCGTGGCGTGCGGCCACGGTCTGTTCAACCACGCCCAGCGTGGCGCCGTCCTCGTCGAATACCTCGCGTCCGTCCAGCGGGGACAAGGCCACGTGCGTCGCATCCGCGCCGCTGTCGATGCGCCCGGTCTGATAGGCGGCAAACAGCGCAACGGCGGCGAGCGCAACAGCGAGAGTGGTGGTCAGGATACGTCCGGTCATGATCGGAATCCCCTTCGTCTTGGCATGGTGGCAGTATTGCGGGCCCGCCCTTTTCCGCCTGTCATCCGCCAACAGCGGCCGGTGTAGGACTGATCCGTCATCGCTTCGCCATGGAGGGCCGCTTCTTGATCATGCTCATTGCAGGGCTGTGCTGCGTCATCGCAGTCCATGCGCTGCGGCCGCTCGCTCCTGGCCTGCGTGCGCGCGTGATCGAACGTGCCGGGGCGGGCGCCTGGCACCTGTTGCATTCCAGCGTGTCCTCGCTCGGGCTGGTCCTGGTGGTGGCTGGCTACGCTGCCGTGCGGCGGGAAGGGCCGGTCTGGCTGTGGCTGCCGCCTGCCGGCGCGGCGCACCTGACCGGGGCCTGCATGCTGCTCAGTTTCATACTGCTGGCGGCGGCCGTGGTGCCGGGCTCACGCATCGCCCGGCGTGTGCGCCAGCCCCTGGCTGCCGCGGTAGTATGGTGGGCGGCCGGACACCTGTGGGCGAATGGCACGCTGGGTGACCTTCTGCTGTTCGGCAGCCTGTTGCTGTCCGGGTTGCTGTCCTTCGTGCTGCTGTACCGGCGCGAGACGCCGGAGAAGCGGAAAGGACCGCCGGCCACATCGCGCAGCGACGTCGTGGTGCTGTCTGTAGGCGTGATCGCCTGGGCGGTGTTCGCGTTCTGGCTGCATCAGCCCCTGATCGGCGTACGACCGTTCATGTGACACCTGCCCAAAAAACAGGCAGGGCGCTTGACAGCCGCATGCAGTGGTCGTTTGCCGGCGCTATACATTTTCCGCTCACATGGTTGTCCACAGAAGCTGTGGATGAAGCGATCGCGCCGGGGGGGCGATACCCTGACATCGGCGGCCAGGTGGTGCAGATTATCCATACACGTACAGTTGCTCAAAAATGCAGCAACCCTATTGACTCCTTTAGCCCGCGCGGCGGGGCGATGAAACCGAGGGCGATTGTCCACAGAAGCTGTGGATAAATCGGCGCGTGAGGGTTCGCTGCAGCGTACGTGTAAGCTCGCGGTTTTTTCCGGGATGGATGGAAGAGTGGCCAAGGTCGTTCCCGATGGCTGGCGCGAGCTGGCAGGAGGCGATGCCGGCAGCGCCGCGGAGCGCGAGCTGGCGACCCTCGCGCTGCTCGAACGCGGCCTGCCATCCGGCTACACGGTCTATCACGGCGTGCACTGGACGCGCCTCGACGACAGCGGCTTTTCCATCTATGGCGACATCGATTTCGTCGTGGTGAATGCCGCCGGTGACCTGCTGGCCATCGAACAACGCAGCGGCTTCCTGGAGGAGGGTCCGCAGGGCCTGAGTTCGCGCCGCCGTGGTCGCAGCCGCAGCGTGGCGATGGGCATCGCGCGCTCGCGCCACGCCCTGCAGTCGCGTCTCGGGCAGCGGCTGGGCGAGACAGCGCCGCGCATCGAGTACCTGCTCTACTGTCCTGATCACTTCGTGCGGCAGCCGCATGCTGCGGGCCTGGACCCGGAGCGCATCATCGACGCCGCGCTGCGCGACCAGCTTGTCGCGCGCATACGCGCCGTGTTGCCCGAAGCGGACCCGGCGCCGCGAGCAGCCGAGGTACATCGTTTCCTGCGCGACGAAATCCGTCTCGAACCCGATGTGTCGGCGCGACTTGGCATGGCGCGCGAGCGCATCACGCGCGTGTCGGGCGGACTCACGCAGTGGGCGCGATCGCTGGATTTCCAGCCCTTCCATCTGCGTGTCGTCGGTACCGCCGGCTCCGGCAAGACCCAGCTCGCGTTGACCGAATACAGCGCCACGCTCGCGGCGGGCGGTCGGCCGCTGTATGTCTGTTTCAACCGCCCGCTGGCCGATCATCTTGCGCGCATCGCGCCCGAGGGCGGGCTGGCCTGCACCTTCCATCACCTGTGCGAACGCGTGCTCGCCGCGCATGGCGAGCGGCCCGACTACGCGCGACCGGATGCCTTCGATGCCCTGATCGCGCGCGCCGCCGAACTGCCGGTGCCGGACGATCTGCGCTTCGATGCGCTCATCGTCGATGAAGGCCAGGATTTCGCCGCCGAATGGGCCGATCCGCTGTGGCGCCACGCCGATGCGCATGCGCGGCGCATCTGGCTGGAAGACCCGATGCAGAATCTTTACGGGCGCACGCCGATTGCCTTGCCGGGCTGGGTCACCTTGCATGCGCACAGCAATTTCCGCAGCCCGCGACCGGTGGTGCGCATGCTGCAGACGCTGATGGAAGGCGTCATGCCGGGTGTTGAGCGCATCGAGGCGGCGTCTCCCTTCGATGCGGACGACGTGGTGCTGCTGTCGGTCGACGCGGCACACTCGCTGACCCAGCGCGTCAAGGAAGCGATACGGCTGTGTTTCGCCGCCGGCTTTCACGCGCCGGATGTCGCCATCATCAGCTGGCGCGGCCGCGAACAGTCGGAACTGCTCAAGCACGACAGGCTGGGCGCCAATGCGCTGCGCAGCTTCACCGGCCAGTACGACCTGCTGGGCCAGCCCGAATACAAGGATGGCGAGGTGCTGATCGAATCGGTGTATCGCTTCAAGGGGCAGTCGGCGCCCGCGGTCATCCTCGCCGAGATCGACTTCGACACGCTGGACGAGCGCGTACTGCGCAAGCTGTTCGTCGGTGCCACGCGGGCGATGATGAAGCTGGTGCTGGTGGCCAGCGACCGTGCGGCGGCGCAGTTGCGCGAACGCCTCGGTCCGCTGCTTGCGTCATGAGTCGACTGTCCGGGCGCGCGCTCATGGTGCAGGGCACCACCTCCGATGCCGGCAAGAGCACGGTGGCGGCCGGCCTGTGCCGCATCCTGCACCGGCGCGGCGTCGGCGTTGCGCCGTTCAAGCCGCAGAACATGGCGCTGAACAGCGCGGTCACCGAAGATGGCGGCGAGATCGGCCGCGCCCAGGCGCTGCAGGCGCAGGCCTGCGGGCTGGCGCCGCACACCGACATGAACCCGGTGCTGCTCAAGCCCAATTCCGATACCGGCTCGCAGGTGATCGTGCAGGGTCGCGCGCTGGCCAATATGGAAGCGCGTGCCTACCACGACTACAAGCGCATCGCGATGGATGCGGTCATGCAGTCCTGGCAGCGACTCACCGCGCAGTACGACTTCGTCGTGGTCGAGGGCGCCGGCAGCCCGGCGGAAATCAATCTGCGCGACCGTGACATCGCCAATATGGGTTTCGCGCTGCCGACCGGCTGCCCGGTGGTCATCGTCGCCGACATCGACCGTGGCGGCGTGTTCGCGCATCTGGTCGGCACGCTGGATTGCCTGTCGGACGAGGAACGGGCACTGGTGCGCGGCTTCATCATCAACCGTTTTCGTGGTGACCGCGCGCTGCTGCGCGGCGGCGAGGACTGGCTGGAACGGCGTACCGGCCTGCCGGTATTTGGCGTGCTGCCGATGCTGAAGGACTTGCACCTGGATGCCGAGGACGCGCTGCGCACCGAACAGTCCGGCGGCGACGGGCAACGCTTGCGCGTCGCAGTGCCGGTGTTTCCGCGCATCAGCAATCACACCGATTTCGACGCGCTGCGCGCGCATCCTCAGGTCGACCTCCAGTTCGCGCCGCTGTCGCGAGCGCTGCCGGCCTGCGACCTCGTCATCCTGCCGGGCAGCAAGAGCGTGCAGGCCGACCTGACCGCGCTGCGCGCCGCTGGCTGGGACGCGCAGATCGCGCGCCACCTGCGTTACGGCGGCCGTGTGCTCGGCATCTGCGGCGGCATGCAGATGATGGGCCGCGTGCTGCACGATCCGCTGGGTCTGGAAGGTGCGCCAGGCAGCGTGCCGGGGCTGGGACTGTTGGACTACGCCAGCACGCTGGCGCCGGACAAGCTGTTGCGGGTCACGCGCGGACGGCTGCTGCCCGGCGGCGAGCCGGTGCGCGGCTATGAAATACACATGGGCGTGAGCGAGGGCCCGGCGCTGGCGCAAGCGGCGCTCGAACTGGAACACGGCCCGGATGGCGCGCGATCGGACGACGGACAGTTGCTGGCTACCTATCTGCACGGCCTGTTCGACACGCCGGAGGCCTGTCGCGCGCTGCTCGCCTGGGCCGGCCTGGACAGTCCGCTCACCGTAGACCTGCAGGCCCTGCGCGAAGCCAGTCTGGACCGGCTGGCCGACTGCATGGCGGCCGAAATCGACATCGACCGTCTGTGCGGTCTGTAGGCCGACCGCAGCCCGGCTTTGTGGGAGCGGGCTTGCCCGCGATTGCAGTCTGGAACGAAGCCTGCGGCGTGCCAATGCCGCATCGCGGCCAGAGGCCGCTCCCACAAGAACTCGCCCGCACCACAAACGGAGCCGGTGTTTGGTGGGAGCGGGCTTGCCCGCGATGCACCCTCGAACGAAGCCTGCGCCCGCCGTGCGTCCGTCGGTCGGATTTGGGCGCGGCCGGGTGTGGTGGTATCGTGCGCGCCTGTTCCGCCATGGCGGAACGCGTGCAGGGTGCTTCCGGCGCAGGCCGGAAGTTAAACGGGAAGCAGGTGAGCGGATCCTTCGCAATGCCTGCGCTGCCCCCGCAACGGTAAGTGGTCAGGACGTGCCGGATGCCACTGGGCTCTTTGCCCGGGAAGGCGGTACATCCGTGGTCGACATCGACCGCAGCCACGAGCCCGGATACCGGCCTTGCGTGCTGAGCGGTCATGCCCGGGGTGTGGCATCGTCACCGGGCCTTGCTGCCTGTGTGTCTTCCCCGGTCATGGCTTCATGACACGGCTGTCGTTCGGGGACGGGCGACGGCACAGGGAGCACGACAACACATGCCAAGCCTCACCCCGCCGGCTGCGCGCGGCACCGCGCCGGCCGCTGCACTCGCATCGGTCCTTGTTTCAACCCTCTTGCCCGCTTCGATGGCCCGGGCCGACGCACATGCGCTCGACGCGGTCGTGGTGACCGCCACCCGCACCGAACAGCGCGTACAGGACACGCTGTCCGACGTGACCGTCATCGATCGCGAACAGATCGAGGCGGCCGGCCAGTCCACGCTGACCGAACTGCTGGCCCGTCAGCCGGGGGTGCAGACCTTCAGCAATGGCGGCCCGGGTGCCAGCAGCGACTACTACATCCGCGGCGCCGAATCGAAACAGAATGTCGTGCTGATCGACGGGGTGCGCGTGGGATCCGCGACCACCGGCACTGCTTCGCTGCAATACCTGCCGCTGTCGCAGATCGAGCGCATCGAAATCGTGCGCGGTCCGGCCTCCGCGGTGTATGGCGCCGATGCGGTGGGCGGCGTGATCCAGATATTCACCCGGCGCGGTAGCGACGACGGGATGACGCTGGATGCCTTCGCCGGCGCCGGTACCCACGATACCAACGAAGCCAGCGCCTTCCTGCGCGGCGGCGACGAACGCTGGCGGCTGTCGCTTGGCGCATCGGTGCTGCGCACCGACGGCATCAATGCCTCCAACTCGCGGCGCTCGGCCTCCTCACGCAACCCGGATCTGGACGGCTACATCAACCGCAGCTATTCCGGCAGCGTCAGTTTCACGCCGGTGCGCGGCACCGAACTGGGCAGCCAGTTCCTGTACTCGAGCGGCCGCAACCGCTATGACAGCCGGCTCACCACCGACGATCGCAACGAATTCGAGAACTACAGCGGCAGCGTTCATATCCGCCAGTCCTGGAACGAGGACTTCAGCACCACGCTGCGGGTGGCGCGCGCGGTCGATTCCTACGACAGCATCACCAGCGTCGTGTCGCCCTTCCGCACGGTCGAGGACAGCAGCACGCTGGATGCCCGGCTCAAGCTGGCCGGTGGATCGCTGTTCGCGGCGGTGGAACATCGCAGCCAGGATGTCGATACCGCCGCGATAGACCGCCGGCGCGACATCGATTCCGCGCAACTGGGCTGGTCCGGTCGCATCGGCGCCCATACGCTGCAGCTCAATGGCCGGCATGACAGGTTTTCCGGCGGTCAGAGCAAGAGCACCGGCAACGCGGCCTGGGGCTATCACCTCACCGACGAGTGGCGCATCCACGCCGGCTATGGCACGGCTTTCCGCCTGCCCACGTTCAACGAGCTGTACAGCCCGAGCTCCAACTTCGGCAATCCCGATGTCGGGCCCGAGTCCTCGCGCAACAAGGAGGCGGGGCTGGTGTGGCAGCGCCGTGGCTCACGCGCTTCGGTCACCCTGTACGACAATCGCGTGGACGGCCTGATTCAGACACCCGGCACCAATCTGCCGGTGCAGAACGTGGCGCATGCGACGCTGCGCGGCGCAACCTTCGCCGCATCCACCTATGTCGGCCACACCGAACTGTCGGCAAGCCTTGACCTGCTGCATGCCGAGGACGAGGACACCGGCCTGCGGCTGCGTCGGCGCGCGGCGCAGAGCGGCAATCTGATGGTGCAGCAGCATCTTGCGTGGGGCCGCGTGGGCATCGAACTGCTGCTGGTCGGGGATACGTATTCGACCGCTGGCCAGCGCGACTGGGTGGCCGGCTACTCGGTCATCAATCTGTTCGGTGTATGGAAGGTGACGCCGGAACTGGCGCTTGAAGGCAGGATGAACAATGTGACCGACCGGGAGTACAGCACCGTCTATGGCTATGCGACCCCGGGCGCCACGGTATTCGTCGGCCTGCGCTACACGCCGCGCCTCTGATCACGCCCAACGACCGCCATACTTGCCCGATGGACAGCCACGCTTCCGCCGCCACCGTACCCGTGCCGGTCGCCGATCTGCGGCGCCGCCGGGTGTGGGTGTTGCCGCTGCTTGCGCTGCTGCTCGCGGCGGCATTCGTGCTGGCGCTGGCGGTGGGCAGCGTGCCGGTCACATGGGTTGATCTGTGGACCCTGGTGACCGGTGGCGATGCCGGCATGGCGGGTGCCATCGTCGCGACGCTGCGCCTGCCGCGCGCGATCGCGGCGGCGGCCTGCGGCGGGCTGCTCGCGCTGGCCGGCGCGCTGATGCAGATCCTGCTGCGCAATCCGCTGGCCGACCCCTATGTGCTGGGCATTTCAGGTGGCGCTGCGGTGGGTGCGTTGCTGGCCATGCTGTTCGGCGTGGCGTCCGCCTTGCTGGAACTGTCCGCCTTCGCCGGCGCGCTTGCCGCCATGGCGCTGGTGTTCGGGCTGGCGCATGGCGCGGGCAGCCGCACGCCCACCCGTCTGCTGCTCACCGGCGTCATCGTGTCGGCCGGCTGTGGCGCCGCGGTGTCCTTCATCCTCGCGGTGGCGAATGAACAGTCGCTGCGCGGCATGCTGTTCTGGCTCATGGGCGACGCCAGCACCGCCAGCCGCCCCGGTGTGGCCGCCATCGTGCTGATCGCCGGTCTGCTCGCCTGCGCGCCGCTGGCGCGCGATCTCAATCTGCTCACGCGCGGCGATGCGACGGCGCAACTGCTCGGTGTGCCGGTGGCGCGGCTGCGGCTCGTCGTCTATCTGCTGGCGTCGGCATTGACCGCGGTCGCGGTCACCACCGTAGGCTCGGTCGGTTTCGTCGGCCTGGTCGTGCCTCACCTGATACGGCTGGCCTTCGGCAATGACCAGCGCCTGCTGCTGCCGGCCAGTGCGCTGGCCGGCGCCGCGCTGCTGCTGCTGGCCGATACCGCCGCGCGCACCGTCATCGCGCCGGCGCAGTTGCCGGTGGGCGTACTCACCGCGCTGCTTGGCGTGCCGGTCTTCCTGTTCCTGCTCAACCGCCATCGATGACGGCCGGCCACGCATCCCTCGTCGCGCGCGGTGTCGATGTATCGGTGGCCGGCCATGTGCTGTGCGCGGGCGTCGACCTGGAGGTACGCGCCGGCGAACTGCTGGCCATCGTCGGCCGCAACGGCATCGGCAAGTCCACACTGCTGGCGACGCTCGCCGGCCTGCGCGCACCTGCTGCTGGCAGCGTGCTGCTGGATGGCCGCGCGCCGGGCGCCTGGCCGGCGCGGGAACTGGCGAAGCGGCGTGCGCTGCTGCCGCAGTCGCACGAAGATCACTTCGCATCGACCGTGCTCGATACGGTGCTGGTCGGTCGCCATCCGCACATCGGCCGCTGGGCCGACGAGAGCGATGCCGATGTCGCGATCGCGCTCGAGGCGCTGGCGGCGGTGTCGCTGCGCGGGCGTGAATTGCGCGAGGTGCGCTCCTTGTCCGGCGGCGAGCGGCAGCGTGTGGCCATCGCCGCGCTGCTGGCGCAGCAGGCGCCACTGTGCCTGCTCGATGAGCCGGTCACCCATCTCGATCTCGACTACCAGATCGAAACGCTGGATCTGTTCGCCCGTCTGGCGCGCGAACAGGGCCGCGCGGTGGTGGCGGTGCTGCACGATCTGAATCAGGTGCTGCGCTTCGCCGATCGCGCACTGCTGCTGACCGGTGCGGGTGCCTGGCTGTGCGGACCGGTCGACGAAGTGCTGCAGGCGGAGGTGCTGTCGCGCGCCTTCTGCCATCCGCTGAAGGAATTGCGCGACGAGGGCCGGCGCTATTTCGTGCCGGCGCAGGAAGGGAATGAGCGGAGGACGTGATGAGCGATATCGATGAGCGGCACGAGGCGCGCATGAAGCGCAAGAAGGCGGTGGTGGATCAGGCGATCGCCGCTGCCCAGGTCGAACGCGGCGTCCTGGTGGTGAACACCGGCAATGGCAAGGGCAAGTCCAGCGCCGCCTTCGGCGTGGTGGCGCGCGCGCTCGGCCACGGCATGAAGGTGGGCGTGGTGCAGTTCATCAAGGGCCGCTCGGACACCGGCGAAGAAGCCTTCTTCCGCCGCCAGCCGGACGTGAGCTGGCATGTGTCGGGCGAGGGCTTCACCTGGGAGACGCAGAGCCGCGCGCGCGACGTCGCCACCGCGGAGGCGGCCTGGCAGCAGGCGCGCCGGCTGCTGGGCGATCCGGCCATCGGTCTGGTGGTGCTGGACGAGCTGAATATCGCGCTGAAATACCGCTATCTCGATGTCGCCACCGTCATCGCCGACCTGCGCGCGCGGCCGGCCATGCAGCACGTCATCGTGACCGGCCGCGCGGCGCCGCCGGAATTGATCGAAGCCGCCGATACGGTGAGCGACATGACTCTGGTGAAGCACGCGTTCAAGGCCGGCGTGAAGGCCATGCCCGGACTGGAATGGTGAGCGTGTCGCCGGCAATCCGCCGCTGTCCGGCGCTGATGGTGGCGGCACCGGCGTCCGGTCAGGGCAAGACCACGGTGGTCGCGGCACTCGCCCGTCTGCATCGCTCGTGCGGCCGGCGCGTGCGCGTGTTCAAGTGCGGACCGGATTTCCTCGACCCGCAGATCCATGCGCTGGCCAGCGGTGCGCCGGTGGGCAACGTCGATCTGTGGATGACCGGCGAAGACGATATCGCCGCACGGCTGTATGCCGCGGCGGGCGAGGCGGACCTCATCCTGGTCGAATCGGTCATGGGCCTGCACGATGGCAGCCCGTCCAGCGCCGACATCGCGCGCCGCTTCGGCCTGCCGGTGCTGGCGGTGATCGACGCGCGCGCCATGGCGCAGACCTTCGGCGCACTGGCGCACGGCCTGAAGCACTATCGCGATGGTGTGAACCTGTGTGCGGTGATCGCCAATCGGATCGGTTCCGCGCGCCACGCCGACATGCTGCGCGACAGTCTGCCCGCCGACATCGCCTGGTACGGCGGTCTGCCGCGCGACGAGCGCATCGCGCTGCCGGAACGACACCTCGGCCTGCTGCCCGCCGCGGAGATCGACGGGCTGGATGCGCAGCTCGACATCGCCGCGCAACTGCTGGGCGCGTCGGCCGCAGCCGATCTGCCGCCGGCGGTGGCGTTCGCGCCGCTCGCGCATGCGCCGCTGCCGCGCCTGCTCGACGGTGTGCGTGTCGCGGTCGCGCGCGACCCCGCCTTCTGCTTCGTCTATCCGGCCAATATCGAATGCCTGCGCGCACTCGGCGCGGAACTGACGGAGTTCTCGCCGCTGACCGACGCGGCGCTGCCCGACTGCGATGCGGTGTGGCTGCCCGGCGGCTACCCGGAACTGCATGCCGCGCGCTGGGCCGGCAATACGGCGATGCATGCGTCCCTGCGCCGGCATGTCGATGCCGGTCGCCCGCTGCTCGCCGAATGCGGCGGCATGATGAGCCTGTTCGAAACCCTCGCCGACAAGGCCGGCGCCTGCCACTGCGGCGCCGGCCTGCTGCCCGGCACGGTGCGCATGCAGGCGCGTCTGGCCGCACTCGGCCTGCAGCAGGTCGCGCTGCCGGAAGGCCTGGTGCGCGGCCACACCTTCCACTACTCGGTGGCCGATACGCCGCTGCCGCCCGTGCTGCAGGCGAGCACACCGGACGGACGTCCGGGCGAGGCGGTGTATCGCGTCGGCCGGCTCACCGCCAGCTACGTCCATCTGTACTTCCCGTCACAGCCGCAGGCGGTGGCCGCGCTGTTCATGCCCTGATGGCAATGCGCCTGTTCGCACTGTGCCTGTTGTGCTGCGGGCTGTCGCTGCCAGCGATGGCCGCCACCGTGTTCGCCGTGGTGTCCGAGCGCGCGGCGCCCGATGTGGCCGCTGCCGCTGCGGTACTTGCCGCGGATCCGGCCTTCGCCCGGCGCCACACGCTGCGCGTGCGCACGCCGGCGCAGATCGAGGCGATGTCGGCGGCGGAACTGGGCCGCGCGCTGGCCGCGGCCGATACGGTGCTGGCGGTGGCCGCCTTCGGCGAGTCCGGCCCGCGACTGCGGCACGCGCTCGAGGCGCTGCCGCCCCGTCCTGCGGTATTCGCATTCAATGCCGAAGGCCCGGGCGCGCTGGCGCCACTGACCCGGCGCGGCACGTCGTCCTTGCAGGCGTGGTCGCCGGAGGCGCTGTCGGTGCTGCTGCGCGAGCCGGCGGATGCCGCGTCCGCGGCGCGCGGCGACAGCGATGCGCTGCTGCGCGAGTGGCGCGCGCTGCGGGCGCTGTGGCAGGCCGGTGGCGCCGACAATCTGGTCGCCCTGCTGCGCCATCTGGCACAGCCCGGTCCGCTGCCCGCCGTGCGCCCGGTCGCCGACCTGATATGGCGTGTGGATGGACGCGCGCATGGCGATGACGAGATGCTGGCGTTGCCGGCGGACGGCCCGGTGGTGGCGGTGCTCGATCTGGTGAACCAGGACGCGCACATCGCCGATGCGCAGTGCGCTGCCCTCCGCGCGCGCGGACTGCGTTGTGTCGCGGTCATGGCGCGCTGGGGCGAGGCCACCCGGCGCGCCGTGCTGTCGCTGCCGGCACGCATCGCGCCCGCGCGGCTGTCCGCATTGGTCGTGCTGCAGGATTTCGTGCTCGGCGCGGCGGAAGGGCGCGAGGCGGTGACCGCCGCGCTGCAGTCGCTGGATGTGCCGGTGTTCAAGGCGCTGCGGCTGCAGGAACGCAGCCGCGCCGAATGGGCGCTGTCCGCCGACGGCTTGCCGGCGGCCAGCGTGCAGTACCGGATCGCACTGCCGGAACTGCAGGGCGTGGGCCAGCCGCAGGTGGTGGCGGTGGCCGGTCCGCTGATGATCGATGCGCTGACCGGTGTGCAGCTCCGTCGCCCGCAACCGCTGCAGGCGGAAATGGCGCGTCTGGCCGCGCGCGTCGCCCGCTGGCAGTCGCTGCGCGACACGCCCCCGGCGCAGCGACGCATCGCCCTCATCTATTACAACCATCCGCCAGGCCGGCAGAACATCGGTGCCGACAATCTGGATGTGCCGGCGTCCTTGTTGCAGATGCTGCAGGCGCTGCAGGCCGCCGGCTACCACACCGGTGCGCTGCCCGACACGCCGGAGGCCCTGCTCGATATGCTGATGGATCGCGGTGTGAATCTGCCGGAGGACGGCCGCGAACTGGCGCGACTGGCGCGCGAGCTGCCTTCGCTCGGAGCGACGGATTACCAGCGCTGGTTCGATACCCTGCCGCTGGCGCTGCGGCTGGAAGTGGCCGAAGGCGCGCCGGGGCGCATCCACGGTGATGTGCTGGCGGCGCGCGAAGCCGGTCTGCCCGCCACCGGTCGCGCGCGCATCGAGCATGGCGTGGCCGAGCTGCGCCATCTGCTGGAAGGCATCGAACATCCGCGACGCGAGCGCGCGCTGGCGCTGCTCGACACCATCGAACGGGCCTGGCTGCGCTGTGTCGCGCGCGATCCGGGCGAGCACTGCGCGCATGCCGCGCAGTTGCGGCGCGACATCGTCGCGCTCGGCATTCCGGGCTTGCGCGGCTGGGGCCGTGCGCCCGGGCGGGTCATGGTGAGCGGCGGCCGGCTGGTCATACCCGGTCTGCAGTTCGGCAATGTGTGGGTCGGTCCGCAGCCGCCGCGCGGCTGGGAAGTGGATGAGGAACTGCTGCACGCCAACACCAGCATCCCGCCGCCGCACCAGTATCTGGCGGTGTACCAGTGGCTGCGCGAGCACTTCCGCGCCGATGCGCTGGTGCATGTGGGCCGCCATTCCACCTATGAATTCCTGCCCGGCAAGGCGGTGGGTCTGGCGGCCACCGACTATCCCTCGCTCATCGCCGGCGATCTGCCCGGCATCTATCCCTACATCGTCGATGGCGTGGGCGAAGGCACCCAGGCCAAGCGCCGCGGCGGCGCGGTCATGATCGATCATCTGACGCCGCCGCTGTCTGCCACGCCGCTGTATGACAGCCTGCTCACGCTGCGCCAGCTGGTGGAGAGCTTCGAAAGTTCCAGTTCGGACGAATTGCGCGCGCGCGCTGCCGGCGAAATGCGCCGCCAGGTCGAAGCGCTGGAACTGCGCGCCGAGCTGGAAGCCAGCATGGCCGATGTACTTACCGTGCGCGGTCTGCGCTTCGAACAGGTGGACGATGAACTGCTCGCGCACGAAATCGGCCATTACCTGACCAAGCTGCAGGAAAAGTTCATGCCGCTCGGACTGCATGTGTTCGGCCGGCGCTGGAGCGAGCAGGCGCTGGACACCATGATGGTGTCCATGGCGCGCGGCGACGACGCCGACATGGTGCGCGCGCGGCTGGCGGCATCGCCCGATGCGGAAATGGCCGCCCTGCTGGCCGCGCTCGACGGCCGTTTCGTCGCGCCCGGCAAGGGCAACGATCCGCTGCGCGCGCCCGATGCGCTGCCTACCGGCCGCAATTTCCATGCGGTGGATGGCGACGTGCTGCCGACCCGGCTCGGCCATGCGCTCGGCCGCGAACAGGCGGCGCGCGTGCTCGCGCGGCCGGCGGCGGGCGGGTCGGAGGGCGTGGTCATGTGGGCGTCCGATGCGGTGCGCGACGAAGGTGTCATGCTCGGCTTCAGCCTGGCGCTGATGGGCGTGGAGCCGCAGTGGAATGCGCGCGGCGTGGTGCAGGGACTGACGCTGGCGCCGGCCCCGGAGGGCGGTCGTCGCGATGTCATCGTCACCACGTCCGGCCTGTTCCGCGACCTCTATCCCAATCTGGTGAACATGCTGGACCGCGCCGGGCGCCTGGCGCTGGCCGCCAGCGCGCACCACATCGCCGCCGGCGACGACAGGCTGGCGCAGGCGCTGCGGGCGGCGCTTGCGCCGCTGGGCGATGCCGTGCCGGCGGCGGGCGACGAGCCGCTGGACAGCAATGCGGTGGCCTCGCAATGGCGGCAGCGCGCACAGGCACTGATGGCCGCTGGCCACAGCCCGGAACAGGCCGGGCGCGCAGCGGCCTGGCGCGTGTTCGGCGACGCGCCCGGTGCCTATGGTGCCGGCGTGAACCGCTTGGCCGAGCGTTCGGGAAGCTGGCAGTCGCGCGTACAGCTCGGCCGCGTCTATCTGCGCCGCATGGGTCATGCCTACGGGCTGGATGCCGGCGGCGAACCGGCGCATGCCGCCTTCGATCTTTCCGTTGCGCAGCTCGCACGCACCTATCACGGACGCGCCAGCAATCTGTATGGCCTGCTCGACAACAACGATGCCTTCGACTATCTCGGTGGCCTCAGTCTGGCGGCGGAAACGCTGACCGGTCGCGTGCCGGATGCGCAGGTGCTGTACAACGCCGACCCTGCGCGCACCGATGTGCAGCCGCTGGCGACCGCGCTGCTGTCGGAACTGCGCGGCCGCTATCTGAACCCGGAGTGGATAGGGCCGCTGATGGGGCATGGCTATGCCGGCGCGCGCACCTTCGGCCAGGAATTCATGGAGAACCTGTGGGGCTGGCAGGTCACGCGGCCCGATCTGATCCGCGACTGGGCGTGGGAAGAAGTGAAGCAGGTCTATCTTGACGACCGTCACGGCCTCGGTCTGCCGGCCTTCCTCGAACGCGGGCACAACGGACATGTGAAGGCGCAGATGCTGGCCATCATGCTGGTCGCGGTACACAAGGGTTTCTGGCAGGCCGACGACGCGACCGTGCGGCGTCTGGCGCACGATCTGGTGGCCCAGTTGCGGCGCACCGGGTTGCCCGGCAGCGGTCATACCGCGCCCGGGCATCCGATGTGGGACTGGCTGGTGCCCCGGCTCGACGATGGCGATGCGCGCAGCCTGCGCGCGGTGCTCGATGGCGCGCGCGGCGAGTCTGCCGCACGCCCGGCGGTCGCTGCCGACGCTGCGACCCGGCCCGGCGCGGCGGCCCCTGCGCAACGGCCTGACGAAGCGACCGCGGCGGCGTCCGTTGCCGCCTCCGCTGCGCTGAAGTGGACCGAATTGCAGCGCGCACCCGCGCCTGCGCCGTCCTCCCCGCCCTGGCCGCTGGCGGCGCTGGCCGTGCTGCTGGTCGCGGTCGGCGCCGCACGCGGTGCCGGCCTGTCACGATTTCGATGAAAGGATGAAGCGATGACCGATCTGTCCTGGGTCCATGAAGGGGTGAAGCTCTTGCTGCTGCCGGTGATGGCGGTGTTGCTCGCCGCGTGTGCGCTGGCGCTGCTGGAAGCCGGGCTGGCGGCTGGCGAGCGGCTGCGCGGACTGGCGCGCCTGCGCGCGCAGGGCGACGCACATGCGGTGGAAAGACTGGCGCGGCGCCGGCTCGAACGCGCCGACCTGCTGGCGCGGGTGCCGCCCATGCTCGGTCTGATGGCCACCATCATTCCGCTCGGGCCGGGGCTGGCCGCGCTCGGTCGCGGCGAATCGCAACTGCTGGCGCAGGCGGTCACGGTGGCCTTCGATGCCACGGTGCTCGGCCTGGCTGCCGGCATCGTCGGGCTGTGGGTGGGCCGGCTGCGCCGCCGCTGGTATGACGAACTGCTGGATGAACTGGAGATGGAGGGCGTACGATGAGGCGCACGCTGCCGCGCCGGCTGCATTCGCGTTTCGACACCGGTGACGAGGATCCGCGCGCCAGCCTGGTGAACCTGGTCGACGTGATGCTGGTATTCGCCTGCGGTCTGCTGGCCGCGCTGACCGCCGGCGGTCAGGCCATCCTGAAGCCGGTCGAGGTCGAGCGCGGCCGCGAAATCAGTGCGCCCGAGCGTGGCGCCCGCCAGCCCGGCGATGGCATGCAGGCGCTGGGTCAGGTGTATCTCGATCCGCAGACCGGCAAAATGATACTGATCGAACAGCCCGCGACCCGCGCCCCATGACTTCACGCCAGCCTCTGCCCGATTTTGCCGACGACGAACGTGCCGCGGTGTACCGCGCCATCGCCGAGCGGCGCGACATGCGGCATTTCCGTCCGGATCCGGTGGCGCCGGATGTGCTGGCGCGACTGCTGTGGGCGGCGCATCACGCGCCCAGCGTCGGCTACATGCAGCCCTGGCGCTTCGTGCGCGTGACCGACCGCGCGCTGCGCCAGTGCATGCACGCGCTGATCGACGAGGAGCGCGTCGCCACCGCGCAGGCGCTGGGCGAACGCGAACAGGAATTCATGCGGCTCAAGGTCGAAGGCGTGCTGGACTGTGCCGAGGTGGTGGTGGTGGCGCTGTGCGCCGATCGCGAGCGCCACGTGTTCGGCCGCCGCACCATGCCGGACATGGATGTCGCCTCCTGCGCCTGCGCCATCCAGAACATGTGGCTGGCGGCGCGCGCCGAAGGCCTGGGCATGGGCTGGGTTTCCATCTTCGATCCCGCCCGTCTGGCCGCGCTGCTCGCCATGCCCGAGGGCGCCCGCCCGCTCGCCGTGCTGTGCCTGGGCCATGTCGATGGCTATTACCCGGCGCCCATGCTGGAGATGGAGGGCTGGGCGCAGCGCCTGCCCGAAGACATGCTGATCGGCGAAAACCGCTGGCCGGAGGATGCGCAGTGATCGCCCAGCAGGGCTTCCTGATGACGGTGCTGTGCGCGGCCGCCGCCATCATGCTGGACCGCGCGCTGGGCGAGCCGCGCCGCCTGCATCCGCTGGTCGCCTTCGGTACCCTGGCCGGGCGTCTGCAGCGCCTGATGAATGCGCCGCTCACGCAGCGCGATCCGGCGACCCGGCTCACCGGCCTCATCGCCTGGTCGCTGGCGGTGCTGCCCTTGGTGGGGCTGGCCGGCTGGCTGCGCGGGCTGGATCCGTCGCTCGCGGTGCTGGTCGATGTCGGCCTGCTCTATCTCGCGCTGGGCGCGCGCAGTCTGGCCGAACACGCGCATGCAGTGTCGCGGCCGCTGGCCGCCGGCGACCTCGGCGAGGCCCGTCGCCGCGTCGGCTGGATGGTGAGCCGTGACACTTCGCAGCTCGACGAGGCGGGCGTGGCGCGCGCCGCCACCGAGTCGGTGCTGGAAAACGGCAACGACGCGGTGTTCGCTGCGCTGTTCTGGTTCCTGCTGCTGGGCGGGCCCGGCGCGCTGCTGTTCCGGCTGGCCAACACGCTGGATGCGATGTGGGGTTACCGCACGCCGCCACTGCGCTACTTCGGCTGGGCCGCGGCGCGCATCGACGATCTGCTCAATTTCGTGCCGGCCCGGCTCACCGCATTGAGCTATGCGCTGTGCGGCGCCACCGGACGCGCGCTCGCCTGCTGGCGCACCCAGGCGCCGGCATGGGACAGCCCGAATGCCGGCCCGGTGATGGCTGCCGGCGCCGGTGCCTTGCGCGTGTCGCTGGGCGGCGCGGCCATCTACCACGGCAATGTGGAACAGCGACCGCCGCTGGGCGAGGGGGCCCAGCCGTCGGCCGCCGACATCGACCGCGCGGTGGCGCTGGTCGGCGCAGCACTCAGAGTGTGGATGACCGTGCTCGCCATCGTGGCGGTGCTGTTGCAGTTCGCATGAGGAGCACCGCGACACCCGAACATGGCGGCCGGCTGCTGCAGGCCGCCGCCCGTTACGACATTCCGGTGGAAGACTGGCTGGACCTGTCCACCGGCATCCATCCCGAACCCTGGCCGGTGCCGCCGCTGCCGCAGTCGGTGTGGCAGCGTCTGCCCGAGGATGACGACGGGCTGGATGCCATCGCGGCGGCCTGTTACGGGAGCGCCGCGCTGCTGCCGCTGGCCGGATCCCAGGCCGCGATACAGCGCCTGCCGTCCTTGTTTCCGCGCAGCCGGGTGACCCTGCTCGCGCCCACCTACAACGAACATCCGCACGGCTGGCTGCGCGCCGGCCACGCGGTGCGCGGTGTCGCACCGCGCGACATCGAACCGGCGGTCGATGACAGCGACGTGCTGCTGCTGGTGCAGCCCAACAACCCGTGCGGCACGCTGTTTCCGGTCGGCCAGGTGCTGGACTGGCATGCCCGGCTGGCCGCGCGCGGCGGCACGCTCATCGTGGACGAAGCCTTCATCGATGCGCAGCCGGATGCCAGCGTGGTTTCGTATTGCGGAGACGAGGTGCCGGGCCTGGTGGTGCTGCGCTCGCTCGGCAAGTTCTTCGGGCTGGCCGGGGCGCGGGTCGGCTTCCTGTTCGGCCCGCGTGCGCTGCGCGAGCGCCTGGCCGCCGACATCGGACCGTGGCCGGTGGCCGGTCCGTCGCGCTGGGTGGCGGCGCGTGCGCTGGCCGATCGCGACTGGCAGCACGCGCAGCGCGCGCGGCTGGCCGCCGACGCGGAACGGCTGGCGGCGCTGTTGCGCGCAAGCGGCTGGGGCGAGGTCAGTGGCTGTGCGCTGTTCCAGCGCGTGCTGACCACGCGTGCCGCGGCGGTGCACGACGCCTTCTGCCGGCGCGGCATCCTGCTGCGCCTGTTCGACGCGCCGTCCGCGCTGCGCTTCGGCCTGCCGGGTGACGCGGCGCAGTGGCAGCGGCTGGAAGCGGCGATCGATGCGCTGCGCGGCGTGCCCGCATGAGGACGAGCGCGGGGTGCGCCAGCGTGGGCATGTCCCCGCATGAAGGGATGGAATCCGGAAAGAGAACGATGAGAACCTTGTGTGTCCTGTTGTGTGCCGTGCTGGCGCTGCCGGCGGCGGCGGCGGAACTGAAAGTGACCGACGACGCCGGCCATGCCGTCGTGTTGCCGGCGCCGGCCCGGCGCATCGTCAGTCTGGCGCCACATGTGACCGAACTGCTGTTCGCCGCCGGCGCCGGTGCACAGGTGGTGGGCGCCACGCAGTACAGCGACTGGCCGGAGGCAGCGAAGGCGGTACCGCGCGTGGGCGGCTATACCTCGGTCGACATGGAAGCGGTGGTGGCGCTCAAGCCCGATCTGGTGATCGCCTGGAAGAGCGGCAACCGCAACCAGCAGTACGACAGGCTGCAGAAGCTGGGCATCCCGGTGTATGTGAACGAACCGCGCTCGCTGGAGGACGTGGCGCGTTCGCTGGAACAGTTCGGCCGGCTGGCCGGCACGCCGCGCGAAGCGGAGGCGGCCGCGCGCGCCTTCCGTGCGCGCCGCGATGCGCTGGCGGCGCAGTACGCGCAGCGGCCTGCGCTCACCGTGTTCTACCAGATCTGGAACAAGCCGCTGATGACCATCAACGGCCAGCACCTCATTTCCGATGTGATGGCGCTGTGTGGCGGGCGCAATGTGTTCGCCGGCCTGCCCATGCTGGCGCCGACGGTGACCGAGGAGGCGGTGCTGGCGGCCGCACCCGAGGTGATCGTCGCCAGCGGCATGGGCGAGTCACGGCCGGAATGGCTGGATGCCTGGCGTCGCTGGAGCGCGCTGCCGGCAGTGAAGAACGACAACCTGTACTTCATTCCGCCGGAAATCCTGCAACGGCACACGCCGCGCATCCTCGATGGCGCCACGCGTCTGTGCGAACAGCTCGAACAGGCGCGCGGCAGGGCGCCACGATGACTTCGCCCGCGGACCGGCTGCCACGCCGCATCGCCTGCCTGTGCACCGAAGCGGTCGAGGTGCTGTACGCGCTCGGCGAAGCCGACCGTATCGCCGGCATTTCCGGCTTCACCGTGCGGCCGCCCGAAGCGCGCCGCGAAAAACCGAAGATCAGCGGCTTCTCGACCGGCAAGGTGGAGCGCATCCTGGCGGTGCAACCCGATCTGGTGCTGGCCTTCTCCGATCTGCAGGCCGACCTGTGTCGCGATCTGGTGCGTGCCGGGCTGGAGGTGCATGTATTCAACCAGCGCTCGCTCGACGGCATCCTGCGCATGGTGACGACGCTGGGCGCGCTGGTCGGCCGGAGTGTCGAGGCGCAGGCGCTGGTCGAGCGGCTGCGGCAGGGGCTGGAAGCGGCGCGCATGCGCGGCGAGGCGCGCATCGCCCGCCATGGCCGGCGCCTGCGCGTCTATTTCGAGGAATGGGACGAGCCGCTGATATCCGGCATACGCTGGGTGTCCGAGCTGATCGAACTGGCGGGTGGCGAGGACGTGTTCGCCGATCTGTCCCGCTTCCACAGCGCGCGCGAGCGCCGCATAGACGACCCGGCAAGCGTGCTGGCGCGCGCGCCCGACGTCATGATCGCTTCGTGGTGCGGCAAGAAATTCCAGCCGGCGCAGGTGCGCGCCAGACCCGGCTGGGCAGCGCTGCCGGCCGTGGCGGCGAATCGCGTATACGAAATCAAGTCGCCATTGATACTGGCGCCCGGCATCGCCGCGCTGACCGACGGACTGGTCGCGCTGGAGGCCTGTCTGGACGGCTGAGCGCGCGCATCGCGCCGGTCTCGCGAGAGCGGAAGAAAAGGCGGCGGGAGAAGCCTGAACCCGGGAAGGACCGCGCTGGCTGAGGCGAAGTTCTTGCGTGGTTTTTCCGATGTTTTTCTTAT
The DNA here is from genome assembly GCF_000372885.1 of Methyloversatilis thermotolerans. Classification (GTDB taxonomy): domain Bacteria; phylum Pseudomonadota; class Gammaproteobacteria; order Burkholderiales; family Rhodocyclaceae; genus Methyloversatilis; species Methyloversatilis thermotolerans. Next base: position 3,227,313 of record NZ_KB889967.1, read on the forward strand.
GCCCCGGGGATCAGGGTGCTGCGGGGGGACGGAAGTCGCGACCGCTCCGTTCACGGTCCGGCCGGGCCGGAAAAGAGAACCGCGATACGGGCGGGATACCGGTGCGACCGGCTGTCCGCTCAGTGAGCGAGCTGCACGCCGTTATGGACCCGGGCCATCACCTTGCCGTCGGACCACGCGAATGCGGCGGCGGGATCGCTTGCGCGCAGGCCCTGTTCCACGTGCATGCGGTCGACCAGGGTGGCGATCGCGGCTTCCAGGCTTGCTTCCGGATCGTTCGATGCATCCTCGAAACGGTCGATCGAAATTTCCGGGCCTTCCTCATCGTCATCCAGCATCTGCACGATGAAAATCTCTTCCTTGCCGGGCCGGCCATGCACCGTTGCGCGGTAACGGTCGCCCCGATAGAAGAACTCACGAACCATGTCGATTTCTCCTTGAGTGTGGTGGGGTGACCCGTCGCTGGCGTCACGGGTCGCTGCGCAGACTACGCATCGCGACCGCGGCGTTCCTTGAGCCAGGTCAACGCATCGTCCGGCGGTAATGGGTGCGCATCTTGCTCGGCAAGGCGCGGGGGCTCGTCCGGCGCCGCGTTCTGTCGCGAAGCGCACGTGGCGCTGCCAGGTCTGTCGCATCCGTCGCGGAGAATCGGAACATGGCCTACAAGCCGGTATGCAAAGAGAAGATCCTGTACGAGGGGGAACTGGTGCCGTGCCGGGCGGACGGCCACGAACTGCTCATCATGTGGCCGGACGGCGGCCGGCCGCGCGCCTGGGACGCCGCCTGTCCGCACGAGGACGTGTCGCTCGCGCGCGGCGTGTTCAATGGCCGCACCCTCATCTGCATCGCGCATGGCTGGGTGTTCGACGGTCGCAACGGCGAAGGACTGTCACCCACCGGCTGTGAAATGACCGAATACCCGATGCGCGTGGTCGACGGCATGGTCGAGGTGGACCTGCCGGATTGAACACGTCACGTGCTTCGTTCGGGGTTGCATCGCGGGCAAGCCCGCTCCCACGAAATTCTGGCTCCGTTCGTGTTTGCCGCGAGCTCTTGTGGGAGCGGCCTCTGGCCGCGATGCGGCCTTGGCGAGCCGCCGGCTTCGTTCCAGGCTTCAATCGCGGGCAAGCCCGCTCCCGCCCAGCCCGCGCTCCATTCGTGTTTGCCGCGAGCTCTTGTGGGAGCGGCCTCTGGCCGCGATGCGGCCTTGGCATGTCGCGGGCTTTGTTCGAAGCAGCATCGCCGAACACCCGCACCGTTCGCGGTCAGCGTCGCCGGGCGAGGAAGCGGTCGAGCGCGGCGGCGAAGGCGCGTGTGTCGGCGGGCGAGAACGCCGACGGTCCGCCGCTCATGACGCCGCTGTCGCGCAATTCGCTCATCAGCGCGCGCATCTGCAGGCGTTCGTGGATGGTGTCCGCGGAAAACCACTCGCCGCGCGGCTCCAGCGCATGGGCGCCACGCGCGAGTACGGCGGCCGCCAGCGGAATGTCGGCGGTGATCACCAGATCGCCGCTTGCCACTTTCTGTTCGATATAGCGGTCGGCTGCATCGAAACCATGCGCCACCTGCACGGCGCGGATATGCGGTGACGGCGGCACGCGCAGCAGGCGGTTGGCCACCAGCGTGAGCGTAAGTCCGGCGCGGTTGGCGGCGCGAAACAGGGTGTCCTTGACCGGCGCCGGACAGGCGTCGGCATCCACCCAGACCGACAGCGGATTCATGTCAGCACCACCAGCAGCGTCACCACCAGGGCCAGGCCGGTCAGTGCGACGAAGGCGACGCTGTGCGGTTCGCCGCGCGGCGGATAGCGGCCCAGGCTCAACACCTTGAGCAGCAGCCAGCCGGGGCCGTAGAACAGTCCGACGGTGGCGACATTGAGCAGGAAGACCAGGCGCAGCATCTAGCGCGGCGCTCCGGTGCGGGTACCCGTCCCGTCGCCGACAGAGGGCTTCGTCGCAAACAGGTCCAACGTATGGGCCTCGCCCTTCGCGTGATGGCTCCGCGCGGTCGCCTGCCGCCACGTCGTGCCGTGCCATTCGGCGCGGCGTCGCCGATCGATGTGCATGGCCGGATTCAGTCGAGCGACCGGGTCAGCAACTCGGTCACCAGGTCGTTCAGCGACAGTTGGCGTTCGTTCGCCAGATCGCGCAAGCGGCTCGCCAGGTCGGAGGGGATCTTGACCGCGAAGGGCACGAGGCCGCGTTCCGCATCCAGCCTGCGCTGTTCCTTGCGGTCCAGCAGCGGCGCCGCGCCCAGCGGTGCCTTCGCGCCAGCGGCGTGCTTCATCTGCGCCACGACTTTCAGTCTTTCGTTCTTGTACAGATCTGTTTTCTTCACGTCGGTATCCTGTGCGGTCTTTCGAATTGCGCACATTGTCGGCCATGGCCCTGAAATCCACCATCTACAAGTTCAAGCTGAACGTGTCCGACATGGACCGCCCCCACTACGGCGAGTATGCGCTGACCGTCGCCCGCCATCCGTCGGAGAACGACGAACGCATGATGGTGCGCGTGCTGGCGTTCGCGCTGCACGCCGATGATGACCTGCGCTTCGGCCGCGGCCTGAGCAGCGAGGACGAAGCCGACCTGCATGCCGCGGACCTGACCGGCGCGATCCGGCTGTGGCTGGATGTCGGCTTGCCGGACGAACGTCTGGTGCGCAAGGCGGCGGCACGCGCGGCACGCGTGGTGGTGCTGAGCTACGGCCGTACCGCCGCGCAGTGGTGGGAACAGTCGAAGGCGACGCTGGCGAAGCTGGCCAATCTGACCGTCTACCGGCTGTCGCCCGCCGACAGCCAGGCCCTGGCCGGCCTCGCCCAGCGCGGCGCCGACCTGCAGTGCATCGTGCAGGAGGGGCAGATCTGGCTGGGCGACGAGGGCGGCATGCTGCAGCCGGCGCTGGAGACGGTGTTCGGCGGGGGCTGAATGGAGGAGGGCGCCGGGCCGATGTCCTCCTCATCGTCATGTGAACATCCCGTTCTGCGCATTGACCGTGCAGTCCTGGCGATCGGGGGTGAGGCGGTGCCGGAACGATTGTGGTCACAATTAATGGCTGGATGCTATATTGGGATCACATCTATTGCTCTGTAAAGCTTATTCTATGGACGTGGCGGTACGAGAACTGAAGGCGCAGTTGTCGAAATATCTGGCGCGAGCCCGTGCCGGCGAGGTGGTTGAAGTGCGCTCGCACAACAAGCCCATCGCGCGGATCACAGGCATCCCGCCGGAGGCCGACACGCCGCTGCAGCGGCTGGTGGCAAGCCAGGCCCTGACCTGGTCAGGTCGCAAGCCGGTGTTCGCTGCGCCACTGAAACCCGGCGCGGGCGGGACAAACATCGCCCGGATGGTGATCGAGGACCGCGGGTGATCGTCTTCTGCGACACGTCGGCGCTGGTCAAGCTCTATATCGAAGAAGAGGGCAGCGCGGATTTGCTGGATGCAGTGGCCGGCTCGTCGGTGGTCGCGGTGTGTCGCGTCGCGTGGGCCGAAGCGATGGCCGCTTTTGCGCGCCGTGCTCGCGAAAATCCGGCGGACGACGCGATCGTGGACGAGGCCCGCGGCCGTCTGCGGACGCATTGGCCGGACTTCGCGATCGTCGAGATCACGCAGACGCTGGTCGAACTGGCCGGCGACTATGCCGATACCTTCGCCTTGCGCGGCTACGACAGCATCCAGCTCGCCGCAGCCCAGACGCTGAATCTGGCGGGTGTCGGCGCGGTCGCCTTTGCCTGTTTCGATAGCCGGCTCAACAAGGCGGCCAGAGTGCTGGGAATGCGGAGCACGGGGTAGCGGCAACGGGCGACTGCCGCCGCAAGGACTTGGGCGCCGGCGGCGCTCATCACGCTCCCGTGATCTGATCCACGCCACCGCGTTCGGCGTGTCCTGTGGCAGTCCTTGTCCTGATCGGGATTCCTTACCCCGGACCCTTCCTTCCGCTCCGGCGCGAAGGTCATGCTGCCTGCGCGATCAGGTGTGACTCCATGCAGACCGGCTGCATGCGGCAAAGCCGTACCGCCGACCGGCCGGCCATCATTGCGGATAGTAGGCGCCCACCTGGAAGAACTCCTTGATCAGGAAGTCCTCGAGCTGCTTCTGGTGTTCCGGGCGCGCCGACAGCACGACGGTGCGGCCCAGGCGCAGCGATTCCCAGTTGAAGTCGCCGCTGTAGTAGCGCCGTATCAGTTCGATCATGCGCTGCACGATGGCGCGTTCGATGTCCCCGTGCAGGCCGGCGTCGACTTCGATGAATTCCTTGCGCGCATTGCCGGCGTCCGTGGTCCAGCCGCGGAATTCGAAAGCGGCTGTGCGCACGCCTTTGCGCGTGATGCGGAAGATGCCGTTGGTGCCGGGCTGCTGCAGGTTGCGCTTGATGTTGGCGGCGGCGATGTCGTCGGCGGACGGGCCGCGCTCGCGCGCGCGGGCTTCGGCGTTCTCTGACGCCGCAGCCTCCTCTGCCAGACGGCGTTTCTCGCGCTGCGCGGCCACGTAGGAGGCCATGTCGGTCGGTGCATCCGGTGCCGGTGCCGGCCTGGGCGGCGGCGGTGGGGCGGGCTCGGGTACCGGGACGCGCGCCACCGGCGGCGGCTCCGGCGGACGCGGCGGCGTCTTGCGGCTGTCGCGCTTTTTCTGGGCGGTCTGCTTCTTCGGCCTGGGCGCGGGCGGTTCAGGCGCGGCGGCCGGAGGGGGTGCGGCGGCGGCCCGACGCGGCGTGTCGGGCTCGATCATGCGCACGCTGATGGGTTGATTGCTGCCCAGCGGCTGTTCCGGGAGGGTGCGTGGCGACAGCACCCACCACAGCGCCAGACCGTGCAGCAGCAGCGCGGCGATCAACGCGACGAGGCCGCTCGGGCGCAGGTGCAGATGCACGCTGGTGTCGCCCAGCGGCGAACGTTCGACGTCGACCGAGAACGGAGCGAGGCTGTCGGCGCGGCGGCGGTTGCGCGGGTGTTCGGGGTGGCGGGTGTGCATGGGCTGTTCAGGCGTCTGCGGAGCGGCCTGCTGTCCGGTGGCGGGCATGGCCCTCCGCAGCGAATCCTTCATTCCTGTTCAGCGTTTCCTGCAATGAGAGAGCGACGGACCTGGCCGCCGCCGCAAGGGCCGTCAACGGGCCGTGGGTTTGAGCGCACCGCAGTCCGCCCCGATCCAGCGGGCGTCGGTTTCCGACTGCATGGCACCGTGTTCGGACGCCATGTTAACAGTCGAAGTGAAATGCGTCGGGCTGTCTATGCGAGCTTCGAACTGTCCGCTGGCCTTCGGGTTCCTGCACTGCAGGGTGCCTTTGACCAGATTGGGTGTGTTGGCGACCTGACTGTAGCTGCAGTCGCCTTCCTTGCGCCCGGAGAATACGTCGCTGCGCTTCACGTCTTCCGCAGTGATGCACACCTTGATCGCCCCGCCATTGCCCAGTGCCACGCCCTGCGACGCCATGCGCTCTTCCATCATGCGGCGCGTTTCCGGCGGCATGCGCTTCAGTTCTTCCTGCATGCGCGCCATCGCGTCGCCCATGCCGGGCAGGTTGACCCGCGATCGGAATTCCCACAGCCCTGGCTGGATGTCCGCAGCGAAAGCCGGCGCACACAGGCCCGACGCGATCAGAAAGCCGGTCAGCACTCGTTTCATCGTAGATCCTCGGATACGGGTGGCGCTGCGGGCGGCACTGGCGCGACATAACTGGCGATCAGGATGAGCACGCCTATGCCCAGCAGCGAGCCGGTCCATTCCAGCGTACCGGCGCCGGCCAGATCCACCATGAGCATCTTGCCGCCCACTGCCCCGAGCAGGCCGAAACCGGCGAACCAGAGGCTGCGCGCGCCATGTCGTGTCGCGTGCATCATCAGCGCGAGCGCAGTGAGCGCCCAGGTCAGCGACAGCACCGCCTGCAAAAGCGTGGATTGGAACATGGCGGAGGCCGACCACGCCACCCCGGCCAGGTGATGCACGCTGCGCGCCGCCAGTGCGGACACCCATGTGAGGGCGCCGATGCCGACGACGACCGGCGGCAGCAGCGCGCTGCGTGCCAGCCAGGCCAGCGCGATCAGGCTGCCCAGGTCCAGCACCGACAGCAGCGGCAGGTAGGGCAGGGCCGATGCGCCGTCATGCGCGAACTGCAGCGTCAGCACGGTCAGCAGCGTCAGCGCGGCGGCCGGTCGCAGCACGGCGCGGCGCCAGCCGTCCGGCGTGACGCCCCAGGGCCATTCCGCAGTGGATTGCAGGCCCCGCTGCACGATCCGCGCGGCGAGCAGCCAGATTGCGGTCCAGGCGAGCCACTGCCAGAGCGCCGGGTCGGGCAGCACATCGTCCAGCCACCGTCCAGCCTCCACCCCGATCGACAGCATGAGCGTCCACGCGCCGGCGATGTGACGGAAGGGATTGAACAGAGCGTCGCCGTCCTCGTCCTGCTGGCGCAGCATCCGGAAATGGGTGGCCCAGGCGAGCGGCAGCACGAGCACCATGGCGCCGTACAGCAGATGGTGGTGCGCATCCCACGCAAACGCGCTGCCCAGCCACAGCACCGGCAGCGACAGCGCGGCCAGCGCGCGCGCAAACGCGAATGCATGGCGCCGGCCCAGCCATTGCGCCACGGTGCAGCTTGCCATCACGAACAGCAGCGCGCACGCGGGCTGCAGGTGGAGCGGCACGAAATCGTCGATGTCGGCCAGTCCGCCGAACAGCCACCAGCCCGCCAGCCAGAGCGTCAGCAGCGGCAGCAGCCAGTCCGGCCGCGCGACATCGCTTCGCCGCAGCACGCGCACCGACCACAGGGCGGCGCCCGCCAGCAGCAGGCCGCCCAGGCTGCGGCCATTGAGCAGCGGCCACTGGCCGGCGGGGAGCGGCAGCGCATCGATCAGGTACAGGCCAGCCGCGCCTTGCAGCAGCAGGCCCGACCACAGGCTGAGCCTTGCCTTGCGCGCGCAGCCGTACCACACCGCCGCGGCGCCCTCGACCGCATACAGCGCGGCGGTCATCTGCAGGTCCAGCGCGAGCGGAACGGCCAGCGTCAGCAGCGCGGCGCCGATGCCGGCATGCGCGCGCCGCAGCAGATCCGCCTCAGGCGCCCGGCGTGCCAGCACCCTGGCCAGCAGCAGATAGTAGATGCCGGCGGCAGCCGCGCTGAGCGCGCCGCCATGGGCGAAGGGCTGCACCAGCGCCATCTGCAGCACGCCGGCGGCCAGCGGCGGGCCGAACAGCAGCGCGCCCGATTCCCAGCTTGCCCCGCCGGGTGCGTGCACTGTCGTCTGCGCGACATGGCTGGCCGTGAACAGCAGGAAGAAGGCGATCAGGAAGGCCTGTACCACCGGATAATCGTCCGGCGTGTAGCCGTGCAGGCCCCAGCCGGTGCCGATGGCGAAGGTGAACAGGAAGCCGGCCAGCACCAGCGCGCGCCAGGCGCGCCGCCAGCTCAGCGCGATGATGAAGGCATCGAGCAGCAGGAAGTAGCTGAACAGCAGCATGTAGTCGTTGCCGCCGGTGGAGGCGAGCATGGGTGCGACGAAGGCGCCGGACAGACCGAGCAATGCCAGCGCCTGCGAGGACTGGCGCGCCGCCGTCACCGCGCATGCGACGCCCAGTGCGGCGAACAACAGGAAGGCTGGCGTGGCTTCCAGGAAGTGGTAACGCGCCAGCGCGAAATACACCGCCAGGTAGAGCAGCGCGAAGCCGCCGCCCTGTATGGTGAGCGCGAACATCAGGCGCTGGCCTTCGGCGCCGCGGGTCGCCATGCGCAGGCCACCGGCGATCAGCGCGAGACCCGCGAAAACCGTGCCGGCCAGCCGCAGCGCGGGCGGCAGCCAGCCCGCCTGCACCGCGAGGCGCATCGCCGACGCGACGCCGAAGAACAGCACGACGATGCCGATGCGCGCGAGCGGGTTGCTGCCCATCAGGCGTGACCACAGGCTGGCCAGCCAGGGTGGGGCCGTGTCCGCAAGCGCCACCGCGTCGCGTTCTGGCGTCGCGGGTGGACGCGCGGGCGATGGCACGGCCCCGGCTGCGCGCGACTCGGCCGCGTGCGGCATTTCCGGCATTTCCAGCAAGTCCGGAGTCGTGGCGGCGGCCGAGCCTTCGGTGTCCGCAGCACTCACCTGCTCGCCGGCCGGATGCGGCCGTTCCGTGGACGCGTTGCCCTCCTTCTGCGCTTCGTACAACCAGCGCGTCTTGCGATCGAGGTCGCGCAGCTTGTCGTCGATCAGGCGTTCGCGCGCGGACGTGCGCGATGCGATCCAGAGGCCCGCACCCAGACCGCCGAGCGTGCCGGCGAAGGCCTCGAACACGCCGTGTGCCGATCCGGCGAGCAGTCCGAGCAGTGCCAGTACGAGAGCCTGCATGTCTCCTCCGTCAGCGCCGGTCGCCACGCAGCGCGGCGACGCGCGCATGCAGCGCCTCCGGCGTGGCGTTCTGCGGATCCAGCCGTTCGCCGCCCACCAGCTCGATGCGGCTGAACAGACCGCGGCGCAGCGGTTTGCTCATCGCACGGCCATCCTTGCGCGAGAAGAAGCTGCCCCACAGACCGCGCAGCGCCAGCGGTATCACCGGAACCGGCGTGCGTTCGACGATGCGGAGGATGCCGTTGCGGAAAGGTTGCAGCTCGCCGTCCCCGGTGATGCGCCCCTCCGGGAACAGGCCCACCAGTTCGCCGGCCTCGAGCGCGGCCGCGATGTCGTCATAGGCGCGTGCGAGCAAGGCAGGATCCTCTTTCGCCGACGCGATCGGGATGCAGCGGTTGCTGCGGAACAGCCAGCCGAGCAGCGGCGTGTGGAAAATGCGGTGATCCATCACGAAGCGTATCGGCCGGCGGCAGGCGGCGCTGATCACCAGCGCATCGACGAAGCTCACGTGATTGCACACGATGACCGCGGGCCCCTGCTCGGGGATCGCGTCGATATGCCTGACCTGCAGGCGATACACGGTATGGATGAGCAGCCAGACGACGAAGCGCAGCAGGAATTCCGGTACCAGCATGTAGATGAATGCCGCTACTGCGGCATTGAACAGTGCGGCGACCAGGAAGAGCTGTGGAATGTCCAGGCCTGCGTGCAGCAGCAACAGGCTGATGCCGGCCGACGCGACCATGAAGCCGGCATTCAGGATGTTGTTGGCGGCGATGATGCGTGCGGCGTGGCTGCGCTCGCAACGGGTCTGGATGAGCGCGTACAGCGGCACGATGTACAGGCCGCCGGCGGCGCCCAGCAGCGCGATGTCCGTCAGCATGCGCCAGTGCGACGCGTGCTGCAGGAAGGTGCTCACGCTGCCATCCCCGGGCAGGGCGGCGGCCGGTGTCGCGAGGAACAGATCGATGCCGAACAGCGTGAGGCCGATGGCGCCGAAAGGCACCAGCCCGATCTCGATGCGTCCGCCGGACAGCTTTTCGCACATGAGCGAACCGGCGCCGACGCCCACCGAGAACACCGCCAGCAGCAGGATGAACACGCCTTCGCCACCGCCCAGCACGTCCGACGCATAGACCGGAAACTGTGCGAGCAGGGTTGCGCCATAGAACCAGAACCAGGAAATGCCGAGCAGCGACAGCCAGACGGTGCGGTTGCCGGTGGCGAACCGTATCGTGTCGCGGGTCGAGCTCAGCGGATTCCAGTCGATGCGCATGCCGGGCTCGGGAGCCGGCGAGCGCGGGATGCCGCGGCTGGTCCACCAACCGGCGACGGCCAGCAGCAGCACCGCGGCGGACAGCCCCCAGGCATCGGTCACGCCGACCAGCCACGCACCGACGATCTGCCCGAGCAGGATGGCGACGAAGGTGGCCGACTCGACCAGGCCGTTGCCACCGACCAGTTCTCTGTCGTCCAGATGCTGCGGCAGATAGGCGTACTTGACCGGTCCGAACAGCGTGGACTGGCTGCCCATCAGGAACAGCGCGAGTACCAGCGCCGGCAGGCTGGCGGCGACGAAACCGATGGCACCCAGCGCCATCACCGCGATTTCGATCACCTTGCTGAGGCGCGCCAGCAGGGCGCGGTCGTACTTGTCGGCAATCTGCCCGCTGGTAGCCGAGAACAGGAAGAAGGGCAGGATGAACACGCCCGGCAGCACGGTGGCGAGCAGAGCGGGCGACACATCGGTGATGCTGCCGGCGCGGAAGGTGAGCAGGGTGATGAGCGCCGTCTTGAACACGTTGTCGTTGAGCGCACCCAGAAGCTGGGTCAGGAAGAAGGGGCGGAAGCGACCTTCCTTCAGCAGATGGAACTGTGAACTCATGCGATCTCCGTTCAGCGTCGCAGCAGCCGGTGCGCGATGAAGCCGAGCACGGCGACGGCGCCCATCAGCCACACGATGAGCGCCCGGCGCGAGGCGGGCAGCGGCTCCTTCGGCGCGCCCGGATCGCGCAGTTCATCGGGGAAGGGCCGGGGCGGCGCCGGGCGCACGATCCATCTGCTGCGGTCGGCGGGCACCCGCGCCATGTATTCGTCGTAGGACGCCACCGGCTCGCGGCCGAAGGCGCGCGAGGACGGAATCTGTGGCACGCGGACGAAGATCACCGCCTCGACGTCGTCGGCCAGCGTGCGCTCCAGTCCGCTGTCATTCACCTTGCCTGCGGTCAGGCGACCGAGCAGGTCGCTGCCGGCGAGATTGAAGGCAACGAAGGGGAACAGGCCGCTGCGCTCGGCCATCATGTATTCATAGGCCTGCAGGCCGCTGTCCACGCTCAGTTCGCGCATCGCCATCCAGGGCAGGCCCAGCCAGGCCTTCGCCTTCGAGGTCGGCCCCAGCACCGGCAACGCCCAGCCCAGCGAACGCAAGGTGTCCAGGCTGATGCCGGCGCAGTTCGCGGTGGCATGACGGTAGCTGAAATCGTGCCGGTAGAAATGGTTGAATACGCGCGCCAGGCCCTGGTCGACCAGTCGTGCGCCGCGCTCGTCGCGCAGTACCGCCACCACCATCCATGAGGGGCGGTACCAGCCCTGTCCGGCGTTCAGGTCGGTCAGATAGGCGTCCATCGGCAGCATGGACGCCACGATGCCCTTCTCGCTGTGGATGTCGAGGTTGTAGAAATTGGCTACCAGCCAGTCGTTCCACTCGCCGCGCGCGCCCAATATGCCGGTGGCGAGCGCGAAGTGACCGCCGTGCGCCTCGTCGTCGTCGCCCTGCGCGCCATTGAGCATGATGGCCAGCACCGGCTTGCCGGCCGCCGCCCGTGCGGCGCCCGGCGTGCGTTCCCATAGCAGGCGCGCCGAGGCCGGCAGGCGGGCGCCGCCGTCGTCGGCGCGCACCAGGGTCGCCAGCGTTTCGCCGTCCTTGAGAGGCTGCGGCGCGAGGGCCGCCAGATCGATGTCGAAGGTCGACGGCCAGATGGTGCGCGCGGTGAAGGTGCCGTCCGACTGCACGCCGCGCAGTGCGAGCCGCTGCCCCTGCAGCCAGGCCGTGCTGTCGGCGTTGAACCAGGACACATTGGACGGCAGCCGCGACACCAGCGCGAAGCCGCTGCGCGCGCCGTCTGCGAAGCTGAGCGCGCGGCCGTCGGCATCGAGTCGGGCGTCGTGTGCGATCAACGGCGAGCCGAGCCAGATCAGCGCGGGCTTCTGCGCGTCCGGCTGCCACTCATTGGCGTACGCCCACTGTCGCACGTCGTCCTGTGCCGGCAGCGTGGCGACGAAGCCCGCTGCGCCGGTCAGCGGTACGGCGACGGTGTCGTCCGCGAAGTACCACAGCGCCTGCGCGGGCGCCGGACAGTCGGAACAGCGACCGGTCGTGAGGCGGAAGTCGCTGCCGGCGTACAGGCCGATGCGCTTGTCGGCCAGCGCGTTGCGCGGTACAGCGTGCGTGGGAAGAGCACTCGTCATGAGTGCCAGTGTAAGGAGGGCGACGGGAATGCGCATGCGGAGTGGAGTCGGTCGAGTGAGCGGGTCAGGTGGGGAAGGCGGGCGCGGCTTCGAACACGCTGTGGGCGAAGCGATGGTGCCCGTCGCGCAGCAGGCGCTTGAGCATGAAATCGAACAGCAGCGGATGGTGCTCGCGTACCTGTTCGAGCACCGGCGCAGCGGCCGCGTCGAGCAGGCCGGCGCGCGCCAGCGAGGCGGGCGACATGAGCGGCAGGATGCCCGGCAGCGGATAGTCGGAACCGTACAGCAGGCGGTCGTGCCAGTCTTCATTGCGCAGCAGTGCGCGGATGATCTCGACGTCGCGATTGCGCAGCGTGATCGCCGAAATATCGCCATAGAGACGACCCATGCGGCGTTCGCCCATCAGCCGCGCGAACAGGTCGAAGCTGCTGCGCAGCGGCGCACTGCGGCCGGCGTCGAGGTCGACATCGCGGCCCATGCTTGCGCAGTGAGCGACGATGACGTTGACGCCGTGGTCGAGGGCGCGGCGCAGACGCAGCGGATTGCCCAGCGCCTGCCCGCCCGCGCCATGCACCGCTTTTTCTTCGCCGGCGTGGCTGATCAGCGGCAGGCGGAGTCGGGCGGCAGCGGCGTAGAAGCGATCGCAGCGTTTCGAGGACGGGTCGATGCCCATCGCCGGCGGCAGCCACTTGATGGCGCGCGCGCCGTCGCGCGCTGCCGTTTCGAGCGCGTCGACCGCGTCTTCGCGGTAAGGGTGGACCGAGCACACCCATTCGAAATGGTCCGGGTTGCCGCGGGCGACGTCACGCGCATAGGTGTCCGGCACATGGAAGGCGGTGTGCTCGGGCAGATGGCGACCGGCTGCGTCGTAGGCGCGCTCGAAGGCGAACAGCATCAGTTTGAAGCCGGCCGGCAGCGCCTCGACCAGGTTGTGCAGGCGGTCGACGTAACTGGCGTCGACGCGGCCCGGGTCTTCGTGCGCACAACCGGCGTTCAGGTAGAACAGGCGCTGCACGTATTCGGCCGGATGCAGCGGGCTCAGCATGCGCGGCGTCATTTCGATGCCGCGGCCGGAATCGCCGGTGCCGGCCAGATGCACGTGGACGTCGCGCAGCAGCGTCGGATCCAGCCCGTCGAAGGTGTGCGCGATCAGTTCGTGGCCGGCCAGTTCCGGCGGCAGCGCGGCGAGGCAGGGATTCATCAGCTGGCTGCGCGCGACCGTGCTCAGCGCCCAGCCGCTGGCCGCGGCACCGCCGAGCAGGAGGCCGGTCTTCAGCAGGCGACGACGACGGGCATCCATGGTCAGGCGGACTCCGCCATCCGCTTCAGCGTCACGTAGTCCGTCTTGCCGGTGCCCAGAAGCGGCAGCGCGTCGACGACGACGATCTTGCGCGGCACCGCCATCTCCGGCGCACCGCGCTCGCGGGCGGCCGTCTGCAGCGCGTCGCGGCCGAGCGCGGCGTCGGTCGTGAACAGCACGATGGTTTCGCCGCGCGCAGGATCGGGCTGTGTCGACGCTGCGTGCTGCGCCGCCGGACTGGCCGCGGTGGCGAGCTTCTCGACGGTTTCGAGCGACATCATTTCGCCGGCCACCTTGGCGAAGCGCTTGACACGGCCAACGATGCGCACGAAGCCGTCGTCGTCGAATTCGATCACATCACCGGTGTCGTACCAGCCTGTGCCCGCCTCCGACATGGGCGGCTGCAGTACGCCGGGCTGGTCCCACTTCAGATAGCCGCTCATCAGATTGGGGCCGCTCACGTGCAGCACGCCGCCACGATCGATGCCGGTCACCGGCATCAGCTTCGCGTGCAGGCCGGGCAGCAGTTGGCCGACGGTACCGCTGCGATAGGCCATCGGCGTATTCACCGCCAGAACCGGTGCGGTTTCGGTGGCGCCGTAGCCTTCGAAAATGCGCAGACCGAACTTCTCGAACCAGGCGCTGCGCACCGCTTCCGACAGCTTCTCGGCGCCGGCGATGACGTAGCGCAGCCGGTAGAAGTCGTAGGGGTGGGCGAACTTCGCGTAGTTGCCGAGGAAGGTACTGGTGCCCAGCAGTACCGTGCAGTTGCGGTCATAGGCCAGTTCGGGAATGACGCGGTAGTGCAGCGGCGACGGATAGAGGAACACGTTGGCGCCGGTCAGCAGCGGCAGCAGGCCGCCGGCGGTCAGGCCGAAGGAATGGAACAGCGGCAGCGCATTCAGGATCTTGTCGTCGACCGAAAAGTCGATCACCGCGCGGATCTGCGCGATATTGGCGAGCAGGGCGCGGTGCGACAGTACGACGCCCTTGGGCTTGCCTTCAGAACCGGAGGTGAACAGCACGACCGCAGGCGCCTCCGGCGACAGCCTTTCGGCCGCCAGCCGCGGTGCCCGCAGTGCCCACAGCATGAGCCACAGCTTGTCGGTCAGCGTGATGCGTTCGCGCAGGTCTTCCAGGTAGTGCAGTTCGATACCTTGCAGCACCGCCAGCTTGTCGCCCAGCTTGGCCTGATCGACGAAGGCGCGCGAGGTGACGATGACGCGCAGCCCGGCTGCGGTGCACGCCGCCTGCATGCCGTCGACGCCGGCCGTGTAGTTCAGCATGGCCGGCACGCGGCGATGGGCGTTCAGTCCGAACAGCAGGCCCAGCGTCGGCGCGAGATTGGGCAGCAGAATGCCGACGCGCTCGTCCGGCCGCGTGATGCGGGCAACCAGACGTCCCAGCGCGAAGGCCATCTTCAACAGATCGCCGTAGGAATACTCGATCTGCTTCATGTCCTCGATCAGCCGGCGGCCGCGGCCATGTATCTCGGCGGCATCGCACAGCGCGTCGAACAGCGTCTGTTGCGGACGCGATGCGAAAATCATTTCCTGCATCAGGCGACGCATCGCGTCGCCCGCGCGGCGGCGGCGTTCCTTCGCGCTGCCCGCTTCCGGCATGGCGATCTGCGTCGTCGGCAGCACGGTGATCGCGATGCGCGGGAACAGCGACTTCGGGTAGCGGCCCGACACGCGCGAGAAATAGCTGCGCGACGCGCCATCCAGCCGTACCGGCAGCACCGTGGCACCGGTCCTCGCGGCGACGAAGGCCGGGCCATCGTACACCTTCATCAGGCTGCCGGTCGTGGTGATGCGGCCCTCCGGGAAAATGACCACGGCACGACCGGATTCGATCAGGCGGATTACCTTCTTCATCGCCATCGGACTGGTCGGGTCGACCGCGAGGTAGTCGACCAGCGACAGCAACAGGCGAAAGAAGGGGTTGCGCGCGACGCCCGTGTGCACCACGAACACCGGATCGAAAGGCAGGAAGAGGCCGAGCAGCAGGCCGTCGAGGAAGGATTCGTGATTGGCCACGACCAGCAGCCGCGACGGCTGTGGTGGCAGCCCGGTGGGCGGCTGTATGCGGAACAGGATGCGGCAGGCGAATGCGAGCAGGGGGCGTGCGAAGGAACGCAGCATGGAGGCTCCGTCAGGTCAGAACACGATTTCGGCCGGCGATGGATGGCCGAGGAAATGCAGCGGGCTGGCGCTGGCGCCATAGGCGCCGGAGCAGTGCACCACCAGCAGATCGCCGGGCGATGCCCGAGGCAACTCGATGTCGCGCGCGAATATGTCGAAAGGCGCGCACAGCGGCCCGGCGATGCTCACGATTTCCCTTTCGCCGGGGACCGATGGATGCAAGGTCATCGGGAAGGCGGCCGGCTCGCTGCGATCCGGCTGCAGCGTGGCGTGCAGGTGCTGGTGCGCACCGCCGTCCACGATGAGCCAGGTGCGTCCGCGCGTCGTCTTGCGGTCGATCACGCGGCAGATGTAATGGCCTGCCTCCGCGACCAGATAGCGTCCCGGCTCGAGCGCCAGCACGATGCCGGGGCATGCGCGCTTGAGCATGTCGCTCAGCGCGCGCAGGTGATCGCCGACCGACACCATGTCCAGCGGCGATTCGTCTTTCGCCACCGGAACGCCGAAGCCGCCGCCCAGGTTGAGCCAGGGCAGGGCGAGGTCCGCCGCGTCGCAGATGCGCAGCGCCTCTTCCGCGCAGTGCGCATGCAGTGCGCGCACCGTTGCGGCATCGAGCATGCGCGACGCGCAGTAATAGTGCAGGCCGGCGAATTCGAGGCCGGCGTGGCGAAGCTGGGCGATGGCCGCGGGCAGCAAGGCACTGTCCATGCCGAAGAAGCTGTCGCCACTCATGCGCACGCGGCTGGTGTCGACCGTGAAGTCCGGATTGGCGCGCAAGGCAACCCGCGCCGCCCGGCCGAGCTGCTCGCTCAGCGCGGCGATGCGTCCGATCTCGCCGGTCGATTCGGCACAGATGCGCGCGCCGGCAAGGATGGCCTGCCGCAGTTCGTCATCGCGCTTGCCTGGCCCGGTGAACCCTAGGCTGTCCGCGCGGAAGCCGGCATCGAGCGCTCTGACCAGTTCGCCCGCGGAACTGACATCGGCACCATCCAGCGACTGCGCGATCGCGCGCAGCAAGGCCGGCAGCGGATTCGCCTTGACCGCGTAGCACAGTTGCAGATCGGCCGGCAGCAGTGCGCGCAAGCCGGCAATCTTGTCCCGCACGGCAGCGATATCGATCGCGTAGAAGGGTGTCGAACCGGCCCGTGCAAGCAGTTCGTCCAGCGGCAGGAGTGCGGGTTTCACCGGTGCTCGCCCAGATAGTCGATTACCGTCTGCAGCCGTTCGATCAGCGCGTCGGCGCGCAGCCGGAAATGCACTTCGCGGCCGCGCTTTTCGCGCTCCAGCACGCCGGCCTCGCACAACAGCTTGAGATGGTGGGACACGGTGGGGCGGCTCAGCGAGGACGCACGCGTCAGGTCGGTCACGTTCAGCGTTTCGCCCGGCTCGAAGGTGAGCAGGATGCGCTGTCGTTCAAGATCGCCCAGCGCCGCGAACAGTTGCGAGTACTGTTGCCATTCGGCCGGGATGGTTTGTGCGTAGGTCTTTCTCATGTCGAAAAATATCGACTATTTTGGCGCCGCGGTCAAATCGGCCGGAAGGATGAGCGGTCATACGACCCGCCATGTGCGGATTGGCGGCTGAGCGTGCGGGAGGGGCGCGCATGCCCCGCGGGATGTCTGCACCGTGTTGGTGCCCTCTTTCGGCGAACGTCTGCCCCGACATGCGTCCCGCCCACGAGGCGACAGGAAGAAAAATTTTCGCCGGGGTGTTGCACAACCTTGAAATAACGGCACAATCCGGGAACTTCTTGACGGGTGCTGTAAGCGTATGTATCGTCAAGGGCTTTGCGCGCGTTGCCAGGGCAGTTCCGGCGCGTCGCAGTGCGAACACTTGTGTCTTATAAAAGATCAGGGCGTTCGTGAACCCAGGTCAGGCCAAGTCGCACAGGAGTCTGTCGCATGCTGAAGGCCATCATGCTGCAGCTCTCCATGGTGCTGCTTGTGACCGGCGTCGGTCTGCTGACAGGCGGATCGTCGGCGGGCATGTCTGCCCTGCTGGGTGGTTTGAGCTATTCGCTGCCCAGCCTGTTGTTCGCGATCCGCCTTGGCCGGCTGGCTCATCGGTCGGCCGGGACAGCAGTGTCGTACCCGGTTGAATTCTTCGTCGGCGAGGCGATCAAGGTTGCCTCGACGATTGGGCTGTTGCTGCTCTGTCACTTCTTCGTGCCGGGCCTGTCGTGGGGCTGGTTTCTTGGAGGGTTGATAGTTGCGCTGCAGGCAGGTTTTTTTGCTTTTTTGCTCAAACACTGACATGGCATCTGGAACCGAACTGGCGACCGAAGCGGCGCATCACGGCCCGACCCCCGGCGAGTACATCGCCCACCACCTCACCTTCCTCAACAGTTCCGGCGAGCCCCAGAAAGAACTCGTGAACTGGGGGCTGGTGAATGTCGATACCCTGTTCTACGCCATCCTGCTCGGCGTCATCGGTCTTTTCGTCCTGTGGCGCGCCGCGTCGAAGGCGACGTCCGGCGTGCCGGGCCGCTTCCAGGCGGCGGTCGAAATCCTTGTGGAAATGGTGGCCGACCAGGCCAAGGGGCTGATCCACAGCGAAGAATCGCGCCGTACCGTGGCACCGCTGGCGCTCACCGTGTTCGTCTGGATCTTCCTGATGAATTCGATGGACTTCCTGCCGCTGGATCTGCTGCCCCGCATCTGGGAAGGCATCTATGCCTCGGCCGGTCACGATCCGCATCACGCCTACATGCGCGTCGTGCCGACCGCCGACATCAATGCCACGCTGGGCATGTCGATTTCCGTGCTGCTGGTGTGCCTGTATTACAACGTGAAGATCAAGGGCCCGGGCGGCTGGGCGCACGAACTGATCTCGGCGCCGTTCGGCGACAAGCTCATTCTGGCGCCGTTCAACTTCGCGATGAACATCGTCGAATTCCTTGCCAAGACCGTGTCGCATGGCATGCGTCTGTTCGGCAACATGTTTGCCGGCGAACTCATCTTCATGCTGATCGCGCTGATGGGTGCCGCCTGGACGGGGGCCAACCTGCCGAGCTTCCTGCTCGCCTTCGGCCACATCGTCGCGGGCTTCGCGTGGGCGGTGTTCCACATCCTCGTGGTCACGCTCCAGGCATTCATCTTCATGATGCTGACCCTGGTGTACATCGGTCAGGCTCACGAAGGTCATTGAGCTTGCTGTTTCAGTCCGGTTCGTTGTTTTTGTTTATCACTTCAATAATCTAAGGAGTTGTCATGGAACAAGTGTACGGTCTCGTCGCCCTCGCCTGCGGTCTGATCATCGGTCTGGGCGCCATTGGCGCATGTATCGGCATCGCGATGATGGGTGGCAAGTACCTGGAAGCGTCGGCCCGTCAGCCCGAGCTGATGAACGCGCTGCAGGTCAAGATGTTCCTGCTGGCCGGCCTGATCGACGCCGCCTTCATTATCGGTCTCGGTATCGCTCTCTGGTTCGCCACTTCGACCTTCCTGAAGTAAGAACGGCACCCGCCCCAACACCGATTTAATGAAGGGAAAGTTGCCGTGAATCTGAACGCAACGCTCATCATCCAGATCGTCGTGTTCCTGACGTTCGTGTGGTTCACGAAGAGCTTCGTGTGGCCCCCGATCGTCAAGGCTCTCGACGAGCGCGCGAAGAAGATCGCTGACGGACTGGCGGCTGCGGAAAAGGCAAAGACGGATCTGGCCAACGCCGAGAAGAAGTCGATCGAGGAACTGCGCTCCGCGCGGGAATCCGCGGCCGAACTGCGCTCCGGTGCCGAAAAGCAGGCTGCCAAGCTGCTCGAGGATGCCCGCGCGGAAGCCAACCGCATCATCGCCGCAGCGCGCGAAGCGGCCGCTGGCGAGGCGGATGCCGCCGCGCAGAAGGCCAAGGACGCGCTGCGCGATCAGGTCGCCCAGCTGGCCGTGGCCGGTGCGGAGCGCATCCTGCGCCGCGAGATCAATGCCCAAGTCCACGCCGATCTGCTCGCCAACCTCAAGCAGGAACTGAGCTGACATCATGGCCGAGAACGTCACCATCGCGCGACCCTACGCCGAAGCCGCGTTCCAGCTTGCCCGTGACGCGGGCAAGCTGCCGGCCTGGGAAGATGCGCTTGGCCGCATGGCGGCCGCCGCATCCGAACCGGCATTGAAGCAGCTGCTGGCGGATCCGATCCGTACCTCGACCGACCGTGGCTTCCTTTTCCTCGTCGCCGTGCCCGGCGAACTGACCGACGAGCACCGCAGTTTCGCCCGCCTGCTCGCGCAGAATGGCCGTCTGGCCATCCTGCCGGAAATCTTCCAGCTCTTCGTCGAGCTGAAGAACGAGCATGAGCGCGCCGCCGTCGCCCGCATCAGTTCTGCCTTCCCGATGGACGATGCCACCGTGTCGCGCCTGCTGGCCGACCTGGAGCCGCGATTCCGGTGCAAGCTGCAGGCCGAGGTCACGCTCGACCCCGAGCTGATCGGCGGCGTGAAGGTTGCGGTCGGTGACGAAGTGATCGATGCCTCGGTCCGCGGCAAGCTTGCCGCGATGGCCACTGCGCTACAGAACTAGGAGTTTTTTGATGAACCTCAATCCGTCTGAAATCAGCGACCTGATCAAGAGCCGGATCCAGAACCTGCATCTGACGTCGCAGTCACGCACCGAGGGCACCGTGGTTTCGGTGACCGACGGCATCGTTCGCGTGCACGGCCTGGACGACGTCCAGCAGGGTGAAATGCTGGAATTCGAAGGCAATACCTTTGGTCTGGCGCTCAACCTCGAGCGCGACTCCGTCGGCGCCGTGGTTCTCGGTGACTACGAACACATTTCCGAAGGCCAGACCGTCAAGTGCACCGGCCGTATTCTCGAAGTGCCGGTCGGCCCCGAGCTGATCGGCCGCGTGGTGAATGCACTGGGCCAGCCGATCGACGGCAAGGGTCCGATCAACACCCAGCTGACCGACAAGATCGAGAAGGTCGCGCCGGGTGTGATCGCACGCCAGTCGGTGTCGCAGCCGGTGCAGACCGGCCTGAAGTCGATCGACTCCATGGTGCCGGTCGGCCGCGGTCAGCGTGAGCTGATCATCGGCGACCGTCAGACCGGCAAGACCGCGGTCGCCGTCGACGCCATCATCAACCAGAAGGGTCAGAACATGACCTGCATCTACGTTGCGGTGGGCCAGAAGGCCTCGACCATCGCGAACGTGGTGCGCAAGCTGGAAGAGTATGGCGCGATGGAATACACCATCGTGGTTGCCGCGTCGGCCTCGGATTCGGCCGCCATGCAGTTCCTGGCTCCGTACGCCGGCTGCACGATGGGCGAGTACTTCCGCGATCGCGGCGAAGACGCGCTGATCGTGTACGACGATCTGTCCAAGCAGGCCGTCGCCTATCGCCAGATTTCGCTGCTGCTGCGCCGTCCGCCGGGCCGCGAAGCCTACCCGGGCGACGTGTTCTACCTGCACAGTCGTCTGCTCGAACGCGCGGCACGCGTGAATCCCGAATATGTCGAGAAGTTCACCAACGGCGAAGTGAAGGGCAAGACCGGTTCGCTTACCGCTCTTCCGATCATTGAAACGCAGGCTGGTGACGTGTCCGCCTTCGTGCCGACCAACGTGATCTCGATTACCGACGGCCAGATCTTCCTGGAAACCGATCTGTTCAACGCAGGCGTCCGCCCGGCCATCAACGCCGGTGTGTCGGTGTCCCGCGTCGGCGGTGCCGCACAGACCAAGATCATCAAGAAGCTGGGCGGCGGTGTGCGTCTGGCGCTGGCCCAGTACCGCGAGCTGGCTGCATTCGCGCAGTTCGCGTCCGACCTGGACGAAGCGACCCGCAAGCAGCTCGAGCGCGGCCGCCGCGTGACCGAACTGATGAAGCAGCCGCAGTACGCACCGCTGTCGGTGGCCCAGATGGGCGTGTCGCTGTATGCCGCCAACAACGGCTACTTCGACGACATCGAAGTGTCGCGCGTGCTTGCCTTCGAATCGGCCCTGCACCAGTTCCTGCAGCAGAAGTACGCTGATCTGATGAACAAGATCGAGTCCACCAAGGATCTCGACGGTGAATCGGAAAAGGTGCTCGCTGCCGCGGTGGCCGAGTTCAAGAAGAGCTGGGCGTAAAGCGCGGACGGAGATAAGCCATGGCCAGCGGAAAAGAGATCCGTTCCAAGATCAAGAGCGTGCAAAACACGAAGAAGATCACCAAGGCGATGGAGATGGTGGCCGCATCCAAGATGCGCAAGGCGCAGGACAGGATGCGGGCTGCCCGGCCCTACGCCGAAACGATCCGCCGTCTTGCTGCCAATCTGTCTGCCGCAACGATCAGCGATTACAAGCACCCCTTCCTCGCCACGGTCGGTCAGATCAAGCGCGTGGGTGTCATCGTCGTCACGACCGACAAGGGTCTGTGCGGCGGCATGAATACCAACGTGCTGCGTCTCGCGACCAACACGATGAAGGAATGGGAAGCCAAGGGCGCCACCGAGGTTCGCGTTGCCGCGATCGGCAACAAGGGTCTGGGCTTCATGCAGCGCATCGGCGCCAAGGTCGTGTCGCAGGTCACCCAGCTGGGTGACACGCCGCATCTGGAAAAGCTGATCGGACCGGTCAAGGTCATGATCGACGCCTTCCAGTCCGGCGAACTCGACGCGGTGTACCTGTCCTTCACCCGTTTCATCAACACGATGAAGCAGGAAGCCGTGCTGGAGCAGTTGCTGCCGCTGACCGGTGATCGCCTGGGCACGCCGGAAGGCACCTGGGACTACCTGTATGAGCCGGACGCGCAGACCGTGATCGACGACCTGCTCGTGCGCTATGTCGAGGCGCTGGTGTACCAGTCGGTCGCCGAGAACATGGCGTCGGAACAGAGCGCCCGCATGGTGGCGATGAAGTCCGCTTCCGACAACGCAGGCAATGTGATCGGTGAGCTGCAGCTGGTCTACAACAAGACCCGTCAGGCGGCGATCACCAAGGAGCTGGCGGAAATCGTCGGCGGTGCTGCGGCAGTCTGATCGCGCAAACGAATTTTTGTATTGGGGATAGACGATGAATACCGGAAACATCGTTCAGTGTATCGGCGCCGTGGTGGATATCCAGTTCCCGCGCGACTCGATGCCTAAGATTTATGAAGCGTTGCAACTCGACGAGGCGGATGGCAGCCACACCGCCGAAGCCGGCCTGACCTTCGAAGTCCAGCAACAGCTGGGCGACGGCGTCGTGCGTACCATTGCACTCGGTTCCAGCGACGGTCTGCGTCGCGGCATGAAGGTGAAGAGCACCGGCGCCGCGATCAGCGTGCCGGTCGGCACCGCGACCCTGGGTCGCATCATGGACGTGCTGGGCCGCCCGATCGACGAAGCGGGCCCGATCGCGACCGAAGAACGCCGCGCCATTCATCAGAAGGCGCCCAAGTTCGACGAACTGAGCCCGTCGGTCGAATTGCTGCCTACCGGCATCAAGGTGATCGACCTGATCTGCCCGTTCGCCAAGGGCGGCAAGATCGGCCTGTTCGGTGGCGCCGGCGTGGGCAAGACCGTGAACATGATGGAGCTCATCAACAACATCGCGAAGAGCTACGGGGGTTACTCCGTGTTCGCCGGTGTGGGTGAGCGTACCCGCGAGGGCAACGACTTCTACCACGAGATGGAAGAGTCCAAGGTTCTCGACAAGGTGGCCATGGTGTTCGGCCAGATGAACGAACCGCCGGGCAACCGCCTGCGCGTGGCGTTGACCGGCCTGACCATGGCAGAGAAGTTCCGCGACGAAGGCCGCGACATCCTGTTCTTCGTGGACAACATCTACCGCTACACGCTGGCCGGTACCGAAGTGTCCGCGCTGCTGGGCCGCATGCCTTCCGCCGTGGGCTACCAGCCGACGCTGGCTGACGAAATGGGCCGCCTGCAGGAGCGGATCAGCTCGACCAAGGTCGGTTCGATCACCTCCATCCAGGCCGTGTATGTGCCCGCGGATGACTTGACCGATCCGTCGCCGGCCACCACCTTCCAGCATCTGGACGCCACGGTCGTGCTGTCGCGCGACATCGCTTCGCTGGGCATCTATCCGGCAGTCGATCCGCTCGACTCGACCTCGCGTCAGCTCGATCCGCTGATCGTCGGCGAAGAACACTACACGGTGGCCCGCAAGGTGCAGACCACGCTGCAGCGCTACAAGGAACTGCGCGACATCATCGCCATCCTGGGCATGGACGAACTGTCGCCGGAAGACAAGCTGGCCGTGGCGCGCGCCCGCAAGATCCAGCGTTTCCTGTCGCAGCCGTTCAACGTCGCGGAAGTGTTCACCGGTTCGCCGGGCAAGATCGTTCCGCTGGCCGACACGATCAAAGGCTTCAACATGATCGTGAATGGCGAATGCGACCACCTGCCGGAACAGGCCTTCTACATGGTCGGCGGCATCGAGGAAGCGTTCGAAAAGGCGAAGTCCCTGCAGTGAAGCCGGTCACCTGATCCGGTTGTCTCCGGATCAGGTGCCGCTTAGACGGAGTAATCATGGCTATGACCGTACATGTCGACGTCGTCAGCGCGGAAGAAAAGATCTTTTCCGGACTGGCCGAATTCGTCGCGCTGCCGGGCGAAAGCGGCGAACTGGGCATCCTGCCCGGTCACACGCCTCTGATCACCCGCATCCGTCCGGGCGAAGTCCGCATCAAGGTGCCCAACCAGGCCACCGATGAGCTGATTTTCGTCGCTGGCGGCCTGCTGGAAGTGCAGCCGGGTCTGGTGACCGTTCTCGCCGATACCGCGATCCGCGGTCAGGATCTTGACGAAGCGAAGGCCAGCGAGGCCAAGCGTCTGGCCGAAGAGGCCCTGACCAATCGCCAGGCCGGCGTGGATTACGCAGCGGCCCAGGCGGAACTGGCATCGGCCATCGCCCAGCTTGCGGCAATCCAGAAGCTGCGCAAGCGCCACTGATCCAGCGTGACGCAGACAACAAAAAAGCACGCTCAGGCGTGCTTTTTTGTTGTCCTTTTCTTTCCTGCTCCGCCTGGCTAACGCCTTTCCAGCCGCGATATCCGTTTTTCCAGTCGTGCCAGGTCGTCTCGCAAGGTGTCGACCCGATCGCTGAAGGTGGACAGCGCGGAAGGACGCAGCAGCAGACCGGCTTCATCCGCGGCATATTCGCCGAGCGCGGATGCCATGCGTCCGCCCAGATCACGCACGCCGGCGGCGACCTGCGAGGCGGTGCCGACCATGCGTTCAGCCAGCGGGTCGCCGACCACACGGCTGAGATCTTCCGCTGCATCCCAGCGCAGGGTTTTCAGCACCTGGCCAAGCGACTCGGCCAGCGCGGCATCGCCTTCTATGCGTGCGCCACGGGTGAGGGCACCCGCCTCATAAGCCTGACGGAACAGTGCGTCGGCCTGCAGACTCAGGATGACCTGAGGCGTGCCGTCGTCGGCCGCGACAAAGCGTCCATCGCCGTCTATCCGGAAATCCACCGCCAGTCCTCCGGCGGACAGCCGCGCACGCGCGCCCTGATGCCGGGCGAGCCGCGCTGCGGCACCCGGTGTATGCCCTATCAGATGGTTCAGGATGCGCAGCGCGGCCGTGGCGAGCATGTCACTGCATCTGCTGGATGCCGGCGACCATCCAGCCGCGGTCGCCCGCCACCGGTTTCGCCAGATGCCAGACCTCGTCGAAGGCAGACGGCGCCGCATCGGCATCCTCACGGATGAGGCCGTTGAACCGGACGCTGGCGACGTACTGTCCTGCGTCCTCGGCCAGGTCGAGCAGGGCGGCATCCAGTTGCACGATGTCGAGATGTTGCGACGACGCGCCACGTTCCTGGATCTGCATGCGGATTTCGGCAAACACCTCGGGCATGGTGAACTGGCGGATGTCGTCGATATCGCCTTTGTCATGGGCGTCCTGCATCCGCACGAAATTGAGCTTGGCCTGACGCAGGAAACCGTCCACATCGAAATCGGCCGGGATGGCCGGCGATGCGCTCGTCTGCGGCGCAGCGCCAGCCGCCGGTGCGGCGGATTCGAAGCGGGCCGGGGCTCCGCTGACATTGCCCGCCATCGCGTAAGGGGAGGTCCGGACCGCATCCGTGCTGCCCGCGCCCGCCTTGCGTGCGGCGAAGAAGCGCCAGGCGATCAGCGCGGCCAGTACCAGCAGACCGATCATCATGAAGGATGCCAGTTCCTCGCCGAAGCCCAGATGAGACGCCAGCGCAGCCAGGCCCAGACCGGCGGCGAGCCCGGCCAGCGGCCCCATCCACGAGCGCTTGGGCGTCTGGGCGCCCGCCGCGGGCGTACCCGGCTGCGCCTGCCGCTGCGCGGCGGCGGCATTCTGCGCAGGCGCCGCCGGCGCCGGTGCGGCGTCACGTCGCATGACCGACGAATCGCGCTGGGCGCCGAAGGACTTGCCCCCACCCATGCGCTTGGCCGCTTCCGCGTCCTGGATCGCGCCGGTCAGGGCGACGAGAACGACGCTCAGCGCGCACAGCATTTTTTTCATGAAAGAGGTCTCCGCGTTGGAAAAAACGAAAAGTTAGCACACGAATTGAGTCCGGATGCCAAACGGAGTTCTCAAAAACTCTGTATCAAAGCTTGAAACCGCGATGCAGCGCCACGACTCCGGCGCTGAGATTGAAGTACTCGACCCGGCCGAGACCCGCGTCGCGCATCATGCCGGCCAGCGTTTCCTGGTCGGGATGCATGCGTATCGATTCGGCCAGATAGCGGTAACTGGCTTCGTCGTTCGCGACACGACGGCCCAGCCAGGGCAGCACCTTGAACGAATAGAGGTCGTAGGCCTTCTCCAGCGGCCGGGCCACACGCGAGAATTCGAGCACCAGCGCGCGACCGCCCGGCTTGAGCACGCGCCGGAACTCGGTCAGTGCGCGATCCTTGTGCGTCATGTTGCGCAAACCGAAAGCAACCGTCACGCAGTCGAAGTGGTTGTCCGGAAAAGGCAGCTTCTCGGCATCGCACAGCAGGCTGGGCAGCACCAGCCCGGCGTCGCGCAGGCGGTCGCGACCGGCGCTCAGCATGTCCGGATTGATGTCGGTGTGCCAGACCTCGCCGCTGCTGCCGGCGCGCCGTGCATGGGCGACGGTGAGATCGCCGGTGCCGGCGGCCACGTCGAGCACGCGATGGCCCGGCCTCACACCGGCCATCTGGATGGCGAACGCCTTCCACGCGCGATGCAGGCCCATGGACATGAGGTCATTCATGACGTCGTAGCGGCGTGCTACCGACGAAAACACGCCGGCCACGCGCTGTGCCTTGGCGGTCTCGTCTACCCGTTCAAAACCGAAATCGGTGGTGTTGTCGCTCATCGTCATCTCAGTGATGGTGGCCGCAACCGCCGCCGCAGCCGTCCGCGCCCCGCTGCGCCTGCGGAACGCTCTGGTCGGCGTCACGACTGGCGCCGGCAGCCGTCAGCCGCATCAGATAGTCGTCCCACAGCGCGATCTGGTGTTCGCCCAGCATGTACAGGTAATCCCACGAATAGATGCCGCTGTCGTGGCCATCGGAAAACACCGGCTTGATGGCGTAGCTGCCGACCGGTTCGACGCGCACGATATCGATGTCGCGCTTGCCCACCTGCAGTGTTTCCTGTCCCGGCCCATGGCCGCGCACCTCGGCCGACGGCGAGCACACGCGCAGAAACTCGAATGTGAAGGTGAAACTGCGGCCGTTGTCGAAGCTCACCTGCATCTGTCGGGATTTCTGCTGCACCGTGATTTCGGTGGGGATGGGGGTGTCCTTGTCCAGTCCAGCCATGTCCTGCACTCCTCGAATGGAAACCGAATGATACCCCTCGCGCCTCGCATGAAACGGCGGCATGCCGTCACCAAACCGTCACCTTGCTGAAATAGACTGTGTCGTGTTCACGTCATCCAACCTTGCACAGACATGGCCCGCATTCTCATCGTCGAAGACGAACCCTCCATCCAGGAGCTGATCGGTGTCACGCTGACGCGTACCGGTCACGATCCGCTCCGCGCGAACGATGCGGAAAGCGCGCTCAAGCTGATGCAGGCCGAACTGCCCGATCTCGTGCTGCTGGACTGGATGTTGCCCGGGCAGAGCGGCGTCGATCTGGCACGCAGACTGCGTGCCGACGACCGTACCCGCAGCGTGCCCATCATCATGCTCACCGCGCGCGGCGATGAACAATCCAAGGTGACCGGGCTGGAAACCGGCGCCGACGACTATGTCACCAAGCCCTTCTCTCCACGCGAACTGGCGGCCCGCATCAAGGCGGTACTGCGCCGCCAGAAGCCGCAGGCGACCGAGGATCCGGTGGAGATCGAGGGGCTGCGCCTCGATCCGGCGACGCATCGCGTCACCGCCAACGGCCAGGCCGTGGTGCTGGGCCCGACCGAGTTCCGGCTGCTGCACTTCTTCATGACCCACGCCGAACGTGTGCACTCGCGTGCCCAGTTGCTCGACAGCGTCTGGGGCGACCATGTGTTCGTCGAGGAGCGCACGGTCGATGTACACATCCGCCGCCTGCGTGGCGCGCTGGAAGCGAGCGGGCACGACGCGCTGATACAGACCGTGCGCGGCAGTGGCTATCGACTGTCCGCGCAGAAGGAATGAGGCGCACGGCAGGACGCCAGCGCCGCGTGCGCGCATAATTTCCCGTGCTCCGACAGGCGCCGGCGCGGGACCGCCGCCGGTTGCAAAGCCCTTGCTGACTTCCTCATCTGCCTCGAATGCGTGAATTCTGGATCCGTGCCGTTGGCCGCTGCATCGTATTGCTGCTGGGCCTGCTGTTCGGTTACGCAGTCAATGCCCTGGTACCGGCACTGGTGATCGCCTGTCTGGTGCTGTTGTTCGGCAGCCTGCGCGACCAGTACGAAATCGTGCGCTTCGACCGCTGGCTCAGTTCCACGAGCGAAGGCGAGGAGGTCCCCGATGGGGCCGGGCAGTGGGAGTTCCTGTTTGCCAAGCTGGCGCGTCGCGAGCGCACGGCCCGCCAGTTGCGCGAGGACTTGCGCAGCCGGCTCGAGCGCATGCGCGAAGCCAGCCGTGCCATGCCCGATGGTGCGCTCATCATGTCGCGCGACGAACTGATCGAATGGCTGAACCCCAAGGCGGAGGAGCATCTGGGGCTGGATGGCCGGCGCGACCTGGGCATGCCGGTGCTCAATCTGCTGCGTCAGCCGGAGTTCTCCGCCTACCTGGAATCGGGCGAGTACAGCGAACCGCTCACCATGCCCTCGCCGCGACATCCCGGGCGCACGCTGCAACTGCTGGTGGTGCCCTTCGGCGACGACCAGCGGCTGTTGCTCACGCGCGATGTCACCCAGCTCGAGAAGCTCGAAACCATGCGGCGCGATTTTGTCGCCAACGTGTCGCACGAAATGAAGACGCCGCTCACCGTCATCCACGGTTTCCTGGAAACGCTGGAGGACGGCCTGCAGGACCTGCCGCCCGAACAGTCGCTGTCCTTCATCCGCATGGCACAGCAGCAATCGATACGGATGCAGCGCCTGGTCGATGACCTGCTGACGCTGTCCGCGCTGGAGACCGACACGCCGGCGCAGGAGGAGGTGGTCGACATGCGAAATCTGCTGGACGTGATCGCAGTCGAAACGCGGGCGCTGTCCTCCGGCCGGCATACCGTGTCGCTGCAGGTCGATGGCGCGCCGGGAGGGCTGTTGGCCTGCGCGCGCGACCTGCGCAGTGCGCTGGGCAATCTGGCGAGCAATGCGGTGCGCTATACCCCGGATGGAGGCCGCGTCACGCTGCGTTGGCACATCGAACCGGATGGCGGCGGGATGTTCTCGGTATCGGACAACGGTATCGGCATCGCCGCGCAGCATATTCCCCGGCTCACCGAGCGCTTCTATCGCGTCGATCGCGGTCGATCGCGCGAGACTGGCGGCACCGGCCTCGGTCTGGCCATCGTGAAGCACGTACTGGAACGCCACCAGGCGACACTCCATGTAGAGAGCCAACCGGGCGTGGGCAGCACCTTCACGGTGCGTTTTCCGCCGCTGCGCACGCGCAGGCAGCCCGAACCTGCTCTGGCCGGAGGGTGAGCGGACGCATCAGGCGGGCGCCGCGGCATCGGCGAAGGTGATGCGCTCATAATTGATCCCGAAGCTGTGCAGTGCATGCAGTCTCAGGCGCCGCAGGCGGCCGGTCATGAACACTTCCATCACGCGTTCCGGGATGAAGCTGCCGCGCGGCAGCACCAGCGTGGCGTCCTCGCCCATCAGCGGGACCGCCGGCAGCACGAAGGCGCGCGCGAAGCGCTCGGCCGCCTGCCCCTCTTCCGGCATCGGGCGCGCAGCCACGGCGCGCGGCACCCCGGGCAGTACGTAAAGCCCGGTACTCAGCCTTCCATCGTGGTCATACATGAGCCAGGACACGCGGGCCAGGCGCCAGTGTTCGGCGTCAGGGCCGAACACGGCCAGCATCTGCGAATATTCGATGGCCGGTGCATCGGCCGGCGCGAGCAGGCGGTAGCCCATCACGCTGTGATCCAGCATGGTCCAGCGCTGTGCAGGATAGCGGGCACGCGCGCCGGCCTGGCGCAGCACCAGGCCGCCCCCTTCGGTGGCACGTTCGCCGAAGGTGGCGATGTCGAGGAAGTCGCTGTGGCTGTAGACGCGCGCTGCCGGTGGCTGCACGAATTCCTCGCCGGCGATGAAGTAGTGCATCGCCTCGGTCGTGAGCGCAATGTCGATGTCCCCGCTCCCCTGCCTGCGCTGCACGCGGCGCGGATTGGCGGCATGACACCATGGCTTGTACAGGTTGAGCAGCAGGCGGCCGGCCGACACCGGATGACAATCGGCACCCAGTCCGAGCGTTTCGGGCGACAGGCCCTTCTTCAGACCGGCGATCACGCGTTCGATCTCGTTGGCCAGCCGCGATGCGCCGAGCCGGCGCAGATGCGGCGTGCGCTGGAAAACTTCCAGCGGTTTGGCGCCGCAGTCCTGGTTCAGGTCCACCGCATAGGTCCGGGCATCGGTGCCGCCGAACACCGGCATGATTTCGGTCAGGCCGGCATACTGGTCTGACCAGCGGCACACCCACTCGAATTCGCGTGGACTGCGCCCGTAGGGATTGGCCAGATCGACCAGCAGCACCGTGCAGTAGGCCTCCGCTGCGCTTTGCGGGTGGCCGCCTTCCTTCAGGCTGTCCGCCACCGGCTGCAGCGCCAGCCCCCATTCCTCGGCGCTGCCGTAGTAGCCGTGCAGATCCAGCCACAGTCCGCGCGGCGGCGCGCGGCGTGCACGGAAGTACTCCAGCACGGCGCGGCCCGCATACAGCACGCAGCGCTGGCACACCAGCGCCAGCCGGCCGTCGTCCAGCGGCAGCGCACCGGCATTCTCGGCAGCCTGTGCGTAGGCCTGCGCCATGGCCAGCCAGAGTGCGACCACCTGACGCAATACGGCGTCCTCGCTGCCGCCCGGAGCGACCGGCCGGCTGCTGTAGCGCTTGCCCAGGCTTTCCTGAAGGAAATGCATGGGTGCGCGCATCGCTTCCAGGACCGACAGATAGTCGACGCTGGCGGGCGAAGTCTGGCGCAAGCCGTACAACATGCGAGTAAGTGTGTCGCGCACACGCGGCACATTGGTCAGCGGCAGTTCGGCGATCAAGGTCATGCATTGCGCCGCGTCGCGGTAATTCAGTGTGGGTGCGCTCATGAAAGCGATTCGATGCGGGCAAGATCGAAATCGCTGCCGCGCTCTAGCGACTCCGCCAGTCTCACCCGTCGCCGCAGGCCGTCACCGCCGAGCACGATGTCGCGCGACTTGCGATACCAGCCACTGGGCAGCGCCACACATTCCGGCTGGCCGACCCGTTCGACCCGGGGCACCAGCAGTGCCCGCGAGAACTGCACACCCTCACCGTCCGGCGTGCGTGCAATGTCGACCGCCGTCGGTGTACCGGCCAGCAGGCTGATGCCCATGTTCAGATCGCCGTCGATGGCCATGGTCCAGCACACGTGGGCCAGCATGAACTGTGCGGCGTCATCCGGCCTCACCGCCACCAGCATGCCCAGGCCGATGCGCGTGCCGTCACCGCTGGCACGCCGGGTCAGACGCAGGCCGGTCGCGCTGTCGTCGACGATCTGCCAGGTTTCGATCGCGGCAGGCGAGGAGCTGTCCGGCGCTGTTGCAGCATCCGGCGCGGTGCCGCCGGCCAGCAGCCGCAGCACCCCATCCATGCCGATGACCACCGCAGCACTGCGCCGGACCGGACGGCGTGCCTCGGTACGCGTGAGTCCGCCCCGGCAGCAGTGGCCATGCAGATGGCGCAGCAGTCTGTTGGCCTGGGACGGGCTCAACTCCTCGCCCAAGCGCAGGGTCGCCGGCGCCTCGCCCTGCGCGAGCAGAAGGAGACGTTTGCGCACCGTGTGCGCGAACTCGTCCAGGATGAGCCAGCGCATGCGGCTGTGCGCCTGTGGAGCACGCGCTACCGGGTCGTCGGCGTTCAGATCCACCATCAGCGGGGGCAGAGCGGATCCGGCGACCGGCGAAAGGCTTGTTTCCACCTTGCCCGACCATTTCCCCAGCCAGCGGAACAGTATCTTCAATTGCCGGTGATTCAGCCCGAACGGGCTGGCCACATTCAGCAGCACGCACAGCACGTAGGCCGCACGCACGGCGGTGGGCCGTTCTTCGTGCATCACTTCGTCGCGGATGCGGCGCTCGCTCGCGGCAAGACTGTCGGCGGCGAGAAAGCAGGCATGTACGCGTCGCCAGTATCCCGCGGCCGGAACGTGGGCCGCGCGCAGCGCATCGAGTTGCATGCAGGCCAGCGCGCTCAGCGCGCGATGAGCGATGAGCGCGGTCTGGCCGACCACCTTGCCGTCGCCGTCCAGTGCGGCGGACAGGCAGTGCAGGTAGGCCGTGGCCAGGGTGTCCCACAGGCTCTGGTTGGCATCCAGCGCGGCACGTTCGCTGTTGGCCAGCGGCAACGGGCGGCCGGCGAAACGGACGATCGTGTTCGCCTGTACCGCGAGCACCGCGGGTCGCAATTCCTCGACCATGCGCAGGCGCTCGACCGCCGGCACGACGAAGCGATTCAACAGGTTGAGCTGGCCCACCAGCTTCGCTTGCGCCGGAAGCGGCTGGTTTGAATCCAGTTCCGTCAGCCACTCGCGCGCGCCGCGCGCATCGACGAAATCCGGACGTGTCTGCGTCGAGGTGGCTGGAAGACCGAAATGGAACATTCGAGACGGCAGGCCGTTTGACTTGGAGATTGCTCATTCTATGTTCAAGGACCACCCTGCGTGCGTCGGAAAAGCGGGGGTGACAAGCTGTTTGACAGTCACGGGGTGCTTCAGCCCGCACGGCGGCGGTCGGTGCCGGGTCAGGTGCGCAGTCGCCATCCGCTCCCTGCACTGCCTCCGGATGGCCGCCGCGTACGTACATGCGGGAAGGCGGACACCTGTCCGCCACGTTCATCCTGTCAGACGAGGAGATTCACCATGAACTCCCCCATGCTCAACTTCGCCCTGTGCCTGGCGTCATTGTCGGGCGCCGCGCTGGCGCAACCGGTGGTCGATGCCGCGGGTCTGCTGACCGATGCTGCCGGACGCGTGCTCTATGTGTTCGACAAGGACAGCGAAGCGCGCAGTCGGTGCACGGACGCGTGCGCCGCGCTGTGGCCGCCCTTTACCGCCGATGCGGACGCCCGTCCGGTGGGCGAGTACGCACTGTTCACGCGTGATGACGGCCGTCGGCAGTGGGCGTTGCGCGGACGGCCGCTGTACTTCTATGCCGGTGACCAGCGGCCCGGGGAGAGCGCCGGCGATGGCGTGAAGGGCGTATGGCATGTGATCCGCAGCGGTGCCGCGCCAGCCGCTGCAGGGAACTACCGGCCGGATGGCTACTGATCCGCCCGCTCGATGAACATGGCATGATGCGGCCATGCCGGATCCCGCTCACCTGGAATATCTGCTCGCATGCGTAGCACTGCGCGACCGCGCAGCATTCCGCCAGCTCTACGACGCCTGCGCGCCGCCGCTGCTCGGTGTGGCGCTGCGCCTGCTGCGGCGCCGCGATCTGGCGGAAGACGTGCTGCAGGACGCCTTTACCGGCATCTGGCTCCGCGCTGAAAGCTATCGCCCGCAGGCGAGCCGGCCCATGACCTGGATGACTGCGGTGGTCCGGAATCGTGCGCTCGACCTGTTGCGCGCAGAAGCGTCGCGCCCGACCGAGGCGCTGGAAGAGGAGGACGAGGGTGCGGCATCCGCGGATGAGCGACCCACGCCTCTCGGCCTGCTGGAACGGGCGGCTGATGCGTTGCATCTGCGCCGCTGCATCGACCAGATAGAGGGTCCCCAGCGTCAGTGTCTCGCGCTGGCCTGCTATCACGGTCTGTCGCACGCCGAACTGGCCAGCCATCTCGGCGCGCCGGTCGGCAGCGTGAAGGCGTGGCTGCGGCGCGGGCTCGAGCGGCTGCGTCGCTGCATGGAGCCGCTGTCGTGAGATATGACAATCCCGATCTGCTGGACCGGCTGGCAGCGGCCTGCGTGTTCGGCACGCTGAGCCCGCGTGCGCGCCGCCGTTTCCTGCAACTGGCGCGGCGCAGCGATGCGGCGGCACACGCACTGCACGTATGGGAGGCGCATTCGGCGCGTCTGGCGGCCGTCGTGCCGCCGGTCAAGCCCGCTCCGCGCGTGTGGCGCGAGATCGAGCGCCGTACCGCAGGAGTCGGTGCCGCCGCCGGCTGGCGCGCATGGCTGCGTCCCGCCCTCGGTTTCGCACTTGGTGTGCTGCTGACGGTGTCCATCGTCGGTCCGTTGCCGGAACGCGGGCAGGCACCCGAACTGCCGGAGCATTCGGTGCTGCCGGCCAGCTATGTCGGGCTGCTGCTGGATCGCGACGGCCGTCCGGCCGCTCTGGCGTCTTCGCGGCGGCACGGTCGCGATCTGGGGGTCAAGTTCCTGCATGCGCCGGTGCTGTCCGAAGGACAGGTCGCGGTGCTGTGGGCCCTGCCGAAACAGGGGCATCCGTTCCGGCTCGGCACGCTGCAGCCACAGGCCAAGCAACGGGTCACGCTGGCCGATACCTCGGAAAAGCTGCTCGCCAATGTGGCCGAACTGGCGGTGTCGATCGAAGCGGCCGGCAATATTCCCGATCTGCCCGACCCTGCGCGGTTCGCGCTGCGCGGCCACTGCGTCAAGCTCTGGTAGCGAATCCGGAACTGCGTCACACCGGTCGCGCGGCGCGCTCCCTGTGTCCGCCTCTGTTTCCACGACCGCTCCGTAGATGCGTGATGAAAGCATCCGCTTTCATTCACCTCTCATTCGAAGGAGCTTGTCATGCATAACCTCATTCGTGCGGCCTTGCTGGGTACCGGCCTGTCATGTGCCCTCGCTTCACCTGCAATGGCGGAAATCGTCGATCTCGGGGTGGTGGAACTGGGGGAAACGCTGCAGTTCGAGCAAAGCGCCGGCAGTTTCGCCGACAGCTTCAGCTTCGTGGTCGGCGAGCCGGTCGACTTCACGCTGGATTTCAGCAATCTCGGGCTGGGCTCGCGCGCATCGCTGTCCGTCCTCCTCAATGGAACGGAAATCGTCGGCAGTTTCGGGCGCAATCTCACGTTCGCCTGGGGGCCGTTCACCGGCGGTGGCAGCAGCGCATTCCCGTTCGCCAGCGGCACGCAGTTCCTGGTGACCGTGTCCGGTACCGACAACTCGCTCAGCAACCCCAGCTACCGTCTGGGCATCACGGCAGCGGTGCCCGAACCGACCCGCGTCGCGATGCTGCTGTCCGGACTGGTGGCGGTGGCGGGTGTGGCCCGACACCGCATGCGTTCAGCCTGAATCAGTCGCCGCTGCGACGGACGCACCAGCGCAGGCGGGCGACTTCGCCTGCCTCGCCGGTGAGCACAGCGTTCTGGCCGAAGGCGGCACCGATGCGCAGCGCATCGTCCGCCGTCAGCCCGGCGCACAGCAGCGACGCTTCTCTCCAGCCGCCTTCCGGTGCGCGGTTTTCGCCGTCCAGCACGACAAGCCCGCGCTGCGTGAGCAATGCACGCAGCGCGGCGAGTGCGTGGCGGTTGTCGGCCTCGTCACAGCGGGACGACCATGGGTTGGCCGCGCTGAGCAGCGCCCACTGCTGCACCGGCTGCGTGGTCAGCCAGCGGTCCAGCATCGGCGTCGGGCTGCCGGCGTGCACCACCGCCTCGCCATCGGGCAGCGATATCGCGTAGTCGCTGTGTTCGTACGCTGCGGCAAGCGCATCGCTCACCGGCACCGTCGGCAGTCCCAGCCGCGCCAGCAGCGCGGTCCGCCAGAGCGCCGACGGAATGCGCGGGCGCGCCGCGCCCTCGCGCTGCCGTGCGCTCCACACCGAATCCGGAAAGTGCGCATCGTCCGCCCAGCGGCCGATCACATGCCAGTGCAGATGAGGCACGCGATTGCCAAGGCTGCCCAGATTGATCTTGTCCGGCTGGCTGATGTCGCGCACCGCGCTTTCCGTCTGCAAAACGACCTGCATCAGGTGCTGGCGGTCGGCGTCCGCCAGATCGGTCATTTCCTTCACGTGTGCGTTCCAGATCACGCGCAGGAAGGCCGGATGATCCGGCTCGCGCGCGTCGATCACGCGCAGCCGGTCGTCCCGCCACAGCCAGTGGTGGCCGGGCAGGTCGTCGCAGAGGGGGCAGTTGTCAGCCATCGCAGTCACGTCGATACGCGAAGAGCCCGGGGGCCTTCATCTCATCAACCCTCGATACCCTGGCTGGCGAGGTAGTCCTCGTAGCCGCCACGGTAGTCGATGATGTCGCCGTTGCCGCGGATTTCCACGACCCGGGTGGCCAGCGAGGACACGAATTCGCGGTCGTGCGACACGAAGAACAGCGTTCCTTCGAAGGCATCGAGGCCGGCGTTGAGCGATTCGATCGATTCCATGTCCATGTGGTTGGTCGGCTCGTCCAGCAGCAGCACGTTCTTGCGTTGCAGCATGAGACGGCCGAACATCATGCGGCCCTGTTCGCCGCCGGACAGCACGCGCACCGACTTCCTCACGTCGTCGCCGCCGAACAGCAGGCGGCCGAGCGTGCCGCGCACCAGCGTGATCGCGTCGTCGCCCTCGTAGCCGCCCTCGCGCACATAGCCGCTGATCCAGTCGGTCAGGTTCGCGTCGCTGTCGAAATCGGCCGAATGGTCCTGCGCGAAATAGCCCAGCCGGGCCTTTTCCGCCCACTTGATCGCGCCATGCTGTGGCTGCAGCTCGCCCACCAGCAGCTTGAGGAAAGTGGTCTTGCCGACGCCGTTCTCGCCGATGATGGCCACCCGGTCGCCGCCGTCGAAGGTGGCGGTGAAGCCTTTAAGGATCTGCGGCCCGCTCTCGTAGCCGAACACCACGTTCTCCAGCTCCACCGCCTGGCGGTGCAGCTTGTCCTTCGC
This sequence comes from Methyloversatilis thermotolerans, assembly GCF_000372885.1. Lineage (GTDB taxonomy): Bacteria > Pseudomonadota > Gammaproteobacteria > Burkholderiales > Rhodocyclaceae > Methyloversatilis > Methyloversatilis thermotolerans. The sequence continues at coordinate 3,263,836 of NZ_KB889967.1, forward strand.
GTCGTATTCGAAGCGTATCCAGGGGTACTGGCGCGAGCTGGGCTTGAATTCCTCGATCTTGATCTTGTCTATCATCTTCAGCCGCGAGGTGGCCTGCTTGGACTTGGACTTGTTGGCCGAGAAACGGCGCACGAAGCCCTGCAGTTCGGCCACTCTTTCCTTGGCCTTGGCGTTCGCCGCGGCGGCGCGCTCGCGTGCCTGGGTCGACGCCTCGATGTAATCGTCCCAGGTACCCGGATACAGCCGTATCGTGGCGTAATCCAGGTCGGCCATATGGGTGCACACCTGGTTCAGGAAATGGCGGTCGTGGCTGATGATCACCATGGTGCTGTTGCGCTCGTTCAGCGTGTTCTCGAGCCAGCGTATGGTGTTGATGTCCAGGTTGTTGGTCGGTTCGTCCAGCAGCAGGATGTCCGGATTGGCGAACAGCGCCTGGCACAGCAGCACGCGCAGCTTCCAGCCCGGCGCGACCTCGCGCATCGGTCCGTTGTGCTGTTCGGTCGGGATGCCCACGCCCAGCAGCAGCTCTCCGGCGCGCGATTCGGCGGTGTAGCCGTCGTATTCGGCGAACTGCGCTTCCAGTTCGGCGGCACGCATGTAGTCATCCTCGCTTGCTTCCGGATTGGCGTAGATGGCGTCCTTTTCCTTCATGCAGGCCCACATTTCGGCATGGCCCATCATGACCACGTCGAGCACCCGCTCATCTTCGTAGGCGAACTGGTCCTGGCGCAGGAAGGCCATGCGCTCGTGCGGATCGAGGGACACATTGCCCGCGGTCGGCTCCAGCACGCCGGCCAGTATCTTCATGAAGGTGGACTTGCCGGCGCCATTGGCGCCGATCAGGCCGTAGCGGAAGCCGTCACCGAACTTGATGCTGACGTTGTCGAAAAGCGGCTTGGCGCCGAACTGCATGGTGATGTTTGAAGCGGACAGCATGGGGAACTCACAGGGCGGGACATGCGCGGATGCGCAGGGAAGGCGCAATTGTACCGGAGCGGAAAGCACGTCCCGGCCCAGGTGTAGAATCCGCGGGCCCGAATATCACCGCGGATCGCGACCGCTCACGCCCATGGTGCCTCACCTGACGACCGCGCTCACCGGCCCGCTGCTCGCGCTGGAAAGCCGCTTTCTCGAACGCCAGACCGATATCGAACAATGGTTCCGCGCCCAGTGGCTGGACCATTCGCCGCCGTTCTACGCCTCGGTCGATCTGCGCAATGCCGGCTTCAAGCTGGCACCGGTCGATACCAATCTGTTTCCCGGCGGGTTCAACAACCTGAACCCGGAATTCCTGCCGCTGTGCGTGCAGGCGACCATGACCGCGGTGGAAAAGCTGTGCCCGGAAGCGCGCAACCTGCTGCTGGTGCCGGAGAACCACACGCGCAACCTGTTCTACCTGCGCAATGTGGCGCGGCTGGCCCACATACTCAAGCTGGCCGGGCTGAACGTGCGCATCGGCAGCCTGATTCCCGACCTTGCCGGCCCGACGCCTCTCGATCTGGGCGACGGCCAGACGCTGACGGTCGAACCGCTGGTCAGGCTGGCCGGCGGTCGGCGCCTCGGCGTGGAGGGATTCGACCCCTGCGCCATCCTGCTCAACAACGACCTGTCCGCCGGCGTGCCGGATCTGCTGCGCGATGTGAACGAGCAGACCTTCATTCCGCCGCTGCACGCCGGCTGGACCACGCGCCGCAAGTCTCAGCATTTCGAGGCCTACAGCGAGATTGCCCGCCAGTTCGCGGCGGTGATGGACATCGACCCGTGGGTGATCGACCCGCTGTACGACGTGTGCGGCGAAATCAACTTCCAGGAGCGCGCGGGCGAGGAGTGCCTGGCGACGCGCGTCGGTGCGCTGCTGGCACGCATCCGCGAGAAGTACGCGCAGCACGGCGTGGACCATGAACCTTTCGTCATCGTGAAGGCGGATGCCGGCACCTACGGCATGGGCATCATGACGGTGCGCGATCCGTCCGAGGTGGTCGGGCTGAACCGCAAGCAGCGCAACAAGATGGCGGTGGTCAAGGAAGGCCTGGAGGTCAGTTCGGTCATGATCCAGGAAGGCGTGCCCACCTTCGAAAGCGTCGATGGCGGCGCTGCCGAACCCGTGGTGTACATGATGGATCGCTATGTGGTCGGTGGCTTCTACCGCGTGCATGGCGAGCGCGGCATCGACGAGAACCTGAACGCGCCGGGCATGCATTTCAAGCCGCTGGCGTTCGAATCCTGCTGTTCCATGCCCGATCCCGGCTGCGCGCCGGATGCGCCGCCCAACCGCTTCTACGCTTATGGCGTGGTGGCCAGGCTGGCGCTGCTGGCGGCCAGCCTGGAACTGGAACGCGGTTTGCCGCTCAGCGAGGCGGAACAGGCACTCGAGGCGGAAGTGAGAGGATGAGCCTGCGTCTGGCCTTCATCGTCGATCCGCTGGATGCGCTCAAGCCGGCCAAGGATTCGAGCATCGCCATGATGCGTGAAGCAGCGCGCCGCGGCCACCAGATCTGGACCGTGCAGCGCGGCGCGCTCAGCCTGCACGGCGACGCGGTGAGCGCCGGGGCGGTGCGCATCCTGCCGCAGCTTGACGGCGACGCGTGGTACCTGGAGCAGGAAAGCGCGACCTGCGCGCTGCGGGCGTTCGACGCCGTGCTGATGCGTCAGGATCCGCCCTTCGATTTCGAATACATCACCGCGACCTGGATGCTCGAACGCGCTGCCGCCGATGGCGCGCGCGTATTCAACCATCCGCGCGCGATACGCGATCATTCGGAGAAGGTGTCGATCTGCGAGTTCCCTGATCTGATCGCACCCACCCTGGTGTCGCGTGACGGGCTCGCCATCAACGCCTTCATCGACGCGCACGGTGACACGATACTGAAACCGCTCGACGGCATGGGCGGGTCACGGATATTCCGCGTGCGCGCCGATGACGCCAACCGCAATGTGATCATCGAAACGCTGACCGAGGATGGCGCGCGCACCCTGATGGCGCAGCGCTACATTCCGGACATCATCCACGGCGACAAACGCGTGCTGCTGATCGCCGGCGAACCGGTGCCTTATTGCCTGGCACGCATTCCGAAGGCGGGCGAGACGCGCGGCAATCTCGCCGCCGGCGGTCGCGGCGTCGCGCAGCCGCTGTCGGACGCCGATCTGGCGATCGCGCGCCGGCTCGGGCCGATACTGGCCGCGCGCGGCCTGCTGCTGGTCGGGCTGGATGTGATCGGCGACCGGCTCACCGAAATCAATGTCACCAGTCCCACCTGTTTCGTCGAAATCACCGAGCAGACCGGCTTCGACGTCGCTTCCATGTTCGTGGATGCGCTGGAGCGCGCCGCTGCCTGCTGACATGGGCCGCATGTTCCGCGTCGCGCTGTGCCTGCTGTGTGCGCTGGCCGCCGGGTGCGGCAGCCGCGAGCAGGTCGAGCGGCAGGAATCCTTCGTGTTCGGCACCCGTGTCGAAGTGGTGGTGTATGGCGCCGACCGCGCCGTCGCGCGCGAGGCGCTGGGCGAGGTGCTGCGGGAATTCGACCGGCTGCACCGGCTGTTGCATGCGTGGCAGCCGTCGGAACTGACGCGTATCAACCGGGCCATCGCCGATGGGCAGGCGGTCGATATCGATGCCGAAATGGCCGCCATCCTGCGCGGCGCACAGACCGAGGCAGCGCGCGGCGAACAACTGTTCAACCCGGCGGCCGGCGCGCTCATCGCCGCCTGGGGCTTCCATGCCGACGAATTCGTGCCGCACCGTCCCGATCCGGCTTTCCGCGAGCGCTGGCTGGCGGCGCGCCCGAGCATGGCCGATATCGATATCGCAGCCAAGCCGGAGGGCGGAGCCCGGCTCACCAGCCGCAACCGTGCGGTGCAGTTCGATCTCGGCGGCTACGCCAAGGGGTATGCGCTGGATCGCGCGGCCGCGTTGGTGCGCGCGCGTGGCCTGTGCTGTGCGCTCATCAATATCGGTGGCAATGTGATGGCGGTCGGCGCCAAGGGAAGCAAGCCGTGGCGCATTGCCATCCAGCATCCCCGCAAGCCCGAGGCGCTAGCCACGGTAGAACTGCACGACGGTGAAGCCATCGGTACATCGGGCGACTATCAGCGCTACTTCGAGATGGATGGCGAGCGCTACTGCCATCTGATCGACCCGCGCACGGCGGAGCCGGTGCGCCACACGCAGTCGCTCACCGTGCTCATGCCGGCGGCGCCGGATGCCGGCGCGCGCTCGGATGCGGACAGCAAGCCGCTGTTCATCGTCGGCCGGGAGGGTTGGCATGCGCTGGCGCAGCGCATGGGCGTGGCGATGGCCCTGCGCGTGGACGTCGATGGATCGATGGACATGACCGATGCGATGAAGGCGCGACTGATCGCGCCGTGAGCATCCGGTCAGCCGTCTCCCGGTGTGGCGGCGGCTTCGATGCGGTTGCGCCCGGCCGCCTTGGCCCGGTAGAGCGCCGCGTCGGCCAGACCGATCAGATGTTCCGCGCCTGGCTGGCGGGCGGTGAATGTGCTCAGTCCGACGCTGACCGTGAGTGCCTCGGGTCTGTCCCAGTCGCCGTTCTCGACCCGCCGGCGTATCCGTTCGGCAATCGCGTGCGCACCGCCCTGATCGGTGTTCGGCAACAGCGCGATGAATTCCTCGCCACCCCAGCGTCCAATGTAATCCGTGCTCCGCGCCGCGTCGGCGATGAGCGAGGCGACCTGCCTGAGCACCTCGTCCCCGTGAGGATGGCCGTACCGGTCGTTTACCTTCTTGAAGTGATCGACGTCGATCAGGCACAGCGAAAAGGGTAGCCTCAGCCGCTGCGCGATCGCGCATTCGTGACGGAGTCTGTCCTCGGCCGCCCGGCGGGAGCCGACCCCGGTCAGCGCATCGGTGCTGGCTTCGTTTTCCAGTTCCACGCACCGTTGTTCCAGTATTTGCTGCCGCAGGTGAAGTTCGCTCGCCAGCGTGTGCAACTGGTCCAGCCTCAGCACGAGCTGCAGCTGCGCCTGTGCCTGGCGCGCCAGCGCGCGCAGCAGCTCCTGCTGCGCCGGGTCCAGCTGGCGCGGTCGTCTGTCCATGACGCAGAAAGCACCCAGCGCATGACTATCCGGGCTGTACAGCGTGGCGCCGGCGTAGAAACGCACGCCATGCGCGCGCGCCAGTTCGGTGTCGGCAAAGCGTTCGTCCAGCGCCAGATCGGGCACGACCATCAGCCCGTCGCGCGCGACGAGGGTGCGGGCGCACATGGCCTGATCACGCCGGGTGCTGCTGATGCACAGCCCCTGTACCGACTTGAACCACTGCCGGTCGCTGTCGACCAGGCTCACCAGCGCAATCGGCAGATCGAACAGCGCGCTGGCCAGCCGGGTCAGGTCGTCAAAGGCCTGGCTGGGGGGCGTGTCCAGCACCGCCATCGCCCGCAGCGCACTCAGCCGTTCATCCTCGCGCTCGGGAATCGGCGCCTGTTTCATGGTGTCCCTTCCATGGCTGGCATCAACGTCCGCCCAGCAGCAATCCTGAATGCACCGTAGCGAGGCGGAACCCGCTGCCGCGATTCCGGTCTGCGTCGCGAAAGCCTGCGGAGGTGTGATGTCCCATGATCGCAAGACCCCGTTCCGGGGCAACAAATCCAGTCTGCCGAGCAAGCCCTGCATGGCGTGCGGTCGGCCGATGAGCTGGCGTCGCGCGTGGCGCAACACGTGGGGGCAGGTCAGGTACTGCTCGCAGGCCTGTCGACGCAAGGGTCGCGCAGATGGCTGATCCGCGCAATATCGTGCTTGTGCTGGGCGACCAGCTCGATGTTGATTCGACGGCCTTTGCTGGCTTCGACCCCGGGGCCGACCGCGTACTCATGGTGGAGGCGGCGGGCGAATCGACCCGCATCTGGAGCCATCCTGCCCGCATCGTGCTGTTCCTGTCCGCGATGCGCCACTTCGCGGCATCGCTGCGCGCGCGCGGCTGGCAGGTCGACTATCGCGCGCTGCCGGGGAGCGGTGAGGGTGGTGACCACCTGCTCGATGTCATTGAGCACCGGCTGCGGGCGGACATGCCGCAGCGCCTGATCGTCGTGGAGCCGGGCGAGTGGTGGCTGGAACAGGGCCTGCGCGACATGTGCGGGCGCCTCGGGCTGGCGCTGGATCTGCGCGAGGACCTGCACTTCATGATCGGGCGCGGCGACTTCGCGCGCTGGGCCGCCCGCTACAGGCAGCCGCGCATGGAATTCTTCTACCGCATGATGCGCGAGCGCCATGGCGTGCTGATGGAGGATGGAGAGCCGGTCGGCGGGCGCTGGAACTTCGATGCCGACAATCGCAGCGGCTTCGGGCGCCGTGGTCCGGGTCCGGTGCCGCCGCCGCGCCGCTTTACGCCTGATGCGCTGACGCGGCGGGTCATGGACGAGGTGTCGGCGCGTTTCGCCGGCCACCCCGGATCGGCGGTCGATTTCGACTGGCCGGTCACGCGTGTGGATGCGCTGCAGGCGCTGGAGGACTTCATCGCCCATCGCCTGGATCTGTTCGGCCCGCACCAGGACGCGATGTGGACCGGGCAGCCGTGGCTGTGGCATGCGCGGCTCAGCGCCGCGATGAACCTCAAGCTGTTGTCTCCGCGCGAAGTGATCGATGCGGCGCTCGCCGCCTGGCGCGAGCGAAACCTCCCCTTGCAGTCGGTCGAGGGCTTCGTGCGCCAGGTGCTGGGCTGGCGCGAGTTCGTCCGCGGCATGTACTGGCTGGACATGCCGGCACTGCGCGAAGCCAATCATTATGGCCACACGCGCGCGCTGCCGCGCTGGTACTGGACCGGCGACACCGGCATGGCCTGCATGAAGGCGGTCGTCGGCCAGACGCTCCGCCATGGCTACGCCCACCATATCCAGCGCCTCATGGTGACCGGCCAGTTCGCGCTGCTGGCCGGCATCGACCCGAAGCAGGTCGAGGACTGGTATCTCGCGGTCTACGTGGATGCGGTGGAATGGGTGGAACTGCCCAACGTGGCCGGCATGACGCTGTACGCCAATGGCGGCCGCTTCACCAGCAAGCCCTATGTCGCCAGCGGCGCCTACATCCAGCGCATGAGCAACTACTGCGACGGTTGCCGCTACCGTCCGACGCTGCGCAGCGGTGATGCGGCCTGCCCGGTCACCGTGCTGTACTGGCATTTCGTCGATCGCAACGAAGCCAGCCTGGCGGCCAACCCGCGCACCGCCCTGATGGCGAAGAATCTCGCCAGACTGGGCGATGCCGAGCGCGCGGCTGTGCGCGACAAGGCTGGCGAACTGCTGCAGAATCTGGACAGGCTGTGACGCGAGCACGACGCCTGCGTCGCAGCGGCGGCGCCTCACATGCGCGCTTACATTCGTTTTCCGGCGGATTTTGCTGCTGTGCGCCAAGACTGACGGTCGCCTCGGGTAAAATCGGGCGCCATGACCTCTCCTGCGCAGGACGCGCCGGTGTTCCGCTGGCCGGTGCGCGTCTATTACGAAGACACCGACAGCTTCGGCGTGGTCTATTACGCGAACTATCTGCGTTTCCTTGAGCGCGCGCGCACCGAATGGCTGCGCGCGCTCGGTGTCGACCAGGTTGAGCTGGCAGGACAGGGCATAGGTTTCGTCGTGCGCACGGTGCAGTGCACTTATTTCAAGCCCGCGCGTTTCAACGATGCACTGGAGGTGCGCAGCATCGTCCGGGCGAACCGGCGCAGCGTGCTGGATTTCGAACAGCAGGTGTTCCGCGGCGAGGAACTGCTGCTCGAGGGCACGGTCGGCGTGGTCTGCATCGATGCAGCCACGCTCAGGCCGATCGCCGTGCCGGCAGCGCTGCGCGAACGTCTGCATCCCCACATCCAACCCGTCCGCACACATTCATGAACGTCACCGAAGACCTTTCCATCATTTCGCTTGTCGCGCACGCCAGCCTGCTGGTGCAGCTGGTGATGGGCCTGCTGCTGGCCATTTCGTTCATCAGCTGGTACTGGATCTTCCGCAAGTTCTTCGCGATCCGCGATGCGCGGCTGCGTACCGACAAGTTCGAGCTCGAGTTCTGGTCCGGCGGTGACCTGAATGCGCTGTTCCAGAGTGCGGCGAACGACCGTCACAACGCGGGTGGCATGGAGCGCATCTTCGAAGCCGGCTATCGTGAATTCACCAAGCTGCGCGCGCGTCCCAATCTCGATGCGGCCACCATTGTCGATGGCGCGCGACGCGCGATGCGGGCGACCTACCAGCGCGAAGTGGACGAACTGGAATCGCACACCGCCTTCCTGGCATCCACCGGTTCGGTCAGCCCCTACATCGGTCTGTTCGGCACCGTGTGGGGCATCATGAATGCCTTCCGCGGACTGTCCAATGTCGGCCAGGCGACGCTGAGCCATGTGGCGCCCGGCATCGCCGAGGCACTGGTCGCCACCGCCATCGGCCTGTTTGCCGCCATTCCCGCGGTGGTGGCCTACAACCGCTTCGCGCACGACATCGACCGCATTTCCATCCGCTGGGAAAGCTTCATGGAGGAGTTTTCCAACATCCTGCAGCGCCAGACCCGGTAAGCCACCATGAGAAGACAGCGCCGCATGATGAACCAGATCAACGTCGTGCCCTATATCGACGTGATGCTGGTGCTGCTCGTCATCTTCATGGTGGCGCCGCAGGCTACGCCGACCGGCAGCATCGAGCTGCCCAGCGTCGGCAAGTCGTCGCAGACGCCGGCTCAGCCTATCGAGGTGATCGTCAAGGCGGACGGCAAGCTGGCGCTGCGCGACCGCGATCGCGGCAGCAAGGAAACCGCGGTGAGCCGCGACAGCCTGGTCGAGCGCCTGCGCGAGATGCAGGGTGACGCCCCGCGCAACATCGTGGTGGCCGGTGACAAGGCCGCGCGCTACGAGGACATCCTGCGCGTGATGGATGCGCTGCAGAACAATGGATTCACCCGCATCGGCCTGCTGGTGCAGACCGGCCAGCCGACAGGGCCCGCGCGCTGATGCACGACTTCGCGCTGAAACGGCCGCAACCGGGTAAATGGCAGTCCGCCGCGCTGGCGGTCGGCATGCATGTGCTGCTCGGCCTTTTCCTGTACTACAGCGTGAGCTGGCAGACCCGCAAGCCTGCGGCAGTGCAGGTCGAACTGGTGGGCAGCCTGCCGCCAGTCGAGGCGCCCGCGCCAGCCCCGGTGCCGCCTCCGCCGGAGCCGGCAATCGAGAAGCGGCCGGAGCCGGTGGTCGAACCGCCGCCGCCTCCGCCGCCCAAGCCGGATATCGTCATCAAGGAGCCTGCCAAGGTCAAGCCCGAGCCCAAGGTTGAAAAACGGCCCGAACCCAGGGTCGAGAAGAAACCGGAACCGAAGCCGGAACCCAAGGTCGAGAAAAAGCCGGAGGCGAAGGCGCCCGTGCCGCCCCGACCGGATCCGCGCATCGAACAGGCGCTGCAGGAAAAGCTGATGAAGGAGTCGCTCGCGCGCGAGAACGCAGAGCAGATGCGCCGCCAGGCGGCGCAGGAAGCCGACCTGATCGCCCGGCTTGCCGCCGATGGCGCGCGCAGCAAGGCGCGCGACAGCTGGGCCGGCCGCATCAGCGCCAAGGTGCGCGGCAATCTGGTGCTGCCGCCGGGCGTGAGCGGCCAGCCCGAGGCGCTGGTGTCGATTTCGCTGTTGCCGGATGGTTCGGTGGTCGGCGAGCCGCGCATGAAGCGATCGACCGGCAATGCTGCGCTTGATGCGGCGATACTGCGTGCCATCGTCAAGTCGTCGCCGCTGCCCAAGCCGGAGGACCCAGCGGCTTTCGAGCGCAATGTCGAACTCATTTTCAGGCCGCTTGAACCTTAGGCGGAACCGATGGACATTCAGGGAAGGGATTCGATGATCAAGCATTTCAGATGGCTGCTGGCTGCATGTCTGTTCGTCGCGCACGGCGCCTGGGCCCAGCTTACGGTCGAAATCACCGGCGCCGGCGCCAACCGCATTCCGGTGGCCATCGCCAATTTCGCCGGCGAAGGCCTGCTGCCGCAGGCCCTCACCGGCATCGTGCGCGCCGACCTCGAACGCAGCGGGCTGTTCAAGCTGGTCGACCCGGGCCCGGCACAGGTGGCCGAGAATGCCGCGGTGGATCTGACTCAGTGGAAGGAGCGCGGCGCCGATGCGCTCGCGCTGGCCAGCATCGTGCCGGCCCCCGGCGGTCGCTACGAAATCCGCATGCGCCTGTATGACATCGCGCGGCAGGGCAAGCCGGACGGCATGATTTTCGTGTTTGCATCGGCCACCATGCGCGAGACCGGCCATCGCATTGCCGATTTCATCTACGAGAAGCTCACCGGCGAGAAGGGGGTGTTCTCGACCCGCATCGCCTACGTGAGCAAGAGCGCCGGTCGTTACGAACTGAAGGTGGATGACGCCGACGGGCAGAATCCGCGCATCGCGCTGCGCTCGACCGAGCCCATCATTTCGCCCGCCTGGTCGCCGGATGGCACACGCCTGGCCTATGTGTCCTTCCAGGCCAAGAAGCCCATCATCTACGTACATTCGCTGGCCACCGGCGTGCAGACCGTGGTGGCCAACTTCAAGGGTTCGAATTCGGCGCCGGCCTGGGCGCCGGACGGCAAGAGGCTGGCGGTCGTGCTGACCAAGGATGGTTCCTCGCAGCTCTACACCATCAATGTCGATGGCAGCGGTCTCACCCGCGTGGCCAGTTCCAGCGCGATCGACACCGAGCCCCAGTTCTCGCCCGATGGCGCCCATATCTATTTCACGTCCGACCGCGGCGGCAGCCCGCAGATCTATCGCGTGCCCTCCGGCGGCGGCAATGCCGAGCGCGTCACCTTCGAAGGTGGCTACAACGTGACGCCGCGCCTGTCGCCAGACGGCAAGACGCTGGCCTACGTCACCCGCAATGGCGGCCGTTTCCAGATCGCCGTGATGGACCTGGCGACGCGTCAGACCCAGATACTGACCGAATCGTCGCGCGACGAATCGCCGTCCTTCGCACCGAATGGCCGCATGATCCTGTATGCATCGGAAATCGGCGGTCGGGGCGTGCTGTCGGCGGTATCGGCCGATGGCCGCGTCAAGCAGAAACTGTCGGGATCGGCGGGCGGCGATGTCCGCGAGCCGGCCTGGGGTCCGTTCAATCAACCTTGATCACCAGCCGACGCACTGTCGGCACTTCCTCGGAGAGGCCTTTCATCATGCGCACCACCACCAAGCTTACGATCGCTGCACTGACGCTGGCCGTGCTGGCCGGCTGCTCGTCCACCGGCCCGGAACAGCCGGCCGCTCCGACCGAAGACAAGAGCCCGGCGACGCCGTCCGGTCCGACCGGCAGCGCGGTCCAGCCGTCCCAAGTCACCGGCAAGCAGATGACGCCGGAAGAAGCCCTGCTGGCATCGCTGAAGGACCCGAACAGCCCGCTGTCCAAGCGCATCATCTATTTCGACTACGACAGCTACGCGATCAAGGACAGCTATGCCAGCCTGATTTCGGCGCATGCCAAGTTCCTGGTCGCCAACCCGAAGTTCAGGATGCTCATCCAGGGCAATACCGACGAGCGCGGCTCGCGTGAGTACAACCTCGCGCTGGGCCAGAAGCGCGCCGAGGCGGTCAAGCGTGCACTCATGCTGCTGGGCGTGAACGAGGCGCAGCTCGAAGCGGTGAGCCTGGGCGAGGAAAAGCCGCGCGCATCCGGCACCGATGAAGAGTCCTACGCCGAGAACCGCCGTTCGGAAATCCTCTATTCGGGTGAATACTGATGTCGGCCCGCACCGGTGTCGCGGCTGCGCTCGCCGCGCTGTTTCTGGTCGCGGCGCCGGCGCGGGCTGCGCTGTTCGATGACGAGGTCGCGCGCCAGCGCATCGAGGACCTGCGCGCCGAGACGAAGAACCGGCTCGGCAAGCTGGATGGCCAGGTCGAGCAGGCGCAGCGCGTGCAGATCGACCTGAACAACCAGATCGAGGCGCTGAAGGGTGAAATCGCCAAACTGAGGGGCCAGGTCGAGGTGCTCACCTACGAGCTGGAAGCCGCTACCAAGCGGCAGAAGGACTTCTATCTGGACCTGGACAACCGGCTGCGCGCGGTCGAGAGCACTGCCGCCGCGGCGGCGGCCCAGCCGGCTCAGCCCGCAGTCGATCCCGCCGCGGAATCGCGCGATTACGAGGCGGCGCTGAACCTGCTCAAGGGGGGCAAGTACGCCGAGGCCCAGGTGGCGTTCGAGAGCTTCATCAAGACCTGGCCGGCGAGCAGCTTCCTGCCGGCGGCCCATTACTGGGCGGCCAGCGCCGCGTTCCAGACCAAGGCCTATTCGCGGGCCGCCGAACTGTACCGGCAGGTGCAGGTGCAGTGGCCGGATGACGCGCGGGCGCCGGAGGCGCTGCTGGGTCTGGCCAACACGCAGCAGGTTCAGGGCGACGTCAAGGGCGCGAAGAAGACGCTGGATACCGTGGTGGCCCAGTATCCCGGCACTTCTTCGGCAGATACCGCGCGCCAGCGGCTCAAGCAGATGGCGCAGAAGAAGTGAGCGTGCGCCGCGCCGTCGTGCTGCTGTCAGGCGGGCTGGATTCCGCCACCGTGCTCGCGATGGCGCGCGCCGACGGCTACGCGTGCTATTGCCTGTCGCTGGATTACGGCCAGAGGCATCGCGCCGAGCTGGTGGCCGCCGAGCGGGTCGCCGCGGCGCTGGGTGCCGCCAGTCATCGCACGATCGCACTCGACCTGCGCGCTTTCGGTGGCTCGGCGCTCACCGACAGTGCGATCGACGTGCCGACCGGCGGCCTCGAAGCGGGCATTCCGGTCACCTATGTTCCGGCGCGCAACACCATCATGCTGTCGCTGTCGCTCGCCTGGGCCGAGGTGCTGGGCGCGAACGACATTTTCTGCGGTGTGAATGCGGTCGATTACTCCGGCTATCCGGACTGTCGCCCGGAATACATCCGCGCTTTCGAAGCCATGGCCAATCTGGCGACCAGGGCGGCGGTCGAGGGCGCGAAGCTCTCCATTCACGCGCCGCTGATCAGTCTCACCAAGGCGGGTATCATCCGTGCCGGCACGCAGCTCGGAGTCGATTACGCCCTGACCGTGTCCTGCTATCAGGCCGACGATGAAGGCCGCGCCTGCGGCCTGTGCGATTCCTGCCGGCTGCGGCGGGAAGGTTTTGCGGCAGCCGGGCTGTCCGATCCCACGCGCTATTGCTGAGTGGCGGGGCCCCGGTCTGCGCAAGGGGCGGCCGCTGCCCGCCCCGGGGCGCGGAAACCCGGGCGCGTCCGCATCGTGCCTGCGATCACAAACTGGCTGAACCGCAATGACGGAACTGAACATACATACCGAAACGCTCGCCGCCGTGTTCGCGGTGTCGGTGGCGCTGGGCGCGCTGACCGCACGCACCGGCTTCTGCACCATGGGTGCGGTATCCGACTGGGTGAACATGGGCGACCTGGGCCGCATGCGTTCGTGGATGCTGGCGGTGGCCACCGCGATTGCCGGCGTGGCGGCGATGGAAGCGGGCGGGGTGATCGATCTGACCACCACCTACCCCGCCTACCGCGCGCCCCAGCTCGCCTGGCTGCGCAATATTGCAGGCGGCCTGCTGTTCGGCGTCGGCATGACGCTGGCCAGCGGTTGCGGCAACAAGACACTTGTGCGCATCGGCGGCGGCAACCTGAAATCGCTGTTCGTGCTGGTCGTGGCCGGCGGCTTCGCCTATCTGATGAACTACACCGACTTCAATCACGCGGTGTTCGGCTGGACGCATGAGTTCACCGTGCCGCTGGAACCGTCGGGCATGAGCAGTCAGTCCTTGTCCGCAATCCTTGCCGGTCTTGCTGGCATCGATGCGGCGCGCACCCACGCCGTGCTGCCCTGGCTGCTTGCCGGCGCGCTCGCGCTGTGGGTTTTCAGTTCGGCGGAATTCAGACGCAATCCGGACCAGCTTGCCGGCGGCTTGGGTTTCGGTGTCGCCGTGCTGCTCGGCTGGTGGCTCACCGCCGGCCCGCGCGCGGCCGCCTGGAAGGAATTTGCCGAATTCAGCGAAGTGGTGCCCAGCCGGGTCGAAGCGCAGTCCTACACCTTCGTCGCGCCGATGGCCGATACCGCCCGCTATCTGGCCGACCCGGGCAATACGTCGCTGATCAACTTCGGGGTCATGGCGCTGGCCGGCGTGATCGTCGGCGCCTTCCTCTACGCGCTCGTCAGCCGCCGTTTCCGCATCGAGTTCTTCCGCAATGCCGGCGACCTTGTGCGCCATGGCGTGGGCGGCGCGCTCATGTCCATCGGCGGGGTACTCGCGCTCGGCTGCACGATAGGACAGGGCATCACCGGCGTATCCACGCTGGCGTTCGGATCTTTCCTTGCACTGCTGTCGATGATCGCCGGCTGCGCACTGACGATGAAGCTGACCTTGTGGTGGATGATGCGCGAGTGAGGCGGTGTGCGGGTTGACAGACCCGTGACGCTCGCCTATAGTCCGCGCTCTTCGCAAGGCGAGGGTCGGTAGCTCAGTCGGTAGAGCAGCGGACTTTTAATCCGTTGGTCGCGAGTTCGAGTCTCGCCCGACCCACCACACGGTGGGCCGAGAAAAGTTGCGAATAAAAAGATTTCCGGGTTGTTAGCTCAGTTGGTAGAGCAGCGGACTCTTAATCCGTAGGTCGAGTGTTCGAGCCACTCACAACCCACCAGACGCTCAGGACGGGCCGCATTCTGCGGCCCGTTTTGCTTTCCGGGTCCGGTTTTCTTTCGCTATCGGCCCCATCCATGTGTGCTCAGCGCTCGCCCTTGGTCGTGGCGTCGCCGCTTACGCCGCGGATGACGCGTACCAGGCAGTACAGGAAGCCGCCGGCGCCAACCGCCGCCATCGGCAGCGAAAGCCCCAGCGACCAGCCGCCGGTCTGGCTGTCGTCGATCAGGTTGAGCAGGCTCAGCGTGACGCCGGACATGCCAAGTATGGCGAAGCCCAGCGCGGCGAAGAAGAACAGCAGGCGCATCGGTGCGTGATCCGTTCGGGGCGTGAAGCCGCATTGTGTCGCAAGCCTGCGGACCTGCACATCCCGTGTCGTCACGGCGCCGCGAGCGGTATGCCTTGCACGGGGGGCGCGCGGTCGCGAGAATGCAGCGGTTATCCGCACTGTTTCCATCGATGAAGCGCATCGTCATTCTGGGTACCGGCGGCACCATTTCCGGACTGGCTGGCCAGGCTGGAGACAATGTCGGCTACGAGGCGGGCCGCGTGGCGGTCGACGATCTCGTCGCCGGTGTGCCGGCGCAGCCGGATTCGCGGCTTGAAACCGAGCAGATCGCGCAGATCGATTCGCGCGACATGTCCTTCGATATCTGGCGCCGTCTGGCACAGCGCGTTGCGCATCATCTTGCGCGCGCGGACGTCGCCGGCATCGTGATCACGCACGGAACCGACACGCTGGAGGAAACCGCCTATTTCCTGCACCGCGTGTTCGCGCCTTCGCGCCCGGTCGTGCTCACCGCGGCGATGCGGCCGGCCACCTCGCTGGCGGCGGATGGCCCTCAGAACCTGCTCGATGCGCTGCATCTCGCCGCGATGCCGGAGGCGCGCGGTGTGCTGGTCTGCATGGCCGGGCAGGTGCATGCCGGCGCCGAGGTGCGCAAGATCCATCCTTACCGGCTCGACGCCTTCGATTCCGGCGATGCCGGGCCGCTCGGCTACATGGAGGAAGGCGCTTTGCGTCGCCTGCGTGACTGGCCTGCCGGAACCCCGCGCGGGGTGGCGGGCCTGGAACGCACTGACTGGCCGTGCGTCGATATCGTGATGAATCACGTCGGTGCCGATGGTCGCATCGTCGATGCTCTGCTCGCGTCGGGCACGCGCGGTTTCGTGGCGGCCTGTACCGGCAACGGCACCTTGTCGTCCTCGCTCGAATCGGCACTGCTGCGTGCGCAGGAGGCGGGCATCGCCGTGCTGCGCGCGGGCCGCGTCGCGCGGGGGAGTCTGATCGACGGCTCGGCATCGCGACTCCCCTCCGCCGGCGCGCTGACGCCGGTGCAGGCAAGGGTCGAACTGCTGTTGCGTCTGCTGTAGCGATCGTTGCGTACGATGCAGGTGCCGCAGCGGTGAAAGCCGCACGGCTTTCAGCAAAGTTTCACAGAATGGCGCGCGCAAATCCGGTGCCGAATGCGTGCTGCGCGCGCATGTACGCTTACACTTGTAAATTCCGTGCACACACCACAAGTGCCGCCCGACTGAAAGCGCTTCGATTCCGGGCGCCCTGTCAGGTGTGGCCGCAGAACACAAGAAGATTTCCAATGCGACGTCGCGCATTGACCTGGTTGCTCACTGCCGCGGCGCTGGTCGCCGGCCTGCTGCCCGTCGTGGCGGCGCTGTACTTTTCGTGGGTGTATACGCTGCGGGTGGAAACCCTGCATCTGGACGCCCTGGCCCAGCACGCCCTCAATCGTGCGGAGCAGGTATTCGATGATGCTGAAGTCGGGCTCGATCTGCTGCAGGATCATCACGGCCAGGTCTGCTCGGAAGAGCATGTGCAGGCGCTGCGCGACATCAACTACCGCACGCCTTTCGTGCGCGAGATCGCCTATGTCGATAACGGGGAAATCCTCTGCACGAGCATGGGCGATGGCTTCCAGCGCCGCCTGCCGGCTCCCGACTGGGCGGACAGCCAGGGCCGCCAGATATGGTTCCGCGTCACCCATGCACTGGATGACAAGAAGCCGTCGGTGGGCGTAGGGCGGGGGCATTACCTCGCCCTGATACACGCCAGCCACTTCGAGACACGCGCCGTGGGTGATACGCGGCTGGCGGTGCTGAGCACGACCGACTGGCTGCCGCTCGCGCCCATAGACGAGCTCCTTCTGCCCAGCATGATCGATACCGCGGTCACCGGCCGCGAGCGCATACAGGGCGACCGCCTGTATGCCGTGGTGCAGTCCCGCCATCTGCCCATGGTGGTGGTGGGCGCACAGACACGGGCCCAGCTTCTTGCCGCGTGGACCGAGCCGCTGGTCATGATGACCGCGCTGGGCATCCTGGTGAGCGCCTTGCTGGTGTGGGCGGTACGTCGCTTTTCGCGCGACTATTTCTCGCCGGCTTCCGCCCTGCTGTCGGCGATACGACGCGGCGAACTGCGCGTTGCCTATCATCCGCAGATACGACTGTCCGATGGCCGCTGTGTGGGCGCCGAACTGCTGGTGCGCTGGCCGGACCAGAACGATCCGGTCATGACTACCGATGATCTGGTCCATCTGGCGGAACACTCGGGATTCGAGCACGAGATCACCGCACGCGTGCTGCGCAACGCGATTTCGGAGATCGGGGACTTGCTGCAGCGACGACCGGAGCTCACCGTATCGCTGAACCTCGCTTCGCTCGATCTGGAGCGCGGCGATCTGAGCGAGCTGCTGAATGAGGTGGTGGACGCCAGCGGCATCCGGCGCAGCCAGATCGAACTCGAACTGACCGAGCGCACCCTGATACAGGCGGGGGCCGCCGCCGATGCGCTGGCACGTCTGCGCGAGGCTGGACACAAAGTGCTGCTTGACGATTTCGGCACCGGTTATTCCAGCCTGTCCTATCTGCACGACCTGCCGGTGGATGCGCTGAAGATAGACCGCGCTTTCGTCGGCACGATAGGTGCCGACACGCCGCATGCGCCGCTCATCCCGCACATCGCAGAAATTGCGCGCGCACGCAGCCTGCAGATGGTGGCCGAAGGCGTGGAAACCGAACAGCAGGCACGCTATCTGCGCGAGCAGGGGGTGGAGATCGCGCAGGGCTATCTGTATGCGCGGCCCATGGATGCCGGCGAATTCCGGCACTTCCTCGCCACCCGGAGCTGAACGCGCGCCGACCGGCACAGTCGACGCCGGATGCCCCTGGATCTGGACGCTACCGTGCTTGAACTGCGCGCTCTCAGCAAGACCTTGCCCGGCCCGCCGCTGCGCCGCCTGCTGGATTCCGTGGACCTCTCGGTCGCGCCCGGCGAGTACGTGGCCATCGTCGGCGAATCCGGTGCCGGCAAATCCACCCTGCTCAATCTGGTGGCGGCGCTCGATCGGCCCGACTCAGGCAGCGTGTGTTTCGGCGATGACGACGTGTCCGTCCTGGATGAGGATGCCGCGACACTCTGGCGCCGGCGCGAGGTCGGCTTCGTGTTCCAGTCCTTCCATGTACTGCCCTGGCTGGACCTCGCGGACAATGTCGCGCTGCCGCTGGCGCTTGCTGGCGCCGCGCGTGGCGAACGCCAGCGGCGTGCGCGAGAGGCCTTGCGGACGGTTGCCCTGGAGGGGCGCGCCGACGACAGTCCGACCCGTCTTTCGGGCGGAGAGCTGCAGCGCGTGGCGATCGCGCGCGCACTGGTGCACCGGCCGCGGCTGCTGCTGGCCGACGAACCGACCGGCAATCTCGACGCCGACAACGCGGAACGTATTGCCGCGCTGCTGCGAAATGCGGTCAAGACCAGTACGGCGTGCGGTCTCATCGTGACGCATTCGGCCGCCGTGGCCGCCACCGCGGATCGCGTGCTGCGACTCGCGCGCGACGGCCGGTTGCATCGTGCTTGAGCTGGTCTGGCGATCGGCGCGCCGCGGCCTGCGCGTGCTGGCCGTGCTGGCGATCGCGCTCGGCGTGGCGCTCGGGGTTGCGGTATCCGCCATCCATCGCGCTGCGCTCGACGAGTTCGAGGCGGGCATGCGCGGCGTGTCCGGCAGTGCCGACGTCGAGGCGGTGGCGCCGGGCGGCATGGACGAGCGGCTCTACCCTCAACTGGCCCGATTGCCCGATGTCGCTGCAGCCAGCCCGGTGGTCGAACGCGAGGTCGGCGTGGAAAGCCAGGGCCGCGCACTGCGCCTGCGCGTGGTCGGCATCGATCTGTTCCGTGCCCGCGACGTGCAGCCCACGCTGTTGCCACCCCCGGACGCGGCGGCCCGGCTGATGGAACCTTCGTCGCTGTTTCTGAGCCCTGCGGCCGCGCGCGTTCTCGGCGTGCGGCCAGGCGACGGGCTCGATCTGCTCGGTCACCGTTTCGCAGTAAGCGGGCTGTTGCCGGCGGCCGGTGAAGGCGCGGTGCTGGCGGTTGCCGACATCGCCGAGGTGCAGTGGCGATTGGGCACGCCCGGGCAGTTGAGCCGGATTGCCCTGCGGCTGCGGGAGGGGGTGTCGCGCGAGGCCGCTTTGCAGCGCGTGGTGGCGGTGTTGCCGCCGGACGTGCTGCTGCAGACGCCTGACCAGGCCCTCGAGCGCGCCGACCGGCTGTCGCGCGCCTACCGCGTCAATCTTGGCCTGCTTGCGCTGATCGCGCTTGCCGTCGGCAGCTTCCTGGTCGCCGCCACCCAGGCATCGGCGATTGCGCGTCGTGCGTCGGAAATTGCCCTCATGCGTGCACTCGGCATGACGCGCGCCCAGCTCATGCGCCTGCTCGTGGGCGAAGGGGTGCTGCAGGGCGCGGCAGGCGCCTTGCTGGGGATTCTCTTCGGCCATGGTTTCGCCGCGCTGGTGCTGCGCGTGATGGGCGCGGATCTGGGGGCCGGACTGGTGACGGGTGTGGCTCCGGAACTGGTTTTCGATGCCGCGGCAAGTCTGCAGTATGGCGTGCTGGGTATGGTCGCGGCGGCGATTGGCGCGGCATGGCCGGCGCGCGACGCGCTGGCCATGATGCCTGCACGCGCGCTGCGCGCCGGCGTGTTCGCGCCTCGGGTCCGTCTGCTTGGTGACCGTGCGCGCCGAGCCCTGCTGCTCGTGCTGACGGCAGCCGGTGTGGCGGCGGCGCTGGCGCCACCGGTGGCCGGCTTGCCACTGGGCGGTTATGTGGCGATTGCCTGTGCGCTGTCGCTGGCCATCCTGTGCATTCCCTGGGCCACGGCTGCATTGACTGCGCGGCTCCCCGAGCCCGCCAGCGTGCCGCTCGCTCTTGCGCTGCACCGTCTGCGTGCCGAACCGGCCTTCGCGTCGCGCAGCGCGGCGGGCATGCTTGCGGCCACCGCGCTGATGGCCGCAATGGCTGTCATGGTCACGTCCTTTCGATCCTCGGTCGACCGCTGGCTGGGCGACGTGCTGCCCGCCGAGTTCTATGTCCGGGGTGACCGGGACCGCCCCTGGCCGCACGACGTGGCGGGACGGCTGGAACAGGTCCCCGGGGTCGAGCGCGTCGAGCCGCTGCGCCACCGTACGCTCCAGCTAGGTCCGGACCTGCCGGCTGTCGCGCTCATTGCGCGGCCGGTGCCCGAGGATGCAGGGCGCGTGCTGCCTCGCGTCGGGCCCCTCGCTCCGCCGACGGACTTGCCGCGCGTGTGGGCTTCGGAAGCCATGGCCGATCTTTACGGCTGGCGCGCCGGATTGCAGGTCGATCTGCCGCTGGCCGGCCGTACGGTCAGCGTGCAGGTCGCCGGCCTGTGGCGGGACTACGCACGCCAGCACGGAGCCATCGTGATCGATCTCGCTCAGTACCGTCAGCTCACCGGGGATGAGCTGACGGACGACTTCGCCATATGGCTGCGTGCCGACGCCGACGCGTCCGCGGTTGCCGCAGGGCTGCGTCGGGCGAGCGGGCGCGGCGATACGCTCGAACTCAGTTCCAGCGCCGACATCCGCCGCCTCTCCCTGGGCGTGTTCGACCGCACTTTCGCCGCGACCTACGCGCTTGAAGCCGCCTCGGCGCTGATCGGACTGGCCGGCATCGCGGCCGCCTTCGCCGCATCGGCTGCGGCGCGTATCGGCGAATTCGGGCTGTTGCGCCACATCGGCTGCACGCGCCGGCAGATCGCGCTGCAACTGGCAGCCGAAGGCCTGCTGACCGCATTGCCGGGGCTGCTGCTCGGATTGCTGGCGGGATTCGTGATGAGCGCGCTGCTGATCGAGGTGGTGAACCGTCAGTCCTTTCACTGGAGCATGGAATGGGAGGTGCCCTGGATGCTGCTGCTGTGCATCGTGCTTGCCATGTTGACCTGCTCGATGAGTGCCGCGCTGCTGGGCGCGCGCCAGGCCCTGGGCGTGCAGCCGGTGCGCGCAGTGCGCAGGGGCGACTGACCGCCTTCGCACTGCGCTGTCAGCCGGCTTCGTCCAGCCGTCGCAGGTCGACCACCGCCGCATTGCCGAAGTGTGTGGAAAGCAGGTGGGCGACAAAGCGCTGCGCGCAGGCATCGGGCGTCCATAGCTGACCGTCGCGCTTCAGTGCGTCGAAGCGGATGCGCTGCGGGAAATCGGCGGGATCGCAGGCGCGGATACGCGCCTGCATGTCGGTGTCGACAACGCCCGGCGCGACGCTCGATATCCGGCAGCGCGCCGGCGCGTCCAGTGCGGTTGCGCGCGCATGCTGGTCGAGCGCGGCCTTGCTCGCGCAGTAGATGGACCATCCGGCATACGGGGTGCCGGCGGCACCGCTCGACACATGGGCGATACGTCTCTCGGCGGCCTGCGCGCTGGCCGCCAGCACGGCATCGGTCAGCATCAGCGGTGCGGTCACGTTGAGCGCGATCGCGCGTGCGATGGCTTCGCCCGACTGTGTGCCCGGTGCCCCGACCGGCCCCAGCGTGCCCGCGTTGTTGATCAGCAGCACACGGTCCCCGGACGCCAGGAACTCGCGCAGCGCAGGACCGTCCAGCCATTTGCGCAGTGCGCCGGTATCGGACAGATCGAGGGACTGCTGTTGAAGCCCGGCGCGTACGCTGCCGTTAAGCCTTCGTCGGGAAATGCCAAGCACGGTCATGCCCCGGTCCAGCAGCGCATGAGCCAGCGCCAGGCCCAGTCCGCTGCTGTGACCGGTCACGACGGCTCGCCAGTTGCCGATATCCATATTCCAGATCCGATTCGGGAAGTCCGGATTGTCACTCAGCCTGCGCCGAGGGATTACGCCATCCGGACGATGGCCCTTGCGGAGTAATATTTGCTTACATCGAGCGCGGCGCATGTCCCGGAGATTGCATTGAACGCACCGCACACCGACGCCGACATGGCGCAGAAGACCGTTTTGCTGGTTGACGATACGCCGGAGAACCTCACTGTTCTTGGCGAAATCCTGATGCCGTACTACCGGGTGCGGGTGGCCAGTTCCGGCTCGCGTGCGCTGAGTGCAGCGATGACCGATCCACGGCCGGATCTGGTGCTGCTCGACGTGATGATGCCGGACATGGATGGCTACGAAGTCCTGCGCCGCCTGCGCCAGGACCCGAGGACCGTGGACCTTCCGGTCATTTTCGTGACCGCGCTCGACACCACGGAGGATGAGGCGCACGGACTCGAACTGGGTGCGGTCGACTACATCACCAAGCCGGTTCGTCCGGCCATCGTGCTGGCGCGTGTGCGGGGTCAGCTCGAACTGAAGACTTCGCGCGACCATGCACGCGACCATGCGCAGTGGCTCGAATCCGAGATCGCGCGCCGGATCGGGCAGTACCGCATGATGCAGGATGTCAGCATGCGCGCGCTGGCCAGCCTCGCCGAGGCGCGCGACAATGAAACCGGCAATCACGTACTGCGCACCCAGAATTATGTGCGGACTCTTGCGGAGACGCTCGCGACACGGCCCGGTTTCCGGTCGCTCATGACGCAGGAGCGCATAGACGCGATGAGCAGGGCGGCACCGCTGCACGATATCGGCAAGGTCGCCATACCTGATCACATCCTGCACAAACCGGGCCGCCTGAGCGAGGATGAATGGGCGGTCATGAAAACCCATGCGCGACAGGGTGCGGACGCGATCTGGCGCGCCATCCGCGATCACGACCGGAATGAGGAACGCGAGGCCCTGGATTTCCTTTACGTGGCGATGGACATTGCTGCCCATCACCATGAGAGATGGGACGGCAGCGGCTACCCGGACGGCCTGGCCGGTCAGGACATTCCCCTTGCGGCACGGCTGATGGCGCTGGCTGATGTGTTCGACGCGCTGATAAGCCAGCGGTGCTACAAGCCGGCGCTGCCGATGGAGCAGGCAAAATCCATCATCTGCGCCGGACGAGGCAGCCATTTCGACCCCGACGTGGTCGATGCCTTTCTGATGCGAGCCGACAACTTTGCCGAAATCGCCGCCCGCTACGCTGATGGCCGGGCCGCCTGAACGGGGCCGGCAATGAGCGGGCGGTTCGCAGCCGGTCCGTGGTGTGCGGCACTGGTGTTGCTCGCGCCGGACGTCGCGCGCGCAGCCGGTTTGCTGGAGGCGCTCGCGCGCGATGCCGTCGAGGTCTGGCGCGATCACTTCAGCTTCATGATCGTACTGCTTGCCGCCCTGCTGCTTGTCTGCGCACTCATCATCCTGCAGGGCATGCATGCCCGCCATCTGCGCCGCGCCCGGGCCCAGGCCGATCGCGATGCCGCCGATCTGGCGCAGCAGCGTGCGCGGCTGCGCATGCTGCTCAACGCCATCCCGGATCTGGTGTGGTTCAAGGACGTAGATGGAAAATACCGCTTCTGCAATCCGCGTTTCGAGCAACTTTACGGATGCAGCGAGCCGGATCTGATCGGTCGCGACGACTATGCCTTCGTCGACCGCGAACTGGCCGACTTCTTCCGGGCCAAGGACAGGGCGGCGCTCGAGGCCGACGGTCCGCGCTCCAACGAGGAATGGCTGACGTTCTCCTCTACCGGTTATCACGGGCTGTTCCTGACCACCAAGACACCGGTGGTGGATCGCAGCGGCGTACCGGTCGGTGTGCTGGGCATCGCGCGCGACATCACCGAGGCGCGGCGTGCCGAGCTGGCTCTCGCTGAGCGCATCAAGGAACAGCGTTGCCTCTACGCGGTATTCCGTGCGACCGAGGATTTGCTGCGGCCGCTGGACCAGGTGCTGAGCGAGGTAGTGGCCCTGCTGCCCGCCGGATGGTTGCATGCGGACCGTGCCTGTGCCTGCATCGAGTATGACGGCCGGACATACGAGAGTGGCGAGTTCGACCTGGCGGTGAGCCGGATCGAGGAGCCACTCGAAATCCGCGGCGTGCCGCGCGGCAGCGTGACGGTGGCCTACCCCGTCGGGGTGGGGGGCGTACCCGATCCTTTCCTGATCGAAGAGAGGCTGTTACTCGAGGCGGTCGCCGATCGGCTTGTAAGCACCATCCAGAGACGCGAGGACGAAGCCCAGGCGCGTCGCACCGCCCAGATCTACGGCGCAATCGTTTCGCAGGCCTCCGAGGCGATCACGTTGATCGATGTCGAGACGCTGGCCTTTGTCGAATTCAACGATGCGGCATGCAGTTCCCACGGCTACACGCGCGAGGAGTTCGCGCGGCTCCGGCTGACCGATGTGCAGGCCGACCAGGACGAGGCCGAGGTCCGCCGCAACATCGCACGTCTGGTCGAGGCCGGTGGCGGCGACTTCGATGTGCGGGGCCGGCGCAAGGACGGCACCGTCATCGATGTCAGGGTAAGCGTGAAGGCCATCCAGCTCCAGGGCCGGATCTACCTTTCCAGCATCTGGTCCGACATCACGGAGCGTTCCAAGGTACAGGCCCAGCTCGATCGCGAGCGCCGCCGCCTGCAGGACATCATCGATGCCACGCGCGCCGCTACCTGGGAACTCGAGCTGAGCACCGGTGCCATGCGCGTGAACGAGCGCTGGGCCGATATGCTTGGCCATACGCTGGCCGAGGTGATGCCGCTGACCATCGACAACCTTGAGCGCTACGTGCATCCAGACGATCTGGCGGTCGCGCGCGACCGGCTGTTCAAGCATCTGGCGGGCGAGGCCCCGCATTACGAATACGACATACGGATGAAACACCGTGAAGGTCGCTACGTCTGGGTGGCGGCGCGAGGCCAGGTGACCCGCCGTACGCCGTCGGGACAGCCGCTGGTGATCAGCGGCACCCATATCGATGTGTCGGAGCGCCGCGAGGCCGAGGAGAGGCTGCGCGAAAGCGAGGAGAGGTACCGTCTTCTGTCGGAGAACGCGAATGACGTGATCTGGCTGTATGACCTGGATGCGCAGCGCTTCCTGTACATCAGCCAGGCGGTCGAACGCATCACCGGCCTGACGGTGACGGAAGCGATGGCACTGTCCTTCGAGCAGGTGATGACAGCGGACAGCTACCGCCGCGTCACGGCAGCGCTCGCGGCCCAGATCGCTGACTTCGCGGCGGGAGACGAAGCGGCCCGTACGCGGTCGATCGAGATCGAGAAGCTGCGGCGCGACGGAAGCTGTCTGTGGGTGGACATCGCGATCACCCTGCGTACCGATGCGCATGGCCGGGTGACGCTGCTGCAGGGCGTGACCCGCGACATCTCCAAAACCAAGGCGGCCGAAGCCGAGCTGCATGCATATCGGCACCATCTTGAGGATCTGGTACGCAGCCGCACAGCGGAACTGGAGCGGGCGCGTATCGACGCGGAAGCGGCCAGCCGCGCGAAGAGCACCTTCCTCGCCAATATGAGCCACGAGATCCGTACCCCGATGAATGCCATCATCGGCTTCACCCATCTGCTTCGACGCGAAATGACCACGCCGTCGCAGATCGAGAAACTGGACAAGGTGTCGGCTTCGGCGACGCATCTGCTCGGTCTGATCAACGACGTGCTGGATCTGTCCAAGATCGAGGCTGACCGGCTGCAGCTCGAGGAAGTGCCGTTCAACGTGCTGGCGACGATAGACCATGCGCGCAGCATGATGACCGAACGCATCGTGGCGAAGCATCTCAGTCTGGTCGAGCAGGTCGACCCCGCGCTGAACGGTCTGCAGCTCCTGGGCGATCCGCTGCGCGTCGGCCAGGTGCTGATCAACTACATCGGCAACGCGGTGAAGTTCACCGAGGCGGGTCGCATCACGCTGCGGGCTCGGTTGCAGGACGAGGAGGAGGACCACGTGCTGGTGCGCTTCGAAGTCGAGGATACCGGCATAGGGATCACTCCGGAGAAGTTGCCGCGGCTGTTCGAGCCATTTGAGCAGGCCGAGGCCTCGACCACGCGAAAGTATGGCGGCACGGGTCTCGGGCTGGTCATCTGCAGGAGACTGGCGCGTCTCATGAGTGGCGAGGCCGGCGTGATGAGCGAACCCGGAGTGGGCAGTTGTTTCTGGTTCACGGCCCGTTTCCGACGCCTGCACTCACCTGTCGACGCCCGGACCGACGGCGTGCGCAGGGCCCTGCGTCACGACGCCCGGGTGCTGGTGGTGGAAGACAATCCGATCAACCAGGAAGTGGCGCGTGAGCTGTTGCTGCGCCTCGGGCTCAAGGTGGATGTGGCAGCGAATGGCGAGCAGGCGGTCGATGCGATGCGGGCCGGCGGCTATGATCTCGTGCTGATGGACATGCAGATGCCGGTCATGGATGGCCTGGAAGCCACGCGCCGGATACGTGCACTGGATGGCATGGCGGATCTGCCGATTCTCGCGATGACCGCGAACGCGTTCGAGGAGGACAGGCGGCGTTGCATCGAAGCCGGCATGAACGGGCACCTCAGCAAGCCAGTCGATCCGGTACGTCTGTTTGCCGCCCTCTCGCAGTGGATCGCCGCGGACGACGATGACAATGAGTTTGCTGCCGCATCGCCGGTGATCACCGCGAGTGTGCTTCCGGCGCTGCGGTCCCCGGCCTGCGCGGACGTACTCGATGTGGAAGCCGGACTGCAGTCGCTCGCCGGAGACTGGGACTCCTATCGCAGCCTGCTGACGGTGTTCGCCGAGCACCATGCGCAGGATGTGGATGCGCTTGAGGAGGCGCTGGCGCGGCAGGACACGCAGATGGCCATCCATGTCGTGCATGCGCTGAAAGGCGTTGCGGCCACGCTGGGCGCGCGCGCGCTCCAGACCTGCGCCGCGAACGTCGAGCGCGCTTTGCGGAGCGGCGGCGGCTGTGCGCCCGGTCACCTGGCGGAATGCCGTCAGGCGATGCAGTCGGTGCTGGACGAAATCGCCCGTTTGCCGGAAGTGAACTGTGATCGCTCATCGTCGGCCGACGATGGCGTGCTGCGCGATCTGCTCGCCCACCTCGGCCTGTTGCTCGAACATGACGACATGCGGGCATCGACCGTATGGCGGGAATTGAAACCTCAGTTGCAGGCGCGTTATGGCGGTGCCGGCATCGGAGAACTCGCACGGCTGATCGAGTCCTTCGAGTTCAGCGAGGCCAGCGTGGCACTGCGGGCACTGCTTGCTGCCCATCCCGGCCTCGCCCGTCCGTGAAGCGCGGCAGGGCGGGCCGCTTCAGCCTGCGCTGGCCACCCCTGCCGCGTGTGCCTGGCGATCGGCGTGGTAGCTGGAGCGCACCAGAGGGCCGCAGGCGGCATGAGTGAAGCCCATGGCCTGCGCCTCGCGTTCGAACCTCGCAAAGGTATCCGGATGCACGTAGCGCAGCACCGGCAGGTGACCGCCCGACGGTTGCAGATACTGCCCCAGGGTGAGCATCTGCACGCCGTGCGCGCGCATGTCGCGCATCACGTCCAGTATCTCGTCGTCGGTCTCGC
Organism: Methyloversatilis thermotolerans; assembly: GCF_000372885.1. GTDB lineage: Bacteria > Pseudomonadota > Gammaproteobacteria > Burkholderiales > Rhodocyclaceae > Methyloversatilis > Methyloversatilis thermotolerans. The sequence continues at coordinate 3,291,140 of NZ_KB889967.1, forward strand.
CCAGTCCGAGCATGAGACCGCTCTTGGTCGGTACCTCCGGGTGGCGTGCGCCGAACTCACGCAGCAGGTCCAGCGAATGCGCGTAGTCGGAACCGGGGCGCGCCACCTTGTACAGGCGGGGCACGGTTTCCAGATTGTGGTTCATCACGTCCGGCGGCGCGGCGTCGAGTATGGACAGCGCAATGTCGAGGCGACCGCGGAAGTCGGGCACCAGCACCTCTATGCGGGTGTGCGGCGAATGAAGGCGCACCGCGCGTATGCAGTCCACGAAATGCTGTGCGCCGCCGTCGCGCAGGTCGTCGCGATCCACGCTGGTGATGACGACATAGTTCAGCTTGAGTGCGGCGATGGTTTGCGCGAGCTTCTCCGGCTCCTCGGCGTCGAGCGGGTCGGGGCGCCCGTGGCCGACGTCGCAGAACGGACAGCGGCGCGTGCATTTGTCGCCCATGATCATGAAGGTGGCGGTGCCGCCGCCGAAACACTCGCCGATGTTCGGACAGCTTGCTTCCTCGCACACGGTATGCAGGCCGTGTTCGCGCAGGATCTGCTTGATCTCGCCGAAGCGGCTGTCGTGGCGTGCAGCGCGCACCCGTATCCATTCGGGTTTGCGCAGCGTTTCCGCCGGCACCACCTTGATCGGAATGCGTGCGGTCTTGGAGCTGCCCTTCTGTTTTGCGGTCGGGTCGTAGGCGGTCGATTCGCTCATGGCTTCAGGTTCGCGGAGGATAGAGGACACGCTGTAGCGCATCCGTCAGTTGCCGGCCCAGCACCTCCGGTGGGAGGTCCAGGCCGAGATCGCGCGTCTGTGTGACGCGCAGGCCACTGTAACCGCAGGGATTGATTGCGGCAAACGGGGAAAGATCCATATCCACGTTCAGCGACACCCCGTGGTAGGTGCAGCCGTTGCGCACGCGCAGCCCGAGCGCGGCGATCTTGGCCTCGTCCGCACCGGTGCCGACATAGATGCCGGGCGCGCCCTCGCGTCGCTGCGACCGGATGTCGTGGTCAGCCAGCAGCTCGATGACCGCCTGTTCGATGCGCCGGACCAGCTCGCGCACGCCGAGGCCGGCGCGCCTGAGGTCGAGCAGTGTGTAGATGATCACCTGGCCCGGTCCGTGATAGGTCACCTGCCCGCCGCGATCACTGTCCACCACCGGCACGTCGATATCATGCAGCAGGTGCTCGCGGCGGCCGGCCAGTCCCAGCGTGAACACCGGCGGGTGCTCGACGCACCAGAGCTCATCCGGCGTGCCCGCTTCCCTGCAGGCGGTGAAGGCCTGCATGTCCCGCCACACCGGCAGGTAGTCGCGGCGGCCCAGCGTGCGCACGCACGCGCTCACCGCCTCGCCCCCTTGCCGGCATGCGGCGGGTGCGTGTTCATAGCACCACTTTCACCATCGGGTGGCTGCTCAGCTCGCGGTACAGCGCGTCGAGCTGGGCCTTCGAGGTTGCGCGTATGGTGGCGGTCAGTCCGATGTAGCGACCGCCGGACGACGGACGCATGCCCAGCGTGGCAGGATCGAAATCCGGCGCGTGCCGCAGTACCACCTCGACCACGACCTGGGCGAAGTCGTCGTGGCGTTCGCCCATGATCTTGAGCGGGAAATCGGTCGGGAATTCGAGCAGCGTATCGGCGCGCGAGCCGGTCTGCGATGCGTCCTGTCCATCGGCCATGCGAGTATTCCTCAGAGACCCAGCCAGAGCCGGATCTGGTCCCATGCGCGGCGGAAGAAACCGCCTTCCTCGACCGCCACCTTGGCCACCAGCGGATACTCACCGGCCGGTTTGCCGTCGATCGACACCTTCATGGTGCCCAGTGCCTGGCCTGCGGCGACGGGCGCGATCACCGGCGACTGCAGCACGATGTCGCGGCTCACCTTCCCGCCCTGTCCGCGCGGCAGCGTCAGCACGACGTCGTGTGCCACCCCCAGTTGCACGCTGCCGGCGCTGCCCTTGTACACCGCTGGCGCGGCGAGCACCTCTTCGGCCAGAGCCACGCGCGCATTTTCCCATGCGTTGTAGCCGTAGTTCAGCAGGGTGGCGGACGATTCGATGCGGCCTTTCTCGTTCGGCGCACCCAGCAGCACCGACACGATGCGGCGCCCGTCGCGCTTGGCGGACGACACCAGACACCAGCCGGCGGCATCGGTATGCCCGGTCTTCATGCCATCGACGCTGCGGTCCATCGTGAGCAGCCGGTTGCGGTTGCCCTGCTTGATGCCGTTGTAGGTGTAATCCAGCGTCGAGTAGAGCGGGTAGTACTCCGGAAAATCCGTGATCAGCGCGCGCGCGAGCAGGGCAAGATCGCGTGCCGTCGTGGTGTGGCCCTCCTCGGTCAGTCCGGTGGCATTGCGGTAGGTGGTTCCGGTCATGCCCAGCCGCTTCGCTTCGGCATTCATCATCTGGGCGAACGCGGCCTCCGACCCGGCGATGGCTTCCGCCAGCGCGACGCAGGCGTCGTTGCCGGACTGGATGATCATGCCGCGTATCAGTTCGTTCACCGTGACCGGCTTGTCCGGCGCGATGAACATCTTGGAGCCACCGGTCTTCCACGCGGCAACGCTGACCGGTATCACCTGGTCGGGCTTGAGCTGTCCGTTCTTCAATGACTTGAAGGTCAGGTAGGCGGTCATCAGCTTGGTGAGCGAAGCCGGCTCGACTGCATCGTCGGGCCGGGACTGCGCGAGCACGGCGCCCGACTCATGATCGATCACCAGCCAGGCCTTTGCATCCGGCTGGGGCGGGGGAATCTGTTCGGCGGACGCATGCAGCGGGAGGAAGGCGGATGCAACGAGCGCGCAGCAGCGCAACAACTTGGACATTTGAGGTACCGGGGTGAGCAGGACAGCGCCGCAATTTTAGCAAAGCTGCGCCGTCATCCGGCATGGAATCTGCTTTGATTACTTCGTGTTGCAGTGCAGCCGGCAACAATGGTTTCATTAAGATGTGTTTTCATTCACAGTAATGCCGCGGCGACTTGCGTCCGCGCCGCGCCGGGCTTCCTGCGCAAGGAACTCCGGCTACGTTCATGCGTTCTGACGCGCCTGATGACATATACCCGTCTCCCTCTGCTGTTCATCACACTGGTGCTGGCCCTCGCGGTTCATCTGCAATGGCCTGGCGCGTCGGCGCTCGCCGATGCACCACAGGAGTGCGTGGAATGCGAAGTCGTCGAAACGCCTGATTTCGCGCCGACCGATGTCTATGGCGTGCTGATGCACAAGTTCGAGCTTGCCGGTGATCCCCCGGATAACTTCGTGGCGGAAGTCCGTCGTCGTCCCGCGCGCGAGGCCCGTCCGGAATGGGTGGCCGGCTTTCTCGCACTGCTCGATCCACACGCTTCGCGCGTGCTTCTCCGGCCACCAAGACTGGCCTGAGCAAAGCGCTTTCTCCGGCGGAGCCTGGTCTCCGCCAAACGTCTGCCGGATGTGGCAGGCGTTGCCCGCTGTTTCGCCGTTTTCCATATTTGTCAGGGCATTCGACCCATGAAAAGAAAAGCATTTGCCCTCGTGCTTCTGCTCGGCCTGTCCATTCCTGCGATGGCAGCCGAACGCTTCACGCTGGACCAGTTGCGATCGCTCGCGCTGTCCGGCAATGCCACCCTGGGTGCCGCGCGTGCCGACGTCGACGTGAGCAAGGCCGACACATTGACTGCCCGCGCCTATCCCAATCCGGAGATCGAAGTGTCCGGTGGTGATCGCGATGCGCGCAGCCCGGGGCTGGCGCCCGGTTCGCTCGCTTCGGTCACCTTGTCGCAGCGCTTCGACTACCCGTCACAGCGCGATGCCCGGTTGCGTGTTGCCGAAGCGGGCGTCGCGTCGGCGCGTTCCGGGGCGCAGGCCTTCGAGATCGATCTGCTGGCCCGCCTGAAGCAGGCGTTCTTCCTCGTCGTGAGATACGAGAGCGAGCTGCGCGCCGCGCGCGAGGACCTGGAACTGGCGCAGGCGATACGCAATCGCGTGGGCGTGCGGGTCGATACCGGCGAAGCGGCGCGCTACGAGCTGATCAAGGCCGACACGGAACTGCTCAATGCGCAGAAGAACGCGGATGCCGCCGTGCTGCGCATTTCACAGGCCAAGGCGCGGCTGCGCGCGCTGGTGGGAGGAGGCGTGCCGGCGGACTTCGAGGTGGATGGCGTGCTGGCAAGCGAGTTGACGCTGCCGCCGCTGGACCAGTTGCGCGACACCATGCTCGATACCAATCCGGACATGCAGCGGCTGAAGGCGGAAATCGAGCGTTCGAAACAGCAGCTCGAGCTGGAGAAGCTGCGCCGCATGCCGGATGTGTCCTTGCGCCTGGGCTATGACCGCGATCCCGAATACGAAGCCAACAAGATTGGCGTGGCGGTGACGGTGCCGCTGTTCGATCGTCGTCAGGGGCCGATTGCCCAGGCCGCTGCACAGGGCGAACGCACCCGCATGGCGCTGGAAGGCCGCACCTTCGAACTTCAGCAGCAACTGGACGCTGCCTACCGTCAGTACGAACTGTCCCGCATGCAGATCACCGCACTGGAGAACGGCATCCTGCGCGAAGCAGAGGGCGCACTCAAGGTGGCCGAAGCCGCCTACAAGTTCGGCGAGCGCGGCATCCTGGATTTCCTGGACGCGCAGCGCGTGTTCCGTGCCGCCCGCAACGAGCTGATCAGCGCCCGCTACGAACTGATCAATGCGGTCACCGAAATCGAGCGGCTGGGCGCCCTGCGCTGAGCCACTGAACAGAATTCCTCAAGATCCGAGTGCACAAAATGAAACGCATCCAATTCCCGGTCCTCAGCGCAGCACTGGTCGGTGCTTCGCTCCTGCTTGGCGCATGTTCAGACGGCGATGCCGACAAACCGGCAGCATCCCAGGCGCAGGCGCCGGCCGATCCCAACCTGGTCACGGCGGGCGACAACCTCGGCAACATCATCAAGATGGGCAAGGTGAGCAAGGTCGAGCTGTCCGACACCTTGCGCGTGGCCGGCCAGGTCGACTTCGACGAACAGCGCGTCACCCGCATCGGTGCGACGGTGACCGGGCGCGTCACCGAACTGGTGGCGACGCTGGGTCAGCCGGTGAAGGTGGGCGATACGCTGGCGGTGCTCAACAGTACCGAGCTGGGCGCGGCGCAACTGTCCTACATGAAGGCGCGCGCACAGGCACAGCTCAACCAGCGCAATGTCGAGCGCGCGCAGCAGTTGTTCGCGGCGGACGTGATCGGCAGTGCCGAACTGCAGCGACGCGAGAGCGAACTGGCGATCTCGCTCGCGGAACAGCGCGCCGCGGCCGACCAGCTCCGCGTGCTCGGCGTGTCCTCGAAGTCGCTGGAGAAGCTGTCGGAAAAGGGCACCATCAATTCGGTGTCGCCGGTGGTCGCCACCATGGGCGGCACCGTGGTCGAGCGCCTCGTGGCCCAGGGCCAGGTCGTGCAGCCGAGCGAAGTCATGTTCACGGTGGCCGATCTGTCGCGCGTGTGGGTCGAGGCGGAAGTGCCTGAACAGCAGGCGGCCGCGGTGCGCCCGGGACAGAACATCCAGGTCGAGATTCCGGCGCTCGGCCAGCAGCTCACCGCCAAGCTCATCTTCATCGCGGATACGGTGAATCCGGCCACCCGTACCGTCATGGTGCGCAGTGAGCTGGACAACAGCGACCGCTCGCTCAAGCCCGCCATGCTGGCCACCGTGATGATCGAAGGTCGTCCGACCGCACGCCTCGCGGTCCCGGCCACCGCCATCGTGCGCGAAAACAACAAGGACTACCTGTTCGTCGAGGTCGGCCCGCAGCAGTACCGCCTGACCGAGGTGGCGCTGGGTGCGGCGATCGGTGACATGAGACCGGTTCTGGGCGGCGTGGCCGAAGGCACGCCGGTGGTGGTGGAAGGCGCCTTTCATCTGAACAACGAGCGCAAGCGCAAGGAACTCGAATGAGTGCCGCACGAAGTCGCCTCTCCGCGCAACCGATGAACTGGAGCCGCCATGATTGAATCCCTCGTGCGCGGGGCGCTCAAGCAGCGTCTCGTCCTCGTTGTCGTCGCGCTGTGTCTGCTGGCCTTCGGCCTGGATGCGGCGCGCAAGCTGTCGGTGGATGCGTTCCCCGACGTGACCAATGTGCAGGTGCAGATCGCTACCGATGCGACCGGGCGTTCGCCGGAAGAGGTCGAGCGTTTCATCACGGTGCCGATCGAGATCGGCATGACCGGCCTGCCGGGCCTGGTCGAGATGCGCTCGCTGAACAAGCCCGGATTGTCGCTCATCACCCTGGTGTTCACCGACCAGACCGATGTGTACTTCGCGCGCCAGCTCGTGATGGAGCGCCTGCTCGAGGTGCGCGACCGCATGCCCGATGGCGTGGTGCCCGTGCTGGGCCCGGTGTCTACCGGTCTGGGCGAGGTGTACCAGTACACGCTGGTGCGTCCGGACGACGGGGATCGCGAACTGACGCAGCAGGAATTGACCGAGCGCCGCACCATCCAGGACTGGGTGGTGCGACCGCTGCTGCGGTCCACACGCGGCGTGGCCGAAATCAACTCGCAGGGCGGCTATCAGAAGCAGTACAAGGTGCTGGTGAATCCGGACCGGCTGCGCCATTACCAGATCACGGTGAAGGATGTGTACGAGGCGCTGGCACGCAACAATGCCAATGCCGGCGGCGGCATCCTGCCGCAGAACGCCGAACAGTACCTGATACGCGGCGTCGGCCTGGTGAAGGACCTGGACGACATCCGCCTCATCGTGGTGAAGGAGACGGGCGGTACGCCGGTGTACATACGCGATGTCGCCGACGTGACATTCGGCCACGCGGTGCGGGTGGGTGCGGTGGTGAAGAACGGCACCACCGAAGCGGTCGGCGGCATCGTCATGATGATGGCCGGCGGCAATGCCAAGGCCGTGGTGTCGGACATCAAGAAGAAAGTGGCCGAGATCAACGACAACAACATGCTGCCGGGCGGATTGAAGATAGAGGCCTACTACGACCGTTCCGAACTGGTAGACGCGGCGCTTGCCACCGTCATCAAGGTGCTGATCGAAGGTGTCATCTTCGTTGTCATCGTGCTCTACCTCTTCCTCGGAGATCTGCGCTCGTCGGTCATCGTGATTTCCACGCTGGTGATCACGCCGCTGGTCACCTTCATGTTCATGAACCAGCTCGGCCTGTCCGCCAACCTGATGTCGCTCGGCGGGCTGGCCATCGCCATCGGTCTGATGGTGGATGGATCGGTGGTGGTGGTCGAGAACGCATTCGAGCGCCTGGGCCATGCCAAGGAAGAGGGCGAGAGCCGCATCCGCGTCATCCTGTCCGCAGTGATGGAAGTGGCTACGCCGGTCATTTTCGGTATCGGCATCATCATCCTGGTGTTCCTGCCGCTGATGACGCTGCAGGGCATGGAAGGCAAGATGTTCGCTCCGCTCGCCTATACCATCGCCATCGCGCTTGCCGTTTCGCTGGTGCTGTCGCTGACGCTCACTCCCGTGCTGTGCTCCTACATGCTCAAGGGGGGGGGCGACCACGATACCTGGCTCATCCGGACGCTGAAGAAGCCCTATGTACCGATGCTGGAATGGGCAGTGAAGAACACCAGGAAGACGGTGGCGCTTGCCGTGGCCGCCTTCGTCGGCGCGGTCCTGTTGCTGCCCTTGCTCGGCACCGCCTTCATCCCGGAAATGAAGGAGGGTTCGGTGGTGCCTGCAATGGACCGTGTACCGAACATTTCGCTGCAGGAATCGCTGCGCATGGAGCGCGAAGCGATGCGTCTGGTGATGGAGGTGCCCGGGGTCAAGTCTGCGGTATCCGGCGTCGGTCGCGGCGAATCGCCGGCGGACCCGCAGTCGCAGAACGAATCCACCCCCATCGTTTCGCTCAAGCCGCGCGACGAGTGGCCCGAGGGCTGGACCCAGGAAACCATCCAGGAAGCCATGCGCGAGAAGCTCACCGCGCTGCCGGGCGTCAACATCATCATGGCGCAGCCGATTTCCGATCGCGTCGATGAAATGGTGACCGGTGTGCGCGCCGACGTCGCGGTGAAGATTTTCGGTGACGACCTCGACCTGCTCAAGTCCAAGGCCGACGAGATTGCGCGGGTTGCACGCACCATCCAGGGTGCCAGCGAAATCAAGATCGAACGCGTCACCGGACAGCAATACCTGACGGTGGAGATTGATCGGCGGACGATTGCGCGCTACGGTTTGAATGTCGGTGATGTGAACGATCTGATCGAAGCGGCCATCGGCGGTCGCCATGTGACGGATGTGTTCGAGGGCGAGCGTCGTTTCGCAGCGGTGGTCCGTCTGCCGGAGCGCTTCCGCGACAATATCGAGGCGATCCGCAACCTGCTGGTGCCCACGCCGGATGGTGCGGGCATTCCGCTGTCCAGCCTGGCCACCATCGACGTGCGCGACGGCCCGGCGCAGATTTCGCGCGAAACCGGCAAGCGCCGCATCGTGATCGGCATCAATGTCGCGAATCGTGACCTCGGCGGTTTCGTGGCAGAGCTGCAGCAGAAGGTGCAAGCCCAGGTGCAACTGCCCGAGGCCTACTACTTCGAATGGGGTGGGCAGTTCCAGAACATGGAGCGCGCGCTGGGTCACCTGTCCATCATCGTGCCGATCACGGTGGCAGCGATTTTCTTCCTGCTGTTCCTGCTGTTCGGTTCGCTGCGCTTTGCCACCCTCATCATCACGGTGCTGCCGTTCGCATCGATAGGAGGTGTGGTCGGACTGTTCGTCAGTGGGGAATACCTGTCGGTGCCGGCATCGGTGGGCTTCATCGCGCTGTGGGGCATCGCCACGCTGAACGGGGTCGTGCTGGTGTCCTACATCCGGGGCCTGCGCAACGAGGGCATGGAACTGATGCAGGCTGTCGTGCAGGGCGCGAAGATGCGTTTCCGGCCGGTCATGATGACGGCGACGGTAGCGATGCTGGGCCTCGTGCCCTTCCTGTTCGCGACCGGGCCGGGCTCGGAGGTGCAGCGCCCGCTTGCCATCGTGGTGATCGGCGGGCTCATCACCTGCACGCTGCTCACGCTGGTGGTGGTGCCTGCGCTGTATACATGGTTCGACGACAAGCCGTTCGAAGCTTGAGCTTGACAAATGGATGCGCCACATCGACCTGCCGCCTGCCCGGCGGGGCGGTGTGCGCACACCGCAGGGTTATGGAGAACGCGACATGAAGGAAATTCGGGCCGTCATCCGGCCGAACAAGCTGCCCAAGCTGCGCACTGTGCTGCGTGAAATGCCCGGTTTTCCGGGCATGACGGTGGGCAAGGTGGAGGGTTTCGGCGCGCCGAAGACCCATGTGCCGCACAACATCAAGGAGGAGCTGACCGATTACTCGGCCAAGGTGAGGATAGAAATCGTGTCGCCCGATGAAATGGTCGATGACATCGTGAGGCGCATCATCAACATCGCCTGCACCGGTCAGACCGGAGATGGACTGGTCTGGGTGGTGCCGATAGACCGCGCGGTGTTCATCAACAAGACCACGGTGGGGTCGCCGCACGGCTGATTGCCGCCAGCTTTCGCGATGAACCGGGCCGGTACGCTCTTTCCGGGGCGTACCGGTCTTTTTGTCTGCGCGCGTGGAATCAGATTCCGGGGCGCGCCTCGGGATGGCGCAGCAGCCAGGCGGCGTAGCGTCTTTCGTAGTCGAGCTTGTGTTCCTGGTACACCGTCCACACGCAGCGGTCACAGCCGGACTCGCAGCATTCGGATTCGGAGGGCATGTCGGGGGCGATCGGGGCGGGGTCGTCCAGCAGCAGTTCTTCGGTCATGAATCCAGTCGTTCTCGAATGAGACGGGCCGCATTTTCGTACTGCCCGCGCAGCTTTGCCAGCGTGATCGATGCTGCAGCGCAATCCGGATGCTGCGCGTCCAGGGCGTGTTCGAGCTCGCGCGCCGCACTTGCCGTTCTTGCGGCGCCCACGTTCAGGCTGCTGCCCTTTATCGCATGAGCGCACAGACGTGCGGACTCGATGTCCCGCTGCTCGAGCGCGTGCTGAAGTTGCTCGAGACGGGCATCGGTGTCCTCCGCCCAGGCAGACAGCACCACATCCAGTGAGCCACCCACCATTTTGCCGAGTTCTGTCAGCCGGGCGGTGTCCATCACAGGCCGTGGGTCCACATCGCTGTCCGGGAGGTCGCCCATCTGCCCGCCGCCGTCAGCTTTCCCAGATCACCGGCTCGCCGGCCTGCAGCGAGCGCTCGAGCTGCTCCACCAGGGGCGCCGCTCGCTGTGCCAGCGATACCGGCATCAGCATCGCAGGCGGCCGGTCTTCGTCGTCGTCCTCGGCTACCGATCGCTCGGTCTCGCGGCTCGCGGCCACCGCCGCCTTCAATGCCGCGATGGCGGCCGGAAGTTGTTCCAGCGTGATAATTCCGCGCGCCTCGAAAGGTTTGCCGATCGCCTGCAGCAACTGTTCCGCGTTTTCGCCGAACATGAGGGTATCGGCCGTGGCCCGGGATTTGAAGGTGACGATCATGAATGCAGCTCCACTTTGCGCAGATATCGGAATGAACACCATTTTCGCGCGCCTTGCGCCGGAGGCGTCATGCGTATAGGCATCGATCTGGGCGGAACCAAGACCGAACTGGTCGTACTCGATGAGTTCGGTGCGGTCCGTATGCGCGACCGGCGCCCAACCCCTGGCGGCGACTACCTCGCCACGGTAACCCAGATCGCCGCCATGGTGCGCGACGCCGAGATCGCGGTGAACGTCCGCTGCAGCGTGGGGGTGGGCACGCCAGGATCGATTTCGCCGCGCGACGGACTGATGCGCAACGCGAACTCGACCTGCCTGAACCGCCGGGCGCTGAAGCAGGATCTGGAGTCTGCGCTCGCACGTGAAGTTCGTCTGGCGAATGACGCAAACTGTTTCACCTTGTCCGAGGCGGTCGATGGTGCGGGCAGCGGTGCTCAGGTGGTATTCGGCGTCATCCTGGGCACCGGGGTTGGCGGCGGCATCGCGATTGCCGGTCGCGTGCTCGCCGGCGCCAACGGTGTGGCCGGCGAATGGGGCCACAACCCTCTGCCCGGGGCGGGCAATGGCGACGGTCAGGCGCAGCCTTGCTATTGCGGACGCACCGGCTGCATCGAAACCTGGTTGTTCGGGCCGGCGCTGACTGCCGATCATGTGCGCCATGGTGGCGCGCACATGTCTGCGGCCGATATCGCCGAGGCCGCCATGGCCGGGAATACGGACTGCGTTGCATCGCTGCAGCGCTATGAAGAGCGTCTGGCTCGCGCGCTCGCGGGTGTGATCAATCTGCTCGATCCGGATGTCATCGTGCTCGGCGGAGGTCTGTCGCGGCTCGAGCGGCTCTATCGCACGGTGCCTGAACTGTGGCGGCCGCACGTGTTCTCCGATTCCATCGTCACGCGATTGCTGCCGCCCGTACATGGCGATGCGTCGGGTGTGCGCGGTGCGGCCTGGCTGTGGTGAGGGGCTGTGCGACCCTGCCTGGTCGATGTAAGGTCTGCCGCGGCAGGCGGTCTACTGCAACGAAAGCCGGATCGGCCGGCTTCAACCACCCATGAAGGAGAGCACCATGAAGGCATCCGTCGCACTTGGCGCAGCACTGGCATCGGTACTGGCCATGAGCGTGGCTACCCAGACCGCATCCGCCGCCGAAGGCAAGGACAAGGAAAAATGTTTCGGGGTTGCGAAGAAGGGCGCGAATGACTGCGCATCGGCCAATGGCAGCCATAGTTGCGCCGGCCAGGCCAAGACCGACAACGATCCGAACGAATGGAAATTCGTCGCGGCCGGCACCTGCGAAAAGATGGGTGGCAAGACCATGCCGCCGGGCAAGTAAGGTTGTCCGGTATCCGGGGCGCATGCCCCGGTGACATGCTTCAAGCCATGAACCCCATCCCCCGCTGCGGCATCGGCCTGCGCCAGCCGCACTACACCGCACTCGTGCAGTCGCTGCCGCCGCTCGGTCTGCTCGAGGTGCACAGCGAAAACTACTTCCACGACGGCGGCGCCGCTCTGCGCGTGCTGGAGCGGGTGCGCGAGCACTATCCGCTCAGCCTGCATGGCGTCGGTCTCGCCCTGGCGTCGGCCGATGCCGACGACGACGGCCATGTGGAACGTCTGGCTGCGCTGGTCGAGCGTGTCGAGCCGGTGCTCGTTTCCGAGCATTTGTGCTGGGGCCGCGTGGACGGCCGGCATTTCAACGATCTGCTGCCCTTTCCGTACACCGCTGAAGCGCTGCATCGCGTTGCCGCACGCGTGTCGGCCTTGCAGGACCGGCTCAAGCGCCGGCTGCTGATCGAGAACCTGTCGGCCTACGTACGCTTTGCCGACAGCGAAATGACCGAGGCGGACTTCCTTGCGGACCTGGTGCGCCGCACCGGTTGCGGGCTGTTGCTCGACCTGAACAATCTCTACGTGAACGCCTGCAACTTCGACGAGGATGCGCGAGGCGTGCTGGATGTCCTGCCATTGCACGCGGTCGGCGAAATTCATCTGGCAGGACACGAAATCACCGAGCACGGTCGCATCGATACGCATGGACAAGCGGTGTGCGAAGCGGTGTGGACGCTGTTCAGCGAGGTGAGACGGCGAGGTGTGAAGGCGCCCGCGCTGATCGAGTGGGACACTGCTCTGCCGGCGCTGGACGTCCTGGTCGACGAAGCGGCGCGTGCCGACGGCATCGATGCGAGGCAGATGGCCGATGTCGACGCTGCTTGAATCGCAGCGGCTCTTCGCCGCTGCCTTGCTGACGCCCGGTGGCGACGATGCCCTGCTTCATCGCCTGTCGGGCGAGCCGGCGCGCAACCGGGCGCTGCTGTCGATCTATCGCAGGACGTCGATTGCCAATGCGGTCTCTGCGCTTGAACTCAGTCATCCGGTCTGCGCCAGGCTGGTCGGAGCGCAGGGTTTCGAGGCGCTGGTGCGTCATTACCGGGTGGCGATCGCATCGCGCGACGGTGATCTGAATCGCTACGGTTTGTTGTTCGCCGACTTTCTCGACGGCTTCGAGCCGGCGCGTGCGCTGCCCTATCTGCCGGATGTCGCACGACTCGAATGGCGGGTTCATGCGGCGTCAATGGCTGCCGATTGCGAGCCCGCGGATCACACGGTATTCGCCGCTTCCAGCATCGATGAGCTGGCCGTGTCCACGTTGCGGTGCACGCCCGGATTCGCGCTTCTGGAAAGTGCGTGGCCGGTGGTCGATATCTGGTCGCAGCATCAGGAAAGCGATCGTGATCCGCAGGTCGAGCTGGCGCGCGGCGAGTGCGCGGTGGTGTGGCGGGAGGGCTTGCGGGTGAGGGTCATCGCGGTGACGCAGGCCGAGCATGCGTTCTGGGCCGTCGTGTCTGCAGGCGGCAGCATCGAGCAGGGCTGGCATGCCGCCAGCGCGCTGCAATCCGGTTTTGATCTGGCCGCAAGCCTGGCGGGCGCCATCGCCCACGGCTGGCTCGCGGCATCCGTACGGGAGAAATGACCATGAATGCCTTGCATCGATTGCGTGCGGTGACCGAGCGGGTCGCTGGTCTGGCCGATGTGCTGCAGCCCGCGCTGCTGCTGCTGCTGCGGCTGTATCTCGCATCGGTGTTCTTCAAGTCGGGCCTGACCAAGATCGCCGACTGGGACACCACGCTCTTCCTGTTTACCGAAGAGTACGCGGTACCGGTGCTGCCGCCGCCGCTGGCCGCCTTCATGGGCACCGCGGGTGAGCTCGCACTGCCGGTACTTCTCGTACTGGGACTGGCCGGCCGTTTTGCCGCGCTGGGGCTGTTCGTGGTGAATGCCGTGGCGGTTCTGGCCTACCCGGCGTTGTGGGGATTCGAATGCCCCGCCGCGATCCAGTCGCACTTCGCGTGGGGCTTCGGACTGTTGCTTCTGGTCGGTTTCGGGCCGGGCGGCTGGTCGCTCGACCGGTTGCTCGTGCGCCGGATCGGCGCAGCGCGCTGATACATCCGGCAACATCCGCATCATGGCGGATGGGAACATCACGGGCAGGATGCGTGCCCCATCCGGTACCCACCGGCTTCACACGTATCCCCATGAAAAAGAAACTCGACCCGTTGCGATGGACATCCGGCGCACGGGCATTCGGTCTGCCGGCACTTGGCCTGTTCCTTTGCGCGTCACCGGCGCATGCGCAGGACAAGGGCCACACGATAGGACTTCAATTCGCTCCCTACGTCCTGCATTGGGACAGCGATCCCGAGCACGACAACACACCGGGCCTGATCGGCGTGGAATACATGGCGCCGTCGCAATGGCTGGCGGGGGCTTCCATCCTGAGAAACTCGTTCGGTCAGCCGACCGAGTATTACTACGCCGGCAAGCGCTGGGATCTCGACGGCCTGAGCCCCAATCTCTACGCCAAGGTGACCGCGGGTGCCCTGGTCGGTTACACCGGGCGTTACGAGGACAAGATTCCCTTCAACCACGATGGCGTGGCGTTTGCAGTCATCCCGGCGATCGGCTATCAGGTGGATCGATTCAATGCCCAGGTCGCGCTGCTGGGCACCGCTGGCGTAATGTTCACCATAGGGGTGGATCTGTTCAAATGGTAGGTGCGGCTTCGAGCCGTGCCGGCGGGCAGGAGGATCTGTATGGCCATCAGCTGGATAGGAGCGGTCAAGGCGGTGCCCTGGGGCGATGTCATCGCGGCGGCACCGGGCGTGGTGCAAGGCGCAAATGCGCTGTGGGAAAGGGTGGCGAGGAAACGCGGCCGTGACGAGGCGGCCCCTGCCGTCCACCCGGGCGAACCGGAGGGCGATCGCATCGCGGCGCTGGAACGAACGGTGGTCGAGCTGCAGAAGGAAGCGCTCGCATCGTCGCAACTCATACGTACCCTGGCGGAACAGAACGCTCAGCTCATCGCAAAGGCCGATGCGCTGCAGCTTCGCGTGCGTGTGCTCACACTCGCCGGGGCAGGTCTGCTGGTCGCGGTCGTGGCGACTCTGGCGTCGGTACTCGGGCGCTAGCGCGCGCAAATCCGGGTACCGCGTACGCCGGGCGGCCAGGAGCGGCGGTGCGGCATGCTGCGGCCGCCGACTCCGTTCTGTTCCGGCCTTGTCGCAGGCAACCATGCCGCCGCGATGCACGCGATCCGCTCGGGATCACACGACGGTCCGGGCGGCACCGGCCGCGGCGCGCCATCGGCTGCCTGCCGATGACCGGGTGCGGCCGGGCGCGGATCAGGCCTCGTCCGCAGCCCGCGGCGGGGCGTCTACGCCACCGCGCGATACTGTTCCTTCAGTTCGCGCACGCGGTCGTGATTGCGCTGGACGCCGATGAGCTGGCGCTGCACCAGCAGACGCACATTGGGCGGCAGATCTTCGGCGAGCGCCTGACGATAGCTTTCGAGCGCGCGGTCCTCGCCGCGTTCGGCTTCATCCAGCATGGCGACGTTGTCGTCGCCCGGGAAGGCGCTGCGCAGGGACAGCCAGCCGCGATGCAAGGCGCCTTTCACGCTGCCGCCGGTACCCGGTTCTGCCCCGGCCTGCGCCACCGCCCGTTGCAACTCGGCGGCTGCCGCCTGGCACTCCAGAGCGCGGTCGTTGAACATGGACTTGAGCGGGGCGGCGGTCGCGTGTTCCGCGCATTCGCGGAAGCCGTATTCGCCGTCCTTGCACGTTTCGATCAGTGCGTTCAGCGTATCGATGACCTTGGAAGCGTTTGTCATGGTCGTCTCCTGGCAGGTGATGCGGCGCCGGCGGGATGCCGGCACGCCACTGAACTTGCATGCTAGGCGTCAGCGGACGGCCGGTCTGTGGGCTGCCGGCGCAGGACGCTGTAGGTGTGCGCCGACCTGCGCCGAACCGGCATCACAGCTTGAAACGACCCACCAGTTCGCCCAGGTGGTCCGAGGTCCGGCCAAGCTGCTGCAGGGTCTGCGAAGTATGCTGGATGGCCGCGTCGGTGCTCTGCACGACCGTCGATGCCTGCTCTGCCGATTGCGCGAGCGCTGTCGTCGCCGCAGACTGTTCCCGTGTGGCATCGGCAATTTCCCGCACACGCCCGGCGGCGCGGTTCATTGCCTGTTCAATGCCGACGATTTCCTCCGCCACCCGCACGGCACGCTGGACACCGGATTCCACCGCGCCGCGCGTTGCGTGCATGCGACTGACCGCATCGCCGGTCTCGCTGCGCATCGCTTCTATCATTTCGCGGATTTCGGTGGTGGCGCCGCTGGTGCGTTCCGCCAGCTTGCGGACCTCGTCGGCGACCACCGCAAAGCCGCGTCCCTGCTCTCCGGCGCGCGCCGCTTCGATCGCGGCGTTGAGCGCCAGCAGATTGGTCTGGTCCGCGATTTCCCGGATCACCTGGACGATGCCATTGATCTGCTGCGAGCGCTCTGCCAGCCCGTTCAGCGAACTGGCGAGCGTTTCCATGCTCCCCGCGATGTCGCGCATATGACCCTGCATGTCATGCACTGCGGCACCACTGCGCTGCGAGGCTGCACGCGTGTCGGTCATGGTGTCGTCGGCCTCCTTCGCGTGATCCGCGATGTGGCCGATGGAAACGGTGATCTGCTCTATCGTTGCTGCATTGGCATTGGTGCTGCCGGACAGCAGGTGGGAACTGTCGGCAATGCGCTCCGTCGTGTGGCGGACGTCGTGCAGGCCCTGCACCAGCGCATGGCTCTGGTCGCGCACGTCACTGAACATGCGTTGCAGCGTCGACAGGAAGGCATTGACCGAACGTGCCACCCGTCCGAGTTCATCCTGACCGCCCGTTTCGGGAAGGCGCCGCGTCAGGTCACCTTCGCCGCCGGCGAGCGCCTGCATGGCGTCGGCCAGCGTCTGCAGCGGACGGGTGAGCGCGCCGAGCAGCAAGGACAGCACACTGCCCGTGATGAGCACGCTGACCACACCCATGGCAATGGCGGTATAGCGCAGGCTCGCCGCCGATTCGGTGATGACCGCCTCCGGCACCGATACGACGCTGCCCCACCAGGCATCGGCGTCGGTCAGCGCCACCTTCTGCAGGAAATGCAGCACCCCCTGGTCGTCGCGCCAATGCAGGCCGCGTCCTTCGCGCAGCGCGGCAAGCGCTTCGGCGGGCAGATGACTGGCCGTCTTGCCGATCAGCGCGCCGTCGCGGTGCGCGACCACGGTGCCACCGGGCGTGTAGAGCGAAACGGCGCCGACGCCGAAAGGCTTCATCGTGTCCAGCATGCTGACGACCCCATCCAGCGCCATGTCGACGCCGGCAATGCCAATCACCTGACCCTCTTTCCGCACCGGCTGGACCAGCGAGGTGATGAGCATGGGTCTGCCGGCCACGACATACTCGTAGGGATCGGCCAGATACGCCTTTCCGGTCTGCTTGGGCTTCAGGTAGTAGTCGCCGGCGCCCGGCTTGTCGTAATCGACCAGCGGTTCGAGCGAAATCTTGTCGCCATTGCGGCTCCAGTAGGGAACGAAGCGTCCGCTCGCATCGTGGCCGGCGGTGCCGGCGAAGTTCTCGTCACGACCATCGAAAGTGTGGGCGTCCCAGCCTGTGTAGACGCCGAGCAGGCCGGGGCGACCCTGGAGTACCGCCTGCAACAGCGCATTCACGTCTGCGCGGTCCGGCGTGCCGTGTGCGCGCATCCCCTCGAGCGACAGCGCCAGCGTGGACGACACCGACATCGCGTCGTCCAGGGTATTGCCCACCGCGCGGGCCGTTTCAAGCGCCACAGTGTCTGCGCGGGCCATGCCCTGTTCGAGTATGGCCTGCTCGGCGCGCCATGACAGCACACCGAGCGTGATGGAAAAGCCAAGCACCACGGTGGCCACGGTGGACCACAGCAGTTTGGCGCGCAGGCTGAGGGATTGCATCATCCATCTCCGGAAGCGGGTTATCGATACATGTGTACGTCGACCTTCCGCCGTCGTTACTTAAGGATGACTTTTGGTGCATGGCATGCACCACATCCGGAATGTGTCTCTCAGGCGACACACTCCGGGCCGTATCCGGCGCTGTACCGGCCTGTTGCAGCACGGATGACGGGAGCGGCACGCTATCTTGGCGGTCCCCAGTGCAGGCCAGAACCCGTGGATATCCACTCTCCCCGACTTGTCCTCAAGCCGATGGACAGCGCCTTTCTCCGCGCCACCCTGGAGCGACGCCCGGCCGCCGCGCTGTCCGTGCTGGCCGGCTTTTGCGTGCCGGAGGACTGGCGCGAGGAAGTCGATCTTGCGGCGCTGCGTCTCGGCGATCTGCAACAGGACGCCGCGTTTGCACCGTGGTCCTTGCGCGCGGTCGTGTTGCGCGAACCGGAGCTCATGATCGGCCATGCGGGTTTTCACACGGTGCCGGCGCCGGAATACCTCGCCGCCTTCGCGCCCACCGGGGTTGAACTTGGCTACGCGATCTATCCGGCCTATCGCCGCCGCGGCTACGCGCGCGAAGTCCTGACCGCGCTCGTGCGCTGGGCGCATGTCGATTGTGGCGTCACACAGTTCGTCGCATCGGTCCAGCCGCACAACGCGGCATCTTCGTCCTTGTTGTGCAGCACCGGTTTCGTTCGCATCGCATCCTTCATCGATCCGGTCGACGGGCTGGAAGATGTCATGCGGCTGGATGGCGACGCTCTGACCCGGCTGGTCGGCGGCGATTGATCAGTCCGGCGGGCCGAACACGATGACCGCGTCGCCCTGACGATACCCCCAGATCGCGCTGCCGCCGGCCGCGACCGCGACATAGGGTTTGCCATCCAGCGTGAAACCTATCGGTGGCGCGTTTACGCCGGCGCCGGTCTGGAATCGCCACAGCCGCCGGCCGGTGAGACTGTCGAATGCCGACAGGTGGCCATCGCCTTCGCCGGTGAACACGACGCCTGACTTCAGTGCCAGCACACCGCCGACCAGCGGCTGGTCGGTCTTCACCGTCCATTTCAGTTTTCCTCGCTGTTTCAGATCGAGCGCGGCCAGCACGCCCCAGCGCGCTTCGTCGGCCGGCTCCATGCTGTCGTAGCGCTGTGCGGGCTTGTCGGCGGTGGCCGGCGTTTCCTTGATCCAGTAACGCATGGGCATGTGCATGGCGGCGACGAAGGCGAGGCCGCGACCGCTGTCCACCGCAGCGGGCGACCAGTTGACGCCGCCCGCCACACCCGGCGTGATGCGCGTGCCTTCACGGCTGGCTGCGGCAAACAGATTGTCCTGCGGCACGAAGGGGTCGGATTTGTACAGCAGACGACCGTCGCGGCGGTCATGCACATAGAACCAGCCGAGCTTGGAGGCCTGTCCGACCGCCGGCACGACACGCCCGTCGGATTCGCGATGGTCGAACAGCACGGCGGGACTGGCCACGTCATAGCCCCATCTGTCGTGCGGAACCTGCTGGTAATGCCAGGCGTAACGCCCGGTCCGCGCATCGATGGCCACCAGCGACGCGGTGTACAGATTGTCGCCAGGGCGCGTGCTGTCGTTGATCTGCGGACTGGGGTTGCCCACGCCGAAGTACAGCAGGCCGGTTTTCGCGTCGTAGGCCGGCGCGTTCCAGACCGATCCGCCGCCATATTCCCACGCGTCGCGATGGCGCTCCGCCTGGGCCCGCTCTTCAGCGACATTGCGGTTCAGCGCCAGGCCGTCCGCAGTGCGCTCGACGAAATCGCCTTCCCAGCCGCCATCTTCCGGTTTGCGCACGGTGTCGAACTGCCATACGCGCTGTCCGGTCTTCGCGTCGAACGCGGCCAGAAAGCCGATGCCGCCGTACTTGCCGGCCAGACCTACAACCGCGGCGAGCTGTCCGGCCCGGCCCTGTGCATCGATATGCAGGCCATAGCCCACCCCGTTGATGCCCACGATCACCTTGCCATCCACCACCAGCGGGGCGGCGGCCGCTCCGACGCCCGAGCCGCCGCCGACTTCGCCCTTGATGCCTTCACCGCTTTCGGTGATCGCGCTGTCAGGCTTCGCCAGTTCGATGTCCCAGAGCGGCCTGCCGGTCGAGGCATCCAGCGCCACCAGCCGGGCATCGACCGTGGCGACGAACACACGCCCGTCATCCACCGCCACGCCGCGGTTGGCCGGACCGCAGCACAGCTTCCCGCTGCGCTTCCTGTGTGTGTAGCGCCACAGTTCCTCGCCGCTGCGTGCGTCGAGCGCGACCACGTGCGAGCCGGGCAGCGATACGTACATGCGGTCGCCGACCACGATGGGCGTGGCCTGGAAGGTTGCCGCGATGCCGCTCTGATAGATCCACTTCGGCACCAGCTTGCGCACGGTCTTGGGGGTGAGGCCGGGCAGGTCGGCGAGCCGGGTGTTCGCCGGATCCAGTCCGAAACTGGGCCACTCGCGATCGGCGGCTGGCGCGGCCTGGGCCAGACACAACATGATGAGGGCGGGGCAGAGCACTCGGCGCATGGCGGTCAGTCATGGTGGTGGAGCCGGCATCATAGGGTGACGCCGTCGCAGGGTCATCCGGCGGTGCACGATGAATGACGCGCGCTGATCCGTTCGGATCATGAAGCGGCCGGGCGTCGGCCCGCAGTCCTGTAACGCGTCTTGCGGAAAGTAGCGGCGCGCATCGGATGTCCGTCCGGTGCTCCGTCCACTATCCGGAGATATCCATGTTCCGCCATACCGCCCTTGCACTGGTGCTGGCTTCGCTCGGCTTCAGCGCACACGCCGCGCTGAGCGCCGGCGACATCGCCCTCACCTCTTTCAACGCTGACGAGGATGGCCTGTCCTTCGTCGCGCTGGCCGATATCGATGCCAATACGACCATCTACTTCTCCGACAATGAATGGAACGGTTCCGCCTTCAATACCGGCGAGAGCTACAACCAGTGGTCGTCCGGGTCGTCGGTCATCGCCGCCGGCACCGTGGTGCGTCTGTCGGCCTATGACAAGACTTCGCTGTCCGCGTCGGTCGGCACGCTGAGCCGCGTGTCCGTGTCCGGCAGCTCGAACTGGGGCATCGCCAATTCGAACGAGACGGTCTACGCCTATCTGGGCACGAGCGCGACCGCTCCGACTTCTTTCCTGGCCGCCATCACCAATGGCAGCTTCACCGCCGATGGCTCGCTCACCGGCACCGGCCTGAGCGAAGGCGAAAGCGCCATCCGCCTGAATGCCTATGCCACCAGCGCTTCGCCGGACTATGCCGAGTACACCGGGCCGCGTACCGGCCTGACTGCTGACGCCTACCGCGCGCTGCTGGCCGATGCGAAGAACTGGACCGTCGATACCGCGAATGGCAGTTACGCCAGCACGGTGCCCGACACCACGAACTTCCAGATCGCCGTGGTGCCGGAACCGGAAACCTACGCGCTGCTGCTGGCCGGCCTCGGCCTGATCGGCGTCGCCGCCCGTCGCCGCGGCTGAGCGACCGGTTCATCGGCGCGGAATCCTGGCGGTTCCGCGCCGATTTTCCCTGGCGCAGTGTGCGGGTAGTAAACTTCGCGCATGTCTGCTCCCGCCTTCGTTCATCTCCGGCTTCATTCCGAATTTTCCATCGTCGACGGCATCGTGACGGTCGACGCCGCGGTCAAGGCCGCCGCGCAGGACGGCATGCCTGCGCTCGCCGTGTCCGACCTGACCAATGTGTTTGCGCTGGTCAAGCTTTACAAGGCTGCGCGCGGCAAGGGCGTGAAGCCCATCTGCGCGGTCGACGTCTATGTCACGAATGACGCCGAACGTGACAAGCCGCACCGCCTGCTGCTGCTGGCGCGCAATCGCGAAGGCTATGGCACGCTCTGCCGTCTGCTCACACGCGCCTACCTGGAGAACAAGTACCGCGGCCGCGCCGAAATCAGGCGCGAGTGGCTCGAGCGCGACGCCGAGGGCACGACCGGCCTGATCGCGCTGTCCGGCGCGATGCAGGGTGATGTCGGCGTGGCCCTTCTCGCCGGCAATATGGAATCGGCCCGCCGCGCCGCCAGCGAATGGCTGCGGCTGTTCGATGGCGACTACTGCATCGAACTGCAGCGTGCCGGCCACCCGAATACCGAGGCCTATATCGCGGATGCCTGCGCGCTGGCGTCCGAAATGGACATTCCGGTGGTCGCCACGCATCCGGTGCAGTTCATGGCGCGCGAGGACTTCAAGGCGCACGAGGTGCGGGTATGCATTGCCCAGGGCTATGTGCTGACCGACAAGCGCCGGCCGCGCGAATTCACCGAACAGCAGTACTTCAAGACCTCGGCCGAAATGGCCGAACTGTTCGCCGACATTCCGGAGGCGCTCGCCAATACCGTGGAGATCGCGCGCCGCTGCAATCTCACGCTCACGCTGGGCAAGAACTTCCTGCCCCAGTTCCCGACCCCGCCCGGCATGACCATCGACGACTTCATGATCGCCGAGGCGAAGGCCGGTCTGGAAAGGCGGCTGGCCCAGCTCTATCCGGACGCGGCAGAGCGCGAACAGAAGCGGCCGGAATACGAGGCGCGGCTCAAGTTCGAGTGCGACACCATCATCCAGATGGGTTTTCCCGGCTACTTCCTCATCGTGGCCGATTTCATCAACTGGGCCAAGAACAACGGCGTGCCGGTGGGGCCGGGGCGCGGGTCCGGCGCCGGTTCTCTGGTGGCCTATTCGCTCGGCATCACCGATCTCGATCCGCTGGCCTATGCGCTACTGTTCGAGCGCTTCCTGAATCCGGAACGGGTGTCCATGCCCGACTTCGACGTGGACTTCTGCCAGGACAACCGCTGGAAGGTGATCGAGTATGTGCGCCAGAAGTATGGCGCCGACGCGGTGAGCCAGATCGCCACCTACGGCACCATGGCCTCGCGCGCCGTCATCCGCGACGTCGGCCGCGTGCTCGACATGGGCTACAACTTCTGCGACCAGTTGTCCAAGCTGATCCCGGTCGTGCAGAACAAGCCGCTGTCGCTGGCCGAGGCGCGCGAGCAGGCGCCGCAACTGGCCGAGCGCGAACAGGCGGAAGAAGAGGTGGCGGAGCTGCTGCGGCTGTGCGAGCCGCTGGAAGGTCTGACCCGCGGCGTCGGCATGCATGCCGGCGGCGTGCTGATCGCCCCCGGCAAACTCACCGATTTCTGCCCGCTCTACCAGCAGGACGGCGACGACGCCTCTCCGGTGAGCCAGTTCGACAAGGACGACGTGGAAGCCATCGGCCTGGTGAAGTTCGACTTCCTGGGCCTGCGCAACCTCACCATCATCGAGCTGGCGCTGGACTACATCGAGCGCATGACCGGTGACAAGCCGGACCTGCTCAGCCTGCCGTTCACCGATCCGGCCGCCTACCAGATCCTGAAGGACGCCAATACCACCGCCATCTTCCAGCTTGAATCCGAGGGCATGAAGAAGCTGCTCGGCAAGCTCGCGCCGGACCGCTTCGAGGACATCATCGCGGTGCTGGCGCTGTACCGGCCGGGCCCGCTGGGTTCCGGCATGGTGGATGACTTCATCCTGCGCAAGAAGGGCCAGCAGGCGATCGACTATTTCCACCCGGACCTGGAAGCCTGCCTGTCGCCGACCTACGGCGTCATCGTGTACCAGGAACAGGTGATGCAGATTTCGCAGATCATCGGCGGCTACACGCTCGGTGGCGCGGACATGCTGCGCCGGGCCATGGGCAAGAAGAAGCCGGAGGAAATGGCCAAGCATCGCGCCACCATCGCCGAGGGGGCCGCGAAGAAGGGCTACGACCCGCAGCTTGCCGAGCAGTTGTTCGACCTGATGACCAAATTCGCGGAATACGGCTTCAACAAGTCGCATACCGCCGCCTATGCCGTCGTTACCTATCACACCGCCTGGCTGAAGGCGCACCACTGCGCCGCCTTCATGGCCGCGTCGCTGTCGTCCGACATGGACAACACCGACACGGTGAACATCTTCTATCTCGATGCGAAGAAGAACCGGCTGACGGTGCTGCCGCCCGACGTGAATCAGTCGGAGTACCGCTTCGTGCCGGTATCGCGCAGCGAAATCCGCTACGGCCTGGGCGCGGTGAAGGGCACCGGCGAACAGGCGGTGAACTGCATCCTGGAAGCGCGCAGGTCCGGCGGTCCGTTCAAGGACCTGTTCGATTTCTGCATGCGGGTGGATCGCCGCATGGTGAACCGCCGCACCATAGAGGCGCTGATCCGCGCCGGCGCCTTCGACGGCACGCTGGCCGGCACGCCGCACGACCGCAATACGCTGATGGCCAGCGTCGCGCTGGCCATGGAGGCGGCCGAGCAGGCCGCGGCCAATGCGCACCAGGGCGGGCTGTTCGACGACGCGCCGGCCGGGCAGGGCGCACCCGCGCCCGAATACATTCAGGTCAAACCCTGGCCCGAACGCGAGAAGCTGGCCAACGAGAAGCAGGCGCTGGGCTTCTATCTGTCCGGGCATCCCTACACTACCTATGCGCAGGAGTTCTCGCGCTTCGCACGGCGCAAGCTGGCCCAGCTCGAGTCCTCGCGCGATCCGACGGTGGTCGCCGGCCTGGTGGTCAGCTCGCGCGTGCAGATGACCAAGCGGGGCAAGATGGCCTTCGTGGCGCTGGACGACGGCAGCGCGCAGATCGAGGTATCGGTGTTCAATGAGCTGTTCGAGGCCTCGCGCAACAAGTTGCGCGAGGACGAGGTGCTGGTGGTCGAGGGGCGTGCGCAGTTCGACGAGTACTCGAATTCGATGCGGGTGGTGGCGGACACGCTGCTCACCGCAGGCGAGGCGCGCGCGCGCTTTGCCCGCCGGCTGGAACTGAAGCTCAATGGCGAAGTGAGCGAGCTGGGACCGCAGGCGGCCTGTGCCAGGCTGCGCAGCCTGCTCGAACCGTTCCGCAGCGAAGGCGGTTGTGCGGTGCGGCTGCACTATCGCCGCAGCGACGCGGTCGGACCGCTGGATTTCGGCGATCCCTGGCGTGTCAGGCTGGACGATGCACTGTTCGAGGGCTTGCGCGACTGGCTGCCTCCGGACGCGGTGACGGTGGCCTACTCATGAGCGAGGACACGCGCTGGATAGACCGCGCGCTGCTCGATGCGGTGTCGGCGCGTGCGCGTGACAGCGCGCGCGGCCGGATGAACCTGAATTTCCATCCGCATGACGCGCATCCGGCGCACAGGCTGCTCAATGCGATCGAGCCGGACAGTTATGTAAGGCCGCACCGCCATCTTGATGCTTCGAAGGACGAAACCATTCTGTGCCTGCGCGGTCGTCTCGGGTGCATACTGTTTGCCGACGATGGTGCGGTGCAGGACTGTTGCGTGCTGCAGCCGGATGGCGAGCGCATCGGCGTGGATATCGCGCACGGCCAGTTCCACAGCCTGGTCGCGCTGGAAGCCGGATCGGTCATGTTCGAGGCCAAGGCCGGGCCGTACCGGCCGCTGGAGACGGCGGAATTCGCACCCTGGGCGCCAGCGGACGGCGAGGCGGCCGAGCGCTGGCTGGCCTGGATGAAGGGGCTTTTCGCATCGGCCGGCTGAGCCGACAATGGCCGACGCGCAACGGGCGAGCGTGCCACGCGTCCCTATCCCTGCCGCATGGCCGGTAGCCAGGAGGATTTCACGAAATGACACAGAAGCTCTTCAGTCCGCGCAATGTCTGCCGTGAACGCTGTCTGAACCCGTTTTCTTCCGGATACTGAACTGCCGTGCAGAACGCCCGAATCGCATTGCTTGAAGACGACCCGGTCCAGGTCGAAATTCTCGGCGGCTGGCTGAAGGCGGCCGGCCATGACGTGCATACCTTCATGCGCTCGCGTGATCTGATGCGCGAGGCGGTCCGTGAAAGCTTTGACCTGCTGCTGATCGACTGGGAACTGCCCGATCTGCCGGGCGCGGATGTGCTGCGCTGGCTGCGCACCGAAAAGGCGCTGCACACCCCGGTCATCTTCGTGACCGCGCGTCAGGAAGAGGACGACATCGTGACCGCGCTGTCTGCCGGCGCCGACGACTACATCGTGAAGCCTGCGCGACGGATGGAACTGCTCACCCGTATCGAGGCAGTCCTGCGCCGCAGCCGCCCGCCGGCCGACCAGCCGGTGATCGATGCCGAGCCCTACCAGTTCGACCTGAATTCGCACACCGCACGGCTGAATGGCGAGGAGGTCGAACTGACCGAGCGCGAATTCGAACTCGCGGTTTTCCTGTTCCGCAATGTGGGCCGCCTGGTGTCGCGCGGTCACCTGCTCGAATCGCTTTGGGGTCGCAAGGGCGATGTGCCTACCCGCACCGTCGATACCCATATGTCGCGTGTGCGGTCCAAGCTGGCACTGCGTCCGGAGAACGGCTATCGCCTGGCGTCGACCTACAACTACGGCTATCGCCTCGAGCGGGTGGCCGACGACCTCAGGCGTGCAGACGAACAGCCCGCCGCCTGAGGCCTTCCGTGCGCAAATGTAAAAGGAGCCGCTGGCTCCTTTTTTTCTCTGCAGCGGACGACGCCGCCGGGGCTACTTGTTCAGCGCGTCGCGGATCTGGCGCAGCAGCACGATGTCTTCCGGCGGTTCGGCCGGAGCGGCAGGTGCTGCCGGTTCGTCGCGCTTCAGCCGGTTGATCTGCTTCACCATCATGAAGATGATGAAGGCCAGGATGACGAAATTCAGCGACACGGTCAGGAAGCTGCCCCACGCGAACACCGGCACGCCTGCCTTTTTCAGATCGGCCAGCGTATTCGGCACGCCGGGCGGGATGTCCTTCAGCACGAAATAGAACTGGCTGAAATCCAGTCCGCCGAAAATCGCGCCGACGACCGGCATGATGAGATCGGCCACCACCGAATCGACGATCTTGCCGAAGGCGGCGCCGATGATCACACCGACCGCGAGATCGACCACATTGCCCTTCATCGCGAAGGCCTTGAATTCGGATACGAAGCTCATGCGGTTCTCCTCTGTTCCATGTGGGACTGCCGATCGGCCGGGAAGATAGCACAGCCGCCCCGCGCAGCGCTTCCGGGTCAGCTGCGGCCTTCTCTGTTACGCTCGCGGGCCATCGTGCTCAACGAGTGCCCCGACGGGACAGTCCTGCTGCTCATGCCCGACTGTCCGTTTCGCATGGAGAAGGCATGAAGATAATCAGATATGCAGCATTTGCGCTCGGCAGCATCGCGGCGCTGATCGCCGCTGCAGTGCTCTATGTCGCGATCACGTTCGATGCCGAGCGCCTGAAGGTCGAGCTGAAACGGGTGGTGCAGGAACAGAAGCAGCGCACGCTGGAGGTGGAAGGACAGGTCGATCTGTCTTTCTACCCCAATCTGGGCCTTTCGCTCGGTCGCGTCACGCTGTCCGAGCCGGGCAGTGCGGACCGTTTCGCAGAGCTCGAGTCGGCGCGGGTGTCGGTCGCCGTTCTGCCGCTGTTGTCGGGCGAGCTGGTGGTGGACGAGATACGCATAGACGGGGCCCGGCTCAGCGCGGTGCGGCTCAAGGACGGACGTTACAACTTCGCCGATCTGCTGAGTAACGAAAGCCGGGACAACTCGCCTGTCAGGTTCGACGTCGCGGGTTTCCGTCTGTCGAATTCATCGCTGTCCTACCGTGACGAGGCAAGCGGTGTCGAGCTTTCGCTGGATGGCATGCAGCTCACCGTAGGCAGGATCGCGCAGACCGCAAGGGGGAAGGTGCAGCTGTCGGCCCATGCGCGTTCGGCCCGACCGGCCGCGGATGCACGTCTGACTCTCGACGCTTCGTATGATTACGACATGGTTGCGGGGCGGTACGAAATCGGCCAGGTGGCGCTTTCGCTCGAAGGCGA
This sequence comes from Methyloversatilis thermotolerans, assembly GCF_000372885.1. GTDB lineage: Bacteria > Pseudomonadota > Gammaproteobacteria > Burkholderiales > Rhodocyclaceae > Methyloversatilis > Methyloversatilis thermotolerans. The sequence continues at coordinate 3,318,704 of NZ_KB889967.1, forward strand.
GGCGATGGACATGCAGAATCTGAACGGGCGTTTCTCCGCGGACCGGCTGGTCATGTCCGGCGATGGCGCCATGCAGATCGGCAAGCCGGCGCTTGAGTTGTCGGGACGCCGCGCCGAAGACGCACTGTCACTCGGCGCGGCCTCGCCCGCCATTGCATTCGACGGCAGCCGCTGGCAGGCAGATGAGGCGAAACTGGCATTCAGGCTCAGCGCGCCGGCGCGCACGGTCGCGGCCGATCTGGCCCTGACCGGCGCGAGCTACGTGGTGGAAGACGGTGTGTCAGCGACGGTGACGCTCAAGCTGGATGCGAGCGAAGGAAGCCGCAACGTCAAGGTGAGCGTGGCGTCCCCGGTCCGCGTCCGGCCCGAGTTGCCCGCCGTCGAACTGCCTGCGCTCGAGGGCGAACTGCTGGCCAGCGATCCGTCATGGCCAGCGGGCAGTGCGAAGCTGACGATGAACGGTCGCGCCGCCGCCGATTTCGCGCAGAAACGCGCGGATCTGGCGGTTGAGGGCCGCCTCGACGAGGAGCCGCTGTCGATCAAGCTCGCTGCGATGCGCTTCGAGCCGCTGGCCCTGACGCTTGATGTCGAGGCGGCGCGCATCGACATTGACCGCTATATTGCCCCGGATACCGGCGATGCGGCGGCACGGCCGGACGATGCGGCGATCGATCTATCGCCGCTGCGTGCGCTGGATGCCGGCGGCCGCGTCCGCATCGGTGCGCTGGGCGCCGCCGGACTCAAGCTCGACAAGGTCGCTGCCGACTTCAAGCTGGCGAAGGGCCGGCTGGAACTGGCGCCCTATTCGGCCCAGCTCTACCAGGGGCGGCTGGACGGGCGCTTCATCGTCAATGCGGAGAACCGCCGCATGGCGCTCACGCAGACCCTGAAAGATGTCGATCTGCATCCGCTGCTGTCCGCCGCGGCCGGCGTGGACATGCTGGAAGGACGCGGCAGTCTGTCGCTGGACCTCAGCGGCGGCGTCAGCTCGCTGGCCGAACTCAAGTCCTCGCTCGCCGGCAGTGCGCGCGTCAGCCTGCGCGACGGGGCGGTGCGCGGCATCAATCTGGCGCAGAGCCTGCGTGAGGCGAGAGCCATGCTGGTTGGCGGGCAAGCCGCCGAGCAGAAGGCCCGTGCCGGTGAAAAGACCGACTTGTCCGAGCTCAGCGCAAGCTTCCGCATCAAGGACGGCATCGCCCGCAACGACGACCTGAAAGCCAGTTCGCCTTTCCTGCGCCTGGCCGGCAACGGGCAGATCGATCTGCCCGCGTCCAGCCTGGACTATCACGCGCGGGTGAGCGTGGTCGCCACCAGCAAGGGGCAGGACGGGCGCGCGCTGCACGATCTGGCGGGCATCACGCTTCCGGTGCGCCTCTCGGGTCCGTTCGGCGATCTGTCCTATCGGCTGGAACCCGGCAATCTGATCAAGGAGGCGGCCCGGGCCACCCTGCAGGATCAGGGCGCCCGTGTGCGCGATGCGGCCACCGACAGGCTGCGGAAAGGACTGGGCGAAGGTGCCGGCGACGCGTTGAAAGGCCTGATCGGCCAGTGAGCGGCGCCGGCCGGTGCTTGTCAGACCGGCATGTCCCAGGCCGCGCCGATGGCCGCGATGCCGGCACGGGCAACGATGGCATCTTCGCTCGATTTCACGCCGGACACGCCGACCCCGCCAACGCACTGACCGTCGACGATGATCATTTCGCCGCCTTCCAGCGGCAGCACCGGCATGCGCAGCGCGGCCAGCCGGCCGCTGTTGACCACATCCTCGACCGCCTTGCTGGGCTTGCGCGCCAGCGCGCAGGTGCGCGCCTTTTCCGGTGCGATCTGGGTACTCATCGGCGGCGCGCCGTCGAGGCGCTGCAACCACATCAGGTTGCCGCCATCATCGACGATGGCAATGGTGACGGCCCAGTTGCGGCGCAGGGCCTCGGCTTCGGCCGCGGCGGCAATCTGCTTTGCGTCATCGAGGGTGAGGGTGAGGCGGGTTTTCATGGATAGTCTCCGTCAGGTGGGCGGGTCTGGCGACCTCTGGACTGACGGGGAAGTACGGCGCGAAGCTTTCGGACAGGCGTCGATTCCCCGGCGACGCGTGCCGTGACGGGTGGTCCGGCCGGGCGCAGGCGGGCGGGGGGATGGTCGCGCGCACTGTGCGTCTTGCTGCAGCCCGCATCCTACACCGACCGATGGCGGCCGGGTTCCCGGCCGCGACGGCGGCGTGCGCCGTGTGCCAACTGCGGCACGCCGCGTGTGTTCAGGCCGGTGCACCCGACAACAGCCGTGCCGCGCAACGCGCCGCTACCCTGCCTTCGTCGGTCGGTACCACCCAGACTTCGATGCCGCTCGCCGGATCGTCGATGCGCATCATGGCGCTGCCGTTGGCCGCCTCGTTGCGCTGTGCATCGATGCGCACGCCCATCCACGAAAGTGCCGCGCACACATCGGTACGCAGCACGACGTCATGCTCGCCGATGCCACCGCTGAAGGCGATCGCGTCCAGCCCGCCGATGCAGGCGGCCATGGCGCCCGCATCGTGCACGATACGGTGGGTGAACAGCGCGATCGCCTCCCGCGCCTCGGGGCGGTCGGCCGCGCGCAGCGTGCGCATGTCGGCCGACAGGCCGGACACGCCGAGCAGGCCGCTCTCCCGGTACAGCAGCGTCTGCAGCCGGTCGTGATCCCAGCCGCGCTGCATCAGATAGAGCAGCACGCCGGCATCCAGCGCGCCGCTGCGGGTGCCCATCATCAGGCCGTCGAGTGCGGAAAAACCCATCGTTGTGGCCTGGCTGCGGCCGTCGACGGCGGCGCACAGGCTGGCGCCATTGCCCAGATGGGCCATGAGCACGCGACCGCGGGCGCGCCGCGATGCGCCGAGCAGGCAGGACATGATGTATTCGTAGGAAAGGCCGTGAAAGCCGTAGCGGCGTATGCCTTCGTCGTGCAGTGCGCGCGGCAGCGCGAAGCGGCTGGCGGTGTCGGATACCGTCGCATGGAAGGCGGTGTCGAAGCAGGCCACCTGCGGCGTATCCGGAAACGCGCTGCGGAAGGCGCGGATGCCGGCTACATTGTGCGGTTGATGCAGCGGTGCGAGCGCGTCCAGTGCCGACAGCGCGGTCAGCACTTCGTCGGTCACCACGACCGGTTCGCGGAAGCGGCTGCCGCCATGAACCACCCGGTGCGCCACCGCCTGCATGTCGCGCGGATGTCTGTCAGCGATCAGGCGGCGCAGCGCGTCCAGCGCCGCGCCATGCCCGCCGCCGGGCAAGGTCTGTTCGCCGCGCTCGCCGCCTTCGCGCCAGCGCATGAACGGTGCGCCGCCGGGTTCCAGACCCTGGATGCTCCCGATCAGTGTCGCTGCGGCAATGTCGGCGCCCTGCAGCGGATGCAGCGAGAACTTGAGCGAAGAGGACCCGGCATTGACCGCGAGTATGGCCATGATCAGTCAGTGATCGTGTTGCGCGCGCCGTTCCTGGCGCTCGCCACCAGCACGCCCAGCAGCGCCGAGGCCACCCGCGACATCGGGCCGTCGGCGCGACTGGTGAGCGCGATCGGTACGCGGGCGCCGAGCACCAGGCCGGATGCCGTTGCGCCGCCCAGGTACTCGAGCTGCTTGGCCAGCATATTGCCGCTCTCGAGGTCCGGCACCGCCAGGATATCGGCGTCACCCGCCACACGTGAGACGATCTGCTTGATCTGTGCGGCATGGGCCGATATCGCATTGTCGAAAGCCAGCGGGCCATCGAGCACGCCACCCCTGATCTGTCCACGGTCCGCCATCTTGCACAGGGCGGCGGCGTCCAGCGTGGAGGGCAGGTTGGGACTGACCGTTTCCACTGCCGACAGCAGGGCGACCTTGGGCTCGACGATGCCCAGGATGTGCGCGAAATCGATGGCGTTCTGCACGATATCCACCTTCTCCGCCAGCGTCGGCCGGATATTCAGCGCGGCATCGGTGATGAGCAGCGGCTTGCTGTAGGTCGGCACATCGAAGCGGAATACATGCGACATGCGCCGGCCGGTGCGCAGTGCCGGCCGGCCCAGCACCGCGTGCAGCAATTCGTCGGTATGCAGGCTGCCCTTCATCAGCATGCCGACATCGCCTGCAGCGGCCATGTCCGCCGCCATGTCCGCCGCCGCGTGACTGTGCGGCGCCGGAATCAGTTCGGCGTGTTCGAGCGTGAGACCGGCCTCTTCTGCCGCGCGTCGTATGCGTGCCTCAGGACCGATGAGCAGCGGCACGATGAGGCCGTGCCGCGCCGCATCCAGCGCGCCCTGCAGCGAACCTCCGTCGCACGGGTGGACCACCGCGCAGCGCACCGGCGCGATGCCCTGGCCGAGAGCCAGCAGTTCGCGAAAGCGTGCTTCCGGGTCGAACAGCTGGATGCGCGGCGCCCGCACATGTTCGATGCGCAGCTTGCGCACCGGGGCCAGTACCCGGGCGATGCCATGCAGCACCCGTTCGCCGCGCTGGTTCACCACCTGGCAATCAAGTTCCACCAGTTTCTTCGCTTCGTCCTTGCGCGTCACCGTGACACTGACCGCCAGGGTGTCGCCGATGCGCACCGGACGCGAGAAGTGCAGCACCTGTTCGACATAGATGGTGCCCGGACCGGGAAACCGGGTACCCAGCAGCGTGGAAATGAGGGCGCCGCTCCACATGCCGTGCGCGATCACGCCGTGGAAGGCGGTGTCTTCCGCGTACTCCGGGTTCATGTGCGCCGGATTGGTGTCGCCCGATACCGCCGCGAAGGCCTGGATGTCGGCGGGTGTCAGCGTGCGCAGCAGGCGGGCGCCCTGGCCCGGTTGCAGTTCGTCGAAGGTGACGTTCTCTATCCACTCCGGACGGGGTGTGTCGTGATCGGGGGGCGTCATCATCATGGCGGTATGCATTTCTCCATCAGTCGATGGCGTGATAGCCGGCGTCGACATAGAGCGTCTGCCCGGTCATGCCGGAGGACGCGTCGGAACACAGGAAGGTGGTGAGCTGCGCGATTTCGTCCAGCGTGACCAGCCGGCCGAGCGGTGCCTTGCGCCGGGCGTCGTCGAGCAGGCGGTCGAAATGGGCGAGCCCGGAGGCGGCGCGCGTCGGGACGGGGCCGGGCGATACGGCGTGCACGCGTATCGCCTGCGGCCCCAGTTCCATCGCCATGTAGCGCACCATGGATTCGAGCGCCGCCTTCACCGGTCCCATCAGCCCGTAATCGGGTACCGCCTCGTCGGCGCCCAGGTAGGACATGGTGACCAGGCTGCCACCCGCCGGCATGTGGGGCAGGCACCGCCGCGCCAGACGCGCGAAGCTGTGGCAGGACACGTCCATCGCGTGTGTGAAGCCGGCACTGGAACTGTCGACCACGCGACCGTGCAGGTCCTCGAGAGGCGCCCATGCGATCGAGTGGATGACGAAGTCGATCTGGCCGAGATATTGCGCTGCGGCATCGACCAGAGCTGCCAGTTCGCCGTCGTTCTCGACGTTGCACGCGTGCAGCGGGCTGGCGATGCCGTCGGCCAGCGGCTGCACCCAGTTGCGCGCCTTGTCGCTGGCGCACGACAGCACGAGTTGCGCGCCCTGCGCGTGCGCCAGCCGCGCGCAGCCCCAGGCGATGCTGTGTTCGTTGGCCAGGCCGACGATCAGCCCCTTCTTGCCCGTCAGCAAAGGGAGAATCTCGGCCATGGACGTGTCTCGCTCGAAGTTGTTCGGAGTATGCACCTTAGCGCATCCCGGTTGCGCAATTCTTGCTGCAGCGCAAACAAGGGTTTTCGCGGTGTTTCCTGCCGCCGGCCGGCGGAGCGCAGCCGCCCTGCATGCCGGCAAACCCCTCTCCGGTGCGGGTTTCCGGGGTTGCGGTGCACCATAAGTTGCGCCGCATTTATAAGCTTGCCGTAAGGTTTCCTGCCTAGCATCCGCCACGCTGCAGTCAAGGCGCCCGGCGCCGACGGTCCGCCCGTCGGCACGATGGACCGGGTCATCAATAAACACGGAGGAGGACATCCATGGACGGTAAGAGCGCAGGCTACTGGAAAGCCACGCTTGGCCTGCTGACCAAGATCCTGATCATCTGGTTCGCAGTCTCTTTCGGTGCCGGCATCCTGTTTGCCGACGCACTGAACGGCATCCATCTGGGCGGCTACCCGCTCGGTTTCTGGTTCGCGCAGCAGGGTTCGATCTACGTCTTCATCGCGCTGATCTTCTATTACGCGAAGAAGATGGGCGATATCGACCGCGAGTTCGACGTACACGAGGACTGAGCACATGGATCTGCAAACAACCATCTACATCGTGGTCGGTCTGAGCTTCGCGCTCTACATCGGCATCGCCATCTGGGCCCGTGCCGGGTCCACGGCGGAGTTCTACGCCGCAGGCGGCGGCGTGCATCCGGTCACCAACGGCATGGCGACGGCAGCCGACTGGATGTCGGCCGCGTCCATCATTTCGATGGCGGGCCTGATTTCCAACATGGGTTACGGCGGCGGTCTGTTCCTGATGGGCTGGACCGGCGGCTATGTGCTGCTGGCCATGCTGCTCGCGCCCTACCTGCGCAAGTTCGGCAAGTTCACCGTGCCGCAGTTCATCGGCGACCGCTTCTACTCGAAGTCGGCCTCGACGGTGGCGGTGATCTGCCTGCTGACCGCGTCCATCACCTACATCATCGGCCAGATGACCGGCGTCGGCGTCGCGTTCTCGCGCTTCCTCGGCGTGTCCAGCGACACCGGCATCTATGTCGGCATGGCCATCGTGTTCGCGTACGCGGTGTTCGGCGGCATGAAGGGCATCACCTATACCCAGGTGGCGCAATACATCGTGCTCATCCTGGCCTACACCATCCCGGCCATCTTCATTTCGCTGCAGCTCACCGGCAACCCGATTCCGCAACTGGGTCTGGGTTCCAACCTGGTCGGACAGGATCTGTCCCTGCTGGCGAAACTCGATCAGGTGGTGACCGATCTCGGCTTCGGCAAGTACACGACGACCACGGCGGGTTCCACGCTCAACATGTTCGTCTACACCATGTCGCTCATGATCGGTACCGCCGGTCTGCCGCACGTGATCATGCGTTTCTTCACCGTGCCCCGGGTGAAGGACGCGCGCTCGTCGGCGGGCTGGGCGCTGGTGTTCATCGCCATCCTCTACACCACCGCTCCGGCGGTGGCCGCGATGGCGAAGACCAATCTGATCCGTACGGTCACGCCCGGCGTCGTGATGAGCAATGCCGATCCTTATCAGGCCGGCTCGCAGATCGAGTACGAAAAGCGTCCGGACTGGATGAAGCGCTGGGAAGCCACCGGCCTGCTGAAGTTCGAGGACAAGAACGGTGACGGTCGTATCCAGTACTACAACGACAAGAGCGAGGACGCGGCTTTCAAGACGAAGGCCGAAACGGCTGGCTGGAAGGGCAACGAGCTGACGGTGAACGCCGACATCATCGTGCTGGCCAACCCGGAAATCGCGCTGCTGCCGAACTGGGTGATCGCGCTGGTGGCGGCCGGCGGCCTGGCTGCCGCGCTGTCGACCGCGGCCGGTCTGCTGATGGCGATTTCCGCCGCCGTGTCGCACGATCTGATCAAGGGCGTGTTCAAGCCGGACATCAGCGAAAAGGGCGAACTGATGGCGGGCAAGATTTCGATGGCGGTGGCCATCGTGATCGCCGGCTGGCTGGGTCTGAACCCGCCGGGCTTCGCTGCGGGTACCGTCGCGCTGGCCTTCGGCATCGCCGCCTCCTCGCTGTTCCCCGCCATCATGATGGGCATCTTCTCGAAGAAGATGAACAAGGAGGGCGCCATCGCCGGCATGCTGGCAGGTCTCGCGGTCACGCTGTTCTACGTGTTCGCGCACAAGGGCATCTTCTTCGTGAAGGGAACCGAGTACCTGGATCTGATCGGCGGCGCCAACAGCTTCTTCGGCATCACGCCGGAAGCGTTCGGTGCGGTCGGTGCCTTGTTCAACTTCATCGTCGCCTTCGTGGTCGACAAGGTGACCAAGGAACCGCCGGAGCACATCCAGCACATGGTTGAAGCCGTGCGTATCCCGCGCGGTGCCAAGGCGGTCGACGGCGCTCACTGAGTTCGGCGACAGCCCCGGACGCGGCCCGGCAGGGCCGCGTCCAGAAGGCCCCGCCGGCGACCCTGGCGGGGCCTTTTCACTTTGCAGTCCGGAGCCTTGCGGATTTCGCAACCGTGCCGGCAGGAGATGTCAGATGGTGTTCGATGTCAGCGTTGCATTGACCTGGATCCTGTTCCTCGCGCTGTTTCCGATGAGTTTCTTCTGGTTGCGTCGTGCCTGGCGCATCGCGGTCAAACGCGATTTTTCCGAGGTGGCCCTCAAAGCGGGTGAGCCGCCGGCGGATGCCGAGCGCTGGGCGCCCTATGAACTGGTGATCAATGCTCTGGCCGGTATCATCCTTGTGTTCGTGATAGGGGGTATCGTGACCGCAACCTTGAATTACGAAACATGGTCGGCCATTGCCGGTTCGACCATCTGGTGCAAGCTGATGGCGAGTTTCGCGCTCGGCCGGCATGCGCATCTGAAGTCCCGCTCCGGCAAGACGGTGTGAACAAGCGCTGGCGGGCTGATCCATGACAAGGTGGCGCGATGCTTCACGCGCCAGACTGAACGATCAGTCGGCGGAGGACGGGACATGGCATGCAGCATGCTGATTGCCGATGGCGAGCCCACGATAAGACAGGCGCTGGACCATCTGATGACGCGCGAAGGCTATTCGGTCAGCGTCGCCGAGGATGCGTCACATCTTGACGCAACGCTGGAGCGGGTGCATCCCGATGTGCTCTTGCTCGATGCAGCCTTGCCCGGGCGTTCCGGTTATGAAATATGCCAGGAAATCCGGCGTCGCGCCGATGCGCGGCCGGTCCGCATCGTGCTTCTGTCGTGCTCGACGCGGCATGACGACGCCATGCGCGGACGCGCACTCGGGGCCGACGCGGTGCTGGCCAAACCGTTCACCGCGCGCGAGCTGCTGCGGACGGTGCAATCCCTGACCGCTGGACAGTGACGGTGAGCCGCAGCCGTCGCCCCGACCGGCGGTTCTGGTTCGCTCTGGCGGCGCTCATCGGTCTGCTGCTGGCCTGGGGCACCCTCAGTGCGGCGCTGCTGTTGTCCACCCTCGACGCAGCCCAGCGTGCGCAACTGTCGACCCTGTTCGAAGGCCGGTGGCCCCTGCCGCTGGTGGCGCTGCTGTGCGTGCTGCTGCCGGCCGCCTACGGACTCATGCTTCTCTACCGGCGCCTGATCGGCGATTTCGCCTGCCTTGCCGACGAGGCGGGCATCCTGCTCGATACCGACACCGAACGCATGCTGCCGGAGCGAGGCAGCGACGAACTGCGTGCGCTGGTGCGAAGGATCAATGGCTTTGTCCGGCAACGCCGCGACTTGCGTGCCGATATCGCGGCGCGGATAGAGGCGAGCAGCCGTTCGCTCGAGCGCGAACGCAGCCGGCTGGCCGCGCTCATGTCGGAGCTGAGCCAGGCCATCGTGGTGTGCAATATGGATGGCCGCATCCTGCTGTACAACAACCGCGCCCGGCTGCAGTTCCGCACCCTGTCCGACACACCCCTGCTGGCCGATGGCGCCGAGCTGCTCGGGCTCGGCCGATCGATCTACGCGGTGTTCGACCGGCAGTTGGTGGTGCACGCGCTGGATTCCCTTGCTCACCGGCTGCAGCGCGGTGCCGCCAGTCCGCTTGCGCAGTTCGTCACCACCACGCGCAGTGGCCAGTTGCTGCGTGTGCAGGTGGCACCGGTAAGAGAGGCGGACGAGGGCGCGTGCACCGATTCTGCGCTGGGCGGTTTCGTGCTCATGCTGGACAACATCACGCGCGCCTTCGAGGACGAAACCGCGCGTGACCGCATGCTGCTGACCTTGACCGACGGCAGCCGCGGATCGCTGGCCAGCATGCAGATGGCGATAGACATGCTCGACTGCCCGGATCTGGATGAGCCTACGCGCATGCGGTTCCAGACAGTGATCCGGGACGAGGTGGGCGCGATGACGGCGCGCGTGAAGGAACTGGCGGAGTACGCGGCGCGCGGCATGAAGACCCGCTGGCCGCTGGAGGACATGCTGGGTTCCGATCTGGTCAATGCAGCCGTGCGCCGGATAGGTGCGCTTCCCGGCATGCGTGTGCTGGCTGACGAGGTCGCGGCCGAGGTATGGCTGCGCGTGGACAGCTATTCCCTGCTGCAGGCGCTGGCCTATCTGGCGGCTCGCCTGAACGACGAATATGACATCCGGGCGCTGCAGATCAGGCTGGAGGCGTCGCCGCAGGACGACCGCGCGCATCTCGATCTGATCTGGCAGGGTCAGACCATGAGCACCGAAACCATCATGGGCTGGCAGATGGATGCGATGAACGCCGGCGACGAGCGGTCCACGCTATCCGTGCGCGAGGTGGTGGAACGGCACGGCGGCGAGTTCTGGCTGGAGCGCGAACGCGTGCGCCATCGCGCATTCTTCCGCTTCCGCCTGCCGCGGCTGAAGGCCTGCGATGTCACCGACAGCGAAACCTGCATGCGCGCCGAAGGGCGACCGGAATTCTACGATTTCGACCTGTTCGCGCTCAGTGAATCCGGGCGGGCACTGGTGGACAGACCGCTGTCCGAACTGGCGTATACCGTGTTCGATACCGAAACCACCGGGCTCGATCCTTCGGCGGGCGACGAAATCATCCAGATCGGTGCGGTGCGCATCCTGAACCGGCGACTGCTCCGGCAGGAAAGTTTCGAACAGCTGATAGACCCCGGTCGTCCGATTCCCGCGGCGTCGATACCGATACATGGCATCACGCAGGACAGGGTGAGCGGACAGCCGGCGATCGATGCCGTGCTGCCCGCCTTCCATGCCTACGCCCGCGACACCGTGCTGGTCGCGCACAACGCCGCCTTTGACATGCGCTTCCTGCAGTTGAAGGAAGCACGTACCGGTGTGTGTTTCGATCAGCCGGTACTCGATACCTTGCTGCTGTCGGCCCTGGTCCATCCCGGACTGCCGTCGCACCGGCTGGATGCGATCGCCGAGCGTTTCGGCGTCGTCATCACCGCGCGCCACACCGCTCTGGGCGACGCCCTGGTCACCGCGGAAGTGCTGCTCAAGCTGCTGCCGCTGCTTGCCGGCATGGGCATACACACGCTGGGTGAGGCGATGGATGCCTCCCAGAAAACCTATTTCGCCCGCCTCAAGTACTGACCAGGACAGCCGCACCCGCTGTGCTCAGCGACGCAGTCCCTGGTAGCGCTGGCCGAGCACGCTCTGCAGCGTCTGCACCACCGAGAATGCATCCTTGAGCTGGCTGCGTTCGAAATTCGACAGTTCGTCCGGCGACACATGGTTGTCGGCGCCCACGCCCTGTGCGATCTGGCGCGCCTGGTGCCGGATGCGCAGCGTGGCGATGAATTCGAGTGCATCGCTCAGGTCGCGTGCGCTCTGCGCGCTGATTTCGCCACTGTCCGCCGCGATGGCCAGGCGGTCGTGGGTGTTCACGGCCTCATGCCCGCCTGCCAGCGCATACACGCGTGCCAGATCGACCACCGGCACGATGCCGCCATGCTTCAGGTCCAGCGTACCCTTGTGCTCGCCGCTGCGCTGCACCGACAGCGAACGGAACAGGCCCAGTGGCGGCGTGTGGGTGAGCGCATTGCCCACCATGTGAGCCAGGAACAGGCGGTTGCCGCGTGTCCGTGCGAGCACCTCGGCGCGCAGCGCATCCAGCAGCTCGCTGCGTCCCCCGATCGCGCGCAGATCGAAGAACACGCAGGTGAGCATGAGCGCCTTGGGTTCGGGCTGGGCGGTCCAGCGGTCGAAGTAGTTCAGCCATCGAGTGCGTGGCTGTCGCCACTGGTCGGTCATGGCCATCATGTCGCCCGGGCAATGGACATAGCCGCAGGCATCCAGGCCGTCGCACACCCAGGTGGCGAACTGCCGGAAGTACTCGCCATGCCTTGCCTCGTCATAGGCATCGTCGAGCACCAGGCAGTTGTCCTGGTCCGACTTGGCGGTCTGTTCGCTGCGTGCCTGCGACCCGGCCGCGACCCACACGTAGTCGACCGGCGGCGCGCCGAAGCGTGCTTCGGCGAGCTGCAGCAGGCGGCGCGTGATCGCGTCGGTAATCGCGGTGATGATGTGGCCGGTGCTGTAGGCCGAAGCACCGGCTGCGGCCAGCGCCTGCTGCAGGCTGCGCACGCGCGACGCCGCTTCGATCAGACCGGCGACGTCCTGCTGGCGATAGATGTCGCCGGCCAGATAGACTGCCGACGTACTGTGCTGCGGACTCAGGTCGGTCGCGCTGACCATGCCCGCCACGGTCGAGCCATCCATGAGGGGCACGTGATGGATGTTGTGGCGCGCCATCAGCAGCAGTGCTTCGAAAGCCGGTTTGCGCAGGTCCATGGTGATGGGGGCGGTGCTTGCGACGTCGATCACCGGACGCCCGGTGTCCACACCCTGGGCGATGACGCGGCTGCGCAGGTCGCGGTCGGTCACCACGCCCACCAGTTGTCCGTCCTTCACGAGCAGTGCGGATGACACACGATGTTCCGCCATCAGCCGTGCGGCATCGCGCACGGGCGTGCCGGGCGCAACCGTTACCGGTGCTCTGCGCGCGAGCGCGCGTACCGGCGTGGTCATCAGGTTGAGCAAGGGGTCGTTGCCGCGGGGGGGCGGCCCTGAACCCCGCAGCGTGAGGAAGGCCTGCAATACCGGCTGGCTGGCGCATGCTGCGTCGATGTCGGCAGCCCCGATACGGGCCAGCGTTGCGCGGTCCGCCCTGACCGACCAGGGGTCGGGTACGGTGGCCGGCGTGCCGTGGCCGAACAGATCGCCCGGCCCCAGCTTCGCAGTACACGCCTGTTCCGTGTGAACGAGCGAAATGCGGCCGTCGATCACCATGTAGAGGGCCTCGCCGTCTATCGTCGCATCACCGTCGAGGACGACGATCTGTGTCCCGTCCAGCAGCGCCTCGCGCGCCGCGGGATCGAGCTGCGAGAACACGCGCTGGGCCGCCAGCGCACGTCTGAGTACACGTTTGTCTGCGCCATCGTCCATCGGCATTCATGCTCCTCCGCAAGGACCCGCTCCGATGACACCGGATGCGGCGCCCGTCAGTGCGCAGCATGCCTGTATTCGGCAGGTCCCGCTTGATCGTGAGCAAGCGGGACGGCCAGGTCGGGCGACCGCTGCGTCAGTCCTGCGTCGCGGGTGCGGACCGGGACGGCGGCCCGCGACGCAAGGACAGCACGACCGATGCGGCGATGAGGGTGGCGACCACACCCAGGGACAGCAGGATGGGAATCTTCACCAGATCGATCAGCAGCATCTTGGCGCCGACGAATACCAGCACCAGCGCCAGACCGTACTTCAGCAGCGAGAAGCGGTCGGCCATGTCGGCCAGCAAGAAGTACATCGAGCGCAGGCCGAGGATGGCGAATACGTTCGAGGTGAGCACGATGAAGGGGTCGGTGGTGATGGCGAAGATGGCCGGGATGGAATCCACCGCGAAGATGAGGTCGGTCAGCTCGACCAGCACCAGCACCAGGAACAGCGGCGTCAGATAGCGCACCATGCGGCCGCCTTCTTCCTTCATCACGAAGAAGCGCTCGCCCTCGAGCCGGTCGGTCACCTTCATGTGGCCGCGTATCCAGCGGATGACCGGATTCCGCTCCAGGTCGGGCTGGTGCTCGGCCATGAACCACATCTTGACGCCGGTGACCAGCAGGAAGGCGCCGAACACGTACAGCAGCCAGTGGAACTGGGTGATGAGCCAGGCGCCCGCGAAAATCATGCCGGTGCGCATGACGATGGCGCCCAGTACGCCGTACACCAGCACGCGCTTCTGCAGTTCGAGCGGAATGTGGAAGAAGCTGAACAGCATGAGCCATACGAACACATTGTCGATGGCAAGCGACTTCTCGATCACGTAGCCGGTCAGATATTCGAGCGCTTTCTGGTCGGCGACCGCCCGGCCGGCGCTGCCGGCGAGATACCACCACAGCAAGCCGGCGAAGGCCATCGATACGCTGACCCAGATGCCCGACCAGATGGCCGCTTCCTTGACGCTCACGCGATGTTGCTTGCCGCCACCGACCACGAACAGGTCGATCGCCAGCATGACGAGGACGATGCCGAAGAAGCCGGCCCACATCCACCAGGTGCCTATTGTTTCCATCAGAAGAGTTCCGTCGAGTGTCTGCCTCGTGCCGCGTCTGCGGCACCCCGGTCCATGCGCTGGCGCACGGACCGACCGGCGGACCGGAACGACCTTTGCCATCGCGGCAAAGGTCTTGCTCGCGCCGTGCCGTCTTGCACGGCGCGGCGCCCGGTGTGCCGGATCGCCCGGTGGGCGGATCGGAATGACGACACAGCGGTTGGAGCTACTCCCCCTTGGGACCTGCGAAAGATAGCGGCCGGTGCCATCACTGCGCTGCCGGACGATTCCTACAGGCGTGCCGGGGCATGATCCGCAGGCGGTTCCGACCGGGCGGAGGAACCGGCTTCGAACGCCTGTCAGGCGATCACCAGTTCGGCACCCGGTGCGATCGAGCCGCCCCGCACGACCTGCAGATAGACGCCCAGGTCGCGATGTCCGTAGCGTTCCATCATGGTGGCCGGCAGATTCATGTCGCGCAGGGCCGTCTGCGGGTTCACGCTGGTGGCGGCGCAGCGCGGCGTACGCATCACCACTTTGAAGCGCACTTCGCCGATGCTCAGTTCGCGGTCCAGCCAGCCCGCCTCTTCCCAGGGGGCCGCGCCATCGATATAGAGGTTGGCGCGAAAGCGCAGAGGGTCGAGCTCCACGCCCCATTCTTCGCCCATGTGGCGCACCGTGGCCAGATTGATCAGGGACACGGCGTTCATCATGCCATGCGACAGCACGCTCACATCGGTGAAGCGGAAACCTTCGCCGGCGACGAAAGCGGGCGGCGCCTCGAAACGGGCGTCCAGCCGGCCATAGACGAAGCGGGCGAAGTCGGCGCAGCCACCGGCGTCATCCAGGTCCACTTCCAGACATTCGCCACTGGCGTCGCGCACGGTGAGCCGGCGCGCCTCGTCGTCCAGATGCGTGGTCAGCGCCGCCAGCGCTGCATGCGACATGAGGGCGATGAAATCGGTCTTGGGACGGGGCTGGTAGGTCGCCGGATCGTAGTCCCAGCCGCCATTGGTGATGGCATAGACGCGGTCGAGCGGCAGTCCCTCGCCGGCGCGCAATGCGACCTGGTCCATGGGCTCGGCCGACAGGCCCTTGATCGGATAACGGTAGAGCTGACGCAGCGTGATCATGGCGAAAACCCGTATGTGGCGGATGCGCCGCATGCTCGCTTCGGCGAGGCGCTGCGGCAATAAGTCATTCGACGCAGTCGGGCAGTAACAATTGATTGAAAAACAATATATAGATTGGTATATTGAATGCATGGATCGGCCAGCTCTCGATGAACTGCGTACCCGGGCGTCGCGGGCCTGTGCCCTGCTGCGAGCGCTCGCCCACGAGGACAGGCTGGTGCTGCTGTGCCAGCTCAGCGGTGGCGAGCACACGGTGGGTGAACTGGAAGCCAGGCTGGGCATCGTGCAGCCCACGCTGTCCCAGCAGCTTGGGGTGCTGCGTCGCGAAGGCCTGGTGGATACGCGACGCGACGGCAAGTACATCCATTACCGCATCGCCAGCGACGACGCGCTGGCCCTGTTGCGCACCTTGCACGCGCGCTTCTGCAACGAGTCCGATGGAGTCGCCCCATGACGATTGCCTGGCATGCCTTCACCCCATGGTCCGCGCTGGCCGGTGGCGCGCTGATCGGTCTGTCCGCCGCGCTGCTGATACTGGGAGCCGGCCGCATCGCCGGCATCAGCGGCATACTTGGCGGCCTGTTCGTACCGCGCAGCCCGGATACGCGCTGGCGCCTGGCCTTCCTGATCGGCCTGATCGCCGCCCCCGTGCTGTGGGGACTGTTCCTGCCCCTGCCCGCGGTGCCGCCGGTGGCCGGCACAGAGGTCATCGTGCTGGCCGGACTGCTGGTCGGTGTCGGTACCCGCTACGGCTCGGGATGCACCAGCGGCCACGGCGTGTGCGGGCTGTCGCGCCTTTCGCCGCGCTCGCTGGCGGCGACGCTGGTCTTCATGGGCGCGGGCTTCGCCACCGTCTACGCGGTGCGTCATCTTCTGTCCGGAGCTTGAACATGCAGGTCGTGATCGCTCTCGCTGCCGGTCTGCTGTTCGGCGTCGGCCTGTTGCTGTCGGGCATGGCCCAACCCGCCAAGGTGATCGGCTTTCTGGACCTGGCAGGGGAATGGGACCCGTCTCTTGCGCTGGTGATGGCCGGGGCCATCGCGCTTGCGCTGCCGGCGTTCACCGTGGCAAGGCGTCGCAGCCGTGCCTGGTCGGGCGATGCCCTGGTATTGCCGACGGCACACCGCATCGACGCCCCGCTCGTGCTGGGCAGTCTGGCTTTCGGTGTCGGATGGGGGCTGGCCGGTTACTGCCCCGGCCCGGCCCTGGTGTCGCTCGGTCTCGACTCGGCCGCCGCCGACACCTTCGTGCTGGCCATGCTGGCCGGCATGGCCCTGCACGCGCTGATCACGCGGTGGCGCAGACCGGCGTGAGCAGGTGATCGAACAACGCACGCACGCTGCGGATCTGGTTGCCGAAGGGCAGCGTGCCGCGGCCGCGGAAGAACAGCCCGGTCCTGACGTCGCCGCGCATCGCGGCCGCGAGTTGGTGGTCGATGCAGAACTGCCCCCAGCCCTTCAGGCCGTCGCGCAGGCCGCACTGGGCCAGGCAGTCGAAGTGCTTCGCACAGCGTGACTTGGGATGCGCTGCCGCCTGTGTGCGTTCGATCAACGACAGGTATTTCTGCAGCCAGGGTGTGCGCACCGCCCGCGCCGGCAGGCCGGCCACGCTGGTGAATTCGACCAGGTCGTCCTCGCTCGCGCCGGCCAGCACGCGCTTGAAGGTGTCGTCGGCATCGCATTCCTCGGTGACCGCAAAGGCGGTACCAAACTGAACCGCAGAGGCGCCCAGCGCCTGCATGCGGCGGATGTCCTCGTTCGAACGCAGGCCGCCGGCGACGATGAGCGGCACCGTATCGGCCAGGCCGGCCCGGTGCAGCACGTCCAGCGTCTCCGGTACCACGCGCTCGAACTCGAAACGCGCGTCGTGCGTGTCCTCGATGCGTGCCGCGCCCAGGTGGCCGCCGGCCCAGCCGGGGTGTTCCAGCACGATGGCGTCCGGCATGCGCTGCTTGCGTTCCCACTTGCGCAGCAGCAGGTGGACGCCGCGCGCATCCGACAGGATGGGGATGAGCGCGGCCTTCGGGTGTTCGCGCGCCAGATCGGGCAGATCCAGAGGCAGGCCGGCACCGACCACCACGGCGTCGATGCCGCATTCGAGCGCGGTCTTCACATGCGAGGCATAGGCGCTGATCGCGCGCATCACGTTCACTGCGAGCATTCCGTGTCCGCCGGAAAGGGCGCGCGCGGCGCGGATTTCGCGGCCGAGCGCCTCGACGTTGGCGGCATCGATGCGAGCCTTCGCCGCCTCGCCATGCAGACCGCGTGTCGCGTCCATCAGATCGGGATGGTGACGGCGCAGGTCGACCGACGATATCGTGCCCACGCCACCCTGCTGCGCGACGGTACCCGCCAGCCTGTGCGCCGACACGCCGACACCCATGCCGCCCTGCACGATGGGCAGCAGGCGGCGTCCGGCCAGGTGCAGCAGCTTCAGGCCACTGCGCGCAAAGGATTCAGCGTGCGGGAGATCGGTGGCGGGCTCGACCGTTGACGGCATGGCGGAAGGTTCGTAAGTGGCGGGCGATCAAGATAGCCGCCACCTCACCCGTGCGGCTTGAGCGAGGTCAAGCCGCACGCAGGCGCGTGCGCAGGCAAGGCGGGCCGCCTTCACTCGTCGTGCGCATAGGCCGACAGAGGCGGGCAGGTGCACACCAGATGACGGTCACCGGCCACGTTGTCCACCCGCGCCACCGGCGGCCAGTACTTGTCGCGGTCCGGCGACGCACAAGGGAAGAAGGCGGCGCGCCGGCTGTACGGGCGCGCCCATTCGTCGGCGATCAGCAGGTCGTGCGTGTGCGGTGCGTGCTTGAGCAGATTGTCCTCGCGGTCGGCGCGGCCGGCTTCGATGTCCGCGATCTCGCCGCGGATGGCGATCATCGCATCGCAGAAGCGATCGATCTCCGCGCGGTTCTCGCTTTCGGTCGGTTCAATCATCATGGTGCCGGGCACCGGGAAGGAAATGGTGGGCGCATGGAAGCCGTAATCCATCAGTCGCTTCGCCACATCCTCCACCGTCACGCCGCTGCTGTCCTTCAGCGGCCGCAGGTCGACGATGCATTCGTGCGCGACACGCCCGCGCTTGCCGCTGTACAGGACGGGGTAGTGTGGCGCCAGCCGGTGCGCGATGTAATTCGCATTCAGGATGGCGACCTGGGTTGCACGCTTCAGTCCGGCCGCGCCCATCAGCGCGATATAGGCCCACACGATGGGCAGTATGCCGGCCGAACCCCAGGGCGCGGCGGATATCGTGCCTATGGTGCCGGCCGCGCCCGCAACCGGGTTCACGCCCTGTACCACCGGGTGGTCGGGCAGGAAGGGGGCGAGGTGCGGCGCCACACCTATCGGCCCCATGCCCGGTCCGCCGCCGCCGTGCGGAATGCAGAAGGTCTTGTGCAGATTCAGGTGGCACACGTCGAAGCCGATGTCCGCCGGGCGCACCAGTCCGACCATGGCATTCATGTTGGCGCCATCCATGTACACCTGGCCGCCATGCGCATGGATGAGTGCGCAGATGTCGCGCACACCTTCCTCGAACACGCCGTGCGTGGACGGGTAGGTCATCATGAGCGCGGCCAGCCTGTCGGCGTGCAGCGCCGCCTTGGCCGCCAGATCGTCGCGGTCCACATTGCCGTGCGCGTCGCAGTCCACGACCACCACCTCCATGCCGGCGAGCACGGCGCTGGCCGGGTTGGTGCCGTGCGCCGATGCCGGAATCAGGCACACGACGCGATGACCCTCGCCACGCGTCCGGTGATACTTGCGGATCACCAGCAGTCCGGCGTACTCACCCTGGGAACCGGCGTTCGGCTGGAAGGACATGGCGGCGAAGCCGGTGATTTCGCACAGCCGCTCTTCCAGTTCCTCGAACAACTGCTGGTAACCCTGGGCCTGTTCCAGCGGCGCGAACGGATGCAGCGCAGCGAACAGGCGGTAGCTCACCGGCACCATTTCCGTCGTCGCGTTCAACTTCATGGTGCATGAGCCGAGCGGGATCATCGAGCGGTCCAGCGCGATGTCGCGCGCGGCCAGCCTGCGCATGTAGCGCATCATTTCGGTTTCCGAGTGATAGCGCTGGAACACCGGGTGGGTGAGCACCGGCGTACGCCGCCGCAGTGCATCCGGTATGCAGTCGGTTGCCCCGGAATCCATGCGGCCGAGATCGAGCAGCGTGTCGGCGCGGGTCGCGAATACCGACAGCAACAGCTTCAGTTCGCTGCGGCGCGACGTTTCGTCGAACGCGGCGGACAGGTGGTCGGCATCGATCACGTGCAGATTGAATCCGGCCGCGCGGGCCCGCGCGGCGATGCGGCGGGCGATGCCCGGTACGCGCACCTGCACCGTGTCGAAGAAGCAGTCATGGACCACGGTGAAGCCCAGCGCGCGCAGACCGTGCGCGAACAGCACCGCCATGCGGTGCACACGCTCGGCGATGGTGCGCAGTCCCTGCGGGCCGTGATATACGGCGTAGAAGGCGGCGATCACCGCCAACAGCACCTGGGCGGTGCAGATATTGCTGTTCGCCTTTTCCCGCCGTATGTGCTGCTCGCGTGTCTGCAATGCCATGCGCAGCGCCGGGCGGCCGGCGGCATCTGTGGACACGCCGATGATGCGACCGGGCATCTGCCGCTTGTGTTCGTCGCGGCAGGCGAAAAAGGCCGCGTGCGGACCGCCGTAGCCCATGGGCACGCCGAAGCGCTGCGCGCTGCCCAGCACGATGTCGGCGCCCAGACCGTCCTCGCCCGTGGTTCCGGGCTCCTTCAGCAGCACCAGCGCCAGCGGGTCGGCCGCCACCGCCGACAGTGCGCCTGCGGCACGCGCAGCCGCGATCACCGGCGCCGGGTCGCGCAGGCGGCCGCTGGAGCCCGGGTAGCTCAGCAGTAGCCCGAAATACTCGCCGTCCACGCCGGCCCACGGATCGCACTCCACCACTTCGATGCCCAGCGGCTCGGCGCGTGTGCGCACCACCGCCCGCGTCTGCGGATGGGTATCGGCATCGACGATGAAGCGCGGCGACTTCACCCTGGAAATGCGATGCGCCATGGTCATTGCCTCGGCGGCGGCGGTCGCCTCGTCCAGCAGCGACGCATTGGCGACCGGCAGGCCGGTCAGATCGATCACCATCTGCTGGAAGTTCAGCAAGGCTTCCAGCCGGCCCTGCGAAATTTCCGCCTGGTAGGGCGTGTAGGCGGTGTACCAGGACGGGTTCTCCAGCACGTTGCGCTTGATGACATTGGGCGTGATGGTGTCGTGATAGCCCATGCCGATCAGACTGGTGTGCAGTTCGTTGCGCGCGAACATGCGGCGCAGCGCATCGTCGACCACGCGTTCCGAGCGCGGTGGCGGCAGGTTGAGCGGCTGATCGAGCAGGATGTCGGACGGGATGGTCTGGTCGATCAGTGCGTCCAGACTGGCCACATCCAGCGCGGCAAGCATGACCGCGAGATCGCGCTCGTCCGGACCGATATGCCGGCGAATGAAGTCACCGCGATCTTCGAGTGCTTCCAGGGTGGGACGCTTTTCCATGTTCAACTGTCCTTTCCGGACCGCTTGTGGCGGCCCTTTTCACAAGGTACCGGCGGTCCGTCGCATCGACGGCGCCACCGGAGTCGAGTACAGCATTCAGCGCGTATAGCGGTGGGGCACGAAGGGCAATGCGGTCAGCGCGGCAGGCACCCGCTGCCCGCGTGATTCGATGAACAGGGCGGTGCCGGCTGCCTTCGCTGCACGCTCGATGGAGGCCATCGCGATCGGCCGGCCCAGCGACGGGCTGTGATTGCCGCTGGTGACGATACCGAGCTCGCGTCCGTCGGCATCGGTCACCGTGCTGCCGGCGCGTTGGGGCGCACGACCTTCCGGCAGCAGGCCGACGCGCATGCGAGACGGTGGCGTGACGAACTCGCCCAGGATGGCCGCGGCTCCTGGAAAGCCACCCGCCCGCCCGCTGCCGGCGCGCCGTGCCGGGGCCACCGCCCAGCCCAGCGAGGCGGCCACCGGCGTCGTCCGTTCGTCGATATCGTTGCCGTACAGGCACATGCCGGCTTCCAGGCGCAGCGTGTCGCGCGCGCCGAGGCCGATCCAGCGGACATGAGGATGTTCCAGCAGGCGCGTGGCGAAGGCCGGGGCCGCCACGGCCGGCAGCGAAATCTCGAAACCGTCCTCGCCGGTATAGCCGCTGCGGCTCACCCGCAGGTCCTGCGGGAAGGTGCGCACGTCGAGGAAGCGCATGCCGGGCAGATCGCCGTACGGCTGCAGAACAGCTTGCGCATCCGGTCCCTGCAGTGCGAGCAGTGCGCGGTCCTCGCGCACTGTCCAGGTACAGTCGGCGCCGGGAGGGTGCGCGTTGAACTGCGCCAGCACGGCAGCCCGCCGCGACGCGTTGCACACGACATGGAAGAAGTCGCCGAGGCGCTGGATCATCAGGTCATCGATCAGACCGCCGGCCGTGTTGGGCATGAGCGTGTAGGTCTGGCGTCCGTCCGCCAGACCGACCAGATCGGCGGTGGTGAGCGATTCCAGCCAGGCCGCTGCGCCGGTGCCGGAAACGTCGATCTGGCCCATGTGGGACACGTCGAACAGACCGGCATGGGCGCGTGTGTGCAGATGCTCCTGCACGATGCCTGCCGCGTACTGGACCGGCATGTCCCAGCCAGCGAAGGGCACCATGCGGGCACCGGCCGCGACATGCAGCGGGTGCAGCGGTGTGGTGTGCAGCGAGGATGGCGCGTCGTGGTCCATCTGGACTCCTTTCGGGGGTACCGTAGCGCGTGTTCTGCCTTGTGGGCCCGGACATGATAGGCCATGCGCAATGCCCGTTTCTGCCGCATTGCGTCACGCTACAATTGCGGCTTCTTTCAGGGGATGGACTCATGGATATCGAACAGGCTCGCTTCAATATGGTGGAACAGCAGATCCGGCCGTGGGACGTGCTGGACCAGGACGTGCTCGACCTGCTGTTCATCGTGAAGCGTGAACTTTTCGTGCCGCCCGCGCTGCGCGAGCTGGCTTTCGTCGACACCGCCATCCCGCTTGGTCATGGCGCATCCATGCTGGAACCCAAGATCGAGGCGCGCGTGATGCAGGAGCTGAAAGTGCGCAGCACCGACAGCGTGCTCGAGATCGGCACCGGTTCCGGCTATATGGCCGCCTTGCTGGGCGCACGCGCCAGCCAGGTGACCTCGGTCGAGATCGACCCTGCGCTTGCGCAGAAGGCGCGCGAGAGCCTGACCGCCGCCGGTGCGCTGAACGTGCGCGTCGAAGTGGGCGATGCCGCGACTGGCTGGCCGGTCCATGCGCCCTACGATGTCATCGTGGTGTCCGGCGGACTGCCGGTGTTGCCGCAGGAACTGGTCGCCCAGCTGCGTCCGGGCGGTCGTCTGGTCGCTTTCATCGGCGAAGATCCGCTGATGCACTGCACCCTGATCAAGCTCAATGCAGACGGCAGCCAGAGCAGCGAAGTGCTGTTCGAAACCGTGGTGCCCACGCTGAAGAACGCGCGCGGCGCCCAGCGCTTCGTTTTCTGAAGGGACTGGCGATGCAGCAGCTTTCCGTGACCGACCTGGCGGCCTGGCTGGCCGATGACAGCCGCGACAAGCCGCAACTGCTGGATGTGCGGGAACAGCAGGAGTGGGCCATCTGCCACATCGATGGCGCCCGGCTCATGCCGATGAACACCGTACCGTCGCAGATCGATGCGCTGGACCCGGACCAGCCTGTCGTGTGCGTCTGCCACCATGGTGGCCGCTCGATGCAGGTGGCCATGTTCCTGGAGCGCAACGGATTCGGTCAGGTCTACAACCTGGCCGGTGGCGTGGACGCCTGGGCCACCCAGGTCGATAACTCGATGCCGCGCTACTGAGTCAGTGCCACGATCACGTCGGGCGGCGCCTGCACCAGTTCGATCAGCACGCCCTCGCCGCACAGCGGAAACTGTTCGTTGCCGCGCGGATGGACGAAAACGATGTCGTGTCCGGCCGCGCCGCGCCGTATGCCGCCGGGCGCAAAGCGCAGACCCTGGGCGGTGAGCCATTCCACCGCACGCGGCAGGTCGTCCACCCACAGGCCGACGTGATTGAGCGGTGGTTCGTCCACCCGCGGCTTCCTGGCCGGATCCAGCGGCTGCATCAGGTCCACCTCGACCCGGTGCGCGCCTCGGCCGAGCACCGCGATGTCCTCCACCACGTTCTCGCGTTCCGACGTGAAGTCGCCCTCCAGCCCGAGGCCGAACAGGTCCACCCACAGAGTGCGCAACTTCATGCGATCCGGCCCGCCGATGGCGATCTGCTGCAGGCCGAGTATGCGGAAGGGACGATTCATGGACGGGCTCCTTTCTGGCGATGGGCCAGCACCATCATGACGACGCCGGCAACGATCATGGGCAGGCTCAACCACTGTCCCATGGACAGACCGCCTGCCAGCAGACCCAGGAAATCATCCGGTTCGCGGCCGAATTCGGCCAGGAAGCGGAAGCAGCCGTAGCCGATCAGGAACATGGCCGATACCGCGGCCACCGGGCGCGGCTGGCGCGCATACCACCACAGCAGCGCGAACAGTGCCAGCCCTTCGCCGGCGAACTGGTAGAGCTGGGAAGGATGGCGCGGCAGCATGTCCACGCTCGGGAAGATCATGGCCCAGGGCACATCGGTCACCCGGCCTACCAGTTCGGCATTGATGAAATTTCCCAGCCGGCCCGCCGCAAGCCCGAGCGGCACCAGCGGCGCGATGAAATCGGTGAGCTGCAGGAAGCGCCAGTCCATGCGCCGCGCGAACAGCGCGCAGGCCACCAGAACACCGAGAAAGCCGCCGTGAAAGCTCATGCCGCCCGACCACACGGCCGGTATTTCCATCCAGTGTTCGAGGTAGTAAGCCGGCTTGTAGAACAGCACATAGCCGAGACGGCCGCCCAGCACCACGCCCAGCACGCCATAGAACAGCAGATCGTCGATCTGCTTCGCATCCAGCGTCGCCACGCCCTGCGCGGCCATGCGTCGCGCGTGCACGCGGCCCAGCAGCATGAAGGCGACGAAGGCGACCAGATACATGAGACCGTACCAGCGCACGGCCAGCGGTCCGATCTCGAAAGCGATCGGCGAAATGGTGGGGTGGATCAGGTAGTCGTGAATGGGCACGGGGAAGCTTGGCGGACGGCGTGAAAGCGGAGTGTACCGCGAGCGCGGCCGACCACCCCGGTTCAGCCATTGCAGCCGATGGAAAAGCGTTCGTCCATCAGGGCACGTCGCTGCGCCCGGTAGTACTCGGCCATCGGCACTGTCAGCGCCTGCCGGGTGGTGGCGTCGATCTGCCGGATGCTCGCGTCGATGGCGGCGCAGCGCGTCCCTTCGTCGCGGACCGGCACGGCGCTCACCTGCGCCATCGGTCGGGGGGCGGCATTCCGGGCCCGCTCGGCGCGCACGCGTGCCAACTGTTCGGCATAGCTTCGATCGGGCTGCAGCCCGGCACTTGGTGCCGGCAGGGCGACTGCTACGCTGTTGGCGCCGCAGGGGCGGTCGGCATAGATCACGCGTGCGCCGTCAACGCAGCGATGGATGCCGGAGGCCGGTACGGTGGACCGGGTGGCCAGCGGCGCGACTATGGCCGCCGCGGCGGGCGGAGACAGCGGGGTGGGCGTCGGTGCGCGGGGTGCGGCCATCTGCCTGGACAGCTCGCCGACCGGTGCGGTGGGCCGCCCCATGTCCCACATGAAACCGAGCACCAGTGCGCCGGTGAGCACGGCGCACAGTGCACCCGTTGCGGCCCGTCGGTTCAGTGTCCGATGCCAGGCCGATGCGGAATTCCGTGAATGTCTGTCCATGGTGAGTCCGGCGGTCGCCACGAAGCGGGTCACCTGCATTGTCGGCCTGCTCCGGCAGGTCATGCCAAGGAAATGATCACGATTGCGCGGCCCGCGCGGTCATTTCAGCCATCCCTTGCGCCGGAAGTACCAGAACGGCAGCGCGACGCTGAGGGCCATGAGCACCAGCGAAAACGGATAGCCCCAGCTCTGCCGCAGCTCCGGCATGTATTCGAAATTCATGCCATAGATGCTGGCAATGAGCGTGGGAGGCAGCATGGCGACCGAGGCGACCGAAAAGATCTTCACCACCTTGTTCTGGTTCAGGTTGATGAAGCCGATGATGGCATCCATCAGGAAGTTGATCTTGTCGAAGATGAAAGCGGTGTGGCCGTTCAGCGACTCGATGTCGCGCAGGATCTGCTTCACCTGGTCGGTCTGGGCCTTGCTCAGACGGTGCTCGCGCATGAGCCAGGACAGCGCGCGCCGTGTATCCATCAGGTTGCGGCGTATCGTGCCGTTCAGGTCTTCGTTGCGCGCGAGGCGGGTGATGCTTTCGGCCGCATCCTCGTCCGAGCCGCGCTGTTCGCCGAGCACGCGCGCACTGACCGATTCCAGCTCGGCGTAGATGTCCTCGAGCGCGTCGGCGGACTGTTCGACATCGAGCGCGAACAGTTCGACCACGATGTCGGTCGGCTGGGTGACGCGACCCGGACGCGCCCGGCTGCGCAGCCGCAGCAGCCGCATGATGGGCAGGTCCTCGTCGTGCAGGCTGACCAGCCGTTGCCGACCGATCACGAAGCGCAAGGCCTCTGTGGTGTAGCTGCTGGCGCGGCCGATCAGCATGTCGGTGCGCAGATGCAGGGCGCCGTTCTCGTCGATGAAGGCGCGGGCACTCGCCTCGATGTCGGCGTCGTCGTCCGGCGCATCGACGCCTATGCCGGCCTGTTCCAGCAGCCAGACCGTTTCCTTGGCGTCCGGAGACACCGCGTCTATCCAGACGATGCGGTCCAGCGACGCATCCACCGCATCGTCGGCAATGTGCGACAGTCGTCCGTCAACCAGGGCATAGCAGTGCAGCATGGAAAAGCCTTTCGAAGGTGGTGCGCGGGCATGCGTGGCGGCTGCATGCGCAAGCGTGCCGTCGCCGGCGCGCGATGACGAACCGGGCGGTCAGCTCCGCGCGCCGAACAGCGCGCTGCCGACGCGTACGAGGGTGGCGCCTTCGGCGATGGCGGCCTCGAGGTCTTGCGACATGCCCATGGACAGGGTGTCCAGCGCGTGACCGCGCGCGTTCAGTTCGTCCCTCAACTGCCGTAAATGGGCAAAACGGCGGCGCTGCAGGGCGGCATCGTCGGTCGGCTCGGGAATGGCCATCAATCCGCGCAATGCCAGCCGCGGCAGCCGGGCGACGGCGTCCGCCAGTGCCGGCAGTTCATCCGGAGCGACGCCGCTCTTCGATGTTTCGCCGCTGACGTTGACCTGAATGCATACATTGAGTGGCGGGCGGTGTGCGTCGCGCTGTTCGGACAATCGGGAGGCGATCTTTTCGCGGTCTATCGAATGCACCCAGTCGAACCAGGTGGCCACCGGCCGCGTCTTGTTGCTCTGGATCGGGCCGATGAAATGCCAGTCCAGCTTCAGCCCGGCCTCGGTCAGCCGTTGCGCCTTGTCGCAGCCTTCCTGTACGTAGTTCTCACCGAAGGCGGTCTGGCCGGCCGCGTGGGCGGCAATGATGTCCGCATCGGGTTTGGTCTTGCTCACCGCCAGCAGCAGGATGTCGGCAGCGTCGCGGCCACAGGCGCGCGCCGCTTCGGAGATACGGTGCCGAATGGCTTGCAGGTTGTCTGAAACACTCATCATAATGCCCTGAATTTCTTCGGATTATAGTGGCCCGTCACGGCCCGCCAACGATGGAGACCCGCCATGGACATCACCGAACTGCTCGCGTTTTCCGTCAAGAACAAGGCGTCCGACCTGCACCTCTCGGCCGGTCTGCCGCCGATGATCCGCGTGCATGGCGACGTGCGCCGGATCAATCTGCCGCCGATGGAGCACAAGGACGTGCACGGCATGATCTACGACATCATGAACGACACCCAGCGCAAGGTGTACGAGGAGCACCTGGAGTGCGACTTCTCGTTCGCGGTGCCCAATCTCGCCCGCTTCCGGGTCAATGCCTTCGTGCAGAACCGCGGCGCTGGCGCCGTGTTCCGCACCATTCCGTCCAAGGTGCTCACGCTGGAGGACCTGAAGGCACCCAAGATTTTCCAGGACATCGCGAATACGCCGCGCGGCATCGTGCTGGTGACCGGTCCGACCGGCTCCGGCAAGTCGACCACGCTGGCGGCCATGGTCGATTACATCAACGAGAACGAGTACGGCCATATCCTGACCGTCGAGGACCCGATCGAGTTCGTGCATGAATCCAAGCGCTGCCTGATCAACCAGCGCGAGGTCGGGCCGCACACGCTCAGTTTCTCGAATGCGCTGCGCTCGGCACTGCGGGAAGATCCGGACGTGATCCTGGTGGGCGAAATGCGTGACCTGGAAACCATACGGCTGGCGCTGACCGCGGCCGAAACCGGTCACCTGGTGTTCGGCACGCTGCACA
This sequence comes from Methyloversatilis thermotolerans, assembly GCF_000372885.1. Taxonomy (GTDB): domain Bacteria; phylum Pseudomonadota; class Gammaproteobacteria; order Burkholderiales; family Rhodocyclaceae; genus Methyloversatilis; species Methyloversatilis thermotolerans. The sequence goes on from NZ_KB889967.1 coordinate 3,346,384, forward strand.
CCTCCAGCGCCGCGAAAACCATCGACCGTATCGTCGACGTGTTTCCGGCCGAGGAAAAGGACATGGTGCGCGCCATGCTCTCCGAGTCGCTGCGCGCGGTCATTTCGCAGACCCTGCTCAAGACCAAGGATGGCAGTGGTCGCGTTGCGGCGCACGAAATCATGATCGGTACCCCGGCCATCCGCAACCTGATACGCGAGAACAAGATCGCGCAGATGTATTCCGCCATCCAGACCGGTCAGGCGATGGGCATGCAGACGCTGGATCAGAACCTCACCGAACTGGTTCGCCGCAACGTCATTTCCCCGGCCGAAGCGCGCACCCGTGCGCAGAACAAGGATATGTTCGCCGGCTGAACATGCGCCACAGCGGCTACACTGGACACAGTACACCCCACGCCCGCGGAGAGCGCAGATGGAAAGAGACCAGGCCCTCAAATTCATGTACGACCTGCTGCGCCTGATGGTGACCAAGCGCGGCTCGGATCTGTTCGTGACCGCCGGATTTCCGCCCGCCATCAAGGTCGACGGCCGCATCATCCCGCAGTCCAACCAGTCGCTCACGCCGCAGCACACGGCCGAACTGGCGCGCGCCATCATGAACGACCGCCAGGCGGCCGAATTCGAGTCGACCAAGGAATGCAATTTCGCGATCTCGCCGGCCGGCATCGGCCGCTTCCGCGTGAATGCCTTCGTGCAGCAGGGCAAGATCGGCGCGGTGCTGCGCACCATCAATTCCAAGATTCCCACGCTGGACGAACTGAACCTGCCGCCGGTATTGAAGGACGTGGCGATGACCAAGCGCGGTCTGGTCATCTTCGTCGGCGGCACCGGCACCGGCAAGACCACCTCGCTGGCGGCCCTGGTCGACTGGCGCAATACCAACAGCTACGGCCACATCATTACGATCGAGGATCCGATCGAGTACGTGCATGAGCACAAGAACTGCGTGGTGACCCAGCGCGAGGTCGGGCTCGATACCGCGGACTGGGAAATCGCGCTGAAGAACACGCTGCGCCAGGCGCCCGACGTGATCCTGATGGGTGAAATCCGCGACCGCGAAACGATGGAGCACGCGATCCAGTTCGCCGAAACCGGCCACCTGTGCCTGGCCACGCTGCACGCCAACAGCGCCAACCAGGCGATAGACCGCATCATCAACTTCTTCCCGGAGAACAAGCGTGAACAGTTGCTGATGGATCTGTCGCTGAACCTGCGCGCGATGATTTCGCAGCGGCTGGTGCCTCTGAAGGAAGGCAAGGGTCGCGCGGCAGCGATCGAAATCATGCTGAATTCGCCGCTGATCGCCGATCTGATCTTCAAGGGCAATGTCGGCGACATCAAGGACGTGATGAAGCGTTCGCGCGAACTGGGCATGCAGACCTTCGACCAGGCGCTGTTCGATCTGTACGAAGCCGGTCGCATCAGTTACGAGGACGCGCTGCGCAATGCCGATTCGGTCAACGACCTGCGGCTGCAGATCAAGCTCAACAGCAAGGAAGCGAAGGACCGCAACCTCAACACCAGCGGTCTCGATCTGGTGTGACGGTGCGGCGGCTCTTCAGCAGCCGCACTGGCGTATCACCGGTCTGATCGCCAGCAGTTCCAGCGTTTCGTCCACGCTCAGTCCGGATTCGAGCAGGGCCGCACCATCGAAGCACCAGGACAGGTCGGTGTGCGGTTCCAGCACGGTCTGACCGGTGCTGCTGTCGAACACCTCGTGCAGCCAGAAATTGTGCTCGCTGCGGCTGCGTACCTGGAAACGTCGCTCGCTCATGGATGCTTCGCGCGATAGCGCAGCCAGGCCAGCCAGCCGACGAGGATGAAACCGGCCATGCCGCACGCCAGGTGCAGCGGTTCGCCCCACAGCAGCGGCACCACCAGTCCGGCGGCGGCGGCGTTGGTGAGCGACTGTGCGAACGCCTGGCAGGACGACACCATGCCGCGCGATCTGGGAAACAGTTCCAGTGCCAGCAGCGACAGTATGGGCATGGCCAGTGCCTGCCCCACGTTGTACAGCGCGATCGGCAGTACCGCCCAGGGCAGCGCCGCCGGCATCAGCAGATTCATCGCGACATTGATGAAGGCCGCGGCAAGCATGATGGCGTAGGCGATGCGCAACTGCGTGGCCTGCGGCATGCCGCCGGCGAGTCGCCGCGACAGCCAGGAACCGGTCATCATGCCCGCCACGGTCGGACCGAACAGCCAGGCGAAGCCCTGAGGCGACACGCCCAGGTGATCGATCAGGAAGGCGGGTGCCGACATCACGTACAGGAAGAAACCGGCGAAGTTCATCGACACCGCGATCACCAGCGCGCGCAGCGCCGGACTGGAATACATGTGCAGGTAATCGCGCGCCAGCTTCACCGGATGCAGACTGCGCCGATGCGCCGGGTCCAGCGTTTCCGGCAGCCGGAACCAGCACACTCCCCACATCACCGCGGCATACAACGCGAGAAAGCCGAATACCGCGCGCCAGCCGAACAGGCCGTACACCCAGCCGCCTATGATGGGGGCCGCGGCCGGGGCCAGCGCGAACAGCAGCTGTATCGTGCTCATCAGGCGCTGTGCCTCGCGGCCGTCGAACAGATCGCGCACGACGGCGCGTCCCACCACCATGCCGGCGCCGGCGCACACCCCCTGCAGCGCGCGCGCGATCCACAGATGTTCGATCTGCGTGGCCAGCGCGCAGGCGACCGAGGTGATGAAGAACATGGCCAGCGACCACAGCACCACGCGCCGCCGCCCCAGCGCGTCGGCCAGCGCACCGTGCCAAAGCGTCATCAGCGCGAAGGCAGCCAGATAGATGGTGAGCGACTGCTGCACCTCGAGCCGGGTGGCACCCAGATCGGCGGCGATGGCCGGGAAGGCGGGCAGATAGGTGTCGATCGCGAACGGACCGATGGCCGTCAGGCCGGCCAGGGTCAGCGCAAGGCTGCGCGGCGAGCGGCTCACTCTGCCGGTACCGCGGCAGGCGCCGTCATCGGCATGAGCGATCGTTCTGCATCCGGCACATCGACCACGCGCACATCGTCGACGAAATACTGGGTTTCGCCGAAGCAGGAGGTGGGCACACCGATATGCTGTTCGTAATGAAGCGACACGCGCTTTCCCATGCTTTCATTGAGTTTCTTCGCGACTTCGGGATCGCGCACGCTGAATTCGAACTTCTCGGTCAGCGTGCCGGGCATGGTCACCATGGCCAGCTCGCCTTCCCAGGTCTTGCAGATCCAGCCCTTGCTGGAAAACTTCTGCACGTAGCCGGCGCGCTCGCCGCTGGAATAGCTCCAGTTCAGCACCAGCCAGGTGTAGCCGCCGAACAGCGCGATGAGTGCCGCAAGTACCGAGAACAGGCGCATGGGTGGGCTCCGTCCGCTCAGAGGCCGAGCCGCTGCCAGATGGTCGACGTGAGTCCGGCCTGGTTCAGCGTGTAGAAATGCAGGCCCGGCGCGCCGCCGGCGAGCAGCCGTTCGCACAGCGTGGTCACCACGTCCAGGCCGAAGGCTTTCACGGATGCGGCGTCGTCGCCGAAGCTTTCGAACTTGCGCTGCATCCAGCGCGGGATTTCCGCGCCGCAGGCCTCCGAAAAGCGCGAAATTTTCGAGAAATTGGCAATCGGCATGATGCCGGGGTAGATCGGTGCATCGACACCGAGCGCACGCGCGTCATCGACGAAGGCGAAGTAGGCGTCGGTGTTGTAGAAGTACTGCGTGATCGCCGAATCGGCACCGGCCTGCATCTTGCGCACGAAGTTCTGCAGGTCGCGGCCGGCATTGCGCGCCTGCGGATGCACTTCCGGATAGGCCGCCACCTCGATGTGGAACCAGTCACCGGTTTCCGTGCGGATGAACTCCACCAGTTCGTTGGCGTAGCGGAAATCGCCCGGGTCGACCACGCCCGACGGCAGGTCGCCGCGCAGCGCAACGATGTGGTGGATGCCCTCGTCGCGGTAGCGCTGCAGGATGGAGCGGATGTTGTCCCGGGTGGACCCGATGCAGGACAGATGAGGTGCGGCATTCAGACCTTCCGCCTTCATTTCCAGCACGGTGTCCAGTGTGCGGTCGCGCGTGGTGCCGCCCGCGCCGTAGGTGACCGAAAAGAAGGCGGGATTGAGCTGCCTGAGCTGGCGACGGGTCGCACGCAGCTTTTCCGCCCCCTCTTCGGTGGCGGGAGGAAAGAATTCGACGCTGCAGACGCGTTGTGAAGTGTCAGTCATGATGGTCGGGGGCCGGGCGCCGGGCCGCGAACAGGAAGAACTCGCGGTTGCCGTCACCGCCGGTGATCGGGCTGTCGAAATAGTCCAGGGTGCGCAGGCCGTTCTCGTCGGCGAAGCGGCGCATGCGCACTTCCAGGGCAGGGTATTGTGCCGCATCGCGCACGATGCCGCCGTTGCCCAATGCGTCGGGTCCGAGTTCGAACTGCGGTTTGACCAGCGCAAGCACCCGTCCATGCGCTGCCAGCAGTGCCGCCCAGCGCGGCAGCAGCAGCGTGAGCGAAATGAAGCTGGCGTCGCACACGATGAGGTCGAAGCCACGCGGCGGCAGGTGCGGACCCAGCATTGCCGCATCGAGTGCGCGCGCATTCAGGTGTTCCAGACAGGTGACGCGCGCATCTTCGCGCAGCCGTGCGGCCAGCTGGCCATGGCCGACATCCACGCCGACCACGCCTTGCGCGCCCTGCTGCAGCAGGCAGTCGGTGAAGCCACCGGTGCTCTGGCCGACGTCCAGGCACACCTGTCCCGCCACATCGATGCCGGTCCGTGCCAGGGCGCCGGCGAGCTTGAGTCCGCCGCGCGACACATAGCGGTCTTCCGGCGCGGGCTGCACCCGCAGTTCGGCGCTGTCCGGGATGTCCTGCGCCGGTTTGGTCACTGACGTCAGTCCGGCCACGTCGACCATGCTCACCCGACCGGCGGCGATCAGGCCCTGCGCGGCGGTGCGTGAGCGGGCAAGCCCGCGTGCGACAAGCAATTGGTCGGCTCTCATGGTGTTCCGGTATCGATGCAAGTCCTTGATTGTAAAAACGGCTGCGCGGCGCCCGCTTTCGCGGTGACCCGCGCACCTGCCCTCGTTTCATCATCGTGTCCGGGGGCGGAAGGTCCTTTCGGTCACACGTCCACCGGATCCACGTCGACATGCCAGCGCAGGCCGCGCGCCAGACGCAGCCGGTACAGATTGGCGATCCAGGGCTGCAGCAGCGCGCGCAGTGCGGGCCGGCTGCGCGACTCGACGACGAGCTGGGCGCGTTCGCGGTTGGCGCGCCGGACCATGCGCATCGGCACCACATCGTAGATCTGCACGCCTTCCACCTGCAGGGCCCGCGCCGCGCGTCGTGCCGCCTCGAGGAACTCAAGCGCCACAGGCAGTTCCGGCGCGTCGGCGCTCAGCAGCGCCTGGAAGCCGTGCGGCGGCAGGCCGAGCAGCGCGCGCTCGGCCAACTGGCTGCGCGCGAAGCCATCGAAGTCATGGGCGACCAGCGCGGCGAACAGGGGATGTTCCGGTTGCGCGGTCTGTATCAGCACTTCGCCCGCGCTGTCGCCGCGTCCGGCCCGACCGCCGACCTGCATGAGCTGGGCGAACAGTCTTTCCTGCGCGCGGAAGTCGGCGGCGTGCAGCGAGGCATCGGCCCCGATCACGCCCACCAGCGTGATGCGCGGAAAATCATGGCCCTTGGCCAGCAACTGGGTGCCGACCACCAGATCCACCTCTCCCTGGCGTATCAGGTCGAGCTGGGACTGCCAGTGTTCGCGTCCGCGCACATTGTCGCGGTCTATGCGCAGCAGCCGCGCCTGCGGGAAGCGCTGCGCCAGCGTCTCCTCCAGCCGCTGCGTGCCGCGGCCATAGCCCTGGATGTCCTGGTTGCCGCATTTCGGGCAGGCCGGCGGCACCGGACCTTCGGCGCCGCAATGGTGGCAGCGCAGCCGGCGGTCGGCCGCGTGCAGTACCAGATGGGCGCTGCACTGGGTGCAGCCGGCAGCCCAGCCGCAGGCGGGGCAGCTCAGCACCGGCGCGTAGCCGCGGCGATTGATGAAAAGCAGGGTCTGTTCGCCGCGCGCCAGCCGGCTTTCTATGGCGTTCACCATGGGCTGGCTCAGACCGTCGGTGGCGCGGAATACGCGGCTGTCCACCAGGTGCACCGCGGGCAGCTTCGCCTCGCCGGCGCGCGCATTCAGGCGCAGCCAGCGATAGCGGCCGTCCATGGCATGGCGCAGCGACTCCAGAGACGGGGTGGCACTGCCCAGCACGATGGGCACGTTCTCGTTACGCGCGCGCCAGATCGCTACATCGCGTGCCGAATAGCGTACGCCCTCGGTCTGACGGAACGAAGGATCGTGCTCCTCGTCCAGGATGATGCAGCCCAGGCGCGGCAGCGGTGCGAAGACCGCGAGCCGGGTGCCGAGCAGGATGTCCGCTTCGCCCGACTGCGCCGCCGCCCACGCCATGGCGCGCGCGCCATCGCTCATTTCACTGTGCATCACGTGCAGGCAGGCGCGCGGGAAGCGGGCGGCGACGCGCGCCTGCAGTTGCGGGGTGAGCGCGATTTCCGGCACCAGCAGCAGGCTTTGCCGGTCGTTGGCGATCTGCGCTTCGATCAGCCGCAGATAGACCTCGGTTTTGCCGCTGCCGGTGACGCCGTGCAGCAGGCTGGCGCGGTACCCGTTGTCGCCCAGCAGTGCAGCCAGTGCCGCCGCCTGTCCTTCGGTCAGCACATGGGCCGGTTCGGCCGCGACCGCAGGCTGGGCCGGCTCCAGCCAGCCCTGTTCGAGCAGGCGGACGATGGCTGTCCGCGCGCGCGTCGACAGCGCGCACAGTTCGGCTTCCGACATTTCGCCGGCCGCGATCAGGGCCTGGATGAGCTTGCGGCCTACATCCCGCGTCGGCAGATCGTCCATGCCCGACCGTCCGGCCGCTGTTACCCGGTAGCGGCGGAGCGCCCGTTCCGCCCGCCGTGCACTGATGGCGGGCGGTGCCGCCATCGCGGCGACCTCGCCCACCGGTTGCTGGTAATAACCGGCGATGAAGTCGACCAGGGCGCGCCAGGTCGCCGGCAGCGGCGGCGTGGCGCGATCGAGCGCGAGCAGGGGCTTGATGCGCTCGGGCGCAAGCTCGCCCACGTCCTTGCGGCCCCATACGATGCCCCACAGTTCGCTCCGCCCGAAGGGCACTTTCACGCGGTCACCCGGCTCGGTATCGGGAAAATCGCGCGCGTCGTAGTCGAACAGCGCCGGAATGGGGCGGGGCAGGGCCACCTCGACCAACGATTGTGACAGTTTTGCTGCGGTGCTTTCCAAGCTCTGGCGCCGAGTGTTAATGGATTCAGTGGCTTGCGTCATGTCGTTCAACAAGACTCGGCGTTTCTCTGTGCAAGACACTCATCCGGCAGGTTTTTGGCTGCCCGAAAAGCTGTGGATAACTTTGTGGGAAACTTCGTTGCAATCCGTCATACAGGACTTCTGAACGCTCACCAAAAAAGATTCCCACCGTCAAGAAAAAATTTTTCCTTTGAAAATCATTCTGTTGGCAGGGCGGTGTCCGGAGGCAAACAGGACTTTGGCTTGCAGGCGACGTGTGAGGGCGACTGTGCATAAGTCAACCCCTTCAAGCAAACGACATGCACGCAAACAGGGCGTGTACGCGCCCTGTTCCTGGATTCATCGCCCCCGGATGGCGCGGCTGTGGCGATGCACCTCGTCGACCAGCGCGGCAACGTGCTCGGGCGGTGTGTGTTGCGATATGCCGTGGCCCAGGTTGAATACATGGCCGGGATGATTGCCGTAGCTGTCAAGGATGCGGCGTGCTTCCGCACGTATGCCTTCCGGCTGCGCGAACAGCGCGGTCGGATCGAAATTGCCCTGCAGCGCCACCCTGTCGCCCACGCGCCGGCGGGCTTCGCCGATATCGGTGGTCCAGTCCAGCCCGAGCGCGTCGGCGCCGGTTTCGGCCTGCATTTCCAGCCACTGTCCGCCGCCCTTGGTAAACAGGATGACCGGCACGCGCTGCCCGTCCTTCTCCCGTGTCAGGCCCTGCACGATGCGCTGCATGTAGGCCAGCGAAAACTCGCGATAGCCGTGCGCCGACAGTGCGCCGCCCCATGAATCGAACACCATGACGGCTTGCGCGCCCGCCTCGATCTGCGCATTCAGGTAGTCGGTGACCGCCTGGGCGGTGACGCCCAGCATGTGGTGCAACAGTTCCGGCCGGTCCAGCATCAGCGTCTTCAGATGCCGATAGTCGTCCGATGCCCCGCCTTCGACCATATAGCAGGCCAGCGTCCACGGACTGCCGGAAAAGCCGATCAGCGGCACGCGCCCGTCGAGGGCGCGGCGGATTTCACTCACCGCATCAATGACGTACGACAGCTCCACCGTGGGATCGGGTGCCGCCAGCGCGCGGATGGCCTCTTCCGAACGCAGTGGACGTTCGAACTTCGGCCCTTCGCCCTCGGCGAAATACAGGCCCAGCCCCATGGCGTCCGGCACCGTCAGGATGTCGGAAAACAGGATGGCGGCGTCCAGCGGGAAGCGCTCCAGCGGCTGCAGCGTCACTTCGCAGGCCATGGCGGGCGACTTGCACAGGTTCAGGAAGCTGCCGGCGCGCCGACGCGTCGCACAGTACTCGGGCAGGTAGCGACCCGCCTGCCGCATCAGCCAGATCGGCGTGTGGTCCGTGGGCTGGCGCAGCAGCGCGCGCAGGAAGGTGTCGTTGCGAAGTGTGGCCATGGAATGTCCCGGAGGTTCAGTACGCAAGGATAGCCGATGGCGTGCCTGCCCGCCGCCCGCTCATTTGCGCCAGAATCCCGGGCTGAAGATGATGAGCAGCGACATGACCTCCAGCCGGCCGAGCAGCATGGCGAAGCTGCACACCCAGGTCTGGAAGTCGCTCAGCCCCTGGTAGTTGCCCGCCGGCCCGACCACACCCAGGCCCGGCCCCGCATTGTTGATCGTCGCGATCACCGCGCTGAAGGCCGACATGAAGTCCAGGCCCGACAGAAGCAGCACGAAGGTGAGCAGCACCACGCTCATGAAATAGAGGAAGATGAAGCCCAGTACGGACTGTGCGACCGATTCCGGCACGCAGACGCGGCCGACCTTGAGCGGGATCACCGCGTTCGGGTGCACCAGCCGCAGCATGTCGCGCCGCGCCTGCCCGATCAGGATGAGGGTGCGCACCATCTTGATGCCGCCGCCGGTCGAGCCTGAACTGGCCGTGACGCAGGACAGGAAGAGCATCCACAGCGGTACGAAGATCGGCCACTGACCGTAGTCAGTGCTGGCGAACCCGCAGTCGGTCGCGATCGACACAAGGTTGAAACTCACGTGGCGCAGCGCCGTCCAGTAGCCCGGATAGGTACCCGTCCAGACCAGGTAGCCGGCCAGCAGCGCACTGCTTCCCAGGCAGGCGATCAGCACGCCACGCACTTCGAAATCGGCCAGATAGACGCGCAGGGAGCGCCCGCGGAACGCGAGGAAGTGGGTGGCGAAATTCATGGCCGCGATCAGCATGAACACGGTGAGCACGCCCTCGATCCAGGGCGAATCGAACGCGCCGATGCTGGCATCGCGCGTCGAGAAACCGCCCAGTCCCATTGCGGCAAAGGCGTGACAGATCGCGTCGAACCAGTCCAGACCGGCCAGTTTCAGGGCCAGCACGCACACCAGCGTGATGCCCAGATACACCAGGTAGAGCGCCTTCGCGGTATCGGCGATGCGGGCGGTGAGCTTGCTGTCCTTCATCGGCCCCGGCGTTTCCGCCTTGTAGAGCTGGCTGCCGCCCACGCCGAGCAGAGGCAGGATGGCGACCGCGAACACGATGATGCCCATGCCGCCTATCCAGTTCAGCAGATGGCGCCACAGATTGATCGATTGCGGCGCGTGGTCCAGACCGGTCATCACGGTGGCGCCGGTGGTGGTGAGGCCGGACATCGTTTCGAAGAAGGCATCGGTGAAGCTCATGTCATGCGCCAGCACCAGTGGCAGTGCCGCGATCGACGACATCAGTATCCAGGACAGGGTCACCAGCAGGAATCCGTCGCGTGGCTTGAGTTCGCGCATGTGGCGGCGGGTCGCGATGTAGAGCAGGGCGCCGCCGGCGGCGCTGATGGCCATGCTGTCGATGAAGTTCCACACCATGCCGTCGTGGTAGATCAGCGAACACAGTATCGGAGCGAGATAGGTCAGGCTGAAAACGATCTGCAGCCGGCCGAGGACATTCGCGACATGCAGCATCAGAAGAATCCGAGTCCGACCTGGAACAGTTTTTCCACCCGGCTCACCATGCGCCGGTTCGCGCAGAACACGACGACATGGTCGTCCTCCGCGATCACCGTGTCGTGATGCGGCATGATGACCTCGTCGCGCCCCCGCTCATCGCCGTCGCCCTGCCGTCGCCGGACGATGGCGCCTATCATTGCGCCCTCGGGCAAGCCGATCTCGTCTATCCGACGTCCCACCACCTTGGACGTGCGACGGTCGCCGTGCACCACCAGTTCCAGCGCCTCGGCGGCACCGCGCCGCAGGCTGTGAACGGCGACCACGTCGCCGCGGCGCACGTGAGCCAGCAGAGAGCCTATGGACACCTGGGCGGGCGAGATGGCCACATCGATGCGGCCGGCCTGCACCAGGTCGACATAGGCGCGCCGGTTGATCAGTGCCACCACCCGATGGGCGCCCATGCGCTTGGCCATCAGCGAGGACATGATGTTGTTCTCGTCGTCATTGGTCAGCGCGAGATACAGATCCATGTCGTCGACGTTTTCCGCCTCGAGCAGCATTTCGTCCGTGGTGTCGCCCTGCAGCACCAGCGTGTCGTGCAGGCTGGATGCAAGGAATTCCGCGCGCGGCCGCGAGTGTTCGATCAGCTTCACCTCGTAGTTCTTTTCCAGCGACGCGGCGAGCCGGAAGCCGATATTGCCGCCGCCGGCGATCATGAGCCGGCGCATCGGCTTGTCCAGCGGGCGCAGTTCGGCGGTGACCGCGCGCACCGATTCGGTGGCGGCCAGGCAGAACACCTCGTCGCCCGGCTCGATCACCGTGTCGCCATCCGGCGCGATCGCGCGGTCATGCCGGAATATCGCGACGATGCGCGCATCGATGTGTGGCAGATGCTCGCGCAGCGTCTTGATCTGGCGGCCTACCAGCGGCCCGCCGCCAACCGCGCGCACGGCGATCAGCGTGATGCGGCCGCCCGCGAACTCGATCACCTGCAACGCTTCCGGGAAGGCGATCAGGCGCTTCAGGTAATCGGTGACCTCCTGCTCCGGGCAGATCGAGAAATCGACCGCGAAATTGTCCTCGTCCAGCAACTGCGGATGGTCGGTGTAATCCATCGAGCGCAGCCGGGCGATGCGGGTGGGCAGGTTGAACAGCGTGCGCGCGATGCGGCAGGCGCACAGATTGGTCTGGTCGGACGCGGTGACCGCGACCAGCAGGTCGGCATCGTCGGCGCCCGCCTGCGCCAGCACGGCCGGGCTCGCCGCATTGCCGACCACCACACGCAGATCCAGCCTGTCCTGCAAGGCCTGCAGGCGTGGCACATCGGTATCCACCACCGTGATGTCATTGGCTTCCGACACCAGATTTTCGGCGACCGACGAACCGACCTGACCTGCTCCGAGAATGATGATCTTCACGCCATGGCCCGCTGAGGAAAGTGGCGCGAGTGTAGCGGGAATGGCAGGTGGCCGGCTTGATCAGGGTCTGACCGCCCGGCCGCCGGATGGCGGGTGTGCCGCGGGTTCAGCTTGCGGTACCGGCCAGCATGCCTTCCCTCTCGATGAAGGCGATGATGGCATCGAGGTTGTGGCCGGTCTTCATGTTGGAGAACAGGAAGGGGCGCTCGCCGCGCATCTTCTTCGCATCGCGCTCCATCACCTCGAGCGAGGCGCCCACCATGGGCGCGAGATCGATCTTGTTGATGATGAGCAGATCGGACTTGCAGATGCCCGGCCCGCCCTTGCGCGGAATCTTGTCGCCCGCCGCCACGTCGATCACATACAGCGTGAGATCGGACAGTTCCGGGCTGAAGGTGGCTGCCAGATTGTCGCCGCCGGATTCGATCAGGATGATTTCCAGCCCGGAGAAGCGCGCGTTCAGCCGCGCCACCGCCTCCAGATTGATCGACGCGTCCTCGCGTATCGCGGTATGCGGGCAGCCGCCGGTTTCCACGCCGACGATGCGCTCCGGCGGCAGTGCCTCGTTGCGCACCAGGAATTGCGCATCCTCCTCGGTATAGATGTCGTTGGTCACCGCGGCGATGTTGTAGCGGTCGCGCAATGCGCGGCACAGCGCCAGCGTGAGCGCGGTCTTGCCGGAGCCGACCGGGCCGCCTATGCCCACGCGCAGCGGCGGGCGGGGAGTGGATGCGGTCATTGTGCTGTCCTTTCGTCAGTGTCAGTCATCATGTTGCCGCGGCATGAGCGTCCACCGGTCGCGATGCGGCTGCGCATCATCCGCCGCTGGCGATTCATGGCCTGTCGCGACCGGCGAGCGCAGTCGCAGGAGACGGGGTCATGAGCGGAACAGCCGCGAGTACTGGGTTTCGTGCCGGCAACTGGCGATCGCCAGGCCGGGCGCGAAATTGCTCCATGCCTCGCGCGGCAGCGCAGCCGCGCGCGCCACATGTGGCGGTATCGCCTCGCCCAGCGCCATGAGCAGGCGCTGGCCCGCGGTCTGGCCCAGCGGCACCGCCTTGATCGCCGCCATCACCTGGTTTTCCGCCCAGGCCCAGGCCCAGGCGGTCAGCGCATCGTCCACCGGCACCGCCAGCGCGACGGCAGCCGCCGACCATGCGGTGGGATAGGCCACCTCGCCCAGCGCGCGCAGGGGTGCCGCCACCGCCGCGCAAGCGTCCAGCGCCTGCACGAGCTGCACGCAGGAATAGCCCATCTGCACGGTTTCGGCGCGCAGTTCGGCCGCTTCACGGCTGGCCAGGTAATCGTCGTTCAATTCGCGCACAGCGGCCGGATCGTCCGCCGCCCAGGCGCGCATCAGCGCCGCCAGCAGCGGCAGTTCGAACTGCGCGATGCCGGCGTCGAATACCGCCGCTATCCACTCGCCGGCATCGGCTTCGCTGCGGATGGCGCCGCTATCCACCTGCCACTCCAGGCCCTGGGAATAGCTGAACGCGCCGACCGGCAGCGTCGGGCTGGCCAGATGCAGCAGGCGCACCAGCGCAAGCGGAGTCATGGTCGCGATCCGAACAGATGCAGCCGCGCGCCGGTCTCTTCCGCATGGGCATGCGCATGGTGGGCCGGGTGGCCACCATAGGCGCCGGCTTCCGGTTCGAAGGGCGCACGGGTGACGGCGACAGCCAGGCCCAGGCCTTCCAGCATCTGCGACAGCACATGGTCGGCCGCCAGCCGCAGCAGGCCCGGCTTCACCTCGACCGCCACATGGCGATTGCCGAGGTGATAGGCAGCGCGCGCGAGCAGCAGCGGGTCGTCGCAGCGCGCCTCGATCACCTCCTCGTCCGCCGCGCGCACCGCCACCACCCGGCCGTCGCTGCCGGCCAGCCGGTCACCGCCGCGTAGTATGGTGCCGCGCGGCAGGAACAGCCCGACCTCTTCGCCCGAATCCAGGCGCGTGCGCAGCCGGCACTTGGCGCGCAGTTCGAAGGTCAGCGTCAATGTATCGGCCGGCGCGGCGTCGGCCGGCGCGGCGTCGGCCGGCGCGAAGGTTTCTATCAGCAGCATGAAGTCCGTTCCAGCGCGGTGAGTGCCCAGGCGGCAGGTGTCCGCGCGCATCGATGCGGTGCGTGACGGATCCGCCTGCCTCACCGATGCCGGCAACCGTCGCCGGCACCGCTACATTCAGAAGAGGAAATACCGCTGTGCCATCGGCAGCACCTCGGCCGGTTCGCAGCTGAGCAGTTCGCCGTCGGCGCGCACCAGGTAGTTCTCCGGATCGACCTCTATCGTCGGTTGCCAGTCATTCAGCACCATGTCGGCCTTGCGCAGCGTGCGGATGTTGCGCACCGGCTCGAGCCGCTTCGCCAGGCCCAGCCCGGTGACGCGCGGATTGTTCATCGCCGCCTGCGACACGAAGGTGAGCGAGGTCTTGAGGCCGCCGGCATAGCTGCCGAACATCGGCCGGTAATGCACCGGCTGTGGCGTCGGGATGGAGGCGTTCGGATCGCCCATCGCGGCGGCGGCGATCATGCCGCCCTTCAGGATCAGGCTGGGCTTGACGCCGAAGAATGCAGGGCGCCACAGCACCAGATCGGCCAGCTTGCCCGGCTCGACCGAGCCGACGATGTGACCGATGCCGTGCGTGATGGCCGGGTTGATCGTGTATTTCGCGATGTAGCGGCGCACGCGGAAATTGTCGGCGGCCGGCGAACGGCCCTGCGCGTCGGACAGCGTGCCGCGCTGCACCTTCATCTTGTGTGCCGCCTGCCAGGTGCGGATGATCACCTCGCCGACGCGGCCCATGGCCTGCGAGTCGGACGACATCATCGAGAAGGCGCCGAGGTCGTGCAGGATGTCCTCCGCGGCGATGGTTTCGCGGCGGATGCGGCTTTCCGCGAACGCCACGTCCTCGGCGATGCCCGCATCCAGGTGGTGGCACACCATGAGCATGTCCAGATGCTCGTCTATGGTGTTCACCGTGTACGGCATGGTCGGGTTGGTCGACGACGGCAGCACATTGGGCAGGCCGGCGGCGCGCAGGATGTCCGGCGCATGGCCGCCGCCCGCGCCTTCCGTGTGGAAGGTGTGGATGGTGCGGCCCTTGAATGCATCGATGGTGGCTTCGACGAAGCCCGATTCGTTCAGCGTGTCGGTGTGGATGGCCACCTGCACGTCCATCTCGTCGGCCACCGACAGGCAGGTGTCGATGGCGGCAGGCGTGGTGCCCCAGTCCTCGTGCAGCTTGAGGCCGATCGCACCGGCTTCGACCTGTTCGCGCAGCGGCGCCGGCTGCGATGCGTTGCCCTTGCCGAGGAAGCCGAGATTCATCGGGAAGGCGTCCGCCGCGGACAGCATGGAATGGATGTGCCAGGGCCCCGGCGTGCAGGTGGTGGCATAGGTGCCGGTGGCCGGCCCGGTACCGCCGCCCAGCATGGTGGTGACGCCGGACATGAGCGCCTCTTCGATCTGCTGCGGGCAGATGAAGTGGATGTGGCTGTCTATGCCGCCCGCGGTGACGATCATGCCTTCGCCGGCGATGATTTCGGTGCCGGGGCCGATCACGATGCCGACACCCGGCTGGATGTCCGGATTGCCGGCCTTGCCGAGGGCGGCGATGAAGCCGTTCTTGATGCCGATGTCGGCCTTCACGACGCCCCAGTGATCGATGATGAGCGCATTCGTGATGACCGTATCCATCACGTCGGCGGCGCAGCGCTGGCTCTGGCCCATGCCGTCGCGTATCACCTTGCCGCCGCCGAACTTCACCTCGTCGCCGTACACGGTGTAGTCGCGCTCGACTTCGACCCACAGCTCGGTGTCCGCCAGCCGCAGGCGGTCGCCGGTGGTCGGGCCGAACATTTCCGCATAGGCCTGCCGGCTGATGCGTGTGCTCATGCGCGCGTCAGTCCCTGAACATGCTGCGCGAACGCGCGGCGCGACGGCGCATCCACAGGGCGCCCAGGCCACCGGCCACGGCGGCGGCGACCAGCAGCGCGATGTGGTCGGGCTCGCTCATCAGGTGCAGCAGCGTGCTGCCGACATTGCCGTGATGCCCGCCCGGATGGGCAAGGGCGGCGCTGCTGGTGGCGAGGGCAATCAGGGGGGCGATCATCTTCATGTCGGGTCTCCGGTGGTGTCATCCATGGTGGCGGGGTGGAGGCGGAAGGGATCAGTCGAGCGGGCCCTGTATGCGGCCCTTGAATCCATAGACCTTGCGTTCGCCGGCCAGCGCGACGAGCTGCACGGTGCGCAACTGTCCGGGTTCGAAGCGCACCGCGGTGCCGGCGGCGATGTCGAGCCGGAAGCCGCGTGCCGCCGCGCGGTCGAAATCGAGCGCGTCATTGGTTTCAGCAAAGTGGTAATGCGATCCGACCTGTATCGGGCGGTCGCCGGTGTTGCGCACGTCCAGCGTCAATGTGGGCCGGTCGGCGTTCAGTTCGATGTCGCCGTCGGCGACCTGCATCTGTCCGGGTATCAGTGACATGTCATCGGGGGCGTGGGAGTGTCAGTGGAGGCGCGCTCAACCCGAACGCGCACCAAAACGGTAATCGCGGGCCGGCTTCATGCCCTCGGACGGTGCCGCGGGCTCGCGTCGGCGTTCGAGCATTTCGCGCACCAGCAGCAGGCTCACCAGGAGCTCTTCGTCGTCGGTGCGCTCCTCGATGTCGGCCAGCGTGCGCACACGATAGTCGAGATCGGTGCGCAATGCGTCGAGATTGACCGACTCGCCCAGAGTGCGGCGCACGCCCAGCTTGAAACGCGCCAGCCGGCGCGCGAGCTCCATGTCGTCGTCACTCACGGCGCGCCCTCACGGAATCGGATGATGAACGGTGACCAGCTTGGTGCCATCCGGAAACGTGGCTTCCACCTGGATGTCGGGAATCATTTCCGGCACCCCTTCCATCACGTCGGCGCGCGTCAGCAGCGTGGTGCCATGGCTCATCAGTTCCGCCACGGTGCGGCCGTCGCGCGCACCTTCCATGATGGCGGCGGTGATGTAGGCGACCGCTTCCGGGTAATTGAGCCGGAGACCGCGCGCCTTGCGGCGCTCTGCCAGCAGCGCGGCGGTGAAGATGAGCAGCTTGTCCTTCTCGCGGGGTGTCAGTTCCATATTGTTCTGTGTGTGCCCGTCAGGTGTTCCAGATGCGCGGCGTACGCGCAGGCCGTCCGGTCATGGCCGGACGTATCAGCGCCCAGAGATGCACGAACCATGCCCGGGCTTCCTGCGTACAGCCGCCACGATAGCGCGCAATCAGCATGCCGGGCAGACGGGTGACTCCGCAACTGCTCGCCTTGCCTGTCGGTGCCGGCACGGCGCGACAGCCGGCGAGCAGGGCGTCGTCGGCGTCGAAGCCGGCCGCGATCAGGCTGCCGAAAACCGGTGCGCCCGCCAGCCCCGCGGGCGAACCAAGCAGCGGACCGCCACCTTCCAGTCGCGCCTGTTCCAGCCATCGCGAGCGCCCGTCGATGCGGATGCGCGTATCCAGTGCAAGCGTGCCGGACGTGAAGCGTTCGCCGCTGGCGGTGCGGCCGAGGCACCACAGGTCCATGCCGATGAACAGCCCCCCCGTGTCGATGTCTATCGTCGCCGCGCTGTGCGCTCGCGCACCGTCGAACACGATGGATTCCTGCGGCAGCCATTCCACCATGGCACCGGCCGCCACCTTCAGCGAAAGGTCCGCGCGCGCCTGGCCGCCAGCGCTGCGGTACCACTTGGCGGCGCCCGGCGTGGTGACGAGGGCATGCGCGCCGCTGCCGGCGGCGATGTCCATCTGCAGCCGGTCACCGCCGGCGATGCCGCCCGGTGGATGCAGCAGCAAGGTGTGGCAGATGTCGCCACCCTCCGGGTAGAGCGGCTTCTGCACGCGCAGCGGACCGACGTGCATGCGGCGGGTGAGCACCGTGCGGCCGCCCTCGGCGGTGTAGCCCAGCGTGATGCCCGCCTGCCAGCCGGCTTCGTTGCCGACGGGTGCGGAAGAAAGTATCGATGTCATGTCGGGTTGGTCCGGCGATGGAACCGGGCCGGATGTCCAGGGTCTGTTGCTCGCGTGCGTGACTGCGGATCGACCGGCTGTCCGTACCGGACGGTCGGACCCGCCGGGGCGAAGCAAGCACGACATGTGCCCAACCCGCAAGGAAAGAAAGTAGCCATCATGAGGGAAGCGACACGCGGCCTGCTGTGGGCCTGCATGGTACTTGCGCCGGCAACCCCGTGGGCGGCCGACACGACGACCGACATCCTGCAGCGCATTCCTGCCGCCGCGCGCACGGTGTTCCAGCTCTATGCCCAGGGTGAGCGCGGCACCTCCAGCGGCTCGGCGGTGGTGGTCGGTCCCGGTCTGCTCGCCACCAGTTGCCATGTGCTCAACGGTGCCACGCAGGCGGTGGTGCTGCAGACAGGCGATGCGCTGCCGGTCGCGCTGGTGGCTGCGGACTGGCGGCGCGACCTGTGCATCATGCGCTCCGACCAGATCGATGCGCGCGCCGCTCCGCTCATTCCGGCCAGCCAGGTGAACAAGAACGACCCGGTGGTCAGCATGGGCTTCACCGCCGGGCGCTTTGCCTACGATCTGGGCGAGGTCACGCAGACTTATTCGATGGCGGGCAGTCGCGTGCTGCGCGGCAGCGCCGCCTTCGCCGCCGGCGCGTCGGGCGGCGGTCTGTTCGATGCCGAAGGACGGCTGGTGGGCATCCTTACCTTCTACAGGCTCAGCCGCGACAAGAGCATGTTCTTCGCCATCCCGGCCGATTGGGTACCCGAAGTGCTGGCACGCGGCATACAGCCTCGCCTGCCCGGCGTGCAGCCGTTCTGGGCCGACGCCCAGGATGCCCGTTTGCCCTTCCTGCAGGCGGTGCAGTACGAGTTCGAGGGGCGCTGGGATCGGCTCGCCGACCATGCGCGGGACTGGCTGGCGCGCGAGCCGGCTGCGCTCGAGGCGCAGGACACGCTGGATCTGGCGCTGAGCCGGGTCGGCGGCGCTCACTGAGCACGGCAGGCGCTCAGGCGCTCAGGCCGAAGCGCTGCTGTATGCCCTGTACGGCCGGCAGGGCGTCGCGCAATGCGCACACGCACACCGGGTCGAGCTTGCCCGCGTCGCGCATGCGGCCCAGTTCGTCGAAGGCATCCTCGTTGTGCCAGGGCTTCTTGTACGGGCGCTCGGATGTGAGTGCGTCGAAAACGTCGGCGATGGTGACGATGCGCGCCTCCAGAGGAACGGCGTCGCCGCTCAGGCCGCGCGGGTAGCCACTGCCATCCATCCATTCGTGATGCGCGCCGACGATGTTGCGCAGGGTGGACAGATAGGGGGTCGTGGCGAGCCCGGCCTCCTGCATCACCTCGTCCACCAGTTTCACGCCGAGGTCCACATGACCTTGCATGATGGCGCGCTCGTCGTCGGCCAGCCGCCCGGGCTTGAGCAGGATGCTGTCGGGTATGCCCACCTTGCCGATGTCGTGCAACGGGGCGAACAGATAGACATGCTCGACAAATTCGTCGTCGCGCCCGAACCGGGCCGCCACCCGTTGCGCGATCAGCCGCGAATAGCTCGCCATGCGGTCGAGATGGCGTCCGGTCTCGATGTCGCGCAAATGGGCCAGGCCGCGCGCGATCTTCACCATGCCCTCGACCGCGTGCGAAAGATTGAATACGTTCAGCACCGACAGCCGGCACAGTTGCACGTGAATCTGCAGCGCAGCCGGCAGCGAGCCGTCGAAGGCGGCCGGCTTGCGCGAATCGAAGAACAGGAAGCCGAGCAGCGCACCGGCCTGATAGAGCGGCACGGTATAGCTGCTGCGGTAACCGTGACCGAGCAGCCACAGCGTGTGTTCGCCGTGCGGAGCGGGCAGGCGGGTGAGGTCGCTGATGATACGGCTGGTCCGTCGCAGCGCCAGTTCCTCGAGCGAGGGTACCTCGCTGAGCAGCTTCTGGTAGCGGTCGAGCGGGTCGCTCACATCGCTGCTGTGCACATAGGTTTTCAGCAGCGCGTGCCGGGCGTCGTAGAGCGCGATGGCGATGCGGTGCACCTGCGGATGACCTTGCCTGATCTGGTCATGCAGCCAGGCCATCTGCTCGGTCAGCGATGTGCCGCCGTCCTCACTCAATGCATCGAACGATACCTGTCGGGTCATGTTCGGCGTGTCCTCGTGCAGCGGGGTTCGGGCTGCGGGTGCCAGCCGGGGCGGGTTTCCGGCTGATGCCGATGATAAGCGCAATCAGCCGCGACCGGACAGGGGTCGGGTCAGATCGGCAGGACGGTCCACGTCGCGCAGTACGCCGTCGTCCGGGCTGTCCACGCACACCACTTCATGCCCGGCGAGCAGGCTGCGCGCGCCCTGGTCGCCATCCAGTTCGCTCAACAGCGGATACCAGGCGGCGCCGAAAGCGGCCGGGTGGCCGCGTCGGCCGTCATGGAAGGCGGCGGCGAGGCGCAGCGGGTGGTCGATCGCACGGGCCACGCGGGCGATGGTATCGGGCGGCAGCCAGGGCATGTCGGCCAGCGCGACCAGCCAGCCGTCGGCCCCGGCGGTTTCGCGCACCGCGTGCGCCAGGGCCGAGCCCATGCCGCGCTCGGCGTCGTGGCTTTCCAGCACGCGGCAGCCGGCGTCGCGCAGCACTTCGGCCAGTGCGGCGTGGCCTGGCCGGATCACCGCGATGCTGCCGGGCAGCGCGCTGCACAGTGCGCGCGCAGCGTGCCAGGCGACGCTGCGGCCGTCAGCCAGCGCAGCCAGCAGCTTGCTGCTGCGGCCGCTCGGGTCGAAGCGCCGGCCGTAGCCGGCGGCGAGCAGGATGCCCTGCATCATCGGCCGATGTGCCGGCGACCGGGATACGGCGTGCCGACGCGCCGGAACGATGACGGAGGGGGGGTGTCGTGTGCCCGGCGGACGCACGCCGTTGGTGCTCGAGTCCGCGCGGGCGGGCGCGAGATTCAGTTCGGGCTGAGCGTGCACGACGACAGCGTGTCGGCGGCGATGTCGAGTGCAGCCCTGGCGTCGCGCACATTGAGAAGCGTGTCGGCGGCGGCGCCGTTCTTCATCGCCACCAGTTCCGCGGCGATGGATACCGCGATTTCGGCTGGCGTGCGACTGCCGATGTACAGCCCGGCCGGTCCGCGCAAGCGGTCGATCTGCGCCTCGCCCAGGTCGAACTCCTTCAGCCGTTCCCGACGCGCATCATTGTTGCGCCGCGAGCCGAGCGCGGCGACGTAGAAGGCGGGCGATTTCAGCGCCTCCATCAGCGCCAGGTCATCGAGCTTGGGGTCGTGCGTGAGCGCGATCACCGCGGTGCGTGCGTCCGGCTGCATTGCGATCACCACATCGTCCGGCATGCCACGCGTAAGCGTGGTGCCGGGCACTGACCATTCCTCGCTGTATTCCTCGCGCGGGTCGCACACGGTGACCGCGAAATCCAGCGTCTGTGCGATGCGGGCGAGGCTGGCGGACAGTTGTCCTGCGCCGATCAGCAGCAGCCGGTAGCGCGGTCCGAACACGCTGATCAGCGTGTGGCCGTCGAAATGCAGCGCCTGGTCGGCGTGGCCGGCGTGCAGCACGGCGCGGCCGCTGGCGAGGTCGAGCCGGCGGGTGAGCAGTTCGCCGCGGGCCAGCCGCGCCAGCAGCTCGTCGAGGGCGTCGGCGTCGGCGAGCGGTTCCAGCACCAGTTGCAGCGTGCCACCGCAGGGCAGGCCGAAGCGGCGTGCCTCATCCGCGCTGACGCCATAGCTCACCGCATGCGCGCTGTGCGGCATGCCGTCACGACGCAAGCGGTGCATCAGATCGTCCTCGATGCAGCCGCCGGACACCGAACCGACCGCGCGGCCGTCCTCGCGCAGCGCCAGCAGCGCACCGGGCGGCCGCGGCGACGAGCCCCAGGTGCGCACCACGGTCGCCAGCATGACGCGGTGGCCGTCGCGCAACCAGTCGCGGGCGCGGGTCAGTACGTCGAGATCAAGGCTGTCCATAGGTCATTCCTTCATGACGCGGGCGGCGCGCGTGAGCGGCCGCCCGCGGGGGCACGCCCCGCTCAGGCCTGCAACTGTTCGCCGATCGGCAGCGTGTGGATGGCCTTGCCGGTGGCTGCGCGCAGCGCGCTCGCAAGCGCCGGGGCCAGCGGCGGTACGCCCGGTTCGCCGACGCCGGTGGGCGCGGCGGCCGACTTCACGATATGCACCTCGACCCTGGGCATTTCGTTGATGCGCAACACCGGGTAGTCGTTGAAATTCGACTGCTCGACCATGCCGTCCTTCAGCGTGATGGCGCCGGTCAGCGCAGCGGCGAGCGCGTAGCCGATGCCGCCCTCCATCTGCGCCTTGACCACGTCCGGATTCACGACCACGCCGCAATCGACCGCGCACACCACGCGGTCGACCTTGAAGCTGCCGTCCTTCTGCACCGTCACCTCGACCACTTCGGCGACGAAGCTGTTGAACGATTCATGCACCGCGACACCGCGGCCGCGCTTCGCACCGTCGGCGGCCGGCGCCAGCGGCTTGTTCCAGCCCGCCTTGTCGGCGGCCAGCTTGAGTACGCCAGCGTGGCGCGGATGCTTCTTCAGCAGCGCCAGGCGGTAGGCGACCGGGTCCTTGCCGGCGGCCAGCGCCAGCTCGTCGAGGAACAGTTCGGTCGCATAGGCGGTGTGCGTCGAACCGACCGAGCGCCACCACTGCACCGGTACCTTCACGTCGGCATTGGTGGTGTGCAGATCGACGTTCAGGTCGGGGATGGCGTAGGGCAGAGTGGCCGCTCCCTCGACCGAAGTGACGTCTACGCCATCCTTCACCAGCATGGGCTCGAATGCCGAGCCGGCGATGATGGACTGGCCGACGATGCGCTGCTGCCAGGCGATCGGCATGCCCGTCGCGTCGAGCGCGGCGCGCACGCGATGCAGATAGAGCGGGCGGTAGTAGCCGCCGCGCATGTCGTCTTCGCGGCTCCACACCAGCTTGACCGGCGCGCGGCCGTTGATCGCCTTGACGATCTGCGCAGTTTCCAGCAGGTAGTCCGACTGCGGGTTGGCGCGGCGGCCGAAGCTGCCGCCGGCATACACCATGTTCAGCTTCACGCGGTCAGCGTCGATGCCCAGCGTCTTGGCCAGCGCGAACTGATCGACGGTGTGCAGTTGCTCGCCGTTCCACACCTCGCATTGGCCGTTCTCCAGTTTCATGACGCAGTTCAGCGGCTCCATCGACGCGTGCGCCAGATAGGGGAACACGTACTCAGCCTCGATCACCTTGCCGGCCCTGGCCAGCGCGGCTTCGGCATTGCCGTCGTTGCGCGCGTTCAGGCCCGGCGTCTTCGCGCGCTCGCGGTAGTCGGCGACGATGGCATCGCTGCTGCCGCGCCAGGCCTTGGCCTCGTCCCACTCGACCTTGAGCGCGTCGCGCCCCTTCTTCGCGGTCCAGTAGTCGGTGGCGAGCACCGCCACGCCGTTCGGGATGACGACGACGTCGTTCACGCCCTTGATCGCGCGCGCGGCCTTGTCATCGACCGACTTGACGACGCCGCCGAAACGCGGCGGGTGGGCGACCACGGCGACCAGCATGCCGGGCAGCTTGATGTCCTGGGTGAAGATGGCGCGGCCGGTGGTCTTCGCCACGCTGTCCACACGCGGTGCGGCGCGGCCGATCAGGTTGAACTGCTTCGGATCCTTCAGCTTCACGTCCGCCGGCACCGGCCGTTGTGCCGCCGCCTCGGCCAGTTCGCCGAAGCCGGCCTTGCGGCCGCTGGCCGCGTGCGACACGACGCCGTTCTTCACCGTGATCTGCGACACCGGCACCTTCCACTGCTCCGCGGCCGCGGACACCAGCATCGCGCGCGCGGTGGCGCCCGCGCGGCGCATCTGTTCGTAGGAGTTGGCGATGGCGGTGCTGCCGCCGGTGCCCTGCGCCTTCCAGAACAGGTTGCTGTAGCGTTTCGCGTCGGCCGGCGCGCCTTCGACCGTCACGCGCGACCAGTCGGCGTCCAGTTCCTCGGCGACCAGTGTGGCCAGCCCGGTGTAGACACCCTGACCCATTTCCAGGTGCTTGGACACCACGGTGACCGTGCCATCGGTGCCGATGCGCAGGAAGGCGTTCGGCGAGAATTCGCCGTCGACCATCGCGCTGCCGGCGTGGCCGGGCCCGCCGGTCTCGCCCAGCGCGACGGCCGGCGTCACGATGGCCAGCGCCAGGCCGGCGCCGCCCTTGAGGAAACCGCGGCGGGTGGTCTGCAATGCGTTTTCGATGCGGAAGATCATCTGTGCGCTCCTCGGGTATGCACTCAGGCCAGCGTTTTCGCGGCTTCGTGGATGGCCGCGCGGATGCGCACATAGGTCGCGCAGCGGCACACGTTGCCGCTCATCGCGGCATCGATGTCGGCGTCGCTCGGCTTCGGATTCGAAGCGAGCAGCGCGGTGGCCGACATGATCTGGCCGGACTGGCAGTAACCGCACTGCACCACGTCCAGCTTCTGCCAGGCGGCCTGTACCGCAGCGCCGACCTTGGCCTCACCGACCGATTCGATGGTGGTGATCTTCTTGCCCTTGACCGCAGACAAGGGCGTGACACAGGAGCGCGTGGCCTGCCCGTCGACATGCACGGTACAGGCACCACACATCGCGATACCACAGCCGAATTTGGTGCCGGTCATGTTCAGGCCGTCGCGCAGCGCCCACAGCAGCGGGGTGTCGTCCGGCATGTCGACGCTGACATCGCGTCCGTTCAGATTGATCGTTGCCATGATTGAGCCCTCATCGATGGCGGTCAGGCCGCCGGTGGTGGTTGGAATGTGCGGGCAGCGCCCGCAGTTCAAATGGAAAATCAGGCCGTCGTCAGTTGCCCGGCGATGGGCAGCGTGCGGATGCGCTGGCCGGTGGCGGCGAACACCGCGTTGGCCAGCGCCGGAATGGCCAGCGATGTGCCCGGCTCGCCGACGCCGCCGGGCGCTTCGGCGCTGGACACGATATGGACTGCGATGTGCGGCATCTCGTTCATGCGCATCACGCGTGCATCGTGGAAATTGCTCTGCTGCACGCGGCCGTCGGCGAGCGTGATTTCGCCCCACAGCGCGGCGCTGAGGCCGAATACGATGCCGCCTTCCATCTGCGCCGTGACGCTGAGCGGGTTGACCGCGAAGCCGCAGTCGATGACACAGGTGACGCGGCGCACGCGCACCTCGTTGTCGGCATTCACCTCGACTTCGGCGACCTGCGCAATGTAGCTGCCGAACACATGCATGACCGCCACGCCGCGCCCGGCACGCGTACCGGCTGCCGCCTTCAGCGGCGTGCCCCAGCCGGACTTTTCCGCGGCCAGGTCGAGTACGTGCCGCGTGCGCGCATCCTTGATCAGCGCGCGGCGGTAGGCCACCGCATCCTGTCCGGCCGCGGCCGCCAGTTCATCGATGAAACCTTCCACCACGAAACCGTTGCGGGTCGGGCCGACGCCGCGCCAGAAGGCGGTGGGCACCGCCGGTGGCTCCACCCGCTGGTACTCGACCTGCACGGCTGGAATGGCATAGGGCAGTTCCACCGCGCCATCGACCGCGTCGGGGTCCACGCCATCCTTGAAGGCGGGCGGGAAGAAGCGCGCCATGATGGAGGCGCCGGCGATGCGATGGGTCCACGCCAGCGGCATGCCCTTCGCGTCCACCGTGGCGGCGATGCGGTCCAGATAGGGCGGGCGGTACATGTCGTGCTGCACGTCCTCCTCGCGCGACCAGACGACCTTCACCGGTCCGCGCACCTGTTTGCCTATGGCCACCGCCTGGGCGATGAAATCGACTTCGAGCCGGCGACCGAAGCCGCCACCCAGCAGGTGGTTGTGGATGCGTACCTGCTCCGGCTTCACACCGGCAGTCTGCGCCGCCACCGCCTGCGCGATGCCGGGGACCTGGGTGCCGACCCAGACATCCACGCCGTCCGCTTTCACGTCCACCGTACAGTTGATCGGTTCCATCGTGAGATGCGCCAGCATGGGCTGCCGGTACACCGCTTCGAAGTGGCGCGTGCCGGACTGCATGGCCGCCGCCGCATCGCCCGCCTTGTGCGCGATGGCGCCCGGGCCGGCCGACGACTTTTCCAGATGGGCGAAGATGGCCGCGCTATCCAGCTTCGCGTGCGCGCCGTCGTTCCAGCGCGGCTTGCAGGCGGCCAGACCCTGTTTGGCGGCCCACATGTGATCCGCCACCACCGCCACCGCATGGTCCAGCTTCACCACCTGGCGTACGCCCTTCACCTTCAACGCAGCCGCTTCGTCGACACCCGCCAGCGTGCCACCGAATACCGGCGAGGCGGCGACCGTCGCGATCTTCATGCCGGGCAGCGCGACGTCGATGCCGAAGCGTGCGCTGCCATCCACCTTGCCGCGCGCATCGATGCGGCGCGTAGGGGTGCCCACCAGCCGGAAATCCCGTGGATCCTTCAGCGTGACGGTGGCAGGTACCGGCAGCGTGGCGGCGACATCCACCAGCTCGCCGTAGCCGGCGCGACGCGTGCCGCCGGTTTCCATCACGACGCCGTCACGCGCGGTCAGCCGCGATGGGGCGACCGCCCACTTCTTCGCCGCCGCCTGGATCATCAGCATGCGTGCGGTGGCACCGGCTTCGCGCATCGGTTTCCAGGCGCCGCGTATCGAGGTCGAACCGCCGGTGACCTGGGCGCCGATGATGGGGTCGGCATAGCGTGGATCGGGTGGGGCATGCTCGAGCTTCACCGAATCCAGCGGCACTTCGAGCTCCTCGGCGATGAGCTGGGAAATGGCGGTGTACGTGCCCTGGCCCATTTCCACCTTGTGCATGACCAGGGTTACCACGCCGTCGCGGCCGATGCGGATGAAGGCGTTCGGCGCCAGCGCGGCGCCATCGGCCGCCAGCGCACGCGCACCCGGCAGCGTCAGTTCGATCAGCAGGCCGCCACCGGTGGCGGCGCTCAGTTTCAGGAAGGTGCGCCGGTTCAGGCCGGGACCGGAATCCGTCCTCGGTAGGGTCATCTGCATGCGGGAATCCTCCTTGCTGTGCGGGGAGAGGGGGCACGAGGCCCGGGAGGCGGCGACACAGTGCGCAACATAGCCCCTTTGTTTTTTTAGGTCGACTGGTTAATCTTTTAAGACCTATGAAGCAAAACTTAAAAATAGAGCCCACCCTCCTGCCGGCCTTCAGCGCTTTCGAATGCGTGGCGCGCCATGCCAGCTTCACGCGCGCGGCAGCCGAACTGGGCGTGTCGGCGTCGGCGCTGTCGCAGTCGGTGCGCACGCTGGAGCAGCGGCTGGGGGTGCGCTTGCTGACCCGCACCACGCGCAGCGTGTCGCTGACGGACGAGGGCGAACGTTTCTACGACGGCGTGCGCATCGGCCTGGACGAGTTTTCCGCTGCGCTGGAAGGTGTGGCGGCGTCGCGCGGGCGCGCCAGCGGCACTTTGCGCATCAATATGCCGCGGCCCGCCTATCGCGTGCTGATCGCGCCGCATCTGGCCGGTTTTTCGGTGCGTCATCCGGACGTGAAACTGGAATTCGCCCTCGACGATGGCTTCGCCGACATCGTGGCCGGGCGCTTCGATGCAGGCATGCGCATGAGCGAGGCGATCGAGGCGGACATGGTGGCGGTGCGCCTGGGCGGGCCCAACCGCATGATCACGGTGGCGGCGCCGGACTACCTGGCGCGCCGTCCCGCGCCCCTTTCGGTGGATGACCTCGGACGCCACGAGTGCGTGAGCTATCGTTTCGCGTCCAGCGGTCGCACCATGCGCTGGATGTTCCAGCGCGAAGGCCGGCCACTCGAGGTGGAAGTCGATGCGCGCTACATCGTCAACGATGCGGAAGTCGAGATCGATCTCGCCCGCCGCGGTCTGGCCATGGTGCAGACGCTGGAATCCCTGGTGTCGGACGATCTGGCGCAGGGCCGGCTGTGCGCGGTGCTGAGCGAGCACGCGACGCCCATGTCCGCGATCCATCTGTATTTTCCGAGCCGTGCGCAGATGCCGCAGCGGCTGCGCGTATTCATCGACTACTTCCAGCAAGCGAACGAACCGGCGGTGCCCGAGACGGCGAGTCGCCTGACCGCGAGCGTCGGCTAGCGGCCATCCGCCACGTCCCGGCCGGCGTCCGGTCTGGCCGCGGATCGTGCAGCCGGCCATCCCGGCCGCGCAGGACCGGCGACGGATCCGCGTGCGTGCCCCTTCATGATCATCGTCCGCGCAGGCTGTCCAGCACGGCTTCGCCGAGCCGGCCGGTATCCGCCCGCGCCTGGCAGCGGCCGGCATCGAAGGCATGGCGCAGGCCGGCCGGTGCCGCCGGACCGATGTGCAGGCAATGCACCTCGGTACCGGCGCGGCGCGCTTCGCGCACCGCCTGTTTCAGATCCTCCAGCAGATAGCGTGCGTCGTGTACGTCGATGTCGTGCGGCTCGCCGTCGGTGAGCACCAGCACGGCGGGGCGCACACCGACCGGGTGCGCGACCGCGTGCCGCAGCGCCGCACCGATGCGGGTCGAGCCATGGCTGCGCAGTCCGGCGGCGCGCGCGCGCACGCGCACGTCCAGTGCGTTCTCCCGCTCCGCCTTCAGATGCTGCACGCGCACGCGATGCCGGGTGTCCGATGCGAAGGCCCAGATGCGCACGACGTGTCCTTCGTCCTCCAGCACGCGCGCGGCCAGCAGGGCAGCCTCGCGCAGCGCATCCAGCAAGGGGCGTCCGTCTTCGCACGGGTGGCCGGTGGAGGCCGAGGCGTCGATCAGCAGCAGCAGGTCACGGCCGGCTCCGGCCGCGCGCGGCGCGCGATACAGGCGCGCCGGCGGCCGGGTACGCGCGCGCAGCGCGATGCCGGCCTCGACCAGCGCGTCGGTGTGCAGCACCTCGCCTTCGCGTTCGCGCCCGCTGCCAGGCCGACCGCCATGACACCGGACATCGCGTCGCGACAGGCGGCGCAGCGCGGGCGCCAGACGCGCCTTCAGCGCACGGCCATCCGCTTCCAGCGGCCGGCTTTCGATCACCGTGCACCAGTCGGTGCGCGTGCGCTCGATCAGGCGGTCCCACTCCGGATACTTCAAGGTGCGCAGCGGCGCCTCGGCCCACAGCGCCGCCGCGCCGCCGTCGCCGTGTCCGGCTCCGGCGATGGCTTGCGGCGGGGGGCGTTCCGCCGTTCCATCGCCCTCACCGCCGCCATGGCTGTCGGCGTCCTCCCGCTCCAGTTCGCTGGCCGAGGGCGGCAGACTGTCGTCGCTGCTCCACAGATGGTGGTTGTCGTCGCGATAGGCCGGCTCCACACGCCAGCCGGCGGGATTGAAGTACAGGCGCATCTGGCCGATGTCGTTGCCGAGCAGCGAGGCCGCTTCGCGCAGCCGCTGCGGCGTGTCGAGCGCGAGCTGTCCGTGCGGGGTGAAGAACATGCGCCGCACCCTGGCGATCCAGGCGTGGCCGTCCTCATGCCGCGGATCGAACAGCGCGTGCGCCAGCCGCACCAGCAGCGCGTCGAAGCCCATGCCCCAGCTCGCGTCGGCGACATGAAAGGGCGCCCACAGCGCGCGCAGGCCGGGCAGTGCCTGCATCGCCAGCCACTCGACGCGCGCGTCCTCCAGCGTTTCCAGCAACACCCGCTGTATCGGCTTGAGCTGCGCGCGCGGCTGCGGCGGCCCGCCCCACACGAGATGGGCGGCGGCATGCGCGGCGCGCGCCCGTGTCAGCGTCGCGGCAGCCGGCGGCAGGTGCAGCACCGGCCGCGTGCCGGCGCGCGACAGGATGGCGCGCGGCCGCTCGTCCTGCGTGGCCAGCGCAGCCAGCCGCGGCTGCACCGACCACAGGGCGGACAGATAGATGCCCAGCGCGCGCTGGCCCGTGAGCGATGCTTCAGGCGATGCAGGCATCGACCATGGCGGCCAGCGCCTGGCCCACCTCGGCGTCGTCCGACAGCGGCACCGCGATTGCCTGGCGGCAGGCTGTGCGCGGCGTCAGGCCCTCGGCGATCAGCAGGCCGGCATGGATGAGCATGCGCGTGGAGGCGCCTTCGTCCAGTTCCTCGCCCGCCAGCCGGCGCGTGCCTTCGGCCAGACCGACCAGTTGTTGCGCGAGGGCGGCATCGACGCCGGATTCGTGCGTCACGATGGCGGCTTCGCGCGCGGCATCCGGGTAGCCGAACTCGAGCGCGGTGAAGCGCTGCCGCGTCGATGCCTTCAAGGTCTTGTGCACGCCGTGATAGCCGGGGTTGTAGGACACCACCAGCCGGAAGTCCGGATGCGCGTGCAGCAGTTCGCCGGTGGCGGCCAGCGGCAACTGGCGTCGCGCATCGGTCAGCGGATGGATGAGCACCGTGGTGTCGGCGCGCGCCTCGACCAGTTCGTCCAGATAGCAGATCGCGCCATGCCGCACCGCACGCGTGAGCGGCCCGTCCTGCCAGCGGGTGCCGTGACCGTCGAGCAGGAAGCGGCCTATCAGGTCGCCCGCCGACAGGTCTTCGTGGCAGGCCACGGTGATCAGCGGCAGGCCGAGCTTCCACGCCATGTGCTCGATGAAGCGCGTCTTGCCGCAGCCGGTGGGCCCCTTGAGCATGAGCGGCAGGCCGCGCGCATGCGCGGCCTCGAAGGCGGCGATCTCGTCGCCGACCGGCGCATACCAGGGTTCGTCCCGGATGCGCCAGTCGTCCAGCGGATGGGCGGCTGTGTCGCCCGATCCGGCGGTGTGCAGCGGCTTCACTTGTGGCCGACGGTGGCCGGGTTGGGCAGACCTTCGATCGGGCATTCCTCGGTGCCCACCGTGCTGCGCGTGAATGCCTCGACCGCCTTGCGTACGCCTTCCGGATCGTTCACCCACTTCGAGTAGAACTCGTAGGGGCAGGCCGCCACGCCCTTGTCGCCTTCGCGCGAATTGATCAGGCCGGTGTAGCCGCGGTGCAGCAGCTTGAACAGGTGGTTTTCCGACTGACCGTTCTTGCGGAAGTCGCGGATGAGGCTCTTGGACAGTGCGGCGTACTGCATGCCCATCTCTTCTTCGCCGCATTCGCCCAGCGTGCGGCCGTCGAAGCCGACGATGGCCGAATGGCCGAAGTAGGTATAGACGCCGTCGAAGCCGGCGGCATTGGCGACCGCCACATAGCAGTTGTTGGCGAAGGCCATGGCCTTCGCCATGGTCACCTGCTGGTCCTTGGCCGGATACATATAGCCCTGGCAGCGCACGATCAGTTCGGCGCCCTTCATCGCGCAGTCGCGCCAGATTTCCGGGTAGTTGCCGTCGTCGCAGATGATGAGGCTGACCTTCATGCCCTTGGGGCCATCCGACACATAGGTGCAGTCACCCGGATACCAGCCTTCGATCGGCACCCAGGGCATGATCTTGCGGTATTTCTGCACGATCTCGCCCTGGTCGTTCATCAGGATGAGCGTGTTGTACGGCGCCTTGTTCGGATGTTCCTCATGGCGCTCGCCGGTCAGCGAGAACACGCCCCACACCTTGGCCTTCCTGCAGGCGGCGGCGAAGATGTCGGTTTCCTCGCCCGGGATGGCGGACGCGGTGTCGTACATTTCCTTCGAGTCATACATGATCCCGTGCGTGCTGTACTCGGGGAAGATGACCAGGTCCAGCCCGGGCAGCCCGGCTTTCATGCCGACGATCATGTCGGCGATCTTGCGTGCGTTGTCCAGCACTTCTGCCTTGGTGTGCAGGCGCGGCATCTTGTAATTGACGACCGCGACGCCGACTGTGTCCTTGCTGCTCGATATGTCCCCGTGGTGCATTGTGGCCTCCGCTGCGTAAGGGTAGGGGTGACGGATGGAAGGGGTGGAACCCGTATGTCCAGGAACCGGCGAAAGGGACCTTCCATTCTGCGAATGTGCAGCGCGAGGCCAATACGGTGAACGACGTATCGGCGTCGGGGAACCCGCGGGCTTCGGTTCAGGTGTACGCGATGCGGACCGGCGCGGGCGGCGTGCGCTGGGCGATCAGCAGCGCGTCGGTCAGGTTGCCGGCGATGCGCTGTTCGCCGATCGCGTCGGCGAAACCGGAACGGCGGATCAGCGAGGCCGGCTGTGCGTTCAGGTCGCACAGGATGAGCGCCGCGCCGCGTCGGTCCAGCGTGCGGTGGAAGGTGCGCAGGATGTCCAGACCGGTGGTGTCGAGGTGGATCACCTTTTCCAGGTCCAGGATGACCGCGTCCGGATGCCCGTCCTGCATCAACATCAGGTTTTCCAGCTTGTTCGCGGCGCCGAAGAACAGCGCGCCGGACAGCCGCCAGGCCAGGATGCGCGGCGTGCCGTCGGGCCGGTTCAGGGCATCGACGCCATAGTGCTCTTCCAGCGGCACGCGCTCGATGCGGGTGAGGTCGGACATGCGCCAGATGAAGAACAGGCTGGACAGCAGCATGCCCAGTTCCACCGCCAGCGTGAGGTCGAATACCACGGTCACCAGAAAGGTGCCCAGCAGTATCGTGCGATAGCCGGCCGAATAGCGCTTCAGTTCGCCGGGCGCGAAGGCGTGCCATTCGCCCATATTGACTGCCACCACGACGACGATGGCGGACAGCGTGGCGAGCGGAATGTGCGCGGCCAGCGGTGCCGCCGCCAGCACGATGAGCAGCAGCACCGTCGCATGCACGATGCCGGCCACCGGGGTACGGCCGCCGGTGCGGATATTGGTCGCGGTGCGCGCGATCGCGCCGGTGGCGGCGAAGCCGCCGAACAGCGGCGCGGCCACGTTGGCGATGCCCTGGGCCATCAGTTCCTGGTTGGGGTCGTGCCGGTCGTCGATCTGGCTGTCCGCCACCCTTGCCGACAGCAGGGACTCGATGGCGCCCAGCAGCGCGATCGCCAGCGCCGGCGCGATCAGCTTGCCGAGCAGGCCGAGCGACAGCGCGGGCAGTCCGAAATCCGGCAGTTCGCGCGGAATGCCGCCGAAGCGGCTGCCTATGGTGTCCACCGGCAACTGCAGCAGCACGTTGGCGCCGGTGGCGATCACCAGCACGGCGAGCGGGCCCGGCAGGCGGCGCATCCACGCCAGGCGCACCGCCAGCCTGTTCCAGCCCAGCAGCACGGTGAGCGAGGCGAGCGCCACGGCGAGCGTGAGCGGATCCAGCGTGGGCAGGGCGGACCACAGCGCCTGCATCCGGGCGAAGAACTCGCCCGGCATGACGGCGATCTCGAGGCCGAGGAAATCCTTGATCTGCGACAGGAAGATGACCACGGCGATGCCGTTGGTGAAGCCGATCACCACCGACAGCGGAATGAAGCGGATCATGCTGCCGAGCCGCAACGCGCCCAGCGCGAACAGCATGACGCCGGACATCATGGTGGCGACCAGCAGATTGGCCACACCGAAGTCGGCGACGATGCCATAGACGATGGGAATGAAGGCGCCGGTCGGGCCGCCTATCTGCACCCGCGAGCCGCCCAGCGCCGAAATGAGGAAGCCGGCGACGATGGCGGTCCAGATGCCGGTGGTGGGCGACATGCCGCTGGCGATCGCGAATGCCATCGCCAGCGGCAGCGCGAGCACGCCCACCGTGATGCCGGCCGACAGGTCGCCGGCGAAGGCGCCCTTGCCGTAGCCGGGCAGGGTGTCAAGAAGCTTGGGTCTGAAACTGAAGGTCATGATGTCTCCGCAATCGAATGAGGGGCGCTGCGCTGGGCGCAAGGCGGTGCGGAGACTGTGGCCCGTGCCCGGCATGACGCAGCACGACCCAGCGTTTGGTCGCGGTCAGCGGCATGGCGGATCACCACGGGGATTCATGTACGGATTGTGTGCGCCGGCGGGCGGGCTTGTCCAGACCGTGCGCAGTGGACGACCGGGGCCGCTCAGCCGCTCAGCGCGCGGTGGCTGCTTTCGATGTGCTCCTGCATCGCGCGCCGGGCGGCTTCGCCGTCGCGCGCCTGCAGCGCGGCGAGCAGCGTGCGGTGTTCTTCCAGCGAGGCGACCAGCCGGCCTTCCAGGTAGAGCGAATCGTGGCGCTGCAGTTTCAGCACTGCGCGCAGGTCCTCGATCATCTGCGCCATGCGGCGGTTGCCGGCGATGTGGTGGATGAACAGATGGAAGCGCTGGTTGGCGTCGAAGAAGCGGTCGATGTCGCGCGCGGTCGCGCTGTCCTCGAGCGCGGCGTGCAGGCCGGCCAGTTCGGCCAGATCGGCGTCGGAGGCGCGGCGCGCGGCCATGGCGGCGCATTCGCCTTCAAGCAGCGACATGATGGGGTAGATCTCTTCCAGGTCGCCGCCGCTGATCTGCGCGACATAGCAGCCGCGCCGCGGCTTGAGCACCACCATGCCTTCGGTGGCCAGCACCTTGAGCGCCTCGCGCAGCGGCGTGCGTGAAATGCCGTACTGCTGCGCCAGCGCCTGTTCGTCTATCCATGCGCCGGGGGCGAGTGCATGGCTCTGGATGAGCCGGCGCAGCCGGTCGGCGACCTCGATATACAGGGCGCGGGGCGCGATGGCGTCGGCGGCGGGGTTCAGGGTTTCGCTGTTCATGTGGGTCCGGAGCTTAACGCGGATGGACGGCGCTCACGCCGCTGTATCCGTTGGACGCGGCGGGGCGCGGTGTGCTGAGACACGCGCGGCCCGCCCTGTCGGATTCAGCACGGCTTCTCGCGCCGCAACATCCTCTTGCATTCATAATTATGGATAAAGTATTCTCCGTTGCGCGCTGAGTCAAGCCGGCATCGTGCATGCCGCTGCTCCGGCGCCGACCCGCAATACGCAAGTACAGCGCGCAAGTACAGCGCAAGGACAGAACCATGGCCGACACCACCGGCAGCGCCCCTCCCGACTACGCAGCATGGCTCAAGGCCGCGGCGAAATCCGCGCCGGGCGGCGACCCGGCCAGGCTGGACTGGATCACGCCGGAAGGCCTGACCGTCAAGGCGCTGTATACGCGCGCCGATGTCGACGGTCTGCCGCACGCCGACACGCTGCCCGGCTTTGCGCCCTTCGTGCGCGGTCCGCAGGCCACGATGTACGCGGCGCGGCCCTGGACCATACGTCAGTACGCCGGCTTCTCGACCGCGGAGGCGTCGAACGACTTCTATCGCAAGGCACTGGCGGCCGGCGCCCAGGGGGTGTCGGTGGCCTTCGATCTGGCCACCCACCGCGGCTACGACTCGGACAACCCCCGCGTGGTGGGCGATGTCGGCAAGGCCGGTGTGGCGATCGACAGCGTGGAAGACATGAAGCGCCTGTTCGACGGCATTCCGCTGGACAAGATCAGTGTGTCGATGACCATGAATGGCGCGGTGCTGCCGGTGCTGGCCGGCTTCATCGTTGCCGGCGAGGAACAGGGCGTGCCGCAGGCCCTGTTGTCCGGCACCATCCAGAACGACATCCTCAAGGAATTCATGGTGCGGAACACCTATATCTATCCGCCCCAGCCGTCGATGCGCATCGTTGCCGACATCATCGAATACACCGCGCGCAATATGCCGCGCTTCAACTCCATCTCGATTTCCGGCTACCACATGCAGGAAGCGGGCGCGACCCAGGGCCTGGAACTGGCACTCACGCTGGCCGACGGCATGGAATACGTGCGCACCGCGATGGCGCGCGGCATGGACGTCGACGATTTCGCCGGGCGACTGAGCTTCTTTTTCGCCATCGGCATGAACTTCTATCTGGAGGTGGCCAAGCTGCGCGCCGCACGGCTGCTGTGGAGCCGCATCATGGACGGCTTCGGCGCCAGGAGCGCCAAGTCGAAGATGCTGCGCACCCACTGCCAGACCTCGGGCTGGTCGCTGACCGAACAGGACCCGTACAACAACGTCGTGCGCACCACCGTGGAAGCGATGGCCGCCGTGTTCGGCGGCACGCAGTCGCTGCACACCAACAGCTTCGACGAGGCGATCGCGCTGCCCACCGAATTCTCGGCACGCATCGCGCGCAACACCCAGCTCATCCTGCAGGAAGAGACCCACATCACCAACGTGATCGATCCGTGGGCCGGCAGCTACATGATGGAAAAGCTGACCCAGGACATGGCCGACCACGCCTGGGCCATCATCGAGGAAGTCGAACAGATGGGCGGCATGACCAGGGCGGTCGAATCCGGCTGGGCCAAGCTGCAGGTCGAGAAGTGCGCCACCGAGAAGCAGGCGCGCATCGACTCCGGCCGCGACGTCATCGTCGGCGTGAACAAGTACAGGCTGGACAAGGAAGACGCACTCGATGTGCTGGTGATCGACAATGTCGCGGTGCGCGAGTCGCAGGTAGCGCAGCTCGCGCGCATCCGCGCCAGCCGTGACACCGCCGCGGTAAAGGCCGCGCTGGCGGCGCTGACTGCGGCGGCCGAGTCGGGCCAGGGCAATCTGCTCGAACTGTCGGTCGCCGCGATGCGCGCGCGTGCCACGGTGGGCGAGGTGTCGGACGCGCTGGAAAAGGTGTGGGGTCGTCACCGCGCGAGCACGCAGGCGGTGAGTGGCGTGTATCAGTCCGTGGTGGCCGACGACGAAGGATGGGGCGCGATGAAGGAGGAGGTCAGCCGGTTTGCCGAAGAGCAGGGCCGTCGCCCGCGCATCCTGATCGCCAAGCTGGGGCAGGACGGTCATGACCGCGGTGCCAAGGTGATCGCCACCGCGTTTGCCGACCTCGGCTTCGATGTCGACATCGCGCCGCTGTTCCAGACGCCGGAAGAGGCGGCGCGGCAGGCGATCGAAAATGACGTGCATGCGGTCGGTGTGTCGACGCTGGCGGCCGGCCACAAGACGCTGGTGCCGCAACTGATCGATGCGCTGCGCGCCCAGGGCGCGGACGACATCGTGGTGGTGGTGGGCGGCGTCATTCCTGCGCAGGACTACGACGAGCTGTACGGCCACGGTGTGTCCTGCGTGTTCGGGCCGGGCACGCCGATTCCGAAGGCGGCTCAGGATACGCTGGCCGCGATCCGGGCGAAGGTCGCGTGATCGACGCGTCCGATCAGTCACTGATCGATGGCGTTCTGGCCGGCCGGCGCCGAGCGCTGGCCAAGGCCATCACGCTGATCGAATCGACCCGCGACGATCACCGGCAACGCGCCGGCGAGGTGCTGCACGCACTGCTGCCGCGCACCGGCCGCTCGATCCGCATCGGCATTTCCGGCGTACCCGGCGTCGGCAAGTCCACCTTCATCGAGGCGCTCGGCCTGTCGCTGATCGCACAAGGGCACAAGGTGGCGGTGCTGGCGATCGATCCGTCGTCGTCGCTCACCGGCGGCTCCATCCTTGGCGACAAGACGCGCATGGAGCATCTGTCGCAGAGTCTGGATGCCTTCATCCGTCCGTCACCGTCGGCCGGCAGTCTGGGCGGCGTGGCGGCGCGCACACGCGAAGCCATGCTGGTGTGCGAGGCGGCCGGCTTCGACGTGGTCATCGTCGAAACGGTGGGCGTGGGTCAGTCGGAAACGGCGGTCGCCGGCATGACCGACGTGTTCGTGCTGCTGCAACTGCCCAATGCCGGCGACGACCTGCAGGCGATCAAGAAGGGCATCGTCGAACTGGCGGATGTGGTCGTGTTCAACAAGGCCGATCTCGACCAAGCGGCGGCCGAACGCGCGATGCAGCAGATGACCGGTGCGCTGCACCTGCTGCGTGCCGCGTCGCCCGACTGGACGGTACCGGTGCTCAAGGCGTCGGCGGTGAAGCACGACGGGCTGGAGGATTTCTGGTCGGTCATCCTGCGCTATCGCAAGGTCATGCAGGCCACTGGCGCCTGGGAGGCGCGGCGCAGCCGGCAGGCGCTGGACTGGATGTGGGCCCTGGTTGACCAGGGCCTGCGCCATCGCTTCGAACATCATCCGGCGGTGCGAGCCGCGTTGCCGGATATCCGCGCGGCGGTCGCCGCAGGCACCCTGCCTGCATCCGCCGCCGCAATGAGGTTGCTGCAGGCAATGGAGTAACACCGTGGCCCGGCGTGAGCCGGACAGCGGTGCATGAATTCGCCCTCTCCCCGCGGGAGAGGGTCGCGGTGAGGGGGGCAGCACGCATCAGCGTGCGGGTCACCGCGCACCTGCCCGGACATGAGCAAGGGTTGAGGCGTGACGCGCACATATCGGTGTGCGGGTCGAACAGGAGGCAGACACGATGCAGGACATCATCCGCAAGCTCGACGCAAAGCGCGACAAGGCCCGGCTGGGCGGCGGGCAGCGTCGTATCGAGGCGCAGCACGCGCGCGGCAAGCTCACTGCGCGCGAGCGCATCGAGGTGCTGCTGGACGAAGGCAGTTTCGAAGAGTGGGACATGTTCAAGGAGCATCGCTGCACCGATTTCGGCATGGCCGACGAATCGGTGCCGGGCGACGGTGTGGTGACCGGTTACGGCACCATCAATGGCCGCCTCGTATTCGTGTTCTCGCAGGACTTCACGGTGTTCGGTGGTTCGCTGTCCGAGGCGCACGCCGAGAAGATATGCAAGGTGATGGATCAGGCGATGAAGGTCGGCGCGCCGGTGATCGGCCTCAATGACTCGGGCGGTGCGCGCATCCAGGAAGGCGTGGCGTCGCTCGGCGGCTATGCCGAGGTGTTCCAGCGCAATGTGATGGCCTCCGGCGTCATCCCGCAGATTTCGCTCATCATGGGGCCGTGCGCGGGCGGTGCCGTGTATTCGCCGTCCATGACCGACTTCATCTTCATGGTGCGCGATTCCAGCTACATGTTCGTCACGGGCCCGGAAGTGGTGAAGACGGTGACGCACGAGGAAGTGAGCGCCGAGGATCTGGGCGGCGCGACCACCCACACGAGCAAGTCCGGCGTGGCCGACCTGGCCTTCGACAACGATGTCGACGCGCTCATGTACACGCGGCGCCTGTTCAACTACCTGCCGCTGTCCAATCGCGAGAAACCACCGGTCCGTCCGAGCAGCGACGCCGGGGACCGCCTCGACCCCAGCCTGGACACGCTGGTGCCGGCCAACGCGAACCAGCCCTACGACATGAAGGAGCTCATCGTCAAGATGGTGGATGACGGCGACTTCTTCGAGATACAGCCGGACTACGCGAAGAACATCATTGTCGGCTTCGCCCGCATGGAAGGCAGCACGGTGGGCATCGTCGCCAACCAGCCGCTGGTGCTGGCGGGCTGCCTCGACATCAAGAGCTCGATCAAGGCGGCGCGTTTCGTGCGCTTCTGCGACGCCTTCAACATTCCGGTCATCACCCTGGTCGATGTGCCGGGCTTCATGCCGGGCACCGCACAGGAATATGGCGGAATCATCAAGCACGGCGCCAAGCTGCTGTACGCCTATGCCGAATGCACGGTACCCAAGGTGACCGTGATCACGCGCAAGGCCTATGGCGGCGCCTACGACGTGATGAGTTCCAAGCACCTGCGTGGCGACGTGAATTTCGCGTGGCCGAGCGCGGAAATCGCGGTGATGGGACCGAAGGGCGCGGTGGAAATCATCTTCCGCGACGAGAAGAACGATCCGCAAAAGATCGCCGCGCGCGAAGCCGAGTACCGCGAGAAGTTCGCCAACCCCTTCATTGCCGGCAAGCGCGGCTTCATCGACGACGTGATCATGCCGCGCGAGACGCGCAAGCGCATCTGTCGTTCGCTGGCCATGCTGCGCGACAAGCAGATCGAGAACCCGTGGCGCAAGCACGGCAACATTCCGCTGTGAGGCATGCACCCTCACCCCCGACCCCTCTCCCGCTGATGCAGGAGAGGGGAGTGGTGCGTGTTCGCTGCGCAATGCCATGACATGTTCCAGAACGTACGGATCGCAGGAGACCTGCCATGTTCAACAGGATGCTGATTGCCAACCGCGGCGCCTGGCAGCGCGGCCGCGCTGCGAACATCTCTTTTCGCCTGACACGCGCGGCGTGTGGAATCGATCTCGCTGGGGAGGCTCGCCATGTCTGACAGGATGCTGATCGCCAACCGCGGCGTGTGGCAGCGCGGTCGCGCTGCGAACATCCCTTTTCGCCTGACACGCGCGGCGTGTGGAATCGATTTCGCTGGGGAGGCTCGCCATGTCTGACAGGATGCGGATCGCCAACCGCGGCGTCTGGCAGCGCGGCCGCGCTGCGAACAACCCATTTCGCCTGACACGCGCGGCGTGTGGAATCGATCTCGCTGGGGAGGCTCGCCATGTCTGACAGGATGCTGATCTCCAACCGCGGCGCCTGGCAGCGCGGCCGCGCTGCGAACAACCCATTTCGCCTGACACGCGAAGCGTGTGAAGGCGATCTCGCCGCGGGGAGCCACCATGTTTGACAAGATCCTGATCGCAAACCGCGGCGAGATCGCCTGCCGCGTCATCCGCACCGCACGCCGCATGGGCATCGCGACGGTTGCGGTGTACTCCGAGGCGGATGCCAATGCGCTGCACGTGGAGCTGGCGGATGAAGCGGTCTGCATCGGCCCGGCACCGGCGCGCGAGTCCTATCTGGTGGCCGACCGCATCATC
Organism: Methyloversatilis thermotolerans; assembly: GCF_000372885.1. GTDB lineage: Bacteria > Pseudomonadota > Gammaproteobacteria > Burkholderiales > Rhodocyclaceae > Methyloversatilis > Methyloversatilis thermotolerans. Next base: position 3,386,308 of record NZ_KB889967.1, read on the forward strand.
GCCGCCTGCAAGGCCACCGGCGCCCAGGCGGTGCATCCGGGCTATGGCTTCCTGTCGGAGAACGAATCCTTCTGCGAGGCGCTGGAGCGCGAAGGCATCGTGTTCATCGGCCCGAAGACGCACGCCATCGCTGCCATGGGCGACAAGATCGCGTCCAAGAAGCTGGCGAAAGAGGCGGGTGTGAACACCATTCCCGGCTGGAACGATCCGATCGAAAGCCCGGAGCGCGCGGTCGAGATTGCGCGCGGCATCGGCTATCCGGTCATGATCAAGGCCAGCGCCGGCGGCGGCGGCAAGGGGCTGCGCGTGGCGTTCAACGATGGCGAGGCCTACGAGGGTTTCGCGTCCTGCCGCAACGAGGCACGCAACGCCTTCGGCGACGATCGCGTATTCATGGAGAAATTCGTCGAGGAGCCGCGCCACATCGAAATCCAGGTGCTGGGCGACGCCTTCGGCAACGTGCTCTACCTGAACGAGCGCGAGTGCTCCATCCAGCGTCGCCACCAGAAGGTGATCGAAGAGGCGCCGTCGCCTTTCATCGACGCGGACACCCGGCGCGCGATGGGCGAACAGGCGGTGAAGCTGGCGAAGGCCGTGCAGTACCAGTCGGCCGGTACCGTGGAATTCGTGGTCGGCCGCGACAAGTCCTTCTACTTCCTCGAAATGAATACGCGGTTGCAGGTCGAGCACCCGGTGACCGAGCTGATCACCGGCCTCGATCTGGTGGAACAGATGATCCGCGTTGCCGCTGGCGAGCCGCTGGCGATGACGCAGGCAGATGTGAAGCTGGATGGCTGGGCGATCGAGGCGCGCATCTGTGCCGAGGACCCGGCGCGCGGCTTCCTGCCTTCCGTCGGCCGACTGGTGAAGTACCGACCGCCGGTGCAGTCGGCGTCGGTGCGGGTCGATACCGGCGTGCAGGAAGGCGGCGAGGTGTCGATGCACTACGATTCGATGATTGCCAAGCTCATCTGCCATGGCAGGACGAGGGACGAGGCGATCGCGCGGCTGCGCGATGCGCTGGATGCCTTCGTGATCCGCGGGCCGAACCACAACATCGCTTTCGTGTCGGCCGTGCTGGGTCATGAGCGCTTCGCCGGCGGGCACTTCACGACCGCCTTCATCGCCGAGGAGTACCCGCAGGGCTACGACCCGGCGGTGGCGGCTTTCGAGGACGAACCCTTGCTGCTGGCGGTGGCCGCCAGCGTGCACCAGCGCTACAACGAGCGCGCGTCGCGCATCGTGGGCCAGTTGCCCGGCCATGAGTTCCGCATCAAGCCGGAGGCGGTGGTGCGGCTGCGCGGTGTCGCCCATTTCGTGCAGCTCGAGGTCGATGGCGACGATCACGTGGTCATGATCGACGGACACCCGCACCGGCTCGTGTCCGACTGGAAGGTATCCGATCCGGTGTATCGCGCCGAACTTGATGGCCGCCCTTTTGCCGTGCAGGTGGAGCGTACCGGACTGCGCTACCGGCTGCAGCACCGTGGCGTGCGCGTGGACGCCGAGGTGATGAGTCCGCGTGCCGCCGAACTGCTCGCCCGCATGCCGGAGAAGGCGGCGCCCGACATGTCGCGCTTCCTGCTGTCGCCGATGCCGGGCCTGCTGCGCGAGGTGAGCGCGCAGCCCGGACAGGCGGTGAAGGCGGGCGAGCGTCTCGCGGTGATCGAGGCGATGAAGATGGAGAACATCCTGCGTGCCGAACGCGATGGCGTGGTCGAGAAAGTGTCGGCGGCGGCCGGTGAAAGCCTGTCCGTGGATCAGGTCATCCTGGTGTTCGCGCCGCGCTGAGCGCGGTTCAGGCAGGCGTCCTGCGGCCGTTAACCTGAAGGAATGATGAACCAGACCCGGGAACCGCCGCGATCAATGAAGCCGCTCATCGGCAACGCCGACACCCTCTGCCATCGCATCGCTGCCCGGCCATGGCCGCCCTGTCGGGTGTCCGGCTCAGGGGCCGCCCCGGCGGCGGCACTGCCCGACTGAGGTGACCGAAGCGGATGGACAGGGCTGGACTGGATACCCTCGACCCGGTGGCCACGCGATTCACGCGTGCGCATGCATGGGGAAATCGTCGGCGCTGGCTGGCTATCGGTCTGCCCTGGTGCGCGCTGTGCGCCGGACTTCTGTTCACCGTGCTGCTGACCGTGTACGTGTCCATCCGCATGACGGAGGTCGACCGCGCCCGCTTCCTGCATGAGGTGGAACGTATCGAGGCGCGCATCGAGCGGCGCATGATCGCCCACGAATCGCTGCTGCGCGGCGCCGCAGGTCTGCTGCGCGCCAGCGATCATGTGTCGCGCGAGGACTGGAAGCGCTATACCGACCAGCTCGAACTGCAGCGCAACTACCCGGGCTTGCAGGGTCTGGGCCTGTCACTGCGCATCCCGTCCAGCGACAGGCGTGCGCATGAGAGCACCGTGCGCGAGGAATATCCGCCCTATGCGATCCGGCCGGACACGGCGCGCGACGAGTATCACAGCATCGTCTATCTGGAGCCCATGGATGCGCGGAATCTGCGCGCCATCGGCTACGACATGTACTCCGAACCCACGCGTGCCGAGGCCATGGCGCGTGCGCGCGACAATGGCGTGGCCGCGCTGTCCGGCCAGGTCGTACTCGTGCAGGAGGACGGGCGCGATGTGCAGCCCGGCTTTCTTCTCTATTACCCGGTCTATCGCCGCGACAGCGTGCCGGACAGCGCAGGGTCCCGGCGCGAGGCGCTGATCGGCTTCACCTACAGCCCTTTTCGCGCGCACGACCTGTTCGGCAACACCTTGCAGGCGTACAGCCGGGAACTGGGCATAGAGCTGTTCGACGGCGACACGCCATCGCCCGTGCGCAGACTTTTCCGCGCTGGTCCGGCCCCGGAAGGCGAGGCAGCGTTCACCGACCAGCGCGTTCTGCGGCTTGCCGGCCATCAATGGACCTTGCTGACGCGTGCGCCGTCCGGCTTCGCCTCGGCGCGCCCGCTGCTGTGGTTGCTGCCGCTGGGTGGCGCGCTGCTGAGCGGTCTGCTGTTCCATCTGCTGCGCCTGCTTACCCGTTCGCAGGAGGCCAGGCTGCAGGCGCAGATCAGCAGTCACGAACGGGCACGCAGCGAAAAGAGGCTGTCGGCGGTGCTGGATCACGCGCCCGATGGCATCGTCACGACCGACGAAAGCGGGCGCCTGCTGACCTTGAACCAGTCCGCGGTGAACATGTTCGGGCGCGATCCGTCCCGGCTCATCGGCCTGCCCCTGTCCCGCCTCATACCCGACCTGGATGCCGAATGCTTCCTGCGCTGGCGGAGCGAGGGGGCGGGCGCGGCGCGCTGGCAGTTCCGGGCGGAAATGTCGGCCGTGCGCAATGCGCGCCAGCATTTTCCGGTCATCGTGCTCGCCAGCCGTTTCGAGATGGACGGACGCATGAACTACACCTTGCTGCTGCACGACATGAGCGAACAGCAGGCGGCGCAGATGCGCATGCGTCTGCATGACCGTGCGCTGGAGTCGTCGGGAGAGGGTGTGGTGATACGCGATGTGCGCGATCCTGCCTACCCGGTCGTCTATGTCAATCCGGCACTCGAACGTATGATGAAACTGCGCGGCGAGGATCTGATCGGTCGCCCGTTCACGTTCTCCCGCGACGCGGATGAACGACATCCGGTCTACGACGATCTGCGCCGCGCGATCGCGCAGGACAGGACCTTGTCGACCACGGTGGAAGTGAGCCTGCCGTCCGGCGAGGTGCTGTGGCTGGCGCTGTCGAGCTCGCCGGTGCGCGACGTGACCGGGCGGGTGACGCACTACATCGACATCATCGGCGATGTCAGCGAGAGGGTGCGCTTCGAACGCACACTCATCCGCCGCACGCACCGGCTCAACGCCGTGTTCTCGCTGTCGCCGGATGGTTTCGTGACGATTGACGCGGGCGGGGTGATCAGCAACGTCAATCCCGCTTTCCTGCAGATGACCGGGCTGTCGGCGCCTGCGCTTCAGGGGCTGACCCTTGACGGCCTGGATCGTGCGATGTCCGCGCTGGCCGACCCTTCGCGGCGCTGGCCTCCCGTGGCGCAGGATGCGGCGCGGGATAGCGCCGATCACCTGTGGATGCGGATACCGGAGCCGCGTGTGCTGGAGCGACGGGTGCGCATGGTGCGCGAGGGCCGGTCCGAGACGGTACTGTACTTTCGCGATGTCACCCAGCAGATCGAACTGGATCGCGTGAAGAGCGAATTCCTCGGCACAGCGGCGCACGAGCTGCGGTCGCCACTGGCATCGATATCGGGTTTCGCCGAGTTGCTTCTGAACCGCGAGTACGACGAAACCGCGCGCAAGCGCATGTACGGCATCATCCATCGCCAGTCGCGTCTGTTGGTGAACCTGGTGAACGACCTGCTCGATCTTGGACGCATCGAGGCTCGCGCAGGCAAGGATTTCCGCTACGAGGAGGTGCCGCTCAAGTGGCTGGTGAGCGCCGCGCTGGAGAGCCTGGGTGCGATCGACGACACGCATCCGGTGGCGCTCGACCTGCCGGACAGCGAGCCCTGTGTGCGTGCCGACCGCGACAAGATGGTGCGCGTGCTGATCAATGTGCTCACCAACGCGTTCAAGTATTCGCCTCCAGGCAGCGAGGTCTGCATCGCGGTTGGCGAAGGCACGCGCGCCGGACGCGCCATGGCCGGCATATCGGTGCGCGACCACGGCATCGGCATGACGGAGGAACAGAAGGCGCGCATGTGCGAGCGCTTCTACCGTGCCGATCCCACCGGACCGGTGCCGGGCACAGGCCTTGGCATGGCGCTGGTGAAGGAGATCGTCGCGCTGCACGACGGTGACATCGATGTCGACAGCGCGCCGGGCGAGGGGACGACGGTCACGCTGTGGCTGCCGTCCCGCTGAGCGCCGGTGCGCACCGCTTCAGGCGATCCGGATCACGACCTTGCCGAAGTGCGCCTGGCTCTCCAGGTGAGCCAGCGCGGCACGCGCCTCTTCGAAGGCGAATACGCGGTCGATCACCGGCCGCAGCCCGTGCAGCGAAATCACCTTGTTCATCGCCTCGAACATGTCGCGCGAGCCGACGAACACGCCGCGCACCGTGGTCGTATTGAACAGTATCGGCAGCGGGTTGATGTCGCCGCCGGTCAGTACGCCGATCAGGTGTACCCAGCCACCGTGCCGCGCGGCGGCGATCGAGCGCTGCAGCGTGCCGGGTCCGCCGACCTCGACCACGTGATCCACGCCGGTACCGCCGGTGGCTTGCCTCACCTCGATGTCCCAGTCCGGATGGGTGCGGTAGTTGATCAGCACGTGCGCGCCCATGGACTGCACCTTGTCCAGCTTGGCGTCGCTCGACGACGTGGCGATGATGCGGGCGCCGGCCGCCCGCGCGAACTGCAGCGCGAACATCGACACGCCTCCGGTGCCCTGTATCAGCACCGTGTCGCCCGGGCGCAGCGCGACCGGACCTTCGAACAGCGCATTCCACGCGGTGAGCGCCGCGCAGGGCAGGGTGGCCGCTTCCTCGAAACTCAGGTGTTCGGGTATCGCGACCAGGGCCTCCTGCGGGAAGATGCGGTACTCGGTCAGCACACCCGGTGCCGTTCCACCCAGCGAAGCGGCGTAATGGGCCGGAAGCATGGGTCCGCCGAGCCAGGTTTCGAAAAAGGTGCCGATCACGCGCGCGCCGACCTTGAAGCGGTCGGCCCCCGGGCCGGCTTCGATCACTTCGCCGGCGCCATCGGAGCACGGAACGAGACCGCGCGATTCCATGCCGGGGTAGCGCCCGGTCACGATGAGGAGGTCGCGGTAATTGAGCGAAGCGGCGCGCATGCGCACCAGGACCTGGCCGGGTCCGGGGCGTGGCACCGCGGATTCGAAAAGGGTCAGGCTGTCGGCATCGCAGTGCTCGCGGTAAGCGTGGTAGCGCATCGGGAACTGTCCTCGTGGGTTGTTCTTGATCGGGTTGCCATGCGGCAACATATCGTGCCACGTCCAGTTGCCGCCAGGTGCCGCTAGACTGTCGGCGTTCCTCCAGCAGCCCGTCGTCCGCATGATCCGCATTCTTTGCCTTCTCTCCCTGCTGCTCGCGATCGGGCACGCCCATGCGCTCGGCCCCGCCGAACTCGCCGTCATCGTCAATGGTGCGGACCCGGACAGCGTGGACATTGCGCGCTATTACCGGGAGCGCAGGGGCATTCCCGAAGCCAACGTGATCACCGTCAATTTCCCGCACGACCGCGCCGCCTTGACGCGCGGCGAATTCGAGGACCTCTACCGCGACGTGGAAAGACGGTTGCCGCCGGGCATACAGGCCTTCGCACTTGCATGGACCCGCCCCTGGCGGGCCGGCTGCATGAGCATCACGTCGGCCTTTGCCTTCGGTTATGACGAAAGCTTCTGCTCGGCGAGCTGCGGCCCCACCCGCAGCAGCCGCTTCTACAACGGAGGCGTCCACGCGCCCGAGGATGCGCTGATGCCGCGGCCGGCCATGTTGCTGGCTGGTGAATCGCGGCAGCAGGTGCATCAGCTCATCGACCGTGGCCTGGCATCCGATTTCACCTATCCGAAGGGCAGCGTCTACCTGGTGCGCACCGAGGACGCGGCGCGCAATGTGCGCGCGGTCACCTTCGATCAGACGGTGCAGATCATCAAGGGCCTGCATTTCGAGAATGTCCCTGCGGCAGACGCGCAGGGACGCCAGGACGTGCTCGGCTATTTCACCGGCGCGGTGCGCGTACCCGGCCTGGATACGCTGCATTTCCTGCCCGGCGCGCCGGCCGACCATCTGACTTCCTTCGGCGGGCAACTGCTGGACAACAAGTCGCAGATGAGTGCCCTCGAATGGCTCAAGGCGGGCGCCACCGCCAGCTACGGGACGGTGGTCGAGCCCTGCAATCACCTGGGCAAGTTCCCCAATCCGGCATTGCTCATGAATGCCTATGCCAACGGCGAAACGCTGATCGAGGCCTACTGGCGCAGCGTGGCGTGGCCGGGCGAGGGGGTGTTCATCGGCGAGCCGCTCGCGCGCCCCTTCGGCACGCGTACCGTGCAGGAGGACGGTGCGTGGTGGGTCGAGGCCCACACGGCCGCCGGCCGGCGCGCAGTACTGGAAGTCGCGCCCAGCATCGTCGGTCCTTACCGGGCCGTGGGCGCCGCCATGCTGCCACCGGGCTACTCCCGGCAGAAGCTGCCGGTCAGGAGCGCGGGCGCGGTCCGGGTGCGCTGATCGCACCCTCGCTTGATCGGCGCAGCAGCGGTTCGATCGCCGCCATCGTGCGAGCGGTGGCGCCGCGGTGCGCGGCGGAGAAGGTGCGCCCGGCTTCGCCCATGGCGGCACGCCGTTGCGCGTCGCCGAGCAGGCGCACCGCCTGCGCCGCAGCCTCCGCCGTGTCGCGGGCACGCAGCGCGGCTCCGGCGGCAACGGCGTCCGCGGTGACCTGCTGGAAGTTGAATGTGTGCGGACCGACGATGACCGGGCAGCCGACCGCGCACGCCTCGATCAGATTCTGACCACCGAGCGGCAGCCAGCTGCCACCGATCAGGGCGATGTCGGCGAGCGCGTACCAGGCGGACATTTCGCCCATCGAGTCGCCCAGCCACAGGCGTGTGCCGGCAGCGGGCATTTCGCCGGCGCCGCGCCGGCACATGGAAATACCGCGGGCGCGCACCAGCGCCGCCACCTCGTCGAAGCGATCCGGATGGCGCGGTACCAGAGCGATCAGTACCTCGGCCGGAAGCACCGGCAACAGCGCATCCAGCAGCATCGTCTCTTCGCCGTCGCGGGTGCTGGCGAGCAGTACGACCGCACGCCGGGCCAGCGAGGCACGCCAATCGCTGCCCTGCCGCGTCTGCGATGCGGGCGGCGCCATGTCGAACTTCAGATTGCCCGCGACCGTGACCTGGCGGGCGCCGAGTGCCCGCAGGCGAACGGCGTCTGCATCGGTCTGCGCGATCACCTGAGCGAAAGTGCTGACGGCATGCCGGATGAAACCACCCAGCCTGGCATAGCCGCGGGCCGACCGGGCCGACAGTCGGGCGTTCGCGAGTACCACCGGTATGCCGGCACGCGCGGCTTCGTGCAACAGATTGGGCCAGATTTCGGTTTCCAGCACGATGCCGAGCTCCGGTTGCCAGCGGCGCAGGAAGGCGCGCTGCGCCCACGGCAGATCCCAGGGCAGCCAGGCGAGCATTACGCGACCATCGAACAGCGTTTCCGCCACGCCGCGACCGGCTGCGGTGGTCTGGCTCAACAGGATGACCGCGTCCGGCCGCTGGCGCTGCAGCGCTTCGATGAGCGGCTGTGCGGCACGGGTTTCTCCGACCGACACCGCATGGATCCATATCACGGGCGAACCGATGGCGCGGGCGGACATGCCCAGTCGTTCCGCCATGTGCAGCCGGTACGCCGGTTCGCGACGCGACCGCCACAGCAGGCGCAGAACGGCCAGCGGGAGCAGGCAGAGCCACAGCAGCGAATAGAGGGTGCGGGACAAGGGGTTTGGCGACAGGTGGACGTGGGAGCGAAGGATAGCAATCCCGGTCCGCTCGCATGTCTTCCGGCCGCACCCGCGGGCCGCGAAGGACCCCGCCGCGGGGCTGGGCGCCGCCGGCGTGAGGCGCTAAGCTGCGCACCCGTCGCACCCGAGCAGGAGCGACCCATGAGTGCGAGGACTGCAATGCGAGTACTGGTGACCGGGGCTTCGGGCTTCGTGGGACGCGCGCTGTGCCCAGTGCTGGCCGCGCAGGGCCACGAGGTGCTGCGCGCGATGCGCCGGCCGGACGGCCTGCCCGGCACGGTCGCAGCGGGTGACCTGGATGGGCCGGCCGAGTGGCTCAGGAAGGTGCCGCCGCCGGACGTGCTGGTGCATCTCGCCGCACGTGTGCACCAGATGCACGAGCGTGCCGATGAAGCGGAGTTGCTGCATCACCGCGCCAACTGCGAAGGTACGCTCGCACTGGCGCGGGTGGCACAGGACATGGGCGTGAAGCGCTTCGTGTTCGTGAGCAGCATCAAGGTCAGCGGCGAAGGGCGCCCCGGGCAGCCCTATCGCCCGGACGAGGCGCCGGCCCCCGCCGACGCCTACGGCCGGTCCAAGGCGGCCGCGGAAGCCGGCCTGCATGCGCTTGCCGCCGCCGGTCCGCTGGAGCTCGTCATCGTCCGCCCGCCTCTGGTCTATGGCAGGGAGGCTGCCGGCAATTTCCGCTCGCTTGCACGCGCGCTCGCCGGTGGGTGGCCCTTGCCGCTGGGCGCGCTCGATGGCAACCGGCGATCGCTCGTTGCGGTCGACAATCTGGCCGACTTCGTCGCGCTGTGCGTGACGCATGAGCGCGCGCCGGGACGGGTGTGGATGGTGAGCGACGACGAGGACGTATCGACCGCCGGCCTGGTGCGTCGCATGGGCGCAGCCATGGGCCGACCGGCCCGGCTGCTGACGGTACCGCGCGGGCTGCTCGATGTGCTGGCCGGTCTGCTTGGGCGCCGGGGCCTCATGCAGCGGCTCGCCGGCGATCTCACGGTCGATGTGTCGGACAGCAAGGCGCTGCTGGGGTGGCGTCCGGTCGTATCGCTCGACCAGGGACTGGCGCGCGCGCTGGCCCCTGCCCGGCAGGCAGACAGCCCCTGAAACGACTGCTCACCAAGCGTACGCCGCAACTTTGCACGATGACATCGGGCGTGCATGCCGCACTTGCTAAAATGAATATTCCGTACGCCTTCCCCGACCTTGTCGATGTCCATTGAAATTCTTGCACCGGCTCTGGCCGCCTTCGTGCTGACCGGCGTCATCCTGCAGCTTGCGTTGCAGTGGGCGCGACATCTGCTGCCGGTGGATCAGCCAAACGAGCGATCGCTGCATGTGCGGCCGATACCGCGTTTCGGCGGACTGGCCATGCTCGCGGGCGGCGCGCTCGCCCTCGCCTGGGCAAACGGTGGAATCGCTTTTCCGCACTGGCTGTGGCCGCTTGCCGTGCTGGCTGCGGTGTCGCTCGCCGACGATTTCCTTTCCCTGCCCTTCCTGCCCCGGCTGCTGATCCAGCTCGCCGTGGCGACGGTCTTCGTCATGCAACTGCCGCTGCATGTCATGTGGGTCGTGCCGCTGGTGCTGGCCATGGTCTGGATGACCAATCTGTTCAATTTCATGGATGGTTCCGACGGGCTGGCCGGCAGCATGGCGCTCACCGGCTTTGCCGCCTACGCGCTCGCGGCGGCGCTGGCCGGCGATGTCGAGATCTGCACGGTGTCGCTCGCCGTGTGCGGCGCGGCGCTCGCCTTCCTGCTGCGCAACCGCCATCCTGCAAGCGTATTCATGGGCGATGGCGGATCCATTCCGCTCGGCTTCCTGGCCGCCGCGGTCGGCCTGCTCGGTGTGGTGCGCGATATCTGGGCGCCCTGGTTTCCGCTGCTGGCCTTCCTGGTGTTCGTGCTGGATGCCACGGCCACGCTGGTACAGCGCGGCCTGCGTGGCGAGCGCGTCTGGCAGGCGCATCGCACGCATTATTACCAGCGTCTGGTGCGCATGGGTTTCGGCCACGCCGCGACCGCCAGACTTTACGCGGTGGCGATGACCGGTTGCGCGGCATCCGCTGTGCTGGCCCAGCAACTGCATCCCTGGGCGGGCTATCCGGTGCTGTTCGCGTGGACCGCACTGGCGGTGGCGTGGGGGCGCAGGCTGGACCGGCGCTGGGCCCATCATCAGTCCGAAGCTGCGGGGAGCGCATCTTGACCATGAGCAGAGTGTCGCGTTCGGTAATCGTTTGCATCTGTGACATCGTGCTGGCGGCGAGCGCCTGGTATCTGGCCTACCTGCTGCGCTTCAATTTCAGCATACCGCCGGAGTACTTCCATTCCTTCCTGGTCACCCTGCCCTGGGTGGTCCTGTCGCAGGCCGTCGTGTTCAGGCTGTTCGGGCTGTACCAGGGAATCTGGCGCTTCGCCAGCCTGCCTGACCTGCAGCGCCTGGTCAGGACGATAGGGGCGGCCTCGTTGTGCGCGCCGGTCATCGTGCTCATGATCATGCCGTCGGTCGTACCGCGCTCGGTGTATGTGCTCGATCCCATACTGCTCATGCTGCTGATGGGCGGTGCACGTTTCGCTTACCGCGCCTGGCGCGAGCACCGTGAATTCGGCGCGCTGATGGCGACCGGCAAGCCGGTCCTGGTGCTCGGCACCGGGGAGTCCGCCGCCACGCTGTTGCGCGAGCTGTCGCGCTCCGGACAGTGGCGGGTGGTGGGGCTGCTCGACGACAACCCCGCCAAGCGGCATCGCACGCTGTACGGACACAAGGTGCTCGGCACCCTGGGCGAGCTCGAACGCTTCGCGCGGGATCTCAAGGTATCGCACGCCATCATCGCGATGCCCGGCGACTCGCACCAGCGCCGGCGCAACGCCGCCAATATGTGCGTGCGCGCGGGGGTGAAGCCGCTCACCGTGCCGTCGTTCGACGACCTGATCAGCGGCAGGGTGGAAATCGCCACCGTGCGGGAAGTGCAGGTCGAGGATCTGCTTGGCCGCGATCCGGTGAAGATCGACGCGCCGCGGTTGCGCCTGCTGATCGAAGGGCAGGTGGTCATGGTGACCGGCGCAGGCGGGTCCATAGGCTCCGAACTGTGCCGCCAGATCGCGCGCTTCGCGCCGTCCATGATCGTGGCGTTCGAGCGCAGCGAGTACTTCCTGTATTCGCTCACCGAGGAGTTTTCCGAGCTGTTTCCGGACGTGCCGGTCGAGCCGGTGATCGGCGACGCGCGCGAGGAGGCGCGACTGCATGCGGTCATGCAGCGCTTCCGGCCGGTCGCCGTGTTCCATGCCGCCGCCTACAAGCACGTGCCGCTGATGGAAAGCGGCAATGCGGTCGAAGCGGTACGCAACAACGTCGGCGGCACGCTGGCCGCAGCGCGGGCCGCGCAAGCCTGCGGTGTGGCGCGCTTCGTGCTGGTGTCGACCGACAAGGCGGTGAATCCGGTGAACGTGATGGGTGCGACCAAGCGTCTGGCGGAAATGACCTGCCAGGCGCTGTCCGCGCGTGGCGGCAATACGCTGTTCAGTACCGTGCGTTTCGGCAATGTGCTGGGCAGCGCCGGCAGCGTCATTCCCAAGTTCCAGGAACAGATCGCCCGCGGCGGTCCGGTCACGGTCACCCATCCGGACATCATCCGCTATTTCATGTCCATACCCGAGGCGGCACAGCTCGTGCTGCAGGCGGCACTGATGGGCGACGGCGGCGAGATATTCGTGCTCGACATGGGCGAACCGGTGCGCATCGCCGAGCTTGCACGCGACATGATCCGCCTGTCCGGCGCCTCCGAGGCTGATGTGCGCATCGAGTTCACCGGCCTGCGGCCGGGCGAGAAGCTGTTCGAGGAACTGCTGGCGAGCGACGAAACGACACGTCCCACTCATCATCCCAAGGTGCGCATCGCGCGTGCGCGGCCGGTTGACGACGCGCTGTGGCTGGGCCGGCTGGAACGCTGGCTCGCCGGTCCGCTGCCGGACGCGCCGGCCGCTCTGCGCCTGGAGCTGGCTGGCTGGGTGCCCGAGTACCAGCCGCAGAACGACGGTCCCGCGCCGGGACCTGTCGTGCCGAACGATATGAACGCGGCGACGGGATCGGCATGAGCACCTGGGCCATCGGCGACCTGCAAGGCTGTTTCGACCCGTTGCAGTCCCTGCTCGGGAAATGCGGCTTCGACCGCCGCCGCGACCGCCTGTGGTTCGTCGGCGATCTGGTCAATCGCGGGCCGAAGTCGCTGGAAACGCTGCGTTTCGTGCGCGATCTGGGCGATGCCGCGGTGACGGTGCTGGGCAATCACGACCTGTCGCTGCTCATGATCGCGGCCGGCCATGGCAAGAAGCACCGGCTGGATACCTTCGACCATGTGCTGGATGCCCCCGATCGCGACGAGCTGCTGGCCTGGTTGCGCGACCGTCCGATGATGCATGTGGAGGGGCGGTACGCCATGGTGCATGCGGGGCTGCTGCCGCAATGGACGGTCGACCAGGCGCAGACGCTGGCGCGTGAGGTCGAGGTGGCGCTGCAGGGGCCGGCGCACGACGAATTCATGTGCCACATGTGGGGCAGCGACCCGGCCGCGTGGGACGATGGACTCACCGGCTGGGACCGGCTGCGCGTGGCAGTCAACGCGTTTACGCGCATGCGCTTCTGTACGCCGGATGGCCGCATGGAGTTCTCGCGCAAGGGCTCTCCCGACGAGCCGCCGCCCGGTCACCTGCCCTGGTTCTCGATTCCCGCTGCTGCATGGGCGCGCACCCACACCGTGGTGTGCGGCCACTGGTCGGCGCTCGGCTATCGTGACCAGCCGCCGCTGCTGTCGCTCGATTCGGGTTGCCTGTGGGGCGGCGCGCTGACGGCGGTGCGGCTCGAGGACGGACATGCGGTGCAGGTGGGCTGTGAGCGCTGCGCGCGCGATTGAATCCGGTCGTGTCGTCGGCGGCCGCGCACGCGAAGCGGCGGCGGAGCCTTACCTGCGCATAGAATGCAGCCTCGACACGAAAAGGACGGACGATGATCGGGCTGTTTCTGATAACCCACAGCAGCTATGGCGAGTCGCTGATCCAGTGTGCCTGCCATGTACTGAACAGCCGGCCCCCGCAGATGGTGCAGCTCGGGGTGTCCGGCCAGGACGATCCGCTGGATCTGCTGCCGATGGCCAAGCGATTGATGTCCGTGATCGACAGCGGTGAAGGGGTGTTGCTGTTGACGGACGTGTTTGGCGCCACGCCGGCCAATCTGGCGCTCAAGCTGTGCGAGCGCGACCATGTCGAGGCGGTGGCAGGCGTGAACCTGCCCATGCTGCTGCGCACGCTCACCTACCGCGAGCGCGAGGATCTGCACGGTCTGGTGAACAAGGCGGTCAGTGGCGGCCGCGATGGCGTGATGGCAATGAGGATGGGGCGCGATGCCAAGACGTGATATCGAAATCACCAACAAGCTGGGCCTGCACGCACGGGCTTCCGCCAAGCTCACGCAGATCGCAAGCCGTCATGCGTGCGATGTGTGGCTCGAACGCAATGGCCGTCGCATCAACGCCAAGAGCATCATGGGCGTCATGATGCTGGCCGCGGCCAAGGGTACGGTCGTCACGATAGAAACCGAAGGCACGGATGCCGACGCGGCGATGCAGGCGCTGGTCGCGCTGATCGAGGACAAGTTCGGCGAGGGAGAGTAAGTGGCCTTCATGCTGCACGGGCTGGCGGTGTCCGGTGGCATCGCGATCGGCCATGCCTATCTGGTGTCGCACGCGACGCTCGAAGTGGCGCACTACACGCTGCCACCGCGCCGCGTGGATGACGAAGTCGGCCGCCTGGGCAAGGCGTTCGACACGGTCCGCGGCGAACTGAGCGAGCTGCGCAGCGGGCTGTTCGCCGACGGACCGGACGCGCGCAGCGAACTGCTGGCCTTCGTCGATCTGCACAGCATGATACTGGACGACCCCATGCTGCTCGACGAGGCGGGCGAGTACATCCGTTCGCGCCGCTGCAATGCGGAGTGGGCGATCAAGGTGCAGATGGACCGTCTGGTCGAACAGTTCGAGGAGATCGACGACGCCTATCTGCGCAGCCGCAGCGCCGATGTGGTGCAGGTGGTGGAGCGCGTGCTCAAGGCGCTCGCCGGCAAGAGCCGCCGGCTCAGCGCGCGCCGTCGCGACACCGACAGCATCATCGTGGCGCACGATCTGTCGCCGGCCGACACCATACAGTTCAAGGCGCAGCGCATCGCCGCCTTCGTGACCGATCTCGGCGGCGCCACCTCGCACACCGCCATCGTCGCCCGCAGCCTGGCCATTCCCGCGCTGGTCGGCGCGCATCACGCCCGCACGCTCATCCGCGACGAGGATCTGCTGATCGTGGATGGCACGCGCGGGGTGCTCATCGTGAACCCGGACCAGCAGTTGCTGGACGAGTACCGGCTGCGCGCCCGCGAAATCGAGATCGAGCGCTCCAAGCTCAGGCACCTGACGCGCACCGAATCGACCACGCTGGATGGCGAATCGGTGCAACTGTTCGCCAACATCGAACTGCCGCAGGACGTCGAGCAGGTGAAGGAGGTCGATGCTGACGGCATCGGCCTGTTCCGGACCGAATTCCTGTTTCTCAATCGCGACCTGCTGCCGGACGAGGACGAGCAGTTCGAGGCCTATCGCAGCGTGGTGCAGGCCATGAAGGGCAAGCCGGTGACCTTGCGCACGCTGGACATCGGGGCGGACAAGGCGCTGCGCGGTGCCGAGCGCAGTGAAGCGAATCCGGCGCTGGGTCTGCGCGCGATACGCTACTGTCTGGCCGAACCGCGCATGTTCGTCACCCAGTTGCGCGCCATCCTGCGTGCAGCCCACTATGGCAAGGTGCGCATCCTGCTGCCCATGGTGGCTTTCCAGCACGAGATCGAGTCGGCTCTGGCCATGATCGCACTGGCCAAACAACAGTTGCGCGATGCCAACCGCAAGTTCGACGAGCGGGTCGAGATCGGTGCCATGGTCGAGATTCCTGCGGCGGCGATGGCGCTCGGTACGCTCACCAACCAGTTCGACTTCCTGTCGATAGGCACCAACGACCTCATCCAGTACACACTGGCCATCGATCGCGCCGACGAGGCGGTCGCCCATCTGTACGACCCGCTGCATCCGGCCGTGCTGCGTCTTGTGCAGCAGGTGATCGCGCAGGGCAAGCGCGCGGGCATGCCGGTTGCGGTATGTGGCGAGATGGCTGGCGAGCCGCAGTTCGCGCGATTGCTGCTGGGCATGGGCCTGCGGCAGTTTTCCATGCATCCGTCGCAGTTGCTCGAGGTGAAGCGCGAAGTACTGCGCTGTGACTGCGGCGACATCGCGCCGCGTGTACAGAAGCTGCTGCGTTCGGACGATCCGGTGCGCATACGCGAACAACTGGACCGCATCAATGCGGGCAGCGCGGTCCAGCCGTGAGCATGCAGGGCATGCGGATACTGGGCATAGATCCCGGCCTGCGCATCACCGGCTTCGGCGTGCTCGAGGCGGAAGGGGCGACCTTGCGCTACATCGCCAGCGGCCGCATCACGTCCGACCAGCGCGATCCGCTGCCGGCGCGTATCGCCACGCTTTTTTCCGGCATACGCGAGGTGGTGGACACCTGGCAGCCCACCCACGCCGCAGTGGAAATCGTATTCGTGAACGTCAATCCGCAATCGACGCTGCTGCTCGGTCAGGCGCGCGGCGCGGCACTGTCGGCGCTGACCGCCACCGCGTTGCCGGTGGCCGAATACACGGCGCTGCAGGTCAAGCAGGCGGTGGTTGGCCACGGCAAGGCGAACAAGGAACAGGTGCAGTACATGGTGGCCCGCCTGCTTGCGCTGGCGAGCGCGCCCGGTAGCGACGCGGCCGACGCGCTGGCGTGCGCCATCTGCCACGCCCATGCCGCACGCGGCATGGGGGCGATCGGTGGCCCGGGTGCGCGCCGCCGGGGCGGGCGTATCATCGCGCGTCGCCCGGCCTGACCGGCCTTCGCCGCCTGTTCCGCTTTTTCCGCGTCCCCGACCACTCCGGAGTCCCTATGATCGGTCGCCTCACCGGCTCCCTGCTGGAAAAGAATCCGCCGCGCATCCTGCTCGACGTGCAGGGCGTGGGCTATGAAGTCGATGTGCCGATGAGCACCTTCTACAACCTGCCCGCCATCGGCGAGCGGGTGACACTGCACACGCATTTCGTCGTGCGCGAGGACGGACATTTCCTGTTCGGCTTCGGCGCACCGGCTGAGCTGGCCGCCTTCCGGCAACTGGTGAAAATCAGCGGCATCGGTCCGCGCATGGCACTGGCCGTGCTGTCCGGCATGTCGGTCGATGAACTGGCGCGCGTGGTGGCGATGCAGGAGGCGGGGCGGCTGACGAAGATTCCGGGCATCGGCAAGAAGACGGCCGAGCGGCTGCTGCTGGAGCTGCGCGACAAGCTGATGCCCTCCGTGTCGCTGGCTGCCGCGGTGGCGCCGGATGCCGGCGCCGACATCCTGAACGCCCTGATGGCGCTCGGGTACAGCGAGCGCGAAGCGCAGACGGCGCTGAAGACCCTGCCCGAAGGCGTGGGCGTGTCCGATGGCATCAGGCTGGCGCTGAAGGCCCTGTCCCGGTCCTGAATCGGGGGCGGGGTCCGCCCGCGGCCCGTTCTGCCGCGATGCGGCGTTGGCGGGCGGTTCGGCATCGGTCGAGGCGTGATCGCGGACGGCGCCGGGTATGTGGCGCCGGCATCGGCCCCGCGCGGTTTCCGGCGGCCAGGCGCGCGGTCAGAACTCCAGCGTGTCGGCGAACTTCAGCGCGGCGAGCTGTGCCCGGTTCACCGCTTCGCTGCCCAGCCCGAGCGCGTGAGTCTGGGCGGCCAGCGCTTCGGCGCTGTCGCTTTCGCAGGCGCGCGCCAGTTCGAGGAAGGGCGTGTAGGCGCCGTCCTGTCCGAGCAGTGCGTCGCCGATGCGGTCCGGCAGCGTCATTTCCTCCAGTACCGATTCCATCGGCACACCGAGCAGCCGGTCCAGCAGCGAGAAGGCGCCGGTGATGAACAGATTGTCGTGTTCCTCGCGCGGAAAGAATTCTGCGCCGAGCACTTCCATGAGCCGGCCGCGGGCGATCGCCGCCTGCATCAGCGCCGGTGCCGACGGATCCTTGCTTGCGGTCACCAGCAGCAGCGACAGCCACTTGTTCAGCTTTTCGTAGCCGAGGATGACCACCGCGTGGCGGAAGGACTGCACCTGGCACATCAGGCCGAAGCCGGCTGAATTGATGTAGCGCAGCAGCTTGAAGGACAGCGCGACGTCCTGCTTCAACGCGTCCTCGATCTGTTTCGGATCGGCATTGCGACGCACCAGGTTCAGCACGCGCACGATCTGCGCGTGGGCGGGTGCCAGCTTCTTGCCGCTGGCGAGCGCATTCTTGAAGAACCAGCCGGTGGCGCCGCCATAGCCATCCTTCACTGCGGCATCGAAACCGGTCGGATCTGTCAGGCCGGTGGCGAGCAGGATGCCCGGCACCTTGATGGTGACCGGTTGCACGCGTGCGTCGGCCATCACGAAGCGGAAGGACAGGCCACCCGGCAATTCGATGCCGGCCTTGTAGTCGGACAGCACCAGCGGCAGGCCGGACTGCGCGAGCTGGGTGACCGCATTCGCCGTGACCGGCTCGGCCATAGATTGTGCGCCCACTTCCAGCATGGCGCCTTCCGGCGCGATCCAGTCGGCCAGTGATGCATCCGGTGTGCAGCCGGCGAGACCGACGAATACCGGGCGCGCCGGAGGCCAGTCCTCACCGATGCAATCGAGGGCCGCAACCGCAGCGGCACAGGTCGGCGCATGCACGCGCAGGCGGGTTGCGGTGATCGCGCGCTGCTTGTTGACGACGGGTTCCCGCGTGAAAAAGACGTGCTGATCCATTACGTTGAAAAGGTGAAGGAATCGGCGTGAAAGTGTTCTATCGGCAGCGCGCAGCGGCGAGTGAAGTCTTCCTTCGCTGCATCTATCATGCCGGGGCTGCCGCAGGCATAGAGCTGGTGGCCGGACAGATCAGGCAGATCGGCCATCACCGCGTGGTGCACCAGACCGGTCCGGCCGGTCCAGGCGTCGTCTGCGGCCGGCTCCGACAGCACCGGGACGTAGCGGAAGCCGGGCAGGTCCGACTGCCAGCTCTCTGCCAGTTCGTTCATGTACAGATCCTTTTTCGTGCGTGCGCCCCAGTACAGGGTGATCGGCTGTGCGTAGCCGATCTTGATGGCATGTTCGATCACCGCCTTCATCGGCGCGAAACCGGTGCCGCCTGCCAGCATGACCACCGGCCGCTCGACCTCCTCGCGCAGGAAGAAACTGCCATGCGGCCCTTCGAAGCGCAGGATGTCGCGTTCCTTCATGGTATTGAAAACATGGCCGGTGAAATGGCCGCCCGGCACTTCGCGTATGTGCAGCGTGATGAATTCATCGTCGTGCGGTGCGTTGGCGATGGAAAAACTGCGCCGCTTGCCGTCCTTCAGCAGGAAGTCGATGTACTGGCCGGCCAGGAATTGCAGCCGTTCGTTGGCCGGCAGCTTGAGCTTGAGCAGCATCACGTCGGGGGCAAGCCGGTGCATTTCCTGTACCCGTGTGGGCAGCGTGCGCACCGCGATATCCTTCAGGCCGCCCACTTCGCGGCATTCGAGCACCAGGTCGGAACAGGCTTTCGCGACGCAGAACAGCGCATAGCCCTGGGTCTTTTCCTGCTCGCTCAGCTTGCCCGCCTGATAGTGGCCGTAATCCACGGTGCCGGACAGGATTTTCCCCTTGCACGAGCCGCAGGCGCCGTTCCGGCAGCCATAGGGCAGATTGAAGCCGGCGGCGAGGGCCGCATCGAGCAGGCGGGTTTCGTCATCGATGCTGAAGCTGTGCTGACTGGGCTGGATGGTGACCTGGTAAGACATGGCTGCGTGAGACAATCCGGTTATGAACAGGGTGAAACGGCCGCGAACGGCGCCGAACACATGGTGCGGCCCGCGCGCAAGACTGCTGATTGTAGGCTGTGGCGATGTCGCGCGTCGCGCGCTGCCCTGGCTCGCGCCGCGCATGCGGGTATTGGCGGCGGTCCGATCGGACGCCGCTGCCGCAGCATTGCGCCCACTGGGCGTGCGTTGCATACGGGCCGACCTCGACGACCGGCGCAGCCTGCGGCGCATTGCATCGCTTGCGCCCCGGGTCTGGCACTTCGCGCCACCGCCCGCTGCCGGCGGTCCGCATGACCCGCGCAGCCGGGCGCTGGTGGCTGCCCTGCTCGCGTCGCGTCGGGTGCGCCGGCTCTGTTACATCAGCACCAGTGGCGTCTATGGCGATTGCGCCGGCGCCGTGGTGCCGGAGACGCGGCCGCTGCGGCCCGTCAGCGCGCGCGGCCGGCGCCGGGTCGACGCCGAGCGCGCGGTGCGCTGCCTTGCCCGTCGTGGCGTCGCGGCGTCCATCCTGCGCGCGCCCGGCATCTACGGGCCGGACCGCCTGCCGCTGGAGCGTCTGCAACGTGGTGATCCGGTGCTGCGGGATGAGGACGATGTGCATACCAATCACATCGATGCCGCCGACCTGGCCCGGCTGGCCTGGGCGGCGCTGCACCGTGCGCGCGGAGGGCGCAGTTACAATGCGTCGGACGACACCCGTTTGCGCATGGCCGACTACTACGACCGCGTGGCCGATGCCTGCGGCCTGCCGCGCCCGCCGCGCGTGAGCCGGGCCGAAGCGGCACAGAAGCTGTCGCCGATGACCCTGTCCTTCATGGCCGAATCCCGCATCCTCGACAATCGCCGCATGAAGCGCGAACTGCGTATCCGGCTGGCCCGGCCCGATGTCGACGCGGTGCTCGCGGCCTTCCTTCACGATCCGAGGATTTCCCGATGACCAGCAGCTATCTCTGGACCAAGGCCCTGCACATCGTATTCGTCACCAGTTGGTTCGCCGGCCTGTTCTACCTGCCGCGCATCTTCGTGAATCTTGCCATGCTCGGGCCGGACGAGGTGGCGGTGCGCGACCGGCTGCTGCTGATGGCGCGCAAGCTGCTGCGCTTCATGGGTCCGCTGGCCGGGCTGGCGGTCGGTTTCGGCCTGTGGCTGTGGCTGTGGCTGGGTGAAGGCATAGGCGGCGGCTGGATGCATGCCAAGCTCACCCTGGTTCTGCTGCTGGTGGGCTATCACCACTACTGTGCGCGCCTGCTGCGCGATTTCGAGGCCGGCCGCAACACGCGCAGCCATGTCTGGTACCGCTGGTTCAACGAGGTTCCGGTGCTCGTGCTGCTGCTCGTGGTGGTGCTGGTCGTGCTCAAGCCTTTCTGATCCATGAACCCATCGAATCCTCCCAGGCCAGGCGTGCGCGCCGTGCGCCGTGTCGTCCGTGACGAACCCGAGCTGCAGGCCGGCCAGCATTTCTTCGCACCCTGTCCGCGCGGCCTGGAACAGGTACTGGCTGACGAACTGAGCAGACTGGGCGCGGCCGAGGTGAAGGGCGTGCCCGGCGGCGTCGGCTTTTCCGGTGACTGGAAGCTCGCCTGCACGGTGAATCTGGAAAGCCGCATCGCCACCCGCGTGCTGTGGCGCGTCGGCCAGGGCCCCTACCGCAAGGAAGACGACATCTTCAAGCTGGCCTACGGCCTGCCCTGGGAGCGCTGGTTCAGCCCCAAGCGCACGCTGCGCGTCTACACCACCGCGGTGCGCTCGCCGCTGAAGAGCGTCGATTTCGTGACGCTGCGCGTGAAGGACGCGATCTGCGACCGCATGCGCGAACAGACCCGGCAGCGGCCGAGCATAGATACGGCCAACCCGGACGTGCGCGCCCACGTTTTCCTGACCGATCGCGAAGCCACGCTCTATCTCGACACCTCGGGCGAGCCGCTGTACAAGCGCGGCTTCAAGGTGGCTGCGGTCGAGGCGCCGATCAAGGAAAACCTCGCGGCCGGCATCATCATGCTGTCCGGCTGGGACAGGGAGGAGCCCTTTTTCGACCCGATGTGCGGCAGCGGCACCTTCCTGATCGAGGCGGCGCAGATGGCGCTCGACATCGCGCCCGGCCTGGGGCGCAGTTTCGCCTTCGAAAAGCTCACGCCCTTCAGCCCCGCGGTGTGGCACACCGTGCGCGATGCCGCCGCCGCCCGTGCCCAGCCGCCGCGCGAACTGCCCATCTTCGGCTCCGACATTTCCGGGCGTGAACTGGCGCGCACCAAGGAGAATCTGCAGGCGGCGAAGCTGCCCTGGGTGGTGAAGGTGGAAGGTGCGGACCTGCTGCAGCGTGACCCGCCTGCCGAGCGTGGCGTCATGGTGACCAACCCGCCTTATGGTGTGCGACTGGAAGACCAGACCGCGCTGCAGGCCTTCTACCCCAGGCTGGGTGATCTGCTGAAGCGGCGCTATGCCGGCTGGCGCTGCCTGTTCATCACCGCCGATCCGGACTTCCCGAAGCTGATCAAACTGAAAGCCAGCCGGCGCACGCCGCTGTACAACGGCGCGCTGGAATGCCGGCTGTTCGAGTACCGCATGGTCGAAGGCAGCCTGCGCGCACGCAAGGACAGCGCAGAACCCTGAGTACGGCGGCCGGTCGGAGGACGACACGGTGAGACGACGCACCGGAATGGAGGACGACAGATGAGAATCCTGCTTGCCGCATGCCTGATGACCGTGACTGTCGGCGCCATCGCCACTACGCCGGATGCTGCGGCGCCGGACGTGCGCGACTGGACTGTCGCCGGTCGACTTGGACTGATGCAGTTCATCGTCGTGCCGGAGGGCTCGGCGCGTGACCGCGATTACTACAACCGGGTGATCGAACAGAGCTGCGGCAAGGAAGAGACCTGCTTCCTGCGCTTCTTCACCAACAGCACCGGCGCCACCCCGGCGGTGCCCTTGCCGGATGCCATACTGGCCGAGCCGACCGCCATGTTCCAGCGCTCGGTCAAGCAGTTGCGCGAACAGTTCCAGTGGAGCTGCCGATTGCAGCTTGCCGAAGCAAGCTGCTTCTGAACGCAGGCGCCACGGCGCCGCTTTGCGCGCGAAGCGAAATATTTTGCGTTGCAACATCCCGTTGATGCATGTCAATCCGCTGTCCGCGGCTGCGTCTAGCGTAATGGCATGAACCGGCCGGCGCGCCGGAAGGCATTCCATCCGTCACGGGAGATCATCGTGAGCACGCTACGTCGTTCTGTCGCCCTCCATTCGCTTTCCGCGCTCGCCATCGCCATCGCGGGTGCGGCTTCCGCCGCCGATCCCGAGGTCGACGCCGCCATGCTCGGGCTGGCCGCGCGCAGCGGCTGCACCGCCTGCCACAGTGTCGAGCCGAAGCAGGACGCCGATGGCCGCACGCCGGTCGGCCCGCCCTGGCGCGACGTCGCGGCGCGCTACTACGGGGTGAAGGACGCGCAGAAACAGCTCGTGCAGACCGTGCTGAAGGGCTCCAGTCCATACGACAGCCACTGGAAGGGCAGGGCGGCCGGGCTGGCCATGCCACCCAATGCGGTGGCGATCAGCGAACGCGACGCGAACCGGCTGGTGGGCTGGATACTGTCCATGGATGTCCGCTGAACTTGACTTGCACCCCGCACCCCCTTAAGGTGCGGGTCCGCGCCGATTTGAGCCTCCAGCTTGCGGGCGCGTTATAAATGCCGCTAAAGCGAGCTGCCCGACCCGTCAGCGCGCTTTCCGCGTTGGCGGGTTTCTCGCTTCTGCGTCCGCCCTTTCCTGTCATCACGGGTCCCGCTCCACGGAGACAGCGATGATTCGCCCAGATTGCACCGAACAGCTCAAGGCCCTGATGGCCCGCCGCATCCTGATACTGGATGGCGCAATGGGCACCATGGTGCAGAAGCACAGGCTGGTCGAGGCCGATTACCGTGGCAGCCGCTTCGCCGACCATCCGAAAGATCTCAAGGGCAACAATGATCTGCTGCTGCTGACGCGGCCGGACGTGATCCGTGGCATCCACGCGGCCTATCTCGAGGCCGGCGCGGACATCATCGAAACCAATACCTTCAACGCCACCGTGATTTCGCAGGCCGAGTACGGCCTGGAAGCCATCGTGCACGAACTGAACGTCGAGGGCGCGCGCATCGCGCGCGAGGTGTGCGACGAATACACCGCGAAGAACCCGGACAAGCCGCGCTTCGTTGCCGGCGTGCTGGGCCCGACCTCGCGCACCTGTTCCATCTCGCCGGACGTGAACGACCCGGGTTACCGCAACGTGAGCTTCGATCAACTGGTCGATGATTACGTCGCCGCGGCGCGCGGCCTGACCGAAGGCGGTGCCGACCTGCTGCTGATCGAAACGGTGTTCGACACGCTGAACGCGAAGGCGGCGGTGTTCGCGGTCGAGCAGTTCTTCGACCAGGTCGGCCGCCGCTGGCCGGTCATGATTTCCGGCACCATCACCGACGCCTCCGGCCGCACCCTGTCCGGCCAGACCGCCGAGGCGTTCTGGAATTCGCTGCGTCACGCCAATCCGATCTCCTTCGGTTTCAACTGCGCGCTCGGTCCGAAGGACATGCGCCAGCATGTCGAGGAACTGGCGCATCTGGCCGACACCCATGTGTCCGCCCACCCGAACGCCGGCCTGCCGAACGCCTTCGGTGAATACGACGAAACGCCGGCCGATATGGTGGCCCATCTGCGCGAATGGGCGCAGTCCGGCTTCCTGAACATCGTCGGCGGCTGCTGCGGCACCACGCCGGACCACATCCGCGCCTTCGCCGAGGCGATGGCCGACATGCCGCCGCGCGCCGTGCCGGAGATCGAGCGCAAGCTGCGTCTGTCCGGGCTGGAAGCGTTCAACGTCGGCGCCGACGCGCTGTTCGTGAACGTGGGTGAGCGCACCAATGTGACCGGCTCGCGCGCCTTCGCCAGGATGATCCTGGAATCGCGCTACGACGATGCGCTGGCGGTGGCCCGCCAGCAGGTCGAGAACGGCGCGCAGGTGATCGACATCAATATGGACGAGGCGATGCTGGATTCGGTCGCCGCGATGGAGCGCTTCCTGAAGCTCATCGCCTCCGAGCCGGACATTTCGCGCGTGCCCATCATGCTCGATTCGTCCAAGTGGAGCGTGATCGAAGCCGGCCTGAAGTGCATCCAGGGCAAGGGCATCATCAATTCCATCTCGATGAAGGAAGGCGAAGCCGAATTCCTGCGTCAGGCGAAACTGGCGCGCCGCTACGGCGCCGCGGTCATCGTGATGGCTTTCGACGAGAAGGGCCAGGCCGACACCTATCAGCGCAAGACCGAAATCTGCCAGCGCGCCTACACGCTGCTGACCGAACAGGTGGGCTTCCCGCCGGAAGACATCATCTTCGATCCGAACATTTTCGCGATCGCCACCGGCATTGCCGAGCACGACAACTACGCGGTCGATTACATCGAAGCGGTGGGCTGGATACACAAGAACCTGCCCTATGCGAAGACCTCGGGCGGCGTGTCCAACGTGAGCTTCTCGTTCCGCGGCAACGACCCGGTGCGCGAAGCGATCCACACGGTGTTCCTGTACCACGCGATCCGCAACGGCCTGTCCATGGGCATCGTGAACGCCGGACAGCTCGGCGTGTACGAAGACATTCCGCAGCCGCTGCGCGACAAGGTCGAGGATGTGGTGCTGAACCGTCATCCGGGTGCCGGCGACGCGCTGGTCGAATTCGCGATCACGGTGAAGGGGCAGGCCAAGGAATCGACGCAGGATCTGGCGTGGCGCGAATGGCCGGTGGAAAAGCGGCTGGAACACGCGCTGGTCAAGGGCATTACCGAATTCGTGGTCGAAGACACCGAAGAGGTGCGCGCGCGGCTGGAAGCCGAAGGCAAGCCGCCGCTGGCGGTGATCGAGGGCCCGCTGATGGCCGGCATGAACCATGTCGGAGACCTGTTCGGCGCCGGCAAGATGTTCCTGCCGCAGGTGGTGAAGTCGGCCCGCGTCATGAAGCAGGCGGTGGCCCATCTGCAGCCCTATATCGAGGCGTCGAAGAAGGTTGGCGAAACCAAGGGCCGCGTCGTCATGGCGACCGTGAAGGGCGATGTGCACGACATCGGCAAGAACATCGTCGGCGTGGTGCTCGGCTGCAATGGCTATGACGTGATCGACCTCGGGGTCATGGTGGGCTGCGACAAGATCCTGCATGCGGCGCGCGAGCACGATGCAGACATCATCGGCCTGTCCGGCCTGATCACGCCGTCTCTGGAAGAGATGAGTCATGTCGCGTCGGAAATGAAGCGAGAGGGCTTCGACATTCCTCTGCTGATCGGCGGTGCCACCACGTCGCGCGCGCATACCGCGATCAAGATCGCGCCGCATTACGATCATCCGGTGGTGTATGTGCCGGATGCCTCGCGTGCGGTGGGCGTGGCGACCAGCCTGCTGTCGCAGGACCAGCGCGCCGCCTATGCCGAGGAAGTGGCGGCCGATTACGCGAAGATCCGCGAACAGCACGCCGCGAAGAAGGGCGTGACGCTGGTGCCGCTGGAGGCCGCGCGCGACAACGGCTACTGCTGTGCCTGGGGCAGCGAGGTGATTCCGGAAAAACCGGAGCGCATCGGTCGCCAGGTCATCGTCGACCAGGATCTCGCGGCGCTGGTCGATTACATCGACTGGGGGCCCTTCTTCCAGACCTGGGAACTGTCGGGTCCGTATCCGGCCATCCTGGATGACGCCATCGTCGGCGAGGAGGCGCGCAAGCTGCTGGCCGATGCGCAGGCCATGCTGAAGCGCATCGTGGACGAGAAGTGGCTGATCGCGCGCGCGGTGTATGGCATCTGGCCGGCGAACAGCCGCGGCGACGATGTCGAGTTCTATACCGACGAGACGCGGCTGAATACCGCCATGACCTGGCACAACCTGCGCCAGCAGCACGAACGGCCGGCCGGCAAGCCGCACTACTGCCTGTCCGATTTCGTGGCGCCGCGTGCCAGCGGTGTCGCCGACTGGGCGGGCGCCTTCGTGGTGACCGCCGGCATCGGCATCGAACGCAAGCTGGCGGAATTCGAGGCGCAGCACGACGACTATCACGCCATCATGCTGAAGGCACTGGCCGACCGCCTGGCGGAAGCCTTCGCCGAATGGCTGCACGAGAAGGTGCGCCGCGAGGACTGGGGCTATGCGCGTGACGAGCATCTGGACAACGCAGCCCTGATCGCCGAGAAGTATCGCGGCATCCGTCCCGCCCCCGGCTATCCGGCCTGCCCGGATCACACCGAGAAGGGCGATCTGTTCCGCCTGCTCGATGCGGAAGCGGCGATAGGCGTGTCGCTGACCGAAAGCTACGCCATGCTGCCGACCGCAGCGGTGAGCGGCTTCTACCTTGCCCACCCGGACGCTCAGTACTTCGCGATCAGCAAGGTCGGTGCCGACCAGGTGGCCGATCTGGCGGTGCGCAAGGGCATGCCCGAGCCGATCATGAAGCGCTGGCTGGCGCCGGTCATCTGAACGCTGAATCCGCGGCGAGGTGCTCCTCGCTGTCGGTCCTGCCGATGCAGCATCCAGCACAGAGCGATGCGGTGACCGTCGTGCGGCCAATGCGCCCGGACGACCTGCCCGAGGTGTTGCGGCTGCAGGCCGCAGCGTACGCCATGGCCGGCTTCGCCCCCGAAAGCGCTGCGGTCTTCCTCGATCGCATCGCTGTTGCGCCCGCGTACTGCCTGGTCGCGCAAGCGCGCGGACACCGCTTGCTCGGCTATCTGGTGTCCCACCCCTGGCACGGCGACGAACCGCCCAAGCTGGACGCAGTGCTGCGGCGACTGCCTGCCTGTCCTGCGCTGTGGTATCTGCACGACTGTGCGATCGACGAAGTTGCGCGCGGCCTGGGCATCGCCGGCGCACTGTATGACTGCGCACTGGCGACCGCACAGCGTGGCGGCCTGCGCAAGGGGGCGCTGGTGGCGGTGGCCGGTGCCGCGTCCTACTGGCAGCGCCGCGGCTATCGCGCCGAGCCGCACCGTGCGCAGCCGCTCACCGGCTATGGCCCCGGCGCCTGCTACATGAGTCGCGCGCTGCACGGCGCGGCATGAGCAGACCACCTGAACCTGCGCTGCGGCACACCGCGATTACCCGCTCGTTCCGGACCACCCACCCGGCTCATCCGCTGTGCATTCCGGATGCGGCCAGATACGCCTTGAAATGCCTGGAGTCACGGACCGTCAGCCCGGCGTCGGACCGCCTTGCTCCGGGCACACCGGGATTCGCACGCGGCTGGCGGTGCCGCGTCGACCGACCCTAGCGGTTGGCGCTGGCCGCTGCGCGGTCCTGCTCGCACTTCTGGATGGACGAAGTGCGCGCGGCGCCGTACAGCGGTTTGCCGTCCGCACTCACCGCGGCGGCTTCGCAGTCGTTGCGCGGTGCCAGTTCGCGTTCACATTTGCGCAGGAAGGAAATCTTGGCGGCGCCGGACAGCGGTTTGCCGTTCTTGTCGACGGCGCGCGCTTCACATGCCGTCACTTCGGCACCCCAGGCGGTGCCGCTGGCGCACACGGCGACCAGGATTGCTGTGATCACGGTTTTCATCGGAGGTCTCCCGGTGGAACGAAAGCGCATCATGCCTCATTGCCGGGCTCGGCATCGACTGTTTCCCGGCGAGCCGTGCGCGGCCGCCGGCGCAGCCAGTCGAAGGTCTGGCCGATTTCGGCTGGCGGCAGATCGGTGCTGCTCGCATCGGCGAACACATCCTCGCCGTCCAGCCAGGCGGCCAGCGGATCCGGATGCACCAGCGCGATGCGCAATGCCGGATCGAGTTCGCAGCGCATCCAGGCATAGCCCGCGTCGCGCAGCGCGGCCTGCAGCGCGTCCTGCACCAGGCTGCGCACCACCTGATGCGCCAGCGTGCCGGTCGCGCCGCAGCGACAGCCGCTGCGACAGGTCAGGGGTTTCACCCCCTCGATCGAACAGGCGCCGGCGATGGCGAAGGCACAGCTCGCGCCGCGCTCTGCCTCGCGGGCATCCATGCGCCGCAGCAGTGCGTCGCGCTGGGCGACATCGAGCGAACGCAGATGATGCGCGATGGACAGCACCTCCGGAGGGGTTGCGCGCAGTGCCGAGCGACAACAGGACGTCGCCGTGGCGTGACCGGTTTCCGCGGCGAGACGTTCGCACAACGCACGCTCGAAATGTTCGACCGCGTTGTCCAGCAGGGCCTGTGGCAGGCTGTCCTGGCCCTCATGCTCGGCGATTACCGCGTCGAAACGGGCTCTTTGCGCATTCAGGAAGCGCAGGTTGTCATCTTCAGCATGCATGGTCGGGGACGGTGGACGGATGGCGGGATGACCTACTGTACGCGTGCCGCATTGCCGTGGTTTGACCTGTCGCAAAAGCAACGCGGCTCAGGTTGTCAGTGTGCGCAGCAGGAGACCGGTCAGGCCGCTTGCGGCGATGACCGGAATCACGCCCACGCGCAGGCGGAACAAGGCCAGCGCGGCCGCCAGCGCCATCGCCGCCGCGATCCAGTCGGGCGCAGTGCCGGGACCGGCCGGCCAGAAAACGTGGTAGCCGAAGAACAGTGCCAGATTCACGATCACGCCCACCACGGCGGCGGTGATCGCGGTGAGCGGCGCCGTGAACTTCAGGTCGTCGTGCGTGGATTCCACCAGCGGGCCGCCAGCCAGGATGAACAGGAAGGAGGGCAGGAAGGTGAACCAGGTCACCAGCGCGGCCGCTGCCGCGCCGGCGAGGAAGGGGATGTCCGGGCCGAACAGCGCGCGCATTTCGTCGCTCAGATAGCCGCCGACGAAGCCGACGAAGGCCACCACCATGATGAGCGGTCCGGGCGTGGTTTCGCCCAGGGCCAGGCCATCGATCATCTGGGTGGGCGTCAGCCATCCGTAGTGCGCGACCGCACCCTGATAGACATAGGGCAGCACCGCGTAGGCGCCTCCGAAGGTGAGCAGCGCCGCCTTGGTGAAGAACCAGCCCATCTGGGTGAGCGGGTGCGACCAGCCCAGCGCGAGCGTGAGCAGGGCCATCGGCACCGACCACAGCAGGGCGCCGGCGACCGCCACACCGGCCAGACGCGATGCACTGAAGCGCGCATGCGGCGGCGGCGGCGTGTCGTCGTCGATCAGTGCAGGGCCGGTGGCCGTGCGCGTGGCGCCGTGGCCGCCGCCGACGCGGAAGCGCGCCGGTGCGATCCGTCCGCCGGCGTAGCCGATCGCTGCCGCGATCGCGACGATGGCTGGAAAGGGCATGTTCAGCGCGAAGATGGCGATGAAGGCGGCGGCAGCGATGGCCCACAGCACGCCGTTCTTCAGCGTGCGTCCGCCGATGCGCCAGGCGGCATGAGCGACGATGGCGGTGACTGCGGGCTTGATGCCATAGAACAAGCCGGCCACCAGCGGCACATTGCCGAAGGCGACATAGACCCATGACAGCGCGATCAGGATGAACAGCGACGGCAGCACGAACAGACCGCCGGCAACGATGCCGCCCCGGCTGCGGTGCATCAGCCAGCCGATATAGGTGGCCAGTTGCTGGGCCTCCGGCCCCGGCAGCAGCATGCAGTAGTTCAGCGCGTGCAGGAAGCGGCGTTCCGAAATCCAGCGCCGGCGTTCCACCAGTTCCTGGTGCATGACGGCGATCTGCCCGGCCGGTCCGCCGAAGCTGATGAAACCGAGCTTGAGCCAGAAGCGGAAGGCCTCGCCGCGGCTCACCTCGGCCGGCGCGATGCGAGTGCCGTGTTCGTCCGTGTCGGTCGGATTCATGCCGTCATGACCGCAGTGCAAGTGCCAGCCAGCCCAGCCACTCGTGCAGCGCCCAGGCGGACTGCTGCAAGGCACGTGTGCCCGGCAGCAGATCGGTCAAGGTGTCGTCGCCCGGGCGCCGGATCAGGGTCGGCATGGGCACCGGGTCCAGCCCGGCGCGCCGGAACTCGGCGAGCGAGCGCCGCATGTGCATCGCGTGAGTCACCAGGGCGACGCGGTGGATGCCCGCTTCACCCAGCATGGCCGCCGACATGCGCGCGTTGTCCGCAGTATCGCGCGAGGTCGATTCAATCCAGCGCACGCGGATGCCGAAATCCTGCATGGCTTCGGCCATCAGCACGCCCTCGGGGCGGCCACCCCATACGACGCCGCCGCTCACCAGCACCGGCAGTCCGGACTGTTTCGCCAGCCGGGCACCGGCGCGCACGCGCTCGAGCGCCCAGCCATTGACGGTATCGCCGCCGTAGTCGACCAGATTGTCCTGTATGCCCGCGCCCAGCACCACGATGGCGGCCGCGCCGGCCGGGACGCCGGGCAAGGTGTCGTCGGCATAGGTGCTGCGTTCCAGCCGGCCGGACAGCATCGGTGTGCTCAAGGCATACAGCAGGGCGAGCCCGACCGATGCCAGCACCATGCCGCTGCGCCGGCGCCAGCGCGACAGCAGCAGGCCGGCCGCGATCAGCAGCAGCAGGCTGGCTGGCGGCAGCACCATGAAGGACAGGAGCTTCTTCAGCAGGAAGGACAGGGAATCCATGGTCGGCGCGGCCTTGCGAAAAGCCGTATTATCCCGGCCATTGTTGCGCGCGCGTGGACTGTCGTCCTGCGCACGTCGATTTCGCGGAGAGGGGTTTGATCGATCTGTCGGCCATCGGCTGGAAAGAAGCGGCGCTGATTGCGCTGATCATCCTCGCGGCCTACATGGGGTACGCCCTGATGCGCCTGTCCATGCTGAATGCGCGGCAGCGCGACGAGGTGGCCATCGCGCCGCAGGAAGCGGTCGCTCCGCCGCCCCCGCCCCCGCCGCCCGTCGATCTGCAGGCCGAGCTCGACGCCCTGTTCGATGCCCGGCTTGCGCCGTTGATGCAGGCGATCGAAACGCGGCTCGACCTGATCGAGGACAGGCTGGATGGCGTCGGTCGCCGCATCGAAACCGTCAACCAGTTGCCGCCGGTCGCGCCACAGTACAGCGAGGCGCTGTCGCTCGCGGCACGCGGCTATTCGGCCCAGGACATCGCGGAACAGTGCGGCATGTCGGTCGGCGAAGCCGAACTGGTACTCAATCTTGCGCACAGTCGGGATACGGGGGAACGATGATGGCGACCGGTACAGCCGATCATGCGGGACGTGACGACGACGCATCGGCCCAGCGCAGCGCGCTGCTGCGAAGGGTGGCGGTTGCCGGCGGACTGATCGCCGCGCTGATCGGTGGTCTGGCTCTGTTCGAAGCCAGCCGCCAGCCGGCCGGGGACTTGGAGCCGCCGGAACCGCCGAGGGTCGCGCCCGCGAAGCCTGCCGAGCCGGCACCGGCTGAGCCGGCGCCGCCGCCCCCGGCCGAGGAAACGCCGGCGGTCGACGCCGGACCGGCGGCGCTGCAGGACGCGCCACCGCCGCTGCCGGACGCGGATGCCCGGACCGCGGAGACGCCCGCACCGGCGTCCGACGCGCCGCCGCCCGCGGATGCAGGCCCGGCGGCCAAACCGCGTCGTGCGAGCGGCCCGTCTGCCCGCGCCTCGGAAACGCCGGTCGCGGCCGTGCCCGAAGAGACCGCCCGGCCCGGGGCACCCGCCGCCTTCGCACCTGCAGCACCGCCCGCTCCGACAGCGCAGACAGTGCCGGACACGCCCCCTGCTGCGGCGCGCCCGCTGTCGCGGCCGGCGCCCGCGCCTGCCGGCTACATCGTCCAGGTCGGCGTGTTCAGCAATGTCGCCAATGCCGAGGAGGTGCGGGCAAAGCTCGCGCTCAACGGGATTCCGGCGCAGATCGAGGCGCGGGTGCAGGTCGGCCCCTTCCGGACGCGCGCCGAAGCGGACCAGGCACGCGCCCGGCTGAAGGCCCTGGGAATGGAAGCCGCCGCGCCGGCGCCGGCGCGCGCTCCTGCACGCTGAATCCGTCGACCCGCAGAACCGGAATGGCATGGCGCCATCCCCGGACCGGGGTGGGCCGGCGATCATGCGGCGCCGGGCGCGCGAGCCGGTTGTCGTGTTCGACGAAGCGGGCCGCGTGAGCCTGGCGGCCGAACCGGCCACGCCGCATTCCCTTGCACTGCCGACGCGCCCGGCCGGACGGGAATCCGCGATAATCCGGGGCTCACCGGCTCGGCACAGACCGCGCCGCCAGGTTTTCCATCCCACCCCGGAGACTTCGCATGTCGCGCACCATCGTATCCACTCCAGACGCCCCCGCAGCCATCGGCACCTATTCGCAGGCGGTCAAGGTCGGCAGCACCGTCTACATGTCGGGCCAGATCGGTCTCGATCCCGCCACCATGACCATGGCCGATGGCATCGACGCGCAGATCGCACGCGTGTTCGACAACCTGAAGGCGGTCGCCGCTGCGGCCGGTGCGACGCTGGATGATGCGGTCAAGGTGAACGTGTTCCTGACCGACCTGGGCAATTTCGCCAAGGTGAACGAGGCGATGACCCGCTATTTCAAGGAGCCGTTTCCGGCGCGTGCGGCCATCGGCGTGGCCGCGCTGCCGCGCGGCGCGCTGGTCGAGGTCGATGCGGTGCTGGTGATCGACTGACCCGCTCGCGGCGTACCGCTCCGCCATTGACCGTCGCCACCGGTGACTACCCGCAGCGAAGCGCTGGCCGAGGCGCTGGACAGGATGGGCCTGGGCTCGGATGCCGCGCTCGTGCTGCACTTTCCGCTGCGCTACGAGGACGAGACCCGCATCACGCCGGTGGCGCTGGCGCGCGCCGGCCAGCCGGTGCAGGTCGAAGTCGAAGTGACGCAGTGCGAAGTGAAGTTCCGTCCGCGCCGGCAACTGGTGGTGACCGCCGCCGATGACAGCGGCACGGTGACGCTGCGCTTCTTCAACTTCTATCCATCGCAGCAGAAACAACTGGCGCCGGGCAAGCGGGTACGCCTGTTCGGCGACATCAATCCGGGCTTCTTCGGCGCGGAAATGCTGCATCCGCGCGTGCGCAGCGTGGGCGAGGACTCGCCGTTGCCGGACCGGCTGACGCCGGTCTATCCCGCCACCGCCGGGCTGTCCCAGGCGAATCTGCGCCGCGCCATCGACGATGCCCTGGAGCGCACCGATCTGAGCGACAGCCTGCCGGACGCCTTGCGCCGTCACTATGCGCTGGTGCCTTTCGGCGCTGCCGTTCAGGCCTTGCATCGTCCACGTCCCGGCGAATCGCTGCGCGATCTCGACGAACGGCTGGCGCCGGCCTGGCGGCGCATCAAGTTCGACGAACTGCTGGCGCAGCAACTGAGCCTGAAGCGCGCGCACGCGGCGCGGCGTGATCGCGATGCGCCGGTGCTGCCGCAGCCGGTGGATGGCGCCGGCACGCTGATCGAGCGCTTCCTGGCCGGCCTGCCGTTCGCGCTGACCGGCGCGCAGACGCGCGCCTGGATCGAGATTGCCGCCGATCTGGCGCAGCACTGGCCGATGCAGAGGCTGTTGCAGGGCGATGTCGGCTCCGGCAAGACAGTGGTGGCCGCGCTGGCCTGCCTGCGTGCGGTCGAGGCCGGCTATCAGGCCGCCTTCATGGCGCCGACCGAAATCCTGGCCGAGCAGCACTACCGCAAGCTGGCCGAGTGGCTCGCGCCGCTGGGCGTGCAGGTGGCCTGGCTGTCCGGCAGCCTGAAGGCGCGCGACAAGCGCGCAATGAAGGAGGCGATCGCCAGCGGCGCGGCGCCGGTGGCGGTCGGCACTCATGCGCTGATCGAGGATGCGGTCGATTTCGCGCGCCTGGGCGTGGCGGTGATCGACGAGCAGCACCGCTTCGGCGTGCGCCAGCGGCTGGCGCTGCGCGCCAAGGCCGGCGATGTGAGCCCGCACCAGTTGATGATGAGCGCCACGCCCATCCCGCGCACCCTGGCCATGAGCTATTACGCCGATCTCGACGTGTCGGTGATCGACCAACTGCCACCCGGGCGCACGCCGGTACTGACCAAGCTCATCGCCGCCGCGCGCCGCGATCAGGTGGTTTCGCGCGTGCGCGATGCGTGTGCGGCCGGGGCCCAGGCCTACTGGGTATGTCCGCTGATCGAGGAATCGGAAACGCTGCAGTTGCAGACCGCGCTGGATACCCATGCGCAACTCGTGGCCGCGTGCCCGGAACTGGCCGTGGGGCTGGTGCACGGCCGCATGAAGCCGGACGAGAAAGCGGCCGTGATGGCCGGTTTCGTCGCCGGCGACACGCATCTTCTGGTGGCGACCACGGTGATCGAGGTGGGCGTCGATGTGCCCAATGCCAGCCTCATGGTGATCGAGCATGCGGAACGTTTCGGCCTGTCGCAGTTGCACCAGTTGCGCGGACGGGTCGGTCGCGGCAGTCGCGAATCGGCCTGCGTGCTGCTGTACGAGGGACCGCTGTCACAGACCGCGCGCGAACGCCTGCGCGTCATCCATGCCTACACCGACGGCTTCATGATCGCCGCCGAGGATCTCAAGCTGCGCGGTCCGGGCGAGTTCATCGGCAGCCGCCAGTCCGGTCAGCCGCTGCTGCGCTTTGCCGATCTGGTGGTCGACGAGGGGCTGGTGGAACAGGCGCGCGAGGCGGCCGACACCCTGCTGCGCGACCATGTCGCCGCCGCCGATCTGCATCTTTCCCGCTGGCTGGCCGGGCGGGAGGATCTGCTCAAGGCATGAAGAGGGGAGGCGCGCGGTCCTCCCCGACTGCCCCGATGCCGGATGCGGGCCTCAGCCGCGCATGCGGCGACGCGCCACCACGCCCAGCAGACTCAGGCCGGCCAGGAACATGACATGGCTTTCCGGCTCGGGTACCGCGGTGATCTGTATCGTGCGGTCGATACCGTCGGCCGGATGCTGCACATTCACATAGGCCACGTTGGGATTGAACTTGTCGAAGTACAGTCCGGTGAGTTCCGAGCCCGGCGTACCGTTCGATGCCCAGCGCGCAAGCCCCTCGCCTTCGTCCAGCAGGTCACCGTCCTTGTTGATGTCCCTGGCGAACCAGATGTCGTCATCGACCGCGCCATCGCGATCCTCGATCAGGTAGATGTTGCCGTTCGCGTCGATGGCCAGATTGTCCGCATTGCGCAGGGCGCCGCCGACCGGCTGCCCGGTGGCCAGATCGATGGTCGATGCGTCTGCGAACAGATTCACCGCACCGCTTTCGACATCTATCGTATAGACGCGGCTGCGACCATCTCCGCTGTTGCCGTTGCTGTCGGAATCCGTGGTCGTGAAGTACAGCATCTGCGTACCGTCTGCGCGGGTCTGCACTTCCAGGTCCTCCGGCCGGTTGTAGCCGGTCGCGCCCACCAGATCGGCCGCGACGCGTCCGTCGAGCGAGAAGTTGCCGCCGCCCATATTGAGCATCGCCGAGAACGTTTCGCCGGTGGGCGTGCCGCTGGCGGTGGTGATCGCCACCCACTGCGCCGCACCCGTGATGGCCGGACCATTGTTGCCTTCGAACTGGCCGCCTGCGCCGACCTTCAGCGCGAAGGTCTGGCCCTTGCTGAAGTACTCGTCACCCGTGCTCGCATCGGGATTCGCGGACACATACTTGTAGATCGAACCGCCATTCAGTTCGTCGATGAAGTAGAAGCTGTTGTGCCGGTCGAAAGCCAGACCTTCGTGCGACACGCGAGGGATGACGTTGCGCTGGACGAATTCGCCGCCGTTCGCGCCGGCGCTGGTGGCATTCGTGATTTCGAACAGCCGGCCCTTGCTGCTGCCGTTGCCCCAGGATTCCTCGGCGGTGAGATAGCTGCCCCAGGGAGTCCAGCGCGAGGCATCGCCAGAAACGAAGCCCTGGGTGCCGGGCGCCACGAGGGTGACGGTGCGCGTGGCGTAGTTCTCGTCCCACAGGTCGATGCGCTGTACCCCGCCCTGACCGGTCTCGAACGGCATGAACAGATAGCGTCCCGCATCCGGGCCGCTTTCGTTCGCGGTGATCATGTCCCAGTTGCCGGAGTTCGAGTTCGGCGTCGTCAGGTTCTGTGTCGCACGGTCGGCGATGGTTTTCTGCGAAAAGTTCGGCGACGACAGCGTGAGCGGCGCGGCGGGCATGGCGGTAGGGCCCGCGGAGACCGGCAGCGGCGTGAAATTGTCGAAGTGGGTGAGGTCTGCGGCCAGAACCTGTGGGGCGTTGACGCCCATCAGGCCCATGGCGGCGGCTATGGCAAGCTTGCGAGTATGCATGTCTGACTCCCTGTGTCGCCCTGCACGGTGCAGGGTGAGCGCAGGGTAGTCAGTCCGTGTTCATGTCATGTGATCATCATCCTGGCCCCGGCTGGTCCGAATGGCGCATGAAAGATTAAGCGCCATTAATGACAACGGCGATATGCCGTGCTGGTCAGCGGTTGGCATGGGTGGCGGTGGCGACCGCGACGAATACCTCCCGCAGGAACAGGCCGAGCGAGGAAATGAGCGCCAGCATGGCGAGCACGAACAGCACGGCGAGCAGGCCGGACAGCACCACGGTGAACAGTACGCCGAAGAAGGCGCAGGCCACGACCAGGCAGACCAGCAGCGCGGCGGCGACCGCGAACAGGATGGCCAGGTAGATGAGCTTGGCACGCCGCGACAGCAGTTCGAGCTCGGTCGCATTGCTCATGGTTTCATCCTCGCACTGCTGACCGCCGCGTGCGAGCACGACGCGGCGACGATCGATCACGCGGCCCAGCCGGTTGTTCAGTGTCGTGATGAGCGTGGCGATCGCCGTGAGCAGGAACACCGGTGCCACGGCCAGGCCGATGGCGTGCGTGATCGTGTCTATCGTCGTCTGCAGCAACATGGATACCGGCCAGGAGTTCAGGGGATATGGAATTCCAGTTCGTACTTCGCGCCGGCGTCGCTGCCCAGCCGTTCGACCAGCCACGGCATGACGGATTTCAGCGTGGCGGGCAGCGTCCATGGCGGATTGATGATGAACAGCCCGCTGCCGAGCATGCCGAAGCCATCCGGCGAAGGCGTGCGCGTGGTCAGCGAAACATGCAGCCAGCTGTCGACCTTCATGCGCTTGAATTTCGCCGGCAGATCGCGCGATTCCATCCTCTGCAACTGCGGATACCACACGCAGTAGGTGCCGGTCGGAAAGCGGGCCGCCGCATCGCGCAGCGTTTCGAAGGTGTAGCGATAGTCCTCGCGCATTTCGTAAGGCGGATCGATCAGCACCAGCGCGCGTCGCGGCTGCGGCGGCAGCAGTGACCTCAGATTGGAGAAGCCATCCAGCTTCTCCAGCCGCACGCTGCGTCCTGCGCCGGCGAAGTTCTCGCCGAGCAGGCGGTAGTCGGTGCTGTGCAGCTCGAACAGCTTCATCCTGTCCTGCTCGCGCAGCAGTGCGCGGGCGATCATCGGCGAACCGGGGTAGGCGCGCAGTGCGTCTCCGTCATTGAATGCGCGCACGACGTCCACATAGGTGCCCAGCGCCGCGGGCAGGTCCGGTGCATTCCAGAGACGACCGATGCCCTGCGCGTACTCGGCGTTCTTGGCAGCGTAGCCGCTGTCCAGCGCGTAGGCACCGGCACCCGCGTGCGTGTCGATATACCAGTAGGGTTTGTCCTTCTGGTTCAGGTACTGGAGCAGTTCGACCAGCACGAAGTGCTTGAGCACGTCGGCCGGATTGCCTGCGTGGAAGGCGTGGCGGTAGCTGAGCATGGGGGCGCGTAGGAAGGGCGAGCGCAAGTATACGCCGGGTGTGCGGGAATCGCCGCCGCGGCCGGATTCAGGCGGCGATCGGCTCGCTCTGACCGGCAAGTCGGGCCTGGTTGCGGCCGTTGCGCTTGGCGGCGTACAGCGCCTGATCGGCTGCCTGCATCAGTTCGGACGGCGTCCTGCCCTGCTGCGGATAGAGCGCGATGCCTGTCGATATCGTGATCGAACCCAGTGCACTGCCATGGAAGGACAGTTCCAGCGCCTCGACCGCCGTGCGCAGCGTTTCAGCGCGGGCAAGTGCGACCTCGCGCTCGGCTTCCGACAGTACCAGCGTGAATTCCTCGCCGCCGTAGCGGGCGGCGATATCGGATTCGCGGGCGTGTTCGCGCAGCAATCGTCCGACCGCGCGCAGCACCGTGTCGCCCGCTTCGTGGCCGTGTCTGTCGTTGAATTGCTTGAAGTGATCGACATCGATCATGAATACCGCGATCGACTGTCCCTTGCGCTGTGCGAGGGCGCACTCGCGTGCCAGCGACTCTTCCAGGTAGCGGCGGTTGAACAGGCCGGTCAGCGCGTCGCGTACCGACTGCTGCCGCAGCGTTTCGCGCAACTGCAGGTTGCCGATGGACAGTGCCACCTGTTCCAGCGTCTGCGCCATGTGGCTTTCGGCATGCAACCCCGTTGCGCTGCAGCCATGCAGCGTGATCAGGCCGATGACTTCTCCATGGGCGGTGATCGGCAGGCAGCGGCTGTCGGCGACATCCTGCGGGTGAAGATGTCCGCAGCATGTCGGGCCGGCCACCTCAGGCTGGTCGTAGGGCTGACCGCGACGCAGGCCCCAGCAGTCCCCGGGTTCGAAGAATTCCTCGTGCATCCGGTTGCCCCACTGACAGGCCAGACGCAACTGGTTGCGCGAGGATGCCGTCAGGTAGAGTGCGCCGGAAGAGGCATCGAATACGGTGGGCAGGTAATGGTTGAGCAGCGCCATGGCTTCGTCCAGGTCGCGCGAGGACTGCATGAAGCGCCCGAGTTCGGACAGCGCATGGCTGTGCTCGCTCTGTCTGGCCGCACGATCGAGCGCCTGGCGCAGTTCGGCATTGCGCGACTGCAGTTCGGCTTCCGCCTCGGCGTTCCGCTGTGCGGTGCTGCGCACCAGCCAGGCCACCAGTGCCACCAGCACGACACTGATGAAGGTCGAAATGGCGAACGTGAGATAGGCGTGGCGTACCGCTGCGGCCTGGATGCTGAAGTGCGTGTCGAGGATGGCCTGTTCCGCGGTGCGGTAGTCATTCAGCAAGGTGCGCACTTTTTCCATGCGCCGCGGCCCCTGACCTTCGGCCACCTTCGCCAGGGCGGCCGCATGTTCGCCCCCGGCATAGAGCGTCATCTTCTCGTCCAGCTCGTTGAGCTTGTCGTCTATCGCCAGTTCGAGGTCGGGCACGCGCGCGGCGTGCGCCGGATGGCTGCTCATCTGGCGCATGACCTCTTGCCGCAACTGGCGCAGCATGGCCAGTGCGCCGTGATAGTCCCGCAGGAAGTGCTGGTCTCCGGTCAGCAGATAGCCGCGCAGACTGATTTCCGCCTCCAGCAGGTTTTCCAGCAGAATACTGCTGGAGCGCAGTTTGAGGTGCGCCTGCTTCACCGGTTCCTTCTCGGCGACCAGGGTATCCAGACTGTGCCACACCCATGCAGCATTGACGGCGATCACGATCAGGCACGCCAGCCAGACCGTGCTGCGCCGGCGCAATCCGGCAGGAGTTTGGCGGAGCATGGACGCCCTTATCTCATCAAATCACGAATCGGCTGACATTGCCCTGAAGGTCGCCGGCCAGGGTTTCCAGCCCCTCGGTCTGGCCGTCCGCCTTGCGGGTGATGTCAGCGTTCTGTTCGGCCATGCAGGCGATGCGTTCCACGCCTTGCGCCACGACCTGGCTGGCGCTGCTCTGTTCGCGCGTGGCCGCCGCGATTTCCCGCATCGCATCCGCGGTGCGTTCGCTGTGGCCGCTGATCACGCGCAACACCTCGCCGGCATCGGCCGCAAGTTGCATGCCGCTGTCAACCTGACCGCTCACTTCGGAAATGCGGCGCACCACCTTGTCGGCATCGGCCTGCACCGTGGTGACCATGTTCGCGATTTCCTGGGTGGACGCGGCGGTGCGTTCGGCGAGTTTGCGCACTTCGTCGGCCACCACCGCGAAGCCGCGCCCGGATTCGCCTGCACGCGCCGCTTCGATCGCCGCATTGAGCGCCAGAAGATTGGTCTGTTCGGCGATTTCCTGGATGATGCGGCCGACGTTGGAGATTTCGCGCGTGCGTCCCGCCAGCGCGGTCACGGCGGCCGATGCATCGCCAATCTCGGTCACGATGCGCTGCATGCTCTGCACCATGCTGTCCAGCTTCTGTTCGCCTTCGGACGCCGCGCTGCGGGCCTCGCGCGTGATGCTGTCGGCCACGCCGGCGCTGTCCGCGACATGGGTGATGCTGACCGACAGTTCCTCGATTGCGGCGGCGAGTCCGGCGGCGGCCGTGCTCTGTTCGGTCGAACCATGCACCACCTCGGAGGACCCGGCGCGCAGCGTGCGCGCCGCTTCACCGACTGCGCGTGCCGCATCGGCGGTCGTGCTGATCAGCGCAGCCGTCTTGCGTGTCGCTTCATTCATCTGGATCGCGATCAGATCCAGTTCATTGTGCGTGGTGCCCGACACCACCGGCAGGCGCTGGCTGAAGTCGCCATTGCCCAGCCGGTTCATCGCAGCCGATACCGTCTGCAGTCGCGCTAGGCGGCTGCGGGTGAGCCACCAGGTCATGCCGGCGAGCAGCACGGCGGCCGAAACGCAGATCAGGATGAGCATATTGCGCAGCGCGATCGAATCACCGGTGAATTCGTGCACGTGCGAACCGGTGGCGACTATCCACTTCCATTTGTCGGAGGTGCGGAAGGCCACGATTTTCGGCGC
This sequence comes from Methyloversatilis thermotolerans, assembly GCF_000372885.1. GTDB lineage: Bacteria > Pseudomonadota > Gammaproteobacteria > Burkholderiales > Rhodocyclaceae > Methyloversatilis > Methyloversatilis thermotolerans. Next base: position 3,427,209 of record NZ_KB889967.1, read on the forward strand.
ATTGTCACCATCCGGGGTGGGCCAGTCATACACGACATGCCCGTTCTTCTTGTCGAGTTGCTCCTTGACCAGACCGGTCAGGACGGGGTTGTTCACCTCGGCGATGGTTTTGCCGGCCAGCGTCGGGTGCAGCACCATTTCACTCGATTCCGCATCCTTGCCGGCCTTGATGATGTAGACGTAGCCGGTTTCACCGGCCTTCAGGCTTCGCAGTGACGCGAAAAGCTGGTCGATTACCTGCTGCACCTCGACCCGCGACGACAGTGCGCCCACCACCTTGCCGGCCTCATCCTTGATCGGCTCCAGCGACGAGATGTAGTACTTGCCGTTGCGCACCACCACACCTTTGTAGGCATCGCCGCGCAGCAGCGTCTCGGTGTCGGGCCCGCTCTTGATGGCAACACCGGCCTGGGAACGTCCCTCCGCGTCCTTGAGCAGGGTGGCCACGCGCACGAACTCGTCGCCCACGCGCACCATGACCGCCGGATCGGCGCCGATCAGGTCGCGTATGCCCTTCATGCGGGCTTCGTCACCATTGATCGTACTGCCGCCGACGCGTGCGATGCGCACCGCCGGATACTTGCCCATGGCCATGGTGTCGTCGCTGATGGTGACCTCGCCATTCAGCGCGCGCTTGAAGGCTCCCATGCCCTTGTCCGCGGTCGTGATCGCGTTCTCGTAGCTCAGATCGAGCAGTTTGGCGACCGCATCGGCTTGTTCGCCGAGCTTGTCCTCGGTCATTTCAAGCGCGGTATGGTTGCTCGATATCGTCACCATGCCGATGAGCACTGCGAAAACGACGGCACAGAGCGCTCCGATGGACAGAGAGAGCTGGCTGACAACCGACATACGGTTGAACGAAAACATGGCGGGCCTCCTTTGGTTTGCTCCGGATCGCGCCATCCTGGCGATCCGGTCATGCCGGTCCGAGACCCTGTTTACGGCTGCCTGGCCATGAGACTTGAATCACGGTCCCGGGCTGGCCGAGCAGCCTTGCGCCGAAAGCCGGGCAAGTACGCCGTCCGGTCCGTTCAGGTGCGAGGCGCCGAAGGCCGAGAACACGCCGCCTTCCCTGAGCTCGGGCAGCAGGCGTTCGACGAAGCGCGGGTTGCGCCGGGTCAGCAGCGCATCGATCAGCGCCTGCGCCTGCGCCCGCATGTCCGGCGCCTCCCGCATCAGATCGCTGTTGATGCGCGCCAGCGCGGGCAGGTCGCCGGCCAGCCAGGCCTGCACCATGGGTTCGTTGCCGGCCTGCAGCCTGTCGTGCCGGCGCGCGGCATCGATCAGCAGATCGAGCAGCGTTGCTTCCGGCAACAGGGCGATCGCGTCTATCTGCTCCTGCATCTGTTCCAGTGCGCGTACCGGCACACGCTGCGTCTGCGCGAACCGTATCAGGGTTTCGTCCAGCGTCGGTCCGCGGCTTTGCATGGGCTGATACAGCAGGATGAGTGCGGCCCATGGGCGCAGGCGTGCGCCGACGCGCGCGTCCACGCCGTGCAGTGCGAGCGCCTTCTCGATACGGGCCCACTTCGCCCGGCCGACCTTGCGCGGCAGCTCCTCGCGCTCGTAGCTGCTGGCGCTGGCATAGAGCGCCACTGCGCCGGCGTCGAGATTCAGCTCGGGCATGAATACGCGCGCCTGCGCGATCAGCGGTCGCAGCGGTTCGGCACGCGCCAGCACGCGCGGGTCGCCGATGTGCAGCGTGCCGAACAGATGGTTCACCGGCGCATCGCCGCAGCGCACCGTCCACAGCACGCCACGCTCGAAATCGGCGGCATGCAGCGCGCCCGGCGGCAGCGCCGCGCACACCGCGCAGGCCAGGCTGAACAGGAGGCGGCGCATCACAGCGCCTGCCGCCACGCGCCGCGTATCGCGGCAATGCCGTGCGCGCCGCACCGCTGAGCGCGCTCGAGGTGATCCGCGTCCAGCCCGCCTATTGCGAACACCGGCAGTGCGGCACCGTGTATCAGTCCGGCGAAGCACTCCCAGCCCAGCGCCTCCGCGTCCGGATGCGTGGCCGTGGGCAGCACCGGCCCGACCACCGCGTAGTCGAGGCCCAGCCGGCTTGCCTTCTCCAGTTCGTCCAGCGTGTGACAGGACGCACCCACCCACGCGAAATCGGGTCTGTTCGCGGTCTGCATGAGTCTGCCGGCCTTCAGGTGCAGACCATCCGCGCCCAGTTCGCGCGCCAGTGCGGCTTCGCCATTCAGCACCACCGGGCAGCCGTGTGCACGGGCAATGCGTATCGCCTCGCGCGCGAACGCGATTGCCGCTGCGTCAAGGGCCGGCTCGCGGATCTGCAGCAGCAGCGGCCCCTGCCGGCAGGCCACATGCAGGGCGTCGAGCTGCGCGGCGGCACCGATGGCGAAGGCATGGGTGATGGCCATGCGCTCAGGCAGACGCAGCGACTTCATGACCGGTCCGTTGGCAGGCAGCATGGGCTCCACCGTCAGGGCATCGGCGCGTTGCCAGGACAGCGCGCTGTGCACATGGTCCTTCACGTCGCCGCTCCAGCGTTCCACGCGGAAGAAGTGCAGCCGCACGTGGGCATGCTCGTACTCGTGCGACAGCGTAATCCAGGGGGTGCATCGCTCGACCCTTATGCCCAGCTCCTCGTCCAGTTCGCGTTTCAGCGCATCCACAGGCGCTTCGCCGGGCTCCACCTTGCCCCCGGGAAACTCCCAGTAGCCGGGGTAGAAGGTACCGGGTGCGCGCTGGCCGAGCAGGAACTCCCGTCCTTGCGGGCCGTCGCGCAGGATGACGGCGGCCGCCACCGCAACCTGCTTGCGTGTGCTCATCGTCCGCTCCGTGAAGCGGAGGCGCCCGTCGCGTGCTGTCCGGCCCAGTCGCGCGCGAACTGCCAGGCGACCCGCCCGCTGCGCGCGCCGCGTTCCAGCGACCACAGCAGCGCCGCGCTGCGCGCCGCCTCGATCTCGCCGGCCGTCAGACCGAAGCGCTTCAGCCAGTGATTCACGATATCCAGGTAGGCCTCCTGGTCGAAAGGATAGAAGGACAGCCACAGCCCGAACCGCTCCGACAGCGACACCTTTTCCTCGATCGCCTCTCCCGGGTGTACCTCGCCGTCGACATGCCGGGCCTCCAGGTTTTCCGAGAAGTACTCGGGCATCAGATGGCGGCGATTGGACGTGGCGTAGATGAGCACATTGTCGAGCACTGCCGACACCGAGCCGTCCAGTATGCTCTTCAGCGCCTTGTAGCCGGGCTCGCCCGATTCGAAGGACAGGTCGTCGCAGTAGATGATGAAGCGCTCCGGCCGGCTGGCGATCAGGTCGGTAATGTCGGGCAGGTCGGTCAGATCGTCGCGGTCGACCTCGATCAGGCGCAGGCCCTTCTTCGCGTATTCGTTCAGCAGCGCCTTCACCAGCGAGCTCTTGCCGGTGCCGCGCGCGCCGGTCAGCAGCGCGTTGTTGGCCGGTCGCCCCTCGACGAACTGCAGGGTATTGGCCTTCAGCCGCGCCTTCTGCACATCGATGTCACGCAGGTCGGACAGGCGGAGCTTGTGCGGGTGGCTCACCGCTTCCAGGCGGCCGCGGCCGTTGCTGCGTCGCCAGCGGAAAGCGATGGCCTTCCAGTCCGGGGCCGCCGGTGGTGGTGGCAGCAGGTGTTCCAGCCGGTCGAACAGGGCGTGGGCGCGTGCGATCAGGCTTTCGAAACTGTCAGTGCTGGCCATGGTCATCCTTCTTTTCATGATCGGGTTCCGCCGGTCTGGCCGGGTCCTTCTTGGGGAGTGTCCACCACAGGATGAATATGAACAGCGCCAGCGCGGTGCCGGCTTCGAGCAGGAATAACCACATGGGCAAGGCTTCCGTCAGTGAGCGCCGGCGGCGCGGTCAGGGCTCGTTATCATTGCGCACTCGGCGCCTGTGGGCGCGCCAATCTAAATAAATCCCGATGTTCCAGCAAATCCGCCTGCGCGGGGCGAGTGCCCTGATCTGTCTGTCGCTGCTGATGGCGGCATGTTCCGGCACCCCCGTAACGGCGCCCCCGATCGAACAGACACCGGTGGCCGCGCCGGCCTGTCCACCTGCGCCGGTCGTTCCGGACAAGGTGTGCCCGGCCTGCCCACTGTGTCCGGCCTGCCCGGTCTGTCCGGCGGTACCGGCGCCGGAAGCGAAACCGCAGCAGGCGCGCCTGCTGCCGGCCGACTGGAAGCAGCTCGATGGCTGGCAGGACGACGATGTGCGCGAGTCGCTGCCGGCCCTGCGCGCGTCCTGCAGTGCGCTGGCCAGCCGCGCGGGCTGGCGCGCCGCATGCAGCGCGCTGGAGGGGCTGGATGCCGGCGACCGCGACGCGGTGCGCGCCTTCTATGAAACGCACTTCCGGCCCTGGCAACTGCAGAACGGCGATGGCAGCGAGCAGGGCCTCATCACTGGCTATTACGAGCCGCTGCTCAAGGCCAGCCGGACGCGTGGCGGGGCTTACACGCATCCCATCCACGCGGTGCCGGATGACCTGCTGGTGATCGATCTTGCCAGCGTCAATCCGGACCTGAAGAACATGCGCTTGCGTGGCCGCATCGACGGGCGCAAGGTGGTGCCCTACTGGAGTCGCGCCGAACTGGACCAGCGCGCGGCCGATCTGGAGCGCAAGGTGCTGTTCTGGGCGACCGACGCGCTGGATGTGTTCTTCCTTCAGGTGCAGGGTTCGGGGCAGGTCGAATTGCCGGACGGCAGCCGGGTGCGCGTCGGCTATGCCGACCAGAACGGACATCCGTATGCGTCGATAGGCCGCTGGCTGGTCGACCAGGGTGAACTGAAGCTGGAACAGGCGTCCATGCAGGGCATACGCGACTGGGCGCGGGCCCATCCGGCGCGCGTGCCGCAATTGCTGGCGGCCAATCCGAGCTATGTGTTCTTCCGCGAACTGCCGATCGGAAAACAGGCGCCCGGCCTTCCCGAAGGGCCGCTCGGCGCACTTGGCGTGCCGCTCGCGGGTGGCCGGGTGATCGCGGTCGATCCGCGCAGCGTGCCGCTGGGCGCGCCGGTCTGGCTGGATACCACCCGACCCAACAGCAGCCAGCCGCTGCGCCGGCTCATGATGGCCCAGGACACGGGAGGTGCGATCAAGGGCGGCGTGCGCGCCGACTTCTTCTGGGGCTTCGGCCCGGAAGCGGGCGCCCAGGCGGGCAGGATGAAGCAGCAGGGGCGGATGTGGGTACTGTTGCCGGATGGCATCACGCCCTGATCACGAACGGAGCCGGGTCTTGCAGGCGGGCGCAAAGCTCGCGACAACACTCCCCGAACGAAGCCGGCGGCCCTGCACACGCCGCATCGCGGCCACAGGTCGCTCCCACAGAAGCTCGCCCTGTCCGCGAACGAAGCCGGCTTTTTGTGGGAGCGGGCGTGCCCGCGATGCAGCCTTGAACGAAGCCTGCGGCCTGAATGCGCCGCGTCGCGACCCTGGGGGCGCTACAGAAGCGCGCCATGACCACGAGCGGCGCCGGACCGCGGTACGGGTATTCAGCCCAGCGTGGTGTCGAGCACCATCATGACCATGAAACCGGCCATCAGGCCGAGGGTCGCGACCTTTTCATGACCGTTGCGATGGGTTTCCGGGATGACTTCGTGCGACACCACGAACAGCATCGCGCCGGCAGCCAGGCCGAGTCCGCCCGGGTAGAACAGCGCGAAGGTGCTGGACAGCCCGACACCGATCAGCGCCCCCAGCGGTTCCATGAAACCGCTGACGATCGCGATCCCGACTGCCTTGAATGGCGACATGCCGACGGCACGCAACGCGACGGCGACCGCAAGTCCTTCCGGAATGTCCTGTATAGCGATCGCCGTGGACAGCGGCAGGCCGACCGCCATGTCGGCTTGCGAGAAGGACACGCCCATGGCCATGCCTTCCGGCAGGTTGTGCAGCGCGATGGCATTGACGAACAGCCAGACGCGGCCCATCCGTGTTTCCGGCCCGCAACTGCCGCAGTGTTCGTGCTCGTGCGGGGTCATGGCATCGAGCGCCATCATGAACCAGACGCCCAGGGCCATGCCGATCACCACCACCGCCGCTCCACCGCTGCGCGATCCGGTCACCGTCTCGCCGGCATCGAGACCGGGCACGATGAGCGAGAACGACGACGCGGCCAGCATCATGCCGGCACCGAATCCGAGCAGCATGTCAGATCCGCGCTGACCGAGCGAACGCAGGCCGAGTGCGGGGAGCGCACCGATCGCCGTCGCGGCGAAACCGGCCAGTCCCGCCATCAGCCCCAGCCGCATGGCCTGGGGGGTACGCGTGTCGGCGAAGACCCAGGACAGCAGTGCCAGTACGACTGCGATGCCCATCATGAACATGAACTGAAGCGCCGGGTCCATGCGCAACCAGGGGAACAGCGGGGATGGACGTGGCGAAGCGGCAGGTGTCGGATCCATGGCGATCATCGATGCTCGGGGCGTTCCCCGCATCATAATCACCCGCGTCAGATTCTTGCCTCAAGATTCGCTTGAGCCTGCGCATCGTTCAGCGCGGAATCGTCTCCGGCGAGATGATCGACCACGATGCTGCCGATGATGTCGCCCTCGACGTTCACCACGGTGCGCACCGCATCGAGCAGCCGGTCTATGGGCAGCAGGATGGCGATGGCTTCGGCCGGCAGGCCGACCGACTGCAGCACCATCACCATGGTCACCATGCCGGCGCTCGGTATGCCTGGCGCGCCCATGGCCGCCAGCATGGACATGCCGCATACCAGCATCTGCTGCCCCAGGCTCAGGTCTATGCCGACCAGACTGGCGATGAAAAGTGCGGCCGCCGCTTCATACAGTGCCGTGCCATCCATGTTCATGGTGGTGCCCACTGGTATCACGAAGCCCGCGGTGGCCGGACGCACGCCGAAATGGTCACGCGTGATGCGCATGGTGATGGGCATGGTGGCCGAGCTGGAACTGGTGGCGAGCGCGGTCAGGAAGGATTCGCGGCCGCCTCGCCACAGTGCGAGCGGGCTCACCCGGGCGATCAGCCACAGCAGGCCGGGCAGCACGACGAGGCCGTGGAACAGCGTGGTGCCCAGCACCACGGCCACGAAACGCGCCATGGTTTCCAGCAGCGCCACGTCCTGGGTCGCAATCAGTTTCGCGAGCAGCGCCGCAATGCCCCAGGGCGCCAGCTTCATGATGGCATTGACGATGAGCAACGAAAGGTCCAGCGCCTCTTCCATTGCGCGGCTGATCACCGTGTAGCGCTCACCCGCCTTCACCAGCGCGGCGCCCAGGATGAGCGCGAACACCACCAGCGCGACGATGTCGCCATTGGCCAGTGCGGAAAATGGATTGCGGAACAGCCCGGTCAGGAACTGCTGGACGAAGTCCGGAAACGGCATCTGTTTCGCCTGAAAGCCGGCCAGTGCGTCGGCGAACATGTCGACCTGCAAGCCTTCGCCCGGCCGGAACAGATTGGCGGCGCTGACGCCCAGTACCACCGCGATCAGCGACGTGAACAGATAGAACCCCACTGTGATGCGCCATACCCGCTGGATATTGCCATGCTGGCGCAACTGCGCCACGCCGACCACGATGGACGCGAACACCAGCGGCACCAGCACCATCTTGAGCAGGGCGATGAATACCGCGCCGATCAGGCCGGCCAGGTAAAGCGCCTGCGCGCGCAGCGCGCTGTCGCCGTCAAGCTGGCCGAGCGCGAGTCCGCCGACCACGCCGGCAATGGCGCCTATCAGTATCTGTGTGTTGAGCGAAAGACGCATGTCGATGTCCGCATGATCGAGGTTGCCAACTTACCACCGGCGGCCTGCGCTGCGGGCGGAAACCAAGTGCTGTCTTCGCAGTCCGAACATGCGTCGAATGAAACACCCGGAGCCGGAATGAACAGGAGTGTGCAGAGCTTCGCCCGTTGTCTCGCCACGGCGGCGACGGCCTGCGGCGTGCTGACCGCGGGGCCGGTTGCCGCGATGAACGTGGCGGTGGCCATACAGACCACCGTGCGGGTGCAGGCGATGCGGCCGGATGGTTCGCTATCGATAGGCAGTGGCGTGGTGCTGCCGGGCGAGCGCGTGGTCACCGCCTGCCACGTCATCCGCGGCGCGCAGACGCTCAAGGCGAGCTACAAATATGTGGCCCAGCCGGCGACCGTGCTGCGGCGCGATGAATGGCGCGACCTGTGCGTGCTGTCGGCGCCCGGCCTGTCGGCGCCGGCCGCGGTGATCGCGCGTGCCGGAGGGCTGAAGGCCGGCGACCGGCTGCTTGCCTTCAACGGCGCCTACGGGGTCGACGTGAGGCTGCTGGTCGGTGCGCTGGAGCGTACTTTCGACATGGATGGCGCGCCGGTCATGCAGGTGAGCGTGCCTTTCGCGATCGGCGACAGCGGCGGCGGGCTGTTCAATGCCGCGGGCGAACTGGTCGGCATCATGGCCTTCGTCGCCCGGACGCCCGGCGAGGAGCGCTACGCCATTCCCATTGAATGGCTGGATGCCGACATCGACGCCAGCCGGCGCGAGCCGTTCTGGCAGGCCGGTCCGGAACTGCGGCCCGCCTTCCTGCAGTAGATGCTTCGTGGCGGGCCTCCGGCCGCAGTCATCGCGCGCGTGACGCGGCCGGCGCGCTGTCGACGTCCGCCACGCTGTTACCCTATCTCCCGAAACGAACTACCGGTCCGCCTCCCGTGTCCCGCAAGTCCTATCGTCCCCTGGCCGCCGCGCCGGACGCCGCCATCCGCCTGCGCGGCGTGCGGCAGAACAATCTGAAGAACCTCGATGTCGACTTTCCGCTCGGCAAGCTGACCGTGGTGACCGGCGTGTCCGGCTCCGGCAAGTCCTCGCTGGTGTTCGACACGCTGTACGCCGAAGGCCAGCGCCGCTATGTCGAAACCTTCTCGCCCTACGCGCGGCAGTTCCTGGACCGCATGGATGCGCCGCAGGTGGACCGCATCGAAGGCGTACCGCCGGCGATCGCCATCGACCAGACCAATCAGGTGCGCACCTCGCGCTCGACGGTCGGCACCATGACCGAACTGAACGACCACCTGAAGCTGCTGTTCGCCCGCGTGGCCACGCTGCACTGCCGCTGTTGCGGCGAGCCGGTGCAGGCCGACACAGCGGACCGCATCGCGCAGCGGATCGCCGAACGCGCCGCCGCGGCGGGCGACCCGCGGCTGGCGGTGACTGCGCCGGTGACCGTGCCGGACAACTTCACCGACGCCGAGGTACAGGGCTGGCTGGAACGCCAGGGCTACACCCGCATCCACGCGCGCGACGGCACGGTGCTGCACGTGGTGCAGGACCGCTTCCGCGCCGGCAACGCCGGCGAGTCGCGCATCGCCGAGGCAGTCGAAGCGGCGCTGAAGCTGGGTCACGGCCGCATGCATGTGCAGGTGCTGGACAGCGAGGGCGGCGAGCGCTGGGCCTTCTCGAACACGCTGCACTGCGCCGACTGCGACATCGCCTACAGCCCGGCCATGCCGGCCACCTTCTCGTTCAATTCGCCGATCGGCGCCTGCGAAACCTGCCGTGGCTTCGGCCGCGTGATCGGCATCGACTTCGGCCTGGTCATTCCGGACGGCCGCAAGACGCTGCGCGGCGGCGCGGTGAAGCCCTGGCAGACCGAGTCCTACAAGGAGTGCCAGACCGACCTGGAAAAACTCGCGCCGAAGTACGGCGTGCCGCTCGATGCAGCGTTCGACGAGCTGTCGGCGGAGCACCGGCAGTGGGTGCTCGAAGGCGACCCGAAGTGGAAGAGCTGGCAGAAGTCCTGGCCCGGCACCTGGTACGGCGTGCGTCATTTCTTCGAGTGGCTGGAAACCAAGGCCTACAAGATGCACATCCGCGTGCTGCTGTCGCGCTACCGGGCCTACACCGAGTGCCCGGCCTGCGGCGGCAGCCGGCTCAAGCCCGACGCCGCGCTGTGGAAGATCGAGGGGCAGTCGATACACGATCTGATGCGGCTTCCGGTGGTGAAGCTGCGCGCGATGATGGACGCGCTCGACCTGCCGCCGCCGCTCGATTCGGCCACCGAAGAACTGATGGCGGAAATCCGCACCCGACTGGGCTATCTCTGCACCGTCGGCCTGGGCTATCTGAATCTCGACCGGCAATCGCGCACGCTGTCCGGCGGCGAAGTGCAACGCATCAACCTCACCACCGCGCTCGGCACTTCGCTGGTGAATACGCTGTTCGTGCTGGACGAACCGTCCATCGGCCTGCACCCGCGCGACATGGAACGGGTGATCGGCGTGATGCAGCGGCTGAAGGACGCCGGCAACACGCTGGTGGTGGTCGAGCACGACCCGCAGATCATGCGTCACGCCGACCGCCTGCTCGACATCGGCCCCGGCGCCGGCACGCGCGGCGGGAACATCGTGTTCGACGGCGCACCGGCGGCCATGGCCGGCGCCGACACGCTGACCGCCGACTATCTGGCCGGCCGTCGCAAGGTGGATGCCGCGCTCGGCAGCCGCCGGCCGGTCGATGATGTGACGCCGCGCCTGCTGCTGCGCGGCGCCCGTGCGCACAATCTGAAGAATGTCGACATCGCCATCCCGCTCGGCCGCCTGGTCGCGGTGACCGGCGTGTCCGGCTCCGGCAAGTCCACGCTGATCCAGGACGTGCTGCATCCGGCGCTGCTCAAGCACTACGGCCGGCCGACCGAAACGGCCGGCGAGCACGACGCGCTCGAGGGGCTGGAACACATCGCCGACGTGGTGATGGTAGACCAGTCGCCGATCGGCAAGAGCGCGCGCTCCAATCCGGTTACCCATGTCGGCGCCTTCGACCCGGTGCGCGAACTGTTCGCGCTGCAGGCGGAGGCCAAACAGCGCGGCTATACCGCCGGCACTTTTTCGTTCAACGCCGGCAAGGGGCGCTGCCCGACCTGCGGCGGTACCGGTTTCGAACACGTCGAAATGCAGTTCCTGTCCGACGTGTACCTGCGCTGCCCGGACTGCGACGGCACCCGCTACCGCGCCGAAGTGCGCGAAATCCGGCTCGACGGCCGCAGCATTTCCGACGTGCTGGCGATGACCGTGCGCGATGCGCTGGACTGGCTGCGCGATCTGGCCGACCTCGAACCCAAGCTGCGCCGCCACGCGGACAACGCGGTGGCCGGCCTGCAGGCGCTGGTCGATGTCGGTCTCGACTACGTGACGCTGGGCCAGCCGGTGCCCACGCTGTCCGGTGGCGAGGCGCAGCGGCTCAAGCTGGCCGGTTTCCTGGCCGAGGCGGCGAACGTGAAGGGCGCCGAGGCGGGCAGGAAGGCCGACAAAAAGGCCGACAGCGGCAAGCTCTTCCTGCTCGACGAGCCGACCACCGGCCTGCACTTCGACGATATCGCGCGCCTGCTCGGCGCCTTCGCCAGGCTGCTCGACGCCGGCCACACGGTGCTGGTAATCGAACACAACCTCGACGTGATCGCCGCGGCCGACTGGCTGATCGACCTCGGTCCGGAAGCGGGCGAGGACGGCGGCCAGCTCGTGTTCGAAGGCACGCCGGCGCAGATCACGGCGTGCGTCACCTCGCACACAGGGCGGGCGCTGGCGGAGTACCGGCTGGCGGAGGTCTTTGCCCCTCACCCCGACCCTCTCCCCGTGATCGGGGAGAGGGAGAAGCGCGGGACTTCGGCTTCCAAGATCGGGGAGAGGGAGACGAGCGGGACACCCGCTTCCCTGAGCGTGCCGCGGAACGGACGTTCGGGCGACGGTTCGCTCCCTCTCCCGCATCAGCGGGAGAGGGTCGGGGTGAGGGAAGAGCCTGCAAGCTACGACCACGCTTCCAGCTTGCGCGCGCGCGCTGCGCACAGCATCGTTGTGCACCGGGCGCGCGAGCACAATCTGAAGAACATCGAGGTCGACATTCCGCGCGAGCGCTTCACCGTGGTGACCGGCGTATCCGGCTCCGGCAAGTCCACGCTGGCTTTCGACATCGTGTTCGGCGAGGGCCAGCGACGCTACCTCGAATCGCTGAACGCCTATGCGCGCCAGTTCGTACAGCCGGAGAGCAAGCCGGACGTCGATGGCGTGTTCGGCATTCCACCGGCGGTGGCGATCGCCCAGCGCACCAGCCGGGGCGGCCGCAAGAGCACGGTGGCGACGCAGACCGAGATCTATCATTTCCTGCGCCTGATGTACGTGAAGCTGGGCGTTCAGCACTGTCCGGACTGCGGCTGCGCAATCGCGCCGCAGAGCGAGGACGCGATGGTGGCGCGCATCCTGCGCGAGCGGCGCGGCCAGCACATCGGTCTGCTGGCGCCGCTGGTGATCAACCGCAAGGGCTATTACACCGAACTGGCGCGCTGGGCGAAGTCGCACGGCCACACCCATCTGCGTGTCGATGGCGAATTCCTGCCCACCTCGCCGTGGCCGCGGCTCGACCGCTTCAAGGAACACACGATAGAACTGCCGATCCGCGATTTCGTCGTGAACGAACGCGACGAGCGCACGCTGCGCGATGCGGTGCGCCAGGCGCTGGAACACGGCAAGGGCGTGCTGCACCTGATGTCGCCGCTGGACCGGCTGGGGCAGCCGGATGCGCCGCTGCCCGCGGTGGAGGTGTACTCGACCCAGCGCGCCTGCCCGAGCTGCGGCACCGGTTTCGCCGAACTGGATCCGCGCCTGTTCTCGTTCAACTCGAAACATGGCTGGTGTCCGAAGTGCATGGGCACCGGCCTCAAGCTGCCGGGTTTCGATGCGGAACAGACGGGCGAGGAAGCCACCTGGAACGAGTGGCAGCAGGACGAGCCAGAAGAATGCCCGGCCTGCCACGGCGAGCGGCTGAATCCGGTGGCGCGCAACGTGAAGCTGTTCGGCCAGTCCATCGCCCGGCTCACGGCGCAGCCGGTATCGGCGCTGCAGTTGGCGATTGCCCGCTGGTCGCTCGAAGGCCGCGAAGGCGAAATCGCGCGCGACGTGATCGCGGAACTGAACAGCCGGCTGCATTTCCTGAGCGAGGTCGGCCTCGGCTATCTGTCGCTGGATCGTGCCGCGCCCACGCTGTCCGGCGGCGAGGCGCAGCGCATCCGGCTGGCGGCCCAGCTCGGCTCGAATCTGCGCGGCGTGTGTTACGTGCTGGACGAACCGACCATAGGCCTGCATCCGCGCGACAACCAAGTGCTGCTCGACACGCTGGTGAAGCTGCGCGACAAGGGCAATACGCTGCTGGTGGTCGAGCACGACGAGGACACGATCCTGCGCGCCGACCACGTGATCGACCTCGGCCCGGGCGCCGGCCGGCTCGGTGGCGAAGTGATCGCCGAAGGACACGCCAGCGATCTGGCGAAGCAGCCGGAATCGATCACCGGCCGTTTCCTGGCGCGTCCGCTGGAACACAGCTTCAAGGCACGCCGACCGGTCGCCGACGACACGCCTTCGCTCGTCGTGCGCGGCGCCACGCTGCACAACCTGAAGGGCATGGATGTGCGGGTGCCGCTCGGTCGGCTGGTCGTGATGACCGGCGTGTCCGGCTCCGGCAAATCGTCGCTCGCGCGCGACGTGCTGCGCGATGGCGTGGCACAGCGGCTGGGCGACCCGAAGGCGACACTCACCGGCTGCCGCGACATCGAAGGCTGGGGTGCGCTCGGCCGCGTGCTCGAAGTCGACCAGACGCCGATCGGCAAGACGCCGCGCTCCTGCCCGGCGACCTACATCGGCTTCTGGGATGCGATACGCAAGCTGTACGCAGACACGCAGGATGCGCGCGAGCGCGGCTTCACCGCCGCGCGCTTCTCGTTCAACACCGGTCCCGGCCGCTGCCCGGTGTGCGAGGGACAGGGCCTGCGGCAGATCGAAATGTCCTTTCTGCCGGACGTGCGGGTGCTGTGCGAAGCCTGCAATGGCGCCCGTTTCAACTCGGAAACGCGGGCGGTCATCTGGCGCGGCAAGAGCATTGCCGACGTGCTGGCGATGAGCGTGGACGAGGCAGTGGAGTTCTTCGCCGCCCACCGCAAGCTGGCCGACACGCTGAAGCTGATGCAGGAAGTAGGGCTGGGCTATCTGACGCTGGGCCAGCACAGCCCGACGCTATCCGGCGGAGAGGCGCAGCGCATGAAGCTGGTGACCGAACTGGCCAAATCACCGTCCGATGCGAACGACCCTGCGAGCGCGCGGCGCGGTCGCGGCAATCCGCACACGCTGTACGTGCTGGACGAACCGACCACCGGCCTGCACATGGCCGACATCGCCAGACTGATCGGCGTGCTGCACCGGCTGGTCGATGCCGGCCATTCAGTGGTGGTGATCGAACACGACCTTGACCTGATGGCCGAGGCGGACTGGATCATCGATCTGGGTCCGGAAGGCGGGGGCCAGGGCGGACAGGTGATCGCCGCGGGCGCACCGGCGGATATTCTGTCCGCTGCAGCGCATTCGCACACGGCGCGCGAGCTTGCGCGCTTCCGCACGGCACGCGCCGGTTGACGCGTATGCCGGGCGCCGTCGTTGCGCCGTGTCCTGACAGCCTTCTTCCTCGATTCCTACGTGAACGTTTCGCTGGCTGCCCCAGACTGCGCGCCATCTGACGAGGAGCCGGCGGATACGATTTGAAGCAGCTTTGCTACATGCGGGCGTCACTCGCACGGCAGCGGCAATCGTTGCTCTCCTTGTCCTTACAGGAGACGAGAGCATGAAGAGAAGCATGGTGATTGCAGCACTCGCAGCCGCAAGTGCGTGGCCAGTCCAGGCCGCTGACGTGGGCGTGTCCATCAGCATCGGCCAGCCCGGCTTCTACGGGCATATCGACATCGACGACGCCTATCCGCGGCCGCAGCTCATCTATCCGCAGCCGGTCGTGATCGTCCGGGGTCCGGCGCTGCCGCCGCCCATCTACATGCATGTGCCGCCGGGCCACGCGAAGGAGTGGCGCAGGTACTGCGGCCGCTACGGCGCCTGCGGACGACCGGTGTATTTCGTGCAGGATCGCTGGTACAACACTGTTTACGCGCCGGCCTACCGCGAGCGGCATCGCCCGCACGATCACGATGAACACCGCGGTGGCCCGCACGGCAAGCGCGGCGGCCCGCACGACAGGAGGGGTGACGAGCGCGGCCGGGGCGGGTGAACAGCGAACTCTCCGGAAGTGGCGTTGAACAGGGAAAAAATCCCGTATTTGTCGGGAAAAGATCCCAATATGGACCCATTCCCTGGGCTTGGTGGGAAATTTTCCCGAAATATCGATAGACTGTGATTGTTGCGTCGCAAGAATTGCGGCTGTGCGCACAGCATCTACCAAGGAGAATCCCATGAAATCCATGCACCTCATCGCATCTGCCCTGCTCGCTGCCGGTATCGCAGCGCCGGCATCCGCCGACCATCACATGCCCAAGACCAATGCCGGCCTCGAAAAGTGCATGAAAGCCGCGCTCAAGGCCAAGTCCGGCACCATTGTGAAGGTCGAGCTGAAGAACGAGAAGGGCGAAGGCTACAACTATGAATTCGACATCGAAACGCCGGATGGCAAGGCCTGGGATGTCGAATGTGCAGGCAAGTCCGGCAAGGTGACCGAAATCGAGGAAGAAGTCACCAAGGATCATCCCAAGTTCGCGGGTGCCAAGGTGAACGAAGCTGCGGCGCGTGAAATCGCACTGAAGAAGGTGCCGGGCGAGATCGTCGAAGTCGAGTACGAAATCGAATCCGACGGCAAGGGTTCCTACGAGTTCGATATCAAGACCGCGGACGGCAAGGAAGTGAAGCTGGAAGTGGATACCGAAAGCGGCGAGATCACGTCGCAGTCGGATGAGGCCTGGCAGATCGGCAAGGAATGATGCAGCGCTGTCTTCGACAGCGAGCCGATTGAAGAAGGGGCGGTCGACACCGCCCCTTTTTTCGTTCACCGGCCGGAAATGGGCCGATCTGGTGCAAAGTCCGCACCATATCTGTGATTTTTCAGGATTTTCTCAACTTCCGGCCGGTGCGGTCGTTCAGGGAGCGAAATGCCTTCCAATCCTGAGCGGAGCCCCCGGTGACCGGAACTGAAACCTTGCTGCCCCATATGAGGGGCGTGCTCGCCTGCGAGCGCGAACTTGCCGAGCTGCGGCTGACCTGGCGCCTGATCGAAACCACCGCCAAGATGGTGTGTCCGGCCGAAGCCAAGACCATATTGCCGGCCATGGCCAGTACGCGTGAAGCGTTCGGACAACTGGAATCGGATCTTGTGCGCGCGCTCGCGGCGGAGAATGTGCGCAAGGTGGCGCTGCAGTTGTCGGCGCGGGCACAGGCGGTGGTCGACGTCGTCGTGCGCAATCTGTACGAGCGCACTGCCGATGTCGGTTTCCTGTCGACCGACGCAGACATCTGTCGCTTCCTGATGGAGGATGCCGGAGACCGCGAACTGCTCGAAGCGCGGCTGCACGAATACATCCGCAAATACACCGTCTACGACGGCATTTTCGTGCTCGATCACCGGGGCGATGTGGCAGCGGCGATAGGCGGGGCAAGCAGTGCGCGTCTGGAGCATGCGCTGTTCGAACGCGCGCTGCACGCGCAGGGGCATGTCGAGCATTTCGGCCACAGCACGCTGTTGCCGGATCGCGAGCGGGCGCTGCTGTACGCGCACCGTATCGAATGCGAGGGGCGGGCGCTCGGTGTGCTGGTGCTGTCCTTTCGTTTCGACAACGAAATGGCGGGCATTTTCGCCACCTTCCGCCGGCCGCGCGACCGCGCCGTCATGCTGTTGCTGGATGCCGGCGGACGCGTCATCGCCAGCAGCGATCCGGACCATGTCCCCTTGGGCCGCAGCCCGGATAACGAGAGGGACGCTTCAGGCGGCGGACTGGTGGAGTTCGGCGGTCGCGAATACATCGTGTGTACCCGTGAAGCCACCGGTTACCAGGGCTATGCCGGCCCGGGCTGGCGCGGCCAGGTCATGGTGCCGGCCGACACCGCCTTCCGCGACGAGAAGGTGGCGGGCGACGTCCCGGCCGACGGGTCCGACTGGGCTCTGCAATCCGGCGAGCTGATGGCGATCGAGGCCCAGGCAGGCGCGATCAAGGACGCGCTGAACCGTGTCGTGTGGAACGGCCAGGTCATGGCGGGCGGACGCCGCGGCGATTCGCTGAAACTGAAATCCATGCTGCAGCAGATCAGCGAAACCGGCGAACGCATGCGCGCCGTTTTTTCAGGAGCGCTCGCCACGCTGTCCGACACGGTGCACAGCACCACGCTGCTCGATCTTCAGTTCGTGTCGCGGCTCATGATGGATGTGATGGACCGCAATCTGTACGAACGCGCCAACGACTGCCGCTGGTGGTCGCTCGCGCCCGCGCTGCGTGCCGGTCTTGCGGGCGGACGGCCGGACGCGCACATGCTCGGCCGGCTGCTGGACGACATCAACCGGCTCTACACCGTCTACGACAGGTTGTTCGTGTTCGACGAACAGGGCTGCATCGTGGCGTGCAGCAATCTGTCCGGTGCGGCGGAGCGCACACTGGGTCGGCATGTCGATGCTGCGCTGCTCGATGCGGTACGGCGCCTGCCCGATACGCAGTCCTATACGGTGACTGCGTTCGAGCCGACGCCATTGCATCGCGGCGAACATACTTACATCTACTGCGCGGCGGTGCGCGCGCCGGACGACGACGCGCGCGTGGTCGGTGGCATTGGCATCGTGTTCGAATCCGGCCGCGAATTCCGCGCCATGCTGGGTGAGCTGTTGCCGCAGCGCGAAGGGGTATGGGCTGCCTTCTGCGAACCGGACGGCAGGGTGATCGCCAGCACCCGGGCCGACCTGCCGCCGGGCGCCCGGCTTCCGCTGGGCGGGCTGGCGCAGGGGCTGGCCGCGGGTGCGAGTCGACACGCGGTCGACGAACTGGCTGGCACACGTCACAGCATAGGCATCGCCGCCTCTGCGGGTTACCGCGAATACAAGACCACAGGCGACTACCGTAACGATGTGCTGGCGGTGGTCGCCATGCCCTTGCCCGGGGCTCGCAGTGCAAGTGTGTCGCTGGACGAACTGGCGGCCGCCTATGAGGTGGACGTGAGAGAGGGTGAAGGCGAGGAATTCGCCCTGTTTCGTCTCGACGACCGCCATCTCGCGGTCACCGCACAGCGCGTGCTGGAAGCGGCCGAGCCAGACCGTGTGCGTTGCTTCGGCAGCGGCGAAGGACTGGTCGCCGGTGTGCTGCAACTGGATGAAGGCGTGCGCGCCGAACATGTGCCGGTGATCCATCTGCGTGCCTTCTTCGACCTGCCGCTGCAGCCCGGTCGAGGTCACGTGGTGGTGACACAGTGCGCGCGCGGCCGCCTCGGCCTCATCGTCGACGACCTGCTCACCGTAGCCGAATTCGGGCCGGACAACGTGCGCCCGGTTCCGGACATGCTCACCGCACGCTTCCGCTGGCTGGAACGCCTCATCATCACCGGGCGCGACCGGCCGCTGGCGACCGTGCTGGATCTGGATGCGCTCTACGACATGCTGCGTGAGCGCATGCGCGGCGAGCTGATCGATCCGGCCCTGCTCGAACAGGCCGGTCATGGCGGCGCACAGCCGCCTGTGCCGTCCCTTACGCCACGACTGGCGAGCGCTGCGTCAGGCGGGTGAGCATGGCCGCGCGTTCGCGGATGCGGCCGCCCTGCAACACGAATCCGAGCACATCGTCCGATGCGTCGGCGAGAAAGACGCCGCGCAGACCGTCAGAGTCATCCGCCTCGACGACCCACCGGCCGGCATCCGCAGGGGCGGGCGCACACATCAGTGTCGGGCAGGCGGGGGTCTTGATCGTGACCGGCATGGGTGGGTAGTGCACCGCCGTGGGCGTGCCGCACAGCGTGGCCGCGAGCGCCCGCGCACCATGCATGATGGGCAGCAGGAAAGGTTGCAGCCGGCCGTCGATCTGCACACAGTCGCCCAGCGCGAACACATGGGGCGCCGAAGTGCGCAGGCAGTCGTCGGTCACAATGCCGGCCGCGGTCGCGATGTCGGCGCTGCCCGGCAGACCGGCCTCCACATGCAGACCGATGGCGGATATGACGACATCGACTTCTTCCTCGATCGCACCCGCGCCGACGCGGTAGCCGCCCGGACCTCGCACCACGCGGTCCGGTGCCTGTCCCAGGTGCAGCGCGACGCCGGCGCGCGCGAGCGCGCCCGCAATGCGCTGCGATGCGAAGTCCGGCAGCAGGCGGTGCAATGGCCGCGATGCGCTGTCGAACAGTGCGACCGCATGGCCGCCGGTGCGCAGATCGAGCGCCAGTTCGCAGCCGACCAGCCCGGCACCGATCACTGCCACCCGCGCATCGAGCCCGAGACGGGCGCGCAAGCGACGGTAGTCGTCCAGGGAATTCACCGCGATCGCGTCGGCGCCGCCGTCTCCGCTCACCTGCAATGGCCGTGGCGAGGCGCCGGTGGCAAGCACCAGTGCCTCGTAGCGCAGCATGCCGCGGTCGGTGTGCAACAGCCGCGACGGTACGTCGATGGACAGCGCGCGCGTGTGCACGAGCAGCCGGACGTCCAGCGCCTCCGCCATGGCCGCGGCGTTCTGGCTCACCAGGGCCTGTACCGGACGCTGGTCCGCGTGCGCGGTGGACAAGGCCGGCTTGGAATACACATCGCCACTGTCCGCGGTCACGATGGTGAGCGCACGCCGCGCATCGCGGCGGCGCAGTTCGCGCACCAGGGACAGCGCCGCGTGACCGCAGCCGACGACGACGATGCCGGCGTCGCTCTCAGGCGGCATCGACGCGCTCGATGCTGAACGGGATGGGATTGCGCATCGTATTGGCGACCGGGGAGAAGTAGTTGGCGGTCTTCACGATGTCATCCATCTCCTCGGCCGAGCCCTCGCCCTCCACGATCACCTTGACGCGGATGTTCTGGAAGCCCATCTGCTCCGGCTTGCGCTCGGCGCCGCCGGCACCCCACGCGGCGGTGTTGCCGATGTCCGCCTCAAGGAACACCTCCAGCCGGCTGAGCCGGATCTGGCGATAGGTCGCGACCGCGGTGATGCCCACGGCGAGGCAGCCACCGAGCGCCGACAGCACGATCTCGCCGGGCGCCGGCGCGGTGTTCTCGCCGAACAGATGCAGCGGTTCGTCGACCACCACCGGGTTGTGGATGCCGACGAAGCTCCACGAGCGGTACTGACCCTGCATCACGGTGTGCACCTTGTTGATGCCCTTGCGCTCGGGATTCTCACGCCCGGCGGCGGCGAACTTCAGCAGACCTTCGCGATCGATCGGGCGCAGATAGGTCTTGACGGTTTCGGTACTCATTGCATGCTCCTGTGGGTGAGGGGGCGGACCGGCTCAGAGGCTGGCCTGCAGGGATTTGAGATAGGCATCCGGCTTGGCCGGATCGAAGGTCTTGCCCAGAATCGTGTGGGTGCGATAAGTGTCGCCCGGCGGCGCCAGGCCCAGTTCGGCCATGCGCTTGCGCGCGTCGGTGGCGAGGAATACGCGCTCGGCGATGTCGCGGAAGTTCACGTCGCCCTTTACATAGCCCCAGCGCTTCATCTGGGTGAGCATCCACACCGCCATCGAGTGCCAGGGGAAGGGGTCGAAGGCGATGCGGTTCGGTTCGTTGCGCACCTGTCCCAGCCCGTCGGCGAAGCGCCCGGTCAGCACCTGTTCCACCACGGTCAGGGGCTGGTTGAGGTAGTTGGCCGGGGCGATCAGGTCGGCCACCTGCTTGCGGTTCTCCGCCTTGTTGGCGTAGGCGGTGGCGCGTATCAGCGCGCGCACCAGGGCGGCGAAGGTGTTCGGATTGGCGCGCACGAACTCGTCGCTCGCCGCGAAGGCGCAGCACGGGTGGTTGTCCCAGATTTCGCTGGTGAGCAAGTGGATGAAGCCGACGTTGTCATAGACCGCGCGCTGGTTGAAGGGCTCGGCAACGATGAAGCCGTCGATCGCACCCGAGCGCAGGTTGGACACCATGTCGGGCGGCGCCATCACGCGCAGTTGCACGTCGCGGTCCGGATCCAGGCCGTGCGCGGCCAGATAGTGGCGCAGCAGGAAGTTGTGCATCGAGTAGTCGAATGGAATGGCGAAGCGCATGCCCTTCCAGTTCTTCGGATCGCGGTTCTCGCGGTGCTTCGTGTGCAGCGTGATCGCGTTGCCATTGGTGTTTTCCATCACCGGCATCACCATCGGCACCGAGGTCGAGCCCAGGCCCATCGATATCGCCAGCGGCATCGGTGACAGCATGTGCGAAGCGTCGTACTCCCTGGACAGCACCTTGTCGCGCACCACCGCCCAGCCCGCCGTTTTCTGAAGGTCGACCTTCAGCCCCTCCTTGTCGTAGAAGTGGGCGGCGCCGGCCAGGATGATGGGTGTGGCGCAGGTGATGGGCAGGAAGCCCACCTTGAGGTCCTTTTTTTCCAGCGGCAGCTTTTCGTCCGCCATCGCTTCCAGCGCGGAAAACGGGAACAGGGCCGACAGGGCGGCCATCGCGCCGGACGCCCCTACCGCGCGCAGGAAGCCGCGACGCTGTCGCGCGTCCGGCACGATCGCGCGCAGCGCGGCCGACTGCAGGATGCCGGCATCGAGCGAGGTGGCGCGGGCGTGTTCGGCTTCCGAGGCATGGCGGCCGCAGCGGCAGCCGGCATGGGCGTGGGGCGTATCGTCGGATCGATCAGATGGCATGGCGGAACTCCCGGGTCGAAGAGGTGCGAGGTATCGTTGCGTGATGCGAGCGGGAGGCACTCAGAAATCGAGTGGCTCGAAGTCGGTCTTGGTGACGCCGCACTCCGGGCAGTACCAGTCATCCGGGATGTCCTCGAACGCGGTGCCGGGTGCGATGCCGCCTTGCGGATCGCCTTGTTCCGGGTCGTAGATCCAGTTGCACACCTTGCATATCCAGGCACGCGTGACAGTCGTGTTCATGGTGGCTCCGGTCAGGCGGGAACGGCGGCGCGTGCCGCTTCGATGCGCGCGATCTCCCGGCGCAGGTGCTTGGTGGCCGGTGTGACGATGGCGATGAAATAGGCTTCGCGCAGGCGTCGCTGTGCCGGGCTGCGCAGCAGGTAGCCCTTGGCGCCCATGTGCAGCATTGCCGCCTGCGCGGCGCGCAACGCCAGTTCGCCGCCCGCCAGCCTCAGCTTCAGGATGTCCAGAACGTCGGCGCTGCCGGCATCGACCTGCAGCGCCAGCGCCCGCGCCTGCTCGCGCGCCGCGTCCAGCGCGATGCGCAGCGGGCCGACCTGATCGTCCAGATACTGGTTCACATGGGCATGCGTGCGGTTGGACTGTTCCATCAGGCGGATGCAGGCTTCGACCAGGCCCAGTCCCATGCCCATCTGGCCGTGGATCATGCCGGGCTTGATGCGTTTCACATACTCGGCCGATTGTTCGGGGTGGGCGAGCACATGGGCATCCGGCACGAAGGTGTCGCGGAAATGGCAGGCCAGCGTGCGCGTGCCCTCCAGTCCCACGAAATGTGCGCAGTCCACCAGGCGGAAACCCTCCTGCGCGCAATCGATGAGCATGAACATGAGTCCGTCCTGCGTGCCGTCGCGCAGTACCGGACAACCGGTCACGAACACGTGGTCGGGACCGAGGTTGGATACCCAGGGCAGCACACCATTGACGCGGTAGCCACCGTCGACCCGCACGGCCGAGAGCCGGTAGTCCTCGATGCCATCTCCCGACTTCAGCGTGTTGGACAGACCGGTGCCGGCGAGCCGTTCGCCGCTGAGGACGCGCGGCAGCAGGCTGCGCTTGAGCCCTTCGTTGTCGGACTGCTGGATGTAGCGTGCGCAGGCGGTCTGGCACCACACGGTGAAGGCGGTGGATACGCATTCGCGAGCCACCTCGTCCATCACGTCTATCACATGGGCGAGGCCCGCATCCGGGCCGGCGTGTGCCGCGCCCCGGTAGCCGCCCGCCGCACCGAGTGCACGCAGGAACTGCTCGGGGTATTCCGCCTTCTGGTCGATGTCCAGCACCTTGGGGGCGAGCGACGAAGCGATCAGTGCGCGTATGGCCGACAGGTCATCGGCAGCGGCGGGGAAGGCGCGTTCGGCAAGTGCGCTGGCGGACATTCAACTCTCCTGCGTGACGATCTGTGTTGCAGACGCTTTCGCAAGTGCCGTGCCAGACTGGAAAGTTGTTGCGGATCAAGCGGTTGTCGATTCCGCCTGCCCGGGCGCGCGGGTGCCAATGTTCACTTATTGTTTACACAATGTCGACTTTATCGATGCCACGTCTATCCCCAGCACCTGTATCCGGTAATTCAACTGACGCAGCGTCAGATCGAGGCTGCGCGCCGCGCGCGACTTGTTGCCTCGGTGCTGCTGCAGCGCCTGCGCGATGCGCGCCGCTTCGTCGGATGCCACCGGCTGATAGTCGCGGATGACCGAGTGCGCGAGGCCACCGGGACTGCGCGCAACCGATGCCGCCTGCGCCGGTGCTTCGTTGGCGAGCACGGCCGCGATGTCGGACGCGCCGACCAGGTCGCTGCGCGTGAGCAGCACGACACGTTCGACCACGTTGTAGAGCTGACGGATGTTTCCGGGCCAGTCGTGGGTTTCCAGCAGGGCGAGCGCATCGGCCGGCACGGTGATGTTGCGCTGGTGGCGCTGGTTCAGTTGCGACACGAACACCCGCACGAGCTGGCGGATGTCGCCCGGCCGCTCGCGCAGTGCCGGCAACCGTATCGGGATCACGTTGAGCCGGTAGAACAGGTCGAGCCGGAAGCGGCCGCCCTGCACCAGGGCCATGAGGTCCTGGTGGGTGGCGGCGACGATGCGCACATCCACCGGTATCTCGACACGTCCACCCAGCCGCTCGATCACGCGCTCCTGCAGCGCGCGCAGCAGCTTCACCTGCACCGGCAGCGGCAGATCCCCGATCTCGTCCAGGAACAGCGTGCCGCCGCTGGCCTGCTCCAGCCGGCCGATGCGCCGCTCGCTGGCGCCGGTGAAGGCGCCCTTCTCATGGCCGAACAGCTCCGCCTCGAACAGCGTTTCGGGAATGGCCGCGCAATTCACCTTCACGAAGGGCTGATCGCGGCGCAGGCTCTGCAGGTGCAGCGCGCGCGCGAACAGCTCCTTGCCGGTGCCGGATTCTCCCAGCAGCAGCACGGTGGCGTCGGTGGGCGACACCTGTTCGAGCTGGCCGAGCGCGGCGCGCAGCGCGGGCGAATCGCCGACGATGCCCCAGTTCGCGCCCGGCGACGCGCGATGTTCGAGCGCGGCCTTCAGGGTGCGGTTCTCCTGCTGCAGATCGGCCGTGCGCTTCTCCACCAGTTCGTGGATGCGGTAGATCTGGCCCATCAGTTCCGCCACCGTGCGCAGCACCTCGATGTCGGCGCCCAGAGCGCGCTTGCGCGAACGCAGCCGGTGCACGCCCAGCACGCCTATGGTCCTGCGGTTGGCGCGCACCGGCAGCGCGATGAAGGACACGGTTTCATCCGGCAGCGTGCTGCGCGCGACCGCGCGAGCGAGATAGACCGGCTCGTCGTCGATGTCCTGCACGATCTGCAGCTCGCCGGTCTGCATCACGCGGCCGCTCACACCCTCGCCCGGCGCATAGCGGCCGCGCGCGACTTCCGCCCGCGTCAGTCCGTAGGCCACGCGTATCGCAAGTTCTCCGGTGGCCGCGTCGGGCATCATGAAGCGGCCGCGGTTCAGTCCCAGCAGTTCCGACATGAGGTGAAGGATTTCACGCACCGCGCGATCCGGCGCCAGCCCTTTGCCGACCAGCCGTATGCTTTCCCGCAGCAGCAGTTGTTCCTGTTCCACGAGGTGTTCGTGGTCGGTGGAGGATGCGTTGCGGGTGCGGGTCATGGGCGCGGATGTGCGTGGGAATCCGCGCCAAGCATAACGCTGTCCGCCGCAGGTCCGGAGCGGGCAGGGAAAGTGCGTACGTGGCATCGCGTTCCACGCCGGGCCGGCGCACACTGCCCGGTGCATTTTTCGTACGCGTAAAAAATTCGGTCAAGTCGAGCGAACGGGCGCCGTAGAAGCTCGTGGATTCAATGCCTTGTACACCATGAGGCGAAACAGCCCACGAACCCCGAGGTGTTCCAACCATGCAGATACGTAATCTTTCCATCCGCGCCCAGCTCGGCTTCCTCGCGCTCGTCACCTGCGGCCTGCTGGGCGTGGCGCTGGCCGGTGCGCTGTGGCAGATGAAGGTCAGCGGCACGCGTCTGTCCGCTTTCATCGACAACGAACTGGCGGTCGAGCGCCATGTTGTGCAGGCCTATGCCCAGGGCCTGCAGATGGGGCAGGCGCTGCGCAACATCCTGCTCGATCCGGCCAACAAGAAGGCTTACGACAATCTCGACCGCGCACGCAAGGCCTTCGATGAGGCGCTGCCCCTCATCCGTCAGCACGCCACCCTGCTTGATGGCGGAGCGGATGCCGCTGCCCGCATGGAGGCACTGGCCAAGGCCTGGGTGCCGCTGCAGGCGCAGGTGGTCGCGCAGGTTCAGCCGGGCGATGTGGCCACTGCACGCGACACCCTGGTGCGCGCGGAAACGCCCGCCTGGCGGGAAATGCGCGCCGAACTGATGAAACAGAGCGAACACCTGCAGAAACTGGCGCTGGCGATGCGCTCGGATTCGGCGGCGGCACTGGAACGGGGCATGTTCGTCGTGGCCGGGCTCGGTCTGGTCGCGCTGTGCGCCTGTGTCGGCGCATCCCTCATGGTCGTCCGCTCGGTGCTCGGCCGTCTTGGCGGCGAACCCGCCTACGCCGCCGAAGTGGCGCGACGCATTGCCGTCGGCGATCTGCAGCAGCCGGTTGTCTGCGGGCGCGGTGCGAGCCAGAGCATGCTGGCCGCGATGAAGGACATGCAGGACTCCCTGCAGGCCATGATACGGGGCATACGCGCCGAAGCAGCGCGCGTGGTCAGCGCGTCGGAAGGTCTGCACGCGGATCAGGGGCAGGTGGCCAGCGCATCCGATATGCAGAGTGAAGCCACGCAGTCCATCGCTGCGTCGGTGGAACAGATGACGGCCAGCATTGCCGTCGTGGCCGACCACGCGACCGAAGCCAACCAGCTCGGCATCAACACCGAGGCGGAAGTGCGTGCCAGTGTTGTCGTGATCAACGAAGCGGTGGATGCGATCAGCCGCGTCGCCGAACGGATGACGGCGTCTGCCGCGGTGGTGGCCGAACTGGCCGAAAGCGCAGCGAGCATTTCGCAGATCACCGGGGTGATCGAGGAAATCGCCGATCAGACCAATCTGCTCGCGCTGAATGCCGCGATCGAGGCGGCGCGTGCCGGTGAAACCGGACGGGGTTTCGCCGTTGTGGCCGACGAGGTGCGCAAGCTGGCCGAGCGCACCGGCAAGTCGACGCGACAGATCACGGAAATGATAGGCCGGGTGCAGGCCAATACGCGCGAAGCCATCGCCAGCATGGAAGAAGGACGAGAACTGGCCGGACGCGGCGCCGACAGCGCCGGCCGGGCGCGCGAGGCGCTGGCGTCGCTGGAACATGGTGCCACGCGGGTGAGCGCTGCGGTGGGTGCCATCAACGACGCGCTGTCCGAACAGCGCCATGCCAGCACCCAGATCGCGCAGGGCGTGGAACGCATTGCCGGCATGAGCGACGAGGCGCGCGCATCGACCAGCCGCTCGGCCGCGCGTGCCGAGGAACTCAAGCAGCTTGCCGACGGACTGGAACACACGGTGAGCCGCTTCCGCATCGCCGGCTGAGCCGCGCGCCGGGGCACGGCGCGCGCTCAGTCGTCCGCCGCGAGCGCGAGTGCGAGGATGCGCTGCGCGACGTGCGGCCAGGCCAGCTCGCGCGCAGCAGCAACGGTGTTCGCTTCGTAGCTCGCCTGCTCGCCGGCACTCATTCCGATGAAGCGGCACAAGGTTTGCCGCACCCCTTCGACGTCGGTCCGGGCGGGCATCAGGCCAACGCCGTAGTCGGCCACCAGTGCCCCGCTTTCCGCCGCATCCGCGCACAGGGCGAGCCGTCGGTGCGCGATCGCCTGGCACAGTACGCCCGATGCACCCATGAAATCGCGGTAACAGGCCCAGACTGCGTCGGCTGCCGCGAAATGGCGCGTCACCGCGTCGTCGTCCAGGAAGTGCTCGTGCCGCATCACGGTCAACTGCGGCTTCGCCAGCAGGGCGGGCGAATCGAAAGGATGTTCCTCGTCGTGCGAGGTGCGGATGCCGGCGAACACGAGGGTAAGCGGGCGATCGAGAGTCATCCGGTCGATCGCGGCACCCAGCGTGTCGACATGCTTTCGGCGTATCGCCTGCATGCCGAATACCAGCAGCACACGCGCGTCCTCCGCCATGCCCAGCGCGCGCCGCGCGGCTGTCCGGTCCAGGTGCGCGGGGGCGACCGGCCACAGACCCCAAGGCACATAGTGGCCCTTGTCCGGCCACGCCATGTTCAGGCGCACCCACTCGAGCAGCTTTCGCGAGTGCACGATCAGGGTGGTCTTGTGCAGGCGCAGACGGTCCAGCCGCAGCAGACGCTGCAGCCGGTGCCGCGTCCAACTGAAGCTGTAGTGTTCGGTGAATGCCGTCCGGTGTCGATACAGACCCAGGCAGCGTGCCACGGCGAGCGGCCAGGTGCTCTGCTGGTTGTCCGGCTTGAAGTCCGTCCAGTACACCAGATCGTAGTCGGCAGGGCGCGTATTGAGCGCGATCCAGAACAGCGCGAGCAGTATCGGCGCGCGCTGCAGCGCATGCCAGGCTGCGCGCGCGACGCCGCCGCCGGGTGGAGCCAGCGTGGCCAGGCTGATGAGCCGGTAGGGGGCATCGGCGGGTGTCGCCAGCGCGGGCTGCGCGGGTGCGAGCACGGTCACCTGCGCGCCATTCAGCGCGAATCCGCGCGCGAGGTCGTGCGGAAAGGTGGAGTAGTGCCCCAGCCTGTGCATGAAAGGACCGACGACAAGAATGCGTTTCTGCAACGGTGCGGAGCGGTCTTCGGACGCCATGGCAGGGCTCACGGTTTGTGCGCTTCGAGATTCAGGCTGACCGGAAAGGAGCGGTCGCCCAGATGGATGGGCCGTGAAGCCCAGTCTTCGAAATCGTGGTGCGCGCACGCGTGGGGATGCCAGTCGGCGATCCCGACAAAGCCCGCCCGCAGCAACTGATCGGCGAGGAAATCGCGATTGAATGCCACGTAGTGAATGTTGTGGGCGTAGTCCTGTCCACCCACCAGCGGCGCGGCGATGGCCCGGATGTCGCGGCCGGCGGCCTCATACAGGCGCACGATGCGGTCGAAATCCGGCACCGACAGGCGCAGCAGACCGCCCGGCCTCAATATGTGCGCCATTTCCTTTAGCGTGGCGACGATGCGCGGGCGCATCACATGTTCCAGCACATGGCACATGTACACCATGTCCAGCGCAGCATCGGGAATCATCGTCAGCCGCGTGATGTCGCGGCGGACGAAATGGACATGCGGCAGCGGACGCGCGTCGAGCTTGATGAAACCCGGCGCATCGACGTCGCTACAGCCGATGTGCAGCAACCGCCGCCCGTCCGCCGTCGCCGGCAAGCCCGCGAGCCGGCGACGCCAGCGCCACGCGCGGACGGCGGAGCGGACACGGCGGGCGGCGGCGGGAAGATTCATCGCGCGGCAGGCGTCAACTGGGGTGGCAAGGGTCGGGGCACGAACCGCAGCAATGTGCGGCAGCAGGCATGCGGTCGGACTGCGCACAGCCGTCGCAGATAGTACATTGACGTGAGCGCACTGCGTCACCGCCGCGCCGGGACAGGCGCAGGGCTGCGAAGATGGGCGGAGCCGAACTCCGGTCGACCCGGAAGCCGGCGACACCACGGCTTCATCGGGCCTGCAAAAGCAAAAAGGCCAACCCCGAAGAGTTGGCCTGAGTGCTTGAATCTAGTGGTGGTGATGGGGGGACTTGAACCCTCGACCTACGGATTATGAATCCGTCGCTCTAACCAGCTGAGCTACATCACCACGCGAAAGGCGGTGGATTTTCGTGGAGCGGCGGGGACTTGTCAAGGACGGCGGTGGCGCCGGACAATTGCGGGCTTGCCCCGAACAACGCTGGAGAGTCCGCGATGCAGCGGGATCTGGAATTCGATGTGGTGGTGGTCGGTGCCGGCCTGCCGGGCCTGGCGCTGTGTGCGGCGTTGCGGCGTGCGCAGATTTCGGTGGCCCTGGTCGAGGGCCGCGTGCCGGAATGGCCGGTGGGTGGCTGGGATGCGCGGGTCTATGCCTTCAGCCCGGGCAGCGCGCGGTTTCTCGACGGCGTGGGTGCCTGGGCCCACCTCGATCGCTCGCGGCTGCAACCGATGAAGCGCATCGAGGTGTTCGGTGATCGCGGCGCGCGGCTGGATTTTTCCGCTTTTGACGTGGGGGTGCCGGAACTGGCCTGGATAGGCGAATCCAGTCTGATCGCGCGCGAACTGTGGGAAGGCGTGAAGCGGCAGGCGAATGTCACGCTGCTGTGCCCGGCGCGGCCGCAGGCGCTGCACGCGAGCGATGGCCGCAGCCGGCTCACGCTGGAAGATGGACGGGTGCTGGATGCCGCGCTGGTGGTCGGTGCCGACGGGGTCAATTCCTGGGTCAGGGCGCAGTCCGGACTGGATGCACGCTTCACCGACTACCGCGAGCAGGGCGTGGTAGCCAATTTCCGGTGCGAGAAGCCGCACCTGGGCACCGCCTGGCAGTGGTTCCGCAACGACGGCGTGCTGGCTTTCCTGCCTCTGCCCGATCAGCACATGTCCATGGTGTGGTCCGCGCCGGAGGCGGTGGCGCACGAACTGCTGCAATATGAGCCGGCGACACTGGCGGCGCATGTGGCCGCCGCGGGCGAACATGTGCTGGGCCGGCTCGAGCTGGTGACGCCGGCCGCCGGCTTTCCGCTGCGCCTGATGCAGGTGCCGCAGGTGATCGCGCCCGGGCTGGCGCTGATCGGCGATGCGGCGCACGCCATCCATCCACTGTCCGGCCATGGCGTAAACCTGGGATTCGCCGATGCGCGCGTGATGGCGGAGGTGATTTCCGGCGTCGACCGGTCGGTGCTGGGCGACGTGCGCGTGCTGCGCCGCTACGAGCGGCGGCGCGCCGAGGAAGTGAAGGCGATGCAGCTCACCACCCATGCGCTGCACGAACTGTTCCGGCCGCAGTGGCCGGCACTTTCCTGGCTGCGCAATACCGGGCTGAACCTGACGCGCCGGCTGCCGGTCGTACGCAACGCATTGGTACGCTATGCGCTCGGCTGAGCCGACCGATTACATCAATGGGTGCCACAGGCACCCCGACGAGGAAAACACATGTCCATCAAGCACACCGCAGCCATCGCCTGCGTTCTCGCCTCTTCGCTGGCCTGGGCCGGTCCGGAGGACACCATCAAGGCCGCGGTCGAAGCCACGCTGGGCGGCGGCGCCAAGGTCGAGGGGGTGAGCAAGACGCCGTATCTCGGCCTGTACGAGGTGCGTGTCGGCGGCGAGATCATCTACACCGACGAAAAGGCGAACTACCTGCTGCTCGGTGAAATCCTCGACGCCAAGACCCGGCAGAACATCACGCAGGCACGTCAGGCGCAGTTGTCGGCAATCAATTTCGCCGAGTTGCCGCTGGAACTGGCGATCAAGCAGGTGCGCGGCAATGGCAAGCGCGTCATCGCCACCTTCGAGGATCCGAACTGCGGCTATTGCAAGAAGCTGGCGAAGGAACTGCAGTCGCTCAATGACGTGACCGTCTACACCTTCCTGACGCCGGTGCTGGGCCCGGATTCGCAGAAGAAGTCGGAAGCCATCTGGTGTTCGCTCGACCGGCAGAAGGCCTGGACCGACTGGATGACCGCCAATGTGGCGCCCGCTGCGCAGCAAGCTTCGTGCGACCTGAGCGGTCTGCAGAAATCCGCGGCGCTCGGCGAGAAGTACCGGGTGCGCGGCACGCCGACCATATTCCTCAGCAATGGCGAGCGCATACCCGGCTATGTGCCGGTCGCCCAGCTCGACAAGCGCATGAGTGCGGTGAAGTGAGCTGAGCGACGCGACGCGGGCGGTCCGGCAAGCGGCCTGGCCTGTGCGCCCACGCCGCTTACTGGACCGTGCACGATGCGTCGGCGTCGCTGCCCAGTCCGGTGCTGCCGCCCAGCCCGCCGGCACCCGGGCGCGGCGCCGTGGACGAGGGCAGTGCGCCATCCAGTCCCGGGTTTTCGTTCAGCGACTGTGGTGCGCTCTTGCTGCCGATGACGATGCCCGATTGACCGACTTCGAAGGTCTTGCTGCCGCCATCGTTCTTCACCTCGATGCTGCCCTCCTCGACATCCAGCACCAGCGCCGGTTCGCTGCCGCGCTCTTCCTTCGCGTCCTGCAGCGCCTTGATGCAGGCGGGTTCTTCCTTGGTCGTTTCGTCGCACAGCAGCAGGCCGAACCGGGTGCCGCGTATGCCTATCGTTGCGGTCACCGTACTCGCGCGGTAGCCCTGTCGATTGCGTTTGCCGATCAGCCCGGTCACCGCGCGCAGGCCGCCCTTGACCAGGCTGTACAGCAGGCTGTCGCTTTCCGGTTTCGCCTCGTCGAAGGCATAGCCGTCGATGCGGATCTGGCTGCGCGGCCGCAGCGCCAGCGTCGAGCCGTCGCCGAATTCGATGCGCGCCACCGTGGCCTTCTCGGTACTGATCACGTCACCCGAATACACCGCCGAATCGCGCGCAAGGATGCGCGTCTTGTTGTCCGGGGTCTGCACATACATGGTGCCCGACAGATAGCTCACGCGACCCGCCGCCTGCGACGATGATTGTTGCGCATGGACGCATGTGCCGGACAGCAGCAGGCCCAGCAGCACAAGCGGAAGGCGGAGCGGACTCATGAGGTTCTCCTGGGTAAGGTTGCCATGCGCTGGGCTCAGCGGCACTGCAGCCGGCTGGCGCGGAAGTCGCGCAACGGCTGATCCGGCTGCGGACCAGCCGCGGTGGCAATGCTGCCGACGGCTTCCACCGTGTCGGCGACGTTGAGCGTCGGCACGCGCGGCGTGGCCGGCGGCGTCGGCGGATCGATGCGCGGTGGCTTGAACACTTCGGGCAGCAGCGGGGGTACGACGGTGATCGGCGTCGTACCGGGATCGACCGGCGCGGGCTCGACCGGTGCTTCGCCACCACAGTTGCTCACGCAGGCCGGATGCAGCAGCACCAGCACATTCGCCGAGCGGCCCAGCTCGTCGCCGCTGGCCGCCTGCAGTACCAGTGCGCCGGCGGCGATGTCGGAAGCACTTACCAGTTCGCGGCTTTCGCCCTGCACCGGTTGCACGTTACCGAGGCGCGTGATGGCCAGCACACCATCGAGCAGCGTGCCGCCATCGCGCACCACGATGCGGTCCTGCGACGACGCGGCCAGGTCGAATTCCATGCGGCCGGCGCCGGTCTGGGTGAGCGAACCTTCTATCGTGAGCGTGCCGATGCCGGCCGCGCCACCCGGTCTGAGCACACCGGCATTCACCACCTCGCCGTACAGGGTTCCGCCGCCGTCGATGATGCCGCTGCTGTCCAGCGTGCCGGTGTGCAATAGCGCCGCACCCGACGCGAGCGTGATGCGGCCGGCATTGCCGCGGGACAGCGCGAGCGCAAGCAATCCTTCGCGCACATCCAGCGTACCGGCGCCGGTGTTGTCGACGAGCGCGCCATCGGCGAAGCGCGTGCCGCCGCTGCCGGTCTTGATGACCAGGCCGCGATTGATGAGCACGGTGCCGCTGCCCTCCACGCTGCTGTCGCCGACCAGGGTGACCACACCGCTGTTGTCGATCAGGCTGCCATCGAGCATCTGCAGGCCGTCCGCTGCCGCGGCGGCCGCGGCCAGACCTTGGGCGACCTCCGCGCTGCCGCCGGTTTCTATCGTCAGGCTGCCGCCGTTCTGCACCCGCACATCGGACAGCACATGGCCGCCGGACGCGCCGCCTATCCGGAACTCGCCACCTTCGCCTATCGCCAGCCGGCCGCCTTCGATGCGCCCGGCGCCGTTCCAGTCCATGCGCCCGAACACATTCATCTGGTGACCGTCGACCAGTGCCAGCGTGGCGCCGCCGCCCAGCACGAGGTCGCCGCCGACGACCGAAGGCTGACTGGCGAGGTTCAAAGTCGGGTCGGCGTTGCCCAGCGCAAGCGTCGCGTCACTCAATGTGAGCCGGTTGCCGGCGCCGATGTGCAGGCCGGCGATCTGGTGGCTGCCGCTGCTCAGCGTCACCTGCGCGCCGCCGGCGAAATCGATGAACACCAGATCGGTCAGGCCGGGCAGCACATCGCTGCTCCAGTTGGCGGCATCCAGCCAGCTCAGCGTGCCGGCACCGCCATCCCAGCAGATGCCGCCGCACTGCACCGGCTGGTAGCGCAGTTTGAGGCTGCCGGTGCTGCTGGCCGTGGTGTAGCCCTCCGGCAATGTCGTGGTCTGGAAGCCGCCGCTCACGCCGCCGGATGCGGTGACGATGTCGGCATCCAGCGGCACGCGGTCGTAGCCGCTGTCCTCGACCACCTGCAGCGCGCCGGACAGCGTGGTGCTGCCAGCGGTGCGCAGCAGGCCGGCGCCGTCGTCATCGACATGCGTGATGAGTACACCGCCGGCGGACTGGCTGAAGCTGCCGCCGAGCTGCAGCGTGCCGTCGACCAGTTCCAGCGTGCCGCTGTTCAGGATGTCCGCATCGAGCAGCGTGCTGGCGTCGTTCCGCTTTACCAGCAGGCCGTCGCCGGTGTTGTCTATCGTGAGCGTGCCGGTTGGCGTCCACGCCACATCGGCCAGGTCCGCCAGCGCGGTGGTGTCGCTGCCGAGGTTCAGGGTGCCGTGATTGGTGATGCGGTTCGCAAGATTCAAATGCACATTGCTCACCAGCGTGAGCGTGCCGTCGTTGACGATGTGCAGGCCGGACAGATCGGCGTACTGAGCGCCGCCGAAGCTGAGGTCGGCGCCCTCTGCGACGGTGAGCAGACGCTGGCCTTCCGGCGGCAGCGCGTACAGCGGGCCGCCGGCAATGTCGTAGCCGCTGATCAGGCCGCTGGCGATGACGCCATCGCTCACGGTCGAACCGCTGCCGGTCAGCGTGAGCGTGCCCAGGCCACCCAGGCTGGTGTATTGACCGCCGGTCCAGCCCATGTCGAGCCGGCTCAGGCGGGTGGCTCCGTTGAAGTTCACGATGCCGCCGCGCAGCACCAGAGGCTGGATGAACTGCAGTGCCGGCGCGAAATCGACCCGCCCGTCGGTGACACGGGTGTGCCCGGTCGCCGCGATGCCGTAGCCACCATTCACGACAAGCTGCGCACCGGCGAACTCGACCGTGCCGGCGCCGCTCACGTCGCTGCCTGCGGCCAGCGTGCGCTGGCCGGCGCCGAAGGCCAGCGTTGCACCCGAGGCGACGGCATACACCCCGCTGTCGCCGTCGCCGCCCGAGACACGGATGTCCAGACGACCGGCATTCACCTGCACGACGCCGTGGTTGTCGAAGCGGTAATCGCCTTCCATGCGCTGTTCGTTCGCGCCGTTCTTGATCACCGTGCCGAAGTTCTCGAAGCGCGAGTCGCTGCCGCTGTGGCTGCCCACGGCCAGGGCATTGCCGCCGCTGATGTCGAGGATGCCGGTCGCCGCGTTGATCAGCGCGCCGCCATCGCCGTCGCTGGTATCGTAGAAATGCAGCAGCGCGCCGTCGACCAGGTCGATGCGGCCGCTGTTGTGCCAGACCACACTGATGCCGAAGCCCTGGCCGCCACCGCCCGTGGCCGTGGTGTGCCCGGCGGTGGTGAAGCGTCCGCCGCCGTCGATATCGGCACGGTCGCGCCAGTCGAATTCGCCGGTAACGGTGACTTCGCCATGGCTGCGCAGCGTGACGTTCTCGCCACCGGACAGCGTCAGCCTGTCCATCGTCACGACGCCATCGAACTGGCTGAAGCCACCGCTTTGCTGCAGGTGGGCGAAGCTGGCCGGACCGGCCACGGCGAGCGTGCCGCCGGTGAGCAGCACATCGCCCTGCAGCGACGAGGCGAGGCTGGCGTTGGTGCCGCCGGTGAGCGTGAGTGTTCCGCCAGCTATCGTCAGCGTGCTGCCGGTCGCTGTGTTGAGCGCCGCAATGCGCTGGTCGCCGCTGGACAGCAGCACCGAGGCGCCGCCATCCAGCGCGATGAATACCAGATCGTTCACGCCGGGCAGCACATCGCCGGTCCAGTTCGCGGCATCGGTCCACAGGTTGGTGCCGGCGCCACCGTCCCAGCAGATGCCACCGCACTGCACGCGGGCGAAGCTCACGCGCGCGGCATCCGCCGTGTAGCGCAGGCTGTAGTCGGCACCCGGCAGGCGGGTCGAGGTGAAGCGCCCGCTCACGCCTTCGCCCGCGCTCACCACATCGACCTGCAGGTTGGTGGTGGCCGTGCCCGGCGATTCCGACACTTCGAGATGTCCGGACAGGCTGGCGCTGCCGCTCACTGCCAGGCGATCGGACTGGCCGGTGGCATTGCCGCCGACCGTCACCACGAGCTGGCCGTCATCGCCCTGCACATAGTGACCCGATACCGTCAGCGTGCCGGTGACATGAACACCGGATTCCGTGTCGCCGACCTGCAGCGTGCCCTGGTTGATCAGCGTGCCATTGCTGCCGACGTCCAGGGTGCCGAAGCCCTGCATCGTGCTGCCGGCATTCACGGTGAAGCCGCCGGTGCGGCGCAGCGTCGCGCCGCGGTCGATGAAGGTGTGACCGGCGTGGCTGAAGCTGCCGCCGATTTCCAGCGTGGCGCCGGCGATGATGTCGATCTCGCCGGTGTGGGTGAAACTGCCGCCACCGGGCGCATTGGCGTAGCCGATGCCGAAGCGCAGGCTGCCGCTGCCGACCTCGATGCGGCCCGCGTTGCTCACCAGCGCGTAATTCGCGGTGCCGCCCGGTATGCCCAGCGTGCCTATGCTGGTTTCGCCGCCGCCGTCCTTGCGGATGAGACCGCCGGCCAGATTGTTCAGCGTGAGCGTACCGGTGCCGACCGAGCGGTCGCCCATCGAGAAATTGCCCGCTATCGCGAAGCGCCCGGCGTTGTCCAGCCGCGCATTGCCGACGATGTCGACATGACCTTCCTGCCAGTCCAGCGTGCCCAGATTGGTGAGCGAACCGGCGCCGAAGCGCTTGTAGCTGCCGCTCTGCACGTCGTCGCTGCCGGTGGTGCGCAAGGTGAGCGTTGCCGCCTCGGCGATGCGCAGATGGCCGGTCAGCGTACCGCGCAACCATTCGCCCGCGCCGGTCAGCGTGAGGGAAGCCGGGCCGGTCAGCG
This sequence comes from Methyloversatilis thermotolerans, assembly GCF_000372885.1. Taxonomy (GTDB): domain Bacteria; phylum Pseudomonadota; class Gammaproteobacteria; order Burkholderiales; family Rhodocyclaceae; genus Methyloversatilis; species Methyloversatilis thermotolerans. The sequence goes on from NZ_KB889967.1 coordinate 3,463,287, forward strand.
TGCCGCCGGTCCACGTGAAGGCATTCGTGGCGGAATCGGCATTCACCGTGACGCTGCCGCCGGATTGCGCGATCGACCCGGCGAGCAGACCCGCCTGCAGCACGACCTGGGCGCTGCCGGCGATCTCCAGATGCGGGATTGCTGCAGCGGACTGCACGGTGAAGCGCGCGTTGTCCTGCACCCGTACCGTGTAGTCAGCCCCCGCGACGACCGCTGCAGTGCTGGCGGTCGTACCGACCGCGTTGCCGATGAACTCCAGCCGGCCCGCCCCGCCGAGCTGGCCGGTGCTGTCCAGATGGTAGCTGGCGCTGCCACCATAGCGCGCGGTGGCTTCTGCCGCGTAATCGACCGCGCCGGCCACGGTACTGCCGCCGGTCAGCGTCAGCACGCCGCCCAGGTGACGCAGCACGGCCCCCTGGCGGACTTCGGTGAAGCGCGAACTGCTGCTGTCGTCGCCGTCGTAATCCAGGCGGGCGCCGGCATCGAGCACCATGCGTCCGCTGCCTGTCATGCTGCCGCCGGTCCAGCTCGAGCCGTTGCCGGTGAGCGTGATCGTGGCGCTGCCGGCCAGCGTGCCGGCGCTCAGGAGCAGCCGCTGCAGGGTGGTCGCGGTATCGGCGATCAGTGTGCCGCCGGCAAGCAGCACGTCGCCGGCGAGCGAGGAGGTGGCCAGCCCCTGGGCGCCGCCGGTGAACCGCAGCGTGCCGCCGCTCAGCAACAGCGTGTTGCCGGCCAGCGTGGTGAGCGCGGCGATGCTGTGGTCACCGGAGGACAGTTCCACCGTGACGCCGCCATCGAGCGCGATGAACACCAGGTCATTCACACCCGGCAGCACGTCGCCGGTCCAGTTCGCCGCATCGAGCCAGCTCAGCGTGCCGGCGCCACCGTCCCAGCAGATGCCGGCGCACTGGATGCCGGTGTAATTCAGGATGAACTGCTGCGTGCTGCTCGACACATTGAAACCATCGGGCAGTGATTGCGTGCGGAACTGTCCGCTGACCGCCGACGCGCTGACGAAGGGCGTACTGCCATTCACCGGCGTGTAACCGTCCAGCATGCTCACCACCAGGGCGCCATCGATCGCCGCCGTGCGGTCGACCAACAGCGCATCGGTGCCGCTTGCGCCGCGCTCGACCAGCAGACTGCCATCGGAGGCCTGCGTGAACACGCCGGCGATGCGCAGCGTGCCGGTAGCGCCCGCGCCGCCCGGCGCCACGATGCCGCGATTGAGCAGGCCGGTGCCGCCCACGGTGAGCGTGCCGAAACCGGATATGGTGCCGGTATTGGTGAGCGCACTGTTCTGGGTCGAGAATCCGGTGCCGTTCAACAGGTGCAGCGTGCCCGCGTTGGCCGAGAAGCCATCGGCCAGGATGGATCCCTGGGCGACCGTGAATTGCCCGTTGTTCACCAGCCGCGTCGGCTGCCAGAAACTGAACCGGCCGCTGCCCTGCTTGACCAGCGTGCCGTCATTGACGAAGCGGCCGGCGGTACCGCTGTACCAGGTGCCGGCGCCGCTGCCGCTGCCGCTGTCGAGATAGAACAGCGCGCCGTCGGCATTGATGAAGTCCGCGCCATCGCTCAGCATCAGGTAGCCGGAACTCTTGTACAGCGCGCTGCCGCCGGACGCGTTGGTGTGACGCAGCGAGCGACCGGCCAGTCCGAAGCTGCCGTTGCCGCTGATCTGCAGCACGCCGCTCACCGTGAGGGTGCCGCTGCCGGTCACATTGCCGCCGGTCCACTCGTAGCGTCCGGACAGTTCGTTGCTGCCGTTGCCGGCCAGACTGCCGCCGCTCTGGCGCACGATGCCGGCGAGGTTCACGCCGTCGTCCAGCGTCAGCGTGCCGCCGCTGATCTGCAGCACACCGGCGCCGGACACGACGACGCCGGCCAGCGCGCGACTGGCGCCGCCGGTGATGTCCATTGTCCCGGCATCCGCGATCTCGATCTGGCCACCGAGCTGATGTTCGGTCTGGCTGCCGGTCAGCGTGATGCGTCCGGCATCCACCCGCAGGCGACCGCTCTGCGCGAGCGCGACCTGTCCGGATGCGCCGAAATCCAGGCGGCCGCTGCCGGTCTTGATCAGCGTGCCGGTATTGACGAAGCGACCCGCCGCGCCGCTGTCCTGGTCGATGTACTGCACGCCGCTGCCCGCCACGTCGAACGTGAGCGTGCCGCCGTTGCGGAACTCGCTGCCCTCGTCGAGTACCAGACTGCGCTGGATGGTCGCGGCGATGCGGCTGTCACCACTCGCGTTGCGGTGATCGAACACGGTGCCGCCGCGCAGGTAGACCGGGTTGCTGCCGGTCTGGCTCAGCACGCCGCGCTGCTGCAGCGTGCCTCCGCCGGTGATGACGCCGCCGGTCCAGCCGAAATCGCCGTCGACCGAAACGCTGCTTCCGGTGTCCACCCGCAACGTACCGGACGACATTTCGAGCCGGCTGCCGATGGCCGATGCATTGCCGAGTACCAGTGTGCCGCCGGCGAGCGTGAGCACACCGTCTCCGGTCGCGGTAAAGCCGCTCAGCGTGCTCGAGGTGCCGGCCCGCACCAGCACACGCGCATCGCCGGCGATGCCGAGCTGGGCCAGCGTGATGTTGCTGCCGCCCAGATCGACCTGGCCCGCACGAATGTCGAAACTGCCGATCTGGCTGAACGCAAGATTGCCGTAGCTGCCGAAATCGAGCCGGCCTGCGCCGGTCTTGATCAGCGTGCCGGTGTTTTCGAACAGGCCGGCGCTGCCGCTGTCCTGATCGATGTACAGGATGTTTTCAGCATTCGCTGACTCCAGCGTGAGCGTGCCGGTGTTGCGGAAGATGGCGCCGTTCTCGATGTTGAAGCCGCTGCTGGAGCTGTTGCTGATGCGGCTGTCGCCCGAGTCGTTCGTGTGCGCCAGCGTCAGCCCGTCGCGCAGATAGACGGTGTTGTTGCCGCTCTGCTCGAAGCGACCGGCCACGGTCAGCGTGCCGGCGTTTGCCGCGTCGGCGGCGCGCAGCGAGCCGCCGGTCCAGGTGAAGCGGCCATTCAGCGCCGCCGAGCCGGCGAGCACCAGGTTGCCATTGGACAGCAGGTAGTCGGTGTCGATGCGGGCGCCCTGTGCCAGCGTGAGCGTGCCCGCGGACTGCTGGATCCGGCCGGCGCCGGTGAAGCGCGCTGTCTCGCCCGCGCTTGCAGCGGCGCTGCCGGAAAGTTGCAGCGCGGTGTCGGCCGCGAGCGTGGTGCGGCCATTGAATTCGTTGCCGGCTCCGGTCAGCGCGACGCTGCCTTCGCGGATGTCCAGCACGCCGTCCTGCTGCAACCGGGTCGGGCTGTACACCGACAGCGTGCCGGACCCGCTCTTGATCAGCGTGCCCTGATTGTTCAGCGTGCCGCCACTGCCGCCGGTGTAATAGGTGCCGAAGCTGCCGCCGCCGGTGTCCACCGTCAGCACGGCGCCGGCTTCGTTGATCAGTTGCGCCTCGCTGCCGGTCAGGTAGAAGTAGCCGCCGGTCTTGGCGATGCGGCTGTCGCCGCTGGTGTTGGCATGGGCGAGCACCGTGTTGTCCAGGCCGAACGACGCGTTGCCGCCGCCCACGGTCAGTACACCGCCGACCGCGAGGCGACCGCCGCCGGCTATCGTGCCGCCAGTCCATTCAAGTCTGCCGCTGCTGTCGGTGCTGCCGGCGACATTCAGCGTGCCGCCACTGAGCGCGATGTCCGAGGCCAGCGTGGCGAGGTTGAGGTTGAGCGTGCCGGACACGAGTTCGATGCGCGTCTGACCCTGGTCCGCGTTGAGATTGGCGGTATGACCGGCGACGCGCAGCAGCGAGGAGGGCAGCAGCAGGGCGGCGTCGTAATTCACCGTGCCGCCGCTGATGGCGATGGCGTCGAAGGCCAGGCCCGCACCGGCGAAGGTGGAGGTGCCGTTGTACTGCAGGAAGCTGCCGATATGGCCGTCGCCACGCACCGTGAAGCGCGCGGAGCTGCCATTCAGTGTCACCGTGGCGAGGTCGACCGGTGTGAGTGCGGTGAGCTGGCCGCTGCCGCTCAGCGTGAGGTTGCCGGCGATCTCCAGTTCGTTGGTCACGGTCAGCGAACCGCCAGTGATGCTCAGATGCTCCTGCGATATGAGCTCCGCCACCGTCCAGTTGCCGGATGACACGGTGACCGTCGGCGTATAGCCGATGCGGTCGATCAGCACCGTCATTGCTTCGCCATTCGGCGCGACGCCGAGCGACCAGTTGGTGCCGGTGGCCCAGTCGCCGCTGGAATTGGATATCCACTCGTTCACCTGCCCGTCCAGCGCGTCGCCGCGCGCGATGAGGAAGGTGCCGACACCATAGAAGCTGCCGTAGCCATAGCCGGTCGGGGTATCCAGGCTGGCGAACGCGCTGCCGCTGGCGCGGACGTTGTAGCGGATGAGCGGGAAGGCTTCGCTGCTGTCCGGCTCGAAGCCATCGACATGGCGCACGAGCAGGCGGCCGCCAAAGGCCAGCGTGCCATCGACATCGAGCGCGCCATGCCCGCTGCCGCGATCGAGGCCGCCGATATCCATGCTCAGCGTGCCGTCCGCGGTCTGGGTCAGATTACCGGTGAGCAGCAACAGTCCGCGGCCGACCTCGAGCAGACCGGCGTTGGTGAGCGTGCGGCCGCTCATCGAAATTTCGCCGGCGCCGACGATGCGTCCGGTGTTCAGGATATTGCTGCCGGAATGGAAGCCGCCGCCATCCAGTTGCAGCGTGCCGCTATTGGTCCAGCTCGCGCCGCTGTTCCATGCGTTGAGGGAAATCTCCTTGCCGGCACTGGCGGCGAGGATGGTGCCGGCATTGCTGCCGTTGTCCGAGAAGTAGATGTACCCGCCATTGGTGCCGGTGACGGTGACGCCTGCGCCGATGGACAGCGGGGAATTGGAGCTGTAGCCGAGGTAGTTGTTGGCGCGCACGGCGTCGTGCGAACCGGCGAACAGGATGGTGCCATTGCCGCCGATGGACCATGCGCCGGAAGTGCCGCGCAGGAAGGTGGAACTGCCATCGGAAGCCAGCGTGACCGTGCTGCCGTCCAGCACCAGCGCGCCGGCCACCTGCAGATCGCCGCCATTGCTCACCACGATATTCCCGGCGCCGGCGCGGTTGCCGGTGGCCGACAGCGTCACGTTCGACAGCGTGCCGCCGCTGGCATTGAGCCGTTCGCCCAGCACCAGATCCAGGCTGTCCAGCCGGCCGCCGGACAGCGTGCTCACCAGACTGTCCGAGATCAGCGTTCCGCCGCGTATCGTGCCCCCGCTGAGCGCAAAGCCACCGGTGCGCAGTTCGCTGCCGATGTTGATGGTGCCGCCACTCATGACGAGCCGGCCATTGATGACTGAATCTCGGCTCAGGGTGAGCGTGCTGCCGGTCACTTCGATGTTCTCGTTGGAGAACAGCGATGCCAGGCGGATTTCGCTGTAGCGGGTGCTGCTGCGTATCGTGATCGTCAGGTCGCCCGCGCGATCGATGATCACCTCGTTGCCGTCGGTCGGGATGAGGCCACCGGCCCAGTTCGCCGCCACGTCCCAGTAGCCGGAGCTTTCCGATATCCAGTTGCTGGCAATGGTGCCGGTGGCGAAGCTCAGCGCATTCGAGAACGTGTTGGCGCTCAGTTGCAGCGCGCCGGTGTCGATGCGTGCGAAGCGTCCGCTCAGACAGCCGTCGCTGCCACAGGACAGCACGGTGTAGCGATCGTTGGCGCCGAACTTGACGTCGTCGGCGGGCAGCATGACCAGCGCGCCACCCATCTCAGCGCTGCCGCTGACCACCAGCTTGTCCTGGTCGGCCGCGGCAGTGCCCAGCACATCGGCTTCGAGCACGCCTTCGGCGGTCTGTTCGAACTGAGCGATCAAGGTGAGCGTGCCGGCGCTGCCCTGGCCGCCCGGGCGCACGGTGCCTGCATTGCTGAACAGCGCGCCGCCCAGATTCAGCGTGCCGCCACCCTGGACGATGCCGGTATTGTTCAGTGCCGCAGCGCCGGTCTGCAGTGTCGCGCCCGCCGTCACGTCGATCAGCCCCGCGTTGAGCGGGAACTGGCTGGTGATGAGCGTGCCGCTCTCCACCTTGAGCGTGCCGGTATTGGTCAGCGGCATGGCCAGCGTGGCGGTGGCACTGCCGGTCTTGCGCAGCAGGCCCGCGTTGTCCATGCGCCCGCTGCCTTCGTGGGTGATCTGCGGCGCCCCGGCCAGTTCCAGCTCACCGGCGGACAGGATGGCGAGGCGGCCGCCGGTCTGTATCTGCAGCGCACCGCTGGTGTTCTGTGCGAGCGTCGTCCCGGCGATTTCCAGCGTGCGGCTGAGCGCGCGCAAAGAACCCGACAGGATGCGCGTTGCGCCGGACAGACGCGTGGTGCCGGCGCCGGCCATGCTGCCACCGCTCCAGTCCATGTCGGTCCGTATATCGAGCACGCCGCTGCCGGTGATGCTGCCCGAAGTGAAACGCAGCCGTCCGGCGCCGGCAATGCTGCTGTTGCCGGAAGTCGTGAGTGTGGCGCCCGACAGCTCGAGCGATCCGGCGGCGATCTGCAGCGTGTCGTTGGCATCGAGTACGAAGCTGCCGGAATCCAGCCGCAGCGAACCACTGCCCGAGGTCGTGAGCACGGCGCCGCCGATGCGGCTGCCCGCCGTGTTGCCGACCAGCGACAGGATGCCGCTGGTGGCGGTGACGTTGCCGCGCAGGTCGAGATAGCGCAGATAGGCGGTGCCATCGCCGCTGCGCTCCACATTGCCCAGCGCGACCAGCGTACCGCTGCCGCCATTGCTGGTCGAGCGCTGTATGGCCACGTTCTCGCCCAGCGTGAGCGTGCGGCCGGCGGCGACTTCCAGCGTGCGGTCGAGCGTGCGTGTGCCGCTGCCGGTCAGCGTTGCCGAGGTGTCAAGGCGCGTGGTGCCGGTACCCGACATGCTGCCGCCGGTCCAGTCGAAGCCGGCGCTGACGGTAAGCGTGCCGGCACCGCCCAGGGTGCCGGATTCGATGCGGAACTGTCCCGTGCCCTGGACGGTGGCGCTGCCGCTGCTGGCGAGCGTGGCACCGCTCAGATCCAGGCGGCCGGCGGTGATGGCGAGCTGCTGCCCGTCGCCCAGCGTGAACAGGCCCGAATCCAGACGCAGCAAGCCGCTGTCGCGGGTGGCGGCGCGCAGGCCATGCAGGCTGCTGCCCTGGGTGTTGCCATGCAAGGAAAGCGTGCCGCTGGACGACGCGATGGTGCCCGACAGGTCCAGGTACTGGAGGTAGGCGGTGCCGCTGCCGCTGTCCTTCACCACCTCGCCCGATGCGATCAGTGCGCCGCTGCCGCCGTTGCTGGTCGAGCGCTGCAGCGACACATTGTCGCCCAGGCTCAGGGTGACGCCTTGCGCCACCTCGAAACGGCGATCCACATAGCGTGCGCCGCTGCCACTCAGCGCGCTGTCGCGCAGCAGCCGCGTCGTGCCGCTGCCGGCCATGCTGCCGCCCAGCCATTCGAAGCGCGATGCGATGTTCACCAGCCCGCTGCCGGCCAGCGTCGCACCACTGGACAGTTGCAGTATGCCGTCGCCGGCAAAGGTGGTGTCCGCGTCCGCGGAAATGACGCCGGAATCCAGGTGCATCCGCCCGTCGCCTTCCAGCGTGAACTGTCCGGCGATGCGGTTGCCCGCATTGCTGTCCGACTGCAGGCGCAGCGTGGTGCCGCTGCCCAGCGAAATCACGGAACCGGCGTCGGCAGACAGCAGCACGCTGCCGCCGCTGCCGGACGCCATATGGATGTAGCCGTTCGCGCCATCGGTGAGCAGACGTCCGCCGGTCGCGATGTGCAGCGCGCCGCTGTCGCCGCCGTTCTGGCGGATCTGCAGGAAATATCCGGTGCTGTTGCTGAACAGCAGCTCGCCGCCGACCACCATGCGGCGGTCAAGATAGCGGTATGCCGAGCTGCCATCGACATGGCCGTGGCCGGTGAGCGTGGTCGTGCCGGAGCCCGCCATGGTGCCGCCACCCCAACTGAAGTCGCCGCTCAGCACGATGTCGGCGCTGCCGCCCAGCGTACCGCCATCCATGCGCACCGGGCCGGCCAGGGTCAGTGCAGCGGCGGCTTCCAGCGTGGCGCCGCTGCTGATGCGCAGGCGGCCGCTGCCGTCGATGACCGTGCTGGCCGAGGTGCGCATCAGCCCGGAATCGAGGTGAACATCCCCGGTGCCGCCCAGCGTGAAATGACCGCCGATGAAGTTGTTGCCGCTACTGTCGGCTTGCAGCGTGAGGTCCGCGCCGCTGGCCGCATCGATGCGCGCGCCTTCGTCGGCGCTGAACAGCGCACTGCCGGCGCTGCCGGCCGCCATGTAGATCATGCCGGCTGCGGCGTCGGTGGACAGCCGCCCGCTGGCGGCGATGTGCAGAGTGCCACCGGCGCCGATCTGCAGGTAGTAGCCGCTGCTGTTGCCGAACTGCATGGAGCCGGTCACCACCATGCGGCGGTTCAGCAGCTTGTAAGCCGCCGTGTTGTCGATCACCGCATTGCCCGCCAGGGTGGCGGTGCCGCTGCCGGACAAGGTGCCGCCCGACCAGATCATGGGGCCGTTGATCAGTACGTTGCCGCTGCCGCCCAGCGTGCCGCCCTCGAAGCGGAACTGCGTCGAAATGGTCGAGGCGTGATCGAAGTTCAGGGTCGTGCCACCGCTGATGCGCAGCAGACCGGTACCGCCGACGGTGGTGGGGGCGGCTGTCGTGAACAGGCCGGAGTCGATGTGCAGTGCGCCGGCGCCGTCGAGCACGAACTGCCCGCCCAGCGTGTTGCCTGCGTTGCCGTCGCCGCGCAGTGTGAGCGTGGTGCCTTCGCCGACCGTGATCGCCGAACCGGCGGCGGCGGAGAAGGCTGCGCTGCCGCCGCTGCCCGCCTGCATGTAGATGAGGCCATTACTGGCGGTGGACAACCGTCCGCCCGCCGCCAGATGCAGTGCGCCGCCGTTCTCGATGCGCAGGTCGTAACCGGCCGAATTGCCGAAGGTGAGATGGCCGGACACTTCGATCCTGCGGCTTGCGTATTTGTAGGCGGAGGTGTTGTCGATGACGGCGTCGCCGATCAGGCGGGTGGTGCCGCTGCCGCCGAAGCGGCCGCCACGCCAGTCGAAACCGCTGGCGATCGTCAGCGTGCCGCCGCCGTTGATCGTTGCGCCGCCGCTCATGCGCAGCAGGCCGTCACCGCCGAAGGTGGCGTTGCCGTCGACATGGATCGCGCCGCTGTCCAGATGCAGCACGCCGCTTCCATCGAGATCGAAGCTGCCCGCAAGCTGGTTGCCGCTGTTGCTGTCGCTGCGCAGCGTGAGCATGGTGCCGTCGGCCACTGCGATGCGCCCGCCCGCGTCGGCGCTCAGCGTCGTCGTACCTCCGGTGCCGGCCTGCATGTAGATGAAGCCGTTCGTCGTGCCGGTGGCGAGCGTGCCGGTCGAGCCGATGTGCAGATGCCCGCCGTTGCCGATGCGAAGGTCATAGCCGGTCGGGTTGTCCAGCGTCAGCGTGCCGTCGATGCGCAGCGTGCGCTGCAGGTAACGATAGGCGCTGCTGTCGTCGATCAGGCCGTTGCCGCTCAGCACCGTGCTGCCACTGCCGTCCATGCTGCCGCCACGCCAGTCGAACAGCGTAGCGACCGTGAGCACGTGGCTGCCACCGATCGCGCCTGAATTCGCAAGACGCAGTGAGCCGCTGCCGCTGATGGTCGTATCGGCGCCGGTATTTATCCGACCCGCCGCCAACAGAAGCAGGCCGTTGCCGGTGGTGGTGAAGCTGCCGGCGATGAGATTGCCGGCCGCGTTGTCGGACGACAGGTTGAATGTGCTGCCGTCGCCCAGAGCCAGGCTGGCGCTGCCTTCAGCGCTGAACAGGGCGGTGCCGGAGGACGCGGCCAGGCGCAGGAAGCCGTCGGCGGCCGCGGTACCGACGCTGCCGCCGGCACTGATGTTCAGTTGTCCGCCATCGCGCACGTACAGGTCGTAACCGGCGCTGTTGGCGAGTTCGAGCTGGCCGGTCACGTTGAGCCGACGGTCGAGGTAGCGGTAGGCGACACTGTTGTCGATCAGGCCGCTGCCGGTCAGCGTCGTGGTGGCGCCGCTCAGCATCTGGCCGCTCTGCCACAGCAGGCCGCCCAGCGTCAGTGCGGCATTGCCACCGAGGTTGGCGGCCAGCGTCAGGCGTCCGCTGATGGACGATGCGCCGCCATTGAAGGTGAGTGTGCCCGATGTCGCGCTGTAGTCGCCGTCGATGTGCGTGCCATCGCTCGCGTTGAAGGTGACGCCGCCCGTGACGGTGCCGGCGTCGATGTCGATGCCGGCGCCCGAGTCATAGCGGCTGCCGCGCAGGTCGACGGTCGAACTGCTGCCAGCGCGGATCAGGATGCCGCCGGCCGCCGTCTGCAGCACCGGCAGCACGATGTCGGCGCGCTGGTCGCCCACCTGCACACCGTTGCTGTAGCCGGTCTGCAGCGTCATGCTGCCGCTGCCCTGGGTCACGATGCGCAGCGCAGCACCGTGCGCACCGCCGGTCACCAGATCGATGCCGGCGCTGGCACCGCCTTCCGCGGTGCCGAGATTGCGCGTCTCGATCAGCAGGCTGCTGTCCGCCGCCAGCGTGAGCTGACCGCTTGTTTCGCCACTGGCATTGCCGCTGCCTGTGTAACTGAAGGCCTGATCACCGACGGTAACCGAGCGCTGCGCGCGCAGCACGATGTCGGTGGTTTTGCTCTGTTCCTCGATCTCGCTCTCGAACAGCACGGTGGGACCGAGCGCGCCGGCATCGATGCGGCCGTCGTCGCCGAAACTTGCGTTGCCATCGATTGATCCGTCGCCGCTTCCGCCCTGGATCACGATGGCCAGCGGGTCGAGCAGCAGGGTGCCGTTGCGGCCGCGGGCCGCCGAGGTGTCGGTGCGTCCGCGATAGAGCAGGGCGACCTTGCCCGATACCTCCACCTGGCCGCCGTTGCCGCCATCACGGCCGCCACGCGCCCAGATATTGCCGTGGAAGGCCGTGACCTGATCGCCCCACACCACCACCTTGCCGCCATCGCCTTCCTGCAGTGCGTCGACCAGCAGTCGCGCGCCGGAAGCCACCTGCGTCGTCTGCGCATTGCGCACCGCCGGATTGGCGCCCTGCCAGTCGCCGCCGATCAGCAGCGAACCGCCGCCGCGGTCGCCGGAGGCATCCAGCTCGGCTTCTGCACCGATGCGTACCGTTTCGCCGGTAACCACGATGTGGCCGCCCTGGCCTGCATCGACCGGCGGGGTGCCGGGCGATAGCGGGCCGGCGGCGGTGGCCGGAAGTTCGATGTCGGCGGGGGCGGCTGGCGCTGGCGCGGGCGCCGGAGCCGGCAGTCTGCCCACCGATCGCAGCGTGCCCTCGACCACCGCCCGATGTTCGGCCGCGATATCGATGCGGCCACCGCGCATGCCGCTGGTGTCGATCACCGCGCCTGCCTCGACCTTCACTTCCGGTGCCGCGATGTCGACCTGGCCGCCATCGCCCTGGCTGGTGCGCGCGGTCGTTTCCGACTGCGCGGTGAGCGTGACCGATTTCGACGCCTTCAGCACGATGCGGCCGTCCGCCGTCCGTTCCGCGCCGGTGGCCTGCACCTTGCCGCCCTGCACGAGCGCGGCGCCGAACATGCCGGCATTGCCGCTGCGTGCGATGATCTGTCCCAGGTTGACCGCCTCGCCGCCCGCCTCGATGCGCACGCGCAGAGCCGGCTGGTGAGGATCTGCGATGTCTACGCTCTTGCCGGCGGCGAGCACGATGTCGCCGTTGTCCGCGGTGATCAGTCCGGTGTTCTCGATGTCGGTCGCGATCAGCAGCAGCGGGCCACCCGTGGTTTTCAGCGTGCCCTCGTTGCGCAGCTTGCCGGCGGCGCCTTCGGCAGTGAAGCGCAGGCGGCCGCTGGCGAAGTCCTGATTGCTGATGTTCAGTGTCGAGGCCACCAGCCCGGCGGTGTCGACGCGTGCGCCGGCACCGAACAGGATGCCGTTGGGGTTGATCAGGAACACCTTGCCGTTGGCGATCAGCGAACCCAGGATGTGCGAGGGGTCTTGCCCGACCACCCGGTTCAGCACGCTGGAGTTCGCGTCCGGCTGGATGAAGCGGGTGACTTCGCCCGCCTGTATCGAGAAGTGCTTCCAGTGGATGATGGACTTGTCGCCCGCCGTGATGTTCAGCGTATTGCCCTGCTGCTGCACCTCGACCGGCCCCTGGATCACCTGATGTCCGCTCGGATTGGCGATGACCAGACCGGGCATGGCTGCGGCCATGGCGGCGACCAGCCGGCGCAATGCCCGGCTGCCGCGTCCCTTGCCGCGGCGGCTCGTTTCCTCCGGCGCGGGCATATAAGTGCCCTGCGCATCGGAATACACCAGGGTGTAGCGACCTTTGTTCATGCTGACCTCAAGTTTCCGGTTTCCGGGCCGATGAGCGCATCGGGATGCTGCTCGCGCGCGGCGCGCCGGAACGGAAGGATTTCGGCCTCACCGGCAACCTTGCCGATGCGGCATTCATTGAACGGAACCGCCTGACAGACGCTAGAAGGTCAGGCTGAACGATGCGTGCACGCGGTGGCTGCCGGAGTCGTATCTGCCGGCTCCGTCCATCAATTGAGCGTAGTCGACGCGCCCCGACAACCACGTGGAATAGTTGACGCGCAGGCCGATGCCGGCCGACAGAACGCCATAGGATGTGACTTCGCCCGGTTCTGCGCGCGCGCGGTACAGGTGTGCGCCATCCGCGAACAGCACGCCGCGCATCACCCAGGTGTCCGCGGCGATCCATGCTGGCGTATCGAGGTCGGCACCGATACGCCAGCCGCGGTCGTCGGCGAGCACGCGCTCGCGCAGGCCGCGCACCGAATCGGCGCCGCCGACACCGAACTGTTCGCCCGATACCAGTGCGTCATTGGTGTACTGCGCCTGCGCCTGCAGCCGCAGCCGCCAGTCGCGCGGCAGCAACTGCAGCCAGGACGCGCCGGCGCGCACGATGACGAAACGCGCGTCTGCCCGCGCGCGAAGCGCGGCGAAGTCCTCGTCACGACCATGCTCGCCACCGGGGATGTTGCGGGCGATGCTCACATTGACCGCTGCTTCCCGCATGTCATTGCGCCAGTTGCCGTACCAGCCCAGGCTGACCGGATGCGTGATGACACGCGGCACCAGATTGCCCGGCACATTGTCCAGCGTGAGGCTGCTGTCGAAGTCGCGCCAGTCGAGCGACAGACTGATGCGCTGGGAAAGTTCGCCGTCGCGCGGCAGATGCCAGTTGTGACGCGCACCGAAGATGCGGCCGGCGCCCGACACGCTGGCGGTCGAATTCAGTATCTGTACCTGTCCGGAGTTGACGCTGGAATAGCCGGCGATCAGGTCGATCGAATTGCCGCTTTCATAAAGCGGGATGCGATAACCAAGACCGAAAATCGTCACGTCGGCTGGTTGCTCGACCGAGGTGGTGTACTGGAAGGTGGCGACATGGTCGCGATTGAACAGATTGGCGTGCTGCAGGCCGACGGCCACGCGGTGCGTGCCGGTCGAAGGTGTGCCGCTGTTGTCCACCGTGATGAAGCGGCGCAACGGATTGTCGTCGGCGACCGATACCGTGGCGGCGATCTCGCCTGGCTTGCGTCCGGACCGGAACACCACGTCGCTCTGCTTGGAACTGTTCTCGTTGGCCAGCGACAACTGGCGCGCCACGTCGGTGGTGTTGGGCATGCGGCCGTCCGCCAGACCGGGCAGACTGCGCCGGATGTTGTCATCGTCGTGATGACGGGCGCCCTGCAGCGTGATCTCGGTGAGCCGTGGTTCCAGAACCTCGAGGATGACGGTGCCGTCGCTCAGCTCCTGTTCCGGCACGCTGACCTGTGCAGCGCCGAAGCCGCGCCGGTGGTAGGCGGTCTGCAGCGCGGTGCGCGCCGCTTCGATCTGGCTGAAACCGACCTCGCGGCCGGTATAGGGGGCGAGCAGTGCGTCGATTTCCGAGGGGCGGAATACCGAACCGCCGGCGAGCGAATAGGCGCGCACCTCGAAACGCGGTCCGTCCGCCGCCTCTTCCGCATGTGCGACCACTGCTGAAAGCTGTACCGCACAGATGAGTGCGCACAGCACGCCGATTCTGACCACCGCTGACCCCGCCCGGATGTAAGGACTTTTATCCGTTGAAGTCTAGTGCTTTCGCAGCCCGATGACTGTAGTACTTAAGGCCTACGCAACATGGCCGGAACCGCGGGCAAACCGTACGGGTACACCGTTGCGGAATGTATCAGCGGTCGCGATGCTCCAGCAGATCATCGAGCCTGCGGGCCAGTTCGGCGTTGGCACCGACCAGTTTCATGCGCATTTCGCTGGCCTGTTCCGCCGAACCGGACAGGCTCAGCGCCAGCGCCATGTGGAAAAGTACGTCCGGATGATCGGGCATCCCGGCCAGCGCCCTCTGCAGCGGCGCGATCGCGTCCTGGTAGCGCGCGCCGCGCACCAGTGTCGCGCCGGCCTGGTGCCAGGCGTCCGGATTGTCGGGCTCTGCGCGTGTCCAGGCGAGTGCCGTGTCGGCTGCCTGCTGCCAGCGCGATTGGGCGGTAAGCCGCGCGACGCGCAGGAACCAGGGTTGTTCCGCGTCCGGCCTTTCCCACAGCGCAAGCCCGGTCAGAGGTCCGATGTCGCGTTCCGGCAGGCTGCGCAGCGCGCTCACCCGGTCGGCGGGCATGGCGAAATAGCCGCCGCGATGACCGGCGTTCAGGAAGGTGGTGATGCCGATGAGCTGCCCCTGGTCGTCGAACAGACCGCCGCCGCTGCCGCCCAGCGTGAAGCCGCTGGAGGTTTCGAAGATCGCGCTGCCGCCGTGCGGATGCAGAGTGGAAATGCGGCCCGGCGCGAAAAAGGCTTCCATCCCTCCCGGGTAGCCGTAGAAGAAGGATCGTTCGCCCGGCTTCACCGATGCCGAATCGCGCAGCGCGACCACGCGCAATGGCATGGGGGCGGTGCGCAGCAGGCACAGGTCGTTGTCCATGTCGGCCTTCTGCCCGAATACCGGGAACACCAGGGCGCCCTTGGCCACTTCGAGCCTGGCCGCGTGGCGGGTCACGTGGCAGTTGGTCACCACCTCGTTCTCGGCGACCACGACGCCGGAACCGAAGTAGCTCTTGCCCGCGGCGTCGGCCACCCGCACCTGGACCACGCTGATGGACAGTCCGGTGAAGAAGGCCGAACCGAATTCTCGCGGCGCATCGGCGGCCATGGCGGCAGGGTAAAAAGCCGGCGAACACAGCAACGCGGACAGCAGCAGGGTCAGGCGCGGCATCGTAAGCTCCGGTGGGAATGGCGGCATCGGTGATCGGAGCGGCCGACCGCCGCGAAAGTTCAGTCTGTCCGGTTCAGCCGTCCAGTTCTTCACCGATGGCAAAGAAGGCGCCGCCCGCCACATGATGCAAGGTACGCAGCGCGTCATCCTGCGGACCGAAGTGCCAGCGACCGTCGCTGAACACGCGCTCGTCCGCGCGTGCGGCCACCACCTCGCCGATGAACAGGTCGTAACGGCTCTGGTTGTGGGCTTCCGGCAGCAACACGCATTCGAGCCAGGCGATGCAGCCGGCGACGCAGGGCGCCGCGACCCGCTGCGACGGCTCGGCCGCGACACCCAGTTCGACGAACTTGTCGCCCTCGCGGCCACTTCGATTGCCGGCGGCCACCGTGACATCCAGCATGCGGCGCGGCGGCACATTGATGACGAATTCGCCGGAGCGCTCGATCAGTTCGCGCGTGTAGGTGGCCTTGTCCAGCACCACCAGCAATTTGGGCGGTTCGAAATCGAGCGGCATGCACCAGGCCGCCGCCATCAGATTGCGCCGGCCATCAGCGGCCGCGCTCACCAGCACGGTGGGCCCATGATTCAGCAGACGATAGGCCTTGGCCAGCGGAACGGCTTGCATGCTCATGACGGACTCTCCGGAAACGCCGTGCCTACTTGCCCGCCGGCGCCGACCAACTGTCCTTCAGCGTCACCGCGCGATTGAACACCGGCGCGCCCGCTTTCGAGTCGACACGGTCGGCGACGAAATAGCCGTGGCGCTCGAACTGGAACTTGTCGTCCGGCGCGCACGCGGCCAGACCGGGCTCGACCCAGCCGTGCACCGACCTGATCGAATCGGGGTTCATCACGGTCAGGAAATCGCGGCCGCCTGCATCCGGATGTGCTTCGGTGAACAATCGGTCGTACAGACGGATTTCGGCGGCCAGACCCTGGCTTGCGCTGACCCAGGTGATGACGCCCTTCACCTTCACGCTGTCGGCACCCGGCGTGCCGCTCTTGGTATCCGGCACGAGGGTGGCGAGTACCGCGGTGACGCGGCCGTCGCTGTCCTTTTCGCAGCCGGTGCACTCGATCACATAGCCGTACTTGAGCCGCGCCCTGTTTCCGGGAAACAGCCGGTGATAGCCCTTGGGCGCTTCTTCCATGAAGTCGTCGCGCTCGATCCAGACTTCCGGCGTCAGGTTGAAGCTGCGCGTGCCGCGCTCCGGGTGATGCGGATGCACCGGCGCCGAGCAGGGCTCCTCGTCACGCTCACCGAACACTTCTTTCCAGTTCGTGAGCTTGAGCTTGAGCGGTTCGAGTACCGCCATCGCGCGCGCCGCACGTCCATCGAGATCGTCGCGCAGCGCGCCTTCCAGCGTCGAGTATTCGATCCACGAATCGGCCTTGGATACACCGATGCGCTCGGCGAACAGTTGCAGCGCTTCGGGCGTGTAGCCGCGGCGGCGCAGACCGACGATGGTGGGCATGCGCGGGTCGTCCCAGCCGCTGACATGCTTCTCGGTCACCAGTTGCATGAGCTTGCGCTTGCTGGTGACCACATAGGTGAGGTTCAGACGCGCGAATTCGTACTGCCTGGGCAGCGGATGAGCCAGCAGGCCGCCCTCGGCCAGTCGTTCCAGCACCCAGTCGTAGAACGGACGCTGGTCCTCGAATTCCAGCGTGCAGATCGAATGCGTGATGCCCTCGACCGCATCTTCCAGCGGGTGGGCATAGGTGTACATCGGGTAGATGCACCACTTGTCGCCGGTGTTGTGATGGTGAGCATGCTTGATCCGGTAGATGGCCGGGTCGCGCATATTGATATTGGGGCTGGCCATGTCGATCTTCGCGCGCAGCACCATGGCGCCATCCGCATGCCGGCCGTCGCGCATTTCGCGGAACAGCGCCAGCGATTCTTCGGCCGGCCGATTGCGCCACGGCGAATCCTTGCCCGGTTCGGTCAGCGAACCGCGGTTGACCCGCATCTCCTCCTGCGTCTGCTGGTCGATGTAGGCATGGCCGGCGGTGATCAGGTATTCCGCCGCGCGGTACATGAAGTCGAAGTAGTCGCTGGCGAAATACAGGTGCGACGCACCGAAGGCGTCCCAGCCGAAACCCAGCCACTGCACCGCGTCCTTGATCGATTCGACGTATTCGACGTTCTCCTTTTCCGGATTGGTGTCGTCGAAACGCATGTGGCAGACGCCGCCGTAGTCGCGGGCCAGGCCGAAGTTCAGGCAGATGGACTTGGCGTGGCCCACATGAAGATAGCCGTTGGGCTCGGGCGGAAAGCGGGTGCGTATTTTCGCCGGATCGGCTTCGCCAGCGGCGTGGTGGGCAGCGTCGCCCGGGCTGCGCGCCCAGCGGCGGCTGGCGTAGGTGCCGTTGGCCAGATCCTTTTCGATCACGGCACGCAGGAAATTGGACGCCGGGGCTGGGGTATTGCGTTCGGACATGTTGGGCAGCGGAGAAATCTGAGGATGAGTGTCGTTGCCAGAGCATGAGCGGCAGCCGTCAGGCTGTCCGCTCGATGCAGGGCTCAGGCCGTAGCCTGACGAAAGAACACAATTCTAGCTGCTTGCCGGCGAAATTCAGGCTTGACAGCTTTTTGCGGCTTGCCTATGGTCTAGCCCATGCCCTCGCACCAGACCCAACTGCCCTTCCTCCCCTCGACGCTGCTCGCGTCGGGTCTGCTGCTGCGCCCCGCGCGCACATAAAACTTCCCCCTCCTGTCGTGCAGTGCCTGCCTCCGGTCGATGGACCGGGGGGGTGAATTCCGTTTTCCCGGAGCATTCCCATCATGTTCGAGCTGTATCAAACCTTGCCGATGCTGCGACTGCGCAGCGGTTGTCAGGCCGAGAAACCCGTGGCCGCCTGACAGCCCTGCATTCCGGCCACTTTTCCTTGAATCCAAGCCGGAGCCCATCATGTTGAAGCAGCCGAATACCAAGTACCGTCCCGTTACCCCTGTTCCACTCGCCGACCGCCAGTGGCCGTCGCGCACCCTCACCCGCGCACCGATCTGGATGTCCACCGACCTGCGCGACGGTAACCAGGCCCTGTTCGAGCCGATGAACGGCGAGCGCAAGATGCGCATGTTCAGGATGCTGGTGGACATTGGCTTCAAACAGATCGAAGTCGCCTTCCCGTCGGCGTCGGACACCGACTTCAGCTTCGTGCGCACGCTGATCGAAGGCGGCCACATTCCGGACGACGTGACCATAGAGGTGCTCACACAGGCGCGCCCGCACCTTATCGAACGCACCATCGAATCCTTGCGTGGGGCCAGGCGCGCCATCGTGCATGTCTACAACGCGACCTCGCCTACCTTTCGCCGTGTCGTGTTCGACATGAGCCGCGACGAGGTGAAGCAGCTCGCGGTCGATAGCACCTTGCTCATCAAGCGCCTGACCGACGCGCGGCCTGAAACCGAATGGACCTTCCAGTACAGCCCGGAAACCTTTACCGCGACCGAACTCGATTTCGCGAAGGACGTGTGCGACGCCGTGGTTGATGCCTGGGGCGGGACGCCCGAGCGGCCGGTCATCCTGAACCTGCCGGCGACGGTGGAGATCGCCACGCCCAATCACTACGCCGACCAGATCGAATGGATGCACCGCAATCTGGCCAGGCGCGACGCCATCATCCTCAGCGTGCATCCGCACAACGACCGCGGTACCGCTGTAGCGGCCGCGGAACTGGCGGTGATGGCCGGCGCCGACCGCATCGAGGGCTGCCTGTTCGGCCACGGCGAACGCACCGGCAATGTCGATCTGGTGACGCTGGCGCTCAATCTCTACACGCAGGGCATCGACCCGGGTCTCGATTTCTCGCGCATCAACGACATTGCGCGCACGGTCGAGCAGTGCACCGGCATTCCGGTGCACGCCCGCCATCCCTACGCGGGCGACCTGGTGTTTACGGCCTTTTCGGGTTCGCATCAGGACGCGATCCGCAAGGGCCTGGCTGTACAGCAGCCGGACGCGCTGTGGGAGGTGCCCTATCTGCCGGTCGATCCGGCCGACCTCGGCCGCACCTACGATTCCATCATCCGTGTGAACAGCCAGTCCGGAAAGGGCGGCGTCGCCTTCCTGCTCGAAAGCGAATACGGCATATCGTTGCCGCGCCGACTGCAGGTCGAGTTCTCGGGCGCGGTGCAGCAGATCGCCGACAGCAGTGGCCGCGAAGTGTGCGCCGCCGATATCTGGAAGCTGTTCGCGCAGAATTACTTCGAAGCCGATGCGCCGCTCGACTATGTCACCCATCACCTGTACGAGATCGGCGACGAACAGGGCATGGACCTGGTCGTGAGGGTGCGCGGCGTGGAGTGCCGTCTTTCCGGACGCGGCAACGGACCGATCGCCGCCGCGCTGGACGCGCTCGCACTGCCGGTACGTCTGCACGATTACGAAGAGCGCGCCATCGGTCACGGTGCCGATGCGGCCGCCATCGCCTTCGCGGAATTCGTGATCGAAGGCGTGCCCGGTACGACCTTCGGTGCCGGCATGCACCGCAACATCGTGACCGCTTCGGTGCTCGCCCTGATCAGCGGCCTGAATCGAGGCATCGCCAAGCTCGACCCGGCCGCTGCGCTCAAGCTGCTGGACGGTTGCGCTGCTCCCGCGACGGAGTGAGTGCGGCCGCGCGCGGCGCGATTCAGTCCGCGTCGCGCTTGCTGCCGCATACCTGCGGCTGCAGTGCCTGGCCCCAGCGGCGCGACAGGCGGCGTGACAGCCACCATCCGCTGCCCAGTCCGGTCATGCCCGCGACCAGCATGCCGGCTTCCGGTCCGCCGGACGCGCCGTACAGCCCCATGCCGAGCAGCAGACCGGCCAGAGGCACGACATAGGCGAGCAGTGCGGCGGTCGCGGGTACGCCATCGTCAACATTCAGCGTGATGTGGTCGCCGGCGCGCAGGCGCGCAGCAAGCCCGGCATCGACCTCGATCCGGTGCACTGCGCTGCTTCCGCTGCCGCAAGCCGATTGCGACCTGCAGCTACCGCATGCTTCGGGCGATTCGGTGCGCACGGTCAACCGTGCGCCCTGGATGCCGAGCACTTGCGCAATACGTTCGCTCATCGATGCAATCCTCCCTGCTCGGGACCGAAGCAGACTGCGTGCCAACGAAGCACGCCGGCCAGTTGGGCCGGGCGGTGAACTGGACGAAAAAGTGGCTGTGTTGGCTCCGCGACAAACGCGACAAACCTTGCATTCAAGCGGTCTGCGCACCGTTTTGTGACGCGCTGCACCAACATTGACAGCGGAATATGTGCGGGCGCCGGAGGCATTTCGACAGAAGGGCTTATAGACGCCTTTCCTCGACACCGGGCAGGAGCCTGATTCTCGGTACAAGGTTTGCTTTGTGACAACTGGCCCGCGGAGTCGACATCCGTCGGCCTTACCGGTGGTGGCATGCGTGGAGGCGGAGAGTACGCCGGTAATTCCCCGACAGAAGAAGCAGAGCAGGGGCAGCGAACAAAAGGGGAAGGTGCGTCCGGAACGGACGCCCGTGAAACGCATGACCTGGGGGCTGTGCCATGGCGGCAATCGGCAGTGATGTGAACGTTCGGGCGAACGTCGAACTGGTGACCGTGTACGAACTGAGCAAGATACTCAGTTCATCACTGGACATGGGCAAGACCTTGCGTGAGGCGCTGAACCTGCTGACGCATCACCTCGAGTTCCGGCGCATGATGATCGCGCTGGCGGACGACGACGGCGAGGCGCTGAGCCTGGCTGCGGCTGTGGGCCTGACCACCAAGGAATGGTCCAGCGGACGCTACCGGTCGGGTGAGGGCATCATCGGGCGCGTGTTCGCGTCCGGCTCGCCGGTCGTGGTGCCCGACATATCGATGGAACCGCTGTTCCTGAATCGCACCGGCGCGCTCGACCAGCAGACCGACGAGGCGATCGCCTTCATCTGTGTGCCGATGCGCGCCGGCAGCGACATGCTGGGCGTGCTCTGCGCCGACCGTGTCGCATCGCGTCACGGCAGCTTTGGCAACGACGTGCGCGTGCTGTCCATGGCGGCCAATCTGATCGGGCAGTCTGTTGCCCTGCAGCGTGTGGTCAATGACGAACATGAACGCCTGCTGCATCAGGCCAAGCAGATCCGCCGCGAAAGTCGCGGTCGCGTCAAGCTGGACAATGTGATCGGCAGCTCCGCACGCATGCAGCAGGTGTTTTCCGAGGCGCACCAGGTTGCGCCGACCCGATCCACCGTGCTGTTGCGGGGCGAGAGCGGTACCGGCAAGGAAGTGATCGCCCGTGCCATTCACGAACTTTCGCCCCGAAAGAGCGCGCCCTTCATCAAGGTGAATTGCGCGGCGCTGTCCGAGTCCCTGCTCGAATCCGAGCTGTTCGGTCACGAGAAGGGATCGTTCACCGGCGCCACCAGCGAGCGCAAGGGCCGGTTCGAGCTGGCCGACAGCGGCACCCTGTTCCTGGACGAGATCGGTGACATATCCCCGGCCTTCCAGACCAAGCTGTTGCGCGTGCTGCAGGAGCGCGAATTCGAGCGCGTCGGCGGCAGCAAGGCGATCAAGGTCGATGTGCGCCTGATCTGTGCCACCAACCGCAATCTGGAAAAGATGGTGGCCGCCGGCACCTTCCGCGCCGATCTCTATTTCCGCATCAACGTGGTGAGCATCTTCCTGCCACCTCTGCGCGAACGCCGCGACGATCTGCCCGCGCTGGCACAGCATTTCGTCGACCGCTTCAATCGCGAGAACGACCGCCAGATGCGGATCGCGCCCAGCGGTCAGGCGGTGATCATGCACTGTTACTGGCCGGGCAATGTGCGCGAGCTCGAGAACTGCATCGAGCGTACCGCCACCATGGCACATCACGACGCCATCGAGGCCTCGGATTTTCCCTGTTCGGCCAATCGCTGCCTGACCCAGGTGCTGCATTTCGTCAAGAAGGACGACGCGGTGGCGCCAGTCGAAGCAACCGTCGGCGCAGCCGAGGATGACGCGGAATCCTGTAGCCCGTCCGGAATGACACTACCGGTCCGTCCGGCGGTCGGCGGCGAGAAGCCGGATGGCGAGCGCGAACGCCTGATCTGGGCGATGGAGCAGTGCGGGTGGGTACAGGCCAAGGCGGCGCGGTTGCTCAACATCACGCCGCGCCAGATGGGCTACGCGCTCAAGAAGTACGACATCGAGGTGCGTCGCTTCTGACCTGTGTGCCGCAGGAGCGAGCGCAGCTCGCGATTCCACCCTCAAGCGAAGCCCGCGGCCTTGAACGAAGCCTGCGGCCTGCATAGCCCGCATCGCGGCCAGAGGCCGCTCCCACAAAAGCTCGGCCAGGCCGGGAACGGAGCCAAGGTTTCGTGGGAGCGGGCTTGCCCGCGATTGCGGCCTGGAACGAAGCCTGCGGCGTGCAAATGCCGCATCGTGGCCAGAGGCCGCTCCCGCAAAAGCTCGGCCAGACCGGGAACGGAGCGAAGGTTTCGTGGGAGCGGGCTTGCCCGCGATTGCACCCCCGAACGAAGCCCGCGGCCGGCATAGGCCGCTCCCGCAAAAGCTCGGCCAGGCCGGGAACGGAGCGAAGGTTTCGTGGGAGCGGGCTTGCCCGCGATTGCACCCTCGAACGAAGCCCGCGGCCGGCATAGCCCGCATCGCGGCCAGAGGCCGCTCCCACAAAAGCTCGGCCAGACCGGGAACGGAGCGAAGGTTTCGTGGGAGCGGGCTTGCCCGCGATTGCACCCCCGAACGAAGCCCGCGGCCGGCATAGCCCGCATCGCGGCCAGAGGCCGCTCCCACAAAAGCTCGGCCAGACCGGGAACGGAGCGAAGGTTTCGTGGGAGCGGGCTTGCCCGCGATTACACCCTCGAACGAAGCCTGCGGCCGGCATAGCCCGCATCGCGGCCAGAGGCCGCTCCCACAAAAGCTCGGCCAGGCCGGGAACGGAGCGAAGGTTTCGTGGGAGCGGGCTTGCCCGCGATTGCACCCTCGAACGAAGCCCGCGGCCGGCACATTCCGCATCACGCCCAGAGGCCGCTCCCACAGAAGCGCGCCATGGCCGCGGAACGCCCCGCATTCCAGGCCGGAGCGAGCATCGCATCGCGACGCCCCTGTCACCATTCCTTGCGCATGCCCCAGGGATGCGAGCCGGGCACCAGCTCGGCGGTGATGCCCTTTTTCGCGATGTCGTCCAGCGTGCGGTAGAACGTCGCTTCATGCATCAGCGTGCCGCTCTTCGAATACAGTGCGACGTATTTGGACGGCATGTCGACCTCTACCGTGAGATCGCCTCCTGCGTCCTGCACACTGCGCGCGTTGCCGTTCCAGTCGATGAAATAGCCGGTTTCAGAAGTCATCTCCGCTCCTTCACGCCAGCGCGGGATCTTCGAGCACCGCGGATGCGCTCACTGTCACGTTGTTCTTGGTTGCATCGGTGTAGGGGCAGACCTTGAGTGCCCGTTCCACCAGGCTGTCCGCGGTCGGCTGATCGATGCCGTTCAGGATGACGGTGAAGCGCAGCGCCATGCGATAGGCCTCCTCGAAGTTCTTGAACAGCGAAATTTCCGCCTCCACCATGCAGCCCTTCAACGGCAGGCGGTCCGCGCGCGCGATGTGGCGCACCGAATGCTCGAAACAGGCGGCATAGGCCGCCGCGAAGAGCTGTTCCGGATTGGCGCCCGGCTTGCTGCCGCCCATGGATTCAGGCGCTGCGAGCTGCAGCTTGAGCTGGCCGTCCTCGCTCTGGACGCGACCGTTGCGGCCGCCCTGACTGAATATGCGTGTGCTGTAGATGAGGTCCATGAAAAATCTCCTGGCGGGGTGGAAGGTTCAACTGGAACAACTGAGCGGCGCGGAGCATGCGCTGTCCGCCGGCGGTTGCGCGTAGCGCGCGAGAGCGGGCTGGTCGTCGAAGGGCTGGCGCAGGCAGTCCAGCACCCGGTGAAGGCTGCGCAGATCACCCTGCCGCGCATCGCGGATCACTTCGTCGGCCATCCAGTTGCGCAGGATGTAGCGCGGATTGACCTTGAGCATGGCTGTCTGTCGCGGCTCGTCGCGGCTGGCTTCGCGTGCCAGCCGGGCGCGCCAGCCGATCAGCCAGGCGTCGCAGGCTTCGCGGTCGGCGAACAGGTCGCGCAGCGGCGCGTCGCTGCATGCGCGCTCGTCCCGCGCGGGCGCCCCGGGCAGGCGCGACAGCGTGCGGAAGAACAAGGTGTAATCCACCCGTTCGCGCGCGAGCAGTCCCAGCGTGCCGGCGATCAGATCGTCGTCGCCAGGCAGTGCGTGCATGAGGCCCAGGCGCGCGCGCATGCGCTCGCCGTAACAGCGGTCGAAGGCGGGCTGGAAATGCCGGTCGACGATGTCGCGCGTCACGTCCGGGTGTCCGATCAGCGGTCCCAGCGCGTCCGCCAGCACATAGAGGTTCCAGTGCGCGATGCGGGGTTGGGCGCGGAAGGCGTAGCGGCCGTAGGTGTCCGAGCGGTTGCTGATGCGACCGGGATCGAAACGGTCCATGAAGGCGAACGGGCCGTAATCCAGCGTGAGGCCGAGCAGCGACATATTGTCGGTGTTCATGACGCCGTGTATGAAGCCGATGGCCTGCCAGCTCGCGACCAGTGCGGCGGTGGTGTTGCAGACATCCGCGAGCAGTGCCGCGTAAGGCTGCGCGGCGTCCCGCAGTTCGGGCCGGAAATGGGCGATCACATGGTCGGCGAGCAGGCGCAGATGGGCGGTGTCGTCTTCCGCGTGGAAATGCTCCGGTGTGCCGAAGCGCACGAAGGACGGCGCCAGGCGGGTCACCACGGCGGCGGTTTCCATCCCGTCGCGCTGCACTTCGAGCGATGAGCCGACGATGCTGAGTGCACGCGTGGTCGGAATGCCCAGCGCATGCATGGCTTCGGATGCGAGAAATTCGCGCAAGGACGAGCGCAGGACCGCGCGCCCGTCAGCGAAGCGCGCATACGGTGTGGCGCCTGAGCCTTTGAGCTGGACTTCCAGCGGACCGTCGGCGCTGTCCGCATCGCCCAGCAGATGCGCACGGCCGTCGCCCAGCCGTCCGGACCAGGTGCCGAACTGATGACCGCCATAGACGGTGGCCAGCGGCTGCGCGCCCGGCAGGAGCTGCGATCCGGACAGCCAGGCAGCCGCCTCGGGGCGCGTCATCTGTGCGTCGTCCAGCCCGACCAGCCCGGCCGCGTCGGGGCTGAAAGCAAGCAAACGCGGTTCGCTTAGCGGCACCGGCGCAACACGGACGTGAAAGGCCGCAGGCAACGCCGCCTGGCGGCTGCCCGTGATGAGCTGTTCCAGCGTCTTTGGTGGCGACAGATGTCGCGCAAAGGGCAGTGGAGGAGGAAGCGGAGCGTTCATGTCGATATCCGTGGCGAGGATCGCGCAGCAAGAATCGGTCCGCTGGCGGTGCTGCTCACGGTCGGCCCGGGATCAGCCCCGAGCCGACGCCGTCCGCAACGCGCGAGCCGGATGACGCATCCGGGGCGGTCGGCGGGTCGCGCTGTCGCAGGCGCGACAAAGCCGACAGCCTGCCGTGTCGCAGCCGACACGCGACGTCCGGACGCGGCAAGCCGGTCGCGCCGACAGGGCGCCGCCACGCGACCTGCGCCGCGCCATCGCTCGCCGGGCGCAGGTCGCGCGCGATGGCGCGATGCTTGCTGCGTGCCGCGTCACGACTCACGAATGTCTGCCGGAGGACTGCAGCATGCTCGATACGCTGATCATTGGCGCCGGCGTGGCCGGCCTGACGCTCTGTCGTCACCTCGTCGCAAGCGGTCGCGACGTGCTGGTTCTGGAGGCGCGACATCGCGCGGGGGGGCGCGTGGATACGGTGGCTGGCGCGGCACCGCTGGATCTCGGTCCCGGCTGGTTCTGGCCCGAGGTGCAGCCGCGCATGGCCGCGCTGGTGCAGGAACTGGGTCTGCCCAGCTTCGAACAGCACGACAGCGGGGCGGTGCTGCAGCTTTCGCAAGCCGACGGCAATCCGGAGGTGCTGTCGAACGGACCGGTGCATAACGGCGCGCGACGGCTGGAAGGCGGCATGGTGAAGCTGGTCGATGCGCTGGTGCGCGCGATCGGCGACCGGCTGCGCACCGGCTGCGTGGTG
This sequence comes from Methyloversatilis thermotolerans, assembly GCF_000372885.1. GTDB lineage: Bacteria > Pseudomonadota > Gammaproteobacteria > Burkholderiales > Rhodocyclaceae > Methyloversatilis > Methyloversatilis thermotolerans. The sequence continues at coordinate 3,489,641 of NZ_KB889967.1, forward strand.
GAGGCCATCCGGCTGCGTGGCGATCACGTGGAGGTCGGCGCGCGATCCGGCGCCGAAACGGTCACCATCGTCGCGCGCCATGTGGTGCTCGCGCTGCCGCCGCGCCTGATCGCCGAATCCATCACCTTCGATCCGCCGCTGGACCGCACCGTGGTGCAGACGCTGCGCGAGACGCCGACCTGGATGGCGGCGCAGGCCAAGGCCTGCATCCGTCTGCCGCGCGCGTTCTGGCGCGAACGCGGCCAGTCCGGCAACGCCTTCGTCACGCACGGTCAGGCGGTGCTGGCGGAAGTGTTCGATGCCTGCGCGCCCGGCGGCGCGGCTGCACTCGGGGGCTTCGTCGCCCTGCAGCCGGACATGCGGCGCGCCTGCGCGTCCGCCATGCCGCTGATGGTGCGCAGCCAGTTCGCACAGATATTCGGTCCGGAGATGGACCAGGGCGAACTGCACCTGCGCGACTGGGCGGGCGAACCCTATACCTGCAGCACGCTTGATGCCGCCGAGCCCGGCGGTCATCCGGACGACAATGTAGCCCTGCTCGCCGCCGCACTGTGGAACGGCCGTCTGCATCTGGCGGGCAGTGAAACCGCCAGCCGCGGAGCCGGCTATCTTGAGGGGGCACTGGATTCGGCGGCGCGCGTGGCGGCCCGTCTGCGCCACCCGGCAGTGGCGACGCCATTGTCGGCGTCGAACCAGGCGGCGGTCCAGGCCTTCGCCGAATGGGTGGCAACCAAGCGGGCGGCGGCGCCCGACCTGTATCGGCAAAGCGTGGTGCGCGCCTTGTCGGCATCGCGCAGTGAGGGCATGACCCAGGCGGTGCTGGCCGCGGTGACCGACCATGTTTACCAGTCGGCGCTCGATCACGCGGCATCGCTGCAATTCGACGTGGCGGAGCTTTCGGTTCAGCAGGGCCGATGCGTGCTAACGCCGCATCTGCTGCAGCCGTTTTCCGGCTTCAGCGAAACACTGATCGAAACGGCGGTGCAGCACAACCGCACCTCCTGTGCACTGTCCAACTTCCCGGACGAACACCAGCCGTCGGATGACTACCTCGGCCTCATTCGCCGCGACATGCTGATCGCGTGGCGCGCTTTCGCGCAGTCGATCAACGATCTGCTGATCGAGAGGGGCCTGGCGACCTCTCAGCCCTCGCTCTGACCGATCGACCGGGAGGCCGGCCCGGCAGCGTCGCTGCCGGGCCGTTTCATTTGTGCGGATGCGGATGGGGGCGGGGGCACGGTGCGCCGTGTCGCCGCATTTCACCGGTGCAGCGGATGCTTTGTGGGGTTTGTCGCAAGCGTAGGTTTACGCGCAATCGAGGTGGTCGGCAGGGTGTCTGCATGTCCATGAATAAAAAGAGGAAATTGCGGTGGCACGGAACTGGCTAATTTGAACGGGCCAGCCCACGTCGCGCCACAGCAGAAGAAGGAGCCTATTCATGGAAAGTGCAGCAGCGAGCTATGTCAGCCTGGCTGACCTGAAATCCAGTGGCAACGCCCTGGCGGTCACCAATGAAGCCCCGTCGCATTCGGGCTGTGGAACCAAGGGTGGAGAGGGCAAGGCCAGTTGCGGCACGTCCGGTGGTCCGGATGACATGCCCTCCCACATCTGGGACAAGGTGAAGAACCATCCCTGTTATTCGGAAGAGGCGCATCACCACTATGCACGCATGCATGTGGCGGTGGCGCCGGCCTGCAACATCCAGTGCAACTACTGCAACCGCAAGTACGACTGTTCGAACGAGTCGCGTCCGGGCGTGGTGTCACAGAAGCTGACGCCGGAACAGGCGGTGAAGAAGGTGGTGGCGGTCGCCAGCGAAATCCCGCAGATGACGGTGCTCGGTGTGGCCGGCCCCGGTGACTCGCTGGCCAATCCCAAGAAGACCTTCGACACCTTCAGGATGCTGCAGGAGCAGGCGCCCGACATCAAGCTGTGCCTGTCCACCAACGGCCTGGCGCTGCCCGATCTGGTCGACGAGATCTGCAAGTACAACATCGACCACGTGACCATCACCATCAATATGGTCGATCCGGAAATCGGCGCCAAGATCTATCCGTGGATCTTCTGGGACCACAAGCGCGTGACCGGCGTCGAAGCCTCCCGCATCCTGCACGAGCAGCAGATGAAGGGCCTGGAAATGCTCACCGCGCGCGGTGTGCTCACCAAGATCAATTCGGTGCTCATCCCCGGCATCAATGATGCGCACATGATCGAGGTGAACAAGGCGGTCAAGGAACGCGGTGCCTTCCTGCACAACATCATGCCGCTCATTTCGGAAGCCGAGCACGGCACCGTATTCGGCCTGACCGGCCAGCGCGGCCCCACCGCGCAAGAGCTGAAGGCGGTGCAGGACGCCTGCATGGGCGGTGCCAACCTGATGCGTCACTGCCGCCAGTGTCGCGCCGATGCGGTCGGCCTGCTGGGCGAGGACCGCAGCGCGGAATTCACGCTCGACAAGATCGACGAGATGGAAGTGGTGTATGACCTGGATCGCCGCCGCAGCTACCAGGAGCGCGTCGAAGCCGAACGTCAGGCGCAGCACGCTGCCAAGATCGAGGCGCTCAGCGCGACCGAGGTCAACGAGCTGACCAAGGACATCAAGGTGCTGGTCGCCGTGGCCACCACCGGTGGCGGACGCGTGAACCAGCATTTCGGTCACGCCGACGAATTCCAGATCTTCGAGGTGTCGGCGGGCGAGGCGCTGTTCGTCGGTCACCGTCGTGTCGATCTGTACTGCCAGGGCGGCTATGGCGAGGACGAGCAACTGCCCTCCATCGTCAATGCGATCAACGACTGCCACGCGGTGCTGGTGTCCAAGATCGGTGCCTGCCCGCGCGACGAACTGGTGGGCGCCGGCATCGACCCGGTGGATCGCTATGCCGACGAGTTCATCGAGAAGGCGGCGCTGTCGTGGTTTGCCGACTACACCGGCCGCGTTGCCCGCGGCGAGATCACGCATGTGCCGCGCGGCGATGCATCGATCCGCCAGGGTGCCTTCACCGCCGCAGCCTGATCTGTCCGGACGGACCGCGGCGCAGGCCGCGGTCCCCCTCGCCAAGGAGAAAGAGCCATGTCACTCAAGATCGTCGCCAATCTCTGTACGGGCTGTTCGGCCTGTGAGCCGGAATGTCCGAACGACGCGATCAGCGAACTGAAGAACATCTTCGTCATCGATCCGGCCAAGTGCACGGAATGCGAGGGCGACTTTGATGACCCGCAGTGCCTGTCGGTCTGTCCGATCGACGACTGCATCCTCCCCCTTGAAACCGAGGCAGCCGCCTGAGGACAACCATGACCAACGTGACCCTGACGCCCGCCGCGTCGAAATTCATCCAGCGCATGGTGCGCTTCTCCGGTGAACCCGCAGGAGCCGGCTTCCGCCTGCTCGTGAGTCCGGGCGGTTGCTCGGGCTACAACGCCGAGTTCACCGTCGAGGCCGCACCGGCGTCCGGCGATTCCGTCGTCGAGGTGTCGGGCAGCCGCCTGTTCCTGCCCGCCGAGTCGCGTCTGCTGCTCGAGGGGGTGACCATAGATTTCGCGGACACGCCGACCAAGAGCGGCCTCACCTTCATCGTGCCGAACCAGGCGCCATGCGCCTGCAGCAGCAGCGCGCCGGCTGGTGCGCCGGTGGTTCAGCACGCGCATGGACACGACGGTCACGGGCATGCAATGCCTGGCGTCGTGACTGTCGGTCTGGACGCGATCCGGCGGAGCTGAAGGAGCGATGTCATGCAGGCGATCGGCAACGAGGACGCGCTGGGCGGCGTGGATCTGGCCGCACTCGGCCACGGTCTGCCGGCCGAGGCCGAAGCGCTGATAGCCCGCGCGGGAACCGTGCGTTCCCGCGTTGCCGAGGCGCAGGCCCTGCTCGAACAGGCGTGCGCGCTGGCACCCGATCATCCGGCGACGCTGATCGCGCTGTATCGCTTTCACTTCTACGGCAACCGGCTCGCCGACGCGCGGGAGGTGGCCGACCGGGCCATCGCTCTGGCCACATCCGCGCTCGACCTGCCTGCCGACTGGGCGCTCATCGCTGCCGACGAACGCTTCTCGCGGCTCGAGGTGTTGCCGCGCTTCCTGCTGTTCTGTCTCAAGGGCCACGCCTATCTGAGCGCGCGCCTGGGCGAGCTGGATGCGTCGCGGCGGGCGCTTGCCAAACTGGACGAACTGGATCCTGACGACAAGGTCGGCCACAAGGTGATCAAGGCGGTGCTGGCCCGGATGGGACGGGACGATATCGGCTACGAGGACTGTCCGGATATTGCCGCCCCGCCGGTGGAGGCGACGCCATGATGAGTGCCACGGCCGATATCGAACGCGGGTTCGGCGACGACATTCCTCCGCTGGACTGGACCGGCGCCGACCTCGATTGCACCGGTTGCGAGGCGCGCGAGCAGGGCGCGCGCTGCCAGCGCGGCCATGCCTGCGTGCAGGACCGCTACGCCAAGCGCATCGACCGCTTCTTCCGCTGGAATCCCGCGCTGAGCAATCACTTCCTGCATCACCCCTATTTCGAGGTGAGGGCGATCGCCTGTCGCCATGCCGACGTGTTCCGTCTCATGTCCCTGATCGACGACGAAGACGAAACCGTGCGGCTTTCGGTCGCGGTGCGTCTGCCACTGGCGCAGACCGTGCGTCTGCGCGAGGACCCGCATCGCGAGGTGCGCATCCGCGTCGCCATGCGGCTGGAGGGGGGCGAACTGCTGGCCATGGCCGGAGACGAGGACTACTACGTGCGCAAGCTGGTGGCGCAGCGGCTGCCGCTGTCCCTGCTGCCGCGCATGCTGGACGACCGCGATGCCGAAGTGAGGCTGGAGGCGATCAAGCGCATAGGCATGCCGGGACTGCTGCGCATGTGCGGCGACCGCGAGCCCGCGGTGCGGCGCGAGGTGGTCGAGCGGCTGCCGGTTGCGCAGCTGTACCGCATGGCGGACGACCCGGCCTGGGAGGTGCGCTGGGAGGTCGCGGCCCGTGCCGACCGCGAACTTGCGCTGCGCATGTCCGCCGCGGATCCGGAACAGGATGTGCGCGAGCGTGCGCGCATGCGCATCGAGGAACTTGATGGACTGAACCAGGGAGATCGCAATGGGTGACATCAGCCGCGACAGCGACACCGTCGAACTGACGGCTCCGCCGATATTCAAGTATGGCGAGCGCGTGATCAGCCGCTACACGATACGCAACGACGGCACCTATGTCGGCAAGGACATCGGCGAAGTGCTCGCGCGCAAGGGTGACGTCGGTTTCGTCACGTCGATCGGCAATTTCCTGCAGCAGTACTACATCTACGCGGTCGAGTTCATCGACACCGGCAACCGCGTCGGCATGCGCGGGCGCGAGCTGGTGTCCCTCGACAACCTGCCCGACCATGTTGCCGAGGCGCTCGGCAACGAGAAGATCGAGCAACTGTCGGGCATACGTCCGGGGAGCGCCTGACCATGTTTGCCGATCTGCGCGAAGCGAAGTACCAGTGGGGTCAGAGAGTGACCGCCACGGTCGATCTGTACAACGACGGCTCGCATCCCGATGTGCCGCTCGATGCCTTGCTGGTGGCCGAAGGCGCACCCGGCGAAATCGTGCAGATCGGACATCACGAGGAAGCCAACATTCCGATCTACATGGTCGAGTTCGCGGCCGGTCCGGGCAGCACCGACGACAAGCCGCGCCCGTGCGTGATCGGCGTGCTGGAAGAGGAGATCGCACCGGTCTGACCGGTGCGGACCGCGCCATGACGCCCGCACTGAGCCCGGTCAGCATCGCGGCCGTGTCCGGCGGCGGCGTGCTGGTCGCCGAATCGGAGCTGCTGCGGCGGCGCGTGCTGCGCGCGCTGGCGCAGCGCGAACGTTACCGCTACGTGCATCCGGTGCTGCACGACATCGACGATGGCTGGCTGATCACCAGTCCGTGCTGCTCGCGCAACGTAGACCCGGAGGGCGGCAGCATAGACATCGCACGCATCCGCCATGTCGACGCGAGCTGGCTGCTCGAGGCGCGCGATCACGCGGCATCGCGCTGGGTCGCTCATACCCGGTCCAACAGTCTGGACCGCGTGCTGGATCTCATTGTTCACGATCCCTGCAAGGAGTTCTGGCCATGATCTACCTGGATTACAACGCGACGACCGAGCCATTGCCCGAGGTGGTCAACGCCATCGTGGCGTGCATGCGCCAGCTCTGGGCCAACCCGTCGTCCAAGCACCCGGCCGGTCAGGAGGCGAAGCGCGCGCTGGCGGCGGCGCGGGCCGACGTCGCGGCACTGATCGGCGCCCAGCCGGCGGAAATCATATTCACCAGCGGCGCCACCGAAGCCAATCATCATGTGCTGCATGGCGCGCTCGCCCGGGCATCGGTACCGGCGCGCGTACTGCTGTCCGCGATCGAGCACAGCGGTTTCCTGAAGGCCGCGCAGAAGCTGCGCGACCAGGGGGTCGAGGTCGAACTCGTTCCGGTTACGCCGCTGGGCGTGGTGGACCTCGATGCCTTGCGTGTCGCGCTCGCCACGCCCGCCGCTCTGGTGTCGGTCATGGCGGCCAATAACGAAACCGGGGTGCTGCAGCCGGTGGGCGAGGTGGTATCCGCCGCCCGCGCTGCCGGCGTGCCGGTGCACATCGATGCGACCCAGCAGGTCGGCCGCATGCCGGTGGACTTCGCCGGCTGGGGCGTCGACCTGATGTCGCTGTCGGCACACAAGTTCGGCGGTCCCAAGGGCTGCGGTGTGCTGGTGCAACGCAAGGGACTGGACTGGCCCGCGCTGATGCCCGGCCAGCAGGAACGCGGCCGTCGCGGCGGCACGGAGAACATGCCGGGCATCCTCGGCTGTGCCGCCGCCGCCCGGCAGGCTCAGGCCAGCCTGAAGTCGGAAGCTCTGCGGCTCGGCGCGCTGCGCGACGCGCTGGAAGACGCGCTGCTGGAAACCGTGAGTGGACTGACCGTGTTCGGCCGCGGCGTGCCGCGCCTGCCCAACACGCTGTTCTTCGCGATCGAGGGCTTTTCCGCCGACCGGGTGCTGTCGCGTCTGGAGCGCGAAGGTCTGAATGCCGCATCGGGCGCCGCCTGTTCGTCCGGCGGCAATGCGCCCTCGCATGTGCTCCTTGCCATGGGCGTGCCGGAAGGTCTTGCGCGCGGCGCCGTGCGCATATCGCTCGGCCGCGGCACCGACGCCGAACACCTGTCGCACGTGGTGCACGTGCTGCGCAGCCTGCAGACCGAAGCCGCCGCCGAGGCGGCGTGAACCGATCACCCAACAGAAGGAGTCTTCATGAAAGTCATGATCCGCAGGAGCAGCAAGGGCGAACTGTCGCTCTATGTGCCCAAGAAGGACCTGGAGGAGCCCATCGTCCAGATGGAGCGCCCCGATATGTGGGGTGGCCAGATCACGCTGGGCAACGGCTGGACCCTGGACCTGCCGGAGATGGCTGCCGACACCAAGCTGCCGATCACGGTGGAAGCCCGGCTGACGGGAGGCAAGGACTGACATGGCTCTGAACGCAGAACAGTTGCGCGAGGTGGCGCGCATCACGCTGGCCGCGCCCACTCTGCGTGAGGCAATCACCGGCGTGCGCCAGGCCCTGCCCGGGGTGCACGCCTCGGCGGTCGATCCCTACGACATGCGCGGCGAGCAGCCGGCGCTGCGCATCGGCGACCGCGACCTCTTCCTGATGCACAGCGACGGTCACTGCTGGTCGGTCACCACCGACCCGCTGAACGCGCACGGCATCGTGCTGACGCAGAACACCTGAACCGGGAGAACGACATGGACAGTGACTGGATCCCCCTTTCGATCGCCGACGTCGGCGAACGCGAATCCCTGCTGGTCGAACAGGTGATGCGATCCGGGCGCCTGTCCGGCGGTCCCATGGTCGAAGCCTTCGAATCGGTGTTTGCCGACCTGCACGACCGCCGCTATGCGGTCGCGGTGTCCAGCGGCATGGCGGGTGCGTGGATGGCGCTGCGCGCGCTCGGCATCGGCCCCGGCGACGAGGTCATCGCCAGCGCCTACAGCTGGCATCACATCGCGCATGCCATCGTGCACGTGGGTGCGACGCCGGTGCTGGCGGACATCGACTACTGGTGCGGCGCGGTGGCGCCGGAAGCCGTGCAGGCGAAGATCACGCCGCGTACACGCGCCATCATCGCCAACAACTGCAACGGCCATCCCGCCGCGTGGAAGCCGCTGCGCGACATTGCCGACGCGCACGGCCTGGCCCTGATCGAGGATTCCACCGAGGCCATCGGCTCCCGCTACATGGGGAAACTGGTCGGCACCTTCGGCGACATGTCCATCTTCGACTTCTCGCAGCCGCTGGCGATGAACTGTGGCGAGGGCGGCATGGTGCTGACCGACGATCCCAAGCTGGCGTCGGAGCTGCGCTATCTGCGCGCGCATTCGCTGGCCGACCGCAATTCGGTATCGGTCGGCAGCCGGGTACCGCTGTCGGCCAATATGAGCGACATCGCGGCCGCCATCGGCATCGCCCAGGCGGAACGCATCGACGAAATCCACGCCCGGCGCAAGCAGGTCGAGGTCTGGTACCACGAACAGATGCAGACCTTCGAAGGCATCAAGCCGCCGTATCTGGCGCAGGACGTCGACGAGGTTCACTGGATGCTCTACGTGGTGCATCTGGGCAAGCGCTTCACCGCGAGCGCGCGTCAGCAGCTCATCGAGGACATGGATACCGAGGCGGTGGAGACGGCCGGCTACTGTCGGCCGCTGCACCAGCAGTTCCACTACCAGCAGTACGGCTACACCAAGGGCAGCCTGCCGAATACCGACCGCATCGCCGACCGCTCGCTGGCATTGCCCTTCCACGGCTTCATCGAGCTGGACGAAGTGCGCTTCATCGTCAAGACGCTCAAGGACGCCGCCACCAATGTCGGTGCCGGCGCCGCCATCTATCTATAAGGAATTCCAATGACCACGAGCACAAGCGATCTGTCGGCCCGCATCGGCGCCATCGAGGACGGCCTGCGCGCGGGCACCGTCGTGCCCTATCTCGGCCCGGGCATGCTGTCCCTGGTACCGGAGTACGCGGTGCCGGCCAATCCCGAGGCGCTGGTGGCCCTGCTCACCGCCAGGGTGTCGGTACCGCACAAGATACGCAACCGCCTGACCCAGGCTGCGCAGTTCATCGAGAACTTCAAGCATCGCAAGACCCTGGTCGACCAGATGAACAGCGCGTTCGCCGCGTCGCCGCTCGCATCGCCGCTGCATGCCTGGCTGGCCGGACTGGGTCTGCCGCTGATCGTCGATGCCTGGTACGACGAAGCCATGGCGGCTGCACTGCAGGAAGCCGGCGTCAGTTGGGGCGAGGTGCAGGGACTGTCGCAGTCCGAACATTTCGGCACCTGGACCGGCTGGTACGACAAGGACGGCAATCCGGTGCCGGACCGCGCGCCGGACTGGAAGACCATCCTGTACAAGCCGATAGGCTCGGCGTCGCCGGCGGCCAATTACCTGGTGTCGGACACCGACTATGTCGAAGTGCTGACCGAGATCGACATCCAGACGCCGATTCCGCAGGAAATCCAGGCCCTGCGCAGCGGGCGCAGCTTCCTGTTCCTCGGCTGCCGCTTCAACGACCAGCTCACGCGCACCTTCGCGCGCCAGATCATGAAGCGCTCCAGCGACCGTCACTGGGTCGTCATGCCGGAAGAACCGACGCGCATGGAGGCGAAGTTCCTGGGCGAACAGAACATCACCCGCATTGTCATGCCGCTGTCCGAATTCGCCGAACGCGTGCTCGCGCCGGCGGCTGTCTGACCCGCCCTTTTGTCCCACCCTCACAAGGAGAACTGATCATGCCCACTCTCACGATACAGCCGTCCGGCGCCACCACCGAAGTCGCGCCGGGTACCTCGCTGCTGGCCGCCATTCTGGCTGCCGGCGAAAAGCTTGCCAGCAAGTGTGGCGGCGAAGCCAAATGCGGCGCCTGTCATCTGTTCGTTCTCGAAGGCCGCAAAAGTCTGTCCCGGACCAGCGGCGTCGAGAACGAGAAGCTCGACAGCATCGTCGGCGTCGGCTCGAAATCCCGTCTCGCCTGTCAGGCGAAGATGGGTGAAGAGAACGTGACGGTCGAACTGCTCAGCTTCGTCTGACGCGACCGGCCCCCTCGACAAAAACGACCAGGACTACAGGAAGAACACCATGAGCTACGATGCGATCAAATCCGAACGCGGCCTGTGTGCCGGAAACCGCCCCGGTCTTGCCGGCAAGTGCAACGGACAGTTGTTCGAGTGCGAATGCGGCAATGTCGGTTGCCGTCAGACCTACGACAACGCCTGTTCCAACCAGGCCTATTCCGCCGGCTTCCGTTGCACCAAGTGCGGCGCGGTCGGCAAGGCCAGGCCGGTGAGCTACGAATACCGCATCGGCGCCTGAGGCGGATCGCGATGACCGGCGTGCTGTTCAGTGCCGCCTCGCTGTCCATGCTGGATGAAAGCTGCAGTGGCGTGCTCATCCTCGCGGAAGGCCTGGAACGCGACGAATTCCTCGGTTCGCGCCTGACCCGTTCCGAGGTGTGCCGCCTGCTGCAGATCATCGCGCGACTGATGCAGGGCATGCCGCCGGAAGCCTGTCAGCGTCTGCCCGAGATCGACTGGGCCGGCTGGTCGCTGCTGTCGCGGGCCTTGCCCGATGGCGGTCCGCCGGCGGATGACACGATATGGTTCGCGGTCACCTCACTGGTGCCGGCCACGCTCATGTGGTTGCGCCTGTACCGCGAGCGCGAACCCGGTCTGTTTTCGTTCGCGAGCTGAGAGGCCGGCACTTGCGGTCAGAACTCCATGACCTGGGGTTCGTCGTCGCCGATCGCGATGCGGGCGCGGACCAGCCGCTCGCCATCCCACTCGTAGTCGTGGCGCATTTCGGTTTCGCCATACACCTTCTTTTCGCAACTGACGATGCGGCCGGAGGCGTCGTAATCGACCTGGAACCAGGTGTTCCGGTTGCGCAGGGCCTCCGGCTGAAGTTCCTCGGCGAACTGCAGCGGCAGCTTCACGCCGCGATAGGTCAGGAAGTAGCGTGTATGCATCGTGCTCATGAAGTGAGGTGATTCGATGTCGATGACGGTGAAACAGTTGATTGCCGCGCTGCAGGACATGCCCGCGGATGCCACGGTGCTGCTCGAGGGCGACGCCGGCTATTCGCCGCTGGGTGCGCTGGAAATGCTCGGCAACGGTGGCGGCCTGCCGGACGAGGTGGTGCTGCAGCCGGACATGACGCCGGACTGAATGCGTCGCGCCGGACCGGTGCGCGCAGCGCCGGGTCAGACCGGTGGCTGGCACCCCTGTGCCGCCTTCGCCGGGCCGGCCGCACAGCCTTCCGCCGCGGCTTGCGCACGCGCCGCGGCGTCCGGCGTGAGCCCTATCCACAGGTCGATCGCGGCCGGGTCGAAGCCCACCCGCCTTTCGTCACCCACCTGCAGCAAGGGACGACGGATGAGCAGCGGCTCGGCCAGCAGCCACCGCAGCGCCTCCCCGCGTTCCAGCGACTCCGGTACCACTTCGCCCTGCTTGATACGGGGTGCGGCGCGGTTGAACCAGTCGGTCACCGGCAGCGGATCCAGGAAATCGAGCAGACGCTCGGCCGACCACGGCTCGCTCAGCAGGTCGCGCACCGTCAGCGTATGGCCCGCGTCCTGCAGCCATTTCTTCTGGCGCGGGTTGCCGCCGCAGCCCGGCTTCTCGTAGAACACCACGTGTGCCATACAGATTCATCCTCCGTGCACATGTCATGTGTACCGCCGCGCTGCGCCTGCCGAACGGGCCGGCCATGCAAAGCCGGCCCTGTGCGAGCGAAGCGAGCGTGGGGGCCTCCATCTCAGACCGGACGATTCTCGTACATATTGCGGATCGGACCCATGAGCTTGAGGCCTTCCTCATAGGTGATTTCCGGGAACTTGCCGGTGAACTTCGCCGCCGCGTCGGCGATGGCATCGACCTTGCCGCCGGTGTCCAGCTTCTTGAGGTCGTTCTTCTCGAGATAGAGCAACTCGAGCATTTCGTTGTACACGGTGGCTTCGTCGATCGGCAGGATGTAGAAGGTCGCTCCGCCGTACTGCACCTGGTAACGGGTCGACAGGTCGATGTTGTCGCAGAACAGGAAGTACTTGCCGCTCGGCGACAGTGCGTCACCCAGTACGTCGGCCAGCAGCGCGAGGTACTCGAAGGACAGCAGGAAGCCGGTGAAGTAGGCGATGTGCGACGAGCCCGCCTCGGCGGCCATGATGACCTGGTCGGTGCTGATTTCCGGAGGACGGGCCTCATCCGCGAACTGCTGGGCGAATTTCAGCGCGATGTCACCGCGGAAGCCGAAGCGTCCGCCCTTGGGTGTTTCACCCTTGAACACCGGGTTCAGCAGACGCTTGTCTGCGTCCAGGCCGGCGAATGCGGTTTCAGCGATTTGAATGCTCATGAGGGGTCCCCTGATCGTTGCGGAGAAAGTCCGCGGTCTTGAAAAAGGCGTTGTCGAGTTCGCGACGCAGGTTGTCGTCGCTCACCGTTTCCGTCAGCGCTGCGCGCATGCAGACCATCCACGCATCGCGTTCGGCCTGGCCGATGCGGAAGGACAGATGCTTGCGGCGCAGTCGCGGATGGCCGCGCTCCGTTGAATAGCGTTGCGGGCCACCCATCCACTCGACCAGATAGTTCACGAGCACACGCTTCACATCGCGCAAGTCCGGTCCGTGCATGGCACGGATGGCCTGCGCATCCTCCCGCTCGCTCATGTGGGCGTAGAAGCGATCGACCAGGAGGGTGATCGTCGCTTCTCCACCTATGCGCTCGTAATGCGGATTGTGCGCAACGGGGGCCGAAGCCACCGACGGTGCAACGGGAGGCGGGGCAGGCGGGCGCGGGTTCATGATCATCTGCCTATGGGTTGACATGACCACGGGAGCAAGCGCCGTACCCGTTTGCCCGCGGCGACGCCAAACCGCCTGTGCACGCGGAATGTCGCGAGACTCACAACGCTGTCGCATTGCCATCGTTCCCGGACAAAACCCCACAACGCTGAGGGATTTGTCGCATTTGTCGCAAGCGCGCGGTGCCCGTCACGGCACCCCCGGAACTCTCTGGAACGGCGTGCGCACGCCATTCCGATGTCCTCCATGAAGAATGGCACGCCAGTTGCTGAATCGGTCATGCACCGACCATGTCTTGCCGACCAGTGGCTGACCATGAAGACCAACAATGGGCACGAGGGGCTGCATCCGGTGGCACGGTACTCCGTCAAGACCCTGTGCTTGGCGGCATTCAACGTCTCATCGACTCAGGAGAAACACACATGTCCTCTCTCAGACAAATCGCCTTCTATGGCAAGGGTGGTATCGGCAAGTCGACCACTTCGCAGAACACCCTGGCCGCGCTGGCCGAAATGGGTCAGAAGATCCTCATCGTCGGTTGCGATCCCAAGGCTGACTCGACTCGCCTGATCCTGCACGCAAAGGCACAGGACACCATCCTGTCGCTGGCCGCTGAAGCCGGTTCGGTGGAAGACCTGGAACTGGAAGACGTCATGAAGATCGGCTTCCGCGACATCCGCTGTGTCGAATCCGGTGGCCCGGAACCCGGCGTCGGCTGCGCCGGCCGTGGCGTGATCACCTCGATCAACTTCCTGGAAGAGAACGGCGCCTACGAAGGCGTCGATTACGTGTCCTACGACGTTCTGGGTGACGTGGTGTGCGGCGGCTTCGCCATGCCGATCCGCGAAAACAAGGCGCAGGAAATCTACATCGTCATGTCCGGCGAAATGATGGCCATGTACGCCGCCAACAACATTTCCAAGGGCATTCTGAAGTACGCCAATTCGGGCGGCGTGCGTCTGGGCGGCCTGGTCTGCAACGAGCGCAAGACCGACAAGGAACTGGAACTGGCCGAGTCGCTGGCCAAGAAGCTGGGCACCACGCTGATCCACTTCGTGCCGCGCGACAACATCGTGCAGCACGCCGAACTGCGCCGCATGACGGTGATCGAGTATGCGCCGGATTCTGCGCAAGCCGGTCAGTACCGCATGCTGGCGGAGAAGGTCCATGCGAACAAGGGCCAGGGCATCATCCCGACCCCGATCACGATGGACGAACTCGAAGACCTGCTGATGGAGCACGGCGTCATGGCCCAGGTCGACGAGTCGCAGGTCGGCAAGGCCGCAACTGCCGCCTGAGAAGCGAGAGTCGAGTAAGGGGAGTCGCGGATTCCGGTCCGTGGCTTTCCGGCCAGCGCCAGCAAGCCCGCGACTCTCCCTCCCTCTGCTCTCTGAGCGGAACGCAGGACGCCCCGCGATCCGCTCATCCCCCGCGGGGGAGGGGCCGGACAGACCGGCCCTGGGGGGCGCTTGATACGACAGGAGTATTCACATGAGCATGACCGTAGACGAAAAGAAGGCACAGAACGCAGCACTGATCGCCGAAGTGCTGAAGGCCTACCCGGAAAAGACCGCCAAGAAGCGCGCCAAGCACCTCAATGTGCATGAGGAAGGCAAGCCGGACTGCGGCGTCAAGTCCAACATCAAGTCGCTGCCCGGCGTGATGACCATCCGTGGCTGTGCCTATGCCGGTTCCAAGGGCGTGGTGTGGGGCCCGATCAAGGACATGATCCACATTTCGCATGGCCCGGTCGGCTGCGGCCAGTACTCGTGGGCTGCCCGCCGCAACTACTACATCGGCGTGACCGGGGTCGACACCTTCGTCACCATGCAGTTCACGTCGGACTTCCAGGAAAAGGACATCGTGTTCGGCGGTGACAAGAAGCTGGAAGTCATCATGGATGAAATCCAGCAACTGTTCCCGCTCAACAAGGGCATCAGCGTGCAGTCGGAATGCCCGATCGGCCTGATCGGTGACGACATCGAAGCGGTGTCGAAGAAGAAGTCGAAGGAATACGGCGGCCACACCATCGTGCCGGTGCGCTGCGAAGGCTTCCGCGGCGTCAGCCAGTCGCTCGGCCACCACATCGCCAATGACGCGATCCGCGACTGGGTGTTCGAAGGCACCACCAAGAAGGAACGCGAGTTCGTCTCCACCCCGTACGACGTGGCCATCATCGGCGACTACAACATCGGTGGCGACGCCTGGTCCAGCCGCATCCTGCTGGAAGAGATGGGTCTGCGCGTGATCGCCCAGTGGTCCGGCGACGGCACCATCGCCGAGCTGGAGAACACCCCGAAGGCGAAGCTGAACGTGCTGCACTGCTATCGCTCGATGAACTACATCAGCCGCCACATGGAAGAGAAGTACGGCATCCCATGGGTGGAATACAACTTCTTCGGCCCGAGCAAGATCGAAGAATCGCTGCGCGAGATCGCCTCACACTTCGACGATCGCATCAAGGAAAACGCCGAGAAGGTGATCGCCAAGTACAAGCCGCTGATGCAGGCGGTGATCGACAAGTACCGTCCGCGCCTGGAAGGCAAGAAGGTCATGCTGTTCGTGGGCGGTCTGCGTCCGCGTCACGTGATCGGTGCCTATGAGGACCTGGGCATGGAAGTGGTCGGCACCGGCTACGAATTCGGCCACAACGACGACTACCAGCGCACCACGCATTACGTCAAGGACGGCACGCTGATCTATGACGACGTCACCGGCTACGAATTCGAGAAGTTCGTCGAAAAGGTGAAGCCCGACCTGGTCGGCTCCGGCATCAAGGAAAAGTACGTGTTCCAGAAGATGGGCGTGCCCTTCCGTCAGATGCACAGCTGGGACTACTCCGGTCCGTACCACGGCTACGACGGCTTCGCCATCTTCGCCCGTGACATGGACATGGCGATCAGCTCGCCGATCTGGGGCCTGTCCAGGGCTCCGTGGAAGAAGTAAGCAGTACGACGTGAAGCGTAGGGTGGGTTGAGGGCACCGAAACCCACCACCAGGACCGCAAGGTCACCGGGCGGGGATCAGCCCCTGCCCACCCTACAACAAGGAGTGTTCACCATGCCTCAATCAGCCGACAAGATCCTCGACCACGAACACCTGTTCCGCGAGCCGGAATACCAGGACCTTCTGAAGAACAAGAAGGAACAGTTCGAGTACAACCATCCGGACGCGAAGATCCAGGAAATCGTCGAATGGACGAAGACCGAGGACTACAAGGAAAAGAACTTCGCCCGTGAAGCCCTGACCGTCAATCCGGCCAAGGCCTGCCAGCCGCTCGGCGCCGTCTATGTAGCCAATGGCTTCCACAAGACGCTGTCCTTCGTGCATGGCTCGCAGGGCTGTGTCGCCTACTACCGTTCGCACTTCTCGCGTCACTTCAAGGAACCGACCTCCTGCGTGTCCTCGTCGATGACCGAAGATGCAGCGGTGTTCGGTGGCCTGAACAACATGATCGATGGCCTGGCGAACTCGTACAATCTGTACAAGCCCGACATGATCGCCGTGTCGACCACCTGCATGGCCGAAGTGATCGGCGATGACCTGAACGCCTTCATCAAGACCTCGAAGGACAAGGGCAGCGTGCCGATGGAATTCGACGTGCCGTTCGCGCACACCCCGGCCTTCGTCGGCAGCCACATCACCGGCTACGACAACGCGCTGCTCGGCATCCTGCGCCACTTCTGGGACGGCAAGGCCGACACCGCGCCCAAGCTGGAGCGCCAGCCCAACGATGCGATCAACTTCATCTTCGGTTTCGACGGCTTCGTCGTCGGCAACATGAAGGAAATGAAGCGCATCCTCGACATGTTCGAGATCGACTACAACATCATCTGCGATCCGTCGGAAACCTGGAACACGCCGACCGATGGCGAATTCCGGATGTACGAAGGCGGCACCACCAAGGAAACCGTCGAGCGCGCCCTGCATTCCAAGGCCACGGTCATCTTCCAGGAGTTCTGCTGCGAGCGTACCGCCAAGTTCATCGCCGACCATGGCCAGGAAGTCGTGCTGCTGAACAGCCCGATCGGCGTTGCCGGCACCGACAAGTTCCTGATGGAAATTTCGCGCCTGACCGGCAAGCCCATCCCGGCCGAGCTGGAAAAGGAACGCGGCCAACTGGTCGATGCGATGGCCGACTCGCAGGCTCACCTGCACGGCAAGCGCTACGCCATGTACGGCGACCCCGACATGATGCTGGGCCTGACCGAATTCCTGCTCGAGCTGGGTGCCGAGCCGGTGCACATCCTCGCCACCAATGGCGAGAAGGAGTGGGCGGCGAAGGTGCAGCAGGTGCTCGACGCCTCGCCCTATGGCGGCGGCTGCAAGGTGTATCCGAAGCGCGACCTTTGGCACATGCGCTCCCTGCTGTACACGGAACCGGTCGATTTCCTGATCGGCAACACCTACGGCAAGTATCTCGAGCGCGACACCGGCACCCCGCTGATCCGCATGGTGTTCCCGATCTTCGATCGTCACCACTACCACCGCTACCCGATCTGGGGTTACGAAGGCGGCCTGCGCGTGCTGGTCATGCTGCTGGACGAGTTCTTCGAGTCCATCGACACGAACACCATCGTGCCGGGCAAGACCGACTACTCGTACGACATCATCCGCTGAACCGCATTTCCTTGGTTGCCGCGCCGCACTTCCGTGCAGGCGCGGCTTTTTTTTGCCCCTTCGCCCCAAGGGCGCAACGCCGCGCATGCCGGCCGTGGGCTTCGTTTGCGGGTGTTGTCGCGAGCGGGGCTCGCTCCTACGACATCCCCGCTCCGTTCGTGGTCAGCGCGCGGTTCTGTAGGAGCGACCCCAGGTCGCGACGCGGCCCACGCCGGCCGCAGGCTTCGTTCCAGGCTAGGGTCGCGAGCAAGGCTCGCTCCTACGACATCCCCGCTCCGTTCGTGGTCAGCGCGCGGTTCTGTAGGAGCGACCCCCAGGTCGCGACGCGGCCCACGCCGGCCGCAGGCTTCGTTCCAGGCTAGGGTCGCGAGCAGGGCTCGCTCCTACGACAACCCCGCTCCGTTCGCGGCCAGCGCGCGGTTCTGTAGGAGCGACCCCCAGGTCGCGACGCGGCCCATGTCGGCCGCAGCCTTCGTTCCAGGCTAGGGTCGCGAGCAGGGCTCGCTCCTACGACAACCCCGCTCCGTTCGCGGCCAGCGCACGGTTCTGTAGGAGCGACCCCCAGGTCGCGACGCGGCGCACGCGGGCCGGCGGCTCCGTTCGAGGGTGGGGTCGCGAGCGGGGCTCGCTCCTACGACATCTTCGCTACGTTCGCGGTCAGCGCACGGTTCTGTAGGAGCGACCCCCAGGTCGCGACGCGGCGCACGCGGGCCGGCGACTTCGTTCGAGGGTGGGGTCGCGAGCGGTGCGTGCTCCTGCAAGCGATCGAGCGTCGCTCGACGTCGAGGCGGTGCAGGCGTCAGAGCCCTTCGAACAGCGCGTGTGCATTGTCCTTCAGTTCCGGCGGCGACAGTGGCGCGTCGGAATCGGGGGCGCTGACCTGCGCGCCGAAGGCGTCCGCCAGAACCGCGACGACGGCGAGGGCGGCCGCGTGTTCGCGCGGGTCGCCGCTCCAGCGCACCTGAAGCTGTCCGGGGCTGCGCTTCAGTTCGAAGCCGGCGTCCTCGCCGTCAAGCGTGCAGGGCGTGAAGCCGGTGTGGTCGGGGTCGTCCCATTCCGCTTCCACGCGCAAGGCGAAACCGGCGCGCTTCAGTGCGGCATTGAGCGACGTGACATCCGGCGCGGCGGGCAGGGCGGCAATCAGTGAGCGGGCCATGAGGTATGCACAGGTGTCGGGGGACGGCGCAGGCCGTCCCCGGTCATCAGGATGGATCAGGCCGGCAGGCCGAAATCCGGAGCGATGAGCTTGAGCCAGCCTTCCAGCCGTTCGGCGGTCATGTCCGGCTGGATGTCCTGGTCGATCGCCAGGCCGACGAACTTGCCATCGATCACCGATTGCGATTCGGTGAAGTTGTAGCCTTCGGTCGGCCAGGCGCCGACGATGCGCGCGCCGGCGTCCTTGAAGAAGTCGTACAGCAGGATGAGGCCATCGACGAATTCGTGGCCGTAGGTGTCCTGGTCGCCCAGGCCGAACAGCGCAACCGTCTTGCCGGCAAAGCTGGCGCCCTTGAATTTGCCCAGTGCTTCGGCCCAGCTTTCGTCGTCGCATTCCGCCTCGATGCCGGGCAGCAGGCCGTCGCCCAGCGTGGGCGTGCCGAGGATGAGATAGTCGTAGGCGAGCAGATCCTCGACGCTGGCCTTGTTGATGTTGACCGGTTCGGCCATCGTGTCGTCGTCGAAGCGCTTCTTGATCTGCTTCGCGACCTTGCGCGTGCTGCCGCTGTTGGTGCCGAAAAAGAGTCCGATGCGTGCCATGGGATGAAACTCCAGTCAGTGCGGTGGTGAATGCGGGGCGGCTTCGTTCCGGTATTCCGGACCTTCGTTCATGCCCCTGAAGACCGCGCAGCGCCGGAACACGTCCAGCGTGGGCGCGGAAAGCTTGTGCTGGCAGTACTTGGCTGCCAGCTTGGCCAGGCCTTTGATGTCCCGACCCGAGGCGTCCGGGTAGCGACGGGCCAGTTCGGTGCACAGCGCCTCGTCGATGGACAGGCCGAACTGCGCCGCCATCACCTGCCATATGCGCACGCGCGCCGGCAGGTCGGGCGCGTCATAGCGGATGAGCGCGATGCAGCGCGACACGATGGCTTCGTCGATGTCGTCGATGCGGTTGGTGGTCAGGAAGAGCAGGCCGTTGAAATACTCGAGCACGCGCAGGAATACGCCGACCACGGCATTCATGGTCATGTCGTCCTCGCGCCGCTTGATATAGACATCCGCCTCGTCGATCAGCATGACCGCGCCCCAGCGCTGCGCGCGCACCAGCACGTTCTTCAGCGCCGATTCCATCTGTGCCACGTTCAGGCCGAGTTGCCCGGAGTGCACGCGATAGAGCGGGCGGCCGATGATTTCGGCGTACACCTCGGCGGTGAGGGTCTTGCCCACGCCGGGGGGGCCGGCGCACAGCACGGTGGTGCCGCCGCCCTTGCCGGCGACGATGTCGTCCATCAGCACATCCATCTCGGCGGTCAGGATGTCGATCAGGTCGGTCTGCGCCGGCGGCAGCACCAGCTTGGCTTTCAGGCCCGGTTGATAGGCCCACGGCTCGATGTCGTCCACATGCACCCACACGTGGTGATGCAGGTCGAGATGGAACATGAGCATGAAGGGATGCACCGGAAGCTGCGAAAAAAGCCCCTCCGGCATTTCCGCGCGCGAGGCATCGACCTCGTCCTCCGCTTCGTAGCGGTTGCTCTTGGCCGCCTTGCGCAGATAGGGGCCGAGGATGTCGCCCGGCGCATCGAGCAGCAGCGAGCGCGGCGGCAGGATGCCTTCGTCGTTCACCAGGCGCGCACGGCCACCGCCCGCGCTCAGCACCACGCTGTCCTTGCGTGACCAGTCGGTGTCGCGATGCGTGGCCGTGGGATCTTCCGCATGAAAGCCGGTGCCATCGCCCGAGAACTGCGCGCCATAGCGCGCGCGCCACTCCACGTAGCGTTCGGTCGTCACGTCGGATGCCGCGACCAGCGCCGCCGTTTCCTTCACGAAGCCCTTCTCGGCGAGCACCTCGGCGACGGTGCGGTTTTCGATGTCGCTGCCGTAGATGCGTATCACCTGGGTGGCGATGCTGGCTTTCACGTTCGCCTTCAGTTCGATGAAGACCTTGCCGGTCTCCTCGTTGTTGGCGGGCGTGTAATCCAGACGGGTCACCACCCAGGGCAGCGGACGCGTCGTCGCATTGGCGGTGAACAGCCAGCCGCGTATCGCGTTGCGCGCCAGATGGCGCGCCAGCGCCGGTACGAGCTGTTCGAGCTGACCCGCCTCGAAGCGCTGGCCATCGCCATCCAGCGCATCGGCCAGCGTGGACAGCAGGGCGCCGCGCTGCGCCAGCACCGGACCGGATTCGGCATAGATGCCGGCGAGAAAGCGCAGCGCGCCGACCGACAGGCGGGACACCGGCACCTCGATGCGGTGACCGTAGCGCAACTGATCGCGCAGGCCGGACAGATCCGGATACGCCTCTATCATGCGCTCGACCAGCGGCGCATCCATCGACACATTCATGCTCATGGGCGGCCTCAGCGGGTGACCACCGGAATCGCCAGCGCGGCACGCCGGCCGAGCTGTGCGTCGACGCGCCGACGCACGGTTTCCACCTTGAGCGGGCGCTGCAGCGTGCTTTCCGCGCCCAGCGACAGCGCCTGCTGGATCACCGGCTCGTCCGCGTCGAGACAGACCAGCAGCATGCGCACCCCTTCCAGCGCACCTTTCAGCCGCGTGACCGCCTCGGCGCCCTCGCTCTCCAGCACGCCAGCCCCCAGCAGTATCAGATCGGGCGGCGTCGCGGCACCGGCCGCCAGCGCGGACGCGACATCCGTGTAGACATGGGTTTCCATTTCGTCGGCCAGCATGAACTGCAGGGCCGTGCTGGCCACGTCGTCGTTGTCCACGACGAATACGCGCTTGTTGTCGACCGCGCGTTCGCTATCCACTCCGATCTGCATGGCGTTTCTCCCGGTTGGCGATGTGATGTTTTCCGGGTGACCAGCAAGCTCCGTTCCAGTGTCCGATGCGGCGATGGCGGCATGGCTTTCGCTTCGTGGCTTGCGTCCACTCATCCACTGTCAGGAGATATGCCATGGCTGTACTTGTGAAGACGACCCAGGACGGGCGACGCGTCGAAGTCATCGATGGTGCGGTCTGTCTGGACGGCAAGCCGGAGGCGACCCGGCTGGTGCCGCTGCTGGAACACCCGAACCGGCAGGCGATACAGCGCGCCGTGCCCGGCGCCACCCATGTCGCCGGCCGTCTGCCGCTCACGCTCGAGGAGGCGCAGATCGCGCAGGACGCGCTGACCGAATCCAGCCGCGATTTCGACGCCAGTCCCACCGGCATCGCCCGCCGCCTGCAGGACGCCATCAATCACAAGGCGCGCATGGAAGGCATCGAGTAAGCGGGCGCGGCGGCGATGCGACAGAGCCCGGGGCGGCCTGTCGGGTTTGTCGCAAAGCAGCCGCCGATTGTCGGACGCCGGCCGGCGCCCGGCGCACGGATGCAGCCCGATACCGCCCGCGCAGGGCGCCTCATGGCGGAACGCGGCGCTGGCATCAATCGTGCTGCGGTGCAGGGCGAAGCACTTCGCGCCGCGAGACATCGACAGGAAGGAAGGTGTGCCATGGATGCACGGGTATCGGCCAAGATCCAGGACGTGTTCGAAGAACCGGCCTGCGAGCACAACCAGAACAAGTCGGCGAAGGAAAAGAAGAAGGGCTGTACCAAGCAGCTTTCGCCGGGTGCGGCCGCCGGCGGCTGTGCCTTCGACGGCGCGAAAATCGCGCTGCAGCCCATCGTCGATGTCGCCCACCTGGTGCACGGCCCGATCGCCTGTGAAGGCAATTCGTGGGACAACCGCAATTCCTCGTCCAGCAGTTCCTCGCTGTACCGCACCGGCTTCACCACCGACATCAACGAACTCGACGTGGTCTATGGCGGCGAGAAGCGGCTGTTCAAATCGGTGCGGGAAATCATCGAGAAGTACGACCCGCCCGCAGTATTCGTCTACCAGACCTGTGTCACCGCGCTGATCGGCGACGACATCGAGGCGGTGTGCAAGAAGGCGTCCGAGAAATTCGGCAAGCCGGTCATTCCGGTCAACTCGCCGGGCTTCGTCGGCCCGAAGAATCTCGGCAACAAGCTGGGCGCCGAAGCGCTGCTCGACTACGTGATCGGCACCGAAGAGCCCGAGTTCGTCACGCCCTACGACATCAACATCATCGGCGAGTACAACCTGTCCGGCGAGCTGTGGCAGGTGAAGCCGCTGCTCGATGCGCTGGGCGTGCGCATCCTGTCCTGTATCTCGGGCGACGGCCGCTACAAGGAAGTGGCCTACAGCCATCGTGCCAAGGCGGCCATGATGGTGTGCTCGAAGTCGATGATCAACATCGCGCGCAAGATGGAAGAGCGCTATGACATTCCGTTCTTCGAGGGCTCCTTCTACGGCATCGGCGACATGTCGGAAACGCTGCGCGAAATCGCCCGCCTGCTGGTCGAGAAGGGCGCGCCGGAAGAGTTGAAGGCGCGCACCGAAGCGCTCATCGCGGTCGAGGAAAAGCGCGCCTTCGATCGCATCGCGGCCTACCGGCCGAGGCTGGAGGGCAAGAAGGTGCTGCTCATCACCGGCGGCGTGAAGAGCTGGTCGGTGGTGGCCGCGCTGCAGGAAGCCGGCCTGGAGATCGTCGGTACCAGCGTCAAGAAATCCACCAAGGAAGACAAGGAAAAGATCAAGGAGCTGATGGGCCAGGACGCCCACATGATCGACGACATGACGCCGCGCGAAATGTACGCGATGCTCAAGGACGCCAAGGCCGACATCATGCTGTCCGGCGGTCGCAGCCAGTTCATCGCGCTCAAGGCCAAGATGCCCTGGCTGGACATCAACCAGGAACGCCACCACGCCTACGCCGGTTACGAAGGCATGGTGGATCTGGTGCGCGAGATCGACAAGGCGCTGTACAACCCGATCTGGGAACAGGTGCGCCGCCCGGCGCCCTGGGACGTGGTTGCGGCCTGAGGAGCGCGCGATGGCCAAGGTGGTCGAATCGAAGAAGGCGTGCACGGTCAATCCGCTCAAGATGAGCCAGCCGCTCGGCGCCTGCTATGCCTTCATGGGCCTGGACAACTGCATGCCCATGATGCACGGCTCGCAGGGTTGCACGTCCTTCGGTCTGGTGCTGCTGGTGCGCCACTTCAAGGAGGCGATTCCGCTGCAGACCACCGCGATGAACGAGGTGAGCACCATACTCGGCGGGCTGGAGAACATCGAGCAGGCGGTGCTGAACATCAAGAAGCGCGCCAGTCCCAGCCTGATCGCCATCGCCTCCACCGGCCTGACCGAAACCAAGGGTGACGATGTCGATGGCTATCTGAACCTGATCCGGCGCAAGCATGGCGAGGCGCTGGAAGGCACGGAAATCGTGTACGTGTCCACGCCGGACTACGTGGGCGCCTTCGAGGACGGCTGGGGCAAGGCGGTGCTGGCCTTGATCGACGCATTCGCGCAGCCGTGCGCGCGCGAGGACGATCGGGTAAATGTGCTGCCGGCGGCCTGGATGACGCCGGCCGACATCGACGAGGTGCGCGAAACGCTGGAAGCTTTCGGCCTGCGCGCCAACGTGCTGCCGGACATTTCCGGTTCGCTCGACGGGCACATACCGGACAACTTCACGCCCACCACGCTGGGAGGCATGAAGATGGACGGGCTGCGCACGCTCGGCGCCGCCCGTGCCACGCTGGCGCTGGGCGCGCGCATGGATGCCGCGGCGGCCGCGATCGAGGAACGCTGCGGCGTGCCATACAAGGTGTTCGACCGCCTGACCGGGCTCGCCGCCTTCGACGACTTCCTGGCCCATCTGTCGCAACTGTCCGGGCGGCCGGTGCCTGCGAAGTATCGCCGCGCGCGCACCCAGTTGCTCGACGTGATGCTGGACGCCCACTTCTGGGTCGGCGGCAAGAAGATGGCCATCGGCGCCGAGCCCGACCTGCTGTACGGCCTGGCCATGACCGCCGCCGAAATGGGGGCCGAAGTGGTCGCCGCCGTCACCACCACGCCGTCGCGCGTGCTCGAAGGCATGCCCTGCGACGAAGTGCTGATCGGCGACCTCGAGGATCTGGAACTGCGCGCGAAGGCGGCCGGCGCCCAGGTGCTCATCACCCATGCCCACGGCCGCCAGGCCGCGCAACGGCTGGGCATTCCGCTGCTGCGCGAGGGCCTGCCCATGTTCGACCGCCTGGGCGCGGCGCATGTGCTGCGCGTGGGCTATCGCGGCACGCGCGAACTCATCCTGCTGTGGGCCAACACCTTCCTCGCCGACGAGCATGTGAACACCCCGAACGACTGGCCGCTGCCGGAGGCCAGCGTGCAGGCCGCCGCGGGTGGCGGCTGTGCGAGCGGTGGCGGCAGTTGCGGTTGCGGCAGCAGTGCGCCGGCAAGCGGCACCGAATCCGAGATGGCCGGCTGAATCCGGCCCCACCCTGCAAGGAGCGCATCATGAAGATCGCCTTCGCCACCCAGGACAAGCAGCGCGTCGACGCGCACTTCGGCTGGGCCAAGCATCTGGCTGTGTATGAGATCGACAAGGAGGGCTACCACCATGTCGAGGACTTCGACTTCGGCGGCAAGCTCGACGAGGACGGCGACGAGGACAAGCTCGCGCCCAAGCTCGATGCGATCAAGGACGTGGCCATCGTCTACGTGGCGGCGATCGGCGGCTCGGCCGCCGCGCGCGTGGTGGCGAGCAAGATCCATCCGATCAAGGTGAGCCAGCCGGAACCCATCATGGACATCCTGGAAAAGCTGCAGGAAGTGCTGCGCGGCACGCCGCCGCCCTGGTTGCGCAAGGTGCTGCAGAAGGGCTCCGAGCGCGCATTCGATTTTGACGACGAGGTTGAAGAACATGGCTGAAACACTGGAACTGAGCGCCGAGGACAACGAAGCCCTGGCCACCCCCTACCTGCGCGAACTGATCAAGCAGTACCGCGCGCAGGACCTGCACGGCGCATGGGAAGGCAAGAGCGATGCGCAGTTGCTCGAGCCCTACATCCTGAGTGCCGAGGCGCGCCGCGCGCTGCCGCTGATGGGCGATCCGGACCCGGAAACCCTGTGGCGCATCGAGCTGTTCTACAACGCCATCGGCCTGTCGATCGAGCGCGCCACCGGCGTCATGGTCACGCCCATGATGAAGATGCACCACGAAGGCTTCGGCCGCATGGTGCTCATCGCCGGCCGGCTCATCGCGGTGAACAAGCAGTTGCGCGATGCCCATCGCTTCGGCTTCCCCAGTCTCGCCAAGCTGGCCGAGGCGGGCACGAAGTTCGTCGAGGAAGGCGTCGACATGGTGAAGAAGTACAACGAAGTGGCCACTTACGGCTGACGCACGAAGGAAGGAAGAACGCGATGGAAGACGTCGACGCACTCAAGGCCCGGGTGAAGAAGCTGAACGCCCAGGCCACGCAGGCCAAGATGGACCTGCACGACCTGTCCGAGGACCTGCCGACCAACTGGGAGAAGATCATGGAAGTCGCGCAGATCGCCTATGACGCCCATCAGAACCTGATGGCTGCACGCAAGGAGCTGGCGGCCGCGACCGCCTGAACGATCATGGCCGCATTCACCATCACCCTGCCGAGCGGCGAAGTGTGGACACCGAAATTCGTGTCCACGCTGAACCAGGACACCTGTATCGGCTGTGCGCGCTGCGTCAAGGTCTGTGCCAACGACGTGCTGCAGCTCGCCGGCGTCACCGAGGACGGCGACGTCATCCTGGTCGACCCCGAGAACGAGGACGACGATGACGAGGAATTCGAGCGCAAGGTCATGACCATTTCGCGCCAGGCCAACTGCATAGGCTGTCAGGCCTGTTCCAAGGTCTGTCCGAAGAAATGCTACACGCACGCACCGGCCGAGCTGTAAGTCTTCACGCAAGGAGATCGCGATGCACTCCGACGCCCTGTTCGTATCGGCCGCCCTGGCGGCCGAGCCGCTGTCGCCCACCTTCCGCGGCCTGCTCATGCGGCTCGCGAAGCGGCCGGACAGCCTAGCGTCCATCGCGCTTGCCGGTGTCATCGGCCGTAGCTGGCAGGTGCGCGGGCTGGACGAACAGCCGCTGTACGGACTGGATGCGCCCACCACCCGGCGCCTGCTGGCGCGCCACTTCCCGGGCGCCGAATGGCTGCCCTCGCTGAAGCCGGCCACCCCGGCCGCCTTCGACGACGCCATCGAAATGGACGATGTGCTCGCCATGCTGGTCGAGCACCTGCCTCCGGGCAGCGGCGAGGACGGCGTGTGGCTCGCGCACGCGGTCGCCACCGGCTGCCTGGGCGACGATCACCTGTGGCAGGACATGCAACTGCCCTCGCGCAGCCACCTGTCCGCGCTCATGAACACCTTCTTCGCAGCCCTCGCCGCGCGCAACACGCAGGACATGAAGTGGAAGAAGTTCCTGTACAAGCAGCTATGCGACCGCGCCCAGATCCGCGTGTGCAAGGCCCCCAGTTGCAGCGTGTGCAGCGATTACGCGAAGTGCTTCGGGCCGGAGGAGTGAGGCGGGGATCGGCGCGACGGCGCTGGATAGAAGCAGGGCGGGAACGCACACGGATCGACGCTGGACACGCGCAGCGGATCACGGCCTGTACCCAGGCCATTCACCCATCCGCGCACCGCTATGCCTTGACCAGCCTTGCAGCCCCCGGATCGTAGACGTATCCGGTAATGCTGCCATCCTTGATGCGTGCCACAGCTTCATCGATGACGAAGAGCGGAACCAGGAACCACTCCTCCGGCTGCACCGGGTGGCCGAAACGGTCCTGAATCGTGATGTCCAGCCGCGCGGGTGCGAAAAGCCGGTGGAAGAGGTTTTCCATCCGGGTGCGGTTGATGCCCGCGAGCTTGTAGGTCGCCACCACTTCGACCTTCGCCAGCAGGTAGGTCGACTCGTTTTCTGCGTTGGCGATGCGCGTGTCGACGTTGCCGCCGGTCACGCCGATCTTGTGGATTAGATCGCGATGCTGCGCGACATAGGGATGGTCCGAGTCCGAGCGCAACACATAGATTGTGCCGCTCTCGACATCGTCGGCCTCCAGTTCGCCCCCGAAAGACAGTTGTCCCGTCTCGGGCGAAGCCAGCCGGCGCGCGGCAGGGTCATTGTAGAAGGCACGCTGCAGCGATCGCAGCAGCAGATTGCTTTCCGTACCGTTGGCGAAAACCAGGCGCAGCCGGCGATCCACCTCGCCAGCGGTGGTTTTCAGTGGCTCTCCGACCTCGGCGACGTACACGGTCACGCCATCGAGAACGAAGAAATCCCCGCCCTCCACCGCACGATTGCCTGCCGTGATGGGCAGGGACTGGCGCAGACCGGTCTTGATTTCGGTTGCCGCGCGTTCGAACAAGGGGCGGAAGGTTTCGAAGTCCTCGCACGGTTTGCGGTCCGCAATCTCCTCGGCTGCGCGCTTGTCGGCGCTGGTGCGAACGTGGCGCAGCACGGTGATGTCTTCGGCGTCAGATGCGGCCGCCAGTTCGGCCGCCAGTTCATCGAGGTTGTAGCTGGCCGGGGGTTCCGCCGCACATGGCGCACCCGACAGCAAATTCTGGTGGTCGAGCGGGCGCAGCAAATCGTGATACGCCGGCAGCGCGCGCAGGCGGTCCAGACGCACGGCATACAGCCGCTCGAAGATGTCGCGGTCCTCTCCGTGCTGGGGCGGACGGCC
The DNA here is from genome assembly GCF_000372885.1 of Methyloversatilis thermotolerans. Taxonomy (GTDB): domain Bacteria; phylum Pseudomonadota; class Gammaproteobacteria; order Burkholderiales; family Rhodocyclaceae; genus Methyloversatilis; species Methyloversatilis thermotolerans. Next base: position 3,517,821 of record NZ_KB889967.1, read on the forward strand.
ATGCTTTTCGACGAAGCGCTGAATCTCCTCGAAGCCCGCAATGACACGCTCCTCGCTGGCCGGGCGCGCCGCCGTTTTCTCGGGAGGGGCGAACTCGGCGAGCTCGTCCGCGAGTTCGTCCAGATCAGACTTGCGCATATCGACCTTCGGCTCTGAAGCGCATGAACGCCGCTGCGCCCTCGGCCAGATGCTTTTCCCAGGCATCGGATGCGGTGATGGACGGAACACGGCCTCGTTCTTTCTTGAACTCAAGTGCGCGTCTGGCGATGACGACAGCGTCTTCGGGCGTGATCGTGGTGCGCTTGGCCGATATGGCCGCGGCCACCTGTTTCAGGCTCTCTTCGCTCATCGCCCTGGCCAGAATGGCATAGGCTTCACCAAACGGGTTGATGCGGTCTATCAGGTCGATATCCAGTTCCCGCACATCCATGGCAAAGCGGCGCACACCATCGACCAGGGCGGTGTTGGGCGATATATCGTCCACATTCGTCTCATTGAAGCCGGCCGCCAGTTGCTTGGCTTGCTGCGTCAGGTTCAGCGCGGCGACGGCGTGCTGGCGTACCGCTTCCTGATCTTCCGCATCCAGTTCCGGATACTTGTCCTTGATGATCTTGCCCATGCGGACCTGGGTGAGTTCCTCGGGCACCAGTTCCTCGTCGAACAGGCCGCGCTCGATGGTGGTCTTGTCCTGCACGAAAGCCGCGATGACCTCGTTCAAGTCCTCCTGGCAGATGCGCGCGGCCTCCTTGCTCCTGGGCTCGGCCAGCCCCTTGATCTCGATCTGGAACTGGCCGGTCTGCCCGTTGAACCCGACATTGCACTTGTCGGCGTCGTAGCCGTTCTCGCCGTAGTCGAAACCGGACGCGGGGCCGCTGTCGGCATGCTTGGGCCTGAACTCGAAGCGCGGTGCCAGCACCTGCTCCATCAGCAAGCTCGCGGCAATCGCCTTCAGGGTATCGTTGATCGCTTCGGTCACCGCCTGTTCGCTGGCGTCCGGCTCTGCGATGAGATTGGTGAACCGCGCACGGGTCTTGCCCGGCGCATCCCGGGTCGCACGCCCGATGATCTGCACGATTTCGGTCAGGCTCGCGCGGTAGCCCACGGTCAGCGCGTGTTCGCACCAGATCCAGTCGAAACCCTCTTTCGCCATGCCCAGGGCGATGATGATGTCCACATGGTCGCGGTTGTTCTTCTGCGTCGGGTCTTTCAGCGCGGCGGAAACGCGGTCGCGCTTGCCCGCATCGTCGTCCACCAGATCGGCAATGCGCAGCACGCGACCGTCCGCCATCCTGACCCGCTGGAAGCCGGTCGCTGGATCGGTCCCCTGCCATTCACCCAGTTCATGCAGGATGTGTTCCACCTCCTTGATCTTGTCCTTCGTGCTTTCGCGCGAATTGACACTGGGGATGTGGATGATGGTTTTCTCCGCGGGGTCCAGCACCTTCAGGATGTCGTCGACATACGAGCCGCCGTAGAAGAAGTAGCCGATGTCGAGCCGCTTCAGGTATTCATAGCCGTTGAGCTGTTCGTAGTAGGTGTAGGTGACGGTGTCGAATTTCGCTTCGTCGCCCGGCGCCAGCACCGCCTCGGCGTCGCCGCGGAAGTACGAGCCGGTCATGGCGACGATGTGCGTGCGCCCGCGCGCGATGAACTGCCCCAGGTGCGCGCCCAGCTTGTTGTCGGGATTGCTCGATACATGGTGGAACTCGTCCACCGCGATCAGGCGGTCGTCGAAGGCCTCCACGCCGAAAGCGCCCACCGCAAAGCGGAAGGTGGCATGGGTGCACACCAGCACCGGGTCCGCGCTCTGAAGGAAGGCGCCCAGAGACTGGACCTTGCCGCCGTTGTCGGTGCCTGGCGCATTGCACAGGTTCCATTTCGGTTCGACATGCCAATCGGCCCAGAAGCCGTATTGCGACAGCGCTTCGTCGTTGAAGCTGGCGCCGATGGACCGTTCCGGCACCACGATGATGGCCTGCTTCAAGCCCTGGTTCGCCAGTTTGTCCAGCGCCACGAACATCAGCGCCCGGCTTTTGCCCGAAGCCGGTGGCGACTTGATCAACAGATACTGCTCGCCGCGCTTCTCGTAAGCGCGTTCCTGCATCGGACGCATGCCCAGCGCATTGGCCCTGGTCGAGGCACCGCTGCGCGCATAGCTGACCGAAACCGTCGGTATGGTCCGCCGCGCGGCCCGCACCGTGTCGATCAGGCTTGCGCCGGGGCGGTTGAGTATGGCGCCGGCAAAAAAGCCGGGTGTCAGTTCAGGAATGTCAGACACGTCGATGTCCTCGTCGGCAAGACCGCCCATGTCACTGGAGGTTCTGGAGATAGGCATTCAAGGCCTCCCTTTCGTTCTTGCGCGCGTGCCGGACACTGATGATCCGCACATTCCCGTTGCGCGGCGTCCACACCACGACGACGGCCCGGCCATCGGCCAGCGTCGTGATCGACAGATTGCGCTCCTCCCCCAGATCGTCCGACTGCGGCGACCGCCCGGTCAGGGTAGGCGCCGATTTGATGGCCTTGCCGGCATCGGTGAAGCGGACGCCATGTTTTACATGGTTTGCGCGCGCCTTGTCCTTGTCGCATTCGAATCTGTTCATCGGGCGTCATTCCACGTGTTCGAGCCGGTCGCTCATGTGCTGGCGCCGGCCTTTCGCTTCTTGGTCTTCACCGGGGTGGAGACAGCCGTCATCCTGGTGTAGAGATCGAACAGCTTCTCCAGCCGCTCGGTGTCGTTCCTGAAGCGCCGGCCGATGTAGATGCGCTCCAGCACTTCGTCGTTGCGCTCATGCGCCGCGCGCAAGTCGGCCGGCATGTTGTCGGGATCGTAGAGGTCGGCAATGGTCGCCGGGAAGTGGTGTTCCCGCGCCAGCAGAATGTCTTCCGCGCAGCGCGTGAGGTCGGACTTGTTCTTCTCGGTAAGAATTGGAAGCGGGAAGGAGTGCCAGCCAAGGGTCGAAGAGTAACGAAGTCGCGTTTCTAACTTGCCACATACTGTGGCGATCCACACCATGTGCAGCCTCGACGCCACAATGGCCAGCTCCCAAACAGAGGCACCATAGATTGCGTATGCCGCATTAGTAATGATGTTGGCTGGGCCTAGCAGATCTGCCGGGATGTACTCGCGTTCCTCGGACGAGGTTGCCGCAACAATCACAGCAAGAGATTCCTTGTGCGCCCTCTGCGCAAACTTGTGGGGGATAGTGGCATATCCCCTGGTGGTCTTGGCTGGCGAAGAGCTGCGAAATGCTCTGACCGCTTCAATTCGTTGAAGTATCTCGGGGATCTCGGTTGCTAGCTTCAGATGATCATCCTCGATCCACAGACATTTTCGATTGCGCACGTGAATCAGTTCTTGAGAACCTAGCAGGCCACGGAGCATCTGCCCAGCAGCAGGTCGGCGCTCGATCAGTCTCGCCGCTTCATCGACGGAAAGAATAAGGTTACCGTCGTCACGGGCCATGCTGCCCATGACCATCGGATTCAAGTCTTGGGAAAGCGGCAAGTCTTCCGCGCAAACGTATTGTTCGGCCCCCGAAATCAAATACGGCGAAATCGAATCAACTTCCCGTTTGGTTTCGCCCTGATACAAGGCGCATCGTGTGGGTTTCGCGGCCCCCACGCCAATGATCACGCATTGGACAACGGCATTATTCGCAGCATTGTTTCTCCACTTGAACCCTTGGTGCGCAAACTGAATGTGAAGACCGTCACCATATAACCGTGACCAAAGGTGTGCTACTTGTTCCCCCTCACAAACCGAACTCGTGGACACAAAGGCAAAGACGGCGTCCGTGCTTTTAACGTACTCTGCAGCCTTCAGATACCATGCCGTGACATAGTCGCAATCTTTGAATTCATTACCCTGTCCGAAAACGAGAGCCATGTCTTGCTTCTGCGATCTTGACTGCTTTCGTGCACCCTTAAATTGCGGATTTCCACAAATGTATGTCTCACCGCCTTCGTTCGCGAAGTCAATCTCTGCTTGTTTTAGAGGTGTACCGAACAGGTCATCTGATTGAACTTTGACACCTGTTCCTGTCGGTGGGCAAAGCTTCAGCCAGTCAAGGCGAAGGGAATTGCCGCTGACGATCCAGTTCTCGTTGCTCAGCGGCAAAAAATCGGCCAGTGCCAGCTTCTGCCCGCGGTACAGCACATCGCACTGGTATTCGGCGATCACCAGCGCCAGGCGCGCGATTTCCGCCGGAAAGTCGCGCAGTTCGATGCCGCGGAAGTTGGTGAGCGGAATGTCGGATGCACGATCCGGCTCGCCGCGCCGCCGGTTGATGTCGGCTTCGATCTCCCGCATCTGTTTGTAGGCGATGACCAGGAAGTTGCCGGAGCCGCAGGCCGGGTCGAATACCCGGATCCGGGCCATGCGCTTGCGCAGGTTCAGCAGCGTGCGCGGATTGTCGCCCGCCTGTTCCAGCTTGGCGCGCAGGTCGTCGAGGAACAGCGGGTTGAGCACCTTGAGGATGTTGGGCACGCTGGTGTAATGCATGCCCAGTTCTCCGCGCTCTTCATCCTCGGCCACGGCCTGGATCATCGAGCCGAAGATGTCGGGGTTGATCCTGGTCCAGTCCAGTCCGCCGACGTGCAAGAGGTACGAACGCGCGATCTTGCTGAAGCGGGGCACGTCGTCGTTGCCGGAGAACAGCTGCCCGTTGACATAGGGAAAGTGCGCCGCCCAGCGGGGGATGCCGGCGGCGGCCCGGTCATCGGCCCGCGTGTTCATGGTGCGGAACAGCGTGCTGATGACTTCGTGCGTATTGGATGAGTCTGTGGCACTCATCTGCGCCACGGTTTCCGTGAAGCCCTTGCCGACGAAGATATGGGTGTCCTCGGCGAAGAAACAGAAGATGAGCCGCGCCATGAAATGGTTCATGTCGTGGCGACGGTCTGCCTGACCCCAGACGGGGTTGTCCTTCAGCAGTTCAAGATAGAGCCGGTTCAGGCGACTGGTGGCGCGAATGTCGAACGCGTCTTCGCGGATCTGCCGGATCGTGCTGATGCCGGCCAGCCGCAGGAAGAAGCCGAAGTGGTCCGGGAAGTCCTTGAACATGCAGACGACCGTATCGCCGCTCGTGAGGTCTTCCGCCTCGAGATCGACGCCATCGGTGGCGAGGATGAAGCGGGCCTTGGCCTTGACGGTGGCCGGGCTGGCCTTGAGTGCCGCCAGCGCTTGCGTGACCTGACCCGCGGCACAGGTCAGGATGTGGATATTGTTGGTCTGCAGCACCCCGCCCAGGTCGGACTTGTTGGATGTACCCGCGCGCAGTCGCTTGAGCGTGGTTTCCTTGTTGCCGAAGGCTTCGAGAAAGGCGTAGGGAAACTCCGCAGGATCAAAGGGCTGTTCCGCGAGGTCGGTGATCGCCTGTTCGATTTCTACGGCGTTCATGGGCGTGGGGCGCCCGCTCCGGGCGAGGACGCTGGCGTGCAGTCGTTGTGCGGAATGCTCATTTTTCGTCTTGTGTGGTGGCCGCTGCCGATCCGGTCGCCGTCCGGGCAGGACAACTTTCGGGGACCGGGAATTTTCGGGGACGTCACGACATTCTGCAATCGGCCTTTTGGTCGCGTGCGCCGCTGGAGCGCCGAAGCGCGTCAGCGCTGGGCAGGCGAATTGCGCGCTCTTCCAGGGCGTGATGACCGGGGCGATGGCCGCGTGATGGGGCGAGGTGTGGCGCGATGCGATGGCGAATCCGCGCGCCGCCGCAATCGCGGCGAAGTGGCCGTCGCGTGCCGGAAAGCCTCGCCCGCCTTGCAGGCCGTCACGCCAGAGCCGAGAAGTGGGGAAGGCTCCCGGGCGAGGGCGTGCTGGATCGGCCTCTCACCGGCGGCGCTCTTCCGGGTGTGCAGCGGGTCTTCCGCCGCATTGACGCGTAGCCGAGGGGCGTCGTGCGCGTCCGCCATGGACGCGCATGTGGGGCGCGCGGGCGGTGCGCCCTGTCGCGTCCGTCGCGTGCGCGGGCATCCCCCCGCGCACGCACAGGTCATCCGGCGGGGCTATTTGATGCGCGCGCGCTCGGCTGCCGAGTAGTTGCTGAAATGGCCTTCCTTCTTCGCCTGGCTGCGCGCCGCGGCGATGAGGGCCTTGCTGCGCCCGGGCGCCATCGGGGCGGACACCAGCTTGTCGACGGCATTGCTGCCACAGGCCGGACAGAGCACCTCGGTGCTGCTGCCGCGTACGAGTTTCTCGAAGGGTTTGTCGCAGTTGCGACAACGGAATTCGAAGATGGGCATGGCCCGGGCCTCCAGGGGTGCGCGATGTATCGATATTCCGGCTCCGAGCAAGAATGGGGCCGATGGGCCGCCTGGCCGTCCAGCGCGACGCGCAGGCCGCGGTCGTCCTGCTCTCGTTGGCACGCTAACTGCTGGGCATCCGGTATGCACGGACTGACATAACGATATGCGGGGCTGCTCCGGCAACTCTGCACGCAGTGTTCGCAAGGAGCGGGTGTACAGATGATCAGCAATGAAACCGACTGGCGCGCGAGGCTGCCGGAAGAATTGTGCGCGGACGTCGTGCCGGTGCTGTGGAGCGAGAGCTTTCACGACGACGGCGTGCCGGCGAGCAAGTGGCGCGGCTACGGTGCCGATGGCGCCTTGTGCTGGTACCGCCACAGCTTCATGCTGTGGGAAGAATGCTTCGACGAGGACGATCTGCCGTTCCAGCGCCAGGCCGGAGGCGAGTCGCTGGAAGCCTGGCGATGCCGCGACGGAAGCTGGCTGCGCCGCCTGGTCAGGACGCAGGGCGAGGGCATCTGCGGCCACCGCATCCAGGATGGCGGCTACGAGCGCGTGAGCGCCCGGGACGTGCCGCGGCTCTGAATGTCCGCCGGCACCGGAGTCATGTCGCATCTGCGACACCTGGCGTGGCATGTCCGACAAAGTGGACAGGCGACCGGGCCTTCACGCGGATGGATGGATTCGCGGGCCGGGATGACCGGAGCTCCGCCGACGACATGGCCGATCGTACTGGAGTGCGCCGTGCCATCCGGCATGCCGGAACAAACGACGGGCGGCCATGCATATGTCTTCTGATCCGGTTTTCGATACGTCGGCGGCACGGCCGTACGCGTCCTCGCGTTGCCTGCCCGATACCCTGTTGTGGAGCTGGCTGCACGAGGATGCGCCTTATGGTGATCTGACCACCGACAGCCTGCCGCTGCGCGGCCGTTCGGCCAGGATGGACTTCTTCGCGCGGGAAAGCTGTACCGTGGCCTGTGTCGAGGAAGCCGTCCGGCTGGTCGAACTGTGCGGCGGACAGGCATCGCTCGCGGCGGTGAGCGGCGAGCGCGTGCTGCCCGGACAGGCGCTGCTGCATGCGCAGGGCGATGCGCCCGCCCTTCTGCTCGCGTGGAAGGTGGCGCAGACCCTGGTTGAAGTCGCGTCGGGCATCGCCACCGCGACCGCCCTGCTGGTGCGCATGCTGGCCGAAGCCGGGCATCACGTTCCGGTCGCCTGCACGCGCAAGAACATCCCGGGCACGCGCGCGCTGGCGGTGCGCGCGGTGCAGGCGGGCGGCGGCGTGATGCATCGCTGCGGACTGTCGGAGACGCTGCTGGTGTTTCCCGAACATCGGGCGTTGCTCGCCCCCGGCCTGTGGCCCGAGGCTCTGACCGGCATGGGACGCAGCCAGCCGGAAAGGAAGCGCGTGGTCGAGGTGACCGACATCGACCAGGCCATGCTGGCTGCCGCCGGAGGGGCCGAGGTGCTGCAACTGGAACGCTTCGCGCCCGAACAGCTCGCGGCGCTCAGGCAGCGGCTCGACCAGGACGGCCGGCGGCCGGCTCCGGCGCTCGCGGTGGCGGGCGGCGTGACACCGGCCACCGCGCTGGACTACGCGCGCGCCGGCGCGGACATGCTGGTGACCTCATGGCCCTACATGGCGCCGCGGGCGGACGTGAAGGTGACGGTGAGCGCGGCCGGGGAGGGTGCGCCATGAATGCCCCCGCCGCAGGCGCCTGGCCCGATGAACTGCACACCGCGTGCGGCCTGTTGCGCCGGCTGCAGCCGGGCGATGCGCAAGCGCTGTTCGAAGGCATCACCGGTGACCGCGAGGTCACGCGCTATCTCGGCTGGCGGACGCATGAGACACTGGACCAGACGCGCAATCTGGTGAGTTACGAACTGGCGCGCTGGCAGCGCGACGTGGCGCGGACCTGGGTGCTCGACCTGCCGGAACGCCGCGTGTGCGGCATGTTCCAGGTGATCGGCCAGGGACCGACACGACAGATCGGATTTGCGCTGGCGAGACGGTTCTGGGGGCGCGGTCTGGCGACCGATGCCGTGGCCACCCTGGTCGCTGTCGCATTCACGCACCCGTCGGTCTATCGCGTCGAGGCGGTGTGCGACGCCGAGAACGACCGCTCTTCCCGGCTGCTGCAGCAGGCGGGCATGAAGCTGGAGGCGCGGCTGGGCCGCTACATCCTGCACCCCAATCTGTCGCCGCAACCGCGTGATGCCTTGATGCATGCAAAGGTGAGACGAGAAGAATGACGATGCCGGACGATACCGCCGCGCAACAGTCCGGCATGCCGGAAAAGCCTTATGCCCCGTCCTGCGATCGCAACCGCGACGTCATCCTGCAGGTGCTGCGCACCGCCTTCATGCATCGCAGCCGGGTGCTCGAGATCGGCAGCGGCACCGGTCAGCACGCGGTGCATTTCGCGCGGGCCCTGCCTCACCTGGTCTGGCAGTGCAGCGATCGCGCCGACATGCTTCCGGGCATGCGCCTGTGGCTGGATGAAGCGGCGCTGGACAACCTGCCGCCACCGCTCGCGCTCGATGTCGCGGGCGAATGGCCGGATGTGCGCTTCGATGCCCTGTTCACCGCGAACACCCTGCACATCATGGCCTGGCAGCAGGTGGAACAACTGTTCGCCGGGGCCGCAGGTGTGCTCGGCCCGTCGGCCACGCTGCTCGTCTACGGCCCGTTCAATTACCGCGGCGGTTTCACCAGCGACAGCAACGCCGACTTCGACCGCTGGCTGAAGGCACGCGATCCGCTCCAGGGCATACGCGACTTCGAGGCGGTGGAGTCGCTGGCGCGCCGGCAGGGCTTCGCGCTGTCGCACGACATCGAAATGCCTGCCAACAATCGTTGCCTGGTATTCGACCGCTGATGGTTCGGCTCGCCGCGCGCATGACGGTTCATCTGTCATGCAGCGCCGGACGGGCGGATCAGCGGGCCGACGAACCGCCGCTGCCGGCCAGCAGCGAGGCGATCACCTCGTCGCCCAGGCCGTGTGTCGGGTCCAGCCTGCCGATATGGGCGACCAGGGCCCGCGCCTCGTCGCTGCGGCCGGAACGCAGGCAGATGAAGGCGAGCGCCTTCAGGCTGAACAGCCAGAAGCGCGCCGGGCCATTCACCGCGAAGTCGGCCGCACCGGGCTGTACCTCGCGCCAGTCGGCGGCCAGCCCGGCCTGGCGCGCGGCCACCGCGATGCCCTTGCTGGCCGCGCGCTCGGCCAGATCGAACTGGCGGCGGCCGGCGTGGAACTTGTACAGCAGGTAGTACACCGGCAGGCATTCCGGCGCGCTCGCGTGCGCCGTCCACAGCAGGGCTTCGATGCGCTGGGGCGGTGCGCCCGCCGCTTCGTCGAACAGGCGCCGGACGGTCTGCGGCACTTCGCCGCCGAAGTACTCGTCCGACGCTTCTCCCGTGAACAGATTCACCAGACCGGCTCCGGGGTGAGCAGGCGTTCGACCGGCGTGCCGCCGAGCAGGTGCTGGTCGAAGATTTCGGCGACGTCGTCCTTGGTCACGGCGGAGTACATCACCGCATCCGGATACACGACCACATTGATGCCGAGATCACAGGGGCCGAGACAGCCGGAGTAGGTGACCGCCACCTGTTCGTAGCAGTTGCGCTTCTGCAGTTCCGCCCAGAAGGTCTGCAGCACCTCCGCACCCCCCTTGTGGGCACAGGAGCCGCGCGGATGTCCGGGCGAGCGCTGCTGTGAACAGACGAATACATGCTTCTTGGGCTTGGCCATTTGATTCTCCGGTTTCAGGCGGTAAGGCGGGCGATCCACTTTTCGATCTCGGCCAGATGCGCCGCGTCGTCGTGCTCGAACGCACGCGCCATCTTGCGCAGGCCGGGGTCGGGGGCGAGTACGGCCATGGTTGCGTAGTAGCTGTGGCTGCGACGCTTCAGGTCCAGTGCGCGCTCGAGTGCCAGGTGCAGGTCGAGCACTTCGTCGCTGATCACCTTCACCGCGGTGCGCGGCTTCTCTATCTCTATCGGCCGGATGCGCGGCAATGCCACCGCTGCCGGCAGAGGCTTGCCATGCAGCGCATCGTGCGCCTCCATGCGGGCCAGCTCGGCCAGATTCAGGAAGAAGGCTTCCAGTTCCGCATCGCCGGCCGCCAGGGCTTGCCGGGCGGCTTTCTCGTAGTGCCGCGCGGCTTCGCTTTCAAGTGCGCCGACGCTGGCCAGGAATTGATCGCTGTCGTGCATGGCGCATCTCCTTCACGCCACCGAGGGAAGGGTGGCGCGCAGGCTGTCGAGCGATACGCGCTGCTGGCCATCCTGTTCCTGGAATACCTTGAACACCTTCTCCTGCGCCGGCGTGGAGGTCACGAAATCCTCGTAGGCGCGCGACAACAGGCCGCGGTAACGCGCATAGACCGTACCTTCGTCGCCCTCGGCCAGTCCCTTCTCGTTGCGCAGGTACTGGTAGAAGCGCTTGAGGATGTGCAGGCGGTTCACATTCACCACCGCCTGGTCATACGGCAGCGCGAAGAACTGCAGGAAGTCCTCGGCCGACGAAAGCTGGGCCAGGCGTTTGGTCAGGTCATCCATGTCGTATCACTCCTTGTTGAGCGGCGGCATGCACGCTGCCGTCGAAAGCGGGTTGGGAACAGGTGTCGTCACAGTCGCGGCAGGCGCCCTGCACGGTGCTCTGGGCGCCGGCAAGACGCGCCACGTCGTGTTCCAGGTCGGCGATGCGTTCGAGCAGACAGGCGATGGCCTTGCCGACCGGATCGGGCATCTGGTGATGGTCCAGATCGATGCCACCGGCGATGCGGCGCTGGCTCTTGGGCAGCACCATGCGCCCGGGAATGCCGACCACGGTCATGCCCGGCGTGACGTCCTCGATCACCACGGAATTGGCCGCCACGCGGGCACGGTCGCCGACCGTGATGGGGCCCAGGATCTTTGCGCCCGCACCGACCACCACGCCGTCACCGAGCGTGGGGTGTCGCTTGCCTGCCGACCAGGTCGTGCCGCCCAGGGTCACGCCGTGGTAGAGCGTCACGTCATTGCCGATCTCCGCGGTTTCGCCGATCACGACACAGGCGCCGTGATCGATGAAGAAGCGGCGGCCGATGCGCGCACCCGGGTGGATGTCGATATTGGTGAACAGGCGGCTCACGAAGGAAATGAGCCGCGGCAGGTAACGCAGGCCGCGCCGCCACAGCACGTGCGCGAAGCGGTGCATCACCAGCGCCTGTATGCCCGGATAGATGGTGAGCAGTTCCAGCCGGTTGCGCGCCGCCGGATCGCGCTCGAACACACAGGCCACGTCTTCCCGCAGCATGGCCAGCAGGCCCGGCGCGCGCGGCGCCACCTCGATTCCATCCACCGTCACTTGCTCCGCACTCACGATACCGCCTCGCTTTCGCTGGCTTCGAGATAGAAATCCCTCAACTGCGTCGCGTCCGGCCCGCTCTTGGTTTCCGTCGCGTAAGCGCGTATGCGCTCAATCATTACTGCCACCTCGGCATCCGAGGGATGCAGCCCGATCAGCGCACAGGCGGCGCGCACTGCCTGCGAACCGGAGTGCTTGCCCAGCACGAGGCGGTGCGAACGGCCCAGTTCCGCCGGATCGAAACCCTCGTAATTGCGCGGATCCTTGATCAGGCCATCGACATGAATGCCGGATTCATGCGTGAACACGGCGGCACCCACGATGCTCTTGTTGGCGGCGATCGGCCGCCCGGACGCCCGCTCGACCAGCGCCGAGATGGAGGGCAGGGCGGCGGGTGCCACGCCGGTGTCATGACCGTGGATGTGGCGAAGTGCCATCACCACCTCTTCCAGCGGCGCATTGCCGGCGCGTTCGCCCAGTCCGTTCACCGTGGTGTTGGCGTGCGTCGCGCCGGCCCGGAAAGCCGCCAGTGTGTTGGCGGTGGCCAGCCCGAGGTCGTTGTGCGCATGCATTTCGATCTCGATGTCGACCGCGCGACGCAGTTGCGACAGCAGCGCCCAGGTGCCGAACGGGTCAAGGATGCCCAGCGTGTCGGCGAAGCGCACGCGGCGCGCCCCCGCTTCCTGCGCTTCCTCGGCGATCCGGCACACGAAATCGATGTCGGCGCGTGACGCATCCTCCATGCCGATGCTCACATCGACGCCGGCGTCCAGCGCCTGCTCGACATGCGGGCGGATCTGCGCCAGCACCCAGTCGCGGCTGCGACGCAGCTTGCTGTCGATCTGCAGGTCGGACACCGGCAGCGACATGTGCACGATGTCCACCGGACAGGCCAGCGCCGCGCGCAGATCGCTGGCCGTCATGCGCGCCCACACCATCAGGCGTGCATTCAGGCCGAGGCGGGCGATGTCCTGGATCACCTCGATCTCCGCGCCGCCCATGACCGGAATGCCGATTTCCATCTCCGGCACACCGGCGGCGTCGAGCGCCCGGGCGATCGCGAACTTCTCGTCGGCGGTGAATGCCACGCCGGCCGTCTGTTCGCCGTCGCGCAATGTGGTGTCGTTGATGATGAATGCGCCAGTCATCTGTTCAGACCTCCCTTGCCTGTGGTTCAGCAAGCGCTGTGCCACGCGCAGGAAAGTGCGCAAGTGTTTGATGTGGATCAGCTTTGCAACCGCGTGCCGGTCGGGGCGACACCCGCTGTCCGTTCTGATCCCGGACGGCTGTCGCGAATGTTTTGTTTGCAACAGGTGATCGAAGCACCCACGCACATCCCGCCCGGTGCGCGCTCAGCGCGCACGGTTGTAGGCGCGCCCCCAAGGTCGCGACGCGGCGCATGCGGGCCGGTGGCTTCGTTCGAGGGTGTTGTCGCGAGCGGGGCTCGCTCCTACAGAACCTCGGCTCCGTTCGCGGTCAGGGCGCGCTGTTGTAGGAGCGACCCCCAGGTCGCGACGTTGCGCATGCAGGCCGCGGGCTTCGTTCGGGGCCGCGGTCGCGAGCGGGGCTCGCTCCTACAGAACCTCGGCTCCGTTCGCGGTCAGGGCGGGCTGTTGTAAGAACGACCCGAAGGTCGCGACGCGGCGCATGCGGGCCGCGGGCTTCGTTCGAAGCTGCATCGCGGGCAAGCCCGCTCCCACTAAACACCGGCTCCGATGGGGGTTCGGGCGAGCTGTCGTGGGAGCGGCCTCTGGCCGCGATGGGGCACGCGGGCTCCGTGGTTGGCGCCGTGGTTGGCGCTATTCCCGCGCGAGGTTGCGGGTGTGCAGGGGCAGTTCTATCGTGACGTCGGCATCGCCGATGCGCGCACAGCAGGCGAGGCGGGAGCTGGGCTGCACGCCCCAGGCGTCGTCGAGCTGGTCCTCTTCTTCGTCGTTCGCTTCGTTCAGCGAGGACATGCCGGCGCGTACATAGACGTGGCAGGTCGAACACGCTGCCACCTTCTCGCATGCGTGTTCGATCTCGATGTGCTGGCCGAGCAGTGCGTCGCAGATGGACGTGCCCGGCTTCACGTCGAAGCGGGCGCCTTCCGGACAGAGCTGGGGATGCGGCAGAACCGTGAGCAGGCTCATGGCTGCAGCTCCGTCAGGCGGGTACCGGCCAGCGCGCGCTTGATGCCCGCGTCCATGCGCAACGCGGCGAAGTTGGCGGTGGCGGCGTTGAGCGCTTCGGTGAGCAGCTTGATCTTCTGCACATCCTGTTCGGTCTGCAGCGCTTCCGCCAGTGCATGCACGGCCGCCTGCACGCCGCTGAATTCCTCCTGCGTGAGCAGGGCGTGTCCGTCCTCTTCCAGCGCGGCGGTCGTCGCGTCGACCAGGCGTCGTGCATCGACCTGGGCCTCGCGCAGCATGCGCACCGCCATGTCGCTGTCGGCCTTGCCATAGGCGTCGGTCAGCATGTCGGCGATCTGCGTATCGGTCAGCCCGTACGACGGCTTGACCTCGATATGGGCTTCCACGCCGCTGATCTGTTCGCGTGCGCTGACCGACAGCAGGCCGTCGGCATCGATCTGGAAGGTGACGCGGATGCGTGCGGCGCCGGCCACCATGGGCGGGATGCCGCGCAGTTCGAAGCGCGCCAGAGAGCGGCATTCGCTCACCAGTTCGCGCTCGCCCTGTACCACGTGGATGGCCATCGCCGACTGGCCGTCCTTGTAGGTGGTGAATTCCTGGGCGCGGGCGGTGGGGATGGTGCTGTTGCGCGGAATCACCTTTTCCACGAGGCCGCCCATGGTCTCCAGCCCGAGCGACAGCGGACAGACATCCAGCAGCAGCCAGCCTTCGCTGCCGGCCGGCTTGTTGCCGGCCAGTACGTCGGCCTGTATCGCGGCGCCGAGTGCCACCACCTGATCCGGGTCGAGATCGGTCAGCGGCTCCTGTCCGAATAGCCGGCCGACGGCGGCCCGCACGTGCGGCATGCGGGTCGAACCGCCCACCATCACGACGCCGTCGATCTCGTCGGCGGCCACGCCCGCGTCGCGCAGTGCGCGCCGTACCGGCGCCATGCTGCGTGAAACCAGGTCGGCGGTCAGTTGTTCGAAGAACTCGCGTGTCAGTTCAGCCGTCAGTGAGCGGCCGTCGTCCAGCGTCATCGTGATGGTCGTCGTGGGTGCACTCGACAGCGCTTCCTTGGCGCTACGCGCCCGCGCCAGCATCATGCGCGTCTCGCCGGGGGAAGACGCTGCGAGTGCCCAGTGCTGCCGCAGCCAGTCGGCGATACGGTGATCGAAATCGTCGCCGCCCAGTGCGGCATCGCCCGCCGTGGCCAGCACTTCGAACATTCCTCGCGAGAGCTTGAGGATGGAAATGTCGAAGGTGCCGCCACCCAGGTCATAGATCGCGAAAGTGCCGTGGGCCGCGCGGTCCAGCCCGTAGGCGATGGCCGCGGCGGTCGGTTCGTTGAGCAGGCGGAGCACGTTGAGCCCCGCGAGCTTTGCTGCATCCTTGGTGGCCTGGCGCTGCGCATCGTCGAAGTAGGCCGGCACCGTGATGACGGCACCGACCAGTTCGCCACCGAGGGACGCTTCGGCGCGCGAGCGCAGCGTGCGCAGGATGTCGGCCGATACCTCGACCGGCGAGCGCACGCCGACACAGGTGTCCACACTCACCATGCCCGGCGTGTCCAGCAGTACGTAAGGCGTCTGTGTCGTGTCGATGTCGGACAGTCGACGCCCCATGAAGCGCTTCACCGACACGATGGTGTTGCGCGGATCCTCGGTCTGCGCCGCCTGCGCCTCGTGGCCCACGACCACCTCCCCGCCGGTGTAGCGCACCACCGAGGGCAGCAGCATGCGGCCCTGGTCGTCCGGCAATACGCGGCTCTGGCCACTGGCTATCGTGGCCACGAGGGAATTGGTCGTTCCGAGGTCTATGCCGACCGCCAGCCTGTGCTGGTGGGGCGCGGCACTCATGCCGGGTTCGGCGATCTGCAGCAGGGCCATGGGCGCGGGCTCTTCCGTCGATGCAGCGGGTGGATCAGACGCCGAAGCTCTCGCCGCAACCGCAGGCGGACTTGACGTTGGGATTGTTGAACTTGAAGCCTTCGTTCAGGCCCTCGCGCACGAAATCCAGCTCGGTGCCATCGAGGAAGGGCAGGCTCTTCGGATCGACCAGCACGGTCACGCCGTGGCTGTCGAACAGGATGTCCTCGGGTTGCGCGGCGTCGGCGAATTCCAGCGAATAGGCGAGACCGGAACAGCCGCTGGTCTTCACCGCCAGCCGCAGGCCGACGCCCTGACCGCGCTTGCCCAGACTTTTCTGCACGTGGCGTGCAGCGGCTTCACTCAGCGTGATGGTCATGGCGGGCCCCCTTACATCGAGAACGAGCTGCCGCAGCCACAGGACGAGGTGGCATTCGGATTGCGGATGACGAAGCGCGAACCTTCCAGTCCGTCCTCGAAGTCGATCTCGGCACCCATCAGATAGCCCAGGCTCATCGGATCGACCAGCAGCGTGACGCCGCTGGTCATGACCTGGGTGTCGTCCTCGTTCACCTTCTCCTCGAAGGCGAAGCCGTACTGGAAGCCGGAGCAGCCACCGCCGGTCACATAGACGCGCAGCTTCAGCGCGGGGTTGCCCTCTTCGGCGATCAGTTCGGCCACCTTGCCGGCCGCCGCTTCGCAGAAGCGCAGCGGGGCGGGCATCACGGGCGCGGCCACGGCCGCCAGGGTCGATTCATCCACTTGCATGCTCATGATGTGTCCTTTCAGGCGGCTTCGGCGGTTTCGGTCGGGGTGTCCAGACCCTGCTTGGAGCGGTAGTCGGCCACCGCGGCCTTGATGGCGTCTTCGGCCAGGATGGAGCAGTGGATCTTGACCGGCGGCAGCGCCAGTTCCTCGGCGATTTCGGTGTTCTTGATGGCGAGCGCTTCGTCCAGCGTCTTGCCCTTGACCCACTCGGTGACCAGCGAGCTGGAGGCGATGGCCGAGCCGCAACCATAGGTCTTGAACTTGGCGTCCTCGATGATGCCGTCGGCGCCGACCTTGATCTGCAGGCGCATCACGTCGCCACAGGCCGGGGCACCGACCATGCCGGTGCCGACGCCGTCTTCCTCGGCACCATAGGAGCCGACGTTGCGGGGGTTGTCGTAGTGATCCAGTACCTTGTCGCTGTATGCCATGGTGGTTCTCCCAGTCTTTCTGTTGGTCGGGGAAGCAAAGTGTGGTGGCGCGGGCGTGACGTTCGCGAGCGTCTGCAGCTCAGTGCGACGCCCACTGCACGGTGGACAGGTCGATGCCGGCGCTGTGCATGTCCCACAGCGGCGACAGTTCGCGCAGCTTGCGCACGGCGGACGACACCGACGCGATGACCGCATCGATTTCCTGCGCGGTCGTGAAGCGGCCGATCGAGAAGCGGATGGAGCTGTGCGCCAGTTCGTCGCTGCGGCCCATGGCGCGCAGCACGTAGGACGGCTCCAGACTGGCCGAGGTGCACGCCGAGCCGGATGACACGGCAATGTCCTTCATGCCCATCAGCAGCGATTCGCCCTCGACGAAGTTGAAGCTGAGGTTCAGGTTGTGCGGCACGCGACGTTCCATATCGCCATTGACGAATACCTGGTCGAGCGACATCAGGCCGTCGAGCAGGCGGTCGCGCAGCATGCGGATGCGTTCGTTCTCGGCGCCCATGTTCTCGCGCGCCAGCCAGTAGGCCTCGCCCATGCCGACGATCTGGTGGGTGGGCAGGGTGCCGGAACGCATGCCGCGCTCATGACCGCCGCCATGGATGATGGCGTCGATGCGCACGCGCGGCTTGCGGCAGACGTACAGCGCGCCGATGCCCTTCGGGCCGTAGGTCTTGTGTGCCGACAGCGACATCAGGTCCACCGGCAGGCTGTCCAGGTCGAAAGCCACCTTGCCCGAGGCCTGTGCGGCATCGACATGGAACAGCACGCCCTTGTCGCGACAGATGGCGCCCAGCGCGCCGATGTCCTGGATGACGCCGGTTTCGTTGTTCACGAACATGACGGAAGCCAGGACGGTGTCCGGGCGCAGCGCGTCGCGGAAGGCATCGATGTCGAGCAGGCCGTTCTCCTTCACGTCCAGCAGCGTCACTTCGCAGCCGCTGCGCTCCAGTTCGCGCACCGTGTCCAGCACCGACTTGTGTTCGGTCCTGACGGTGACGACATGCTTGCCGCGGCCGCCGTGGAACTGCATGGTGCCCTTGATCGCCAGATTGTTCGATTCGGTCGCACCGGAGGTCCAGACGATTTCGCGCGGATCTGCGCCGACCAGTGCGGCCACCTGTTCGCGCGCCAGCTCGACCACTTCTTCTGCGGCCCAGCCGTAGGCGTGGGAGCGGCTGGCCGGATTGCCGAAGTTGTCGAACAGCCAGGGCAGCATCTTGCTCACGACGCGCGGGTCGACCGGAGTGGTGGCGGCGTAGTCCAGATAGATCGGGCGATTCATGTCGGCATCTCCGAAAGGGAAGGTCTGGACAGCTCACAGCAATTTGCGGGCCGGTTTTGAAAATTGATCTGGATCAACTACTTGCGAATCCGGCCGGGGCGTGGTGCGGATTGGTGCGACAGCGCTTGTCGAATTTGTCGCGTTGCCTACTAAGCGCTGCGCACAGCGCGCGTCGGGCCAACGCCCGCGCGTGCGCGTACACGTGCGCACGGGGGCGGATGCGTGCGTAGACATCAGCGCCCGGGCCGGTGCGATTCCGGGGCGGCGGGACATGGCACAGCGCATGCATTGCTCATCCTCGAAGGAGGTTGCGATGCAAGAAGTGCTGATGACCCTGATCGGGCTGGTCCTGGTCAATAACGTGGTGCTGGTCCGCTTTCTCGGGCTGTGTCCGTTCATGGGCGTGTCGCGCAAGCTCGACAGCGCGCTCGGCATGGGCATGGCCACGACCTTCGTCATGACGCTGTCGGCGCTTGCCGCATGGGCGCTCGAGCATGCGCTGCTGCTGCCGTTCGACCTGACCTATCTGCGCATCCTGGCCTACATCGTCGTGATTGCAGCGGTTGTGCAGTTTGTCGAGATGGTGATGCACAAGACGATGCCCGATCTGCATCGCGTGCTCGGCATCTACCTTCCCTTGATCACCACCAATTGCGCCGTGCTCGGGGTGCCGCTGCTCAATGCGCAGAGCGGCAGCGGACTGGGAATGAGCGTGCTCGGCGGGTTCGGATCGGGCGTCGGATTCACGCTGGTGATGACCCTGTTTGCCGGATTGCGCGAGAGGCTGGAGCGTGCCGGCGTGCCGGAAGCCTTCCGTGGGCCGCCCCTGGCTTTCATCACGGCAAGTCTGCTGGCACTGGCCTTCATGGGTTTCACCGGTCTGGTGCCGGCGCATTGATGCGGAATGGCGTGTTCGAAGAAGCGGTTCTGAGGAGCGGATGATGGAGCAGATGATTACAGCGGTGGTCAGCCTGACTGCGATCGGGTCCGGGCTGGGCTGGATACTCGGTACCGCGGCGCGGCGCTTCGCGGTCGAGGGCGACAGCCGGGTGAAGGAAGTCGAGGCCATGCTGCCGGCCGCCAATTGCGGCCAGTGCGGCTTTCCAGGCTGCGCCGGCGCGGCCGAGGCCATTGTCGCCGGTGACGCGTCGCCGACCTGCTGTCCCCCGGGCGGCAAGGTGGTGGCGCTGGCCATCGCCACCCACCTCGGACTGACGCTCGAGGACGACGGCGTGGATGAGGGCCCACTGGTGGCGGTGGTCGAGGATGCGCTGTGCATAGGCTGCACCAAGTGCTACCGGCAGTGCCCCTCGGACGCCATCATCGGCGCGATGAAGCAACTTCACTATGTGTTCGCCGAGGCGTGCACCGGCTGCAACCAGTGCGTGGAGAAATGCCCCACCGGCGCCATTTCGCTGCAGTCGCTGCCGGCCACCGCGAGCACCTGGGTCATGCCCAAACCCGCACTGGCAGCCTGATCATGGCTCATTTCGTCATACCGCCCATCCGCCACCTGCTTACCCGCTGGGGCATACATCCGGACGCGCACAAGTTTCCGGCCGCCGATCTGGGCATCGTCGATGCCGGCCTGCCGCCGCTCATCGTGCTGCCGCTGGCGCAACAGGCCGGCGCGCCGGCCCGTCCTGTCGTCAAGGTGGGCGAACACGTGCTCAAGGGCCAGAGGGTTGCCGATCCGGCAGGCGCGATTTCCGCCGCGGTGCATGCATCGACCTCGGGTACGGTGATCGCCATCGGCGAGGCGCCGATGCCGCATCCTTCCGGTCTGCCCGGCCTGGCCATTTCGCTGCGGCCGGATGGCGAGGACCGGTGGGTGGAACTGCACGGCGACCCCTATCCGATCCGGCTGGAACCGGCGGAGATTTCGCGCCGGGTGGCCGAAGCGGGCGTGGTCGGCATGGGCGGGGCGGCGTTTCCGGCGGCGGTGAAGCTCGCGCTGGGCCAGCGCAGCGCGATCGATACCGTCATCCTGAACGGCAGCGAGTGCGAACCCTATCTGTCCTGTGACGATCGCGTCATGCGCGAGAACGCCGCCGACATCATCGAAGGGTCCCGGCTCATCATGCGGGCCACCGGTGCGAAGCGCGTGCTCGTGGGCATAGAGGACAACAAGCCGGAAGCCATCGACGCGATGAAGGTGGCTGCCCACCCCTTCCCGGAAGTGTCGGTGGTGAAGATTCCCAGCCGCTACCCCATGGGTGCGGAGCGCCAGCTCATCTACACCCTGCTCGGTGTCGAGCCGCCCGCAGGCGGCCGGGCGGCCGACGTCGGTGTGGTGGTGCATAACGTCGGCACGGCCGCGGCGGTATGGCGTGCGCTGCGTTACGGGGAGCCGTTGATTGAACGCGTCGTCACGGTTGCCGGCGGCGCCATCGCGTCGCCGCGCAATCTGAGGGCGCGTGTCGGTACGCCCTTGCAGTGGCTCATCGATCGCGCGGGCGGCCTGAGCCGGCAGCCGGCACGCATGGTGGTCGGCGGACCGATGATGGGCGTGGCGGTCGGCGATCTGGACATTCCGATCGGCAAGGGCGCCAGTGGCGTGCTGGCGCTGACCCATGCCGAAGTGGGCGAACGCGAACCGAGCGCGTGCATACGTTGTGGAAGCTGTGTCAGCGCCTGTCCGGTCGGGCTGCTGCCGCTCGAAATGGCGAACCGCATCCATGCCGGCGAACTCGGACAGGCGGAGGACATCGGGCTGCGCGACTGTCTCACCTGCGGCGCCTGCGGCTACGTCTGTCCTTCGCGCATACCGCTGGTGCAGTACTTCATGCACGCGCGTGGCGAGCTGGTCGCGCTCGAGCGCGAGGGCAAGCGCCTGGATCGCGTGCGCGAACTGACCGAGGCGCGCAGCGGACGGCTGGAGCGCGAAGCGCGGGAGAAGGCCGAGGCGCAAGCCCGGCGCAAGGCCGAGCGCGCGGCGGCGGCGAAAAAGGAGACCGCGGCATGAATGCGCCTGTCTATGCTTCGCCCCATGCGGTCACCACGCGGACCACGCGCCAGATCATGGGGATGGTCATGCTGGCGCTTGCGCCGGCGACCGTGGCCGGATTCTGGCAGTTCGGCTGGCCGGCGTTCTGCCTGTGGCTGGTGACGATACTGTCCTGCGTGACGTTCGAGGCCATCTGCCTGCAGATCGGCGGCCGGCGCGCCATGCCGGTGCTGCTTGACGGCTCCGCCGCCCTGACCGGGTGGCTGCTCGCGCTGTCGCTGCCGCCGTGGGCGCCCTGGTGGCTGGGCGTGCTCGGTGCGGCCATCGCCATCGTGATCGGCAAGCAGGTGTTCGGCGGCCTTGGATGCAATGTGTTCAATCCCGCCATGGTGGGCCGCACCGTGCTGCTGGTGTCGTTTCCGGTACTGATGACGCAGTGGGTGAATCCGCAGATGCTGGCCCAGGGCACCGACCTGTCGCTCGCCGTGCAGGTGGGGCTGGGCGGGGGCATTCCGGATGCCTATACCAGCGCATCCCTGCTCGGACATGTGAAGACGGATCTCGGCCGTGGCGTGCCCTTGCTCGAAGCGATGTCCGCATTCACACCGGGCCAGGGACTGGATGGATCGCGCGCCGGCAGCCTGGGGGAAACGGCATCGCTGCTGGTCGTGGCGGGCGGGCTGTTCCTGGTGGCCAAGCGCATCATCGGCCTGCGCATTCCGCTGGGATTCATCGCCGGGCTGTGCGTACCGGCAGCGATCGCGCATGCCAGCGCTCCCGATCATTTCCTGCCGCCGCTTGCGCATCTGCTGTCCGGGGGGGCCTTGCTGGGCGCCTTCTTCATCGCCACCGACTATGTGACGTCGCCCAGTTCGCCGGCGGGGCAATGGATATTCGCCATCGGCGCCGGCCTGCTCACCTGGCTCATCCGGAGCTGGGGAGGCTATCCCGAAGGCGTCGGCTTTGCGGTGCTGCTGATGAACGCCACCACGCCCCTGCTCGATCTGTGGGCCCGACCGCGCATCTTCGGCCGCAGTCTGACCGGGCGTTCGCTGCCGGCCCGCCGTCGCCAGGAGTTCATCCGATGAGTGCGGACAGACTGACATCGGCCCACTGGTATCCCGGGCTGTCGCTGGGCGTCGTGATGCTGGCGACCACCGCGATACTGGCGCTGGGCCAGGCGGGAACCGCGGACCGGATCGCGCAGGCGGTGGCCGACGACAGCCGCCAGCAGCTCGAACAGATACTGCCCGCTGGATATGCCGACAACAATCTGCTCGCCGATACGCTGACGCTCGCAGGACCCGACGGGCAGCCGCTCGTGGTGCACCGGGCGAGCAAGCAGGGTGTGTTGCGCGCGGTGCTGTACGAAATGAGCGGTCACGGCTATGGCGGCCGCATCGTGTTGCTGATGGCGGTGGACACCGATGGCCGCATCGTCGGCGTGCGTGTCACGCGTCATAACGAGACGCCGGGTCTGGGCGACAGGATCGAAGTGGCACGCAACGACTGGATACGCGCTTTCGATGGCAAGTCGCTGCAGCAGCCGACACCGGCGCACTGGTCGGTGAAGAAGGATGGCGGCGATTTCGACCAGTTCGCGGGCGCGACCATCACGCCGCGGGCCGTGGTGGGTATCGTGCGCCAGGGGCTGGAATTCTTTGTCGCGCATCGCGACGAGCTGCTCGGACAGACAGGCGGGCAACAGGAGAAGCGTTCATGAGCGACTCACCTTCACTCAGGCACATCACGCGCGACGGCCTGTGGGACAACAATGTCGTGCTGGGCCAGATGCTGGGACTGTGCCCGACCATGGCGGTCACCAGCAGCGCGACCAATGGCCTGGGCATGGGACTGGCCACCACCGCGGTGCTGGTGCTGTCCAACGTGCTCATTTCCGCGCTGCGCGCATGGGTGGTCGACGCGGTGCGCATTCCGGTTTTCATCGTGCTCATCGCCGGTCTGGTCACGCTGGTCGATATCAGCATGAATGCCTGGTTCCACGACCTGTACAAGGTGCTCGGCATCTTCATCGCGCTCATCGTCGTGAACTGTGCCGTGCTCGGACGGGCCGAGGCCTTTGCGTCCAGGCACCCGGTGTCGCTCGCCGCATTGGACGGTCTGGTGACCGGCGTGGGCTTCACCGTGGCGCTGGTTGCCATGGGTGCGGTGCGCGAAATCACCGGGGCCGGCACGCTGTTCGCGAACGCGCATCTGCTGCTCGGCCAGCACTTCGCCTTTCTCGAGACAAAGGTGCTGCCGGCCGACACCGGCGCCCTGTACATGATCCTGCCGCCCGGGGGATTTCTGGTGCTGGGCCTGCTCATAGCCGGCCGGCGCTGGCTCCAGAAGCAGATCGACAAGCGCACCGCAGATGTCGCCGTAGCGGCTGCGGCGCACTGAGGGGCGGGAGCGTGCGATGAGGGTGGATATTGCCTATGCCGGGGTCAGCGACAAGGTGTGGCTGCAGGTCGAGGTGCCCGACGGCTGTACGGTTGCGGAAGGGATAGCGGCGTCAGGAATACTCGAACGCTGTCCGGAGATCGATCTGGACACCCAGAAGATCGGCGTATTCGGCAAGGCGGTGAAGAAGGATGCACCGCTGCGGCCGGGCGACCGCGTGGAAATCTATCGCCCCATCATCTGCGACCCCGCCAAGGTCCCGCGCAAGAATGGCGCCGACGACGACGATGACGATGACTGAACACGAGAGCGCGCTGCAGACCGTGCGCGACTATCACCGCCGGACCACCCACCGCTACGCCACCTATGCCGCCGGACCGGAAACGCTGGACTGGGATGCCCAGCCCGCGCCGTTCCGGCACTACGTCGGCGCGCCGCGCGTGCACCTGCCGCTGGCGACCGACGATGACAGCGACGTCGCCGCACGGCTGAGGCTGGACTGGCGCATGCTCGACACCGGGCTGCCGGCGCTGCCGGCCACGCTGGGGGCATTGGGCACCCTGCTGCATCTGGCTCTGGGCCTGACCGCCTGGAAGTCCACCGGGCCCGACCGCTGGGCGGTACGCGCCAATCCATCCAGCGGCAATCTGCATCCGGTCGAGGGCTGGGTGTTTGCCGTCGGCATGCCCGGCCTGGATGACGGCCTGTGGCACTACCTGCCGGAAACCCACGAGCTGGAACTGCGTGCATCGTTCGAGCCGGGTTGCGCCCCCGGGCTGCATGTGGCGCTCAGTTCCGTCATGTGGCGGGAGGCCTGGAAGTACGGCGAACGCGCCTTCCGCTACTGCCAGCTCGATACCGGTCATGCCGTGGCAGCGCTGCGCAATGCCGCCGCGGTGCTCGGCTGGTCGTTGAGCGCGCAGCCGGTGCGGGCGGACCTGCTTGCGTCCGCGCTCGGTCTGGATCGCCTGCCCGACTTTCCGGCACGACGCGATCAGGCGACCGAGATCGAAGAGGCGGAACTTCTGCTCGGCGTCGGCGCGGGACAGCCCGCCGGGCCCTTGCCGGTACGCACCGTCCAGCGCTGGTACGGCACGGCCAGCACGATAGATCCGCATCCGATGTATCGCTGGCCGGTCATCGGCGAGATTGCCGAGGCGACACGCGAGGCCTTGCCTCCCGCCGAACTGCCCGTGCCGCCGAGGGAAGTCGATGCGCCGTGCGGCCGCTCGGTCGGCCATGTGCTGCTCGGGCGCCGCAGCGCGCAGCGTTTCGACGGTCGCCACGTCATGGCGCGCGAGGAATTCGACGGGATGATGCAGCGTATGCAGCCCTGTCGCGCGGCGCCCTGGGATGCGCTGCCCGACAGCAGTCGCATCGATCTGGTGCTGTTCATCCATCGCGTGGCCGGCGTCGAGTCCGGCGTGTACTTCCTGCCGCGGGGGCCGCTGGATGCAGGCGCGGGGCCGGCACTCGCGATGCATCATGCTCTGCCGCGCGTCGAGGGCCTGCAGTGCGACCTGCGCCTGCTGGCAACCATGAGCGCACCGGCACTGGCCCGCCTCGCGCGGAGCCTGCACTGCCATCAGGACATCGCGTCCATGTCCTGCTTCTCGCTCGGCATGCTGGCCGAGTTCCAGGTCGAAATCGAACGCGCACCCTCGGCCTACCGCGCACTGCATCGCCAGGCCGGTTTGCTGGGCCAGATGCTGTACACCGAGGCGGAAGCACTGGGTCTGCGCGGCACCGGCATCGGCTGCTTCTTCGACGATGCGGTGCACGAGCTGCTGGGTCTGGAGGACGACGGCGTGCGCACGCTCTACCACTTCACGATAGGGCGCGCGATCGATGACGCGCGCATCGAAACCACGCCGGCCTATGCCGGCATCGCCACGGAGGCCCTGGCCGCATGAGCACCTCTTTCCAGCGAATCGCTGCCGATCAGGCTGCCGCTCTGATCAAGCGCAACCGCGCCGGCGATCTGCCGGGCCTGGCCATCTTTGACAGCCGCGATGCCGCCAGCTATGCACGCGCTCATGTCGATGGTGCCCAGCCGCTGTCCGATGCGGCGTTCTCCACCGCCTTGCAGAGCGTGCCGCGCTCGGTGCCGGTCATCGTCTATTGCTATCACGGCAACGCCAGCCAGGTGTGGGCGGAACGCTTCAGCGATTTCCGCTATCCGGAGGTGTACAGCGTCGACGGTGGCTATCCGGCGCTGGCCGGTGCTCTGGCGCGCGCCGATCAGCCGGCGGCGACGCCCCCCGCGCTGCCCGCCGATGCGTCGGACGCCTTGCGCAGCTTCATTGTCGAGCATGGATTTTCCGGCGCGGACCTCGATCAGCCAGTGGCCTATGGCCTGACGCCGCTGATGCGTGCCGCACTGGACGCGCGCGAGGACATTGCGGACGCGTTGCTGGCCGCCGGGGCTTCGGTCGCCTGTCGCAACAGCGATGGCAACAATGCGCTGTGGCTGGCCTGCGTCGGCGGCAGCAGCACCATCGTGCGCGCGCTGGCGGGTGCCGGCATCGATCTGGACAATCGCAACGATACGGGTGCCACCGCGCTCATGTACTGCGCGTCCAGCGGCAAGCACGACATGCTGGCGCTGTTGCTGGACCTTGGCGCCGATCCGCTGCTGCGCACCGACGACGACTATCTGGCCGCCGATCTCGCCTCGACCGTCGAGTGCCTCAGGCTGCTGCGGCACACGGTGAGCTGAACCGCGCCTCCGTGGGTGGTCCGGCAGGAGCTAGGACCCTTCCTGGTCTTTCTTCGCGTGCCGCTGGATTTTCCTCGTCCCGCCCCGATATGCTCCGCAGGGTAGCGCCGCTCCTGTCGCGGCGCCGGTGACGCGGGAGAGCGCAGTGAGTGGATTGCTGGCCGAGTACGGCCTGTGGCTGGTGTTCGGCGTGGTGCTGGCGGAACAGCTCGGGCTGCCGATACCGGCCGTACCGCTGGTGATGCTGGCGGGCGCGCAGGCGGTGGACGATCCGATCTACGGCGTGTTCGCGCTGCTGGTCGCGGTGTTCGCGTCGGCGCTCGGCGACATCGCCTGGTATGTGGCGGGGCGATTGCAGGGCCATCGCGTGCTGCGCTTGCTGTGCCGGATATCGCTGTCGCCGGACACCTGCGTGCGACAGAGCGAGTCCACGTTCACGCGCTACGGAATCGCCACCCTGGTGATTGCCAAGTTCGTGCCCGGGCTGTCCACCATCGCGCCGCCACTGGCTGGCGCGCTGGGCATGAAGCCGTCGGCCTTCATGCTGTTCAATACGCTGGGTGCGGTGCTGTGGGCCGGCGCGGCGCTGGTGCTGGGCCTGCTGTTCGCGCAGCAGATCGAGGCGGCGCTCGCCATGCTGGGCGAGCTGGGTGGCTATGCGGCGGCACTGCTTGCGCTGCTGCTGGCGCTCTACATAGCCTGGCGCTGGGTGGAACGGCAGAAGGCGATCCGCCAGTTGCAGTCCGAGCGCGTCGCGCCGGAAGAGCTGCTGGCCCTGCTCGGCAGCGGTGAGCCGGTGACGGTGGTCGATGTGCGCTCGGGGCTGATCGCCGATGCCCAGCCGGTCCGCATTCCGGGTGCGGTGCACATCGAACTGGAGAAGCTGGACAAGCTGCTCGCCAGTCTGCCGCGCGAGGGCGCGCTCATCGTCTATTGCGCCTGCCCGAACGACGTGTCGGCGGTGCGTGCCACGCTCAAGCTGCATGCCGCAGGCCTGAGACATGCGCGTCCCTTGCGCGGTGGCATAGACGGCTGGCGTGCCGCCGGTTACCAGGTGGAAAGCTTCACCGCGGCCTGATCAGCGCGCTCGGGCAGGCGACGCGATGTCGCGCCGGGGATAGCCTTCCGCGCGGATGCGCACCCACACAGCGCGCTTTTCGTCCGGCGTCATGAACACCCAGTTGGCCACCTCCATGACGGTGCGGCCGCAGCCGCGGCACACATCGTCGAACAAGGTGGTGCAGATCGCGACGCAGGGCGTGTCCGCTTCCTCGTCGGCGCTGCTCACGCGAACAGGCCCGCGACGAAGCGGTCCAGCTTGCGCGCATCGACATCGAAGCGGCGGATGCCGTCGGACAGCTTCTCCACGGCCATCGCATCCTCGTTGTGCAGCCAGCGATAGGCCTTCTCGTCGAGCGCTATGCGTTCCATAGGTGCGGCCTGGCCGGCGACCAGCCGGCGTTCGATGGCGCCGGGTTGCGCCGCCATCTGGTCCAGCAGATCGGGCGCGATGGTGAGCAGGTCGCAGCCGGCCAGCGCCTCCACCTGACCGACCTTGCGGAAACTCGCACCCATTACCTCGGTGCGGTAGCCGAACTGCTTGTAGTAGCTGTAGATGCGGCTGACCGACGCGACGCCCGGATCCTGTTCGAGCGGAATGTCGGCCACCTTCTGCTGTGCGCAGTACCAGTCGTAGATGCGGCCGACGAAGGGCGATATCAGCGTCACACCGGCGTCGGCGCAGGCCACCGCCTGTGCCATGCCGAACAGCAGCGTGAGATTGCAGTGGATGCCTTCGCGCTCGAGTCGCTCCGCGGCGCGCACGCCTTCCCAGGTGGTCGCGATCTTGATCAGTACGCGATCGCGCGCGATGCCCGCCTTTTCGTACAGAGCGATCAGGCGCTGGGCGCGGGCAATGGTGGCTTCGCTGTCGAAGCTCAGGCGCGGATCGACCTCGGTCGATACCCGGCCCGGCACATGTTTCAGGATTTCGCAGCCGAAGGCGACGAACAGGCGGTCGATGGCGCCGGCGGCGTCCTCGCCTGCGGCGCGAGCCTGTGCCAGCGCGCCATCCACCAGCGGTCGATAGCGCGCGTCCTGCGCCGACTTGAGCAACAGCGAAGGGTTGGTGGTCGCGTCCTGCGGCTTGAGTCGGGCGATCGACTCGATGTCGCCGGTGTCGGCGACGACCGTGGAATGCTGTTTCAGCGATTCGAGGTGATTCATGGGAGCTCCGGATGCGGTTGATCACGCAGGGCGGCAGTGTGCCGTGAACGGGGCGGACATATGAGGACAAAAATCAGGCGTTCGGCACTCTTGAAATCACAACATGCCGCCACTACTATTAGCACTCGTTGGCAGTGAGTGCTAACACGGTGCTGCGCCCGGCGCAGCGCCCCGGATATCGTCAATCGTCGCGACTGGGTTCGCGCCTTCAATTCTCAAGGAGTCATTGCATGAAAATCCGTCCGTTGCACGACCGCGTGCTGGTCAAGCGTCTGGAAGAAGAGCGCAAGACCGCCTCGGGCATCGTGATCCCCGACACCGCTGCTGAAAAGCCGGATCAGGGCGAAGTGATCGCCGTTGGCGCCGGCAAGATCCTCGACGACGGCAAGGTCCGCCCGATGGCCGTGAAGGCCGGCGACCGCGTGCTGTTCGGCAAGTATTCCGGCCAGACCGTGAAGGTCGACGGCGAGGAATACCTCGTGATGCGTGAAGAAGACATCATGGGCGTGGTCGAGGCCTGATCGCCTTTCCGCCCGAACGTTTAACTGAATTCTCAAGGAGTTAGGACATGCCCGCAAAAGAGGTACGTTTTGGTGATTCCGCCCGCGAACGCATGGTCGCCGGTGTCAATGTGCTGGCCAATGCAGTCAAGGTGACCCTGGGCCCGAAGGGCCGCAATGTGGTGCTCGAGCGTTCGTTCGGCGCCCCGACCGTGACCAAGGACGGTGTGTCGGTCGCCAAGGAAATCGAACTGAAGGACAAGTTCGAGAACATGGGCGCCCAGATGGTGAAGGAAGTGGCGTCCAAGACCTCGGACGTCGCCGGTGACGGCACCACCACCGCCACCGTGCTGGCCCAGGCCATCGTGCGTGAAGGCATGAAGTACGTGGCCGCCGGCATGAACCCGATGGATCTGAAGCGCGGCATCGACAAGGCTGTCGCCGGCATCATCGGCGAGCTGAAGAAGGTGTCCAAGCCCTGCTCGACCAGCAAGGAAATCGCACAGGTCGGCTCGATCTCGGCCAATTCCGACACCTCGGTCGGCGAGCGCATCGCCGAAGCGATGGACAAGGTGGGCAAGGAAGGCGTGATCACCGTGGAAGACGGCAAGTCGCTTAATGACGAGCTGGAAGTCGTGGAAGGCATGCAGTTCGACCGCGGCTACCTTTCGCCCTACTTCATCAACAATCCGGACCGTCAGATCGCCGTCCTGGAAAGCCCGTTCGTGCTGCTGCACGACAAGAAGATCAGCAACATCCGCGATCTGCTGCCGGTGCTGGAACAGGTTGCCAAGGCCGGTCGTCCGCTGCTCATCATCGCCGAGGACATCGAAGGCGAAGCGCTGGCCACCCTCGTGGTGAACAACATCCGCGGCATCCTGAAGACCGTGGCCGTCAAGGCGCCGGGCTTCGGCGACCGTCGCAAGGCCATGCTGGAAGACATCGCCATCCTGACCGGCGGCACGGTGATCGCCGAGGAAGTCGGCCTGTCGCTGGAAAAGGCCACGCTGCAGGATCTGGGCCAGGCCAAGCGCATCGAAGTGGGCAAGGAAGAAACCACCATCATCGATGGCGCCGGTTCGGAAGATGCGATCCAGGCCCGCGTCGCCAACATCAACACCCAGATCGAATCGGCCACCTCCGATTACGACCGTGAAAAGCTGCAGGAACGCAAGGCCAAGCTGGCTGGCGGTGTTGCGCTGATCAAGGTCGGTGCCGCGACCGAAGTCGAAATGAAGGAAAAGAAGGCGCGCGTGGAAGATGCGCTGCACGCGACCCGTGCCGCCGTCGAGGAAGGCATCGTGGCCGGCGGTGGCGTCGCCCTGGTGCGTGCGCTGCAGAACCTCGGCAACCTGAAGGGCGACAACGCCGATCAGGATGCCGGCATCAAGCTCATCATGCGCGCCGTCGAAGAGCCTCTGCGCCAGATCGTCGCCAACGCCGGTGAAGAGCCGAGCGTGGTGGTTGCCAAGGTGAAGGAAGGCAAGGGCAACTACGGCTACAACGCCGCCAGCGGCGAGTACGGCGACATGGTCGAGATGGGTGTTCTGGATCCGACCAAGGTGACCCGTACCGCGCTGCAGAACGCCGCGTCGGTCGCTTCGCTGATGCTCACCACCGACTGCATGGTGGCCGAGCTGGCTGAAGAGAAGCCGGCTGCCGGCGGGATGCCGGGCGGCATGGGCGGCATGGGCGGCATGGGCATGGACATGTAAGGTCCGACCGGCCGCTCCATGCGGCCGGGCCCGGTCACGCCGACCGCAAGAAGCCCGCACTTCGGTGCGGGCTTTTTTCGTTTGCGCGCAGGCAGGCGCGGCGCATTGCGAAGGCGCGATGCGATGGGCGAAGCTTGGGCGGGAAAAATCGGCGGGGAGCACCCCGTGCAGGGGGAAAGGTGCTCCCCGGGGCGCGCCGTGAAGCAACGACCCCCAAGACCAAAAGAAGTACAGCGCTGCGCAGACTATTCTTGAGCGCTTACATCTCCCTTACACTAGATCTCGCACAGGCAGGGCAAAGTCGGCTGCGGGGCGGCCGATGGCCGATGCATGCGCAAGCGGACGCGACAGACGTTCATGGAGGAGGCGGCCGACGGCCGATGAGCGATGCATATACTGCTTGCCGAGGATGATTCGGTCATTGCCGATGCCGTTGTGCGCGCGCTGCGCCGCGCTGGTTACGCGGTCGACAGCGTGATCACGGGTGGCGAGGCGGACGCCGCACTGCATGGACAGACCTTCGATCTGGCCATCATAGACATCGGCCTGCCCAAGCTTTCGGGTATCGAGGTGATCCGCCGGCTGCGGGCGCGCAAGAGCACGACGCCGGTGCTCATACTGACCGCGCAGGACGGGATAGACGATCGCGTGCGCGGGCTGGATGCGGGCGCCGACGACTACCTGTGCAAGCCGTTCGCGCTGCCCGAGCTGGAAGCGCGGGTGCGAGCTCTGACGCGCCGCGGGACCGGACTGCCGACGCGCATCGAGATCGGTTCGCTGGCTTACGACCAGGCCGATCATGTCGCCAGCGTGAATGGACAGCCGATCGAACTGTCGGCGCGCGAGACGGCGTTGCTCGAAGTGCTGTTGCTGCGTGCCGGCCGGCTCGTGAACAAGGAACAACTGGTCGATCACCTGTGCGGCTGGGGCGAGGAAGTCAGCAACAATGCAATCGAGGTCTATGTGCATCGCCTGCGCAAGAAGATCGAGCACAGCGGGCTGCGTATCGTGACGCTGCGCGGACTGGGCTATTGCCTGGAAAGACCGGATGCCGTCGCGTGAAAAGTCGAGGAAGGGCCGGCGTACGGTCGAGGAGAAGTCGGGCGAATACAACTCGCTGTTCGGCGAAATACTCGACTGGATGCTGGCACCGCTCATGTTCGTGTGGCCGATCAGCATTGCCATCATCCACAATGTGGCGGACGACATCGCACATGCACCCTACGACAAGGTGCTGGGCGACAGCGTCTATGAACTGAGCCGCCAGGTCCGCTTCACGCCGGACGGCGCGATGCTCGCCAAACCGCCGCAGATGCGCGATCTGTTCCACATCGACGGCGAGGACATCATTTACTATCAGGTGATCGGCGTGTCCGGCGAAATGCTCGCCGGCGACATCGAGCTGCCGGACATTCCGAATGACCGGATATGGAAACCCGGCGAACTGTACTTCCGGGAAGGCCGGATCAACAACGAGGATGTGCGCATCGCGCACATGGTCGTGCCGGTGACCACGCTGCCCGGCCGCTTCGTGTCGGTCCAGGTGGCGGAAACCCTGAACAAGCGAGAGGCGCTGACGTCTCGCATCCTGTCCGGGGTGCTGCTTCCGCAGTTCGTCATCATCCCGATCGCGGTCGTGCTCGTGTACTTCGGGCTGGGACGCGGCCTGCGACCGCTCAAGCGCCTGCAGACGCTGATTGAGCAGCGGCGCCCCACCGATCTTTCGCCGATCGAGGTGCGGCGCGTACCGGAAGAACTCCGCCCCTTTGTCACTGCGCTCAATGACATGATGCTGCGCCTGGAACTGAATCTTGCCGCGCAGCAGCGTTTCATCGCCGACGCCGCGCACCAGATGCGCACGCCGCTCACCGGTTTGATCAGCCAGGCACAGCTCGCGCTTCTGGAAAATGATCCGGCGCAGATACGGGCGTGCATGGAGCAGATACTGCTCAGCTCCACCCAGGCCGCTCACCTGATCAACCAGTTGCTCGCGCTGGCGCGCGCCGAGTCCAGTACCGAAAAGATCCATGCCGTCGAACATGTCGAACTGAATGCACTGGTCGAGTCGCAGATGGCCGACTGGGTGCCGGTGGCCCGCGCGCGGCGCATCGATCTCGGTTTCGAACGTGCTCACGTGCCGCTGCATGTGGCGGCCAATCCGGTTCTGCTCGGTGAAATGTTCAGGAACCTGATCGATAACGCGATCAAATACACGCCTCACGGCGGTATCGTGACCGTGCGCTTGCGCGCGGATATCCGCGCGCAGTTCGAGGTCGAGGACTCCGGGCCGGGCATCGCCGCCGACGAGCGCGAGCGGGTGTTCGAGCGCTTCTACCGCGTGCTGGGCAACCAGGCCGGGGGCTCGGGTCTGGGGCTGCCCATCGTGCGCGAAATCGCCGAGCTGCATCGCGCTTCGGTCGAACTGCTCGATGCGCCGACCGGCGGGCTTCTGGTCCGCGTGTCCTTTCCACGCATACTTGCGCTGCCCGGTCCGGCGAGCAGCGTCGGCGAAACCGCCCCGGCGCAGTCTCCATGAAGTTGTGCGCGGGCGGCGAGGAACACTGACCACACCGATGCCATCCTGCGAGATGGTCACATGTGCGTGACGGGACCGGGCTCGCGCCGGGGCCGGTGTCGTATCGGTGCGCGCAGCGAGCCGCCGACACATGCGTCCAGGCGCCGCCAATGATCACCTCCTGTCCGGTTTCCAGGCTTCGCGGCCGGTCGTTCGGGCGGCACGATCCTCCTGCCGCGACGACGATCCGGGGGCATCTGCGCGAGCGGCGGGGCCGGAAAAAACACTTTGACACCGGCGCATCCACTCACTATTATTGCGCGCTCACTTGGCCTGGTAGCTCAGTTGGTAGAGCAGCGGATTGAAAATCCGCGTGTCGGTGGTTCGATTCCGCCCCAGGCCACCAGTCTCCAGACGGCCCGCCTTTCAGGCGGGCCGTTTTCTTTTGCGCGCGCCGTAACCGCGGCGCATTCGGCGATGGGGCTAGGTGCCGGTTGCGACGGCGCGGGCCGACATGTCCTGGTAGAGCTGGTCGAACAGCGGTTGCATGAAGGCAGGCAGGGTGTGCTTGACTTCATCGCGATGAATGACTGACGGCACCCTTTTGCCGCGGTGTTCGACTGCCTGGCCGATCAGGTGGATGCGGAAGCCGAGCGCGGACAGGTGGCGCGCGAGGCGGGGTTCGGTCAGCGTGAACAGATGATCGATGCCGTGGATTTCCGACATCGCGAACATGGCCAGATAGAGGCCGACCGGAATGTAGGGAAAGCGCGGCTGCTCGCGCGTACCCATGTCCTCTTCCGAAATCGAGATCGGGCCTTCGCTGTCACCTTTCCGCTTGCGGTACTGCGGGAGTACGGCCAGCCTCGAAATCTCGACGATGTGGCGCCGGTCCATGGCCTGCGGGTCGACGATGCTGCGGTCAATCGCATCGGCGCACAGGTGCTCGAAGGGGAGCAACTGCTCGGGATGGTCGGGGTCGGTCTGCACCAGGCGGACACAGCCGACGACCTGCCCTGACGCCTGGGCGCGCAGCGCGATCAGCAGGGAGCGGTCGTCGTACTCGTCGGTCTCCTCCTGCTCCGGATTGGTCGGTTCGTAGCCCAGTTCCTGGCAGTAGACCGCATGTCGTACCCGGTAGATCTCATGCTTGAGCGCGTCGTCCGTCGCCTGCTCCACGGAGAAGTACTTGGCGAAATTCTCTTTGAGATTGCCGACTTCAAGCAGAAACATGATGGTCTGGCCTGTTGCCGGGCCCGCCGGGGCCCGGTGTGTGGATAGGTGCTTACTGCAGCTTCTTCAGGTATTCCTTGTCGAACACCTTGTCCGGAATGTCCCGCAACTGCATGGCCGAATACTCCAGCACCGACTGCTCGCCCTGCTTCAGCGCGTCCTGCATGATGAGGCGTGTCGGGCGAAGCTTGCCGCCCAGGCTCTTGTATTCTTCATAGATGCAGGTCTTGAGCAATTTGTCCGACAGCGAATAGAACTCTGCCTTGTGCGGTGCGCTGGTCGATGCGCGCACCCACAGGATGACGCGTGCATAGGTGACGCCACGGTCCACCGCAGTCAGCTCAAGTACGTGGTGATCCTGACCGTCTATCTTCTCGGTGCGCACGAGCCTTGGTGTGTAATCGCCGGAAAAATTGGCGCGCGCCAGATCGCCGTTGGCCACCTGGCCGGTCAGCCGCTGAGCCAGCGACAGTCGCACCGGCTGCGATACATTGGGCATGAACACCCAGAGATCGCGCGCCTTCATGAGCAGTATCTGACCGCGCTCGGAGGCCGGTTCGACCGTCTGCACGATGGTGTTCTCGTTGCCTTTGGACAGGATGCGGAACTTGCGGTATTCGTCGCCGCTGGAGGTCGCCGAATTGACGCTCACCTCGACCTGGAAGGCTTCGCGCGGGAAGCGAATGGTGTCGGCCTTTTCCAGTATACTCGCCGCATCTTGCGCACAGGCGGACGACGCGATGCCAAGCAGCGCGAAAAAGAACAATGCGGGAAGCATGGGTGCGTGGCGGGCTGCGCTTGACGCGCGTCCCGACATTGAAACATCTGTACTTCCGAACGGTTGCAAGACTGTGGATGCCATGTTTCGTTTCTCCGGCGTTGGACGCCAAATCCATTTTCAGGGTCGGGCAAGCTGATGAACAACGTCGTCCAGGTCCGGAACGTGAGCCGCAGCTATATGCTGGGCGGGCAGCAGGTCAATGCGCTCAAGAATATCACGCTGGATATAGAGGACGGCGTATTCATCGCCATTGCCGGCCCTTCGGGTAGCGGCAAGTCCACCTTGCTCAACCTGATCGGCTGCATAGACACGCCGACCTCCGGCCAGATACTCATCAACGGTCAGGACGTGTCGGGCAAGTCGCCGGATGAACTGGCGGGACTGCGTGCCCGTACCATCGGCTTCATCTTCCAGACCTTTAATCTGCTCCCGGTTCTGTCCGCGTACGAGAACGTCGAGTATCCGCTACTGCAGCTTCCGGAGATCGGCAAGGAAGAGCGCGCAAAGCGGGTCAAATACTTTCTCGACATCGTCGGTCTCGGCGCGAAGATGACGCACCGGCCCAACCAGTTGTCGGGCGGACAGCGACAGCGCGTAGCGATTGCCCGCGCGCTGGCCGTGCAACCCGCCATCGTGCTGGCGGACGAGCCGACGGCCAATCTCGATCGCAAGACCGGCGATTCGATTCTGCAGTTGATGCGGGAAATCAACCGAACAATGAAAACGACCTTCATTTTTTCGACCCATGACAAGCGCGTGATGTCCATGGCCGATCGCCTGGTGCGCATCGAGGACGGCGAGCTGACGGCTCTGGGGGTGCAGAAGGCGCCCGGCGAGTGGGCGTATGTCAAGCCGCCCCGCGACAGCGCGATAAAGGTGGCGTCATGATCGAGCGTTTCTCAGGTCTTCCGCGCGTTGCCGGTCTGGCCTTGTGCGCGTCGATGGCGCTGAATCCGGTGCTTCCCGCATGCGCCGAATCGGTGGATGATCTTTTTGCCGACCCGCCGGCGCAGGATGCTTCGCCTGGTGGTCCCGTGGCCGGGAAGTCGGCGGCAGCCGAGGAGCTGTCACCCGCAGCGAGCACGGTGTCCGGCTGGCGTGGATTCAGTCAGTTCGAGCTGGCA
Source organism: Methyloversatilis thermotolerans (assembly GCF_000372885.1). GTDB lineage: Bacteria > Pseudomonadota > Gammaproteobacteria > Burkholderiales > Rhodocyclaceae > Methyloversatilis > Methyloversatilis thermotolerans. The sequence continues at coordinate 3,554,050 of NZ_KB889967.1, forward strand.
CGGACCCCGTCCGGCGAGGATCGCTGGTCCAAGGCGCGGCTGCGGACCGAACTGGGGCGCAGCGGCAGTTTCGGCCAGGGTATCAAGTGGAAGGCCGTCGGCCGGGTGGATGTCGATCTGGCCTACGGCTGGGAGGATGACTTCTATCCGGCGGCGGTGCGGGATGACCGCCGCACCGAATTCGCGTGGCGCGAAGTCTATGTTGACGTCCCGTTCGGCGACGTCGAACTGCGTCTCGGTCGCCAGCACATCGTCTGGGGCGAAATGGTCGGGCTTTTCTTCGCCGACGTCGTGTCGGCGAAGGACATGCGCGAGTTCTACACCCAGGAATTCGACCAGTTGCGCATCCCGCAATGGGCCGCCCGCGCCGAGTACTTCGCCAAGGATTGGCGGGCGGAGCTGATCTGGGTGCCCTATGTGAGCGTGGACAACATCGGCCGCTTCGGAGGCGATTACTATCCGGCGCAACCGAATTTCGGCTTGAGCCCGGTCTATGCGTCGGAACAGAAACCCGGACATTCCCTGAAGAACTCCAACTATGGCTTGCGCGTCGGTACGCTGGTCAAGGGCTGGGATCTGTCTGCCTTCTACTACCGCAGCGTCGACGTCAACCCGGTGTTCGCACGCGAGTTCAGTGGCGCGAACGTCATCTATACGCCGCGCCACGACTGGATACACCAGTACGGCAGTACGCTCAGCAAGGATTTCGGTACTTTTCTGTTGCGCGCGGAAGCGGTGCTCACGCTCGATCGCCTTGTGCCGGTTTCACCGCTGGCCAACCGGCCCGATGGTCTGGTCCGGCAGAACATGGTGGATTACGCGATCGGCGTCGACATTCCCTTCCTGACCGAGTCGCGGCTCAATCTCCAGTATTTCGAGCGTACCCACCTCGATCGTGATCCGGATCTGCTCGCCGCGCGGCGGGAGCACGGCTGGTCCTTCCTGTATAACCACAAGTTCGCCGATCGCGTGGAAGGCGAACTGCTGTGGGTGCAGTCGCTGGTGCGCAATGACTACATGTTCCGCCCGAAACTGATCTGGCGGCTGCAGCCGAACTGGCGTGCGCAGTTCGGCGCAGACCTGTTCGGGGGCAATTCGGCCGGCCTGTTCGGCCGTTATGGCAACGCCGATCGCTATTACGGCGAACTTCGCTACAGTTTCTGAACGCGTGGGCGACGGGCCCGGGGATGAGCAATGCGTGTGCTGATCCTTGCAGAAGGCGCAACGCTCGCCCATGTGGGGCGGCCACTCATGGTGGCGGAAGAGCTGTCCCGGCGCGGACATGAAGTCCTGTTCTGTCGTCCGGACAGATATGGCTGGATTGCGAATGGTGGTCGTTTCGAGTGCATCGACCTTGCCGCCCAGTCGCCCGAGGTGTTCGCGCAACGGCTCGCCCGGGGGCAGCCGCTCTATGACTTCGCCACCCTGGAGGCCTATGTTGCCGCCGACCGCGAGCTGATCAGGGCTTACCGGCCCGACATCGTCGTGGGAGATTTCCGTCTGTCCCTCGCGGTGAGCGCGCGGCTTGACCATTGTCCGTACGCGACGCTCAGCAACGCCTACTGGAGCCCGTACTATCGCCTTCCGGATGGCTGGCCGGTGCCGGATCTGCCCTTGACCCGCGCCATGCCGATTCCTCTTGCCCGCGCGCTGTTCAATCTGGCGCGGCCGCTGGCCTTCGCCATGCACGCACGCGCTATGCGTCGTCTGCGCCGGGAACACGGACTGCCAGCGGACGTCAGCCTGCAGCAGGTCTATACCGATGCCGACCTCGTCTGTTACTGCGACATGGCCGAGGTGTTCGCACTGAACCATGCGCCGCCTCATCATCGCATTGTGGGGCCGCTCGCGTGGTCGCCCGCCGTCTCCAGGCCGGAATGCTGGGACCGGCTGCGGGATGGGGAGCCGACCGCCTATGTCACGCTGGGCAGCTCCGGGCGGGCGGAACTGGTGGCGCCGGCAGTGAATGCACTGGTGGACGAAGGTTTCCAGGTCATCCTGTCGTCAGCGGGGCGAAGTGGCGAAGTCGTGGCGCATCCGCGCGTGCTGCAGTCGGACATGGTGCCGGGTTCAGCCGCCTGCGCGCTTGCCGACCTCGTGGTGTGCAATGGGGGCAGTCCGACCACGCAGCAGGCGCTGCGCGCCGGCAAGCCGGTGATCGGCATCCCGGGCAATCTGGATCAGTTCCTGAACATGGAAGCGCTGCTGCGCAACGGCCTGGGGCGCGTTGTGCGCAGTGACCGCTTTTCTTCCGCGAAGCTCAGGGAGGCCGTCAGGCATCTGGACAACGAAAGGAGGGCTGCAGCCAGGTTGGCGGGGGCCGGGGGGCGCGACGAGGATATCGTCCGCAAGGTGTGCGACGCCGTTCTCTCACTGGCGCACTGAACATCGCCTGCACCGCTTCTGCTTTGCGGTGTCGGTAAAAAAACAAAGCCACGGCATGCCGTGGCTTTGTTTCATTCAGGATGCGGAACTGCTTCCGCATCGATCCGCAGAAGGACTCAGGCCTTCTTGCGGGCGCGGGCCAGACCCATGCCCAGAGCGGCAACGCCCAGCAGAGCCATGGTGCCCGGTTCCGGAACCGTGGTCGGCGTGAAGATCTGGTTCGCATCGGCCTGCAGCAGGATCGGGCGATCCGGCAGCGGCTGCGAGCCACCCGCGGTGTCCGGCATGCCGGTGGGCGGCAGCCAGCCAGTCTGCGTGGCACCGATCTGCAGCGTAGTCGTTGCAGTCGTGCTTTCCAGCGTCGGCGAGATGTAGGTGGTGTTGGTGACGATGTTTTCGCCCACCAGGGTTGCATTGCCACCGGTGATCACGTTGAAACCGCCGCTTGCATCGGCAGCGATGTCGCCGCTGATCAGCAGGATGCCGTCGGTGATGCCGGTGCCGGTCACCATATTGGTATCCGGGGTGGTGTCGTACCAGATGCTGAACGAACCGCTCAGGATCGAGAACGTGGCCGTCGACAGGTCGGCGGAAATCGTTTCGACGCGCTCGGTCAGGGTCACCAGGATGGTGTATTCGTACTGGTTGGTCAGCAGACCCACCGTCGCGCCGGCAATGATGTTGCCGATCGAGTCGGTGATGGTGCCGGCCTTGGCGTAATAGGTCAGTTCGAAGGTGTCGCCGGCAACGGGCAGGTAGCCATCGACGACGGCGGTGCCGTTGGACGCCCAGTCGAAGCCACCCCAGTTGTTGAACGAGCCGGCGGAGTTGGTCAGGGTGGTCGCCATCGCGGCGCTGCTGCCCGCGAACAGAGCTGCTGCGGCGGCCAGCGTCTTCAGTTGCTTCATCATGATTCAGCTCTCCAGTGAATTGAAACGAACGGATATCTGATTCGTTCGGTTTGACTTTTCAGACACGGTTGATCTAGCAACCGGTGTGCCAGACTTGCAAGTGCATGAAAAGAAAAGGTTATTCGAAGGCGGCCGCGAGCGAAACACGCTGTGTGTAAGAAATGTCGACAGCTCATCCCGACCTTCATTCATACGCGTACAGGCATTACTCATGGTCGCTCTTATCGACGACAATTCCTGACGGGTCTCACTCGTGGAGTGGTCATGCGCAAGGTGTCAGGTCTGCAGGTGGTCGTATTCCTGTTTTTGCTGTCCTGTGCGGCGGTCGTCGGCGTGACTGCGGGCGTGCGGCTTGGCAGCCTGCTGCCGGCGCCCGGCTACCGGCCCATCGTGACGGTCTTGCTCGCGGCGGCATCGAGCTATCTCGCGCTGATGGTCATCTTCCGGCTGTTCTGCCGGCTGTTTCCCCTTCCCGAGGGAGAGATACCGAAGGAGTCGGCCGCCGAGTTCCGCTATCACGTATACCTGCTGTTCTTCCTGATCGCCTTCTATCCGGTCATGTTCAGCATGATATTGCCGGTGCCGTTGATGCGCCTTTTCTATCAGGCACTTGGCGCGCGCCTCGGCGATAACACCTACCCCGGAGGCATCCTGATGGATCCGCCCTTCCAGCACTTGGGGTCGAACACGATAGTCGGGCAGGGCGCCCTCATCGTGCCGCATGTGATCGAAGGCGAAAGACTGGCGCATTACCCGGTGCGCATCGGCAACAACGTGACGATAGGTGCGCGGTCCGTCATTCTCGCGGGTTGCGTGATCGAGGATGGCGCGACCGTTGCCATTGGCGCCGTGCTGCCCAAGGGTTCGCATGTGCGGGCGGGTGAAGTGTGGGGCGGTGTGCCGGCGCGCTGCCTGAGGTCGGCCGGCGCTGCCGCGTCGGCCTGAATCAGCGCAACAGGGCGGACAGCGGCTTGCGCAGCGAGCGGCCGGGCAGGGCGCGGCGGCGGCCGATGCGGCAAGCCCAGGTGGCGCGGGCCAGCGCTTCCGGGCCGAGCAGGGCGGCCAGCCGGTCCGCGATCCCGGCCGCGCCTTGCCGGCCGGCGGGCAGATCCGTGAAAGGGCGGTTCTCGCGCACATAGCGGGCGAAGATGAGCGGGGTCATTTCCGGCTGCGACTGCATGCCCAGCTTTTCCACGGTCAGCCAGAAGCGCTGCATGCACTGGCCGGCCGCGACATAGTCGTCAACCGTGACAGGCGGGGAGGGCATGACCAGATAGGCGTGCCCCGAACAGGCCAGTCCGGGAATCAGGTCAAGCTGCAGGCGGGGTACCAGCGTGCCCATGAGCCACCTGTTAAAAAATTCGACGCGCCGCCAGCTCGCCAGTACGAAGCGCATCAGCCGCGCGGTGGCCGGGTCCACGCCGACGGCGACTTCAGGGATCCTGTCCTCGCTGAAGCGAGCGCCCCACTCGATGATGGTCGAATGCGTACGGTAGGCCTCGGGTATCGTGAGCCGGATTTCTGCGCTGTCGAAGTTGAGCCGGGCGATCGACGCGCGTGCCGGCAGGGCTTCGAACCAGATCACCCGGCAGGGGACGGCCGCAGCTTCGAGTTCCGCCTTCTCCGCCGCGCTCAGTGCGGCGCTTCCCATGGCGCGGCGCTGCACCGAGCGGCTTTCGATGTAAGGGCGGCGCTCGTCCGCGCCCAGGCCGGGATCCGGCGTCAGCACGACATCGATCATGAGGTGGTTGTCGGCGGTCGCCGCGCGACGCGTCCATTCGGCACGCAGCCCGTGTGCGCTGGCCGCGATGCGCAATGTTTCCAGCAGGGCGCCGAGCGCGAGCTGGCTGGCGTGACCATCCAGGTCGTACACACACCAGTCGCGTGTGTCGAAGCCATGGATGCGCACCCGGTCGTCGGCCAGGATGTCGAATTGCCAGGTCTGGGTGTTGTCGCCGCTCGGGGCCCAGCGGGCAGCGTCGAGAATCGCTTCAATGGCGCGCATCGGATCTCCCGGTCTGCGTCAGCGCGTATTCAGCTGGCGCAGCAGCTGACGCCGGCCGATGGCGATCATCAGCCGCTGTAATGGGTGGCGATTGCCGCCCGGGCGCCAGGTGGTCGCCATGCGGTTGCGGAAAGCATCGAATTGCAGCCCCCAGGGGGCTGCGCGCACCGGGCCGCGCCCGAGCAGCAGTTTGACCGTTTCGGCGGCGGCCACTCCTGCGCACAGCGTGCACGCGATCATGGTCGACGGGCCGCGCCGGTTCGCAAGATCGATGCGCGACGGGTCCGCGAGATAGGGGCGATGCAGCCCGGCCGGCGCCAGCCCGATCAGGAAGCGGAGCGCCATTTCGGTTTCGTCGCAGCCTTCGAGCCGGAAATAGTCCTCGAAACTCATGCCGCCGGGCAGGAAAACCAGCAGTCCCGCGCCCATGCCGAGCGGCGCCGCGGTGACGGCGGGGATGCCGAGCCGGTGACAGGCGGCGAAAGTGGCGCGACGCGCGGAGAATGCGAAGAAATCCAGCCCGTCCACGTAGACATCGACGCCCTCGAGGAACCGGTCGAGATTGTCATCGGTGACGCCCTGCGGGAAGGCCCGCAGTTCGATGCCGGGGTTGATGTCCAGTGCCTGCGCATGCAGCACATCCAGCTTGGACTGATCCAGCGTGCTCATGGTCGCGCCGACCTGACGGTTGAAATTGGCCAGATCGAAGCGGTCGAAATCGGCGATATTGAAGTGGCCTATGCCCAGCCGTGCCAGCGTCAGCAGATGGATGCCGCCGACGCCGCCGAGGCCGGCAATGGCGACGCGGGCGCTGCGCAGCCTGGCCTGTTCCGCCTCGGTGAACCAGCCGAGGTTGCGGCTGAAGGCCTCGTGATAATCGAAAGTCCGGGCGCTCATGGCTGTCATCGGATCCTGTCGCCGTGATTGCGTGCATTCCAATGCACTGAAATAAAGGGGTAAACACCCTTCTGGTATTCAGTGTCAAGATGTGAAAACTGTTATTCTGGCAATACCTTAGCATCCCGGGCCTAGATTCCGCATGAAGTTTTGGCTGCTCGACCTCTGGCTGGCCATGCGCAGCGTGTTGCGCCAGGGGCGACGCACGCTCATCGCGGTCGCTGCGGTCAGCTTCGGCGTGATCGCCATGATTCTTGCGTCGGGTTTCATCGAATGGCTGATGCGCGGCATGCGCGAATCGACCATCGAATCGCAGCTGGGTCATATACAGATCGTCCGCCCGGGCTTCATCGAGCGGGGCACTTCGGATCCTTTCGGTTTCGTGATGGACGGCGAACAGAAGGCTTTCGATGCGGTGCGCAGCAGTCCGGGTGTCCGGGTGGTCGCGCCGCGCCTGACATTCAACGGTCTGGCCAGCCGCGGCGAGAACACGCTCACGTTTTCCGCGCAGGGCGTGTCGCCCCCCGCCGAGGCGGTGCTGTCCAAATCCATACGCATCATGCGCGGGCGCAACCTGTCGTCGGACCAGGCCAGCGAAATCATCATGGGCCGGGGGCTGGCGGCCAACCTCGGCGCCGATGTCGGCGACACCCTGGTGCTGCTGGCGACCACCGCATCGGGCGGCATCAACGCCGTGGAAGCGCCGGTGGTAGGGGTGTTCGCGTCGGTGAGCAAGGAGTTCGATGACGCCTCGCTGCGCGTGCCCATCGGTCTGGCGCAGCAACTGGTGCGGGTGAATGGCGCGCAGCAATGGCTGGTGCTGATCGACCAGACCGACAATACCGACGCCAGGATGCAGGAACTGCGGGCGCAGTTGCCGGCGGACCGCCTCGACCTGATTCCCTGGTACCGGCTGGCCGACTTCTACAACAAGACGCGAGAGCTTTTTTCCAGCCAGCTCGATGTGGTGAAGCTCATCATCCTGCTCATCATCGTGCTGAGCATTTCCAACACGCTGTCGATGAGCGTGCTCGAACGCATCAGCGAAATCGGCACCTGCATGGCGCTCGGGCTCAATCGCAGCCGCATCCGCCGCATCTTCCTGTTCGAAGGCGTGATGTTGGGCGTGGTGGGTGGCGGCCTCGGCGTGGCGATCGGCTGTCTGCTGGCGGTGCTGTTGTCGCGGGTCGGCATTCCGCTGCCGCCGCCGCCGGGCATGGACGAGGGGTTCGACGGCGAAATCCTGCTCACCCTGCCCATCGTCGTGCAGGCCTTCCTGATCGCCGTGTGCAGCGCGCTGGTATCCAGCGTTTACCCGGCCTGGAAGGCGTCGCGCATGAATATCGTCGACGCGTTGAGACAGAGCCGCTGATCATGTTCAGACTGGCCCTGCGCAACATTTTCCGCCAGAAATCGCGCACCGCGATGACGCTGGCCGCCATCGCCTTCGGTGTCGCCGGGCTCATCCTGAGCGGCGGTTTCATCGCCGATGTGCTCACCCAGCTCGGGGAAGCGACGATACACAGCCAGCTCGGCCACGTGCAACTGTTCAAGAAGGGCTATTACGAGCACGGTGCGCGTTCGCCGGAAAAGTATGTGATCGACGACGCGGGCGAAATCGTCGACTTCGTGGCGCGCATGCCCGAGGTCGATATCACGTTGCAGCGGGTCAGCTTTTCCGGGCTGCTGAACAACGGCAAGGCGGACTGGGCCATCATTGGCGAAGGCGTGGAGCCGGACAAGGAAAACCACCTGGGCACTTTCGTGCGTGTCATCCAGGGAAGAGCGCTTGCCGACGGCGACGCCGACGGCATCCTGATCGGCGACGGCGTGGCCAAGGCGCTCGCGGTGAAGCCGGGCGACACAGTGACGCTGCTGCTGACCACCGTGGACGGAGCGGTCAACACCAGCGAATTCTCGGTAGTGGGTGTGTTCCAGAGTTTTTCGAAGGATTTCGATGCGCGTGCCGTAAGAATTCCACTGGACGCTGCGCGCAAGCTGGTGGACCGGGCCGGGGCCAATTCGGTGGTGCTGTTGCTGCACGATACCGCGAATACCTCGCGCGTGAAGGATCTGCTGCAGCCCAAGCTCGAGGGACGCGGGTTCGACGTACGCGACTGGATAGAACTGTCGGATTTCTACGCAAAGACGGTCGAGCTGTATCGCAACCAGTTCGGCGTGCTGCAATGGATCGTGCTCATGATGGTGCTGCTGAGCGTGTTCAACACTGTGAACATGAGTGTCTTCGAGCGTGTCGGTGAATTCGGAACGCTCATGGCACTGGGGAATTCGCGAGGATATGTGTTCCGTCTGGTGATGACCGAAAATCTGATGCTCGGGCTGGCAGGCGCTGTGCTCGGCCTCATCATCGGCGTCGCGGTGGCGTTGCTGGCGAGCAGGATCGGCATTCCGATGCCGCCGCCGCCGAATTCGAACGTCGGCTATACCGCATCCATACGGTTGCTGCCGGATACCGTGCTGATGTCTTTCTTGGTCGGCATCGCGGCGACCGTTGCTGCGGCGCTGATTCCGGCCCGGCGCGTGTCGCGCACGCCCATCGTCGATGCGCTGAGGTACAACATCTGAAAAGCCGTGACGCAATGGTGAGCCCGTTCGCGCCTGCGTCGATATGATTCGAAACTTGTCTGCCGCTGTCCTGTGGAGGATGCAATGTTGAGTAATGACGGACTGACTTCCGCCTTGCGCCTGTGCGCATTGCTGCTTGCCCCGCTGCTGTTCGCCGGGTGCGCGTCTTCGCCCTATCCGCTGGCGCCCGCCCAGGCCTACAGCGACGACTACAACTACATCCTGGGTCCTGGCGATTCGGTGAATATCGTCGTCTGGCGCAATCCGGAGATTTCCTCGACCGTCACCATACGTCCGGATGGCAAGATCACCGGCACGCTGTTCGAGGATCTGCCGGCTGCGGGTCGTGATCCCACGACGCTGGCGCGCGAGATCGAACAGGTGCTGTCGAAGTACATCCGCGATCCCATCGTGACCGTCATCGTCGCCGGCGGCATCGGCCCGTACAGCGAACAGATACGCGTGATCGGCGAGGCGGCCAAGCCGCAGGCGCTGGCCTACAAGCAGAAGATGACCTTGCTGGACGTGATGATCGCGGTCGGCGGCATCACCGACTTTGCCGACGGAAACGCGGCCACCATCCTGCGCACGTCCGAGGGCGACAAACAGTACAACGTCCGCCTGAAGGACCTGGTCCGTCGCGGCGACGTGACCGCCAACGTGGACGTCAAGCCGGGCGACATCCTGATCATTCCGCAGAGCTGGTTCTGAGCGGACTGCGGCATCGTATGAATCGCGCAAGGGCAGCAGAGCCGGAAGGGTCGTGCAACCGTGGATGATTTTCTGCGCCAGTTCTCGGGCTACCTGAGGTCGGCATGGGGCTACCGCTGGGTCGGCCTTGTCGTATCCTGGGTGGTCGGCGTGGTCGGCATGGCCGTCGTGCTCGTGCTGCCCGACCAGTACCAGGCGACCGCCAAGATCTATGTCGATACGCAGTCCATACTGCGTCCGCTGATGCTGGGGCTGGCGGTGCAGCCCAATCTCGACCAGCAGATCAATATGCTCAGCCGTACGCTGATCAGTCGCCCGAACATCGAAAAGCTGATCCGCATGGCTGATCTCGACCTGGAAGCCAAAACCAAGGCCGACCGTGATCGATTGATCGACGACCTGATCGCCAATGTGAAACTGGGCGGCTCGGGTCGTGACAACCTCTACATCGTGTCCTACCGTGACCCGAAACCGGCGCGTGCGCAGAAGGTCGTGCAGGCCATGGTGACGCTGTTCGTCGAATCCGGGCTGGGCAGCAAGCGCAAGGACGCCGACCAGGCGCGCAAGTTCATCGAGGAGCAGATCAAGGCTTACGAGGCCAAGCTGCTCGAGGCGGAAAACCGCTTGAAGGAATTCAAGCTGAAGAATCTGGACCGTCCTGGTGGCGGACAGAAGGACTATTTCGGCAGCCTCGGCGAGATCCAGTCGCAGCTCAATCAGGCCCAGCTCGATCTGCGCGAGGCCACCAATTCGCGCGACGCCCTGAAGCGCCAGTTGCTGGGCGAAGAGCCGACGATAGCGGCGGAAAGCCAGATCGCGAGCTATGGCGGCGGTGCGGCAGGCGGTCCGTCGACTGCCGAGATCGATGCCCGCATTTCGGCCATGCGCAATGACATCGAAGGGCTGTTGCAGCGCTACACCGACAAGCACCCGGATGTGCTGCAGTTGCGCGCGCGCATCAAGAGCCTGGAAGAGGAGCGCAAGCAGATCGTCGACAAGTACGAAGCCGAACAGGCGAAGAATGCCGACAGCAAGGCCGCTGCGCCGAAGGCGACCGCGACGGCAGGCAGCGCGCAGATTCCGAATCCGGTGTATCAGCAGATCAAGGTGGCGCTCGCTTCGGCCGAAGCTTCCGTCGCGTCGCTGTCGGCACGGGTGAGCGAATACCAGGCGCGCCTGGATTCCCTCAAGCAATCGTCGCGACTGGTGCCCGAGCTGGAGGCCGAGTTCAGCCAGCTCAACCGTGATTACGAAGTGCATCGCACCAACTACAACAACCTGGTGGCGCGCCGCGAATCGGCTTCGATGTCCGAGGAAATGGATGCCACTGGCGTGGCCGAATTCAGGCTCATCGAGCCGCCGCGGGTCGATCCCAAGCCGGCGGCCCCCAACCGGTTGATACTGCTGCCGGCGGTGCTTCTGGCGGCCCTGGTGGCGGGCGGTGCGAGTGCCTTCGTGGTGTCGCAGGTCCGGCCGGTGTTCCACGACGGACGTCTGCTGGCGGAAGTGGCCGGGGTACCTGTGCTGGGGTCGGTATCCATGTTGATGGGACGTGAGCGCAAGCGCTACGAACGGCGCCGGAGTCTGGTGTTCTTCGGCGGACTCGGCGGGCTGGTTGCCGCCTACGCCGGTTTGATGGCTTTCGTGGCGCTCGTGATGCGCAGCGCGTGAGGACGGAACAATGAGCATCATCGAACAAGCCATCGAACGGATGGGACAGCTCAAGCGGGCCGGTGTGGACATCGGTGAAGCGACGCCGGACGAGGCGACCGCCTCCGCTCCGGCTTCGGCAGCGCCGACGCAGGCCGGTCCGGTCGCCGATGCCCGGCCGACGGCGCGTCCCGTGCCTGCGGAACCGGCTGTGGAGGTTTCGCGCGCGGCAAACGAGCAGTCGCGCTATGTCGATCTCGATCTGGCCCGGCTTGACTCCATGGGCATGGTGGTGCCCTCGGCCCCGCGCTCGCAGATTGCCGAGGAGTTCCGCGTGATCAAGCGTCCGATACTCGCGAACGCGCATGGCAAGGGCGCGGCGCCGGTGGATAACGGCAACCTGATCATGGTGACCAGTTCGGTCCCGGGCGAGGGAAAGAGCTTCAATTCCATCAATCTCGCGATGAGCATCGCGATGGAACTGGACAACCGGGTGCTGCTGGTGGACGCCGACGTGGCCCGGCCGTCGGTGCTGAATCTGCTCGGCCTGCCGCCTGCCAAGGGCCTGATGGATGTCCTGCTGGACCGCAACGTCGGGCTGCCGGACGTGCTGCTGCGCACCAATGTCGAGAAGCTCACCATCCTGCCGGCCGGCATGCCGCACAAGAACGCGACCGAACTGCTCGCCAGCAGTTCGATGAAGTCGCTGCTGGTGGAGCTCGCGCACCGCTACCCGGACCGCATCATCATTTTCGATTCGCCGCCGCTCATGGTCACCACCGAGGCACCCGTGCTCGCGCAGTCCATGGGCCAGCTCGTGCTGGTGGTCGAAGCCGGCCGTACCACCCACACCATGGTCAAGCAGGCGCTGGCCAAGGTGCAGGGTTGCCAGGTCAAGATGCTGGTACTGAACAAGGCGCGCTATGCCCGCACCGACGGCTACTACGGCTACTACGGTTATGGCTACGGCTATGGCAGCGATGCGCCATCGGCCGAAGAAGGAAAGGCCGCCTGATGCGCCTGCGCCGGCTCCACGTGCTGTTGAGCGGGCTGTCGTGCACTGCCCTGGGCGTGGTCACGCTGCCGGCGCATGCCGAGAACTGGCGCGTGACGACGGGCATGAGCACACGCGCCATCGTCAGCGACAACATCAACTTCTCGGCGACCGCACCTTCGTCGGACACGCTGATCGAACTGTCGCCCAATGTGCGGTTGTCGCGCACCAGTCCGCGACTGACGCTGGACGCGAGCTACCTGCCGCGCTATCTGTACTATGCGGACGACACCTACGACGACCGCCTGTCGAACGGCTTCAGCATCCTCGGCCGTGCCGAGGTCGTCGATGACTTCTTCTTTCTCGATGCGCGTGCGGTATCGACCCAGCGCAGCCAGTCGGTGTTCAACGCGGTGCCGACCGACAACACGATCGCGTCGAACCAGCTTTCGCAGTCGCGCACCTATTCCATCACGCCGTCGCTGCGCGGTACCGTCCGCTTGGGCGATGTGGCGACCTGGAAGTCCAGTTACAACATCGTGCGCAGCGATCTGAGCGGCGGCACTCAGGCCGGCACGCTCACCTCGGAAACCTTCACCGGCACCCTGGCCAGCACCCCGGCGAAAGTCGGCTGGCAGGTCGACGTCAGTTCGACCAAGACCGATTCCGACTATTCGCAGTCGACCGACCGCAAGCGCATCGTCGGTTCGCTGAACTACCGACCGGATGCCACGGTCACGCTGACCGGCCGCTATGGTTACGAGGACACCAACTTCTCGAGCCAGCGCAGTGGCGCCACCTATGGTGCAGGTGTGAGCTGGCGGCCGGACCCGCGCACCTCCATGCGGGCCGATGTCGACCAGCGCCCGTATGGCCGCACCAATACCATCAATCTGAGCCATCGCCTGCCGCGCACCACGCTGAGCGCGACCTACAACCGCAACCTGACCACGCGCGCCGAGGCGCTGCTGTCCCAGGGCGAGGTGGACCGCTTCGACTTTCTGGAAACCCTGCCGCAGTTCCAGGCCATCACCGACCAGACTCAGCGTGAGCAGGCCATGCAGGCCTTCCTGACCCTGCGCGGCCTGAGCCGATTCGACAGCATCCAGGGCGTCATCCTGTCCGACCGCCAGTTCCTGCAGTCGCGCCTGCAACTGTCGGCGTCCTATTCCTCCTCGCGCGGCCTGCTGTCGCTCACCGTGTTCCGCACCACCAGCGACAGCGGCGTCGGCGGACGCAGCACCACGGCGAACGATGACTTCTCGCTGTCCCCGGTGATCACCCAGCGCGGCTGGACCGCCAACTACAATCACAAGGTGTCGGCACTGTCGTCGGTGAATCTGTCGCTCACCTCGTCCAAGTCCGACGGTCAGGCCGGTACCGGCATCAATGCGGACCGCGATGTGCTGAATGCCACATGGACGCGCAAGCTGGGTGCCTACACCAATGGCTCCATCGGCCTGCGCATGACGCGTGCCACAGTCACCGACGGGGATGTGGACGAGAATGCCGTGATCGCCACCCTGTCGACCCGGTTCAACTGATACGGCCGGACGAGCGGCCGTTCGACGACGGCCGTTCGCCGCTACCTCCGTCCTCCCGTCCATGTACGAATCCTTCTACGGTCTTTCCGGCAAACCCTTCCAGCTCAATCCCGATCCGTCCTTCTTCTTCGGAAGCAAGGGACATCGTCGCGCGCTGGCCTATCTCGAGTACGGCCTGCATCAGAGCGAGGGTTTCATCGTCATTACCGGCGAGATCGGCGCCGGCAAGACCACGCTGGTACGCAGCCTGCTGCAGAAGCTCGATGCCAAGAAGGTGGTGGCCGCCCAGCTGGTGAGCACCCATCTCGATGCCGAGGACACGCTGCGGCTGGTGGCCGCCGCCTTCGGCCTGCCGAACAAGCAGCTCAAGAAGGCCGACCTGCTGCTGTCGATCGAAATGTTCCTGCTGTCGCTGACCGCAGCCGGGAAGCGCGCGCTGCTCATCGTGGACGAGGCGCAGAACCTGACGCCGCGCGCGGTCGAGGAACTGCGCATGCTGTCCAACTTCCAGCTTGGCGAACATGCGCTGCTGCAGAGCTTTCTGGTCGGCCAGCCCGAGTTCCGGGAAACCATGCAGAGCCCGCACATGGAGCAGTTGCGCCAGCGGGTGATCGCGTCCTATCACCTCGGACCGATGGACGCGGCGGAAACCGAGGCCTATATCGAGCACCGGCTCAAGCATGTCGGCTGGCGCGGCCAGCCCTCCTTCCAGCCGGGCGCTCATGAAGCCATCTTCAAGGCCACCGAGGGCGTGCCGCGCCGCATCAATACGCTGTGCGATCGGCTGCTGCTGGCCGGTTTCCTCACTGGTGCCAGCAGTTTCAGCACGCATGACGTGATGGAAGTGGTCGATGAAATGAAGGACGAGGCAGGTGACGCCGCCGCCGCGGCCGCCATCGCCAAGCGTCCGGACGGCGGGTTGCCGCCGGAATCGCCGCCGCTGGCCGCGTTCGGCAGCGGCAGCCTGCTCGCGCCGCCGCCGCTGTTCGACATGGATCTGTCGCAGTTCAAGCTCGATGCGGAATCGGCGCAGCGCGTGCGCGACTACGTGAACGCGCATCAAGCCGGCAATCTCGAGGAAAGGCTGGTGCGCATGGAACGAGCGCTGGAACAGACGATGGCGCTGCTGTACGAGATCGCGGAGCGCTCGACCGACACCACCGGCAGGAGCGGAGAATGATCACCACGCTGTCTCCGGTGCTGTGCGTCGTCGGCGCGCGCCCGAACTACATGAAGATGGCGCCCATCCTGCGTGCCTTCGACGAGCACCATCCCGCCCTTCCGTGGGTGCTGGTGCATACCGGGCAGCATTACGACCATGCGATGAACGAACGCCTGTTCAGGGGGCTGAGGCTGCCGACGCCACAGCACAATCTGGAAGTGGGTTCGGGCACGCATGCGGTACAGACCGCCGAAATCATGAAGCGCTTCGAGCCGCTGGTCGACGATATCCGTCCGTCCTGTGTACTGGTGGTGGGCGATGTCAATTCCACGCTGGCCTGCGCGCTGGTCGCGGTGAAGAAGCACGTGCCGGTGGTGCATGTGGAGGCCGGACTGCGCAGTGGCGACCGCGCGATGCCGGAAGAGATCAACCGCATCCTGGTCGACCGTGTTTCCGACCGCCTGTACACCACCGAACGCAGCGCGCTGGACAATCTGGTGCGTGAGGGCGTGGACGCCGGCTGGGTACATTTCGCCGGCAATGTGATGATCGATTCGCTGCTGTCCAGCCGCCCGCTCGCGGTGCCGCCGGTGAAGACGCTGGCCGACCACGGCATCGATCCGGCACTGATCGCCGACGGACGGTATGGCGTGGTGACGCTGCACCGGCCGAGCAATGTCGATGACCCCGAACAACTGAAACGTCTGGCATCCATGCTGTCGCAGGCGGCCGAACGGCTGCCGCTGGTATTCGCGATCCATCCGCGCACGCGTGGCAATCTCGAGAAATTCGGCCTGGGGGCGTTGCTGCAGAATCCGCGCATCGCTCTGCTGCCGCCGCTGGGCTATCTGGAAATGCTGGGGCTGATGAGCGACGCCACGGTCATGGTCACCGACTCCGGCGGTCTGCAGGAGGAAACGACTGCACTGTCCGTGCCCTGCCTGACCTTGCGCGAGAACACCGAGCGGCCGATCACGGTGGAGCAGGGTACCAACACCGTGATCGGCATCGACGCCGCGCTGTTCGTGCGCAGCCTGGACGACATCCTGGTGACCGGCGGCAAGCGCGGGCGCGTGCCGGAATACTGGGACGGTAACGCGGCGCGGCGCATCGCCGCCGACCTCTACGGCTGGTTGCAGCAGCGGGGTGCATGACATGACGACAGATACCGGTATCCGCAACGCATTCACCGTCGACGTCGAGGACTACTTCCAGGTGTCGGCGCTGGCGCCCTATATCGATCGCGCGCGCTGGGACAGCATCGAATGCCGCGTCGAGCGCAATGTCGACCGCATCCTGGCCTTGCTCGCCGACAGCGGCAACCGGGCCACCTTCTTCACGCTGGGCTGGATTGCCGAGCGGCATCCCGACATGGTGCGGCGCATCGCCGCGGCGGGGCACGAAGTCGCCAGTCATGGCACGGCCCATCTGCGCGCGACCGAGCAGTCTCCGGCCGAATTCCTGGACGACATCAGCCGTGCCAAGAAGGTGCTCGAGGACATCACCGGGCAGGAAGTGCACGGCTATCGTGCGCCCAGCTTTTCCATCGGTCACACCAACCCGTGGGCGCTCGACTGCGTCGCACAGGCCGGATACCGCTACAGCTCCAGCATCTATCCGGTCAAGCACGATCACTACGGCATGCCGGATGCGCCGCGCTTTCCGTTCGCTTCGCGCGAAGGTCTGATGGAAGTGCCGGTCACCACCGTGCGCGTCGGCAGTCGCAATCTGCCGGCCGGCGGTGGTGGCTACTTCCGGCTGCTGCCCTATGCCGCCTCGCGCTGGCTGCTGAACCAGGTGAACAAGCGCGATGGCAAGCCAGCGATGTTCTACTGCCATCCGTGGGAGATCGACGCCGCGCAACCGCGCGTGTCCGGTGTCGATGCGAAGTCGCGTTTCCGCCATTACATCAATCTGCATCGCACCGAAGGTCGCCTTGCACGCTTGATGCGCGATTTCCGCTGGGGCCGCATGGACGAGGTGTTTCCGGAGATCGCACGTGCGGCCTGAGGCGGAATTCATGGCGGCGTTGACCGTTCGAGCAGCGACCGACGCCGATCGCGTCGCGTGGAACGCCTTCGTCGAACACTGTCCGCCGGCCACCTTCTTCCACCTGTACGAGTGGCGCGACCTCATGCGCGACGTGTTCCGCCACCGCACGCATTACCTGATTGCCGAGCGCGCCGGCCGCATCTGCGGTGTGCTGCCGCTGGCCGAGGTGAAGAGCCGCTTGTTCGGTCATTCCCTGGTGTCCCTGCCGTTCGCCGTGTACGCCGGCGTGGCGAGCGAGGACGAACAGGCCACGTCGGCGCTGGAAGCCGAGGCACAGCGCATCGCGCAGACCCTGGGCGTGGCCCATCTCGAGTTCCGCAATGTCGCCGCGCGTCATGCCGACTGGCCGACCGAGGATCTGTACGTCACCTTCCGCAAGGTGATGTCGCCCGATGTCGACGAAAACATGAAGGCCATCCCGCGCAAGCAGCGCGCCATGGTGCGCAAGGGCATCGCCAATGGCCTGAAGGCCGCCTTCGATGCCGACAACAGCCGCTTCTTCGAACTGTATTCGGACAATGTGCACCGCCATGGCACGCCTGCGCTGTCGCGCCGCTATTTCGACGCGCTGCGCAGCACCTTCGGCGAGCGCTGTTCGGTCATGACGGTGGAAGGGCCGGATGGCGCCTGGCTCAGTTCGGTCATGAGCTTCCATTTCCGCGACGAAATCCTGCCCTACTACGCGGGTGACGCGGTGGCGGCACGCGATCTCGCGGCGAACGATTTCAAGTACTGGGAACTGATGCGCCATGCCTGCGAGCGCGGCATCCGCGTGTTCGATTACGGGCGCAGCAAGCAGGGCACCGGCTCGTTCTCGTTCAAGAAGAACTGGGGCTTCGAACCGACGCCGCTGCACTACGAATACTGCCTCTACACGCGCGACAGCCTGCCGCGCAACAACCCCTCCAATCCCAAGTACAAGCTCATGATCGAGGCCTGGCGCCGCATGCCGCGTGCGCTCGCGAACACGCTGGGGCCCTTCATCGTCCGCAACCTGGGATGACAGGTGTGGAGCCGCTGCTCTTCCTTGCCCACCGGCTGCCGTTTCCGCCCAACAAGGGCGACAAGATCCGCTCCTGGAACCTGTTGCGCCATCTGTCCGCGCGCCATGCGGTGCACGTGGGCAGCTTCGTCGACGATGCCGCTGATCTTCCGCAGGTGCCGGCGCTGGCCGCGCAGTGTGCCTCGCTGCATGCGCAGCCGATTTCGCCGCGCCTGCGCAAGCTGGCGTCCCTGCGTGCATTGTTGAGCGGTGAGTCGCTGAGCGGTGTCTATTACCGCTCGTCGGCGATGCAGGACTGGGTGGACCGCACGATCGCGCAGCACGGCATCCGTCGCGCAGTCGTGTTCTGTTCGACCATGGCACCGTATCTCGACCGCCACCCCGATGTGCGTCGCGTGGTGGATCTGGTCGATGTCGATTCGGCTAAGTGGTCCGACTACGCGCCGCGCCATCGCTGGCCGATGTCCTGGCTCTACCGGCGCGAGGCGCGCACCTTGCTCGATCTGGAAACCCGTGCGGTGCTTGCCGCGGACCGCGCGCTGCTGGTGACGCCGGCCGAGGTCGCTCTTTTCGAATCGCTGTCGCCCGCCGTGCGGGGCCGGGTCGATGCGCTGCCCAACGGGGTGGATGCCGCGTTCTTCCATCCGCGCCACGCCGATGCCTCGCCCTATCCCGCGGGCGGGCGCGCAATCGTCATGACCGGTGCCATGGATTACTGGCCCAATGTCGACGCCGCCTGCTGGTTCGCCGGCGAAGTCCTGCCGCGCATCCGGGAGGTCGAGCCCGCGGCGCGCTTCTACGTGGTCGGCATGAATCCCGCGCCGGCTGTGCGCGCGCTGGAAGCGACCGGTGTGGTCACCGTGACCGGCCGCGTCGATGACGTGCGGCCGTGGCTGGCGCATGCCGATTGCGCAGTGGCGCCGCTGCGCGTCGCCCGCGGCATCCAGAACAAGGTGCTGGAGGCGATGGCCATGGCGCGGCCTGTGGTCGTGTGGCAGGGGCTGTCGACCAGCCTGGATGCGCAGGAGGGGCGTGATTTCCTCGCCGCCGGCGATGCCGCCTCGTTCAGCCATGCGGTGCTTGCGCTGTTCGATCGCGCCCGGGCGCAGGCGATGGGCGAATCGGCGCGCGTGCGCATCGAGCATGTCTATCGCTGGGATGGCGCTCTGGCCAGGCTCGATGCCTGGCTGGATGCGCCGCTGTCGCCGCCACTCCTTTCCTTGACCGATGAACACAGAGACATCCTCCATGCCCGTGGCTGATGCCGTCCGCACCTCTGCCGGCTGGCGCTCCGCCGGTCCGGTCTTCCTGCTGCTCTGCGCGCTGCTGTTCGTGCTCTACCGCGATACGGCACTGTCCATGGCCGAAATCTGGTGGCGCTCGGAAACCTTCGCCCACGGGCTCATCGTGCCGCCGGTCTTCCTGTGGTTGGTGTGGCGGCGCCGCGCCGCGCTGGCGGCACTCGATCCCCGGCCGAGCGCACTCGGCCTGCTGGCGCTGGTGCTGGCTTTCGCCGGCTGGCTCGTCGCCGACCTGGCCGGCGTGCAGGTGGTGCGACAACTGGCCTTCGTCGCCAGCATTCCGGCGCTGGTGATTGCCGTGCTGGGCTGGCGCATCGCCTGGGACATCGCCTATCCGCTTGCCTTCCTCTTTCTTGGCGTACCCATGGGCGAAGGCCTGATGCTGCCGCTGATGAACACCACTGCTGATTTCACCGTGTTCGCGCTGCAGGCCATGGGCTTTCCGGTGTACCGCGAGGGCACTTTCTTCGAACTGCCGTCCGGCAGCTGGTCGGTGGTCGAGGCCTGCAGCGGCCTGCGCTACCTGATCGCCTCGTTCACGGTGGGGGCCCTGTATGCCTACCTGAGCTATCGCAGCCCATGGCGCCGGGCCGCCTTCATCGTCGCCGCTGTGGCCACGCCGGTACTGGCGAACTGGCTGCGCGCGCTGATGATCGTGCTGCTCGCCCACTACTCGGACATGAAGATCGCCACCGGCGTGGATCACATCATCTACGGCTGGGTTTTCTTCGGCGCGGTCATGCTGCTGCTGTTCTGGATCGGGTCCTTCTGGCAGGAAAGCGATGCCGTGGAGGTCCCCGCCGCCTCACCCGCGGTGCAGCGCAGCACCGCGCGCGCGCGCCTGTGGATGACCGCCGCGATCGCCGCGGTACTGCTGCTGGCGCCGCTGGCATTGAACGCCCTGTTCGATGGCCGGCCGCTGCCGCCGGCGCCGGCCTTCCGCCTGCCGGCCGTGCTCGACGGTGGCTGGGTGCGTGACGACGGTGCCGAGCTGACCGACTGGCGCCCCACCTTCCAGAATCCGGACCGCGTGCACGTGGTGCAGTACCGCCGCAATGACGAGGTTGTGATGCTCGAGCTTGCCTGGTACGGCAAGCAGAGACAGGATGCCGAACTGATCAACTCGCGCAACTTCATGATCCGGCAGGAGCATGAGGTGTGGTCGAACGTCGGCGAGAGGATTACCGATACCCCGCTGCATCCGGTGCGCGAAACCCAGTTGCGCTCGCCCGCCTTGCGCCTGCTCATCCACGACTGGTTCGTGGTTGGTGACCGGCCCACCACGAGCAGCGTGCGCGCCAAGCTGCTGTTCGCGCGCGACATCCTGCTCGGGCGCGGCGACGACGGCCATGCGGTGGTCATGTGGACGCCGCAGGACGCCGAGGGCAAGGCCGCCCGCGCGCGTCTGGAGGATTTTTCCGCGGCGCTGGCGCCTGCGTTGACCGGGGCGCTCGCGCCATGAAGCGCGTCGTGCACGTGGTGCACCACTTCGGTACCGGCGGCATGGAGAACGGAATGGTCATCCTGTTCAACCATTTTCCGCAGGGTGATTTCGAACACCACGTGGTGTGCCTGCAAGGACATGCCGGTTTCGTCGAACGCATCCGCGATGGCGGTGCGGTGTTCCACGACATCGGCAAGAAGCCGGGCAAGGATCCGGCGCATTACTTCAGATTGTGGCGCCTGCTGCGCCGCCTGCGGCCGGACGTCCTGCACACGCGCAACCTGTCGGCGCTCGAGGCGGTGCTCATCGGCTGGCTGGCCGGCGTGCCGGCACGAATACACGGGGAACACGGGCGCGACGTGTTCGATCTCGATGGCAGCAATGCCCGCTACAACCGGCTGCGCCGCCTCGTGCGCCCTTTCGTGAGCCGCTATCTGACGGTCAGTCGTGATCTGCAGCGCTGGCTGGTGGAGGTCATCGGTGCCGATCCGGCACGGGTGATACAGATCTACAACGGAGTGGACAAGCAGCGCTTCCGGCCGCGCGACGGCGAGGCGCGCGACGTGCTGCCGGCCGCCTGGCCGGCGGAAGCGGTCGTGATCGGCAGCGTCGGGCGCATGGTGGGCGTGAAGGATTACCCGACGCTGGTGCGCGCCTTCATCGAGGCGGCGGCGCGACCGGGCGGCGAGCGATTGCGTCTGGTCATCGTCGGCGACGGTGGCGAGCGTGCCGTCTGTCAGGCGCTGCTCGACCAGGCGGGCGTGGCCGACCGGGCATGGCTGCCCGGCGAGCGTCGCGACATTCCAGAACTGATGCGCGCCTTCGATCTGTTCGTGCTGCCCTCGCTGGGCGAGGGGGTGTCGAATACCATACTGGAAGCCATGGCCTGCGGCCTGCCCATCGTGGCGACCGCAGTCGGCGGCACGCCGGAACTGGTCGAGGAGGGCGTCAATGGCCGCCTGTTCTCGCCGGGCGATGTGCAGGCACTGGCTGACCATGTGGCGGATTACGCAGCGCATGCCGCACTGCGGGATGCGCACGGAAGTGCTTCACGGCAGAAAATCGAGGCCTCCTTTAGCATTGAAGCCATGGTGGCCGCCTACCGCGACGCCTACTTCGAGCTGTCCAGTGCGCGCTAGCGCCTGACGGCGACTCCACCAGAGGACACCTTCCGCATGTGCGGTTTCGTAGGCATTTTCGACACGCGTGGCCGGCGCGACATCGGGCGCGACACCCTGCATCGCATGAACGAGGCGCAGCATCACCGCGGCCCCGACGAAGGCGATCTGCATCTCGAACCGGGCGTGGGGCTGGGTCACCGCCGGCTGTCCATCATCGACGTGGCCAGCGGCCAGCAGCCGCTGGGCAACGAGGACGGGTCGGTCATCGTCGTGTTCAACGGCGAGATCTACAACTTCCAGTCGCTCATCCCCGAACTGACCGCACTCGGCCACACCTTCCGCACGCGCAGCGACACCGAAGTCATCGTGCACGCCTGGGAGCAGTGGGGCGAAGCCTGTGTCGAACGCTTCCGCGGCATGTTCGCGTTCGCGCTGTACGACCGCAACCAGGACGTACTCTTCCTCGGGCGCGACCGGCTGGGCGTGAAGCCGCTGTTCTATTCGCTGCTGCCTGACGGCCAGCTCATCTTCGGATCGGAGCTGAAGGCGCTGATGGCGCACGGCGGCCTGGCGACCGACATGGATCCGCTCGCCGTCGAGGAGTATTTCGCGCTCGGCTATGTCGCCGATCCGCGCACCATCTATCGCGGCGCCTTCAAGCTGGAGCCGGCGCACACGCTGCGCATCCGCCGCGGCGAAACGCCGCCGGCACCGCGCCGCTACTGGGATGTGGATTTCGGTCGCGTGGACGCGATCGACGAGGTCGAGGCGCAGGAAGAACTGATCCGCCGGCTGCGCGAATCGGTGAGCCTGCGCATGATTTCCGAGGTCCCGCTGGGGGCCTTCCTGTCCGGCGGCGTGGACTCTTCGGCGGTGGTGGCCATGATGGCGCAGGGCTCGGACAGCCCGGTCAATACCTGCGCCATCGCGTTCGACGATCCGGCTTTCGACGAATCGAAATTCGCGCAGCAGGTGGCCGACCGCTACCGCACCCATCACCGCGTCGAAATGGTGGCATCCGACGATTTCGACCTGATCGACACGCTGGCCTGGCTGTACGACGAGCCCTATGCCGACAGTTCCGCGCTGCCCACCTACCGCGTGTGCCAGCTTGCACGCAAGCACGTGACGGTGGCGTTGTCCGGCGACGGCGGCGACGAGAACTTCGGCGGCTATCGCCGCTACCGCCTGCACCTGATGGAAGAGAAGCTGCGTGCGCGCCTGCCGCTCGGCCTGCGCCGCCCGCTGTTCCGCACCCTGGGGCAGCTCTATCCCAAGGCGGACTGGGCGCCGCGCGTATTCCGCGCCAAGAGCACCTTCGAATCGCTGGCGCGCACCTCGGTCGAGGCCTACTTCCACTCGGTGTCCATCCTGCGCGATCCGATGCGCCAGCGCCTGTTCAGCCCGCGCATGAAGTCGGCGCTCGGCGGCTACAACGCGGTCGAGGTGTTCCACCGCCACGCGGCGCGCCACACCTCTGACGAACCGCTGTCGCTGGTGCAGTATCTCGATCTGAACACCTATCTGGTCGGCGACATCAATACCAAGGTGGATCGCGCCAGCATGGCGCATTCGCTCGAAGTGCGCGAACCGCTGATGGACCATCCGCTGGTCGAATGGCTGGCCACGCTGCCGGCATCGTTCAAGGTGCGCGGCCAGGAAGGCAAGTATCTGTTCAAGAAGTCGCTCGAACCGCACCTGCCGCACGACATCATGTACCGACCCAAGATGGGTTTTTCGGTGCCCCTGTCACGCTGGTTCCGCGGTCCGCTCAAGCAGCGCGTGCGCGAGGCGGTGCTCGGCAGCCGGCTGGGCGATACCGGCTGGTTCAACCGGCCTTATCTCGAGCACCTGGTCGATGCCCACCAGTCCGGCCTGCGCGACTACAGCGCCTCGCTGTGGACCCTGCTCATGTTCGACGCCTTCCTGCGCAACGCGGAAGGCGCGGCCTTCCGCGACGCCGCCTGAGGATTCCTGTCACCGATGCGCATCCTGCACGTACTGGACCACTCGATTCCGCTGCACAGCGGCTACACCTTCCGCACCGCCGCCATCCTGCGCGAGCAGCGCCGGCTGGGCTGGGAGACGCATCATGTCACCAGCGTCAAGCACACTGCGCCGGGGCCGCTGGTCGAGGAGGTGGATGGCCTGACCTTCCACCGCACACCATGGAGCCCCGGCGCGGTGGATCGCGTGCCGGTGCTGCGCGAACGTGCGCAGATGCAGGCGCTGGAAAGGCGTCTGCTCGAGGTGGCAACCCAGGTCCGGCCCGACGTGCTGCACGCCCATTCGCCGGTGCTGAATGCCTTCCCGGCGCTGAATGTGGGACGCCGTCTGGGCATACCGGTGGTGTATGAAATCCGCGCCTTCTGGGAGGATGCGGCGGTGGACCACGGCACCACCAGCGAAGGCAGCCTGCGCTACCGCGCCACGCGCGCGATGGAAACGCGCGCGGTGCAGCAGGTCGATGCGGTGACCACCATATGCGAAGGGCTGCGTCGCGATCTGGTCGCGCGCGGCGTGCCGGAGAGCAAGATCACTGTCATTCCGAACGCGGTCGATATCGACAACTTCGCCTATGGTGTGCCGGGCGACGACGCGCTGCGCACCGAGCTCGGACTGTCAGGCAAGCGTGTGCTCGGTTTTCTCGGCTCCTTCTACGCCTACGAGGGGCTGGACCTTCTGCTGCGCGCGCTGCCCGCCATCCTGCGCGAGGCGCCGGATGTGGCGGTGCTGCTGACCGGCGGCGGACCGCAGGACGACAACCTGAAAAAGCTCGCTGCCGAACTGGGGCTGCAGGATCACGTGAAATTCACCGGCCGCGTGCCGCATGCCCAGGTGCAGCGCTACTACAGCCTGGTCGACGTGCTGGTCTATCCGCGCCACTCGATGCGCCTGACCGATCTGGTCACGCCATTGAAGCCGCTGGAAGCCATGGCGCAGGGCCTGCTGCTGGTGGCCTCCGACGTCGGCGGCCACAAGGAACTGATACGCGATGGTGAAACCGGCATGCTGTTCCGTGCCGGCGATGCCGACGATCTGGCGCGCAGCGTGCTGCGCCTGCTGTCCATGCAGCAGGTCTGGCCGCAACTGCGCGCCGCCGGCCGGCGCCATGTCGAGACCGAGCGCAACTGGGCGGTGTCGGTGGCGCGCTATCGCGATGTCTATGGCCGTCTGACCGGCCGCGCCGCGGCATGACGCGTGACGGGCCGCACATCGTCGTCTTCTCGACGCTGTTCCCGAATGCCGCCCAGCCGCAGGCCGGGCTGTTCATCCGCGAGCGCATGTTCCGGGTCGGTGCCGAACTGCCGCTCACCGTCGTTGCGCCGGTACCCTGGTTTCCCTTCCAGTCCGTGCTCAGGCTGATCCGGCCGCACTTCCGCCCGGATGTGCCGCGCGTCGAGACTCAGCAGGGTGTGACCGTACTGCATCCGCGCTTCCTGTCGGTGCCCGGCATGTTCAAGCGCTTCGACGGCGTGCTGCTGGCGCTGGGTGCGCTGGCCTGTCTGCGCCGGTTGCGGCGGGAAGGCCGGCTCGACGTGCTGGATGCGCATTTCGGCTATCCCGACGGCTATGCCGCCTCGCTGCTCGCGCGCTGGCTGCGCATTCCATTCACCGTCACGCTGCGGGGTACCGAAGCGCGCCACGCGCGCACGCCCGGCCTGCGCGACAGGCTGCAGGCGGCGCTCGCGCGTGCCGACCGCGTGTTCTCGGTATCGGCTTCGCTGGCGGATATCGCCGCCGGCCTGGGCATCGCGCGCAGCAAGCTGCAGGTGGTGGGCAACGGCGTCGATACCGGCAAGTTCCACCCGGTGGACCGCGACCAGGCGCGGCGTTCGCTCGGCATACCGGATACCGCCACGGTACTGATCAGCGTGGGCGGCCTGACCGAGCGCAAGGGCTTTCACCGCGTGATCGAACTGCTCCCTGCGCTGCGCAGCGAGCTGCCCGGACTGCTGTTCCTGATCGTCGGCGGCGCCAGTGCGGAAGGCGACCGCGGGCCGCAACTGAAGCAGCAGGTGCGCGATCTGGGCCTGGACGACTGCGTGCGCTTCCTCGGCACGCTGCCACCCGAGGCGCTCAAGCATCCGCTGTCCGCGGCCGATGTGTTCGTGCTGGCCACGCGCAACGAAGGCTGGGCCAATGTATTCCTGGAGGCCATGGCCTGCGGCCTGCCCGTGGTCACCACCGATGTGGGTGGCAACCGCGAGGTGGTGTGCCGCGATGAACTGGGAGCCGTCGTGCCTTTCGGTGACGCGGCGGCGCTGCAGGGCGCACTGCGCGAGGCGCTGGGCCGGAACTGGGATCGTGACGCGATACTGGCGCATGCGCGGGACAATGCATGGGACGGGCGCATCGCCGCGCTGGTCGACGCCTTTCGCGGTCTGCACGCGGTGCGCGCCGGGCAGACGGTCACTGGAGGAGTGAGCCAAGTTGGCTGAAGTATCGACATGGCGCCATCTGCGCGAGCAACTGGGTTATCGCAGCCTGCTCGCCGGAAAATGGTGCATACAACGTCTGCCGCGCGCCAGCGGTGCGCGCCGCCATGTGTTCGTGGCCGGCATGCAGCGCTCGGGCACCAATATGCTGATGGATCTGATCGAGCGCAGCATGCTGACCGACGTCTATCACGAGCGCGATCCGCGTGCCTTCGACAACTACATGATGCGCGAGCTGCCGGTCATCCGACGCCTGGCCGAACAGTCGCGCGCGCCGCATTTCGTCATCAAATGCCTGTGCGAGCTGGACCAGTTGCCGGCGCTGATGGACGAGTTCCAGCCGTCGAAGGCGCTGTGGATCGTGCGCGAGTATCGCGACGCGGTGAATTCCGCGCTGGTGTCCTTCGGCCGCTTCAAGCAGCAGATCGAGCGCATCGCCACCGACAAGGCCGGTGACGAATGGTTTGCCCGCGGCATGTCCGACGACACCACCCGACTGGTGCGCAGCGTCTGGCATCCGGACATGAGCGAGGCCGATGCCGCAGCGCTCATCTGGTATTTCCGCAATCTGCTGTTCTTCCAGCTCGGCCTGGACCGGAGGCGGGATGTGAAGCTGCTGTCCTACGAGGCGCTGGTCACCCAGCCTGCGCTCGAATGCGAACAGGCCTTCCGCTTCGTCGATCTGCCGTATACGCCCTTCATCACGCGCAAGGTGTTCGCGACGTCGATCAGCAAGAAGGCGCCGCCGCCGATATCCGGCGAGCTGGTGACCCTGTGCGACGGCCTGATGCAGCGTTTCCAGGCGCAGCGGGAGGCCACCGGTGGCTGACCTGCGCACCCGCTTCATCGCTTCGCTGGTGTTTCCGCTTCAGGAGAGGCTGAAGCGCCACAGCACGGTGGCCGACCGGCGCGCGATGGAAGACAGCCAGTGGTGGCCGGCCGCGCGGCTGGAGGCGCTGCGCCTGCAGCGGCTGCGCGCATTGCTGGCGCATGCCGGATTGCACGTGCCCTACTACCGCGAACTGTTCGGGCGGCTCGCTTTCGATCCGGCGGGTGTCGCGTCGCCGGCCGATCTGCAACGACTGCCCTTCCTCGACAAGCCGGCGATACGCGCGCATACCGAGGCGCTGAAGGCCGACGACGCGCGGGGCCTGGCCCGCTTCAATACCGGCGGATCGAGCGGCACGCCGCTCATCTTCTTCATCGGCAGCGAACGCGTCAGCCGGGACGTGGCGGCCAAGTGGCGCGCGACGCGCTGGTGGGGCGTGGACATCGGCGACCCGGAAATCGTGCTGTGGGGCAGTCCGATCGAACTGGGTGCGCAGGACCGCGTGCGCCTGCTGCGCGATCGTCTGATGCGCACCCGTCTGCTGCCTGCCTTCGAAATGTCGGATGCGCGCGTGCAGGGTTTCATCGACGAGATCCGCGCCATGCGGCCGCGCATGCTGTTCGGCTATCCGTCGGCCTTCGCGCATATCGCGCGGCATGCGCAGCGGCAGGGGCAGCGCATCGACGACCTTGGCATCAAGGTGGTGTTCGTCACGTCGGAGCGGCTGTACGACCACCAGCGCAGCCTGATCGAACAGACCTTCGGCGCGCCGGTGGCCAACGGCTACGGCGGCCGCGACGCCGGTTTCATCGCCCATCAGTGTCCGCATGGTTCCCTGCACATCACGGCAGAGGACGTGATCATCGAAATCGTCGATCGCGAAGGGCGTGTGCTGCCCGCGGGTGAATCGGGCGAAATCGTGGTGACCCATCTGGCGACGCGCGATTTCCCCTTCATCCGTTACCGTACCGGCGATGTCGGTACCCTGGCGGCGCCGGATGACGCGCCCTGCGGCTGTGGCCGCACGCTGCCGGTGCTGAAGGAGGTGCAGGGCCGCACCACCGATTTCATCGTCGCGCGCGACGGCACGGTGATGCACGGGCTGGCGCTGATCTACATCGTGCGCGACATGCCGGGCGTGGCCGCCTTCCGCATCGAACAGGAAAGTCTGGATCTGACGCGCGTGAAGGTGGTGGCCGAAGCCGGCTATCCGGCCGACGGCGACCAGCGCATCCGCGACGGCATGCGCGCCCGGCTCGGCGCCGAGGTCGAGGTGCTGGTCGAGCATGTGCCGCAGATCGCCGCCGAAGGATCGGGCAAGTTCCGCTATGTGGTGAGCAAGGTCGCGGCATGACAAGGTATAGCGCCGATGCGTGACCTGCTCATTTCCGCGATCGTTTTCGGGGCGCTGCCGCTCATTTTCCGCTCGCCCTGGCTGGGCATCATCATGTTCACCTGGCTCAGCCTGATGAACCCGCACCGTCTGGCCTATGGTTTCTCGCTGAATTTCCCGTTCGCGATGATTGTCGCGCTCACCACGCTGGTCGGCCTGCTGGCGTCGAAGGAGCCGAAGAAGATGATCTGGTCGCGCGAGACGCGGCTGCTGATCGCCTTCATCCTGTGGATGTGCCTCACCACGGTGTTCGCGATGTATCCGCAGTTCGCGCAGATACAGCTCGAGAAGGTGCTCAAGATCCAGCTCATGATCCTGGTGGCCCTCATCCTGATGCGCAGCTTCGACCGCATCGAGGCCCTGGTCTGGATATCTGCGGCGTCGATCGGCTTCTATGGTTTCAAGGGCGGCATCTTCACCGTGCTGCATGGCGGCGTCTATCGCGTGCAGGGGCCGCCCGGCACCTTCATCGGCGGCAACAACGAGCTGGGCCTGGCCATGGCCATGACGGTGCCCTTGCTCTATTTCATGCGTTCGCGCGTCGCCAACCCCGGACTGAAAACCTTCATGACCGTGTGGGTGGTGCTGACCGCCTTTGCCGCGATCGGCACCCAGTCCCGCGGCGCGTTGCTGGGCATGGCCGCGATGGGCGCCTTCGTCTGGATCAACAGCCGCAACAAGTTCTTCACGCTGGTGGTGCTGGCGGTGACCGCGACGGCGATCGCCAACTTCATGCCCGAGTCCTGGTACGAGCGCATGGGCACGATCAAGACGCACGACGAGGACAAATCGGCGCAAGGGCGCGTGAACGCGTGGTGGACCAGTTTCCATCTCGCCAACGACCGGTTGCTCGGCGGCGGCTTCGACTGCTGGTGGCCGCCCACCTTCGCGATGTACGCGCCCAATCCTGACGATGCGCGCGAGGTGCACAGCGTGGTGTTCGAGGTGCTGGGCGAGCATGGCTACATCGGTCTCGCCATCTTCACCGCGCTCGGCGTGTTCACCTGGTTCAGCGCGGGCTGGACCGCGCGGCGGGCGCGCCGGATGCCGGACATCGCCTGGGTGGCCGACATGATGCGCATGGTGCAGGTGAGCATGGTGGCTTACGCCACCGCCGGTCAGTTCCTGGGGCTGGCCTATTTCGACTATTACTACACGCTCATCGTGATCGTGGTCGCCACCCGTGCGCTGGTCCAGCGACGCCTCCAGGGCGGCATGCCGGACACGGAATGGCAGCAGGTACAGCCGGCCGGTCTGTTCGCCGGCGGGCGACTGCCGAACTTCCGCAGGCTGCTGACCGGGAAGTCGCCGTGACCAATGTACTTCTGCGCGTCGCGGAAACCGGCTAGGCTGCCGGGATTCCGAATTCCCGACCGTGCCGCGATGGATACGCCTGCGATGAATCCGCTCCGGATCGCCGTACTGATCCCCTGCTACAACGAGGCCGCCACGATAGGCAATGTGGTGCGCGATTTCCGCGCCGCGCTGCCGGGCGCTGCCGTCCATGTGTACGACAACAATTCGTCGGACGACACGCGCGCCATCGCCCGGGCGGCCGGCGCCATCGTGCGCACCGAAAGGCACCAGGGCAAGGGCAATGTGGTGCGCCGCATGTTTTCCGACATCGACGCCGACGTCTACGTGATGGTGGATGGCGACGACACCTATGATGCCTTCGCCGCGCCGTCGCTGATACGCCATCTGGTCGACGAGAGCCTGGATATGGTGAATGGCCGGCGCATCACCGAGGAAGTCGCGGCCTACCGCGCCGGTCACCGGCTCGGCAACCGCATGCTCACCGGGCTGGTGTGCTGGTTCTTCGGCGAACAGTTCAAGGACATGCTGTCCGGTTTCCGCGTGTTCTCGCGCCGCTTCGTGAAGTCCTTCCCGGCGCTGTCGCAGGGCTTCGAGATCGAAACCGAACTGACCGTGCACGCGCTCAATCTGCGCATGCCGGTCGGCGAGGTGGATACCGCATACCGCTCGCGGCCCGAAGGTTCGGTCAGCAAGCTCAACACCTATCGCGACGGCATCCGCATCCTGAAAACCATCATGATTCTGGTGAAGGAGGAGATGCCGCTGCAGTTCTTTTCCTGCGTCGGCGCGGTGCTTGCGCTGATATCGCTGGCGCTGGGCATTCCGGTGGTGGAGGAGTTCCTGCAGACCGGCCTGGTGCCGCGGCTGCCGACCGCGGTGCTGTCGGTGAGCATCATGATTCTCGGTTTCCTGAGTTTCGCGTCCGGCCTCATCCTCGATACGGTGAGCCTGGGGCGTCGCGAACTGAAGCGCTTGCAGTATCTGCAGGTGGCGCTGGTCGATGGCGAAGTGCCCGGTCACGAGCGGACGCCGGTTGCGCCGCTGCAGCCGGCCGGGCCGGTGGCTTCCGCGGCATGATGCCGCAGCGCTGTCTGCCAGGCACGACATGAGCCGGCAGTTCTTCCGTTTTGCTCTGGTCGGCACCGCCGGCTTCGTGGTCGACCTGCTGGCGCTGCAGATGGCGCTGCACGTGTTCGGGCTGGACGCCTACACCGGGCGCGGCCTGTCCTATCTGTGTGCCGCCACCAGCACATGGATCATGAACCGCCATTTCACCTTCGCCACCGAGCGCACCGATGCGCTGTGGCGCGAATGGGCGCGCTTCCTGATGAGCAATGCCGCCGGCGGCGCGGTCAACCTCGGCGTCTATGCCGCACTGGTGGGCAGCGGACTGCCCCTGGTGTCGGCGCCTTGGCTCGCGCTGGCGGCCGGATCGGTGGCCGGCCTGTTCTTCAATTTCTTCGCATCGCGCAGATTCGTGTTCACCGCCCGCGTCCGCTGATGCCCGCCTGCTCGCCTACCTCATGAGAACCTCTCCGGCGGCCGCTTTCGCATCGATCTGCCTGGTCGCCCTCGGCCTCGCCTGGACCGCCCTGTGGAATGGCTATCCCATGGTGTTTTCCGGCGATACCGGCGCCTATATCGAAGGCGGCATCATTTCGGTGGACAGGCACTGGCTCAGCGTGGCCTGGTCGCGCCCGCCCTTCTACAACCTCTTCCTCTACCTGACCCAGTGGCGCTGGTCCTTGTGGCCGACCGTGTTCGCGCAGGGCCTGCTGCTGTCGCATCTGCTCTGGCTGGTGCACAAGACCGTGCACGGAGAGGTTGTCGCCGCCCGCTTCCTGGCCACCGGCCTCGCGCTGATCTGCCTGTCCACTGCACCGTGGTTCGTCGGCCTGCTGCTGCCCGATTTCTTCACCGCGGTCGTGGTGCTCGCGCTGTTCGTCATCGGCTATGGCCGGCCGGCGCTCGGCCGCGCCGAGTACGCCTATGTCTGGCTGCTTGCGGTGGCGGCCATCATGACCCATTACTCGCATGTTTCGCTGGCTGCCGGCCTGCTCGTCGTAGTGATCGGACTGCGTGTGCTGTACGAAGGCCTGCGCGGCCTGTTGCGCCGCGAACATCTGTTCCACGCGGCGG
Organism: Methyloversatilis thermotolerans; assembly: GCF_000372885.1. Lineage (GTDB taxonomy): Bacteria > Pseudomonadota > Gammaproteobacteria > Burkholderiales > Rhodocyclaceae > Methyloversatilis > Methyloversatilis thermotolerans. Next base: position 3,585,933 of record NZ_KB889967.1, read on the forward strand.
CGCTGGCCAGCGCAGTGTTCGCGCTGTTCGCGGTGCAGAAGGTGTTCCAGGGCGAGAAAGGCTTCGCGCCCTACAAGGACGTGTTCATCCTCGCGCGGCTGATCGGCGATGGCACGGCGCTCGACACGCTGCGCACCCGCTGTCCGGAAGCGGGCTTCAGGCTGTGCGGGCAGATCGACCGCATCGAAGTGCGTCCGGACGATCCCTACACCATGTCGGACCGATTCCTGTGGGCGGCGGACAGTCCGCTCTATTCCGTCGGCGTGAAGGCGGTGCGCGATGAGGCACCCGCCATCATCCGCGCCACGCTGCAGGATCACGCGGCGCGGCAGTTCGGACTGTCCCTGCGCAACTGGGGGACGCAGTTGCTGGCGCAGGACACCGGCAGCTGGCTGGAACCTTTCGGCACACAGGACGGCGATGGCACGACCCGTGTCATCCGAACCTATTATCCATCCGAACTGGACGCATTCCTGGGCGCGCGCCAGAACACCGGCGAGCTGCATCTGGACCTGTTCGCGCCGCTGCATGTCGCCGTGACCGCGCTCGCGCTGCTGATCGGGGCCGGGCTCGCACTGCGGCATCGCAAGGAGCGGTACGGCACGCTGTCACCGCTGTTCCTGTTCCTGCTCGCCGCGCTGCTCGGCAATTCGCTCACCTCCGGCATCCTGTCGCGCCCGGACGACCGCTACATGAGCCGCCTGACCTGGGTGCTGGTGCTCTATGTGGCGCTGGCGCTCAACCGGAGAGTGGGCCGGCTGCGCTGATCCTGGCAGGGGGCGACCGGGCGCTCGCGCGTACGGCCGCGACCTTCAGTGACGCAGGGCGGCGTATATCCGCGGCAGGTTGTCGAAGAACAGCTGCTTCATGCCGAAATGGGTGGCCACGCACTCGGATCCGGTGTAGTTGAAGGAATACGTCTCCGGCAGCGGCGCATGGCTGACGGTGGCGTGGATCAGGTGGTTCCAGGCGCGCTGTTCGAAGGTATAGGCGGTGTCCACATCGTCGGCATGGTCCTGGATCCAGCGCTCCAGCAGATCGAGATCCAGACCGCGCTTGTCGAAGCAGATGAGCCCGGAATTGAAGTAGCAGCGCGGTTCGCGCTTCTTTTCGAAACCGGCGAGCAGATGGTCGGCCACGAACAGCGGACGGTAATCCTCGAAACAGTAAAGCGAACCGCTGTCCTCATCCCGCTCCATCCAGTCGATGATTTCATCCGGTCTGCGGAAGAACAGGACGTCGGTATCCAGCGCGAGAATCCTGCACGCGTCGGACAGCAGGTTGAAATCCAGTATCTTCAGCGAGAACACGCTCATCCGGCGGCCCCAGGGCGTCCTGCCCAGCGATCCGTCGCGATAGGCGGCGACATGCGGATGGCGCGCGAGGCAGGGCTTGATGGCCTCGTCGGCAGACCGGCGCCGGATGATGCGTACGCCGGGAAGATGCGCCTCGAGTGTCGCAATATCGCGCGCGCTCAGCGTTCCGTCATCATGCAGCACGACCTGGTATGCCCTGCCGGCGTAATGGAGCAGGCTTTTCACCGCCCACAGGCACATGCCGACATGCTTGCTGCCGAGCAGGCTGTGGACTTCGAAGCGGCCATCCCCGCCGGCCGGCAAAGGCCGGGTGCGGACGATCGCGCGATCCCAGAAGGCGCGGGACAGTTTCAGCCGGAGCTGAGCCAGCCCGTGTGCCACGCGCCAGGGGAGCAGGCGACGGATATCCATGCCGGTTTTCATGCGGCGGCCCTCTCGCGCATGCCCAGCCTGCAGTGTAGTCCCGGCCCGGATGCCTGCGCGTGTTCGCCAAACACGCCGGTGCAATATCGTGACCGGGCGGGCAGGCGCTACATGCCGCAGGCTCTTTTTACAGCGCGCACGCTGTTGCGCAGCGGCGCCGGCAGGCTGCAGTAAGCCAGCTTCAACCAGGTACGCGCGTCACCGGGGCTCAGCGCCAGCGCGTTCCGGAAATGCGCCGCGGCTTGTCCGTAGTCATGATGGTGATACATGAAGTATTCGCCCATCTTGCGGTTCATGCCGCCCATCCGGGCGACGAAGGCATCCGCCCGCACACGCTGCCGCGCGTCCGGATGCCGTTGCAGGAAGTGATTCATCGCGCGCAGCCGCACCTGCAGCATGCGGTAGCCCTGCTGTGACTGCTGTCGGGCGTGCGTGCGCCAATAGCCGACGATGGTCTGCAGATGGCCTACCGGATAGCGGTAGGCGATGCGCAGCCACAGTTCGTAGTCGTCCACGCCGGGCAGATCGGGTTCGAAGTGCCCGACCTCGTCCAGAACCGCCTTCGGAATCATCGAGGTCAGCGGCTGGATGTCGTTGCTGATGAAGATGTCCGCGAACACGTCCGCCACCTTCACCGTTGCATCCCGGGCGCCGAAATCCGCTTCGCACAGACCGGGGTGGTCGTCGATGGACCGGCCCTGGTCGTCGATCCGGATGTAGCGGGCGTGCAGCAGACCCAGTTCGGGATGCGCGCGCATCACGGCAACCTGCAAGGACAGCTTGTTGGCGACCCACAGATCGTCCTGGTCGTGGAAGCAGATGTACTGGCCGCGGGCGACTTCGAGCGCGCGGTTGCGCGAAGCCGCCACGCCGGAGTTCTGCGGCATCGCGAGAACGCGCACGCGCGGGTCGCCGGCGTGGCGCGCCACGATGGCCGCCGATCCGTCGGTCGAACAGTCGTCGACGACGATCAGTTCATAATTCGGATAATCCTGACCGAGCGCGCTCGCCAGCGCCGCGTCCAGAAAGGCCTCGCCATTGAACACCGGCGTGATGACCGTGACCAGCGGCCAATCCATGGCTAGTTCCGCCCCTGTGCGCACGGGTGCCCGCCAGGGTGGCCGGTCATCGGTCCAGCGCGCCGCACAGCGCTTGCGTGCGCTGCATGACGGCCTGCCAGGAAAACTCGCGATGCGCCCGCTCCCGGGCGCGTGCTGCGCATGCGGCCCCGAAGCCGGTGCTCCGGTCCAGCAACTGATGCAGGCCGGAGGTGACCGACGCAAGCGAGTTGCCGTCGCAGCGCAGACCGGTCAGGCCATCGAGCACGGCGGCGCCGGTGCCACCGGCACTGCCTGCCAGCGACGTGCGGCCGCAGGCGGCCGCTTCGATATACACCATGCCGAAGCCTTCGGTGTCGGCACCGATGTCGCGGTTGGGCATGGCGAACAGGTCGCAGGCGGCGTACCACCGGGGCAGATCGTCGCCGCTGACGCCGCCGAGCAGGTGCACACGCTCCGGCATGGCCGAGCGCGCGCGGATGTCGGCCAGATAATCGGCGTCCTCGCCCTTGCCTATCACCGCGTGATGCACGTCCAGCCCGCGTGCCACCAGTTCGGGCACCGCCTGCATCACGTAGTCGAAGCCCTTGCGGCGCGACAGCCGGCCGACCGACAGGATGAGCAGCGATTCGGGCTTGAGGCCCAGCGAGGCGCGCAGTGCCGAGCCATCGAGGTCGGGCCGGAAGCGTTCGGTATCGACGCCTGGATGGATGATGGCGACGTGGTCCGGGTGAACGCCCATGTCCAGCAGCAGCCCGCGCGTGAAGTCGCTGTTGGCGATCACCAGATCAGCGCCGCAATACGCCTCCTTCATCGCCTTCACGCGGCGTGGCTGGCGCCAGGTCGTGATTTCCTCACCGTGCGCGTAAATCACCACCGGCCGCTTGAGCAGGCGTCCGGCACGCACCGCGACCAGCCCCTCCGGCAGCACGCGTCCGGCATGGATCTGCGTGACCGGATTGCGCCAGCCCACGGTCAGCGTTTTCAGGAAGAACTCGAGGTACACCGGAAGGGATTCCGGCCGTATCCACGGGTAGCGCTTCAGTGCCAGCCGGTGCACGGTGTTCGGGCTGTGCCGGTCGTGTTCCGCCGCGCCCGGCACATCGGCGGTCAGGATGTGCGTGCCGGCGCCACCGAGGCGACGGTAGACCTCGTCGAACCAGACGGCGGTGCCGCCCTTGGTCGGCTGGAACAGTTCGGTGATGACGAGGTAGCGCGCGTCGGGTGCAGCCATCGCATCAGACCTCCAGGCGCGCATCCGGATGCGCTGCCAGCCAGTATTCGAGCATCATGAGCACCCAGATCATCACGCCGTAATATGAGGCGTGTTCGCTGCGGTGCCGTTCCAGCAGATGTCTCACGAAGGACTGCCGGACGATGCCGCGTGCGGCCAGATTTTCCAGCGCGGCGCTCGCCATGCCGCCCAGCCGCGCGTCCTGCTGCATCCACAATCCGAAGGGCAGGCCGAAGCCGTGCTTGGATTTGGCGATCGTGGCCTGCGGCAGGAAATCGTTCAGTGCCTCCTTGAAGAACCAGCGCAACCGTCCTTGGCGCACCTTGTAGTCGGCCGGCAGTTTCGCCGAAAACTCCATCAGCCTTTCGTCGAGCAGCGGGTAATGCACGTCGATGTCGGCCAGTTCGCACATGCGCGACACCTTGCGCAGATCGCTGTCGGCCAGTGTCTGCTTGAGATCCAGATGCATCATGCGGTTCACCATGGCGGATGAACGCGTGCGCGCATAGACCTCGCGTGCATACTCGAGCGGCCGGTCAGTCGCGATGCGGTGGAGCAAGGCGTCGCCCAGTATGGTCGCTGCGCCCTCGCGCTCGACATGGTTGAACACTTCCATGCGGTCGGGCAGCGGTATGCGCGCGCGCTGCACATAGTTGCGCGCCTTGCGCAGCACACCCACGGCCAGCGCATCGGGCAGGCTCCCGAACACGCCGCCCAGCAGCGCGCGCAGCGGCGACGGCAACTGGCCGAAACGCTCGAACACTTCCTGATCGGCATAGCGCGCATTGCCGCCGAATATTTCGTCTCCGCCGTCGCCCGCCAGCATGAGTGCGCGACCATCCTCGCGCGCGCGGAGCGCACAGAAATAGGTGGGCACCGCAGAAGCGTTGCCGAACGGTTCGTCATACAGCGCCGCGATGCGCGGGATGGCATCGGCGACATCGCCCGGCGTCAGGTAGTACTCGTGGGGCGTGCATCCGAAATGATGCGCGGCGGTGCGCGCGAATTCCATCTCGTCGAAGCCTTCGGCATCGAAGCCGATGGAATAGGTATCGGGGCCGCGCCCGTTTACCCGGGCCATCATGCCGGCTACGGTCGAGCTGTCGGTGCCGCCGCTCAGGAAGGCGGCGACCGGTGCGTCGGTCTGTGCCTCGCATACCGACGATTCCAGCAACTGCCTGAACTCCGACGCATAGCGCGCGTAGTCGTCCGGGCTGTCGTCGGCGTAGGGCATGGACCAGTAGAAGCCGCTGTCCAGCCGGCCTTCTCGCAGATGCACATACTGCGCTGGCAGCAGCTTGAACACGTCGCGATAGATGGTGGCCGGTGCCGGCACCATGTGACAGTAGAGGTAGTCGTACAGCGCCTGCGGATCGATGTCGGCGCGCACCGCCGGATGGGCGGTGACGGCGTCGGCCGTTGCACCGAACACCAGGCCTTCGCCGCGCGTCGCGTAGCACAGGGTTTCCGCGCCGACACGGTCGATCGCCAGCAACGCCTCTTTCCGCGCGCCATCGAGCACGGCGAGCGAGAAGCGACCATGCAGCGAGGACAGCAGCGCAGGGCCCTGTTCGCGCCAGGCGTGCAAGACCGACTGCGCGAATCCGGTCGCCGCCGCCTGTGCGGCGCGCTGCGGGTCGGACCAGCGCGGCCGGCCGGCGAGCGCCAGCAAGAGGTTGCCGTCCTTGCAGATTTCAGTCTGTCCGGGTCGCGCACGCACGGCCAGTGCTGCCTGAAACCCGAGCCGTGACTGCACCGTGCAGCCGGACAGACCGCCCAGCCGGTCGGCCATGCGCTGCACGGTCGCCGCGCGATCGGCAATCTGAACGCCGTCAATGTCCAGCCATCCGCAGATCTTGCTCATCCATCCTTCTCCGTCGGTGCGGTCCGCCAAGGCGGGCCGTCTGCATTCAGTGTTGTCCAGTCAGGCTGGCATAGAGCCGCTGGTATCCGGCCGCGACCGCGTCCATCGAAAAATGCTGTTCCACCAGCATGCGGCCGTTCTCGCCGAGCTCGCGACCGGCGGGCGACAGCGCTTCGGACACCGCCACCGCCAGTGCCTGGGCATTGTCCGGCGTATAGGTGTAGCCGGTGCGACCATGCTGTACCAGGTCGCGGGTGCCACTCACGTCGGCGGCGACACAGGGCAGTCCGCAGGCGAGTGCCTCGAGCACCACATTCGGCAGGCCCTCGCGATGGGACGGCAGCACCATGAGGTCGGATGCGCGCAGATAGCGGTCTATCGTGCCGCTGCGCGGCCGCAGCTCGAACAGATCGGGAGCCCCGGACGCCAGCGCGCGCAGGCGTCCGAGCAGTTCTCCCTGCCTGTCCTCGCGGCTCTGCGGTCCGACCGCAACCAGTCGGGCGCCGGTACCGAAGGCGCGTTGCCCCACCCATTGCCGGGCCAGCCACTCGATGTTCTTGCGCTCGTCCATCACACCCGCGTACAGCGCGATCGGCTGATCGGCGGGCAGTCCCAGTTCGTCCCGCAGCGCTCGCCTGTCGTCGGCGGCTGCCGGCCGGAACAAGCGGGTGTCGACGCCATTGGGCAGATAGTGGATGCGTTCCTTGCGCAGCCCGCAGGCGTCGAATTCACCGACCAGATCGCGGCTGATCGCGACGCAGGCATGTACCTGGTGCAGCAGCGCGCGGTGCAGCCGGCCGCTGAGATTGCGTCCGACATCGTGCAGGTCATCATTGGCCAGACTGGCCTTGACGATGGATTTCAGGCCGGCGACCCGGGCCAGCGGGCCGACGATGGCATTCGTGTAATAGGCGCCGTGGCTGTGCAGCAGGTCGAAGTCATGCCGCCTGCGCCACACGTAGGCGCACAGATTGGACCACAGGCGCAGTTCGCGATGCTTGCTGCCGCGCCCGGCATACAGTCGGGTGACCGAGAAGCCATCGACCACATCGTGCTCCGGCAGGTCGCGCCAGCGTACGGTCACGAATTCGACGTGATGACCCATCTGCCGCAGACGTCTCGCCAGCATCAGCGCCTGCTGGGCCGCACCGCTGAATTCCGGCGGGAAATAGGTCGAATACATCAGCACCCGCAATGGACGCATGGCCTGATCCCTGGGGGAGGCGAGGTCCTGCGAGGACAGGCTGGATGCGCTGGGGCTCATGCAGGCCGGACGGTGGATATCGATGACAGGCCCGTACTCTAGCCGACGGCCCCCGCTGCGGCGAGGGAAGATGCCGCAGTCCGCCTTGCTCAGTGCGCGCCGTCGCCATGGCGGGCGGTCCATGCCGACAGGTTCAACAGTGCCCAGACGCGATGGGCGGTCCAGGTTTCGCCATTCAGGAAGCGATCGCGCCACTGACGCACGGTCGCGGCATCCAGCGGCAGGCGCGCCAGTCCGTCCGCGTCCAGCCAGCGCCGGATCAGCGCGTGGTGGTCGGCGCGCAGCAGGGCGAGCAGATCGATGTTGAAGCCGCGCTTGGGCTGCGCCCAGATGGATTCGGGCACCTGGCGGGCCAGCAGATCGCGCAGCGGGCGCTTGTCGCGACCGGGCTGCCGGCACCAGTCCGCCGGCAGCGACGTCATGAGCGCTGTCACGTCCGGCGCGCTGAACGGGTGATCGACGCGCAGTCCGCTGCCCAGCCAGGCCTGACGGATGCGGTCGTCGGGCAGTGCAGCGCCTTGCAGTACCGCCAGTCGCTGCGCGTGCGTCGCACCGCGCAGGGCGCGGTAATCGCGCATGAAGCGCGTGCCCGACAGATCGGCCGGCCGTCCGGTCAGGGCTGCGATGTCCTGTGCGCTGAAACCGTTCCAGCGGATGAACAGGTCGTGTGCCTGTTCGAAATCGAACAGGCGGGCATAGCCGCCGATGCCGGGCAGCGGTCGCAGCAGGCCGGCCGCCGCGCGCCGCAGCGGCCGCGGCATCGGCGCCAGCCAGTCGTGCGCGATGCGCCGCCAGCGCGCCGGCGCGGTGCCGGGCAGCGCCTCGGCGCCCGTACCGTCGAGCACGCGGTCGCACTGCGCGGCGCAGGCTTCGAACATGAGGCGGGTGGCGCCCCCGGCCGGGTCGCAGTAAGGTTGTTCGGCCTGTGCGTGCGCACGTTCGAACACCTCGAGCAGCGCCGTCGTATCCAGCCGGATCACCTGGTGACGCAGGCCGAGATGGGCGGCGATGCGCGAGGCCACGGTGGATTCGTCGAGCGCGGGGTCGGCGAATGCGGCCGACCACGCGCTGATCGGATGGCCATCGCGGGCGGCCAGTGCACACAACAGGGATGAATCGACGCCGCCGCTGAGAAAGGCGGCGGGTGCACGTGCGCCGTCGAGGCGGCGAGCGATGGCCGCAGACAGACGCTGCGCAAGCTGTTCACAGGCGCCCTCGTAGTCGTCGGGCAGTTCCACGGCGTGTGTCGCGGCTGGCAGGTCACGGCTGCCGTGGCCATCGAACAGCGTCGCCTGACCCGGCTCGAGGGCATGCACACCCTGGTACAGGGTGTTGGGCGGCGCGATATCGAGGTGACGCAGGTATTCGTCCAGGCTGGCGGGCGACCACGGCGGATGCTGTGGCAGCCGTGACAGCAAGGTCGGCAGCGTGAGCGCGAAATTCAGCACCCCATCGCGGTCGCGATGCCAGAACAGCGACAGCGCGCCGGCCGGGTCGCGCGCCAGCACCAGTGAGGAACAGTCGGACGCGAGGCCGGCCAGAGCATAAGGTCCGTCGCAGGTCGGTGCATGACCTTCGAGCAACGGGTGGGCCGGCTCGTGCTCGAAACCCGCGCCGGCACAGTACAGTCCGTCGGCAAGCGCGCGCCAGCCGGCGGACAGCGTGAGCGAGCCGCTGCGCGGATCGAAGCAGCCGTGTGCGTCGCTCATGAGGCCCAGGCCCGCAGCAGGCTGGCCAGGCCGACCAGTCGCTGGCCGCGCGACCACAGCAGGCCCGCCAGCGCGCGCCGGTCGCGCCGGCGCAGTCCGCGCAGCCGCGCAGCGAGTGCGGCGGCTTGCGGCAGCTTGGCTACCCGCTCCAGCACCGCGATGTGCGCTTCCAGCATGGCGGCCGCATCGGCCGACAGATTGCCGCCATGGCGCCGACGCAACAAGGCCAGGCCGGGATGCCACAGCACAGCGTGGCTGGCCGCGGCGCGCAGCCACAGATCCAGATCCTCGACCCGGCGCAGCCGCGTGTCGAAGCCGCCCAGGGTCACGAACACACTGCGCCGCATGATGACGCTGCCGGTGGTGACGAAATCGGCGTCGAGCAGCGCGGCCAATGGCTGCATCACCCGCGCGGCATCGCCGAACAGCGCTTCCGAACAGCCGGACTGTTCGAACACGGTACGGACATGCGGGTAGCGTCGTCCGTCGCGATCGTCGAACTGGCGGCAGTCGCCGAACACGAAAGCCGCGTCCGGGTGGGCCGCCAGTTGCTGCAGACGCGGCAGCAGACTGTTGTCCGGCCACATGTCGTCGGCGTCGAGGAAGGCGATGTACTCGCTGTCGCAGGCCGCCACCCCCGCATTGCGCGCCGCCGACGGGCCGTTGCCCGGACCGGCGATCACCTGCGCGCCGGCGGCGCGCGCGATGGCGGCCGTGCCGTCGTGGCTGCCGTCATCCACCACGATCACCGCGTCGAAGGCGATGCCGTCCTGGGCATGCACGCTGGCCAGTGCGCTGCCTATCCAGCGGGCGGCGTCACGCGCCGGGATGACCACGCTCAGCATGGCCGGCTCAGAGCGGCTGTCCGCGCAGCATGGCCAGTGCCAGCGACAGCGCGAGGCGGCCGCGCGCACGTGGCGCCAGCGCAGCGGCGCGGGCGAGATCGGCCAGGGCGGCCGTCCGCTCGCCGTCGCGATAGCGCCATTTCGCGTAATCGGCCAGCACGCTGGCGCGGCAGGCGCGCCAGTAGCCGGCTTGTTGATGCGCCGGCAGCAGGTGCCGGTTCTTGTCCAGGCAGTCGAGCGCGCCGCGCCGCATCGCTTCGCGGTTGCGACTCACGCTGTGCGGGTTGCGCGTCACCACCACCTGGGGATCGGGCAGGCAGGCATATCGGCCGGCAGCCGCCAGCCGTATCCACAGATCGGTGTCCTCGGCTCCGCGCAGCGCGGCATCGAAGCCGCCGGTGCGCGCCAGCAGTGCGCGCCTGACCATGACCGAGGAGGCGCCGCCCGCCACTGCGGAATGGCCGCCCAGCACACGCGCCACCAGACCGTCCACGCTGTCCGGGCAGCCCCACAGTCCCAGTACCTCGCCGTCGGGCGACTGCAGTTCGCTGGCATGTGAACAGAATCCCAGTTCGCCGTGCGCATCCAGCAGTGCCACCTGCTGCGCCAGCTTGGCCGGACGCCACCAGTCATCGCTGTCCAGGAAGGCGATGTACTCGCCTTGCGCCGCCGCGATGCCGGCGTTGCGCGCGGCCGACATGCCGGCATTGGCCTGCCGGATCACGCGCAGCGCGTTGCCGCGCCGGGCGAGCAGGGCGGGCGTGTCGTCGCTGCTGCCATCGTCGACCACGATCAGTTCGAAATCGCGGAACTGCTGTGCCGCGACCGAATCGATGGCGCGGTCTATGCACCAGGCGCAGTTGTACGCCGGCATGACGACGCTGACGCGCGGCGCGGCGTTCATGACCCGGTGTCGTAGCCGAGGCGCGCCTGCATCGGCGCGATGCGATCGAGGATGCGCTCGATCAGTGCCGGGTTCTGCTGCTTCCACTTCGCCTTCGCCGGCTTGCCCTTGACGATGCTGGTCGGCCGCTGGTCCAGCGTGCGGCAGCGTTCCTCGATATCGGGAGTGAAGGCGATGTCCAGCCGCGCGAACACGTCACGGAACATGTCGACCGGGCGTTCGAACAGGTCCTCGTAGCGCAGGTGTATCCAGCGGTCCGGCGGCAGCGTTGCCGCGGCGTCGAGCGCGAGCCGGTTGGCGCTGATCCACTGGAAGGCGCACACCTCCTCGATCGGCGCCTGGTTGTAGGCCTGCCAGCCCGGCGCGAGGAAGAAGGCCCAGTCGGTGTATTCGCCGCCGTTGATGGCCACCGGTTCCGGAAAGTCTCCGAGGAACTGCGACAGGTGGAAGTCGCCGTCGGTGCGTCCGAGCCGCCAGCCGTCGATCATGGAACTGATGTTGTCGCGGCCGTCGCGCTGGATGAATACGAACTTCGCCTCCGGAAACAGGGCGTGCAGATAGCCCACGCGCATCACGTTGATGCAGGTCTTGTCGAGGATGCGGCCGCCACCCAGCCGCCGGTAGAAGAAGCGCAGCGCGGCATCGCGATGAGCCGGCCGCGCATGCTCCGCGCTGGCGGCCTCGGAATGCCAGCCATTGTTCAGCGGCCCGTACAGGTCGTTCCAGAACTGCGGGATTTCGAAGCCCAGATTCACCAGTTCGCGCGAGGCGCCCAGCGTTTCGAAAGTGACCGTGGTGCCGGAGCGCGAACAGCCGATCAGGAATACCGGCGGCGCGGCGGCCGGACGCGTCATGTCCCACCACAGGCCACGCGCGTTGCGTTTCAGCTCCACCAGGTTCTTGGCGATGATGTCCGGATCGCGCAGCTTGGACAGTTTTTCGAGAAAGCGGGCCATGGGCGGATCAGTCCGGGCGGTGGCGCGTGGTGGCGGCGGACATTTCGCCGAGCGAGGCGGCCGAGCGCACCAGGTAATAGAAACGGCGGTTGCCATCCAGCGTGAACAGCGCGCGCATGAGGTGACCGAAAAGCTTCATGAACATGAAGGGGCGCAGAGCCTGGCCGGGATTGTGGATGATTGCGCTCGAGCGCGAACGCAGGAAGCTCTTGCGCAAGGTGTAGCCGGTTTCCATGCGGCCCGGATCTATCGTGTGCAACTGGCGCATGTCCGGCAGGTAGCGCGGCAGATGGCCGGCGGCGACCGCGCGCTGCAGGAATTCGTGGTCCTCCCCGCCGAGCAGGTTGTGGCCGGTCGGACCCAGCGTGGTGTCGAACGCGCCCACCTGGTCGAACACGGTACGACGGACCACCAGATTGCCGCCGCTGGGCATGCGCGCCTCGGCCGCGAGGCGCAAGCCGGTGGCCCCCAGATCGAATTCAGGGAAGGGCCGTATCGGAATGCGGTACGGTGCCTGTGCGTGGACCCAGGCCGGTTCGCTGCCATCCCAGGCCGGCATCATGCGACCGCAGAACAGCGTGTCCTGGGGGAACTGCGCTGCGCCACGCAGGATGGCGGCGACGAAGCCCGCTTCCACCCACTGGTCGTCATCGACGAATGCGAGCAGCGGATGCGTGCTGGCGGCGATCGCGGTGTTCAGCGCGTGCGACTTGCCCGGCCGCGCTTCCTCCAGCCAGTACAGCGGCGCCGCATCCGGCGGCCGGCTTGCCGCCAGCGCGGCCAGCGCCGATGCGCTGCCGTCGGAACAGTTGTTCAGCACCACCAGCAGCGCGCAACGCTGCGCGCTGCCGTGTGCGTCGCCGGCCAGGTCGGCATCCAGCGTAGCCAGCGTCTGCAGCAGCAGGTCCTTGCGGTCGTGGGTGCAGATCACCACCAGCAGTTCGCGCGCGTCGTCGACCGGCGGGTTCTGTGCAGAGCTCATGAACGGTGCGTGCATGTCGACGCCGTGTCAGACCGGGCGGCCGGCCTTGCGCAAGGCGCCCAGCCATTCGTGTATCAGATCGCCGTCGGTGCGCATGTCCCACGGGAAGCCACTGCGCACGAAGGGATAGACGTCATTCTCGACCGCCCAGATCAGGTCATGCAGGTAGCGGATGTGGTTGTCATCGTGCTTCCACGGATGTACAGCGTAATGCACATGGCCATTCATCGAGTAGCGTCGCAGACCCTTGCTGTTGAAGGTGTGGCTCAGGCTGTTCTCCAGCGGTTCGCGCGGCTTGGCCTGCTGCAATGGCAGCGCCGCGTGGAAACGGGCGACATCCATCAGGAAGTAGCGGGTCGAGGTGAAGGTGGCGACATGCCAGCCGTCCATCGGCTCGCGACGCAGCAGTGGCCGCCCGAACAGCTTCTCCAGCCGGTTCGCGGCCCGGGGCGGCCCGCCCTGCGGCGTGCACACCACGGCATCGGCGCGCTCGCGCAGCAGCGCCAGCCCGATGTCTATCCACGAGCGCGCATCGCCGCGATGGAACAGCATGTCGGAATCGGCGTGGAAAATGTAATTGCCGCGGCAGCGATCCAGCGCATAGAGATACTGGTAGATGGGCGCGCCGGAGAAGTCCTTCAGGTCGTCCACGTCGCCGCCGGAGAAATAGCGGTCGAGTATGCGTTCCTGCTCGCCGTTCTCCCAGGGCACCACATCCACCCGGTCGATCACGCCGTCGCCAAGCAGCCGGTCCAGTATCTGTTCCATCTGCTCGCGGGTGCCCTGGCGGCGTTCGCTGTACTTGCCTTCCTGCCGGCCCGGGTCGTAGGTGAGCACGCGTTCGCAGAAGCGATAGTCGAGCTGCCTGATCATGTGGCGTATCGTCGGCTCGAGGAAGGGAACGTCCGCATTGCAGACATTCACGCTGAAACTTACCTGTGCATTCGCGCTGTCCGGTATCGGGTCCATGGCTGCGGAGGAGGCTGTAGTGACGGTTGTAAGGTCAGGGGCGGGCTTCGGTGGCGCCGCGCCGGCGTCGGCGATAGCCCACCAGGCTGCCCAGCGCATGGCTGGCATTCATGCCCTGGCGCACCGACTGCGGATGGCCGCCCAGCAGCATGATGCCCCACCTCAAGGTGTGTTCGAGCCATTGCCGGATCATGAAGGGCGGAACGCCCAGCGGCCCGCCGCCGACATCCTGCATCGCATACTGACCGAAGCGCTCGCCGGCACGATAGTGCAGACGCAGGAAATAGCGCCGATGCAGGCGCCAGGCTTCGACGAAATGGCGCGTCACCATGTCGGGCCGGTAGCGTATCGGTACGCCACGCGACACCAGGGTACGGAACATGGCGGCATCCTCGCCGCCGCCGACGTCGGCACCGATCCGGTTGTAGCGACGGTCGAAGCGCAGATCGGGGTCCTCGCGGAACAGCGACATGTCATAGGCGATGTTGGCGGTCCACAGCAGACGGCTGTCGTCAGTCAGCCACAGTGGCTGGTCGCCGTGATCCACTTCGGCCAGGAAGCCGAGCAATTCCTTGCCCAGCCAGCGCGGTCGCACATGCGGCGCAAAGTCCACGCGCACCGCGCCGCCGACGCAGCGCGCGCCTTCGCGCATCAACGCGTCGCAGGCGGCGGTCAGCAGGCCGGGCTCGGGCAGTTCGTCGTCATCGATGAACACCAGGATGTCGCGATCGAGCGATTCGGCGATCGCGCGATTGCGCGCCGGCACGATGCCCTGCTTCGTTTCGGTGACATGGCGCAGTGTCGCACCCGGCAGCGCGGCCAGCCGTTGCAGTTCGGCTTCGGTGTGATCGCCGCTGTTGTTGTTCACCGCCAGGATGTCGAAGGGCAGCGGGCAGGCCTGGGCGCGCATCGCCGCGACCAGCGCATCCAGCCGGTCGGCGCGGTTATAGGTACAGAAGGCGAAGGTGAGCGATTTCATCGGCGGTCAACGCTGCGGTGACGACGGACCGCGCACGCGATCGATCGATTCGACAAGGCGCACGAACAGCCCCTGCGGCAGCAGGGCGGGCAGCATGTGGCGCCAGTCCGCGGGCCGGCCGTAGCCGGCACGCATCACGGCGCGGAAGATGCGGTGCGCATCGGCCAGTTCGCGCGCCCAGTAACATTCGTAGCCGCGCTGCAACAGTGCGTCATACATGAGCGTGCGTGCGGCGGGGCCGAGCGTTCGGCGCAGCGCAGGGTCGGCCGCCAGATGCGCCGTCTGCGCGCGCAGGAAGTCGAGCGCGGCACGCGCCTTGTTCTGCGAGGCCTGCCCCTGCCCGTGGAAGAAGTATTTCGCCAGCACTTCCGGTACCCGAACGATGCGGCCGGGGATGGCGATCTTCAGCCACAGCAGGTAGTCCTCGGCATTGCGCAGCCCGGTGTCGAAGCCGCCCGCGGCCTGTATCGCATCGGCGCGCACCATGACGGCGTGGATGGGCCAGCGGCAGCCGGCAAACAGCCGCTGCGCCTTGTCCGGCGTTTCGTAGTCAGGCGGCACGAAGGGCAGGTCGCGTCCGCCACCCAGCCCCACGTTCTGCCAGCCGCAATAGGCGAGCACCGCATCCGGCTGCGCATCGAGCGCCGCGGACAGTTTTTCGAGCAGGGTGGCTTCCCAGCAGTCGTCCGCATCCAGGAAGCAGATGCGCGCGCCGCGCGCGGCGCGCAGCCCGGCATTGCGTGCCGCGCTGACGCCGGAATTCGCCTGGCGGATGCAGCGGATGCGCGCATCGCCCAGCGATTCCACCCAGTCGGCACTGCCGTCGCGCGAGCCATCGTCGATCACCACCAGTTCCCAGTCGCCACAGGTCTGCGCCTGTACCGACGCGATGCTGCGCGGCAGATGGGCGAGCCCGTTGTAGCAGGGCATGATGACGGAAACCGCCGGCTTCATGCTGCACTCCGTCCGGGCAGTGCGCGATCGCCGAAGCGGCGCAGCATTCGCGCCAGCAAGCGGCCGGTACGGGCTTCGTTGCTGCCCAGCGCCACCTTGCGCAGCACGCTGGCTGCGGTGTCGGTATTGAATACGGTGAGCCGGCGCATCTGCAGCGGGTCGCCGTCGCGCAGGGCCCAGCCGGTGCGTGTGGTGATCGCAGCACGGTAGCCTGCCGTGCGCGCGGCCGTGACGCAGCGCGCGTCCCATACGCCATAGGGATAGGCCAGCGTGTCGACGCTCCGCCCGGTCGCTTGTTGCAGCATGTCGCGCGATGCCGACAGTTCATGCGCCAGCCCGGCGTCGTCCAGATCGGTGAGCCGCGGATGCGACACGGTGTGCGAGCCGATGCTCATGCCTGCCGCCGCCATGTGCTGCAGTTCGGACGCCGACAGCAGCCGTCCGTCCGGACGGCCCGGATCGGACCAGGCGGGTACCGCGCCCAGGCTGCCCGACACGATGAACCAGCTCGCGCACTGTCCGCGTCCGACCAGGTCCTCGACCGCATCAAGGTTGTCCACATAGCCGTCGTCGAAGGTGATGGCGACCGTGCGTGCCGGCAGGTCCGCGCCAGCCGCCAGCCGGTCCACGGTGACGGTGTGCCAGCCGTGGTCGCGCAGTGCGTCGAGCTGTTCGCGGAAGCGCGCGCGCGACACGGCCCATGGCCAGGCCGGCTGGCCGCTGTCGCGGCGCACCGAGTGGTACATGAGCGCGACCGGACCCTGATGACCGGCACCGCGCTGCAACCAGGAGGTGAGCGGGTCGGTCATGGCGCTGGACGAGCGCGCCGGACGCCGCGCGGATCAGCGGAACAGTTCATCGCGGATGACTTCAAGCCAGGCATGGCCCCACTTCAGATCGGGTTCGACATGGTTGCCCTCGGCCCATTCGTTCCAGGCTTTCAGGAACACGATGCGCTGATCGGGCTCGTGCTGCTGCACGCGGCGGATCGCTTCGCGCAGGTGGCCGCGGAACAGTTCCGGCGTGGCGTCGTGAAACACGAGACCGCGCTTGCCGCTGCGCGGCGTATTGTCCCAGTTCGGCAGCGCAACCGGGTAATCCAGCCAGTCGGGGCGGTTGCTGCGCAACAGCGAGGGCAGGATGTCCTTGTAATCCCAGATGGTCAGTTCGCTCTTCTGCGCCCGCAGCGCGAGCTTGAGTTTGGTCGACAGATAGCGCCGCGGGATGCGGCCGTCGCGCGCCGGCAGCGCCTGCATGGTGCAGGCATCCAGACCTTTGCTGCGCGGGTCCCAGCGCTCGTTCCGGTGCGATACGCCGACCAGGTGCAGGCCGGGCAGGCCGGCACGCACCGCCCGTTCGCGCCAGAAGTCGGCCACATTCGCCATTTCCGGCACGCTGTCCGGCATGTAGATGAGGAAGATGGGCTTGCCATCGACGGTCAGGTAGCGCGGATCGCGGAAGGCGTGCAGCAGCCAGTCGAAATGCGCGGCGTGGTCGTCCCAGCCGGGATAGACCTGTTCGATCAGCGTTTCGTTGGTGCCGTCCCACACCGTGCTCCAGCTGTGGTTGGCCCAGCACAGACAGAACGGGAAGTCGGGTTTGCCGGACGCGAGGATTTCATTGACCGGACGTTCCAGGATGCGCCGGCCGCCGAACCAGTAGTGGTAATGGCAGAAGCCGGCCAGACCGTACTGTCGCGCCAGTTCGGCCTGGGCCTCGCGCGCCTCCGGCAGGCGCAGGTCGTAGAAGCCGAGATCGGCCGGCACATGCGGCTGGTAATGGCCGGGGAACAGCGGCTTGGCGCGCGCCGTATTGGTCCATTCGGTGAAGCCCTTGCCCCACCACGCGTCATTTTCCGGCGTCGGGTGGAACTGCGGCAGATGGAAGGCGATCAGGCGGG
This sequence comes from Methyloversatilis thermotolerans, assembly GCF_000372885.1. Taxonomy (GTDB): domain Bacteria; phylum Pseudomonadota; class Gammaproteobacteria; order Burkholderiales; family Rhodocyclaceae; genus Methyloversatilis; species Methyloversatilis thermotolerans. The sequence goes on from NZ_KB889967.1 coordinate 3,603,290, forward strand.
CTGCAGCTGGCATCGAAGGAGTCGTCCGCGTGGTGTTCATCAATATTCGTCCGTGATTCGTATCGGCATCGGCAGGCGCTGTCTTCAGTGCCCCAGGCGCAGCATCCTGCGCCAGCGAAGGGATTCGTCGCCGAAGAAGCGCGGCGGCATGAGCAGGAAACCCGCGCTGTAGACAAGGCCGCCGATGCTCGCCGACGCCATCAGGTACAGCAGCGGCGACGATGTCCGCATGTCGGCGGGCAGCAACCGGTCCGTGCCCCACAGCGCGACCAGCATGAGCGCATTCAGCAGCAGGGCAGGTGCGGCGGTTGCGAACAGTTCGCCCAGACGGGCCCCGACTGCCTTGCGGGCGAGAAGATACATGTGTGACGTGGAATACAACTGACTGACCGCAATGGCGATCGCTACGCCCGCCAGCCCGTGCGACACACCGATCAGGCAGCCGGCGGCAACCAGCGCCCAGGCGGCCGTCTGTACCAGCGCCTCGCGTCCGGCGCGATTGGTGGCGCCCAGCACGGCGCCGGCCGGATGGCCGATGCAGTACAGCAGGCCGAGGGGCGCCAGTATTTCCAGCGGAATGGCGGCTTCGGCCCATTTCGGACCATAAAGGGTGACGATCAATGGCTCGGCCAGCCAGGCCAGGCCCAGATAGAGGGGCAGGGTGTACAGCAGGAGCAGGCTGATCGCCCGGTGGAACAGGTAGCGGATGCGATCCGCGCTGTCCTGTTCGGCCGACATCGAGCGGAAGATGGGCGCGTAGATCTGCGCACTGATGATGTTGAAGGGCAGCTTGGCCAGGCTGTCGCCCTTGTTGAACAGGCCGACCATGACCGGGCCACCCATCTTGGTGACGATGAAGTTGCTGGTCTGGCTGCTCAGATAGCCGACCAGATCATTGCCGGTCATTTTCAGGCCGAAGGCGCTGTGCTGCCGGACGATGGCGGGATCGAACAGCAGGCGGGCACGCAGTGGCGTGAGCCGCGACACGATGAGGGCCGACAGCACGCCGCCCAGCAGGCCGCTGAGCACCAGGCTCCACACGCCCAGGCCGCCCGCTGCCATCGCGATGCTGCTGCAGCCGGCGATGAGGGCGGTGAGCACGCCCAGCCGGGACAGTTCGCGGAAGCGCATGTGGCGCTGCAGCCAGATGTTGTGCAGGTTCTGGAAGGGGCGGATCAGGAAGGTGAGGGCAGACACTCGCAGCAGTTCGCGATACAGCGGCTGTCCGAACCAGTCTGCGAACCATGGGGCGATCAGGAAGAAGGCGACATAGATGGCCACGCCGATGGCGATCTGCGTGGTGAACACCACCTGGAAATCGCGTTCGGCGGCGTCACGCGCCCGGATCAAGGCCTGTCCCAGACCGCCGGATGCGACCAGGCCGACGAAACCGGTGAATATCTGTACCGTCACCAGCATGCCGAAGTCAGCCGGTACCAGCAGGCGTGCAAGCACGATGCCGATCGCGAACTGCAGGCCCTGGCCGGCCAGGGCGCTGCCGACCAGCCATTTCGAGCTGCTGCGTATGGACTGGCCGAGGCTCATCGGCGGTCGTGGCGCGCCGCGACCGGCGCCGCGAGGGGGCATGAGGACATAGGATAAGGGCGTGTGCTGGAAGCCGTGCCCGGTCCGGGCAGCGGACGGCCGCGCGGTGACCGCTGCGGAACGGCCGCGATCATCGCGCGAAACCGGCTTTCAGTGCTGCCCATCCCGTCACGGTCGGCCCGGTGGCAAGCGTGAGCTGATCGAGTGACAGCGGGCGTCCAGCCGGGCAAAGTGCACGCTTTCCTCGTCATTGATTCCGCGCCGGGCGGTTCCGGCAGGTCAAGGAAGCTCGCATGCGAATTGTCCGTTTGCTCCGTTCCGGGGCCGTGATGGCCACCTTCTGCCTTGTGGCTCTCAGTTTCTTCGTCGGCAGCCAGGCGCGGGCTGACGAGACGGTGGAGTGGTCCGAGCAGGATTACGCGCTGTATCCGCCGTTCTGCCGGGTGAAACTCACCAATGGCCCACCCGCGGAAATCGATCGCTGGATCAAGCAGATGGGGCGTGACAACTTCATGCACATCCACCATTACTGCTTCGGGCTGAAGGCCATGGGTCTGGCGTACGCGAGCTATTCGGACAAGAAGGCCCGCAGCTACTACGCACGCTCGGTGGTCACCAACATGAAGTACATCCTGTCGAACACCAGGCCGGATTTCTACATGCGACCCGATGCGTTGATCAGCCTCGGTCGTGGCTACCTGCTCTGGAACGACCCCGGCAAGGCGCGCGGCGCCTTCGAGCAGGCACTCAAGATGAAGCCGGACGCGGTGGATGCGTGGGTGGCACTGAGCGACCTGTTCTACGACAACGGACAGCGCGACGAGGCGCTCAAGGTGCTCGAGGATGCGCGCACCCATGCCGGCGATCATCGCAAGATCATGCTGCGCATCGAACAGATGCAGAAGAAGAAGTAGATCGTCCGGCCCAGGGTGTTCAGCGCGCCAGCAGGCGACGCAAGGCCTGCAGCCAGCCCTCGGCCGGCGCCCGGTTGCCGTCGCCGGTGACGCGTGCGCTGCGCCGGCCCTCCGGCCCGTCGGCGCTCACGTCGGCTGCGAGCCGGTCTTCTGACAGTTTCACGGTAAGCGTCCGTCCCGCCGACTGCACGCGCGCGCCCAGTCCGTCGGCATCCTCCAGCGGCGTGACCTGCGGCGGTGCTCCCGCATCCAGCCCGGCGCGCATCACCACCAGGAAGCGGTCGCGCAGGGCGCCCTGCGCCGGCATCACTTCCAGCCGCCAGGTGCCGGCATCGATATCGCGGGCGTTCCTGGCGACCATGTCCTGAACGGCGCCGTCATCGTCGAAATTGCGCTCGCCGGCGAAGAACTCGAATCCCGGCCCACCTATCGGCAGCAACTGCGCATCGCGCGGGAATACCACTTCGCCCTGCAGTTGCGCGCGGGCGCCCGGCACCGTGTCGGCCGGCCGCTCCAGCGTGAAGCGCCGGCCGTCGATGCGGGGTGCGAGCGCGCCGTGCAGCAGCCAGCGCTTGGTGAATTCCGGCTGTGTCGCTTCGATGTCGTCGTACACCACGAACACATCGCTCCTGCGATCGTGGATGAAGATGCGCCAGGCCTTTTCCACCCGGCGGCTGCGTGCGTGGAACAGGCGGTTTCCGCTGTCCTTGTTGGTATAGGCGGGCGTGATGTCGGCCAGCGCGACCAGCAGGTCGTCGCGGTCATGCACCGCCACCAGCCGGCCGGTGTGGAAGTCCGCGTACTTCGATTCCCAGTCGCCGAGATCCAGTGGCGCGGCACTGAGATCCCAGCCGGACCCGACGCGCCGCTGCCCGCCGTCGTTGGCGATCGGTCGCGGTGGCTTGTCCTTGCGCGCGGGCAGTGGCAGATCGTCGGCCGGATCGGTCACGGTCAGCGTGTTGTGCGCGATGGTCTGGTAGTGGTAGTTCAGGTGATGGTCCTTGCCATAGCCGCAGTAACAGCCGCTGTCCAGCGCCAGCGCCGCCCCCTTGAAAACGGTGAACGCGCCCTGGTCGAGATGACTGTGCGACCAGTAGTTGTCGCCCGCCTTGAACGAAATGAAGGTGGCGTCTTCGCGCCAGCTCGTGCGCGTGAGCACCAGACCCAGACCGTCGGCGACATGGGTGAGCGGCAGGGCGGCGATTGCCGAGGGATCGCGCAGCGTGTCGTCCGGCAGCGGGCCCCAGGGCCATGCGGTTGGACCGATGCGCCGTTCGCGCGGCGCGAACAGCGTGTAGGCCGCCGCGTGCCGGTATTCCAGCGCCAGCGCAATCGCGTCCGGCACATCGCGGCGAGGAAAGCGCCCGTCGCCCCAGCGCTCGGCCGACCCATCCGGACGCAGCCGGTGGATGAGGAAGTCCAGGAAGCCGCGGAGGGCCGGTTCACGCGCGAACAGATCCTCGCCAGTGGCGCTGCGCCACATCGCCGGCAACTGGTAGATGGCCTGGCCAATGCCGATGCCGACATACTCCTGACCCTCGTGCCAGCCGCCGTTGCGCCCGCCGATCTGCCGCCACACCGGCAGCACACGGTTACGCCAGTAATCCTCGGTGAAGGCCATGACGGGGCCGCCGCGCGGGTCGTCCCGGTACAGCGCGATGGCGCAGGCCATGAGTGCCTGGAAGGGCGAGTTGTACAGGTAGACGTTGTACGGCGACATCCTTTCCGTGCGGATCACATGGATCTGGTAGTTGCAGGCGTCGGCCACCTTGTCCAGCATGGCCGGGCGCAGATCCGGCGGAATGCGCTCATGCAGCCAGTCGTAGGCCAGTGCGATCGGCTTGGTCTGTTCGTGACCGCGCCAGGTCGGCTTGAGTGCGAGCAGGCGGGTGGTCAGTGCGCGCATGTCCTGGCTGCCCGGTTGCAGCATTTCCGCGAGGATGACGGCATTCAGATCGCCCTGGCCACCGCGCGCGCGGCTCACGGTGTCCAGGATGAAGCCCGGGTTCTCGCTGCGCAGTCGCGCGATGTCGCGCGCGTCCGGATGGGGCAGCCGGGGGTGTGCGACGCGGAAGGCCGGAATGTCGGCCGGCATCAGTGCCTCTGGCGCGGGCAGCATCGGCGCGGATGCGGAACTGCGCGCGACCGCGGGGGGCGTGCTGGCCAGCATCCAGAGCGCAGCCGGCACGCAGGACAGCAGCGAAAAGGCGATTGCCAGCCATGCGCGTCCGGCCGGCGGCGATGATGCCGCGTGCGAGATCCGGCGCAAGAGCCGTGTCGCCAGCCAGGCGGCGAACAGGGCGACGACGGCGGTGGTGACGTCCGGCACCCGTCCGGGCACCGATTGCTGCAACCACTCCAGTGCGAATGCGAAGCCGGCGCAGAACAGTACGATGATCCGGGGACGACCGATCAGCCCGGCGCTGGCGAGCGCCGCGGACAGGGCGAGATAGGGCCAGGCGCTGTCCAGCAGCACCGCGAGGCCAAGCATCGGATTGTTCAGATGTGCCAGAAAGGGCACCAGATTGAGCGTGCGCATGGGTCCGATGTCGGGCTCAAGCTGGCTCAGCGTTTCCGCGACCATCAGCACCAGCGCAGCCAGCGCGGGGCGCCAGGGCCGCAGATGACGCGGCAACAGCAGCGCCAGCGCCAGACCTGCCACGGTGCCGCTCAGCGCTTCCGCAGATATCTGGCGGCTGATCACGAAAGCCTTGGCGATGAGCACGGCGAGGAAGAAACTCCACAGAGCCGGGCCGATGCGCGCGCCGCGCAGTCGGGCGTCGCGCGCGAGCAGCGCCAGCGCCATCACCTGCAATGCGTAGATCAGCGCATTGACAGGGGTGTACCGGGCCGGATCGGACAGCACGCCCGCCAGCGGCGAAAAGCCGGCGCGCAGCAGGCCGATGTCGAAGGACGGAATGAAAGGGGCGAGCTGGGCTGCCGCCCAGCCCAGCAGCGCGAGCAGGCTGAGGTCGGCCAGTGCGTCGCAACGGAAGTGACGTGCGCGCCAGCCCTGCACGCGAGCGGCCATGCGGTGCTGACGGTTGAACAGCCCGCCCGCCAGCGCGCCGGTGAGGGCGCCCGCCGTATTCAGAAAAAGGTCGGACAGCGCCGGTACGCGCTGCGGCATGTGCGCCTGTGCCCATTCCACGCCCAGGCTCAGCATGCCGCCGAACAGGCCTGCGACGAGCAGCGCGAGCGGCCACGGATGTCGCTGCAGCGCAATCCGCAGGCACACGCCCAGCGGGATGTAGATCAGCGCATTCACCACCAGATCCGGCAACGAGAGGTGGGCGCCGCGCTGGCCCTGCAGCAGCAGTTCCCAGGCATCTGCCTGCGGCATCCAGCCGGAAAAGGGGAACAGGCTGCCGTACAGGATGAGACAGGTGTAGGCCGCCAGGGCCATCATTGCCTGGCGTCGGGAAACTGGGGTCATGAAGGATCGGTCCGGCGCAGGGCCGCTGCTTGTCGGCAAGTTCGGTGCGTGCGTGAATGTCGACTATAGGCCGTGTTCATGGCGACGTTATACCTTCCGGTCCATGCCGGCATGGCTGTCCGGCAACCGGTGCAAGTGGCAGGCGTCACGCGGATGGCGGGAAATCGGCACAGAGCGCGGTGCGACTGTGAGAGATTGTCGCGAGGAGAGGTTATCGACCGATGACGGCGTGGATGGCGATCATTGTTGCTCTGGCGTGGGGGGCGGGCCTGTATGCGTTGCGCCGGGACCTGCGCCTTGCCTGGCGCGAGCCCTGTCTGCGGCGGCCCGTCCTGGTGTTCGAGGGGGACGACTGGGGTTATGGCCCGCTCGACCAGGTCGCGGCGCTGCATGCGCTGACGCGTGTCTTGTCCCGGCATGCCGACGCGCAGGGCCGGCATCCGGTCATGACGCTGGGCATCATCCTGTCCGGGCCGCATCCTGCCCGGCCGGAAGATCTGGAACATGGGCTGGACCTGGACGATCCGGCCCTGGCTCCGGTGCTGGAGGCGATACGGGCGGGTGTGGCGCGGGGCGTGTTTTCGCTGCAGTTGCATGGCATGCAGCACTATCACCCCGCCGTGCTGGAACGCGCCATGCAACAGGATGCCGCCCTGCAGGCGTGGCGCTGGCACCCGCTGCCCTGCACCGAGGACCTGCCGGCACCGCTGCAAAGCCGGTGGACCGATGCCTCGGTACTGCCGTCGCGACCCTTGCCACGGGCCGATGTCGCGCAGCGCGCACGCGCCGAGGTCGAGCTGTTCCAGCGCGTGTTCGGGCGGATTCCAGCGGTTGCCGTGCCACCCACCTTCGTCTGGAACGATGCGGTGGAAGCGGCCTGGGCCGACGCCGGCGTGATTGCCATTGTCACGCCTGGCGAACGCTATGAAAGGCGTGGCGCAGATGGCCTGCCCGAGGATACCGGCCGCTTCTATCGCAACGGTGAGCGCAGCGACGGCGGGCTGGTCGCTCTGGTGAGGGACGACTACTACGAGCCGGTGCGCGGTCACGGCGCCGGGCGCGGACTGGCCGCGCTGGACCGCAAGTGGGCGCAGCGGCGCCCGTTGCTGCTGGAAACCCACCGTGCCAATTTCGTCGGTCGCCATGCCCGGCTGGCGGACAGCCTGGAAGCGCTGGATAGCTTGCTCGAGCAGGCCCTGCGCCGGCGTCCGGACCTCTGCTTCGTGTCGGTCGAGGCACTGGCGCATGCCTATGGCGGCGCCGATGCCGACCGTCTTTTCGACCACCGTCCGTGGCCGCGCGCTCGTGCGCTGCCGGCGCGCTTGCTCACCACCGGCCGTCGCCGAAAGCTGTCGCTTGCGCTTGTCGCCACCACCATCCTGGTCGTGCTGAGCGCTTACATCTGATCCGCACCGATTCACAGTTCTGTCACACTTGCGTCCCCGCAGATGGCGTTCCGGCGCTTCGGAAGCGGCTTCCGCTGTGTTGAAAATTGTGTCTCGACCGAATCTCCCCCTCCTGAAACGGCGTCGCAACGTGCTTTAGTTATCACATGCGTCATGGGCCGCTCGCTCGTGTGACCAGATTCACGCCCAATACGCGGGCATGTCCATATCGTTCGGCCTCAACGCGTGCGACGCATTTGTCGCAAAAACATATTCGGTGGGTTGCACGGCGGTTCCGGTGCAACCGGCAAAAGGGGTTGATTGTGGTCAGACTGTTCAGTCATTACGTACCCTCCGTCACGCTCATGAGACTTGTTGCTGAGGCGGTCCTGCTTCTGATCGCGGGTTTTGGCGCAGCCTGGATCAGTTCCCCGGGCGGCATCGATACGCTGTTGCCTGCGCTGTTGCCCGCATCCGTGTTCGCCCTGCTGATGACCCTGCTCATGAGCGCGCTCGGGCTCTACCAGCGCGAACAGCCGCGCAATCTGCTGGAACTGGTCGGTCGCGTGCTGTTCGCCTTCCTGCTTGGCCTGCCGGTCGCCTACCTCGTGTTCCGCCTCCTGCCACAAGGCAGCGTGGCGATGCCGGCCCTGGACGTGTCCCTCTGTCTCGGCTTCGGCGGCATCCTGCTGCTGCGCGCCGCCTCCTTCGTACAGGCCGATGGTGCCGGCATGTTCGTGCGCCGCATCCTGGTCGTCGGCACCGGTGCCGAGGCGGCGTCGGTCTGGGCCGCGGTATCGAATTCCGCCAGTTCGACCCACACCATTGTCGGTTTCGTGCCGGTCGCCTCGGACAGCTCGATTGACGTGCCGTCCAGCATGGTGCTGCCGGAAGGCAGTTGCGTGATGCAGAAGGCGCGCGAATTCCGCGCCAACGAAATCGTCGTGGCGGTGCGCGAGCGTCGCGGCGGAGTGCTTCCGCTGCGCGAACTGCTGGATTGCAAGCTGGCCGGCGTGACGGTGAACGACCTGTCGAGCTTCTTCGAACGCATGCGCGGCCAGGTCCGCCTGGACACGCTGCGCGCGAGCTGGCTGATCTATGGCGACGGTTTCCGCCAAGGTTTCGCCCGTGCCGCCGTCAAGCGCGTGTTCGACATTGCGGCGGCCAGCGTGCTGCTGGTGCTGACCGCGCCCATCATGCTGCTGACCGCCATCGCCATCGCGATCGAATCCGGATGTCCGGTCATCTATCGCCAGGAGCGTGTCGGCCAGGGTGGCCGCACCTTCAAGGTGCTCAAGTTCCGCAGCATGCGGCTCGACGCCGAAGCCGACGGCAAGCCGCGCTGGGCGGGCAGCAACGACGACCGCATCACCCGCATCGGCCATTTCATCCGTCGCACCCGCATCGACGAGCTGCCGCAGATCTTCAATGTGCTGCATGGCGACATGAGCTTCGTCGGTCCGCGTCCGGAGCGCCCGTATTTCGTCGATCAGCTCACTGACCAGATTCCGTTCTATGCCGCCCGTCACAGCGTGAAGCCGGGTATCACCGGCTGGGCCCAGGTGCGCTACAGCTATGGCGCTTCGGTGGACGACGCGGTGCAGAAGCTGCAGTACGACCTGTACTACGTGAAAAACCACACGCTTTTCCTCGATCTGCTCGTGCTGCTGCAGACCGTGCGCGTGGTGCTGACCGGAGAGGGCGCACGCTGAACGCATCGGTGTGCAGTCCGTCGGACGGGCCGTTGCAGTCCGGTTCGTGACATGTCACCGCATGACGGGTCCGGTCCAGGACCCGTACCTTCTTCCGCTGTGTTCAAATCGCAGGCTTGAAGCGCCTGAAGCACCGAGATGCGACGACGAGCCGGACGGAGGGTCGTGCCCTAGCCGCGCGCCGTCAGCAGTGGCTTGGCGGGCTGCACCGAGCGCCGTCACGTGCATTTTCGACGTGAGTGCCTCCGCTTCCGTGCAAGCAGGTCGTTTCCGGTGGGAATGGTCGCCGCTGTGCCGACAGCCCGATCATTCCCGGTACATGCGGACCTGACGTTTCCTTCGTCGATGGACTTTCTTCCCGCCAGCGTGGCGCTGTATGCGTATTCCGCCGCGGCGTGCGCATTCCTCATCTTCATGCTGCAACTGCTGCTGGGAGCGGGCCAGTCCGCGCGCGCGCGGCTGCTTGCCTGGACCATGGGCGCAGGGGCGGCATGGTGCGGGGGTCAGGCCGTCTTCGCCTGGGCGCCCGGCCGTCTTGCCTGGGCGCTGGCCCATGCGGCCGACGCGCTGCACGCCCTGCTGTTCATGACTTTCATGCTCGCCTGCGTCGTGGACCCGGTCGGGCGACAGCGCGTGCGCGTTCTTCTGCTGCGCGCGCCGTGGCTGTTCAAGGCGGGGCTGTCGGGCGCACTCCTGTCGTCGCTGGCCTACGCGTTGTGCGCATGGCTGCTGCCGGGCAACCGGGACATGCTGGTGTGGTTCACCGGCGCAGGCCTGGCTCTCAGCCTGCTCGGCATCATGATGACCGAACAGTTCTATCGCAACACGCCGCGCGAGTGGCGCTGGGGCGTGAAGCCCATGGCCCTGGGCCTGGCGTTCACGCTCATGTTCGACCTGTTTTTTTTCGCCGAGTCGCTGATGTTCCGCGAGCTCGATTCCAATCTGTGGTCGGTGCGCGGCCTGCTGCATGCGATCGCGATTCCGCTCTTTGCCGCGTCCAGCGCCCGCATACGCGAGTGGTCGATACGCATCAATGTGTCGCGCGAAGCGGTCTTCCACACCTCGGCGCTGCTCATGGTGGGCGCCGCCCTGCTCATCATCGCGCTGGCCGGCTATTACGTGCGCTTCTTCGGGGGGGCCTGGGGGCAGGCCCTGCAGACCGTCGTGCTGGCGAGCGGGGCACTCGGTCTGCTGGCGTCCATCGCGTCCGGCAGCGTGCGGGCGCGCCTGCGCGTATTCGTGAACAAGCACTTCTTCAGCCTGCGCTACGACTACCGCGCCGAGTGGCTCAAGCTCGCGGACACGCTGTACCGCGCATCGAGCGTACCGATGCTGCGCGAGGCGGCGATACGCGTGATGGCGGATCTGGTGGAAAGTCCGGGCGGCATGCTGTGGCTGCGCAACGACAGGGGGCAGTATGCGCCGGCGGCCCGCCTCAATCTGCCGGAACTGGTCGCGGAGGAACCCGCCGACAGCCCGCTGGTGGCGCTTCTGCTGGGGCGCATGTGGGTGGTGAACCTCGAGGAGTATCGTGCCCGCCCCGGCGCCTATGGCAATCTGAGGCTGCCGCAATGGGTGAGCCTCATTCCCGATGCGTGGCTCATCACCCCGCTCGGCAGCGAAGACATGCCGCTCGGCTTCGTCGTGCTGTGCCGGCCGCGAGCGGTGATGGACCTGAACTGGGAAGTGCGCGACCTGCTGAAGACCGCCGGCCGCCAGGTCGCCGGTGTACTCAACCAGACGCAGGCGATGGAGGCCCTGATAGAGGCGAAGAAGTTCGAAGCCTTCTCGAAGATGAGCGCCTTCGTCGTGCACGACCTGAAAAATCTGATCGCACAGTTGTCGCTGCTGCTGCGCAATGCGGAGAAACATCGCGACAATCCCGAGTTCCAGCAGGACATGCTGGAAACGATAGAGCACGCGGTCGGCCGCATGAACAGCATGCTCCTGCAACTGCGTTCCGGCACCCAGCCGATCGAGCAGGCCGCGCCGGTCGCGCTGTCGCCCTTGCTGGAGCGTCTGCATCGCACCCGCTCGCGAGCCGCGGTCCCGCTGCAACTGGAAGTCGAGGACGGCCTGGTCATCCGGGCGCACGAAGACAGGATAGAACGGGTTGTGGGGCATCTTGTGCAGAATGCACTGGATGCCACGCCGCAAAGCGGTAAAGTCAGTATCAGGGCGCGGAGGAATGCCGGCGATGTCGTGGTCGAGGTCGAGGACAGCGGCTGCGGCATGACCGAGGAATTCATCCGCGAGCGCCTGTTCAAGCCCTTCCAGTCCACCAAGGCGAACGGCATGGGCATCGGCGCGTATGAAAGCTTCCGCTACATCCAGGACCTGGGCGGGCGTATCGAAGTAAAGAGTGAACCGGGCAGAGGCAGTCTGTTCCGGCTTGTTTTTCCTCAGCAGACGGCCGACCACGCCGTCACCTGACCGGGAGTCACATGGCTGAAAAGGGTCGCACGCTGCTGATCGTCGAGGACGATCCGGCATTGCAGAAACAGATGCGCTGGAGCTTCGATGGTTACGAGGTGGTGCTCGCCAGCGATCGGGAATCTGCACTGGCGCAGATCCGGCGCCATGAACCGGCGGTGATCACGATGGACCTCGGCCTGCCCCCCGCGCCGGACGATGTGACCGAGGGCATGGCCCTGCTGGGCGACATCATGGCGCTGTCGCCGCAGTCCAAGGTGATCGTGCTGACCGGACAGAATGACCGGGCGAACGCGCTGCGCGCCATAGGCATGGGCGCATACGATTTCTACGCCAAGCCCTTCGAACCTGAACTGCTGGCACTGCTGATCGAGCGCGCTTTCCGCCTGTACGACCTGCAGGCCGAGAACACCCGGCTCGCCAACCAGAACCTCGGTGCGGAAGGCCGTTTCATCACGCGCGATGCCAATATGCTGCGTGTGCTGCGCACGGTCGAAAAGGTATCCGCGACGCGCGCCACCGTGCTGCTGCTCGGCGAGAGCGGCACCGGCAAGGAAGTGCTGGCGAAAACCTTGCACGACCGATCCGAGCGTGCGGGCGAGCGTTTCGTGGCGATCAACTGCGCGGCTATTCCCGACAACCTGCTGGAAAGCGAACTGTTCGGTTACGAGAAGGGGGCCTTCACCGGTGCCACGAAGCAGACGCCGGGCAAGATCGAGGTGGCACACAAGGGGACGCTTTTCCTCGACGAAATCGGCGATCTGCCCGGCCCGCTGCAGGCCAAGCTGCTGCGCTTCCTGCAGGAGCGCGTGATCGAACGCCTGGGCGGGCGTGACGAGATTCCCATCGATGTGCGCGTGGTCTGTGCCACGCACCAGAACCTGCAGGGGCTGATTTCCGAGGGGCGGTTCCGCGAGGATCTCTATTACCGACTGGCGGAAATCGTGGTCACCATCCCGCCGCTGCGCGAGCGCGAGGGTGATGCGGCACTGCTGGCGCATTCCTTTGTCCGCCGCTTCGCCGGCGAACAGGGGCGCGGCTCGCTCACGCTGTCGCGCGAGGCCGTCGGCGCAATAGAGGCGCACAACTGGCCGGGCAATGTGCGCGAACTCGAGAACTGCATGAAGCGCGCGACCATCATGGCGGATGGCAACCAGATATCGGTGGACGACCTGGGGCTGAAACCGGCCAGCGAAAAGACTGCGTTCTTCAATCTGCGTCAGATACGCGAAGAGGCCGAACGCAAGGCGGTGGTGACCGTGCTGGCCAAGGTGGATGGCAATATGGTGAAGGCGGCCGAGCTTCTGGGCATCAGCCGCCCCACCCTTTACGACCTGATGAACCGTTTCGGTCTGCGCTGAAGCGCAGGAGATTCCATGAATTCACGCAATGCACTGAAGGTGACCCGACGGCTCGCCCTGGCCGCGGCGCTCGGGGTCGCCCTGGCGGCCTGCTCGGCCAGGCAGACACCGGAAGAACTGCTGCAGCAGGCGACGGCGGCGATGGAAGCCAAGGATCTGTCCAGCGCAGCCATTCAGTTGAAGAACGCGCTCCAGATCAATCCGGATTTCGCGGCGGCACGCCTCGCGCTGGGAACGGTGTCCTATCGCATGCGCGACATGGCGTCAGCCGAGAAGGAGCTGAATCGTGCGCTGGAACTGGGCGCGTCGAAGGACGAGGCGGTGCCCTTGCTGGCCAGGCTGCTCGCCGAAACCGGCCAGTTCCAGTTGATCACCACGCGCTTTTCCACGACCCGGCTGGATCAACCGGGAAGTCAGGCCATTCTCGATGCCGCGCTCGGATACGCGGATCTCGCCGCGCGCAACACGGAAGCGGCGGGCCGGCACTTCGACAGCGCCATCGCGGTGCTGCCGGAAGAGCCCTTCGTGGTGGTCGGCAAGGCGCGCCAGCTCGCCTATGCCAATCGTTTCGGCGACGCGCGGGCTCTGCTGAAGCCCTTGCTGGTCGACAATCCGGCCAATGCCGAGGCGTGGTTCCTGGACGGGGAAATGCTCAAGCTCGAGGGCAGTTCCGAACAGTCGATCGCGGCCTATCGCAAGGTGGCGTCCCTGCGCCCCGATCTCGTAGCCGCCCGTCGTCTGGTGGTGAGCGCCCTGATCGAGGCGCGTCGCTACGATGACGCGAGGCAGGAACTGGACGCCTTGCGCAAGGCCACGCCACAGGCGCTCGAGGTGGATTATCTGAATGCCTACCTGCTTGCCAGCACGCAGAAGTACGAGGAGGCGCGCGCAAGCGTAGACAAGGTGCTGTCCAAGTCGCCGGACAATCTGCCTGCCCTGTCGCTGGCGGCACTGGTGTCTTTCGAGTTGCAGGCCTATGCGCAGGCGGAACAGTACGCCGAAAAGGTGATTGCACGCGGCGCCGATTCCCTGCTGATGCGCAAGGTGCTGATAGGCAGCTATCTGCGCACCGGACGCGTCGCCAAGGCCCAGCAGTCGCTCGCGCCGGTGCTCAAGGCCAACCCGACTCATCCTGAAGTGCTCGCCCTGGCGGGTCAGGTGCAACTGGCCAGCGGCGAAAGCGAAGCCGCGCTGAAGTCCTTCGAAGGATCGTTGCGCGGACGTCCCGACGACGTGAATGCGTTGTCCCAGGTCGGGCTGGTCCGTCTTGCGAATGGCGATTACGACGGGGGCGTCAAGGCGTTGGAGTCGGCGGCGTCCAGGGACACCGAAGCGCGCGCCGACCTCATGCTGGTGCTGGCCCATCTGCGCAACAGCAAGCCCGACGCAGCGATCGAGGCACTGAATGCGCTGGCCAGGAAGCGACCGGAAGATCCGATTGCCGCCAATCTGCGCGGATCGGCCTATCTGATGAAACGCGACATGCCGGCCGCGCGCGCGGCCTTCGAGCAGGCGCTGAAACTGCAGCCCACCTATTTCCCGGCCGTATCCAATCTGGCGCGTCTCGATGTCGCCGAAGGCAAGGTCGATGCCGCGGGCAAACGCTTCGAGCGCGTGCTGGAACAGGATGCCGATCACCTTGATGCGCTGCTTGCGCTTGCCGGCCTCAAGGCGCAGAAACCCGAGGGTGTGGCGGACGCCGAGCGCCTGCTCGAACGCGCGGTCAAGGCACACCCCAAGGCGCTGCAGCCGCGCGCGGCGCTGGTACAGCTGGCGCGCCTGCGCGGCGACCGGGACAAGGCCATCGCTGCGGCACAGGACGCGGTGAACGCCATGCCGGGCGATGCCCGCATGCTCGAACTGCTTGCCAATCTCCAGGCGGAAGCGGGCAAGCCGGATCAGGTCGAGGCGACATTGCGCAAGGCGGTGGAGGCGGCGCCCAATGACGCGAACCTGCTGAGCCAGCTGGCGGTTGCACTGACGAATGCAGGCAAATGGGGCGAAGCCGAACAGATCGTGCGCAAGGCCATACAGTTGCAGCCTGATGCGCCCAATTTCATGGTGCAGCTCGCAGCCGTCCATGTCGGTCGCAAATCCTTCGCCGACGCAATGCAGGTGGCAACCGACATCCAGAAGAAGTTTCCCAAGCGGTCGGTGGGCTGGATGGTCGCGGGCGATGTGCAACTGGCATCCGGACAGCGGTCTGCCGCGCTGTCGTCGTTCCGCCAGGCCTATGCGCTGGAGCCTTCGGCCGGCGTGCTCATCCGTCTGCTGTCGGTACTTGATCTGGACGGACAGAAGGCCGAGATCGTCCGGCTTGCCGACGCGTGGCAGCAGAAAAATCCGAAGGATGTGGCGGTGCAGATCCATCTGGCCGATACCGATCTGGTGCGGGGCCATTACGAGGCTGCGGTGGCGCGGTATCAGAAAATCAACGCGCTTGCGCCGGACAATGTGCTGGTGCTGAACAATCTGGCCTGGGGTCTGATGAAGCTCAACAATCCTTCGGCGCTGAGCTATGCGGAGCGCGCCTACCGTCGCGCGGGCAACAATCCTGCCGTGCTGGATACCTATGGACAGGTGCTGATCAGTGCCGACAAGAAGGCGGAAGGACTTGCCATGCTGCGCCGTGCGGTGGAAAAGGCGCCGCAGGCGAACGATGTGCGACTGAATCTCGCGCGCGCCCTGGTTCAGGGCGGGTTGAAGGATGAGGCGCGTCCGCATCTCGAAAAACTTGCGGCCTTGGGGCGTAACTATCCCGGCTCGGCGGAAGCCGCCGCGCTGCTGAAATCACTGTGAACATCATCTAACTAGGAGCTCCAGATGGCCACGATTGCCGTCATCGGTCTGGGTTATGTCGGCCTGCCGCTTGCCGTGGAATTCGGCAAGAAGATGCCCACCATAGGTCTGGACATGTCCGAGGCAAAGGTCGCCGCGTATCGCGAATTCGTCGACCCGACCGGCGAGGTGAGCAGCGAGGACCTGCGCGCGGCCACCCAGCTCAAGGTGACCACGGACGGGTCGGCGCTCAAGGACGCCGATTTCATCATCGTCGCGGTGCCGACGCCGGTTGACGACGCGCACCAGCCGGATTTCTCGCCGCTGGTGGGCGCATCCGAAACCTGTGGCAGATACATGAAGCGGGGGACGGTCGTGGTGTTCGAATCCACGGTCTATCCCGGCGCGACCGAAGAGGTGTGCATCCCGGTCATCGAGAAGTTCTCGGGCATGAAATGGCTGCAGGATTTCAATGTCGGCTATTCGCCGGAGCGCATCAATCCGGGCGACAAGGAACGCACCGTCACCAGGATACTGAAGGTGGTGTCGGGCGATACGCCGGACACGCTGAAGAAGGTGTCGGATCTGTACCGGGCGGTCATCACCGCCGGCGTGTACGAAGCATCCAGCATCAAGGTGGCCGAGGCTGCCAAGGTGATCGAGAACACCCAGCGCGACCTGAACATTGCCTTCGTTAACGAACTGGCCATCATCTTCAACAAGCTGGGCATCGATACCGAGGAGGTGCTGCGCGCAGCCGGCACCAAATGGAACTTCCTGCCCTTCCGCCCCGGCCTGGTCGGCGGCCACTGCATCGGTGTCGATCCGTACTACCTGACGCACAAGGCGGACATGGTGGGCTACCACCCGCAGGTCATCCTGGCCGGGCGACGCATCAATGACGGCATGGGCAAGTATGTGGCCGAACAGACGGTGAAGAAGCTGATCCAGAGCGGGGCGTCGGTGAAGGGTGCGAAGGCGCTTGTGCTCGGCCTCACCTTCAAGGAGAACTGTCCCGACCTGCGCAATTCGCGCGTGATTGACGTGATCCGCGAACTGGAAAGCTATGGCGTCGAGGTGATCGTGCACGACCCGGTGGCCGAGTCGGCCGAAGCCGAGCACGAGTACGGGGTGTCGCTGGTGCGCTGGGACGACATCCCGGCAGTGGATGCCATCGTCGCCGCCGTGTCGCACAACGAGTTCAGGGCGCGCCCGCTGTCGGACTATGTCGCCAAGCTGAAGAAGGGTGGCGTACTGTCGGACATCAAGTACCAGTTCGACGCAGCCGCGCTCGAGGCGCACGGCGTCAACGTGTGGCGGCTGTGAACGCGCCGTGACGCATCCTGCCCAGTTGCCCGCCGCTCTGGCGGGCCGGCTCGACGCGCATGCGCGACGCTGGCTGGTGACCGGCGCGGCCGGATTCATCGGTTCGCATCTGGTCGAGGCCTTGCTGCTGTCCGGCCAGCATGTGGTCGGACTGGACAACTTCGCGACCGGGCACCGGCGCAACCTCGATGAAGTGAGGGCTGCCGTCGGTGCGGATGCCGCGTGCCGCTTCACCTTCGTGGAAGGCGATATCCGGGACCTCGCGACCTGTGCCCGCGTGTGTGCCGGCGTGGATGTCGTGCTACACCAGGCTGCGCTCGGCTCGGTGCCGCGTTCGCTGGCGGATCCGCTGGCTTCGCACGATGCCAATGTGAACGGCTTCCTGAACATGTTGCTGGCTGCGCGCGACGCGCAGGTGCGCCGCTTCGTCTATGCCGCATCCAGTTCCACCTATGGCGATTCGCCGTCGCTGCCCAAGGTCGAGGACGTGATAGGCCGGCCGCTGTCGCCCTATGCGGTCACCAAGTACGTGAACGAGCTGTACGCCGACGTGTTCGCGCGCTGCTACGGCATGAGCGTGATCGGCTTGCGCTATTTCAACGTGTTCGGCGCGCGCCAGGATCCGGACGGCGCCTACGCGGCGGTGATTCCGCGCTGGGCGCGCGCGCTGCTGCTGGGCGAAACGGTGCACATCAATGGCGACGGCGAAACCAGTCGCGATTTCTGCTATGTGGACAATGCGGTGCAGGCCAATCTGCTCGCCGGTCTGACCGAGGAAGCCGCTGCCTGCAACACGGTCTACAACGTGGCGGCCTATCGCCAGACCTCGCTGAATCAATTGTTTGCATCCATGCGGGCCGGTCTCGTGACACGCTTCCCGGACATCGCTGCCGCGCAACCGCAGTATCGGGACTTCCGCGCCGGCGACGTCCGGCATTCCCTGGCCGACATCACCCGAGCGCGCACGCTGCTCGGCTATGCGCCCACGCACGATGTAGACCAGGGCCTGGCCGAGGCGATGAACTGGTATGTCGCCCGATTCGCACCGTCCCGCACCGCATCCGTTCCGACATGACCCATCTGCTGCGCCGATTCGCCTGCATTCTGCTGCCCGGTCTATGTACCGCGCTGCCGGCGTTCGCGTCGGACGGCGACAGCACGGTGCGTCGCCTGCTCGCGGAGGCTCAGTCCTTCGAGCACGGCGAGGGCGTGCAGCGAGATCCGGTGAGGGCGGTCGCACTCTATTGTCAGGCGGCCAAACTGGGCGACGCCGATGCGCAATTCAATCTCGCCTGGATGTACGCGAACGGACGCGGCGTCGAGCGCGATGATGCGCTGGCGGCAACCTTCTTCGACCTTGCCGCGCGCCAGGGCCATGAGCACGCGCAGCGCATGTTGCGGTTCACCGGACAGCCCACGCGCGACCTGCCTCCGTGCATGCAGGACCCGCCCGTGCCCGAGCCGGTCCAGGTCGCCGGTATCCCCCCGGATCTGGAAGCGGCATTTGCCACCACCGCCGAACGCAGGCGCGTGATCGAGATCGTCCGGGCGCTGGCGCCGCATTACGATATCGATCCGCATCTGGTGCTGGCGGTGATCGGCACCGAATCCGATTTCAATCCGAATGCGAAGTCGCCGAAGAATGCGCAAGGCCTGATGCAGCTCATTCCGGAGACGGCCGAGCGTTTCAATGTGCGCAACGCCTACGATCCGGAACAGAACATTCGCGGTGGCATGGCTTACCTGCGCTGGCTGCTCGCCTACTTCGAAGGCGACGTGGTGCTTGCCACGGCTGCCTACAACGCCGGTGAGGGCGCAGTCGACAAATACCGTGGCGTGCCGCCCTATCGCGAAACCCGCGAGTACGTGAAGCGTATCCAGGCCCTGTTCGGCAAGACGGAACACCGTTTCGACCAGAGCGTGACGCAGCCCTCGCCGGTGCTGCGCAGCCTGCTTTCGCGCCGTGGTTGATCCGGCCCGACGCCTGATCTGTGCGGCGCTGCTGACCGCCCCCTTCGCGGTCCGCGCCGATCTGCCGGACACCATTGCCCGCATCAAGCCCGCCATCGTGATCGTCGGCACCCATATGCGATCACGCGCGCCCATGTTCGAGCTGAAAGGCAGCGGCTTCGTGATCGGTGACGGCACGCTGGTGGCGACCAATGCGCACGTCGCCAACCAGGTGCTGGACAAGGACAGGCTGGAAACGCTGGCCGTGCTGGCCAGTGTCGGTGGCAGGCAGCAGGTGCGTGAAGCCACCGTGGTGGCCTCCAGCACCGAGCACGATCTGGCCATCCTGCGCATCCAGGGGCCGGCCCTGCCGGCCCTGCCGCTGGGGCGCTCGGAAGCGGTGCGCGAAGGCCAGACCATCGCCTTTACCGGATTTCCGATCGGCAACGTGCTGGGCTTCGTGCCGGTCACCCACCGCGGCATCGTGTCGGCCATCACGCCCATGGTGATCCCGGTCGACCACGTGAGCCAGCTCAATACGGCCAACCGCAACCGTCTGGCGCGCGGTACCTTCAGCGTGTTCCAGCTTGATGCCACCGCCTATCCGGGCAACAGCGGCAGCCCCTTGTTCGATGCGGAAAGCGGTGAGGTGATCGGCGTACTCAATATGGTGCTGGTCAAGGCCGGCAAGGAAAGCGTGCTGTCGCAGCCGAGCGGCATCAGCTACGCGGTCCCGATCGCGCATCTGGCGGCACTGCTCGAATCGGTGCGCTGAGTCGCCGGTCGGGCGCGCGCGGGCCCGCTGCTATACTTCGCGGCATCTATCCGCAGTCCGCTGGCCGTGCCGCGGTGCTGCGCTGCCGTCACCGTACTCCCCGGATAACACCCGCCCATGTCCTTGTTCGCGCTCGGTCTGAACCACCACACGGCCCCGCTGGCCGTGCGCGAACGCATGACCTTCCTGCCGGAGGCGCTGCCGGAGGCGCTCGGGGAGCTGACTCGCGCCCGTCCGGTACAGGAGGCGGCCATCCTGTCCACCTGCAACCGGACCGAGCTGTACTGCGCCACCAACGACCCGGACAGCGCGCTCGACTGGATGGCGCAGTATCACCGCATCGGCCCGTCGGAAATCGCGCCCTACATCTACAAGCTTGAGCAGCAGCAGGCGGTGCGCCATGTGTTCCGCGTGGCCAGCGGTCTGGATTCCATGGTGCTGGGTGAGCCGCAGATACTCGGGCAGATGAAGCAGGCGGTGCGCGTGGCCGAAGGCGCGGGCACTCTGGGCGCCCTGCTGCACACGCTGTTCCAGCGCAGTTTCGCGGTCGCCAAGGAAGTGCGCTCGACCACGGCGATCGGCGCCAATATCGTGTCCATGGCGGCCGCCGCCGTCCATCTGTCGGAACGCATTTTCGGCAGCATTTCCGGCCAGAACGTGCTGTGCGTCGGCGCCGGCGAAATGATCGAGCTGTGTGCCGCGCATTTCGCCGGCTGTTCGCCGCGCGCGATGGCCATCGCCAACCGCACGCCGGAGCGCGCGCAGGCGCTGGCCGATCGCTTTGCTGGCGGCAGCACCCGGATGTACGCATTGCGTCTGGATGAGCTGGGCGATCGCCTGGCGGATTTCGACATCGTGCTGTCCTGTACCGCCAGTCCGCTGCCCATCATCGGCCTTGGCCTGGTGGAGCGCGCACTCAAGCAGCGCCGTCACCGCCCTATGGTGATGGTGGATCTGGCGGTGCCGCGCGACATCGAAGCGGAGGTGGACGCGCTGGACGACGTATTCCTCTACACCGTGGACGATCTGGCGCAGATCGTCGATTCCGGCCTGGAATCGCGCCAGGCTGCAGTGGTCGAAGCACAGGCCATCATCGACGCCCGGGTGGCGAATTTCCTGCAATGGGTACAGGCGCGCGAATCCGTGCCTGCCATACGCGCGCTGCGCGGACACGCCGAAGACCTGCGTGCGCTGGAACTCGAGCGTGCTTTGCGTGCGCTGTCCCGAGGCGAATCCGCCGAGCAGGTGCTGGATACCCTGTCGCGCAACCTGACCAACAAGCTGATGCACGGACCGACCCGTCTGCTCAACGAGGCGCCGCCCGAGGCGCGCGAGCACATCGAGGATCTGGTCCGGCGCCTGTTTCCGCAGAACGGCCACGACGCCTAGCGTCCGGCCTCCGCACCGCGCCGCCCGTCGGCGCACGCCCTCATTCCAGTCGTTTCCATGAAGCCGCGCATCGTCGACAAACTTGAACAGCTTTCCACCCGTCTTGCCGATCTGGACGCAGCCCTGGCCGATCCGGCGGTGACCGCCGACATCGAGCAGTATCGCAAGCTGTCGCGCGAGCATGCGGAACTGACTCCGGTCATCGCGCTGTACCAGGCGTGGAGCCGCGCGCGCGACGACGGCGAGGCGGCGCGCGCGCTGCTGGCCGATCCGGACATGAAGGAACTGGCCCAGGCCGAGATCGAACAGTCGGTCGCCGACATGGCCCGGCTCGAGGGAGAGCTGCAGTGCGCACTGCTGCCCAAGGATCCGGACGACGGACGCAATGTGTTCCTGGAAATCCGCGCCGGCACCGGGGGTGATGAATCCGCGCTGTTCGCCGCCGACCTTTTCCGCATGTACTCGCGATTTGCCGAACGCAGGCGCTGGAAGGTGGAGGTGGTGTCGGCCAGCGAATCCGATCTCGGCGGATACCGCGAAATCATCGCCCGCGTCAGCGGCGAAGGCGTGTACCAGCGACTGAAGTTCGAGTCCGGCGGCCATCGCGTGCAGCGCGTGCCGGTGACCGAAACCCAGGGTCGCATCCATACTTCGGCGTGCACCGTGGCGGTGATGCCGGAGGTCGACGAAGTGGGCGAAATCGACATCAATCCGGCCGATCTGCGCATCGACACCTTCCGCGCCTCCGGCGCCGGCGGCCAGCACATCAACAAGACCGACTCGGCGGTGCGCATCACCCATATCCCGACCGGCATCGTCGTCGAATGCCAGGATGACCGCAGCCAGCACCGCAACAAGGCGCAGGCCATGTCGGTGCTGGCGGCACGCATCCGCGACGCGCAGGTGCGTGCGCGCGACAGCCAGATCGCGTCCACCCGCAGAAATCTGGTCGGCAGCGGCGACCGCTCCGAGCGTATCCGCACCTACAACTTTCCTCAGGGACGCATGACCGACCACCGCATCAATCTCACGCTGTACAAGCTGGATGCCATCATGGATGGCGACCTGAGCGAGTTGATGGATGCACTGGCGCAGGAGCACCAGGCGGAGTTGCTCGCACAGCTCGCCGAGGAGGGGGGGTGAAGGTCGTGCTGGACGACTGGCTGCGCGCAGCGCGCAGCCGAATCGACAGCCGGGATGCCCAGGTGCTGGCGGCGCATGCGCTGGGCTGTGGCCGTGCCGGGCTGATCGCACGCGGCCGCGAGCCGCTGGCGGCCGACGTGCACGCCGTGCTCGATGACCTGCTGGACCGGCGTGCAGCCGGCGAGCCGGTGGCCTATCTGGTCGGTCGGCGCGAGTTCTTCGGACTGGCGCTCAGGGTGGCGCCGGGTGTTCTCATTCCGCGGCCGGAAACCGAAGGCCTGGTCGAACTCGCGCTGGAACGCATCGGCGGATTCGACGCGCCGCGTCTGCTCGATGCGGGGACCGGTTCCGGCGCGGTGGCGCTGGCGATCAAGGCGCAGTGTCCGCGCGCCGCAGTCAGCGCGCTCGATCTGTCGCCGGATGCGCTGGCCATCGCGCGCGACAATGGCGCACGGCTTGGCCTTGAAGTGGAGTGGATCGCCTCAAACTGGCTGGAAGCGGTCGCCGGCCGGCAGTTCGAATGCATCGTGTCGAATCCGCCGTATATTTGCAGCGGTGATCCGCATCTGGGGCGGGGCGATCTGCGCTTCGAACCCTTGGCTGCGCTCGCCAGCGGCGAGGACGGACTCGACGCGCTGCGCGTGCTGTGCCGGCAGGCACCGGACGCGCTGGTGCCGGGCGGCTGGTTGCTGTGCGAGCACGGACATGAACAGGCGGCCGCCGTGCGGTCGCTGATGCGCTGTGCCGGCCTGGAAGACGTCGCTTCCTGGCGCGACCTCGCCGGCATAGAACGCATCAGCGGCGGTCGTGTCGCACCCTATTGAGCAGATTGAACGTCAAACCTCCGGAAAGGAAACGAATATGAGCGTCCAGGACCGCATCAAGGAAACCGTCACCAGCAACCCTGTGGTGCTCTACATGAAGGGCACGCCGCAGTTCCCGCAATGCGGCTTTTCCGCTACCGCGATCCAGATCCTGAAGCATCTGGGCGTACAGAACCTGCACACGGTGAATGTGCTGGAGGACATGGAAATCCGTGAAGGCATCAAGCAATACGCCAACTGGCCGACCATTCCCCAGCTCTATGTGCGCGGAGAATTCCTCGGCGGCTGCGACATCATGAAAGAAATGTTCCAGTCCGGCGAACTGAAGAAGGAACTGGAAGGCCTCTGAGTCCGCGGCCGCGCGGGCGGGCCGCAGTCGCGCGGGCGCGGCCCGGCCCGGCTCGGCCGTGCGGTGCATGGCGCACCGCAGCTTCATTCGGTGACCGGCAGCGCGGCCGGATTGCCCAGCCACACCCATTCCAGCAGAGCTTCCAGCACCGGCTGCGCGCGGGAGGCGTTCGGGTGATTCAGCCAGGCCACCAGCAGCACGCGCTGACCGTTGCGATCCAGCATGTAGCCGGCGATGGAGCGCGTGTCGGCCAGCGAACCCGTCTTCATGTGGGCCTGTCCGGCCGCCGGCGAATTCTTCAGCCGGCGCCGCAGCGTACCATCCACCGCCAGCACCGGCATCGATGACACGAATTCCGGCATCACCGGGCTGTTCCAGGCATGCCGCAACAGTCGGGCCAGATCGAGCGCGGACAGACGTTCGGTGCGCGACAGGCCGGAACCGTTCTCCATGACCAGGCTGGGCATGGACAGTCCGCGCCGCGCGAGCCATGCGCGCAGCGCTGCGTCGGCACCCGGCACATCGGCAGGACTGCCCGCCGGAGACAGCGACAGGAAGAGCTGGCGTGCCATCACGTTGTTGCTGAACTTGTTGATGTCTCGAACGATGGCGGCAAGCGGCGGCGAATCGATCGCGGTCAGTGGCTGGGCCTCCGCCGGTACGCGGCCGTCGCGCACCTGACCGCCGATGCGGCCGCCCATGTCCATCCACATCGCGCGCAGCGCGCGCGCGAAGAAATCGGCATGCGGCAGAGGCGAGACGTTCCATACCCGTTCTCCACAGTTGCGCGCGTAGCGGCCGCTGATCTGCAGTGTCAGTCCGCCCTGGGCACCGGGGATGAGGCGCGCCAGCAGCCCGTCCTTCCAGTCGCCGCAGTCACCTGCGACAAGCTGCACCCGGGCGTCCAGCGTCATCCCGTCCAGCGGCGGCTCCGACCACAGTTGAACGCCGCCGGGGAGGGGGGTGATGCGGATGCGCAGGGCGTTGAGTGCCAGCATCAGCGCATCCGGTCCGACGTTGTAGGGCGCCAGCGGCTCGTTGTCGAAGGCGCCCGGATCGTGCGCGAGCGTGGCGAAGCGGCTGCGGTCGGTCACCACGTCGCCGCGGATGTCGCGCACGCCGCGCGAGCGCACATCGCGCAGAAGCAGCCAGAACTGTTCCAGAGTCAGCGCCGGGTCACCGCTGCCGCGGATGTACAGATCGCCATCCAGCACGCCGTCGCGCACGGTGCCGGTGGTGTAGAGCTCGGTGCGCCAGGCCCAGGCGGGGCCCAGCATGTCGAGCGCTGCATAGGTGGTGACCAGCTTCATGACCGAAGCCGGATTCATGGGCTGCTTTGCGCGATGACTGATGCGCGGCAATCCGCCTTCCACCGACTGCACATGGACGGACAGCGCGTCCGCGGGGATGTCGGCCGCGCGCAAGGCGTGCATGACCTGCGCCGGCAGCACCGCGGCAGCCGTGCCGTTCAACAGCAGCAGTGCGGCCAGGCAGAGCAGGCGACGCATCACGCGATACGCGACAGGTGGCGGCGCACTGAAGCGCTGGCGCCCAGCCAGCCCAGCAGCGCACACACCGACAACAATGCTGTCCAGTCGAGCGCGGACAGCGGTCGCAGTACGAATTCCAGGCTGTACAGACCGGCCAGTTCGGCCACCGGCTGTGACAGCATGCGGCCGGCCGCCAGGGTGAGCAGCCCGGCCAGCGCGCCGCCGAGCAGTCCCTGCAGCGTGCCGAACCAGTGGAAGGGGCGGCGTATCCAGGCGTCGGTCGCGCCCAGCAGACGGCTGACCTCGATTTCGTCGCGTTGGGTCAGCAACTGCAGCCGTATCGTGTTGAAGGTCACCGCGACCAGGCCCAGCCCGAGCACGCCGGCCAGCATGAACAAGGCCTGCCGGCCCAGCGCGATCGCCGCATCCAGCCGGCGAGCCCAGTCGGAGTCGAGCTGAACATGTTCGACATCCGGCAGCTTCGCCAGATCGCTGCGCAGGGCTTCCAGCGCCTGCGCGTCGGCGTCGCGCGGACGGACGATGAAGGCGTCGGTGAACGGGTTGTCGGGCAGGGCGTCGAGGATGTCCGCCAGCGCATCATTGGCGCGGAAGCGCGCGAGTGCCGCGTCGCGCGTCACCAGTTCGACACGCGCTTGCGCGGCGCGTGCGCGGATCGCCTTCTCGGCGTCGCGCAGGGCCTGCGCCGGAATGCCCGGCTGCATGAACACCGATACCTCGGGCGCTGCGCTCACATGTCCGGCCAGGCGCTGCAGATTGCCCAGCAACATGTAGCCGGTGGCGGGCAGGGCCGCCGCGATGCCGACCACGACGGCCGCCAGCAGGGTGTTGAAGGGCTGGCGCAGCATCTGGCGTGCGGCGCGTCCGGCGGCGCGCACTTGCAGTCGCAACCAGTTCATTGCAGTTGTCCGTGCGCGAGCGTCAGCCCGCGCGATGCGTAGCGCGAGAACAGCCCGCCGTCGTGCGTGGTGAGCAGCACCGTCACGCCGGCTTCGTTGAAGGAGCGGAACAGTTCGGCGATGTCGCGCGCATAGGCGTCGTCGAGGTGGGCGGTCGGCTCGTCGGCGAGCAGTATCTGCGGCCGGTTCACGATGGCGCGGGCAATGGTGAGTCGCTGCTGTTCGCCGCCCGACAGTTCGACCGGCATGGCCTTCTCGCGGCCGGCCAGGCCGACCCGCTCCATGGCCGCATGCACCCGATGCGATGCTTCCCGCGGCGCGTGTCCGCTGATGGACAGCGGCAGCATCACGTTGTCGAAGGCGCTGCGGTCGAACAGCAGCCGCTGGTCCTGCATGATGAGGCCGATGGAGCGCCGCCAGTAGGGCAGTGCGGCCCGCCGGAGCGAAGACACATCTTCGCCGCCGACGCACACGCGTCCTTCGGTGGGCCGCTCCATCACCGCCAGCAACTTGAGCAGCGTGCTCTTGCCGGCACCGGAATGCCCGGTCACGACCACCATCTCGCCGCGCGCGATATCGACATCGACACGTTCCAGCGCAGTGTGGCCGCCCGGGTAGCGCTTGGTGACCTGTTCGAAACGGATCATGCGGGACGAAGCGGGATCAGGCCGGTTGCGGTGCGTCGAACAAGGCGTCGACGAATTCGTCGGCGCGGAAGGGCTGCAGGTCGTCCACGCCTTCGCCCACACCGATATAGCGCAGCGCGATCGGACGGGATGGCGCGTGCTGCTTCGCGATGGCGGCGATCACGCCGCCGCGCGCGGTGCCGTCCAGCTTGGTCATGACCAGGCCGGTCACGCCGATCGCCGCGTCGAAGGCCTTCACCTGTGCCAGCGCGTTCTGTCCGATATTGCCGTCGAGCACCAGCAGCACTTCGTGCGGGCCGCTCGGGTCGGCCTTGCCGATGACGCGCTTCACCTTGGCGATCTCGTCCATCAGGTGCAACTGGGTCGGCAGCCGGCCGGCGGTGTCCGCAAGCACGACATCGATATTGCGCGCGCGCGCGGCATTGACTGCGTCGAATACCACGGCCGCCGGGTCGCCCGAATCCTGCGCGATCACCGCCACATTGTTGCGCGCCCCCCAGGTTTCGAGCTGTTCGCGCGCGGCGGCGCGGAAGGTGTCGCCGGCAGCCAGCAGCACGCTCTTGCCCTGCGACTGGAAGTGCTTGGCCAGCTTGCCTATGGAGGTCGTCTTGCCGGCGCCATTGACGCCCGCGATCATGATGATGAAGGGTTTGTGCGCATTCAGGTCGAGCGGCTTCTCCAGCGGCGCGATCAGTGCCGTCAGTTCCTCCTTCAGCACATCGCGCAGTCGCGCCGGGTCTTCGATGCGCTCGCGGCGTACCCGTTCGCGCAAGGCATCCAGCAGGTGCTGCGTGGCGTCGAGACCGACATCGGCCGTGATGAGCAGCGTTTCCAGTTCTTCCAGCAGCTCGTCGTCGACCCGTGTGCGCGAGAACAGCGCGCTCAGCTGGCCACCGAGCTGCGCCCGCGTCTTGGCCAGACCGGCGCGCAGGCGCTGCGCCCAGGACATTTTCGGCGGCGCATCCGCAGCGGGCGCGCTATCCTGCCCGGCCGCGGGTGCTGCGGTGTCGGGCTGCCCGTCCGCCTCGGCGGGGGCGGGCTTGTCCTTCTTGAAGAAACCAAACATGTGGGGGACGGTCTGTGATGCACCGTGCGACGCTGCGCACGGCGGGAAAACACCGGCGTGACAGGGTCCGGCGCCCGCGTCACGATCTTGGATGGAGAGTGTATCAGATGGATTTGCGCCGTTTTTCCAATGGCATCGCGCTGTGCGGCGCGCTTGCCGCCGCGGTCCTGCTGGCGTCGCCGGCTCGGGCCAATCCCTACGAAACGACGCTGGCCAACGGGCTCAAGGTGATCGTGAAGGAAGATCATCGCGCTCCGGTGGCGATGCACATGGTGTGGTACCGGGTCGGTGCCATGGACGAGCACGATGGCACGACCGGCATTGCGCATCTGCTCGAGCATCTGATGTTCAAGGGCACGAAGAAGCTCAAGCCCGGCGAATTCAACGCCATCGTGGCGCAGGCGGGCGGCAACGACAACGCGTTCACCAACCAGGACTACACCGCCTACTTCCAGCGTGTGCCCGCTGCCGCCTTGCCGCGCATGATGGAGCTGGAAGCCGACCGCATGAAGAACCTGGTGATCGACGACCAGGAATTCGCCCGCGAGCTGAAGGTGGTGATGGAGGAGCGCCGGCTGCGCACGGACGACCAGCCGCAGGCCCAGTTGCATGAACAGCTCATGGCCGCCACTTTCATCGCCCATCCCTATCGGCGACCGGTGATCGGCTGGATGAATGACCTGGAACACATGCGGCCGCAGGATGCGCGCGACTGGTATCGCCACTGGTACGCGCCGAACAACGCTTATGTCGTGGTGGTCGGCGATGTCGATCACCGCAGGGTATTCGCTCTGGCGAAGAAGCTGTATGGCGGCATGAAGCCGGTGCAGCTTCCGGTGCGCAAGGTGACGGCAGAGCCGCCGCAGACCGGCGAGCGACGCATCGTCGTCAAGGCGCCGGCCGAACTGCCGCAGCTCGCCATGGCCTGGAAGGTGCCCAAGCTGGTCGATGTGGAGCATGACCGCGAACCTTATGCGCTGGAGGTGCTGGCCGGCATACTCGACGGGCACGCGGCATCCCGTCTGCCCAGGTCGCTGGTGCGCGGTACGCGCATGGCGGTCGAGGTCGGCGCCTATTACGATTCCACCGCGCGCGGCGAGACCGTGTTCATGCTGGGCGGCACGCCGGCCAAGGGCCACTCGGTGCAGGAGCTGGAGTCGGCATTGCGCGCCGAGATCCGCCGCATCGCCGACGAGGGCGTGTCGGCCGAGGAGCTGGAGCGCATCAAGACGCTTACCGTGGCGTCGGAAACCTACAAGCTCGATTCGACCTATGTGCAGGCGATGGAGATCGGGCGCGTCGAGGCGGCCGGCTTCCGCTGGCAGGATGCCGATCGCATGCTGCAGAAGCTGCGTTCGGTCACGGCGGACGAGGTGCAGGCGGTGGCGCGCAAGTATTTCGGCGCCGATACGGTGACCGTGGCCGTACTCGATCCGCAGCCCGTCGATCCGGATGCCAAGCCGCGCCCCAGGCCGGCTGGCCTGCGTCATTGAGCAATTACACAAGCTTCAGCAGGGAGTACATATGATCCGATTCCTACGCGGCGCGCTGCTCGCCGCGGGTGCGTCGCTGCTGTGCGCGACACCCGCCAGTGCGCGTATCGACATCCAGCACTGGACCGCCGCCAATGGCGCGCGCGTCTATTTCGTCGAGAGCCATGTGCTGCCGATACTCGATGTGCAGGTCGATTTCGATGCCGGCTCGGCGCGCGATCCGCAGGACCGCAGCGGTCTGGCGGCGATGACGCAGGGGCTGCTCGACGCGGCTGCCGGAGGCATGGACGAGGAAACGCTGGCGGAGAAGTTCAGCGACCTGGGTGCCCGCCTCGGAGGCGTGGCCGACGCCGACCGCGCCGGCGTGGCCTTGCGCACGCTGGCCAGTGCGCGCGAGCGCGACGGTTCGCTCGCGCTGCTGCGTACCGTGCTGTCGAAGCCGGAATTCCCGGCCGCGGTGCTGGAGCGCGAGAAGGCGCGCGCGATCGCCGGGTTGCGCGAAGCCGATACCAAGCCTGACCAGATCGGCAGCAAAGCCTTCGCCCGCCTGCTCTACGGCGACCATCCCTATGGACGCAGTCCGACCCAGGAATCGGTGGCCGCGATCACGCGTGACGACGTGCTCGACTTCTACCGCCGCCATTACGTTGCGTCGCGTGCCGTGGTGTCCATCGTCGGCGACGTGAGCCGCGAACAGGCGGAGTCCATCGCGCTGCAACTGACCGGCGACCTGCCGGCCGGCGAACCGCTGCCGCCGATACCGGCGGTGACGCCGCCGACGGCCACCGTCGAACGCATCGCTCATCCGGCCAACCAGAGCCACATCTTCATCGGCGAGCCGGTCACCCGGCGCGGCGATCCGGATTTCTTCGCGCTGCAGGTGGGCAACTACATCCTGGGTGGCGGCGGTTTCGTGTCGCGGCTGACCAAGGAGGTGCGTGAAAAGCGCGGCTACGCCTACAGCGTGTACAGCTATTTCAGTCCGCAGCGCGAACCCGGCCCGTTCCAGATCGGGCTGCAGACACAGCGCAGCCAGGCCGCGGACGCTCTGAAGGTGGTCGACGACACGCTGGCCGAATTCATCCGCAACGGCCCGACGGAAGCCGAACTGAAGGCGGCCAAGCGCAATCTGGTCGACGGCTATTCGCTGCGTCTGGACAGCAATCGCAAGCTGCTGGACAGCCTGTCGGTGATCGGTTTCTACGGGCTGCCGCTGGACTGGTTGAACAAGTTTCCGGAGCGGGTCGAGGCGGTCACGGCCGCTCAGGTCAAGGAGGCCTTCCAGCGCCGCCTGTCGGCCGCGCACAGGGTGAAGGTGATCGTCGCGGGCGACTGAGCGCGGCGTCTGCTTCCGCCCGCCGGGCCGGGGCGCGGTTAGAATCCGCGCCATGTCCCGCATTCGCATCATCGGCGGCCAGTGGCGCAGCCGGCTGCTTCCGGTCGCCGCCGTGCCCGGCCTGCGCCCTACGCCCGACGCGGTGCGAGAGCGCCTGTTCAACTGGCTGGGCCAGGATCTGGACGCGATGCACTGTCTGGATCTGTTCGCCGGTACCGGCGTGCTGGGTTTCGAGGCGGCGTCGCGTGGCGCCGCCTCGGTCACTCTGGTCGAACGCGATGTGCGCGCTTTCGCAAGATTGCGCGAAGCGGTCGAACTGCTGCCGGCGCCGCAGGTCCGGCTGGTGCGGGGCGATGCGTTAGAATTCGCTGCCCGGCCCTCGCGGCGCTTCGATCTGCTGTTCCTCGATCCGCCTTATGGCAGGGGTTTGCTCGACAAGGTGGTGCCGCATCTTCCGGCCTTGCTGACCGACGATGCGCGCATCTACTGCGAAGCCGAGCATGCGGTGCCCGCGCTGGGCGATTTTCGCGCGACGCGCGAAGGCCGGGCGGGGCAGGTCCATTACCAGTTGCTGGAACGCGCATGAACGGCACGATTGCGGTCTACCCGGGTACCTTCGATCCGATCACCCGTGGCCACGAGGATCTGGTGCGGCGCGCGGCGACGCTGTTCGACCGCGTCATTGTCGGCGTCGCGGAAAGCCGCTCCAAGCGCCCCTTCTTTTCGGTTGACGAGCGGGTGGACATGGCGCGCGAGGTGCTCGCCGGCTGCGCGAATGTGGAGGTGCAGGGGTTTTCCTGCCTGCTGATGGAGTTCCTGCAGCAGTGCAGCGCGCGCATCATCGTGCGCGGGCTGCGGGCGGTGTCCGATTTCGAGTACGAGTTCCAGATGGCCGGCATGAACCGCGCGCTGCGGCCGGATGTCGAAACCGTGTTCTTGACGCCATCCGACCAGTACATGTTCATTTCCGCCACCATGGTGCGCGAAATCGCGTCGCTCGGTGGCGATGTATCGAAATTCGTCCATCCCGACGTGCTGGTGCGCATCGGTGACAAGGTGGACGCCATGCGTGGAGGCAAGTGACGTGTCCCTCATGATTACCGACGAGTGCATCAATTGCGATGTGTGCGAGCCGGAATGTCCGAACGGGGCGATTTCACAGGGCGCGGAGATCTATCAGATCGACCCGGAGAAGTGCACCGAATGCGTCGGCCATTTCGATGAGCCGCAGTGCCAGCAGGTGTGCCCGGTCGATTGCATTCCGTTCGATCCGGCGCGCCGGGAAAGCCGCGAACAGTTGATGGAGAAATACCACCGGCTGACGGTCAAGGCCTGATCAGGCGGCAACCGACACCACGCTGAGCACCGGCGCACGCAGCGCGGCCTGCAGCGTGGCCTCGACGCGCGCGAGTTCTTCCAGTTGCTGATCGAGCGCGGCCGCGTTCTGGCGCAGTTCCTCGATGCGCTCCTCCAGCGTGTCGGTCGCCTCGTGGATGCGCTTGACGCTGTCCAGCCGGCGCTTGAGCTGCTTCTGGTGCTCCCGCACCTGGTTCTCCAGCGGTGCCATGATGGCGCGCAACCAGTGTTCGACATCGCGGTTCACCACCTCCATGTGCTTGCGCACCTCGACCGCCACGGTTTCGAAGAAGCGCTGGGTGAGCGCCCGCTTCTCCGTCGTGATGAGGTTGAGCCAGGTGTTGAACTGCTGATGGAAGGCCTGTTCCAGACGGGTGATGTCCTTCTCGTAGCGGTGCACCGAGAACGGCACCGGCACGCCCAGCCGCAGGTCGTGCTCGGTCGAGAAGCGCTGGTACATCGCTTCCATCATGCTGAATATCTCGTCGATGCTGGCGGCGGATCTGCGCAGGCTGTCGCGCACCTCCTCGAAGAAGCCGTTCATGGCCTCGCGCAACTGCAGCGAGAAATTCGCATCCTCCATGATCTGCCGCGTCCGCTGCGTGCGCGTGCGCAGCGCGTCCATGCCGAGATGGGCGAACAGTTCGTTGGTCTGTGTCGAGAACACGTTGCGTGTCGCATAGAAGCGTTCGAGGCCGCGTTCGAAGTCGTCCTTTTCCGCGCGCACGCGACGGAGCATGTACTGGATGACACCGCGGTTCTTGCCCCGCAGGTCGGAGAATTCGGCCATCTGGTCGTCGATCGCGCGATGTCGCCCCTGCAGCAGTTCGCGCGTGCGTGCGATCAGTTCGCAGGCGTCCTTCTCCACCGCTGCGGCGACGATGTCGCGCTTGGCTGGCAGAAGGTCCTCGAGCAGCGCACGCTCCAGCAACGGCAGACGGCTGCGCGCGAGCAGCGCGGCATCGCCCTGCACGCGCGCCAGCAGCCCCTTCTGCGCGGACACGGGAAACACCCGTGCCGCAGGGATGTCCAGCGTCGTCGCACAGGACGCGATCTGGCGCTGGATCTCCGATTCGATCTGCGCTTCGCTGCGCAGGCCATCCCACAGGCTGTCCATCTTGTTGAGCACCGCCAGCCGTCCCTGACGGGAACCGCCGGCCGCCGTGACATGCGATTTCCAGACGCCAAGATCGCTCTGCGTCACACCGGTATCCATGCCCAGCACGAACAGCACGGCGTGCGCCGCCGGCAGCAGTGAAAGCGTCAGCTCCGGCTCTGCGCCGATGGCATTGAGCCCGGGCGTGTCGAGGATGACCAGACCCTGGCGCAACAGCGGATGGGGCAGGTTGATCACCGCATGGCGCCAGGCGGGTACCGCCACCCGGCCGTGGGCGTCCGGCTGCAGGCCGTTCTCGCCGCTCAGGTCGATGCGGAAGCCGAGCGTTTCGGCGTCCTCGATCGATACCACGCGCTGTTCGCTGACCCGCGACAGCGCCTGCTGCATGGCGCTTGCCGAGCGCGTGTCCAGCGGCAGCCGCGTCCAGGCGGCGGATTGCGCCTTGAGGTCCGACACCTGCACGCCGCTGCGCCGCGTATCGATCGGCAGCAGGTCGATGCAGGCCGGGCGTTGCGGGTCGTACATCAGTTCGGTCGGGCACATGGTCGTACGACCGGTGCTCGAAGGCAGCACGCGCGTGCCCTGGTCGCCAAAGAAGATGGCATTGATCAGTTCGGATTTGCCGCGCGAGAACTCGGCCACGAAGGCGACGACCAGACGGTCGTCACGCAGCTTCATCAACAGCTGTTCTATCAGCTGGTCGTTCAGGGTGTCCTTGAGATTGCTTTCGAACAGCCAGCCGCGCAGGCGCACCAGGGTCTGTTCGACCCGGCTGCGCCATGCGCCATACGCCGACAATTCGTCCTGCATGCCCATCGCCCTCTCCCGTTGCCACCTGCCGGAACGATGCGCGGAACTGCGCGCCTTCCTGTCATGCGGCCACACCCGGATGTCAATCTAGCACAGAGATTCTCCGCCGTAACAGAATGAAACATTGGTAACGCAGGCGTCGGTCCGCCCGCGCCCATGCGTTCCGGCGCCGACCGTCGCCGCTCGAGGGTCAGCGCTGACAGAGCGGACAGAAGAAGGTCGAGCGCGCGCCTTGCCGCCGCATCCTGATCGGCATCGCGCAGACGTGGCAGGGCTGGCCGGCGCGGCCGTACACGAAATAGGATTGCTGGAAGTAGCCGGGTTCGCCATCGGCATGGAGGAAGTCGCGCAAGGTGCTGCCACCGGCGGCCAGCGCATCCTCGAGCGTGGCGCGGATCTCGTCGCGCAGGCGGGCGACCTGTGGCTGGCTCAGCCGGCGCGCAGCGGTGCCTGGCCTTATGCGTGCGCGGAACAGGCTTTCCGACGCGTAGATGTTGCCGACGCCCACCACCACCGAACTGTCCATGATGGCCAGCTTGATCGCACAACTGCGCCGGTGCAGCGCTGCGTGCAGACGGTCTGCGGTGAAGTCCGCACCCAATGGCTCCGGGCCGAGGTGGGCGAGCAGAGGGTGCTGTCCATCGGCACCTTCGTACCAGAGCACCGCGCCGAACCGGCGCGGGTCGCGCAGTCGCAGCAGTCGGTCACCGAAAGCGATGTCTACGTGGTCGTGCGGCGCGGCCGCCACCGAAAGGTCGAGCACGCGCAGGCTGCCCGACATGCCCAGGTGGATGAGCAGCGTTCCCTGGCCAAAGCGCAGCAGCAGGTATTTCGCGCGGCGATCTATCGATTCGAGCGTCTGTCCGTACAGACGCTCGCTCAGATCGGCCGGCACCGGCCAGCGCAGCGACGGGTTGCGTACTGTCACACCGCTCACCCGCCGGCCGGTGAGTGGTGCGGCTATGCCGCGGCGGGTCACTTCGACTTCGGGCAGTTCAGGCATCGTGAAACGATCCGGGCACAGTAGGCAGGACGGGAAAAGCGCAATTGGAATACCATCGGCGGCAGCGTCGCACGATGGAGCGGGCCGCCGAACGGCGCATGCAACGAATTCTAGCTGCGGCACTCCAAACGGCGTCGGTTTCCCCGGCCGGGCAGACCGACGCCATGTCCATCCCTATCAGTCACCTGGCGATCATCCGTTCATGAATACCCGCCCACTGTTGCTGGCCGTCCTCCTTCCCCTGGTGCTCGGCGCCTGCGCCCAGACTGCGAAGCGCCCCACCGCGGAGGCAGCGGGGGCACCGGAGAAGGCGGTTGCGCGGGCGGAAGAGGCGCCGCGCACGCCGCCCTTGCCCGAGGTCGAACTGACCGGACAGATCGCCTATCAGCTGCTGCTGGCCGAAGTCGCCGCACAGCGGGGTGATTTCGGTCTGTCGTCGGCCGCCTATCTGGACCTTGCACAGTCGACGCGCGATCCGCGCATCGCCAAGCGCGCGGCGGAAATCGCCTCTTTCAGCCGGCAGAACGAACAGGCGCTGCAGGCCACCCAGCTCTGGCTGGAACTGGATCCGGAGTCGATCCAGGCGCGGCAGATGCTGTCCGGTCTGCTGGTCAATGCCAACCGGCCGCAGGAACTGGAGCCGCAACTGGCCGCATTGCTGGCGCAGGAAGGTGTGCAGATCGGCGAAAGCCTGCTGCGTCTGAACCGCGTGCTCGCCCGACTGTCCGACAAGAGCGAGGCGCGGCGCATGGTGCTGCGTCTGACCGAGCCCTATCTGGAATATCCGGAAGCCTGGTTTGCGCGTGCGCAGTCCGCCCTGCTGGCGCGGGATTCGAAATCCGGATTCGACGAGGCGTCGAAGGCGCTGGAGCTGCGGCCGGAATGGGAGGCGGCCCTGCTGATGAAGGCGCAGGCGCAGTCGGAAACCGATCCTCACGCCGCGACGCGACTGATGGGGGATTACCTCAAGCGCTATCCCGAGGCGCGCGAGGTGAGACTGCAGTACGCGCGCATGCTGGTCGCCGAACGCAACTTCCCGGAAGCGCGCAGGCAGTTCGAGGCGGTGATGGGCAATGCGCCGAACAATCCGGATGTCGTGTTCGCGGTCGGCGTGCTGGCCATGCAGATGCAGGACTACGCGGGCGCCCAGACCTATTTCAAGAAGCTGCTCACGCTGCGCCACCCGGATCCCAATCTGATCAAGCTGTATCTCGGCCAGTTGGCCGAAGAACTCAAGCAGCCGGACGAAGCGCTCGGCTGGTACAAGGACGTCGGCCAGGGCGAGCACTACATGGGGGCGCAGGGCCGTTATGTGCTGCTGCTCAGCCGCATGGGGCGACTGGACGAGGCGCGCGCTCACCTGCGCGACATGGCTGCGCGCTCGCCGGCCGATGCCGCGCGCGCGGCGATGATGGAATTCCAGTTGCTGCGCGACGCCGATCGGGCGGACGAGGCGAACAAGGTGCTCGAGGACGCGCTCGCGGCGCAGCCGGACAATCCGGACCTGCTGTACGAGACGGCCATGGTGGCCGAACGACGCCACGATGTGGCGCTGGCCGAGCAGCGTCTGCGCCGCCTGATCGAAGTGAAACCGGATCATGCGCATGCCTACAATGCGCTGGGCTATTCTCTGGCGGATCGCAACGAAAGGCTGGATGAGGCGCAGGCGCTGATCGCGCGCGGGCTTGAACTGGCGCCCGACGATCCCTTCATCCTCGACAGCATGGGCTGGGTGCTGTTCAGGCGGGGCGACCTGAATGGCGCGCTCACCTATCTGCAACGCGCCTTCGATATCCGCCCGGACCCGGAAATCGCCGCCCACCTGGGCGAAGTGCAGTGGTTGCTCGGACGTCGCGAGGAGGCGGAGAAACTGTGGCGCACGGTGGCCGCCCAGCATCCGGACAACGCCGCACTCGAAGCCACCATCAAGCGCTTCCTGCCCTGATGTCCGCACTGTGGTCGACCGCGCGAGGCGCGGTGCTTGTGTCCGCGATCGCGCTGACCGGATGTGCCTCGGTGCCGTCGCCCGATGCGCAGGACGCGCATGCGCTCGAGCGTCGCGCGCGGCAGGGCGAGGACGCGGCCTTTTCGCTGAGCGCGCGTTTCGTGGTGCGCGGCCCGGAACGCACCGCGTCGGCCGCGATGGACTGGCTGCACACCCGCGAGCGCGATGAGCTGCAGATCAACGGTCCGCTGGGCAAGGTGCTCGCCCGGCTGGTGCGGGACGACCATGGCGTGCGCCTGGTCGACGACCGGCAGCGCGTGGTCGAGGCGGCCAGCCTCGATGCACTGTCGAGCGAGCTGTTCGGCGTGCGGTTGCCGCTGTCCCGTGCCGCAATCTGGGTGACCGGACAGGCGGGGACTGCGGATGTGCGTGCGCGCGATGCGCAGGGTCGCGTCGCCGTGCTGACCGAGGGCGGCTGGCGCGTTGAGTTTGCCGAGTACGCCAGCGCCGAGGCGGATGCCCTGCCACAGCAGATCGACGCGAGCGACGGCGAGCACAGCTTCCGTCTGCGCATCGACGCCTGGCATCCGGTGCCGTGATGGTCGGCATCGACTGGGGCCGCTGGCTGCCCGCGCCGGCAAAGATCAATCTGTTCCTGCACGTGACCGGCCGGCGTGCCGATGGCTACCATCTGCTGCAGACGGTGTTCCGATTCCTGGATCACGGAGACCGCCTGCGCTTCTCGCGTCGCGATGACGGAGTCATCCGGCGCGTTGGCGACATACCGGGCGTCGCCGAGCAGGACGACCTGTGCGTGCGCGCGGCACGGTTGCTGCAACAGCACACCGGTTGCGCGCTCGGTGTCGACATCGAACTGGACAAGGTGTTGCCGATGGGCGGTGGCCTTGGCGGTGGAAGTTCCGATGCCGCCACCGTGCTGCTCGCCTTGAACCGGCTGTGGCGCCTCGATCTTCCACTCGAGGCGCTGCAGGCGCTGGGCCTGTCGCTGGGTGCCGATGTGCCGGTATTCGTATCCGGCCGGTCGGCATTTGCCGAAGGGGTCGGCGAAAGGCTGCAGGCGCTGTCCCTGCCGCCGGCGGCCTACCTGGTAATCGCGCCCGGCGTGTCGATTCCCACACCGCGAATTTTCAGCGATCCGGAATTGACACGGAACTCCGACCCTTGCAAAATAGCGGACTTTGCTGCGGCGGCGAGTGGCTCGTTTCCGCGTCTTTACGGGCGCAACGATCTCGAAGCGGTGGCAAAGCGTCTGTATCCGGAAGTCGATCATGTGCTCAAGAATCTCGCGCACCGGGTCGATGAAAGGCAGGTTCGCATGAGCGGGTCCGGTGCCTGTGTGTTTGTCCAGTGTCCGGATGTCGTGCACGCGCAGAACCTGAAGCAGGCGACGTCGGCACAGTGGCCGGCGACCTGGCGTGGTTTCGTCGCGGAAGGTGTGGATCTCCATCCCCTGCACGCGGCGGCCGGCTGGTAGCAGGAGGCACGGCGTGAGCGACGCGGTGTGCTTCGCGCAGTACAAGCAGGTTTGAGGCAGTCCGCCGGCCAGGTGGGTCGGGCGGGATGTCAGCAGGTTTTGGGGAGTCGCCAAGTTGGTCAAGGCACCGGATTTTGATTCCGGCATTCGAAGGTTCGAATCCTTCCTCCTCAGCCACTCGTGATCGGGCAGGCTCGCAGCCAGTGTGGGCCTGCCCGATGTGTTTTCAAGGCAGCAGGCATGCCGCGTCGGTGCGAAACCGGTCATCTGCCTGGAGCATGACATGCCTGGTCCTCTCGCCGATCTGCGTGGTTGCGGGGAACAGGCATCGATCGCAGGTCCGGCTCCGGCCGGTGTGTAGTCAGCAACAACCGAGTTTCGCGAGGCAGCATGGCTTACGACAGCCTTATGGTCTTTACCGGCAACGCCAACCCCAAGCTGGCGGCGGACGTTGCCAAACGGCTCAACATGTCCCTGGGCCGGGCGCAGGTGGGACGTTTCTCGGACGGTGAGGTCAACGTCGAGATTCTCGAGAACGTCCGCGGCAAGGACGTGTTCGTGCTGCAATCGACCTGTGCGCCGACCAACGACAGCCTGATGGAACTGGTCATCCTGGTCGATGCACTCAAGCGAGCGTCGGCAGGGCGCATCACCGCCGCCATGCCCTACTTCGGCTATGCGCGCCAGGACCGTCGGCCGCGCAGCGCGCGTGTCCCCATCACCGCAAAGGTGGTCGCCAACATGCTGCAGGCGGTTGGTGTGCAGCGCCTGCTCACGGTTGACCTGCACGCCGACCAGATCCAGGGGTTCTTCGACATCCCGGTCGACAACATCTATGCCACGCCCATCCTGCTTGGCGACATCTGGAAGCAGGAATATCCGAACCTGATGGCGGTATCCCCCGATGTCGGCGGTGTCGTGCGCGCGCGCGCCTTCGCCAAGCGACTGGAATGTGACCTGGCCATCATCGACAAGCGCCGTCCCAAGGCGAATGTGTCGGAAGTGATGAACATCATCGGCGATGTGACCGGACGCACCTGCGTCATCATGGACGACATGGTCGATACCGCCGGCACGCTGTGCAAGGCGGCGCAGGCGCTGAAGGCGCACGGCGCGGCCCGCGTGCTGGCCTACTGCACCCATCCGGTGCTGTCCGGCGAAGCGGTCAGCCGCATCACGAGTTCCGATCTCGACCAACTGGTCGTCACCGACACCATTCCTCTGTCTCCGGTCGCCCAGGCCTGCGATCGCATCCGTGTCGTGTCCATTGCCGAGCTGCTTGCCGAGACATTGCTGCGCATCAGCAACGAGGAATCCGTTTCGTCCCTCTTCATGGAATAAGGAAGAGGGACACCCCGGGTCGCCTGGTCGCGGGCGACCCTTCATCCACCAGGAGTCATCATGACCATCGAAATGAACGTCAAGAAGCGCACAGCGCAGGGCACCGGAGCGAGCCGCCGCCTGCGTCGTGCCAGCCAGGTCCCGGCCATCATCTACGGCGGCAACAAGCCCGCTACGATGATCGCCCTCGACCACAACGAAATCTTCCACGCACTGCGCAAGGAAGCTTTCCATTCGTCCGTGCTGACGCTGAACGTCGAAGGCGAGAAGGAAACCGTGCTGCTGCGTGATACGCAGATGCACGCGTACAAGCTGCAGGTGCTGCATGTCGACTTCCATCGCGTCGACGCCACGCACAAGCTGCATACCAAGGTGCCCTTCCACTTCGTGAATGCCGAAGTCGCGCCCGGCGTGAAGCTGCAGGGCGGCATCGTGTCGCATGTGATGAACGAGATCGAAGTGCAGTGCCTGCCCAGCCAGTTGCCGGAATTCATCGAAGTCGATCTTTCGGGTCTGTCGGTCGGCCACTCGATCCATGTGTCGCAGATCAAGCTGCCGCTCGGTGTCGAGGCGCTGACTCACGGCACCGATCCGGTGGTTGCCACCGTGACGCTGCCGCGCGGCGCCAAGTCGGATGAAGCCGCGGCCGAAGGCGGCGAAGAGAAGTAATCGGCGACCATGTCCGGGAACGGTTCCAAAGCCGTGCCCCGGCTCGTCGTCGGGCTGGGGAATCCCGGCCCGGAGTATTCCGAAACCCGGCACAACGCCGGGTTTTGGTTTTGTGAGGGGCTGGCACGCAAGCTGGGTATCACGCTCAACCGTGAAGCGCGTTTCAATGGCTTCACCGGTTCGTCGCGTGCAGACGGCATCACGCTGTTGCTGCCGCAGACCTTCATGA
Source organism: Methyloversatilis thermotolerans (assembly GCF_000372885.1). GTDB lineage: Bacteria > Pseudomonadota > Gammaproteobacteria > Burkholderiales > Rhodocyclaceae > Methyloversatilis > Methyloversatilis thermotolerans. The sequence goes on from NZ_KB889967.1 coordinate 3,643,524, forward strand.
ACCGTTCCGGTCAGTCGGTCGGCGCGCTGGCCCGATTCTTCCGCATCGCGCCGGCCGAAATACTGGTGGTGCATGATGAGCTGGATATCGCGCCCGGCGAGTTGCGACTGAAGTTCGGTGGCGGTCTTGGCGGCCACAACGGCCTGAAGGACATCAGCGCCCACCTGTCCACGCACGATTACTGGCGACTGCGCATCGGCATAGGTCATCCCCGTGACCGTGCGCCCGGTACCGAAGTGGCCGACTATGTGCTGCATCGTCCGCGCATCGAGGAACAGCAGGACATCGACGCGGCGATCACGCGGGCGCTCGACGCCTGGCCGATGATCGCAGCAGGCGACTGGACGCGCGTGTCCACGCTGCTCAACGCCAGACCGGGTGCCGGCAAGGCGCCCAAGGTATCCTCTCAGGCATCCACTCAGGGAAAACAGTCATGAGCCTCAAGTGCGGCATCGTCGGTCTGCCCAATGTCGGCAAATCCACGCTCTTCAATGCGCTCACCAAGGCCGGCATCGCCGCCGAGAACTATCCGTTCTGCACCATCGAACCCAATGTTGGCATCGTCGAGGTGCCGGACCCCCGTCTGGCGCAGCTTTCCGAAATCGTGAAGCCGCAGAAGATACAGCCGGCCATCGTCGAATTCGTCGATATCGCCGGCCTCGTGGCGGGGGCCAGCAAGGGCGAAGGGCTGGGCAACCAGTTCCTCGCCAATATCCGCGAAACCGATGCCATCGTGAATGTGGTGCGCTGTTTCGATGACGAGAACGTCGTGCATGTGAATGGTCGCGTCGATCCGATCGCCGATATTGAAACCATCGTGACCGAACTTGCGCTGGCCGATCTCGCCGCGGTGGAGCGTGCCATCGCGCGCGATGGCAAGAAGGCCAAGTCAGGCGACAAGGATGCGCAGAAGCTGGTGGCGGCGCTGGAAAAGCTGCTGCCGCATCTGAACGAAGGCAAGCCTGCGCGCACGCTGGACCTGTCGGACGACGAGCGCGCGCTCATCAAGCCGTTGTGCCTGCTCACCATCAAGCCCGCCATGTATGTGGGCAATGTGCTGGAAGACGGTTTCGACAACAATCCCTACCTCGACCGATTGCGCGAGTTCGCGGCCCGGGAGGGCGCGCCCGTGGTGTCGGTATGCGCCAAGATCGAAGCCGAACTGGCCGACCTCGACGACGAGGACAAGAAGGCTTTCCTGGCCGACCTCGGCCTCGACGAGCCGGGCCTGAACCGCCTGATCCGCGCCGGCTACGACCTGCTGGGCCTGCAGACCTACTTCACCGCCGGCGTGAAGGAAGTGCGCGCCTGGACCATACACAAGGGCGATACCGCACCGCAGGCGGCGGGCGTCATCCATACCGACTTCGAGCGCGGCTTCATCCGCGCGCAGACCATCGCCTTCGAAGACTTCATCGCCTTCAAGGGCGAACAGGGCGCAAAGGAAGCCGGCAAGATGCGCGCCGAAGGCAAGGACTACGTGGTCAAGGACGGCGACGTGCTGAATTTCCTGTTCAACGTCTGAGCGTCCGCGCGCAGCGCACGGCCCCGGTGACCGCTGGTCCCGGGGCTTTTTTCATGGCTGTCGAAAAGGCGAGCGTTGTTTCGTCGTTCCGCTGTATCGCTGTCAACAACTACGGAGGACGGGATGATGAAGATGGATGCTCAGGCGCAACATCGCTGGCTCAGGCAGTTCGAGGGTGAGTGGACCTGCCGCAGCGAGGCGGTGACCGCTGCCGGGAAGGATGAGGCCTGCTGGACCGGCCGCGAAACGGTGCGCGCGCTGGGCGAACTGTGGACCCTGTTCGAGGGGGATGGCGATGCATTCGAAGGCGTGCGGCCACGCACGCTGATGACGCTGGGCTTCGATCCATCGCGCGGCGAGCGCGGGCTTTTCGTCGGCAGCTGGGTCGGATCGATGATGGCCACCCTGTGGACCTATGAGGGCGCCCTGGACGAGAGCGCGCAGGCGTTGACGCTGGACACCGAGGGCCCTGACTTCAAGAGCGGCGGACGCATCGCGCGCTATCGCGACGTGGTCGCGCTGCACGGTCCGGACGAGCGCACGCTGTCGTCCTTCATGCAGGATGCCGACGGCAACTGGATACCCGTCATGCGCTTGCGCTATCTGCGCGCGATCGCGGAGCGCTGAGTCAGGCGCCCTCGTCCAGCAGGCGCGCAGCGGTGAGCAGCCGCGTGTGGCTGGCCGGATCGGCGCGCACGGTGGCGGCAAACAGCCTGACGCAGCGTTCCGCCGCCTGCCGATAGCGCGTGCTGCCGGTGCGCCGGCCCAGGCGGATCAGCGCGAGCGCCGCTATGCCATTACCCGACGGCGTGGCGGCGTCCAGCCCCGGCTTGGCGCGGTGGAACAGCGGCAGCGCGTCGTGCGCGGTGAAGAAGAAGCCGCCTGATGCATCATCCTCAAAGCGCATCATCATCACGTCAGCCAGCCGGGTGGCGAAGGCGAGATCGCCCTCCTGCGGTGCATGGTCGTGCAGGTCGAGCAGCGCATCGAGCAGGAAGGCGTGGTCATCGAGAAAGCCTTCGACGCCGGGCAGGGACTGCAGCCTGTCCATGCCGTCCACGTCCGCCTGCCAGCGCGTGCTGCGCAGCGCATCCAGTGTGCGCCGGGCGGCATCGGTCCAGTCCGGCCGCTGGCAGTGTGCGCCGGCTCGGGCCAGCGCGCTCACCATCAGCGCGTTCCAGGCGGTCGGTGTCTTGCCGTCACGCGCCGCGCGCGCCCTGTCGTCGCGCCGGTTCAACAGCCGGCCACGCGCGCCGTCGATCACCGCCTGCACCGCCGCCTCCGGTTGATCGAAGGTATCGGCCAGCTTCTCCGCACTGCGCGCGACGCGCAGATGCCAGGACTTGCCCTCGAAACCGGGCGGGTCGATCAGTCCCCAGTGTGCCGAGCACAGATCCCATTCGACCGGCGACAGCGGTTCGCGCACCGCGGCCGCATCCCAGAGGTAGACAGCGCCTTCCCGGCCATCCGCACCATCGGCAGCCAGGGCGCTGCAGAACAGTCCGTCGTCCGCGCGCATGTCCCGCTCCGCCCAGCCGACGGTGAGCTCGACCACGCGCCGGAACAGCGGATCCCCGGTCCGCGCCCAGGCATCGGCGTACAGCGGCAGCAGCATGGCGCTGTCGCACAGCATCTTCTCGAAATGGGGAATCTGCCAGGACGGATCGACGCTGTAGCGGAAGAAGCCGCCGCCGAGCTGGTCGAACAGGCCGCCCTCGGCCATGTGGCGCAGAGAGGCGAGCACCATGGTGCGCGGTGACGGCGTACCGACATCGCTGTCGAGCTGCAGCAGGAAATCGAGGTCGGTCGGATGCGGGAATTTCGGCGCACCGCCGAAGCCGCCATGGCGTGCATCGAAGGCGGTGGCGAGCTGCTGTATCGCCTGGTCCTGCACAGTGGGATCGATGGCCGGCCCGCTTGCATGCGGCCGGGCGGCATTCATCGCGGCGATCAGCGCCTCGTCCTGGCGGGCGAGGTCGGCGCGCCGCTCGCTCCACACGGTGCTGACCGATGCCAGCACGTCACGCAAGGCGCTCTGACCACCGGATGCTTCACGCGGGAAATAGGTGCCGCCGTAGAACGGCACGCCCTCGGGCGACATGAACACGGTGAGTGGCCAACCGCCATGGCTCCGGCGCAGCAACTGCAGCGCCTGCTGGTACAGGCCGTCGATGTCCGGCCTTTCCTCTCGATCGACCTTGATTGCGACGAAGCCTTCGTTGAGCACGGCTGCCGTGGCCGCGTCGGCGAATGACTCGCGCGCCATGACATGACACCAGTGGCACGATGCATAGCCTATGGACAGCAGGATGGGCAGGTCGCGTCGGCTCGCCTCGGCGAAAGCCTCTTCACCCCACGGATACCAGTTCACCGGATCGGCCGCGTGCTGCTGCAGATAGGCCGACGATGCACCGGGAAGGCGGTTGCGCGGATTGGATGCCGGAGCACTGCTCATGGATGTCCTTCCTGGAATCGAAGTGCCGGCGCGAACGCGACAATGAGGACAGCCGGATGCACCAAACCGCACATTCCGCGCATGCGCAGGCCCGACCATCCGCGCCGACCGGCGGATGGTCGGGCTACTGCAAGTTCCGTGCTGACGCTGCATGCATCTTGCTTTTTGTGCCTGCGACGGCCGCAGCGCCCATACCGGAGCGCATGCCGAACAGCGAAAGGCGGACCATGCGACTGCGCTTCCATATGACACCGGGCTCGTGCTCGACCGGCATACACATCCTGCTCGAACATCTGGAACTGCCGTTCGAGGTGTACCTGGTGAACCTGCCGGCGGGCGATCACAGGAAGCCGGAATACCTTGCGATCAATCCCAAGGGCACCATACCGGCGCTGCAGATCGACGACGATCCGGCATTGACCGAATTCCAGTCCATCGCGCTGTGGCTGGCCTGGCGTTTCCCGCGTGCGCGCCTGTTGCCGGAAGCGAGCTTGGATGCGGCGCAGGCGGTGGACCTGATGAACTACGCCGTGGCGACGGTGCATGGCGCGGCCTGCACGCGCATCTTCACGCCGGAACGCTACCTGCCCGCGAGCCTGGCGGAAGGCATGAGCGGTGACGCACGCGCGGGCTGGCTGGACGCGATACAGGCGCAGGGTCGAGCCATGGCGCAGGATGCCTTCGCGCTGATCGAGGCGCGCATCGACGACGACGGACGATTGTTCGGCGACGATCTGACCATCGCCGACGCGGCACTCTTCTACGTGACGTTCTGGGCCGATCGCATCGAACTGCCCCTGCCGGCGCGCTGCACCGCCTTCTACCGGCGCATGCGCGAGCGCGAAGTGGTGCGGCGGGTGCTGGCGGAAGAAGGTTATCGCTGAACGGATCAGCGCACCTTGCCGCGCAGCAAGGCGCCCAGCCGCGCGAGGTAGTAGCGCGGCAGGTTCAGGTAAAGCTCGATCGAATCCGGGGCGGCGATCAGCCGGACCAGCTTGCGTGCACGCCAGTAGTGGCGTTCCGCGATGCGCTGGCTGCGCAGGATGTCGAGGCAGTTGTCGATCACGTAATTGAAGTAGCGATCATCCGCGAACCAGTCGCGATAGGCCTGCCGCGCGGCCTCACCCATGTCGCGCCAGCGGTGTGCGTGCTGGCGGGCGATGCGTTCCAGTTGATCGACGTCGCGTTCCGGCACGAACAGTGCGCAGCGGTCCCAGTCCGGCCCGACCGGCCGCACCCAGCCATCGGCGAGAATGATGGGCGCCACACCCATGCGCATCGACTCGAACAGCCGGATGCTGCCGGTGCCGACGCCGCGTGGACAGAGCGAAAAGCGCGAGCGCCGCAGCAGGTCGAAGTACCGCCGCAGCCGGCGTTCACGTTCGGCCGGGTCGGTATTGCCCCAGAAATTGAAGCTGGACGAATCCTCGATCAGGATGTCGGACCGCGCGGGCTGCAGCGCGAAAATGCGTTCGCGCACCGGATGCGATGCACGGCCGATGAAGGTGAACAGATAGTCACGGTCTGCTTCGGGCGCATCGTCCGCCTCGTGGCCGGCGACCAGACTGTTGAAGGTGGATCGGGCATAGGCGCCCGTGCGGACCCGGCCGCGGCTCAGCAGATCGCTGCACGACGATTCATACAGGCCGCGCTGCAGCGGCAGAGGCAGGTCGCGCAGGCTCAGCGAGAAACACTTGTCGGGATAGCGGTCGATGATGTCGTGCTGCGCGATCATGCGCAGATAGGGCAGGCGGTCGATTTCGTTGCCCGGTGCGCCGACCAGGATGATGTCCGCGGCTTCCGGATCGTCGGTAAGGCGGTGTCGTCCGTCGGACGCCGCGTGGTAGCTGCGCAGGCGGTCCGCCATCTGCCCGGCCTGCAGTTCCGGGTAGCTGCAGATGAATACCTTCAGCTCTCGCGGAGTATCGGCCGTGGGGTCGTTCGGATGGACGGGCATCACGGACGTCCCCTCAGTTGTTGCGGCCGGACAGCAGTGCGTCGAAGTACGCCACGGTCCTGCGCAGCCCTTCGTCCAGCGCCACGGTCGGTTGCCAGTCCAGATGTTCGCGCGCCAGCGAAATGTCCGGGCGCCGCTGCATCGGATCGTCAGCGGGCAGCGGACGGAACACCAGGCGGGAGCGCGAGCCGGTGATGTCGAGCACCTTCTCCGCCAGCTCCCGTATGGTGAACTCGCCCGGATTGCCGAGGTTGATCGGCCCGGTGAAGCCCGGCCTGTGGTCGTCGCCCAGGTCCATGAAACGCAGGAATCCCTCTACCAGGTCGTCGACATAGCAGAAGCTGCGCGTCTGCCTGCCGTCGCCGTACAGCGTGATGTCCTCGCCGCGCAGGGCCTGCACGATGAAATTGCTGACCACGCGTCCGTCGTTCGGATGCATGCGCGGGCCATAGGTATTGAAGATGCGCGCTACCCGGATGTCCAGTCCGTGCTGGCGGTGGTAGTCGAAGAACAGGGTTTCGGCGCAGCGCTTGCCTTCGTCGTAACAACTGCGGAGACCGACCGGATTGACGTTGCCCCAGTAGCCCTCGGTCTGCGGATGTACCGATGGATCGCCATATACCTCGGACGTGCTCGCCTGGAAGATGCGCACCTTGAGCCGCTTGGCCAGGCCCAGCATGTTGATCGCGCCATGCACGCTGGTCTTGGTGGTCTGCACCGGGTCGTGCTGGTAGTGGATGGGCGAGGCCGGGCAGGCCAGGTTGTAGATCTGGTCGACCTCTATATAGAGGGGAAAGGTGATGTCGTGCCGCAGGAACTCGAAGCGCGGATGGCCGTGCAGATGGTCGATGTTGCGCTTGGTGCCGGTGAACAGGTTGTCCGCGCAGACCACCTCGTCGCCCCGCTCGAGCAGGCGGTCGATCAGGTGCGAGCCGAGGAAGCCGGCGCCGCCGGTGACCAGGACACGTTTCCGGTCATCATAGTTTCGCATGCGGACCTCTGCCGTACGGGGCGTGGATGGACAAGATTCATGTCATGTCCGCCATCATGCAGTGCGGCATGCCTCGTGCAACATCGGCCAAAAGTACTAGGGAGATCGATCCATGCGTCGCGCCGGCGTGTGCCGGGTTCCGCGCAAGGCTGCGCGATGGCCGCTGGCGGGCACCATCGACGCCCGTGCACCGAAAAGGGCAACGCAAGCTCATAGGGCGTGACTGGATGCGTCCTGGAGCGGACGCGTCCAGTAGCACCGGGCGGTCGATCAGGAGGTCGCGCCGTCGCTTTGCTGGGTCGCGATTTCGGCGCGCACCTTGTCCATGTCCAGCGCCTTGGCCTGCTCGATGAGCTGGTCGAGCTGTCCTGCCGGCAAGGCGCCCGGCTGCCCGTACAGCACGATCTGCTCACGGAACACCATCAGGGTGGGAATGGAACGGATGCTGAACGCGGCGGCGATGCCCTGCTGTTCCTCGGTATTCACCTTGGCGAATACGATGTCGGGGTTGTTTTCCGACGCGGCTTCGAACACCGGGGCAAAATTGCGGCACGGTCCGCACCACTCGGCCCAGAAGTCGATGATCACGAAAGGATTGTTCTCTATCGTGCTGTTGAAATTCTCTTCGGTCAGTTCGATGGTCGCCATGATTGTCCTTGCGGTTGAGCTGCGATGTTAGCCGAAGGGACATCCTATGTCGGCCGTTTCGCTCCCAGTCCGACCGGCCCGCTGCACAAGGGTTCGCTGGTCGCCGCGCTGGCAAGCTGGCTGGATGCGCGGGCGCACGGGGGGCGCTGGCTGCTGCGCATCGAGGATGTGGACGTGCCGCGCTGTTCGCAGGCGGCCAGCGACACCATCCTGCATCAGCTCGAAGCGCTGGGGCTGCACTGGGATGGCGAGGTGAGGGTGCAGAGTCGCCGAACCGAGGTCTACCGCGCCGCGCTCGACGCGCTGGTCGTGCGCGGTCTGGCCTATGGCTGCGCCTGCAGCCGGCGCGACCTGGAAAGCCAGCCGCTGGCGTCGGACGGCACGCGCCGCTACCCCGGCACCTGCCGCGACCGTTCCGGCATCCCGGCGCGCGCCTGGCGACTGCGTGCCGCGCCGGGCGAAACCGCTTTCTATGACCGGGTGCTCGGCCGCGTCGCGCTGGATGTCGCGGCCGACGCCGGTGATTTCGTGCTGTGGCGGGCCGATGGCTACTGTGCCTACCAGCTCGCCGTGGTGGTGGACGACGCCGACCAGGGCGTGACCGACGTGGTGCGAGGAGCCGATCTGCTTACCTCGACGCCGCGGCAGATCCTGATCCAGCGCGCGCTGCGGCTGCCCCAGCCGCGTTACGCCCATCTGCCGCTGGTGCTCGACGCAAAGGGCGAAAAGCTGTCCAAGCAGACCCGCGCGCCGGCGTTGCGGCCAGACCATGCGTCCAGCGATCTGGTCGATGCGCTGTGCTTTCTGGGTCATCCGCCACCTGAGGACGTGCGGGCGGATGACCGCGACGCGCTGCTCGACTGGGCCGTGAGCAACTGGAATCTGGTGCGCGTGCCGCGCGAGGGCATCGCGACAGGCGCTCCCCGTCAGTAATGCGGCGGAATGTCCTGCTGCGCGTCGGCGCGCTCGGCCGGCTGCAGCGTGCGCATCTGTTCATACACGTGCCTGAGCTGCAGTTGCAGCGCCTCTATCGCCCGTTGTTGCTCGAATACCGTGCGGTTGACCGCATCCAGCATGTCATCCATCAGCGCGATACGTGCCTCGATATCGTCCAGCCGTGCATTCATTCTTCGGTTCCTTGTCGTGTCGTCTGCCGGGATCGCGCCCAGGCCACGTGTTCCCGCACCAGCGCGGAGGTGTGGTCGGCGCGCGCCTCGAGCGCGGCGCGGTGGGCTTCACTGACCGGGGCATTACCCAGCGCCACCGCGATATTGCGCAGCCAGCGCTCGTGACCGATGCGCCGTATCGCGCTGCCTTCGAGCCGGCGGTTGAATTCATCCTCGCTCCAGGCGAACAGTTCGGGCAAGGTGGCGCGGTCCAGCCCGTTGCGCACCGCGAAATCCGGTGCCACCGCACGCTGCGCGTAGCGGTTCCACGGACAGACGAGCTGGCAATCGTCGCAACCGTAGATGCGGTTGCCGATCGCCGGCCGCAGCGCCTCCGGAATCGCGCCAGCGAGTTCTATCGTCAGATAGGACACGCACAGCCGCGCGTCGAGCTGGTACGGCGCGACGATGGCACCGGTCGGGCATACGTCGATGCAGCGCGTGCAGCGGCCGCAATGGTCGGCCTGCGGTGTATCGGGCGGCAGCGGCAGTGTGGTGAACAGTTCGCCCAGAAAGAACAGCGAACCGGCATCGCGATGTATCAGCAGCGTGTGCTTGCCACGCCAGCCGAGCGCTGCACGGCGCGCGATTTCCACCTCCAGCACCGGTGCGGAATCGGTGAAGGCGCGGTAGCCGAATGGCCCGGTCAGCGCCTCGATGCGTTCGGCCAGCTTCTGCAGCCGGTTGCGCACCACCTTGTGGTAATCGCGTCCCAGTGCATAACGTGACACATAACCGAGGCCGGGTGCGTCGAGCACCTTCTGGGCATCCGCCGCCGCCTCCGGCCAGTAGGGCATGCGCACGCTGATCACCGACAGCGTGCCCGGCACCAGTTCGGCCGGACGGGCGCGCGTGGCGCCGTGGCGCGCCATGTAGTCCAGTTCGCCGTGACGTCCTTCTGCCAGCCACTGCAGCAGGCGCGTTTCCGCTTCGCCCAGATCGACACCGGAAATGCCGACCGACGCGAAACCCAGTTCGCGGGACCAGTCGCGGATGCGGCGCACCAGCTCGTCCGGCGCACAGGGCAGCCCGATGTTCATTGCCCGAGCCCGGCCGGGGCGGCGGATAATCCGCGCACTGTCACCCTGGATACCCCCTCTGTCATGACCTCGAGCACCCTGATCCTGGATCTCGCCGACAGCGCGGCCACCGAACAGCTTGGCGCCGCTCTCGCATCGGCGCTGCGGCCGGGCCTGTGCATCTTCCTCGAGGGAGATCTGGGCGCCGGCAAGACCACGCTGGTGCGCGGTCTGCTCCGCGCCGTGGGCCATAGCGGCAAGGTAAAAAGTCCGACCTTCACTTTGCTTGAATCGTATGCTATTTCTAGCTTAAACTTCCCGTTGTATCACTTTGATTTTTATCGCTTCAGCCATCCAGATGAATTCATCGAAGCAGGTCTGGACGAATTTTTCGGGCAAACCGGCGAGCAGGCCGGTGTCTGTCTGGTCGAATGGCCGGACAAGGCTGGCGCGCACCTGCCGCAACCCGATCTGCGCATCGCGCTCGACGTCGTCGGTGAAGCGCGTCGTGCGCGCGTGTCCGGCGATACGCCGCAAGGTGTCGCATGTCTAGGCCGCCTGTCCGCCGGTCGGTCGTTACCGGGCCCCTGAAGCGCCGCGATTTTCTCGCGCTGTCGGGCGCAGCGCTGCTGTTGTCGGTGAGCCCGGTCGGCCGCGCGTCCAGCACCTCACTGCTGGCAGTACGCGTGTGGCCGTCGCTGGAATATACCCGCATCACGCTGGAATCCCGCGATGCCCTGAAGTACGCCCACTTCACGGTGCAGAATCCGGAACGTCTGGTGATCGACATCGAAGGCGTCGAACTGAACAGCGTGCTGGGCAGCCTGCCGGGCAAGATTGCCGACTCCGATCCCCATATCAAGCTCATCCGCGCCGGACGCAACAAGCCGGGCGTGGTGCGCCTCGTGCTCGAACTGAAGACCGAGGTGAAGCCGCAGGTGTTCACATTGCCGCCGGTGGGGCAGTACGGGCACCGTCTGGTGATGGACATCTATCCGGCCCAGCCTCTGGATCCGCTTATGCAGCTCGCGCGCCAGGGCGATATCCGCTACGAGGGCGATGTCGCGCCGGATCAGCCGGAGGAACCGCTCGCGGCAGCGCCCGATGCCGCGACGCCGGGCGCCCAGGCGAAGGATGCTCCGGCGACCGCGGCCGACGTGAATCGTCTGGTGACCATCGTGCTGGATCCGGGTCATGGCGGCGAGGACCCCGGCGCCGTGGGACGCGGCGGCAGTTACGAGAAGAACGTGACACTGCAGGTGGCCCGACGGCTGCACAAGAAGATCGAAGCCGAGACCGGCATGCGCGCGGTGCTCACGCGTGACGGCGACTACTTCGTGCCGCTGGGTACCCGCGTCACCAAGGCGCGGCGGGTACGCGCCGACCTGTTCGTGTCGATACACGCCGATGCCTTCGTGCGCCCGGACGCGCGTGGCAGTTCGGTATTCGTGCTGTCCGACCGCGGTGCCAGCAGTTCTGCCGCGCGCTGGCTGGCGCAGCGCGAGAATGCCGCCGATCTGGTCGGCGGCGTGAATCTGGGTGTGAAGGATCCCTATCTCGCGCGCACGCTGCTCGATCTGTCGCAGACCGCGACCATGAATGACTCGATGAAGCTCGGGCGCGCCGTGCTGGGCGAACTGGGCGGCATCAACACGCTGCACAAGGCACAGGTCGAACAGGCCGGATTCGCGGTGCTCAAGGCACCGGACATTCCGTCCATCCTGGTCGAGACCGCCTTCATTTCCAATCCGGAAGAGGAAAAGCGGCTGACCGACGACGCCTATCAGGACAAGCTGGCGGAAGCCATCCTGCGCGGCATCCGCCGCTATCTGGCGAAGAATCCGCCGCTCAACCGCTCGCGCATCGCCCAGCTCTGACCGACCCGCGCGGGCGCAGCGTTCAGCGCGGACTGCGATAGCCGCCGACCACGCCGGCCGGTGACAGCACCCACTGCCACAGCTGGATGTCGCGTGCGCGGAACGCACCGGCGCAGGACAGCAGGTAGTAGCGCCACATGCGATGGAAGCGCTCTCCCAGGCGATCGGCGAAACGCGACCAGGCGCGTTCGAAGTTGTCGTGCCAGGCCATCAGCGTGCGGTCGTAATCGGATCCGAAGTTGTGCAGGTCCTCGACCACGAACAGATCGTCGACCGCGTCGCCGATCTGGCCGATCGACGGCAGATCGCCGTTGGGGAAGATGTAGCGGTCTATCCACGGATCGGTGGCGCCACGCCGGCTGTTCTTCCCTATCGTGTGCAGCACCGCCAGCCCGTCCGGCATGAGTGCGCGCCGTACGACTTGCATGAAGGTGCGGAAATTCTTGCGGCCCACGTGTTCGAACATGCCCACGCTCGCCACCCGGTCGAAGCGTTCGTCTACGTCGCGGTAATCCTGAAGGCGGAACTCGAGCGGCAGCCGCGCATAGCGCTCGCGGGCGAACTCGGCCTGTTCGCGCGAAATCGTGACGCCGACGCCACTGACGCCGTAGCGCTCCGCGGCGAAGCCGAGCAGGCTGCCCCAGCCGCAGCCTATGTCCAGCAGACGCATGCCGGGCTTCAGTTCGAGCTTGCGGCAGATCAGGTCCAGCTTCGCCTCCTGCGCCGCGGCCAGGTCACGCGCATCCTTCCAGTAGCCGCAGGTATAGGTCATGCGCGGGTCCAGCATGGCCGCGTAGAACTCGTTGCCCAGATCATAGTGCTGCTCGCCGACCCTCCACGCCCGACGCCGGGTCTGCCGGTTCAGGATGCGGGCGCCGAGCACATGCAGCAACATGTTCAAGGGGCGCACCTTCTCGTCGAGTTCGGCGCGCAGCAGGCGCGCGAAGAATTCATCGAGACGTTCCGCGTCCCAGTCGCCATCCATGTAGGACTCGCCCAGCCCCAGGCTGCCCTCGGCGAATACGCGGTCGGGCACATCGGCGGCATGCATGCGCATGTCCCACGGCGCGCGGCCGTCGAGGTGGATGCCCGCGTGTTCGAGCAGGCCGGCCATCAGCCGGTAGCGCTTTCCGGGCACGGGGAATGCAAGCGAGGACGAGGTGTCGAAGCTCTCCTGTTTCATGGGCAGGTCTCTCCGGGGATCAGAAATCGGTCGGTCTTCTGAATTTAGACCAAGTCTAAATTCATCCGCAAGTATCCTGATGGTGCAAGTGCGCAGACAGGCCGGGCGGCATCTGCCGGGCGGCCGGATGTGCTTGACTCACGTCATGGGGCCCATGCCCCGCCACGACTAGAATCCGCCGCATGACCGAAAGTCCCTGTCCTTGATGAATGCCCCCGACACGCCGGTGCTGCACAGCCCCCCCGGCGCCGCGGTGCAGTGTTACCACTGCGGCCTGCCGGTCGATGGGCCGGTGCGCTATCGCGTGCGCGTTGCCGGTGAAGACCGTCCGATGTGCTGCGCCGGCTGTGCGGCTGTCGCGCAGGCCATCGCCGGCGGTGGCCTCGAGGCCTTCTATGCGCACCGCGACACGCTGTCGCCGAAGGCCGAAGACGGCTCGGGCACGCGCGACCTGACGGTCTATGATCTGCCCGAGGTACAAGCAGATTTCGTGCGCACTGTTGCGCACCCCGATTGCGCGCAGGCGCGCGAGGCCCTGCTCATCATCGAAGGCATACGCTGCGCGGCGTGCGTCTGGTTGAACGAGCAGCACGTCGGACGCCTGCCGGGTCTGCTCGATCTGGATATCAATTACGCGACGCGACGCGCGCGGGTGGTCTGGGATCCCGCCCGTATCAGCCTTTCCGGGATTCTGCGGGCGGTGGCCGAAATCGGTTACGAAGCGTGGCCGAACGACAAGGCGCATGCCGAGTCGGTGGCGCGCAACGAGCGTCGCGATGCGCTGTGGCGGCTGGCCGTGGCCGGACTCGGCATGATGCAGGTCATGATGTACGCGTGGCCCGAGTACATCGCGGGCGAGCTGGAGCTGCCAGGCAGCGTTGCCGCACTGATGCGCTGGGCCAGTCTGGTGCTTACCGCACCGGTTGTGTGCTATTCGGCCGCGCCGTTCTTTGCCCGCGCCTGGCGCGACCTGTCGGCACGACGCATAGGCATGGACCTGCCGGTCGCGCTCGGCGTAGGCAGCGCCTTCATCGCCAGCGTATGGGCCACGGTCACCCATTCGGGCGAGGTGTATTTCGATTCGGTCACCATGTTCGTGTTCCTGCTGCTGGGCGGCCGCTATCTTGAAATGCTGGCGCGCCAGCGTGCGGTTCGCGGCGTCGAGGAACTGGCTCGCGTGATGCCGGCACTTGCCCGTCGTCTGGTCACCTGGCCCGGTTCGGCGACGGAAGCCGTGCCGGTGGCGCGATTGGCCGCCGGTGACCATGTCGCAGTGGCCGCCGGTGAGGTGTTTCCGGCCGACGGACGACTGGTCGATGGCCGCAGCGAAGTGGACGAAAGTCTGCTGACCGGTGAATCCAGACCGCAGGCGCGCGCGCCCGGCGACCGCGTGGTCGGCGGCAGCGTGAATATCGCGTCGCCGGTGGTGCTGGAAGTGGAGCAGGTGGGCGAAGCCACCCGGCTCGCCGCCATCCGCCGGCTGATCGGCCGCGCGTCGGCCAGCCGTCCCGAAGTGGTGCAGTTCGCCGATCGCGTCGCGGTGCATTTCGTGTCGGCGCTCATCGTGCTGGCGGCGCTCACCGGCGCCATCTGGCTGTGGCTGGATCCATCGCGCGCCCTGTGGATATTCGTTGCCGTCCTGGTGGTGAGTTGCCCGTGCGCGCTGTCACTGGCCACCCCGGCGGCACTCACCGTGGGTACCGGCGTCATGTCGCGCAGCGGGCTGCTGGTGACGCGCGCCCATGCCATCGAAACGCTGGCGCGGGTGACGCATGTCGTGTTCGACAAGACCGGCACGCTGACCACCGGAAACATGAAGGTGCAGGCGGTGCACCCGTCCGCCGCGATGGATGCGGCGCACATGCTGGCCGTGGCCGCCGCGCTGGAAGGTCCGTCCGCGCATCCGATCGCGCGCGCGCTGCGCGAGCGCGCGGGTGCGCTCGCCGCGACCGATCTGTCGGCGCAGACCGGCAAGGGCGTGCAGGGGCAGGTCGCCGGGCGTCTGTACCGACTGGGGCGCGCCGATTACGTATGCGAACTGTCGGGTGCGACGCCGCCGGCCAGCGCCGGGGCGTCATCGGCCACCCCGGTCTGGCTGGGCGACCAACATGGCCTGATCGGCCGCATCGATCTGAGTGACGAATTGCGTGCGGGCGCCCGGGCCCTGCTCGCCCGACTGCGCGAACGGGGGATAGGCATCACTCTCCTGTCCGGCGATGCCGAAGAGCCGGTGCGCGCACTGGCGGGAGAGCTGGACATCGCCGACGCGCAGGCGCGCATGTCGCCCGAGGACAAGCGCGCGCGCATCGAAGCGCTGCAGGCGCATGGCGCGGTGGTGGCCATGCTCGGCGACGGCGTGAACGACGCGCCGGTGCTGGCCCAGGCCCATGTGTCGGTGGCCATGGGCAGCGGCACCGAACTGGCACGTGCCCAGGGCGATCTGGTACTGCTGTCCGACCGCTTCGATGCGATGACGCTGGGACTGGATACCGCGCGTGCGACACTGGCCATCGTGCGCCAGAACCTGCGCTGGGCGTTTGCCTACAACCTGCTTGCCATCCCGCCCGCCATGCTGGGCTGGATCACGCCGTGGATGGCCGGCATAGGCATGTCGCTCAGTTCGCTGCTGGTGGTGCTGAATGCGCTGCGTCTGCAGCGACGTCACAAGGTCGATTGAGGCATGGACATACTCTGGTTGCTGGTTCCGCTGTCGGTGCTGATTGCGCTCGGCATCGGTGCGATATTCGTGTGGTCGGCGCGCAGCGGGCAGTTCGATGACCTCGAGGGGCCGGCTCATCGCATGCTGATGGACGACGATCGCTCGCAGCAGATCGGCGCCGATCAGCCGGAGCGGCGCCGGTCGTGACGCACAATGCGGCGGACGCGTGATCCATCGACTATAGTGCAGACACCTTCACCGGGGGACATCGCATGAGCGGATGCAAACAGCACGATCATCACGACCATCGGCACGGCGCGAACTGCGGCCATACTGCGGTCCAACACGAGGGCCATGTGGATTATCTGCATGACGGACATCTGCATCATGTGCATGGCGACCATGTGGACGAGCATGTGATCGCGGTTGGCGCGGAGAATCCCGACAGCTGCACGCCGCAGCACCGTTGCAGCGGCCACGCCGCCGGTCATGTTCACGGCCCCGGGTGTGGCCATGAGGCGGTGCCGCACGGCGACCATGTGGATTACCTTGTGGACGGGCATTTGCACCACCCGCACGGCGATCATTGCGACGATCACGGTCCGCTCCGCATTGCGTGAGCGCGCGCGGCTGCGGCGGACTCCTGCCGCAGCCGCGCAGCCCGACGGGGCGCAGCGGCATCGGCTTGGTTATCATGTGGTCCGGTTCCGGATCCGCTCTGTTTCTTCATGTCCTTTCATCAGGCCGGCGACGCATGGCGTTCGCCGGCGCTTTTCGTGCCCGCCGCACTGAGTGGCTGGCTCACCGATCCGCATTCGCTCACTTCGCGCATCAGGTGCCGTTGTCATTGCATGACCGTGGTGCCTCTGCGGCAGTCGACCGCCTTGCCCGGACGCGACGAGCGCAACGCGCTCAGGGTGGCGCCGGGCCGGGCGGTGCGCGTGCGCGAAGTGCTGCTGTGTGCGGATGGCGTGCCCGTGGTGTTCGCGCACAGCATCGTGCGTCTGGATGACCTGCGCGGCGTGTGGCGCCTGTTTTCCGGCATGGGTCACCGCCCGCTTGGCGATGCACTGTTCGCCGATCACCGGGTCGTGCGTTCGCCGCTGGCGGCGCGCCGTCTCGCCCCGGATCATGCGCTGCACCGGCGCATCCGCGCACTGGGACTCGTGCCGGACCGGCCGCTGTGGGCGAGGCGCTCGCTGTTCATGCGACACGGGCGCCCCCTGCTGGTGACCGAAGTCTTCCTGCCCGCCATCATGGAGCTTGCACGGTGAATCTGCTGGCCCGACTCAACGCCTGGGAACGACTGATGCGGCTGGACAAGCCGATCGGCATCCTGCTGCTGGCCTGGCCCACGCTGTGGGCACTCTGGGTTGCCGGTGGCGGTCGCCCGTCGGCCTTCATCGTCTGGATATTCATGCTCGGCACGGTGCTGATGCGCAGTGCCGGATGCGTCATGAATGACTACGCCGACCGCGATTTCGACGGCCATGTGGAGCGCACGCGCAACCGCCCGCTCGCAACCGGCGAAGTCAGCCCGCGCGAGGCGCTGCTGCTGGCGGCGACGCTGTCGCTGATCGCCTTCGTGCTCATCCTGCCCTTGCACCGGCTGGTCATGCTGCTTTCTTTCGCGGCACTCTTCCTGGCCGCCAGCTATCCATTCACCAAACGTTTTTTCGCCATCCCGCAGGCCTATCTGGGCATTGCCTTCGGTTTCGGCATCCCGATGGCGTACGCCGCCCAGCTCTACACCGTGCCGGTCGAAGCCTGGATCCTGCTGGCAGCCAATGTGTTCTGGGCGATCGCCTACGATACCGAGTACGCCATGGTGGACCGGCCGGACGATCTGCGCCTAGGCATACGCACATCGGCCATCACCTTCGGCCGCTTCGACGTGGCGGCCATCATGGTGTGCTATGCAGCCACGCTCGCACTGCTCGCGCTGTGGGGATGGATGGAAGGACTGGGTCTGGCGTTTCATGCCGGTCTAGGCGTCGCCGCCGGCATTGCGCTCTATCACTGGACGCTGATACGCGATCGGGACCGTGCGCAGTGCTTCCGCGCCTTCCTGCACAACAACTGGTTCGGCGCGGCGGTGTTCGTCGGCATACTGGCCGACTACCTGACGCGCTGACTGTCGCGCACCGAACGGGTTGTTCGTCGCCGGGGGGCGCAACAAGGATGACATGCCTGGCGGCGATCGACGTTCCAGGGATTCCACGTCGCTGCGGCGGCATGAGACGCGGGAGGTGTGCTGCGGAGCCGCCGGGACACATCGCCCGCGGGCGACGTGCCCCGGCATGCATCAGACGCGACGGCGACGGGCCATCAGCGCCGTCAGGCCAAGACCGGCCAGCATCAGGGCATAGCTGTCGGCTTCCGGAACCGCGCTCACTTCCACGGTGAGCAGCGGACGCGTGCTCAGTTCGAAGCCTTCCGCGCTGTAGAAGTCCACGCCATTCGTGCCATTGGGCATGAAGGGCAGCAGCGCCCAGCCATAGCCCGGCACGCTGCCGGCCTGCATGCGGCGCAGCGCTTCGGTGAAGTCGAGCACCAGACGGCCTTCCTGGATATTGGTGTCGCCGTTGTTCGCGCCGATCACCAGGAAGGGCGTGGCCACCGCCTCGACGCCATCGGTCTGCACGCCCTCATCGAAGCTGTTCCAGGTCGCGGATGCCGAGTCCCAGTCCATCAGCATGTCGTGGAACAGGATGCCGCTGCCCGCGCTGGTGATTTCCAGCGTAAGCGTCGCCGACACGATGGTTTCGCCCGCCTTGATCTGGTTGGCCGCCGAGCCGAACAGTTCGTCGAAGCGCACCAGCACATGATTGGGCGAGCCGCTGTCGGAAGCGTCTATGCTCAGCTCCTGCTCGTAGCCGTTGCTGGAATCGGGCTCCGAGCTGTACAGCGTCACGTCCATATTGCCGTGATAGCCGTCGACATCCTGCTGGAAGGTGTAGGTCTTCGCGGAAACAGCCGTCGTCATCGCAGCGAGCAGTGCCGCAAGAATGATCTTGTTCATGATGTGGTGTCCTCAGGATTTGCGACGTGCGACCGCGCCCAGAAGGCCGAGTCCGATGCCGAGCAGGGCCCAGCTCGCGGGTTCGGGAACCGGCGCGACTTCGACGCTCAGATAAGGGCGCAGGCTGACCGTGTCGTACTCGGAACTGCGGAAGTCGATGCCATTGGTACCCGCCGTGAACGGCGACAGCAACCAGCCGAAGCCGGGCAGGGTGCCGGCCTGGACGGCCTGCAGGGAAGTCGTGACATCGATGCTCAGCCAGCCGGTCGGCACATTGCCGGAACTGTTGTTGGCGCCGATCGAAAACAGTGCGCTGGTGCTCGCTTCGACGCCGTCGGTCTGGACACCGTTGCCGACGCTGTTCCAGGTGACATTCGATTCCGACCAGTCGATCAGCATGTCGTGCAGCGTGAAGCCGCTGCCCACATCGAATACATGGATGTTCAGCGTGGCGGAAACGATGGTGTCTCCGGCTCCGATCTGGCCGGCTGCATTGCCGAACAGCCCGTCGAAACGGATCAGGCCCTGATTGGGCTTGCTGCCGGGGCTGCCATCGTCGCCGTCGACGCTGACGTAGTCCAGCGAACCGAAGTTGGTGCCGCGGCTGTCGCCATTGCTGCTCTGGCCCGAACCGCTGGCGGTTTCGTTGCTGCGTATCATGGTGTCCTGCGCGGACTGGTAGCCGTTGCTGCCGTGCTGGAAGGTCAGCGTATCGGCTGCGAAGGCCGGCAGGGCGCCGAGAGTGGCTGCGGCGATCAGCGTCATGCGTATCATCATGTGCTCCTTCTGATAGGCCGGCATGCATCGCATGCCGGCCTCGTCATTCAAAGTGATGCGTCGTGATTACAGCGCGCCATTGCCCCAGGGGCCGGTGATCGCGAAGGTGATGCCCGGCGTCTGGATGTTGCAGAACAGCCACTCGTTGTGGAAAGTCGCGCCGGTGAATTCCTTCATCCGGTAGTCGCTGTTGTAGGTCACGCCATTGCGGCTGTAGCTGCCGATGCCGGTGCTGCGGAAGTCCACATTGCTGGCGGCGAACGGGAAGATGGTGCCGTCGAGCGTCAGACCACGCAGGTATTCCACTTCCGTCCTGTCGTCGCTGTCCTCGCACAGGATGAGGCTGCCGCGCGGGCTCCACGCAATGTTGTCGGGCTGGTACAGGGTCGAGCCATTGGGCGACTCGTAGACCAGGGTGAGCGTCTGCGTGCGCGGATCGAAGGCGAAGATCTGGCCGCGCGATGCGGCACCGCCATTGGTCGAGCACAGGAAGATCTGGCCATTGCCATACCAGCAGCCTTCGCCACGGCGGATGCTGGTGGCGCCCTGCGCGAAGCCCTGTGCGCGCACGCCGCCGTAGAAGTTCGTGTTGTTCTCGACAAAGGCGCGGGTCGGATCCTCGATATCCACCCACTGGGCGTCCCAGGTCGTGCCGGCAGCGAAACCGACGCCGGTGTCGAAATAGGTGTAGGTGGCCGAGGTGCCGCTGTGTCCGATCTTCTGATTGAACACATTGGGCGCCGCGACCAGCTTCATCATCTGCAGCTTGCCGCCGGCGGCCAGATTGCCCGGTTCATTCGGAATGAAGCGGTAGAAGCCGCTCTGGTTGTCGTCCTCGGTCAGGTAGACGATGCCGGTGACCGGGTCGACCGCGACCGCCTCATGGCTGAAGCAGCCCAGGCCGGTCAGCGGCACCGGCTTGGCTGCACCGGTCGCCGGTACGTCGAAGCAGAAGCCGTGCTGCTTGGTGGCGCCGTTGTGCACGCCATCCGAGGTTTCTTCACAGGTGATCCAGGAGTTCCACGGCGTCGGGCCACCCGCACAGTTGCGGATGGTGCCCGAGATCGACGCATAGGCGCCCACCCAGGTACCGGTGCGCGGTGCGAACACCAGATTGGTGGTGCCGCCATTGCACGTCGGGTCATAGGTGATCTTTGCGTTGGCGAAGGAGCCGGCGGTGCGGCTGCCCTGTTCGTGGTTGCGCACCAGCACCAGCTTGTTGGCATCGGAAGCCACGACGGCCATGCCGTCGTGAGCGGAGGGCGTGGCGATGCCGTCCGTCATCATGTCGCCGGTCCAGCCGAAGGACCAGTACTTGAAGCCGGCGGGCAGTTGCAGCAGCGGCAGACCGGTGCTCTGATCGGCGACCGGTGCGAGCGGGCCGTAATCCGGGCTGTAGGGCAGTTGCACGGCCTGTGCCTTGTTCGAGCCCAGCATGCTGAAGGGCATGCCCAGGGTCGCGGCAGCGGCGACGCCGCTCTTCAGGAAGCCGCGGCGGCCGTAGCTCCAGTGCGGATCCATCTCGCGTGAGGCGTCGGTGCGGCTGAAGTCGCGCAGCATGTCCATCGTGTCATCGCGCAGTGTCATGTTCGTATCCTTGCGTATTCGTCGGCCGTCAGTGTGGCCAGGGTATGAAAAATGGCCGGCGCGAGAGCTGCGCCGGCCATGAATCGTCATTCGAAGTCTTTTATTACAGCGCGCCGTTGTCCCACGGACCGGTGATCGCGAACGTGATGCCGGGCGACTGGATGTTCACGAACAGCCATTCGTTGTGGAAGGTCGCACCACAGAACTCGGAACCACGCTGGTCACTGGTGAAGGAGCGGCCCGACGGACGGGTATAGCTGCCGGTGCCCGAAGCCGAGAAGTTCACGTTGTTGTAGCAGAACGGGAAAATGGTGCCGTCCAGGGTGAGGCCGCGCAGTGCCTGCGGGGTCGCGTCGCCGTCTTCGCACAGGATGAGGCTGCCACGCGGGCTCCATGCGATGTTGTCCGGATTGTCCACCTGGCTGTTGCCGCCCGACACGAACAGCAGAGAGAAGGTTTCCTTGCGCGGATCGTAGGCGAAGATCTGGCCGTTTCCGGTGGCGCCGCCACTGGTCGAGCAGACGAAGATCTGGCCGTTGCCATACCAGCAGCCTTCGCCACGGGTGATGCTGGACGCACCCTTCATGATGCCCTGGGCGACCACGCCGCCGTAGGTGGTGCCGGTGATGAAAGGCTTGTTCGGCTCGTCGATATCCACCCACTCGACATCCCAGGTCGTACCGGCCGGGATGTCTGCCGCTGCCGTGTTGAAGTAGGGGTAGGCCACACCGTTGAGGGTGCGCGACGCGTTGGTCGAGGCGACCACCTTCATCATCTGCAGCTTGCCGCCGGCAGCCGGATTGCCCGGCACCTTCGGGATGAAGCGGTAGAAGCCGGACGGCGTGCTGTCCTCGGTTTCGTAGATGATGCCGGTGACCGGATCGACGGCCACCGCTTCGTGACTGAAACAGCCCATGTCGACCAGCGGCACCGGCTTGGCCGCGCCGGACGCGGGCACGTCGAAACAGTAGCCATGCTGCTTGGTGGCGCCGTTGTGCACGCCATCCGAGGTTTCTTCACAGGTGATCCACGAATTCCACGGCGTCGGGCCACCGGCGCAGTTGCGGATGGTGCCGGAGATCGATGCATACGAACCGACCCACTGCTTGGAGCGCGGAGCGAATACCAGATTGGTCGTGCCGCCATTACAGGTCGGGTCGTAGGTGATCTTCGCGTTCGCGAACGAGCCGGCGGTACGGCTGCTCTGTTCGTGGTTGCGTACCAGCACCAGCTTGTTGGCGTCGGATGCGACCACTGCCATGCCGTCATGCGCGCCCGGCGTGGCGATGCCATCGGTCATCACGTCGCCGGTCCAGCCGAAGGACCAGTACTTGAAACCTTCCGGCAGTTGCAGCAGCGGCAGGCCGGTCACTTCGTCATTGACCGGGGCGAGCGGGCCGTAATCGGGGCTGTACGGCAGTTGCACCGCGTGCGCCTGCCTGGCGCCCATGATGCTGAACGGCATGGCAACCGTGGCGGCGGCAGCGACGCCGCTCTTCAGGAAGCCGCGGCGGCCATAGGTCCAGTGCGGGTCCATGTCCTTGGTGGCGTCGGTCTTGCTGAAGTCGCGCAGGACATCGATCAGATCGTCTTGATGGTTCATCTTTGTATCTCTCCTTGTGCGTTCGGGCAGGGGTGTAAAACCGTCAGGCGCGACGGCGCGCGGCGACGCCGATCAGACCGAGGCCGGCGAGCAGCAGGGCGTAGGTTTCCGGTTCCGGAACCGAGGCGGTGATGGTGTAGCCGAGTTGGCCGCTGCCCACGCCGTCGGTGTAGTCGGCGATGGCCAGCACGAAGGGGCCCGTGCCGTAATCATTGAAGAAGCGCAGGCTTGCGGCCTGGCCGGCGCCGGCGGTGGGATTGAATTCCGTGCCATCGGCATAGCCCACCAGCAGGGTGCTCAGCGAATCCGTGTTGATGCCGGAGTAGTTCTCGGTATCGGTTTCCACGCCGAACCAGACACCGAATATGACGTCGAGATCGGAACTGGTGGGCGTGATGGTGATGCTCACATCGCTCAGGAAGTCGGCGGTGAACGTCCAGAAGGTCCAGTTGCCCGAGCTGCCCAGGCTTTCCGCCGCGACCGTGCCGGCCGTGGTGCCGGAGCCGAAGCTGCCGGCGAAGGTGGGGGCGGCCGCGTGCGCGCCGAGGGACATGAGGCCGGCGCCGAGCGCCGCGGCCAGGATGGAACAGGTCTTCTTCATTGTGCTCTCCGGAGGTGGGTCAAGGCCCGGAGAGCTTGCAGGGGACCGATGTATCGTCAGTTAACCTCGCGTTAACTTCACGAGTACGCAAGTCATAGTCCGTTCGGCCGGGTGGGGTGCGCCGAACGGACTATCGGCGCCCCGGTGTCCGTCGAATGCGCGAGGTCAGCGGCGACCCGATGCGAGGTTGCTGGCCAGCGCGCCCAGTCGGGCCAGTGCCGCATCCACGCGCGCGTCCCAGCGCACCGCGCACATGAGCCGCATGCAGTTGCGGTACTTGCCCTGGGGCGAGAACATCGGACCCGGAGCCACGCTGATGCCGGCAGCCAGTGCCTGTGCCTGAAGGGCGAGCGCGTCCACCTGTTCCGGCAGTTCCACCCACAGGATGAAGCCGCCGGCCGGGCGCGTACAGCGGGTACCGGGCGGAAAGTGCCGCGAAATCGCCGTCTGCATGCGCTCCATCTGTTCGGCGTACTGACGCCTCACCTTGGCCAGATGCCGCTCCCAGCGGCCGGTGGACAGATAGTCGGCCAGTGCCCGCTGCGGCAGCAGCGCGGTGGACATGGTGCTGCCGTACTTGAGCCGCTCGACCTCGCGCCGCCAGCGGCCGGGCACGATCCAGCCCAGTCGCAGCCCCGGTGCCAGTGTCTTGGAGAAGGACGAACACAGCAGCACATGGCCGGTGCGATCCCATGCCTTGGCCACGCGCGGGCGCTCGCCGCTGTGCGCCAGTTCGCCATAGATGTCGTCCTCGATCAGCGCGATGCCGCGTGCGGACAGCATCTGCACGATGCGCCGCTTGTGCGCGTCGGGCATGCTGGCGCCCCCCGGATTGCTGAAGCTCGTGCAGATCAGGCAGGCCTTGACCGGCCATTTGTCCAGCGCCAGCTCCAGCGCTTCCGGGCTCAACCCGGTCTGGGCATCGGTGGGGATTTCCAGCGCCTTCAGGCCCAGCGATTCGATCAGTTGCAGCGTGCCGAAGAAGGTGGGCGATTCGATTGCGACCACGTCGCCGGGCTGTGTGGTGGCGCGCAGGGCCAGGGTCAGAGCTTCCTGGCAGCCGGTGGTGATGATCACGTCGTCGGGGTGCGTCTGGCAGCCGGATTCGATCGAGCGGCGCGCGATCTGGGTACGCAATACCTCTTCGCCGATGAATTCGCCATAGCGCGCACTGCCCGCATCGTCCGCGCGCAAGGCCCGGCTCAGGCTGGCCCGCACATCCTTCACCGGAAGGAAGTCCATGTGCGGAATGGCCGTGCTCAGTACCAGCAGATCCTCGCGATGCGAGGCGCGCATCACCTGCGCCACGCGCTCCGACATGGTGACCTCGCCTGGTGACTCGTCCTCGCAGGTCTGGTGCGCGCGCGGCGGCAGTGCTTCGGGTGTGCGCGCATAGAAGCCCGACTGCGGCCGCGCTTCGAGCCACCCCTGGGCTTCGAGCTTGCGATAGGCCGAAATGCAGGTGGCGATGCTCAGTCCCTGCTGCGAAGCGATCCGGCGTACCGAGGGCAGCCGTTGTCCCGGCGGATAGAGGCCGGCGCGGATGTCCGCACGCAGGCGATCGGCGAGCTGTTCGTATCGGTTCATCGCGGTTTCTCCGGCATGGGCGACACACCGCTCCCACTCTGACCGGTGTGTCGAGGCAACTGTAGTGCCGATGGTGTGAAGGTGGTCGGTACAGTTGCCGCCAGGCTCGAACGATACAGTGTGCGTTGAAGCCAAACTGTACCGGTTCTTTAACGAATCTCTGTGTGTTAATCGGTACAGTGCCTGTGATGCATGATGGGCTCCTCAGTCTGGAGGCCATCCCTCATGCCCATGATCACGCTGAATCTGTCGCGCAGACCGGACGCGGACACCATGCTTGCCGTCCGACGCGCCGTGCTGGACCTGACCGTCGACGTGCTGCGCAAGAAGAAGGCGCAAACCGCGCTGTCGGCGCAGAGTGTCGACGACTGGTCCGTCGGCGGAGTCCCGGTCGAGGCGCGGCAGATGGCCCTGCACCTGGAGGTGCGCGTGACCGTCGGCACCACCACGGCCCACGACAGGACGCGCTTCATGGCCGCTGCATGGAGCAGCCTGGAAGAGCTTCTGGGCCCCCTGCACCCGTCCAGCTACTGCATCGTGACCGAGGTGCCTGCCGACGCGTGGAGCTGCTTCAGCGAAGCCAAGGAACTGGCCCGTGCCTGCGAACGCCTGGCTCCGTGATCTGTATCGACGCATCGCCCTTGCCCGGCGTCGGGCACGGGCGGATGCCGAGCTGCGCGGCATGAACGATCTCGAGCTGCGCGACCTGGGGCTCGGGCGATCGGACATTCCGTCCGTCATTGGCGACCGGTTCGGCGGACATCCCTTTCGTCCGCAACCGGGAAGGAGAGCGTGACATGAACCTCAAACGACACTGCCTCGATATGGCGGACTACCACGCATGGGCCAGCGAACGCCTGCTCGCCGTGCTCAGGCAGGTGTCCGACGCCGATTATCGAGCTGACTGCGGCCTGTTCTTCAAGAGCCTGCACGGCACGCTGAATCATCTGCTGCTGGCCGACCTGATCTGGTATGGACGTTTCGTCGGCGAATCGCCCTCCGTTCGTTCGCTGGCCGATGAAGTCGAGCCGGATCGCGATGCGCTCGCGCAACGCGTGCTTGATCAGGCGGCGCGCTGGATCACGCTGATTCAGCAAGCCGATGAGGTGCGGCTGGGCAGCCCGCTCGGCTATCGCACTCTCTCCGGTCAGCAGGTCGCGTCGGTCTGGGCGTCCACCGCACTGCACGTGTTCAATCACGGCACTCACCACCGCGGTCAGATGTCTGCCGCCTTGACGCGCCTGGGCTTGCCGGCGCCTGAAATGGATCTGATCTATTTCCTGCGGCGCACGCAGTGATGCGTACGCCCGAACCGGTGGCCGAAGCCGTCGAGTTCCCGAGCGATGACGGATATCGCCTGCGCGGCACGCTGTGGCTGCCCGCCGACGGCAGCGTCCGGCGTCCTGCGGTGGTGATCTGCTGCGCGACGGGTGTTGCCGCGCGCTATTACGACCGCTTCGCGGCCTGGCTCGCGCAGCGGGGCCTGGCGACGCTCACTTTTGACTATCGCGGCATAGGCCTGAGCCGGCACGCCGGCCTCCGCGGGCTGCGCGCCACCAAGTTCGACTGGGGCGCACTGGATGCCGATGCGGCGATACGCTGGCTCGCCGGCCGCTTCCCGGAGCGCCCCCTGGTCGGCGTCGGCCACAGCATCGGCGGCTTCTGCCTGGGTTGCGCGCCGGCGAATGCGCGGCTTGCACGGCTGCTGCTGGTGGGTTCCCAGTACGCCTACTGGCCCGATTACGCAGCGCGCCAACGCGTGGGCTATCTGTTGCGCTGGCATCTGCTGATGCCGTTGCTCGCGCTGTGCATGGGCTACTTCCCGGGGCGCCGGCTGGGCTGGCTGGAAGATCTGCCGCGCGGGGTCGCGCTGGAGTGGGGCTTGCGGCTGTGGCCTGATTTCGATCGCCTCTACCCGTGGTTGCCGGCCGCACGAGGGCGGCCGGATGGCGCGGCGGCCCGCGCCGCTTTCGCGGCATGTCGGGCCGACGTGCTGGCCTGTGCAGCGGCGGACGACCCGTATGCCACGCCGGCCGCGATGCAGCGCCTGCTGGGCTGGTTCGTCAGCGCGCGTACGCGACAGGTGCAGTTCCTGCCGCAGCGTTTCGGCTTGAGCCGCATCGGTCATTTCGCGCCCTTTCATTCCGACATGCAGCACACGCTGTGGCCGCTTGCGCTGCGCTGGCTGTGCGGTGCATCGGCAGGCAGCGATGCAGGCGTGCGGGCATCAGCGACCGCGCAGCAGTGAGCGCATCGCCGCATCGCGCGGCAGCACGTAATCGTGCGCGGCGAGCGCCACATTGCTGGCCGGGTCGATCACCTTCAGGTTCAGGAACACCATGTCGTCCGCGGCGCCATAGGTGCCGACGATGACGGCGCGCGCCTGGTGGCTGATCGCCAGATCCTTGATTTCGCGCGTCAGTACCAGTTCGCCCTGGTTCTGCTTCACGTAGACGCTGTTGCGGAACTTCATTTCTATCATCCGGTAGCCGGCGCGCGAAAAGCGCGAGGACACCTGTTCCGATATCAGCCGCCCCAGCGTGGACGACTGTTCGAGTGCGTCGATATTCACCACCGTGGCGATGATGAGCGGATTGCCGGGTGCGATGCGCTCATTGATCTGCGCCATCAACGCTTCGGCCGCACGATAGTTGCTGGGAACGAAGCGGTCGCTGGCGGCCTGTTCATAGGTCGGGTCAGGCTTCGTGTCGGTGGCGCATCCGTAGATCGCGAACGTCGTGCAAATGACGAGGGGGAGCAGTGCGCGGCGCATGTCAAAGACCTCCCTGCATGCGTATCGGATGACCGCCGCTGCCCGGATCGTACAGCGCCCGGTCGCCATCCGCCGCGTAATAGACCAGGCTGCGATGCGCGAGGTAGCGCGCGCCATCGCTCACATGCACGGTGATCAGGATTTCGGTCGCCGGTGTGTCGCCACGCGCAAATTCGCTGGAGGCTGCGCGATAGCCGTCGTATCCGGCCACGCCGGCGGTGGCGGCGCCGGCTGCCGTGGCATCGACCGCCGCCAGCGCCCACAGACCGCTTGCGAGCAAGGTCAGACCGCCATGGTCTCGACTTTGCAGGCGATCGGGCGAGAAGCGCACGACCTGGGTATCGAAAGCCAGTATCAGTGCGTCGTGCGGACTGCGGCTCACCGCGTGCCCCTGCTCCATCAGTGCCGATGCGAGCTGACGCGCGAAGGCGCGCTCGAATTCGCTGCGCGAGGACGCCTCGTCGATATGGACCGGACGACTGTCGTTCAGGCCGGCAGCGAGCTGGCGCGCCACGTCACGCGCGATGGTCGCCCAGTGATCGGCTGCCTGCAGCTTGGGCTGTCGCGAGGTCGGGAAGTTGGTGGCGAGCGGTGTTTCGCTGTAGGGCGCGGCGCAGCCCGCGAGCAGGATGAGCAGGAAAAGTGCGCCATGCGGGATTGCGGCAGGGGTCATCTCGGCAGCCTCCGTTAATGACATATGAATATACAGGGCGAAAGCTACCAGAAATCACCGCGCTGCGGTCAACGATTGCCGGGCGAGGGACGACAATGGAGTGTGCTGGCGATGGCTACCGTACGCAGATGGATGTCGACGATGTCTTCGATGTCCGGTGCATAGCCTCCCGCCATGGCGATGGCCAGAGGCAGATCGCGGCTGCGGCAGAACCCGACGACGCGCCGGTCGCGTTCGGCCAGTCCCTGCTTGCTCAGCCGCAGGCGGCCGAGGCGGTCGCCCGCGTAGGGGTCGGCGCCCGCGAGATAGATCACGAACTGCGCGTGCAGGCGGGCTTCCAGTTCAAGCAGTGCGCGGTCCAGTGCGGCCAGATAGGCTTCGTCACCTGTGCCGTCGGGGAGGCCGATGTCGAGATGGCTGCGTTCCTTGCGGAAGGGGAAGTTGCGTTCGCCGTGCAGCGACAGCGTGAACACGTCATCCGAAGTGCCGAGAATGTCCGCCGTGCCGTCGCCCTGGTGTACGTCGAGGTCGATCACGGCGACGCGTT
This sequence comes from Methyloversatilis thermotolerans, assembly GCF_000372885.1. GTDB lineage: Bacteria > Pseudomonadota > Gammaproteobacteria > Burkholderiales > Rhodocyclaceae > Methyloversatilis > Methyloversatilis thermotolerans. The sequence continues at coordinate 3,672,174 of NZ_KB889967.1, forward strand.
CGATGCCGCACTCCACCTGCAGCATGCGGGCGGCGACGGCGGCATCGTTGAACACGCAATAACCGGCGCCGCTGGCGCGCCTGGCGTGATGCGTGCCGCCGGCAAGGTTTACCGATACGCCTTCGTCCAGCGCGGTGCGGCAGGCGGCAAGGGTGGCGCCCGCAGAGCGGCGGCAGCGTTCCACCATCTGCAGCGACCAGGGGAAGCCGATCGCACGGATTTCCGGCGCCGTCAGCATGCCGCCCACGGCGCGCGCCACGTAATCCGCCTCGTGCGCGCGCAGCAACTGCTCATCGGTGGCGGGCGGCGGCTCGCGCAGCACGACCTGCGGCAACTCGGCGGCCACCCTCTCGCGCAACCGCCGGTACTTGTCCATCGGAAAGCGGTGGCCGTCCGGCAAGGGCAGGACGAAGTGATCGGCGTACCAGGCGATCATGCGATGACGAAACCTCGGCGGGCAGGGCGGCGCCGCTTCTGACAGGTGACATCACGGGCGGTTGCACAGGAACGGGCGTGCGCGTTGCCGGTCTGTGACCACATCCACGTGTCTGCCCCCGCGCGGACGTTCTCGCTTACCATCGGCCGCGACAAAAGGCTGAACGACACATGAAATACACCGATTTGCGCGACTTCATCGCGCAGCTTGAAAGTCTGGGCGAACTGAAGCGGGTTGCCCGCCCGGTGTCGCCCCACCTTGAAATGACCGAAATCTGCGACCGCGTGCTGCGGGCGCAGGGGCCGGCGGTGCTGTTCGAACAGCCGACCGGCCACGCCATGCCGGTGCTGGCAAATCTGTTCGGCACGCCCGGGCGCGTCGCGCTGGGCATGGGGGTGAGCGGCGGGCGCTGGGCGGAAGCGCTGCGCGATATCGGTCGCACGCTGTCCATGCTGAAGGAACCGGAGCCACCCAAGGGGCTGAAGGACGCCTGGGACAAGCTGCCGATGCTGAAACAGGTGTTCTCGATGGCGCCCAAGAAGGTGTCGTCCGCACCGTGCCAGACGGTCGTGATCGAAGGCCCGGACGTGGATCTTGCCACGCTGCCGGTCCAGCACTGCTGGCCGGGCGACGCGGCACCGCTTATCACCTGGGGACTGGTGGTGACGCGCGGCCCGGACAAGAAGCGGCAGAACCTCGGCATCTACCGGCAGCAGGTGATCGCGAAGAACAAGGTGATCATGCGCTGGCTGGCACATCGCGGCGGCGCGCTGGATTTCCGCGACCACGCGCGGAAGTTTCCCGGCACGCCGTTTCCGGTGTCGGTGGTGCTGGGCTGCGATCCGGCCACGATACTGGGCGCGGTGACACCGGTGCCGGACACGCTGTCCGAGTACCAGTTCGCCGGCCTGCTGCGCGGCAGCCGCACGGAACTGGCGAAGTGCATCGGCAACGACCTCGATGTGCCCGCCAGCGCGGAAATCGTGCTCGAAGGCGAGCTGTGTCCGGATGCCGCGCATCCGTCCGGCTACCAGCACGCGCCGGAAGGTCCGTTCGGCGACCATACCGGCTACTACAACGAAGTGGCGGAATTCCCGGTGTTCACGGTCACCCGCATGACGATGCGGCGCGACCCGATCTATCACTCGACCTATACCGGCAAACCACCGGACGAGCCGGCCATGCTGGGCGTGGCGCTGAACGAGGTGTTCGTGCCGCTGCTGCAGAAGCAGTTTCCGGAAATCACCGACTTCTACCTGCCGCCGGAAGGCTGTTCGTACCGGCTGGCGGTGGTGTCGATGCGCAAGCAGTACCCGGGACACGCCAAGCGGGTCATGTTCGGGGTGTGGAGCTTCCTGCGCCAGTTCATGTATACCAAGACCATCATCGTCGTCGATGAGGACATCGACATCCGCAGCTGGCAGGAAGTGATCTGGGCCATGACCACGCGCATGGATGCGAAGCGCGATACCGTCATCGTGGACAATACGCCGATCGACTACCTCGATTTCGCCAGTCCGGTGGCTGGCCTCGGCTCCAAGATGGGGATGGACGCGACCAACAAGTGGCCGGGTGAAACCAGCCGTGAATGGGGGCGGGTGATCGAGATGGACGCGGACGTGAAGCGGCGGGTCGATGCCATGTGGTCGGAACTGGGACTGTGAGCCTCTCGCCGCTGACGTCGTGCGTCTTCGAGCGGCAGAGGTCCGCGGTTTTCCGGTTTGACGGTCCGCATTCATCTTCAGCAAGAGGGAGTTCGAGCGATGGCTTTCGGCCTGTACATCATCGGTGATGAAATACTGTCCGGCCGCCGGCAGGACGGCCATTTCGCGAAGATGCGCGAACTGCTGGACGAGCGCGGCCTGCAACTGTCGTGGGTGCATTACCTCGGCGACGAGCGGCCGCGCCTGATCGACGCCTTCCGGCGGTCGTTCGCCAGCGACGACATCGTCTTCTCGTGCGGAGGCATAGGCGTCACGCCAGACGATCACACCCGTCAGGCCGTCGCCGCCGCGCTGGGCGAGAACTGCGTGCTGCATCCCGATGCGGAAGCGGAAATCCGCGCGCGCTTCGGCGCCGACATCACGGAAAACCGGCTGCGCCTGGGCGAATTCCCGGCCAGCGCACGCATCATCCCCAACCCCTTCAACCGGATACCGGGCTTCAGTTGTGGCGATCACCACTTCGTGCCGGGATTTCCCGAAATGGCGTGGCCCATGATCAAGTGGGTACTGGATACGCGGTACGCCCATCTGCATCACAGCCGTGACTGGGTGGAGGCGTCGATATTCGTGTTCGATGCGCACGAAAGCCGGCTGCTGGATCTGATGCAGGCGATCGAGGCGGACCACGGTGTCACGGTGTTCAGCCTCCCCAGCTTCGGCAACGCGCGCCACGGCCGGCCACACATCGAGCTGGGTGCGAAAGGCGCCGCTGACAAGGTGCCGCTGGCGATGGCGGCGATGCGTGCAGAGGTCCTGGCGCGCGGCCTGGTCATCGCGCTGGAGGATTGATCGCTTTCATCGCGTGAACGAAAAAAGCCTCGCCGAAGCGAGGCTTTTTCCTTGTACCGGAGAGCGGGTGAAGATCAGGCCGCAGCCTTCTTCTTCGCCGTGGTGCTGGCAGCGCCGACTGCGCGGACGGTGGCCGTGGTCGCGGCATTCACGTTCGCTTCAGCCAGTTCCACCGCTTGCTTGGTGGCCTTGGCGATGCTGTCGTAGGCGCTGTTGGCGGCGGCGATCGCCGACTTGACAGCGGCAACCGCGACGTCCGAACCCGCCGGCGCTTGCTTGGCGGCCTGATCAAGCGTGCTGGTGACTGCCTTGCTCATTTCGCCGACCTGGGTTTCCACCAGCTTGCTCACTTCTTCCTGGGTCTGCGACATGATTTCGTAGACGCTGCGCGAGTAGGCAACCGCCTTTTCGATGGACGGCTGCACCAGATTGCCCTGCAGCGCGACGATTTCCTGCACGTCCTTGGCGGCCAGCAGCGACTTCGCGTTGGCAACGCTGTCTTCCAGGATGGCGCGCGCGGTATTCAGGTTCAGGGCAGCCAGGCGTTCGGTGCTGGCGAAGGCCGTGTTGGCCAGGGTCAGCAGGGATTCGATGTTGTGCTTGTTTACGGCGGTGAAGTGCTCGGTCGTAAAGGCCATGGTGGGTATCTCCATACATTTATGTTGAAAGAGCGACCACGAACCGGGCATGACTGCAAGACACCCACGAGGTCACTTGATACGGCAGAACGCTCATCCCGATGACACGAAGGTTTTGCGCTGCACCATGAACAGGATTATAGAAACCGACTTCAGGATGTCAAGCGGTTTTGCTGCGCCGCACAAAAATAATTTTCCGGACTTTTTCCATATGAAACAAGATTGTGTGAACGGTCGTTCACATTTCGGCTGTGTTTCATGTGCGCTGCGCCGGCAGCCGTGGAAAGTGCTTCAGCGCAGCGAGGAAAGCAGGCGTGCTGCGGTGCGTGCGGTTTCCCGCCGGTAGGCTTCACCGAACAGCAGCAGGTGGTTGAGCAGATGGTAGAGGCGGTACAGATCGCGCCGCGACGCGGCACCGGGATCGAGCGGCGCAGCCTTCTGGTAGCTCGCGTACGTGGACAGCGGAAAGCCGCCGAACAGTTCGGTCATCGCGTAATCGGATTCCCGGTCGCCGAAGTGGACGGCCGGGTCGAATATCGCCGGTCTGCCATCGACCATGCCGGCATTGCCGTGCCACAGGTCACCGTGCAGCAGGGAGGCAGCGGGGCGGTAATCGAGGAAAAGTGCAGGAATGCGCTCTATCAGTGCTTGCAGCGTGCGCAGCAGTTCTCCGCGTTCGCCGTTTTCGATCAGCCGTGCGATCTGCGGTGCGATGCGCCTCTGTGCGTAGAACAGCGGCCAGGATGCCGCCCAGCCATTCTCCTGCAGGCTGTCGCCCAGCCAGTTGTCGCGCGCGAGGCCGTAGCGCTCGCCATGCCGTGCATGAAGACCGGCAAGCGCGTCGCCGAACAGCACGCCGTCGTCGTGACTGCGCAGCGGGGTCAGGTCCAGCCACTCCAGCGCCAGCCAGGCGTCGTTCCCGTGTTTACCCTGGCCGAACACGCGTGGCACGCGGAATCGGCCGGCGTCGGTCAACATGGCCAGTCCTTCGGCTTCGGCGGCGAACAGATCCGCCTGGGCAGCGGGGCGCGACTTGACGAACAGCGGGGCGTCGGCACTCAGGATGCGCAGCGCGCGCCGGGCGCCCACCGCCGGCAACTCGGTCACTTCCACCGCGGACGTGCCGAGCGCGGCGCAGATTTCGTGTGCCAGCCGGTTCATGTTCCGGGTGGCCAGCTATCCGCCAGCCTCACATTGGCAACCGACAACCGCGACGCCAGCACCTGCAGGAAAGCCTCGTAGAAGCGCATGCGACAGGTTTCCGACGCGCGGCGGATCTGCTCGCCATCGATGGCGCACAGCAGGCTGTCGGTCGTGGCGATCACGTCGTTGGCACGCAGCTTGCGCTCGCGCGCCACCACCGACATTTCGCCGCAGCACTCGCCGCCGGTCAGTATGGTGAGCGTTCGTCCGGATTTGCTGATGGCCAGTTCACCCTCCGCCACCACATAGAGCCGGTCGCCCTGTTCGCCGTCCTTCATCAGTACGGTGCCGGCGGCAATCCTCTCCAGGCGAGAGAATCGAGCCACCTCCCACAGTTCGACGTCGCTGAAGTCTCCAAAGAAGGCCAACGTGCGCAGCAGGCGGAACATTTCGGGCGCGGCCGAATCATCGTCGCGCGGCTTGAGCCGGCGATTGCGGAAGGCCTGCGCGAGGTCGTGCGTGAATTCGGCCCAGGTTGCATAGCGCAGACCGATGTCCTTCTGCATCGCCCGCGCGACGACGGCGTCGAGCGCCGGCGGAATGCCCGGCCGGTGCGCCGATGGCGGCGGCGGCTCGACATGGATGATCTGGTACACCATGCTGTACTTGTTGCTGGCCTGGAACGGCAGCTCTCCCGCCAGCAACTGGTAGAGCACCACGCCCAGCGAATAGATGTCGGTCTGGTGGTTCAGCGGCATTTCGCGCACCTGCTGCGGGCTCATGTAGGCGGGAGAACCCACGCCTTCCACCTGGGTGCGCTCCATGGTCGAGAACAGCGCGGCGCCGAAGTCGCTCAGGCGGATGTCGCCGTCGCGCGTGAGCAGGATGTTCGCCGGCTTGATGTCGCGGTGCGTCACGCCGATCTGGCAGGCGTAGTCGAGCGCCCGCGTGCACTTGAAAATGAGTTCGACGATGCGCTCTATCGGCAGCAGGCCGGGCCGTTGCGTATGGACTTCCAGTGTGCCGCCGGCCACGTAGTCCATCACGATGTAGGCGTGATCGTCGGCGATCACTGCATCATGTATCGCGACGATGTGCGGGTGTTGCAGCTTGTTCGCCAGCGAGGCCTCGTTGATCAGCAGTGTGCGGTGCAGCTTGCCGCGCACCGGGTCATTCAGCACGTCCGCGGCGATGCACTTGATCGCCACTTCCTGCTGGCTGGCTGGATCCCACGCAAGCCAGACCGTGCTGGTGCTGCCGCGGCCGATGATGCGGCGCAACTGATAGCGGCCGAGCGATGTGCCGGGCGCGTAGGCGAAGGGCACGTGCTCAGACACCGGTCAGCCGCTGGTTGGCCAGCGTCAGGCGTTCGACCAGGATGCGCAGGAAGGCGCGGTCGAAGCGATGGCGGCAGCTTTCCGATGCATGCGCCAGCGCCGCATTGGCAAGATGGATGAGCACGCAATCGGACAGCGTGGACACGTCGGCGCCGCGCGTGGCGCGCTCCGGCGTGAGATAAGCCATTTCGCCGACGCATTCGCCGGCCGACAGCACGTTGAGCAGCTTGCGGCCCCGGGTCACCTTCAGTTCGCCGTCCGCCAGGATGAAGAATCCGTCGCCTGCTTCACCCTCGCGCAGCAGAGACTGGCCGGCGCTCATGCGATGCCAGTCGCCCAGGCGCACCACCTCCCACAGCTCGACGTCGGAAAAGTCCTGGAAGAAGGGCAGCCGACGCAGCGAATTGAATTTCTCGCTGTCCGCGATGCGATGGTCCTGGTCGCGCTGCGCCTCCGCCCGGAAAGCCTCGGCGAGTTCGAAGGAAAACGCGTCCCAGGTCGGATAGCGATCATCAAGAGACTTCTGCAGCGCACGCATCACGATGTCGTCCAGCACAGGCGGAAGCTCGGGCCGCAGTGCCGACGGCGGCACCGGCTCGGCATGCGTGATCTGGTACATCATGCTGTAGTTGTTGCTGCCCTGGAACGGGAGCTGCCCGGTCAGCAACTGGTACATGACCACACCCAGGGAAAAGATGTCGGTCTGGTGGTTGAGCGGATGTTCCTTGATCTGCTGTGGACTCATATAGGCCGGAGAGCCGACGCCGGATACCTGCGTTTCGGTCGCTGACACCGACATTGCGGCGCCGAAATCCGAAACCTTTACGCTGGTGCCGGCCGCTGCACCCTCATCCGCCCGCATGAGGTTGGCCGGCTTCAGGTCACGATGGATGACACCCAGTCGCCACGCGAAATCCAGCGCGCGCGTGCACTTGAAGATGATTTCCAGCACATCCCCGACAGGCAGCAAGGAGCCCGGCTGGGTGTGCGCTTCCAGCGTGCCGCCGCGCACATACTCCATGACGAGGTAGGCCGGATCGGCATCGGCCACGGCGTCGTAGATCTGCACGATGTGCGGATGGGTGAGCTTGCCGGCAAGCGAGGCCTCCGCGACGAAGAACTTGCGCTGGTAGCGTTCCGATTTTCCGTCGCCATCACCCTCCTTGCGTGACACGATCTTGATCGCCACGTCGCGCCGGCCGAACGAATCATGTGCCAGATAGACCCTGGAGGTCGCGCCCTCGCCCAGCAGGCGCACGATGCGGTACTTTCCGATCAGGTCCATGGATGTCCGGGCGTAGTCAGGGGCTGGGTGGCGTTGTCGCGGCGGCGGTACCCGGCCGGGCGCCGCCGCCCGCTTCAGCCGGCGATCCGCGCTCGCGCGCGGGCGATGGCGGCGCGCACCTGTTCCGGTGCCGTGCCGCCCACATGGTTGCGGGCCGACAGCGAGCCGTCCACTGTCAGTACCGCGTACACCGTGTCATCGACCAGTGCGGAAAAGGACTTGAGTTCGTCCAGCGTGAGTTCCGACACGTCGCAGCCCTTCTGTTCGGCGAGTCGCACCGCCCGGGCCACCGCCTCGTGCGCATCGCGGAAAGGCAGGCCGCGCTTGACCAACCAGTCGGCGAGGTCGGTGGCGGTGGCATAGCCCTGGCGCAGCGCGCTCTTCATCGCGTCCGCCTTCACGCGCACGTTGAACACGCGACTGCCGTCCGCGGCGGTGTTGCTGCCCATCATGTCGGCATAGATGCGCAAGGTGTCGATCACCGTGTCGGCGGCGTCGAACAGCGGCTCCTTGTCTTCCTGGTTGTCCTTGTTGTAGGCCAGCGGCTGGCCCTTCATCAGCGTGAGCAGCGACACCAGGCTGCCATTGACGCGGCCGGTCTTGCCGCGCACCAGTTCCGGCACATCCGGGTTCTTCTTCTGCGGCATGATGGACGAACCGGTGCAGAAGCGGTCGGCCAGATCGATGAAACCCACGCGCGGGCTCATCCACAGGATCAGTTCCTCCGACAGGCGCGACAGATGGGTCATCAGCAGGCTGGCCGCGGCGCAGAATTCGATCGCGAAGTCGCGGTCCGATACGGCATCCAGCGAGTTCTGGCACACCTCGTCGAAGCCGAGTTCGCGCGCCACGAATTCACGGTCTATCGGGAAGGTGGTGCCCGCCAGGGCGGCTGAGCCGAGAGGAAGGCGGTTAAGCCGCTTGCGGCAGTCGGCGAAGCGTTCGGCGTCGCGGCGCAGCATTTCGAAGTACGCCATGAGGTGGTGGCCGAAGGTGACCGGTTGCGCCACCTGCAGGTGGGTGAAGCCGGGCAGCGGCGTCGCCGCATGGTGTTCCGCGAGATCGAGCAGTGCGGACTGGAAATCGCGGATCAGGCCGAGAATCGTGTCGATGGCATCGCGCAGCCACAGGCGGATGTCGGTCGCCACCTGGTCATTGCGGCTGCGGCCCGTGTGCAGCCGCTTGCCTGCATCGCCTACCAGCGTGGTGAGCCGCTTCTCGATATTGAGATGGACATCCTCGTCGTCAAGATTCCAGTCGAATGTACCGTTCTCGATTTCCTGCGCGATCTGCGCCATGCCTGCGCGGATCGCATCCAGGTCGGCCTGGGCGATGATGCCCTGCTTCGTCAGCATGGCCGCGTGGGCAAGCGAGCCCTGGATGTCCTGGCGCCACATGCGTTGGTCGAAGAACACCGACGCGGTATAACGCTTCACCAGATCGGACACGGGTTCGGAAAATCGGCCCGACCACGCCTTGGTCGGCTCGGACTGAGAAGGTTGGCTCATGATGGACGCGCGGTGATGTACGGCGGAAAACCCGCAATTATAGGCTACCCCGGTGAACGGCCCGACAGGAGGGCGGGATGAGGCCCGCCCGCACGCCGGACTGGCGCAATCTGGGCGTGATGCTGCGCGTGGTGCTGCTGGTCAATGCGCTCGCGTTGCCGGCCCTGCTGGCACGCAACCGCAACTGGAACCTGTTGCCGCTCGATGCGCTGGAACTGGCTGCCCGCATCGAGCCGGCGCTGTTGCTGGCCTTGCTCACCCTGTTCGTGCTGGCGCCGGTGTTCGCGCGGCTCGGCGTGCGCGCTGGTTGGGCGCTGGTTGCGCTGGTGTCGCTGGCGGCTGCGCTGGGGTCGGATCTGCTCAACGCCTGGGATGCCTCCACCGGTACCGGCCTGCCGGTGCGCGAGCTGCTGTGGTCGCAGCTTGCGGCTCTGGCGGTGATGGTCTATTTCACCGTGCAGGAGCGTGCGCTCGGTCCGGCCATCGCCCAGGCCCGCATGATGGCGCTGTCGGCGCGCATCCGGCCGCATTTCCTGTTCAACAGCCTGAACGCGGTTCTGGGCATCATGCGCAGCGATACCCGGCGCGCCGAACGCGCGCTCGAGGAGCTGTCCGACCTGTTCCGCGTGCTGATGCGCGAAAATCGCGATCTGGTCACACTGGGCGACGAACTGGCGCTGTGTCGCCAGTACATCGAGCTGGAAAAGCTCAGGCTGGGCGAACGCCTGAACGTCATCTGGGACACCGAGGGCTGTCCGGATGACGCGCGGGTCCCGCCGCTCATGCTGCAGCCCTTGCTCGAGAATGCGGTCTATCACGGCGTCGAGCCGTTGCCGGGGCGCGGCGAGGTGCGCGTCCGGGTCGAGCGGGCCGGGCGTGATGTGGTGATCGCGATCGACAATCCGGCGCCGGATCCGTCCATGGTCCGCACCGGTCAAGCGGGGGGCAATCGCATGGCTCTGGACAATATCCGTGAACGCCTGATGCTGTTCTTCGATCTGGAGGCGCAACTGGACGCGGGGTTGCAGGACGGCGTCTATCGCGTGCGTATCCGCTTTCCTTACCGGGTGGTGACATGAGACCGCTGCGGGTGTTCATCGCCGATGACGAGGCACCGGCGCGGCTGCGGCTGCGTGCGCTGCTGTCCGACATCGAGGGCGAACTGCCGACCCGGGTGGTGGGCGAGGCGAGCAATGGCGTCGAGGCGGTCCAGGCGCTCACCGCTCTGGCGGGCGACGATAGGGCGGATGTGGTGCTGGCGGACATCCGCATGCCCGGTTGCGACGGCGTCGAACTGGCGGAGCGTCTGTCCGCGCTGTCGCGTCCGCCGGTACTGGTGTTCTGCACCGCGTACGACGAGTACGCGCTGCGGGCCTTCGAACTGAAGGCGGTCGATTACCTGGTCAAGCCGGTGCGTGCGGCACGTCTGCTCGATGCCCTGCGCCGGGTGCCGGAGCGCCAGTCGGTGGCTGCACTGGGGGGGCGCGTCTATCTGTCATGCAGCGAACGCGGTCGCATCCAGCGCGTCGCGGTGGCCGACATCCTCTATCTGAGGGCGGAACTGAAGTATGTGACCGCGCGTACCGTCGAACGCGAATACCTGATCGAGGAGGCGCTGGCCTCGCTGGAGCAGGAATTCGCCGCGCGCTTCGTGCGCATCCATCGTAACTGTCTGGTTGCGCGCGACGCGGTCGCCGGTTTCGAACATGTGCGCGACAGTGCCGAGGGCCACTGGGTCGTGCTGTTGAAGGGGCTGGAAGAGAAACTGCCGGTCAGCCGCCGGCAATGGGCCCAGGTCAAGGCCGGGTTTGCCGACCTTGGCAAGGGAGGGTAGGACGGCTTGGCACAGCCAGCCCGTTCAGCCGGCGCGAAGCGATGCTTTGCGAAACCCCTGCTTCGTCCACGGTTTGCCCTGCATGGCAAACCGGTTACGCAGGCGCGAAGCAGTGCTTCGCGAAACCCCTGCTTCACCCACGGTTTGCCCTGCATGGCAAACCGGTTCGACAGGCGCAGCGCATTGCGCTGCGCAACCCCTGTCTCACCCACTGTTTCGCAGGGCGGCGGCGATGCCGTTGATGGTGAGGTGGATGGAGCGGCGGGTGCGTTCGTGGCGGTTGCCGCTGCGGAAGCGGCGCAACAGTTCGACCTGCAGGTGGTTCAGCGGCTCCATGTAGGGGAAGCGGTTGCGGATCGAGCGCGCCAGCAGCGGGTTGGTCGACAGCAGGTCGCGTGTGCCGCTGATCTGGCCGACCGCGTCTATCGTGGCTTCCCATTCCGCGCGTATGCGTCCGAAGATGGCTTCGCGCAGCGCCACGTCGTCCACCAGTTCGGCGTAACGGCTGGCGATGGCGATGTCGGTCTTGGACAGCACCATGTCCATGTTGGACACCAGGGTGGCAAAGAAGGGCCATTCGTGCAGCATGGTCTGCAGACGTGCGAGCCCGTCAGCATGTTTGGCACGGTACTCCTGGACTGCGCTGCCGAAGCCGAACCAGCCGGGCAGCATGAGCCGGCATTGTGACCACGAGAACACCCAGGGGATGGCGCGCAGGTCATCGATGCGTTGGCCTTTCTTGCGCGACGCCGGACGCGAACCGATGTTCAGTTCGGCGATTTCCGTGATGACGGTGGAATCCCAGAAATATTTCTCGAACCCGGGGGTTTCATAGACCAGGTTCCGGTACGCGCGGAAGGCGTACCCGGACAGTTCTTCCATTGCGTCGGTGAACTCAGGCGGCACTGCGGCTTCCCGCTTGCCGAGCAAGGTGGCTTCGAAAGTGGCTGCCGCGAGCACCTCGAGGTTGCGCCGCCCCACTTCCGGATTGGAATACTTCGAGGCGATGACTTCACCCTGCTCGGTGATGCGGATCTGTCCCTGAACCGCGCCGCCCGGTTGCGCCAGGATGGCCTGGTAGCTCGGTCCGCCGCCGCGGCCCACCGAACCGCCGCGCCCGTGGAACAGGCGCAATCTCACGCTGTGGCGCTTGAACACCTGCACCAGCCTTGTTTCCGCCTTGTAAAGCTCCCAGCCCGAGGTGAGGAAGCCGCCATCCTTGTTGGAATCCGAATAGCCCAGCATCACCTCCTGCGTGGTGCTGCGCGCGTCGAGCAGCACGCGCCAGATAGGAATGGTGAACAGCCGGTCCATGATGCGCGGCGCATTGCGCAGATCGCCTATGGTTTCGAACAGCGGGATGATGTTCATCGCCGCCCGCCGTTCATGCACGTTCACCAGGCCGACTTCCTTCAGGATGAGCGCCACCTCCAGCATGTCCGATACGCCATCGGTCTTGGAAATGATGTAATTGGGCAGCGCAGCCTCGCCATAGAGCGTGTGCATTTCCGCCGCAGTGCGCGCGATCGCCAGTTCCCCCTCGGTTTCCGCCGAGAACTGCATGAAGCTCGATGTGAGCGGGCGCGGGGTTCCCAGTTCGTTGATCAGCACCTCGATGCGCTGTTCCTCGCGCAGTTCGAGGTAGTTCGGGCACACGTGGGCGTTGGCCAGCAATTCGGCAACCACCCGCTCATGCACATCGGAGTTCTGCCGCAGATCCAGTGCCGCCAGATGGAAGCCGAACACGCGGGCGGCGTGCCGCAGCCGGCGCAGCCGGCCACGCGCGATCAGCGCCGACTTGTGCGCCACGAGAGAGTCGTGGATCACGTCGAGATCGCGCACGAATTCCGCGGCATCCGGATAGGGGTCGGCTTCGCCCACCGCCTTCCACAAGGGTTCGTGCTGGTCGAGGTTGCGCGCGGTGACGGCGAGGCGTGCGTAGATGCCGGCCAGTGCGCGCCGGTATAGCTCGTCCTCGCGGTGCGGCGACTTGTCCGGCGCGGTCGCGGCCAGCACGCGCAGTTCGTCGCTCGCGTTGTTCAGCAGCGTGGTGGGCGACAGGTCGGTATCGAGAATATGGACCTGGGTCAGATAGTAGTCGAGCGCCTTGGCCGACTGCACGCGCAGCGTGGCGCGCAGCACATCGGCCGTCACGAAGGGGTTGCCGTCGCGGTCGCCGCCTATCCACGATCCCATGCGCAGGAAGCTGCCGATATCCCGCTTGTGTTCCGGGAAGGCGGCGGCGAGCTGGTCTTCGACCACGTTATAGACGCGTGGCAGTTCGCGCAGGAAGGTGTAGTCGTAGAAGGACAGTCCGTTGACCACTTCGTCGCCCACTGAAAGCCGGGTGCGGCGCAGCATGCGCGTCTGCCACAGCGAGGTGACCGTGCGGCGGACCGCTTCGTCGCGCTCTTCCAGCTCGGCCGGCGTGAGCCGCATGCGGTCGCGTTCGTCGATCAGCCGTGCGATCTTCATTTCCTGGCTCAGTATGCTCTTGCGCTGTACCTCGGTCGGGTGGGCGGTCAGCACCGGCACCACCAGCCCGTCGCGGAAGAAGGCGAGGATTTCGTCGGCCGGCACCCCGGCTTCGAGCGCCTTGCCCAGCGCATTGGCCAGCGTGCCGGGTCGCGGCGGGTCGCCGGCAATGGCGTGGGCGCGTGCGCGGCGGATATGGTGCTGGTCCTCGGCGATGTTGGCCAGATGCAGGAAGTAGCTGAATGCACGCACCACGATGATCGCATCATCGTCGGACAGGCTGTTGAGCAGCTTGGCCAGTTCGGCCCGGGCGTCGTGGTCGTCGTCGCGGCGGAAGCGCACGCAAAGCTGGCGCACGTTCTCGATCAGATCGAACATGCGGCTGCCTTCCTGCTCGCGCACCACGTCGCCCAGCATGCGGCCGAGCAGGCGGATGTCGTCGAACAGTGGCTTGTCCTTGTCGTCGGCAGCGCGATCGTGCACTGCAACCGGCGTCTGGGCCTGTTGATTCACTTGCAATCCTTCCAGAATGAAAATCTGTTGTCCGCGCATCGCCGGCCGGCACTGGCGCTGCGATGTTCTTATCCGGGGCTGCTAGAATTCGGGCCGATTCGCGCGCTGCCTGTAGGCATGAGCTCACGCTGGCGCGCGGTGTGTCCACCTCACGCCTTTCTTCCATATGGATCATCCGGCCGGCCCGGCGGATCGTGTTGCGGCGGTGCGCGCGCAGACGGTTCCGCAGCAGGAAACCCAAGCTTACCCGAAGCCCGGGCGCATCGTGATCGCCTCGCGCGAGTCGCGGCTGGCGATGTGGCAGGCGGAACATGTGCGTGACAGACTGTCATTGCTGCACCCCGGCACGACGGTGGACATCCTCGGCATGACGACGCGCGGCGACCAGATTCTCGACCGGCCGCTGGCCAAGGTCGGCGGCAAGGGTCTGTTCGTCAAGGAACTGGAGGCGGCGCTGCTGGATGGCCGTGCAGACCTCGCGGTGCATTCGATGAAGGATGTGCCGATGACGCTGGCCGATGAGTTCGCCCTGGTTGCCACGCTCGAGCGCGAAGTGCCGCAGGACGCCTTGGTGTCGGCACGCTATGCCTGCCTGGAGGACATGCCGCCGGGCGCCGTGGTGGGCACATCAAGCCTGCGACGGGAAGCGCAGTTACGGGCGAATTTCCCCTATCTGGCGGTGAGCAGCCTGCGCGGCAACCTCGATACCCGGCTGCGCAAGCTGGACGAAGGTCAGTACGACGCCATCATCCTGGCGGCGGCCGGCCTGAAGCGGCTCGGTCTGGGCGACCGCATCCGCGCGCTGCTGCCGGTGGAGCTGTCTTTGCCGGCGGCTGGACAGGGCGCGCTGGGTATCGAGGCGCTGTCTTCGCGCCCCGAGGTGGCGGCCTGGCTGGCGCCTCTGGTATGCGCGGAAACCGATGCCTGCGTGCGCGCCGAGCGCGCCGTGTCGCGTGCGCTGGCCGGCTCCTGCGAAGTGCCGCTGGCCGCCTACGCGGTGATCGACCACGACCGGCTGTGGCTGCGTGCCCGGGTTGCGCTGCCCGATGGCAGCCGCATCGCCGCTGCCGAGGTGAAGGGCGAGCGCAGCGACCCCGAAGCGGTCGCTGCGGAATGCGTGGCGGCGCTGCGGGCCGAAGGTGCGCAGGCCATACTCGACGACCTGGCGCCCCGATGACCCCGGCCGGCGTGCTCGACGGCCTCTGGATTCTGGTGAGCAGGCCGCGCGCGCAGGCGGCTTCGCTCAGTGCCGCCATCCTTGCCGAGGGCGGCCAGCCCCTGGCATTCCCGTTGATCGACATCGAGCCGCCGGCGCACAGCGACGAACTGAAAGCAGCCATGGACGAGCTTGATGGCGCCGCGCTTGCCATCTTTGTCAGCGGCAACGCGGTCAGTTACGCGCTCGATTACATCCTGGGCCGGCGCGGCTGGCCGCCGTCGCTTGCCGCCGCGACCGTCGGCGAACAGTCGGCAGCCGCCTTGCGGGCTCGCGGTCTGCCCGGCGTCATCGTGCCGCAAGGGCGTTTCGATTCGGAAGCGCTGCTCGCACTGCCCGAGCTGTCGGACGAACGGGTGGCCGGCCGGACGGTGCTTGTCTTCCGAGGGGACGGTGGCCGCGAGCTGATGGTCGATACCTTGCGCGCGCGTGGCGCGCGCGTGGTTCCGGTGACCTGTTACCGTCGTGTGCCGCCAGCCGACGGTGCGCCGCTGTGTCGCGCGCTGGCACAGGGCCGTCTGCACGCGCTGACCGTCACCTCGTCGGAAGCGGTGCGCAATCTGTGCCATCTACCGGGGCTGGATTGCCTGGATGCGCTGCGCGCGTTGCCGGTGTTCGCCCCGCATGCGCGCATTGCGGAGCAGGCACGCGCCGCCGGCTTCAGTTGCGTGATCGAAACGGATCCTGCCGATGCCGGCCTGATGAAAGGTCTGGTCGCCTATTTTTCTTCCTCGCTGAGGAATCTGTGCTGACGCTCATGTACTGATGGATATGGATACACCGAATACTGGCGATCAACCATCGTCGCACGGCCGCAAGGCCGATGTTGCCGCAGGAGCCGCGAACGTTTCTTCGTCGCGGGATTCGTCGCCGGCACTTCTGTGGGCGCTCGTCGTCGCACTGCTCGTCGTGGCCGCCGCCGGCGGTGCCTGGATGTACAAGCGCATGCAGGCGCTGGAGGCCGCGTTGCAGCGCAGCGAGGCGCCGGACGCGACGGGTGTGGCGCCGATGACGCAGATGGCCTCCTCGCCGCCGATCGCGGCTGGCGTGGATGCCCAGTTGTCGGAGATGCGGGCACGAATCGACGCGTTCGAGTTCCTCGCCGACGATCTGGTGCGCAGCTACGACGAACAACTGCTTGCCGAGGTCGAGCACGCGCTGATACTGGGGCAGCAGCAACTGCAGCTCGCCGGTGACGCCAAGCTCGCCCTGAATGCACTGTCGACCGCGGAAATCCGTCTGGCGCGGGTGGATACCGGCCGTTTTCTGCCATTGCGCCGTGCCATGGCCAACGACATGGAAAGGCTGCGTCGTTCGCCCATGGCCGATCTGTCCGGCCAGGCGCTGCGCATCGATACCCTGATAGGCAGCGTAGACAGCCTGCCCCTGGCATTCGAACGCTCGCCGGGTCGCGATCCGGACGCGCGCAAACCGGCTGTTGCCGGGGCCGGAGGCACCGCGCCCACACTGGTCGAACGACTGGCGGCGGAGGTATGGAGCGAAGTCCGGCAACTGGTGCGGGTCGAGCGCCTGGATCGCCCCGATCCCGCCCTGCTGGCGCCGGAACATGCGGTATTCCTGCGCGAAAACCTGAAGCTTCGCCTGATCAATGCACGGGTGGCGCTGCTGCAGCGCAATGGCGTGGTCTGGCGTAACGACATCACGCTCGCGCGCACCTGGCTGGAACGCTATTTCGATCTGCACGCGCGTCAGACCGACAATGCACTGACCACGCTGCGCCAGCTTGCCATGCTCGACCCAGGGGAGGCCTTGCCCGGGCTCAACGAGTCGATAAGCGCGCTTGCCCAGCTCAAGGCCCAGCGTCAGCGCCTCCCGGTGGTGCAGAAGGAGAAGCGCTGATGGTCAGGCTGCTGCTGTGGCTGCTCGGGCTGTTCGCGCTGGCTGTCGGGCTGGTGACAGGGGCTCGCCACAACGACGGCTTCGTGCTGATCCAGGTCGCTCCGTGGCGGATCGAACTGTCGCTGAACCTGTTCATCGTGACGCTGCTGCTCGGGGTGGCGGCGCTGTATACGCTGTTCCACTTCATCGATGGATTGATGCGCATGCCGGCGCGCGCGGCGCGTTATCGCGCGCGGCAGAAGCGTCGTCGCGCGGTCGCCGCGCTGCGCGATGCCGCGCGACTGTACTTCGAAGGCCGTTATGGCCACGCCCAGCGCAGTGCCCGTGAGGCGGCGGACGGCGGCGAATCGCCCGGGCTGGCCACGCTGATCGGCGCGCGCGCCGCCCACGCGATGCGCGAGACCGCGCGTACCGACGAGTGGTTGCACGAGGCCTCCCGCCACGAGGAATTGCGAGTGGCCCGGCTGATGACCGAGGCCGACATCCTGAGCGATCGTCGTGAGTACGCCGAAGCGCTCGAGCGCATCGACACCCTGCAGTCCGGCGGCCAGCGCCATGTGGCCGCCTTGCGACTGGCCATGCGCGCTCGGCGCGGCCTCGGCGACTGGGCCGGTCTGCTGCGCGTGGTCAGGCTGTTGCAGAAGCATCGCGCGCTGACGCCCGAGCAGGCGGCGCCGGTGCGGCGCCAGGCCCATCTTGGCGCGCTGCACGATGTCGATCCGGGTGCGCTCGAGGCCTACTGGAAGGCTTTGCCTGCCGCCGAGCGGGAGGACGCCCAGGTGGTGCGTGCGATGTGCGATGCGCTGGTGCATGCAGGCCAGCACGCGCAAGCCCGCAAGCTGATCGAGGCGCAGATCGAGCGGGCCTGGGAGCCGTCACTCATGCCACTGTACGCGCAGTGCGATGGCAGTGACGCGCTGGCGCGCATCGCGCGTGCCGAGGCATGGCTGCGCGACCATCAGGACGATGCGGAACTGCTGCTTGCGCTGGGCCGCCTGTGTCGCGTGCAGCAGCTCTGGGGCAAGGCGCAGAGCTATCTGGAGGCCGCGCTGGCGGTGCAACCCTCGCGCGTCGTTCATGTGGAGCTGGCGTTGCTGGCGGAACATCTGCAGCGATCGGACGAGGCGCAAGCGCATTTCCGGGCCGCCGCGCTGATGAAGTGAACGTCCGGGATGCCGCGCGACGCTTCCCTTGTGCCTATGCCATGATGCGCGGCTGATCCGACCCTGACGCATCGCATGGATAATCCTTTCCTGGCCGTGGCACCGCCCGAGCCTGATCCTTTCATCGCCGGGACGCCGCGGCGGGAGCCGCTGACCTTCACCGGACGGGGCCGCGAGTATTTCGGCATCTGGATCGTGAACCTCGTGCTGTCGGTCGTCACGCTGGGCATTTACTCGGCCTGGGCCAAGGTGAGGCGGCTGCAGTACTTTCATCGCAACACCTCGCTGGCCGGCAGCGCCTTCGATTACCACGGCGATCCGCGCGCGATACTGAAGGGCCGCATCATCGGCCTCGTCCTGCTGCTGGCCTACAACCTGTCCTTCGACGTGTCACTGTGGCTGGGCATCGTAACCCTGCTGCTGCTGGCCATCGTGATGCCGCGCCTGCTCATGCGCTCGCTGCGATTTCGCGCGCGAAACACGAGCTGGCGCGGTCTGAGATTCGGGTTCGATGGCGGCCTGCGCGAAGCGTATTCGGTTTTCCTGCTGTGGCCGGTGCTGTCGGTGTTTACCGCCTACCTGCTGGCGCCGATCTGGCACCAGAGGCTGAAGACCTATCAGTTCAGGCACGCGCGCTTCGGTGCCACCCGCTTTGCCATCCAGCTCAGGGAATCCTCCTTCTACAAGATCTATGGTGTGGCGCTGCTGGTCGGCATGGCGGCGTTCCTGCTGGCGCTGGTGGCGACCGTTGGCGTGGTCGCCGCGGCGGGAACCCTGGGCGAGGGGCGCGCCACGCCCCTCATGCTGGGTTTGGCGGTGGTCGGTCTGATGTGGCTGCTGCTGGCGCTGCTGGTATGGCCCTATGTGTCGGCGCGCCTGCAGAACCTGGTGTGGAACAACCTGACGCTGGGACCACATCGCTTCCAGTCGGCGGTCAGGGTACGCACGCTCTATCTCATCACCTTCACCAATCTTCTGGCCACCGTATTCACGCTGGGCCTGTTCATGCCCTTCGCAACCATCCGTCTGCTGCGCTATCGCATCGAAAGCGTGACGCTGCTGGCCGGCGGTCCGCTGGATGATTTCCTTGCCGCTCCGGGGCAGGACGTCGCGGCGACGGGCGAGGAAACCGCGGACCTGTTCGATGTCGACATCGCGCTCTGAAGCGATTCCCGCCCTGTACTTCGACGGTCGCAGCGCGCGTCCGCATGCCGCGCAGCTGTGGCTGGAAGGCGATGTGCTGAGGCTGGAAGCGGCGGATCTGTCGCGCAGCGATCCAGTGATGTCACTGCGCGTGTCGGAGCCCATGGGCCGTGCGCCGCGACTGGTGAGCTTTCCCGATGGTGCGCATGCCGAGATACGGGCGCACGAACAGTTCGCCCGCCTGCTGCAGCAGTCCGGACACGTCGACCGCGCCACGGTGCGCTTTGCCTTCGATGCGCGCTGGGTACTGGCAAGCGTGGGGCTGTTGCTGCTGCTGGTGTGGGCAGGGGGGCGCTGGGGCCTGCCCTGGGCGGCCGAGCGCGTGGCGCCGCTGGTACCGCGGCTGGCGGTCGAGGCCATGTCGACGCAGGCACTCGCGCTGATCGACGAGCGCTTGCTCGAGCCGAGCACGCTCGATGCCGACGTCACGGCGCGTCTCGCGGAAACGCTTGCCGCGCGGACCGATGTGCCGCACCGCCTGTACTTCCGCAGTGGCGGACCGGTCGGCGCCAACGCCTTTGCACTACCCGATGGTGCGCTCATCGTGACCGACGAACTGGTCGCCCTGGCACCCGATGACGAAGCGGTGATCGCGGTGCTGATGCACGAACTGGGGCATGTCGAACTCCGGCATGGTCTGCGCATGATGCTTCAGGGGTCGGCGGTGGCGCTGATCATGACCGGGTACTTCGGCGACGTCAGCAACCTGCTCGCCACTGCGCCCACGTACATCATCCAGTCCGGATACTCACGGGACATGGAGCGTGAAGCCGATGATTACGCACGACGCAAGCTGCTCGCCCAGGGGCGTTCGCCGGCTGTGCTTGCCGACATGCTGGAGCGCCTGGCTTCCGCGCATCGCGATGGAGGAGACGGGCCGTCCGGCTGGCTGTCCAGTCACCCGGACGTGGCAGAGCGGGTTGCCGCCTTGCGCGAACGAAGCGCGCCACGCTGAGCCGGAGCATGCCCGTCGCGCAACGGCGCACATGTGCCGGTCCGGCGGCGAACGGGCGCGCAGCCGACCTGCGCATCCATTGACCTTGGTCAACAGCCACTCCGCACCCCTCCGGGATACTGCATGCACCAAACGCGGTATCAATCATCTGGAGCGAAGAAAAATGAAGGCGATCAAGTGGGTTGGCGTGGCAGCACTGGCTGCCGTGGCAGGTGCTGCGCAGGCGGCCGACGAGGGCAACTGGATGGTTCGTGCCCGCGCCCTGTACATGAATGTCGATAACGACAACAGCGGCGGACTGAATGGCGCGCTGGGCAAGGTCGAGGCGGAGAACAAGGTGTTCCCGGAGGTCGATGTGACCTACTTCTTCACGCCCAACATCGCGGCCGAACTCATCCTGACCTATCCGCAGAAGCATGACGTCGAGCTGGCGGGTTCCGATATCGGATCCATCAAGCATCTGCCGCCGACGCTCACGCTGCAGTATCACTTCAATCCGACCGGCACCATCCGCCCGTACGCCGGTCTGGGTGTGAACTACACGCGCTTTTCCAGCGTCGATCTGAACGTCGGTGGCACCACGCCGCTGAAGATCGATCGCGACAGCTGGGGTTGGGCGGTCCAGGTAGGCGCTGACTACCAGCTCGCACCGCAGTGGTTCTTCAACGTCGATCTGAAGTACGTGACCATCGACACCGACATCTACGTCAAGGCAAACGATACCAAGGTAACCAAGCTGGATATCAATCCGCTGCTGTTCTCGGTGGGTATCGGTTACCGCTTCTGAGTCATTGCGGGTTCGCCGGTCCAGGGCCACAAGCCTGACGACCGGCGGGCAAGCATGCAAGTTCTTCCTGCAGTCCCGGTTCGGGCACCCATTGGGTGCCCGTTTTTTTTTTGCGAGCTGTTCGTGTCGCTGACCCTCGCCCGCTTGCCCTCACCCCCGGCCCCTCTCCCACTGATGTGGGAGAGTGTGGCGCGAAGCGCCGGGTGAGGGGCAGCGGCAAACACGGGCCGGCGGCTCCGTTCAAGGGTAGGGTCGCGAGCGGTGCTCGCTCCTACGACAACCCGGCTCCGCTCGCGGTCAAGGTGAGCGCTTGTTGGAGCGACCCCAGGGTCGCGACGCGGCGTATGCTGGGCGCGGGCCCCATTTGCACAGCCGGCCTGTTCCGCGAGCGCGGGGGAGTGCTTCGCGAAACCCCCTGACGACCGGGGCCGGCTTTGCACAGCCGACCTGTTCCGCGGGCGCGAGGCAATGCCTCGCGAAACCCCCGCTACACCAACCAGTCTTTCGGGGGGAGGAAGTCGGTGTAGAGCTTTTCTTCCGGCGAACCTGCCTCGGGGTGCCAGGCGTAACGCCACTTCACGATGGGCGGCATGGACATCAGGATGGATTCAGTGCGGCCACCCGATTGCAGTCCGAACAGGGTGCCGCGGTCGAACACCAGGTTGAATTCGACATAGCGGCCACGGCGGTAGGCCTGGAAGTCGCGTTCACGCTCGCCGTAAGGCAGCGCGCGTCGACGCTCGACGATGGGCAGATAGGCCTCGAGGAAGGCATTGCCGACGGCCTGGGTCAGCGCCCAGGCCGTGTCGAAATCGATGTCGCCGTCGGCGCCCAGATCATCGAAGAACACGCCACCGATGCCGCGTGCTTCCTTGCGGTGCTTGAGATAAAAATACTCGTCGCACCACTTCTTGTAGCGCGGCCATACGTCGTCGCCGAACGGGGCCAGCGCGTCGCGGCAGGTGCGGTGGAAATGCGCGGCGTCTTCCGCGAAGCCATAGTAAGGCGTCAGATCCATGCCGCCGCCGAACCACCACACCGCCTCGCCCTGAGGCGGCTCGGCGATGAAGAAACGCACGTTCAGGTGCACCGTCGGCACATAGGGATTGCGCGGATGCAGCACCAGCGATACGCCCATCGCTTCGAAGGATGCACCGGCCAGGTCGGGCCGGTTGGCCGATGCCGACGGCGGCAGGCGGTCACCGCGCACATGCGAAAAATTGCAGCCGCCGCGCTCGAACACGCCGCCTTCCTCGATCAGCCGCGTGCGGCCATCGCCCTGCAGCGTCTCCTGCGGACCGCGCTGCCAGGCATCGGTCATGAATGGCTGTCCGTCTGCGGACTCAAGACCGGCGATGATGCGGTCCTGCAGATCCAGCAGCCCGTTGCGGACCGCGTCGGCGCGGCTGCTCATCGCCGCACCGCGCGGTGACCGATGTCGCGCCGGAACTGCGCGCCATCGAAACGCAGGGTGTCGCACAACGCATAGGCGGAACGCTGTGCCTGCTTCACGGTGTCGCCCAAGGCCGTGACACACAGCACGCGGCCACCGTGGGTCACGACCTTGCCGTCGCGCAGTGCGGTGCCCGCGTGGAATACATGGCTGTCCGCTGCAGCCGGCGCAAGTCCGACAATTTCGTCGCCCTTGCGTGGTGCATCCGGGTAGCCGGCCGCCGCCATCACCACACCGAGGGCGACACGCCGGTCCCAGTCGGTGCTGGTTTCGGATAGCCGGGTCTCCAGCGCGGCTTCCATCAGATCCACCAGATCGGTCTTGAGCCGCATCATGATGGGCTGGGTCTCCGGGTCGCCCATGCGGCAATTGAACTCCAGCACCTTGATGCCGCCATCCTGCGAAATCATCAGGCCGGCGTACAGAAAGCCGGTGTAGGGCAGGCCATCGAGCGCCATGCCGGTGAGTACCGGCTGTATCACTTCGCGCATGACGCGGGCGTGGATTTCCGGCGTCACGACCGGCGCCGGCGAATAGGCGCCCATGCCGCCGGTGTTGGGGCCGGCATCGCCATCGAGCAGGCGCTTGTGGTCCTGACTGGTCGCCAGCGGCAGCGCGGTCTGGCCGTCGCACATGACGATGAAGCTGGCTTCTTCACCCGCGAGGAATTCCTCGATCACGACGCGTGACCTGCCGCCATCGTCACCCGGCAGCATGGCGCCGATGGCCGCGTGCGCTTCGGTCAGCGTCATCGCCACCACGACACCCTTGCCGGCGGCCAGCCCGTCCGCCTTGATCACGATGGGCGCGCCCTTCTCGTCGACATAGGCGCGTGCCGCGGCCGCATCGGTGAAGGTCTGGTAATGCGCGGTCGGGATGTCATGCTTCACCATGAACTGCTTGGCGAAGTCCTTCGAGCTTTCGAGCTGGGCCGCCTTGCGCGTGGGGCCGAAAATCTTCAGCCCGCGCACCCGGAAGGCATCGACCACGCCGGCTGCCAGCGGCGCTTCCGGACCGACCACGGTGAAGGCGATGTTCTCGTTTTCGACGAAGCTGATCAGCTCCGCGAAATCAGTGATCGGCAGATTCTCGACGCCCGGCTCCAGCGCGGTACCGGCGTTGCCGGGCGCCACATACACCTTCTGGATGCGCGGGCTCTGCGCAAGCTTCCAGGCGATCGCATGTTCGCGTCCGCCCGCACCGATGACCAGCAGTTTCATGTTGCGTCCTTGTTCAATGCGTAGGCCAAGCTGCGGCCGGAAATCCTTGCCTGTCTGTCTTCCGTTGTCCACCGCGTCGCCCGCCGGGCCGCCCCAAGGGTGTAGCGGGGGTTTCGGCGAGCACTGCTCGCCGCCCGGCGTAACCGGTCGGCTGTGCAAAACCGACCATGGGACGAGCGCAGCCCCCTCGGTGGGGGTGAAGCCGGGGTTGCGTGGCGCATGCGCCGCGCCAGCTGAACGGGACGGCTGTGCAAAGCCGTCCCTGTGCGAACGCAGTGAGCGTGGAAGCACGCGTCGCCCGCCGGGCCGCCCCAAGGGTGTAGCGGGGGTTTCGGCGAGCACTGCTCGTCGCCCGCGTAACCGGTCGGCTGTGCAAAACCGACCGTGGGACGAGCGCAGCCCCCTCGGTGGGGGTGAAGCCGGGGTTGCGTGGCGGATGCGCCGCGCCGGTCGAACGGGACGGCTGTGCAAAGCCGTCCCTGTGCGAACGCAGTGAGCGTGGAAGCACGCGTCGCCCGCCGGGCCGCCCCAAGGGCGGCGCAGCCCCCTCGGGGGGCAGCGAACGCAGTGAGCGTGGGGGCACTCATCTCAATGACGGAAATGACGCATGCCAGTGAACACCATGGC
Organism: Methyloversatilis thermotolerans; assembly: GCF_000372885.1. Classification (GTDB taxonomy): domain Bacteria; phylum Pseudomonadota; class Gammaproteobacteria; order Burkholderiales; family Rhodocyclaceae; genus Methyloversatilis; species Methyloversatilis thermotolerans. The sequence goes on from NZ_KB889967.1 coordinate 3,696,340, forward strand.
CAGACCATGTTCATCGGCGGCCGCGATCACTTCTTCGTCACGCATGCTGCCACCCGGCTGGATGATGGCGCGCGCGCCCGCTTCGGCCAGCACATCGACGCCGTCGCGGAACGGGAAGAAGGCGTCGGAGGCAACCACCGAACCGGCGATCGTCAGACCGGCGTTCTCCGCCTTGATCTTCGCGATGCGCGTCGAATCGACGCGGCTCATCTGTCCGGCGCCGACACCGACTGTTGCGCCGTCCCGGCAGTAAACGATGGCGTTGGATTTCACGTACATCGCCACGCGCCAGGCGAAGCTGAGGTCGGCCAGTTCCTGCGCGCTCGGGGCGCGCTTGGTGACCACCTTGAGGCGGCCTTCCAGCGCTTCCGGTTCATCGGCGCTCTGGATCAGCAGGCCTGAGCCCACGCGTTTCACGTCGTGCATATTGCGTCCGCGCGCCCAGGCGCTGGCGCCCTCGGTATCGACGCCATCGAGCGGGATTTCGAGTACGCGCACATTCGGTTTGCCCGCCAGCAGCTTCAGTGCGTCGGCCGAAAAAGCCGGTGCGATCAGCACCTCGACGAACTGGCCGGCAACCGCTTCAGCCGCGGCCAGATCGACCGGCCGGTTGAACGCGATGATGCCGCCAAAGGCGGAGGTCGGATCGGTCGCGAATGCCTTGCGATACGCATCCAGCGGCGTTGCGCCCAGCGCCACGCCGCACGGGTTGGCATGTTTCACGATGACGCAGGCGCCCGCTTCGAAACTCTTGACGCATTCCCAGGCGGCATCGCCGTCGGCGATGTTGTTGTACGACAGTTCCTTGCCCTGCAACTGCTTGGCGCTCACCAGCGAGCCCGGGGCCGGATACAGGTCGCGGTAGAAGGCGGCGCGCTGATGCGGATTCTCGCCATAGCGCAGATCCTGGATCTTCACGAAGCGACCGTTGGACTGCGCCGGGAATTCATTGCGCGATCCGTCCGCGTTCAGCGCCGACAGGTAGTCGCTGATCGCGGCGTCGTAGTTGGCGATGCGGTTGAACGCGGCGACCGACAGCGCGAAGCGGGTGGCGTCGGACAACGCGCCGCCGTTGCGCAGTTCGGCGAGCACGCCGGCGTATTGCGCCGCATCGGTCAGCACGGCCACACCGCGCCAGTTCTTGGCGGCGGAGCGCACCATGGCCGGACCGCCGATATCGATGTTCTCGATCGCCTCGTCCAGCGTGCAACCGGGCTTTGCCACGGTGGCTTCGAAGGGATAGAGGTTCACCACCAGCAGATCTATGGTCGGGATGCCATGCTCGCGCAGCGCCTGCATGTGAGCCTCGACTTCACGCCGCGCCAGCAGCCCGCCGTGGATGCGCGGGTGCAGCGTCTTGACGCGGCCGTCGAGCATTTCCGGAAAGCCGGTATGGTCGGCGACCTCGGTCACCTTGAGGCCGGCCTGGGCCAGCAGTTGCGCGGTGCCGCCGGTCGACAGCAACTCGACGCCGAGGTCCGCCAGCGCGGCGGCGAACTCGACGATGCCGGTCTTGTCGGACACGCTGATCAATGCGCGCTGAACTTTCATGCCATGTTCCGGGAAGTTTTGGGGATCGGTGCCGCGGCGTCTGGTGCCGCTCAAATCATGCCGTGGTCGCTGAGCTTGCGGCGCAAGGTGTTGCGGTTCATGCCCAGCATGTCGGCCGCGCGTGTCTGGTTGCCGGCGGCTTCGCGCATGACCACTTCGAGCATGGGTCGCTCCATCTGCTTGAGCACCATGTCGTAAAGCCCGCTCGGCGCTTCGCCGTCGAGATCGCGAAAATAACGTTCCAGCGAGTGCTTGACGCACTCGGCGATATCACTGCGTCCGCTCATGGCGGCCTCTCCCTGATGGTCCGATCTGTCGAGCTTGCCCGGGTGAGGGCGCTCAGGCGGCCAGTTCCTGCTCTGCGTCTTCGGTGGAGTCCGGCTCGTAGGCGAGCCTGTCGTTGTCGGCCGCCATGCGGCCGAAGAATTCGTCTATCGCCGCGAGTTGCGCTTCGGTGCTTTCAAGCCGGTTCATCGCGTGCCTGAACGCGGCAGAACCGACCAGGCCCTTCGTGTACCAGGAAATGTGCTTGCGGGCGATGCGCAGACCCGAGTCGCTGCCGTAGAAGCCGTACAGATCCTCGACGTGTTCGCGGCAGACGCGATGGATCTCGGAAACCTCTGGCGGCGCCAGCAGTTCGCCGGTGGCCAGATAGTGCTCGATCTCGCGGAATATCCAGGGCCGGCCCTGGGCGGCGCGACCTATCATGACGCCGTCGGCACCGCTGATGTCGAGCACATCCTTTGCCTTGTGCGGCGTCGTGATGTCGCCATTGGCAATGACCGGGATGGCAACCGCCTGCTTTACCGCACGTATGGTGTCGTATTCGGCGTGGCCGGTGTATTGGTCCGCCCGCGTGCGGCCGTGAATCGCCAGCGCGCGGATGCCGCACTGTTCGGCCACACGTGCCAGCAGCGGGGCGTTCTTGTTGTCGCGGTTCCAGCCGGTACGCATTTTCAGCGTGACCGGGGTGTCCGGTACCGCCTGCACCACCGCTTCAAGTATCCGGGACACCAGCGGTTCGTCCTGCATCAGCGCGGAGCCGGCCATCACATTGCAGATCTTCTTCGCCGGACAGCCCATGTTGATGTCGATGATCTGCGCACCGCGATCCACGTTGTGGCGGGCTGCGTCAGCCATCATCTTCGGATCGGCACCGGCGATCTGCACCGAAATCGGCGCGACCTCGCCGTCGTGGTTGGCGCGCCGCTGGGTTTTGGCGCTGCCATAGAGCAGCGAATTCGATGTCACCATTTCGGACACCGCGAGCCCGGCGCCCAGCTTCTTGCAGAGCTGGCGGAAGGGGCGGTCGGTCACACCGGCCATGGGTGCGACGAAAAGGTTGTTTCGCAGCGTGAATCCGACGAACTGCATGATGGGCAAGGGGGATTTCGGACAGGCAGGGGCGCGATTCTACTCCGATGGAGCGGCTGGGCGAAACCTTGTGCGGATCGCCCGGCGCGGCATGCTGCACAGAGCGCGTTCCCGCCACGTGCAGCCGGCGGAGCGGCTGCCTCTACCAGCCGCGTGCGCCGTACATCATGCGTCTGCCCAGGAAGGCACGGGCGGGCGGACAGGCATCGAGCAGGGCCAGTGCAGCGCCCCGCACGTGACCGGCCAGCGGCCCGAGAAACGGCCGCTCAGCACCCAGCGTGAATGCCTGGGCGAGCAGATCGGTGAAACTGCCGGTCGCCTGGCGGTCCAGCCGGCGTCGTGCCGCATAGCGCCGCAGCGCGGATTCGGTCTCCGGCTCGCCGCGCGACAGCGCGGGCAGCAGGCTGTCGGCGAGCTGGGCCACGTCACGCAGCGCCAGGTTGAGGCCCTGGCCGGCCACCGGGTGCAGCGTCTGTGCGGCATTGCCCAGCCACACCTGCCGTCCGCGTACGATGTCGGCGCGCATGCGCAGCACCAGCGGCCAGCTTGCGCGCGGGGCGATCGATGAAAACTGCACGCGCTCGCCCAGCGCGCCGCTCAGGCGGCGCATGAAGGCAGCGTCGCTTTCGGACATCAGTGCATCAAGTTCCTGTTGCCTGCAGGTGTAGACCACCGCGTAGTCGCGACCGCAGGGCAGCAGTGCGACCGGGCCATGCGGCGTGAAGCGCTCGTAAGCCACGTGACCGTGCGGCTTCGCCGGCGCGGCCAGCGTCACGATCGCGTGCTGGTCGTACTCGCGCGAGCGGGACAATGCGTCCTCGCCGTCGATACGGCCTTCGCACCAGAGCAGCACCTGCGCGCTCATGTCGCCCTGCGGCGTCGCGATGCGCGCCTGCCAGGCGTCGGGCGCGGTGGCCGGGCAGTTGTGGCGGATGTCCACGCCCAGCGACTCCGCGCGCCGGAGCAGGGCGCTTGCGATCACCCCGGCAGGGGCCACATGTCCCAGTGCATCGACCGCGAAATCCGACGCGCGCAATTCGGTGCGTCCGAAGTGACCGCGTTGCGAGATGTGGATGGTGCCGATCGGCGTCATGTCGCCGCCCGGCCACGCGCCAAGTCCTTGCAGGATGTCGCGTGAGCCGGCCGACAGCGCGATGATGCGCCGGTCCTGCTGCGCGCGTGCGGCAGGGCCTGCATCGACCACGGTGACCGCCTGACCGGCCTCGCGCAGCATGCATGCAGCCGCCAGCCCGACCGGGCCGGCGCCGATCACCAGCACATCGCTCACCGAAGCGACCTCCGGGTTCATGCACGCGCCTCCGCCATCAGGCTTTCAATGTCGGCAATGGTTTTCGGCGCCGCAGAGGTGTAGATGTCGCAGCCGTCGGCGGTCACGATCACGTCGTCCTCGATGCGGATGCCGATGTTCCAGAATGCTTCCGGCGTGTCGTCGGCCGGGCGGATATAGCACCCCGGTTCCACGGTCAGCACCATGCCCGGTTCCAGCGTGCGCCACTCGGTCGGTCCGCCGTCACGCGGGCGGTATTCGCCGGCATCATGCACATCCATGCCCAGCCAGTGGCCGGTGCGGTGCATGTAGTGACGACGGTAGTCGCCCTTTTCCATCACCTCGTCCAGCGTGCCCTTGAGCAGACCGACATCCAGCATGCCCTGGGCGAGCACGCGGACCGCCGCGTCGTGGTAATCGATGAAGCGTGCGCCCGGCTTGACTGCGGAAAAGGCGGCTGTCTGCGCATCGAGCACGAGCTGGTACACATCGCGCTGGGCACCGCTGAAACGGCCATTCACCGGCCATGTGCGCGTGATGTCCGAGGCGTAGCCGTGCAGTTCGCAGCCGGCGTCGATCAGCAGCAGGTCGCCGTCGCGCAATGGCGCGTCGTTCGACACATAGTGCAGCACGCAGGCATTGGGACCGCCGGCCACGATGGACCCGTAGGCCGGCGCCTCCGAACCGCTGCGGCGGAATTCGTGCAGCAGTTCGGCTTCGATCTCGTATTCCATCGCGCCCGGCCGGGTGGCCAGCATGGCCCGGCGATGGGCACGCGCCGATATGTCGGCCGCCTGACGCATGAGTGTCTGTTCGTGCAGGTCCTTGATCAGTCGCATGTCATCCAGCGGCTGGCGGATGTCCAGCAGCTCGGAGGGCGCGCGTCGTCCGGCCCGCACCTGGGCGCGCACCGCGTTCAGCGCGCTCATCATGCGCTGGTCCCATGCCGGGTCTTCGCCGATCACGAAATGCAGTCGCGGCTGGTCGGCGATCAGTTCCGGCAGCTTCGCATCCAGTTCACCTATCGTATGAGCTTCGTCGAACCCGAACTTCTCGCGTGCCGCGTCCGGCCCGTGGCGCCAGCCGTCCCAGATTTCCCGCTCGAGGTTCTTCTCGCGGCAGAACAGGATGCTGCGTGGCGTGTCGCCGGCCACCAGCACAAGCACCGACTCCGGTTCGGAAAAACCGGTCAGGTAATGGAAATAGCTGTCGTAGCGGTAGCCGTAGTGGGTGTCGCGGTTGCGCGTGCGCTCCGGCGCGGTCGCAATGACGGCTACGCCGGAGACCATGCGTTCGGCCAGTCGGGCGCGGCGTTCTGAATAGGGGTGCATGTCGGGTCCGTGTCGAATGGGGGGGGCGGCCGGTGCCGGCTGGAGCGTGGGCCAGACGCCTGTCCTGACGGCGCGGCGCGTGAAACGTTCCGAAACCTTCACCTGCGGTCCACCCGGTGTTCAGGGCGATTTTCTTAAGTTTCGCTTAATCCGGCGGGCAGAGCATCCCCTCATCGCACTGGAGATCGCTCATGCCGCACACTGCCGCCCTGATCCCGCTTCACTCCCCGCATGCCCAGCCACCGGCGGAAGCCACCCTGCAAGCCAGCCTGGGCGGGCTGGTCTGGCCCGGGCGGGATGCCGGTTCTCTGGAAGTCCTCGGTCACGGTCATCCGGAACGTGCCGATATCGAACGTTTCATCGCCCGGTGTTTCCTGCGCAGCTATGGCGCAACCATTTCGCACTTCGCCGACACCTTGCTCGGCGTGCGCGATGCGCACGGGCGCTGGCAGGCGGCACTCGGCTACACCCTGCCCGCCACGCGTGCCGAGGTGTTCGTCGAGCAGTATCTCGACCTTCCCCTGGAAAGAGCGCTGTCCTCGGTGCTGGGTGAACCGGTGGCGCGCGGCGCCATGGCCGAGGTCGGCAATATGGCCGCCATCTCGGCCGGCATGGGCAGGCGGCTGATCGCGATGGCCACCGCTCATCTGTATGCGCGCGGTCTCGATTACGTGGTGTTCACCGCCACCCGTGCGCTGGCCAATTCCTTCACGCGACTGGGCTTGCGGGTACACGCGGTCGCGCGCGCCGACCCGGCGCGACTGAAGGATGGCGAGGGCGCCTGGGGTAGCTATTACCGCAACGGTCCCACTGTCATGGTCGGCCGCATCGGGCACGGCCTGCCATTGATCGGACTGGAGGCCGCCTGATGGATGCGCCGCTCTGGTCCATGCTTGCCGACGATGCGGCGGTGCTTGACGATGCGGACATCGTCCGGCGGATCGCCGCCTGGAGCACGGCGCTCTCCACGCTGCGCGATCAGGTGGTCGCGCTGCTGGCCGACAACAGTCCGCATTGGCTGATCGCCGATCGCGCGCTGCGTTCGGCCGGCGCCACCGTGCTGCCTCTGCCCACCTTCTTCACCGATGCGCAATGCCGTTACGCGATCGAGGCGGCGGGCGCCGCCCACATGCTGGTCGATGACAGGCTGCGCGCCGGCTCGCTGGGCTTCGCCGTGCCGGAGCGTATCGATGCCGGACCGCTGTACCTGTGCCGCAGCAACATACCGCGGCGCGCGCTGCCGCCGTGCACCGCGAAGATCACCTTCACGTCCGGCACCACAGGCCAGCCCAAGGGCGTATGCCTGACCGGCGAAACGCTGCAGGCGGTCAGCGGCTCGCTCGCCGCACTGGCTCGCGAGCTGGGCATCCGTCGCCATCTGTGCATGCTGCCGCTGGCGGTTCTGCTCGAGAACGTGGCCGGGGCGGATACCGCGGCGCTGACCGGGGCGGAATGCGTGGTTCCGCCGCTGGCCGCGGTGGGCGTGACCGGTTCCAGCCAGTTCGATCCGCGCGTCGCCTTGTCGGCCATTGTCCGGTGGCGCCCGGACAGTCTCATCCTGCTGCCGCAGATGCTGACCGCTCTGGTGGCGGTGGCCGAGGCGGGCGTGCCGGTGCCGCGTGGCCTGAAGCTGGTCGCGGTCGGCGGTGCGCGCGTGGCGCCGGGTCTCATCGAGAAGGCGCGCGCGCTCGGCTTTCCCGCGTGCGAGGGCTATGGCTTGTCGGAGGCGGGATCGGTGGTCGCGCTGAACCGGCCGGACGATGCGCCCGGCGCGGTGGGCAGGGTGTTGCCACATCTGTCGGTCACCCTGTCGGCACGCAAGGAAATCCTGGTGCACGGCCTGCGCCAGGCTGCCTATCTGGGGGCACCACCCCTGCCGGATGGTCCGCTGCATACCGGTGATCTGGGTCATTTCGATGCACAGGGGCGCTTGCATGTGACCGGCCGGCTGAAGCACCAGCTCATCACCAGCTTCGGTCGCAATGTGTCGCCTGAGTGGCCGGAGTCCGAGCTGCTGGCCGAGCCCGCCATCGGCCAGGTCGCGGTGTTCGGCGAGGCGCGTCCGACATTGTCCGCGGTCATCGTCGCCCGCCCCGGTGTTGATGACGCGCAGCTTGACCATGCGGTGCGTCGGTCCAATGAACGCCTGCCCGACTACGCGCGCATCGGTGTGCATGTGCGCGCCGCGCAGCCCTTTTCAGCGAGCAACGGCCTGGCAACCGACAACGGTCGCGTGCGCCGCGACGCGGTATGGGCCCACTACGGCGACCGTATCGCCGCCCTGTACGCCGCCCTCGATGGCGCACCCACCTCGACCACGGAGATCTGAACCATGTCCTTCCACGACCGCCTGCAGCGGGAGACCGCTGCCGAACGCGCTCATCTGCTGTCCGCCCCCATCATCCAGGATGCGCTCGCCGGCCGCGTGACGCTGCATCAGTACCAGGCCTTCCTGACCCAGGCCTTCCATCACGTGCGCCACACGGTACCGCTGCTCATGGCGTGCGGCGCGCGCCTGCCGGCCCGGCATGAAGGGCTGAGACGCGCCGTCGCCGAGTACATCGAGGAAGAGATCGGCCATGAGGAATGGATACTGAATGACATCGCGGTCTGCGGCGGTGACAAGGACGCGGTGCGTGCGTCGGCGCCGGGCCTGGAAGCCGAACTCATGGTGGCGTATGCCTACGACTGGATCGCCCGCAACAATCCGGTCGGCTTCTTCGGCATGGTGCACGTGCTCGAAGGCACCAGCGTGCAGATTGCCAGCGCAGCGGCCGACCGCATCGCGCGCGTGCTGGGCCTGCCCCCGGCCGCCTTCAGCTACCTGAATTCGCATGGCACGCTGGACCAGGATCATGTGCGCTTCTTCGCCACGCTGATGGATGGCCTGGACGATGCGGACGACCAGGCGGCGGTCATTCATGTTGCGCGCGTCATGTACCGCCTGTACGGCGATATTTTCCGCGCATTGCCGGCCGCTGAAGCGGCTTTGGCGGCATGAAGGCCGATCAGCGCATCCTGCTCACCGGTGCCACCGGCGGCATCGGACGGGCCGTGGCCCGCGCTCTTCTGCCGCGTGCCCGCACACTGCTGCTGGTCGGGCGCGACGCCGGCAAGCTGCGGGCGCTGCGCGACGAACTGCTTGCCGTGTCGCCGGACGTCGACGTGCGCACGGTCGCGGCCGACCTGGCGAGCGAAGCCGGACGGAGCGCGGTCGCGGATGCGGCCGACCTGGTCCGGGACGGCATCAACGTGCTGATCAACAACGCCGGTGTCGGCGCGCTGGCCTGGTTCGAGGAACAGACGGCTCAGGATATCGAACGCATCGTACAGACCAATCTGGTGGCTACCATGCTGCTCACGCACCGGATGCTGCCGGCGCTGCATCGGCAACCGGCCGCGCGGGTGATCAATGTCGGATCCATTCTGGGTGACATCGGTCATCCGGGCAGCGTGGCCTATTGCGCCAGCAAGTTCGCGCTGCGGGGATTCACCGAAGCACTGCGCCGCGAACTGGCCGGCAGTCGCATCCGGCTGCAGTACCTGGCGCCGCGCGCCACGCGCACCGAACTGAACAGTCCGGCGCAGAACGCGCTGAATGCCGAACTCGGTGTGGCGAGCGACGCCCCCGAACAGGTCGCCGTCGAACTGCTGGCCCTGCTCGACGGTGCGCGGCCGGAGCGCCATCTCGGATGGCCGGAGAAACTGTTCGTCCGCATCAATCGCCTGCTGCCGCGGCTGGTCGATGCCAGCCTCGCCAAGCAACTCGCAGTCATCCGTCGTCACGCACAACAGGGAGTGAAACCGTGAACGCATTCATCCGCGCCTCCTGCGCATTGTTCGCCGCGCTGGCGATTTCTCCGGCCTTCGCCGGTGTCGAGGAATCGATCGCCAGACTTCAGTCCGAATGGGAACAGATCAAGTACCGCCAGCCCGCTGACAAGCAGGAGCAGGCCTTCGAGGCGCTGAGCAAGGAGGCCGCACAGGTGCGCGGCGAGTATCCGGACCGGGCGGAAGCCGACATCTGGTACGGTATCGTGGTCGCCAGCCACGCTGGCGCAAAGGGCGGCCTGGGCGCGCTGTCGCTGGTGAAGGACGCGCGGGCGGCATTCGAGAAGGCCCTCGCGAAGAACCCGAATGCGCTCGATGGTTCCGCCTACACCAGCCTGGGATCGCTCTACTACCAGGTGCCGGGCTGGCCGATCGGCTTCGGCGACAAGGACAAGGCGCGCGAGTACCTGGGCAAGGCGCTGGCCATCAATCCGCGCGGCATCGACGCCAACTACTTCATGGGCGACTTCCTGTTCCGCAACGGTGAGTATGACAAGGCCAGGGCCGCCCTCGAAACCGCCCTGCAGGCGCCGCCCCGGCCGACGCGTCCCCTGGCGGACGAGGGTCGGCGCAAGGAAATCGAAACGCTGCTGGCACGGATCCGCGAAAAGACACGCTGAATGGCATGGTCGCGAAGCGCCGCACCCGGTCGCCGGCAGAGGTGCAATCGCCCGCTCGTGGAGCGACAATGAGGACTTTCCACTACGGCCTCTCGCGCCCGATGAAAGTCCTGCTGGTCGAAGACGACGAACTGCTGGGCAGCGGCATCTGCGATGCGCTCGAACGCGCGCGCTATACGGTGGAATGGGTGCGCGACGGCGCGCAGGCGCTCGCCGCGCTGAAGGGCGAGGGCTTAGACATCGCGGTGCTCGATCTCGGCCTGCCGCGTATCGACGGCATGGACGTGCTGCGCCGCGCGCGTGAAGCCGGCGTCGGTACGCCGGTGCTGGTGCTGAGTGCACGCGACACGACGGCACAGCGCATCGGCGGGCTGGATGCCGGCGCCGACGACTACCTGGTCAAGCCCTTCGATGTCGATGAGTTGCTGGCAAGGTTGCGCGTGCTGGAACGCCGCACCCGTGGCGCGGTGGTCAACCTGATTCGCTACGGTCCGATCGCGCTCGACACGTCGGCGCTCACGGTGAGCATGAACGAGCGCACGGTGGATCTGCAGCGGCGCGAATTCATGGTGCTGCGGCGCCTGCTCGAGAACGTGGGCCATGTGTTGAGCCGGCAGCAACTGGTCGAGAACATTTACGGCTGGGACAGCGATCTGGAGAGCAATGCGCTGGATGTGCACATCCACAACCTGCGCAAGAAGTTCTATCCCGAACTGATACGGACGGTGCGTGGCGTCGGCTATGTGATCGATCCCTTGCCCCGGCAGGCAGGCTGATGCGCGTGTGGCGACGGCTGTCGATACGCGTGCTGCTGCTGGGTGGCACCGCGCTGGTGCTGTTGTGCGTGCTGGGGTCCACCGCGCTGCTCGCAGTGCAGGCGGGACTCGACGAAGCCGGCGAACTGTTCGACGCCCGCCTGGCGACATCGGCGCGCGTGCTGGACAGCCTGATGGCGCGTCAGGTCGAGCACGCGACCATCAATGCGCCGCTGGTCATGAGTCTGCCCGGTCCTGTTCTGCGCGCGTTCAAGCCTCCGCGAAACGAGTCCTGGTCGGACAGACTGCAGGACTGGCTGTTCGGTCACCATGATGTACAGACGCCGCTCGGGCACGAGTACGAGACGCATATCGCCTATCAGGTGTGGCATGACGACGAGGGCGAGCGCTCGGCGCTCGGCATGCGCCTGCTGGCGCGCTCCTCGTCGGCGCCGGAACGGCCCTTTGCACCGATGCTGGCCGGCTTCAGCGATCACGATCTGAGCGATGGCCGCTGGCGGGTGTTCGCGCTGCATTCGGGCGAGGTGTGGATACAGGTTGCCGAGCGTACCGACGCGCGCGAGGAACTGTCGGCAAAGCTGGCCTGGGCAACCGGCGCACCGCTCGTGCTCGGACTGATATTGCTGCTTGTTCTGACCAGCCTGCTGATCGGCTATGCGCTGGCGCCGCTGTCGGAAATGGCCGAGCGCATTTCGGCGCGCTGCCCGAACGACGACCGGCCGCTGGAATTGTCGCGCGTGCCGGTCGAGGTGGCGCCACTGCTGCGCGCGCTCAATGCGCTGTTCGCGCGCGTGCGCGACATGCTGGAGCGCGAGCGCCGCTTCATCGATTCGGCCGCGCACGAATTGCGCACGCCGCTCGCCGCGTTGCGTGTGCATGCGCAGAATGCGCGGCGCGCCGACAGCGACGAAAAGCGCGACCAATCGCTCGACCGCCTGCTCGACGGCGTGGCGCGCAGCGTGCACCTCGCCGAACAGATGCTGGCGCACAGCCGTGCCGGGCGCTCGGTGAATGACGCGCCGGTGTCCTTGCGCGACGTGGTGCGCGACGTGGTGCAGCAGCGCACCGCCGCCTGCGCGGCGAGCGGACATGCGCTGCACCTGCACGACTGCGACGACGTGTTGACGCTGATCGGCGATGCCAGTGCGCTGTCCAGCATGGTGGGCAATCTGGTCGACAATGCGCAGCGATATGCGCCGCGTGGAACGGCGATCGAGGTGTCGGTGGGGCGTGAGGGGGGCGAGGCCTGGCTGAGCGTGAGCGACCATGGACCCGGCATTCCCGAGGACATGCGCGAGCGCGTGTTCGAACCCTATTTCCGCATCCCCGGCACACCCGGCAGCGGCACCGGTCTGGGCTTGGCCATCGTGCACGAAATCGTGTCGCGGCTCGGCGGACGGATATTGCTCGGCACCTCACCCGGGGGCGGCCTGAACGTGGACATCCGCATGCCGCTGGCCGACCGGCTTCCGGTCTGATTATCCGTCCGGTGCCGACAGCCGCGCCAGCCGGTCCACTTCGACCAGGCGTTCGGGCGTACCGACGTCGTGCCAGTGACCCGTGTGCGCGCCGCCGCCGACGCGGGCACGCCGCATCGCGTCGCGCAGCAATGGCGCGAGCTTCGCGGGCCGGTCCGGATCGACGCCGTCGAACAGGGCGGGATGGTAGGCGGCGACGCCGGAAAACGTCAGGCGCTTGCCGTCCGCATCCAGCACGCGTCCGTCTTCGAGCAGGAAATCTCCGTCCGGGTGGTGTGCCGGATTCGGCACCAGCAGCAGCCACGCGACATCGCCGTCGCGGGCGAGCGCCGTCGCGCGGTTGGCAAGCGTGCTGAAATCGGCGTCGCACCAGATGTCGCCATTGACGACGATGAAGGGCGCGTCCCCGAGCAGCGGACGCGCGTGGGCGATGCCGCCGGCGGTTTCGAGTGCGCCAGGCGGTTCCGGCGACCAGGCGATGGTCACGCCCAGGCCAGCGCCGTCGCCCAGGGCATCCAACAGCATCTGTCCCAGGTGGGCATGGTTGATCACCAGTTCGCGCACCCCGGCATCGCGCAATCGCTCGATATGCCACACGATGAGCGGCTTGCCCCCGACCTCCAGCAGTGGCTTGGGGCAGCGGTCGGTCAGCGGCCGCATGCGTTCGCCGCGTCCGGCGGCCAGTATCATCGCCTTCATTCGGATGCAGTCTAGAAGGTGTAGCCGACCTGGGGCGCGCTGCCTTCCAGCCGGTCGAGCAGATGCGCCAGCGGCGCCAGTTCGCGATAGCGCTGCGCGGTGGCACGCAGATGCTTCATCACGCGCGGCATGTCCTTCAGATAGCCGTCCTTGCCGTCGCGGTGATACAGCCGCGCAAAGATGCCCAGCACTTTCAGATGGCGCTGCGCGCCCATGAATTCATAGTCGCGGTGAAAATCCGCGAAGTTGGCGCGCACCGGCAGCCCGGCGCGGCGCGCGTCCTGCCAGTAGCGGATGAGCCAGTCCAGCGTCCGTTCCTCGTCCCATGCGATGTAGGCGTCCTTGAACAGACTTGCCAGGTCGTAGCTGATCGGCCCGTACACCGCGTCCTGGAAATCCAGTACGCCCGGGTTCGGATGCGTCACCATCAGGTTGCGGCTGTGGTAGTCGCGGTGGACGAAGACCTGCGGCTCCGCGGTGTTCACGTCCAGGATGCGGTCGAACACCTCGTACAGCGCCGTCGTTTCGGCGTCGCTCATTACCGCCGTGAGATGGCGGCCGATGTACCAGACCGGGAACAGTTCCATTTCGGCGAGCAGCCGGTCGCGGTCGTACTCGGGGAGCACACCGGGACGGCTGGCGCGCTGGATGTCCACCAGCGCCGTTGTCGCATCGAAATAGAGTGCGGCGGCGTTCTCGCCGTCCAGCACGTCCAGATAGGTGGTGCTGCCCAGATCGGACAGCAGCAGGAAGCCGCGCTGCAGGTCCTGCGCCCGCACCGCAGGGACGTGGGCGCCCGCTCCGGCGAACAGCGTCTGCACCGCGACGAAGGGGCGGCAGTCCTCCTGTGGCGGTGGCGCGTCCATCGCGATGTGCGTGGCACCATCGGGCAGGGTGATGCGGAAATAGCGGCGGAAGCTGGCGTCGGCCGAGGCCGGGCGGATATCCAGGTCGAAACCGGGAAACTGCTCGCGCAGCCATTCGGACAGCAGGGCAAGTCGGACGTCGGCGGTCATTTCGGAAAGCGGGTCGGTGGCCGGAGCGGCAGCAATTTGTTGCGCCGGCCGGCCGGCGGACGGGTGCCGTTTGATAAGATGCGCGATTCTATAACGCGGTCTCCGCCGGCCCGGCATCCTCCGTGGCGGTCGCGGGCCTGTCCAACCCTTAGCCTGTTCCGTTTTCCATTCGTGCTGCGGCGTTCCGTCATCCTTTCCCTGTTGTTCCTGTCCTGGTCGGCGCAGGCGGCCGACGCCATGGAGCCCCTGAAGGTTGATCCGGCCCTGCTTCCGCAGTCGAAGAAGCCTGCGAAGAAGGCGGACACGACTCGGACGGACGCCGCACCGGCGGGCGAGAATGCTGCGGATGGCATGGCGCAGGATGCGAGCGCAGTGCCCGGGCAGACCGCCGATACCGGAACTGGCGAGGCGCCGACCCGCACGCCGGCCGCCCAGGGTTTTCCGGTCACGCCGCCGCAGTCTGCGCCGGCACGGTCCGGCGACACGAAGGCGGAAGCGAAGGCGCCGGGCAAGGCTGCGGCGCTACCGGCTGCGGCGCCCGCGTCCCGTGCTGTCGCGCCGGCCTCGACCGCAGCCGCTGGCACCGATCGATCGGTCGACGAAGCACCGCCGTATCGCAATGTGACGACCGCCCGGAATCTGCCGCCGCTCAAGGTGGATCCTGCGTTGATGGGCACGCCGCCGGTAGCCCGGCGCAAGGTTCCTGCGCCCGCTGAACCGGTCGTGGTGGATTCGGCGGTCGCCGCGACCTCAGGCACCGAGGAGGGCGGCGCATTGCCACCGGTCGTGCAGGAGGATGACGAGTCGCAGGTGCTGCGTGGGGCGATCACGCTGTCCGAGTACGTGGAACGCAATCCGGGGTCGCGCGCGACCCTGATTGCCGGGGACGAGCTCACCGGCACGACCGACGAAGTGATGCGCGCGACCGGCTCGGCCGAACTGCGCAAGCCGGGAACGTCTCTGACCGCAGATGAGGTGGTGTACCAGCCGCCCACCGATGAACTGGTGGCGACTGGCAATGTCCGTCTTGTGCGGGGCGAGGATGTGGTGGAAGGTCCGGCGCTGCGCTACAAGCTCGGGCGCGGCGAAGGGGTGTTCGACAAGCCGCGCTACACGATACGGCGCAATCTGCAGACCGGCGAGAACCTGCGCACCACGACCGGGCGCGGCGAGGCGAGCATCATGGAATTCCTCAGCGACAGCCGGGTGCGCATGGAAGGTGCGACCTATTCGACCTGCGGTCCGGACAATCCGGACTGGTATGCGCAGGCGGATACGCTCAATCTCGATTTCGATTCCGATGTCGGTGATGGTCGCAATGGCAAGATCGTTTTCAAGGGTGTTCCGGTGCTGTATTCGCCCTGGCTGGATTTCTCGTTGAACAACCGCCGCAAGTCGGGCTTCCTGACGCCCACCTTCGGCGTCACCAACCGGACCGGTTTCGACCTGCTGCTGCCCTACTACTGGAACATCGCCCCGAACATGGACGCGACCTTCGCCGCCCGCATACTGGGTACGCGGGGCCTCATGTTGAGCAACGAGTTCCGCTATCTCGATTACGACTATTCGGGCCAGCTCAGGCTGGATTACCTGCCCAGCGACCGCATCGCCGAGCGGGATCGCTATGCGTTCAGTTTCCAGCACAAACAGCGCGTCACCAACCGCCTGAACGCGAGCATCGACGTCAATTCGGTTTCCGATGTCGACTACTACACCGATCTGGGCAGTCGGCTTGCCATCACGTCGGTAAGCTATCTGCCGCGGAGCGGCACCCTGAGCTACAGCGGCGACTGGTGGTCACTGGTTGCAGGCGCAACGGAATACCAGGCGCTGGCGAATCGTCCTTCCACCTATTCGCAGATTCCATCGGTCACGCTCAGCGCCTATCGGGCGGATCTGCCTGCCGGCCTGGCCTTCCGGCTGAGCGGCAATTTCACCGAATTCCGCATCGACGATGTGAGCCGCGACGAAGGGCGTCGTACCTGGGTGTATCCGCAGCTTTCGCTGCCCATGCAGACGTCCTTTCTGTCCTTCACGCCAAAGATCGGTGTACATCTGACCAATTACGATCTCACCCGCGGCACCGCCAATGCCGGCGAACGGTCCTCGTTGTCACGCGCGGTGCCCATCGTCAGCCTGGATACCAGCACCGTGTTCGAGCGTGAGGCGGACATGTTCGGTCAGGGCATGGTCCAGACGCTGGAACCGCGTCTGTACTACCTGTACGCGCCCTATCGGGATCAATCGGATTTTCCGGTGTTCGACACCGCGCTGGCGGACTTCAATTTCGCGCAGATCTTTTCCGAGAACGTGTTCTCGGGCCAGGACCGCATCGCCGACGCCAACCAGCTCACCGCCGCCGCGATTTCACGCTTCATCGACCCCACGAATGGTGCCGAGAAGGCGCGTCTCGCTCTGGGGCAGCGCGTCTACTTCGCCAACCAGGACGTAACGCTGCCGGGCGGCCAGCGGCGCACCGGAAGCATTGCCAGCACGCTCGCAGCCGTGTCCGGCCAGCTTTTGCCCGATACCTGGGTGGATGCAGCCGTCCAGTACAATACCGACCTGTCGCAGACCGAGCGTTACAGCGTTTCGGCGCGCTGGAATCCGCGCGAGGCGCATGTGCTGAATACGGCCTACCGCTTCCGTCGTTCCACCACTTCGGGCGTTTCCGACATCCGCGACATCGACGTGTCGGCACAATGGCCGATCACCAACCGGTGGTATGGCGTGGCACGGCACAATTACTCGATCGCCGAACGACGCCTGGTGGAAGGTCTGGCCGGTGTCGAATACAACGGCGGGTGCTGGGTGGGACGCGTGGTATTCCAGCGCATCGCCACCAATGTGTCGCGCACGCGGACCGCGCTGTTCTTCCAGCTCGAACTGAGCGATTTCTCGAGCATAGGCTCGAACCCGCTCGACGCGCTCAAGCGCAGCATTCCTGGCTATGGCCAGATCAACCAGAGTGTCGCCGATCCCATCTTCGGCGAAAGCTACTGACGGATGTCCATCATGCAGAAGTTCCTGGCCCGGCCATTCGCGCTGCTCGTCCTGTCCCTGTTCCTCAATGCCCCGGCCGGGGCGCAGGAAGAGCCGACCGATACCGTCGAGGTCGACCGCATCGTCGCAGTGGTGAATACCGATGCGATCACGCTTTACGAACTGCGCTCGCGCACCGATCAGGCCATCGCCCAGTTGCGTTCGCGCAATGTGACGCCACCGCCGCGCGAGGAATTCGAGCGCCAGGTGCTCGAACGCATGATCTACGAGAAGGTCCAGCTCCAGTATGCGGACGAGACGCAGATGCGCGTGGATGACCGTGTGCTCGACGCGGCGCTCGGGCGCATCGCCGAAAGCAACAACATGAATGTGACACAACTGCGTTCCGCGGTGGAACGCGACGGCATTTCCTGGAGCCGGTTCCGAGAGGATATCCGGAAGGAAATCATCCTGACCCGCCTGCGCGACCGCGAAGTGGACAGCCGGGTGGTGGTGACCGAAGGCGAGATCGACCACTACATCGCCAATCCGGAGCGCAAGGCGGAACAGCGTGAGGAATACAATGTGTCGCACATCCTGCTGCGGGTGCCGGAAGGCGCCGGGCCGGATGTGCTGCTGCGGCTGAAGGCGCGTGCCGATGCAGCGCTCGAACAGCTCAGGCGCGGCGACGATTTCGCGCGTGTCGCAGCGTCCTACTCGGACGCCCAGGACGCGCTGTCCGGTGGCAGCCTCGGATGGCGTCCGCTCGATCGCATGCCCCAGCTCTTCGCCGATCTGATGCCTTCGATGAAGCCCGGCGAGGTCAGCGACATCCTGCGCAGCCCCGCCGGTTTCCACATCGTGAAGCTGGTCGACAAGCGCGGCGGAACCGGTGCCGACGATGCCCGCGTCAGTCAGACGCATGCGCGGCACATCCTGATCAAGACCTCGGAGGTGCTGAACGATGCCGAGGCTCGCCGACGACTGACCTCGATCAAGGAACGTCTGGACAATGGCGCCGATTTTGCCGAGCTGGCGCGCTCGAATTCCCAGGACCTGTCGGCCGCCAAAGGCGGTGACCTCGGCTGGCTCTATCCCGGCGATACGGTGCCCGAGTTCGAACGAGCGATGAATGCCCTGCAGCCGGGCAAGGTGAGCGATCCGGTACAGACGCCTTTTGGCTGGCACCTCATCCAGGTGGTGGAACGCCGGGTGGAGGATGTGTCGATGGAGCGGCAGCGCGCTGCCGCGCGACTGGCGCTGCGCGAACGCAAGGCGGAGGAGGTCTATCAGGACTGGGTCCGCCAGTTGCGCGATCGCGCCTATGTCGAACTGCGCGTGGCCGAGGACAGGTGAAGCAGCCCTGCATCGCGCTGACCAGCGGCGAGCCGGCGGGCATCGGACCTGAGTTGTGTGCGGCACTTGCCGCGCGGCAGTTTGCCGCACGCATCGTGGTGCTCGGCGACGCCGCACTGATTGCCGAGCGGGCGCGCAGCGTGGGTGTGCCGCTCCGGGTGCGCGAGTATCGCGCCGGGCAGCCGGCCGAGTGCGGTACGCTCGATGTGCTGCATGTCCCGCTTGCCCGATCGGCGATCGCCGGACGCCTGGATCCGCTCAATGCGCCTTACGTCCTGTCGCTGCTCGACCGCGCGCGCGACGGCTGCCTCGCTGGCGAATTCGCCGCCATGGTCACCGCGCCGCTGCACAAGGGCGTGATCAACGACGCAGGCATTCCTTTCACCGGCCATACCGAATATCTTGCCGATACCACCGGCACGCCGCAGGTGGTGATGATGCTGGCAGGGCGCACCGGTGCCGCCGGTGACGGACCCTGGCTGCGCGTTGCGCTGGCGACCACCCATCTGCCGCTGGCCGCCGTGCCCCCGGCCATTACGCGTGAGTCGCTGACCGCCACGCTGCGCATCCTTCACCATGATCTGCAGCGGCGCTTCGGCATTGACCAGCCACGCATCGTCGTCGCCGGCCTCAATCCGCACGCCGGTGAAGGCGGGCATATGGGGCGCGAAGAAATCGACGTGATCGCGCCGGTGCTCGACGCACTGCGCGGCGAGGGCATGCAGCTCGAAGGCCCGCTGCCGGCGGACACGCTGTTCGTGCCGCGCCATCTTGCCGGCGCGGACGCGGTGCTGGCCATGTTCCACGACCAGGGACTGCCGGTGCTCAAGTACGCCACCTTTGGCCATGGCATCAATATCACGCTGGGGCTGCCCATCATCCGCACCTCGGTCGATCACGGCACCGCGCTGGACCTTGCCGGCACCGGTCGTGCCGACGCCGGCAGTCTGGTAGAGGCGGTCGAGGCGGCCATCGCGATGGCGACGCACTGATGGATATCCGGTGATGGACGGTCATCGCGCGCGCAAGCGCTTCGGCCAGAACTTCCTGGTCGATGGCAACATCATCCGCAAGATCGTGGCGGCCATCGATCCGAAGCCGGATCAGGTCATCGTCGAAATCGGTCCCGGTCTGGGGGCGATGACGCGGCCGGTCAGCGAAGGGCTGGCGCGCATGCACGTGGTCGAGATCGACCGCGACCTTGCCGCGCGGCTGCGCGAGGGCGATCTGGCGTCCAGGCTGGAGATTCACGAAACCGACGCGCTGAAGTTCGACTTTGCTGCGCTGGGGCCGGATCTGCGCGTGATCGGCAATCTGCCGTACAACATTTCCAGCCCGCTGCTTTTTCATCTCGCGGAGCACGCCGAGCGCATCCGCGACATGACTTTCATGCTGCAGAAGGAAGTGGTGGACCGCATCGTCGCCGCACCGGACAGCGACGAGTATGGCCGGCTGTCGGTCATGCTGCAGTACCGCTTCGAATGCGCCCACCTGTTCGACGTGCCGCCCGGCGCCTTCAGGCCCGCACCCAAGGTGATGTCGGCCATCGTGCATCTGCGTCCGCGCCCGCTCGAACAGCTCGGCGCGCGCGATCCGCTGCTCATGTCCGCCATCGTCAAGGCCGCCTTCGGTCAGCGCCGCAAGACGCTGCGCAACACCTTGCGCGCATACCTCGACGCCGCCGACTGGGACGCGCTGGGCATCGACCCGGCACGCCGCGGCGAAACCCTCGAAGTCGCCGACTACGTGCGCATCGCCAACCACTGCGCCGATCGCGCCGCGTCGCGCGGCTGAACGACCCGCCGCCAGGGCGGGACGGTTCAGGCGTCCTTGCGTACGCCGCAGGTATTGATGCCGAGCAGCGGATAGACCGGGCAGAAATTGAACAGCCCGGTCAGCAGCGGCACCACGCCGATATATCCCCACACGCCTATGGTGCCCATGGCGGCCAGCGCGATCAGCGCGATGCCGACGACGATGCGCAGAATCTTGTCGATGCCGCCCACATTGGATTTCATGATGATGCCCTCGCTTGCTGGATGATGACGGCAATCATCATCCGCAAGGCGCGCCGCGGGGTCTGTGACCGAGGTTACACACGCTGCGGGCGGCCACCCCTCTTGATCTGTTCATGACAAAAGAATAGTTTCGGGGTTTTTGCGGCGGATGACCTCATCGTGCATCGCTCCCTCGCCCTGGTGCTTTCCGGACTGGCCGTCATCGCGCCGGCGGCGGCGCGCGAGCCCGCCGACCGTCTGCTCGACGAGCAGCAACTGCAGCGCGAGCGGCAACTCATGCGGCGCGAAAGCCCTGTCCCGCCGGTCGCAGCCGAACCGGCTCTGGATGTGCCGCCGGCGTCGGTGAGCGAGAGCGGGGAGGTATTGCGCGGCTACCGCATCGTGCTGGATGACGCCGGTTTGCTCGACGAAGCGGACATGCGCGCGCTGCTCGCGCCGTATCGCGAAATCGACCTGGGCATGGCGAGGCTGTCACTGCTGTTGCGTCGCATCGATGCAGCGCTGGTGTTGCGTGGCCTGGTCACCTCGCATGCCCATGTGCGTACCGTCGATCCGGAGCGGCAGGTGATCGAGATTGCCGTCGTGCCGGGGCGCGTTGCGGCAATCCGTTCCGAATCCGCCGACCGGCGTGCCCTGGGGCGCGCCTTTCCGGTCAGGGAAGGCGATGTGCTCGATCAGATGGCGCTGGAACAGGGGGTGCAGCAGATCAATCGCCTGCGTACCCGCCAGGCCAGTGTGCAGATACTGCCCGGTGCCCGCCCGGGAGACAGCGTGCTCGACATCGATGTGTCGGGCGCCGCCTCGGTCGGCGCGTCAGCGGGCGTGGACAATCTCGGCAATGCGGCAACCGGCCGCAGCCGACTGCGTGCAGGCCTGCACGCGAGCGACCTGTTCGGCCTGTTCGAGGACATGCAGTTCGCCCGGGTGCACAGCGCCGGCTCCGAGGCCACCATCGCGTCGTTCGCGCTGCCCTCCGGCTATTCCACCTGGAGCGCCACGTACGCAGCCTCGCATTCCGACGTCGATGTACTCGGACTGGCGCTCGATACGTCGGTGCGCACGGCGGTTTTCGGCTGGAACCGGGTGATCGGCCTGAACGACCGGCTGCGCGATGCCTTCGACCTGTCGATCACGCGTAGCCGCATCGCCCGCTCGCTGGAGGACCTTGCGTTGAGAACGCGCCGCACCAGCGTTCTGCGACTTGCCTGGACCCGCAGCGGCGCATGGGGTGACGGACAGTTCCTGATCGAGCCGGCGCTGTCGCTCGGCCTTCGTGGTTTCGGCGCGGACGACGATGCAAAAGGCACTCCCGACACCTTCGTGCACAACCAGTTTCGCAAGCTTGCAATGACCGTTGCCTGTGCGCTGCCGCTGAGCGGAGGCGGGGTCGATCTGGACCTGCGTCTGCATGCACAGCATGCCGAGGTGGCGCTGCCCGCAGCCGAACAGATCGTGCTGGGCGGCATGCATTCGGTGCGCGGTTTCGACGAGGCCCTGCTGGCCGGAGACCGTGGTTACAACGTGAGGACGGAACTGCGTCTGCCGGCATGGCAGGGGCCGCTGGAGGCGGCACTCCGTGCGTTCCTCCACCTCGACGCAGGGCGCGCCCGCGCGGTCGGAAACCGCGCGGATTTTCTGTCCAGCTTCGGCGCCGGCATGCGCGGACAGGCCGGTGGCGCGGTGTGGGAGGCGGTGCTCAGCACGCCGCTGGCAGAGCCGTCCCGGTTTCCCCGCGATCGCTGGACGGTCCATTTCATGTTCGCCTACTCGATATGAGGTTCCGGCATGCGTCATCCAATCCATATCCTCATCGCGGTGCTCTACCTGGGACTGTCCTGCACACAGGCACAGACGCCGGCCGAAGCTGGCGTCGCGGACGCGCGGCAGAAGGCGAGGGCGGTACTGCTGCATCGCGCCTCCGCCGAGGGCTTCGCCGCGGCGGAGGCACGCGCGTCCGCGGACGTGCAGGCTGACGCCGCGATCGAGCGCTGGCTGGAATCGCGACTGAAGCCCGACGAGCCGACCGAGCAGGCACTGCGCGCGCGATATCAGGACCTCGTCGCGCAGATGGGGCCGCACGAGTATCGCCTCAGCATGCTGCTCACTCCGGATGCGGAAGCGGCGCACATGGCCCATCGACGCCTGAGCTCGGGTGAGGACTTCGCCACGCTGGCGCGCATCCTTTCGCGTGCGCCATCGGCTTCGCGCGGGGGAGAGCTGGGGTGGTTCAGCTTTCCGCTGCCGGCAGCACAGGGCCGGACCGCCGGCCTGCCGCTGCCGGTTGCGCGTGCGCTGCCGGGCATGCACCCGGGGCAGGTGAGCGCGCCGCTGGACATCGGCGACGCGCTCATCATCGTCCGCCTGGATGAGGTCCGTGACACGCGGGTTCCGTTGTTCGAGGACGTGGCGCAGCTGCTGCGCGACCTCTACATCCGCGAGTCGCTCCGTGCGCGTGCCCGAGCGCTGGCAATGGAACTGCGGAGTGCGGGCGAATGAGCGCCGGGCCGCACACTCGATCACGCCCGGCGTCGATCAGCCGGGCGACCCGGCGCGTGCTTGCCTGGGTGCTGGCCGTGGCGCAGATACCGGCATCCGCCGCCGGCCCGGCCCTGGTTCCGGACGCTTCCGCCGGCGCCGGGCAACGCGCCGAACTGCTGCGCCAGAACGATGTGGACGTCGTGCAGATCGCGCGTCCTTCGGCGGCCGGCGTGTCACACAACGGCTGGACGCGCTTCAATGTCGAGGCGCGCGGCGTGGTGTTCAACAACGCCGCGACCGCAGCGCGCAGTGCACTCGCCGGCGATCTGGCCGCCAATGCGCGGCTGCAGGGCCAGGCTGCCCGCATCATCATCAACGAGATCACCGGCAACGATCCGTCCTCCCTGCTCGGGCCGATGGAGGTGGCCGGTACGCCGGCGCGCCTGGTCATCGCCAATCCGAATGGCATCACCTGCGATGGCTGCGGCTTCATCGGCACTTCGCATGTTCAGCTCACCACCGGGCGGCCGGACTGGCTGGACGGGCAGCTCCACTTCCGTGTCGAGGGCGGCCGCATCGAAGTCGGCCGGTCGGGCCTGAGCGCGCTGGCCGAGCGTCTGGACATGATTGCCGGACAGGTCCGCACGCAAGGTCGCATCGAGCTTGCCGGCGCTCTGCGTGTCAATGCCGGCTACGGCCTTGTGCATGCCGACAGCCTGATCGGCGATCACTCCATCGGCGCTCGCGACGAGTACGTCTATCAGATCGACATCGGGCAGACGGTGCGCGCCGACAGCATACGCATGGTGGCGCACGGACCCCATCTGGGCGTGCGCACGGCGGCGCCACTGCAGGCTGTGAGCGACATCCTTCTGGCATCGCGCCAGGGCGTGCTGGTCGAAGCCCCGGTGCAGGCGGGGCAAGACCTGTCGCTGTATGCCCTCGGCACGGTAGGCGTGCGACTCGCAGCGGAGGCCAGTGCGGCGCGCGACCTCGGCATGCTGACTTCACTGGCCGATGTTGGCGAGCAAGCAGCGTTGCGCAGCGGTCGCGACATGACCCTGGCCTTCCTCGCCGACAACCGGGACCGCTGGGCGGCGATGCACAACGCCGGGCAGATCGATGCCGCCGGCCGGCTCAGGACGGGCGGGGTCGGTCTGCTGGACAACGCCGGTTCCATCCGTTCCGGCGGCAGCATGGATCTGACCGCCCTCATCGATGATCCGCCGGCAGCCGCGGATGCCGGGCCGGCCGCGACGCCGATGATGGGACCGGGGCTGCCGGCGTATTTCGGCAGCACCGACAATCGCGGACAGATACGCTCCGACGACAGCCTGTTCATCCAGTTGCGCGACAACAGCGGCCGGATATACGCGGCGGGCGATGTTTT
The DNA here is from genome assembly GCF_000372885.1 of Methyloversatilis thermotolerans. Classification (GTDB taxonomy): domain Bacteria; phylum Pseudomonadota; class Gammaproteobacteria; order Burkholderiales; family Rhodocyclaceae; genus Methyloversatilis; species Methyloversatilis thermotolerans. The sequence continues at coordinate 3,720,528 of NZ_KB889967.1, forward strand.
CCTGTGGCTGGACACGCGACCGGACTCGCGCGGTGCCGGCGAGGTCCGGGCGGGTCGGGACCTGTTCATTTCCGCGCCATCCGATGCCCCGGCCACAACGGACGGGCCGCGCACCTTCGCAGCCGGGCGCGATCTCCGGCTGTTCGAGTCGTTCGAGCTCTTTCTCGACCGACCGACGCTGGCCGCCTACCTCGAAAGCTCGGCGCTTCCTGGCCAGCGCGGGAGCCAGTACGCCTACGCCAACCACGATGTACTGGTCGCCGGGCGCGACATGCGGGTACTGATGAGCGGGCGCTTCAGCAACCACTCAGTGATGGAATCGGGGCGTGACATCGGCATCGAGGCGGCTGCGGTATCGAATGAAACGCCGGTGAGCAGTGCGCGCTTCACCGTCGACTACCCGTATTACCCGGGCTGCCGCACCGAGTACGACGGTCGGTGCAGCGTGGTGATGGAAAGCGCCGGCCTGCCGGCTACCCTGGCTGCCGGCCGCGATCTGCAGATCCAGGCGAACCGCATCGTGAATCGGGGTGCCCGCATGCTGGCCGGTGGCGATATCGCGCTGCAGTCGCCCGACACCGTGAACGAGGACAGGCGCTATGGCGCGACCTGGCAGGCCGAGTACTGGCTGATAGACCGCGATGCCCAGACCGACGGCGGCGAGGGCTGCGGCGGAACCCCGGGCGAGCCCTGCGCGACGCCGATAGACTGGCGCCGCACCGCGAGCGGAGAGGTCGAACTGGGTGTGCTGCCAGGCATCATCCAGGCGGCCGGGCGCTTCGACTCGGACGGTGGCGGTGTGCCGCCTTCGGGCGGGAACGACAGCGCCGGGACGGGGGCTGCCAGCGACGGACCGGCCGACCCGATCGCGGCGCTGCAGCGGCAGTTGAACGACGGCTTCGCCGGCTCGCGCTTCGTCAATACCGGTACCCTGCATGCGGGCGAAATCGTCGTGCGCGCGCAGGATATCCGCAACGGCTTCGATGTCGTCGCCGACTACTACCATCGCACGGCGGCGCTCGCGCTGCCGCCGGCCGACATCGATGTCGCCGCTCACGGCACCTATGGCGGTACCGGCGTGGCATCGGGTCAGTACGACCCGCTCACCCTGATGCGCCTGCTGCCGGATGAACTCGCCAGCAGCGCGCCATTCGCGCTGACGCCGGCGCAGGAACTGGTGGCCATCCGCAATGCGCTGCTGGATACCACGCAGCGCGCCTGGATACTGCCCGGCCTGGGCTGGGACCCGCTGACCGGTCAATCGCCCGATGCCCGGCAACGCGAGCAACTGGCGGCCAATGGCTTTGCCTTCGCGCTGCAGCACGGTGTCGCCGTCGGCCAGTCGCTGAGCGCCGACCAGCGCGCCGCAATCGACGTACCCCTGCTCTGGTACGTCGAGCAGCAGGGCGCTCTGCGGCCCTGGCTCTACCTGCCGGCGTCGTGGCGCGAACAGCTCGCCATCATCCCGGGCGGCCTTCTCGCTGCCGACGACGCCATCGCACTGGTCGCCGACGTGGTGGACAACACCGGCTTCGTGATCAGTGAAGGTGCGCTGTCGGTATCCGCGCGCGAACTGCTCAACCGCAAGCGGTCGGCCTACTACCACGAGGAATTCAAGGTCGATGGCGGCACGCTCGTCATCGAAGGCAGCCAGGTACAGCCGGGCGGCTTCATGCAGGCGGCGCACTGGGCCATCGATGTCGATCGCATCGAATCGCTGTCCGGCGAATTCCGCGTCAGCGGCCAGACAATGGAGCAGGGGGCGCGGCTCTCGGCCGCCTTCGAGCAGGCGCTGGTGGACGAACTGGGTGACCGCTTCATCCGCGAAGTCGCGCGCGACGACCTCAAGGTCCGCTTCAAGAAGGACTTCGGCTTCGGTGACGTGATGGGGCTGGCCACCTCCTTCCTGGTGGCCTCCTTCATCGGTGCCGATGTGTCCAGCTTCATCGGCGGGCTGGCCTCGCCCGGTTCCACCTTTGCCGCCGCGTCGACGACCGGTGCCGCCGGCCTGGGCAACTCCGTCGCATCGGCCTTCATCACGCAGGGCATCGCTTCCGGTGCCGGCCAGTTGGTCGCCACAGGCAGCCTCGATTTCTCCGCAGTACTCAATCGCGGCCTCGGCGGCGGGCTGAGTGCCGGCGCGGCGCAATGGACCGGCTCGGTGTTCAATGATCCGTGGGCCATAGGCTCGGCCCGTGCGCTCACCGCCGGGCTGATCGGCGAAGTGACTGGCAGCAGCTTTGAAACGGCGCTGTTCGATTCCGTCCTGAGCCAGGCCAGTGCCCATGGCGCCGGTCGCATCGGCGATGGCGTGTTCGGTGAAGCAGGCAGCGTAGGCCATCTGCTTGCGCATGGCGCGCTCGGGGCACTGGCCGAAGCCGCGCGCGGCGGCGACCCGATGTCCGGTGCCATCGGCGCAATGACTGCCGTCATGGTCGAGACGCCACTGGATCGGGCGCTGTCGCTGAGCGGCACCCAGCGCGGCGACGCCCTGCTGACCGCTCTGTCACTCATCACCGGCGCCACCGCCGCCGGCGCGGCGGGCGGCGATCCTCTGGCCGGTGGCCTCGCGGCGCAGAACGTCACGCTGTACAACTTCCTCAAGCATCCCGAGCAGGAACGCTATGCGAAGGCGAAAACGGCCTGCAGCGGTGACGTGGCCTGCGAACGCTCGGTCGATGCCGATTTTGAAGCCCTGTCGCAGGCGAACAAGCAAGACCTGGCCGATGCACGCGCGACGTGCGACGCCACCGGCTACTGCACGACCTATTACAGCCTCATGAACGAGGCCATGCCCTGGGGCATGGGCGCCCAGTACGCCGACCATCGCGACCCGGAAAACCCCTGGCTGAGCGACCAGCAGAACGCCGCCGCCATTGCCCACAACCTCCAGCTCTACGACCAGCTCATGGCGCGCACGCTGCGGCAGGAAGTCGTGCGGCAGATCCACGCACCGGACCCCGAGTCCTACCTGTTCTCCAGTGCGGGCAGCAGCCAGTACGTCAGCGCAATCACTGCCCAGAACACGGACAAGATAGTCGTGCTCGGGGCAGCAGGCGCATCACTTTTGCTACCGGGCCCCGAGGATCTTGTAGTCGGCGCCGTACTCACCACCAAGGCAGGGCAGTTCGTCGCGCAGGTGGTCGAGGTTGGTGGGCAGAAGTTGTTGCGATTTGGGGACGGGCGCGTTGCAGATGCTGCCGAGCCCCAAACGCTCCTTCTCCCAGGGCCACGTAAAATCGAGGCTAGATGGGGCGCGAGTACTTATCGGCATGGTGGACTCATGACAGGCATAGAGCACATCATGTATCGGCATGGTCCTGACTCAGGATTTTCGAATGTCAGTAGATTCGCCGATGGCACGCGGATGATGGACATCAGTAGATATGTTGATTCGGCTTTACGCTCGGGGACGGTGATCGATGAGGGCAAAGGGGCATACACCGTTGAGTACGACCTCAATCGGATCATTGGGACGAATATCGCGGGTAAACCCGCCTCCAGAATCCGCGTCCACATACGTCACGGGGTGATTCAAACCGCGTTTCCATTCTGAACGAATAGGTGGCTCAAATGTCCGATCTGCTTTTGAAGTTCTTGAGCGAGGAGGCAACTCCACATGTTCGGAAGTTGATTCTTGACGCAGTGGATGAGCACAGTGGTCTCAAACAGAGGGACCGGTGCAGATTCGAATTCAATCGCTTCGAGGTGACGCTCGACTTCGTCAACGACATGGCGAAGTTGGAGGATGTGCTTGATCCTGAATTGAGCGGGGAGTTTCGGCTTCGCTTAGGTGAGTTTGTTCATCGCCTATCTGAAGATTCCTGATGAACGCCGACCAGCAGTTAATCGAAAGTAACCTCGTTTCCATCCTCTCTGAGTTAAGTCCCCAAACTGTCGTAGGTAGAACCTTTCCGGCTGACCTTCAGAGTTTTGCCGATCAGCTGACGTAGCTTCGCGAGTGGATCGAGGATTCAGGCGAGTACGGGCTCGCATACGAGTCGATTGTCGTCATGCTGCAGACCTTCCCGTTCCGGCTGTCTGGTCCGGCCGCAATGAAGCTGCTGGAAATCGGCCTATTGATGCGCTTCAAGACCGGGCTGCCCGAGGACGCCCGGTTCGATAGCCGCTAACGCATTAGCTGTTGAATGAGTAGGATGGCGGCACTTACTTCCTGTCCATCGCCAGCGCCCTCAGCCCCGCCGGATCGAGGATGTCGATCTGGTTTCTGCCCAGTGCCACCAGTCCCTGTTCGGCGAAGTTCTTCAGCAGCCGGCTCACGATTTCGCGCACGCTGCCCAGTTCGTCGGCCAGTTGCTGGTGGGTGGTGTGCAGCGTCTTGCCGTGACCGAGCAGCAGTGCGGCGAGGCGCTGGTCCAGGCGCTGGAAGGCGATGGCTTCGACCAGTTGCATCAGGTCGGCCACGCGGTCGGCGAACAGGCCGAATACGAAGCGGCGGAAGGCGGGTTCGGCCATCAGTTCGTCGAACAGCCAGGACGGCACGACCAGCAGTCTCACCGCGGTTTCGGCCACTGCGTGCGCGTTGTAGTCGCTCTGTCCGAGCAGGCAGGCGCTGGATATGACACAGGTTTCGCCGGTGTGCACCCGGTACAGCGGCAGTTCGCGGCCATTGGCCGACGACTTGGCCACCTTCACCTGGCCGTCGAGCACGAAGGGGAAGCCGACGCAGGGCTGGTGTTCGTCGAAGATGAGCGTGCCCGCCGGCAGTTCCATCAGGCGGGCTTCTTTCTCGATGCGTTCGCGCGCGGCTTCCGACAGGTCCGACAGCAGCGGGTACAGCGTGGTGAGCGTGTCGGTGGTGGTGTTCATGACAGCGTCGCGATGACCGGTGCGTGGTCCGACGGCCGCTCGAGCTTGCGCGGTGCCTTGTCCACCGTGCAGGCGGTGCAGCGCGCGGCCAGTGACGCCGACAGCAGGATGTGGTCGATGCGCAGGCCGAAGTTGCGGCGGAAGGCGCCGGCGCGGTAGTCCCACCAGGACCAGGTCTTTTCCGGCTGGTCGAACAGCCGGAACGCATCGCTCAGACCCAGCGCGATCAGGCCGGCGAAGGCGGCGCGCTCCTGCGGCGACACATGGATGTCGTCCTTCCAGTCCGGATGCGCGTCGCGGTCCTCCGGCGCAATGTTGTAGTCGCCCAGCAGCGCGAGCTGCGGATGACGGGCAAGTTCGTCGCGCAGCCAGCCAGTCAGCGCGGCGAGCCAGCGCATCTTGTAGTCGAACTTGTCCGAACCCACCGCCTGGCCGTTCGGGAAATAGGTGCACACGATGCGCAGGCCGTCGACGGTGGCGGCGATGACGCGCTTCTGTTCGTCGTCGAAGCCGGGAATGCCGATCTGCACATCGCTGGCGGGCGACTTCGACAGGATGGCCACACCGTTATAGGTCTTCTGGCCGCTGATTGCGCTGTGATAGCCGGCGGCTTCGAGTTCCGCACGCGGGTAGTTCGCGTCCTCGGTCTTGGTTTCCTGCAGGCACACCACGTCCGGCTGTTCGGCGGCCAGCCAGTCGGTGAGATGGGGCAGGCGGACTTTCAGGGAATTGACGTTCCAGCAGGCAATCTTCATCGCGTCATTGTGCATGCGCCGGCGCGTCGCCGGTCGGGTTCGGGGGCGCGGCGATTGTCCCATCCGGGGCGGCGACTGAACAGCCCGCTACCGGTGAGGCGTGGCGGAATCATGGCTCTGCGTCGGTAGTCTCGTCCTTGCCGGTTGCCGCCGGACCGTCCGCTGCGGGTGGCGCCGACGGCGGGCGCGGCTTGGCCGTGCCCTTGGCCGGGTAGCCGGCGCGGTCGAGCAGCCGGTTCCAGGCATCCGGACTGAAGCCCATGAGCTGGTCGGCACCCGCCGCGATGGCGGGCACCCTCGCTTCCTTCACCTTGAAGCGCGACGACAGCGCGGCCTTCTGTTCCTCGCTGGTGATGCGCTCCTCGCTGTAGGCGATGCCGCGCGCCCTGAGCAGGGCGAGCGCCGATTCGCACAGCGAGTCGCATTCGTTCGCCAGCCACACGGTGACCGGCGCCTTTTTCATCGCTTCGCGTTCGGCGTAGCTGGCGCCCTGTTCGACCACGCTCGGCTGCAGCTTCTTCTCGGTCACCTTCTTCACATCGGGCGGCGGTGGAATGTCGCTGTAGTGCGTACGACCCTGCGCATCGGTCCATTTGTAGGTCTGGGCATGCGCAGTGCCCGCGCACAGTGCAGCGCCAAGTACGAGACAGAACAGGGAGCACAGCTTCATGCGATGGTCCTCAGGCGGTTTCCACCATGCCGCTGTGGCGCAGCAGCGCGTCCGGCCGCGGTTCGCGGCCGCGGAAGGCCTTGAACGATTCGAGCGCCGGGCGCGAGCCGCCCACGGCCAGGATTTCGTCCCAGAAGCGGCGGCCGGTCGCGGTGTCGAGCACGGTGCCGGCAATGCCGCGCGCCTCCTCGAACGCCTCGAAGGCATCGGCCGACAACACTTCCGCCCATTTGTAGCTGTAATAGCCTGCGGCATACCCGCCCGCGAAGATGTGGCTGAAGCTGTGCGGGAAACGGTTCCAGGCCGGCGGGCGCACCACCGCCACTTCGTCGCGCACTTCTTCCAGCATCTGCAGCATGCTCTTGCCCTGGCCGGGCGAGAAGTCGTGATGCAGGCGCAGATCGAACAGCGCGAATTCGATCTGGCGCAGGGTCTGCATGCCGCTCTGGAAGTTCCTGGCGGCGATCATCTTGTCGTACAGCGCGCGCGGCAGCGCCGCGCCGGTATCGATGTGGGCGGTCATGCCGGACAGCACGTCCCATTCCCAGCAGAAGTTCTCCATGAACTGGCTGGGCAGTTCTACCGCGTCCCATTCCACGCCATGGATGCCGGACACCGGCAGGTCGTCGACCCGGGTAAGCAGATGGTGCAGGCCGTGGCCGGTTTCGTGGAACAGCGTGATCACGTCGTCGTGCGTGAAGGTGGCCGGCTTGCCACCGACCGGCGATGGGAAGTTGCAGTTCAGATAGGCGACCGGCGTCTGCACTCCGCCCGCCACGCTGCGGCGCGTGATCGCCTCGTCCATCCAGGCGCCGCCGCGTTTGGTGTCGCGGGCATACAGATCGAGGTAGAACTGGCCGACCAGTTCGCGGCCCCGCTCGCCGTCGCGCTCGATGCGGAAGAAGCGCACATCCGGATGCCAGACCGGCGCGCTGTCCGGCTTGATCGACACGCCATACAGGCCCTCCACCACGCGGAACAGGCCTTCGAGCACCTTGTGTTCCGGGAAGTACTGCTTCACTTCCTGTTCCGAGAAGGCATAGCGCTGCACGCGCAGCTTCTCCGACACCCAGGCCATGTCCCACGGCTGCAGGTCATCCAGGCCGAATTCGTTGCGGGCGAAGGCGCGCAATTCGTCCAGGTCGCGCTGGGCGTGCGGCCGGGCACGGCGCGCCAGATCGCGCAGGAAGTCCATCACCTGGTCCGGTGAGTCCGCCATCTTGGGCACCATGGACAGTTCGGCGAAGCTTGCGAAGCCGAGCATCCTCGATTCCTCGGCGCGCAGCGCCAGGATGCGGTCTATCAGCGGGGAATTGTCGCGTGCCGGCTCGCCGAACTCCGATGCACGGGTGGCGTAGGCGCGATACATGCGCTCGCGCAGCGCGCGACTGTCGGCGTACTGCATGACCGGCAGATAGGACGGCATGTGCAGCGTGAACTTCCAGCCATCGCGGTCGTCGCGCTGCGCTGCCTCGCGCGCGGCTTCGATGCTGTCCTCCGGCAGTCCGGCCAGCAGCGATGCGTCGGTCACGTACTCGGCGAACGCATTGGTCGCATCGAGCAGGTTTTCCGAGAACTTGGTCGACAGCGCGGCCAGTTCTTCCTGGATTTCCTTGAAACGCGGCTTGCGGTCTTCCGGCAGTTCGGCACCGGACAGGCGGAAATCCCGTACCTCATTGTCCAGAATGCGCTGACGCGCGGCGGACAGGCGGCCGTATTCGGTTGAATCGCGCAGTGCCTTGTATTTGGCGAACAGCGCCAGATTCTGGCCCAGCGTGCTGTAGAAGCGCGTGATGTCGGGCAGCGTGGCGTTGTAGGCATCGCGCCAGGCCGGTACGTCGTTCACGCTGTGCAGATGGCCCACGATGCCCCAGGCGCGGCCGAGCTGTTCGCCCATGTCGGTGATCGGGGCGGCAAAACCGTCCCAGGTCGGCGTGTCGGGCCGAGCGGTCAGTTCGTCGATCAAGGTCTGGTAACGGCCCAGCAGTTCGGCGATCGCCGGCGCCACGTGATCGGGCTGTATGGCGTCGAAGCGCGGCAATGAGGAGAAGTCGAGCAGGGGATTGTTCGTCATGGCAGTAAGTCGCTCGCAATTGGATATCGTGGCTGCAGGATGTCGTTGCTGCACCGGGTCGCCGTTCATCGTGGCCTGTCACCGGAGCGTGCCGGGTCCAGAGTGCCACGAGTGGCGGCGACTGACACCGGCTGCGCAGGGTGAAGCGTAACGCAGTGCGCGGCGCAAAGACGGTGCGCGCTGCTTTCCAGACCATGTCCGGACCTTAGCGTTCAAGTTGGGGCGGCAGAAGCCGAAAGCAAGGTTGGGCGGTGCACCGTGAACCCGTGCGCCAGGAAGGGGTGCAACACAGGGAGCGGGTTCACGCCATCCTCGGGGCGCCAGGGACGACAGCACGTCCGGGCGGGGGATGCGGAACGGAACGTAATGAAAATCCGGATAGCGCTGTCTTTTTCGGTCGCGGCTTTCGGCGTGGCTACCGCTGCAACTGCCGCGGATCTGGCCGATCTCGAGCTGGAGGAACTGTTGCAGGTCGAGGTAAGCACGGCCGCACGCAAGGTACAGGCCTTGCGCGACACGCCGGCGGCAGCCTTCGTCATTTCGCGCGAGGACATCGCGCGCAGTGGTGCCGCGTCCGTCCCCGAACTGCTGCAGATGGTGCCCGGCGCGCAGGTCGGACGCATCGCGTCGAACACCTGGGCGGTGTCGCTGCGCGGCGCGAACGGGCGCTTCGCCAACAAGCTGCAGGTGCGGGTAGATGGTCGCAGCGTCTACACGCCGCTCTTTTCCGGCACGGTATGGGCCGATCGCGACCTGATGCTGGAGGACATCGAGCGCATCGAAGTGGTGCGCGGCCCGGGGGGGGCGCTGTGGGGCAGCAATGCCATGAATGGCGTGATCAACATCATCACCCGGCGCCCCGCCGACACCCAGGGTGGCCTGATGAGCGCCGCGGCCGGGAGCGAACAGCGCGGATGGCTGGCTGCGCGCCAGGGTTTTTCCACCGGCGAGGGCCAGCACGGCCGCGTCTGGGCCAAGCGACGCCTGCTCGACGCGGGCGAGCGAGAGGGCGGTAGCGATGGCTTCGACAGCAGCCGTGGTTCGGTGGCCGGTTTCAACTGGGAAGGCGCGCTTGCCGGGGGCGCCCGCCTGCTGCTCAGTGGCGGCATGAGCGAGAGCGTGCAGGGCAACGAGTTCGACTTTTCGCGCTTCGTGTCCGGAGCGCGCCCGACGACAGGCCGCATCGAGACACGCGAAAACCATCTGATGGGACGTTACGGCGCGGTGACCGGCCCGGGTGCCGAGTATTCACTGCAGGTGTCGCTGACCGATACCGCCTTCCGCGTGGATAACCCCGCGGGCCCGGTCGACGACGACCGGCAGATACTCGATATCGACTTCCAGCGCCGCGAGGTCGTGTCCGGCGGTCATGACCTCATCTGGGGCGCGGGTTACCGGCGTGCATCGGACGACACATCGGTCAATTTCATCGGTGGCGAGATTTTTCCTTCGCGCAGGATATCGACCCTTGCCAGCGTATTCATACAGGATGACATCAGTTTGACGCCCGAGCGCCTGAACATGGTGATCGGGCTGCGTGTCGAGGACGGCAATCAGGACAGCGCGCAGTTGCAGCCCACGCTGCGGCTCATGTACACGCCGGAAGGCGGGCACAGCCTGTGGGCGGCGGTATCGCGCACCACACGCGAACCCTCCCGAGCGATGCGCGATCTGCGGGTCGCCATCGGGCCGGTCTCCGACCCGGCTTTCGCCGGCGGACGCATCGTGCGCAGCACCGGAGGTGGTGAGTCGTTGCGCAGCGAGACCGCGACCTCGCTCGAGGCGGGCTATCGTTTTCGCCGCGGCCCGTTGTCGCTCGACGCGGTTGCCTATCTGACCCGTTACCGCCATCAGGCCCAGTACATCGTGCTGAGCGACGAGGTGCAGTCCTTGCCGCAACCTACCGCTGTCTCCACCTACGCACTCAGATCGATCGACGAAAGCCGGGCCCACGGCCTCGAACTGGCGGCCGATTACCGTGTCGCTGCCGACTGGTCGCTGCATGCGGCCTATACCTGGTCGCGTGCGACCGCCCTGACGCGGTCGCTTCCGAGCGAAGCGCTGGCTTCGATCTTCATCTATGCGGGGGACGCACGGCATCGGCTGTCATTGCGCTCCCTCTGGAATTTCGCGCCGCGCTGGCAGTTCGATGTGTGGCTGCGCGCGGTCAGCGAGGTGGAACCGGGGGGACCCGGAGGGTATACCGATGCGGACATCCGGCTTGCCTGGCGCGCGAGACCGGATCTGGAGCTTTCGCTGACCGGCCAGAATCTGCTGCACGCCAGACGCCTGCAGTACCGGAGCGAAACCTTGCCGGAAAGCGCTGTGCTGATAGAGCGCGGCGCATTCGCGAAAGCCGTGTGGTCCTTCTGACATGACGACGCTGGCGGGCTTTCTGCGTTGCCTCGGTTCCGTCCTGCTTCTCCTCGTGGTCGGGGAATCGAGGGCGGACGCCGGTGTTTCCGAGGAACAGCTCAAGGCGGCGTTCGTGTTCAACTTCGCCAAGTACGTCGAGTGGCCTTCCGGCGTCACCGGGCCTGTCGTTGCCTGCACGCTGGGGAGCGATGCGATGGCGAGTGCGCTGCTGTCGTTCGAGGGACGGCCCGTGTCCGGACGCAGTTTCCAGTTGCGCCGCGTGTCGGTTCCGGACGATGTGGCGGCCTGCAATGTCGTGGTGCTGTCCGATATGGAGCCGAACAGGATGGAGGAGGTGTTGCGCCGGGTGCCTGTGCAGGGCGTACTCACCGTCAGCGACATCGACGGGTTCACGGAAGCCGGCGGAATGATCGCCATGATGCGGGTGGGCGATCGGCTTCAGTTTGAAATCAACAATGCTGCCCTGCAGCGGGCCAATCTGAAGGCAAGCTCGCAGTTGCTGAAACTGGCGCGCAATCTGTCGGGGCGGGGGCGATGAAGACCGTGCTGAGAATGTTGTTCGATCCGGCGGATCTGCCGCTGGCCGAGAAGCTGCGCCGCATCCTGCTGCTGTCGGTCGGTGCCGGGCTGATTCTCAATTTTGCGCTGTATTCGCTGACCGGCTTGTATGGCGAACGCCAGGCGCTGGTGGATCAGATCGATGCCACCGCGCGCATCATCAGTGCAAACAGCGCATCCGCGCTCGCGTTCAATGATCCGGACGCGGCCGCGATCACCTTGTCGGCCCTGTCGAGCGTCGGCCAGGTCAGAAGCGCATGGATACAGCGCAACGACGGCGGCATTCTGGCTTCGTATCAGCCCGGCTCCGTGGTTCCACCCTCGCCCTTCCGGGATATTGCCGCGCTGTCGGTGGTGAGCAGCATGCGCACCGCGTCGCTGTGGGTGGCCCGTCCCGTCGTCGAAGACGGTCAGCGCATCGGCGTCATCGTGATCGATGTCGACCTGTGGCCGTTGTTCGCCAGCGCCGTGGCCACCCTTCTTTTCAATGCCTTCGTCACCCTGATCGTCTTCACGATCGCATTCCGCATGTCTACGCGCATGCTGCGGCAGATCACCGACCCGGTTCATGCGCTCATGGAATCCGCGCGCCGGGTGGTGACCGAACGTCGATATGACGTGACGGTGCCGCGCATGGCCAATGACGAGATCGGGCAGCTCACCGACCGGTTCAACGAAATGCTGCGCGAGATCGATCTGCGGACCATGGAGGTGCAGGCGCATCGCGACCGGCTGGAAAGCGAAGTCGATCTGCGCACTCGCGAGCTGCGCGCGGCGAAGGAGCTGGCAGAAGCCGCGAACGAGGCGAAGAGCCGTTTCCTCGCCAACATGAGCCACGAAATCCGTACCCCCATGAATGGCGTCATCGGCATGGCGGGCCTGCTGGAACGCACCCGGCTGGACGACAGGCAGCGACGCTACGTCCAGGGCATTGCCGGATCGGCCGAATCGCTGCTGCGCGTGATCAACGACGTGCTCGACTTCTCGAAGATTGAAGCCGGCAAACTGGCGTTCGAGAGCGTGCTGTTCTATCCGCGCCAGGTACTGGAGGACGTGGTCATGCTGTTCGCCGATGCGGCGCGCGACAAGGGCATTGCGCTGTCTCTGCGCATTCATCCGGCGCTGCCCGTGGCCTTGATCGGCGATCCGCACCGCCTGCGACAGATACTGGTCAATCTGCTGTCGAATGCGGTGAAGTTCACCACCCATGGCGAGGTACTGATGGACGTGTCGGTCGCCGATGCCGACCGCGCAGCGCGGCCCGGTTGTTCCATCGTGCATGTGAGCGTGATCGACACCGGCACCGGCATTCCGGAAGGCGCCGCCGAATCCGTCTTCCATGCTTTCTCGCAGGCGGACAGTTCCACCACGCGCCGCTTCGGCGGTACCGGGCTGGGACTGGCCATCACGCGCGAACTGGTGACCGCCCAGCACGGGGCGATCGGCTTCTGCAGCGTGCCCGCGTATGGCTCCCGCTTCTGGTTCCTGCTGCCTTTTGAGATCGCGGACGCGCAGGCCCGGGCGCGGCGCGAGCGCGAGGCGATGTCGCGCGTGCTGCTGATCGAGCCGCATGCCCGGGACGCCCAGGTACTGTCCTCGATGCTGGCCGAGCTGGATCTGGATGTGCGGGTGGAAACCGGGGTTGCCGGTGCGCTGCTTGCCATTGAGCGCGCCCAGTTCAGCGGCCTGCCCTTTGCTGCGGTGGTGTGCGCCGAGCGTCTGCCACAGGGCGGCGCCCCGGCTCTGGTCGATTATCTGCGCGCGCGCTACCGGGAGGTGCCGCCGGTGCTTCACCTGCTCGATGTGGCCGATGCCGAGCCGGGAGAGCGCGGCGCGCTCGCGCTGCACAAGCCGGTCATGCGCGGTGAGCTGCAATCCGTGCTGGCCAACGCCCGTGTCGCGCAGCCGCGGCAGACGGACGCTGCGGAAAAGGGCGGTGACGACGGGGCCGCAGGGCCGGCACCGTGCGTACTGCTGGTCGAGGATCACCCGGTAAACCGGGAAATTTCCTGTGACATGCTGAGAGAGCTGGGCTGTCGCGTCTGTGTGGCCGAAAACGGCCAGCAGGCGCTCGATCTGCTGGACCATACGCACTTCGATCTGTTGCTCATGGATTGCCAGATGCCGGTGATGGACGGTTATCAGGCGACCCGGCGCATACGCGACATGGAGCGCCTGGAGGGGCGACCGCCCATGCCCATCATCGCGCTTACCGCCAATGCGCTCAGCGGTGATCGCGAGCGCTGCGTCGAGGCGGGCATGACGGACTATCTGCCCAAGCCGCTGCCCCTCAGGGCTTTGCGACAGATGATGGACAAGTATGTCCGGCACGCCGCCGACGTACCGGCAGCGACGCCCGCAGAGCGTGCGGAGCGGGCGTCTGGAGCCGACATTGCACTGATTGACGCCAATCAGCTTTTCAGCGTCCCGGGCATCCGCAAGGCGGGATCCGGCCTGCTCGGCCGCATGGTGCAGTTGTTCCGCAGCGAATCTGCGGACGGGCTTCATGCGATGAAGATGGCCGCCGGGCGGTCGGACGCGGCGGCACTGGGTGCCGCCGCGCACCGTCTGAAGAGTGCGAGTGGATCGCTCGGTGCGCGCCGTGTATACGAACTGGCGAAGCGCATAGAGCTGGCGGCCCGACAGGGACGCTGCGAATTCGATGAGGTGCTTCAAGTTGGACTGGAGCGTGCACTGCAGCACACTTGCGAGGCGCTCGACGCGCTGCGTACGGAGACGAACGCAGAGAATGCCGGGCAGACTCAGGGAGCGGACGGTTGATACTGCTGGTCGATGATGACGTGATGGTGCGCCTGCTGGCGACCGAGGCGCTGGTTGCCGCCGGCTTCGAGGTCATGGAGGCGGCGGATGGCGAACAGGCGCTGGCCCTGTTCGACAACTATGCTTTTTCGCTGGTGCTGCTCGACGTCAGTCTCGGTGGCCTCGACGGGTTCGAGGTATGCCGCCGCATCCGCGAGAACCCGCGCGGTGGATCGGTGCCGGTCATCATGCTCACCGGCATGGACGACACCGATTCCATCGACAGCGCCTATTCGCTCGGTGCCACGGATTTCGTCACCAAGCCGCTGAACTGGACGCTGCTCGTCTATCGAGTGCGGTACGCCTTGCGATCGTCGGCCACCCTGGCCGACCTGGAAACGTCGGAGCGCCGGCTTGCCGTGGCCCAGCGCGTGGCGCGCCTGGGCGGCTGGATCTGGTATGTCGAGGAGGATCGCTGCGAGCGCAGCCCGATCTGCCTGGAACTGTGGGGCGACGTGAGTCCGTCCGCCCAGTCGGTGCCCTTCGGCCTGCTGTCGCGCGTCATGAGTCCGGAACGCCAGCATCTGCGCGAGGCGATGGAGCGCGCGCGGGAGGGCGAGCCCTACCAGATGAGCTTTCGCGTGCAGCGCAGCGACGGAAATGCGGTCACGCTGTACGAGCAGGCGCTGCCGGTGCGAGACGAGTTCGGGCGGGTGGTGCGCATCGAAGGCGTGACGCAGGATGTGACCGAGCGCGAACAGGCCGAGCGGCGCATGCGCTTCCTGGCGTATCACGACAGTCTGACCGGGCTGGCAAACCGGCAGATGTTCCGCGAAATGCTGGACCACACGATTGCCCGCTCCGGTCGATCCGGCAAGCGTTGCGCGCTGCTCTACCTGGATCTCGACCGTCTCAAGCGCATCAACGACAGTTTCGGACATACCCTGGGCGACCAGATTCTGCGCGAGGTGGCCAGCCGGCTCACCTCATCGCTGCGCTCGGCCGATGTGATCGCCCGCGAGGAAAGCGCGCACGAAGAGGTCGTTGCACGGCTCGGTGGCGATGAATTCACCGTGCTGCTCACCGAGTTGGCGCGGCCGGACGATGCCGCGCGCGTGGCGGCGCGCATCTGCGCCGAACTGAGCCGTCCGCTGCAGGTGGCTCATATCGAGCTTGTGGTGACCGCATCGGTTGGCATCGCCATCTTTCCGGACAACGGCGGCGATCCGGAAACGCTGTTGCGACATGCCGACATGGCGATGTATGCCGCCAAGCAACGGGGACGCAACACCTACGAGTTCTTTACCGAGGCCATGCAGTTGCAGGCGGTGGAGAGGCTGTCGCTGGAACAGGATCTGGCGCGTGCGCTCGAATCGGGACAGTTCGAACTGCACTATCAGCCGCAGGTCGATGCCGCCTCGGGGCGCATCGTGTCGGCCGAGGCATTGCTGCGCTGGCTGCATCCCGAGCGCGGCATGGTTTCCCCCGTGCAGTTCATTCCCGTGGCTGAGGAAACCGGGCTGATCGGTCCGCTCGGCGAATGGGTGGTGCTCGACGCCTGCCGGCATATCGCGAAGTGGCTCGCCGATGGCGTGCCGGCGGTACCGGTCGCGGTCAATCTGTCCGCGCACAACTTCCGCTCCGATTCGCTGCTGACTTCCATTGCCCATGCGCTCGAATCGACCGGTATCCCGCCGCAATACCTTCATATCGAGCTGACCGAGAGCGCCATCATGCAGGAGCCCGAGGAGGCCAAGCTCACCCTCGAAGCGCTGAAGGCGATGGGGCTGAAGCTGTCGATCGACGATTTCGGCACCGGTTATTCGTCGCTGTCCACGCTCAAGCAGTATCCGATCGACCTGCTGAAGATCGATCGCAGCTTCGTGCGCGATCTGCCCGACGACGCGAGCAGTGCGTCCATCGTCGAAGCCATTCTCGCGCTGGCCAGGGCGCTTGACCTGGGAGTGGTGGCCGAAGGTGTGGAGACCGCGCAGCAGCGGGACTTCCTGGCGGGCCACGACTGCGGACTGATGCAGGGTTATCTGTTTTCGAAGCCGCTGCCAGGCCCTGCCTTCATAGAGCTGCTGTACGGTCAGGCTCCGCGCTGAGCGTCGGCGGTCCGCGTCCCGGCGCGCCTTCGTGCGGAGCCTGCGGCGCTTACTTCGATACGCCGGCCAGTACCATATCCTCTTCGATCAACACGCCGTTGCCATCGGGCACGATGGTGTCCACCCGGTACAGGCCACCCGGTACCGCATCGGACAGTACGAACACATAGGTCTTGCCCAGATACTTCGGGAATTTCTGCTTGTTGGGGTCGTTTTCGTACGGCGTGATGCGATATTCCCTCGCGTCCACCGACTTGCCGCCGAAGTTCACGCTGATGGTCTTTGCCGCCGGACCTTCGGCGAGCGCGAGCCGTATGCGCTTGCGGAAGTAGTTCGATTTGCCGCCGGTCAGTCTTTCCATCTCGCGGATGTCGCGCTCCAGGAAGCACATGAGCGCCGGGTTGCTCTGCGCTGCATCGACTTCCGGTATTTCGGTCTTGCGCGCACCGCTCAGGCAACTGGTGGCCATCTTGCGGCCCGCCGGGTCCTCGCTGATCCGCACCTCGACGGTGTCCTGGAAAGGGACTTCCTGATTTCCGCTGCGCTTGAAGGAATAGCTCAAGGTGATCGGCGCCTTCAGCCCTGACATCTGATCGGTCATGAAAAGGCTGCGTTCCGCCTCGGTGATTTCCTGGCTGGGTTCGGCGTGCGCTGCGCCCGTGATCAGGAACAGGCTGGCGATCAGCGCAGACAAGGTATTGCGGTACTTCATGGTGACTCCTCGTGGAAAGCGGATCTTCGTCCGTTGTCGGTGTGAATTCAGCATTGATGCTCCTGTTCGACGTCGCATCGGTGACTGCGGGCGTCCAGTGACGCCGCCGCGGCGGGCGACACCCTCAGCAAGCGCGCGCGCGTCGTCCGGTAGGCGGCCTCGTCCCGGGCGCGAAGCTGGGCAAGCGCGAGATCGGTGAGGAAGACCGGGTTGCCCTGGTCCAGCATGTCCGCATGTACAAAGGCGTCGAGTGCGGTTTCGGGCGCGCCGCTGGCCGCTCGGGCCACACCCAGCGCGTGCCAGGCCGCAGCGTCGTCGGGCGACTGCGCGATCCGCTGCCGCGCCAGCGTCTCCAGATCGGCCCAGCGCGATTCCGCTTCCAGTTGCTGCAAGCGCAGGAAGGCCGGCAGTTCGTCACCCGCCCGGCTCCAGAAAGGCTGCCCCTTCAATGGAGCGATGTCGCCCTCAGGCGTGTCGGCCAGGCCTTCGCGTATCCATGACACCGGTACCGAGAACTGGTTGTCGGTGCCGGAACGGAACCTGAAGGCCATCAGGCCGACCAGCCGTCCCTCGCGATCGAACAGTCCGCCGCCGCTGGCTCCCGACGTAAACGGCGTGGTGCTCTGGATCACCTTCCCGCCATCGAAGTCATGCAGGCGCAATACGATGCCATTGCTCACGCGCGGAGCGGCACCGAGGATGTAGCCCAGTGCCACCAGTTCCTCCCCGGTCTGCAGCGGCCCTTCGCGCAGCGGCACCGGCTTCACGTCGCTTGCCCCCGGCACGTCGAGAAGGCACAGGTCGCGCGCCATCTGTGCCCGCTGATGCCGCGCCTGCATGCGCTCGGAATTCACCACCACGCGTACCGACGTCGCGTGGGCGGTGAAGTGGCAGGCCGTCGCGATGACGCCGGGCGCGACGGCCACGCCGGTTCCTATTCCCACATTGCCGCGTACGTCCGACGCCTCGACCTTGAGAACGCTGGGCCGCAGACTGATCAGCGCCGCGATGTCGCGCTGGTCAAGCGCCGCTGCCGCGCTGCTCAGCATGGCAGCGATGAGGCCGGATGCAAGGCGATGCGGCATGTCCGGGGCTGTCAGCGATCGGCGGCGGTATGGCTCGCCTGGGATTCATCCACCAGCGGTACGCCATAGGACTTAAGGATGTCGTGGATGGCAGGCAGATTGCGCTGCACCGCTTCGTCGATCCTGTTCTTCCAGTCCTTTTCGCCATACCGCACGCCCATCGTGATGGCGTAGTCGAACTTGATGTTGTTCTCGGGCGGGAAGGGCACCACGATCAGATCGTGGGCTTTGGAGTTCTTGGTGAAGTAGCCGGCGATCGGTCCCCATGCCATGGCCACGTCGAGTTTGTCCGATTCCAGGTCCTTCTCGATGATTTCGCCCGGGTAGGCTTCCGGGTCACCGCTCTGGCGCTGGTAGGAAACAGCTTGATCGAACAGCCTGTTGCGCAGCAGCCAGTCCACCGGCGGCGTCTGCGAGAACACACCGAATTTAAGCTTGGACAGCGTTTCTGGGGGCAGCTTGAGCAGGTCGTCAGGTGTTTTCACGTCGTCGAATCCGCGCCCCTTCTTGAATACGGCGGCATAGGTGGAGCGATAGTAGGGCTTGATCGTCGCGCCGAGGTCGAAACCCACCGGCACACCGACGATGAGGTCGCAGCGGAACTTGCCGGGAATCTGAGGGTGCTTGGCCTTGAGCGTCATGCGCACGAAACCCATGCGATGCGGGAAGAAGGCGTACTCCAGCTTGTAGCCCAGATCCTTGGCGAGCAGTTCGGCGATCTTGTTCTCGTAGCCTTCGCCCTTTTCGTTTGAAAGCGGAAGGTTGTTCGGGTCGGCGCAGACACGAAGTACCTTGTCGTCCCCGGTTTCCTGCGCGTGTATCGCGGGTGCGAGCAGCGATGCGCACACAGCCAGGGCAAGAGCGGACAGTCGTTGGGTCATGTTGTGGTTTCTCCTCCGGACGTTTGGGGTGTTCATCGATCATTGTGTGGCTGTCGTGATGCCGGGCCGTGAAGAGCCGGCGGAGCGAAGCCTTTTGTACGACAGGGGATGCCACCCGTGTGCACAGGTGACAGTCTGACATCTGGAGCGGGGATTTTGTTTTGAGAAAACCGTGAATTTGTTCTGGCGACTTGCGCGGATCCATGCCGGATGCGCTCCGCCGGCATACGGTGCTGCATGTGCGGATCTGCAAAAAAAACTGGCACCTGCGTCGCCGCAAGGTGCCAGCCGGATCTGACAGGGGATGCCGGAGCATCCCCGGTGTCGCATCCGCCGATTAAGGCAGTGCGAACACGGTCATCACGCCACCCAGCTCGGTGTATTGAGCCAGTTCGGCGTAGCCACCCACGGCACCCAGACCGTCGGTCGGCTTGTCGAGGCCGGCAGCCAGACCGATACCGGCCCAGCCACCGATGCCCGACAGGACGCCGATGTACTGCTTGCCCTTGAACTCCCAGGTCGTGACGTTGCCGATGATGCCGGACGGCGTCTTGAACTTGAACAGTTCCTTGTTGATGTCGTCGGCATCGACGCACTTCAGGTAGCCTTCCAGCGTACCGTAGCAGGCGATGCCACCGGCGGTGACCAGGGCGCCCGACCACACCGAGAACTTCTCGGGCTTGGTCTGAGCGATCTTGCCCTTGCCGGCATCCCACATGATGAAGTTGCCCATGCCGCCGTGGCTGCCCGGGGCCGGGAACATCGACAGCGTGGCGCCGACGTACGGCTGGCCGGCGGTGTATTCGACGCGGAACGGCTCGTAGTCCATGCACACATGGTTGGTCGGCACATAGAACATGCCATTCTTCGGATTGAAGGCAGCAGGTTGCTGGTCCTTCGAGCCGAGAGCGGCCGGGCACACGCCCTTGGTGTTCACGTCTTCACCGTTCTGACGGGTGGAGTACTTGGCGACCACCTGCGGACGGCCGGTGTTCATGTCGACGTGAGTGGCCCAGTTCACCGCCGGGTCGTACTTCTCGGCCACCAGCAGTTCGCCGGTCACACGGTCCAGGGTGTAGCCGAAACCGTTGCGGTCGAAGTGGACCACGGTCTTGCGCTTCTTGCCCTTGACGTCGATGTCGGCGAGGATCATTTCATTGATGCCGTCGAAGTCCCACTCGTCGTGCGGGGTCATCTGGTAGACCCAGCGGGCCTTGCCGGTATCGACATCGCGGGCCCAGATGGTCATGGACCACTTGTTGTCACCCGGACGTTGCGACGGGTTCCAGGTCGAGGGGTTGCCCGAACCGTAGTACATCAGGTTTTCCTGCGGGTCGTACGAGTACCAGCCCCAGGTGGTGCCGCCGCCGATCTTCCACTGGTCGCCCTGCCAGGTCTTCAGCGAGGAATCCTTGCCGACCGGCGCCATCTTGCCGTTGGTCCAGGTCATGGTCTTTTCCGGATCCATCAGCATTTCGGCGTCGGGGCCGGTCGAGTAGCCCTTCCACACCTGCTTGCCGGTGTTGATGTCGTAGGCAGCGACATAACCGCGGATGCCGAACTCACCACCGGAGATACCGGTGATCACCTTGTCCTTGAACACGTGCGGCGCATTGGTGTTGGTGCCACCCACCTTCGGATCGCCGTTCTTCACGTCCCACAGCTTCTTGCCGGTCTTGGCATCGAGCGCGACCAGCATGGTGTCGGCCTGCTGCAGGAAGATCTTGCCTTCGGCGTAGGCCAGGCCGCGATTCACCGTGTCGCAGCACATGACCGGGATCACGGACGGATCCTGCTTCGGCTCGTACTTCCACTTGATCTTCTGGGTTTCCAGATCGATCGCGAACACCTTGTTGGGGAAGGGGGAGTGCACGAACAGGGTGTCGCCGATGACCAGCGGACCGCCTTCGTGACCGCGCAGCACGCCGGTCGAGAAGGTCCAGGCCACCTTCATGTTCTTGACGTTGCTCTTGTTGATCTGGTTCAGATTGCTGTAACGCTGGTTCTCGAAGTTGCCAGCCTGCATCGCCCAGTTCTTCGGGTCTTTGATCAGCTTGGCGACGTCGGCGTTGGCCAGTGCGGTACCGGGGACAGCCAGGGCGGCGATCCACAGCGGCAGTTGCTTCATCTTGCTAGACATAGGCTCCTCCTCATTGCTACCAAAATGTCACCGGACATCCCCGAGCAAGGGGTCCGGTTCTGCGTGCCCTGCAACGCCCATAAGTGACCCCGGGCGTCGAGGTAATGAAGATATAGCACACGTTTTTGGAACAGCGGGAAGATTTCCCCGGTGCGTACTAAAATTTTAAACTTGACAGTAATGAAAAAATACGCTCCTTAGTTATCGGTAAGGGTTTCACGGGATATTTTCCCGCGATGCGTGGCGCGCTGCAACATGGAAATTCATCCTGTTTGTTGCGGTGCGCAACAGTTTTCCGGGCACTGTGTACCGGGGTGTGTTCGCTATCGGAACAGCCTCTTTTGCCTAAAAATGCAGCAGTTTGAGACCGCTTCCGGAGGCCTCCGGCGAGGTGTCGGGTTTGCAATTGGAGACCAAATTCCTGTTGCGGACGTGCCGGATGACCGGTGCGAGGTGAGGCGGAGGGCTTCGTTCGCCGTTGAATCGCGGGCAAGCCCGCACGCCCCCCCGGCTCCGCTCGTTGCTTGGGCGAGCTTTTGTGGGAGCGGCCTCTGGCCACGATGCGGCGGGTGCAGGCCGCCGGCTTCGTTCGGGGATGGGATCGCGAGCTGCGCTCGCTCCTACGACCCCCCGGCTCTGGTCGCGGTCAGGGCGTGCTCATGGACAACTCCGACCCCATTCGTGGTTCGGGCGCGGTCATGGGCAACTCCCGCTCCGCTCGTTGCTTGGGCGAGCTTTTGTGGGAGCGGCCTCTGGCCGCGGGCTTCGTTCGGGGGTGGGGTCGCGAGCTGCGCTCGCTCCTAGGACCCCCGGCTCTGGTTGCGGTCAGGGCGTGCTCATGGACAACTCCGACCCCATTCGTGGTCGGGCGCGATCATGGGCGACTCCCGCTCCGCTCGGTGCTTGGGCGAGCTTTTGTGGGAGCGGCCTCTGGCCGCGATGCGGCGTGTGCAGGCCGCGGGCTTCGTTCGGGGGTGGGGTCGCGAGCTGCGCTCGCTCCTACGACCCCCCGGCTCTGGTTGCGGTCAGGGCGTGCTCATGGACAACTCCGACCCCATTCGTGGTTCGGGCGCGGTCATGGGCAACTCCTGCTCCGCTCGTTGCTTTGGGGAGCCTTTGTGGGAGCGGCCTCTGGCCGCGATGCGGCTTATGCAGGCCGCGGGCTTCATTCGGGGATGGGATCGTGAGCTGCGCTCGCTCCTACGACCCCCCGGCTCTGGTTGCGGTCAGGGCGTGCTCATGGACAACTCCGACCCCATTCGTGGTCGGGCGCGATCATGGGCAACTCCCGCTCCGCTCGGTGCTTGGGCGAGCTTTTGTGGGAGTGGCCTCTGGCCGCGATGCACGTACGGGTGGGTGTAAACGAAAACGCCCCGCGCAAGGCGGGGCGTCCGGCCGACAGGTGCCCGGGGCGCATGGCCCCGAGGCACGCGTCTGTGCGCGTGTTACGGCAGTGCGAACACGGTCATCACGCCACCCAGCTCGGTGTATTGAGCCAGTTCGGCGTAGCCACCCACGGCGCCCAGGCCGTCGGTGCTCTTTTCCAGACCGGCTGCCAGACCGATACCGGCCCAGCCACCGATGCCCGACAGGATGCCGATGTACTGCTTGCCCTTGAACTCCCAGGTCGTGACGTTGCCGATGATGCCGGACGGCGTCTTGAACTTGAACAGTTCCTTGCTGATGTCGTCGGCATCGACGCACTTCAGGTAGCCTTCCAGCGTACCGTAGCAGGCGATGCCACCGGCGGTGACCAGGGCGCCTGACCACACCGAGAATTTCTCGGCCTTGGACTGGACGATCTTGCCCTTGCCGGCGTCCCAGGTGATGAAGTTGCCCATGCCGCCGTGGCTGCCCGGGGCCGGGAACATCGACAGCGTGGCGCCGACGTAGGGCTGGCCGGCGGTGTATTCGACGCGGAACGGCTCGTAGTCCATGCACACGTGGTTGGTCGGCACGTAGAACAGACCGTTCTTCGGGTTGAAGGCGGCGGGTTGCTGGTCCTTCGAGCCGAGAGCGGCCGGGCAGATGCCCTTGGTATTCACGTCTTCGCCATTCAGGCGGGTGGAGTACTTGGCCACGACTTGCGGACGGCCGGTGTTCATGTCGACATGGGTCGCCCAGTTCACCGCCGGGTCGTACTTCTCGGCCACCAGCAGTTCTCCGCTCACGCGGTCCAGGGTGTAGGCAAAGCCGTTGCGGTCGAAGTGGACCAGCGCCTTGCGCTTCTTGCCCTTGACGTCGATGTCGGCGAGGATCATTTCATTGATGCCGTCGAAGTCCCACTCGTCGTGCGGGGTCATCTGGTAGACCCAGCGCGCCTTGCCGGTATCGACATCGCGGGCCCAGATGGTCATGGACCACTTGTTGTCACCCGGGCGCTGCGACGGGTTCCAGGTCGAGGGGTTGCCCGAACCGTAGTACATCAGGTTTTCTTGCGGGTCGTACGAATACCAGCCCCAGGTCGAGCCGCCGCCGATCTTCCACTGGTCGCCCTGCCAGGTCTTCAGCGAGGAATCCTTGCCGACCGGCGCCAGCTTGCCGTTGGTCCAGGTCATGGTCTTTTCCGGATCCATCAGCATTTCGGCGTCGGGGCCTGTCGAGTAGCCCTTCCACACCATCTTGCCGGTGTTCAGGTCGAATGCGGTCACGCGGCCGCGCACGCCGAACTCGCCACCGGAAATGCCGGTGATCACCTTGTCCTTGAAGATGTGCGGAGCGTTGGTGTTGGTTTCGCCGATCTTCGGGTCACCGTTCTTGGCTTCCCACAGCTTCTTGCCGGTCTTGGCGTCGAGCGCGACGAGCATGGTGTCGGCCTGTTGCAGCACGATCTTGCCTTCGGCATAGGCCAGGCCGCGATTCACGGTGTCGCAGCACATCACCGGGATCACGGACGGATCCTGCTTCGGCTCGTACTTCCAGACGATCTTCTGGGTTTCCAGATCCATCGCGAACACCTTGTTGGGGAACGGGGTGTGCACGTAGAGCATGTTGCCGATCACCAGCGGGCCGCCTTCGTGACCGCGCAGCACGCCGGTCGAGAAGGTCCACGCCACACGCATGTCCTTGACATTCTTCTTGTTGATCTGGGTCAGGGTGCTGTAACGCTGGTTTTCGAAGTTGCCGGCCTGCATCGCCCAGTTCTTCGGGTCTTTGATCAGCTTGGCCAGGTCGGCGTTGGCCAGGGCGGTACCCGGGATGGCCAGGGCGGCGATCCAAAGGGGCAGTTGCTTCATTTTCTTGGACACGGGGAGCTCTCCTCTGTTGCTTGCACATGCCGGCGAAGTCTTCCTGCGCCGGGTTACCGGGTGCAGGTCATAAATGACCTTTGTGATCCGGCTAATTACTTTATACATCGCAAAACGCAACAGCGGGACAGAATCCCACAAAAAAAAGACAATTCGCCCTAACGGAGGGGCAAATTCCCGAAAAATGCTGAGTTTACGACGCAGTGTGGTCCGATCAAGGGGCGGGTGTTACATCATTTGTGGGCAAATAATTGCTGCATAATGAAACGGTCCGGGCGAAATGCCCATGCAAAACACAGCAGTCCGAGCAGGGCGGGCAGCCAGCCGAGCCGGGTCGGCACCGACTGCGTCCGCGCGAATTCGGCATCGGTCAGTGCCGTGGCCAGCGCTTCCGGGCTGACCAGCGTGTGATAGTGCAGCCCGGTCTGCGACGCGAGATCCCGCAGATGTGGTGACTTCAGGCTGGACAGATGTTCCGTGCCGCTCGCCCGCCCCTGTTCGACCTGGCGACCGCTCTCGTCCACCATCGCTTCATTGCCGCCGCTGCTTCCAGCCCGGCCGCGGCTGATCGCATCGGTCTGTGCCACTTCGTCCGCCCGCCAGAAACCGAGCGGGCGTCCATCAGGGTCGAATTTCGGAATCGGGCTCAGTGCGCTGCCGCCGGTGCCGACGATCAATCCCTTCACCACGCCCGGCTCACCGTCGAAGTTCGGACGTATCTTCGGATGCAGCGGCGGCGCTTCGTGACCGTCGGTGACGAACACCAGCGATGGCTTGCCTTCAAGGTCCTTCAGCGTGCGTATCGACGAGAACAGCCCTTTGGACACCTCGCTCGCGCCGGCCCAGGACATCTGGCCATCTATATTGGAGAGCGTGGCGAGCAGCTCGTGATAGTTGCTGCATACCTCGACCGGCGTCATCAACGCCAGCAGGCGGTATTCGGCGAACACGCCCCAGCCTATCCTGGATCCGCACGGCAGGCTGCGCAGCGCTTCAGCCAGACTGTGCTTGGCGTAGCTCAGGCGATCCGCCGGTTTGCCGTCGAGCGAATAATCCAGGGTGTTCATGCTCTGCGTGATGTCGAGCACCACCATATGGTCATAGCTCTTGCCGGGCAGCGGAATAGGCGGTGTGACGGCAGCCAGCGCGAACAGCGCAACCGCGATCGCGAGCGGACGCACTTGCGGGCCACGCAGGCGGGACAGGAGCTGACGAGCCGACCAGGGGAGCATCAGGGCAACCCCAGCGTGAACGCCTTCATCGTGGTGACCGCGCGTTCGCTGTTGTTGGGCAGAGGCGGGCCGTCCTCGACCGCCGATTCGCGTTCCGGGGCGAGCCGCAGCGCCCGCTCCAGGTTGTACTTGGCATCCCAGTGCGCCGGATTCAGCCGCAGCAGCTCGCGATAACTGGTCTTGGCCAGTTCTGCCAGCGGCAGCGACTTGCCTATGCTTTCCGGACCGAACTGCAATGCTTCGCGCAGGTGCAGGTTGCCGAGGTTGTACAGCACCGCCTCGCGCAACGCGGCGTCGGCCGTGCGCGACAGTTCCTTGTAGGTGCGCACCGCCGCGTCGTAGTCCTTGCGCGCGGCCAGTGCCTGGGCACGCGCGAATTCGGCTTCCGGCAAGGCCTGTTCCGCAGCGGCCTCCGATCCGGCATCGACCAGCCGGTTGAATTCGCGCGCCTGGTTCAGCCGCCAGGCTTCCCAGGCGGCCACCGCAACACTCAGTGCGATGCCGGCGGCGAGCAGCGATGACAGGCTGCGCAGTTTCATGACAACGATTCCTCCTTCCACGCGGGGCGCGATGCCAGCCGCACGAACAGCGCCAGCAGACCGGCCAGCATGGCCAGTGCGAAGCAGGCGGCCGACAACTCCCGACGCGGGATGCGTTCGACGTAATCGAGCGGCAGGTTCTGCTGCCGGTCCACTTCGGCGACGGCCTGCTTCACCGCTTCCGGGTCGTCCGCCTCGAACGCCTGGTAAGGCACACCGGTGGATTGCAGGAAGCGGTGCAGGGCGGCTTCCGGCACATTGCCGTCGTTTTCGTTGGCATTCAGTCCAAGGCTGAGCGCCGACCGGATGAACACCCAGTACACCGCCACCCGGTTGCGTTCCAGTGCGCGCTGGATGCGCTGTCTCATCGCATCGTCGATCTGTGCCGCGCCGTCGGATACCAGCAGGATGATGCGGCTGCCTGAATACGGGCGCCGGTCGAACAGTTCCGCGCCCGCCAGCAGGGCACGGCCGATATCGGTTTCCGACAGCCCGCGGCCGATGCCGCCGGCGGCGATGCCCGCCTGCACCACTTCGCCGTGCTGGGTGAAGGGCACCACCGGCATCGGCGCGGAGCTGAACAGCAGCAGCGCGTAGCGGTCTTCCGGGCGGCGTTCGGCGAATTCGCCGAGCAGGCGGCGCGCGACCTTGCCCTTGGATTCGTGCGATGAATCGATGGCGGGCTGACGCCCCTTGGGTACCAGCGGTTCGTCCATGCTGCGGCTGCGGTCGAGCACGATGGCGATTTCGGCGCCGCGCCCGGTACGCTGCACTTCGGTGGCCGGCTGGGCCAGGCCCGCCAGCCCCAGTATCGCGGAAAGCATGGCGAGCGCGGCGGCGATGCGTCCGGTCAGCAGCAGCGCGCTGCCGAGCCGGTCCTGCGGCAGCCAGTCCAGACTGCCGAAAGTGAGCGCATGCCGCCGGCGCGGCCACAGCGGCAGCAGCGCGAGCGGCAGCAGCAGCAGCCACCACGGCGCGCCGACCTCGAGCGCGCCCGGCCACAATCCGACCGTCAGGCCATTCATGCCAGCGCCTTGCGTTCGAGTCGCGCGGCCCGGGCGCACAGTGCCCGCGCGTCCACGCCCGCCTCGGTGCGGCCGCCGAAGAAGAAGGCCTGGGATGCCGCGAAGAACTGACGCAATTCCGCCTCCATCGGCGTGAGCCAGGGCGCGCGCGCAAGCAAGAGCCCGACATCGTCGCTGCGGATCACCTGGCCGGCCGTCTCGTCGACCGCGCGATGCAGGCGTCTCCAGCTCACTTCCGCGTCGTCACGCGTGCGCTTCAGGTCCTGCGTCGCGCGGGCAAAGGGCAGGCTGCGCAGCGCCCACATGCGGCGTACCGCCAGCAGCAGCAGCCACAGCGCGAGCAGTGCGACGCCGACGGCCAGTGCCGCATTCAGCCGTCGCATCGGCGTGACGGCATCGGCGTGCGGCACCGGCAGGTCGGGCCGCATTTCCTCCAGTCCGGCGCGCGCGAGTACGACGGTCGGCGTGAGCGGTGCCACGGTCACCGGCAGTGGCGGCACCTGCAGCCGCCGCGTGCCGTCGCCGATCGCGAGGTCGAGCGCCGGAAGTTCCAGCGTGCGCAGTTCCTCCGGCACATTCACCACCTGGTATTCGATGCGCAGCCAGCCGCGACCGGCATCGTCGTGCTCGATCACCGCGGTACGGCGTTCGAACCAGTTGCCGTCGCGTTCCAGCGGCGGCAGTTTGCTCACCGTGACCGGCCGGCCATCTGCGTCGAGCGCGATGCGCTGCGCCAGCACATCGCCGATCACATAGCCGAAAGGGCGTGGCGCGATCACATCCGGCGTGATGCCGGCGATCGCCGGCTTCGCCGCGGCGGGCGGTGCGGCACCGTCGCCGGCCGGCTGCGTCGCGGGCTCCGGTGTCGCCGGCTCGTCGCTCGAGCCGGCGGGCCGGGTGAGGTCCATGGTCGGCGGGATGACGGCACCGGTCGGCTGCGGCGGTGCGGCGGGCGCGTCGTCGGCCTGCGCTGGCGCGCAACATACGATGGCCAAGGCGGCGCAGCCAGCGAGCAGGCGCAGCCGCCAGAACGCGCCGGCGCGCTGGGGGGGCGGTACGCGCGACGCCGGAATGAAGGTGTCGGTGGGGCGTTTCATGTCAGACCGCCTCGAAGAAATAGCGTGACAGGGCGTCCGGGTCGAACCGGCCCGTCATGAAGAAAGGACGCGCCCCGCGTGCCGAGAAAAGCTGTTCCAGCTCGGCCCTGCGCCGGGTGAACGATTCCGCCCACCGGCTGCGCACCTGCGGCCGCAGCCACAGTCCCTGGCGCTGACCGGTTTCCGCGTCGCGCAGTTCCATCAGACCGTCGCCATCCGGGGCACGCGCTTCGAATTCGTCCCACACCACCATGGGCACGACATACGCATGCGACAGCAGGTCGAGCGCGGCCGAGGTCTGCGTCAGCGGAGCGTGGAAATCCGAAGCCAGAAAGACCAGGGCCTGGCGCCCGGCGATGCGCGCGCACGCTTCCAGTATGCCGGCGGTGGACGGCTGGTCGGCGCGTGCTCCGGCAAGCGCCTCGGCCATCATCGGGCCGGCGCCACGCGAGTGGGTGGGCGGCCGCATCAGGTCGGTGCGTTCGTGGCGGTCATAGGCCAGCATGCCGAGCGCGTCCCCGCTGCGAAACACCGAGTCGCCGAGCGCATGGGCGAAGTCCACCAGTCGCGACAGCTTGCTTTCGCTCGAGCCGAAGGTCATCGACGCCGACATGTCGACCATCAGATAGACCGGAATGCCGGCGCGCTGGCGGTTCACGCGCACCAGCCAGCGCTGTTCCGGATCGCGCAGGCTGGCGCGCAGATCGAGCCGGCGCGGATCGGGACGATCGAACAGCGTCTGGTGGGCGATGAATTCCTGCCCGCTGCCGATGCTCGTGCTGCGATGCGCTCCCGGCCGCTGGCCGCTCACCCGCATCGGGATGCGGTAATGGAAATCGCGTGGAACAGTCATGCTGCCGACCCGGTTCAGGGCGTTGCCACCCGCTCCAGCATCTGCGCGATCAGTGCGTCCGCCAGTTCGGCGCGGCGCAGCTCATACACCGGAGTGAAGAAGATGCGATGCACCAGGGTGCACGGCAGAACGGTGCGCACATCTTCCGGCACCAGATAGTCGCGCCCGGCGAACCAGGCGACCACGCGTGCGGCGCGCATGAGCATGCCCATGCCGCGCGGGCTGGCGCCGGCCAGTATCAGGCGCGACATGTCCACGCCGTCTATCTGCAGGCCGTACTTCACCGGATCGGCGCTGGCCGACCAGATGTCCATCGCATAGCGCTGCAGCGCATCCGAGGCGCTGACCGCGCGCTGCACGCTGGCGCCGACCTCGTTCATCTGCATCCAGTCCACCACGCCCGGCGTCACCGTGTCGATCAGCGCATCGCTGTCGTGGAAGCGCGGATCGAACACCAGTGCGCGGCGGGTTTCGTCGTCCGCCGGGGTGAGCATGCGCAGTTCGAACATGAAGCGGTCGCGCGCGGCGGAGGCCAGTTCGAAGGTTTCTTCCTTCTCGACGCGGTTACGGTCGGCGAACACCGTCATGTGCGGGAAGCGGTACTCGCGGTTGAAGGCGGATACCGAGCGTTCGGCCATGGCGCGCAGCAGCAGCGACTGCACCTGCGGGCGCGCGCGGTTGATTTCGTTGAAGAAGAAGGTGGTGAGTCGCTCGCCGTGGCGCAGCAGCGGACCGGGTTCGATGCGCGGCTTGCCGTCGCCATCGACATAGGTGTGATAGACGAGGTCGTTGGGCATGAGGTCGACGGTGCCCTCGACGCGCTCGAAGTCGCCGCCGATGGCGCGCGCGAACGCGCGCAGCACGGTGGTCTTGCCGACGCCGACATCGCCTTCGAGCAGCACGTGACCGCGGGCGAACAGGGCGACATTGATCAGGCGCAGCGTGTCGTCCTGTCCGACGACTGCCCGCCTGACTTCCTCTTCCACGCGCAGCGCGAGGCCGCGCCAGTCCTGCAAAGCTTCCTGAGAGAGCATTAGCAACGATTCCGGCTCGGTTTATGGACGGGAAAACGCGTCGCACAATACAGGGTTTGTGTCCCCTGTGCATGCTGCAGCGCGGATCGACAACCGGGGCCATTGTCCCGCAGCGGATTCCGGGCGTCGGGCGGCAGGGCGCGCGCATGCGCCTACACGAAAATCTGTCCGCGGCCGGTACACTGCGCGTTCTGACAGATCACAACCGGGACTTTTCCATGTCTTCCATCACCACTGAAAGCGGCCTCATCATCGAAGACACCACGCCGGGCACCGGCAACGAAGCGGCGGCCGGTCAGGTCGTGAGCGTGCATTACACCGGCTGGCTCACCGATGGCCGCAAGTTCGATTCGAGCAAGGATCGCAACCAGCCGTTCAGCTTCCAGCTCGGCGCCGGCCAGGTGATTCGTGGCTGGGACGAAGGTGTGGCGGGCATGAAGGAAGGCGGCGTGCGCAAGCTCACCATTCCGCCGCAGCTCGGCTACGGCGCCCGCGGGGCTGGCGGCGTCATTCCGCCCAATGCCACGCTGGTGTTCGAAGTCGAACTGTTGAGCGCGGGCTGATTGCGCCGGCTGCTGTGTGGAGCGGCGATCGCGCTGCTCCATCTGTTCCCCGTACTTGCAGCGGCAGCCGACGACCAGACGGCGCAGGCGGTCGGCGCGGAGGTCGAGTCGCCGGACGGCGACGATGCGGACGAGGCGCCCGCCCGCGATTTCGGCCGGCTCGAACTGGTCGCGCCCGATCTGCCTTCGGATGTGCTTGCCATGCTGAACAGGCATGTGCGTTCGCTCATGCTGCGCGAAGCCGTCGACAGCGAGCGCGCGCAGCGGCGGGCGGTACGCCGCGTGCGCCGGGAAGCGGCCGAACTGCTGGCAACCGAAGGCTACTTCTCGCCGGCGTTCGAATGGGTGGACGAGCCGCCGGGGGTACGTATCACGCCCGGGCCGCGCGCCCAGGTCACCTCGGTGCAGTTCCGCTACGACGGCGAACTGGCCGGCGAGGACGAGACGCATGCGCAGCGCCGCGCCGAGCTCGAGCAGTCCTGGCGCCTGCATGCCGGCCAGCCCTTCCGTCAGGCCGACTGGAGTTCCGCCAAGCAGGCGCTGCTGGACACGCTGACCAGCCGCGACTACGCGGCGGGTGCCCTGGTCGACAGCCGCGCCGAGGTCGACCCGGACACCGCCGCGGTCGACCTGTCGCTGCACCTGGACAGCGGTCCGGCCTTCCGTTTCGGCGACATCGAGGCGACCGGGCTGGCGCTGCACGATCTCGATCTGGTCAAGCGCTACAGCACGATCAGGCGCGGTGACCGCTATTCGTCGGACGCTCTGCTCGCCTTCGAACGGGCTCTGCTGTCCTCGCCCTATTTCAGTTCGGTGCAGATCAGCACCGATACCGATCCGGCGCATGCCGACGCCGCGCCGGTCAAGGTGTCGGTCACCGAGGCGGCGTCGCGCCGGCTGTCCTTCGGCGCCGGCCTGAGCAGCAACACCGGCTATCGCGGCGAGGTGGGCTGGTCCGACAACAACATCTTCGGCAAGTCCTGGCTGCTCAGCAGCGCGATACGTCTCGAGCAGTTGCGGCAGATCGCCTTCGCCGATGTGATGCTGCCGCCGCAGGAAGACGGCTATCGCGACAGCTTCGGCGTGCTGGCGGAGAACGCCGACATCCAGGATCTGATCACGCGGCGGGTGGCCACCAGCGTGGTGCGCGCGCGCCTGAGGGGCGACACCGAAATCCGCCACTCGCTGACCCTGCAGAAGGAAGAGCGCGAGATCGACGATGTGGTGACCGGCACCCAGCAGTCGCTGGCGCTGAACACCTCCTGGACCTGGCGCCGCGTCGATGACCTGTTCAATCCGCGCACCGGCTGGGTGGTGAATGCGCAGATCGGTGGCGGCGTGAAGGCACTGCTGTCCGATGCCAATTTCCTGCGCGGCTATCTGAAGGCGCAATGGTTCATTCCGGTCGGACAGCGCGACCAGATCATCCTGCGCGGCGAGGTCGGCCTCACCGGCGGCGCCATCGGCGCCATCCCGCAGGACTTCCTGTTCCGTACCGGCGGGTCCACCACGGTGCGCGGTTACGACTATCTCGAACTGGGCGTGCGCGAAGGCAGCGCCATCGTCGGTGGCCGCGCCCTCGGTGTGGCCAGCATCGAGTATGTGCACTGGAACACGCCGCAGTGGGGCGGCGCAGTCTTCGTCGACGCCGGCGATGCCGCCAGCAGCCGCGAGGACTTCAAACCGGCGGTGGGCTATGGCGCCGGCGTGCGCTGGCGATCACCGGCCGGGCCGATCGCCTTCGATATCGCCTACGGCGAGCGCGAACGTCAGTGGCGCCCCCATTTCTCGCTGTCCATCGCCTTCTGATCCACATGTCCGCTCCCTCTCCCGTTCCGTCTCCCCGCGCGGCACCGAAGCGCCACTGGCTGCGCCCGCTGCTGCTCGGTGGTGGCCTGCTGTTTACCGTGCTGCCGGCGCTGCTGCTGTGGTTCGCGCTCGGTTCCGCCCCGGGTCTGCGCGCACTGGCAAGCGTCGCGCAGCGGGCGCTGCCCGCCTTGCAAATCGAGGTCGAGGCGGGCGCACTGCTGTCGGCGCCCCGCTTTTCCAGCATCGTCTATGACGATGGCCGCACCCGCGTGCGCGCCGAGCGCATCGCGCTGGACTGGCGACCGGCCGCGCTGCTCGACGGCCGGCTCGACGTCGCGCTGCTGGACATCGGTCGGCTCGACATCGCCACTTCACCGTCCGATGACGCGCCGACCGCGCCGGATTCGCTGCAACTGCCGCTGCCGGTGAGCGCGCAGTTGCGCGTCGGCGATCTGGGCATCGCCTCCTATGGCGCGCCGGGCGGCGATGCGGTCCGTTTCAGCGGCATCGCGCTCAAGCTTGCCAGCGACGGCGTGGTGCATCATCTGGATGGCATCGACGTTTCGTCGCCCTGGGGGCGGCTCACCGGCGACGCGGCACTGAAAGGGTCCACGCCATTCGCCTTGCGCGGCGGCGCGCGCATCGCCGGCCTGCCCTGCCTGCCGCAGGCGGCGGCCAGCGATGCGCCGTGCGAGGCCGATGTCGCGCTCGGTGGCGCGCTCGCCGATGTGACCACGGTCGATGTACGCGCGCGCGGTGCCGGCCTGAGTGGACGCGCCCAGATCGGTGCGCGGCTGTTCGCGCCCCAACCGCTGGCCTGGCTCAAGCTTGCGGTGGACGAATTCGATCCGCGCCAACTTTTCGCTGCGGCGCCGACCGGACGCTGGACCCTTCATGCCGACCTGATGCCGGTGGATGGCGCCGATCTTGCGGTGGCGGGCGAGGTGCGCGCGCTCAACGCGCGGCCGGACACGCTGGATCGCGGCGGCGCGCCGGTGCGTGAGCTGCGGGCGCGCGTGCACGCGCAGCCGGATCGCGTGCGCGTCGACGATCTGGAAATCTCTCTGGCGGGCGGCGCGCGCGTGACCGGCGATGTCGTATGGCGCACGCAGGCCCGTCCGCCGCTGGATGCACATCTGGTGCTGCACGATGTCGATGCCTCGGCGCTGCACCGCGCGCTTGCGCGCACCCGCATCGGTGGTCGCGCCGACCTCGGTGCCTCGGAGGAACGGCAGACCCTGACGCTGGATCTGCGCGACAGCGGCCGCAGCGGACTGACCCTGCATGCCCGGGGGCGGGCCGAAGGCCGTGCGCTGACGCTGGAACAGGCCATGCTCACGGCGGGCGATGCCCGCGCACAGGTGCAGGGCCGGCTCACGCTGGACGACGCGCGTGCCTTCGAACTGCGCGGCGCGCTTGAGCGCGTGGATCCTTCCGTGCTGGTGCGTGCGCTGCCGGGCCGGCTGTCGGCCTCCTTCAACGCTGCCGGCCGTATCGCGCCGCGTCCCGATCTGCGCGCCGCGCTGGAATTCGCACCCAGCACGCTGCTCGGCTCGCCGCTTGGCGGTCACCTGCGCACCCGCCTGCAGGGCAGTGTGCTGAGCGACACCGATGTGGCGCTGGACTGGGCCGGCAACACGCTGTCCGTGCAAGGCGGCTGGGGACGCGCACAGGATGTGCTGCAATGGACCGTCGATGCGCGCAAGCTCGGCGCGGCACGGGCGCTGACCGGCATCGACCTCGCCGGACAGGTGAGCGGATCGGGCAGCGTGAGCGGTCCGCCCGACGCGCCGAGCGGGCGGGTGCAACTGATGGTGCGCGGCTTGCGCGTCGGCGAATGGGGCATGCTGGCGCGTGCAGATGTCGACGCCGAGCTCGCTCCGGGCAGCGACGGTCGTCTGCGGCTCACGCTGGATGCGTCCGATCTGAGCAGTCCGCAACTGCCGTCGCCGATCGAGCGCATCCACGCCGAACTGACCGGCACGCGCGACGCGCACAGCCTGCAGGTGGACGGGCGCATGATGGCGCTGCCGGACAGCCGCCGCGACGAATCCTTCCAGCCTTCGCTCGCGCTGTCGGCCAGCGGCGCGCTGAGCGAGGGCCCCGCGTGGTCGGGCCGCATCGAGCGGCTGGCGCTGCAGATATCGTCCGAACTGAGCGCCACGCTGCGCGCACCCGCACGACTGGCCGCATCGCCGCAGGCGGTACAGCTCGACGACGCGCGCTTCGGCCTGAGTGGCGATGGCGAACTGTCATTGCAGCGCACACTGTGGACACCTGAGCGGCTGGAGGCGACTGGCCGCGCGCGCGGCGTGCCGCTGCGCCTGGTGTGGCGCGACCGCGAAACCGGCCTGTCGGTGCGCGCACCGCTCAAGCTCGGCGCCGACTGGTCCGTGTCCGCCCTGCTGGCAGGTGACGAACATGTGCAGGGCACGCTGTCGCTGTTCCGGGAAAGCGGCAATCTGGTGATATCGGGCGACAACCGCACCGAAATCGCGCTCACCCGCACCCGTGCCGACGTGCGACTCGATGGTCGCGCCGCCCGCATCGCTGCGGTATTCGCCGGGCAGGACATCGGCGAAATGAAGGCCGATCTGCATCTGCCGCTGCGGCGTGACGGCGGCCTGTGGGGGGCTGACCTCGATGGCGCGCTGACCGGTGATGTGACGCTGGATGTGCCCAGCCTCGCGTGGGTGGGCCGCACGCTGCGGCTGGACATGAGCACGCGCGGCCGGCTGCGTGGCGATGTCGCCGTCGCGGGCAGCCTGCGCGCACCGCGCTTCGCCGGCCGGCTCGATGGCGACGAACTCGCCTTCGCGCTGGTCGATGCCGGTGTCAAGCTGGAACGCGGGCTGCTGCGCGCACGGTTCGATGGCGACCGGCTCACGCTGCAGGAACTGTCCTTCGAGAGCGACAACCGCAAGCCGCCCGCCGACCGGCGACTGGATGGCGCCAAGCTGACGCGCGATCCGGGCAGGCTGGTCGCGCGCGGAAGCGTCGAGGTGGCGTCGGTGCAGCCGGACATCGCCATCGACATCCACCATTTCGTGCCGCTGCAGGGCGGCGAACAGTGGCTCATGCTGTCCGGCAAGGGCAGGCTGGCCGGATCGGCGGCGCAGGGGCTCAAGCTCGACATGGCGCTGGCGGCGGATGCCGGTCTGTTCACCATGCCGGAAGAATCGGCGCCCACGCTGGGCGACGATGTCGTGATCAAGGGCCGCGGCGGCGACGAGCCCGCCGGTCCGCCGCTTGCGCTCGCCATCGACGTCGATCTGGGCGAACGGCTGTTCTTCAAGGGGCGCGGGCTCGACACCCGGCTTGCCGGCAAGCTGGCGCTGCGCGACGACGGCCGCGGCCTGCGCGCCACCGGCAGCATACGCACGGTGGATGGCCGCTATCGCGCCTATGGACAGGATCTGGTGATCGAGCGCGGCGTGGTGACTTTCCAGGGCGCGATCGCCAATCCCGGGCTGAACGTGCGCGCCATCCGTCCCAACCTGCCGGTGCAGGCCGGGGTCGAGGTGAGCGGAACCGTCCAGAGGCCGCGCGTGCGGCTGGTGTCGGACACCGCCATGCCGGACAGCGAAAAGCTGTCCTGGATCGTGCTGGGTCGCGGCCAGGACCGCGCCAGCGGCTCCGACCTGTCGCTGCTCGCCACCGCGGCCGGCGCCTTGCTGGGCGGCGAGGGCGACGGCGTGACCGGCTCGCTCGCACAGTCTCTGGGTCTGGACCAGATCGCGCTGACCCAGAGCACCGTCAACACCGGCCCGCGCAGCCAGGTCATCGCATCGAACAACAGCAGCACCACGGTCGGCAGCCAGGTCGTCAGCGTCGGCAAGCGCCTTTCATCCAACGCCATGCTGTCCTACGAACAGGGCGTGGCCGGCGCCACCAGCATCGTCAAGCTGACCTGGAACCTCACCCGCCACCTCGCACTGATCGGCAGCGCCGGCACCGAACAGGCGGTGGATGTGAGGTATGTGTTTTCGTTCAAGTAGCACGCGGACGCCGCGACCGCCTGCGCATCCATTTCCGTTTGTGCATAATCGGCTGGAATTCTGACAGCCGCCGACGCGGCTTGGCGGTGTGTCCGGTTTCGGGGTTCTGTTCGTACCGTACGTAAACGCGTGGGCAAACGGAGGTCTTTGAAATGAAAAAGAATTCCGGTGTCCGGTTTGCCGACTTATCCGGACAGACGCCGGCTTATTCGCCGGATCTGGCGTCGACCTCACGTTATGCACTTTATGAATAGCCATCTTGCAGAGCATCTACCCTTAGGAAAGTTTCCTCGTATTTCAATCGCAGAAGGAACTGAGCTGCATCACTTTGGCACACTGGACGCATCAAACCATCAGCTAGATAGACCTATTTGGGTTTCGGATGTTTTTGAAGGTGCGCACGACTACAAAAACTTCGGGGTACCAGCACCTAGATACACAAAGCTCATAACATCCATCAGCTTTGAGATTCTCGACCTTAATGGTGTTCGCCTGCAGCCGATCGCAATGCAATTAAAAATCTACGATCACAGCGAGTGGAATAGATGCCTCGCGAAATACCTTTCAAGTAGTGGTGTCCTGGGTATCGTCTACGCAGGAAGAGAAATCTTTCTTCCCGAACCGGCCAAGGTAATAAAAAACATGAGCTCTCAGCCATGCTAGTGCATAACAAGTCCGTCAACCGGACGCCAAAAAGCTCCGCTTTTTGGTTCCCTCCGCTGCGCTCCGGCGCCGGTTACGTCC
Source organism: Methyloversatilis thermotolerans (assembly GCF_000372885.1). Classification (GTDB taxonomy): domain Bacteria; phylum Pseudomonadota; class Gammaproteobacteria; order Burkholderiales; family Rhodocyclaceae; genus Methyloversatilis; species Methyloversatilis thermotolerans. The sequence goes on from NZ_KB889967.1 coordinate 3,757,619, forward strand.
AACGTTGAGGCTGTAGAAAAACCCCTCCTTCCGCCCCACCGTTCACATGCCGTTGTTATGATTGCGCATCGCCTCTGCGGAGCCCTGCGATGCCGCGATTCAAGACCCCCGACTACGGCCTGAAGCTCATCTCGGTCGATTTCGCGCAGCAGGTGCTGCCCGGCACCTTCGAGTTCGCGCTCTGCCACCTGGTCGACAACGACCTCGATCTTTCGGTCCTCCGTGCCCGCTACGCCACCGACGCCATTCGAGTGCGCCGGGCAGCGGCCGAGGCAGACCTCAGGAGACGACGATGAAACGAAGATCGCGGGAGTGAAACGAGGATGAACGACTTCGAACCGGCCAAGGCCGGAAGCAACCGCTTGCCCCGGAATGGGGTTTTTCTACAGCGTCGTTAGGTTGCATATGCCGGCATTTCGCGAGTTCGAAAAGGAAGCTATTCGCCTCATGGCGGCGAATGTGTTGTCTGAGGAGCAGCTACGGTATGCGCTGGAGGCCGATCGCCCATCAAGCTACAACTACACCGGCAGCGGCTATTTCCTCACCGTCAAGCACACATCGCTGCCACTTGAGGCGCGCACACTTTCAGATCCTCCTGTCGTCGGCAACGTCGGCGAGGTTCAGGCGGGATTCGTCGTTTTCTTGGGCGACCAAGAACTGACATTGGAGTGCCACACCTGGGGCGCTATTGATGTGCCGGAGGACTTTCGAGATCAGCCGGTTGTCGTCAGTACGCCCCCAGTCAATTTGGTGGACCTGCGAAATGCAACTTAACCCTTTGCTGTAGCGGACGGCTACGCCGCCCCCTGAGCGCGAACGTTGAGTCTGTAGAAAAACCCCTCCTTCCGCGCCACCGTTCACATGCCGTTGTTATGATTCCGCATTGTCTCTGCGGAGCCCTGCGATGCCTCGATTCAAGACGCCCGACTACGGCGAAGCTCATCCCGGTCGATTTCGCGCAGCAGGTCACGGTGTCCTGTCAAGCTCAGCAGTGATTTGCGCCTGGTTGTTTTCGTAAATACAATAACCCGGTGCGTATCACCTACGATCCGGCCAAGCGCGACAAGACCCTTTCCGAGCGTGGCCTGGATTTTGAAGACGCTCTGTTGGTCTTCGCAGGCACTACTGTCGAGGTCGTAGATGATCGTAAGGACTATGGTGAATGCCGCATTGTCTGCTACGGCCTCTTGCATGGCCGGGTCGTCGTAATCGGCTACACCCCGCGTGGCACGGGTCGTCACATCTTCAGCATGCGAAAGGCCAACGATCGTGAGCAAGCCCGCCTCGCGCCGTACCTCGGGCTCTGATCTCAAGCGCGTTGACGCGCATGTGATCAAGCCGCACGAGTACAAGGAGCTTCCGGAGCTCACTGACGCCATGCTTGCGCGTGCCGTCGTCAACAAGGGTGGGCGCCCCAAATCCCGGAATCCGCGCCAGCTCATCAGCTTGCGGCTGCCGCCCGAAGTCATCGAGCGCTGGCGCGCAACCGGTCCGGGTTGGCAAACCCGCATGGCCGAGCAGTTGGCCGAAGGCCCATCCGCTCGCCCCAAAGGCGCTGCGTAACCCATCGTTCCATCCGCCCCGCACTGTCACTGACCGCCACGACGTGCGGTTCATGGACATGTCCGGTGACAGCGCGCAGCACTTCGCCACGGTCTAACCGGTGTTCTGCAACCTGCGGCATAACAAGCGGCTCACCTGCTTCACGCTGCGCGGGCGTGAGAAGGTGGATGGACAGTGGAAGCTGTACTGCCTGGTGCACAACATCGAAAAGCTCGGGCACCACGGCTACGCGAATTAGGTAAGCTGGCGGGCGCCACCGACGCCATTCGAGTGCGCCGGGCAGCGGCCGAGGCAGACCTCAGGAGACGACGATGAGACGAAGATCGTGGGAGTGAAATGCGGATGAACAACTTCGAACCAGCGAGGGCCGGAAGCAGCCGCTTGCCCCGGAACGGGGTTTTTCTACAGCGTCGTTAAGCGTCACAGGGAACTATGTCTAAGCAATCCACCTTTCAAGGAATTTCCAAGAGGTCAGAAGCCCTCCTTGCATCTGGCGAAGACAAGGCTGTTGACTACAAGGAAAAAGTGAAAGGGCTACATGCTGAACCGCCCCGGATTTTGCGGAGGCTCCAACTCTTGAGACGATGAGTTGATGACTAAGTCAATTCAGTTCTCGCCTGAGGTTCGCGAGCGAGCTGTCCGACCTGCTGGTCCTGAGAATCTGCGTCCCTCCTCGCCGACCGCCAACCGTATCTGCAGCCACTGCGGATCACCGCTGCAAGCGGACGCCGGGCGACGCAATCGGGTCGATGTGCTCGGCGCCTCACTGCTCGGTCTGGTGGTTGTGGGCATCGCGGCGCTGTTTGCCGATGTCTTCGGTTCGAGTGGCGGGCGCTACACGCTGATTGCTCTCATTGGCATCCCCGGTGTCGTCATCTGGGCTGTGTCGCGCATGGTCGGTCCGCCGGAACAGCCTGCACGCACCTGTGCCGCGTGTGGTCGGCAAGAGGCGGCCTCTGCCGGGCCGTAACCGGGCGTTCCCCATGCCGGCTCGATCATGCGCATCCTCATCATGTCCCGCCCCGTTGTGCCTTCCTGAACTGTTCCGGCGTGACGCCCACGCAGCGCTTGAAGAACTTCAGGAAATTGGTGGGTTCGGAAAAGCCCAGTTGTTCGCTGACCGAGGCGGCGGTGGCATCGGTGTGCACGAGCAGGCGCTGCGCTTCCAGTGCGATGCGGCGGTCCACCACCTGCTTGGCGGAAAGGCCCAGCCATGCGTGACAGCAGCGGTTGAGGGTGCTGGGCGAGGTGCGCAGTTGCCGGGCCAGGGTGGCCACGGCGGGGCGGGTGCAGACCAGACGATCCAGTTCCCGCGCCATCTGCCGGCACAGCAGTTCCTGTTCCGATGACGACGGCGTGGCCTGCTGCGCACCGCGGGCCAGCACCAGCAGCAGACTGTGCTGCAGCGCGCGGACGGTTGCGCTCGACAGTTCATCCAGCTCCGGCAAGGCCTGCTCGCTGCGCAGCAATTCGCACAGCATGCGCCAGCGGTCGGATTCGCGTTGGGTCAGCGTGAAGCAGGCGGGCCAGTCCGCCAGTCGCAGCAGGTGTGCCAGCGCATGGGTGGGGGAGGTCCGGCCGGGCTGGATCAGTTGCGGCTGGATGAGCAGCACGTCGCCCTCCAGGCTGGCCGACGGTAGCCATTGATGCACCGCGCCCGGTGCGACGACGACAACCGTGCCGGGTGCCAGCCCGACGCGCTTGAAATCCACCACGTGCTCGCCGCGCCCGGCGGAAATCACCAGCACCAGGCAGAGGGCCAGCCGTTCCGGCGCTCCGTGAGCGGGTGCCGAATCCCCGGCCAACAGGTCCGACAGGCGCAGCAGTTCCACACCCACGGATGACAGGCGCGGGTTTTCGAAGCGGATTTCGCGCAGGTGTTTCGGCGATGGCATGGAGAGGCCGGGCGAAAAAGCACGTGCCAGGGGATGCGCGATTTTAACCATCAATTGCCCGAACCCGACCTAGGTAAAGGGCGATGCGCTTGGCAAAGTCGAGGCCTCGATCCACTCGTCAGGCCGCATTCATGAAACACACCGCCCGCCACCACCGCGCCGCGCTCATGTCGGCGTTCGTCATGGCGCTGTCCGGCCATGTCAGCGTTGTTGCTGCAGCCGGCAATGCCGCATCTCCCGCCCACTCCACCCAGAAAGCGAAGGTTGCTCACATGACTTCCGAATCCAAGACCCGGGTCGCGTCCCTGCTCAAAGCCATCGAAACCGGTGAAACCGCACCGGTGAGCGCGATCAACCCGAACAAATACATCCAGCACAATCTCGCGGTCGCCGATGGCCTGTCCGGCTTTGGCGCCGTGCTGCAGGCGCTTCCCAAGGGCTCGGCGCGCGTCAATACCGTGCGCATCTTCCAGGACGGCGATTTCGTGTTTGCCCATACGGAATACGACTTCTTCGGGCCCAGGATCGGGTTTGACATCTTCCGTTTCGAGGACGGCAGGATCGTCGAGCACTGGGACAATCTCCAGCCGACGCCAGCCGCTCCGAATCCGAGCGGCCGCACGATGACCGACGGTCCCACCACGCCCGGCGACCTCGACCGCACCGACGAGAACAAGGCGCTGGTAAAGGCCTTCGTCGACGACATCCTTGTTGGAGGGAAGATGGACAGGCTGGCCGGCTACTTCGACGGTGACCACTACCGCCAGCACAACCCGCACATCGCCGACGGTCTGTCCGGGCTCGGCGCTGCACTGCAGGCCATGGCCAAGGCCAATGTGACGATGAAGTACACCCGGGTGCACAAGGTGCTGGGCGAAGGCAACTTCGTGCTGGTGGTGAGCGAAGGGGAGTTCGCCGGCCAGCCGACCTCGTTCTACGATCTGTTCCGGGTCGAAGCGGGCAAGATCGCCGAGCACTGGGACACCATGGAAACCATTCCGCCGCAGTCCGAGTGGCGCAACGCCAACGGCAAGTTCGGCTTCTGAACCGGCAGACCCGTGGATTGGCGATGTCCCGGCAGGCGTGTGCCGCGCACCCACGGCGCGGCGCCTCCGCGCGCCGCCGGTTCTATGGCAGCGTGCGCGGGGCCGGGGTGGTGATCGCCGTGCCGGCACCGAGCGCGCGGTCCAGCTTGTCCTCCACTTCGCCGATCGCCGCGGCGAGCGAATTGGAGGATTCGTTCGACATGCGCTGGAACTCGCTGCGCAGGTCGGCGAATTCCCTGTGCATGGCCGCACTCAATTCAGTGAAGCGCGATGCTTCGGCCTGGTCGGCGAGCAGCCGCTGTTCGCGCAGTTCCTTCGCGTGACGGCGCGCCTCGAGCAGCGTGGAGGTGTGCAGGCTCAGCGTGTAGGCCAGCAGCAGGAGCAGCAGCAGGGCGGTGCCGCCCAGCAGGATGATGCCGGCGGGCGCCTGTATCGTGGCGACCAGCAGCGATACCTCGACCGGTGCCGACAGCACGCCCCAGTTCGCGATGATGAAGGCCGCAAGCAGGCCGAGGACCAGTACGCCCAGTGCGCCGAGCAGTTTCATGCGCGTCTCCTCTTCGTGTGATGCGCGGATTCTGCCGCGTCGCGTGCGCGGGCGCCATCGGCCGCGTCCTACGTGGCGGCGGGCAGCGGTCTGACCACCGGTGCTTCGCGTATCGGCAGGTTCACCAGCGCCGCAGCGGCGGCGAGTGCGGCGTCGGCCCACCACATCCAGTCATAGCTTCCGCTGCGCGCCAGCGCGATGCCGCCCAGCCAGGCGCCGAAGAAGCCGCCGATCTGGTGCGACAGCAGCGTGAGGCCGAACAACGTGGCGAGGTAGCGGGTACCGAACAGCTTGCCGACCACGCCGGCGGTGGGCGGCACCGTGGCCAGCCAGGTCAGGCCGAGACCGACCGCGAACAGGTAGAAGGTCCATTCGGTGCGCGGCGATGCCAGGTAGATGAGCACCAGCACGGCGCGCGAGGCGTACATCCAGAACAGGATCATCTTGCTGCGCCAGCGGCCGACCGCCCAGCCGGTGAGGAGACTGCCGGCGATGTTGGACAGCCCGATCAGCCCGAGCGACCAGCTCGCGACCGCCGGTGGCAGTCCGCACAGACCGACCTCGCCCGGCAGATGGGTCACCAGGAAGGCGATGTGGAAGCCGCAGGTGAAGAAGCCGGCATGCAGCAGCAGATAGCTGCGGTCGCGCAGCGCGCCCGACACGGCGCGACCGAGTCCGCCGTCGCCGCTCGCGTGCGTGTCGTGCACCGGTTCGCGCGCGCGCAGCGAGCGCGCCAGGGGCAGCGCTGCGAGCGAGGACGCCGCCAGGGCCAGCATGGCGCCGGCCCAGCCCACCGCGCTGATCAGTGCCTGCGCGACCGGTGCGAACACGAACTGGCCGAGCGAACCGCCGGCATTGATGAGACCGGCCGCCTGTCCGCGCTGCGCGCTGTCCAGCTTGCGCGATACCGCGCCGATGAGCACCGAGAAACTGCCAGCGCCGGAGCCGGCGGACATCAGGACGCCCAGGGTGACCGTCATCGCGAAGCTGCTGCCGGCCAGCGGCGTCAGCGCGCAGCCCAGCGCCAGCACGACCAGCCCTGCAGCGAGTACGCGTCCCGGCCCGTAGCGGTCCGCCACCGCGCCGGCCACGGGCTGTATAGCGCCCCACATGAACTGGCCGACCGCCAGCGCGAAACTGAGCGATACGATGCCCAGGCCGGTGCTGCTGTTGATCGGTGACAGGAACAATCCGGTCGATTGCCGCACGCCCATGGTGACCATCAGGAGCAGGGCGGCGCAGAGCGTGGCGGCGAGGGCGGATGGCATGGCGGAGGGATGTCGGTGCGAGCAACACGCCGCACGGTACAAGGAAAGTCGCGATTGCGCGAACCCGACTGTGCGGTGCAGTTCGCGAAGTCCGGGCCGCCGGCTTCGTTCGAAGCTGCATCGCGGGCAAGCCCGCTCCCACCAAACCCCGGTTCCGATGGCGGGCTGAGCGAGTTCTTGTGGGAGCGGCCTCTGGCGGCGATAGTGCTGATGCAGGCCGCGGGCTTCGTTCGGAGCTGCATCGCGGGCAAGCCCCCTCCCACCAAACCCCGGTTCCGATGGCGGGCTGAGCGAGTTCTTGTGGGAGCGGCCTCTGGCCGCGATAGTGCTGATGCTGGCCGCCGGCTTCGTTCGGAGCTGCATCGCGGGCAAGCTCCCTCCCACCAACCCCCGGCTCCGATGGCGGTCTGAGCGAGTTCTTGTGGGAGCGGCCTCTGGCCGCGATAGTGCTGATGCAGGCCGCCGGCTCCGTTCGAGGCCGCAATCGCGGGCAAGCCTGCTCCCACCAACCCCCGGCTCCGATGGCGATCTGAGCGAGTTCTTGTGGGAGCGGCCTCTGGCCGCGATAGTGCTGATGCAGGCCGCCGGCTTCGTTCCAGGCTGCATCGCGGGCAAGCCCGCTCCCACCAACCCCCGGCTCCGATGGCGGTCTGAGCGAGTTTTTATGGGAGCGGCCTCTGGCCGCGACAGTGCTGATGCAGGCCGCCGGCTCCGTTCGAGGCCGCAATCGCGGGCAAGCCCGCTCCCACCAAACCCCGGTTCCGATGGCGATCTGAGCGAGTTCTTGTGGGAGCGGCCTCTGGCCGCGATAGTGCTGATGCAGGCCGCGGGCTTTGTTCGAAGCTGCATCGCGGGCAAGCCCCCTCCCACCAAACCCCGGTTCCGATGGCGGGCTGAGCGAGTTCTTGTGGGAGCGGCCTCTGGCCGCGATAGTGCTGATGCAGGCCGCCGGCTCCGTTCGAGGCCGCAATCGCGGGCAAGCCCGCTCCCACCAAACCCCGGTTCCGATGGCGGGCTGAGCGAGTTCTTGTGGGAGCGGCCTCTGGCCGCGATAGTGCTGATGCTGGCCGCCGGCTTCGTTCCAGGCTGCATCGCGGGCAAGCCCCCTCCCACCAACCCCCTGCTCCGATGGCGGTCTGAGCGAGTTTTTATGGGAGCGGCCTCTGGCCGCGACAGTGCTGATGCAGGCCGCCGGCTCCGTTCGAGGCCGCAATCGCGGGCAAGCCCGCTCCCACCAAACCCCGGTTCCGATGGCGATCTGAGCGAGTTCTTGTGGGAGATTCTATGTGTTCCGGCGCAAGCGTTTTCGTGTTGTTTCGGGACATAGTCGGCGGCGTTCTTCATCACAGAGAAGGCAACGCGAGCGAGTTTTCTTGCCAGCGCAACCAGCGCCTGGGTGCGGCTGAATCCGCGCTGGAGCATGCGCTGGTAGAAACGGCTGCCAGGTCGTGGATCTGCTGGCCGCCATGGCGCGGCGTTGTAGAGCAGGCGGCGCATCTCCGAGTCCCCCTTCTTGCTCAGCGCACGGCGTCCGGTTCTCTTGCCCGAATCGCGCACGCTGACGTCCATGCCAAGGAAGGCGATGAAGGCGTCCGCACCGCTGAAGGCAGCGCGATGGAACACCGCGCACAGGCCGGCGGCGGTGAGCGCGCCAACGCCTTCGATCTTCAGGATGCGCCGGTACGGTTCAGTCCATCCGCTCTCGTTGATCAGCGAGGCGATGCGCTGTTCGAACCGTTTGATCAAGGCGGTGAGCCGCGCGAGAGCCACACGCACTTCGCGAGCAAAGCCGGGCAGATCTTCCATGCTCTGACGGATGCGACCCAGGCTGCGTACCACGGTTGCGCGACGACGCAGCAGGCTGCGCAGTTCGGTGACCGCGGGCGCCGGGAGCGAGAACGGGCGCAGATCCCGTGCCCTCGTGCGCGAGGTAGCGGGCGATCAGGCGTGCGTCGTGCCGATCCGTCTTGGCGCGCTGGGCCCACGGTGTCGCGGGTACCTGGACAGCTTGAAGCCGTCGATCAGAAACACCTGATGTCCGGCCTTGATGAGCAACTTGACGAGCGTGCAGTGATAGCTGCCGGTCGATTCGCAGAGGCGATGCGCTGGGGCACCTCTGGGTAGCGTGGCGGCAACCAGCCGCGGATGGCCGCAGCGGTGTTGTCGACGCGCGGTTACCGCGCGGCGGGGTGCTCGGCGATGTCCAGCCAGTGCTTGGAGACGTCGATGCCAAAGCACACTACCTCGTTTCTGACTTGTCACGATGGGATCCCTCCCGACTAAGGGTTCAAAAGGCTTGTCGGGATTCACCACAGCACTGGCTTGCAGGGTATGGACGGTACCGCGGTCACGGTCCGATGGATTCCTGATCGGTGCTTGGGGTGAGGGCGGGACATCTCTCCCACTGTCTGTACGTGCTTGCCGTCAGATCCGGACTGGGTCCCTCCGCCCGACAAGCTATTCCTACGCTTGCCACGGCAGAACATACAAGCGGCCTCTGGCCGCGATAGTGGCTGATGCAGGCCGCCGGCTCCGTTCGAGGCCGCAATCGCGGGCAAGCCCGCTCCCACCAAATCCCACTCCGTTCCCGGTTCGGGCGAGCTGTTGTGGGAGCGGCCTCTGGCCGCGATGCGGCCTTACTCGGGCTGCGTACCGGTGCCCAGATCGGCGCCGTCGTCGAATTTCGCGAGCCAGTCGATCGCGGTCTGGCGGTAGCGCACCAGGCCTTTGTATTCGGCCAGTTCGTTGGGCAGCGTGGTGAGCACGCGGTGCAGCCGCTTGGCCCAGCGCGGATGCGTGGCCAGATCGTTCAGGCTGGCCAGATAGCCGCGGATCGAGAACAGCATGCCGTTGCTGCGCGGCAGCCGGAACAGCCCCTGCAGTTCCACCCGCAGATGCACCTTGTCGCCGACATTGTCCGGCGTCACCGTGGTGCGGTCCGGGCCCCATTCCGGATAGGTTTCCGGCGAGGTGTCGAGTCGCGGGTTGATGGTCATGGTCCAGTTCAGACGGCGCACCGGACGGCCCTGCTGCAGCATGAGCAGATACTTCAGCGCGCGTTCGAAAATGCCCATGTCGTGTGCCAGCGGCACCGGGCCGTGCCATTCCTTGAAGCTCATGCCGACATCGAACATGAGCGACCAGTCCGCCTGCGAGGTGATCATGCCGGAGTCGGCCCACAGATCGTTGTCGCGCTGGTCCATGATGACGAAGTCACCCTGGCACTGGCGAGTGATGTACTCGAAGGGCGGGCAGGGCAGCGTGGCCACGTCGCCGAAGGTGAAGGTCTGTTCCAGGCCGAGCGGGCGGTTGATCCAGGACCAGCGCGCGCCGTCCCGGTGCAACTGGAACAGGTCCGGATAGTCGCGCGCCAGCGATTCCATGATCAGTTCCAGCGTGTCCCATTCGGCGTCGATCATGTGCGGCAGCGACATGCAGCGGCCAGGATCGCGTTCCAGCGTAATGGCGCGGTCGCGCATTTCGGCGACGTAGTGCTCGTCGATGTCGAAGGCATTCTCGAACACCGATCCCGCCGGGCCCTTGGTGTGCGGCTCGATGTTGACCGAGTACATGTACTGGTCCTGCGGGAAGGGGAAGGGAAAGCGGCGGATGGCGACCGGCGAGTTGCGGTAGCTGTAGTCGCCGCGGAAGGTTTCGTCCGGCTTGAACGCGATGCTCATGTTGCGTGCTCCTCAGAGGTTCAGGGTCAGGCATCCGCCCTTCAGGCGCGATACGCAGGTCATGATCTTCCTGCCGGAGGCGCGTTCGGCCGCGCTCAGGTACAGGTCGTGATGCAGCAGTTCGCCACTGGCTTCCAGCACCTCCAGTTCGCATTGGCCGCAGGCGCCGCCGCGACAGAGATAGGGCGCGTCCACGCCCTGCTGTTCGATCGCTTCCAGCAGCGACAGCTCGCTCGGCACCGTGAATTGCTTGTCCGATTTCGCCAGCTTCACGTCGAATGCTTCGCCCCCGGCCGGGGCGAGGAACTGTTCGCTGTGGAGATGGCTTTCCGGCCAGCCCAGCGTGTGCCCCGCTTCCATGCTGGCAGCCACCATGCCGGCCGGGCCGCAGATGTAGAAGTGGGTGCCGAGCGGCCGGCCGGACAGCAGCGATCGGAACTCGATCTGTTCGCGCCGCGACTGCACGTAGTGATGCACCCGGCCCGGCGCCAGCGCTTCCAGCTCGTCGGAAAACACGCCGAATTCCGGCCCGCGATAGGCGTAATGCACTTCGAAGTCGGCGCCGATGCGGGCCAGTTCGCGCGCCTGCGAAAGGATGGGCGTCACGCCTATGCCGCCCGCCACCAGGATGTGGCGACGGCCGGTGCGCACCAGCGGGAAAAGATTCATCGGTGGCGCGATGTCCAGCTTCATGCCCTCGCGCGCCTGCTCGTGCAGCCAGCGCGAGCCGCCGCGCGAATCCTCCTGCTTGCGCACGGCAATGCGCCAGGTGTGGCGTTCGTTCGGGTCGCCGAGCAGCGAATAGGCATTGCGGTGCGGGCGCGCACCGAGCGGCAGCGACAGCACGATGTGGCTGCCGCCGGAATAGACGGGGAAGCTGCCCTCGCCGGCGGGCGACAGACTGAATTCGCGTATGCCTGGGGCGAGGTCGCGAATGCGCGTGATCTCGACTTGCATGGATGCGCTCATGGGTAGATCACCTCGGCGGCGGGGACGTCGCCCGGGACTTCCGCATCGATCTGGAAGCCCATGTAGGCGCCGAGGCGGCGCGAGAAGTGGTCGCGCACGAACAAGGTGCGGTCGCAGCCGCTGCACGCCACCAGATTGGTGTGCACGCCGCGCGTGATGGTGCGGCAATGCACGCAGAACACCGGCCGCGCCTTGCTGCCGATCTGTGCATGACGGACCTCGTCGCGGCCGACCCCGTAGCCGTCGGCCATCTGCGAGGCCTGCCAGATCGCATCCTCGGGGCCGGCGAGGTAGATGCGCGTGCCCATCTGCGCCACGTACAGCGCGTCATTGAGCAGCTTCAGGCCATCGCCCAGTGAAGGCGCCGCAAGATGCAGCGCCTGCGGCGGCAGGTCCTTGTTCCATGCGGTTTCGCCGGCAGCAGGATCGGCGACATGGATGACGGTCAGCGTGCCCGCGGGCGGACTGGCGTACAGACGCCGCGCGAGCGCGGCGTCCTCGGCTGCGACGAACAGGATGTGATGGGTGCCGGTGCGGTCCCATTCAAGTTCCGGATAGACCGGCTGACTTTTGGTGGCGGGCGTGGACATGCGACTTCTCGTGCGATGTGAAACCGGTTGCGCCGCGCGCGAGGCGCGGCGCGCGATGGATCAGCGCTGCTTTTCCGGATGCGTGCGCTGGCGCAGCGGATCGTAGAAAGGCGTCGGCACCACCAGCGCCGCCAGCTTGCCGGCCTTGCCGGCAATGGTGAGGCGGGTGCCGATGTTCGAATGCGACGGCTTCAGATGCACCATGGCCAGCGACTGCATCAGCAGGCGGCTGTAGGAGGCCGAGGTGACCACGCCGACTTCCGTCTCGCCGTCGTAGATCTTCGCGCCGGCTTCGACCGCTTCGTGATGGGTCACGATCATGCCGGCCTGCTTGACGCGCTCGCGGCCCTTCAGGGCGAGCACGGCGGCCTTGCCGATGTAGTCGCCCTTCTTGTCGAGGTCGACCGCCCAGTCCATGTTCACTTCCCACGGCGTGGTGTCGCCTTCCGGCATTTCGAACGGGAAGAACAGCAGCGCGCCCTCGACGCGGGTGAGGTCGAGCGCGGTCCACGAGCAGGGGATGACGCCCTTGGGCTTGCCGGCTTCCAGGATGGTGTCCCACAGGAACACCGCGTCGGCCGACGCGCAGTAAACCTCGTAGCCGCGCTCGCCGGAATAGCCGCCGCGGCCGATCACCACCTTCTTGCCGAACAGCGTGGTGTCGACATGGCTGAAATAGGGTAGCGCCGCCAGATCGGCCGGCGTGTGCGGGGCCAGCACCTCGAGCGACAGCGGACCCTGCAGCGACAGGATGTGCACATCGAGGTCGGCTTCGACCTTCACGTTCCTGCCGGCAGCCAGTTCGGCCAGGGTCTTGGGCGTCGCGCCGCTGCCGTGGGAAATGCGGAATCTGTCGGCGGCATCGCGGATGATCATGATGTCATCGACCAGCGCGCCGGCCTCGTTCACCTCGCCGCCGAGGCGGGCGGTGCCCGGCTTGAGCCTGGTCACGTCTATGGTGACCAGGCGGTCGATCACCGCTTCGGCATCCGGGCCGGACACGTTCACGATGTTGAGCGCCGATACGTCATACAGCCCTGCACGCGTGCGCGTGGCGATCACCTCTTCGTGCGGGCAACTGTTGTAGCTCCACGGAATGGGCATGAAGTTCCACGTGTCGCCATCCAGCTTCGAGCCGAGCTGGCGGTGCCGCTCGTTCAGAATCGAATTCCTCTGCATTCCCGGTTCTCCTTGTCTGGGTTGTCGCCGCTCAGCGCGTGCGATCTGGAAGCGATTCTGTTGCCGGGGGCTGGGGCGGACAATTCTCAAGAGGGGTTACCCCCTAGGTGGTATGTGCGCACCGGCGCGTGCTGCGTACGCTGCGCGCACAACGAGCACGGGAGGCGAGCGATGGCGAAGGCGGGTGGAGGTCAAGGTGCGTGTCTGTGCGGTGCCGTGCGCTACCGTGTGCGGGGGGCGCTGAGCGCACCGGTGGCGTGTCATTGCAGCCAGTGCGCGCGCACCAGCGGCCACCATGCGGTGATGGCGAGCTGTGCCGACGCCGACCTCGAAATCATGGCCGGCGACACCCTGCGCTGGTACGCCTCGTCGGCCAGCGTGAAACGCGGCTTCTGCGCACACTGCGGCGGGAACCTGTTCTGGAAGGACGCCGGATCCGACGTCACCTACGTGACCGCTGGCACGCTGGACCGCCCGACCGGCCTGAAGCTGTCGGCCCACATCTTCGCCGGCTCGCGTGCCGACTACTACGACATCGACGACGACCTGCCGCGCAGCGACGCCTGGTAGGTGCGAGCGGTCACCGCGTCTGCGCAGGCGGCGCGGATTTCCATCGCGGGAATGAAAAAGGCGCGGAACGGCTTTCGCCATTCCGCGCCCTGCTGTCTGCGCACGGCGCTCAGGCGCGCACGCGCGTCTTCTCCGGATCGTAGTGCGAGAACCGGACCTGGGTGGCGCGGATGCGCTTCTGGTGGCCGTCCAGCTTGCCGATCTCCACCGTGCCGCCCAGCTCGACCGCCGACACGTCCAGCCGCGCCAGCGCGATGGTCTTGCCGAGGATGGGCGAGCGCGTGGTGCTGGTGATCTGGCCGATCTGCGCGCGACCGTTGAAGATCGGGTCGCCGTGCGCGACGAGTTCGCTGCCTTCGATGTCCAGGCCGACCATGACGCGTGCCGGATGCGCCTTGCGGCGTTCCAGCGCGGCCTTGCCGACGTAGTCGTCCTCCTTGTCGGCCGCCACCGCGAAACCGATGCCGGCCTCGAAGGGGTCGGTCTGGTCGCAGAAGTCGTACTCGGCGAACATGAGGCCGGCTTCGATGCGCAGCATGTCGAGCGCGGCCAGACCCATCGGCGCGATGCCGTGCGCCTCGCCGGCCCTGGCGATGGCGTCCCACACCTGCACGGCGTGTTTGGGGTGGCACCACACTTCGTAGCCCAGCTCACCGGTGTAGCCGGTGCGCGACACCAGCACCGGCAGGCCGTCGATCTTGCCCACCGTGAAGCGGAACCACTTCAGCTCGTCCATCGACGCGTTGCCGGGGGGCGTGACGACGATGTCGCGCAGGATGTCGCGCGATTTCGGACCTTGCACCGACAGGTTGTGCAACTGGTCGGTGGACGACTTCACCCACACGCGCAGATTGTGCTTGGCGGCCAGTTCGCGCAGCCACACGCCGCAATATTCGTCGCCGCACACCAGGCGGAAGTTGTTCTGGCACAGCCGGAACACGGTGCCGTCGTCGATCATGCCGCCGTGCTCATAGCACAAGGCGGTGTAGACGATCTGGCCGACCGCCAGCTTGCGGATGTTGCGCGTGGTGGCGAGCTGCAGCAGGCGTTCGGCGTCCGGGCCGGTGATTTCGAACTTGCGCAGTGCGGACAGATCGATCATCGCCGCGCGTTCGCGGCAGGCCCAGTATTCGTCTATCGGGCCATTGGACGAGAACGAGTCCTGCAGCCAGAAGCCGCGGTACTCGACCATGCGGCGCGTGAGTGCGGAGGTACGAGCGTGGAAGCCGGTTTCGCGCGTCAGTTTCGGGGCGGCATCGGGCGTCATGCGGTGTGCAATCCCTCTGGAGAAGTTGTTCGATCCGTCATAGACCCGCACATGGATGTCGGTCGGGTTCCAGCCGTTGGCCGGATCGATGTCATCGGTGCAGGAGGACGAGGCACAGACGAGGTCGGTCAGCGCGCGCAGCAGCACGTAGTCTCCGGCGCGCGACCAGGGTTCGTCCAGGCTGATGCTGTCGTCGTGATTGACGATGGTGTTGTAGAAGAAGTTGATCGCCGGCCAGCCGGCGCGGCGCGCGACGCCATGCGGCGCGAGCGCGTGGTTGAAGTTGTCGGTGCAGTTGTCGTGCCCCGGATAGCCCATGTCGTCGTAGTACTTCGCGCTGCACGCGAGCATGAAGGTGTCGTGACGGCCGACCGTGTCGCGGATCACCTCGACCAGCGCCACCTGGCGTTCGTCGTAGTACTTGTTCAGCAGCCCCGGGCCGGGGCAGGCGCTGCCCATGAGGGTGCGCGTGGTGGTCGGATCGAGATCGTATTCCTCGCCGCGCGCGAGTGCGGTCGCGTCGAAGGCGAGAAAGTCCGAACACTGGCGGCCGTCGACGTCGATCACCTGGATGTAGTCGCCCGCCTTGACGCGATAGGCGCGGGCGGTGCCGGCATCGATGCGCAGGTCGAGAACTGGCGGAGCGAGCGGCGGCGGGGCGATGCCGGCCACCGGCGCTGCGCACTCGATGTCGGCGATCAGTTCGGTGGGGGCGTTCTGGGCGTCGGGCTGCATGTCGCCACCCGGGGCAGCGAGTGCGCAGCGCATGCTGCCGGGCGCGAGGAAGGTATGGCGTGCGCCGGGCAGTCCGTCCGCGCCGAACAGCATGGCGCGCGCAAGCCGCCAGCCCGAGGGCGCGCCGGTCATCAGCGCCTGGGCGCACGGCGGCGCGTCATGGGTGGCGATCGCTTCGACAGCGACGCCCTGCAGCAGCGTGGCGGCGATGCCGGCCGGTCCGGCGACGTACAGCTCGCCGGTCTGCAGGCCTTCAGGATCGGTCAGCGTGACGCGGTCGCCCGCGTTCAGTGCGAACGACACATGGCCGCCGCCGGGCGCGACATGACGCAGCATGGAGGCGTGCGTGCGCGGGGCGATGGCGGGATTCAAGGTGGCTTCGGCTGTCGTGTTCATGTCGGCAAGCATGGGGGCCACGGCCTGTCCGGGAGGAGACCGGACAGGCCGGAGGGCCCGGGTGGGATTCGCATGAGCCGGGCGGTCGCGGCGGCACCCGTGGTGCGCAAGGGAGGCGCCGCGCCCCGGCGCGTCAGGCTTCGACCTTGGGCGGGTTCAGATAGGCCTCGAGAGAATCGTCGAGCGCCTCCAGCCAGGGCGTGTGATGCGGTGTGGCCATGGTGCCGGTCATGAGCGAGCGGTAGCATTTGTTGCGATAGCCCATGATGTCTTCGTACTTGTCGTGCTTCCATTCCAGGAAGGTACGGTTGACTTCGGGAATCGGGAAGCTCGGATAGTCGGTGGCGTCGATCAGGTGCTGGATGTACTTGCCCTGGAATTCAAACATCTGCTGCGCGTCTTCCAGCGTCAGTTCCTCTTCGCGCCACTTCATGTCCTCGGCGTGCATCTCTTCGTAAGACGGCACCGGCAGGCGGCCGAGCATCACGTCGCGCGCGTACCAGGCCTGCGCGTCGAACATGTTGAAGCTGTACCACTGGTCCTGCATGCCCAGGTAGAACAGGTTCGGGTTGTCTTCCCACATGATGCCCTTGTACAGATTGAGCGGCCACAGACGGTTGTCGGTCTTCAGGCGCAGCTCTTCCGGCAGGAAGGGGAAGAAGTGCTTGTAGCCGGTGCACAGGATGACGGCGTCGATATGCTTGCTGCTGCCGTCCGCGAAGTAGGCGGTGTTGCCATCGACGCGCTGCAGTTGCGGCTTTTCTTCCCAGTTGGCGGGCCACTTGTAGCCCATCGGGCTGGTGCGGTAGCAACTGGTGATCGAGCGGGCGCCGTACTTGTAGCACTGCGAGCCGATGTCCTCCGCCGAATAGCTGGCGCCGACGATGAGCACGTCCTTGCCCTTGAATTCGAGCGCGTCTCGGAAGTCGTGGGCGTGCAGCACGCGACCGCCGAAGGTTTCAAAGCCCGGGAAGTAGGGCACGTTCGGGGTCGAGAAGTGACCGCTCGCCACGACCACGTAATCGAACTCTTCCGAGTAGGTCACGTCCTGGTCGTAGTTGTGGACGGTGACGGTGAACTTCTTCGTGTCATCGTCGAAGCTGACGTTGCGGGCCGCGGTGTTGAAGCGGATGTACTTGCGCACGCCGGCCTTCTCGACGCGGCCCTTGATGTAGTCCCACAGCACTTCGCGCGGAGGGTAGGAACCCATCGGACGGCCGAAATGCTCGTCGAAGGTGTAGTCGGCGAACTCAAGACATTCCTTCGGGCCGTTCGACCACAGGTAGCGGTACATGCTGCCGTGCACCGGCTCGCCGTGCTCGTCCAGGCCGGTGCGCCAGGTGTAGTTCCACATGCCGCCCCAGTCCGACTGCTTTTCGTAGCAGACCAGTTCCGGAATGTCCGCACCCTTGGCTTCGGCGGACTGGAAGGCCCGGAGCTGTGCCAGACCGCTCGGGCCGGCACCGATGATGGCAACGCGCTTCTTCATGATCTGTATCCCTCTTGAATGTGTTCTGGATACGCCCCGGGGTGTCCGTGCACCGCCCGGTCGCGAACTGGACGCCGGATCCTTGCCGTGTCTCAGGTGCGGCGAATGATGCGAAGCGGATCGACCGGCCACAATTCTCAAGAGGGGTTACCTCTTTGGGGGTAAGGGCGGGTGAGTCGAGCGGCCAGGGAACAGGTGTGGCTGCGCCACACGAGGTCAGGGCGTGGCCTCTCCAGCCCCCAGCCCCTGCTTACCCCTTAAGAGGTAATCCCTTGTGAGAATTGTTCCGACGCGGTCGCCGTTTCAATAATCGCCCCGAACCTGCAGAGCGCACGTGATGCGTTCTGCGCGAACTGGAGGCGCAGCGATGGTGTTTCCACCCGGTCGCGTTTCATCCGCTGGCGGCATGCGCGGCGTCCCCTGTCGCTTTCACATCCATCCGCCCGACGGTCGCAACGAAGCGTCCGTCCGGCTGTTCCCGATTTCCCTTTTGCAGCATCCGGCGCCGCATCCCGCGCGAGCGTGAAGCGGCGTGCCTGACAGGCGGACGGGCATGGGCAGTTCGTCCGCTTTCAAGATTGCCCGATAACCGTGGACCACAGGAGAGCTTCGTGAACAATCGAATTACCCGCACCCCCCATCGCGGCGCCGGCTTCTGCGCGCTGCTGGCGACCCTGCTTGCACTGCCGCTGGCGGCCCAGGCCGAGGAGGCCGCGCCCGCCTACACGCTCACCACGAATATCGGTGTGTTCTCGCAGTACATCTTCCGCGGCATTTCCTATACCCAGGAAAAGCCGGCCGTTCAGGGCGGCATCGATTTCGCGCACAGCAGCGGCGCCTATCTCGGCATCTGGGGCACCAATGTGGACGACGCGGCGCTGCCCAACGCCGCGGGCGAGATCGACGTCTACGGCGGTTTCGCCAAGACGGTCGATGACTGGACTTTCGATGTCGGCTTCCTGCAGTTCATCTTTCCGGGCGGCGAGTACAACAGCTCCACTGCCACCGGTCTGACCGGCGGCCAGACGGAAACCCTGAACACGCTGGAACTGAATGCGGCCGTGACCTGGAAGTTCATCCAGCTCAAGTACTCCTACGCGGTAACCGACTACTTCGGCCTGAGCAAGAAGGCCTTCGGCGACGATTCGGATGGTTCGAACTATCTTGAAGCCAATGTGAACTACGAGTTCATGCCGACCTGGATCGTGAACCTGCATGTCGGTCACCAGAAGGTGAAGAACTACGAGGACTACAACTTCACCGACTGGAAGGTGGGCGTCACCAAGAATTTCGATGGTGGCTGGCAGGCGGCGGTTGCCTATATCGACACCAACGCGAAAGAGTCCCTCTACACCTATTGCAATGACAACGGACGCGACTGCAAGCACACCGGCGACAACAAGTGGCTGGCCTACGTGAAGCGTACGTTCTGATGATCCGGGGCCGCGGCGATGCGGCCCTTCGCGCGTTAAAGGGGATATGACATGAGCAGCAATGCGGATGTGATAGGCGCGGCGCCGATGCGGCCGTCGGCCCGCGCCGAAAATGCTTCACTGCACCGGAAGATAGACTGGACCGGTGCGTTCTGGGTGGCCAGCGGCGTGCCGGCGCTGGTGCTGTTCTCGATCGGCGCCATCGCCGCCACGGTGGGCAAGCCGTCATGGATGGTGTGGGCGATCTCGATCTGCTTCGGCTTCATCCAGGCCTTCACCTATGCCGAAATCGCCGGCCTGTTCCCGCACAAGTCGGGCGGAGCGTCGGTGTATGGGGCGGTGGCCTGGGTGCGTTACAGCAAGCTCATCGCGCCAGTCTCCGTCTGGTGCAACTGGTTCGCCTGGTCGCCCGTGCTGGCCATCGGCTCCGGCCTGGCCGCCGGCTACATACTGGGTGCGCTGTTCCCGGCCGATGCGGCGATCAACACCTGGCAGCTTACCCTGGTGGACCTCGGCTTCATCAAATCCGGACTCGAGCTGCGCATCAATGCCACCTTCCTGGTGGGCGTGGTCATCCTGCTCGCGGTGTTTGCCGTGCAGCACGGCGGCATCCTGCGCTCGGCGCGGACCACCATGGTACTGGGCGTCGTGGCGCTGATTCCGCTCATGCTCATCGCGCTGGTGCCGCTGCTCACTGGCGACATGCCGAGCAGCCACTTCTCGCCGATGGCGCCCATCGCCTACGACAAGGGGCTGGTGATCGACGGCGCGTGGGACATGGCGGGCATCACGCTGATGGCTGGCGGCCTGTTCATCGCCGCGTGGTCGACCTATGGCTTCGAGACCGCGGTCTGCTACACGCGCGAGTTCAAGGATCCGAAGAAGGACACCTTCAAGGCCATCTTCTACTCGGGCCTGCTGTGCATCGTCGTGTTCACGCTGGTGCCGCTCGCCTTCCAGGGCCATCTCGGCCTGGGCGAGGTGGTGACGCCGCCCGAGCTGGATGCCGAAGGCAATGTCGTCACGCCGGCGGTCTACAGCGGCATGCTGGCGCCCGATGTCTACAGCGGCATGGGGGTGGCCAATGTGATGTCGCACATGGTCGGTGGCGGCGAGGTGGTGGCCAATGTGCTGGTGGTGATGCTGGTGCTGGCGGTGCTGCTGTCCATCATGACGTCGATGGCCGGTTCGTCGCGCACGCTTTACCAGGCCTCGGTCGATGGCTGGCTGCCGCGCTACCTGTCGCACGTGAATGAGCACGGTGCGCCGACCCGCGCCATGTGGACCGACCTCGGCTTCAACCTGCTGCTGCTGCTGATGTCCGACTACGTGTTCGTGCTGGCCTGCTCCAACGTCGGCTACATCATGTTCAACTTCCTGAACCTGAATTCCGGCTGGATACACCGCATCGACCGGCCGACCTGGGAACGCCCGTTCAAGGCGCCCAAAGTCGTGCTCGCGCTCGGCGTCGTTCTCGGCTTCGTCAACCTCGCGCTGATGGGCCTGGGCGCGGACATCTATGGCGCCGGCACGCTGGTTGCGGGACTGGTGTTCGCATCGCTGATCATTCCGGTGTTCCTGTACCGGCACTATGTGCAGGACAAGGGCAAGTTCCCGGAGGCCATGATCGAGGACATGCATCTGAACGACCAGTTGCCGGAAGGCGGCCGTCGCGCGGGCATCCTGCCCTATGTCACGCTGGCCGCGGGTGTGGTGGTGGTGATCGTGGCGCACACGCTCGCGGTGTACTGAGCGCGGCCGCATCGGAAGCAGGAGAAGGCCGGCCCCCAGGGGGCCGGCCTTTTTTACTGCGCGGCGTGCGGGGAGTTCGAGTACGGCTGCATCAGTTCGCGTGCCACGTCCTCGATGCGGCGACGCTGAGAGCGCGCGCTCTTGCGCAGCATTTCGAATGCCGGCTGGCGATCTATGCG
This sequence comes from Methyloversatilis thermotolerans, assembly GCF_000372885.1. GTDB lineage: Bacteria > Pseudomonadota > Gammaproteobacteria > Burkholderiales > Rhodocyclaceae > Methyloversatilis > Methyloversatilis thermotolerans. Next base: position 3,778,177 of record NZ_KB889967.1, read on the forward strand.
CATGCGTTCCATCAGGATGCCGACGGCGATGCTGATTTCGCGCCGCTCGTCGAGCGCGCGCTGCAGGTTCTTTCCCGTATTGCGCAGTTCGCGCAATTCGAGCGACCGGGCCAGCGCGGTGCGCACCGCGGCCAGCATCTGCGCGGTGTCTATCGGCTTCACCAGATAGGCGAGCGCGCCGTTCTGCACCGCGCCATGCACCAGCGCCGTGTCGCCGTAGGCGGTCAGGAACAGGAAGGGCATGCCCCGCTGCTTCAGTTCGGCCGCGAATTCCAGGCCGGACTGACCCGGGAGGCGTTCATCGAGAATGACCAGATCGATGGTCTGATGGTCGATGATGGGCCAGGCCTCCTCGGCGGAGCGCGCCAGTTCGATGGCGTAGCCATTGTCTTTCAGGCTGCCGGCAAGGGTGGCTGCAACCAGCCGGTCGTCGTCGACCCAGAGCAGGCGGATCGGCTCGGAAGGTGATGCGTTCATGGAAAATCCGTCAGGCTTTGAAAACAGGGGGACACAGCGCCAGTTCGGCGCACACCGTGCCCGCACTCTGCGCATAGCTCAGCATGGCATGGTCGGCCGGCAACAGAGCGGATACTAGATCCAGCCCCTGGCCAAAACCGCGGCGCGATGCGAAATCGAAACTCTCGGGAAGAAATCCCGGGTTGCGTATGCGTATCAGCGCGCCTCCGGCATGGTCGTGCATCACCAGTTCGATCGGCGGCTGTTCGCTGCTGCGATGCTTCACCGCATTCATCAACAGTTCGTTGATCACGATGGCCAGCGGTACCGTGTCGGCGTCCGAAAGCAGAAGCGGGGCGCTGCTGCGATCCAGCAGCGACAGACTGCCGCCCGTGTTGAAAAGGCCGTCGATGCTGCGGGCAATCATGCCGAGCATTTCGCCCAGGGGCACCGGAGCGCCGCCGCGGCTGCTCTGCAACTCGTGGATGACGGCGATCGAGCGCACCTGGCTGATGGCGGCGGTCAGCCCGCTTTCCAGCGCGGGATGCTGGCCAGCGCAGCGGCGCAGCAGGCCGATCACACCCTGCAGGCTGTTCTTCATCCGGTGGTGCGCTTCGCGCAACAGCGTTTCCTTCTGCCGCGCCATCAGCGCTTCCGCGCCGATTTCGGCCTGGCGGCGCGACGTAATGTCCTCCACCAGACCGGCTGCGCGGGCCTGTCCGCGGATCATGCAGGGCGACGACCGGCAGGCGACCCAGCGCAGTTCGCCGCCGGGTCCGCAGATGCGCATGTTCACGGTCGCCGTCTCGCCACGCGCCAGCGCCAGCAGGAAGGCTTCGTAGTGCGGCCGATCCAGCGGCGCGACACGCGCGGACCACTGGGCGAGGCGAAAGCCCTCGCCAGCCGGCAGCGCGCACAGCGCACGCAAGGCCGGACTGGCATGCAGGACCGCGCCGGACCCGGGTTCCGCGATCCAGAAAGCGAGATCGAGTGCCTGTGCGAGCAGATCGATGTCCGCGTCGAGCGACGGCAGTGCGGCCGGCGCAAGCGGCCGCTCGTCATGCATGGCCCAGAGGAGCGAAGGCCCCTCGACGGTCGGCAGCGGCCCGCAGCTCACGTCGACCAGAGCGTGCCGGCCGGAACCGCAGCGTATGTGCCATGCGCGCAGCGTACCTTTCCGTGTGCGCAGTGCCTGTTCCAGGCAGCCGGTCACCCGTGGCGCGTCCTCGGCTTCACACAGATCGCGGACCGACTGTCCGGCGAGCGATACGGCTTCCTGGCCGAACAGGCGGACGGCGGCGGCATTGGCTGCGCGCACGACGCCGTCGGGCGTCGTGTGCAGACAGGGAAAAGGCAGGTGTTCGAACAGCGACGGGATATCGCCAGCGGCCCGGTCGATGCGGATGGCATGGTGCGTCGACGCATGCGGTGCCCGACCGCGTCGCGCGACCGCAGTTGCTGAATACGAAGACGTCGGCGCATGCACCGCCGTGTGTTTCATGGCGCCCCCCAGGATCTGGCCACCTGCCGTTGTACGGTTTCGTAGCCGCGCAGGGGTCGGGTGCGGACGAATCATGCCCACCGCTCCATCAGGAAGGATGATGCGGTATCGAGAATCGATTCTATCCCAGGCGAAGCGGTGTTCGTGCGTGCCGATGCCCGCCTGCGCGTCACCCCGCTACAAGGGAAAGCGCGCGCATCGTCGGCAGTACGCCCTTCCGCAGCGCGCGGACGCTTGCATGACGCCGGTGGCTGGACGAGCGCGAATCATATTTCCACAATCGCCCGGATGGCGCCGATGTCCCGGCGCAGCCGCGACCGAATCAAAGGTCGTTCAGGCGCGATCAGCCAGTATCAGGCCCCACACCAGCGCGGCGTTGAGCAGGGCCACCAGCACGGCGGCCGAACCGATGTCCTTGGCGCGCTTCGCGAGGCGGTGGTTTTCCAGGGAAATGCGGTCCACGGTGGCTTCAATCGCCGAGTTGATCAGTTCCACCCCCAGCACCGCGACTACCGAGCAGACCATCAGCGCGCGTTCGAGGCCGTTGTTGCCGAGCCAGATGGCGAGCGGAATGAGCACCACGCTGGCCACCACCTCCTGCCGGAAGGCATCCTCGTGGCGGAACGCCGCGCCCAGACCTTCCGCCGAATAGCGCGTGGCGTTGATCAGCCGGCGCAGGCCGGTCTTGCCCTTGAACGGACTTTCTTCCATGGAACGCTAAGCGTGAGGGGAGGCGTCGGCAGTCGTGGTGCGGTGTCCCGATCAGCGGAGCGCGGCGAGGGCTGCGGCGTAGTCCGGTTCGTTCCTGATTTCCGGCACCAGTTCCGCGTGCAGCACCGTGTCGTCGGTGTCGAGCACCACGACCGCGCGGGCGGTCAGGCCGGCGAGCGGGCTGTCCAGTATTTCCACGCCATAGTTCGCCATGAACTCCCGGCCGCGCAGCGTAGACAGCGATTTCACGTTGTTCAGCCCTTCGGTTTCGCAGAAGCGCTTCATCGCGAATGGCAGATCGGCCGAAATGACCAGTACGACGGTGTTGTCCATATCGCCCGCCTGCTGGTTGAACTTGCGGGTGGAGGTCTGGCAGGTGGGCGTATCGAGGCTGGGCACGATGTTGAGCACCTTGCGCTTGCCGGCGAAATCGGCGAGCGACACGTCGGCCAGATCGGTGCCGACCAGGGTGAAGCCGGGCGCCTTGCTGCCGGGGGCGGGAAGATGTCCGGCGAGATGGACGGGATTGCCGGCAAGCGTGACGGTCTGGGCCATTGCAGTCTCCTCGATGGCGTGGATCAGGGGTAGAACACGTAGAGCCGGTAACCGCCGGCGCCCGTGTCGGTCGGGTCGACCCGCACACTCACGCTGCGTTCCGAACGGGCGGTGAACTTTTCGTTGCGCAGCGGGGCCGGCAGGTAATCGGCGGGCGCCAGCACGCGGCGCACGACGACGCGGTCCTGCGCATCGGTCAGCGTCAATTCGAGGTGAGGCCAGTCCTGCGCGTATTCCGCGGCGTTGCGCAGCAGTGCGCGCAACTGCAGCAGCGGTGGCTGGTCCGGCAGCGGATTCAGTTCGGACGATTCGATGCTCAGCAGGTCGATGCGGCGCGGTGGCGCGATCGAACAGCCCAGAAGGTCGCAGGCGCGCTGCAGGGCGGGCTGCAAGGCCGGCTGTGCGAGCGCCAGTTCGCTGCGCCAGAGGTAGGCGAGCTGGGCCGGTATCAGCAGCAGGCACAGCAGCGCGCCGGTTCCCCAGGCCCATGTGGCGGCCCGGCTGCGTCGGGTGGATGCGTCCGGTCCGTACAGTTCCTCGCGGATGCGCCGCACTGCCGGGTCGCTGACCGGTTCGAGAAGCGGCGCGCTGTCCAGCAGCGGATCCGGTCGCGGCGGCGCGGTGGCGGCGCCCTCACCCCCGGACGATTCATCCGCTTCGCCATCCGGTGGCGCGGGGCTGGCGGCGCTGGCGTCGGCAGTGCTGTCCCCGCCCGCCGTTTCCACGACCGGAGGTGCCATGGCGTCCGCCCCGGCGGGCGCGGTCGCGTCGGCTTCGGCCAGCCGCTCTTCCCAGCGCAGTGTCGTGCGTTCGACCAGGCGCTCCATGGATGTGTCGGCAACGCTGACCGGCCCGGGCTCGGGGGGCGCATCGGCGCGCACCGCCGCTGCGCTGTCGTCTTCGATCCTGGCGAGCGGTGCCGCCAGCAGATCGAGCCGTGCCGGCGGCGTCGCATCCGGGAGCGGTGTCGGCGCAGGCTCGTGCAGCGGTGCCGGAGCGCGTTCGGGCGCAGGCAAGGACGCTGTGGCGGCCGGGACCGTGCTGCCAGGCGGCAGGGCGTCCGGCGCGATCAGCGGCAGTTCGACCATGGCGTCGAGCGCGTCGAACACGGCATGACAGCGACCGCATCGCACCCGGCCCTCGCGCGCCCGCAACTGCACCGTATCGACGCGGAACACCGTGGCGCAGGACGGGCAGCGGGTGAGCATCAGGTCCGCGTCCCGGTCAGCAGCACCCAGCCCTCACGCTCGCCGGCAACCTCCAGTTCGAAGGCGGGTCGGTAGGCTGTGCGCACCATGTCGGTCTGGGCAGCGAGAATGCCGGACAGCGCGATGCGTCCGCCGCTGCGTGTCAGGCTGCACAGCAGCGGCGCCAGCACGGTGAGCGGATTGGCCAGGATGTTGGCGACCACGATGTCCGCGGTGTGCGCGATGGTCTGGCTTGAATGCAGCAGTTCCAGCGTTGCGCCATTGCGTTCGGCGTTGTAGCGCGCTGCATCCATCGCGTGTGGATCGATGTCGGTGCCGGTCACCCGGGCGGCGCCCAGCATCGCCGCTGCCAGCGCCAGGATGCCCGACCCGCAGCCGTAGTCGATCACGGTTTCGCCGCCAGCGATCACGCGGTCCAGCCATTCCAGACACAGCCGCGTGGTGGGGTGCGAGCCGGTGCCGAAGGCCATGCCCGGGTCGAGCGTGATGTTGATCGCATCCGGGTCCGGGCGGACATGCCAGGATGGCACGATCCACAGCCGTTGCGACACGCGGATGGGGTCGAACTGCGCCTGCGTGATGCGCACCCAGTTCTGTTCGTCGAGCTGCGAGGTCGTGTAAGGCGGTGGCGAAGTGAGTCCCGCCTGTTCGGCCGCGCTGGCCATTGCGGTGGCGTGGTCGGCGTCGCGCTCGAACAGCGCATGCAGTCGCGAGTGCGGCCACAGCTCGACCGCCACCGGCATGCCGGGTTCGCCGAACTGCGGCTTCTCGTCCGGCGTTCCGGCATCGGCATCCTCGATGTCGACCGACAAAGCGCCCGCTTCCAGCAAGGCATCCGACAGCGCCTCGGCGTATGCCGAATCGGCCAGCAGCGTGACCGTGATCCAGCCGCTGCCGGAACCGCCGTCGCTCATTTCGCCTTGGCCGCTTCCTGAGCGGCGAGCTTCTGTTCGAGATAGTGGATGCTGGTGCCGCCATCCATGAAGCGGGCGTCGTGCATCAGCTCCTGATGCAGCGGGATATTGGTCTTGATGCCGCTGACGATCATTTCCGACAGCGCGATGCGCATGCGGCGTATCGCCTGATCTCGCGTGTCGCCGTACGTGATCACCTTGCCTATCATGGAGTCGTAGTGAGGCGGCACCGTATAGCCCTGATATACATGCGAGTCGACGCGCACGCCGGGACCGCCCGGCGGGTGGTAGCCGGTGATCTTGCCCGGACTGGGCGTGAATTTGTACGGGTCCTCGGCATTGATGCGGCACTCGATCGCGTGGCCGGTGAGCTTGATGTCGCGTTGCTTGAAGCGCAGCTTTTCGCCGGCGGCGACACGGATCTGTTCCTGCACCAGGTCGATGCCCGTGATCAGTTCGGTCACCGGATGTTCGACCTGGATGCGCGTGTTCATTTCGATGAAATAGAACTCGCCGTTCTCGTACAGGAACTCGAAGGTGCCGGCGCCACGGTACTTGATGCGGCGGCACGCTTCAGCACAGCGCTCGCCCACACGCTGGATCAGCCGTGCCGGGATGCCGGGCGCCGGTGCTTCCTCGATGATCTTCTGGTGGCGACGCTGCATGGAACAGTCGCGTTCGCCCAGGTAGACCGCATTGCCATGCGCGTCGGCCAGCACCTGGATTTCCACATGGCGCGGGTTCTCGAGGAACTTTTCCATGTAGACGGCCGGGTTGTTGAAGGCCGCGCCGGCTTCGGTCCGCGTCATCTGTACCGCGTTGATCAGCGCCGCCTCGGTGTGCACCGTGCGCATGCCGCGCCCGCCGCCGCCGCCGGCCGCCTTGATGATGACCGGATAGCCGATGGCGCGTGCGATGCGCACGATTTCTTTCGGATCGTCGCCCAGCGCGCCCTCGGAGCCGGGCACGCAGGGCACGCCAGCCGCCTTCATCGCGTCCTTGGCCGATACCTTGTCGCCCATCAGCGTGATGGTTTCGGGACGCGGACCGATGAACACGAAGCCGCTGCGCTCGACCCGTTCGGCGAAGTCGGCGTTCTCCGACAGGAAGCCGTAGCCGGGGTGGATGGCTTCGGCGTCGGTCACCTCTGCTGCGGAAATGATGGCTGGAATATTGAGATAGGACTGGCCCGAGGGGGCCGGCCCGATGCACACCGATTCATCGGCCAGACGGACGTATTTGGCTTCGGTATCCGCTTCCGAGTGCACGGCCACCGTGCGTATGCCCAGCTCGCGGCAGGCACGCAGGATGCGCAGCGCAATCTCGCCGCGGTTCGCGATCAGTATCTTTCCGAACATGGGGTGCGCGCTCAGCCTATGATGAACAGCGGCTGGCCGTATTCGACCGGCTGGCCATTCTCGACCAGGATGGCTTTCACGACGCCGGTGGCGTCGGATTCGATCTCGTTCATCAGCTTCATCGCCTCGATGATGCACAGCGTGTCACCCGTCGATACCGACTGGCCGACATCGACGAAGGGCTTGCCGCCCGGCGAAGACGAACGGTAGAAGCTGCCCACCATGGGCGACTTGACGACATGACCTTCCGGCAGCGCGGGCTCGGCCGAAGCCGGCACCGAGGGCGCCGCCGCGGTGGTGATCGCTGCGGCGGGAGCCGGTGCGGCGATGTAGTGGGTCTGGCCCGCCGGAGCGGCAAGATGCTTGGCGATGCGCACCTTTTCCTCGCCCTCGGTCACCTCCAGTTCGGAAATGCCCGATTCCTGGACCAGGTCGATCAGTTTCTTGAGTTTGCGCAAATCCATGGTTGTGTAACCCCCGCTGATGCCGGCATCAGTGTGCCGACCGTTGTTTATTTTTGGGCTTCGAGATGGCGCAGCGCGAAATCGAGCGCCGCTTCGTAGCCATAGGCGCCGAGCCCGCACACCACGCCGGTGGCGAGATCGGAAAAGTAAGAGTGATGCCGGAACGCCTCCCGCGCGTGGACGTTGGACAGATGGACTTCCACGAAGGGAATGCTCACGGCGGCCAGCGCATCCCGCATGGCCACGCTGGTATGCGTGTAGGCGGCCGGATTGATCACGATGAAGCGGACGCCTTCCCCTCGTGCCTGCTGGATGCGGGTGACCAGTTCGCCTTCGTGATTGCTCTGGAAGCACTCCAGCATGACGCCAGCGGCCAGAGCCTGTACTTTCAGGCGCGCGTCGATGTCGGCAAGCGTGGTCCGGCCGTAGATATCCGGTTCGCGCGTGCCGAGAAGATTGAGATTGGGGCCGTGCAGCACAAGGATGCGATGCGTGTCTGCAGTCGCATCCTGCGCCGCGGGCTGACTGGCCGGTTTGGTCGCCTTGCGGCGCGTTGTGGGCTGCATGCCTGCAAGTTTGCCGGAATTCGCGTCAGATTGTCCAGCCGCGGAAGATCGGCGAACGTGCAGGCAAGAGCCGTTCAACCGGCGTGGCGCGCGAGCAGGGCCGCCAGTTCGGCTTCCTTGTAGGTGCCCAGTTTCCGCTCCAGGATGCGGCCATCGCGCCCGACGATGACGGTGAAGGGCATGGCCTGCTGCGCATTGCCCAGATCGGCGGACAATTGGATCGCGTCCGCACCGCCGATCAGCAGCGGGTAGTCGACCGGCGTCTGCTGCTGGAAAGCGCGCACATTGTCCGCATTATCGATGCTGATGCCGACGAACTGCACGCCTTGCGCCGCGTACTTGCCGGCCATGCGCGAAAAAAGCGGCATTTCCTCGCGGCAGGGCGCGCACCAGGTGGCCCAGAAATTGACCACCAGCAGCTTGCCGCGCCAGTCCGAGAACGGCATGGGTTGCCCGCGGGCGTCGGCCAGCTTCATCTGCTCCAGCCTCGCCCTGCCGTCCACGGTGGGGGCTGCATCCGGCTCCGGGCGTTGCCCGAACCACAGGCCGGCGACCCCCGCCGCGACGATGACTGCAGCCGCCAGCAGGCGGCCGGTCCATGGCTTCATTCGGTTTCCTCTTCCGTATCCAGCAGGGCACGCAGGGATTCCGCGCGCATGCGCTCGCGACCCCTCGAGCGCTCAAGACCTGCCGGATAGACGGCGAGTTCAACGGGAAGGTCGTCCCAGTCGAAAAGCAGCGTGGTTTCCGGGCTGTTGCGATCCGGCCGCCGCGGCTGGCGGCAATCGAAATCCACGCCCTGGTTGAGCAGGAACAGTTCGACGTCCTTCGCGCTGTCCGCGAACACCTGCAGTTCTATCGCGGAAAAGCGGCCGGCCGTGCCATCGACCACGCCGCCGGTGGCATACGGGCGGAAGCGATCCAGTTCGGCCATCAGTTCGATCGCGGCACTGCGCAGGATGCGCAACTGTTCCGGCTGTTCGTCGGCGAAGTAGATGGCCTGGTAGTCCCTCACCGCCTCTTCGATCTCGGCGTTGGTGGGCAGCTCTTCGTTGGGGCCGACGCCGAGCTGGCGTGCGGCCTTTCGCTTTGCCAGTCCATAGTCGCGGAGACCTTCTTCCGCGATCAGGCGCGCCGCTGCACTGGCGATCTGGCGTCTGATGTTGCTGGGGCGCATGTCGGGTCGCGCGGGGGCGATTGATAGAATCCTCGGCCATTCTGTCACAGAGCCTGTCCATGCACATTCACATCCTCGGCATCTGCGGAACCTTCATGGGCGGTATCGCGGCGCTGGCGCGCGAAGCAGGCCATCGCGTGACCGGGTGCGACGCCAATGTCTATCCGCCGATGAGTACCCAGCTTACGCACCTGGGCATAGATCTGATCGAGGGCTACGATCCGTCGCAGATCGCGCTGACGCCCGACATCTACGTCGTCGGCAATGCGGTGTCGCGCGGCAATCCGCTGCTCGAGGAAATCCTGGATCGTGGCCTGCCCTATGTGTCCGGTCCGCAGTGGCTGGCCGACCATGTGCTGGCCGGCCGCTGGGTGCTCGCCGTTGCCGGTACGCACGGCAAGACGACCACCACATCGATGCTGGCCTGGATGCTGGAGGCGGCCGGCCTGAAACCGGGCTTCCTGATCGGTGGCGTGCCGCTGGATTTCGGCGTGTCGGCGCGCCTGGGCGAGGCGCCCTTCTTCGTGATCGAAGCCGACGAGTACGACACCGCCTTCTGCGACAAACGATCGAAATTCGTCCATTACCGTCCGCGCACCGCCATCCTGAACAACCTGGAATTCGATCACGCGGACATCTTTCCTGACCTTGCCGCCATCGAAACGCAGTTCCACCACCTGGTGCGCACCATGCCCCGCATCGGCCGGGTGATCGCCAATGCGTCTTCGGAAGCCCTGCATCGGGTGCTGCAGCGCGGCTTGTGGAGCGAGCTCGAGTGGTTCGACGGCGAACCGGGCTGGCAGGTGCAGGGTACCGCGGCGGCGCTGTCGGTGCGCGCGCCGGATGGAGGTCTTGTTTCGGGCCGGCTGGACATGCCCGGGCGGCACAATGCGAACAATGCGCTGGCCGCCATGCTGGCCGCCCGCCATGCCGGCGTGCGCCCGGAGCAGGCGCTGGCATCGCTGGCGCAGTTCCGCGGCATACGCCGCCGGCTGGAGCGCGTCGGTGAGCGGGCCGGCATTGTCGTGTATGACGATTTCGCCCACCACCCGACCGCGATCGAGGAAACCGTCGCGGCTCTGCGGTCCGCCGTGGGCGATGCGCGCATCGTCGCTGTGATCGAACCGCGCTCCAACACCATGAAGCTCGGGACCATGAAGGCGCGCCTGCCGGCGGCGCTGGCCGGTGCGGACATCAGCTACTGCCTCGGCGGCCCGGCGCTCGGCTGGGATGCCGCCGAGGTGCTCGCCTCCCTGGGCGCGCGCGCGCATGTCGAGCCGTCGGTGGACCAGTTGCTGAACGCGCTGCTGCGGGGCCTGAAGCCGGGCGATCATGTGCTGGTGATGAGCAACGGCGGTTTCGGGGGAATACACAAACGGCTTCTGGATGCGCTTTCGTCGAGCTGACCGGATGCATGCGTGTGGTGCGCAGCAATATTGATCAGCACTCCGTTGCTGTGCTAGCGTTGGTCCCAATCGGCCCGTGAGAAGCCGTGTCTAGGGGGAGAAATCACTTCCAGGGCATAAAGTGATGTCCGCAGTGCTCAGCCGTTCCAGCGAGTTCTGTGTAGTCGCGCGACGAAACTGCTCCATGTCGCCGCGCGCGCTGCTGCTGTTCTTCCTGGTGACGGCCGTGCTGTCCCTGATTGTTGCAACATCCTGGGCTCTTGCCGGTGCGTGGTGGGTGCTTCCGTTCGCGGGAGTCGAAGTCGGTGCGCTGGGTTGTGCCTTCATCGCTTTCGGTCGTCGTGTCGGCGATTACGAACGCATTCATCTCGATGACAACGTTCTGCTTGTCGAGGTGTGCGAACGCAATCGCGTCAGCCGGCAAGAATTCGTGCCTTCATGGACGAAGATCGAGATGCGACGGGTGGGTCCGGGTTCTGAAGTTGTAGTGCGCTGCCGCGACCGCGAGGTCGTGGTAGGGCGGTATCTCGATGAACGCAACCGCGAGTTGCTGGTGCGGGAGCTGTCCTCGAGATTGCAGCAGCGTCGGTTTTAAAGAAAAAAACCGCGGTTTCAGAACACAACATTCATCTGGGGTTGCATATGGCGCTTTATAGAGGTGGCTCGTCCATCGCCCGTCGGGCATGGGTGGGATCGGGGCTGTTCCTGTCTGCTGGCCTGGCCCGGGCCGAAATGCGATTCAATCTTCAGCAGCCGATCACCGAGCTCGGACAGACGGTGTATGACCTGCACCTGTTGATGACCATAGTCTGTGGCGTCATATTCGTCGCGGTATTCGGTGTCATGTTCTGGTCGGTGTTCGTACATCGCAAGTCCGCGGGCTACAAGGCAGCGACCTTCCACGAAAGCACCACGGTCGAAATCCTCTGGACCATCGTTCCCGTCTTCATCCTGCTCGGCATGGCATGGCCCGCCACCAAGACCATCCTGGCGATGCGGGATACCAGCAGCCCCGACATCACGATCAAGGCCACCGGCTATCAGTGGAAGTGGGGCTATGACTACCTGAAGGGCGAGGGTGAAGGCATCAGCTTCACCAGCAATCTGTCCACACCGCAGCCGCAGATACGCAACGAGGCGGGCAAGGGTGAGAACTACCTGCTCGAGGTCGATAACGAGCTGGTGGTGCCGGTGGGCAAGAAGGTGCGCATCCTGACTACCGCCAACGACGTGATCCACGCATGGTGGGTGCCCGCGCTGGCGGTCAAGCAGGATGCCATACCCGGTTTCATCCGCGACACCTGGTTCCGCGCCGAACAGACCGGCGTGTTCAGGGGGCAGTGTGCCGAGCTGTGCGGCAAGGATCACGGCTACATGCCGGTGGTCGTGCGCGTGGTGACGCAGGACGAATATGTAGATTGGGTCGGCAAGAAGAAGGCGGAGCTGGCGGCTGCCGCGGATGATCCGAACAAGATGTATACGGTCGAGGAACTGGCGCCGCGCGGCGAAAAGATTTTCGCTGCCAACTGCGCTGCCTGTCATCAGGCCAACGGACAGGGCCTGCCGCCGGCCTTTCCGGCGCTGGATGGCTCCAAGGTCGTGCTGGGACCGCAGGACGGTCAGATCGATGTGCTGCTGCACGGTAGGCAGGGCACGGCGATGGCGTCGTTCAAGCACCTGAGCGACACCGAAATTGCGGCGGTCATCACCTACACTCGCAATAGCTGGAGCAACAATACCGGCGAGGTGGTGCAGCCGTCCGACATCAAGATGGCGCGCGAAGAATAGGCGGCCCCTCCGGGCGTTCAGTCACTTTTCAGATTTCGAGGAGATTCCAATGGCTGCGATTCCGGGCGGTGCCGATCACGCGCACGACCACGGTCACGACCACCACCCCGGCGGCATCATGCGCTGGGTGACCACAACCAACCACAAGGACATCGGTTCGATGTACCTGTGGTTCAGTTTCGCGATGTTCATCGTCGGCGGCATCATGGCGCTGGTCATCCGCGCCGAGCTGTTCCAGCCCGGTCTGCAGGTGGTCGACCCCGACCGCTTCAACCAGATGACCACGCTGCACGGCCTGATCATGGTGTTCGGTGCCATCATGCCGGCCTTCGTCGGCTTCGCGAACTGGATGATTCCGCTCATGATCGGTGCCTCCGACATGGCGTTCGCGCGCATGAACAACTGGTCGTTCTGGCTGCTGCCACCGGCCGCCATCCTGCTGACGACCTCGCTGCTGGTGCCGGGCGGTGCCGCTGCATCGGGCTGGACCCTGTATCCGCCGCTGACGGTACAGATGGGCATCGGCATGGACATGGCCATCTTCGCGGTGCACATCCTGGGCATCTCGTCGATCATGGGGTCGATCAACATCGTCACCACGATCCTGAACATGCGCGCGCCGGGCATGACGCTGATGAAGATGCCGCTGTTCTGCTGGACCTGGCTCATCACCGCCTACCTGGTCATCGCCGTGATGCCGGTGCTGGCGGGTGCGGTGACCATGATCCTGACCGACCGCCACTTCGGAACCAGCTTTTTCAATGCCGCAGGGGGCGGCGATCCGGTGCTGTACCAGCACATCTTCTGGTTCTTCGGCCACCCCGAGGTGTACATCATTGCCATTCCGGCCTTCGGCGTCGTGTCGCAGGTGATTCCCGCCTTCTCGCGCAAGCCGCTGTTCGGCTATGCGTCCATGGTTTACGCGACCTCGTCCATCGCCATCCTGTCTTTCATTGTGTGGGCGCACCACATGTACACGGTGGGCATGCCGGTGGCCGGCCAGCTCTACTTCATGTTCGCCACCATGCTGATCGCGGTGCCGACCGGTGTGAAGGTGTTCAACTGGGTGGCGACCATGTGGCGCGGTTCGCTCAGCTTCGAAACACCGATGCTGTTCTCCATCGGCTTCCTGTTCCTGTTCACGCTGGGCGGTTTTTCGGGACTGGTGCTGTCGATGACAGCGGTGGATGTGCAACTGCACGACAGCTATTACGTCGTGGCGCATTTCCATTACGTGATGGTGGCCGGTGCGCTGTTCTCGGCCTATGCCGGCGCCTACTACTGGCTGCCCAAATGGACCGGCCACATGTATGACGAAAAGCTGGGCAAGCTGCACTTCTGGCTGTCCATCATCTTCTTCAACATGACCTTCTTCGTTCAGCACTTCCTGGGGTTGGCCGGCATGCCGCGACGCATCCCGGATTATTCGCTGCAGTTCGCCGAGTTCAACATGATTTCGTCCATCGGTGCCTTCGGTTTCGGGCTGTCGCAACTGGTGTTCCTAGTTGTGGTGCTGAAGTGCCTTAAGGGTGGCGAGAAAGCGCCGGCCAAACCGTGGGACGGTGCGGAGGGACTGGAATGGACCGTGCCGTCGCCTGCACCACACCACACCTTCGAAACGCCGCCGGTGCTGAAGTGATCACCGGGGCGGAACGAATGGACGAGGAACTGCGCCGGCGCAACCTGCGTACCGCCCTGTGGCTTGGTGCCACGGCGGTCGCGGTGTTCGTCGCCTTCGTCGCGCGCTACGGGATGTCCGGACAATGAGCGAAGCGGGTGTCGGCGTTACCGAGCAGCGCAACCGTTCGACACTCGCGCGGCTGGTGGTGTCGGCCTGCCTCATGTTCGGCTTCGGTTACGCGCTGGTACCGTTCTACGAAAAGCTCTGTCAGGTGCTCGACGTAAACAACCTGAACAAGCAGGAGGGCGCACTGCCGGCCAATACCCAGGTCGATGCATCGCGCAGCGTCACCGTGGAATTCGACGCCAACCTTCATCGCCTGCCGTGGAGCTTCCGTCCGGTGACGCCGGCGACCACCGTGCATCCGGGCCAGATCGTGACCATCGAGTACGAAATCACGAACACCCGGGATGCCGCGGTGACCGGTCAGGCCATACCGAGCTACACGCCGTCGGCAGCGATGCAGTACTTCCAGAAGCTCGAGTGTTTCTGTTTCAAGCAGCAGACGCTGGCCCCCGGGGAAACGCGACGCATGCCGGTCGCCTTCCTGGTGTCGCCGTCACTGCCCAAGGATATCGGCACCATCACGCTCTCATACACCTTCTTCGAGGTGCCGGGAGCGAGTGCCGCTGCGACGCCCGTCCGGCCGGCAGGAGGCGGGTGAGCGCGGTGGCCGGTTTCGTCAGGAATGTGGTGACGGTGTTGTCCGCCTTCGTCGGCATACGCAGAAAGCAGGATCACGACGAGGCCGCCGCATCACTGACGCCGCTGCAGGTCATCGTCACCGGGGTGCTGCTCGCGGCTGCCTTCGTGGCGATCTTGATTCTGGGTGTGAGGATTCTGATCCGGATTGCTTGAGTCACCAACCGTAAGGAAAAGGATAATGAGCTCGCAAACGCCACAGCAAGCCCCGTATTACTACGTACCCGCTCCATCGACCTATCCCATCACGGGCTCGGTCGCGCTCTTCCTGTTCGCGCTGGGATCCGTGCTCACGATGAACAAGCTGGCGGGAGGGCCCTATGTGCTGGGCGCCGGTCTGCTTGTCCTGTTCTACATGATGTTCAGCTGGTTCGGCAAAGTCGCGCACGAATCCGAGGCCGGGCTCTACAGCAAGCGCGTCGGGCTGTCCTTCCGCTGGAGCATGGGCTGGTTCATCTTTTCCGAGGTGATGTTCTTCGCTGCGTTCTTCGGCGCGCTGTTCTACGCCCGTGTGCTGGCCATGCCGGATCTCGCCAGTCTTGAGAACCAGGCGCTGTTGTGGCCGAACGCAAATGCCGTCTGGCCGAATGCGGGGCCGGCCTATGACGGGGACCCGTTCACGCCCATGGGGGCATGGGGCATCCCTGCAATCAACACCTTGCTGCTGCTGACTTCGGGGGTCACGCTGACCTGGGCGCATCACGGATTGCTGCACAACCGCCGCGGGCAGCTCAAGCTGGGACTGTTCCTGACGATTGCGCTCGGTGTCGTGTTCCTGGCTCTGCAGGTGTACGAATACATGCATGCCTACTCGGAGCTGAATGTCAAGCTCACCACCGGGATTTTCGGTTCAGTGTTCTATATGTTGACCGGTTTCCACGGTTTTCATGTCACTATTGGTGCAACCATGCTGATCGTGATACTGTGCCGCGTCTTTGCGGGGCATTTCACGCCCGACAACCACTTCGCTTTTGAGGCCGTCGCGTGGTACTGGCACTTCGTCGACGTGGTCTGGCTGCTGCTGTTCGTTGTCGTATACTGGATTTGATCGAGGGTCAAAACGGGATCTGCGAGGAGGAGAGTGGGCCGAGGAAGATAAGAGCCCTTATAAAATAAACGCTCAGCGCCACACATCGTGTGGCGCTTTTTTTTATCTGTCCATCAGGACCGCACAGGTCGCTTGCGCGCAATGCGCAATCGCCATTGCGCGGGGTCCGGCAGCACCGTTCGCTGCGGTGTCCGGTGTCGACGGTCAGAGCTTGCCGGTGATGAAGCCGAAGCGGTATCCGGCCATCAGCAGCATGAACAGCGTCATCGACAGGCCGACGCGTATCGCCAGCGAGCGCAACATGCGGCTTGAGTTTCCTGTGTCGCGGAACAGGAAGAACAGCGCCGATCCCAGGCTGCCGATGACCAGCAGCAACATCGCGATGACGACGAAACGCATCGTTTCCTCCTCTCCTTGCAGACCTTGTCGTGCGACCCGGCGCGCCTCTGCGCGACCGTGCTTCGCCACCGGTCCGGTTGTGCGCTGCGACAGGTGTTATTGCGCAGATCCATGTACTGTCGACCTGTCTTCGACAACGACAGTGTATCCCCACGGATCTGAATGTGATGTTGAAGTTCGAGTGTGCCAGCCGTTCATTCGAGATCCGACCGTTACCCGCGCTCGCCTGTCTCGTCGTCATCGCGCTCACCCTGTCGGCGGCGCGCTGGCAGACCGCTCGTGCCCATTACAAGCAGTCCCTGTCGGATGCCTATCAGGCGAATCAGAATGCGCCGGTCCGCGTGCTTTCACCCGGTACCCCCGACATGCCGGATGAGTTTTCGAGGGTCAGTCTCACGGGTCACTGGCGCAGCGACTGGCTCATCTATGCCGACAACCAGGTCAGATCCGGGCGACCGGGCTTCGCCATCTTCATGCCGCTGTGTGCAGCGAGCGGCTGCGTGCTCGTTTCGCGCGGCTGGCTTCCGCAGCGGACAAGGCGCGACGAGTTGCCGCCGGTGAAGACACCGACCGATGAAGTGACCGTCGAAGGGCGGGTAGGCAACGGCCGACCCAGGTTCGTCGAACTGTCGCCAGAATCGATGCAGGGCCGCGTGTGGCAGAACGTGACGGTCGATCGCGTGGCCGCCGTGTCGGGGCTGGTGCTGTCACCCTTCATCGTGGTGCGCAGCGACCCGTCGGACGACGGTCTGCTGCGCGATACCGCCGAGCCCGATTTCGGCATCGACAAGCACTGGATGTATGCCGTGCAGTGGTATGGGTTCGCCATCGTCACGCTGGTGTTCGGGCTGTATGCCGCGATGAGGAAGAAGGGAGGTTCCGCGTGAAGGGAAGGAAGGTGCTGTGGGGCATCGCGCTGGTGTGCGTGCTCCCCGTCGTTGCATCGTATGTGCTGTACTTCCTGTGGCGGCCTGACAGCACGACCAACTATGGTCAGTTGCTCGATCCGCGCCCCCTCCCGGCAGAGCGGTTGACGACGGTGGACGGTCAGCCCTTCGATTTCTCGAGCGTCAAGGGGCGGTGGGTGCTGGTGCTGGCCGAAGGCGCATCGTGCGACGCGGAATGCGAACAGGCGCTGTATTTCATCCGTCAGGTACGCAAGGCGCAGGGCGAGCATCAGGCGCGTATCGAACGGGTGTGGCTGCTGACCGACGCGGCCACCCCGAGGCGCGAACTGCTGGGCGCGATCGATGGCACTTACGTCGTCCGCGCCGCGGGATCGGCCACCGTCGCCTTGTTCGACGCGCAGCGAGATGACCATTCGGCCATTCATCTCGTTGACCCGCTGGGCCAGGTCATGATGCGCTATCCGGAGCAGCCGGATCCCAAGAAGATGATCAAGGACTTCCAGCGCCTGATGAAATATTCGAGGTTGGGCTGATGATTGCCTATCGACGCCTGCTGCTCGCCACCATTGCGATGACCTTCTGCCTCATCGTACTGGGTGCCTACGTGAGATTGTCGGATGCCGGACTGGGCTGTCCGGACTGGCCGGGATGCTACGGCCAGGTTTCGGTCATCCACGCGTCCGAACACATATCGGCGGCGCAGGAAGCCAACCCTCACGGTCCGGTCACCTTTGCCAAGGCGTGGAAGGAAATGATCCACCGCTATTTCGCCGGCGTCGTCGGCCTGTGCATCGTCGGTATCGCGGTGCTGGCGTGGCGCCACCGGCAGGAGCGCGGAAGCTCGCCGCTGCTCGCCACGCTGTTGGTCGGAGTGCTCGTCGTGCAGGCCCTGTTCGGCAAATGGACGGTCACCATGCTGCTGAAGCCGGCCATCGTGACCGGTCACCTGCTCGGCGGTCTGACCGTGCTGTCCCTGCTCGTATGGCTCTACGCGCGGACTCAGCGTCCGTGGCGACAGGCGGTCAGCCCGGGTCTGAAGCTGGCGGCCGCGGCCGCTTTCCTGGTGCTGGGCATGCAGGTGACCCTGGGCGGCTGGGTCAGTACCAATTACGCGGCACTCGCCTGTACCGATCTGCCGACCTGTCACGGCGAATGGGTGCCGGACATGGATGTCCGCAACGGTTTTCATGTCGTGCGCGAACTGGGCATGAGCCCGGAAGGCGACACGCTGGACATGACGGCGCTGACTGCCATCCACTGGATGCATCGCGTCGGCGCCGTGATCACGCTCCTCGTGCTCGGATCCTTCGCGGTCGCGCTGATCCGTGCCGGTCAGGCGGGCGCCGGCGGCATGCTGCTCCTGTTGCTGGGCACGCAGATCGCGCTGGGTGCCGCCAATGTATTGCTGAGCCTGCCGTTGCCGCTGGCGGCGGCTCACAATGGGGGCGCCGCTGCCCTCGTCGTCATGATGGTATTGATCAACTACAAGGCACGCACATCAGCGCAGCCACGACTGGCAGGAGTGTTCCATGAAAGCACTGCGGCTTGACGTTCATCCACTTTCGCTCAAGTTCTCGAATTACCTGCAGCTGACCAAGCCGCGGGTCGTGTCCTTGATCGTGTTCTGTGCGGTCATCGGCATGTTCCTCGCGATTCCTTCCGGCCTGCCGGACATGGCGGTCGTGTGCGCGGCCACTCTCGGCATCGCGCTGGTGGCGGGCGCTGCCGCCGCGGTGAACTGTCTGGTGGAACAGAAGATCGATGCGCTGATGGCGCGCACCCGCGCGCGTCCGCTGCCGCGTGGCGAAGTGAATTCGCTGGAGACGCTGCTCCTGTCGGGCGTGGTCGGCGGGGCCGGCCTGTCGCTGCTCTACCACTGGGTGAATCCGCTGACCATGTGGCTCACCCTGGCGACCTTCATCGGCTATGCCGTCATCTACACCGTGTTCCTGAAGCCCGCGACACCACAGAACATCGTGATCGGCGGCGCATCCGGCGCGATGCCGCCGGTACTCGGCTGGGCGGCAGTGACCGGCGAGGTGTCGTCGGATGCGCTGCTGCTTTTCCTCATCATCTTCGCATGGACGCCGCCGCACTTCTGGGCGCTGGCCCTGTACCGCACCCAGGAATACGCCCGCGCCGGCCTGCCCATGCTGCCGGTCACGCACGGCTCCGAGTACACGCGGCTGCAGGTATTCCTGTACACGCTCATCCTGTTCGCGGTCACCCTGCTGCCGTTCGCGTCACGCATGAGCGGCCCGTTCTATCTGCTGTCCGCCGTGCTGCTGTCGGGTACCTTCGTCACTTACGGCTGGCGGCTCATGCATCATTATTCGGATGCGCTCGCACGCCGTACCTTCCGCTTCTCGCTGTGGCATCTTTCGCTGCTGTTTGCGGCCCTGCTGATCGATCACTACCTGCCTTCATGAAGCGACGTTCCATCCTTGCCGCCCTGTCTGCCGGTGCTGCCCTCGTCCTCCTGTCCGGCTGCAGCCAGGGCGGTCCGACCTTCCATGGCGTCGATGTCACCGGCGCCGACTACGGAAAGGGCTTCGCGCTGACCGATCACACCGGCGCGCCGCGCACGCTGGCCGATTACCGCGGCAAGGTGGTCACCCTGTTCTTCGGCTTCACGCATTGCCCGGATGTCTGTCCGACCAGTCTCGCCACCATGCATCAGGCGATGACCCTGCTGGGCCCGGATGCTGAACGCGTGCAGGTGCTGTTCGTCACGCTCGATCCGGCGCGCGACACGACGACGCTGCTTGCCGACTATGTTCCGCGCTTCGATCCGTCCTTCGTCGGCCTGCGCGGCGATGCCGCGACCACTGCGGCGGTGGCCAAGGACTACAAGGTGTTCTTCCAGAAGGTCGAGGGCACGACTCCGGACAGCTATACGCTGGACCACTCGGCGGGTACCTTTGTGCATGATGCGCAGGGCCGCCTGCGGCTGTTCATACGCCACGGCGAAACGCCTCAGCACATCGCCGACGACCTGAAGGCGCTGCTGGCGCAGGGGTGATCCAGGGGCCGGATCAGGTGGGAGCGGCAACAAAAAAGCGACCCGGAGGTCGCTTTTTTGTTGTCCGGCGTCAGCTCAGGCCGCCATGCCCAGCATCTTCTGCATCGATGCCTTCATCTTCTGCATCGCCTTGGCTTCGATCTGGCGTATGCGCTCGGCCGACACGCCATATTCGGCCGCCAGTTCATGCAGGGTGGCGGCTTCGCCGTCCTGCACCAGCCAGCGACGCTGCACGATGGCGCGACTGCGATCATCGAGCTGGGCCAGCGCATCGTGCAGACCTTCTTCCTGCAGACGGCTGGTCTGCTTCGCCTCCATCACCTCGAGCGGTTCGGCGGCCGTGTCCGCCAGCCAGTGAATGGGGGCGAGACGTGCGCTGTCGCGCTCCTCGTCCTCGTTGCTGCCTTCCAGTGCGACGTCCTGACCGGTCAGACGGGTTTCCATCTCGACCACTTCTTCCGGCTTCACGCCCAGGGTGCGTGCAACTTCCTGCACCTCGGCCGGATTCAGCGTGCCGCTGCTCTGCTTGAGGCTGCGCAGATTGAAGAACAGCTTGCGCTGTGCCTTGGTGGTGGCCACCTTGACCAGACGCCAGTTGCGCAGGATGTATTCGTGGATTTCCGCCTTGATCCAGTGGATGGCAAAGGACACCAGGCGCACGCCCCGGTCCGGATCGAAGCGCTTCACCGCCTTCATCAGGCCGATATTGCCTTCCTGGATCAGATCCGCGTGCGGCAGGCCGTAACCCAGGTAGCCACGCGCGATCGCAATCACCAGGCGCAGGTGGGACATCACCAGAGAACGCGCGGCTTCGAGGTCCTGTTCATCGCGGAAACGGCGTGCCAGCGACTGTTCCTGCTCTTCGCTGAGCAGCGGAACGCGGTTGGCGGCCTGGATGTAGCTGTCGATATTGCCCAGCGCACCCGGCGCCGGCAGATTGGGAACCATCAGAGCATGGGTCATGATTCATTCCTCCCTTGAGGGGCAAGATTAGCACTCTGCGGGTTTGAGTGCTAATGGTCCTGTGGGTTCATTGCGTTGCAAGTTGTAATGCCAACCTGTCCACGGGGTTTGGGTTCCGGCTCTTGCGCACGGTAAAATCGGGCAAGCCCCCACGAAACGAGCCGATGCGCCCGATCTGCCGCCTGTCCATGTTGCTGATGTGCCTGCCGGCGCTGGCCAGCGCCCAGTTGCGGACCATTCCCGGGGACGCGATCAAGGCGACCATGAAGCCACCGGCCGACGGTTACGCCGAAGTGGGCAAATACACGTTCAAGCTGGCACCCGGTTTGCAGATACGATCCACCGACAACCGCATCGTGCTGCCCATGATGATGGTCAGCGAACAGGTCGTGCGCTACAAGCTGGACGCCCATGGCGATCTGTTCCGCGTGTGGGTCCTGACCGAGGAAGAAGCCGAGCAGGCGGCGCCCAAACAATGAAGCCCGTTTTCCCATGACACGCAAGATTTACATCAAGACCTTCGGCTGCCAGATGAACGAGTACGATTCGGACAAGATGGCCGACGTGCTGGGGGCCACGGAGGGCCTGCAGAAGACGGACCGGCCGGAAGAGGCCGACGTCATCCTGTTCAACACCTGTTCTGTGCGCGAAAAGGCGCAGGAGAAGGTGTTCCACGATCTCGGACGGGTGAAGCACCTGAAACGCGAAAACCCGAACCTCATCATCGGTGTCGGCGGCTGCGTCGCCAGTCAGGAGGGTGCGGCCATCGTCGAGCGTGCGCCCTATGTCGACCTGGTGTTCGGTCCGCAGACGCTGCACCGGCTGCCCGACCTGATATCCCGGCGGCGCGAGAGCGGTCGCCCCCAGGTCGATATCAGTTTTCCGGAAATCGAGAAATTCGATCATCTGCCGCCGGCGCGGGTCGAGGGGGCGACCGCCTTCGTATCCATCATGGAAGGCTGCTCCAAGTACTGCACCTTCTGCGTCGTGCCCTACACCCGCGGTGAGGAGGTATCGCGTCCGCTCGAGGACATCCTGACCGAGATTGCCATGCTCACTGGCCAGGGCGTCAAGGAGGTCACGCTGCTGGGCCAGAACGTGAATGCCTGGCGTGCGCCGATCTCGCGCGATTCCGATGCGGTCGGCGATTTCGCCTTCCTGCTCGAGTGCGTGCACGATCTGCCCGGCATCGAGCGCATCCGCTACACCACCTCCCATCCGCGCGAAATGACGCAGCGCCTGTTCGATGCCTACGCCCGGCTGCCCAAGCTGGTGTCGCAGTTGCACCTGCCGGTGCAGTCCGGATCGGATCGCGTGCTGGCGGCGATGAAGCGCGGTTACACCGCGCTCGAATACAAGGCGGTGGTGCGCAAGCTGCGCGCGGCGCGGCCCGAGCTGTCGCTCACGTCGGATTTCATCGTCGGCTTTCCGGGCGAGACCGAGGAGGATTTCGACAAGACCATGAAGCTGATCGACGATGTGGGCTTCGACGGCAGTTTCAGCTTCGTCTATAGTGCGCGACCCGGGACGCCGGCAGCCGACATGGTCGATGACACACCGCAGGACGTGAAGCTGGCGCGCCTGGCGCGTCTGCAGAAGCGCATCGACGAACAGGCGCAGGCAGTGAGCCGTTCGATGGTGGGCAGTGTGCAGCGCATTCTCGTGGAAGGCGCTGCGCGCAAGGACGCCAGCGAACTGGCGGGCCGAACCGACAACAATCGCGTGGTCAATTTCCCCGGCCCGGCCCGTCTGATCGGTCAATTCATCAACGTCCGCATCACCGGCGCGCTGCCGCACAGCCTGCGCGGCGAGGTGGTCACGCGCGAGGCGGTCAGCGCTTGAAGACGCGGCCGCTCGAACTGGTGCTGGAGCCGCTGGACAATACCCGGCTGGCGAATCTGTGCGGCGTGCTCGACGAGAACCTGCGCCAGCTGGAGACCGCGTACGACGTGGCGATTGCCCGTCGCGGCGAACATTTCCGGGTGAGTGGCGAACCGGGTCAGTCGCAGCGCGCGGCGCTGGCGCTGCGCCACTTCTACAGCGTGGCGGATGAACACCTGAGCGTCGATGCGATACAGCTCGGTCTGGTGGAACTGTCGAACCGCCAGGCGTCGGAGGACGCTGCGGCGCCGGTACTGCACACGCGTCGTGCCAATCTGCATGGCCGTACGCCGCGGCAAACCCAGTACCTGAAACAGATCCAGGAGCACGACATCACTTTCGGCATCGGTCCGGCCGGTACCGGCAAGACCTATCTGGCGGTGGCCAGCGCGGTCGACGCGCTGGAGCGGGAAACGGTGGCGCGCATCGTGCTCACCCGACCGGCGGTCGAGGCGGGTGAGCGGCTCGGTTTCCTGCCGGGCGATCTGGCACAGAAGGTCGATCCTTATCTGCGGCCTCTGTATGACGCGCTGTACGACCTCATGGGATTCGAACGCGTGGCACGCGCCTTCGAGCGGCAGGTGATCGAGATCGCGCCGCTGGCCTATATGCGTGGCCGTACGCTGAACAACGCCTTCATCATCCTGGACGAAGCGCAGAACACCACGCCGGAACAGATGAAGATGTTCCTGACCCGCATGGGCATCGGTTCGAAAGCCGTCATTACCGGTGATCTCACGCAGATCGATCTGCCGCGTGGTCACAAGAGCGGTCTGGCGGAGGCGCGCAAGGTGCTGGCCGATGTGCGCGGCATTGCAGTGACCGAGTTCCTGGCCGAGGACGTGGTGCGCCATCCTCTGGTGGCACGCATCGTGTCCGCATACGAGCGTTTCGAAGCGCAGCGCGAGGCGGAGGAGGCCATGCGCAAGGGGCCGCGCGGCTGACATGCGGCTCAATCTGTCGGTGCAGTACGCAACCGCCCGCGACGCCTGTCCGCCGCGCGAGGATGTGAAACGCTGGGTGCGCGCGGCACTCGATCCGGATGTGATCGGGCGTGCCGACGTTACGGTGCGCTTCGTCGATGCGGAGGAAGGGCGCGCGCTCAATCTTGAGTACCGTGGCCGCGACTACGCGACCAATGTGCTGTCCTTCCCGTACCAACAGGGGGAGCACCTCGCGGGCGACCTCGTGGTGTGCCAGCCGGTGCTCGAGCGCGAGGCCGCTGAGCAGGGAAAGGCTCTTGCCGATCACGCCGCCCATCTCATCGTGCACGGTACCTTGCACCTGCAGGGCTGGGATCACGAAACGTCCGACCAGGACGCCGATGCGATGGAGGACGAGGAAAGGCATATCCTCGGTGGTCTCGGCATTGCCGATCCCTATGCTGCGGATCGCTCGTGCAGTCCCGCCGGCGGGTGAATGCAGAGGGCCGTGGCGACGGGTCATCAGGGAAATTACGGATGACCGACTCGAAAACGACACGCTGGCCGGGTTACACTGGGCCGGTGTTCGTTACCGTTGTCCCGCATGGACAGTAGTTCCTCAACTTCGCAGCGCCCGGGCTTTCTCGAGCGGCTGTCGCATCTGCTGATGCGCGAGCCGGAAGATCGAGAGCAATTGCTGGTGCTGCTGCACTCCGCATTCGAACGCAATCTGCTGGATGCCGATGCCCTCTCCATCATTGAGGGCGCATTGCAGGTATCCGACATGCCGGTGCGCGAAGTCATGATTCCGCGCGCACAGATGGACGTGATCGACATCGACGATCCGCTGGACAGGATTGTCGACATCGCGTTGCGTACCGCGCATTCGCGCTTCCCGGTCATCGGCGAGAACCGTGACGACGTGATCGGCGTACTGCTGGCCAAGGATCTGCTGCGGCTCATGTCGGGCGGCGACGACAGCCTGCGCGACATGCTGCGCCCGGCCATCTTCATTCCCGAATCGAAGCGCCTGAACGTGCTGTTGCGTGAATTCCGCGCCAGCCGCAACCACATGGCGATCGTGGTCGATGAATACGGTGGTGTGGCCGGACTGGTCACCATCGAAGACGTGCTTGAGCAGATCGTCGGTGACATCGAGGACGAGTACGACTTCGACGAATCGGCCGACAACATACGTGTGGATCAGGCCGGTCGCTATCGAGTCAAGGCGGGAACCGAAATCGAGGCCTTCAACGAGGTGTTCGGTACCGGGTTTGACGATGACGCCTTCGACACGGTGGGCGGTCTGGTGATCCATCAGCTCGGCCGCCTGCCCAAGCGTGGAGAGGTGGTGCAGATCGATGCATTGCGCTTCACCGTGTTGCGCGCAGACAGCCGGCGTGTTCACACGCTGATGGTCGACCGTCTTCCGACGCCCGCCATTTCCGCCTCTCACGAATGAGGCGGTCCGTCCGTGCAGTGCTGGCACTTGTTGCCGGCGCGCTGGCTGTCGGCGGATTTGCGCCCTTCGGCTTGTTCGTGCTGCCTCTGCTGGCGCTGGCGGCGCTGCTGTGGCTGCTTGAGGCGCAGACGCCCCGGTCCGCCGCGCTCATCGGTTTCGCCTTCGGGCTGGGCGGTTTCCTCGCCGGCGTGTCCTGGGTCAATGTGAGCCTCAGTCAGTTCGGCGGCATGCCGCTGCCGCTGTCGCTGCTTGCCACCGTGCTGTTCTGCGCCTACCTGGCCCTGTTTCCGGCCGCGGTGTGCGCGGCGCAGCGGATGCTGCGTCCGTCGGCCCTGCTGTCGCCCTGGCTGTTCGCGGCGCTGTGGGTGGGCGGCGAATGGTTGCGCGGCACCGTGTTCACCGGTTTTCCATGGCTGGCGAGTGGCTATGCGCACACGCCTCCCAGCCCGCTCGCCGGATATGTGCCGGTATTCGGTGTGCATGGGGCGGGTTTCGCCGCCGCCGCGATGGCGGGATTGCTCGTGGTCGCGCTGCAAAGACGCATCGCCGCGCGCTCTGCCATGCTGTGGGCTGGCGCGCTGCTGCTGACGGGAGTGCTGCTGTCCCGAGTGGGCTGGACCGAGGCGAGCGGACGCGCGCTTACGGTGAGCCTGCTGCAGGGGAATATCGAACAGAGCATGAAATGGGCGCCGGAGCGTCTGCCGGATTCCATGAGTGCCTATCTCGAGCTGGCACGGGCCTGGCCTGCCGATCTCGTGGTGCTGCCGGAAACCGCGATTCCGCTGCCCTATCATGAGATCGACGCCGGCTGGCTCGCGGCCCTGCGCGCGACCGGTCGCGATGTGCTGATGGGCGCGGTGACGGTGGGTGAGGTGGATGGCCGGCCGCGCTACTTCAACAGCGCGCTGGCCGTCGGCGACGATGGCAAGCGCTACAGCAAGGCGCATCTGGTGCCCTTCGGCGAATTCACGCCACCGCTGTTCGCATGGACGCTGCAGATACTGTCCATTCCGATGTCCGACTTCGGGCGCGGTGCCGCGGTGCAGCCACCGCTCGAACTGGCGGGCGAACGGGTGGCGGTGAACATCTGTTACGAGGACGTGTTCGGTGAGGAACTGATCGCCGCCGCACGCGATGCCACATTGCTCGTGAACGTGTCCAATACCGCGTGGTTCGGTGAATCCTGGGCCCAGCCGCAACACCTTCAGATCGCGCAGATGCGCGCGCTGGAACTGGGGCGTCCGATGCTGCGCGCCACCAATACCGGCATGACGGCGGCAATCCAGCCGGACGGCCGCGTGAGCGCAGTGCTGCCACCGTTCATGCGGGCGGCGCTGCGCGTGAGCGTGCAGGGCCATACCGGCCGCACACCCTTCATGCGCTGGGGCAATGCGCCGGTGCTGCTGCTCGCGCTGCTCGTTGTCATCGCTGCCGCGGTGCAGCGCAAAAGGAACTGAGCCGGTAAAATCGCGCCTTTCCTTCACGGTCAGGCTCCATGTCCGCTGCACCCACATTCCAGGAAGTGCTGCTGCGTCTGTCCCGATTCTGGGGCGAACAGAACTGCGCGCTGCTGCAACCGTACGACATCGAGGTCGGCGCCGGTACCTTCCATACCGCCACCTTCCTGCGCGCCATCGGACCCGAGCCCTGGCGTGCCGCCTATGTCCAGCCTTCGCGCCGTCCGAAGGATGGCCGCTATGGCGAGAACCCGAACCGGCTGCAGCACTATTACCAGTTCCAGGTCGCGCTCAAGCCGTCGCCGCCCAATATCCAGGAGCTGTACATAGATAGTCTCCGTGCACTCGGTCTTGACCCGACCCGGCACGACATCCGTTTCGTCGAGGACGACTGGGAATCGCCCACGCTGGGTGCCTGGGGCCTGGGCTGGGAAGTGTGGCTGGATGGCATGGAAGTGACGCAGTTCACCTACTTCCAGGAAGTGGGTTCCATCCCGTGCAAGCCGGTGCTCGGCGAAATCACCTACGGTGCGGAGCGGCTGGCGATGTATCTGCAGGGCGTCGAGAACGTGTATGACCTGGTGTGGGCGCCCGGCATCAGCTATGGCGACGTGTATCACCAGAACGAGGTCGAGCAGTCGACCTACAACTTCGAACATTCCAATGTCGACTGGCTGTTCCGCCAGTTCGGCGATTACGAATCGGAAGCGAAGCGCCTGATAGCGGCCGGGCTGCCTCTGCCGGGCTATGAAATGGTGATGAAGGCGTCGCACAGCTTCAACCTGCTGGATGCGCGTGGCGCCATTTCGGTTACCGAGCGCGCCGCCTACATCGGTCGCGTCCGCGCGCTGGCACGCCTGGTGGCTCAGGCCTACCACGCTTCGCGCGAGGCGCGCGGCTTTCCGATGGCGGACCTCGGCGATCCGCGCCTGCGTGCGCTGCTCGGCGAAGAGGAATGCCTGCGGATCGAAGCGCTGCGCGCAGCCTGATCCATTTTTTGCCCGAATGTCTTTCGGTCGCGCAAGCGGCCGGTCTGGAAAAGCTATGCAAGCCACATTGCTGGTCGAACTGCTGACCGAAGAGTTGCCACCCAAGGCCTTGTCGCGCCTGGGCGAGGTGTTTGCCGACGCGGTGTTCAAATCGCTGGTCGAGCGCAAGCTGGTGGCCGCCGATGCGCGCACGGATCGCTATGCCAGTCCGCGCCGTCTCGCGCTCACCGTGCAGGACGTGGTCGACCGCGCGCCGGATGCGATGGCCGATGAAAAGCTGATGCCGGTTGCAGTGGCGCTCGACGCCGAAGGCCGGCCGACGCCGGCGCTGTTGAAGAAGCTGCAGGCCAAGGGCATTCCGGTCGAAGCGCTGCCGCAGTTCACCCGCCGCATGGATGGCAAGAGCGAAACGCTGTTCTACGCGATGACGGTGCCGGGTGCCGCGCTGGACGATGTGCTGGCCGGCATCGTGCTCGACGCGCTGAAGAAGCTGCCGATCCCGAAGCTCATGCGCTGGGCCGACTGCGATTTCCAGTTCGTGCGCCCGGTGCATGGCCTGGTCATGCTGCATGGCGAGCGCATCGTGCCGGGCCAGGCTTTCGGCCACGCGTCCGGCCGCAGCACGCGCGGCCACCGTTTCATGGGCGAGGGCGATGTGACGCTGGCGAGCGCGGACGACTACGCGCGCGTGCTGTACGAGCGCGGCGCCGTGATGGCGTCCTTCGACGCGCGGCGCGCCCTCATCGTGCAGCGACTCGATCAGGCCTGCCGCGCGCTGGGCGAAGGCGTGCGCCATGTCGATGACGCCGCGCTGATCGACGAGGTGACCGCGCTGGTCGAGAACCCGAATGTGTATGTCGCGCAGTTCGAGCCGGAATTCCTTGCCGTGCCGCAGGAGTGCCTCATCCTGACGATGAAGGCCAACCAGAAGTACTTCCCTCTGCTCGATGCGGACGGCCGCCTGCTGAACCGCTTCCTTGTCGTGTCCAACATGCAGGTGGAGGACCCGCACAACATCGTGGCGGGCAATGAGCGCGTGGTGCGTGCGCGCCTGTCCGATGCGCGCTTCTTCTTCGAGCAGGACAAGAAGACGCCGCTCGCCGCGCGCGTTCCGAAGATGGAATCTGTGGTCTATCACAACCGCCTGGGCAGCCAGTTCGATCGTGTCATGCGCATCCAGCGTCTGGCCACCGATATCGCCGCGCGCCTCGATGCCGACGTGATGCAGGCTGCGCGCGCCGGCATGCTGGCCAAGGCCGACCTGATGACCGATATGGTGGGCGAGTTCCCGGAACTGCAGGGACAGATGGGCCGCTATTACGCGATGCACGATGGTGAGGCGGAGGGGGTGGCGCAGGCGATAGACCAGCACTACCGCCCGCGTTTCGCCGGTGACGCGCTGCCGCAAGGTCCGGTCGCCTGCGCTGTGTCGCTGGCCGACAAGATCGACGCGCTGGCCGGTTTCTTCGGCATCGGCCAGATCCCGACCGGTGACAAGGATCCATTCGCACTGCGCCGCGCCGCGCTGGGTGTGCTGCGCATCCTGATGGAGACGCCGCTGCCGCTCGATGTCGCGGAACTGATCGCCGCGGCGCGTGGCGGCTTCCGTGCCGGCCAGGTCGGTGAGGGAGACGCCGCTGGTTTCGAGATGCAGTTGCTGGACTTCATGTTCGAGCGGCTGCGCAACCTGCTGCGCGACGCGCAGCACGATGCGCGCGCGATCGATGCGGTACTGGCGCACAGACCGACCCGCGTCGACCTGGTGCCCGCCAAGCTTGCCGCCGTGGTCGCGTTCTCGTCGCTGCCCGAGGCACAGTCGCTGGCGGCCGCGAACAAGCGCATCGTGAATATCCTGAAGAAGGCCGACGCGGTGGGTAGCCAGGTGGAGGCCGCGCTGTTTGCCGAAGCGGCCGAGCGCGAGCTGCATGCGGCGCTGCTCGCCATCCGGCCGGCTCTCGATGCGGATCTGGCCGCGGGTCGCTATGCCGGAGCTCTGTCTGCGCTGGCCGGCTTGCGTGCGCCGGTAGACCACTTCTTCGACAAGGTGATGGTGAATGCCGATGATGCCGCCGTGCGGGCAAACCGGCTTGCGCTGCTGGCGTCGCTCGCCGCCGCGATGAATGCGGTGGCCGACATTTCGCGGCTGGAACTGAAGGACTGACAGCGAAGGACAGGCGTGAAACTCATCATCCTCGACCGCGACGGCGTCATCAACTATGACTCCGACCAGTTCATCAAGTCGCCGCAGGAATGGCGACCGATAGAAGGGTCGATGGAGGCGATCGCGCTGCTCAACCAATGGGGCTGGCGCGTGGTGGTCGCGAGCAATCAGTCCGGTGTCGGACGCGGCCTGTTCGACATGGATACGCTGGCCGCCATCCACGACAAGATGCACCGCACGGTGGCGCAGGCGGGCGGACGCATCGACGCCATCTTCTTCTGTCCGCACGCGGCCGATTCGCGCTGTGCCTGCCGCAAGCCCAAGCCGGGCATGCTGCTCGAGATCGCCGAGCGCTTCAGCGTCGATCTCGCCGATGTGCCGGTGGTGGGCGACAGCCTGCGCGACCTGCAGGCTGCCGTCAGCGCCGGTGCGCAGCCGGTGCTGGTGCGCACCGGCAAGGGCGTGAAGACCGAATCGGATCCGGATCTGCCGCCCGGCACGCGTACATTTGATAACCTTGCGGCCTTTGTACGCGCACTGACCGTGACCGCCGATTGATGACCTTCCTGCGTTCGCTGCTGTTCTTTCTCGTCCTGTTCATCATCACGCCGCCATTTTCCCTGGTTGCCATCGTCGCGCGCATGGTGCTGCCGCCGCGGATGCGTTATCGCGTGATCGGCATATGGACCCATCTGGTGATGTGGTCGCTGCAGTACATCGTCGGCCTGCGTCATCGCGTGATCGGCACGGAGAACCTTCCGCGCGGCAAGGCCATCGTGCTGTGCAAGCACCAGTCGGCGTGGGAAACGCTGGCGCTGCAGGTGTTCCTGCCGCCGGTTGCCTTCGTGTTCAAGCGCGAACTGTTGCGCATCCCTTTCTTCGGCTGGGGGCTGGGCTGCATGCCGATGATCGCGATCGATCGCGGCGCGGGCAAGGATGCGCTCGCCCAGGTCGAGGAGCAGGGGCGTCGGCTGCTCGATCTCGGATTCTGGGTGACCGTGTTCCCCGAAGGCACGCGCATGCCGCCCGGGCAGACGCGACGCTACAAGGTTGGCGGCGCCCGGCTCGCCGAAGTGACCGGCGTGCCGGTGGTGCCGATCGCGCACAATGCCGGCGACTTCTGGAAGCGCAATGCCTTCCTCAAGCATCCGGGGGTCATCACCGTCAGCATCGGACCGGCCATCGACACGCGGGGCTTGACGGCGGAACAGATCAACGGGCAGGCTCAGGTCTGGATCGAAGGCGAAATGCGACGACTGTTCCCGCATCATTATGAAGCGCACTCCTTGTCCGCAACAGCTTGAATTGGCGCTCGACTTGCCCGACAACGCGCCGCCCCCGCCGCGCGGCCGGCACATCGTGCTCGGCCAGCAGATCATCGAGTATGCGTTGCGCCGTTCGCGCCGCAATTCGATCGGTTTTTCCATCGGCGAATCCGGGCTGCGCGTGACCGCGCCGCACTGGGTGACCCTGCCGCAGATCGAAGAGGCGCTGCGCGAGAAGCAGCGCTGGATATTCACCAAGCTGGGTGAAGTGCGCGCGCGCCGCGCCCCGGTGCGTACCGACTGGCGCGACGGTGCCCGGATTCCCTTCCTCGGCGAACAGGTCACGATACGACTGGGCGATACCTGCGCGCGGCCGCTGGTCGACGATGGCCTGCTGCGGCTGCCGCTGCCCGCCGATGCCGATCACGATCGGGTACGCGATGCGGTGTGCGGCTTCCTGCAGCAGGAGGCGCTGTCGCTGTTCGAGCGCCGCGCGACCGAACTGGGTGCGCGCATCGACGTGGCACCGAGCCGCGTCGTGCTCAGTTCGGCCAACACCTTGTGGGGCTCGTGCACGGCCGAAGGCGTGATACGGCTGAACTGGCGGCTCATCCACTTTTCGCATGCGCTGATCGACTACGTGATCGCGCACGAACTGGCGCATCTGAAGGAACTGAATCACTCGCGCGCGTTCTGGGATACCGTGGCCGCCATCCTGCCGGGATTCGAAGCGGCCCGGCGGGAACTGCGCTCCCATCATCCGGGACGCATCGTCGCACCCTGAACAGGAGGTTTCATCATGCGCATCCTTCACACCATGCTGCGCGTCGGCAATCTCGACCGGTCCATCGATTTCTACACCCAGGTGCTCGGCATGCGGGTGCTGCGCAGGCAGGATTATCCGGAAGGTCGTTTCACGCTGGCCTTCATCGGCTACCAGGAGGAGTCCGAGGGCGCGGTGATCGAACTCACGCACAACTGGGACACCGGACAGTACGAGCTCGGCACGGCCTATGGTCACATCGCGCTCGAGGTCGGTGACGCCTATGCCACCTGTGAGCAGGTGAAGGCGCGCGGAGGCAAGGTCGTGCGCGAGGCCGGACCGATGAAGCACGGTACGACGGTGATCGCCTTCGTCGAGGATCCGGACGGCTACAAGATCGAGTTCATCCAGCGTGCGACCTAGGGCAGGGACCTGATCAGTTCCGTCGTCAGGCGGGCAGTTCCTGGCGCAGTTCGCCGGCGAGTGTCTCGACCGCGTCGGCCAGACGCTCGACCAGCGCGGCAATCCGCCCGGCATCCAGCGAAGCCTCGCTCGCCCGCTCGAGCTGCGCGGCGATGCTCGCAGCCGGCGCCGCGCCGAAATTGCGGATCGCACCCTTGATGGCGTGGGCCTGTTCCGGTATCCGCGCGGCTGGCGCCTCGCGCAGATCGCGCAGCATGTTCGGGTAGTCCTGCAGGAATACACCGATGATGGTGTGCAGCAAGGCCTCGTCCCCGCCAAGATTGTCCAGCGTGAAGCGGCGGTCGAACTGGCGGCTGTTTTCGTGCGTGGCATCCGGTTCCGGGCGCATCGCGGCGGGAGGCTGCAGCGCGGCCTGCCCGACCGCCTCGGCGATGGCCTGGACCAGTGCGGGCACGCGTATCGGCTTGGACACATAACCATCCATGCCTGCGTTCAGGCAACGCTCACGGTCGCCGGCCATCGCGTGTGCGGTCATTGCGACGATGGGTGTGCGGCGCGCCCGCTCGCGTGCCCTGATGTGGGTGGTGGCATCCAGTCCCCCCATCTGCGGCATCTGCACATCCATCAGGATCAGGTCATAGCGGTTCTTCAATGCCAGCGTCACGGCTTCGAGGCCGGTGGATGCGACATCCACCCGGTGACCCAGCCGCTGCAGGAGCTTCACGGCGAGTGCCTTGTTGACCTCGTTGTCCTCGGCAAGCAGCACCGCCAGTCCGGGCATCGACGTCACGCCCCCGGCAGCGCCGCCGCGCGGGGAAGCGCCGCTGCCCGGCTGGCGCAGCAGCGCTTCCATCACGGCGGTCGCGGTGAACGGAGCGCTCAAGGTCGCGCTGACCGGGGGGGGCAGCGTGTCACGCTCGTGCTTGCCGTCGACGATGAGTACCACCGCGGGCGGAAGCCGCTCCCGCATCCGCAAGGCCTGCAGTAGCCCCCAGTCGTTGCGGCAGGCCATGTCATGGGGCATGAGCAGCACTCCGGCCGGTTCGAGCGTGCCCGAATCAAGCGCGTGCAGGCAGGCGAGCGCATCGGAGAAGACGTGGCACTGCACGCGCATCGAGCGCAGCAGCTCGACAAGGGTGTCCCGTCGCGGTGAATCTTCGTCTATCAACCACACTCGCACCGCGTCGGCGCGTGTCGACGTGAGCGACTCGAGATCGTGCAGCGATGCGGCGGCCAACGATATCGCGAAGTGGAAGGTGGAGCCCTCGCCGGGCTGGCTCACCACGCCCAGCTCGCCACCCATGCGGCTGACCAGACGACGGCATATGGCCAGTCCGAGGCCGGTGCCGCCGAAGCGTCGGGTCGTGGAAGAATCGGCTTGCGAGAAGGCCTCGAAGATGAGCCCCTGCTTGTCCCGAGGAATGCCTATGCCGGTATCGCTGACCGCGAATCTGATCGTCTGCGCGGCCGGCGATGCCGGCCCCTCCTGCGTCACGCTCAGTTCCACGCTGCCCCGATCGGTGAACTTCAGTGCGTTGCCCAGCAGATTGCTCAGCACCTGGCGCAGCCTGACGGGATCGCCCACCACGCCATCGGTCACCGACGGGTCGATGTAGCAGCTCAGCGATACCGGACGCTCCGGCTTCGGCATCATGGATCGCACCATGCCTCCGACCACTTCGCGCAGGCTGAATGGAATGTGTTCGAAGTCCAGATGGCCCGCCTCGATCTTCGAGAAGTCGAGGATGTCGTCGATCAGCGTGAGCAGGGTGTCCGACGACTGCTTCACCAGCGTGAGGTATTCGCGCTGTTCCGCATCGAGCTCGGTGTCGAGAGCCAGTTCGGTCATGCCTATGATCGCGTTCATCGGCGTGCGTATCTCGTGGCTCATATTGGCCAGAAAATCGCTCTTCGCACGGTTGGCGGCTTCCGCCGCATCGCGCGTGCGCATCATTTCCGCCTGCGCCGCGCGTCGTTCGCTGATGTCGGAAATGAAGGCGGTAAACAGCGTGCGCCCCTTCATGTGTGTCGAGGCCATGGTCACCTGTGCCGGGAAGCGGCGGCCGCTGCGGTGGCGGATGTCCATTTCCATGCGTTGGCCGATGACCGAACTGAAGCGCTGACCCAGCCATTGCAGGAGATCGCTCTGGTTGGGCGCGCGGTCTTCCACGCCGACCAGCAGGTCGATCACCGGATGCTGCATCGCCTCTGTGGCACTCCACCCCAGCATGCGTTCCGCGGCGGGGTTGAATTCGATCACGTTGCCGAAGCTGTCGAAGGTGATCACCGCGTCGATGGCCGCTCCAAGGATGGCGACGGTGCGCGCTTCGCTCTCTGCCAGCGCGGTGCGCTGGTTGTACAGACTGAGCGAGGCCCAGTTCAGGGCCTGCGCCAGGCGGTCGGTGTCCAGCGAACCGGTGCGTACCGGCAGGGTTTCCCCGGTGGGCTGCTCGAGTTTTTCGGCGAACTCGGTGCATTGTTGCAAGGCGCCGAGTGGCCGCTTCAGCGCGATGTGGAAGATGACGACACCGATCAGCACCGACAGCAGCGCCTGCAGCAGCGAGTCCTGCAGGATGCTCGCATGGGTCGAGCGCGCCTCGGGGGTGTCGGTTTCGGTACGCAGCCAGACAGTCTGGCCATTGCCGGTCAGAGGCACCCAGGTGATGATGGCAAGGTGACCGGTCGGGCTGAAGGATTGCTGGCGCGTGCGTGCGATCAACCCCTGGGGGGGCGTGTCGTCGGGAATCCTGTGCGCGGCCCGCCACGTCGTGTGCGTGTGCTCGAACGCCGAAATGACGCGTCCATCGGGGGCGACAAGCGCAGCGGCCAGCAGGTCGGGGGTATCGGGCAGATGGGGAGACAGGGTGATCAGCGCATCCGAATCGCGGTCCACTTCCGACAGGATGTGCTGCGCGATGCCGCGAGCTTCGCTCAGGGCGTTGCGCTCCAGCAGGCGCAGAATCTGTGCCGATTGTTCCTGTGCGGTATAGAGGGCATTGCCCACGGCACCGCTGCCGCACACCAGAGCGAACAGCACCGTGATGCGCCCGATCAGGCGGGGGGAGAAGCTGCGGACGACGCTCACGGGGCGAAACATCCGCCAGCGCGGGCACCCCTGGGGATGGCCGCATGCATGCGATCAATGGCGGTAGGGCCGCGACTGCGCACGGTGTCAGTCCTGATAGCGCGCACGGATGTCGAGCACGTCGTCCCAGCGCGCCATCATGGCGTCGACGCAGGCAGGGTCGAAATGGCTGCCGCGTCCGGCGATGAGGAAGGCGTGCGCGCGATCGATGTCCCAGGCTTTCTTGTAGGGCCGCTCCGAGGTCAGGGCGTCGAACACGTCAGCCAGTGCGACAATGCGACCGACCAGGGGAATGCGCTCGCCGCTGAGCCCGCGCGGATATCCGCTGCCGTCGTACTTCTCGTGATGAGTGAGGGCGATGGTGGCTGCCAGTTGCATGTAGGGCGAAGCGGAATCCTTCAGGATTTCGTGACCTATGCTGGCATGCCGCTTCATGATCTCGAATTCCTCCGGGGTCAGTCGACCCGGTTTAAGCAGGATATGATCCGGCGTGCCCAGTTTGCCTACGTCGTGCATCGGGGCGGCAATCAGAAGCCCTTCCTGCAGATCGGCGTCGAGCTCGAGTTCCTGCGCGATCAGCGCGGCGACATGGGCCATGCGTAGAATGTGCGCGCCGGTTTCCGGGTCGCGGAACTCGGCGGCACGCGCAAGCTTGTTGAGCGTTTCGCGCTCGCGTTCATAGATTTCGGCGGTGGCGCGCCGGACTTCCTCCTGCAGCATGCTGGCGTGCTGGGCGAGCGCTACCTGACCGCGGCGCAAGGACAGCATGTTCTTGACGCGTGAGGTGAATTCGATGCGGTCGACCGGCTTGGTCAGGAAGTCGTTCGCGCCCGATTCGAGCGCGCGGTAGCGTACTTCGCGCTCGTGGTCGGCGGTCACCATCAGGATGGGGGTCTGTTGCAGGGTGGGCGTGCTGCGCAGACGATGTATGAGTTCGATGCCATCCATGTCCGGCATCATGTAGTCGATGATGATGAGATCGGGATCATGGTGCCGGCAGTGCGCCAGCGCATCGAAAGGCGAAAGGAAGCACGTGGGCCGGGCGTCCGGCAGCTTGCCCAGCAGGGCGGACATCAAGGTGAGGTTGACTTGCGCATCATCGACAACCACGACATCCATCCGAGCTACTCCCTGGCGTTGTTCAGTTTCGGGGCCGAGACCGGAATACCTGGTGTGACCGTCCGCTCCTCCTCAGTGGTACTTATCGGCGAGGTGTCCCGGGCCTTTAGTTTCGCGGGCCTGGCGCGTCTGAAAATCCGTTCGACCCGGTGCCATGGCGTTCGCAGCGTCGCCGATGAATGAAATCCGCCGTTTGCATGCTCCCCGTCCCGGTCGGGTGGTTTCGACGTGGCGCGCGCGGCAGGCCGGATGTTTCGCTGCACGGCATGTCGCTGCGGGAAGATACCGCGCGTCAAAACGTTTTCCCGCACCCCGGGTGAGCAGGCAGGGAGAGGTCCGGTCGTGACGACGCTTTGCGAAGGGTACCGCCGCCCCCGCCTCCCGGGCTCACCACGCGCCGATCAACTGAGGTTTTCGGGATGAAGGATCACGATCGCGAACCGGACGCACCGTACAGACTGCGTTCATCGGCGCTGCGCAACTGGCTGCGCGGCTTGTCCTTCCGCGACATGTTTGCGCTGGGCATTCCGGCGCTGCTCGTGGTGGCCGCCGGCTTCTGGGTGGCGGCGAAGTACATCAAGCCTGCGCCGCCGGGTCACATGGACATCAGTTGCGGCGCTTCGGGTTCGGCCTACGAATCGTCGTGCGCCGCCTACCGGTCGTACATCCAGCCCTTTGGCGTGGAAATGCGCCCGTTGCCGAGCGCAGGATCGGTGGAGAACCTGAACAGACTGCGCAGCAAGGGGCAGTCGGTGGATTTCGCATTGGTACAGGGGGGAACCGCTGGCGAGCACGTGTCCGGCCTGTTGTCGCTCGGTGCCGCATACTACGAGCCCTTGTGGGTGTTCTACCGCGGGCGGCCCGGCCTCGACCGCCTGGACCAGCTCAAGGGCTTGCGCATAGGCATCGGTGCGGAAGGCAGCGGCAGCCGCCATCTGGCATTGCAGTTGCTCGCGGCTCATGGCATGGCGAACGAACGCCGGCTCCTTCCGCTCGGCGGTCTGGAAGGCGCATCGGCGCTGCGCGCGCGCCGCATCGACGCACTCATCGTGGTGGGCCCGGTGCATTCGGCCAGCGTGTGGTCGCTGCTCTACGCCGAAGGCGTTTCTCTGATGAACTTCGCCCAGGCGCAGGCCTATGCCCGGCGCTTCCCGCATCTCTACCCCCTGACCTTGCCGCGCGGGGCGGTCGATTTCGTGCGGGACATTCCTCCGGCCGACGTTTCGCTGGTGGGCACCCAAGCATATGTCGTCGCGCGCGAGGATACGCATCCGGCACTGATAGACCTCATGCTGGGCGCGATGAAATCCACTCATGCCGAAGCCAATGTGTTCCAGCGACCGGGCGAATTCCCGAAAGCCGATGGCGGTGACTTTGAACTGCATCCGCGTGCCCGCCGCTTTCACGAATCGGGTCCGCCCTTCCTGCAGCGCTACCTGCCGTTTTCGGTCGCCAATCTGCTCGATCGCATGATTGTGCTGCTGGTGCCGCTGCTGGCCCTGGCCGTGCCGCTGTTCCGCATATTGCCGCAGCTCTATGTATGGCGTGTGCGCAGCAAGCTTTACCGGTGGTATGGAGAACTCAAGGACGTCGAGCGTCAGGCGCTGTCGGGAGAGAGCGACCGCGGCCTGAACGAGTGGCTGCGCGACCTCGACCGTATCGAAGCCGCGGTATCGCGCATCCATGTGCCGCTCGCGCACTCCGATTATCACTATCAGTTGCGGGCGCACATACATATGGTCAGGGGCCGGCTGCAGGGCATGGCGACGCCCACGAATGGAACTGCCGAGGCTGCTCGGCAACAAAGCGATGCGGTTGCGACGGAAAACGTCTGATGCTTCGCCGTCCGGTTGGGCAGCGTCCGTTCTCGTGCCCGCTCGCTTACGCGCGTCTGCTGTTACAAACATTCGTGCTTGTATATACTTGTACGGAAAGCTCTGGAGTGTCCCCATGTCCTTCCGCCAGGCGGGCTGCCTGCCCGCATCGCCGTCGTCTTTCCGTTTTTCCTCCCTCGTTCTGCTTGCCGCCCTGTCGTCGCTGCTGCTGTCCGCTTGCGGCGACCAGCAGCAGGGGGCCTCCGCTGCGCCGACGCCTTCTGCGCTGCCGGTCGCGGTGCTGCCGGTCCAGGCGACACGCGCGCCGCTCATCGTGGAGGCAGTGGCCCAGGCCGAAGGTGCTCGTGAAGTGGAGGTGAGGGCGCGGGTCGGCGGCATCCTCGAGAAGTGGCGCTTCCAGGAGGGCGAGCGCGTCAAGGCCGGACAGTTGCTTTTCCAGATCGAGCGGGCGCCGTACGAAATCGCGCTGGCGCAAGCGCGTGCGCGACTTGCCGAAGCGCAGGCGGTGGCGGAGCAGGCCAGTCGAGAGCTGCAGCGACTGCAGGGCCTGGTCGCCGACAAGGCGATCAGCCAGAAGGAGTTTGACGACGCGCGCTCCACCAGTGCAGTGTCGGCGGCCAGCGTGAAGTCGGCGGAAGCGGCGGTGCGCGAAGCGGAACTGAACCTGAGCTATACCCAGGTCACCGCGCCGGTGAGCGGCGTCACCGGCCGTGCGCTGCGTTCTGAAGGTACTTTGATCAATACCGGCAGCGACAGCCTGCTCACCACCATCGTTCAGATCGATCCGGTCTGGGTGCGCTTCAGTCTGTCCGACAACGACCTTGTTTCGGTGCCCGGGGGCCGCGCAGCAGTGCGCAGTTTCCGCGAGGTCGAACTGCAGTTGCCGGATGGCTCCATCCTGCCGCAGCGCGGCCGCATCAATTTTTCCGCCAGCCGCATCGACCCGACGCTGGGCACGCTGGAAATGCGCGCCGAGTTCGCCAATCCGGACGCCACCGTGCTGCCGGGTCAGTTCGTACGTGCGCGCGTGATCGCCGGCGAGCGCGACAATGTGTTTCTGGTGCCGCAGTCCGCGGTTGTGCAGACCGAATCCGGCCCGGTCGTCATGCTGGCCAATGCGGAGAACAAGGTCGAACCCCGTCCGGTCAAGCTGGCGCAATGGCAGGGCAAGGACTGGGTGGTGACCGGCGGCCTGCAGCCCGGTGACCGCGTGATCGTGAACAACCTCATCAAGCTTCGTCCCGGCGCGCCGGTTGCGCCCGCGACGCCGGATCAGCCTGCTCCCGCCGCGCCGGCCAGGTCCTGAGGGAGCGCGCAGACATGGCACGCTTCTTCATCAGTCGCCCGATCTTTGCGGGCGTCATATCGATCATCATCATGATCGCCGGCCTGGTGGCTTCGCTGTCGCTGCCGATCGCGCAATATCCCGAAATTTCGCCGCCTACGGTCATCGTCACCGCCACCTATCCCGGCGCGAATTCGGAAACGCTGGCGCGCACGGTGGCTGCACCGATCGAGGAACAGTTGTCCGGCATCGAGGGCCTGCTCTATTTCAATTCGACCTCGACTTCGAATGGCACGGTCACCATCACGCTCACCTTCGAGGTGGGCACCAACCCGGATACCGCGCTCATCGCGGTGAACAACCGCATATCGGTGGCCGAATCAAGACTGCCCGAGGACGTGCGGCGTTCCGGCCTGGTGGTGCGCAAGCGCTCGAACAACCTGCTCATGATTGCCGCCCTCAAGTCGGCGGACGGCCAGCGCGACACGCTGTTCCTGACCAATTACGTGCAGGTGAACGTGCTCGAGGAATTGCGTCGTCTGCCCGGCGTCGGTGATGCGATCGCCTTTGACGCGCCATACTCGATGCGCGTGTGGCTCAAGCCGGACGTGATGGCCCGACTGGGCATCACCACCAGCGACGTGGCCGCCGCGATCCGGGTGCAGAACGCACAGAACGCGGTCGGTCGCATCGGCCAGGAGCCTTCGCTCAATGGCCAGCAGCTCACCTACACCGTGACCGCCAAGGGCCGCCTGCTGAGCATCCAGGAATTCGAGAACATCCTGCTGCGCGCCGAGGGGCCGGGCGGGGTCGTGCGGCTGAAGGATGTTGCGCGCATCGAGCTGGGTGCCGAAAGCTATGACCGGACCACCAAGGTGAATGGCACGCCGGTGGCCGGCATGGGCATCTATCTGCAATCCGGCGCGAACGCGCTGGATACCGCAAAGGCGGTACGTGCCAAGCTCGACGAAATGAGCAAGCGCCTTCCGGCCGGCACCGAATTCATCATTCCCAACGACACCACGCGCTTCATCAGCGAATCGATCAAGGAGGTGATCCATACGCTGGGCGAAGCCACCATCCTGGTGGTGCTGGTGGTGTGGGTGTTCCTGCAGAACTGGCGCGCTACGCTGATTCCGCTGATCGCGGTACCGGTATCGCTGGTCGGCACCTTCGCCGGCCTGTGGGCGCTGGGCTTCTCGATCAATACGCTTACGCTGTTTGCGATGGTGCTGTCCATCGGCATCGTCGTGGATGACGCCATCGTGGTGCTCGAGAACGTCGAACGCCAGATGCGCGAATTCGGTCATCCGCCGAAAAAGGCGGCGATCGAGGCGATGCGCGAGGTATCGGGCGCGCTGGTGGCCATGGTGCTGGTGCTGTGTGCCGTGTTCGTGCCGGTCGCTTTCCTCGGTGGCATTGCCGGCCAGCTCTACCAGCAGTTCGCCGCTACAGTGGCGATTTCGGTGTCCATCTCCGGCGTGGTGGCGCTCACGCTCACCCCCGCGCTGTGCGCGCTCATGCTGAAGGAGCACGAGGGCGAATCGCCGATGTTCAGGCCATTCAACCGCGGCTTCGAGTGGCTGACGCGGCTCTATACCGGGACCGTCGGGGCGACGCTGCATCACCGCATACTCGCCGCACTTATCGTGCTGGCCCTGTTCGTCGGTGCCGGCTTCATGTTCCGGATCGTGCCGGGTGCCTTCGTGCCTGCGGAGGATCAGGGGTATCTGTTCGGTTTCGTCACATTGCCCGACGGTGCTTCGGCCGGTCGCACCGAACAGTCGTTCGAGAAGCTGCGTCGCATCATCAACGAGGACCCCGCGGTCGAGAACGTGTTCATGGTGCGCGGCATGGACTTCATCACCGGCAACAACCGGCCGAGTGTGGCCATGACCTTCGTGGTGCTCAAGCCATGGAAGGACCGCACCACCACGGCCGACGATCTGTTGAAGAAGATTTCCGCCGAGGGCATGAAGCTCACCGACGGCATGGGCCTCATCTTCAATCCGCCGCCCATCCAGGGGCTGGGGACCGCGGGGGGCTTCGAAGCCTATGTGCAGGCGCGCGAGGATGCCGACGCCGCCAAGCTCGCCGGCATCACCGGCCAGTTCATCGCCGAGCTGAACAAGAGACCGGAACTGGTCGATGTGAAAACGTTCTTCCGCGTCTCGTCTCCGCAACTCGCGGTCGATGTGGACGAGCCGAAGGCGATCTCGCTCGGCATTCCGCTGGATGCCCTGTATTCGACGCTGCAGGCCACCATGGGCACGCTGTACGTGAATGACTTCAACCGCTCCGGCAAGACCTACAAGGTGCAGCTGAGCGCCGATGCGCCCTATCGCATGAAACCGGAGGATCTCGGCAAGCCCTATGTGCGTTCGGATTCGGGCGCGATGATCCCGCTGTCGGCGGTGATCAGCGTGCGCACCATCGTCGGCCCCGAAATGGTCGAACGCTTCAACGGATTCGTGGCGGCCAAGCTGTTCGGCAATACGGCGCCGGGACGCAGCTCCGGCGAAGGCATCAAGGCCGTGGAAGAAGTGGCCGCGCAGGTGCTGCCGGCCGGCTATACGCTGGAGTGGGTGGGGCAGGCCTACCAGGAGAAGCGTACCGGCATCACGTCTGTACTTGCGCTGGCTTTCGGCATCATCATGGTGTTCCTCATTCTCGCTGCGCAGTACGAGCGCTGGTCGTTGCCGCTGGCGGTCATCATGGCCATCCCGTTCGCCGTGCTCGGTGCGCTGCTCGCGGTGTGGGTGCGCGGCATGCCGAATGACATCTACTTCCAGATCGGGCTGGTCGTGCTGGTCGGCCTGGCCGCGAAGAACGCCATTCTCATCGTCGAATTCGCGCTGCAGAAGCAGCAGGAAGGCATGGACGCGCTGAAGGCGTCGCTCGAGGCGGCACGCCTGCGCTTCCGTCCGATCTGCATGACCGCGCTCGCCTTCATCCTCGGTGTGGTGCCGCTGGTGATCGCGACCGGTGCCGGCGCGGCAGCGCGTCGCTCGATGGGTACCGGTGTGTTCGGCGGCATGCTGGCGGCGACCTTCATCGCGACGCTGTTCATACCGATGTTCTACAGCTGGATGGCGGGGCGCCGCGCGGCGCGTGGCGATGACGCACCGGACGAAGAAGTGAGGGCATGACGATGCTTACGGCAGTGAAAACACCGCTCGCGCTCGCCTGCGCGATCCTGCTGGGCGGCTGCATGGT
This sequence comes from Methyloversatilis thermotolerans, assembly GCF_000372885.1. Classification (GTDB taxonomy): domain Bacteria; phylum Pseudomonadota; class Gammaproteobacteria; order Burkholderiales; family Rhodocyclaceae; genus Methyloversatilis; species Methyloversatilis thermotolerans. Next base: position 3,820,868 of record NZ_KB889967.1, read on the forward strand.
CGGTCCCGACTATGTCCGGCCCGACATCAGCCTGCCGGTGCAGTATGCGGACCGCACGGCCGACGACGCGGCCGCCATTCAGCGCGGCTGGTGGATGCAGTTCAACGACCGCACGCTCAATGGACTGGTCGAGCAAGCGCTGGTCGAGAACAGCGACATTCAGCGTGCGGCGGCGCGCATCGAGGAAGCGGACGCCCTGCTGCGAGAGGCCGGAGCGGCGCTTTTCCCCGATGTGTCGTTGCAGGCGGGCGCATCGCGCTCGCGCATCAGTGCCGTGGGGGCTCCCATTCCGAGCGGTGCGCCGCTGTACCGGAACAACTTCCAGACCGCTCTGGCGACGTCGTTCGAACTGGACTTCTGGGGCCGCTTGCGTCGCGCGAGCGAGGCGGCTCGCGCACAGGCGCTGGGCACCCGCTATGCGAAGGATACGGTCGAGCTCACGCTGGTAAGCCAGGTCATCGGCAGTTATCTGAACTTGCGCGCGCTCGACGCGCAGCTCCGGCTTTCGCGTGACACGCTCGCCACGCGGCGCGAGAACGCCGACATTCTGCGCACGCGCGTGGCGCGTGGCCTGACCGATGAGCTGGAGCTGCAACAGGCGCTCGGCGCGCTGGCGCAGATCGACGCACAGATCGCCGACCTGGAACGCAGTCGCGGACTCGCCGAGAACCAGATCGGACTGCTCACCGGCCAGCTTGGCTTGCGCATCCCGGCGGGAGACCTGCGCGACCTGCCTCTGCCTCCGGTGCCGCCGGCTGGCTTGCCCTCTGCGCTGCTGGAGGCGCGTCCCGATGTGCGCCAGGCGGAAACCGAGCTCGCCGCGGCCAATGCGCGCATCGGTGTGGCCAGGGCGGCGCTTTATCCGTCGATATCGCTGACCGGCAACTATGGTTCGCAAAGTCGCGAGCTGTCGGATCTGTTCAGCGGTCCCGCCAACATCTGGTCACTGGGCCTGGCCCTGGATCTTCCTCTGTTCGATGCCGGACGGCGCAGTGCGCGGGTGGATCAGGCGAGCGCGCAGCAGAAGCAGGCACTGGCCGCCTATGTGTCCGCCGTGCGCAGCGCCTTTACCGACGTGCGCGATGCGCTGGTGGCTGGCGAATACTACGGCCGCAGCGTGGCGGCGCTGCAGCAGCAGGCCGATGCTGCTGCACGCACTCTGCAGCTCGCGCAGAAGCGTTACGACGCCGGTTACTCGCGCTATCTGGAGGTGCTGGATGCGCAGCGCACCGCCAACGAAGCATCGCTGTCGCTGGTGCGCGCGCGCCAGTCGCAACTGGCCGAAGCCGTGAACCTGTATGCCGCCCTGGGAGGCGGGTGGTTACAGGATGTGGCCGGCGTGCGGGACGGTGCGGAAACACCGTCCACGCGCTGACAGAGCGCTCAGCCCGCGAGCGCGCTCAGTGGGCGCGTCTCGTCTGCCTTGCGTTCCATCGGCTTGAGATGTTCCTTGCCGGCAGTGGCGATCGATTTCACGTCGCCCGATATCTCGCCGCCTTCCTCGATATGGATCTTGCCGTAGCGGATCTTGCCGCTGACCTGGCCGGTCGCGTGCACGATCAATTGTTCGCGCGCGGTCAGTTCGCCATCAAAGCGGCCGTGGATTTCCGCGATATCGATACTCACGGTGCCCGAATAAGCGCCATTCTCCGCGATGCGGATGACGCGGCTGTCCATCGTGGCTTCGACCCGCCCTTCGACCACCAGCGTATCGCAATCGAGAATCTCGGCGCCGCGCAGTTTCACATCCGGGCCCACGATGAGCCGGCTGCCCGAGTCCGACGGCGGGGCCACGGCATCCCGTTTGTCCTCCTTTGCCGGCTGCGTGGTCGCGGTGTCGCGTTGTGGCGACTGCGTGTGCGCGGCAGCGCTGCCGTTCGCGAGCAGGCCGGTCTGCGGCGCGGTGACCGTCGCGCCCGGCCGCAGCGTGCGTGGCAGCGAATTGTCGGGGGTCTTGGGGAAGAGTGCGGGCTTGTTGAACATGCTGTCTCCTTGAAGTCCGGAGCCGCGGAAAGTGCGGCGCCAGACAGGCTTCGCAAGGGTTGTGCCGTTTCCGGAAACACTTGAGGAATCAAGGCCATCTTTTTGCGTTGCATGGAAGAAGTGCTGATTCGCCCTGGCCGTAGAGCGCTCGGTGTCGCCGTATCCCGACAGGCTGCCGGCGTCTTTGTCACAGGACCGCGCCCTGAGCGCGTCCTGCGCTGTCGTGCCGGGGCGACAATGCGGCGCGGCCCGGCGTTGCACATCGGGGATCTGCGATCCTGTTGCATTCGCTTACGGCGCAATGCCAGCGTGCTGTCTAGACTGATGGCCCAGTTCTGTCACCGTTGTTTCCATGCCTCACGTTTCGTTCCGAACCTCGCTGCTGCTCACGGTGCTGTTGATCGCCGCCGCCCTCGGAGCCGCAGCCGCGAGCGGCTGGATCATGCTGCAGGACTTCGCGCGCGCCAGTCGCGATGCCGGTGCCGACGCGCTGGGCATGAGCAGCGCGATGCAACGGCTCGATGAGCGTTCGCTCGACATGGTGCGCAGCGCCCGCCAGTTCGCGGTGCTCAAGGACGATGCGCTGAGGCTGCGTCATGACGAGGCACGCGCGCAGGCGGATGAGGCCTTGAGCGATCTGCAGGGCGCGCTTTCCGATACCGCCGTGCCGTCGCGCTGGCATGCAGCGGCCGGGGCACTCGCGGCGGCGTTTGCAGTCAATGCGGACGATGTGAGCGCCGCCGAATCCGAGCTGCTGCGCCTCAATGACGTGATAGCGGCAGCGGTACGGCATTACCTGGAGATCCGCAACGGTGAACTGACCGCAGCCCTGGAGAGCAGCCGTGATGTCCTGCGCCTGCAGGTGGCGGCGGCGGTTGTGCTGGCGTTGCTGCTGGCGATGGCGGCCGGCTGGTGGATACTGCGGCCGCTGCGCGAGGTCGAGCGTGCCATCGCCCGCATGGGAGAAGGACGGCTGGATGGGCCGGTGCAGATCGGCGGTCCGGCCGATCTGCAGCAACTGGGCGAACGTCTGGAATGGCTCAGACAACGACTGGCCGATCTGGAAGCTCACCGCAACCGCGTGCTCAGCCACGTATCGCACGAACTGAAGACGCCGCTTGCCTCGCTGCGCGAGGGGGTGGCTTTGCTGCGCGACGGGGTGACCGGACGACTTACGCCGGAACAGAGTGAAGTGACCGCGATCCTGGATGCGAACGCGCGTGCGCTGCAGGAGCGCATCGAGCAGTTGATCGGCTATAACGCCACCCAGTTCGATGCCCGTCATCTCGATCTGCGCCCCACTGCGCTGCGAGCGCTGGTGCGCGAGGTGGCCGCCGACCTGAAGCTGCAGGCGCAGGCCAAGGACGTGAGGCTCGAGGTATCGGGTTATGCGCCGCCGGTGCGTGGCGATGCCGCCAAGCTGCGCATCGCGCTGACCAATCTGCTCAACAATGGCATCAGCTTCAGTCCGCACGGGGGCACGGTGAAGCTGCTGCTCAGCAGTGAGGACGGCGTGACCCGCATCGACTGCACGGACGAAGGTCCGGGGGTGGCGCCCGAGGAAAGTGAACGCATCTTCGAGCCCTTTTTTCGCGGCAGCCGCCGCGCGCCTCGTCCGGACAAGGGCAATGGACTGGGTCTGGCCATCGTCCGGGAATTCGTCGCCGCGCATGGCGGACGGGCCATGGTGGTCCCGAGCGAGCGCGGCGCCCACTTCAGGATAGAGCTTCCTCATGCGTCTTGAGTACGCCCCTCTGTGCAGGCTGATGCTTCCGCTGCTGCTCGCCGCCTGCGCCAGTGCGCCCCGCCCGCCCGCGACAGGCGATGGAGCGGCCGACGCCATGCCCGCGCGCGAAGCAGCCGCGGACGTGGCCCGGTCCGATGACGCGGCGCGCGAGCGGGATGCCGAACGCCGTCTCCAGCAGGCGATGCAGTGGGCTCAGCCTCGAGGCGGTCAGCTCGCACGTGCGCGCAGCCAGCTCGAAGCCTTTCTGGCGCTCGACGACGAGGCGGCACGCACGCTGCACCCGTATGCGCGCGCGCTTCTGGACCAGGTGATGGAACGTCAACGACTGGATGCGGCAAACAGCAGGCTCACGCAGCAGCTCGAGCGCAGTGCACAGCAGTTGAAGGACAGCCAGGCGCGCGCGGAAGAACTGCAGCGCAAGCTGGATGCGCTGGCCGACATCGAACGCAGCCTGCCCGGCAGCCGTCCGGCCGTGCGCGGAGTGCCGCGATGAGCGCTTCACCACGGCTGTTGCTGGTAGACGACGATACCGATCTGCTCCGGCTGTTGTCGCTGCGCCTGAAATCCAGCGGCTATTCGATCGCCACGGCAGAGAGCGCCGAAGCGGCGCTGACGCGGCTCGAGATCGAGCGCTTCAGTCTGGTGATCAGTGATGTGCGCCTGCCGGACCGCGACGGCCTCGCCTTGTTCGAGCAAATCCGGCTCAGGCATCCTGCGCTGCCGGTCATCCTGCTGACTGCACACGGCACGATACCGGACGCGGTCGAGGCGACTTCGCGCGGCGTGGCCGGCTACCTCACCAAGCCCTTCGACAGTGCCGCGCTGCTGGATCGCGTGACTCGTGCGCTGTCCTGCGCAGCACCTTCCGGTGGCGCGGGTGCTGCGGACACCGGCTGGCGGGATGGCATCATCAGCTGCAGTGCAGCGATGCAATCCGTGCTCGACGAAACCCGGCTGGTGGCGGCGTCCGATGCCAGCGTCCTGATCCAGGGCGAGAGCGGAACCGGCAAGGAACTGCTGGCGCGCGCATTGCATCGAGCCAGTGCGCGGACCGACGCACCGTTTGTTGCCATCAACTGCGGCGCCATACCGGAAGCCCTGCTCGAATCCGAACTGTTCGGTCACGAGCGCGGCGCCTTCAGCGGCGCCGTCAGTCGCCATACCGGGCTGTTCCGCGCCGCTCACGGTGGCACGCTCTTCCTCGACGAGATTGGCGACATGCCGCTGAGCCTGCAGGTGAAGCTGCTGCGCGTGCTGCAGGAGCGCGCGGTCAGGCCGGTTGGCGCGACCCGGGCCGAGCCCATCGATGTGCGCATCGTATCGGCCACCCACTGCGATCTGGACGAACTGCTGGCGCGTGGGCAGTTCCGCGAGGATCTTTACTACCGCATCAATGTGGTGACGCTGAAGCTGCCTTCGCTCGCGGAGCGCCGCGAGGACATCCCGCTGCTCGCCGACCATTTCCTGCGAGGCCTGGCGAGCAAGTACGGACGATCGGTCCGCGGGTTCGCGCCGGAGGCGCTGGAGGCGCTGGCCGTTGCGAACTGGGCCGGCAACGTGAGGCAGTTGCAGAACGTGGTCGAACAGGCGTGCGCGTTGACCACCACACCGCTCATTCCACGCGCCCTGGTCGAGCGCGCCCTGAGCGTGCGGAGCATGGATGTGTTGTGCTACGCCGAAGCCAAACAGCGCTTCGAGCGTACCTACCTCGTGCAGTTGCTCAAGCTGACTGCGGGCAATGTCAGCGATGCGGCACGCATCGCCGGTCGCAACCGGACCGAGTTCTATCGGCTGCTGCAACGCTATCGGCTCAGTCCCGGCCAGTTCCGCGCCGATCCGCCCACTGTCGCCGAGCGCCGACACGCGTGATGCCCGTGCCGGCGTTGTTCGCCGGCAAGATGCCGGAGGACTGTCGCCATGGCCCGACGGATGCCGACGGTCGCCGCGGGCGCGGACTCAACCTGTGTGACGCAGGTGCTCCATCCGTCGCCGTATCCGCGGGGCGGCACGAAGTGTGCTGAGGCTGCTCTGTCATCACCGGAGGAGCCTGTCCATGAATCGTCACATCATTCTCGGTTTCATCTCGACCACGGCCATGGCCTATTCCATCTGCACCCCCGCTCAGGCGGCGGAACTGGTGGCCGAATCGATCGTGCAGATTGCCGACGGACACGCTGACGAACGCGACCGTCGTCTGCAGGAAAGGGTCAAGGGCGCGCTCCACGCGGAAGCGTCGCTCGACGGGTGCTATGTTGCCGTTGCGGCGCACGACGGGCGGGTATCGCTTGCAGGCGTTGTGCGGGACGCGACTCAGCTCGCCCGCGTGCTGCAGACCATCGTGGCCATCCCGGGCGTGCGCGAGGTGGACAACGGTCTGGAAGTCGTCGCCGGGATGGCCGCTGGCGGGCGCTGACCCGGCGGCCGCAGCCGTTTCCTGGCTAGCGTGCCGGCACGCGATAGTGATTCGCGGTCATGAGATCCACACCGCAGGGCGTGGCTTCCACCCAGTCGATGAAACGTTTCACCATGGCCTTGCCGACAAAACGTGCGCCGTGCTGTGGCACGATCATGTCGATGTCGAGCTGCCTCGCCATGGTGGCCCAGAGGCGGCCGATGCGGTTCGACACCATGTAGCGGCTGTGAAAGCCCAGCATGTGCGGTATGTGCGCGTCGAAATCCTTCACCGGCACCGGTGCATCGCCGTGATCCATCATCGATGCGCCAAGATCGCCGGAGAACAGTATCTTCGCGATCGGATCATAGAAATGGAAGTTTCCTTCCGAGTGCATGAAGTGCGCCGGCAGGGCAAGCAGATCGCTCGTTCCAAGCGGAATGTGCGCACCTTCGTCGGGGATGGGCAGGATGCGCGCGGTGTAATCGCGGCCGCTGGTGAAATGGGGTACGAAGCGCGCCCACAGTCTGGAAATCATCACCGTGCAGCCGGTGCTCACCATCCATTTGTTGAGCGAGGCGATGATGTCCGGATCGGCGTGCGAAGCCAGGATGAGATCGAGATCGCGCGACGGGAAATGGCGCTGCATGGCCATCATCAGCGCGGTATAGGTCATGTTGCCGCCGGGATCGATCAGCGCGCCATGACCGCTGTCGACGACCAGAAACTGGTTGCACTGAACCGCGTGGTCGGCGTCCTCGTCGACCAGATCATAGAAGGCAAGGCAGACATGCCTGCCGTTGTTGAACAGTTCCACCGCCATCGCGCACCTCGCACCGCATACGTGCCAGGACAAAAGCCGGTCAGTCTGCAGTAAAGGCGAGGGGCGGTTTCCACAACTGACGGTGTCGTTGACATCGATCAACAGTGGCGCACGGCGAGGAGGGGATGTGGTGGGCCCCCTGGGAGTCGAACCCAGCACCAACGGATTATGAGTCCGCAAAAGCTCTGATTTATCGGCATTGTTCGAGGTTGATGGTCTGGACCTTTTTCACGGTAAGTCCCCGTTTAGCCTAATAAATAGGTTGATTCGCGTTTACATGCGTTGCTATAGTCTGGCTACATGAGGGCTACATCAAGGCCCTAGTATGTAGCCAGAGATGAAGCGCGAGCGTCTCACCAACCCGAGGATTTCCGCTGCAACTTGCCCCGAGGGCAAGGGCCAGGCGTTCATCTGGGACACAGATGCGCCGCGTCTTGCTGTTCGCATAACGGCCGCTGGCGCCAAGTCGTTCATCTTCGAAGCGAAGCTTCATCGGCAGACGGTTCGCCAAACCATCGGCGATGTGCGGGCGTGGAGCATCGAGAGTGCGCGCGCCGAAGCCCGGCGGCTTCAGACGCTCGTCGATCAGGGCATCGACCCGCGGCAGGAACGCGCGGAGAAGCTTGCGATCATCGCGGCGAAGAGAGAGAAGGCACGGCGCACCGAGTCGCCGGCGCTGGAGGCCTGGGCGGAGTACATCGAAGCCCGTCGGTCGAAGTGGGGCGCGCGAACACTCGCGGACCACCAGGCAATGGTCGGAGAGGGCGGTAAGCCCAAGACTCGCGGGCGCCGAAAAGGCCAGGGCGACACGACGCAGCCGGGCATCCTGCGGGGGCTGCTGTCGCTACCTCTTGAGCGCATTGACGCCGACGCCGTGCGCGATTGGCTGAAGCCGGAGGCGGAGCGGCGGCCGACGCATGCCGCCCTTGCTTTCCGCATGTTGCGAGCCTTCCTGAACTGGTGCGCCAGCACGAAGGAGTTCGCCGGGCTGGTTCATGCAGATGCCTGCAAGACTCGGGCGGCACGCGACGAGCTGCCCAAGAAGGTCGCCAAGGATGACTGCCTGCAGCGCGAGCAGCTCCCCCTCTGGTTCAAGCAGGTGCGCGCGCTTGCGAATCCCGTTCAGTCCGCTTACCTCCAGGCGCTGCTGCTGACTGGTGCGCGCCGTGAAGAACTCGCCGGCCTCCGCTGGGACGACGTCGATTTCCAGTGGAACAGCCTCACCATCCGCGACAAGGTCGAGGGTGAGCGAACCATCCCGCTCACTCCCTACGTGGCCGACCTTCTGCGCGACCTGAAGCAGCGAAACGATGCTGATGCCCGAAAGGTGCTCAAGCTGCGCGGGCCGGATCAGGCTGTCGCGCGGGAGCGTGCAGAACGTGCGCTGCCCTGGGTGTTCGGCAGTCCTGCAGCTGCATCCGGTCGGCTGCAGGAGCCGCGCATTGCGCACAACAAGGCATTGGCCGCCGCCGGTCTGCCGCCGCTCACCCTGCACGGTCTGCGCCGGTCGTTCGGCACGCTCTCCGAGTGGGTGGAAGTGCCGACCGGCATCGTTGCGCAGATCATGGGGCACAAGCCGTCCGCGATCGCGGAGAAGCACTACCGCCGCCGGCCGCTGGACCTGCTGCGCATGTGGCACACGAAGATTGAAGCTTGGATGCTGGAACAGGCCGGCGTCGCGCAATTCGGGTCAGTGACCAAGCGGCGTCCTCGGCCTGTGCGGAGCTGAATGAAGTAGCACCGCCGCCTGACGGTCTCAGGTGAAGGCAGTCCAGGCGGTGGGCGCCCAGACTGCCGACCACAACGTGAAAGGGACTTCACATCATGGACAGCATCAAGGATAGCAGCACGCCAGACCTCCAAAAGTCGGACGCCGGAACCTTCATGTCTGCAGAGCGCCGATTGGTCGCGCTCAAGGCGGTTTGGGAAATCGAATCTCTTGCCCGCAACGTCCCAGTCATCGCGCAACAAGACGACGTGGAGGCCGTGGAAATCGCCGACACGCTGCGCTGCATCTATAACCGCATCAAGACTCTCGTCGACGTCGCAAACTGCGCCATTGATTGCGATGCAAGCCAAACCGAAGAGCTGAAGGCAATGCTCGCCTGAGCGCGTGGCACGCTGTTGTTCGAATTCAGCAGCTGTCGTCCTATCTGTACCCGCGCCGGCCGGTCGCCGGCAGAAGCGGGGCCGCACAGTGCGGGAACACTGCGCAGCCCCTGACCACAACGTGAAATGGAGCTTCACATCATGGCTACTCAGCAGTCTACCGGGGCGGCAGCCGCGGCAGTCCATCCGGAGTTTCAGCGGTTCGCAGCAGAAGTCGGGGAACAGGTTTTCGACGCAGCATCGCTCGTTCGCGGTGCGCGAAGCATCTTCGAGGCGGATGGCGCGTGGCAAGAGAAGGAGGAGTACGTCGCCATGCTGCGACTGCTCTCGATCGCGGATCGAGGACTTGCCACGGTAAATGAACGGCTCGACGCGGCGCGGGCGGTCTATCAGTTGAAGCGCGCGGGTCGCCAGACCGCGAAGTCGGCAGAAAGCAGCGCACCGGCCGAGTCACCGGCTACCGACGGAGGTGGCGATCATGAAAGCTGAACGCTACGGAGCGCGCGACCTTGCGTACAGCGCGTGGCACCGACCTCGATCCGCCGGCCGGTACGTCGGCATCGACCGGGCCCAGAATCTGGGGATGATTGATGTCGATTGCGTCCTGTACGTCGAGTACGACACGGACACGCGCGAGCCCCTCGCGCTGATCGAGACAGCCCGGGACGTGGGTCAGCAGCATAAGACCGCAACCATCACTGCGGCCCTCGCGCGACGTGCGCGGCTCCCTGCCTTCGCCGTGCTCTATGAGGCGGCGAACGACCCGAACCCAGCGGACAATCGGTTTCCGGACATCGCGAGATTCCGGGTCAGACGCTTGTGGCCGCAGCCGGAGCGCTCGTGGCGTGTCGTGTCGCCGGAGCAGTGGGCACAGGCGCTGCTGCACATTCGGCAGTGGTCATCCTTCCGTCTCGACCAGGAGGCGGCAAACGACAGCCTGTGGGGGACTGAGCGATGAGAACGCAATGTGACGACGCCAGCAGTTGGGGGGCTGGGCCATGGGCATGAGGTATGTGGGACCAACGCGGGTGCGCCACCTCGATGACGCAACCTTGGATTCGTTTCCTGCGGAGGTGCGCGTTTTCACTCGCCGGGCCGTTGATTTGGGCATTGAAGTGCGGGTCGAGACTGACCGGCACGGAGACGAAGCGCTCGCGTGGCTCGGGTCGGAGGAGCAATTCCGCGAGCTCGATGCATTTCGCGTCGGGACAGACTGGACCTTCAAGACCATGCGTCGCGCCATCGGAGTCGGCGGAATTCGCGGGTACGTTTGGCGAGAGCCTGACGGGCGTATTCGATTCGTCATCGAGTCGTATTGCGGTCATTTCACGGCGCGTGCGATGGTCGCGGCTGCACGTGGGGACGCCGCGTTCCAGAGTTTCAAGGCGGCCATCCTTCGCAGCCCCGCTCACTCCAGCGACATTCGGGAACCATGACGAAGCCCCCGCCCACGCTGCGCGCCGGCCAAGCCCTTGTCGTTGTTGGCGCCTTCACTTGGCTCGGAGAGAACCGTGATGACTGGTTCGACGCGCTCGGGTTCGGGCGGTGGCGTCAGGTCGAGGACTGGGCGGACGCGCCTCGGGTCGTGCTGGAAGAGATGGCTCTTCTGACGCTGATCGATTGGGGGCTGCCGAATCAAGGCGCACGCAACGCGGTGACGCACTTCCGGGAGTCGCAAGTCGCCGGCAGGACGCAAATCGTGATTGTCCTGGGCCACGCCGCGCATCCCGGGGAAGAATTGGCCCTTGCGCGACTTGAGAGCGTTGATGTCATCCAGGCGTGCTCCGAAAAGCAAGCCTTTCTGCAAAGCGTCTTCGACGCAATCGAGCGTTCTACAGTCCGGGCGAAGCACCGCGCGGCGTTGCAGGATGCGCTGGATAGATTGAATCGACACGCTGCCTTCACGGAGCCCGAATTGAGCGCTTTGAACACCTTGGAGGCAGAGCGCAATCGCTGGGTGACGGAGCGGGTACTCATCCCCAACACTGTGCTTGCAGAGTATCTGTCGGGCGGAACCCTTGATGAGGAGGGGAAGAGTCAGAACCCGCTATCTGCTGTGACAAGGGCGAAAGACGCGCTCACGCAGCGGAACGTCAGGAATCCGAGGGGGGCGCCTTACTCCTGGTCGGCTGTGAATAGGTTCTTCAGGGAAGCCAAGCAGCTCGACCGAATTAGGAAGCAGTTCGTTGATGCAGAGAGGCAATTGCGGCTGAAGAAAGAGGAGTGGATCGAGCAGCGGATTGTAGCTTCACGAAGGGACGGGGTGGCCGCTGAGACCAGAGAAGAAGCCGAAGGAGCTATCGAAGCCCTTATACAGCGCGCCCTGAATGACTTCTCGCCTTCGGTTGCCGGGTCGCTCGTTCGTCGGGGCGCAAAGCTTCGATACCGCCTGAAAAGGGGCGGGTAAGCCGCCGACAAGATATAGCCCCAGTTTTGCCCACGAAAACTAGGGCTAAATTGATGAGGCTGGAAAAACGAGCATGCGTCCATCGACGTTGATCGCCCGGTAATTCCGCCGGAGTCAGCGTCGGGGAGCAACGTATGCACTCGACTGGCACCACTGATCGCAAGCTGAGTTGCGCCGAGTTCGCCGCGCGCAACCACGTCAAAGCACCGTCCGTGCGTTCCCGCGTCTGCCGCTTCGGGCACTACTTCGGTGTCAAGCCGGAGCGCTTGGCCAACGGCCGACTGTCGTTTCCCGATGTGCAGGTGAAGAAGGGAGACGAGCATGACGCCTGAAACCAACAAGGCCGCAACCGTGTTGGCGCACGGCGCGGCCCAATTCCGAAGCTCATCGACCGTAGTTTCCGCTTCGCCGGCCATCCCGGTCAATGGCCCGCGGATGCGTCGTCTCCTGCAGCGCCTGCTGTCCGGGCCGTGCGACCGCGAGGCGCTTGACCGTGCAATCGGCTCCAGCAACTCGCCGGACGTGATTTCCCGGCTGCGTGCCAAGGGCTTCGCCCTACCCTGCGAATCCATCAAAGGTATCGACAGGGACGGATTGGCGATCCGCTGGGGCCGCTACAGCCTGACTGCCGCTGACCGCGAGCGCATTGCGCGAGTGGTGCCGCCTCTGGGAGGCGACCATGAATGAAGCGCAAAAAGCAGAGGGAGGGCGCGGGGTGCCTGGGGTACTACGTCCCCGTGCCGATAGAGTTCATGCGTTCGCGAGCCTGCGCGGAGTTGTCGCCACTGGCAACCAAGTTGCTCATCGACATCTTGGCTCAGCTTGGGCCGACCGGCCGGAACAACGGCGATGTGTCACTGGCCCCGAAGGTACTGCGAACGCGGGGCTGGACCAGTCGCACAAGCATCAATTCCGCGTGCATCGAGTTGGAGGATGCCGGCCTCATCGTCAAGACCCGGCAGGGCGGCCGACTGAACCGCCCCGGATTTTGCGGAGGCTCCAAGTCTTGAGAAGATGGAGCCATGAAGAAATCATCGAAGTTCTCACCTGAGGTTCGCGAGCGTGCTGTCCGGCTGGTGCATGAGCACCGCGGGGAGTACCCGTCGTTGTGGGCGGCGGTCGAATCGATCGCACCGAAGATTGGTTGCGTGCCGCAGACGCTGCTGGATTGGGTCAAGCAGGCGGAAGTCGACGCGGGCGCGCGTCCGGGCGTGACGACGGCGGATGCGCAGCGCATCAAGGATCTGGAACGCGAGGTCAAGGAGCTTCGCCGCGCCAACGAGATCCTGAAACTTGCCAGCGCGTTTTTCGCCCAGGCGGAGCTCGACCGCCGTTTGAAGTGATGTACGGGCTGGTCGATGAGCACCGCGACCGCCACGGGGTCGAGCCGATGTGCAAGGTTCTGCAGATCGCCCCGTCGGCCTATCGGCGCCATGCGGCGCGCTGCAGAGATGCTTCTCTGCTCAGTGCCAGAGCGAAACGGGATGCTGCGTTGCAGCCTGCGATCAAACAGGTGTGGGATGCGAATCTGCAGGTCTATGGCGCGGACAAGGTCTGGAAGCAGATGAACCGCGAGGACGTAGAGGTTGCGCGCTGCACGGTCGAACGTCTGATGCGCAGGCTCGGCCTGCGAGGTGTCGTACGTGGCAGGAAGGTGCGTACCACGGTCGCAGACCCCAAAGTGGCGTGCCCGCTGGACAAGGTCAATCGGCAGTTCAGTGCCGAGCGGCCGAACCAGCTGTGGGTCTCGGATTTCACCTACGTCTCAACCTGGCAGGGCTGGTTGTATGTGGCTTTCGTGGTGGATGTGTTTGCCCGACGCATCGTGGGCTGGCGCGTAAGCACTTCGATGAGTACCGACTTCGTGCTCGATGCGCTGGAACAGGCGCTGTACGCGCGTCAGCCCGAGCGCGACAGCAGCCTGATTCATCACTCGGACCGCGGCTCGCAATACGTGTCGATCCGCTACAGCGAACGACTGGCAGAAGCAGGCATCGAGCCTTCGGTGGGCAGCAAGGGCGACAGCTACGACAACGCGCTGGCCGAGACCATCAACGGGTTGTACAAGACTGAGCTGATCCATCGCCGTGCGCCGTGGAAGACACGGGAGGCGGTGGAACTGGCCACCCTCGAATGGGTGTCCTGGTTCAACCACCATCGCCTGCTCAGTTCCATCGGCTACATTCCGCCTGCCGAGGCAGAGGCGAACTACTATCGGCAACTCACCCGTCGGGCCGACCTCGTGCCAGCCTGACTTAACCCAACGGGCCTCCGCGAAACCCGGGGCGGTTCACCGTGCGCGGTCGCCGCGATCCGCTCAGGCCCAGTGCCTAATTGAATCCACTCTGCGCTAAATCCGGTGCTTTTTTGAAGTCGGAAGGCAAACTCCGCTCCGACCGTCTTAATGTTCCCTGAAAGCCATTGGTTGACGACGCTCTTCGACGCACCTGCAAGTTGACCGAATGACGGCTGGTCGAGGTTTCCCAATTCACGCATCATTTTTTCGATGCGCTCAGAAGTTGTCATTGCCATAAGTTCAGCAATCTAAACGCCTTGGGGTTAAGAGTGCTTTACGGTTTTGGTTTAGATGCAAGTTTCCATTTGCATGCCACCTCAATCACAGCGGTGGCGACATGGGAGGCCTACAAGCTTGACGGCTTAGCAGGGCGGGGAGGGGGAGCGGGGCTGTCGAGGAGGTGTTCAACGCCATTGAGCGTACCGAATTCTTGATAAGCCAAGCCTCAAGGGAGGTGCTTGCAAACCACGCGTGCCGACGAAGCCTGCGAGGCTTCGACAGGGGGTAGTCGTCAAAAGGCTACAAGGTGGCTACACGGCCGGCGATGCACGCAAATCCGGGGGCGGTTTCATCCGCAACCCATTGAATCTATTGGTGGGCCCCCTGGGAGTCGAACCCAGCACCAACGGATTATGAGTCCGCTGCTCTAACCAAGCATGAGCTAGAGGCCCGTGAGGGAGCGGTACTATAGCAAAGCCTTGCGCAGTCGGGTTCCGTTGCGCGTTTTCCGGAGTGTGCGATGTGGCCTGATTTCGCGGGTGGCTCGATCTTCAACCTGATGCAGGGCGTGATTGCCGCGCGCGGTGGCCGGCCGCTCGGACCTCTGCCGGACGGGGTGGATATCAGGCGTTGGGCCGATGCGCCGACGCTGGTGCTGCTGGTGCTCGACGGGGTAGGCATGGCCCAGCTCGATCTGTTGCCGCACACCGCCTTCCTGCGCCGGCACTGTACCCGCACGCTCACCTCCGTGTTTCCGTCGACCACGGCCACCGCCATCACCACCTTCATGACCGGTTGTACGCCTGCGCGCCACGGCGTGACCGGCTGGCATGTGCGCTGCGAGGAGGTGGGCGACCAGGTGATCGCCGTGCTGCCGGTGCGGCCGCGCGGAGACATTGCACTGGGCATGACCGAGGACCAGGCACTGGAAAGGCTGCATCCCGTCGATGACGTCTTTTCGGGGCTGCGGCTCGCGTCGTCGGTGATCAGCCCGGCCGATATCGCGGATTCCTCTTTCAACAGGCGGCACAGCCGCGGAGCGCAGCGGACTGCATATCGTGGCGGCATGATCGGCTTGTTGCAGGGGCTTTCCGGCGTGCTCGATGCCGTGCCGGCGCCCGGTTATGTGTATGCCTACTGGCCGGATTTCGATCACTGCGCCCATCATCAAGGTTGTCGCTCCGACCAGGCTGCAGCGCTGCTGGCCGAAGCCGACGCTGCGCTTGAAGCCTGGTGCGAACGCTGGCAGGGACCACCGATACAGCTCGTCGTGACGGCCGATCACGGTTTCATCGATGCGGCGGCGGAAAGACTGCTCGAACTTGAGAACTTCCCGGCGCTGATCGATTGCCTGGACGGCCCGCTGTCGGGTGAGCGACGCGCGGTGTTCTGCCATGTGAAATCCGGGCGGCGGCGCGACTTCGAGCGTGCGCTGGGCGATCTGTCGCACGCGTGCACGCCGTGGCCGATCGACGATCTGCTGGCGGCGCGGCGATTCGGCGACGGACCTGTTCATCCGCGGCTGCGTTCGCGCCTCGGTGACTGGCTGCTTGAAATGAAGGATGACTGGACCTTGCGCGACACCCTTCCGGGCGAACGTCCGTTCCGGCTCATCGGCGTGCATGGCGGCAGCAGCGCCGCAGAAATGCGGGTGCCCTTGATCGAGCTGTGTGCCGGAAATCGATGAACCGGCCGCATGGCGGGATGGAAGGCTGGCGAGGGCGTTGCCCGGGCGTCCTCGCCGCGCCATTCAGCTCGCGATGTAGCTTTCGAGCTGCCGGATCAGGAACTGCTGGTACTCGATGGTTTCCTTGACCATGTCGCCGATCGACACGACGCCGATCAGCCGGCCGGCCGGATCCAGCACCGGAAGGTGCCGGATGCGCTTTTCACTCATCAGTTGCATCGCCTGATCGACCGTCATTTCGGGCGTTACGTGGATGAGCTTGCTGGTCATGATGTCGCGCACCGGCGTGGACGTCGAGTCCTTGCCCTGCAACACGACCTTGCGCGCGTAGTCGCGCTCCGAGAAGATGCCGGCCAGCGACCCTGATTCGGTCACCAGCACGGCACCGATGCCGCGTTCGGCCATCACGCGCAACGCGTTCAGAACCGAATCTCCGGCCTCCACAGTGGCGACCGGCCCCTTCTTCGCTTCTATTACCTGAGCAATCGTCTTCACGGTAACTCCTCCCGTATGTTGTCCGTGAGATGGGCCGCTCAAGTTTCACATGAACTCAGGTTTCCGTGTCGAGGAAGCTGCGCAGCTTTTCGCTGCGGGACGGATGACGCAGCTTGCGCAGCGCCTTGGCCTCGATCTGGCGGATGCGTTCCCGGGTCACGTCGAACTGCTTGCCGACTTCTTCCAGCGTATGGTCGGTATTCATTTCGATGCCGAAGCGCATGCGCAGCACCTTGGCTTCCCTCGGCGTCAGGCTGTCCAGCACTTCCTTCGTGATGTCGCGCAGGCTGGCGAACAGCGCCGCATCGGTCGGCGCCAGCGTCGCCGTGTCCTCGATGAAGTCGCCGAGATGGGAATCGTCGTCGTCGCCGATCGGCGTTTCCATCGAGATCGGCTCCTTGCTGATCTTGAGGATCTTGCGGATCTTCTCTTCCGGCATTTCCATGCGCGCAGCCAGCGTGGCCGGATCCGGCTCGGCCCCGGTTTCCTGCAGGATCTGGCGCGAGATGCGGTTCATCTTGTTGATCGTTTCGATCATGTGAACCGGGATGCGGATGGTGCGTGCCTGGTCCGCGATCGAACGCGTGATGGCCTGGCGTATCCACCAGGTCGCATAGGTCGAGAACTTGTAGCCACGGCGGTATTCGAACTTGTCCACCGCCTTCATCAGGCCGATATTGCCTTCCTGGATGAGGTCGAGGAACTGCAGGCCGCGATTGGTGTACTTCTTCGCGATCGAAATCACCAGGCGCAGGTTTGCTTCGGTCATTTCACGCTTGGCGCGGCGCATCTTCGCTTCGCCGGTGGACATCTGTTTGTTGATGTCCTTGAGTTCCTTCAGCGGCAGACCGATGCGTTCCTGGATGTCGATCAGCTTGCCCTGTTCCTCGATGATGGCCGGAGCCGCGCGCAGCAGTTGCGCGCCATTCGCCTTGGCTGCGGTAATTTCACCCTTGAGCCAGTCGATATTGGTTTCGTTGCCCGGGAAAACCTTGATGAAGTGGGCGCGCGGCATATTGCCCTTGTCCACGCACAGTTCGAGGATCTTGCGCTCGTGCTTGCGCGCCGATTCCACCATGTTGCGGACCGAGTCGCACAGCTTCTCGATCATGCGCGCGGTGAAGCGGAAGTTCATCAGTTCGTCGGACAACTGCTTCTGCAGCTTGAGATAGGTCTTGTCCTGCGAGCCCTTCTTGTCCAGCGTCGACTGCATCTTGGTGTAGAGCGCCCGGATGCTCTCGAAGCGTTCCAGCGCATCCGCCTTGAGCTGGATGAGCGATGCGCTCATCGCGCCGCCCTCGCCGTCCTCGTCCTCGTCCTCGTCCTCGCCGTCCTCGTCGTCTTCGGCGTCGGCGCTTGCGCTGACTTCCTCCTCTTCCTCGACGGCGTTCGGGTCGATCAGACCGTCGACCAGTTCGTCGATGCGCATTTCATCGCGTGCCACCTTGTCCGCCATGTCGAGAATTTCGGCAATGGTGGTCGGGCACGCGGAAATGGCCTGGATCATGTGGCGCAGGCCGTCCTCGATGCGCTTGGCGATCTCGATCTCGCCCTCGCGCGTGAGCAGCTCCACCGTACCCATTTCGCGCATGTACATGCGCACCGGGTCAGTCGTGCGGCCGAATTCGGATTCCACCGTCGACAGCGCCTGTTCGGCTTCTTCCTCGACTTCCGAGGCATCGACGACGGCCGGCGCGTTTTCGCCCATGAGCAGGTCTTCCGAAGCCGGAGCCTCGTCGAAGACACGGATGCCCATGTCGTTGAAGGTCGAAATGATGGATTCGATCTGCTCGGCGTCGACGATGTCGTCCGGCAGGTGATCGTTGATTTCCGCGTAGGTCAGGTAGCCCCGTTCCTTGCCGAGCGCAATCAGGGTTTTCAGGCGCAGGCGGCGCTGATCGGCATCCATCGGCAGGGCATTGCCCTCGGCCGAGCCGGTCTTGGCAGCTTTGGAATCCTTGGTCCGGGCGTCCTTCGCGGCTTTCGCACCGCGGGCGGTGGCGGGTTTTGCTGTGGTGGCAGGCTTGTCTGCGTTGTCGGCGATTTCAGCCAGCTTGCGGGTATCCTTCGACTTGTCCTTGGCGACCATGTATATCCTCAGATCTGCGTAAAACCAGCCGTGTCGGCGCACGGCGGGCGGTTTCCGGATTGCCGCATCAGCGGCCGCACTGCATGCTGTCCTGGCGCCGCGTCCCGTTGCGGGAACGGAAAGTGGAGGTCGCGCCCTCATCCGGAAAGGACGCGATCAGGGAACCGGACATTATACCTGTTTTAGGGCGTACCTCGCACTCTTTCAAGTCCGGGCCTTCTCCCGCAACAGACGCCCCAGTTCGGCCTGTTGTTCCGCGGACAGCGGGGACTGGCGGCTGAGCGCGGTCAGATGGTTGATTGCCCGGGAAATTTCGGTCCTTCGCAAGTGTTGCAATGTGTCTTCGAACATGTGCGGCAGCGCACCTTCGTCGGCTGGATCTTCGATCGCCGCCGCGATGGCCTCGTCGATCAGCGGCCCATGAGGGCCATCGCGAAAGTGCTCGGCGAAGCCGGCGGAATGCCGCGTGTCGATGTCGCCGTGTTCGATGCTGTCCGCGACAGCCTGGACCGCCTGCAACCATGGATCGTCCTCGATGTTCTCAAGGTGACCGATACGGCCCCCGAGGGCGGGGCGCTGCATCAGCATGCACAGCAGCTTGCGCGCCGGGGTGCTCGGGGGGACGCGTGGTGCCGCTGGCGGCGGCGGTGCATTGAACCGCCCGCTGCGGCGCGGCAGGCGCAGACCGAGCGCCTCCGCCAGTTCCTGTGCTGACAGGCCGACGGCCGGCGCGAGCAGGTGCATGAGCTGGGTGCGCAGCGCGCCGGCCGGCATTTTCGTCACCAGCGGACGCGCTTCCGACACGAACCGGGCGCGCCCTTCGGCGCTGCGCGTGTCACAGCGCGACTGCAGTTCGTGCAGCAGGTATTCGCTCAGCGGCTGGGCGGACAGCGCGAGCTGCCGGAAGCGGTCGGCGCCCTGTTCGCGTACGAAGCTGTCCGGGTCATGCTCGGTCGGCAGGAAGAGGAAGGATGCGACGCGGCCGTCGTTCAGTTCGGGCAGTGCGGATTCGAGTGCGCGCCAGGCGGCCTTGCGTCCGGCGCGGTCGCCGTCGAAGCAGAACACGATGCGGTCGGTCTGCCGGAACAGCTTGTGGATGTGTTCGGGTGTGGTGGCCGTGCCCAGCGTGGCGACTGCGTTGCCGACGCCGAACTGCGCCAGCGCCACCACGTCCATATAGCCCTCCACCACCAGCACGAAGCCGTCATCGCGGATCGCGTTGCGCGCCTGGGTCAGGCCGTACAGCTCGCGGCCTTTCGAGAAGAGCGGCGTTTCCGGGGAATTGAGGTACTTGGGTTCGCCTCGGTCGAGCACGCGGCCGCCGAAGCCGATCACATGATTTCGTCCGTCGAGGATGGGAAACATGATGCGGTCGCGGAAACGGTCGTAGCGGCGTCCTTTCTGCTGACCTTCCGAAGGTTCGGCATCGATCACCAGTCCGCATTCGGACAGCGCCGGTGCCTCGTAGTCGTCGAAGGTTTCGCGCAGGCTCTGCCAGTCGTCCGGTGCATAGCCGATGCCGAAGCGCGCGGCGATCTCGCCGGTGAGACCGCGTCCCTTGAGGTAGTCGATGGCGCGCGGCGTTTTCTTCAGCGACTGCTTGTAGAACTGCGCCGCGCGCGCCATCACCTCGGTGAGCGAGGCGGCCAGTTTGCGCTGCTGCGCCATTTCAGGCGAGAACTCCTCGCGCGGTACCGCCATGCCGGCGTGGCGCGCGAGCTCCTCGATGGCGTCCGGGTAGCTCAGGCCGGAGTATTCCATCAGGAAGCCGATCGCGCTGCCGTGCGCGCCGCAGCCGAAGCAGTGATAGAACTGCTTGCTCGGACTGACCGTGAATGAAGGGGTTTTCTCGCTGTGAAAGGGGCAGCACGCCTGGTAGTTGGCGCCGGCCTTCTTCAGCGGGACGTAGCGCTCGACCACGTCGACGATGTCGACGCGGGCAAGCAGTTCCTGGATGAAGGACTGCGGGATCATCCCGCGTCCTCGCTCAGGCCTTGCCGCTCAACGCGGCCTTCACCAGCGCCGAAGCCTGGGCCATGTCGGTGCGTCCGGCCAGGCGGGCCTTCAGCGGACCCATCACCCTGCCCATGTCGGCCGGGCCGCTGGCCCCGGTTTCCGCGATCACGGCGGCGATGGCTGCGCGCACTTCATCAGCGCTCATCTGCTGCGGCATGTAGGCGGTCAGTATTTCGAGTTCGAACTTCTCGGCATCGGCGAGATCCTGGCGACC
Source organism: Methyloversatilis thermotolerans (assembly GCF_000372885.1). Taxonomy (GTDB): domain Bacteria; phylum Pseudomonadota; class Gammaproteobacteria; order Burkholderiales; family Rhodocyclaceae; genus Methyloversatilis; species Methyloversatilis thermotolerans. Next base: position 3,841,345 of record NZ_KB889967.1, read on the forward strand.
GGCGCTTTCGTACTGGCCGATCGAATCGCGACGTTGCTTGATCATCTTGTCGATGACGGCGATCACCTGATCGTCGTCCAGCGTGATCCGGTCGTCGACCTCCTTCTGCTTGATCGCAGCCATCAGCAGCCGGATTGTGCCCAGCCGCGCGCTGTCCTTCGCGCGCATGGCGGCCTTCATGTCCTCGCTGACGCGTTCCTTGAGACTCATGCTGACACCCGGGAAAAAAGAAAGAGGGAAATCGCTGGAGCGACAAACACAAAAAGCCGGCAGCGCAGCGGGCGCATCCGGCTTTTCGTGCTCAACCCCGCTACAGTGCGGGGCCGGGCGATCAGTACAGCTTGGGCGGCAGGGTCTGGCTGCGCAGCCGCTTGTGATGACGCTTCACGGCGGCAGCAAGCTTGCGCTTGCGCTCGGCCGTCGGCTTCTCGTAGAACTCACGCGAACGCAGTTCGGTCAGCGTGCCAGCCTTTTCGATGGTGCGCTTGAAGCGGCGGATCGCAACTTCAAACGGCTCGTTTTCCTTGACGCGAATACCCGGCATACAACAGCCCTCAATGAGCGCCCGCCGCTTGTTCAGGCGGACGCGTAACGGAAAGCCCGCGAGTATATCCGTGTCGCTTCCGGATGCCAAGCGCGAAATCCGGGCCGGGCCGGTACAATGGCTGGCATGTGGATACTTGGCATCGAATCGTCGTGTGACGAGACCGGGCTGGCGTTGTATCACGACCGGCGCGGGCTGGTCGCGCACGCCGTGCACTCGCAGATCGATCTGCATCAGGCCTATGGCGGCGTGGTGCCCGAACTGGCCTCGCGTGACCATGTGCGGCGCATCGTGCCCTTGTACCGGCAGGTACTGATCGAGGCGGGCATAGTCGCAGGCGACATCGACGCGGTGGCCTATACCGCCGGACCGGGGCTGGCCGGGGCCCTGCTGGTGGGCGCCGCATTCGCGGAATCCCTCGCGTTTTCGCTCGGCAGACCGGCCATTCCCGTCCATCACCTCGAAGGACATCTGCTGTCACCCCTGCTGTCCGCCGATCCGCCCGACTACCCCTTCGTCGCGCTGCTGGTGTCCGGCGGGCATACGCAACTCATGCGGGTGTCTGCGGTCGGCGAGTACGAGATTCTCGGCGAGACGCTGGACGATGCGGCTGGCGAAGCCTTCGACAAGACGGCCAAGCTGCTCGGTTTGCCCTATCCGGGCGGACCCGCGCTCGCGGCGCTGGCCGGGCAGGGCCGCGCGGGGCGCTTGCGCCTGCCGCGGCCCATGCTGAACAGCGGTGACCTCGATTTCAGTTTTTCGGGTCTCAAGACGGCGGTGCTCCATGCGGTCAACAAGGGCCTGGACGATACTGGCAGGGCCGATCTGGCCGCCGAATTCCAGGAGGCGGTGGTCGATGTGCTGACCGCCAAGTCGCTGACCGCACTGCGGCAGACCCGGCTGCAGCGGCTCGTGGTGGCGGGTGGGGTCGGCGCAAACCGCCGTCTGCGCGAGCGGCTCGATGTGGAACTGGCCCAGCGCAAGGGCCGCGTGTTCTACCCCGAGCTGGCCTTGTGTACCGACAACGGCGCCATGATTGCCTTCGCCGGCGCCCAGCGCCTGGCTGCAGGGCGCGTCGCTGCGCGCGCCGGTCACGAAATCGCAGTGCGTCCGCGCTGGCCGCTCGACACGTTGTGAGCGCGACGGACGGCCTTCAGCCCGCGGTCGTCTTCTTCGAGCCGATACGGCTTTCCGTGCCATTCATCAAGCGGCGGATATTGTCGGCATGCCGCCAGATGAGCAGCCCGGCCATCGCCGCAAGCGCGCCGCATACCGCCGCCGATCCGGTGAGAAGCAGCCCGCTGATCGGCGCGCTGCTTGCTGCGACCAGCGCAGCAAGCGACGAATAGCGTGTCAGCAGGGCCACCGCGATCCACAGGCCCAGTGCGATCACGCCCGCCATGGGGACAGCGGCGAGCATGACGCCGGCGGCGGTCGCGACACCCTTGCCGCCGCGGAATCCCAGCGTGGCGGGAAATACATGACCGACGAAGGCGGCGACGCCCGCGATCAGCGCTGCGGTGCTGCCCATGCCGAGCGCCTTCACCAGCCATACGGCGACGCAGCCCTTCAGGGCGTCGCCGATCAGCGTCAGCAACGCTGCTTTCCGGCTGCCCGAACGCAGCACGTTGGTCGCTCCCGGGTTGCCGGAACCGTAGGTGCGGGGATCGGCCAGACCGAACAGACGACTGCTGAGCACGGCAAACGGGATGCAGCCGAGCGCGTATCCAAGAACGATGGCGAGGGCGATGCTGGAAGCTGGATTCACGATGAAGGACTGTACGGACGTAGAATCCGGCAATTCTAGTTCGTCACACGCAGCAGGGCAGATATGGACTGTATTTTCATCGAAGGCATGAAGGTGACCGCGTCGGTCGGCATCTACGCGCGCGAGCGCGCGCACACGCAGCAGCTCGAAATCAGCATGACCTTCGGTGTGCCCGACGCGGCGGCCCAGAACGACGACATCAACGACACGATAGATTACGCCGAGGTGGTGAATCGCATTCGCGCCGAGCTCGCGCAGCGCCACTTCAATCTGCTGGAAACGCTGGGCGAGTTCGTGATCAACATGATGCTGGATGATTTTCACGCATCATGGGTCAAGATATCGATTGCCAAGACCGGCATCATGAAGGACGTGCGGCAGGTCGGCGTCACGATAGAGCGCGGGCGTCGCCCATGAAGCCTTTGGCGCGTGCTTCATGCGCCAGCAGCCAGCGTTTGATGTCGATCAGGAATCCGTCGCGCGCGTGAGCGAAGCCGCCGAGCCGTCCGCCGGCGGCGATGACGCGGTGACAGGGAATCAGCACCGGCAGCGGGTTCGCTCCGCATGCTGCGCCGACAGCGCGCGCCGATGAACCGACGCGGCGGGCGATTTCGCCGTAGCTCGTCGTTTCGCCGCACGGAATGTCGCGCATCGCCTGCCACACGGCGAGCTGATGGGGGCTGCCCGCGAGCGCCAGCGGCAGTTCGAAGCCGCATGTCGCGTCGGCCAGATACGCTTGCAGTTGATCGAAAGCCCTCTGCGCAACCGGGTGCTCGCCGCGGCGGGCGGCGCCTGCGGGCAGGAAATCGATGCGGCCGAGCATGTTGCCGGCGATCACCAGGCCGAGGGCGAAGCCTGGCGCAGCCACCACGGCCGCGCAGTCGTCTTCGGCCCGCATCGTCAGGTGCCGTGGGCGCGGCCGGACAGAAGCCGCTGCTTCAGATCGTCCTGCGTCGGCTTCTGACCTATCCAGATCGCCATGAGCCCACGGAAAAAATCCTCTCCGTCCACCGGCTTTGAAACCTCCTTGCCGTCGACCAGCGCCAGCGTGCCGCGTCCGGGCCGCCATTCCAGTACGATGCGGGCGCCCTTGCGCACCTCTTTCAGTGCCTGCAGATCGGCTACGAAAGCATCGATGCGGGGTCGCATGGACTCGAATTCTGCCGCGGGCAGGTTCTTCTTCATGCCCTTGACCAGGGGTTCGGTGAACTGATCGGCCGAAAAGTCCATCAGCGGCACGATGTCTATCCGCTTCGGGCCGGCGGCGGTCAGCGCCGCTGTGTCGCTGTCCGATGGCGTCGACAGGTAGAGGCCTATCGTATAGACCTTGATGATGAACTTGCTGCGCACGCCGGCACCATTGAGCTGCAGAGTCGCGTCTCCGGCCTTCACCGATGCGTCGAAACGGGTGCCTTCGATCTCGAGCGCATGACTGGAGAGCGGTTGCAGCAGGGACAGGCAGATCAGCAGGGCGCGCCAGTTCATATTCATGCTCCATGGGTGGCGTGTGGAGGCGACATTATCCTCGCGATGCACCGTGTCCCGTGTTTCCGCATGTATACATCGACCACTTTAGCTTGAAACGTCTTCATGAATTAATCGCAAGCGATTGTTTTTCTGGGGATATGGTGTAATCATTACGCGTCGCAATCAATCGGTTTGACCGACCTTCAGGAGGGCGCATGCGCGCGCGCAGAAACATTTCCTTGATGTTCAGCCTTTTTCTGGGCCTGTCTGTCCCCTGTCAAGCCCAGTCGCTGGTACAGGATGCCGCGGCTCACATCGAAGCAGGGCGTTACGCCGATGCCTACCGCATGTTGTCAGCCGAAGAGTCGGAAAGAGCCGGAGATCCTCAGTTCGATCTCTTGCTAGGCATCGCGGCGCTCGAAACCGGTCGGCATACGCTCGCGGTATTCGCGCTCGAGCGCGTGCTCGCGGTGCAGCCCGACAACGCGCGCGCGCGCGCCGAGATCGGCCGCGCCTATATGGCGCTGGGCGAGTCGGAAGGTGCAAAACGTGAATTGCAGGCGGTGCGGGGCCAGGACGTCCCGCCCGAGGTGGTACGCGCCATCGATCGTCTGCTCGCCGCCATCGATCGTGCGGCCCTGCAGGGGAGGACCGCATTCAGCGGTTACGTAGAGGCGGCCGTGGGGCGCGATACCAATGTAAACAGCGCGACTTCGCTGACCTCGGTCACCGTGCCCAGTCTGGGCGCATTCGTGCTCGATACATCCAGCCGCAGTCGCAGCGCCTGGTTCAGTGCGCTGTCCGGCGGCGTCAACGTGCGCGTGCCTGTCAATCCCGAATGGGCGTTGATCGCCGGCGCGTCCGGTGCCGGCAGATTCAATGGCGGCGAATCGCGTTTCGACACGACCGCGCTGGACGGGAATGGCGGCGTTGTCTGGTCGCGGGGGCAGCATCGGGTAACCGCCCTGCTGCAGGCCGGCATGTTCGAGGTTGATCAGGAAAAGTTGCGCGATTACACAGGCGGTCTGCTGCAGTGGCAATACACTCACGATGCGCGCAACCAGACGACGGTCTATGCGCAGCAGACGCGGCTGCGCTACGAAGGCAGCAATGATGTGCGTGACGTAAACCGCAACATCTATGGCGTCGGGCATGCAATGCTGCTGCCCGACGGACAGACGCTGCTGTTCGGGAGCGTCTATCTGGGCGCGGAAACAGGCCGCAACGATCTGTCGTCGGGCATCAATATCGCGGCCAATGATGTGATCGGCTTCCGCTTCGGCGCACAGCACAGCCTGGATGAGCGCTGGCAGTTGTTCGGTGCGCTGTCGCACGAGGCGCGTGATTATCACGCCACCGACCCGGTGTTCGGCGTCGTCAGGGACGACACGCTGACATCGCTGTCGCTGGGCGCAAGTTATGAATTCGCGAAGAACTGGCTGGCGACGCCATCGCTGTCGTTCTCGCGCAACGATTCAAGCATCAGTCTGAACGAGTACCGTCGCGGCATTGCGCAGTTCGCGGTGCGGCGCACATTCTAGGAGCGAGTCATGGCCCAAGCTTTCCGTCCCCTGCCACTCGCGCTGGCGATTGCCGCCGCCTTTCCGCTGCCTCTGTTTGCGGCACCGGCCGCCCGCGTGGAATTCACCGCCGGCGAGGTGCGTGCCGTGGGGGCTGATGGTACGACGCGGCCGCTGGCCAAGGGTGCGCCGATCAACAGCGGCGACCTTGTGGATACCGGTTCCGGTCGGGCGCAGATGCGTTTCACGGATGGTGCACTGGTGTCCCTGCAGCCGCAGACCCAGTTCCGGGTCGATGACTACGCCTTCGCCGGCAAGCCGAGCGAGGACAAGGGTTTCTTCAGCCTGCTCAAGGGTGGGCTGCGCACCATCACCGGCCTGGTCGGCAAGGGCAATCGCAGCAACTACAAGCTCACGACTTCGGTCGCCACGATAGGCATACGCGGCACCGAGTACTCTGTCGTCTATGGCAACAGCATCAATGTCACGACCGGCGATGGCGCGATCGACGTCTGCAACGGAGCGGGCTGTCTGACCGTGAGCGACGGACAGAGCGCCTATGTCGCCGGCCAGAATACGCCACCGGTCATCACCGAAATCAAGACCGATCTGCCGGCACCTCCGCCGTCGAACAACGTCGGCCTCAACCCTCCGCAGGGTAACGACAGCTATTCGACATCCGAAGACCGCAGCGAAGGCGGCGGGCTCGCCGTGCTGGATGGCTACACCGGCGCGGAACTCGTATCCGGTGACGGCTATTACATGTACGGCGTCTACGACGACGGTTACGGCGGCTATGGCGGTTACGGCGGCATCGTCAGCGTGCAGAACGCGCCCGCGACGATAGAGAACGGCGCACTGGTGCGCATCGGCAACGACGGGGCGTCGGTCACGGCCGCCACCGTGGTCGAGTCCAGGCAGGATGGTTTCATAGGCTGGGGACGCTGGACTTCGGCCACCTGTTCCGGCGACGTGTCCTGTTCCGGTTCGCAGGTCACCGACGTGCATTACATCGTGGGTCGGCCGACCGCCGATATCGGCGCCCTCGGCAATGTGGTGGGCACTTACACGCTCAGTGGCAGTACCACGCCCACATCGTCGCAGGGTTTCAGCGGCGGCTCGGTCAGTGGCACGCTGGTTGCCGACTTCTCTGTCATGTCGATGAATGTGTCACTGAACGTTGGAGTGAGCGACACGACCTTCGGCGTATCAGGGACCGGCAGCATTTCGCAGTCCTCGTTCAGCGGCTCGCTGACCTGCAGCAGCAACTGCGGCAGTTCCGCGTCAGGCTCCTTCGGCGGCATCTTCGCGGGCAGTTCGGCGGAACGCGCCGGCATGGTCTATCGCTTCGACAGCGATACCGCCAAGGGCACGATCAGCGGCGCCGCGGTGTTTTCGCAGACCAGCCTGACCCCTGCCGTATCGAACTGAGCGGCGCGTGCCGCCGACGGGCGGACGGTCTACAACGATGCGGCGAAGCTGCGGATGCCGTCGAGCAGCATCTGTATCGCGACCGCGCACAGCAGCAGACCGGTCAGACGCTCCACGGCGGCGGTGCCGCGCTCGCCTAGCCGGCGCAGCAGCGGGCCCGCCGCCATCAGCACAGCGGTCGTGACCAGCATGGCTGCGCTCATCGCGCCGGCCCAGGTCCAGAAGCGCTCCGGTTCGCGCGAAACCAGCAGCATCACCATGGCCACCGCCGAGGGCCCGGCGATCAGTGGAATGGCCAGCGGCACGATGAAGGGTTCCCCGCCGGACCACTCGCCGAATACGCCGGCCGGCTGAGGAAAGATCATGCGCAGCGAAATCAGGAACAGCAGTACGCCGCCCGCGATGCCCAGCGATGTCTGTGACAGTTGAAGCACGCGCATCACCTCGTCGCCCACCCACATGAAGGACAGCAGCGCCAGCCACGCCACGAGGCATTCGCGCGCGATGACCCGCGGGCGCCGCTCCCCGGGTACGTCCTTGAGCAGCACGGTCATGACCGGCGCGTTGCCGAAGGGGTCGAACAGCAGGAGCAGCAGCAGGCTGGCGGACAGGAAGCTGTCGGACACTTTCTTGGGGGCCAGGGGTAGGAGGCCGACGGGACGGCGTGCCATCCCGTCGCCGGGTTCAGTTGCGCACCTGACCGTCGCCCAGCACCACCCATTTCTGGCTGGTCAGACCTTCAAGGCCAACCGGTCCGCGTGCGTGAATCTTGTCCGTGGAGATGCCGATCTCCGCCCCCAGTCCGTATTCGAAGCCGTCGGCGAAGCGGGTTGACGCATTGATCATGACCGAGGCCGAATCGACTTCGCGGATGAAGCGCATCGCCCGCGTATGGTTCTCGGTCACGATGGCGTCGGTGTGCTGCGAACTCCAGGTGTTGATGTGGTCGATCGCCGCATCCAGTGAATCGACGATGCGCACCGCCAGGATGGGCGCGAGGTATTCGGTCGCCCAGTCCTCGTCGGTCGCCGGCTTCATGGCCGGCACCAGCGCGCGTGCGCGTTCGCAACCGCGCAGTTCCACCCCCTTGCCGAGGTAGATGTCGGCCAGCCGGCCCAGCACGCGCGGTGCGGCGGCAATGTGCACCAGCAGGGTTTCCATCGTGTTGCAGGTGCCATAGCGATGAGTCTTGGCGTTGTCGGCAATGCGCACCGCCTTGTCGTCGTCGGCGGATTCGTCGATATAGACATGGCAGTTGCCGTCGAGGTGCTTGATCACCGGCACTTTCGCTTCACGCGAAATACGCTCGATCAGGCCCTTGCCGCCGCGTGGCACGATCACGTCCACAAACTGGGGCATGGTGATCAGGGCGCCCACTGCGGCGCGGTCGGTGCTCTCGACCACCTGCACGGCGGTTTCCGGCAGGCCGGCCGCGATCAGGCCCTCCCGCACGCAGGCGGCGACCGCCTGGTTGCAGCGTGCGGCTTCCGAGCCGCCGCGCAGGATGGCGGCATTTCCGCTCTTCAGGCACAGCGCGGCGGCGTCCGCGGTCACGTTGGGACGCGCCTCGTAGATGATGCCGATCACACCCAGAGGTACCCGCATCTTGCCCACGGTGATGCCGGTGGGGCGACGCTTGAAATCGGTCATTTCGCCAACCGGATCAGGCAGGGCGGCGACCTGTTCCAGCCCGACGGCCATGTTCTCCACACCCTTTGCGCTCAGCGTCAGACGGTCGATCATGGCGGGGTCCAGACCGCCGGCACGCGCTGCGTCCACGTCCGCCGCGTTGGCGGCCAGCAACTGCGGCGCGCGTTCCCGCAGCAATGCGGCGATGCGCATCAGCGCATCGTTCTTGGCGGCGGTGGAGGCCTGTGCCATCAGGCGCGAGGCGGCACGGGCCTGTCGGCCCAGCGTGTTCATGTAGTCCTGGATGTCCATCTCGATTCCCGAAAACCGGCAGGCCGCGCACGATGCGGGATCCTGCAGCCAAACACGGATGAAAGCAGAAAGCGCGGCGTCTTGCCAGTCGTCACGGGGTCGCTACATGGGTGTACAGGGTGGCACCCCCGGGGAAGCGGGTGCCTGACGGGGCCGCGCCACATTGCCGTGACTTGAAGCGAGGGGACGGCCGCGTCGCCAGGTCGTCCCTGCCGCCCGGGGCGCGCAAAACCCGGCACAACATCGACAACCCTCGTGAGTACGTCCTCAGCGCGCGCACACCCTCAGTGCGATCTGCAGGAATTCGTCCCATACGTCGCCACGCGCCACGCCCTTGATCATGCGGTCCAGCCGCGCGGCCTGCATCAGCGCGGTGCGGGTGGCTGCCGACGAAAGCCTGTTCAGTGCCTTGCGGTAAGGCGACTGGCGGGCGCCGAAGATGCGCGCCGCGGCCAGTGCGTCGTCGGCGCTGCGGCCGGCATCCATCTCGGCGCGGGCGCTTGCGAGCACGCGCAGTTCCGACACGACGATCCACAGTACCAGCGGTGGCGCCACACCTTCCGCGCGCAGGCCGTCGATCAGGCGGCTGGCGCGCGCGGCATCGCCCGCCAGCAGCGCCTGGCGCAGGTCGTCAACATCGTAGCGAGCCACGTCCATCACCGCGTTGCGCACCTGTTCCAGCGTCAGTTCGCCCGGCGGGTGCAGCAGTGCGAGCTTCATGACTTCCTGGTTGGCCGCGAGCAGATTGCCTTCCACATGGTTCGCCATGAATTCGAGCGCCTCCGGGGTCGCCGACTGCTGCTGCCGTGCCAGGCGTCCGGCCAGCCAGGCCGGCAGACGATCCAGCGGTGGCGCATTCAGTTCGACCTCGATGCCGTGTTCGGCCAGCGCAGCAAACCAGGCGCTTTTCTTCGCCTTCCAGTCCATCAGCGGCAGGGTGACCAGGGTGACCGTGCCGGCGGGCGGTTGCGCCGCGTAGCGGCTCAACACATCGCCGCCTTCACGCCCCGGCTTGCCGGTCGGAATGCGCAGGTCGATCAGCTTGTCGCCGCCGAACAGCGACATGTTGCCCGCCGCCTCGAGCAGCGCCGACCACTTGAAGTACTGCGTCACCACCAGCACTTCGCGCTCGCCGTAGCCGCGCGCGCGTGCCGCGGCGCGTATCGCGTCCGCCGCCTCGATCACCAGCAGGGGTTCGTCGCCATGCAGCACGTACAAGGGCGCCAGTGACCCTTTCAGATGGGCGTCCAGTTGTTCGGGCCGCAGCGCCATCGTTCAGGCCGGATTGCGCTTGATGGCCTGCAGGCGGCGCAGCAGTTGCTGGATCACGTCCGACTGCATTTCGGCGATCAGGAGCTGCTCTTCCTGTTGCTTGGCCAGGATGTCGACATCGCTGTATGTCAGGTCCCGCCTGACCTCGATGGTCGATGGCGGCGCGATATCCACATTGGTCGGCGTACGGACCTTGAAGGTGAAACGCTGCTTGAGCTGGTACTCGCGTACCCGACCGGCGGAGTTCAGGCTCAGGATGATTTTCTCGAAAACGTTGCCGGTGATGTCCAGAACAGCTTCCGCCGCAGTCACTTCATCGGTCACTTTGGTCCGGCTCTGTGCCTCGATGGCGCGCCGCAACTGGGCGGTCAGTTCCGAGTACCTGTCCGAATTGATATAGAGCGTGGCGAAGGGCAGGTCGCGCACACCTCGCAACTGGAAGCCGCAGGCGGCCAGCGGCAGCGTGGCGAGTGTCGCCAGCAGCAGACTGCGTCGGGACGGTCGGGCGGGGGCGTTCACGGCAATCTCCTGCTTCAGCACACGATGTTGACCAGGCGGCCGGGCACCACCACCACCTTCTTCGCCGGCTTGCCTTCCATGAATTTCTGCGCCGCCTCGTTCGCCAGCGCCGCCGCTTCGACGGCATCCTTCGCCGCATCGGCGGGCACGCGCAGACTGCCGCGCAGCTTGCCATTGACCTGCAGCATCAGTTCGACCTCGTCCTGTACCAGCGCCGATTCGGCCGGTTCCGGCCAGGGCGCGTTCAGGATGTCGTCGCCGAAGCCGCAGTCGCGCCACAGCACATGCGTGATGTGCGGGCAGATCGGTGACAGTACGCGCAGCAGCATGGACAGCCCTTCGCCGATGACTTCGGCCGCATCGGCGCCATCGCGCGGCGCCTTTTCCAGCGCGTTGAGCATCTTCATGCAACCGGACGCCACCGTGTTGAACTGCTGTTTGCCGAGGTCGTAGCTGGCCTGCTTCAGCACCAGATGCAGTTCGCGTCGCAGGTCAGCCAGCGCGGCCGGCAGCTTGGCCTTGCCCAGCGTTGACGCGGCCGGCACGCGGGCGCGCAGCGCGTCGTTGTAGTCCTGGCCGAAATTCCACACCCGCTTCAGGAAGCGGTGCGCACCTTCGACGCCGGCGTCGTTCCATTCCAGCGTCTGTTCCGGCGGGCTGGCGAACATCATGAAGAAGCGCGCGGTGTCGGCGCCGTACTGGTCGATCAGCGCCTGCGGGTCCACGCCGTTGTTCTTCGACTTCGACATGGTGGTCAGTTCGTGCTCGAGCACGGTGCCGTCGGCCTTCAGCCGGCCGCCGGTGATCTGGCCCTTGGCGTCGCGCTGGACGTCTACATCGCTTTCCCAGTAGTAGTTCTTGCCGCCACCCTCCGGCTTGTGCAGCCAGGCGTGGTTCAGCACCATGCCCTGGGTGAGCAGGCGGGCGAACGGTTCCTTCACCGTCATCAGCCCCATGTCGCGCATCACCTTGGACCAGAAGCGCGAGTACAGCAGGTGCAGGATGGCGTGCTCGATGCCGCCGATGTACTGGTCCACCTGCATCCAGTAGTTGGCGCGCTCGTCCACCATGGCCGCGTCGTTGCCGACCGAGCAGTAGCGGGCGTAGTACCAGCTCGAATCGACGAAGGTGTCCATGGTGTCGGTTTCGCGCTTCGCCGGTGCGCCACACTTCGGGCAGGCGACATTGATGAAGTCGTCGCGCCTGAGCAGCGGGTTGCCCGAACCGTCCGGAATGCAGTCCTCCGGCAGCACCACCGGCAGTTGATCGTCCGGCACCGGCACGTCGCCGCAGTGATCGCAGTGGATGATGGGAATCGGGCAGCCCCAGTAGCGCTGGCGCGATACGCCCCAGTCGCGCAGACGCCACTGCACTTTCTTCTCGCCGCCCTTGGCCGCGAGATCGGCGGCGACCGCGTCGACCGCGGCGGCGTAGCCCAGGCCGTCGTACTTGCCGCTGTTCACGCAGATGCCGTCCTTCGAGCCGTACCACTCGGCCCAGGCGTCGGTCGAGAAGGCGTTGTCGCCGACTGCGATCACCTGTCTGATCGGCAGGTCGTACTTCTTCGCGAAGCCGAAATCGCGCTCGTCGTGTGCCGGCACCGCCATCACCGCGCCGTCGCCGTAGCTCATCAGCACATAGTTGCCCACCCACAGCGGCACCGATTCGCCGGTCAGCGGATGCACCACGGTGAGGCCGGTCGGCAGACCTTCCTTTTCCATGGTCGCCATGTCGGCTTCCATCACCGAGCCGTGCTTGCACTTCTCGATGAAGGCGGCCAGTTCGGGATTGCCCCGCGCCGCGTGCGTGGCCAGCGGATGTTCGGCGGCCACCGCGCAGAAGGTGACACCCATGATGGTGTCGGCGCGGGTGGTGAACACCCACAGCTTGCCGTCGCCGATCAGTGCGCCGCTGTCATCGCGGATGTCGTGGCTGAAGGGGAAGCGCACGCCGGTGCTCTTGCCTATCCAGTTGGCCTGCATCGTTCTCACGCGCTCGGGCCAGCCATCCAGCGTGTCCAGGTCGTCCAGCAGCTCGTCGGCGTACTGCGTGATGCCCAGGTAGTAGCCGGGAATCTCGCGCTTCTCGACCAGCGCGCCGGTGCGCCAGCCGCGGCCATCGATCACCTGTTCATTGGCCAGCACGGTCTGGTCCACCGGATCCCAGTTCACCACCTGGGTCTTCTTGTAGGCGATGCCCTTTTCCAGCATGCGCAGGAACAGCCACTGGTTCCACTTGTAGTAGGACGGCTGACAGGTGGCCAGTTCGCGGCTCCAGTCGATGGCGAAACCCAGCGACTTGAGCTGCTGGCGCATGTAGTCGATGTTGTCGTACGTCCATTTCGCCGGTGGCACCGCGTTCTTGATCGCCGCGTTCTCGGCCGGCAGCCCGAAGGCGTCCCAGCCCATGGGCTGCAGCACGTTGTATCCGCGCATGCGATGGAAACGCGACAGCACGTCGCCTATCGTGTAGTTGCGCACATGGCCCATGTGCAGCTTGCCTGACGGGTAGGGGAACATCGACAGGCAGTAGTACTTGGGTTTCGAGGCGTCCTCGATGGCCTTGAAGGCCTGGCTGTCATCCCAGTGCCGGCGTGCGGCGGCTTCGATGTCGGCCGGGTTGTAGGCGGGAATCTGCTTTTCTGACATGAGGCGGGGCGGCGGAAATGAACGCTAACCCACCATTATAGGGGTGTTGTCCTGCCGGACGCCGACCACGGCGGACGCCCGCCATCGAGCGGGTGGCCGGTCGGTCACGCGGTCGGTTTCGCGCCGATCAGTCGGCTGGCGTGTCCGGACAGGGCGGCTTCGGTTTCCCGGGCCAGCGACAGCGTCACCTGGGGATAGGGTATTTCCAGGCCGTCGGCGTCGAAGCGCGCCTTGAGCCGGCGCAGGAATTCGCGCCGGATTTCCCACTGTGCCAGCGGCAAGGTCTTGAGGCGGGCACGCAAGGTGACGGAAGAACCGTCCCACGCCTCGACACCCGCGATTTCCAGATCGTCGAGAATCTTGCCCGCGTAGCGTTCGTCCGTGCGCATGTCATGGGCGACGGCGCGCATCAGTTCGAAGATTTCGTCGACGTTGTCGCGGTAGTGCGCACCGATGTCCATCACCGCCTGCGAGAATTCCCGCGAGCGGCTGGTCACCACATTGATCTCGCCATTCGGTATGAAATGAACGTCGCCTGCGTAATCGCGCAGCCTGACGTAGCGCAGTGTCACTTCTTCGACCGCGCCGTCGCGTCCCGCGATGCTCACCACGTCGCCGACCCGTATCTGGTTCTCGAGCAGTACGAAGAAGCCCGAGAAAATGTCCTTGACCAGCGACTGCGCTCCGAAGCCGATGGCGATACCTGCCACGCCGGCGGTGGCCAGCAGAGGCGCTACGGAAATGCCGAGCACGCTCAGCGCAAGGCCGCCGGCGATGATGACGATCACTGCCGAGGCGGCATAGCGCGCCACGCGCACCAGCGTGTCGATGCGCTTGATGTCCTCGATGCTATCGGTGCGGTTGCGCAAGGTCGCATGGACGATGCGGATCGCACGGCGCGCCAGCAGGCGCAGGAACCAGGCGATGACCAGGATGACGGCGAGCCGGATCGTCAGGTCCAGCAGCAGCGGCAGGCGTTCTGCACTCCATGTGTAGAGCCAGGCGGAGGCGTGGGCCCAGTCGGTCATTGTGATGTTCTCCCTGAATGCAAAGTTGTTCAGGCCGGACCGTGCATTACGGCCGGGGGTTCCATCCTGTCGGAGAAGGACTACAGGCTGACGATGCCGAGCAGCACCCGGGCACGGCCGGTAGAATCCGCGGCATGACCTCCAATCCGCTCCTGTCCGGCCTGAACGAGCAGCAGTTCCAGGCCGTCACCCTGCCGCCACAATCGGCGCTCATCCTGGCCGGCGCCGGTTCCGGCAAGACCCGCGTGCTCACCACGCGGCTGGCCTGGCTCATGTCCACCGGCCAGGTGTCGCCGCACGGCATTCTCGCCGTCACCTTCACCAACAAGGCGGCCAAGGAAATGCTGGCGCGGCTCACCGCGATGCTGCCGATGAATGCGCGCGGCCTCTGGATGGGGACCTTCCACGGTCTGTGCAACCGCATGCTGCGCGCCCACTGGAAGGACGCCGGGTTGCCGCAGTTGTTCCAGATACTGGATTCCGCCGACCAGCTTTCGGCGATCAAGCGCCTGTTGAAGGCGCTGAACATCGACGACGAGAAGTTCCCCGCGCGCGATCTGATGTATTTCATCAATTCCGCCAAGGAACAGGGCTTGCGCCCGCACGAGGTCGAGGCCTGGGACGATTTCGCACGCAAGCGCGTGCAACTCTACGAAGCGTACGAGGCGCAGTGCCAGCGCGAAGGCGTGGTCGATTTCGCCGAACTGCTGCTGCGCTGCTACGAACTGCTTCAGCGCAACGAACCGATACGCGTGCATTACCAGCGCCGTTTCCGCCACATCCTGGTCGACGAATTCCAGGACACCAATGTGCTTCAGTACCGCTGGCTCAAGCTTCTGGCCGGTCTGGGCACGGAGCGGCCGGCGGCGGTGATGGCAGTCGGCGACGACGACCAGAGCATCTACCGCTTTCGCGGCGCCGAGGTCGGCAATATGCGCGACTTCGAGCGCGAGTTCCACGTCGACAACGTGATCCGGCTGGAGCAGAACTACCGTTCGCACGGCAACATACTCGACGCGGCCAATGCGGTGATCCGCCACAACAGCGGTCGCCTGGGCAAGAACCTGTGGACCGAAGCGGGCAGCGGCGAACCGCTGCGCGTCTATGAAGCGTTCAACGACATCGAGGAGGCGCGCTGGGTGGTCGAGGAAATCCGCGCGCTGATCCACGACGGCACAGCGCGCGACGACATCGCGCTGCTCTATCGCAGCAATGCGCAGTCGCGCGTGCTCGAACATGCGCTGTTCTCGTCCGGCATTCCCTACCGCGTCTATGGCGGTCTGCGCTTCTTCGAGCGGCAGGAAGTGAAGCACGCACTGGCCTACATGCGGCTGATCGCCAATCCGCACGATGACACGGCATTCACCCGCGTGGTGAATTTCCCCACCCGCGGCATCGGCGCGCGCTCGCTGGAACAGTTGCAGGACGCCGCGCAGGCGCACAGCAGCAGCCTGTACGGCGCGCTCAATTTCCTGACCGGCAAGGCCGCGCAGTCGGTCGGTGCCTTCGTGAAGCTGGTCGATCAGTTGCGCTTCGCCTGCGAAGGACTGAAGTTGCCGGAAATGGTCGAACAGGTGCTCGAACTGTCCGGTCTGCGGGCGCATTACCAGACCGAGAAGGAAGGCGCCGAGCGGGTGGCCAACCTCGACGAAATCATCAATGCCGCCGCCAACTTCATTTCCGAGGAAGGCTACGCCCAGGTGGCTGCCGAGGACGAGGCCGCGCCACCCGATCCGCTGTCCGCCTTCCTGTCGCACGCCTCGCTGGAAGCGGGCGAACACCAGGCCGACGCCGGCCAGTCGGCGGTGCAGCTCATGACCGTGCATTCGGCCAAGGGGCTGGAGTTCGACGTGGTGTTCATCGGCGGCCTGGAGGAGGGTCTGTTTCCGCACGAGAATTCGGTGCTCGAGCGCGACGGGCTGGAAGAGGAACGCCGCCTGATGTATGTCGCCATCACGCGTGCGCGCCAGCGCCTCTACCTGTCCTTTGCGCAGTCGCGCATGCTGCATGGACAGACCCGCTACAACGTGCGCAGTCGTTTCCTCGACGAAATCCCGGCAGAACTGATGAAGTGGCTCACGCCACCTGCGTCGGCGCGAGGCTACGGCGGGTTCGACAGCCAGGGCGGGGCCTCCGCGTCCGTTGCGCACTCGTCCAATCCACGCAGCTTCGGCAGCGGTCGGCGCAATGCTTCGAACGACACCGGATTCCGGGTCGGCCAGCAGGTGGCACATGCCAAGTTTGGCGCCGGCGTCATCGTCAATGCCGAAGGGTCGGGTTCGGACGCGCGCGTCCAGGTCAATTTCGGCGCCCACGGCGTGAAGTGGCTGGCCCTGTCGGTTGCCAAGCTCACGCCCGCATAGACGGCATGATGCGCATCGTCCGTCCTTTCCTCCTGCTGTGTGCCGTGCTGCTCGGCGCGGCAGCGGGCGCGTCGGAACAGTGGCGAACCGCCCACCTGCGCGGCGAGTGCGAGGCGGCGCTGACGGCGGCCAGAGCGGCGGCGGAGAAGGGCGAGCCGGAGGCCATGCTGCAGATGTCCGACTGGCACTTCTTCGGCACCTGTCTGGACAAGGACGATGTGGCGTCGGCACGCTGGGCCTTGCTGGCGGCCGAAGCCGGACTGCCTCGCGCGCAGGTGGTGGCGGGACAGATCCACGCCAGCGGTCTGGGGGTGGCCAAGGACGAGGCGGTCGCTCGCGACTGGTATCAGAAGGCTGCGGATGCCGGCGATCCCGAGGGCATGCTGCTGCTGGCGAAGGTTTTCGAGGCGGATGCGGCGGATCCGCTGGCCGCCGAGCTCGCGCTTGCCTGGACGCGCCGCGCCGCGGACAAGGAGTACGCACCCGCCTTCGTGCATCTGGCCGCCCTGTACAGCGGTGGCGGCCGGCAGACCGATTACGGCGAAGCCGCACGCTGGCTGGAAAAGGCGATCCAGGCGGGCTATCGAGACAATGGCGTCTGGGTCGCGTTATCGTGGGCCTGCCTCAATCTCGGTCGCTATGACGAGGTGCTGGAAGCCGTGCAGAAGGTGCCGAAGGAAGCGCCGGAATACAAGGCGGCGCAGATCAACATGGCGCATGCCCTGTTGCTGAACGGTCAGGTCGGCAACGCACGCGAGGTGTACGCGCAGAACATGACCTTGCGCGGTAAGGATGAATTCCGGCGCGTGCTGCGCGAGGACTTCACCGAATTGAGGCGCTCCGGTCACCCGCATCCGGGCATGCTGCGCATGGAGAAGCTTTTCCTTTCCGACACGTCGAACTGACGCCGCCCCCATGCACAGGGATCGATTCGCTAGCTATTCCCAGCTCGCCTCGGTCTATCGAGAGGGGCGCGACTATCGCATCACCGTGCTGCGTCGCGGCAGCGGTGTCGGTGTGCTGGCACCGCACGGGGGACACATCGAGCGTGGCTGTTCCGAGGTGGCGCGCGCAATCGCCGGCGACGAGTTCGATCTGTATCTGTTCGAGGGCCTGCTGCCCTCGCACAATTTCGAACAATTGCACATTACGAGCAGCCGTTTCGACGAGCCGCGGGCCATCGGATTGCTTGCGGAGTGCGAGCAAGTGCTGATCGTGCATGGCGTGGCCGATGCCGGCACGCGGGCGCTGATCGGCGGTCGCGACCGGCGGCTGGCCTGCACGCTGGCCGACGCGTTGTACGTGCGCGGTGTGCCCGCGTGGACCAGCGCTCATCGCTACGCAGGGCTGAGTGCCGCCAACCTGTGCAATCGCGGCCGGCGCGGTGCCGGCCTGCAGCTCGAGCTGAGCGACCGGCTGCGTGGCGGTCCGCTTCAATCCGCCGTCGTTGCCGCGGCCAGGCGCGTGCTCGCGCAGGCCGGTCGATGAAACCGTTGCCGCAATATCGGGGAGTCGTCACGGTCGTCGGAACCATGTGCGACTACAATCGCCGGTCCGGTGCGGATGTTCCCGCTCCGCATCGGCCCCGATTCAGAACCGTGGTCCGCCATGCGCACTTCCTATCTCGTTGTCAGCGTCATCGTCGCGATGCTTGCAGTCGTGCTGGGTGCCGGCATGCACGGTGATGAAACCGCCGAACGAAATCCAGACCGGCTGCGGGCACTTTATTCCATCGAGCCACCGTATGCCTTTATCGATGGCGACGGGCGTGTCAGCGGTGAGGCACCGGAATTGCTCAGGCTGGCTGCGCAGCGGGCCGGTTTCGCCGAGGTGGATTTCATCCATGCCGAGTTCAGCCACTTGATGCACGATCTTGCGTTGGGTCGCGCCGATGTGATCGCCAGCGGCCTTTTCAGCACGTCCGAGCGCGCGCGTCGCGTGGCCTTCACCCGGCCGACCGCCCGCGTTTCGGCGGCGCTGCTCGTCATGTCCGGCAATCCGAGAGGCATCCGCTCCCTCGCCGATGTGGTGAGGCAGTCAGACGTCGTGCTGGCGGTGGTCGATGGCGCGATCGAATCGGCCGTGGCTCGCCGCGCGGGGGTGCCGGCGGAACGCATCCAGCGCCATGGCGACGCGATGTCCGCGGCCATTGCGGTGATCGAGGGTCGCGCCGACGTACTTGCGCTGTCCGATGTGTCGTTGAATTATCTGGTGCAGGTGGCGGGCCTGAGTGGCGTCGAGGTGGTACGGCTGCAGACCGGTACCGGACGGGATGCCGGCGTGGGCGACGGCATGCCGGCATTCGCGGTACGCGTCGGCGATGAAGCCCTGCGTCGCCGGCTGGATGCGGCGCTGGAACAGATACTCGGCGGGGAGGAGCATCGCGCGCTGATCGGACGTTTCGGCTTTTCCGAAGCCAATCTGCCCGGACCGGCGAAATGAGCGCACGCTCTGCCTTGCACACGTCGGCGCCGGTATTCGGACTGGCTCTGCTGGTGGGCATCTGCATGGGGCTGATCGCGTTCGCGCATCATCACTGGGACGCGAGTCTGTCCGGAGCGATCACTGCGCGCGACAATCTGGCGCAATCGCGTCGTTACGCGCTGCTCGCGCAACTGGATACCGAAAGACTGCTGGCCGGCGATGTTTCAGTGCCCCGGGCGCGCGTGCTCGCGCATCTGGACCGGGCGCTGGTGGTGGCGCGCGATCTGCGCGAAGGGCACGGTGCGCTGATCGGATTCGCGAACGGGTATCCGCCCTCCGGCGAGGTGGCCGCCAGCACCGATGCCTATATCGGCACACTGGCCGACGCGCGCATCGTGATGGAAAGACAGTTGTCCGGTTTCGAGGCCGGCGGCGAACTGCTGCGCCTCTCCCAGCGAGCGATCGATGCCCGCGCAACGGCGGTCGAGGCCGCATTGCTGCACGAACTGTCCGCTCGTCGTGCGCTTCTGCGCACACACGATCGCGCGACGCTCATCCTGCTGGCGACCACCGCGCTGTTCCTGCTGCTCTTTCTCTATCTGAGCCATCGTCGTCGCGATATTGCGCTCGATTCGCTGGTCAGCAGCGAGGGCCGGCTGCGCGCCTTCGTGAACAGTCTGCCGGACGTCGCCTTCATGCTCGATCGACAGGGGCGCTACATCGAGTCCTACGGCAGTTCCCGGCAGTTGCTTGCCGCGCCGCCCGACACGCTGATCGGGCGCACGCTGGACGAGGTCTTTCCGGAAGAGGTGAGCAGCCGTTTTCTGGCGGTCATCCGCCAGGCGCTCGCGCGTCAGCGCACGCTGCCCTACAGCTACGAACTCGACGTCGACGACCGCCGCGTCGTATTCGATGCGAGAGTCTCGCCGGTGCCGGGCAGCGACCGTGTGGTGTGGGTTGCCTGGGACGTCACCGCGCGGCAGCGCGCTGAGGAACGCGCACATCAACTGACCCGGCTCTACAATTTCCTGAGTCAGGTGAACCAGACCATCGTCTGGTCGGCCAGCGAGGACGAGCTGTTCGATCGCATCTGCCGCGTCGCGGTCGAGTACGGCCGTTACCGGGCCGCCTGGGTTCTGCAGCACGACAGTGATCCGGGGCAGACCGGGTTGCGGGCCTGTGCCGGCCTGCCCGCTAATGACCGCGTTGCGCTCGCCGACGGCGAAGGCCGTTCCATCGAGCACAGCGTGGTGGCGCGTGTGACGGCGTCCGGCCGCATGCTCAGACTGACCCCGCTCCAGGGCGACGCTCCGTGGATGGCGACGGCGCGCGTCACCGGATGTGACGCCTGCGTCGCCCTGCCGTTGCAGCTCGACGACGACGTGGTGGCGGTGCTGTTCATGCTTGCGCCGTCGCTCGATGTGGACGACGAGGACGAGATCCGTCTGCTCGAAGAAGTGAGCATGGACATTTCATTCGCGCTGCGCCGCTTGCGCGACGAGCGCTCGCGGCGGCAGGCGGAGCGTTCCGCACGTCTGCTCGCCGACGCGTTGCGAAGCACGCGCGATGGCGTGGTGGTGACCGATGCGCGCGGCCACCTGGTGCAGGCCAATGCCGCTTTCTGTGCGATGGTCGGCGAAGCCGAGGACGAAGTGGTCGGCCGCGTGCTGCCGGTGTTGCTGGCGCTGGATGCGCAGGAAGCTGCGGCCGACCTTGCGGTGGCGCTGGCTGATGGCGCCGGATGGCAGGGTGAAGTGAATGGGCGGCGTCGCAGTGGCGAACGCTGGACCGGTTGGCTCAGTTGTGCGCCCGTCCAGGAAGAGGGCGGCGAGCGAGGCTATCGCGTATGCGTGCTCACCGACACCACCTCGATGCGCAGTACCGAAGCACAGCTCGAACACTTGTCCCACTATGACCCGCTGACCGATCTGCCCAACCGGGTGCTGATCCGCGCCCGGCTCGGCCATGCGATCGAACAGTGTGCCCGTCGTGGCGACCGCATTGCCGTCATCTGTGTCGACATCGATCACTTCAAGACCATCAACGACAGCCTCGGGCATGCCAGCGGCGACGAAGTCCTGTCTGCGGTTGCGCAGCGCCTGCGCATGCGGCTGCGCAGGCAGGATACGCTGGGCCGCCAGGGTGGCGACGAGTTCGTGCTGGTGCTGGAGAACGTGCGCGAGGCCGCCGAAGCGGCGCGCGTGGCGGAGGACGTCAAGGCCTGTCTCGCGCAGCCCATCCATCTGGCGTCCGGCCAGGAAATCTATGTGCAGGTGAGCATGGGCATCAGCATGTTCCCGGAGGATGGCGACAGCGCGGACGAACTGCTGCGCGATGCCGATGGCGCGATGTACCAGGCCAAGCAGTCGGGGCGCAACGGCATCCGCTTCTACACGGATACCCTGAAGCGCGAGGCCACGCGCAGGCTGTCGCTGGACACCGCGCTGCGCCGCGCGCTCGAGAACGATCAGGTGGAGTTGCGCTTCCAGCCCCTCATGGGCCTGCAGGACGGACGGCTGCTGGGGGCCGAAGTGCTGGTGCGGCTGAGCGAGGCCGCCGACGTGCAGGCCGGCCCGGGCACCTTCGTTCCACTGATGGAGGCGAACGGACTGATCGTGCCGCTGGGCAACCGCGTGCGCGAACTGGCCTGCCGCCAGGGGCGGGCGTGGCTGGATGCGGGGCTGCCGCCGATCAGTCTTGCGGTCAACGTGTCGGCGGTCGAAATCCGCCGTGGCGGCCTGCAGCAGCGCATCGAGTGCGTGCTGTCCGATACCGGCTTTCCGCCCTCGCTGCTCGAGCTCGAAATGACCGAATCCAGCCTGATGGACCAGGGGGAGAACACCGAGTCCTTCCTGGATGCGATGGAAGCCATGGGGATACGCATGTCGGTCGACGATTTCGGCACCGGGTATTCGTCGCTCGCCTATCTGAAGCGGTTGCCGGTGCATACCCTGAAGATAGACCGCAGCTTCGTGTGCGATCTGCCCGAGGACGCGAGCGCGGTGGAACTGGTCGACACCATCATCACCCTTGGCCACAAGCTCGGTCTTTCCGTGCTCGCCGAAGGGGTGGAAACGGCAGGGCAGCATGAGCTGCTCAAGACGCATGGTTGCGATGCCAGCCAGGGCTACTTCCACGCCAGGCCATTGACCGCCGCCGAATTCGAACGCCGCTTCCTGGCGCCCGGTGCGCTCGATCTGTCGTACCGCGATGAAACGTGATTGCGGGCGGTGCGGGGCGCCTGCGACCCCTACAATGGGCACCCCTGCAGACCCGGTGTTCCCTGCGAAGATGTCGCTCAGTAGCGCATATGCCGCGCCTGTCTCAGTCCTGTGCGGTCCGCGTGCCGCGGAGATGCCGTGAACGCCCCGCACCCCGCACCGGAAGCGGCCTATGTCGAGGCGTCCACGCCCTATCTGGGTTTCGCCAGACGGTCCTACCGCGCGCGCATGTTCGGCCTGCTGCTCGGCCTGCCCATGGTGCTCAGCGTGCTGTACCAGCGCGGCGACTACGCCTGGGCGATGTGGCTCGGCCCGCTTCTGCATGCCTTCGTATGGCCCCACTTCGCCTGGTGGCGCGCGCGGCAGTCGTCCGATCCTTTCCGTACCGAAGGACAGCACCTGCTGGCCGACCATTTCTTCGGCGGCGTATGGACCGCCATGATGGCGTTCAGTGCCGTGCCGTCTCTGCTCATGCTTGCGCTCATGAGCATGGACAGCGTGGCGGGCTGCGGCATGCGGCTGATGATGCGCGGCATCGCCTGCCATGCGCTGGGCGTGTTGTTCGGCGTCCTGCTTTACGGCTTCGAGTGGGCGCCCATGTCCAGCCTGCTCACCGTGCTGTTCAGCGCGCCCATGCTGCTGCATCCGGTGGCCATCGGCTATGCCACCAATCAGGCGGTACGCAAGCTGCAGCAGCAGCGCGAGGCGCTGCAGAGGCTGAGCAGGACCGATGCATTGTCCGGCCTGGCCAATCGCGGTCACTGGGAAGCACTGGTGCGCAAGGAATTCGCGAGCCAGCGGCGCTACGGTCACAATGTCACGCTGGTGCTGGCCGATCTCGATCATTTCAAGGCGATCAACGACAGGCACGGCCACGCCGCGGGCGACGAGGTGATCCGCCGCTTCGCGACACTGCTGATGCGCGAACTGCGCATCAATGACAGTGCCGGACGCTATGGCGGTGAGGAATTCGGCATCCTGCTGCCGGACACCACCGCGGAAGGCGCGCGCGATCTGATGAACCGGCTGCGCGCCTGCCTGCATGCCGAACCGTTGATCGATGGCGAAGTCGTGACCGCCAGCTTTGGCGTGGCCGAACTGAACCCGCTGATCGAGGACTGCGAGGCCTGGATGAGGGTGGCCGACCAGATGCTCTATCGCGCCAAGCATGCGGGCCGCGATCGCGTGGTCCTGCCGGGCGCCGGCCTCGACGTCACGGGAATCGAGGCGGGCGCGGTGCGCATACCGTCGCACATGGCCGCCGCGGCACTGCGGCCGGAAGTGCTGCGCCAGTTGCTCGCCGGTCTGGACGCCGGCGAGACCGCCTGTGCGCTGTTCGATCCGCAGGACAGACTCGTATTTGCCAATGCCGCCTTCGTTTCCCTTTACGCGGTGCCGCAGGGCGACATCACTTTCGGCGGGCTGATGCGCCGCTGCCATGAGCTGGGGGTGGGGCCGCGCATCGAGACGCAGGACATCGCCGCGTGGCTGGCCGTGGCCGATGGTCGCCGCCGCAGCCAGCCGCGTCGCAGCTTCGAGGTCGACATGATGGACGGCACGCTGTTCAAGGTCGAGGAAACGACATCGCCCGACGGCTGGATGCTCACCACGCTGGGCGAGCCGCGGACGCATAGCTGAGCGGTCGGTACCCGTGCGCGGGCCACCACGGATGCGCGTCAACTGCCGTTGCGCAAGGGCGCGGCCAGATCGCCGCTGCAGTTCAGATACTGGCCGGTCACATCGCGCGGCGCCGGGCCACGGAAGGGCAGTTCGATGTCGCCCCCCACCTGGCCGAGTACCAGCGTGCCACCGAAGAACATGAAATTGCGCATCAGCGTCGCCCAGTCGACCTTGTTGTCCGAATCGAATCCGGGCAGCGCGAGCAGGCCGTCCCGCGGCACCAGCAGGATGGCGGGGTGGAACTGTTCGATTTCCAGTCGGGCGAGTACCGGAAGCGCCGGGTTGCCCGGTGGCGGGCGCACTTCGACCCGCGCCAGCACCTCGTCGCCCTGACGCTCGCGCACGATGCGGATATCCCAGCCGGCGACCGCGACTGCACTGCCGCAAGCGCGCGGCCAGCCGTTGTCCAGTTCGACGAGCGCGCGGAAGCGGCCGCCTTCGGGTTGGGTCGCCGATACGCCGGCCGCTGCAAGCGCCAGCAGGGCGGCAGGGGCGACGAGACGGAAGGTTGAGCGCACGCGCGACATCATGCTCGATCGGACACAGGACAGCCGCCGCAAGTTCGCGTGCCGGCGGCGCCCGGTTCAGCGCCCATCGAGCAATGTGTGCAGTGCGACGAACTCCTGCGCGAGCTTGTGACCGGGTGCGAAGTGGATCAGTGGCAACGCGGCTTCGTGCGATTCCTTCACCTTGACCGATGGCGACAGCGTGGCGTCCAGCACAGGCAGTCCCTCGTCGCGCAATTCCTGCACCACGCGCGCCGGCAGGCTGGAGCGTGCCTGGAACTGGTTCACGACGATGCCCTCGAGCTTCAGTCCGGCGTTGTGATCGGCCCGGATTTCCCCGATATTCTCCAGCAACTGGTACAGCGCCTTGCGCGAGAACTCGTCGCAGTCGAACGGGATGAGCACCGATTCGGCGGCGATCAGCGCGCAGCGCGAATAGAAATTCAGCGCTGGCGGCGTGTCGATGTAGATGCGGTCGAAGTCCTCCAGCGCATCCAGCGCCTCGCGCAGCTTGTAGATCTTGTAGCGGGATTCGAGCTTCGATTCGAGTTCGGCCAGTTGCGGGCTCGCGGTCATGACCGACAGGCCGGGATGCGCGGTGGCGGTCACGAATTCCTCGGTGCCCTTCGGCGACAGGCGCAGGTTCAGCATCTGGTCGAAGAACTCCGCGGCACCGCCGCTGGCGTTGGCCACCGCTTCGCCCAGCAGGTAGTGGCTCGAGTTGGCCTGCGTGTCCAGGTCGATCACCAGCGTGCGCAGTCCCTGCGCGGCACTGATGGCGGCAAGGTTGCAGGTGATGGTGGACTTGCCTACGCCACCCTTCTGGTTGAATACGACCCGGCGCATGGACACTCTCCTGAGCGTAAAAATACATTTTGCCCGAATGCCGTGTGCGGTGCACCATGACGCTGGCCGTTAGAATCGGGCATCACGCATTTTCCAGGCGGCATGACGATGAGCGAATACGCGGTCAGCTTTCACCGTACCGGTGGCCCAGAGGTACTCCAGTACGAGGCGGTCGTGGTGGGGAATCCCGGGCCGGGTGAGGTGCGCGTCCGGCACCACGCGATCGGGCTGAATTTCATCGACATCTACTACCGCAGCGGGCTGTACGCCACGCCGTTGCCCGGTGCGCTGGGCCTGGAAGCGGCCGGAGTGGTCGAGGCGGTGGGGGAGGGCGTCACCGGCCTGGCGGTGGGTGATCGCGTCGCCTACGCCACCGGGCCGCTGGGCGCCTACTCCACCGCGCGCTGCATGCCGGCCGACCGGCTTGTGCCGCTGCCACCCGAAATCGGCTTCGACACGGCCGCCGCGCTGATGCTGAAAGGCCTCACTGCGCACTACCTGCTGCGCCGTACCTGCCACGTCGAGCCGGGCGACATGGTGCTCATCCACGCCGCTGCCGGCGGCGTCGGACTGATTGCCTGCCAGTGGGCGCGTGCGCTCGGCGCCACGGTGATCGGCACGGTGAGCACGCCGGAAAAGGCGGCGCTGGCGGCTGCGCACGGCTGCGAACATGTACTCACGGGCGTATCCCCGGCGGCGCAGCCGGCGCGGGTTCGCGACATTACCGGCGGACGGGGCGTTCGTGTGGTCTATGACAGCATAGGGCGCGACACTTTCATGGCTTCGCTCGACTGCCTGGCACCGTTGGGCACGATGGTGAGCTATGGCAACGCATCCGGCCCGGTCGCCCCGTTCGAACCCGCGCTGCTGGCGCAGAAGGGGTCGCTCTTCCTGACTCGCCCGACGCTGTTCCATTACGTCGCGCAACGTGCCGATCTGGTCGCTGCGAGCGACGAACTGTTCGCCCGCGTACTGGATGGCACGCTTCGCATCAACGTGGCACAGCGTCATGCGTTAGCCGATTGCGCACGGGCGCACGAGGCGCTCGCCGGGCGCAGGACTGCGGGCTCCACCGTGCTGCTGCCCGCCTGAATCCGGCGATCCGCCATCCTTTCGCTTTCCGGAGCCCCGTCCGATGAAGTTCCTGCTATTACTATTGACCTGCGGCGGCCTTCTGGCGCCTGCGTTTGCGCAGACGCCCGCCCAGATGGCCTTCATGAAGGCCGAAGTCCGTCGCATCGACGACCAGTTCGTACAGCGCGTGGTCGACATCACCCACCTGCCATCCAGCCAGGTGCGTGCGGCCATGCCGGCCGAGGGACGCATTACCGAAACATCGGCGCGGGTGGCGGCCGCGATCGAAAAACAGCTCGGTGAGTCGCTGAGCGATGAACAGAAGCGGGCCATCGCGCAGGCCGACGAAGAGCGTCGTGCCGCGTTGGCGGCGGCCCGCGCCGCAGCAAAAAACAGGTAGGCTTGCATGCTGTCCGGCAGCCGGCGGTGATCGGGAGCTTTTCCTGGTCGGAGACGTCATCCGGATATCGAGCGGCGCGTGACGCGCACGGGGAGGTTTATGGGTTCCAAGGTATGTGCCATCGTCGGCATGGGCTCGGGCGTGGGCGCCGCGGTCGCGCGGCGCTTCGGCGCCGAGGGCTATTGCGTGGCGATGATTTCGCGCAATGCCGGCAAGCTCGAGCGCTATGAGCACGAACTGGCGGAGCGAGGCGTCACCGCGCAGGGTTTCGTTGCCGATGCAGGCAGTGACGAATCGATACTGACCGCTTTCGACGCCGTCCGTACTTCGCTGCAGCCGCCCGAGGTGCTGGTATTCAATGCCTCGGTGTCGCGCGAGGGCGCACCGTCGGCGCTCGATCCGGAAGCGCTGGCCGCCGATCTGCGCATCGGCGTGCTGGGCGCGCTGATCGCGACCCGTGCGGTATTGCCGGCGATGCGCGCGTCCGGACGCGGCAGCCTTCTGTTTTCCGGCGGTGGCCTGGCCATGGAACCGGTGGCGGCGGTGGCGTCACTGTCGGCACAGAAGGCAGCGCTGCGCAATCTGGTGTTCAGCCTGCACCAGGAACTGTCACCGGCCGGCGTGCATGCGGCGGTGGTGACCATTGCCGGCGTGCTGCGCGAAGGCAGCCTGCTCGATGCCGCGCGGGTTGCGGACACTTTCTGGACCTTGCATGTTGAACCGGCGGGACAGTTCTCGCGCGAAATCGTCTTGTCATGACCGAACGCATGCTGCGCAGTGTGATGATCGCCAATCCCAAGGGTGGCGCCGGCAAGAGCACGCTGGCGACCAATGTCGCCGGTCACTGGGCCAGCCTGGGCGCACGCGTCATGCTGGGCGACATCGATCGCCAGCAGTCGGCGCGGCACTGGCTGGCGCTGCGTTCGCCGCTGCTCGCGCCGATACAGGGCTGGGACATCGAACCCGAACAGCCGGCGCGGCCGCCGCGCGGCACCACGCATGTCGTGCTCGACACCCCGGCCGGGCTGCGCGGCAAGCGGCTGGAGGCGGCACTGCGCATGGTCGATCGCGTGCTCGTGCCGGTCCAGCCGTCACTGTTCGACATCCTCGCCACCGGTGACTTCCTGACGGAACTGGCCGAGCACAAGCGCGTGGCCGCGAGCAGGGTGAAGCTGGGCATCGTCGGCATGCGCGTGGATGTGCGTACGCGCGCGGCCCATGAACTCGAACGTTTCTGTGCCGCACTCGATCTGCCGGTGCTGGCCTATCTGCGCAATTCGCAGCTCTATGTTCAGGCGGCGGCGCACGGCATGACGATTTTCGACCTGTCGCGCTCGCGGGCGCTGCAGGATCGCGAACAGTGGCAACCCATCATCGACTGGCTGGATTCCCCATGACGAACCGCAACAAGAATCTCGCTGTCGTGCACGACAGCTCCGAACGCGATGGCAATCTGCCCCGCATCCTGTGCTTTGCCGGCAGCACCCGCGAAGGCTCGTTCAACCGGAAGCTGGCAACGGCCGCTGCCCGGGCCATCGAACTGGCCGGCGGCAGTGCCACGGTGATGGACCTGCGCGATCATCCGCTGCCGCTGTACGACGGCGACCTGGAGGCATCCGCCGGGCTGCCGCTGGGCGTGCGGCCGCTCAAGGAACTGTTCAAGGCGCACGACGGGCTGTTCATCGCCTCGCCCGAGTACAACGGTTCGATGAGCGCGGTGCTCAAGAATGCGCTGGACTGGGTGTCGCGCCCGGCCGGCGACGAAGCCGGCACGGTGCCCTATGCCAACAAGGTGGTTGCGCTCGGCGCCGCATCGCCGGGGGCGCTCGGTGGTCTGCGCGGTCTGGTGCACCTGCGTGCCGTGCTGCAGTCGGTGGGGGCGCTGGTGCTGTCGGAGCAGATCGCGGTCGGTGGTGCCGCCAGTGCCTTCGCACCCGGCGGCGACCTCGCCGACGAGAAAATGCAGAAAATGCTCGCCCGCATCGCCGAAAGGCTGGTGGATGTGTCCTCGCGCCTGCGCGCCTGAGTCCGCGGCGGCCCGCTCCGGCGCCGGCGACGCTGCCGGCCGGGCACTGCGTGTTCCATTAACAACGATAACCTGGATCTGCAATGAAATACCTGCGACTGCGCCATGGCGGCGCCGAACGCCTGGGCCGCCTGAATGGCGACACCGTTGAACTGCTGGCGGGCGATCTGTTCGGCAGCCCGACGCCGACCGGTGAAACCGTACCGGTCGAGGGCATCGAATGGCTCATGCCCTGCGTGCCGCCCAAGATGATCATCATCGTGCACAACGTCCGTACCGCCGTGGAAAAGGCCGGTCATCCGATCCCCGAGGATCCGCTCTACCTGATCCGCTCGCCGCAGGCGCTGAACGGGCACCAGCAACCCATTCCCAAGCCTGCCGGGTTCGACGGCCGGGTGTTCTACGAGGGCGAACTGGGCGTGGTGGTGGGCAAGGTGGCGCGCAACCTGGATGAGGCGCAGGCGGCCGACGCCATCTTCGGCTACACCTGCATCAATGACGTGAGTGCGCTCGAACTGGTGGACAAGAACCCGTCCTTCGGCCAGTGGACCCGCGCCAAGAGTTTCGATGGCTTCGGCTGCTTCGGTCCGGTCATTTCCACCGACCCCTTGCCCGCCGATGCCGAAATCGTCACCACGGTCGGGGGGCGCGAGCGCCAGCGCTATCCGGTATCCGATCTCATCTTCTCTCCGGCCCAGCTCGTGGCGCGCATTTCCCGCGACATGACCCTGATGCCGGGCGACGTGATCTGCTGCGGCACCTCGGTCGGCGTGCTGCCGATGAAGCCCGGTACCGCAGTGGACGTGACCGTCAGCGGCATCGGTACGCTCAGCAACGTCTACGCTCCGGTCGCAGGCTGATCGACCTGAATCAATACGGCAGCGCCGGCTTTCGCGCATTCTGAACGGATGGACGCTCACGCCGGCCTGCCGCATCTGCAACCCCTGCTGCTCTACCTCGCCATCGCCGGACTGGTGATGCCGCTGCTCGCCCGCGCGCGGGTGAGCCAGGTGGTCGCCTTCCTGGCCATCGGCGCGCTGGTCGGTCCGCACGGCCTCGGGCGCATCGCCGCCGACCATGCATGGCTGCGCGCCTTGACCATCGCCGAGGGTGGCGGCGTGCGTTTGCTTGCCGAACTGGGCGTGGTATTCATGCTGTTCGTGATCGGCCTTGAACTGCCGGCGCGTCAATTGTGGTCGCTGCGCCGCTGGGTGCTGGGTGTGGGCAGTGCGCAGTGGCTGGGCTGCGGCGCATTGATCGCCGGCGTGGCGCTGGCGTTCGGGCACGGCATCGAAACTTCGGTGCTTCTCGGCCTCGGCCTGGCCATGTCATCCACCGCGGTGGTGATGCAGCTTCTGGCCGAATCCGGGCAGACCCGATCCAACGTCGGCCGCATGAGCTTCGCGGTGCTGCTGCTGCAGGACATCGCGGTGGTGCCACTGCTCATCCTGATCGGCCTGCTGGGCGGCGACCCGGGTGGCAGCTTCGTGTCTCTCATGGCGAACGCACTGTTCAAGGCGCTTGCGGCCGTGGTGCTCATTCTGCTTGCCGGTCGCCTGGTGCTCACGCCGCTGTTCCGTCGCGTTTCGGTCACTACCCAGGCCGACAGCTTCATGGCCCTCACCTTGTTCGCTACGCTGGGCGTGGCCGCGCTGACCGGTGCCGCCGGCCTGTCCATGGCGCTGGGCGCCTTCCTCGCCGGCCTCATGCTCGCCGAAACCGAGTTCCGTCACGCCGCGCTGGTGGCGATCGAGCCATTCAAGGGCCTGCTGATGGGCCTGTTTTTCGTGTCGGTCGGCATGAGCCTCGATCTGCTGCAGGTGCTCGACGACGCCGGCTGGCTGCTGGCGGCCGTGCTGGGCCTCTATCTGATCAAGAGCGGCGCGATGTATGCGCTGTTCCGCCTGGCGCGACTGTCGCATGGCGAGGCAGTGGAGGCGGCGCTGTTGCTCGGTCAGGCGGGCGAGTTCAGTTTCATCGTGCTCGGGATGGCGGTGGCTTCCGGCGTCATGACCGGCGCGGTGGGCAACTTCATGCTGCTGGTGGTGACGCTGAGCATGTTCCTGACGCCGCTCGCCGCCCGCGCCGGTCGCGCCTGGCACGCACGGCTGGCGTCGGCACAGGACACCGCCGCCCCGGTCCTGCCGGCTTCGGGCGAGGACGGCCGCGTCATCATCGCCGGCTTCGGTCGCGTCGGCCAGTGCGTGGCGCGCCTGCTCGACCGCGCCGACGTGCGCTGGCTGGCGATCGAGCGCAATGCAGCGGCGGCGGCCACCCACCATGCGCGCGGACTGGCGGTCATGGTGGGCGATGCCGGACAGCCTGCGCTGCTGCATCACCTGGGGGCCGGCAAGGCGCGCGCGGTGGTCGTGACCATGGACGACACCGCCGCCGCACTGCATGTGGTGCATGCCTTGCGCAAGGAGTTTCCGGGGTTGCCACTGATCGCGCGTGCGCGCGATGGCGATCATGCAGGGCGTCTGCTTGCGGCTGGCGCCAGCGAGGTCATCCCGGAAGCGCTGGAAGCGGCCTTGCAACTTGGACTGCATGTACTGGCCCATGCCGGCATAGACGCCGACACGGCCGAGCACATGACAGAACTGGAACGCGCGTCGGGTCGCTGACGCTCAGGGTTTCACCACGCCCGGCGGCAGGGCCGGCTTTGCCGTGGTCGCGGTCGGCGGCGGCAGATCGTGGGTTTCAATGGCCGGATGCTCCTGCCCGGCATGCACCTTGTGGGTCGCGGTCGTGGCGCCCGGCGGCAGCGCCGGCTTGTTCTCGACGGCGGTTGGCAGCGGATGTTCGTGCGCCTCGATCACCGGATGCTCCTGCCCGGCATGCACCTTGTGCGTGGCCGTGGTCGCACCCGGCGGCAGCGCCGGCTTGTTCTCGACCGCAGTCGGCCGCGGATGCTCGTGTGCCTCGATCACCGGATGCTCCTGGCCGGCATGTATCTTGCGGTAGTCCGGCTTGACGCCCGGGGGCAGCGCCGGCTTGTTGCCGACGTTGGCGGGTTTCTTTCCTTTCACCGCTTCGGCCGGATGTTCAGTGCCGGCATGCTTGCCGGACTGATCGGCATGGACAGGCGAGATACAGAGTGCGGCGACCACCGCGATCCACTTTGCATTCATGATGATTTCCTGTGAGTTTGATTGAATTCTTCGTTGACATCAGTGTGCGTTCGGTTTTGCAGTGCAGTATTGATGTGACTCAAGTGCCCGTGTTGCATCGGTATCGACCTCGGTCCCCTGGCCGGTTTTCCTCAATCCGCGCCGCTCTTCGTGCGGCGCAACATGCACATCCATGACGTATGGAAAAGGATGACACGCTCCGTCATCAACGGCCCGGGTTGCTGTTTCTTCATGCCAACGGGTATCCGGGCGGGGTCTATCGACAGTTTCTGCAGCATCTTTCACCGGTGTTCGACATCACTGCGGTCGATCGCATCGGCGCCCGCCCCGAGCACGCGCCGGCGCAGGGCTGGCAGCGCATGCGGCGCGAAGTCGAGCGGGCGCTGTCCGACCTGGCGGCGGCTGCGCCGCTGACCGTGGTCGGTCATTCGATGGGCGGCTATCTGGCGGCCATGGTCGCGGCGTGCGCGCGGCATCCGGTTTCGGCCGTCGTGCTGGTGGAATCACCGCTGGTACTGGGCTGGCGCGGCGCCGTACTGTCGGCGGCCAAGCTGTCGGGCGCCACCTGGCGTGTCGGTCCGGCGCCGGTGGCGGCACGGCGGCGCCATTACTGGCACTCGCGCGAGGAGGCGCGGGCGCACCTCGCCGCCAAGCACTTCGTGCAGCGCTGGGCGCCCGGCGTACTGGACGACTTCATCCGCGACGGCCTGACCGAGCATCCGGGCGGCGGTGTGACGCTCACCATTCCGCGTGAGGCGGAACGTGCCATCTACGCCACCATTGCGCATCGCGAGGCGATCCGTGCAGTGCGCGCGCTGCGCGCGCGCGGCGTGCCGGCGCACTTCATCGCCGGCCGCGACTCGGAGGAACTGCGCCTGGCTGGCCGCGACGCCAACCGGCGTTTCTGGGGCGAACACTGGCACGAGCTGCCGACCGGGCATCTGGTGCCTATGGAAGCGCCTCAGGCATGCGCGGAGAAGGTACTGGAGCTTCTCCGCGACCAGACGGCGAGCCGGCCCGGCCGGCTCACACCCTGAAGCGCGCGATCGTCGAATCCAGTTCCTCGGCGAGACGGCTGAGCTGCTGCACGGTGTCTTCCGCCGCCACGACAGAGCGGTCGGATTCCTCCACCATGTGGGCGATACGTTCGACATTGGCGGCGATCGCATTGCTCGCCTGAGTCTGTTCGGCAGTCGCGTGCGCGACGCTGCGGATCTGCGTCAGGGCTTCGATGGCGCCGTCGTTGATGCTGCGCAGCGCCTCGGCGGCTTCGCCTGCCAGCGCCACGCCCTTTTCCACCTGCGGACCGACCGCCTGCATGCTGTGCACGACGGCGTCGGTATCGGTCTGGATGGCCGCGATGGTCTGCGCGATTTCGCCGGTGGCGAGCGTGGTGCGTTCGGCCAGCTTGCGCACTTCGTCGGCCACGACCGCGAAGCCTCGTCCCTGTTCGCCGGCCCGCGCCGCCTCGATGGCGGCATTCAGCGCCAGCAGATTGGTCTGTTCGGCGATTTCCTTGATGGTCTTGGCGATGCCGCTGATCTGGCGCGAGCGCTCGGCCAGCTCGCCGATGCGCCCCGAGGCGTCGCTGACCTGGCGCGATACCGCGGCGATGGCATCCGATGCCGAATGCACGCGCTGTTCGCCCACGCCGGCCAGTTCCGACGAGCGGCTGGAGTGCTGTTCCGAGTCGCGCGCGCTATCGGCAATCTGGCTCACGCTCACCGTCATCTGTTCGATCGCCGCAGCGGTCGACGAGGTGGCTTCGGCCGACTGACCGGAGGCGCTGCGGATCTGCTGCATGCGCTCGGCGATGTCGTGGGCGGCGGTGTTCAGCGAGCGCGAGCCCTGCTGGATGCCGCCTATCATGTTCTTCAGGCTGTCGCGCATGATGGACAGCGAGTGCAGCAGGCTGCCGTTGCGCGCCGTCGGCATCACCACGTCCAGACGGCCGGCGGCGATTTCGTTGGCCGCCCGCATCGCCGCCTCCGGCTCGCCGCCGATCTGCGCAAAGATGCGACGGGCCACCGCCACCGTCAGCACGATGGTCACCGCGATCACCAGAACCACCAGAATGAGCAGCTTGCTCACATAGGCATACAGCGCACTGTCGATGTCATCGACGAAGAAGCCGGTGCCCACGGTCCAGCCCCAGGGGGCGAAATGGGTGACGCCATTGAGCTTGGGCAAGGGTACGTCGCCGCCGGGCTTCTTGGCCGGCACGGTGACAAAGGCGGGGTCGCTCTTGGCCAGCGCATCGCGATACACCTGCACATTGGTGCGGCCGTCCGGCGCCACGCCGCCATTGTCCGCCTGGCCCAGCCTTTCCTTGCGCACATGCGCCAGCATGGTGTCCTTGTCGTCGCGCGCGAATACGTAGTGATCCTTGCTCTGCAGGCCCAGCAGTGCTTCCTGGGCGTGCTTCTGCGCCTGTTCGCGAGTCAGCGTGCCGGCCTTCTCCGCCTCGTGATAGCGGTTCAGGATGCCCTTGGTGAGATCGAGCAGCGTCACGATGCGCGCCTCGCGCTCGGTCATCATCGTTTCGTGAATGGAGTAGGTGGCGACGCCACCGAGGATGAGCAGGCCTGCGGCTGCACTGGCAACGATCAGCGCGAGGCGGGTGGATATCTTCACGGCGGGCTCCGAGGCGTAAGTGTCTGATTGTTTACGGAAGCAGGGCCCGGAACTTGAACCGGATGCCAGAAGGGCAAGCGGCGCCCGCCGCCGCATCAGTCGTCGCCGTCGTTGCCGGCCTCGCTTTCGGCGCGTTCGATCGCACGTTCCAGCAGGGCATCGGGATGCGAGGCGGGCAGGCCCGGGCTTCCTGCCCCGCGCCGATAGTCACCGAACTCCGCCGGCAGGCTGCCGCCCGTCGCGCGCGAGCCCGTGCCCAGATTCGCCGTCACCAGTTGTGGCACGGCCAGCACCAGTGCCACCGCCACAAGCTGGATGCACACGAAGGGCACGGCGCCCCAGTAGATGTCGCGCGTGGGCAGCGACTTCGGCGCGACCGAGCGCAGGTAGAACAGCGCGAAGCCGAACGGCGGATGCATGAAGGAGGTCTGCATGTTCACCGCCAGCAGCACGCCGAACCACACCAGGTCTATGCCGAGCTTTTCCGCCACCGGCGCCAGCAGCGGCACCAGGATGAAAGCCAGCTCGAAGAAGTCGAGGAAGAAGGCGAGCAGGAACACCAGCAGCATGACCGCGATCAGGAAGCCGGTCTGGCCGCCCGGCAGCGACAGCAGCAGGTGTTCCACCCACAGGTGGCCGTCTATGCCGTAGAAGGTGAGCGAGAACAGCCGTGCACCGATCAGGATGAACAGCACGAAGCTGGTGAGCCGCACCGTTCGGTCCAGCGCCTGGGTGAGCAGCGAGCGGTCCAGCCGGCGGCGCGCCAGCGCCATCAGCAGCGCGCCGGTCGCGCCCATGGCGCCGCCTTCGGTCGGCGTGGCCAGACCGAGGTAGATGGTGCCGAGCACCAGGAAGATGAGGGCCAGCGGCGGCATGAGCACGAAGGCGACACGGCGCGCCAGGTCGGGCAGCAGGTTCAGCCGCAGCAGGCGGTCGGCCAGCGCGGCGAGCCAGGCGGCGGCGCCGCCTGCGGTCACCGCCAGCAGCGCCCGCGCATCGGCGGTGTGTGCCTGCAGCGCGGGCAACCGGCTGGCCGCGATGCCGGCCGCCAGCGCGAGCGCGAACAGCGCCCACACGCCGCGCCGCTCGGATGCGCCGTGCTCGTCGGCCTCCGGCAATGGCGGCGCGCTGGCCGGTTTCAACCAGGCCACGGCCAGCACATACAGCAGATAGAGGCCGGTCAGCATCAGCCCCGGCAACAGCGCGCCGCGATACATGTCGCCCACCGGCCGGTTCAACTGGTCGGCCAGCACGATGAGCACCAGCGACGGCGGAATGATTTGCGCCAGCGTGCCCGATGCCGCGATCACGCCGCTGGCCAGCCGCGCGTCGTAACCGGCGCGCAGCATGATGGGCAGGGAAATGAGGCCCATGGAAATGACCGATGCGGCCACCACGCCGGTGGTGGCGGCCAGCATGGCACCCACCAGCACCACCGCCACCGCCAGTCCGCCGCGCAGGGTACCGAACAGGCGGCCCACCGTATCCAGCAGGTCCTCGGCCATGCCGGAGCGTTCCAGCAACAGGCCCATGAAGGTGAAGAAGGGAATGGCGAGCAGGGTGTCGTTGCTCATGACACCCCATACGCGGTCCGGCATCGCCTGCACCAGTGACGCCGACAGCAGTCCAAGTTCGATGCCGATCAGGCCGAACACGATGCCGCAGGTGGCCAGCGCGAATGCGACCGGCGCTCCCGACAGCAGGAACAGGATCATTGCGAAGAACATGACCGGGGCCAGATTGGCGGCCAGCCACCCGCTCATCGACCGGTCCTCCGGTTGTCGCGTGCGATGGCCGTCGATGACCTCATGCCTGGCTCTCCCGCAGCGCGGCGATGCGGCGCGCGATCAGTGCCAGCGCCTGCAGCAGCAGCAGCGCGAAGCCCGCCGGCACCAGCGCTCGCGCCGGCCACAGCGGCAGGCCGCCGGCGCTGGCCGACACTTCATTGCTGGTCCACGCGCCGACGAACCAGGGCCAGGACAGCCACAGCATGAGCAGCGACACCGGCAGCACGGTGAGCGCGAGCGCTGCGATGTCGGCTTTCAGGCGTCCGCGCGGCGACAGCCGGGCGGTGAGCAGATCGATGCGCACATGCTCGTCCAGCTTCAGCACGCGTCCGGCACCGAGCAGGAAGGCCGCCGATACCAGATACCACTGCGCTTCCAGCAGCGCGTTGGATCCTGCATCGAACTTGCGCGCCAGCGCATTGCCCACCGCCAGCAGCACGGCCGCCAGTATCGTCCACGGCAGCAGGCGGCCGCAGGCTTCATTCAGGCGGTCAATCAGGTCGGCGAGCGTGAGCAGGGGGCGCATGTCATCGGCGGCGTGGCGAAGGCGCGATGGTAAACGCTGGCCCGCGTCCGGAGTCGACCGGCGCCCGGCCCGGCGGCATGGCGCGGCGCCGGCAGTTCCGTGCGAACGAGCCGGACATGAGCTTGCCGCCTACAATATTGCGTCGCACAAGGACCCATCATGACCGCTCTCACCCGCATCTGCCTCGTCCGCCACGGGGAAACCACCTGGAATGTCGACCGCCGCGTCCAGGGCCAGATCGATATTCCTCTGAACGAACATGGCTTGCGCCAGGCCAGCGCCACCGCCGATGCGCTGGCCGGCGCGCGTATCGATCACATCTATGGTTCGGATCTCGGCCGCGCATGGGTGACCGCCGGCCGCATCGCCGCGCCCCGCCGCCAGGCCGTCATGCCGGAGCCCGGCTTGCGCGAGCGTCACTATGGCGCCTTCCAGGGGCTGACCTGGGCCGAGGCACGCGAACGCCATCCGGAGCACTTCGCGCAGTTCGAGGCGCGGGTGACCCATGCACGCTTCCCCGGCGACAGCGGCGAAAGCCTGGACAGCTTCGCCGAACGCATCTGGGCGCTGGTCGGCCGGCTACGCGAACGCCATGCCGGCGGGAACGTGTTGCTGGTGACCCACGGCGGCGTGCTCGACATCGTCGCCCGCCGTGTGCGTGGCCTGCCGCTCGACGCCAGGCGCGATTTTGAGATCGCCAACTGTGCGCTGAACTGGGTCGCCCACGATGCCGGCGGCTGGCGCATCGAACGCTGGGGCGACGCCGCCCATCTCGACAACGCGCTCGACGAACTGCCGGTCTGAGCGCCCGGCTTGAGCCCTCTTCCGGGGCAAGGTCGCAGGCCGCCGGCTTTGTTCGAGGGTGGGGTCGCGAGCGGTGCTCGCCTACGGGAGATCCCGCGCCGTTCGTGGCGAGGGCGCGCCGTCGTAGGAGCGACCCGAAGGTCGCGACGCGGCACATGCAGGCCGCGGGCTTTGTTCGAGGGTGTTGTCGCGAGCGGTGCTCGCGCCTACGGCACGCATCGCCCCCTTCGCGGCCAGGGCGAGCGGTTGCAGGAGCGACCCGAAGGTCGCGACGCCGCGTGTGCAGGCCACTGGCCTTGTTCGAGGGTGGGGTCGCGAGCGGTGCTCGCCTACGGGAGATCCCGCGCCGTTCGTGGCGAGGGCGCGCCGACGTAGGAGCGACCCACTGGTCGCGACGCGGCATTCGCGCGCCGCGGGCTGCGTTTGCGGGTGTTGTCGCGAGCGGTGCTCGCTCCTACGGCAGGCATCGCCCACTTCGCGGCCGGGGCGAGCGGTTGCAGGAGCGCCCCCAAGGTCGCGACGCGGCGTGTGCAGGCCACTGGCTTTGTTCGAGGGTGTTGTCGCGAGCGGTGCTCGCCTACGGGAGATCCCGCGCCGTTCGTGGCGAGGGCGCGCCGTCGTAGGAGCGACCCACTGGTCGCGACGCGGCATTCGCGCGCCGCGGGCTGCGTTTGCGGGTGTTGTCGCGAGCGGTGCTCGCTCCTACGGCAGGCATCGCCCCCTTCGCGGCCAGGGCGAGCTGTTGTGGGAGCGACCCGAAGGTCGCGACGCGGCACATGCAGGCCGCGGGCTTTGTTCGAGGGTGGGGTCGCGAGCGGTGCTCGCCTACGGGAGATCCCGCGCCGTTCGTGGCGAGGGCGCGCCGTCGTAGGAGCGACCCACTGGTCGCGACGCAGCATTCGCGCGCCGCGGGCTGCGTTTGCGGGTGTTGTCGCGAGCGGTGCTCGCTCCTACGGCAGGCATCGCCCACTTCGCGGCCAGGGCGAGCGGTTGTGGAAGCGCCCCCCAGGTCGCGACGGCGCGCCTGCGGGCCGCAGGCCTGGCTTCAGTCCTTGATGGCTTCGATCGCGATGTCGATCACCACGTCGTCGCTCACATTGGGCGCGTACTTGCCCATGTTGAAGTCGCTGCGCTTGACGGTGACGGTGGCATTGGCGCCGATGGCATCCTTCTTCTTCATCGGGTGGGGCATGAGCTGGAAGCTGGTCACCTTGAGCGTGACCGGCTTGCTCACACCCTTGAGCGTCAGCGTGCCCTCGACGGCCACCGGCTTGTCACCGTCGAACACCACCTTGGACGACTTGAAGGTGGCGGTCGGGAAAGCTTCGGTATCCAGGAAATCGGGCGCCTGGATATGTTCGTTGAACAGCGGGAAGCCGGTGCTCACCGACTTGGTGTCTATGGTGATGTCCACCGCGCCGGTCCTGGCGGCGCGATCCAGCGTGACGGTGCCGCTGGTCTTGTCGAAGCGGCTGAGCTGCGTGGAATAGCCGAAGTGGCTGTACGAGAAGCGCGGGAAGGTGTGCGACGGATCGACCTTGAAGGTTTCCGGTGCGGCGAAGGACGGCGCGGCGACAGTGGCGAGTGCGAGCGCGGCAACGAGTGCTTTCAGCGAGGTCATGGTGATGCTCCTTTTTTATGGCGGGTCGGGACGGGCCGCTCAGCGGCCCGAAGTCATCTTCAGCAGCGTGCGGTCACGCCGGACGAAGTGGTGGTACAGCGCGGCGGCGACATGGCCCAGCACCAGCAGCCAGATCAGTCGCGCACCCAGCACATCCTTGTGGATGAAGTCGATGGGTTTCTCGAAAGTCTTGAAATCCAGACCGAAGCCGTCGACCACGACACTCTGGAACAGTGCCGTGCTTTCGAACTTCGGAATGTCGAACAGGAAAAAGTACCGGGTGTCGACGCCGGTGCCGAGATAGCCGGTGAGGGGCGCGACGATCATGACGGCGTACAGCGCCAGATGGCCGAGGTGGGCCGCCCGGTGCGCCAGCGCGCTGCCGGGTTCGTCGTCCGGCGCGCGGTTCATGAGCCGCCAGATCACGCGCAGCGCGACGATGACCGCGATGCTCACGCCGACCGACAGGTGCATCTGCAGCGCAGTCATGTTTTCCGGCGTCTGTTTCTCGGTGAACCACTGGCGGTAGTACACCGACACATAGGCGGCCAGGAACAGCGCGGCGGTCATCCAGTGCAGCCACTTCGCGATGCTGCCGTAGTCGCGGGCGGTGTTCTTCAGGCTCATGTCTTCTCCTCCTGGCGGGCGTGAAATGCCCAGGCATCCATGGCCAGCACGTAGTCATCGATGCCGGCGTGAAAGCGCTCGGCGCGGGCTGCGTCGCCCGCGGCGCCGAGTGCGACGAAAAAAGGCAGCAGATGTTCCTCGGTCGGATGCGCGCGTGCCGCATCCGGTGCGCGCTGCCGGTAGTCCAGCAGCGCGTCGAGGTCGCCGTCGGCGAGGCGCGCCGCCATCCAGTCGGCGAAGCCGCGCACATAGGCGGGCGGCTGTCCGTCGCCCTGCGCCACGATCTGCCAGTCGCGCAGGTTGTGCGTCATATTGCCCGAGCCGATCACGCGCACACCTTGCGCGGTCAGTGGCGCCAGCGCGCGACCGAGGCGCCAGGCGCCGCGCGGGCCCTGACGGCTTTGCAGCGACAGCGGAATCACCGGCACATCGGCATCCGGATGCATGAGCCGCAGCGGCACCCAGGCGCCGTGATCCAGGCCCCGGCCCGCATCCAGCGCGGCCGGCAGCCCCGCATCATGCAAGGTGCGCACGATATGCGCGGCCAGTTCCGGGCACCCGGTGGCCGGGTAATTCAGCGCGTAAAGCTCGCGTGGAAAGCCGTGGAAGTCGTGCAGCGTGGCGTGCCGGTCGGCGCTGCCCACCGCCGCTTGCGCGCTATCCCAGTGCGCGCTCACCACGACCAGGGCGCGCGGCCGCGGCAGCGCATCCGCCATCGCCGCCAGCGCGGCGCCCGCGGCGCCCGGGCGCAACGCGAAGGTGGGCGCGCCGTGCGGAACGAACAGGCTCACCGGAGCAGGTGCGAAGGGCATGGCAGGTCGGGCGGCAGCGATCAGGGATGACATGCCTGCAGCGTAAGCCCTGTTGGCCGATCAAAATAGGCGACAATCCGCAAATGATCGTTGCCATACAGACAACAATGGACAGACTGGATGCGATGCAGCTTTTCCTGCGGGTGGCCGAACTGGGGAGCTTCTCGGCGGTGGCGCAGCAGATGGGGGTGGCGCGATCGGTGGTGACCCGGCAGATCGCCGCGCTGGAAGCTCATCTGGGTGTCAAGCTCATGGCGCGCAGCACGCGCCGCCTGTCGCTCACGGCGGCCGGCACCGCCTATCTCGAAAAATGCCGCGTCATCCTCAACCTGGTCGAGGCAGCCGAAACAGGCATCGCCGAACAGCGGCAGGCGCTGCGCGGCGCGATCCGCATCGGCACCCCCCTGAGCTACGGGCTGAAGAGGCTGTCGCCGCTGCTGCTGGATTTCGCGCAGCAGCACCCGGAGGTGGCGATCGACATCGACTACAACGACCGCCGCGTGAACCTGATCGAAGAAGGCATGGACCTGGCGATCCGCGTCACCGCGCGGCTGGACCCGGCCACCGTCGCGCGCCGCATCGCTTCCAGCCGGCTCATCGCCGTCGCCTCGCCCGACTACATCGCCCGCCACGGCGCGCCGGTCACGCCGGAGGACATCGCTCATCACGAATGCCTGGGCTATACCGCCGCCAGCGGCCCGCCGGGCTGGGTGTTCACCACACCCGACGGGCGCACCGTCACCGTCCCGCTGCGCGCCCGCATCACCGCCAGCAACGGCGACGTCCTCGCCGAAGCCGCCGCGCGCGGCATGGGGCTCACCTGCCAACCCGATTTCATCCTCGATCCCTGGCTGGCCGACGGCCGACTGCTGCCCGTGCTCACCGACTGCGCGATGCCCGAACTGGGCGTATACGCCGTGCTGCCCGGCAACCGCCACGTACCGCACCGGGTGCGGGTGTTGATGGATTGGCTGGCGGAAAGCCTGACGGGCTGAACGGGGACCTTTGCGGCGCCCGTGGGTGGATCGGTAGAAAGGATGATTGCCGCGCTTTGCTGCCGATGAGACGCTCGCGCGCATGGGCTGCGCCTGCAACTCGATGAAAGAAGTGACGAACCGCTTCCGATTCTTGACGGTTTACCCCACAAACCGGTTTTCAAATAAAAGCCGATCTGAGGAAGATATTCGTGGTGCGTCCCCTGTGGTTCCTGTTGTTCCCGTAAGCGAACAGGGTCATGAGGGGTTTGGGTGGTTCGACTGATGCGGCTTGCGGTCGGCCGGGCTTCTGTAGTCGAGCGTTTCTGTGGATTGAGCGGATAGGCATGGGGGCTGAATGGGGCAGGGTGGCGAAGATCCGTTCTCGGATGTACGGCATGAGTTCGGTGCACAGCACACCGCAGAGAAGCTGCGGGTGGTGGAGGAGTACTTGCCGCTCTACACCACCGCGCTGAAGAATCAGCCATTCCAACTGCACTACGTTGATGCGTTCGCGGGTGCAGGCATCTGCAACATCAGGGACGGCGAAACGAGGGTCGAGATCGAAGGCTCGGCTTCGATTGCTATGCGCTGCGAGCCGCCCTTCCACAAGATGGTGTT
Source organism: Methyloversatilis thermotolerans (assembly GCF_000372885.1). Taxonomy (GTDB): domain Bacteria; phylum Pseudomonadota; class Gammaproteobacteria; order Burkholderiales; family Rhodocyclaceae; genus Methyloversatilis; species Methyloversatilis thermotolerans. Next base: position 3,883,560 of record NZ_KB889967.1, read on the forward strand.
CATCGAAAAGGAGCGAAAGCACATCGACAGACTCCGGGCTATGCTCGATGCGGCGGGCCGCCGAAACTATGAGTTGAAGCAGGGCGATGCGAATGAGTATTTGCCTGATGTGATGAGGCAGTTGGGGCGCGACCGGGCCATCGTGTTCATCGATCCTTATGGCATGCAGCTCGCGTGGTCCACGCTTGAGTCGGTGGCCCGCTCAAAGGTGGCTGATGTCTGGTACCTGTTCCCGCTCTCGGCGTTCTACAGACAGGCAGCACGCGACGCGTCTGGCATCGATGAAGACAAAAAGCGCGCGCTGACGCGCATGATGGGGACGGATGAGTGGGAACGAGATTTTTATGCACCCAAGCGGCAGGCCGGCTTGTTCGACGATGCGCCTGGCTATGAGCGGGAAGCCGGCCCCATGCAAATGCTTGAGTGGGTGACGCGTCGGCTGGAAAGGATTTTCCCGTACGTTGCCGAGCCGAAAGTGCTCTACGCGCATCGCAGCAGCGGAGCCCAAGGTGCACCACTGTTCGCGTTGTACTTTATGATCTCAAACGACAAGCCTAACGCGATCGCGCTGGCGAAGAAGTTCGCCCACCACTCGCTCAAGCGGGCGTAGCAGATCCTGGGTACGCGTCCCACGTCTGACCGTCCAAGAGCCGGCCGTTCGCGTGCTTACTGCGCTTTTTGCCATCAGCGCCCCAGCCTCCCCATTGTTTGAAGAAGAACGCGGCTCCGGAGTCTTCGCACTGGTGACGGATGTTGCGCACCCATTCGATGTCCATGGGACGTGCGTTCTTTCCGCTCTCACCTCCCACGATTACCCAGTGGATGTCGGTTAGATCAAGCTCGCCGACATCTTCAAGCAGCGGCTCGACCGACAGAAAACGAATCGCAGCATCAACCTTTCGCAGGTGTGCGATGCGTGGCATACCGTACTTGCGGTCTTCGACGGACACGCCGAGCCAGACGTTGCCCGGCACCGAGCGCGTCTTGAAATAGCGAGGCAGGCGATCCGCTCGCTTGGTCAGGATCTGATAGGTGTGCTGCGGCGTGCGCCGGATCACGTCCATGACCTGGTCGATGTAGTCGTCCGGCACGTCTTCGTGAAAGAGGTCGCTCATCGAGTTCACGAACCACACGGTCGGTTTGCGTCGGCCAAGCGGCTGTTCCAGTCGAGCGTGCTGCAGGGTCAGTTCGAATGCGTTCTCATAGCCCGGCGCACGCATGGCTTGGAGCCGATGCGCCATCTTCTCGGCGTAGCAGTTCTTGCAGCCGGGACTGATCTTGGTGCAGCCGGAGACTGGGTTCCAAGTCAGCTCGGTCCACTCGATTTTCGAAGCTGAGCTCATACTTACCTCGTAGCTGTATAAATATACAGTAGTTGTGAATTTCGCTGGACGCAATCGGATTCCGCCTAGTGAAATTCAAATTGGTTGCGTGCGTATACGCGATGCCGTCCTTCTGAGCAAGACAAGTGCTTCCGATTGGATGCACTACGCTTCTCGACTGAAGGTTTCCAGCGCGTTCACGAGGAACAATAGAGGACACACCGCGAACACCAAATGGACATTCGTGTGCGAGCGACATCGGCCCACCCTTCCCGGTCCGGCGTCAGTCCGACGGGTCAGTGCGTACTTGGGCTCATGGCTCGGCAATCCGCTCGTTTGCTTGTGCGGATCGCTCGTGTTGGCGCGTGCGGCTCCGCGACTGGCACCGTCGTTGGCGCCGCGCGATGTGGCGACGCTCCGGGTCGGTCGCTGCCGACTCACCGCGTGACGCTTGCCGCGCCTGTCTGTGCAGCGATGTGTCCGTGGCCGGTTTCCGGTCCGCGAGTGCCGCTGCCCGTCATGTTCTGTTCATGCAAGCTGAATGCCGCACGCGGGGCGGATCGCATAAAGTAGCGTTCCGGGCCGCCCGCCAGGGGGGCGACGAAACGATCATGCATGACAGGAGACGATTTGATGGCTATGGGCAAGGTTCTGGTGCCGGTCGGCCTGGTGGCGGGCGCCATCGTGCTGATGTCGCTGGCGGGCACGATACAGACCGGCAATGTCGGCATACGGACCACGCTGGGCGTGATTTCCACCGATGAGATCGGCCCCGGCGTGTACCTCAAGTGGCCGCTCATTTCGTCGGTGCATGAGTTTTCCGCCAAGGACATCGCGATCGATCTGACCGACCTGACGCCCAAGGCCAAGGACAATCTGTCGCTGCGCGACATGGATGTGTCGATCTACTACCGGGCCAACCCGGGCAGCATTTCCGAGCTCACGGCGAAGTACGCGTCGCAGTCGGCGCGGCACGACGACGGCTATTTCATGCCGGCCTACGAGCTGATACTGCGCATCGCCCGCAACGCCTGTTACGAGGAAATCGCCAAGCTGGATTCACTGGTGATCCATACGCAACGCGAACAATTGGGCCTGGCGATACAGAAGCAGTTGCAGGGCGAACTCGACAAGAACGATCCGGGGGTGTTCACGGTGTCGCGCGTGGTGGTGCGTTCGGTGCAGACCGATCCGTCCATCGAACAGTCGATACAGCAGGCGGTCGCCAACCAGAAGAAGCTGGAGGCCATGCAGGTACAGACCGAAATCGCCAAGAAGGAAGCCGAAATCAAGGTGACCGAGGCGCGCGGCATCGCCGAGTCGAACCAGATCATCGCCGGTTCGCTCACGCGCGAATATCTGCAGCATGAGGCGAACATGGCGCTGCTCAAGTTTGCCGAGAAGGGCAACTCGAACACCATCGTCGTGCCCTCGGGCATGACGGTGACGCCCTTGATCAACACCGGGAAGTAGTTCGCGGCAACCGGGCCTGCCTGCGTGTACGGTGGCCGGCATTGCCGATGCGCAATCCCTTCCGGCCTTCGCATGGAGACACAGCGTGATCACGCCTGAACAACGCGCGGCGAACGACGAGCGGGTGGCGGACGACATCCGCACCCATGGCTGTCATGTCGTGACCGTGTTCGATCCGGAGGGCCAGGCGCCCAATTTCTCGTATTCGATAGGCATCGAGCAGTCGACCGGGGCGCCCGAGGCCATCGTGATCGGCCTGGATGTGAAGCTGGGGCACAGGGTGATCAACGAGTACCTGCGCCAGATCCAGGCTGGCACGCGCTTCGTGCGGGGCGAGCCCTGCGACGGTTTTCTCGAGGGTTTTCCGGTGCTGATCGAGCCGGCGAAGAAAGCGCGCGTGGCCCCCTACATGCTGGGCTGCGCGCGCTATTACGGTCGCCGCGCTTTCACGGCGGTGCAGATCGTCTATCCCACAACGCGTGGCGTCTGGCCCTGGGAGCCGGGGGCGTCGCAGGCCTTCCGGGCCTTGCAACCCATGCTCGGACGCGCGCGCCCGGACCGGCCATGAGTCCGCTGCTGATCGTTTTCGCGATGGCCGGCCTGGTGCTGGTGATTGCGCTGTGGGTCCGTCTGACCGCGCTGCGCCGCGAGGCGTGGATACGGCAGGCCGAATTGCCCAAGGGACTGTTCGAGCGCCTGCGCAAGCGTCATCCGCACCTGACGCTGAAGGATTGCCAGCTCGTCGCACAGGGACTGCGCCAGTTCTTCCTCGCCTGTCTGAAGAGCGGGCGCCGCTTTGTCGCCATGCCCAGCCAGGTGGCCGATGATCTGTGGCACGAGTTCATTCTGTGCACGCGCAGCTACGACGCCTTCTGCCGCAAGGCCTTCGGCCGTTTCCTGCACCACACGCCGGCGGTGGTGCTGGGCGATGACAAGGTGAAGAACGCCGGGCTGAGGCGCTGCTGGCTGCATGCCTGCCGCGAGGAAAACATCGATCCGCGCGCGCCCACGCGCCTGCCGCTGCTGTTCGCACTGGACGCCAAGCTGCAGGTGGACGGCGGCTTCCGCTACCTGCCGGACTGCGACGGCGTGCGGCGCGACACGCGCGGAGATGGCGGCTCGACCGCCTATTGCGGCAGCGATTTCAGCCGCGGCGACGGCGATGGCGCAACCGATGGCTTCGATGACGGCGCGTCCGACGGCGGGTCGGATGGCGGCGGTTGCGGCGGCGACTGAGACGGTCCCGCGATACGCGGGCGGCCATGTCACGGCGCTGACATGCGGCCGCGCCACACTGCCCGGTTTCCCGCAAACCGGATACCCGTCATGAAATTTACCGCTGTCGCGAGCGCGCTGGCTGCCGCGCTGTTCTTCTCCGCACCGCTGGCCCAGGCCCAGGTGCGCATCACCGAGCTGATGTTCGAGGGTGTCGGCGTCGATACCGTCGAATACAAGTCCAATGGCACGCTGAACTACAAGGTGTCGGACGACAAGCGCGAGTTCTTCGAAATCACCAATCTGGGCAGCGAGGCGGTGGACCTCACCGGCTGGGTCTACAACGACGACAACGTGAATGACCCGATCGCCTTCGGTTCGGCCTTCGGCAGTCTGGCGGCCGGCGAATCTGCGGTGCTGACCGAAATGTCGGTGGACGCCTTCCGCACGCTGTGGGGCCTGTCCGACGCGGTCAAGGTGTTCTCGATCGGCACGCTGTCCAATCTCGGCAAGAACGACACCATCAATATCTATGACGCCAGCGGCGCCATTGTCGATTCGGTCACCTATCCCAAGGGGCTGGATGCGTCCGGCGTGTCCTACAACCGTCCGTATGGCGACAGCGGCAGTTCGACCGGAAGCTGGCTGCGCTCGGTCGCGGGCGATGTCTTCGGCAGCGTGCTGTCGGGCGATGTGCCGCTGGAAACCTACAACGTGGTCGGCGCCGATGGCGTCACGCTGGTGAGCATGATGGAAACGGTGGCGCGCCACGATCTGGCCAACCCGGGCGTCTATGCGCCGGTGCCCGAGCCTTCCGTGCTGGCACTGATGCTCGCCGGTCTGGGCGGCATCGCGCTGGCGGCCCGCCGGCGCCGTTGAGCCGCGCCGCGCGGGGGCCACGCAGCCCCCGCGTGCCGGACCGCTCACGCCATGCGTTGCGGCGGCAGCACATCCTGCATCGGGTCGAGCCGTTCGCCGCGCAGCAGCGCCAGCGGCGATTTCCAGTAGATGTCGATGTTGTGCACCGGGTCGGTCAGCACCTTGACCGCCCAGGCCAGCCCCCAGGACGGTCCGCGCAGCAGCGACAGGTGCGCCGTGCGCAGCAGCAGTCCGGCGGCGCCCAGGGCCAGCCAGAACAGACCGACCTGATGCACATAGCCGGCGAAGTCGGGCGCCGCGTCCACCAGCCCGAACAGATCGGGCCGCACCCTGAGCAGCAGCGGGATGGACAGCCACACCATGATCAGGATGCCCTTGCGCCGCATGTTGTAGCCGGCCTTGATCGATTCCTTGTATTCGTAGCTCACGCCGTGCACCGTGTCGAAGCCGCGCGGCTCCCAGAAGATGTGCCCGGACTGCCGTGTCACCATGCCGACCAGCCATCCGGTCAGACCGGCCGCCGCCGGGTCGATGAACAGCAGGGCATAGGCGACCAGAAAGCTGATCGCGCTCACCAGATGCAGGGTCTGGTTGATGCGGCTCTGGTGGTAGTAGCGGTGGTCGTCCACACGCAGCGTGCGGACCTTGTCCAGGAAGCGGGTCATCGCTGAAGGTACTCCGTTGATGGATGATGGCCGCCACGATTGCCCGTGCGGATGACGGCCGGGCTACGGATCGATTGCGCGGCGGTTGCAAGCGGCGGCCGTTTGCGCCAGATCAAATCCGGTGCATCGCGGCGAAGCCGCAGCGGCGCGTGCATTGCCCGGAATCGCCGGGACATCGCCGGTACGGCTACGGACGAGGCATACTTTGCGGACAGATGACCGGAGCCATCCGATGGAATCGAAAGAACACTGGGAGCGTGTCTACAGCACGCGCGACTCGACCGAGGTGAGCTGGTTCCAGCCGCATGCGGCGCTGTCGCTCAAGCTGATACTTGACTCAGGCATCGCGCCCGCGGCATCCATCATCGACGTCGGCGGCGGCGCCTCGGCGCTGGTCGATGACCTGCTCGATGCGCGTTTCACCGACGTTTCCGTGCTTGACCTGTCGGGCGCCGCGCTCGCCACCGCGCGCGACCGGCTGGGCGAACGGGCGCAACAGGTGTGCTGGCTGGAAGCGGACATCCTGCAGGCCCGTTTCGAACGTCACGCCTACGATGTGTGGCACGACCGCGCGGTGTTCCATTTCCTGACCGACGCCGGTCAGCGCGCGGCCTATATCCGCCAGGTGCTGCACGCGGTGAAGCCGGGCGGGCGCGTCATTGTCGCCACCTTCGCCGAGGATGGTCCCGAGCGCTGCAGCGGTCTGCCGGTCATGCGCTACAGCGCCGACGGCCTGCACGCCGAGTTCGGCGCCCCGTTCGAACTGCTGGGTCACGAGCGCGAAGCGCACCGTACTCCGGGCGGCAGCGAACAGAAGTTCGTCTATTGCTTCTGCCGCAAGCTGGGACACTGACCGAACCCGGCGCATGAAGCGGGCAATCGGGCCGATATCGGTGTCGCGCGCCATCTGGCTCGGCACGCTGTGGGTGAACCTGCCGGTGCTGGCACTGCTGTGCGCGCCGCTCTGGCTGTTCGGCCAGCTTTTTGATCGCGGTCTGTTGCCGGACCACAGCAAGTGGATGGTGCTGCCGGTGTTTGCCGCGAGCTTCGTGCTCGCCTGGCTGTGGTGGGCCGTCATGGTGCCGCGCTGGCGCCTTTGGGCATACCGGCGCGTGCGCGATATCGCTGCGCTGAAGGCGAGGGCGGTCAGCGCCGGCCTGACCTGGCCGGACGGTCACTTCTTCAGCCGCAGCGAAATCAAGTCGCGCCGGCACGCAGAGCTGGAACGCGAACTGGAGATCGACGCGACCGGTCCGTCGCCATGACCATCGCCTGCACACTTCGCCCCACCCGACCGGACATCAAGGCATGACCGACATCACCTGGTATGCGCGCTTCGCCAAATCCGCTTCCCGCTTCTGTGGCCGCCCGCGCGTGTTCGTGCTCGCCGTGGGCGTGATCGCCGTGTGGGTCATCACCGGCCCTCTGTTCGACTTCAGCGATACCTGGCAACTGGTGATCAATACCGGCACGACCATCGTCACCTTCCTGATGGTGTTCCTGATCCAGAACACGCAGAACCGCGATACCGAAGCGATACAGATCAAGCTCGACGAGCTCATACGCGCCACGCGCGGTGCGCACAACGCCCTGCTCGACCTCGAGGAACTGGAAGAGGACACGCTGGAAACCTTCCGGCAGCGCTACGAAAGCCTGGCCGCGCAGGCCCGCGTGGAACTGAGCCGGGGCGGCCAGGACACCGATACGCCGGAGCCGTGACGACGCACCCCGCGATCGCGGCGTGTGCAGGCCGCGGGCTTTGTTCGGGGGTGGGGTCGCGAGCGGGGCTCGCTCCTACGACACCCCGGCTCCGTTCTTGGTCTGGGTGTGCTCCCGTAGGAGCGACCCCCAGGTCGCGACGTGGCGTGTGCGGGCCGGCGGCTCTGTTCGAGGGTAGGGTCGCGAGCGGGGCTCGCTCCTACGACACGCCGGCTCCGTTCTTGGTCTGGGTGTGCTCCCGTAGGAGCGACCCCCAGGTCGCGATGCGGCGCATGCCGGCCGCGATGTCGCGTCTAGGGCTGCGCGCCAAGCGCGTCCACCATATTCGTGATGGTGCGGATCTGGGGCGCCTGCCGCGTGGCGTAATCGAGCATGCGGTAATAGGGCTGTGGCGTGGAGTAGCCCCACCAGTCCCAGCACCCCATGGGATTGGATACGTTGCTCCAGGCACCCGCCTCGCCCGGCTTGATCGCGGTGACGCGCGGGAACAGCAGTACGAGGCGCAGCGGGCCGGCCCAGCGTGTGTAGCCGCTGCGTTCGACCCAGGTGTCGTAGTCCTTGCGTTTCTCGCCCTGTACGCAGCCATGCAGCGCGACGTGCACCTGGCAGGTTTCCTGCCGGCAGACATCGGGTACGAATACCCGCGCCTGGGCTTCCAGCCCGGTCATCCGGCGCTTCTGCGCCGGGTCGGTGACGCGGCCGAGGTCGGGAATGTACTGTCCCTGATCGAGCGCATACCAGCGGCCGCGCGGCGCCTCCGGCTGCGCCTGGTCGCGCTTGCGCAGCCAGCGCAGCAGCGTTCCGGCGGCGTCGAAGCCACAACTGCTCACGTAATCGGGATCGGGGCGATAACCGGGGGCATTCACGTCGCAGCCGCCGAGGTCGCTGTCCGCCGTGGGCATGGTATGGGGCGTGGCGCGCGGCGCTTCGCGGTGGAATTCGGCGCCCAGCTTCTCGAACCAGGCACGCTGCGCCCACGATGCCTTGCTGCCGACCACGGTGTCCGATTCGCCACGGTACTCCCACACGCGCATGCCGGACAGACCTTGCAGCGGGTCGATGCGCCCGGCGTCCGCCAGTTCTCGGGTGTCGGCGATCAGGTCGTTGACGTTGATGTTCTTTTCGCCGCTTTCGCTCAGTGGCGAGAACCATCCGCCGAATACCTTCTGCCACCAGCTTCTGCCCAGCAGCAGGCAGTCATTCACGGCGGTGGTGACGAAGCCCTGGGCGCACAGATAGGGCGGCCCGGCGACGATGCCGATGCCACTCACGCGGGACGAATGCGCCACGCCGATCTGCACCGCCATCGCGGCACCGGATGAAAGTCCGGATACGCTGAAGCGCGGTTCGAGTTGCAGGGCCGGAGGCGCATCGGCGAATGCCGTTGCCGCATGCAGCAGGAAGAGATACAGGACGCGGACGTGGATGCGCATGGCTCGCCTCGAGCATGACCAGGGATGCCCGCATCATGCGCCGCAGATTGTGGCGCTGCAACATCGGTTCATGCCCGTGTCGTCAAACCGTTCAGGCCTCGATTTCCAGGGCGGCTTGCAGACTTTTCAGATGGTCGACTGCGGCAGGGCCGGTGAGGCCGGCAAAGCTGGAAAATACCGAACCGTCGGTCGGGGCGTAGGCCATGCTCCAGTCCGCGAACAGTCGCTCGCCGAGCAGAGGTCCTTCATGCAGCACGGTGAAGTTGCTGTGTCGGGGGTCGGTTTCGATGAGGCCGCACATCACGACCACGTTGGTGCGCGTCCCTTCGAGGTACTGGCAGAAGTGCCGTCCGTCGAACAGCAGCAGACCGGTCAGTCCGCGCTCGGGATTCTTCTGCCGGGAGGCCAGCATGATGTCCACCACGCAGGAAGGTGAGATATGTGGAGCGAGCGTGCTGGTGTAGATGAGTTGATAGGGAATCAAGGCATGAGCTCCGGGCAATGGCGGAATTCTGGACATTCGGCACCGCGCGGGCAATAGACATGCCCGGCCCGGTTCGCAGCCGGCGCATGCCTGCGGTATTGTGCAGCGAAACCGGAACGGACACAGCGAACCATGTGCAAGGACTGCCCCGAGCAGGAAAGACTCGAACGTGCGCGTCTGACCAGCGAGACCGCGCGCCACTACGGCACCATGCGCTTCGCCATGTTCACGGTATTCACTGCCGTGCTCGGTGCGCTGATGGCATTTCCTTTCTCGCATGGCGGCAGCGCCTTCGTCGAGCACGCCGGACAACGCCTGCTGCTGGCCGGCGGCGGCTTTGGGCTGTCCATGCTTTTCCTGCTTGCCGAATTCCGCATTTCCACCCTTGTCGCGTTCTACCAGGACGCGGCGGTCCGCGCACACGGGCTGACCCTGCCCGACGATCAGGATATCTGGCGCGACATCGTGCTGCTCACCATGGTGGCGCCCTACGCGATGTCGGCGTTCTTCTGGCTGCTCATCGGCTTCGGCGCGATCAGGCCTTTCCGTGCTTGAGTCGGCTGCGCGCATCCGCGCCTGTCATGTCGAGCCGCACCGTTGCCGGGCAGTTTCATGGTGCCTGCACCACGTCGGGAATGCATCCCGCCTGCGCCCCTTGCCGGTGCAAAGATTGCATTGCATAACGAAGTCTTTCCAAAGCAACTGGATAGAGTCAAAAAATGATCGCATCCATATGATTTTGAATAAATCCTCTTTGTAAGTTTGTTGTGGAACGCTTCGTGCGTTGGGCGGCAGGCCCGGTCAAGCGGCCGGTGTCAGAAGACTTTTTCGCCGTTTCCAACTCATTCGCACGAAAGGTCGTCCATGAAAATGAAGAGGGTTGTCGCCTGTATGTTTGCCGCGCTGTCGGGCGTGGCCGCGTCGCAGGCGATCGCGCAGAGCACGCCGACGCAGTTCAGCTTGCTCGAAGCCACGGTGCCGCAGATGCAGGCCGCCATGCAGTCGGGCCTGCTGTCGTCGGAACAGTTGGTGAAGATGTACCTGGCGCGGATCGCCGCTTACGACGACGCCGGTCCGGCGCTGAATGCCTATCTGCATGTCAATCCGCAGGCGGTGTCCGAGGCCAATACGCTGGATGCGCTGCGCTTCGCGCCAGGGCGGCCGGTGGGACCGCTGCACGGCATTCCGGTGGGGCTGAAAGACATCATCGACACCGGAGACATGCCGACCACCGGCGGTGCGGTGGGCATGGCCGGCTCCATTCCGTTCGACGACGCCTTCATCACGCGCAAGTTGCGCGCGGCCGGGGCGGTCATTCTCGGAAAGCTCACGCTCACCGAATTCGCGAACTTCGTCACCAGCGGCATGCCGGCCGGTTACAGCTCGCTCGGCGGCTACGGTTTCAATCCCTATGATCCGGTGCCGCTGCCGGGGGGTGACGGCCGGCCGCGGCTCAGCCCCAGCGGATCGAGTTCCGGCTCGGGCATCGCCACGGCGGCCAATCTGGCGGCGGTGACAATAGGCACCGAAACCTCCGGTTCCATCCTGAGCCCGTCCAACGCCAATGGCATCGTCGGCATCAAGCCTACCGTGGGTCTGGTCAGCCGCGACGGCATCATCCCGATCACCGCGGATCAGGACACGGCGGGTCCGATGACCCGCACGGTGACCGATGCCGCCATCGTGCTCGGCGTGATCGCCGGGTACGACCCGAACGATCCGGCGACCGAAGCCTGCCTGGATGAAGGCAAATGCCTCAGCGACTACACGCCCTTCCTCGACAAGAACGCGCTGCAGGGCGCGCGTCTCGCGGTGCCGCCCTTCCCGAACAACCGGGCCGATCTGATGAATGCGGCCATCGCGAAGATGCGGGCGGCCGGCGCCACGGTGGACCAGATTCCGGCGCTGGCCTCCATCGGCGTGCCGGGCATCCTGAACTACGGCCAGAAGCGCGACGTGAATGCCTATCTGGATACGCTGCCGGACACCTTTCCCATCCAGTCCCTGGCCGATCTTATCGCCTTCAACCAGGCGAATGCCGGCATCGCGCTGAAGTACGGCCAGACTTCGTTCATCGCTTCCAATGCGCTCGACATCAGTCCGGACAGCGCCGACACGGCGACCTATATCGCCAATCGTGACCTGGGCTACGAACGTTCGCGCGGCATCATCAACGGGGCGCTGAACGGGCCGGACGGCATCGAGGGTACCGAGGACGACTACGACGCCATCGTCTATTCCGGCAGCGGCAGCGCCGGCACCTGGGCGCGCGCCGGCTATCCGTCCATCGTCGTGCCGCTGGGCTTCGTCGAATCGAATGGCGTACCCATCCCGTCCGGCATTTCCTTCGCCGGCCGCGCCTTCGGCGAGGCGAAGCTGATCGCCCTGGGCTATGCCTTCGAACAGCTCAATCAGGGTCGCGTGCCGCCGTCCAGTACGCCCGCGCTGGTGAGCGATGTCGTGAAACTGGGCGACGTGAATGGCGACGGCTCGGTCGACAGCGCCGACATTTCCCTGGTGAGCAAGCGCCTGAACCAGCCGGCGACCGGCCCGTACGACAAGGCCGACGTGGATCGCGACGGGCGCATCACCGCGCTCGACACGCGCCGCATCACAGCGCTGTGCTCGCGTGCCCGCTGCGCCACCAAGTGAATCATCGATCTTTCATCTCCAGACAGAGGACCTCCATGAAATTCCTTCGCACCCTGCTGCTTTCCGCGTCGCTGCTGTCCGGCTTCGCGCACGCGCAATCGCTGTCCGTGCTGCCGTCGGCAACGGTGGTCGGCGTCGGCGACACCTTCACCGTCGATCTGGTCGTGTCCGGGCTGGACGGCTCGCTGGCGATCGGCACCTATGATCTGGATCTGGGCTTCGATCCATCGGTCGTGCGCCTGTTCGGCGTGAGTTTCGGCAACGGGCTGGATGTGCTCGAACTGGGCAGCCTGTTCACGGTGTCGTCCTCGGGTTTCGGTTCGCTCAACCTCTATGAGCTGTCCTTCGACACCCCGGACGACCTCGCGCTGCTGCAGCCGGACAGTTTCACGCTGGTCACGCTGAGCTTCAAGGCACTCGCGCAAGGCGTAAGCGGACTGTCGCTGGGCGTCAATGCGCTGGGCGACGCCTTCGGTGACGCCCTGCTGCCCGCGGTACTGCCGTCCAGCGTCACCGTGGTGCCGGAACCGCATGCCTACGCGCTGCTGCTGGCCGGCCTCGGGCTGGTCGGACTGGCGCGCCGGCGCGCCTGATCCGCCCGCGCGGCCTGTGCTTGCCCCGGCGACATCGGGTTCGCAGCCCGATGTCGCCTTTCTTCTTTCTGGCGATGCGCAATGCCGCCTGCTCCGGCATCATTCCGAAGTCCTATACTTTGCGCCCGTCATGTGCAGCCAGCAGGTCCTGTACATGCTTCACGCAAAGGGTCCGGCCGCGCGAGGGCGTACCCCGGATCGGAAAAGACTGCCTCGGGAGGATGCGATGAATTGCCAGAAGTGCGGACATGAGAACCAGACGGGCGCGAAGTTCTGCGCGGCATGCGGCGCCAGCCTCGATCCATTCGCCGCGTCTCCGCCGGTCGCGCCACCTGCGGCGAGCCAGCCAGGGCGCGACGAGCGGCCGATGATGAGCTTCGGCGATGCGATCACCACCTGCCTGCGCAAGTACGCGGATTTCAACGGGCGTGCCACGCGCGCCGAATACTGGTGGTTCTACCTGTTCACGGTGCTGGTCGGCTGGGGCAGCGGCATCGTGGACGGTTCGGGGACGCTGCCCCTGCTGGTGAATCTCGCGCTGCTGCTGCCCACGATCGCGGCCGCGGCGCGGCGGCTGCACGATACCGGCCGCAGCGGCTGGTGGCAGCTCATCGCCTTCACGGTGATCGGCCTGATTCCGCTCATCTGGTGGCTGGCGAGTGAGGGCGACGACGGCGCCAATGCGCATGGCGCACCGGCCGCGGTGACCGGATGAGCGGATGCCGCACGCCTTCGGCAGCGCGGCATCGGGGACGGAACCGCCCGACCCGGTCGTGCGCAGCGACGGAGATCCCGTCTCGCCCGTCAAGGTGCGACATAGAACGAAGGCAGCCGGCGTATCAACTCGTCGACCACGGCCGGGCCTGAGCAGGAGGCCAGCCTGTCCAGATCGGCGTTCTGTATCGGCGCATAGCCCATGCTCCAGCGGGAGAACAGGCGGGATCCCGCAAGTTCGCCTTCGTGCAGTACGCGGAATCCGGTGTGGCGGCGGTCGGTTTCGATCAGCCCTCCCATGACAACGACGTCCGTACGACGGCCTTCGAGATACTGACAGATGCGACGTCCGTCGAAGAGGAGCATGCCGGTCAATCCGCGCTGCGGATTCTTTATCCTGCCGACCGGACGATGTCCGGAATGCACTCGAACGGGGCATCCGGCGCGAGCTTGCTGACATAGACAAGTTGGTAAGGGATCAAGGCGAGACTCCGGCTGACGGTTTCCCACTGTAGTGAGCCGAGCGGCTTTACCGCAATATCAAATGACATATGCGGCGCGAAATGTGATCCGGCGGCTCAGCGATGGCATCATGCGGTCGCCGGGATGCGTCCGGTCTGCCCGCCCACCGCCATGAAGTCTGAAATCGCCTGTAACCAATGCCCGCTTCGCGCCTTGCCCGCCTTCGCTTCGGTAACGCCGGAGCAACGCGATTTCATTCAAGGCATGAAGGTTCGCGAGCGAAGTGTTCCGGCCCAGGCGCCCGTGCTCCGGCAGGGCGACAAGCGCAGCGAACTCTATACCCTGCTGACTGGCTGGGCATTCCGTTATCAGACGCTTGCCGACGGGCGCCGGCAGATACTGAATTTCCTGCTGCCCGGCGATTTCATCGGCTTGCAGGGCAATCTTCTCGATGTCGAGCGCACCGGCGTGGAGGCATTGACCGATGTGACCCTGTGCGTTTTTCCGGGTGACGCGCTGTGGCCGTTGTTCCGCGCCCATCCTGAACTGGGTTTCGATGTCACCTGGCTGTGTGCGCATGAAAAGTTGCTGGTCGACGACAATCTGGTGAGCGTGGGGCGTCGCAGCGCACTGGAGCGGGTGGCGATGCTGCTCATACACCTGTTCAAGCGGGTGCGCGCGCTGGGTCTGGCGGATGGCGACAGCGTGCCTTTTCCGCTCACCCAGCATCATGTGGCAGACGCGCTGGGGCTGTCTCTGGTGCATACCAACCGCACACTCAGGCGTCTGCATGCGATGAAGATGCTCCATCTGGAACGTGGTCGCCTGACGCTGGGTGCGCTGGCGTCCTTGCAGTCGCTGGCCGACTATGAGGCCCGCGAGCTGGAAGATCGCCCGCTGATCTGACGCGGCGGGCGGTTTCTTCCGGCCGGGCGCAAACAGGCATGTATCGGGTTCATTGGCGTCGTGACAGTGTGCATCGGAGGCCGGCAAGATGAATCGTGAAATCGGGCGATGGATCATGAGCGTCAGCGGATCAGGGCATGCGGCCTGCGCCGTTCGCGCCGGTGGACGTCCGCGAAGGCGGGCCTGTGCAACCGGTCCGTCGCACGCCGGTGCGGACGAGCGTGAGCGTCATGGTGCAGACGGGGTGTTCCGATGACTGATCGCGACCGTCGTCCGGAGCCCGCATCGCCGCGCCCGGGCAACCGCCGCCCGATCGCCGCCCGCTCCGCCGGCTGGGCGCAGCATGCGGCGGCATGGCTGGCACGCACCCGGGTAACGCCCAACCAGATTTCCGTGTTCAGCATCGTGTTCGCGGTGGTCGGCGCGCTGCTTTTGCTGCGCTGGCCCACGCTGGTCGGCCTGGTCGGCTGCGCGCTGGCCATTCAGGGGCGCCTGGTGTGCAATCTGCTCGATGGCATGGTAGCGGTCGAGGGCGGCAGGAAATCGCCGCTCGGTGCGCTGTACAACGAATTCCCGGATCGCATCGCAGATTCGCTGTTCATCGTGGCACTGGGATACGCGTCCGGCATGCCGGCCTGGGGCTGGTCCGGCGCCCTGGCGGCCGCGCTGACCGCCTATGTCCGGCTGGCGGGCGGCGCGCTCGGTCTGGCGCAGAGCTTTCGCGGTCCGATGGCCAAGCAGCACCGCATGGCGGTCATGACAGGCGCCTGCCTGATCGGCGCCGGAGAACAGGTATGGGCGGGAAGTCTGTGGTCCTTGAAGGTTGCCTGCGTGACGATCGCGCTCGGTTCGGCACTCACCTGCGTCACCCGCACGCGCGACATCGCACGCCAGTTGCAGGACGCGGAGCGCGCATGCTGATTTCCGCGCTGCTGATCGGTCTCACCCGCGCGCTGGTCGGCGCTGCGCCGCGCTGGATGGGCAGCGTGCCGACGGCTGCACAGCGCATCTATTTCGCCAACCATTCCAGCCATATCGACACCCTGGCGCTGTGGTCGGCCTTGCCGCGCGCGCTGCGCCGACGTACCCGGCCGGTGGCCGCGGCCGATTACTGGAATGCCGATCCGGTGCGCCGCTGCATCGCGGTGCGCGGGCTGAACGCCGTATTCATCGAGCGCCAGCGCAGCGAGGCGACGAAAGACCCTCTGGCGCCGCTGGCTGAAGCGCTGGACGCAGGCGATTCGCTCATCCTGTTCCCGGAAGGGACGCGCAACCTGCAAGCGCTGCCGGCGCCGTTCAAGGCCGGCTTGTTTCACCTGGCCGAGCGCTTTCCCGATGTCGAACTGGTGCCGGTCTATCTCGAGAACCTGCACCGCTGCATGCCCAAGGGCAGCGTGTTTCCGGTGCCGCTCATCTGTACCGTGCGCTTCGGTGCGCCGCTTGCCCGCATCGCCGGTGAAACCCGGGCCGATTTCCTTGAGCGCGCACGGCGCGCAGTGACGGAGCTCGCATGAGTGCGCAGGACACCTTCAACGGGCTCATGGGCGGCATCGTTGCCGTGCTGCTGCTGTCCTCGCTGGTGGGCTGGACGCTGGCGCGTCGCGCCGGCAGCGAGTCCGCCCGCGCCGTGGTGGACAACCTGAATGCACGCATCAAGGCGTGGTGGGTCATGGTGGGCGTTTTCGCGGTGGCCTTCGTGCTCGGCCGCACGGCCACCCTGCTCATGTTCGCGCTCATATCCTGGTGCGCGCTGCGCGAGTTCATGACGCTCACGCCCACCCGGCCGGGCGACCATCGCGCGCTGTCGGTGTCCTTCTTCATCGTGCTGCCGCTGCAGTACGCCCTGATCGCGGACCAGTGGTATGCGCTGTTCTCGATACTGATCCCGGTCTATGGTTTTCTGCTGCTGCCTTCTCTGTCGGTGCTGGCGCAGGACACGGAACACTTTCTCGAACGCGCGGCGAAGATTCAGTGGGGCGTCATGCTGACGATCTACTGCATCAGCCATGTGCCGGCGCTGCTCTTGCTCGACATACCGGGCTACGAGGGACGCAATGCGCTGCTGCTGTTCTACCTGCTGCTGGTGGTGCAGTTGTCCGATGTGCTGCAGTACGTGTTCGGCAAGCTGTTCGGCCGGCGCAAGGTGGCGCCGGCAGTCAGTCCGTCGAAGACGGTGGAGGGGCTGATCGGCGGTGCGCTGTCGGCCACGGCCATCGGTGCCGCCATGTGGTGGATCACGCCGTTTACGCCCGCGCAGGCGGCCGCCATGTCCGCAGTCATCGTCGCGATGGGCTTTCTCGGCGGACTGGTGCTGTCGGCGGTGAAGCGCAGCCTGGGTGCCAAGGACTGGGGCAGCATGATCCACGGCCACGGCGGCATGATGGACCGCATGGATTCGGTCAGTTTCGCGGCACCGGTGTTCTTCCATGTCACGCGCTATTTTTTCACCTGAGTCTTCACCTGAACGGCTTTCCGCTTCTTCCCGGGTGAGGCCGGGCGGGTCTGTCCGTCGCTGACACGGTGGCGTAGCGATCCGCTGCCACACTGCGAGCCTCTTCCTCCTCCACAGCGATGCGCTGTGAGTTGATGGCGGCGGCCTGCGGGTCGCCGCCGTTCTTTTGCCCGGTCCATGCGACGTCAGGTCTTGCTGCCCTCGGCGCGTGTCCTGTCCTCCATCAGTGCGCGTTCGCGCGCGTTCCGTGTCAGTGCAGCGGCGTCGCGGAAGGCAGCGCTCGCTTCCGCATGGCGGCCCAGCCGTGCCAGCAGTTCGCCGCGTACCGCCGGCAGCAGCGCATAGTGCTTCAGCGCCGGTTCGTCGCGCAGTGCGTCGGCAATGTCCAGACCTGCCTGCGGGCCGAAGGCCATGCCGACGGCGACCGCGCGGTTCAGTTCCACCACCGGTGAGGGCGCCACCTGGGACAGCGCGTCATACAGTGCGGCGATGCGCGCCCAGTCAGTATCCTCGGCGCGTGCCGCGCGCGCGTGGCAGGCGGCGATCGCCGCCTGCAGTGCATAGGGACCGAAGCCGCCGAGCGCCGCGGCGCGTTCCAGCGCCGCCAGGCCTCGCCGTATCAGCAAGCGGTCCCAGCGGCTGCGGTTCTGCTCCAGCAGCAGTACCGGATTGCCGTGCGCATCGGTGCGCGCATGCAGGCGCGAGGCCTGGATTTCCATCAGCGCCACGAGACCGTGCACTTCGGCTGCCGCGGGCGCCAGTTCGGCCAGCACGCGTCCCAGCCGCAGCGCTTCTTCGCACAGGGCCGGACGCATCCAGTCCTCGCCGGCGGTGGCCGCATAGCCCTCGTTGAAAATGAGGTAGATCACCTTGAGCACCGCGTCGAGCCGGCGACCCAGTTCCGCCGCATCCGGCAGGTCGAAGGGCACGCGCGCCTCGGTCAGCGTGCGCTTGGCGCGCACGATGCGCTGCGCCAGCGTGGCCTCCGGCACGAGGAAAGCGCGCGCGATGTCCGGCGTGGACAGGCCGGCCACCAGCTTGAGCGTGAGTGCGACCTGGGCGTCCACCGACAGCACCGGGTGGCAGGTGATGAATATCAGGCGCAGCACATCGTCGCCGAGCGGATTGTCGAAGCCGGCGTCCGGTGGCGGCGGCGCGCCGTCCTGCATCTGCGTCTCGATTTCCCAGGTCAGCGCATCCGCCTTGGCGGCCTGCATGCCGCGATGACGCAGCAGGTCCAGAGCCCGGTTGCGCGCGGTGGTGGTGAGCCAGGCGCCCGGGTTGTCCGGCACGCCCTTCACTGGCCACTGTTCGAGCGCGACGACCAGGGCGTCCTGGGCCAGTTCCTCGGCAATGCCGACATCGCGCACCAGCCGCGTCAGTGCACCGATGATGCGCGCCGATTCGATGCGCCAGACTGCGTCCAGCGTACGATGCAGGTCGCCGCCGGCCGCCATGCTCAGCGCGTCCCGGCGTCGAGCGCGCGGAAGCGGTCCATCGACCCTGAAGGTTCGAAGTCGTCCAGTTCGAACACCTGCCTCACCTCGATTTCGGTGTCATTGCCTGCGCCCGCGGGATTGGGGAAGCGCCGGCTCCATTCCAGCGCCTCCTCCCGCGACGCCACCTGGATCAGCGTGTAGCCGGCGATCATTTCACGGGTTTCCGCGAACGGACCGTCGATCACGCTGCGCTGCGTCCCGCGGTAAAGGATGCGCCAGCCGCGGCTGCTCGGTTGCAGTCCGTTGGCATCGAGCAGGGCGCCGGCGCGGGCCAGCTCTTCGTGATAGCCAGCCATCGCGGCCAGCAGCGCTTCCTCCGGCATGGCCCCCGCTTCGCTGTCGGTGGTGGCTTTGACGATGATCATGTATCGCATCTTCTGTCTCCCGGTGTGGCGCGGGTTGCGCCGTTCCGTGCACGACGCGCGGCCGGGTGCCGGATCGACAGTGCCGGCATGCCGGCGCTTGCCGTCACCCGGAGCGCGGCTAGCCCTCGAAGCAGGGAGCGAAGTGGCGCACTTCCACCGTGGCCCAGGAAACCGCCGGACAGCGTGCCGCGATCGCCAGCGCCTGTTGCCTGTCCTCGGTGTCGAGGATGAAATAGCCGCCGACCAGTTCCTTGGCTTCGGCGAACGGACCATCGACGATTTCGGTCCGCCCGTTGCGTTCGCTGAGCCGGGTGGCTACCGTGCTCAGGGATTGCGAACCCATGAGCAGTCCCTGCGCGGCCAGGCCTTCGCCGAAGGCCATCATCTGTGCATACAGATCGCGGCCTTCGGCTTCACTGCGGGTGGCACGCTGGCCGACCGGTTCGATGATGAGCAGCATGTGAGGCATTCAGTTCTCCTTGCTGTTGCAGTCGGGTCGGAGAGTGGCCGCGCGGGCGAGCAGTTCTTCCGGCGGCACCTCGCGCACGCGCGTGGCGATCGCCCACTCATGGCCGTTCGGATCGCGCACCCGGGCATAGCGGTCGCCCCAGAACATGTCCTCCGGCGCCATCAGGGGAGCGGCACCGGCGGTCACTGCACGCGCGTACCAGGCGTCGACGTCCTCGACCTGCAGGTGCAGCACGACCGGGCTGCCGCCCAGGGTGTTCGGGTCGCACACGCACCACTCGGGCTGTGCGTCGACCAGCATCACGACCGAATCGCCGATGCGCACCTGGGCATGCAGGATTCTGCCTTCGGCGCCGGGCAGGCGCATCAGTTCGATCGCACCGAATGCGCGCCGGTAGAAGTCGATTGCCGCCGAGGCTTCGCTGCAGACGATGTGGGGCGTCACGGTGTGCAGGGCGTCGGGCCGGGGCGGGAAGTGGGTATCGTTCATCGGGATTCTCCGGTAACGGGTTCGCGCCGCGGACGCGGCATGTCCGGTACGACGGATGACGGCGCACGGTTTCGACATCCCGGTGCGCCGCGCACGACCTTCATGCGCCGACGGCCTGGCCTATCAGGGTCTCGAAATCCTCCGGCGGCAGCGCCCGGCCGAACAGCCAGCCCTGGAAGCAGGTGCAGCCGTAGCCGACCAGAGCGCTGCGCTGCGCTTCGCTTTCCACACCTTCCGCGATCACCTTCAGTTGCAGCGCCGAAGCCAGCGCGACCACCGCGCGCACGATGGCGGCGCTGCGCTCGCCACCATCCAGCGACTGCACGAAGCTGCGGTCTATCTTGAGTTCGTTGATCGGCAGCTTCTGCAGATAGCCCAGCGAGGAGTACCCCGTGCCGAAGTCGTCGATGGAGAAGCGCAGGCCGTGTCCACGCAGCCGCTGCATGACCGCGATCGCGCCGTCGACGTCGCCCAGCAGGATGGACTCGGTCAGTTCCAGCACGATACGGTGCGCCGGTGCGCCGCTGTGCTGCAGGGCGCCCAGCACCTGATCGGCGAAATCGTCCTGATAGAGCTGGGCGGCACTGATGTTGATGGACATCGACAGGTGGGCCATGTGCGGTTCGCGCGACCAGCGCGCGAGCTGCTGCAGTGCCTCCTCCATCACCAGACGGCCCAGGGCCGGCATCAGGCCGGCGCGTTCGGCCACCGGGATGAACTGGCCGGGCGGGATCTGTCCGCGTTCGGGGTGTTCCCAGCGCACCAGTGCCTCGGCCGACGCGATGCCGCGCCCGTTCTCGATCTGCGGCTGGTAATACACGACGAACTGCTTTCCGGCGAGGCCGGCCCTGATTTCGTCCTCCAGGCGCAACCGGGCTGTCACCGTTTCCTGCATCACCGGATCGAAGAACAGCAGTGTGTTCTTGCCAGCCTGCTTTGATTCGTACATCGACAGATCGGCACGACGCAGCATTTCGTCGATCGACAGACCATTGCCGCTGAACATCGCGATGCCGATGCTGGCGCCGATCTGTCGGGTCTGTCCGTCCAGAACATAGGGCCGGTTCAGTGCCGTCAGCATGGCCGAGGCGATGCGCTCGGCGTGCTGGGCGGCGTCCCCTGCGTTGTCCGGAAGTTCGGTCAGCAGCACCACGAACTCGTCGCCACCGAAGCGCGCAACCGTATCGCTTTCGCGCACCAGGTCGCGCAGCCGGCCGGCCGCCTTCTGCAGCAGCAGGTCGCCGTTGTGATGGCCGAGCAGATCGTTCACGTTCTTGAAATCGTCGAGATCGATGAACATCAGCGCGCCGTGCTGGTTGTTGCGTGCGCTGTGTGCCATGGCCTGGCCCAGGCGGTCGGACAGCAGGCGGCGGTTGGGCAGGCCGGTGAGCGGATCGAAGAAGGCGAGGCGGCGGATTTCATCCTCGGCCGCCTTGCTGAAGGTGATGTCGGTGAAGGCGGCGACGAAGTGCGTGATCAGTCCCTGCGCATTGCGCACCGCGCTGATGGACAGGCGTTCCGGGAACACCTCGCCGTTGCGCCGGCGGTTCCATATTTCGCCTTCCCAGGCGCCCTGCGTGTGGAGTGCCGCCCACATCGCCCGATAGAAAGCGTGGTCATGGCGTCCGGATGACAGCAGCCGGGTGCTCTGGCCTATGGCCTCTTCGGGCGGAAAGCCGGTGATGCCGGTGAATGCCTTGTTCACACGCAGGATGACGCTGTGTGCGTCGGTGATCATCATGCCCTGCTGCGATTCGAAGGCGATGGCGGCGATGCGTCTTTCCTCCTCCAGTTCGACCCGGTTGGTGATGTCGCGCAACAGGACCACTGCCGCCCGCCTGCCTTCGAACGGCGCTTCGAGCGCGCGTGCGCGCGCCTCGAATACACGCGGTCCGTGGGGCGTGTCGCGCACATACTCGAGCACCTGGGTGCTCGGGCTGTCCAGCGTGCGACGGATGAAATCCATGAAGGCACGGGCGATGTCCGGCGGCAGTACGTCGGGTACGTGTCGTCCTTCCAGCACTTTCGGCCCGCTGTCCGCCAGTGCGCTGTCGGCAGGCGCGTGTACCTTGCGATAGCAGCCGTCTTCGTCGACAACCATCAGCACGTCGGGAATGGCATCGGTGATGGCGCCCAGTCGCGCTTCACTGGCACGCAGCGCGTCCTCCACGCGTCGGCGGCGGTCGAAATCGAGCAGCAACATGCCGAGCAAGACGGTTGCCGGTACCAGGGTCAGCAGATAGATCCAGAACAGTTCGTCCTGTATGCGCTGCGCGTAGGGCGCCGGAAAGAGCTGGAACAGCAGCAGCGCCAGCACATGTACCACGACACCCAGGACGAGGAAGGCGGCGAAGCCGGCGCGCACCCTGCCGCTGCGCATCAGATGGCGCAGGGACAGTCCGGCCAGTGTCGACATCGCGATGACCGACACGCCGATCCACGCTCCGGGGCCGCCGATGGACAGCCGGTAGGCCATGTTCATGGCCGCGGCGATGAGTGCCGGCAGCGGTCCGCCGAAAACGCCCGCCATGGACAGCACCACCGAACGTCCGTCGAAAATGACACCGGGCGCCAGTGTGATCGGCATCATCATGCAGAGGATGCCGAGCAGGCCGAAGATGAGGCCGGACGATACGGCGCGGATCCGCGGCCGGCTGTGCCACAGACGCGAATTGAAGCCCTGAAGCATCCCCAGCGCCAGAATCAGCGCGGTGGCCTTGATGAGGTCCAGTGCCATCCTTTGATCAAGCCCTTGCGTACAGGAGGAAATACTGCGGCGCCATGCCGGTTATCGGCAGGCCAGGGGGCAAGGTTAATGCAAGGCGTGTTCCTGCGGTATCGCTGAAACATCCGTGCGCTTGCGCCGGTGGCGACGAGCGCTTACGCTCGCCGGCCGTTCGTCCGGTCGCCCGCGCGACCTCGCCCCGTCATGACCTCTTCCGCCCTCGGCCTCGACTTCGGCACCTCGAATTCGACTGCCGCCATCCACGACGATGACGCCCTGCGCCTGCTTCCGCTGGAAGATGGCAAGGCGACGCTGCCGTCAGCCGTGTTCTTCAATCTCGACGAGGACAGCACCGCGGTCGGCCGCGCCGCACTCGCCGAGTATCTAGAGGGCTACGAGGGACGCCTGATGCGGGCAATGAAGAGCCTGCTCGGCAGCAGTCTGATGGATGCGGGCACGGATATCGGCGGGCGCCATCTGGCTTTTCGCGACCTGATAGGCGGCTTCATCCGCGAACTGAAGGCGAGGGCGGAAAGCGCGGCGCAGCGGCGTTTCGACCAGGTGGTTGTCGGACGGCCGGTCCGCTTCGTCGATGACGATGGCGAGGCGGATGCGCTGGCCGAAAGCACGCTCGCCGACATCGTGCGCAGGGCCGGGTTCGGGGAGGTGAGCTTCCAGTTCGAACCGATCGCCGCCGCCCACGCCTTCGAACAGCAGGTGGACCGCGAATCGCTGGTACTGGTGATCGACATCGGGGGCGGCACCTCCGATTTTTCGCTGGTGCGTCTGTCTCCCGAGCGGCGCGACCATGCCGATCGCAGCGCCGACCTGCTGGGCAATACCGGCGTGCATATCGGCGGCACCGATTTCGACAAGCGCCTGTCCCTGTCCGCCGTCATGCCGGAACTGGGCATGGGTGGCGTGCTGACGAGTGGCGCCGTGCTGCCCAACAGTACCTACTTCAACCTGGCCACCTGGCACACCATCCATCTCGCCTATCGTCGGGATGTGTTGCCCGGTCTGCAGGACATGGCGCGTGACGTGGTCGACGGGCGGCGCTTCGGCCGCCTGTTGCGCGTGCTGCGCGAGCGCAGCGGGCATCACCTGGCCATGCGTGCGGAGGCGGCGAAGATCGCGCTGTCGGATGCCGGACTCGTGCCGCTGGACATGGATGTCGCCGAGGAGGGACTCGTCGTGCAGATTCCGCGCGCGCAGTTCGAAGTCGCCATCGATGGCGAAGTCGCCCGCGTGTGCGATGCGGCGCGTCAGTGCGTGCAGCAGGCCGGTATCCGGGGCGATGAGGTGGATACCCTGTTCTTCACTGGCGGCTCCAGCGGCGTGCCCGCACTGCGTCGAGCGCTGTCCGCCTGCTTTCCGCGGGCGCGCGCGGTCGAGGGCGATCTGTATGGCTCGGTCGGCTGCGGCCTCGCGGTGGTGGCGCGCCAGCGCTACGGCGGCTGACATTCATCGCGCGATCGTGGCGTAGCGCACGCCTGTCGCAGCGGCCGGCGGCCGCGATGGGGCGGATGCGGACCGCAGGCTTTGTTTGAAGCCGCATCGCGGGCAAGCCCGCTTGTATGTTCTGCCGTGGCAAGCGTAGGAATAGCTTGTCGGGCGGAGGGACCCAGTCCGGATCTGACGGCAAGCACGTACAGACAGTGGGAGAGATGTCCCGCCCTCACCCAAGCACCGATCAGGAATCCATCGGACCGTGACCGCGGTACCGTCCATCCCCCTGCAAGCCAGTGCTGTGGTGAATCCCGACAAGCCTTTTGAACCTTAGTCTGGAGGATCCCATCGTGACAAGTCAGAACGAGGCAGTGTGCTTTGGCATCGACGTCTCCAAGCACTGGCTGGACATCGCCGAGCACCCCAGCGCGCAGG
>NZ_KB889967.1:3908059-4123015 GCF_000372885.1 Methyloversatilis thermotolerans
CACCCCGGCCCCGCTCGCGGTCAGGGTGTGCTCATGGGCAACTTCGGCTCCGCTCGCGGTCAGGGCGTGCTCATGTGCAACCCCGGCTCCGATGGCGGCTTGGGCGAGCTTTTGTGGGAGCGGCCTCTGGCCGCGATGCGGCGGATGCGGACCGCAGGCTTTGTTTGAAGCCGCATCGCGGGCAAGCCCGCTCCCACGACACCCCGGCTCCGCTCGCGGTCAGGATGTGCTCATGGGCAACTTCGGCCCCGCTCGCGGTCAGGGCGTGCTCATGTGCAACCCCGGCTCCGATGGCGGCTTGGGCGAGCTTTTGTGGGAGCGGCCTCTGGCCGCGATGGGGCGTGTGCGGGCCGCGGGCTTCGTTCCAGGCTGAATCGCGGGCAAGCCCGCTCCCACGACACCCCGGCTCCGCTCGCGGTCAGGGCGTGCTCATGGGCAACTTCGGCCCCGCTCGCGGTTCGGGTCCGTTCATGTGCGAGCGGTTTCCGGCCGCGATGCGGAGTCTGCGGTGGCGAGCATGTCGGGGATGCGCACGAACTTCTCGGCGGGCTTGTCGCGCTGGCGCCCGCGCTCGGACTCGGCCTGTTCGATGGCCTGCCAGCCGTCGGCGGAAACCACCTTGCACTGTCGCCGGGCGAGCAGGGCATGCAGGCCGTCGCGCCCGGAGCGTGCCCCTTGCAGGCAAGGCCGGTCGGCGAGCAGTGCGGCCACGGTGTCGGCACTGTCGGCGCGGTTGCTGCCGATGACGCCACTGGGGCCGCGCTTGATCCAGCCGCTCGCGTACCAGCCGGACAGCCACTGCCCGTCGTCGCCAATGATGCGGCCGTCGCGATGCGGCAGCGTACCGCGTGCATGGTCGAAGGGCAGACCCGGAAGGGTGGTGCCGCGGTAACCGACTGCGCGCAATACCAGACCGGCATCCAGCGTCGTGCGCTCGCCGGTGGGCCGTGCCTGCTGAGCCCCTGGCGTTCCTGTCAATGTCTGAACCGCCAGTTCCACCGAGCGCACGCGTTCGTTTCCGTACAGCGCGACCGGGGCGCGCAGGAAGTGCAGGTGGATGCGGCGTCCGTCCTGTACCGGACGCGCGGCAAAGTCGCGCAGGATATCCAGATTGCGTGCCACCTGGGCATTCGCGGGTTGCGCCAGTTCCTGTTCGCTGGCCGGGTTCAGTTGCAGGTCGGTCGCTTGCACCGCAACCTGCCAGTCCGGCAGTGTGCCCAGTTCGCGCAATTCCTTCGGCGTGCATTTCGCCTGTGCCGGACCGCGTCGGCCGATCAGGTGGATGTGGCGCAGCCGCGAGCGTGCAAGCGCGTCCAGTGCGTGGCCGGCGATGTCGGTGCGGCGCAGTCGTTCGATTGGCGAGGCCAGGATGCGGCACACGTCGATTGCCACATTGCCCTGGCCGATCACCACCGCGCTTTCGCAATCCAGATCGAAATCGAGATCGGCGCAGTCGGGCAGGCCGTTGTACCAGCCCACGAAATCGCGTGCCGCGTGCACGCCGGGCAGCGATTCGCCCGGAATGTCGAGCCGGCGGTCGCTGTCGGTGCCGGTCGCCACGACGACGGCGTGGTACAGCGCTCCGAGCTCGGGTACCGACACGTCGCGGCCGAGTGCGACATTGCCGAAGCAGCGCAGCCGCGCATCCTGCGCGATGCGCGCGAACACCGCAGACACCGACTTGAGCTTGAAGTGGTCCGGCGCCACGCCGAAGCGCACCAGACCGTAAGGTACCGGCAGCCTTTCCAGCAGGTCGATCTCCACCTCCAGTCCGCAGGCGAGCAGGGCTTCGGCGGCGTAGAAGCCCGCTGGCCCGGCACCGACGATGGCCACCTTCAGCGGATGGCCCGGCTGTCCGGCAACGCTCATGTCAGAAGCCCAGTTCCCGTCGCCGGGCGTCGGCACCCGGCAGCGGGGCCATACGCGAGCTGAGTACCGGATTGCGCTCGACCTCGCGCGCATTGATGTCCAGCCAGTGCCGCTCGGCTTCGGGCAGATCGAATTCCTCGACAATGGCGCCGACCGGACAGGCCGGTATGCAGGCGCTGCAATCGATGCACACCGCCGGGTTGATATAGACCCGCACCTCGTTGGCGTGGAAGCAGGACACCGGGCAGCTCGCCACACAGTCGGTGTAGCGGCAGCCGCGGCAGTTGCCGGTGACGACATGGGTCATGGATCACACCCTCTGCACGTCGACGCGGTTGTCGGAATAGGTGCCGGCCTGCCCCAGATTGCAATGCCGGGTCGAGGTGGTCGAGTTCACCGCGGTACCGCTGCGGTTCAGCCCCGGCCAGTGGCCGACATTGGTCATCATGAGCCCCGGTGCCACGTCCTCGCTCACCTCCGCGCGCGCTTCGAAGGCGCCGCGTTCGTTGAACACGCGCACATAGCTGCCGTGCTCGATGCTGCGCGGACCGGCGTCGACCGGATGGATGACGATGATCTGTTCGCCCTGGCGGCGCTGCTGCGTCGGCTCGTTCGCATACTGCGTGTTCAGGAAAGCGTGCGGCTTGGGTGATACCAGGCTGATCGGGAAGGCGCTGGCGCCTTCCGGCACTGTGGTTTCCGCTGGCGGAATGTAGTTCGGCACCGGGTCGACCGGCGTACCGGGCTGCATGGCCTCGTAACCGGAACGCCATACCGGCACCACGAAATTGCCGCCCCCGGCCAGGCTGGATGCGAACTCGCACTTGCCGGACGGGGTCTTGAAGTCGCCGGTCGCATGCGGCGCGCGTTCGCCCGGCAGGCCGACGTCGAGCCGCATCCACCCCTTGTCCTTCAGCGCCTCCAGCGTGATGCCTTTCATCTGCGGCGCATCCCAGTCATAGCTCCGGCGCAGCATTTCCCAGTCGTCGAGATCCCAGTGCTCGTCGCTGAAGCCCATGGTTTTCGCCAGCCGGCGGAACAGTTCGACATTGGGCACGCATTCTCCGGGCGGCGCGATGGCCGGCTGGTTCAGGTGCATGTAGAGATGGCCCCAGGTCACCATGATGTCGAGCTGTTCCGCCTGCATGGTCGCCGGCAGCAGGATGTCGGCGTATTTCGCGGTATCGGTGATGAACAGTTCGCTGCACACCATGAACAGGTCCTCGCGCAGCAGGCCTTCGACGATCGTGCTGGCGCCCGGCGCCTGCGACACCGGGTTGGAGTTGTAGACGAACAGTGACTTGATCGGCGGGTCGAGCGGCATTGCGCCGGTGAGCGCGGCGCCCAGATCAAGTTCGTTGATCACGCGGGTGCCCGGCGGAATCCAGTCCGGCCGGCACATGAAGTCGAACTTGAACGGGAATTCCCAGATCGGCATTTCTATGGTGCCGCCGCCGGGGTAGCGCCAGGCGCCGGTGAGCGCCGGCAGACAGGTGATGGCGCGCACCGCGTCGCCGCCGCCCGGACAGCGCTCGACCGCCACGCCCTGGCGGATCGCCGAGCGCTGGGTGCCGGCGTATTCGCGCGCCAGCGTCAGGATGTCCACCACCGGAATGCCGGTGATGTCCGATACGCGCTCGGGCGGAAATTCCGCGGCGCGTGCCTTGAGCTGGTCGAATCCCAGCGTGTACTTCTCGACATAGTCGTGGTCGTACAGGTTCTCGCTGATGATCACGTTCATCATGCCCAGCGCCAGCGCGGCATCGGTGCCTGGCTTGATGCGGATGTGCCAGTCGGCCTGCTTCGCGGTGCGGGTGCGCACCGGATCGATCACCACCACCTTGGCGCCCGCCGCCTTCGCCTTCAGCACGAAGGGCCAGCCGTGCAGATTGGTGTTGAGCATGTTCATGCCCCACACGATGATGTACTTCGACACCGCCAGACTTTCGACGTCCATGCCGCCGGTCGGCCCCACGGTCATGATCCAGGCGGTCGATGAACCGGATTCGCAGTAGGTTTTCTCGGCCACGGTCGAACCGAGGCGGTTGAAGAAGGCGTCGCCGGCGGTCAGCCCGTTCAGAGTGCCCTGATGGCCCAGGTAGGCGTGCGGCATGATGGCCTGCGTGCCGTACTGCGCGATGATGTCGGTCCACTTCGACTTGATGGTCGCCAGCGCCTCGTCCCACGTGATGCGCTCGAACATGCCCGAACCCTTGGGGCCGACCCGCTTCATCGGGTACAGCAGACGGTCCGGGTTGTAGTGGTGCTCGGCGAAGTTCTTCAGCTTCACGCACAGCCCGCCGCGCGTCATCGGGTGGTCCGGGTCGCCGGTCACCTCGACCAGCTTGCCATCCTCCACGTGGTACAGGAAGGCACAGGTATCGGGGCAATCCTGCGGGCAGGCGCCGCGCACGACGAGGGTTTCGCTCGAATGGGTGGACATGGCTTTCTCCCGGTAGAAGAGGTGACAAGAGGTGCGTGGGCGGGCCCTCTGCGGAGCCCGGTCCCGATGTCTGCCGGATGAAAGTTAGTCAGTGGCGGTGAGGGGAGACAGGGCCAGTCGGAGAAAAAAGGATGGTGCCAGCGGCGGGCATCCCCTGCCTTCAGTCGGCGGATGCCGTCGATCGCGAGAACGGATCGAAGACCTCGACGCCCAGCGCCTTGAAGTCGGCCACATTGCGCGACGCGACGGTCAGTCCGTTGGCCAGTGCAGTGGCTGCGATCATTGCGTCCTCGTAAAGTGTTTCGGACTTGCGGTGCATCAGCACAGCCCAGCGCCTGAACGCGGCGGCATCCATCGGCAACACGTTGTAGGCGCTGGCGACCTGATCCAGCCAGGCTTCGATCTCGGCCGCCTTGATCGCGTCCTGCTCACGCGTCAATTCGATTCCAGCCTGGATTTCTCCGACCGTGACGGCCGACAGGAAGAGGCGGGCGTCGTCGATGGACTGCAGCCAGGCTACGACGCCACCGTGCGGTCGTGGCCGGCGCAGTTCGGAAACGACGTTGGTATCAAGCAAGTACATCGTTACTTGAGCACGTCCACCGGCCGCCGCCGGGCACGCCCGCGCGGCGGCGCCAGCGAATCGGCGCGGGCATCGTCGGACAGCAGCAGTGCCTTCAGCGACGGGCGTGCTGCCGACTGCAGCCTGCGCCATTCCTGTATCGGCACCAGCACGGCTGCTTCGATGCCGCGGCGGGTCACCATCTGCGGCCCCTCGGACAGGCAGGCATCGAGAAATTCGCTGAAGCGGGCTTTTGCATCCTGAACAGGCCATGCATCCATAGTCACCTCGGACAGACTGGATTCCTGACTAGTTTTTCAGCGTGTGAGCGCGCTGTCAAACCGTTCTTCAGCATCCGGCTTCCGGTGCGGACGAACTGACAGGTTCGAAACCGAAACATGTGCTCAGTGCGAGGACAGGGAGAGCGCCTGCGCCAGCCCCTCGATCCCGCGCTCGATCTTTTCCTCCGCCAGGTGCCCGTAGCCCAGCATCAGGCAGCGTTCGTGCCCCGGCAGCCCTTCGTGGAACCACACCGGGCTGTCGGACAGCGGATAGACGCCGGTGCCGAAGCTGCGTGCGGCGGCCTGTACCTCGACCGCCGGCGGACAGGATTCGGGCAGGCGCAGCAGGACATGCTGGCCGGCGTCCGCGCCCTGGACGCGCACTTCCGGCAGACGCGTGCGCAGCGCGCCGACCAGTGCATCGCGACGCGCTTCGTGGGCGGTGCGCAGGCGGCGCAGGTGGGTGTCGTAGCTGCCATCGCGGATGAACTGCGCCAGCGTGGCCTGTTCCAGCCAGGGCAGGCCGTTGTCCATCAGCGACTTGATGGTCACCGCGGTGCGCACCAGGTCGCGCGGCAGCAGCATGTAGCCGATGCGCAGGCCGGGGCCGAGCGTGCGCGTGAATGAATTGATGTAGATGACGCAGCCGTTGCGGTCCAGCGACTGCAGCGTGGGCAGCGGCGCGCCATCGTAACGGTAGTCGGCGTCGTAATCGACTTCCAGGATGTAGGCACCGTTGCGCGCCGCCCACTCGAGCAGCGCAAGCCGCCGGTGCAGCGGCATCGTGACGCCGGTCGGAAACTGGTGCGACGGCGTGACATACACCAGCTTCACGCGCCGTTGCGGCAACTGGCGCACGTCCACGCCATGCGCGTCGACGGCCACCGGAATCACCTGCGCGCCGTAGCTTTCGAACAGGAAGGCGGCACCCCGGTAGGTCGGCGCCTCGATCACCACCGGCGTGCGGGTGCCGACGAACAGATGGGCGACCAGGTCTATACCCTGCTGGAAGCCGGCCACCATGAGGATCTGTTCCGCGGACGCCACCATGCCGCGCGAGGTCGCGAGCTGGTTCACGATGAGCTGGCGCAGTTCGGGCAGACCCGCCGGGTGGCCGTACTCGCTCATGCGCTTGGCGGCGCCGCCGAGGCATTCGACGATGCGCTTGCGCCAGAGGCGCTCGGGAAAGCTGTGCGGATCGGTGCGGCCGAACACGAAGTCGACCTCCAGTTCCTGCCGCACCGGCCGGTGCAGGCCGGTCAGGCCGCGTCCGCCATAGGGCAGCGGCAGGTTGAGCGCGCGGTGCGCAGATCCGCTGCGCATGTCGTCGCTGCCTTCGGGTGAGCGGATCAGCGTGTCCGGCAAGGTCCGCGCGACGAAGGTGCCGACTGCGCGCTCGGTGTAGAGATAGCCCTGCGCGATCAGTTCGTCATAGGCGGCGGTGACCGTGTTGCGCGATACGCCAAGCTGCCGGCCCAGATCGCGGCTGGCAGGTACCGGCGCGCCGGGCGCCAGCCGATGCTGTTCTATCAGCGTGCGTATGGCAGCGACGATCTGGGCCTGCAGCGTGGTTCCGCACGAGGCGTCAAGGCAAATCGGCAACGGCACGGTGGCATCACCGGAAGGGGCAGGATGGGCGATAAGTTAACGCCATCGCGGATGCGCGACAAATGCGCACGCAGCGACGAGCGCTGTTCAGCCTGGTCCGTCGGTGGCCGCGGGCGCGTTCCAGCCGCCGCCCAGGGCACGGAAACAGGCCACTGCCGCGCGCGCCGCGCCGGATTGTGCATCCAGCCTCGCCTGGCGGGCGCGCAGCAGCCGGCTGTCGGCATCCAGCACCTCGATCAGGCTGACCGTGCCACTGCGCCAGGCCGCCTCCGCCGCCGCACGGGCGCGTGCCTGGGCGGATTCCGCATCCTCCAGCCGCTGCGCCTGTTGCTCGCGGTTGAGCAGCGCACTCAGCGCGTTCTCCACTTCCTCGGTCGCGCGCAGCGCGGCCAGGCGATAGGCGGCCAGCGCTTCCGCCCGCTGGCCTTGCGCCTGCGCCACCGCGGCATCCACCCGCCCGAAATCGAACAGCCGCCAGCGCAGGCCGGTGCCGAGCTGGTACTGCTGCGCGCCCGAACTGATGAGGCCGCCGCCTCCTGCGGTTGCAAATCCGAACAGCGCGGACAGCGAAAGCTGCGGATAGTAGTCGGCGGTGGCTACACCGATGCGCGCATTGGCGGCGGCGACCCGGCGTTCCGCTGCGAACAGGTCGGGCCGTCGCCGCAGCAGGCTGGCCGGTCCGCCCGCCGTATCGACGGCCGGCGCTGCGGGAATGTCCGCCGGCGCGGACAGGCTGTCGCGCCAGGTGCCGGGCTGCGCGCCGAGCAGGATGTCCAGTCCGTTCAGGGCTGCATCGAGCGCTGCGTCGAGGGCCGGGCGCTCGGCTTCGACGGAGGCCAGCGCGGCTTCCGACTGATCCTTCTGCAGGTCGGCCACCAGACCGCGCGCGTTCAGCAGGGTTACCAGCTCGAGCAGTCGCCGCTGCGTCTCGATCTGCCGGTCGAGCACGCTGCGCTGCGCCTGCAGGGTGCGGATGGCGATGTAGCTGTCAGCGACGTGCGCCGAAATCGCGATACGCACGGCGTCGGTGGCGGCGGCGGCGGCCTGCAGTTCCGCCGCGGATGCTTCGGCGCCGCGGCGCAATCCGCCGAACAGGTCCAGTTCCCAGCTTGCGCCGGCATTCAGTGCGTACGAGTCCGTCGTGCGGTCATAACCCGGAAAGTTCGAAGCCAGGCGGCCGAAGGGTGCCTGCAGCGACTGTTTGCCGATGTTGGCCTCGCCACTGATCTGGCTGGCGGGCAGCCGTTTCGCGGTCGCATAGGCCGCGGCCGCGCGGGCCTGGTCCAGCCGCGCAGCGGCTGCGGCGAGGTCGAGGTTCTGTCGCTGCGCTTCGGCAATCAGGTGGTCCAGCACGGGATCGCCGAACGCGGCCCACCAGCGGTCGTCGTCGTCGCCACGGCGGCTGTCTGCCAGGCGCGAGGCCAGTGCCGCGTCGCCGACAAAGCGTTCGCCGCCGAGCGGCGCATCGGGCTGCACGAAGTCGGGGCCGACCGTGCATGCGGTCAATGGCACCGCCAGCAGGATGCCGATCAGGCTGGGACGGGATGCCATGGCATTGCCGGGTGGATGAAAGAAGTTACGATTCTAGGCATGCGTTACTCGTTGTCAACGGTCGCCTGAACTTGTAACCTCGAACCATGAGCGCATCCACCTCGACGCCGGACCTGCTGCCCAGCGGTCAGCGCGGTCCGGCCGAACATGAGCGCCGCGAACAGATCATTGCCGCGGCCGACCAGCATTTCCGCCACTACGGCTACCAGAAGACCACGGTGGCCGATCTGGCGCGCGCCATCGGCGTATCCAGCGCCTATGTCTACCGCTTCTTCGAATCCAAGCAGGCGATCGGCGAGGCGGTCTGTTCGCTTACGCTGCAGGGGCTGCGCGAGCGGCTGATGGCGGTCGCCCGCGAGGAGACCACGGCGTCCGACCGTCTGCGCCGCTTCTACAAGGTGCTGTACGAACAGGGTTTCGAGCTGTTCTTCAACGAGCGGCGCCTGCACGACATCGTGGTGGCGGCAGTGGGCGAACGGTGGTCCTCGGTCGTGCGTCACAAGGCGGCGATCGCCGAGGCGCTGCAGATCATCGTGACCGAGGGCCGCGAGCGCGGCGAGTTCGAACGCAAGACGCCGCTGGACGAGGTGTGCCGCGCCATCTTCGTCACGCTGGCGCCGTTCTCGCACCCGGTTCTGCTGGAGCAGAATCCGCGCGAGCAGGTGGCTGACAACGCCACCGCGGTATGCAATCTGGTGCTGCGCAGCCTCGCGCCCTGACACCGGGTATTTTCCGTGCGATGTTTTCAGG
The DNA here is from genome assembly GCF_000372885.1 of Methyloversatilis thermotolerans. Taxonomy (GTDB): domain Bacteria; phylum Pseudomonadota; class Gammaproteobacteria; order Burkholderiales; family Rhodocyclaceae; genus Methyloversatilis; species Methyloversatilis thermotolerans. The sequence continues at coordinate 3,917,124 of NZ_KB889967.1, forward strand.
TTACTTATTGACTTATTCGTAACTCGTAACCAAACTGCGGTGACTTCATTGGAGTGTCCGATGTCACCCCACCGTTCCGCATCGCCTGTCTGCATGCTGTTTCTGTCCAGTTGCGTGGCATTGTTGAGCACGGCCTGCTCGGCGCCTAAGGAGGATGATCCGCGCATCCGCCCGCCGCGAGTGGCGGTCATCACCGCGCAGGCCGCCGCCGACGGACCGCATCGCTACAGCGGCGTCATCGCAGCGCGTGTACAGGGCGATCTGTCCTTCCGTGTCACCGGCAAGGTGATCGAACGGCTGGTCGATACCGGTCAGGCGGTGCGGCGCGGCCAGGCGCTGATGAAGCTGGATGCGGCCGACCTCTCGCTCGCCCGCCAGGCTCAGGCCGCGGCGGTGGCTGCGGCGCGTGCCCGCGCGGTCCAGGCGCGCGCCGATCTGGCGCGTCTCGACGGACTGGTCGAGCAGGGCGCGATTTCGGCGCAGGCGCGCGATCTGGCGGTGGCCGCAGCGGACAGTGCACAGGCCACGCTGGAAGCGGCCGAAGCGCAGTGGCAGGTGAGCCGGAATGCCGCCGACTATGCGGTGCTGGTGGCCGATGCGGATGGCGTGGTGGTCGATACGCTGGCTGAACCGGGACAGGTGGTGCGCGCAGGCGAACCGGTTCTGAGGCTCGCCCATGCCGGTCGCCGCGAAGTACTGGTACATCTGCCGGAAAACGTCCGGCCGCCGGTGGGCACGAAGGCCGAGGTGGAACTGCCGGGACGTGAACCGGCGCGGCGCGTGGCGACGCTGCGCCTGCTGTCCGATGCGGCCGATGCGCGCAGCCGCACCTTCGAGGCGCGCTTCGTGCTCGACGGCGAGGCCGCCGCGCGCATTCCGCTCGGCAGCACGGTCACCCTCACTCTGCCGGTGGACGGCACACCACAGGTGCGGGTGCCGCTGTCCGCATTGCATGACGCGGGACAGGGCCCCGGCGTCTGGCTGCCGGATGCGCAAGGCGCGGTACATTTCCGTCCGGTCACCGTGCTTGCGCTGGGCGCGGAGCTGGCCACGCTCGGCGCCGGCCTGCAGCCGGGCGAGCGCATCGTCGCCATGGGTGCGCACCGGCTGCACGAAGGCATGACGGTGCGCGTCGATGCCGCGCCCGCCATGACCGGAGCGGCGCGGTGAGCGGCTTCAATCTGTCGGCGCTGGCGGTGCGCGAGCGCGCACTCACGCTGTTCCTCATCATCGCGGTCGCGGTGTCGGGCTTGTATGCCTTTTTCCGTCTCGGTCGCGCCGAAGACCCGGCGTTCGCGATCAAGGTGATGACGCTGGCCGCCGCCTGGCCAGGCGCCACCGCGAAGGAAATGCAGGATCTGGTGGCCGAGCCGCTGGAGAAGCGCCTGCAGGAGCTGAAGTGGTTCGACCGCGTGGAAACCTTTACGCGACCCGGCCTCATGTTCTCGACGCTCACGCTGAAGGATTCCACGCCGCCTGCCGAGGTGCCGGAGCAGTTCTACCAGGCGCGCAAGAAAATGGGTGACGAGCTGCGCAAGCTGCCGGCCGGTGTGCTCGGCCCGTACATGAATGACGAATACTCCGACGTCAATTTCATGCTGTACGCGCTGAAGGCCAAGGATGTGCCGCAGCGTCTGCTGGTGCGCGAGGCCGAGCAGTTGCGCGAGCGCCTGCTGGCGGTGCCCGGTGTGAACAAGGTGAACATCATCGGCGAGCGGCCGCAGCGGGTGTTCGTCGATTTCGACCAGGCCAGGCTGGCGACGCTGGGCGTGGACGTGCGCGACATCTTCGAATCGCTGGTCCGGCAGAACGCGCTGACGCCGGCCGGCTCGGTGGGTGCCGACGGTCCGCGTGTCCACCTGCGGCTCGAGGGGGCTTATCGAGACGTCGATGCGCTGGCCGACACGCCGGTGCGCGCTGGCGGGCGCCTGCTGCGCCTGGGCGATATCGCAGAGGTGAAGCGCAGCTACGAAGATCCCGCCAGCTTCCTGATCCGCCATAACGGCGAACCGGCCCTGCTGATCGGCGTGGTGATGAAACAGGGCTGGAACGGTCTGGAACTCGGACGCGCGCTGGCACGCGAGTTCGATACCTTGCGCGACGAATTGCCGCTCGGGCTGTCGCTCGAGCAGGTGACCGACCAATCGGTCAACATTTCGCAGGCGATCGACGAATTCATGCTCAAGTTCGTGGTTGCGCTGGCGGTGGTGATGGGGGTGAGCTTCGTCGCGCTGGGCTGGCGCGAGGGCATCGTGGTGGCGCTGGCGGTGCCGCTCACGCTGTCGGCGGTGTTCATCATCATGCTGGCCACCCATCGCGAATTCGACCGCATATCGCTGGGTGCGCTCATCCTGTCACTCGGGCTGCTGGTGGACGACGCCATCATCGCCATCGAAATGATGGTGGTGAAGATGGAAGAGGGTTTCGATCGCGTGAAGGCGGCGGCCTGGGCGTGGACCGTGACCGCGGCGCCCATGCTGTCCGGTACGTTGGTGACCGTGATCGGACTGATGCCGGTGGGTTTTGCCGCATCGAGCGCAGGCGAGTACGCCGGCAACATTTTCTGGATTGTCGCCTTTTCGCTGATCGCGTCCTGGTTCGTGGCGGTGGTGTTCACGCCCTGGCTGGGCGTGCATCTGCTGCCGGCCATACCGCCGGTGAGCGGCGGCGCAGCGGCCTTGTACGACACGCCCCGCTACCGCAGGTTGCGGGCGCTGATCACCCGCTGTGTCCGTCATCGCGGTGTGGTGGCGCTTCTTGTGCTGCTCGCCTTCATTGCTTCCGTTCTGGGCATGTCGGTCGTGAAGAAGCAGTTCTTCCCGGTGTCGGAGCGGCCGGAACTCATCGTCGAGCTGCGCATGCCGCCCGGTTCCGATATCGCGGTGACCGACCGCGCGGTGGCGCTGGTCGAAGACTGGCTGAAGCAGCAGCCCGAGGCGCGCGAGGTCACTGCCTACATCGGTCAGGGTGCGCCGCGCTTCTTCTTCTCGCTGTCGCAGGAATTGCCCAATCCGGCGTTCGCGAAAATCATCGTGCTCACCCCCGGACCGCAGCAGCGCGAGGCGCTCAAGCGGCGTCTGCGCGAGCGCATCGCCGACGGACTGGCGCCGCAGGCGCACGTCCGGGTGACGCAGCTTCTGTTCGGTCCGCCGGTGCTGTTTCCGATCAACTGGCGCATCAGCGGCCCGGATCCGCTCGTGCTGCGCGACATCGGACACCGCGTGGAGGACGTGCTGCGAGCGCATCCGGATGTGCGCGATGTGAATCACGACTGGGGCGGACGCAGCGAGGTTCTGCGCGTGCGGCTCGACCAGGGTCGCCTGCGGCAGATCGGTCTCACCCCCGCGGAGGCGGCGCAGCAACTGCAGTTCCTGCTCGAAGGCGTGCCATTGACCGAAATGCGCGAGGATCTGCGTGCGGTGACGGTGACTGCGCGCAGTACCGGCTGGGACCGTCACGATCCGTCGGCGATCGCCGCGCTGTCGCTGGTGACGTCGGACGGACGGCGCATTCCGCTGGAACAGCTCGGCGAAGTGGTGAGCGAGGCGGAAGAGCCGATACTGCATCGTCGCAACCGGCACCCTACGCTGCAGGTGCGGGCGGACATCGCCGACCACCGCCAGCCCAACGATGTGTCGGTCGAGATCGACCATGCGCTGGCCGATCTGCGTGCCGGCCTGCCGCCGGGCTACCGCATCGACACCGCCGGTGCGATCGAGGAGAGCACGCACGCGAACCAGGCGCTGGCGGCGGTGTTTCCACTCATGCTGCTGCTCATGCTGACGGTGATCATGCTGCAGGTGCGCTCGTTCGCAATGATGGGCATGGTATTCATGACCGCGCCGCTGGGCCTGGTCGGCGCGGTGCCCATCCTGCTGCTGGCCGACCAGCCCTTCGGCTTCAACGCGATACTGGGGCTGATCGGTCTGGCCGGCATCCTGATGCGCAACACGCTGATCCTGGTCGGCCAGATCGAAGCCAATCTCGCCGCCGGCATGGATCGCCATCACGCGGTGATCGAAGCCACGGTGCAGCGTGCCCGTCCGGTGCTGCTCACCTCGATCGCGGCGGTGCTCGCCTTCATCCCGCTCACCTTCTCCTCCTTCTGGGGCGCACTGGCCTATACGCTGATCGGCGGTACCGCGGTGGGTACCGTGCTCACCCTGCTGTTCCTGCCAGCGCTGTACGCGCTTTGCTTCCGCATACGTCCGCCGATGGCCGGCGATGCGCCAGTTTCTTCCGCAGCACCCTCCACAACGATATGACTACTGTGCACAACGCGGGCCGCTGGGCCCTGATCACCGGCGCCTCCGGCGGACTGGGTGTCGAATTTGCACGCCTGCTTGCGCCGGCCGGCATGAATCTGGTGCTGGTCGCGCGGCAGCGCGAGCCGATGCAGGCGCTGGCCGACGAGCTGTCCGCACGTCACGGGGTGAAGGTGCATGTGGTCGTGATGGACCTGTCGGAACAGGGGGCGGCACAGGCCTTGAAACAGCAGGCAGACGCGCTGGGCGTGCGCGTGCATACGCTCATCAACAATGCGGGATCCGGTGTGCACGGGCGTTTCGTGACTGCCGAACCGCAGCGCCTGTCGCGCATGCTGCAGCTCAATGTGGCCAGTCTGTCCGAACTGACCCGGTTGTATGCCGAGGATATGGCGGGATCCGGCGGCGGGCGCATCCTTCTCGTGGCCAGCCTGCTCGGCTTCATGGCGGCGCCCGAATACGCGGCGTATGCAGCCAGCAAGGCATTCGTGCTGCAGTTCGGCGAAGCGCTGCACGACGAACTGGCAGCCAGTGGCGTACATGTCACCGTGCTGGCGCCGGGACTGACGGATACCGGCTTCACCTCCGCCGCCGGGCACCGGGTGTCGGCCACGCTCAGGCTTACGCTGATGAAGCCGCGGCCGGTGGCCGAAGCAGGACTGAATGGACTGGATGCCAATCGCGCGCTGGTCGTGCCGGGCCTGTTCAACAAGCTGTCGGTGTTTGCGGCCCGGCTCACCCCGCGCGCCATGCAGCGTCGCATCATGGAGGCCTTGCTCGCCTGAAGGCGCCGCTAGCCTGCCCGGCGGAAGGTGAGGTTGATGCGGCAGTCGCCGGTGAGCGGATGCGTGGCGGCGAGCAGCGGCAGTACACCGTGGAAGTTGAGCCGCGACGGACCGCCCCAGACCACCACATCGCCATGCGTGAGCCGCAGTCGCGCGATGCGGTCGCTGCGGCGGGCGCCGCCGAACACGAACACGGCCGGGATGCCGAGCGACACCGACACGATGGGCCAGGCATGGCTGCGTTCGTGCCGGTCCTGGTGCAGCGTGAGCCGTGCGCCCGGCGCATAGCGGTTGATCAGGCAGGTATCGGGCTCGAAACGAGGATAGCCGGCGGCCTCGGCCGCTGCCGCGGCGAGCGATCGCAGTGCTGTCGGCATGTCGGGCCATGGGCGGCTGTTCAGGGGATCCAGCGCTGTGTAGCGATAGCCGTTGTCGTCGGAATGCCAGCCCAGGCTGCCACAACTGGTCGTCGCCACCGACATCGCATGTCCGCCGGGCGTCACCAGGTGGCGGAACGGACTCAGGGCTGACACCGCCGCCACGCCACGCAGCACATCTGCGGCGCAGGTACGGGCATGTCCGCGCAGCAGCACCGCGCCCGGCGCCAGCGGCTGCGCGCCCGCTTCGCGTTCCTGCGCGTCGAACAGATCCACGCCCCGCCTCAGTCCTGTCCGGTCCCGGCGTCCCCGGCGGGCGCCTCGCGCTCGATCAGCGCCTGCTTGCGCGCCACGCCCCAGCGATAGCCGGCCAGTCCGCCATCGCTGCGTACGACGCGGTGGCAGGGCACCGCGACCGCCAGTTCGTTGGCTGCGCAGGCGGCCGCGACCGCGCGTACGGCGCGCGGGGCGCCGATGCGTTCGGCCAGTTCGCGGTAGCTGAGTGTGCATCCGGGCGGGATGGCCTGCAGCGCGATCCATACGCGGCGCTGGAAGGCGGTGCCACGCAGGTCCAGCGGCAGGTCGTGGCCCATGCCCGGTGCTTCCACCAGTGCAATGACGCGTGCCACCAGGTGATCGAAGCCGGAGTCGCCGGCGATCAGGCGCGCCCGCGCGAAACGTTGCTGGAGAGCGGAGGCCAGCGCATCGGGATCGTCGCCGAGCGCGATCGCGCAGATGCCGCGTTCACCTGCCGCCACCAGCAGGGCACCCAGCGAAGTGCCGGCAATCGCGAAGCGGACGTCGCTGCCCTCTCCGCCGGCCCGGTAGCGCGACGGCGTCATGCCCAGATCGTTGCCTTCGTACAGACGGCTGCTTGAGCCATAGCCGGCGTCGTGCATCGCGTCGGTCACGCTTGCGCCCGCGGCCAGCGCGCTGCGCAGCTTTTCCGCGCGCCGGGCGCGCGCCCAGGCGTGTGGCGTCAGTCCGGTCTGGGCGACGAACAGACGGTGCAGATGGAAGCGGCTCATGCCGGCGTGGGCCGCCAGCGCCGCGAGCGAGGGCGGCGACTCGGCGGCGTCGATGAGCCGGCACAGCCGGGCCACCAGCGCGGCAGCACGGGCAGCGGGAGGGTGCGGGGGCATGAGTGCGTGGGCGGGAAGACGATGACCGGAATGCTGCCGCATCCGGCTGCGATGCGCACTCCGATTGTTGCGCTGGCTACCAGTACTTCTCGAACAGCATGCTGCCGGGACTGGCGCGCCGGCACGGCGTGAAGCCGCGTTCGCCGAGCAGGCGACGCATGTCCGCGGTGAAATCGGGATGGCCGCACACCATGACCCGGCTGCTGTCGGGGGTCAAGGCGACACCGGCCATGTCTTGCAGTGACCCGTCCGCGATCAGCGCGGGAATGCGCGCCGATGGCAGGCCGGGCACCGTGTCGCGGGTCACCACCGGAATGTAGGTCAGACCTTGCGGCGCGCTGGCCACCGCCTGTTCGATTTCCGTGCGATAGGCCAGGTCATCGCGGTGGCGCACGCTGTGCACGAGGATGACGCGCGCGAAAGCGTGGAGTGCGCCCGGCGTGCGCAGCAGCGAAACATAGGGACCCAGGCCGGTGCCGGTGGCCAGCATCCACAGCGTGCCGCCGGGCAGCAACTGGCGGGCGATGAAGAAGCCGTAGGCGGCCGGGTCGAGCAGCACGGGCTGACCGATTGCGAGCTGGTCGAGCTGTTGCGTGAACGGGCCGCCCGCCACCCTTACCACGAGGAATTCCAGCGCCGCATCGTCAGGCGCCGACACGATGGAATACGGCCGCCACAGCACGCTGCCGTCGGGCTGTTCAAGGCCCAGCCGCGCGTAGTGACCCGGCTCGAAGCGGAAGTCGGCAGGGCGGCTGATGCGCAGCGACCACAGTGTGTCGGTCCAGTTCGTGCGCATGAGCAACGATTCGTGCGTGGCGCGATCCGCCGCGCCGGCGGCCTTGCTGTCCATGATGATCTCCCTTCCGGGAAGGGACCGCGCCAGCCGTATGAGGGTTCCTGGACTGGGGGCATGGATGGCGGCACCATCCACGCCCGCGATGCGATCACTGCTCGGGTGCTTGCAGTGCGGCCGGATCGAAGGGTTTGTCGTTGACCGTGAGCTGACCCTTGGCGAACGCCAGACGGAGCGCGAGCTGCCCCTGATCACGCGTCACATAGCCGCGCTCGAGCAGCGGTGCGATCTGCTGTTCGTACTGCGACTGCGCATAGGCATTCACTTCGTCCGGGTCGGCATCCTCGCCCACAATCTGCAGGACCTGCGCGCGCGAGCGCTCGACCAGCAGACCGCGTACCAGATTCTCCGGCAGCGACAGCGCGCCCGACGCGTCGAGTCTGGCAAGCAGACCCAGCGGATTCGCGAAATCGTCGGGCGTGACGCCGGACAGCGATACCCTGGCATTCAGGCTGGCCGGGCCCTCGGGCGTGCTGAAGGACAGGCGGTCTATGGACAGTACGGGTGCGTGACCCAGCAGTTCGATGGCCGGCCCCATGAGCGTGCCCATGCGCGCCTGCAGCGCCGCCGGATCGTTCATGGTCGCCGGGTCCGATGTGGCTTCCAGGAAGCCGCGATAGAGCCGAGCCGCAGTCCGCGCGTGCAGGTGGCGCATGGAGAAGTCGTAATGGGCCGGTCCGTAGTCGTGATCCTGCACCTTCATCCTTTCGCTGGCGATGCGTGCCACGCCATCGATGAAGTCGCCGTCGCGGGTGATGTCCACGCCATAGACCAGCTTCGCCGCATCCATTCTGGGCAGGCGGCCATCCGGATCGCTCACGCTGATGCTGTCTATCGTGAACCGCTGGCTGCCGCTGTACAGCAGCGGCTCGTCGTCGAAAAGACGCGCCTGTTCGCCGCTCAGGGCCATGCCGGCGATCACCGCGCGTCCGCCGGCGGCGTCACTCAGTTCCAGCCTTGGTGCCTGCCCCTTCATCGTGTAGCGCGTCATGCCTTCCTCGAAGTCCACTTCGAGGTGCAGGCCATCCCAGGCAATCTGCAGCGCATCCGCCGGATCTTCGCTTGCGATGTCCCATTTGAAGGCCGGGCTGTCGACATCGCTGTGGCCGCCGCCCGCGAAGTGATAGACCGTACGCACCGACAGCGGCTTGTTGTCGCCGAACACCTTGCGCACCGCTTGCGCTGCTTCGCCCTCGAGTACCAGTTCGGACCTGGCCAGACCGGCATCGAACAGGCCGCCACCCAGCCAGGGCCCGTGCCGGATGTCGGTGCGTACGGTCAGCAGCAGCGGCTTCATGCCGGCCTGGCCGGCATCGGCCATGGCACGCGCGACGTCGCCCATCAGTTCCATGGTGACGGTTTCGGTCGAGCTGAACACGCCACGCTGATATTCGCGCTTGATCAGTTTCACATTGGGCAGGCCGGACGCGTACTGGGCGGCCTGCTTGTCGTGCGAGGCTTCGATGCGCTGACCAAGATGCCAGGAGGCTCCGGCGTAGGCGAGCGGCAGCGCGACGACGAGCGCGAACAGGAGTTTCTTTTTCATGAAGGGTCCGGGGTGTTTCACAGAGGATGCGGCCGGCATCATCGCACACCGGCCTGCGCGGGCGGTCGTGAAAAATGCATGGAAAACGCCGCGCTGTGCGTTGCACGACGGCCGCCTTGCCGACACCGCCTATACTTCCGCTTTCGTCACATCGCCATGATTTCCGCATCGTGAATCGCTTTGCCCTGTGCTGCTGCCTGCTGTGCCTGAGTGCCACCGCCGCGGCATCCGGAGCCGGCTGCGCGCTGCAGGTCCCGCCCGCGGATGCGGGCGCATACGTCACCCCCGGCGGCTTCCTGCTGGTGCATCCGCGCAGTGCGGCGATGGGACGCGGATACACCGGTTGTCGCACGATCTGGGTGGTGCAGTCGGACGACGACATGCCGCTGCTCATGCGCGTGCATTTCCGTGCCGGCCGGCCGGTGGCGGTCGATGGCTACGACGGGCGCGGTGGTCAGACGGTGCGCCGCTGCGACCTTCCGTCGTCGCAGCCTGCGTGCGCCGGTCTCGATGATCATCCTCTGCTGGCGCCCGATCTGCCCACCTGGCCGCGCGTCTGCGTGGACCGGCCCGAGTTGCCGGCCTGTCGCGCCGCACCGCAATGAAGCGCGGGGTGATGCGGGTGGGCATGCCGAGCGCCTTGGCGGCCCAGGCCGCGCCCTTCGATGATTTCCTTGCGCGCCTGCGCGCCGCGGCTGCAGCACGTGATGTGGTGGCCGTGGCCGGTCTCTCGCGCCTGCCCTTCCTTTACGAGGAGCGTCTGCTGGACCGCAATGCCTTGATCCGCGCGCTGCCGGGACTGATGGACGAGCGCGTTGCGCGCTGTCTTGCCTCTGCCCCGCCTCTGCGCGAAGGCGCGGACCGGCTGTTGTATCGCGCGCCGTACACCTTCCATCTGCGTGCCGGCGCGGACGGACAGTGGCGGCTGGAGGAATTCTCGGCCGATGGTGAGGACCTGCCATGAACTGGCAGACCGTCTACGACATATCCGGCGACGGCGCGCGCGATTTCAGCGGCTACCTGATCGCCGGTGCGGGGGTGCTGGCGCTCGCCGCCGTCTTCGCGCTGCGCGCGCGGCGACGCGGCGAGCGGTCCGGCACGGCACGCGTGCTCGCGCTGTTCGCGCTCGTAATCGCCGGTCTGGGTTATGGCGTGAATAGCTGGGACCAGAACCGGCTGACGGCAGCGCTGGAGACCGGAGCCGTGCAGCAGGTGGCGGGCGCGATCCGGCATCATGCGGTGTGGCGCGAAGACGTGACGCCGGCCGGCAGCGGCCCGGGCGCGACGCGGCATTACCGCAACTGGGAACGCATATCGGTGGGCGGGGTGGATTTCATCTGGACGCCGGGCGCCGACCAGGCGGGATTCACCCATGCGCCGTCGCCGCCGCTGGATATCCGCGACGGCCTGTGGCTGCGCGTCACCTATGTCGAGGACGCCCCGGACGAAGCGACCCAGCGGCGCATCGTGAAGCTGGAGCGCGGTGACGCGCCGCCGGACATGACGCCCTGGGGTCGTCCGGAGGCCGTGCTGCCGGGCGCGCCCTATCCGTCAGTCGTGCGGATGCCCGGGCCATGAAGTCCTTCCATCGACGCGCCGCGCGGCCGGCGCCATCGTCCTCCGCGGCTCCACCCGCGGTGCCGGATCGTCGCGGTCGGGTGCGCATCGACACGCTGCTGGTCGAGCGCGGGCTGGCGGTGTCGCGCGCGGCGGCGCAGAGGCTGGTCGACAGCGGCGTCGTTCTGGCCGACGGACGCGCGGCAGCTCGCGCCTCTCTGATGGTCGCCCCGGACTGCTGCGTCACGCTGCGCGCGCACGACTGATCCCGCGAGCTGAGCACGGTCAACTGGCGTCCTGTCCCGGCGCAATATATATATGCGCCTCACCGTAAGAGCTCATCGCGCCGCCCACATCATGCAAGCCCCTGCCCGCCAGCCCACGACCGCCGAACTGCAGCCGCTATTCAATCTGTACAACGCCGGGCGGCTGGCCGACGCGGTGGCCGCCGCGCGACCGCTGTTGTCGCGCTATCCCGGGGCCGTGGTACTGCACAGCGTGCTCGGCTCCGCGCTGGCCGGCCTCGGCCGGCTCGATGAGGCGGAGCAGGCCTTCGCGGCGGCAGTCAAGGCGAACCCCGGGTCAGCCGAACTGCTCAGCAATCTCGGCCTGGTGCAGCAGCAGCGCGGCCGGCTCGATGAGGCGCTCGCGACCTACACCCGGGCGCTGGCGATACGGCGTGATTTCCCTGAGCTGCTGTACAACCTCGGCGTGGTGCAGGACGCGCTCGGCCGGCTGGACGAGGCGGCCGAAAGCTACCGGCGCGCGCTCGCGCTGCAGCCGCGTTTCGCGGTCGCGCTGTTCAATCTGGGCACGGTGCTGGACCGCCGGGGCGAGCCCGATGCGGCGATCGATGCCTATCGCCGGGCGGTCGGCTGCGAGCCCGGTTTCGTCGAGGCATGGTCCAACCTGGGCGCGGCGCTGCAGAAGGCGGGCGATGCCGAACAGGCAGTCGCCTGCTATCAGAAGGCGCTGGACATCCAGCCCACCGCTACCGCCTGGTTCAATCTCGGCACCGCGCAGCGTGCCTACGGCCTGATGGCCGATGCCGCGGAGAGCTATCGGCGCGCCATCGCGCTGGCGCCCGCCTATGCCGACGCGCACAGCAATCTGGGTGAAATCCTGCGCGACCAGGGCGATGGCGACGGCACGCTGGCGGCATTCCGTGCCGCGCTGGCGATCGATGCCGACCATGGCATGGCCAACTACAACATCGGCCTGCTGCACCACGACCTGCGCGACTACGACAAGGCGCTGCCGTATTTCGAGCGCGCCCGCGTGCTCGACTGGCAGGACCGGGTGCTGTACTGCCTGTACAAGCTGCGCCGCAGCGACGAATTCGAAGCGCGGCTGGATGCGATGATGCAGACGCGTCACCGCTCGCCCATGGTGGCCACGCTGTCTGCCCACCATGCGCACAACCGTGGCCGGCCCGACCCTTACCGCTTCTGTCCTGATCCCGTCGCCTTCGTGCATCACGCTCATCTGGATGCGCTGACCGATGCCGGCGACAGCCTGCGCGCGGACCTGTTGCGCGACATCACGAATGCCGACATCCAGGCGCGCAAGCAGGGACGGCTGTATTACGGCGTGCAATCCTCCGGCCATCTGTTCCGCCGGCCCGAGGCCTCGATCGCGCGGCTGGTCGGCCTGATACGCGCCGAGCTCGATCGTTACCGCGCGCATCTGGCGGGCGAGGACTGCGTCTATGCGCAGGACTTTCCGGCGCGTACCGAATTCGCCAGCTCGTGGTTCGTGAAGATGAGTCGCGGCGGACATCTGACCTCGCACATCCACGAGGAGGGCTGGCTGTCCGGCGTGCTCTATCTGGCGATGCCGTCCGACCGCCCGCCGGGCAGCACGGCGGGTGGCATCGAGTTCAGCACCGATGGCGACGACTATCCGCGCGAGCGCGACGATTTCCCGCGCCTGACGCTGCAGCCGGTGGTGGGCGACATCGTGTTCTTCCCGTCCTCGCTGTTCCACCGCACGATTCCATTCGAATCGAACGAGGAACGCATCTGCATCGCGTTCGACGTGAAGCCGGCTGCTGCCTGATCCCGGCGTTCAGCGCGCTTGCCGGGCGCCGGGTACCAGCGCCGCGACGCGTGCGGCACCGTCGCTGGCTTCGCGCCGTGGCGGGACGCCGTCGGGAGGCGGACGGTCGGGGGGCATGCCTGCTCCGGGCTGCGGCGGCCGGTCGACCTGCGGTCGCGCCAGGCGGTCGACCGCGACATCGAGGCTGGCGACATAGCGCCCATCCGCCTCGCGCACTGCGCCGAGCACGCTGCCGCCCGCCTGCAGCGCGATGCCGTCGTTGCTGTTCAGAACGGCGCGCAGATGCGCGCGGCGATAGGCAGGCAGATGGGTGTAGATGTACTCGCTCAGCGCATCCGGCAGGAAGAACTGCGAGGTGAGCACCGCCGCGCCGCGGTACAGCACCTTGAAGTGGATGTGCGTGGTGCGCCCTTCATACCAGCCCGGGTACACACTGCGGAAGTTCACCCGGCCGTCGCCGTCGCTGAACTGGCTGCCCCGCAGGAAGGTGCGGCCGCGCGTCGACACCCGGCCGTCCTCGCCCTGCCCGTCGTAGCCGGAATAGAGGCCGGACGCATCGCAGTGCCAGACATCGACGCGCGCACCGGCGAGTGGCTGGCCCTGTTCGTCGCGCACCGCGAGCGCCAGATCGAGCGGGATGCCGGGCAGTCCTTCCGTGATGTCCGCCCGCACCAGGCCGGGATCGAAGTAGTACGGACCTTCCGTGGTCTGCGCCGTGAGTGTCGGCCGCGAGGCGGGCGTCGCGCCGCTGGCAGGCCGTATCGACGCGACATTGCCGACCGAGAGCAGGGCGGCGGTCAGCATGCGGCGGCGCGGAAGGGATGCGGATGTGCTCATGGTCGAATGGCTGAGGGGTGATGCCTGCAGCCTAGGTCGGCCATGTGTACCGCTTATGCGATGCGGCACCGGAAATCGTCAGCCGGATGTCAGCAGATGTTGCGGTCGCCGAGGCAGCCATACCCTGACCTCGAGGCCCGGTGCCGCGTCGGCAAGTTCGATGCGGCCGCCGTGCAGCATGACGACCGAGTGCACCAGACTCAGGCCCAGGCCCAGGCCCGGCGTGTGGCGTGCGGCCTCGACCCGGTACAGGCGCTCGAACACGCGCTGACGCTCCGCTTCCGGAATGCCCGGCCCCTGGTCGCGCACGACGAGCTTCAGCGCATCGCCGTCCTCGTGCAGGGCCAGCGTGACCTCACCACCGACCGGGCTGTACTTGATCGCATTGTCGAGCAGATTGAGCAAGGTCTGGAACAGCAGATCGCGATGCCCGCTGCAGTGCGCCTCGCGTGTCAGGTGGCCGTGCAGCGCGAGGCCGTTCGATTCGGCCAGGGGTTCCATCAGTTCCAGCGCGTCGCGGGCCAGCAGGCACAGGTCCAGTTCCCGGAATTCGCCCCGCAGCAGGCCGGAATCGACGCGTGCGATGCGCAGCAAGGACTGGAAGGTGGACAGCACCTGGTCGATGTCGGCCAGATTGCGCTCCAGCCAGTCCGGCAGTTCCTCCGGCGGCGGCGGGTGACGCAGCGCTGCCTCAATGCGCGAGCGGTGGCGCGTCAAGGGCGAGCGCAGATCATGCGCGATGTTGTCGGTCGCTCCGCGCACCCCGGCAATCAGTGCTTCGATGCGATCCAGCATGGCATTCAGGGTCAGCGCCAGACGGTCGAACTCGTCCGGGTGGCGGTCCGCAGCATCGAGCGGAATGCGATGCTTCAGGTCGCCGGTCATGATCTGCTGCGCCACGCGCCGTATGGTGTCGACCGGGCGCAATACCGCGCGCGTCAGCAACCAGCCACCGACCAGGGATACGAGCAGCATGAGACCGAAGCTCGCGAAGGCGGCGTGGCGGATGTCGGCACGCACCTTCTCCACTTCGTACTCGTCGAAGCCCACGAGCAACCGGCTGCCGTCGGGCAGCGCCGTCCATCGGGCGACGATGTCGGTATCGAGCGGGTGGCGCAGGCTGGGCAGGCGCAACATGCGATCCGGCAGGGCTGCCTGTGGCGGCCAATCGTCCAGATTGCCCGCCATCATGTGTCCGCCGCCGTCCTCGAGGCGATAGATGCGGTCGTGATCCGGCGAACGCATGGCCAGCCGCTGACGGATCAGGCCGCTGACGCCGCGTGTGCCATCGACGGCGTATTCGGCGCGCAGGATGTCCAGTTCCGACTGCACGCTTTCCTCGACATGGCCCAGCATGTAACGCCCGGCCAGCCAGGTCACCAGCGCCAGCATGAGGCCGAAACCGGCGGCCAGCAGCGCGCTGTTGGCCAGCGTGAGCCGGGCGGTGGTGCCCAGCTTCATGCCGGCACCCCTTCGGCGAGCCGCCGTCGGCTTGCGATGAAGTCGCGTGCGAAACCGGGGAGCGCGATGCCGAACATCCGTTCCAGCCTGCGCGTCTGCTGCGCGAGCCGCGCTTCGGACAGGCGGAAGGCCCTGCCGCGCGCCGCAAAGACCACGCGGTTGTCGCCGTCGGCCGTCGTCACCGCAGCGACCGAGCGCGCAAAGCCGGCCGCGATGCGCTCAGTCCATGCATCGGCCAGCGCGTCGCGTGCATACATGTTCATGGCGAATACGCCGCCGTCGGCCAGCGCGTCGTGACAGGCGTCGAAGAAGCGCGGCGAGGTGAGGGCCGGAGCCATGCCGCCGATATCGAAACCGTCCACCCACACGAGGTCGAAAGCGCGGTCGTGGCGGGCAATCCACTCCGCTCCGTCGATGCAGTGGATGCTCAGTCGCTCGTCGTCCGGCGGCACGTGGAAGCGCCCGCGCAGCGCGATCACCTCGGGCGACAGTTCCGCGACCTCCAGGCGCGTCTGCGGCAGATGGCGATGGCAGGCCTTCACCAGCGAGCCGCCGCCAAGACCGATCAGTGCGATGCGGCGCGCGGCCGGCACGAAGGCCAGCGAAGCGACCATGAGATGCGAATATTCGAGTACGAGGCGTGCCGGATCGGCGATGTCCATGGTGCTCTGAACCGCCAGTTCGGAAAATGCCAGCGTGAGGAGGCCGTCCTGTTCCACCAGATAGGGCTGGCCGGCTTCGACCTGCTCGCGCGTCGGTCCGGCGGCGCTCATGACGGTGCGCGCAGGCAGTAGCCGCTGCCGCGCAGCGTGTGGATGAGCGGTGGCCAGGGCGCACGATCGATCTTGGCGCGCAGACGTGAAATATGGACGTCGATCACATTGGTCTGCGGGTCGAACTGGTAGTCCCATACGCCCTCCAGCAACATGGTCCGGGTGACCAGTTGATCGGCGTGGCGCATCAGGAACTCCAGCACCCGGTATTCCTGCGGCTTGAGCGCGATGTCCTCGCCGGCACGTCTTACCCGGTGAGTCATGCGGTCCAGTTCGAGGTCGGACACGCGCAGCACCGATTCGGTCACCGGCATCAGGCCGCGCCGCGTGATCGCCTCCAGCCGTGCCATCAGTTCGGTGAGCGCAAACGGTTTCACCAGATAGTCGTCGCCGCCGGCGCGCAAGCCGCGTATCCGCTCATCGACCTGGCTCAGCGCGCTCAGTATCAGCACCGGTACGCGCGAGCCGGTGGCGCGCAGTGCCGCCAGCATGGACAGCCCATCCATCTGCGGCATGAGACGGTCCAGCACGATGGCGTCGTACTGTTCTCCGGTGGCCAGGAACAGCCCTTCGCGGCCATTTGGTGCGTGATCCACCGTGTGACCCGCCTCGCGCAGGCCGCGACATATGAAACCGGCAATTTCGTTGTCGTCCTCGACGACCAGGATGCGCATGGATATTCCGCTACCGATCAATGTACAGGTCCCGACTGCTGCAGGGGCCGCGCCGACAGCCGATGCAGCAGCGCCATGCCACCGTGTCCGCCCAGATACAGGTAGAGCAGCGGCGCCGCCATCTCGTGCAGTTCGCCGATGCCGCGGGCGGTGGCGCTTGCAGCGCCGACCCACCAGATCGCCGCGCCGGTCAGGCAGAACCAGGCAATCAGCAGCAGACCCAGCAACTGGACGAGATGCGCCAGTGCCCGGGTGGCCGGAGCGGGCGGCACCCGCAGACGCAGCAGACCGGACATCAGGAGCCGGAATTGTGCCAGTAGCGAGGCGCGATCCGTTCGTGGTGTTTCCCCGCGGAGATACCTGCGCCCCATGCCTGCCGCTACGCACAGTCCCGACAGGCCGGCGATCAGACCGCCCCATTCATGCAGTGCGAACATGAGGCGACCGACGGCGTCGCCGGTGCGCCAGGGTTCGTTCATCCACTCCGGGCTGAATATCTGGAACACGACCGCCAGCGCGAGCACGCCGTGGATCAGTCGGCGGAGCGGAGTCGCGCGCATGCTTTCGACGCAGGCATTCATGGTGCGGTACCCCCGTATTGGCTGAGAGACAGGTCTGCCAGCCTGCGCCAGCGGGGCTTGCGGCAAGCTGTCTGCGACATGAATGTTCGTTCATGTTCCGTTCACCCCCCGGAAAGGCAGGCCGCGCCACACTGGATCGTCCTCCATGACGATGATCCGATGAACAGCTTGCTTCTCCTGTCGCTGTCGCTGTCGCTGCTCGCGCTGGCATCGCCCGCTTCCGGCCAGACCTTGCCCGGGCACGCGGACGAGCATGATCAGCCAGTGCTGCGCGATACGGGCCTGAGCCTGTCGCAGGCGCTGGATCGGGCGCTCGCCCGGGCACCGGGTGTGCTGCTGCCACAGGCCCGGGCCGTCGAGTCGCGCGTGTTGTCGGAACGGGCGGGCAGCCTGCTGTCCGCCCCTCCGGCGGTCCAGTTGCGCTATCAGAGCGATCGTCTGCCCGGCCGCGGGGGGGGCTTGCGCGAGATGGAGGCGGGTCTGGAATTGCCGCTGTGGCGGGGCGGACAGCGTGAGGCGCTGGGCCGTGAGGCCGAGGCCGGCAGAGTGCTGTCGGAGCAGGAGGCGCGCAGCCTTCGCTGGCGGGTGGCCGGCGAAGTGCGCGAAATGCTGTGGCGCGTGATGCTGGCGGAGATCGAGGTCGGACTGGCCGATGCCGATGTCGCGCTGTACCGCGCGCTGGAGGACGATGTGAGCCGGCGCGTGCGCGCCGGCGACGCAGCGCCGGTAGACATGCTGTCGGCCGAGACGGCGCGTCGCGAACGCGAGGTGGTGCTGTACGAAGCGCGCGTGGAACTGGCGCACAGCCTGTTCGGCTGGCAGGAACTGACCGGGCTCGCGGTGCTGCCCGCATCGGTGTCGGAACCGGTCGCGGCGCAGCCCGACGCGCAAGGCTATCCGCCGGTCGTGACTGCACAGGCGGCGGTCGAGCGCATCCGGCGGGCGCTGGGCAGCGTGCAGGCCCAGGGCAGCGGTACACCGCGTCTGCTGGTGGGTGTGCGCTCCGAAGCGGCCACCGACATGCCGACCACCGACAGCGTGGGCGCGACCTTGTCCATACCGTTCGGCGGCGAAGCGCACCGTGCGGCGCTGCAGTCCCCGCTGCATCTCGAACTGGCACGCGCCGAGGACGAGCTGGCGCAGGCGCAGCGCGCTGCGAAGCTCGCGCTGCACGAGGCGGCGCATGAACTGCATGCACGCGAGCAGGCCCGCGCCCTGGCCGCCGCGCAGCAGGGGATCGCCGGGCGTGAGGTCGATCTGGCGCGCCGCGCCTACCGCATCGGCGAAACCTCGCTGGCCGAACGCCTGCTGGTCGAGGCGCGCGCAGCCTACGCACGCCGCGCCGCTGCACTGGCCGATCTTGCCCGGGCGCGCGCCATCGCACGCTACAACCAAAGTCTGGGAATACTGCCGTGAAGCCGCGCTTCCTCCTTGCCATGCTGCTGTTCCTTGCGTCGCTTGTCCCGGTACGCGCCGCCGACATTGCCATCGCGAACTCGCAGGCGCAGCGCCTCGGCATCCGCGATGCGCAGCTCGAGAAAGCCGATACCGGGCACACCGCGCCCTGGTCGGCGCGCGTGGTCGCTTCGCCGGACGGGGAGTGGGTGGTGACCGCGCCGACCGCAGGGGTGGTGGTGCGCGTGCCGGTGGCCGAGGGTCAGCAGGTGGCGGCGGCCGCGGCCCTGGTCGAATTGCGCAGCGCCGATCTGCCGGCGGCCGGCGCGTCGCTTGCGCAGGCGCGCGTGGCAGCCGAACTGGCACGTGGCCATCGCGATCGCGACCGCACCTTGCACGCGGAAGGGCTGATCGCCGAGCGCAGGTTGCGCGAATCCGAAGCTGCCGCCGCCCAGGCCGAGGCAGCGCTCGCCGCCGCGCAGTCGCGCCTGGGAATCATGGGCGTATCGGCGGGCGAAGCCTCGGCCGGCCGGCTGGTGGTGCGAGCGGGCGCCGAAGCGACCGTGCTCGAGCGCATGGCGTTGCCGGGTCAGCGGGTGAACGAAGCCGACCCGCTGTTGCGGCTGGCCGATCCGCGTCGGCTCATGCTGGAACTCAATCTGCCGGTGACACAGGCACAACGCGTGCGCGTGGACGACGAACTGATGGTGGAGGGGACGGACATCCGGGCGCGTGTGAGCCAGATCGGCTGGGGTGCCGCGGACACGACGCAGACGGTGCGCATACTCGCCCGGCTGTTGGCGACGCAGACCGCTCTGCGGCCGGGTCAATGGGTGAGCGCACGGCGCAGCGTGAATGCGACTTCCGCATGGTCGACAGAAGTGACCGCGCTGGTGCATCACGCGGGCCGGATATGGATATTCCAGCGCGTCGACAGTGGTTATCGCGCCATCGAAGTAAGTGTGCTGGCCCAGGATGCGGGACGGGCAACCGTGAGCGGCGCGCTGGACGGCATGCGGCCGGTGGCGGTCGCTGGCGTGGCTGCGCTGAAGGCGGTGTGGCTGGGACACGGGGGCGAATGATGCTGGATGTATTGACCCGTGGTGCGCTCGCACGGCCGCTGCTGATGGTTCTGGCGGCTTTGCTGCTGCTGGCTGCAGGTCTGCACGCGGCGATGAATCTTCCGATCGATGCCTTTCCTGACGTGTCGGCGCCACAGGTGAAGATCATCGTGAAGCTGCCCGGCATGACGCCGGAGGAAATGGAAAGCCGCGTCACGCGCCCGATAGAGATCGAAATGCTCGGGCTGCCGAAGCAGACCATGCTGCGCTCGACCAGCAAGTACGGCTTGAGCGACATCACGGTCGATTTCGAGGATGGCACCGACATTTTCTGGGCGCGCAACCAGGTGGCCGAGCGGCTGAACGGTATTGCAGGCGAACTGCCGTCCGGCTTGTCCGGAGGTCTGGCGCCGATCACCACGCCACTCGGCGAAATGTTCATGTTCACGGTCGAAGGCGATCTGCCGCTCGCCGAGCGGCGCGCGCTGCTCGACTGGGTGATCCGGCCCGCGCTGCGTACGGTGCGCGGCGTGGCCGACGTGAATGTGCTCGGCGGAGAGGCGGCTGCCTATGAAGTCGTCCCTGACGCGGCGCGCATGGCGGCCAACGGCGTGACGCTGGATCAACTGCGCGGGACACTGCAGCGCTTCAACCGTAACGAAGGGGCCGGCCGCATCGACGAAGGCGAGGAAACCTTGCTGGTGCGCGTTCAGGGCCGACTCGCTTCGGTCGAGGATATCCGCCGCCTGGTGGTACGCGCGACGGCGCGGGCACAGGTGCGTGTGGCCGACGTCGCCGACGTGAAGCTGGGTGCGCTCACCCGCATGGGCGGCGTGACGCGGGACGGGCAGGGCGAGACGGTGCAGGGACTGGTGCTCGGCTTGCGTGGTGCGGACGCGCAGCAGGTGGTGGATGGCGTACGCGAACGGCTGGACGAATTGAGCAGCAGCCTTCCATCGGGTGTGCGCATCGAGCCCTTCTATGATCGAGGCGAACTGGTGTCGCACGCGGTGGGCACCGTGTCGAGCGCGCTGCTGGAAGCGGTGGTTCTGGTGGTTGTGATGCTCGTTCTCTTCCTCGGCAATCTGCGTGCCGCGATGGCGGTGGCGGTGGTGCTGCCCCTGTCGGCGCTGTGGACCTTCCTGCTGATGCGGCAGATGGGCATGTCGGCCAATCTGATGAGCCTGGGCGGTCTGTCCATTGCCATCGGCCTGCTGGTGGATGCCGCGGTGGTGGTGGTCGAGAACGTGGTGGCGCATCTGCACGCACCGGGCGCCGCCGAGCGGCCGCGCAAGGCCGTCGTGCTCGAGGCGGTACGCGAAGTGGCACTGCCCACCGGCGCGGGCATCGTCATCATCGCACTGGTGTTCCTGCCATTGCTCAGCCTGCAGGGACTGGAAGGCAAGCTGTTCGGGCCGGTCGCGCTCACCATCGTGTTCGCGCTGGCTGGATCGCTGTTGCTGTCGCTCACCGTCATCCCGGTGCTGGCTCTGGGGCTGCTGCGCGCCGACAGCCATGCCGATCCGTGGCTGCCGCGCACCCTGGCGCGGCTGTATGCGCCGCTGCTGCAGCGCGCGCTGGCCGCGCCGCGCGTGGTCGGTGGCATTGCGCTGGCGCTGGGCGCGGTCGCGCTGGTGCTCTATGCCGGTCTGGGCAAGACCTTCATGCCCACGATGGACGAAGGCAGCCTCATCGTGCAGCTCGAAAAGCTGCCGTCCATCGGCCTGGATGCGTCGCTGGACATCGATACGCGTTTCCAGCAGGCGCTCCGTGAGGCCGTGCCCGAGGCGCAGCGCATCGTCGCGCGCACCGGCTCGGACGAGATCGGTCTGGATCCCATGGGGTTGAACCAGACCGACACCTTCATCGCCCTGCCTCCCGGCACGGACAAACCGGCGGTGGTCGAGCGCATCCGCGCGCTGCTGGGCGATTTTCCGGGCGTGGCCTATGCCTTCACTCAGCCGATCGAAATGAGGGTGTCGGAAATGATCCTCGGTGTGCGCGGCGATCTGGCGGTGCGCATATTCGGCCCCGATCTGCAGGTGCTCAACCACAAGGCCGGAGAGATTGCCGAAGTGCTGCGCGGCACGCCCGGCGCGCAGGACGTGTTCTTCGTGCGCAACGAGGGCGTACAGTATCTGCAGGTGCTGCCCGACAGCGATGCGCTGGCAAGGACCGGGCTGGATGTCGATGCGCTGGCGGCGGTGCTGCGTGCGCAGATCGAGGGCGATGCGGTGGGTCTGATCCAGCAGCAGGAACGACGCATTCCGCTCATCGTCCGCGCGGACGGCCGGACCGCCGCCGCAGACGCGCTGATGCAGATGCCGGTGGTGCTGCCGGATGGCGCGCGCGTCACGCTGGGTCAGCTCGCGCGCTTCGAGCGGGTTGACGGTCCGGTTCAGATCAACCGCCAGTTGGGCAGCCGGAACATGGTGGTGATCGCGAACGTTGGCGGACGGGATCTCGTGGGTTTCGTCGAGGACGCCCGCGCGCGCGTGATGCAGAAGGTCGAACTGCCGCCCGGCTACCGACTGAGCTGGGGAGGGGAATTCGAGAACCAGCAGCGCGCCGCGCAGCGACTGGCGCTCGTCGTGCCGGTCGCGCTGGTCCTTATTTTCCTCATCCTTTTCAGCACCTTCGATTCGCTGCGCCAGGCCGCGCTGGTCATGGCCAATGTGCCGTTCGCTCTGATCGGCGGCGTGTTCGGGCTGGCGCTGTCCGGCGAATACCTGTCGGTGCCGGCGTCGGTCGGCTTCATCGCGCTGCTCGGCATCGCCGTGCTCAATGGCGTGGTGCTGG
The DNA here is from genome assembly GCF_000372885.1 of Methyloversatilis thermotolerans. Taxonomy (GTDB): domain Bacteria; phylum Pseudomonadota; class Gammaproteobacteria; order Burkholderiales; family Rhodocyclaceae; genus Methyloversatilis; species Methyloversatilis thermotolerans. Next base: position 3,939,288 of record NZ_KB889967.1, read on the forward strand.
TGAGCTATTTCAACCAGCTCCGGGTGAGCGGTCTTTCGCTGCACGATGCAGTGGTGCAGGGCGCGCAGCGTCGTCTGCGGCCAGTGCTGCTGACCGCGTCGATGGCCGCGCTCGGTCTGGTGCCGCTGCTGTTCGCGACCGGGCCCGGATCGGAAATACAGCGCCCGCTCGCCATTGTCGTGATCGGCGGGCTGGTTTCTTGTACTTCGTTAACACTTGTACTGCTGCCCATACTGTACAAACGCTTCGGCGATCCCCGCGCCAAAGTCCGCTGATGTCCTCATGACCAAGAACCCGACCCGCCCGCCTGTTCCCACGCTGCCCTTCTTTGTCGTCTTCGCGCTGTGCGCGCTCACGGTCTGGACCTTGTTGCGGGGTGGACTGTGGCTCTACGCCGGGCCCGGTCACGCGTCGCACGTATTCATTCGAGGCCTGTGGTTCGATATCGCGACATTGGTGTGGCTGCTCGCCCCCTTCATGCTGCTGTCGGCTCTGTTGCCGCAGCGGCTGCGCGACAGCCGCTTCTTCGGAGTGCTGAAGTGGAGTGTGCTGGCCGGCGCGCTTGCGCTGCTGCTGTTCGGCGCGGTCGGGGAAATCGTGTTCTGGGAGGAGTTTTCGACACGCTTCAATTTCATCGCGGTCGACTACCTGCTGTACACGCAAGAGGTGATAGGCAATATCGTCGAATCCTATCCGGTCGGCTGGCTGCTCTCCGGCATCGTGCTGACCGCGATCCTTGTCTCCGTTCTGCTGCGCCGCTTCATCGCGTTCGACCGCGCACCGCGTACCGCGCGCGGCCGCCTGCTGCTCTTGCTGGCGGCCATCGTTTTGCCCGCTCTGTCCCTTGCCGGCGCGCGTATCGAACAGATGGAAGGCAGCGGCGACGCCTTCGCCGACGAACTTGCCGGCAATGGCCTGTTCACGCTGGTGGCGGCGATGAATCGCAATGAACTGGATTACATGCGCTGGTATGCCACGCTTCCGCAGCAGGAGGCCGATGAGGTACTGGCATCGCTGCATGTCGAACGGCTGCCGCTGTCGGCGGAGGACAGGCCCAGTGCCATGGACGACCCGCCGCACGACGAGGTGCCGTTTTCGCGGCGGCCGCGCAATGTGGTGCTGGTGACCATAGAAAGCCTGTCGGCCGAATATGTCGGCGCATATGGCGCGCCATCCGGACTGACGCCCGAGCTCGATCGCATCGCCGCCGAAGGACTGCGCTTCGCCAATGTGTTCGCGACCGGCACGCGTACGGTGCGTGGTCTGGAGGCGCTGTCGCTGGGCACCCCGCCGGTACCCGGCCAGGCCATCGTCCGCCGCAACGGCAACGATAACCTGTCCACAGTAGGCGAACTGCTGGAGAGGCAGGGCGTGGTGCCGATGTTCATCTATGGCGGCTATGGCTATTTCGACAATATGAACAGCTATTTCCGCGGCAACGACTATGTGATCGTCGACCGGACCGATTTCCCGAAGGACAGCATCGTGTTCGAGAATGTGTGGGGGGTCGCGGACGAATCGCTGTTTGCCAACGCACTGATCGCGATGAACCGGAAGGCGGCCGAGGGCAAGCCCTTCTTCGCACAGATCATGACCACGTCCAATCACCGCCCTTACACCTATCCCGATGGTCGGATCGACATCCCGTCACCGGGCGGACGGCGGGGCGCGGTCAAGTACACCGACTGGGCGATCGGCCAGTTCATGCGCGAGGCCAGGAAGCAGCCGTGGTTCGCCGACACCTTGTTCGTATTCGTCGCCGACCACTGTGCGTCGGTGGCAGGCAAGACCCGTCTGCCGGTCGCGAAATACCGCATCCCGCTCATCTTCTATGCGCCGGACATGCTCGAGCCTGGCGTGAATACCGACCGGGTGAGTCAGATCGATCTCGCGCCCACACTGATCGAAGTGATGGGCAAGAACGGTGACGATCACTTCTTCGGGCGATCGTTCTTCGAGGACGAAGAGCCGCTGGACCGTGCCTTCATCTCGAATTACCAGGACTTGGGCTACCTGCGGGGCGATCTGCTGACCGTGCTGTCGCCCCGCCAGGTCGTGAAGGCTTATCGCATCGATCCGCAGACGCTGGAGTCGACGCCGGTCGAACCCGATCCGCAGCGCGTGAAGGAGGCCATCGCGTACTACCAGACAGCCGCCGACGCCTTCAAGAAAGGGCGTCTGCAACTCCCGCCCGAAAAGTGAGCAGGCTGCGGGTGTTCAGGCGACAGACCGACCTGCTGGTGCTGGCTGTGCTCTGCGTGCTGCTCGCGCTGTGGGCCAACCGCTGGAGCGATGCCGACCTGCAGGTCACCGGGTGGTTCTATGACGCGGCGTCGGCGACCTTTCCGCTGCGCCGGGATGCTGTCATGTCCGATCTGCTGCATGAAGGCGTCAAATGGCTTTCTGTGCTTGCCTGGCTGGGTCTGCTGCTGATCTGGGGCGCCCTGCGGTTGCGCCGGCGTGCGCCCGATCTGCGCGCGCGCATTGCCTTCGTGTTGTGGACGTCGCTGTTGGCGGCGATTGCGGTGAATGTGGCTCGGGCGGGCTCGGCGCACAGTTGTCCGTGGTCGCTCACCGCGTTCGGCGGCCAGGCAAGCTACTTCCGGCTGTTCGATGCCGCTCCGGCGCAATCCGGTTCCGGCCATTGCCTGCCCAGCGGTCATGCCGCCACTGCATTCATGTGGCTTGCGGCTCTGCCCGTGCTGGACGGAAGCCATCGACGCCGGGGGATGCTTGCGGTGCTCTGCCTCGGGGCGGTGGCCGGCGCGGTTCAGGTGATGCGCGGCGCGCACTTTCCATCGCATGTGCTGCTCACCGCCTCACTGTGCGCGGCAGTCGCACTGCTGTGCGCCTGCGTGGCGCGCAGATGAAGGACCGGCCAGGAGGCCGGTCGCGGGCGACTGGAGCGCTCAGCCTTCAAGCAGGCTGCGCAACATCCATGCGTTCTTTTCGTGAATCTGCATGCGCTGCGTGAGCAGATCGGCGGTCGGCTCGTCGTTCGCTTCGTCCACCACCGGGAAGATGCTGCGCGCAGTACGTACGACGGCTTCCTGGCCGGCGACCAACTGGCGGATCATGTCGTTCGCCGACGGCACGCCGTCCGGTTCCTTGATCGAAGTGAGCTTCGCGTAGGCGCTGTAGGTGCCCGGAGCCGGATAGCCCAGCGCGCGTATCCGCTCGGCCACGGAATCAACGGCCAGCGCCAGCTCGGTGTACTGCGTCTCGAACATGAGGTGCAGCGTGTTGAACATCGGACCGGTCACGTTCCAGTGGAAGTTGTGCGTGGTCAGGTACAGCGTGTAGGTGTCGGCGAGCAGGCGGGACAGCCCTTCCGCGATCGCCTGGCGCTTGTCTTCCGAAATGCCGATATTGATGGTGCTCATGACGTACTCCCTCGTTGATGACGACCTGATGATGTGAGTGACGACGCCGGTGTCAGGTTCCGTCCGGCGTGCCAGGCGCCTGCGCGGCGATCAGTTCGCCGAGCCGGGAAAAGCATTCGACACGCGCATTCGAGCTGCGTGCCACCAGTGCGATGGTACGGCGCGGTCGGGGTTCGGCAAAGCGGTGCGCCACCAGGTCCATGTGCGACAGCAGGCCCGAGCGCAGCGTCATGTCGGGCAGCAGCGCCATGCCCAGGCCGCCTTCCACCATCTGCGCCAGCGTGAACAGGCTGGTGGCTTCCATGCCGCTGCTGCGCGGTTCGCCCAGCCGGCAGCCGCCCAGCGTGTGTCCGCGCAGGCAGTGGCCTTCTTCGAGCAGCAGCAGCGCATCCGGGTCCAGCTTGCCGATGTCGCGCGGCATGTCCGCCTCGCGCCCGCGCGGTGCGATCAGCTTCAGTTCCTCGTCGAACAGCGGCTGTACCTGAAGACTACCGGTTTCGTAAGGCAGTGCGATGAGCGCGAAATCGAGCTGGCCGGCATTGAGACGGGCGAGCAGATGGGCGGTGAGGTCCTCGCGCAGCGCGATGCGAAGTTCCGGGTAGTGCTCGCGTACCGCAGGCAGCACCGCGGGCAGCAGGAAAGGCGCGATGGTCGGGATGACGCCCAGGCGGAGCAGGCCGCACATCGGCCGGTCCGCGTTTCGTGCCCATTCCGCCAGATCCTCGGCTTCGGCGAGCAGTCTCCGCGCGCGTGCGACGACCTCGATTCCGGTCGGCGTCATCATGACCGAATGCCGCTCGCGCTCCACCAGCAGCGTACCCAGCGTGGCCTCCAGTTCCTTTATGCCGGCCGACAGCGTCGACTGCGTGACGTAGCAGGTCTCGGCCGCCTGGGTGAAGTTCAGTCTTTCCGATACCGCCACCAGATATCGCAACTGACGCAGGGAAGGCAGGTTAGCCATGACGTACTCCGCAGTGTGGGTTTGCCGACTCTGCATCGCCGACTAGGATCGAATTATACGATCAATAATAGAAAAATTACCAATTGGATCTGTTTCTGGAGCGCGGCCAGAATGCGTCCTGTCGATGTGCAGCGCAACAAGCCGGCGCATCACCGATTTCGTTTTTGTGTCCATTACCCAGGAGAACACACCATGAGTCTGCAGAATCACGAAGGCAAGCGCGTTCCGGATGTCACCTTCCGCGTGCGTGAAAACAATGAATGGAAGAACGTGACCACCGATGAGCTGTTCCGTGGCAAGACGGTGGTGGTGTTCTCGCTGCCCGGCGCCTTCACGCCCACCTGCTCGTCGACCCATCTGCCGCGCTACAACGAACTGGCACCGGCCTTCTTCGCCAATGGCGTCGATGCCATCCTGTGCGTGTCGGTGAATGACACTTTCGTCATGAACGAATGGGCCAAGGATCAGGAATCCGACAATGTGACCCTGGTGCCCGACGGGAACGGAGAATTCACGGAAGGCATGGGCATGATGGTGGACAAGGCCGACCTCGGCTTCGGCAAGCGCAGCTGGCGTTACTCGATGCTGGTGAAGGACGGCGTGGTGAGCAAGATGTTCATCGAGCCGCAGGAGCCGGGCGATCCGTTCAAGGTGTCGGACGCGGACACGATGCTGAACCACATCAATCCGGAAGCGCGCAAACCCGACCAGGTCGCCATCCTGACGCGCGAAGGCTGCGCGTTCTGCGCCAAGGCCAAGGCCTTGCTGACCGAGCGTGGCTATCGCTATGCCGAAATCAATCTGCCGCACACCGAACGTTCGCGTGCCCTGGGTGCCATCGCCGGCGCGAAGACCGTGCCGCAGGTGTACATCAACGGCCAGCACATCGGCGGCTGGGAAGACCTGGAGCAGTGGGCGCAGCGCAACTGAGCGCGCCGCTCCGCGCACGGCGGTTTGCCGCCGTGCGATCAGGCTTGCGCACCGTGGGGTGCGCAGCCCTGATCGTCCGGAACAGGAGAGCGACATGAATGAAATGAATGTGGATGTAGCGGTGATCGGTGCCGGCACCGCCGGGCTGGCGGCCTATCGTGCGGCGATCGCCGCCGGGCGCAGCGCGGTCATCATCGAGGGCGGCCCGTATGGCACGACTTGCGCACGCGTCGGCTGCATGCCCAGCAAGCTGTTGATCGCCGCGGCGGAAGCGGCGCATGCGACGGCCAAGTGGGATGCTTTCGGCATCCGTCTCGACGGTGTGGTGCGCATCGACGGCGAGGCGGTGATGGCGCGTGTGCGCCGCGAGCGCGACCGCTTCGTCGGCTTCGTCGTGCGCGGCGTGGACAGCATCCCTGCCGGACACAAGCTGCGTGGTTACGCGAAGTTCGTCGATGACCACAGCCTTACAGTGGATGACCACACTGTGGTCACCTTCGGCCGCGCCGTCATCGCGACCGGCTCTTCGCCGGCCATTCCGCCCATGCTCAAGGCTGCCGGCCGCCGTCTCATCGTCAACGACGATGTGTTCGAATGGACCACGCTGCCGAAGTCCGTGGCCGTGTTCGGGCCGGGCGTGATCGGTCTGGAACTGGGCCAGGCCCTGCATCGCCTCGGTGTGCGGGTCGAAGTGTTCGGCCGCGGCGGATTCGTCGGACCGTTCTCGGATCCCGCCCTCAAGGCCTATGCCACGAACGCTTTCGCTGACGAGTTTCCGCTGCATGTGGACGCGAAGATCGCGCGCATCGCGGAGACGGCCGAAGGTGTGCGCATCGTCCAGGAACCGGGCGACGGCCGCCTGATGAACAAGGATTTTGAATGGGTGATCGCCGCCACCGGGCGCACGCCGAATGTCCGGAATCTCGGTCTGGAAAACACGTCGCTAGCGCTTGCCGATAACGGCGTGCCGATATTCGACCGCACGACCATGCAATGTGGCGGCACGCCGGTATTCATCGCCGGTGATGCGAACAACGATCTGCCTCTGCTGCACGAGGCGGCGGACGAGGGCAGGATCGCGGGCGACAATGCAGCGCGTTTTCCGGACGTGCAGCCGGGCCTGCGGCGCGAGCCGATCGCGGTGGTGTTCTCGGATCCGCAACTGGCGACGGTCGGCAAGCGACACGCGGACCTCGCGCCGGACAGCTTCGTCACCGGCGAGGTGTCGTTCGAGGATCAGGGCCGTTCGCGCGTCATGCTGCGCAACAAGGGGCTGCTGCACGTGTATGCGGAAAAGGGCAGCGGCCGCCTGCTCGGCTGCGAAATGATGGGGCCTGACGTCGAACACCTCGCCCATCTGCTGGCCTGGGCCATGCAGTCCGGCATGACGGTGCAGCGCGCGCTGGAAATGCCCTTCTACCACCCGGTGGTGGAAGAGGGGCTGCGCACCGCGCTGCGCGATGCCGCGGCGAAACTGAGCGCAGCGTAAGCGACGCCCGCCCGGACGTCTGGCCGGGCGGGCGGTAGAATACCGGCCTCCAGCCCCCGCCCCGCGCGGGGGCAACGCCGGTGTTGCCAAGTGTCCGCCCCAGATTCCCTCGTTTCCCGCAGCCTCTCCTCGGTCTGGCATCCCTGCACACAGATGCAGTGGCATGCCGACCGGTCATTGCCGCTGCTGCCCATATCGCGTGCGCAGGGCGCATGGCTGTATGCGCCGGACGGCCGTCGCTACCTGGATGGCATCAGTTCCTGGTGGACCAATCTGTTCGGTCACAGCCATCCTCACATCGTGCAGGCGCTGCGCGAACAGCTCGACACGCTGGACCATGTCATGCTCGCCGGCTTCACGCACGAACCGGTGGTGGCGCTGTCGGAACGGCTGTCGGCGTTGACCGGCGGTCACCTCGGCCACGCCTTCTATGCGTCCGACGGCGCATCGGCCACCGAAATCGCGCTCAAGATGTCGCTTCATTACTGGCGCAACCTTGGCCAGCCGGACAAGAACGAATTCATCTGCTTCGCCGGCAGTTATCACGGCGAAACCGTGGGTGCGCTGGCGGTGACCGATGTGCCGCTGTTCCGCGATGCCTATGCGCCCATGGTGCGCGCTGCCCATGTCCTGCCCAGTCCGGCTGCCGGCGACGCCGATGCGGCGCGACGTGCACTGGAGGAATTTCTCGCGCGTCATGCGTCGCGCATCGCCGCGCTCATCGTCGAACCGCGTGTCCAGTGCGCGGGCGGCTTCGCAATGCATGACGCATCATGGCTGCGCGAGCTGCGCGCCTTGTGCGACCGCTACCAGGTCCATCTCGTGGCCGACGAAATCGCGGTGGGATGCGGTCGCACCGGGACCTTCTTCGCGTGCGAGCAATCGCTCGACGAACGCGGCGAAGGCTGGCCGGATTTCATCTGTCTGTCCAAGGGCATCACCGGCGGTACCTTGCCGCTGTCGCTGGTGCTGAGCAAGCCCTTCGTGTTCGATGCCTTCCTCGATGACACGATGGCGCGCGGCTTCCTGCACTCGCATTCCTATACCGGTAATCCGCTCGCCTGTCGCGCGGCGCTGGCCACGCTGGATCTGTTCGCCGAACTCGACATCCTGGCGCGCAATCGCGCGTGGGCCGACCATTTCACCCGGGCGCTGGCGCCTCTGGCCACACATCCGGCTGTGGGCGGTTTCCGCAACGCAGGCATGATCTGGGCGATGGATGTCGATACCGCGCAGCCGGAATTCAGCCGTCGCTTCTACCGCGAGGCGCTCGCGCGCGAACTGCTGTTGCGACCGATCGGCCGCACGCTCTACTTCATGCCGCCCTATGTGCTCGACGACGAGCAGACGGCGCTGCTGGCGGCTCGTACGCTTGATGCACTGGACGCCGCACTGGCATGAGTGCCACCGACTTCCGTGCGCGACTGGCCGCGCTCGCCGAGCAGGATCTTCTTCGCCGCCGCACGCTGCTGGACGCACCCTGCGGGCCGGATGCCGAGGTCGACGGGCGGCCCCTGCTGTCCTTTGCCGGCAATGACTACCTCGGGCTGGCCAATCATCCGATGGTGATCGAAGCGCTGCGCGCAGGGGCCTCGCGCTGGGGGGGCGGTGCGGGCGCTTCACATCTGGTAAGCGGCCATCAGCGTCCGCACGAGGAACTCGAGGAGGCGCTCGCGCGTTTCACCGGCCTGCCGCGCGCGCTGTTCTTTTCCACCGGCTACATGGCGAATCTGGCAGTGTTGCCGGCGCTGGCCGGACGCGGCGACACGGTGATCGCCGACCGCCTGAATCATGCCTCGCTGGTCGATGCGGCGCTGCTGTCGCGGGCGACCGTCCGGCGCTATCCGCATGCGGATGTGGCGGCGGTCGCCCGTGCGCTGGAAGCGGCCGAAGGCCGCAAGGTGGTGGTGAGCGACGGTGTGTTCAGCATGGATGGCGATATCGCGCCGCTGCCCGAGTTGCTGGGGCTGTGCGAACGTCACGACGCGCTGCTCGTGGTCGACGATGCGCACGGCTTCGGCGTTCTGGGCAGTCAGGGGCGCGGCGTACTGTCGCACTTCGGGCTGTCGTCGCCCCACCTGGTCTATGTCGGCACCCTGGGCAAGGCGGCGGGTGTCGCGGGGGCATTCGTTGCCGGTCAGCCGGACGCCATCGAGTGGCTGATGCAGACCGGACGCAGCTACCGCTACACGACAGCCGCCCCCCCCGCCATCGCCTGTGCACTGCTGGCCAGCCTCGCGCTGATCGAGCAGGGCGATGCGCTGCGCGCCACGCTGACCGCACATCGTGCCCGCCTGCGTGCAGCGCTGGGGCTTCACGCCCGCGCCTTGCTGGCGTCCGAGACTGCAATCCAGCCGTATCTGGTCGGTGGCAATGCGCAAGTGGTGGAACTTGCCGACCGTCTCCGCGCGCGCGGACTCTGGGTGCCGGGGATACGGCCGCCCACCGTGCCCGCCGGTACCGCCCGCTTGCGCATTTCCTTGAGCGCGGCCCATCGCGACGAGCACATCGACCTTCTGGCCGCTGCATTGTCGGAGATGCCGCGTGGATGAGATGCTCAAGGTACGCAGGCACGGTGAAGCGGGGCCGGAGCTCGCGTTGCTTCACGGCTGGGGCTGGGACAGCCGCCTGATGGCGTCGCTTGCCGACTGTCTGGCGCAGCGTTTCCGGGTCGTGCAGCCGGATCTGCCCGGCTACGGGCTGAACATCGATCGACCTTGCGACAGTTTCGAGGATTGCGTCGAACTGCTTGACCGCACGCTTCCGGATGTCGAGATCATTGCGGGCTGGTCGCTGGGCGCCCTGCTGGCAATCGCCTGGGCGGCGCGCCGTCGCCCGCGCATGCTGGTCCTGATCGGCGCTTCGCCGCGCTTCATGGCCGCCGAGGACTGGCCGCACGGAATGCGTCCGGAGCGCTTCGATGCTTTCGCGGCGGACGTGGCGGAAGATGCGCGTCGCACCCGCACGCGCTTCGCTGCGCTCGCTGCGCTGGGCGACGCGGATGCGAGAGCGGTGCGCTGCCGGATGGCCGACCTGATCGACGATGTGCCACCTGCGCCGGCGGCGCTCGCGCAAGGCCTGCAATGGCTTCACGACGGGGATGAACGCGGCGTGCTGCAGACCTTGCCGGTGCCCCGGTTGTGGCTTCATGGCGAGCGTGATGCGGTGATCGCGATTGCAGCGGCGCAGGCGGCAGCGGGCTGGGGAGACGGGCAGTGCGTGGAGGTGGAGGGGGCGGCCCATCTGCCCTGGCTGGGAGGCGGTGATGTCCGTCTGCTCGACGCGCTGCTGCACGCGCTGCACGGACAGGAAGGTTCCGGCGCGGACGAGGAAGGGGCTTTATGAAAGCCGGCAGTCATCAGCGCGCGCAGGTGCGATCGGCGTTCTCCCGCGCCTCCGGCCGGTACGACAGCGCTGCCGCGCTGCAGAAGCGGGTGTGCGAGCGCCTGCTGGCAGGCATGTTCCCGGCCGATGCGCGCTGCGTCCTCGATCTGGGCTGCGGAACCGGATTCGCGAGCGGCGGGCTGACACGCCTGTTTCCGTCCGCCCGGCTGCTGGCTGCGGATTTCGCCATCGGCATGCTGGCGGCGCACGCTGCCGGCCGGGATGCCGTGCATGTGTGCGCCGATGCCCACGCCTTGCCGTTTGCGGCAGGCAGCATCGATCGGGTGTTTTCCAGCCTCATGCTGCAGTGGTGCGATCCGCCACAGGTGCTGGCGGAGTGTCGCCGCGTGCTGGCGCCCGGCGGCCGCATCGCCTGCGCGACCGTGCTCGACGGTACGCTGGCCGAGATCGGTGCGGCCTTTGCCGGCATCGACAGTCACCGGCATGTGGTGTCCTTTCCGCGCGCGGACGAACTGCACGCGGCGGTCATGGGGGCCGGATTCGTCGATGTGTCGATGGAGTGTGGCGATGAAGTCGCGTACTTTGCCGATGCGCGCAGCCTGCTGCAGGCGAACCGCGACATCGGCGCGTCGCGCGTCCCCCAGGGTGCCCGGCGCGGTCTGCTTGGCCGTTCCGCGCTGGCCGAAGTGCTGTCGCGCCTCGAACGCACGCGTACCGCCCGCGGATTGCCGCTGACCTATCGCGTGGCATGGGTCCATGCGAGGGTGGCTGATGGAGAGTGATGTGAGTGAAGCCAGAGTGCACTTCGTGACCGGCACCGATACCGGCATAGGCAAGACCTTGGTGTCATGTGCGCTGGTCCATGCGCTGCGCGCACGCGGCGTCGCCGCGGTCGGCATGAAGCCGGTGGCGTCGGGTGCGGAGCAGGTTGATGGGCGATGGGTCAACGAGGATGCGGAGGCGCTGGCCCGAGCGAGCGGGCTTGCGGCACCGACAAGCCGGACCAATCCCTATCTGTTCGCGGCACCCCTGGCGCCGCACGTCGCTGCGGCGCGCGAAGGGCGGTCCATCGATCGCGGCGTGATTGTCGACGCACTCACCGGCCTGCGTCGCACGGCACGGCACGTGATCGTCGAGGGGGTCGGTGGCTTTGTCGTTCCGCTCGGCGACGACTGGACGACCGCCGATCTCGCCCGCGACATGGGGGCGTCGGTCATCCTCGTCGTCGGGCTGCGCCTGGGGTGCATCAATCACGCCCTGCTTTCCGCCGAAGCCATTCGGGCGCGCGGGCTTGAACTTGCCGGATGGGTGGCCAACTGCCAGCCGGAGGGCATGCTGGAACAGGATGCAACCATCGATGCGCTGAAAGTTCGCCTCATGGCGCCGATTCTTGGCATAATCCCGCGGCTGTCCGGCGCCGACTACGTTTCGGCGTCCGAAGCGCTGGACATCCGGCCGTTGCTGGCTTCGAACGCGGTGAATCTTTCGTGAAAGGTTTGCTGCGGTGTTTGACAGCACGACAAACCCTCACCATAATCGCGGGTTTCGCTGGTCGCCGGAGGGGTTCCCGAGCGGTCAAAGGGATCAGACTGTAAATCTGACGGCTCTGCCTTCGAAGGTTCGAATCCTTCCCCCTCCACCACTGTTTTCATGGTGGGTGTTCGGCGAAAAGAGAAGTGCCCGGCAGTTTCACCGCTTGCGGATGGTCGCAGCTTGGCAGCAGCGGTGTGGTTGGGAGCGGTTTGGCGGGAGTAGTTCAATGGTAGAACCTTAGCCTTCCAAGCTAATGACGCGGGTTCGATTCCCGTCTCCCGCTCCACATCCGGTGGTGTGCCGGAGTTGAGAAGTTTCTGTGCCCATGTAGCTCAGTGGCAGAGCACTCCCTTGGTAAGGGAGAGGTCGGCAGTTCAATCCTGCCCATGGGCACCATGATTTTTTTGCGTGCGGCATCCTGGTGACAACTGAGGGTGTCAGTCGATGTTTGACGCAGATCTCTATCAAGCAACCAAGGTGATCGAAGATGGCAAAGGGAAAGTTTGAGCGCACCAAGCCGCACGTGAACGTGGGCACGATTGGTCACGTTGACCATGGCAAGACGACGCTGACGGCGGCGATCACGACGATTCTGTCGTCGAAGTTCGGCGGAGAGGCGAAGGCGTACGACCAGATTGATGCGGCGCCGGAAGAGAAGGCGCGGGGTATCACGATCAATACGGCGCACGTTGAGTACGAAACGGCGACGCGTCACTACGCGCACGTTGATTGCCCGGGACACGCGGACTACGTGAAGAACATGATCACGGGAGCGGCGCAGATGGATGGCGCGATTCTGGTGTGTTCGGCGGCTGACGGTCCGATGCCGCAGACGCGCGAGCACATCCTGCTGGCGCGCCAGGTGGGCGTTCCGTACATTGTTGTGTTCCTGAACAAGTGCGACATGGTCGACGACGCGGAGCTGCTCGAGCTGGTTGAGATGGAAGTGCGCGAGCTGCTGTCGAAGTACGACTTTCCGGGTGATGACATCCCGATCGTGAAGGGTTCGGCGCTGAAGGCGCTGGAAGGGGACAAGAGCGATCTGGGTGAAGGCGCGATCATGAAGCTGGCCGAAGCGCTGGACAGCTACATTCCGACGCCGGAGCGTGCGGTGGATGGTGCGTTCCTGATGCCGATCGAAGACGTGTTCTCGATTTCGGGTCGCGGCACGGTGGTGACGGGTCGTGTTGAGCGCGGGATTGTGAAGGTCGGTGAGGAAATCGAAATCGTGGGCATCAAGCCGACGGTGAAGACGACGTGCACGGGCGTTGAAATGTTCCGCAAGCTGCTGGATCAGGGTCAGGCGGGAGATAACGTTGGCGTGCTGCTGCGCGGCACGAAGCGTGAAGAAGTCGAGCGTGGGCAGGTGCTGGCCAAGCCGGGTTCGATCAAGCCGCACACGCACTTCACGGCGGAGATTTACGTGCTGTCGAAGGAGGAAGGTGGTCGTCATACGCCGTTCTTCAACGGCTATCGTCCGCAGTTCTACTTCCGTACGACGGACGTGACGGGTTCGATCGAGCTGCCGGCGGGCACCGAGATGGTGATGCCGGGGGATAACGTGTCGATCACGGTGAAGCTGATTGCGCCGATCGCGATGGAAGAAGGGCTGCGCTTTGCGATCCGCGAAGGTGGTCGTACCGTCGGCGCCGGCGTGGTTGCAAAGATCGTCGAGTAAGCAGCAACAAGCCGGGTCGCGTGTGCGGCCCGGTTGGCGTTTTGCAGGGGCATAGCTCAATTGGCAGAGCGTCGGTCTCCAAAACCGAAGGTTGGGGGTTCGATTCCCTCTGCCCCTGCCACTCCGGTCGCCAAGCCGGATAACTTTCCGGAGTGCGTGCGCACTTCCCGTTATTCATGACCGACCAGCTGAAGTTTGCGCTGGCCATCGCCCTCCTGGTTGCGGGCGTGGCCGGCTTTTACGTTCTTTCCGACCAGATCATGGCGGTGCGGGTGTTGTCCGTGCTCGCTGGTCTGGCGGCAGGTGGTGCGGTGGCCTGGTTCACCGAACCGGGGCGCCGCTTCATCGTATTTGCGAACGAGTCAGTCGCCGAAGCGAAGAAGGTGGCCTGGCCAAGTCGCAAGGAAACGCTACAGACGACGGCCATCGTGTTTGGCTTCGTTGTGGTCATGGCCGTGTTCCTCTGGGTCACGGACAAAAGTCTGGAAGTGGTTTTGTACGACTGGATTCTGGGCTGGAAGAAATCATGAGCAAACGTTGGTACGTCGTGCACGCCTATTCCGGCTTCGAGAAGTCGGTGCAGCGCGCGTTGACCGAGCGTATTGCGCGTTCGGGCATGCAGGACAAGTTCGGCCAGATCCTGGTGCCGGTCGAGGAAGTGATCGAAATGCGCGGCGGCCAGAAGGCGGTATCCGAGCGCAAGTTCTTCCCCGGCTATGTGCTGGTGAAATGCGACATGACCGACGAGGTCTGGCACCTCGTCAAGAGCACGCCCAAGGTCACCGGTTTCGTCGGCGGTTCCGCCAACAAGCCGACGCCGATTTCCGACAAGGAAGTCGACAAGATCATGCAGCAGATGCAGGAAGGGGTTGAAAAGCCCCGTCCCAAGGTGCTGTTCGAGGTGGGTGAAATGGTGCGTGTCAAGGACGGCCCGTTCACCGATTTCAATGGCACCGTCGAAAGCGTCAATTACGAGAAGAGCCGGCTGCATGTTTCAGTGACCATCTTCGGTCGCGCGACGCCGGTCGAACTCGAGTTCTCGCAGGTCGAGAAGGTTTGACCTGATCACGCAGTTTCTGGCGATGCCTCACGGTATCGCCAAAGGTGCGCGGCGACATCGTTCAGGTGTTGTCGCGCGATCGTTTCCGGCGCCGTGGCGCCGGATGAGGAGTGGAAGCCCTGAGCTTCCACGCTAACACTCGCAACTGGAGTCATCATGGCGAAGAAAATCGTCGGCTACATCAAGCTGCAAGTGCCGGCCGGCAAGGCGAACCCGTCGCCTCCGATCGGTCCCGCGCTGGGTCAGCGCGGCCTGAACATCATGGAATTCTGCAAGGCGTTCAACGCCAAGACTCAGGGCATGGAGCCCGGTCTGCCGATTCCGGTCGTGATCACCGCCTACGCGGACAAGTCCTTCACCTTCGAAATGAAGTCGCCTCCGGCGACCATTCTGCTGAAGAAGGCTGCAGGCATCACCAAGGGTTCGCCCAAGCCCCATACCGACAAGGTCGGCAAGGTGACCCGCGCCCAGCTGGAAGAGATCGTCAAGACCAAGAATGCCGATCTGACCGCGGCTGATCTTGACGCGGCCGTCCGCACGATCGCGGGTTCGGCGCGCAGCATGGGCATTACGGTGGAGGGTCTCTGATCATGGCAAAGCTGTCCAAGCGTATCCAGGCGCTGCGCGCCAAGGTCGATCGCACCAAGTCGTATCCGCTGAACGAGGCGCTTGCCCTGGTCAAGGAAACCGCCAGCGCCAAGTTCGACGAGTCCGTGGATGTGGCCGTGAATCTGGGCATCGACGCCAAGAAGTCGGATCAACTCGTTCGTGGGTCGGTCGTGCTGCCGGCAGGTACCGGCAAGTCCGTTCGGGTTGCTGTTTTCGCGCAGGGTGCCAAGGCTGAAGAAGCCAAGGCGGCCGGAGCGGACGTCGTCGGATTCGACGATCTCGCCGCGCAGGTGAAGGAAGGCAATCTGAACTTCGACGTGGCGATCGCCACGCCCGATGCCATGCGTGTGGTCGGTGCCCTGGGTCAGATCCTGGGCCCGCGCGGCCTCATGCCCAACCCCAAGGTGGGTACGGTGACGATGGACGTGGCGACCGCGGTCAAGAACGCCAAGGCCGGTCAGGTCCAGTACCGTACCGACAAGGGCGGCATCGTCCAATGCACCATCGGTCGTGCCTCGTTCTCGCCGGAGCAACTCGAGACCAACATCAAGGCCTTGATCGAAGCGCTGAACAAGGCGCGCCCGGCTGCCGCCAAGGGTGTGTATCTGCGCAAGATTTCGGTCACCACGACGATGGGCGTGGGTATCCGGGTCGATCAGGCAACGGTGCAGTGATTCTGCGTCCGGCATGCCGGACGCGTAGCAACAGGACTTTGGGCCGTCGCGGCCAGTATGGCGCGACGGGTTGTCAAAGACCGCAGGTGCCCGCAAGGGTCTAATGGTTGGCAAGAAGTGTTGCCGCAACCGCCTGCGCAGATGGCGTTACCCGACACAGGACGGATGGTGTCCGCAAGGACGTTTTCTCTCCTGAATACGGTCGCCGCAAGTGGTTGATCCGGAAGGCAGCAGTGCCGGATGGACGACTGTAATCATGGGAGTAGACCTTGGCACTCAATCTCGATCAGAAGAAGGAAGTGGTTGCCGAAGTGTCCGCCGAAGTTGCGGGCGCCCAGGTAATCGTGATCGCCGAGAACAAAGGTCTGGAAGTGGGCGATGTAACCCGCTTGCGTGCCCAGGCCCGCGCACAGGGCGTGTACCTCCGTGTTCTGAAGAACACGCTGGCACGTCGTGCTGTGTCGGGTACCCCTTTCGAGGGGTTGGCGAAGGAAATGACCGGTCCGCTGATGTACGGCATGTCTGCCGATCCGGTGGCGGCCGCAAAGGTCGTTCATGACTTCGCCAAGGGTAACGACAAGCTGGTGATTCGCGGTGGCGCGCTGGCCAACTACGTCATGGACGCCGAAGGCGTCAAGGCGCTGGCCTCCATGCCGAGCCGCGAACAGCTGCTCGCCACCCTTCTGGGCACGATGCAGGCGCCGATCGCCAAGTTCGTGCAGACGCTCAACGAAGTGCCGGGCAAGTTCGTCCGCACCGTTGCCGCGCTGCGCGACGAACGCGAAAAGCAGTCCGCCTAAGTTCTCTGCATCACCTGCAGATCAAGCAAACCATCCGCGCGTACCCCTGTGTCGCGCTTGAATCAGGAGTTTAGAAATGGCTGTTAGCAAGGAAGAAATCCTCGACGCGATCTCGGCGATGTCGGTTCTCGAACTGTCGCAACTGATCAAGGACATGGAAGAGAAGTTCGGCGTGTCGGCTGCTGCCGCTGTTGCCGTGGCTGCCCCTGCCGCTGCCGGCGCCGCCGCTCCGGCCGCCGAAGAGAAGACCGAATTCACCGTCGTTCTGGCTGCTGCCGGCGAGAAGAAGGTTGAAGTCATCAAGGTCGTGCGCGCGGCTACCGGCCTGGGTCTGAAGGAAGCCAAGGACCTGGTCGACGGCGCTCCGAAGCCGGTCAAGGAAGGCATTGCCAAGGCCGACGCCGAAGCACTGAAGAAGCAGCTGGAAGAAGCCGGCGCCAAGGTCGAACTGAAGTAATTCGACTCCGGTGCTGCGGGAGTGCGTGCTTGCGGGCACGCGCTCCCGTTGTCGTTTTGGCGTCATTCGGGCGTCCAGGAAAATGCGGCACCAATCCGCCTTTTCCTTGTCTTCCGAAGTGATCACGGAAGACCGTCACCGGTCGAGCGAAGGTCCCGCCTCGGGTGTTCCGCCCGCGCCTTCGCTGTCTGCCAGGGGTTGGTAGGGGCCAACCGCCGGTCACGAAGTCCTGATCGCGCAGTTTCGATCGCATCCGCGGTGAAACACCGTCCGCGCCGGGTGGCGCGGATCCGTTTCCCCGGCCATCGCACTCTTAGTCCGGAGATTTCATGGCCTATACCTACACCGAGAAGAAGCGCATCCGCAAGAGCTTTGCCAAGCGTGATGCGGTGCTCGACGTGCCCTTCCTGCTGGCCACGCAGTTGGAGTCGTACACGCAGTTCCTGCAGACCGACGTGCCACTCGAGCACCGGCGCAACCAGGGTCTGCAGGCCGCCTTCACCTCGATCTTCCCGATCGTTTCGCACTCCGGCAATGCGCGCCTCGAATTCGTGCACTACATGCTCGGCGAGCCCGCCTTCGACGTGAAGGAATGCCATCAGCGCGGATTGACCTTTGCCAGCCCGCTGCGCGCCCGTGTGCGCCTGGTCATCATGGACCGCGAGGCGCCGAAGGAAACGATCAAGGAAGTGAAGGAGCAGGAGGTCTACATGGGAGAGATCCCGCTCATGACCACCACCGGTTCCTTCGTGATCAACGGTACGGAACGTGTCATCGTCAGCCAGCTGCATCGCTCCCCCGGCGTGTTCTTCGAGCACGACCGCGGCAAGACGCACAGCTCCGGCAAGCTGCTGTTCTCGGCCCGCATCATCCCCTATCGTGGCTCCTGGCTGGATTTCGAATTCGATCCCAAGGACTACCTGTACTTCCGCGTGGACCGTCGCCGCAAGATGCCGGTGACCATTCTGCTGAAGGCCATCGGCATGACGCCGGAACAGATCCTCGACACCTTCTTCGATTTCGACGGCTTCAACCTGTCCGGCAAGGCCGGCATCGAGATGAAGCTGGTGCCGGAACGCCTGCGCGGCGAGATCGCCAAGTTCGACATCGTCGACAAGGCGGGCAAGACAGTGGTCGCCAAGGACAAGCGCATCACCGCCAAGCACATCCGCGAACTTGCCGAATCGAACACCGAGTCCATCACGGTTCCGGAAGATTTCCTGGTCGGTCGCGTTGTTGCGAGCCAGATTGTCGACGCAGACAGTGGCGAAATCCTGGCCAACGCGAACGATGAGATCACCGAGGAACTGCTGGCCAAGATGCAGGCGGCAGGGATCGGAGAGATCACTACGCTCTACACCAACGATCTGGATCGTGGTCCCTACATCTCGCAGACGCTGCGTACCGATGAGACGGCCGACCAGTGGTCGGCGCGCGTCGCGATCTATCGCATGATGCGGCCGGGCGAGCCGCCCACGGAAGATGCGGTGGAAACCCTGTTCCATGGACTGTTCTACTCGGAAGAGCGCTACGACCTGTCGGCCGTAGGGCGCATGAAGTTCAATCGCCGTGTCGGTCGCGATGAGATCGAGGGCGCAGCTACGTTGTCGAACGAAGACATCGTCGATGTGATCAAGATCCTGGTCGACCTGCGCAACGGCAAGGGTGAGATCGACGATATCGACCACCTGGGCAACCGCCGTGTGCGTTCGGTTGGCGAACTTGCGGAAAACCAGTTCCGCGCCGGTCTGGTCCGTGTCGAGCGCGCGGTCAAGGAACGTCTGTCGCAGGCTGAATCCGATAACCTGATGCCGCATGACCTGATCAATGCCAAGCCGATCTCGGCCGCGATCAAGGAGTTCTTCGGTTCCAGCCAGCTGTCGCAGTTCATGGACCAGACCAACCCGCTGTCCGAGATCACGCACAAGCGTCGCGTTTCCGCCCTGGGCCCGGGCGGTCTGACTCGTGAGCGTGCCGGCTTCGAAGTGCGCGATGTGCACCCGACGCACTATGGCCGCGTGTGCCCGATCGAAACGCCGGAAGGCCCGAACATCGGCCTGATCAACTCGCTCGCGCTCTATGCCCGCACCAACAGGTATGGCTTCCTGGAAACGCCGTACCGCCGTGTGGAGGACGGTCGCGTGACGGATCAGATCGACTACCTGTCCGCGATCGAGGAAGGCAAGTATGTGATTGCCCAGGCGAACGCGTCGCTGGATGAGAAGGGTGGACTGAGCGACGAACTGGTGTCCTGCCGTCACAAGGGCGAATTCATGCTGTCTACCCCGGACCAGGTCCAGTACATGGACATTGCGCCGGGCCAGATCGTGTCGGTTGCTGCCTCGCTGATTCCCTTCCTTGAGCACGACGATGCGAACCGTGCGCTGATGGGCGCCAACATGCAGCGTCAGGCCGTGCCCTGCCTGCGCCCCGAGAAGGCCTTCGTTGGCACCGGTATCGAACGCACAGTGGCGGTCGACTCGGGTACCGCCGTACAGGCGCTGCGCGGTGGCGTGGTCGATTACGTCGATGCCAACCGGGTGGTGGTTCGTGTCAATGATGATGAGACCGTACCGGGTGAAGTCGGTGTCGATATCTACAACCTGGTGAAGTACACCCGATCCAATCAGAACACGAACATCAATCAGCGACCGGTCGTGAAGATCGGCGATGTGATCGCCAAGGGTGATGTGGTGGCAGACGGCGCCTCGACCGACCTCGGCGAACTGGCGCTGGGTCAGAACATGCTCGTGGCCTTCATGCCCTGGAATGGCTACAACTTCGAAGATTCGATCCTGATCTCCGAGCGCGTGGTCGCGGACGATCGCTTCACGTCCATCCACATCGAGGAGCTGACGGTCGTCGCCCGCGATACCAAGCTGGGTCCCGAGGAAATCACGCGCGACATCGCTTCGCTCGGCGAAGCCCAACTCGGTCGCCTTGACGAGTCGGGCATTGTCTACATCGGCGCCGAAGTCGAGGCGGGCGACGTGCTGGTAGGCAAGGTGACGCCGAAGGGCGAAACCCAGCTCACCCCGGAAGAAAAACTGCTGCGTGCGATCTTCGGCGAGAAGGCTTCCGATGTGAAGGACACTTCGCTGCGCGTACCTTCGGGCATGAATGGCACGGTGATCGACGTGCAGGTGTTCACCCGCGAGGGCATCGAGCGCGACAAGCGCGCACAGTCCATCATCGACGACATGCTGCGCGGTTATCGCCAGGATCTGGGCGACCAGATGCGCATCGTCGAGCGCGATACCTTTGCCCGTATCGAACGGCTGCTGGTCGGTCGTGTCGCCAATGGCGGTCCGAAACGTCTCGCCAAGGGTGCCACCATCACGCGCGAGTACCTCGATGGCGTCGAACCGCATGGCTGGTTCGACATCCGTATGGCCGATGAGGACATCGCAGCCCAGCTCGAAAGTCTGCGCGAATCGCTCGAGAAGACACGCACCGATTTCGATCTCGCCTTCGAGCTCAAGAAGAAGAAGCTCACCCAGGGCGATGAACTGCCGCCGGGCGTGCAGAAGATGGTGAAGGTCTACCTGGCCGTGAAGCGCCGCCTTCAGCCGGGCGACAAGATGGCCGGCCGTCACGGCAACAAGGGTGTTGTGTCCAAGATCACCCCGATCGAGGATATGCCCTATATGGAGGACGGCACCTCGGTCGACATCGTGCTGAATCCGTTGGGCGTGCCTTCGCGGATGAACATCGGTCAGATCCTTGAAACCCATCTCGGCATGGCCGCGCGCGGTCTGGGCAAGAAGATCGACGCGATGTTGCGTCGTCAGGCCAATATCGCCGAACTGCGGGCCTTCATGGACGAGATCTACAACCGCAGCGGCACGAGCGAAGACATTGCGTCGCTGAACGATGGCGAGGTGCTGGAACTGGCCAGCAACCTGAAGTTTGGTGTTCCGTTCGCGACGCCGGTGTTCGACGGTGCGCACGAAGGTGAAATCCGTCGCATGCTTGAACTGGCCGACATGCCTTCAGGCGGACAGATGACGCTGTATGACGGTCGCACCGGCGAGGCCTTCGAACGCCAGGTCACGGTTGGCTACATGCATGTGCTGAAGCTGCATCACCTGGTCGACGACAAGATGCATGCGCGTTCGACCGGCCCGTACTCGCTGGTGACCCAGCAGCCGCTGGGGGGCAAGGCGCAGTTCGGTGGTCAGCGCTTCGGTGAAATGGAAGTGTGGGCACTGGAGGCCTACGGTGCGTCCTATACGCTGCAGGAAATGCTCACCGTGAAGTCCGATGACGTGACCGGTCGTACCAAGGTCTATGAAAACATCGTCAAGGGCGAACACAAGATCGACGCTGGCATGCCTGAGTCGTTCAACGTGCTGGTGAAGGAAATCCGGTCCCTGGCCATCGACATTGATTTGGAGCGGTTCTAGGACTGGGCGCGACCGCGTCCCGCCTAGCCCCTAGCCACTAGCCCCAAAGGAGTTGCCATGAAAGCATTGCTGGATCTTTTCAAGCAGGTCACGCAGGAAGAAGAGTTCGACGCGATCACCATCGGTCTCGCGTCGCCGGAGAAAATCCGTTCCTGGTCCTACGGTGAAGTCAAGAAGCCGGAAACGATCAACTACCGCACCTTCAAGCCTGAGCGCGACGGTCTGTTCTGCGCCAAGATATTCGGTCCGGTCAAGGATTACGAGTGCCTGTGCGGCAAGTACAAGCGGCTGAAGCACCGCGGCGTCATCTGCGAGAAGTGCGGTGTCGAAGTCACGCTGTCCAAGGTGCGTCGCGAGCGCATGGGTCATATCGAGCTGGCCAGTCCGACCGCGCACATCTGGTTCCTGAAGTCGCTGCCGTCGCGTCTGGGCATGGTGCTCGACATGACGCTGCGCGACATCGAGCGCGTGCTTTACTTCGAAGCCTATGTCGTCGTCGATCCGGGCATGACGCCGCTGAACCGTGGGCAGCTGCTGTCGGAAGATGATTACCTCGCCAAGGTCGAGGAATACGGTGACGACTTCGACGCCCATATGGGTGCCGAAGGCGTGCGTGGAATGCTGCGCTCGCTGGATCTGAACCGTGAGGTCGAACGTCTGCGCGCCGAGCTGGAAGCCACCAGCTCGGAAGCGAAGATGAAGAAGATATCCAAGCGTCTGAAGATTCTGGAAGGCTTCCAGCATTCCGGCATCAAGCCGGAGTGGATGATCCTGGAAGTGCTGCCGGTCCTGCCTCCGGACCTGCGTCCGCTGGTACCGCTCGATGGCGGTCGTTTTGCGACGTCCGATCTGAACGACCTGTATCGCCGCGTCATCAACCGTAACAACCGTCTGAAACGACTGCTCGAACTCAAGGCGCCGGAGATCATCGTGCGCAACGAGAAGCGCATGCTGCAGGAAGCCGTGGATTCGCTGCTCGACAACGGCCGTCGCGGCCGCGTCATGACCGGCGCCAACAAGCGTCCGCTGAAGTCGCTGGCCGACATGATCAAGGGCAAGGGTGGCCGCTTCCGTCAGAACCTGCTCGGCAAGCGCGTCGACTACTCCGGCCGTTCGGTCATCGTGGTCGGCCCGCAGCTCAAGCTGCATCAGTGTGGCCTGCCGAAGAAGATGGCGCTCGAGCTGTTCAAGCCCTTCATCTTCAACAAGCTTGAACTGAATGGCATGGCGACCACGATCAAGGCCGCCAAGAAGCTGGTCGAGCAGGAAGTGCCCGAGGTCTGGGACATTCTGGAAGAGGTGATCCGCGAACATCCGGTCATGCTCAACCGCGCCCCGACGCTTCACCGCCTGGGCATCCAGGCATTCGAGCCGACGCTGATCGAAGGCAAGGCCATCCAGTTGCATCCGCTGGTCTGCGTGGCGTTCAATGCCGACTTCGACGGTGACCAGATGGCCGTGCACGTGCCGCTGTCGCTGGAAGCGCAGATGGAAGCGCGCACGCTGATGCTGGCGTCGAACAACGTGCTGTCGCCCGCCAACGGCGAGCCCATCATCGTGCCGTCACAGGACATCGTGCTGGGTCTGTACTACGCAACCCGGGCCAAGGTGAATGGCAAGGGCGAAGGCATGATCTTCTCGGATGTGAACGAGATGCGGCGTGCCTATGACAACGGTGTCGTCGAACTGCATACGAAGGTGTCCGTGCGCATTCGCGAGGTCGAAGTCATCGATGGTGAGAAGCGCGACAAGATCAGCCGCTACAACACCACCGTCGGTCGTGCCATGCTGTCCGAGATCCTGCCACCGGGTCTGCCTTTCTCTGTGCTCGACAAGCCGTTGAAGAAAAAGGAAATTTCGCGGCTGGTGAACAACAGCTTCCGTCGCTGCGGTCTGCGTGAGACGGTCATTTTTGCCGACAAGCTGATGCAGGCGGGTTTCGGCCTGGCCACGCGTGCCGGCATTTCGATCGCGGTCAAGGACATGCTGGTGCCGGACGCCAAGCACTCCATCATTGGCGCAGCCGAAGCCGAGGTGAAGGAGATCGCCCAGCAGTACACCTCGGGTCTGGTGACCGACGGCGAGCGCTACAACAAGGTGGTGGATATCTGGGGCCGTGCCGGTGACCAGGTCGCCAAGGCCATGATGGATCAGCTCGGGCAGGAAGAGACCGTGGATCGCGACGGCAATGTCGTGAAGCAGGAGTCTTTCAATTCGATCTACATGATGGCGGATTCCGGTGCGCGCGGTTCTGCTGCGCAAATCCGTCAGCTCGCTGGCATGCGCGGTCTGATGGCCAAGCCCGATGGCTCCATCATCGAAACGCCGATCACGACCAACTTCCGGGAAGGCCTGAACGTTCTGCAGTACTTCATTTCGACGCACGGCGCCCGCAAGGGTCTGGCCGATACCGCGCTGAAGACCGCAAACTCGGGTTATCTGACCCGTCGTCTGGTCGATGTGACGCAGGATCTGGTGGTGACCGAGGACGACTGCGGCACTTCTGAAGGTTTTGTCATGAAGGCGCTGGTCGAGGGCGGTGAGGTGATCGAGCCATTGCGTGAACGCGTGCTCGGTCGCGTGACCGCTGCCGACGTGGTGAATCCGGAAACCCAGGAAACTGTCATCTACGCGGGCGAACTGATCGACGAGGACAAGTGCGATCTGATCGATCAGTTGGGTGTGGACGAAGTGAAGGTACGCACCCCGCTGACCTGCGAAACCCGCTACGGTCTGTGCGCAAAGTGCTATGGCCGCGACCTGGGTCGAGGCCAGCTGGTGAACGCCGGCGAGGCGGTTGGCGTGATCGCCGCGCAATCGATCGGCGAGCCGGGCACGCAGCTCACCATGCGTACCTTCCACGTCGGGGGTGCCGCGTCGCGAGCCGCGGCCGCCAGTGGTGTCGAGGCCAAGAGTGCGGGCGTGGTGCGGTTCACGCAGAACATGCGCTACGTCACCAGCGCCAAGAACGAGAAGATCGTGATCGCGCGCAGCGCCGAAGTGATCATTACCGATGATCATGGTCGCGAGCGTGAGCGTCACAAGGTGCCTTACGGCGCGACGCTGCAGGTCGACGAGGCGCAGACGATCAAGGCCGGAACAGGTCTGGCGACCTGGGATCCGCATACCCGTCCGATCATCACCGAGTACTCGGGCATCGTGAAGTTCGAGCACGTCGAGGAAGGTGTGACCGTGGCCAAGCAGGTCGATGACGTGACCGGCCTGACCACCCTCGTCGTGATCGACCCCAAGCGCCGCAGCTCCAGCACCAAGGGCCTGCGCCCCCAGGTGAAGCTGCTTACCGAATCGGGTGATGAAGTGAAGATCGCCGGAACCGACACGCCGGTGTCCATCACCTTCCAGGTGGGTTGCATCATCACCGTGAAGGACGGACAAGCGGTTTCTGTGGGTGACGTGCTGGCGCGCATTCCACAAGAGTCGGCGAAGACCCGCGACATCACCGGGGGCCTGCCGCGCGTTGCCGAGTTGTTCGAAGCCCGTTCGCCGAAGGACGCCGGCCTGCTGGCCGAGGTCACGGGTACGGTTTCGTTCGGCAAGGACACCAAGGGCAAGCAGCGCCTGGTGATCACCGAGCCGGATGGCACGGTGAACGAGTTCCTGATCCCGAAGGACAAGCACGTCACGGTGCACGACGGCCAGGTGGTGAACAAGGGCGAAGTGATCGTCGACGGTGCGGTCGAGCCGCACGACATCCTGCGCCTCAAGGGCGTCGAGGAACTGGCGCGCTACATCATCGACGAAGTGCAGGATGTGTATCGTCTGCAGGGCGTGAAGATCAACGACAAGCACATCGAAGTGATCGTGCGCCAGATGCTGCGGCGCGTGGTCATCACCGATGCGGGCGATTCGAAGTTCATCCGCGAGGAACAGGTGGAACGTTCCGAGGTGCTTGACGAGAACGATCGTCTCGTGGCGGAGGGCAAGCGCCCGGCGGACTACCAGTACATGCTGCTCGGTATCACCAAGGCGTCGTTGTCGACCGATTCCTTCATCTCGGCGGCGTCCTTCCAGGAAACCACTCGCGTGCTGACCGAGGCAGCCATCATGGGCAAGCGCGACGAGCTCGAGGGCCTGAAGGAAAACGTGATCGTGGGGTCGTCTGATTCCGGCCGGCACGGGTCTGGCCTATCACCGTACCCGTCGCGCACAGTCGGTGGGCGACGATGCCGCAGCAGCCGATCGTCTCCTGTTTGGTGATGACCCTGTCACGACCGTCGAGGCGAGTGCGGGAGAAGCGCAGTAAGTCAGCAGGGCGGCATCCGCTGCCTTGCATTGATTGCAGTCGGGTCAGGCCCCTTGACATGATGCCATGGCATGGGGTTGACCCTCTTATTTTCATGTGCCTATAATCCGGCCTCTTTGTGGGTCCGCCAACCGTAGCGGGCCCGAGGCGAACGAGTCACGGAGGCGGGCCACACTGGATGGGCTACGCCTCCGGTACTTTTGGAATCTCGAAAAATGCCAACCATCAATCAGCTTGTACGCAAGCCGCGCACTTCGCCGGTAAGCAAATCCAAGGTGCCGGCTCTGGAAGCCTGCCCCCAGAAGCGTGGTGTCTGCACCCGCGTCTATACCACGACCCCGAAGAAGCCGAACTCGGCGCTGCGAAAAGTCGCCAAGGTGCGTCTGACCAACGGTTTTGAGGTCATTTCCTATATCGGCGGGGAGGGTCACAACCTGCAGGAGCACTCTGTTGTGCTCATCCGGGGTGGTCGCGTAAAGGATCTTCCGGGTGTCCGTTACCACATTGTGCGTGGTTCGCTTGACCTGCAAGGCGTCAAGGATCGCAAGCAGGCCCGTTCGAAGTACGGCGCCAAGCGTCCGAAGAAAGCCTAACAAGCCACAGATTGAAGGGGTAGAAAATGCCGCGTCGTCGCGAAGTTCCCAAACGGGACATCCTGCCGGACCCGAAGTTCGGAAGTGTCGAGTTGTCCAAGTTCGTCAATGTGCTCATGTCTGCCGGCAAGAAGTCGGTGGCCGAGCGCATCATCTATGGCGCCTTTGATCAGATCAAGACCAAGAGCGGCAAGGATCCGCTCGAGGTTTTCTCCCAGGCCATCAACAACGTGAAGCCTGTTGTTGAGGTGAAGAGTCGTCGCGTCGGTGGTGCGAACTACCAGGTGCCGGTTGAGGTTCGTCCGGCTCGTCGCATGGCGTTGTCGATGCGCTGGCTGCGCGAAGCTGCGCGCAAGCGTTCGGAGAAGTCGATGGGGCTGCGTCTGGCGGCGGAGTTGATGGAGGCCGCCGAGGGTCGGGGTGCTGCCATGAAGAAGCGCGACGAAGTGCATCGCATGGCGGATGCCAACAAGGCGTTCTCGCACTTCCGCTTCTGATCCGAATTTTCGCTTAATTGACTGGCCGCCACTTGTGGCGGCCTCTTGTTTCAAAGGACTGTATCGTGGCACGCAAGACACCGATCGAGCGCTACCGGAACATCGGCATTTCGGCTCACATCGACGCCGGCAAGACGACGACGACCGAGCGGATTCTTTACTACACCGGCGTCAATCACAAGCTGGGCGAAGTGCATGATGGCGCGGCCACGACAGACTGGATGGAGCAGGAGCAGGAGCGTGGCATCACCATCACCTCCGCTGCCGTGACCACTTTCTGGAAGGGCATGGGCAGCAATTTCCCGGAGCATCGCATCAACATCATCGATACTCCGGGTCACGTCGATTTCACGATCGAAGTCGAGCGCTCGATGCGTGTGCTCGATGGCGCGTGCATGGTTTATTGCGCGGTGGGTGGTGTGCAGCCGCAGTCGGAAACCGTCTGGCGTCAGGCCAACAAGTACGGTGTGCCCCGTCTTGCCTTCGTAAACAAGATGGATCGCACCGGTGCGAATTTCTTCAAGGTCTACGAGCAGCTGAAGACACGCCTGAGTGCGAATCCGGTTCCCGTGGTCATCCCCATTGGTGCGGAAGAGAACTTCAAGGGTGTGGTCGATCTGATCAAGATGAAGGCCATCATCTGGGACGATGCGTCTCAAGGCATCAAGTTCGCCTATGAGGATATTCCTTCCGAGTTGCAGGCTACCGCCAATGAATGGCGCGAAAAGATGGTTGAGGCTGCCGCCGAGTCCGGCGAAGAGATGATGAACAAGTATCTCGAAAGCGGTGAGCTGTCCGAGGCCGAGATCATCCAGGGCCTGCGTACGCGCACCATCGCTGGCGAGATACAGCCCATGTTGTGCGGCACTGCATTCAAGAACAAGGGCGTGCAGCGCATGCTGGATGCTGTCGTCGAGTTCCTGCCGTCGCCGGTTGATATTCCGCCGGTGAAGGGTTTGGGTGAGAACGAGGAGGCTGTCGAGCGCAAGGCGGCCGACGAAGAGAAGTTTTCCGCTCTCGCGTTCAAGCTCATGTCCGACAAGTATGTCGGTCAGCTCACTTTCATTCGCGTGTACTCGGGTGTGCTGAAGTCAGGTGACACTGTGTACAACCCGGTGAAGGGCAAGAAAGAGCGCATCGGGCGTCTTGTGCAGATGCATGCAAACGACCGTCAGGAAATCGAAGAGGTGCGTGCTGGCGACATCGCCGCAGCGATTGGTCTGCAGTCGGTCACGACCGGTGAAACGCTGTGCGATCCGGATGCGGAAGTCACGCTGGAGCGTATGGAATTCCCGGAGCCGGTGATTCACGTTGCCGTCGAGCCGAAGACCAAGGGCGATCAGGAAAAGATGGGTCTGGCGCTCGGTCGTCTGGCGCAGGAAGATCCGTCGTTCCGCGTGCGCACCGATGAAGAGTCCGGTCAGACGGTGATCTCCGGTATGGGCGAACTGCACCTCGAGATCATCGTGGATCGCATGAAGCGAGAGTTCGGTGTCGAGGCGAACGTCGGTGCCCCGCAGGTCGCCTATCGTGAAGCGGTGCGCAAGGCAGTTGAGCAGGAAGGCAAGTTCGTCAAGCAGTCCGGCGGTCGCGGTCAATACGGCCATGTCTGGATCAAGCTCGAGCCGAACGAACCGGGCAAGGGTTACGAGTTCGTCGATGCGATCAAGGGCGGTACGGTGCCGCGCGAATTCATCCCGGCGGTCGATCGCGGTCTGCAGGAAACCTTGCCGAACGGCGTTCTCGCGGGGTTCCCGGTTGTCGATGTGAAGGTCACGCTGTTCGACGGCTCCTACCACGACGTCGACTCGAACGAAAACGCGTTCAAGATGGCAGCCTCGATGGCGTTCAAGGATGCGATGCGGAAGGCCAATCCGGTCTTGCTCGAACCCATGATGGCCGTCGAGGTGGAGACGCCGGAAGACTACATGGGCAATGTCATGGGTGACCTGTCCGGTCGTCGCGGCATCGTTCAGGGCATGGAAGATCTGCCCGGCGGCATCAAGGCGATCAAGGCGGAGGTTCCGCTGGCGTCGATGTTCGGCTATTCGACGACGCTGCGCTCCCTCAGTCAGGGGCGTGCGACCTATTCGATGGAATTCAAGCATTACGCGGAAGCGCCCAAGAACGTCGCTGACGCCATCATCAACAAGAAGTAATCGGTAATCAGTAGAGGCTAGACATGGCAAAGGGAAAGTTTGAGCGCACCAAGCCGCACGTGAACGTGGGCACGATTGGTCACGTTGACCATGGCAAGACGACGCTGACGGCGGCGATCACGACGATTCTGTCGTCGAAGTTCGGCGGAGAGGCGAAGGCGTACGACCAGATTGATGCGGCGCCGGAAGAGAAGGCGCGGGGTATCACGATCAATACGGCGCACGTTGAGTACGAAACGGCGACGCGTCACTACGCGCACGTTGATTGCCCGGGACACGCGGACTACGTGAAGAACATGATCACGGGAGCGGCGCAGATGGATGGCGCGATTCTGGTCGTGTCGGCGGCTGACGGTCCGATGCCGCAGACGCGCGAGCACATCCTGCTGGCGCGCCAGGTGGGTGTTCCGTACATTGTTGTGTTCCTGAACAAGTGCGACATGGTCGACGACGCGGAGCTGCTCGAGCTGGTTGAGATGGAAGTGCGCGAGCTGCTGTCGAAGTACGACTTTCCGGGTGATGACATCCCGATCGTGAAGGGTTCGGCGCTGAAGGCGCTGGAAGGGGACAAGAGCGATCTGGGTGAAGGCGCGATCATGAAGCTGGCCGAAGCGCTGGACAGCTACATTCCGACGCCGGAGCGTGCGGTGGATGGTGCGTTCCTGATGCCGATCGAAGACGTGTTCTCGATTTCGGGTCGCGGCACGGTGGTGACGGGTCGTGTTGAGCGCGGGATTGTGAAGGTCGGTGAGGAAATCGAAATCGTGGGCATCAAGCCGACGGTGAAGACGACGTGCACGGGCGTTGAAATGTTCCGCAAGCTGCTGGATCAGGGTCAGGCGGGAGATAACGTTGGCGTGCTGCTGCGCGGCACGAAGCGTGAAGAAGTCGAGCGTGGGCAGGTGCTGGCCAAGCCGGGTTCGATCAAGCCGCACACGCACTTCACGGCGGAGATTTACGTGCTGTCGAAGGAGGAAGGTGGTCGTCATACGCCGTTCTTCAACGGCTATCGTCCGCAGTTCTACTTCCGTACGACGGACGTGACGGGTTCGATCGAGCTGCCGGCGGGCACCGAGATGGTGATGCCGGGGGATAACGTGTCGATCACGGTGAAGCTGATTGCGCCGATCGCGATGGAAGAAGGGCTGCGCTTTGCGATCCGCGAAGGTGGTCGTACCGTCGGCGCCGGCGTGGTTGCAAAGATCGTCGAGTAAGTAGTACACTCGACAGCTTTTGTGCCGGGCGGTGATGTGCCGTCCGGCTTTGCTCTTTCGCTCTTTGGGAAAAAACGATGCAAAGCCAGAAAATACGTATCCGTCTCAAGGCATTCGACTATCGTCTGATCGACCAGTCGGCTCTCGAGATCGTGGATACCGCCAAGCGTACCGGTGCGGTCGTTCGTGGTCCCGTGCCGTTGCCGACC
Organism: Methyloversatilis thermotolerans; assembly: GCF_000372885.1. Lineage (GTDB taxonomy): Bacteria > Pseudomonadota > Gammaproteobacteria > Burkholderiales > Rhodocyclaceae > Methyloversatilis > Methyloversatilis thermotolerans. The sequence continues at coordinate 3,969,549 of NZ_KB889967.1, forward strand.
CGCATAGAGCGTTTCAACGTGCTGCGTTCGCCGCACGTGAACAAGAGTTCCCGAGACCAGTTTGAAATCCGTACCCATGTCAGGTTGATGGATATCATCGATCCGACCGACAAGACGGTCGATGCGTTGATGAAGCTCGATCTGCCGGCAGGCGTGGATGTCGAAATCAAGCTCCAGTAGGGGCGGGTTGATCTTTTCCGGCGTTCTTTTTGTCGGGTAAGTGTCACCGGATGTCCGGTGGCTGTTGAAACGGATCCTGGTCAATCGCAACCGGGATGAGGAGAAAAACATGAGTCTAGGCCTTGTGGGTCGCAAGGTCGGCATGACGCGCATTTTCACCGATGACGGGCAAACCGTTCCGGTGACGGTCGTGGATGTGTCGAACAATCGCGTTACCCAGATCAAGACGGCCGACACCGATGGTTATACCTCGGTGCAGGTCGCTTTCGGCAAGCGGCGTGCTTCGCGCGTCAATAAGGCGGCGGCCGGTCACTACGCGAAGGCGGGAGTCGAGGCGGGTGAAGTTCTGCGCGAGTTTCGTGTCAGCGCCGATCAGCTGTCGCAGTTCAAGGCGGGTGATGTCATCAGCCCGGCGACGGTTTTCCAGGTGGGGCAAAAGGTCGATGTGACGGGTACGTCCATCGGCAAGGGCTTCGCTGGTGCCATCAAGCGGCACAACTTCTCGTCCAACCGTGCGTCGCACGGCAACTCGATTTCGCACAACTCTCCGGGTTCCATCGGTATGGCCCAGGATCCGGGTCGCGTGTTTCCGGGCAAGCGCATGGCGGGGCATCTTGGTGATGCCAGGCGCACGCAGCAGGGGCTCGAGGTCGTGCGTATCGACGAGGCCCGTCAGCTGCTGCTCATCAAGGGCGCAATTCCGGGTTCCAAGGGCGGGGACGTGATCGTCCTGCCGGCGGTCAAGGGCTGAGGAGAGCGCGATGGCTGAATTGAAAGTTTTGAACGACGCGGGGCAGCAGGCATCCACAGTGCAGGCGCCGGATGCGCTGTTCGCGCGTGAGTACAATGAGGCGCTGGTGCACCAGCTGGTGGTGGCTTATCAGGCCAATGCGCGCCAGGGAACGCGTGCGCAGAAGGACCGTACTCTCGTCAAGCACACCACGCGCAAGCCGTGGCGTCAGAAGGGTACCGGCCGTGCGCGCGCCGGTATGTCATCCAGCCCGTTGTGGCGTGGTGGCGGTCGCATCTTCCCGAATCTGCCGGAAGAGAACTTCTCGCAAAAGGTCAATCGCAAGATGTATCGCGCCGGCATTGCGACCATCCTGTCGCAGCTCGCGCGCGAGGATCGCATTGCCGTGGTGGAGAGCTTCAATGTCGAGGCGCCCAAGACAAAGCTGCTGTCGAGCAAACTCAAGGGGATGGGTCTTGAGTCTGTTCTCGTGATTACTGACGAGCTCGACGAGAACCTCTTCCTGTCGTCACGCAATCTGCACAACGTGCTGGTGCTCGAGGCGCACGAGACGGATCCGGTGTCGCTCATCCGCTTCGGCAAGGTGCTGGTCACCCGTAGCGCGATGAGTAAATTCGAGGAGATGTGGGCATGAGCAACTTTTCGCAGGAAAGGCTGATGCAGGTTCTGCTCGCGCCGCAGATTTCCGAGAAGGCAACCTTCATCGCCGACCGCAACAACCAGGTTGTATTCAAGGTGGCTTCCGACGCGACGAAGCCTGAGATCAAGGCGGCTGTCGAGTTGCTGTTCAGCAAGCCGGACAACAAGATTGAGGTTCTGTCGGTCCAGGTCCTGAATGTCAAGGGCAAGGTCAAGCGTTTCGGTCGTACGTTTGGCCGGCGTAGCGACTGGAAGAAAGCCTTTGTCCGCATCAAGCCTGGTCAGGACATCGAGTTCGCTGAAGGAGGGGCTGTCTGATGGCTCTCGTCAAAGTCAAGCCGACATCGGCGGGCCGCCGTGCGGTCGTCAAGGTTGTCACCCCGACGCTCTATAAAGGTCGACCGGTTGATTCGCTGACCGAAAACCAAAGCAAGACCTCGGGCCGCAACAATCATGGCCGGATTACCACACGCCATAAGGGCGGTGGCCATCGTCAGCAATATCGCGTGATCGATTTCCGTCGCAACAAGGACGGCATCGTGGCGAAGGTGGAGCGGATCGAGTACGACCCCAATCGCACGGCTCACATTGCGCTGTTGTGTTATGCCGATGGAGAGCGCCGCTACATCATCGCCCCGAAGGGGTTGGTGGTGGGTGCTCAGGTCGTGAGTGGTTCGGAGGCGCCCATCAAAGCGGGTAATACGCTCCCGCTGCGCAATATTCCGGTCGGTTCGACCATCCATTGCATCGAGATGCAGCCGGGCAAGGGTGCGCAGATTGCGCGTGCGGCAGGGGCGTCGGTCCAGTTGCTCGCCCGGGAAGGTAGCTACGCGCAGCTTCGTCTGCGTTCCGGCGAAATCCGTCGTGTGCATGTCGAGTGCCGCGCGACCATCGGTGAAGTCGGCAACGAAGAGAACAATCTGCGCAAGCTCGGCAAGGCTGGCGCCACCCGTTGGCGCGGCGTGCGTCCGACGGTGCGTGGTACCGCGATGAACCCGATCGATCACCCGCACGGTGGTGGTGAGGGTCGTACCGGCGAAGGTCGTGTGCCGGTCAGTCCGTGGGGCCAGCCGACCAAGGGCTATCGCACCCGCAGCAACAAGCGCACGAGCAATATGATCGTGCAGCGCCGCTACAAGCGTTAAGAGGTAGGCAATGGCACGTTCAATCAAGAAAGGCCCGTTCGTCGACGCCCACCTGATGGCCAAGGTGGATGCTGCTCGCGCGTCCAACGACAAGCGTCCGATCAAGACCTGGTCGCGTCGTTCGACCGTTCTGCCGGATTTCATCGGTCTGACCATCGCGGTGCATAACGGCCGTCAGCACATTCCGGTCTATGTCTCGGAAAACATGGTCGGTCACAAGCTGGGCGAGTTCGCGCTGACCCGTACGTTCAAGGGTCATACCGCGGGCAAGAAGGCCAAGAAGTAAGGAGCGATGACAATGGAAACCCGTGCAAATCTCCGCGGTGTGCGTCTTTCGGCGCAGAAAGGTCGGCTCGTCGCTGATCTGATCCGCGGCAAGTCGGTCAGTCAGGCTCTCAACATTCTGACTTTCAGCCCGAAGAAGGGCGCGAAGATCATCAAGAAGGTGGTCGAGTCCGCGATCGCGAACGCCGAACACAATGACGGTGCCGATATCGACGCCCTCAAGGTAAAGACCATTTACGTGGAAAAGGGTGTGGTGCTGAAGCGCTTCACCGCCCGGGCCAAGGGTCGCGGCAATCGCATCATCAAGCCGACCTGCCACGTGTTCGTCACGGTTGGAGACTGAAGGTTATGGGACAGAAGATTCATCCGACCGGCTTCCGTCTGGCGGTCACGCATAATTGGGCGTCGCGCTGGTTTGCGACCAGCAAGGACTTTCCTCGCATGCTCAATCAGGACCTCGAAGTCCGTGCGTTCCTGAAGAAGAAGCTGGCGCACGCTTCTGTGGGGCGTGTCGTGATCGAGCGCCCCGCGAAAAACGCGCGTATTACGGTGTTCTCGGCCCGACCAGGCGTGGTGATCGGCAAGAAGGGCGAAGAGATCGAGATCATCAAGGCTCAGCTGGGCAAGATGATGGGCGTGCCGGTGCATGTGAATATCGAGGAAATCCGCAAGCCGGAGATTGATGCTCAGCTCATCGCTGACTCCATCGCCCAGCAGCTCGAGAAGCGCATCATGTTCCGGCGGGCGATGAAGCGCGCGATGCAGAACGCGATGCGTCTGGGCGCACAGGGCATAAAGATCATGTCGTCCGGACGTCTGAACGGCATCGAAATTGCCCGTCGCGAGTGGTATCGCGAAGGTCGTGTGCCGCTGCATACCCTGCGCGCGGACATCGATTACGGCACCTCGGAAGCCAAGACCACATACGGTGTCATCGGTATCAAGGTGTGGGTGTTCAAGGGTGAAATGCTCGCCCGCGGCGAAGCGCCTGTCGTAACCGAAGAAGCCGACAATGCACGTCGCCCGCGCCGCGATGCCCGCCGTCCGGAGGGTGACAACCGTCCGGCTGGTCGCCGTCCGGCCCGCGATGGCAAGCCCGAAGGCGGCGCACCGGCAGGTGATGCCGATGTGAAGTCCACTCAGAAACGAGTCAGAAAGTCAGGAGCTAACAATGCTGCAGCCGGCGAGAAGGAAGTATCGTAAGGAGCAGAAGGGCCGCAACAAGGGCCTCGCCACCCGCGGCACCAAGGTTTCCTTTGGCGAGTACGGTCTCAAGGCAACGTCGCGTGGGCGTCTGACGGCACGTCAGATCGAGTCCGCTCGTCGCGCCATGACGCGTCACATCAAGCGCGGCGGCCGTATCTGGATTCGCATTTTCCCGGACAAGCCGATTTCGGAAAAGCCGGCGGAAGTGCGTATGGGTAACGGTAAGGGCAACCCGGAGTACTGGGTTGCTGAAATTCAGCCGGGCAAGGTGCTTTACGAGATGGACGGCGTCGACGAGGCGCTGGCGCGCGAGGCGTTTCGCCTGGCGGCGGCCAAGCTTCCGCTCGAGACCACCTTTGTCGTGCGACAGCTGGGGTAAGCGATGAAAGCCAAGGATCTGCGGACAAAGGACGCCGCCGAGTTGAACAAGGAGCTGCTGGATCTGATGAAGGCGCAGTTTTCGATGCGCATGCAGAAGGCCACCCAACAGCTGACCAATACGAGCCAGCTCAAGTCGGTTCGACGCGACATCGCGCGCATCCGTACCGTGCTGCAACAGAAAGCGAGTGCGAAATGAGTGAGACCAATCAAAAGGTCCATCGCACGCTGGTCGGCCGCGTGGTCAGCGACAAGATGGACAAGACGGTGACCGTGCTGGTCGAGCGCCGAGTGAAGCACCCGCTGTACGGCAAGGTGATCATGCGTTCAAAGAAGTATCACGCACATGTGGAGGGCCTCGAAGCGCATGAAGGCGATCTGGTCGAGATCGAAGAGTGCCGTCCGATCAGCCGTACCAAGGCGTGGAAGGTCACCCAGGTCGTCGAGCAGGCGCGTGTGATCTGACGTTGGGTTGTAGAAGGGGGGGGGCTTGATCAGTCCCTCCCTGCGTGCTATTGTTGCATGCTTTGCTTCACCGAGCCTAAAGGTTTCGCTGGGCTCGTCCACACCCTGACGGGTCCAAGACTGACCGCTTTTGAGCGGGATAAGTTGGAGATAAGAAATGATCCAGATGCAATCCATGCTGAACGTCGCCGATAACACCGGTGCGCGCGCTGTCATGTGTATCAAGGTGCTTGGGGGTTCCAAGCGTCGCTACGCCGGTATCGGTGACGTGATCAAGGTCAGCATCAAGGATGCTGCTCCTCGTGGTCGCGTGAAGAAGGGCGAAGTCTACAACGCGGTGGTGGTGCGTACCGCCAAGGGTGTGCGTCGTCCCGATGGTTCGCTCGTGAAGTTCGATGGCAACGCCGCTGTGCTGTTGAACAACAAGCTCGAGCCCATCGGCACCCGCATTTTCGGCCCGGTCACGCGCGAGCTGCGTGGTGAGCGTTTCATGAAGATCGTGTCGCTGGCGCCTGAAGTGCTCTGAGGCCGGCTGGAGAGTCAGATGGAAAAGATTCGCAAGGGCGATGAAGTGATTGTGTTGACTGGCAAGGATCGCGGTCGTCGCGGGACTGTGCTGCGTCGCGTTGATGAGCGTTCGGTTGTTGTCGAGGGCGTCAATCGTGCCAAGAAGCATCAGCGCCCGAACCCGATGAAGGGTCAGCAGGGTGGCATCGTCGAAAAGGAAATGCCGATCGACATCTCGAATATCGCCCTGTTCAACCCGGCTACCAGCAAGGGTGACCGGGTGGGGGTCAAGACGCTTGAGGATGGCACTCGCGTGCGCTTCTTCAAGTCGAATGGCGAGTTGGTCAAGGCTTAAGGAATGACGATGGCGCGCTTGCAAGAATTCTACAAAGCGACCGTGGTGGGCGATCTGACGACTCGCTTCGGTTACAAGTCCGTGATGGAAGTGCCGCGAATCACCAAGATCACTCTGAATATGGGTGTCGGTGAAGCAGTCGGCGACAAGAAGGTGCTTGAGCACGCGGTCGGTGATATGACAAAGATTGCCGGTCAGAAGCCGGTGGTCACCAAGGCCCGCAAGGCTATTGCCGGGTTCAAGATCCGCGAGGGCTATCCCATCGGTTGCATGGTGACCCTGCGCGGGCCGCGCATGTTCGAATTCCTTGATCGCCTGATCACGGTCGCAATGCCGCGAGTCCGCGATTTTCGCGGGGTGTCGGGCAAGGGGTTTGATGGTCGCGGTAACTACAATATCGGCATCAAGGAACAGATCATCTTCCCCGAAATCGAGTACGACAAGGTCGACAAGGTTCGCGGGATGAATATCAGCATCACGACGACTGCGAAGACGGACGAGGAGGCAAAGGCTCTGCTCGCCGCGTTCAAGTTCCCGTTCAAGAATTGAGGTTGCCATGGCCAAGTTGGCGTTGAAGAACCGTGAAGCAAAGCGCGAGAAGCTCGTGGCCAAGTTCGCTGCGAGGCGTGCTGCGCTGGAAGCCGTGATCGCCGATCAGTCGGTCAGCGAGGAGGAGCGCATGGCCGCCCGACTGAAGATCCAGTCGCTGCCGCGCAACGCGAATCCTACTCGTCTGCGCAATCGTTGTGAGCAGACGGGGCGTCCGCGCGGTGTGTTCCGCAAGTTCGGTCTGTGCCGCAACAAGTTGCGCGAGGCGGCCTTCCGGGGTGAAGTGCCCGGCATGGTCAAGGCAAGTTGGTAACAGGGGTACAAGATGAGCATGAGTGATCCGATTGCGGACATGCTGACCCGCATCCGCAATGCACAGATGGCGCAGAAGAACTCTGTTGTCATGCCCTCTTCGAAGCTGAAGGTGGCGATTGCCGGTGTGCTGCAGTCCGAAGGTTATATCGATGGTTTCAACGTGCGCTCGGCGGATGGCAAGGCCGAACTCGAGCTTTCTTTGAAGTACTACTCCGGACGCCCGGTCATCGAGCGTATCGAGCGTGTCAGTCGCCCTGGCCTGCGCGTCTATCGCGGTACCGATGAACTCCCGCGTGTCATGAATGGCCTTGGTGTCGCGATCGTGTCGACGCCGCGTGGCGTGATGACTGATCGCAAGGCGCGCGCCGAGAAGGTTGGCGGCGAAGTGCTGTGCATCGTGGCCTGAGGAATAGAACATGTCACGTATCGCAAAGAATCCAGTCGTGCTCCCGAAGGGAGTCGAGGTCGCGCTGAAGAATGGCGAGCTGTCGGTGAAAGGCCCGCTCGGTCAGATCACTCGCGCCATGCATCCTGCCGTTGCCGTGACGGTCGATGGCGGAGAGGTCCGGTTTGCGCAGATCGAGGGCGCCGAGAACACCAAGGCGCTTTCCGGCACGATGCGCGCACTGGTCGCCAATATGGTGACTGGTGTCACGCAAGGTTTTGAGCGCAAGCTCATGCTTGTCGGCGTCGGTTACAAAGCTCAGGCACAAGGCGACAAGTTGAATCTTTCGCTTGGTTTCTCGCATCCGGTTGTGCACTCGATGCCGGCCGGCATCAAGGTCGAGACTCCAGCGCAAACCGAAATCCGCATCAAGGGTGTGGACAAGCAGCTGGTCGGTCAGGTCGCCGCGGAGATCCGTGCGTACCGCCAGCCCGAGCCATACAAGGGCAAGGGCGTGCGCTACTCGGACGAAGTGGTTGTTATCAAAGAGACCAAGAAGAAGTAAGGGTGACGAACATGGACAAGAACATCTCCCGTCTGCGCCGTTCCCGCCAGACCCGTGCGCGCATCGCCCAGCTGAAGGCTGTCCGTCTGTCGGTTCATCGAAGCAACAGCCACATTTACGCCCAGGTGTACTCCGGGTGCGGCACGCGCGTGCTGGCGGCTGCGTCGACGGTCGAGGAGTCGGTGCGCAAGGAAGTGAGCAGCGGTGGCAATGTGAAGGCGGCTACGCTCGTCGGCAAGTTGATCGCCGAGCGTGCCCGCGCCCAGGGTATCGAGCAGGTTGCATTCGACCGCGGCGGCTTCAAGTATCACGGCCGTATCAAGGCGCTCGCTGAGGCCGCCCGCGAAGGCGGTCTCAAGTTCTAACTGATCAGGCGACTCAAGCGATGGCTAAACCGCAACGCAAGCAAAACCAGGCCCAGGAAGAACGCGACGACGGCCTGCGTGAAAAGATGGTGTCGATCAACCGTGTCACGAAGGTTGTGAAGGGTGGTCGTATTCTGGGTTTCGCCGCCCTTACCGTGGTTGGTGATGGCGATGGCGGGATCGGCATGGGCAAGGGCAAGGCGCGCGAAGTGCCTGTCGCGGTCCAGAAAGCGATGGAAGAAGCGCGCCGCAAGATGGTTCGGGTAAGCCTGAAGGAAGGCAGTTTCCACCATCCGGTCATCGGGCATCATGGCGCATCCACTGTGCTGATACAGCCTGCTGCGGCCGGTACAGGCATCATCGCCGGCGGTCCGATGCGGGCGGTATTCGAGGTGATGGGTGTCACCGATGTGGTGGCGAAGTCGCTGGGTTCCTCCAACCCCTACAACCTCGTGCGTGCGACGCTGGATGGACTGTTGCGCATGAGTACGCCGTCGGAGATTGCTGCCAAGCGCGGCAAGTCCGTCGCTGAAATTCTCGGCTGAGGTGCGTCATGGCTGCTGAAAAAACTCTGAAGGTCACGCTGATCAAGAGCCTGATCGGTCGCAAGCAGGATCATCGCGCGACTGTTCGCGGCCTGGGGCTGCGTCGGCTGCATCACACCGTGGTCCTTGAGGACACGCCCGCAGTGCGCGGCATGGTCACCAAGGTGTCCTACCTGCTGAAGGTCGAGGGTTAAATGGAACTGAATGACATCAAGCCCGGCGAGGGTTCCAAGCACGCCCGCCGGCGTGTCGGTCGCGGCATGGGTAGCGGTCTGGGCAAGACGTGCGGCCGCGGCCACAAGGGACAGAAGTCTCGTTCCGGCGGCTGGATCAAGGGTTTCGAAGGCGGCCAGATGCCGCTGCAGCGTCGACTGCCCAAGCGCGGTTTTACCTCTCTCACCCGCTTGCGCAACGAGGAAGTCAATCTTTCGTCGCTTTCCAGGCTGCCAGTCGAGGAAGTGGATCTTCTCGTCCTGAAGCAGTTCGGTCTGGTTTCTCGCGACGCCTTGTCGGCCAAGGTTGTGCTGTCCGGGGAAATCTCAAAGCGCGTCGTGCTCAAGGGCATCGGTGCGACCAAGGGCGCGCGGGCGGCGATCGAAGCTGCTGGCGGTCAGGTCGGAGACTGAGACAGTTGGCTACCGCCGCCCAATCTGGTCGTAACGCAAAGTTCGGTGATCTGTGGCGTCGCCTGTGGTTTCTTGCGGGTGCTCTGCTGGTCTATCGTATCGGTGCGCACATACCCGTCCCGGGCATTGATCCTGCGCGTCTGGCCGAACTGTTCCAGGGGCAGCAAGGGGGCATTCTGGGCGTGTTCAACCTGTTTTCAGGGGGGGCACTCTCGCGCTTCACGATCTTTGCGCTTGGCATCATGCCGTACATATCGGCTTCCATCATCATGCAGTTGCTCACCGTGGCGGTTCCGTCACTGGAGGCGCTGAAGAAGGAAGGCGAGGCGGGGCGGCGCAAGATCACGCAGTACACCCGATACGGGACGCTTGCGCTCGCGCTGTTTCAGGCGTTCGGCATTTCGGTTGCGCTGGAGTCGCAGCAGGGCCTGGTTCTGGACCCCGGAATGATGTTCCGTTTCGTGACGATCTCGACGCTGATCACCGGTACGATGTTCCTGATGTGGTTGGGGGAACAGATCACCGAACGCGGAATAGGGAACGGTATTTCGATCATCATTTTCGCGGGCATCGCGGCTGGTTTGCCCGGTTCGATCGGGGGGCTGCTCGAACTGGTCCGCACGGGAGCGATGCACGAGCTTACGGCGCTGTTCATTGTTGCGCTTGTGGTTGCGGTGACTGCGGTGGTTGTGTTCGTGGAACGAGGACAACGAAAGATTCTGGTCAATTATGCCAAGCGCCAGGTCGGCAACAAGGTGTATGGCGGACAGAGTTCGCACCTTCCCCTGAAGCTGAACATGGCTGGCGTGATTCCGCCGATCTTCGCGTCTTCGATCATCCTGTTCCCGGCAACTCTTGCGGGGTGGTTCGCTACGACGGACAGCACGCGCTGGCTTAAGGACCTTGCGGCGACGCTCGCTCCGGGGCAGCCGGTGTACGTGCTGCTGTATGCCGCCGCGATTGTTTTCTTCTGCTTCTTCTACACGGCGCTCGTGTTCAATGCGCAGGAGACGGCGGACAACCTCAAGAAGCAGGGCGCATTCGTTCCGGGCATCCGTCCAGGCGAACAGACGGCCACGTTCATCGACAAGATCCTCTCCAGACTGACGCTTGTCGGTGCGGTATATATCACGCTGGTCTGCCTGCTGCCGGAGTTCCTGATCCTGAAGTGGAATGTGCCCTTCTATTTCGGTGGCACGTCCTTGCTGATCATCGTCGTGGTTACGATGGATTTCATGGCGCAGGTTCAGGCCTATGTGATGTCCCACCAGTACGAAAGCCTGCTCAAGAAGGCCAATTTCCGCGGCGGGGCCGGATTTCCGACGCGCTGAGTAGATATGTCCAAGGAAGACGTCATTGAAATGCAGGGTGAGGTGGTTGAAACCCTGCCCAACGCAACGTTTCGCGTGAAGCTCGAAAACGGACATGTGGTTCTCGGGCACATATCCGGGAAGATGCGGATGCACTATATCCGCATTCTCCCGGGTGACAAGGTTACGGTGCAGCTCACGCCTTATGACCTCACCAAAGGTCGCATCGTGTTTCGCGCCAAGTAGTTCCGGCGTTTGGTTCCAGTTGGAGAATCAGGATGAAAGTCCAAGCTTCTGTTAAGCCCGTCTGCCGCAAGTGCAAAGTGATCCGTCGTCACGGCGTTGTTCGCATCATTTGCGCTGACCCGCGTCACAAGCAACGTCAAGGTTGACGTTGTTGAGTGGTCTTTGATAACATTTAAGGTTTCGCTTTTCGGGGTGACTGCATGGCCCGTATTGCCGGCGTTAACATTCCTAACCACCAACACACCGAGATCGCGCTGACCGCGATTTACGGTATTGGTCGTTCCCGCTCACAAAAGATCTGCGACGCGTCAGGCATTGCTCGCACGACGAAGATCAAGGACCTCTCGGAGGCCGAAATGGATCGGCTGCGGGAAGAGGTCGGCAAGTTCACGATCGAAGGTGACTTGCGCCGTGAAGTGACGATGAACATCAAGCGCCTGATGGACCTGGGCTGCTACCGCGGTGTGCGTCATCGTCGTGGTCTTCCGCTGCGCGGCCAGCGCACCCGCACGAATGCCCGCACCCGCAAGGGTCCGCGCAAGTCGATCGCCGGCGCCAAGAAATAAGCCAATAGGACACCACCATGGTCAAGAGTGCTGCAAAAGTCCGGAAGAAGGTCAAGAAGAATGTCGCCGAAGGGATCGCGCACATTCACGCGTCCTTCAACAACACGATCATCACGATCACCGACCGCCAGGGCAACGCATTGTCCTGGGCGACGTCCGGTGGCGCGGGTTTCAAGGGTTCGCGCAAGAGCACCCCGTTCGCGGCACAGGTCGCTGCCGAGGCAGCCGGGAAGGTTGCGGTCGAGTGCGGCGTGAAGAATCTGGAAGTGCGTATCAAAGGTCCCGGCCCGGGTCGGGAATCGGCAGTCCGTGCGCTGAATGCGCTCGGTATCAAGATTTCGTCGATCACGGACATCACGCCGATCCCGCACAACGGTTGCCGCCCGCCCAAGCGTCGGCGTATCTGAGAGGAAATAGAGAATGGCTCGTAATCTCGACGCGAAGTGCCGCCAGTGCCGTCGCGAAGGCGAAAAGCTCTTCCTGAAGGGTGAGAAGTGTTTTACCGACAAGTGCGCGATCGAACGTCGTTCTTATGCGCCCGGTCAGCATGGACAGAAGTCCGGCCAGCGTCTGTCGGGTTTCGGTCAGCAACTGCGTGAGAAGCAAAAGATCCGTCGCATCTACGGTGTGCTCGAGCGTCAGTTCCGCCGCGTCTATGGTGAAGCCGAGCGTCGCAAGGGCCAGACCGGTGAGAATATGCTGCAGCTGCTGGAAAGCCGCCTGGACACCGTTGCCTATCGCATGGGCTTTGGCGCGTCGCGTGCCGAATCGCGTCAGGTGGTCCGCCACAACGGCATCCTGGTCAATGGCAAGCGAGTGAATATCCCGTCGTACGAAGTACGTCCGGGCGATGTCGTGGAACTCACCGAGCGCGCCAAAGGGCATCTGCGCTCAAAGGGCGCCCTGGAAGCGCAGGCCTCCCGTGGTTTCCCGGAGTGGCTGGATGTTGACGCCAAGGCAGCACGAGGTGTTTTCAAGGCCATGCCGGCTCGCACGGACCTGCCTTCGACGATCAACGAAAGTCTGGTTGTCGAACTGTATTCCCGCTGATCGCGCTCGCGATCAGCCTGCTGACGTCACTGAGGACTGCAGATGCAAAGCAATGCTCTCTTGAAACCGCGAATCATTGACGTACAAAATCTGTCTCCGGCCCATGCACGTGTCGTCATGGAGCCGTTCGAGCGCGGGTTCGGGCACACGCTGGGCAACGCGCTCCGCCGTATCCTGCTTTCGTCGATGCCCGGCTATGCGCCGACCGAAGTTCAGATCGAAGGTGTGCTGCACGAGTACTCGACCCTTGACGGTGTGCGCGAGGATGTCGTCGACGTCCTGCTGAACCTGAAAGGCGTCGTGCTGAAGCTGCACAACCGCACCGAAGCCTATCTCCGCCTGTCGAAGAATGGCGAGGGTGTGGTGACGGCGGGCGACATTGAAGTCACCCACGACGTGGAAATCGTCAATCCCGAGCACGTTATCGCTCACGTTGCCCCGGGCGGCAAGCTCGAGCTGCAGTTCAAGATCGAGCAGGGTCGTGGCTACGTTCCGGGTACCGTCCGTCAGGGTGGTTCGGAGAACAAGGCGATTGGCCATATCGTTCTGGATGCCAGCTTCAGCCCGATCCGTCGCGTGAGCTACTCGGTCGAATCGGCGCGTGTCGAACAGCGTACCGATCTTGACCGACTGGTGATGGACGTCGAAACCAATGGCGCGGTCGAACCGGAGGAAGCGGTTCGTTATGCTGCCCGTGTGCTGGTTGATCAGCTTTCGATATTCGCCGAGCTCGAAGGTACGGCTCCCGCTGTCGAACAGCGCAAGCCCGCTCAGATCGATCCCATCCTGCTGCGTCCGGTAGACGATCTGGAACTGACGGTGCGTTCCGCCAACTGTCTGAAGGCCGAGAATATCTATTACATCGGCGATCTGATCCAGCGCACCGAGAACGAATTGCTGAAGACCCCGAATCTGGGTCGCAAGTCGCTCAACGAGATCAAGGAAGTGCTTGCCTCGCGTGGTCTCACGCTGGGCATGAAGCTCGAGAACTGGCCGCCTGCTGGCCTCGATCGGGCGTAATACCGTACCGGCGACCTCGCCGGATACACGATAAACCGGCCACCTGCCTGACCCGCGGTGGCCGCATAATTTTACGGAGTCATCATGCGTCATCGTAACGGTCTCAGAAAGCTGAATCGCACCAGTTCGCATCGCGAAGCGATGTTCCGCAACATGGCCGTGTCACTGCTGCGCCACGAAGCGATCAAGACCACGTTGCCCAAGGCCAAGGAATTGCGCCGCGTGGTTGAACCGCTGATCAATCTTGGCAAGACGCCCAATCTGTCCAACCGTCGCCTGGCGTTTTCGCGCTTGCGCGATCGTGAAGTGGTCGTCAAGATTTTCGATGTGCTCGGCCCGCGCTACGCAAGTCGCAACGGCGGCTATCTCAGCATCCTGAAGATGGGTTTCCGTGTCGGTGACAATGCGCCGATGGCCTATGTCCAGCTGATGGATCGTCCGGATGAAAGTGCCGAGGCGGTTGAAGTCGCGGAGTAAGTGCGGCCGAGCAGGTGAATACAGGAGCCCCGGGTGACCGGGGTTTTCTTTTTCAGGGGTAGGTCGGGACAAGCTGTGGCACGGCAGACCTGTTGCCTTGTCGGGCAGGGACCGTCTCTGACTGCCACCCCGAACTTCGTCGATATCGTCCTTCGTTCCTGATTCAGGCCACGTTGCTGTTCAGGGTGGCAGCAAGTTCCGATGCGGCGATCTCGGCATCGAGCTTTTCGCGAAATACCTCGCCCAGCATCAGCAATATAGGGCCGCTGCCGGCCGGCGCACCCGGCAAGGCCAGGATGTCGTCAGCGGGCCGGACGGCTAGATCGCCCAGAGTGGTCAGTGCAACCCTGCTATCCGGGAGGCTCGCACTCTGCACGATGGCCACCGGAGTGTCCGGTGTTCGCCCGCAGGAGACAAGTTCCGCACCGATGCGGGTGGAGTCGTGAGATGCCATGTACAGCGCAAGTGTCGGGCTTTCCGCGTGGGCGCGCAGTGCCTGGGATGGAATCTCTCCGTCACCGGCGCGCGGTGTCAGCAGCACGACGCTGCGCGCGATTCCGCGGCGCGTCAGCGACACCTTCAGTTGCGCGCTGGCGGCACTGGCCGCGGTGACGCCGGGTACCACCTCAAACTCTATGCCTGCCGCGCTCAATGCGTCCATTTCTTCCTGCGCGCGGCCGAACAGCATGGGGTCGCCACCCTTCAGGCGGACGACGCTGCGATGGGTCAGCGCCGCATTCACCAGCATTTGATTGATGAAGCGCTGTGCTGTCGAGTGCCGACCGCAGCGCTTGCCAACCGCGATTAACTTCGCCTGTGGTGCCAAGGCAAGTATTTCGTTGCCGATCAGCGCGTCGTGCAGCACGACATCGGCTTGCGCCAGCACGCGCGCCGCGCGCAGCGTCAGCAGATCCGCCGCGCCGGGCCCGGCACCCACGAGCCATACCTTGCCGTGCTGGCGATCATCCTCAGGCCTTGACATGCAGTCCGCACTCCTTGCTCTCGGGGTTCTCCCACCACCAGCGTCCCGCGCGAATATCCTCGCCCGGCGATATGGCCCGCGTACAGGGCTGGCAGCCTATGCTGGGATAGAACTGCTCGTGCAGAGCGTTGTAGGGCACCTGATTGCTCTGGATGTAGACCCACACATCCCTTTCCGTCCAGTCGCTGAGTGGATTGAATTTTTCGATGTCGTGGCTTTCGTCGAACTGGCGCACCGGCAACTCCGCCCGGGTGGCCGACTGCTGGGCGCGCATGCCGGTGATCCAGGCCTTCTTGCCGGCAAGGGCTCGTTTCAAAGGCTCGACCTTGCGCATCGCGCAGCATGCCTTGCGCAGTTCCACCGAGTCGTAGAAGCCATTGACGCCGTGCTTGCGGACATACTCCTCGACCGCTTCGTGCCGAGGAAAGAATGTGACCGGGCGCATTCCGTAATGCTTGTCGGCGCGCGCCATCAACTCATAGGTCTCCGCCGGAAGGCGACCGGTATCAAGCGTGAAGATGTCGATATCGATGCCGTGGCGCTGGATCAGATCGGTCAGCACCATGTCTTCGGGCCCCATGCTGCTTGCAAAGGCGATCGGCTGGAACTCCGACGCCGCGGCTCGCAGCACGTTCACGACAGCGTCCGTCTTGCGTGCAACGGATTGCAGCATCGCATCCGTCACATTGGGATGGATGAACGGGTTGCTCATGCCGGATTCGCCTGGCCAATGCGCCGGCGGAACACCGGCAGGTTGCCATCCGTTGAGGTCTGGTACGGCGTCGAGAAGTCCCGCAATGCGGCAATGCAGCGCTCCGGTTTCTGGTCGGCACGCAAAAGATAGGCATCGAAGCCGGTCCGCCGGAAGAAGAACATCTGGTCGCGCAGCACGTCGCCCAGTGCGCGCAGTTCATTGCGATAGCCGTATCGATTGCGCAGGATGAATCCGGCTGAATAGCCCCGGCCATCGATGAACTTGGGAAAGTTCACGCCGATGAGAGGCAGACGGTTCACCTCGCCGTCCAGGCTGTCCGCCAGGTCGGCGGGTTCTTCGTGACTATCGAGCCACACCCCTATCTCGCCGACAGCCACCCGCGAGGCGAAGTCTTCGCGACGTCGCAACCAGACCGAAAGAGGAATGAGCACCTTTCCAGTGGCCGGCACTTCGCAGGCGTCGATCACGGCGTCGGATGCGGCCGGCTCGCCGGTCAGCTTGAACATCACCACCTTCCCGGCCGCCTTGCGCACAGGTTCGGCCGCCTCAGGCAGCTTGATCCAGGTCCATTCGTCCCTGACCAGCGATTCACCGCGAATCAGATCAGCCATGTGTCACCTCGGCCTTCCTGGCGGATTCGCCATAGACGCGCGACTTGAACGGTGCGATGCCAAGCCTGCGCACGGTGTCGAGGAAGCGCTCTTCGGGCGTTCGTGCCTCGACATAGGTTTCGATCAGCGTACGGATGACTCCGGGAACCTCGGACGCAGCAAACGAGGGGCCGATCACGTCGCCCAGTGCAGTCGTATTGCCCTGGGCTCCTCCGATCGATACCTGATACCACTCCGATCCGGCCTTGTCGACGCCGAGAATGCCGATATGTCCGACGTGATGATGACCGCACGAATTCATGCAGCCCGAAATGTTGAGCTCAAGTTCGCCGATGTCGTGCAGATAATCGAGATCATCGAATTCGGCCTGTATTGCCTGGGCGATCGGGATGGATTTGGCGTTCGCGAGTGAACAGAAATCTCCCCCCGGACAGCAGATCATGTCGGTCAGCAGGCCGATATTGGGCGTCGCCAGATTGTGCTTGCGAGCTTCAATCCACAGCGCATGCAGGTCGGCCAGCGCGACGTCAGCCAGCACGAGATTCTGCTCGTGGGTTACCCGCAATTCACCGAAGCTGTAACGGTCGGCCAGGTCCGCCACGGCATCCATCTGTTGCGATGTAATGTCGCCGGGCGCCACGCCATGTGGTTTCAGGGACAGGGTCACCGCACGATAGCCCGCCCGCTTGTGGCCCCGCACGCAGCGTGACACCCAGCGAGCGAAGCCCTTGTCCTCCGCGAGCTTCGCTTCGAATTCCGTGTCGTTTTCCGGGCGCGGCGGCGCAGCGGGATCCGAGAATGCGGAACGGGCAATGGCCAGTTCCTCGTCTGTCACCGTCGCGATGCCGTCGCGCTCGAGCTGCCACTCGGCCTCGACCTGCCGCGCAAACTCATCGGCGCCGATGGCCTTGACCAGAATCTTGATCCGCGCCTTGTAGGCGTTGTCGCGGCGGCCGTGGCGGTTGTAGACGCGCAGCACCGCGTCCAGATAGGTCGGCAGGTGGCGCCATGGCAATGCTTCATGGATGACGCTGCCCAGAATGGGCGTGCGACCCATGCCGCCGCCGACGATGACACGCGCCAGCACCTCGCCTGACGCGTCCCGGTAGAGCTGAAGCCCCACGTCGTGCGCGTAGGTGACCGCACGATCCTCCAGTGATCCGCTGATAGCGATCTTGAACTTGCGTGGCAGGAAGGCGAATTCCGGGTGGAAGGTGGACCACTGCCGCAGCATTTCACAATACGGTCGCGGGTCAACGACTTCGTCCGGGGCGACGCCGGCAAAAGGATCGGTCGTGATGTTGCGTATGCAGTTGCCCGAGGTCTGGATCGCGTGCATTTCGACGGTGGCCAGCTCGGCCAGGATGTCCGCAGTGTCTTCCAGTTTCGGCCAGTTCAGCTGAAGATTCTGGCGTGTCGTGAAATGCGCATAGCCGCGGTCATAGCGGCGAGCGATGTCGGCGAGCTTGCGCAACTGGATGCTGGACAGCATGCCGTAGGGGATGGCGATGCGCAGCATGGGCGCATGGCGTTGTATGTAGAGGCCGTTCTGCAGACGCAGAGGCCGGAAGTCGTCGTCGGACAGTTCGCCGGCCAGATTGCGCTGCAACTGGTCGCGATACTGGGCGACGCGTTCCCGCACCAGTGCGCGGTCGTAATCGTCGTAGCGATACATGGCTTGTCCCGTCGAGGGGCCCGGTCCTTGCCGGAGCTCCCGTTGCCTTCTTTTCAGCCCAGAAGGTTCAGGCTCAGTTTCCCGCCAATGCCGAACAGCATGCTGGCCAGCAGCGAACGCAGGAATCGTTCCGGTACGCGGGCTGCTATCTGACTGCCCAGAGCAATGCCGGGCAAGGAACCGACGAGCAGGGCGCCGAGCAGCGTCCAGTCGACATTGCCCAGCCACCAGTGCCCCATGCCCGCCACCAGAGTCAGTGGCACCGCGTGTGCGATGTCGCTGCCCACAATGCGGACAGCCGACAGACGCGGGTACATGAACACCAGGGCCGCGGTCCCCAGAGCGCCCGCACCGACGGACGAAATGGTCACCAGCACGCCGAGGACGGCTCCAGTTCCTATCGTCAGCGCGGATATATGCCGTTCCCTCCACGCCGCGATGGCCGGTTTCTCGGCCAACCGCTGCAATCGCGAGCGGAACAGCAGGGCGCAGGCAGTCAATACCAGCGCCACACCGAGCGTACCGCTGATCAGGGATTGCCCGCCATACGCCGAGCCGGAATGCGTGGATAACCAGGCAAGGGTCAGTGCGGCGGCCGGTACGCTGCCGCATCCCAGCAGGCCGACGATACGCCAGTCCACGGTGCGGTTGCGGCCATGTACCACGGCGCCGCCGGCCTTGGTCAGTGCCGCGTACAACAGATCGGTACCGACCGCCACCGACGGATGGATGCCGAACAGCAGCACGAGCAGCGGTGTCATCAGCGAGCCGCCGCCCACGCCTGTCAGCCCCACTATGGTGCCGACGAAGAAGCCGGCGACCGAATAACCCCAATCCATTGCAGGACCTCGATCTTGAATGATCCGAACTTACCGCGTTGTCAATCTAATTGGAAATGCTTTGGAGTAAGATCGTAATGATCGATGGTGCTATGAACGCGGCGTCTCCCGGGCAGGGGCCGCCGCGCTGCGCGTGCCGGTTCCGGCGAGGGGAAAAGACATGAATCTGCAGCAGCTTCGATACGTCGCGGAAGTGGCGGCACGCAAGCTGAACGTATCGGAAGCGGCTCGTGCGCTGCACACTTCGCAATCCGGCGTGTCTCGCCAGATCAGTCTGCTGGAGCAGGAACTGGGCGTCGATGTGTTCGTGCGCCAGGGCAAGCGGCTGGTCGCCGTCACCCGTCCGGGGCAGGACGTGATCGCGATCGCGCGTCGAATGTTGCGCGATATCGGCGCCTTGCGTCAGGTCGGTGAAGAGTATGTGAAGGGTGAGCAGGGGCGTCTGTCGATTGCCACGACCCACACCCAGGCGCGCTACGTGCTGCCGCAGGTGCTGTCCGAGTTCGTGCGCCAGCATCCCGGCGTGCAGATCGAACTTCATCAGGGCAATCCCACACAGTGCTGCGAGCATGTGCTGTCCGGCGCGGCCGATCTTGCAATCGCGACCGAAGCCATCGACGGATACGATGAACTGGTGAGCCTGCCCTGCTATCAATGGAACCGCTGCCTGATCGCGCCGCCCGGCCATCCGCTGCTGGACGTGAAGCCGCTCACGCTGGAGGCCATCGCCGACTGGCCGCTCATCACCTACGATTTCAGCTTCACCGGCGGTTCCAAGGTCAACCAGACCTTTGCCAGTCGCGGTCTGACGCCGCGCGTCGTACTGAGCGCGATCGACGCCGACATCATCAAGACCTATGTGGCGCTCGGCCTGGGCGTGGGCATCGTCGCGCAGATGGCGTTCGATCCCGAACAGGACCGCGCGCTGCGCGCCGTGAACTGCGACCATCTTTTCGAATCCAGCACGACTCGCATCGGTCTTCACCGCAATGGCTGGCTGCGTGGATACACCTACCGCTTCATCGAATCCTTCGCACCGCGCCTGAGCCGTGAAGTGGTCGACAGGTCTCTCGGCAGAACCTGACGCACGTCACGGGCGCGTAACGTCTTGGGGCCACAGTGTCGGAAATTTTTCCACTGTCGCGCCCATGAAAACCCTGTCCAACGCGCTCCATCCTCTGTGCTTCGACCGCGATGCCGGCCGCGCCGAACTGGCGGGTTTCGTCTATCTGGCGAGCGAGGTGCTCCGCACCAAGGACGGACGGGTGGCCGTCTATCTCACCGAGGCCGCCCAGCCGGAACACGTCTACAAGTTCGTCGGTCCGGCGCTGGTCTCGGCGCGCCCCGGAAACGGTACGCTCTACGCAGCCTGCTTCGGCGACGACGGTCACGGGCGATGGATTCCGCTGACGCCAAGCTGGCCGGCGCTGCATCCCTGGGAGGCGATTCCAGCGTCCGGGCGCGAATTGTCCCGGCCGCACGAACGGGCGCGTCGCGTCGGTGCGTCCACAATTGCCGGTCTGTTCTCGGTGCGCGCCCGTCCGTCAGGTGGCAGCCTGCTGCTGTGCGACCAGCCGGGTGAGGCGCGGGTGTGGCGCGAGGCACTGGCGGATGTCGGTAGCCTGAGCTTCGTGTGGCAGGGGCCGGCGCTCGAACTGCCTGTGTGCGCATATGCGGCCGGCACCGAGGCGGCTCCGGGAGGCGCGCTGGCCGCCGCCTGAGACCGGCGACCGACGGGAGTGCCCCGTCGCCGGTACCCAGGTGTGATCGGGTCGTGGGATGGCGAGCGGGCGGGCGTCCTATACTTCAGCCTTCCTCATCCTGCCGGATCGCCGATGTTCCGTCCGACACCACTCTGGCTGGGCGCACTCGCGCTGGCCTTCACGCTGAGCTGTACGCCGGTGCAGGCGGCGGCAGACGCCGGCCGCTATTACGAGGACGCACTCGTCCGCTTCGAGAAGAAGGACGACGCTGGCGCCATCATCCAGCTCAAGAACGCGCTCAAGGCAGATCCAGGTTTTCTCGCCGCTCACCTCCTCATGGGCCGCGCCAGTCTGCGAAAGGGCGACTACGCGTCGGCCGAGGTCGCCCTGCGCGAAGCGCAGAGACTGGGCGTCGCGCCGGCAGAGATCGCTGAGCCGCTGGCTCAGTTGCTGCTTGATTCCGGCCGTCAAAAGGAGCTTCTTTCGCAGGTGACGCCGGATGACCTGCCGCCCGCTGTGCGACTCGAGGTGCTCATGCTCCGCGCGCGCGCGCAGACAGAACTCAACCTGTTTGCCCAGGCGCGGGAATCGCTGGCCCAGGCACGTTCGGTGGCCCCGGAGTCGGTCGCCGTGGTCGCGTTGCAGGCGAATGTCGAGCTTCAGGCGGGGCAAGGTGAAGCGGCGGCACGGTTGGCCGAAACGGCGACATCCATGCGGCCGGATTCGAGCGAGGCGTGGACGGCTCGGGCATCTGTCGCCTACGCGCGTGGCGATCTGGATCGCTCGCTCGACTTCTATTCGCGCGCCGTCGGCGCCGAACCCAAGAACGGCGAGGCCCTGCTCGGCAAGGCCTCGGTGCTGATGGATCTTCTTCGCACCGATGAGGCCGCGGTGGTGCTCAAGCAACTGGCGGAGGCCGATCCGCGCGAGCCGCGTGGCGCGTATCTGCGGGCCGTCCTTGCGATTCAGAAGGGTGATGTGCCGGGGGCGCGCAAGCTGCTTGCCGAGGTGGTCAATCTGATCGACCCCGCCCCCCGGGGCGCACTCACCAGCCGTGCCCATCTTGCGTTGATCGCGGGGCTCGCTCATTACGAGCTTGGGGCCGTCTCCAAGGCCAAGGAGTATTTCGAACTCTACATGCGGTTTTTCCCCGCCAACGGCGCGGTACGCAAGCCGCTCGCTGCGATCTATCTCGCCGAGCGGAATCCCGCCCGTGCGCTGACCCTTCTTGAGCCAGCGCTGCGCGACAGCCCCCGCGATGTCGACGTCATCATGCTGAACGCCAGTGCGCAGGCGGCGCTGGGTCGGCATCAGCGCGCGACAGAGCTGTACGAACAGGCGGCGCGGTTGCGCGATACCGCCGGAACGCGCACGGCCCTCGGCCTGAGCATGCTGGGAGCAGGGCAACGAAGCCTGGGTGTGGCCGAACTCGAAACCGCGTTGAAGAAGTCGCCCGGAGACTTCCGTGCAAGTACGGTCCTCGCGCTGGATGCGCTGAGGTCGGGGCGTCCGCAACGCGCGGTGGATCTGATGGAGACGGTGCTCAAGCGCTCGCCTGACAATCTGAGCGCATTGCATTTGAGAGCGGTGGCTCGTGCCGCCGCCGGCGATGCGAAGGGGGCGCGGGCCGATTACCAGAAGGTGCTGGACAAGGATCCTTCGTTCCGGGTTGCCCGTCTCAATCTGGTCAAGCTCGACGTCGCCGAACGCAAGTACGACTCGGCCCGGCAAAGGCTGGATGCCCTGTTGAAGGCAAATCCCGACGACGTGGCGGCACTTTTCGAACTGGCACGCCTGCAGTCGGTTCAAGGGCAGTCCGCCCAGGCGGTTGCCACGCTGGAACGACTGCTCGCGAAAAGCGAAGGTAACGAGCAGGCCGTCATGGAACTGGTTTCCCTGCACCTGGCGGCGCGCCGTAATGACGAGGCACTGACCGTCGCGAAGAATGCCTCGGCCAACAATCCCGATTCCATTCCATTTCAGTTGGCGCTGGCGCGAGTCCAGCTTGCGCGCGGCGAGAATTCCGCGGCGCGGGGCACTCTGGCGAGCGCGACGCGCGGCGCGGGGTTCAGCGCATCGTCGCAGGCAGCGATCGGGCGGTTGCAGCTTGAGGCCGGCAATCTGGACGGGGCGGAGTATTCCGCTCAGAAAGCGTTGCAGGGCTCGGCGGACCATCTTCCTGCGCAGTTGCTGGCGATGGAGGTCGACATAGCCGCAGGGCGGCTGGACAAGGCGGAAGCGCGTCTGAAGCCTTTGCTCCAGTCCAAGGGAAACGTCTGGAGCGTACAGCGACTGGCGGGGGATCTGGCGTTGGCCCGTGGCCAGAGTCAGGGCGCTGCGGGCTATTACGCAAAGGCGCTTGACCTTGAACACGATTTCGAAACGCTGCGCAGACTTTACATCGTCCAGCGCAAGACCGGCGAAGCGGCGAAGGCGCTTTCTCGCCTCGAAGCGGCGGGTCGCAAGCGTCCGGACGATGTCGCGGTCCAGTTGCTGCTGGCGGAAGCGCAGGCAGCTGCCGGCCGCAAGCAGGCGGCACGCGAAACACTGCTCGCGACGGCCGCGCATGCCGACGATCCGGTGGTCCTGAACAACCTGGCCAACATTCAGGCCGACCTCGGCGATCCGGCCGCGCTGGCGACCGCCGAGCGCGCGTGGAAGAAGGCGCCGAACGACCCGGTGGTTCTCGATACTTACGGCTGGCTGCTCGTCCAGGCCGCGCAGATCGATCAAGGATTGAAAATCCTGCGGGAGGCGCGCCTTCGGGATCTGTCTAATCCGGAAATCCGGTTTCATCTTGCGGTGGCTCTTTCAAAGAGCGGCCGGGTTGCGGAGGCTCGAAGCGAACTCGCGGAAGCGCTGGCGAGCAAGAGGGATTTCGCGGGAAGAGCGGACGCGCTTGCCCTGCAGAAATCATTGTCCGCCCGTTGAATCGCGCTGTCGGATTTCTTTACAAAACAGCGGTTTTCTGATTGTGTATTAGCGTCAATGCATTGTTTATTAAAAATAAAATTGGCATTGGCTCAGGTTTTGCTAGTAAAGTTCGTAGCCGGCGTGGTTGAGGTCGGCAGGCAATAACGAGAGGACACCCAAATGAGCTTCAACAGGTCTTTTCCTGTGGCGATCGCGCTTGCTGCGCTGGCGCTGCCCGCAGGCGCCGCGTCCTACACCTTCACCGGCAGCACCAATACCTCGCTCGGTGGCACGACCACCTACAGCGGAGTCGCTTCGTCCAGCGGTGAGGTTGTACCGTCGGTTACTGTCTCGGCATGGGCATCGGCCAGTTCGTCTACCTCCAGCGACATACAGGCGGCCTATCTCGAACAGTCCGGTGGCGACCTGCGAGTGCGCGCGCAGGGCGAGACGACATCCAGCCCCGATCACGCGATGGACAACAGCGGCAAGTTCGAGGCGATTCTGTTCGACTTCGGTGCCGGCAACCAGATTTCGCTCGACTCCATCAATCTGGGCTGGTGGAGCAATGATTCCGACGTCGCCATCCTTGCCTACACGGGCGGGGTTTCCGGATACGATCCCGCTGCTCTGTTCAGCAGCGGTCCCTCGACATCGTTCGCAAGTCTGGAGAGCAACGGCTGGTCGATGATCGGCGAGTACACGAACATCGGTACCTCGACGACCTCGGTCAATTCGACAGACGTGGCGTCACGTTACTGGCTGATCGGTGCCGCCGGGCTGACCGGCTCGTCATTGTCGGGTCTGGCCGACTACGTGAAGCTCTCGGCAATCACCACGACCAACCGCACGCCGCCGCCTCCGCCGCCCTCTACCGGGGTGCCGGAACCCGCGTCGCTCGCGCTGATTGGCGGCGCATTTGCCGCCATGGTTGCGGTTCGTCGCCGCAAGGCCGCCTGAACCCGGACGCAAGTGACATGAAAAAGGGCCGCGCGATGCGCGGCTTTTTTTCGTCCATCGGGCGCGATTCCCACGGTCGCGCCTGCCGCTAGGCGAGCGATTCGGCCTCCTGCGCCTGCAGTGCCCACATCTGCGCATACAGTCCGTCCTGCGCGAGCAGTTCGGCGTGTCGCCCGCGCTCGACGATCCGCCCGGATTCCATCACCAGTATCAGGTCGGCATCCATGATGGTCGACAGGCGATGGGCGATGATGAGTGTGGTATGACCGCGCGCCACCTGTTCGAGCTGGTTCTGTATCGCCTGTTCCGTCTTGCTGTCCAGTGCCGACGTCGCTTCGTCAAAGATCATGATGGGCGGATTCTTCAGCAGCGCGCGCGCGATGGCGACGCGCTGCTTCTCGCCGCCGGACAGTTTCAGTCCGCGTTCGCCCACCCGCGTTGCATAGCCCTCGGGCAGTGACTGCACGAAGTCGTGCAGCTGCGCGGCACGGCTGGCCGCTTCGACCTCTTCCGCGCCGGCGTCGACACGACCGTACTGGATGTTGTAGTGAATGCTGTCATTGAACAGCACGGTGTCCTGCGGAACGATGCCGATGGATGCCCGCACGCTGTCCTGACTGAGTTCGCGGATGTCCATGCCGTTGATCAGGATGCGCCCGTTGCCCGGGGCGATGTCATAGAAGCGGAAAAGCAGTCGCGCCAGTGTCGATTTGCCGGAGCCGGAATGCCCCACCACCGCGACCCGGCCTCCCGCCGGTATCGTGAAATCGACGTCGTACAGGATTTGCCGCGCCGGCTCGTAGCCGAAGCTCACCTGCTGGAAGCGCACCTCGCACGGTCCCGTCGCCAGGATGCGTGCGTCCTGTGCATCAGCCACTTCGCGATGCGTATCGAGCAGCGAAAACATGCGCTCGATGTCGGTCAGCGACTGGCGCAGTTCGCGATAGATGACACCGAGGAAGTTGAGCGGGATGTAGAGCTGGATCATGAAGGCGTTTACCAGCACGATGTCGCCCAGTGTCATGCGCCCTTCTGCTACACCGAGTGCAGCGCGCCACATCATGAGGGTGACGCCGGTCGCAATGATGGCCGCCTGACCGATGTTGAGCCAGGACAGTGATACCTGGCTGCGTTCCTGCGCACGCTGCCAGCGCTGCAGCTGTTCGTCGTAACGGCGTGCTTCGAAGTCCTCGTTGTTGAAGTACTTCACCGTTTCGTAATTGAGCAGACTGTCGATGGCGCGCGTGTTGGCCGCCGAATCCAGTTCGTTCGCCTCGCGCCTTATCCGCGTGCGCCAGTTGGTGACGGTGACCGTGAAGCTGATGTAGAGCGCGAGCGTGACAAAGGTAATGAGCGCGAAGCTCGCTTCGTAGCGCGTGGCGAGAATGCCCAGCACCAGCGAGATTTCCACCAGCGTGGGCAGGATGGAATACAGGGTGTAGCTGATGAGCGAGCCGATCGCGCGCGTGCCGCGTTCGATGTCGCGCGTCAGCCCCCCGGTCTGGCGTTCCAGGTGGAAGCGCAGCGACAGTCCGTGAAGGTGGCGGAACACCTGCAGCGAAATCCGCCGCACCGCCTGTTGTGTCACGCGCGAAAACACGATTTCGCGCAGTTCGGTCAGCATGGAGGTGGAGAAACGCAGCGCGCCGTAGGCGCCCAGCAGGCCGAGTGGCACCAGCAGCGGTGCCGACTGCAGCAGATCGCGGCCGACTGCGGCAGCGGGGGTGAGCGCGTCGATGATCTGCTTGAATATCAGTGGTACCGCGACATTCGATGCCTTGGCGAGCACCAGACAGGACAGCGCGATCAGCACCCGGCCACGATAGGCCCACAGATAGGGAATCAGGTTGCGCAGCGTTTCCAGGTCGCGGCGCGGCACGCCGGGTTCCCGACTGGCAGGAGCGGGCAGGGCGGAGCTTCGTCTCATCGGTTCTTTTTCGGTTCGACAGCGGTTGGAGGAGGATGCATTCGGCATTGCTGCCGGCATGCAGAGGGCTCAGTGAAACAGCCACCATGCAAGCCACGCTGCAAGTACCGACAATGCCACCCCGGGAACGACGCGGGCGGCGTAAGGCCGGTCGCCGACGCTGAGCGCCACGACGGTCTTGCTGAGCGCATTGGTCGAGAAGCCTATCAGTATCGGCAGTGCGGCATGACGGGCATCGATGTGGCCACTGGTCTGCAGATTGGCTACGCCGGCGGCGGCGGAATGCGCGTCGGCAAAGCCAGCGAGGGCGGCGGTGATGCCCAGGCCCACAGTTCCGAACGCATGGGTCATGACGGCACTGAGAAACAGGATTCCGCCCATCGTGAGCGCGAACAGCAATGCCTGCCATGGATTGAAAGCGCGCCCGGCGGGCGGGGCCGTGCCGCAGCCTGCAACGCGCAGGCTGTGGTGTGCGACGATCAGGCCATAGGCAGCGGATACGATGCCGGCGGCCAGCAGCGGGGCGGCCATCTCCAGCAGCACCTCGGTGCTCAGCACGGCCAGCAGTACCGCGAGCTGGAGCACGGTGGCGACCAATGACATTACGGCACCTGCTACCGCGCCCGGTCGCAGTGTCGCGTCACGGCGCGCCTGTTCGCCCATGGCCGCGATGGTGGCGGTGCTCGATACGAAGCCCGACACCAGGCCGGCAAACGCCAGGCCGCGCGTCGGCCCGACCAGGCGCCGGGCGATGTGGCCGCTGGCCGTGAGCGCCATCATCACCACCGCCAGTGTCCATAGCAGTCTGGGGTTGATCGCATCGAAGGGGTCTATCGTCCGGTCGGGAGTCAGCGGCAGCACGACCAGCGCAGCCGCGGCAAGCAGCAGGCCGTCATGCACTTCCTGCGCCGATAGCGTGTTCACGACGAAGCGATGGACCTGGCTGCGCGCGGCCAGTGCGATCGCCACGATGACCCCGAGACCGGTCGCGAGCGCCGTCTGCCGCATCGCCAGTGCCCCGAGCAGGAATGTGATGAGCAGGGCGATTTCGGTGGTCAGCCCGGGATCCGTGTTCTGCGTGCGCCGGTAGGACGCAACGCCGAACAGTGCCATCGCCGCCGCCAGCACTGCCAGCAGCAGTCCGCCGCCGAGCAGCATGGCAAGTGCACCCAAAAGAGCGGCCAGCGAAAACGAGCGCAGCCCCGCTGCCGCGCGGCCCGGGCCCTCTCCCTTGCGCCGCTCGCGCTCCATGCCTATCAGCATGCCTATGCCCAGCGCGGCGGCGAGTCCGATCAGATGCGGGTCCTGTGCGTCCATCTGGATTCCGGAAAGCGGGATGCGGGATACCGGTGATGTCCGGTGACCCGTATTGGATCAGAATGGCGATCGTGTCCGCAGGTGCCGCGCTGCAGGTGCGGCGATGGATTTCTCGAAAGGCGTCTATGCATACCACCGTGATTGTCGTCGATGGCCTGTCCGGCGAGGATGATATCCATGACATCACCAACACTGTGCACGAGCTGCCCGGCATCGGTCTGGTCGATGTCGCGCTGGCGACCGGCACCGTCAGCATAGAGCACAGCCCCTTGGTGAGCGAGGCGGATATCCGCCAGGCACTCGAGGACGAAGGTTACAGCCTGCGTTGAGCGGAGCGTCCCGCGGGACATCCGCGGTCGGCCGGCGCCGCGTCAAGCAGGCGTCGGGGTGGGGCTCAGGACACCGTCTGCCGGTCGCTGCGTGCGCCATGGCCGCGCAAGCGACGCAGCAGATGTTCGAGATCGTCGATATAGGTGAACACCACCGGAATCACCAGCAGGCTCAGGAAGGTGGAGGTGAGCAGACCACCGATCACGGCAATGGCCATCGGGCTGCGGAAGGACAGGTCGGCGTTGCCGAAGCCCACCGCGATCGGCAGCATGCCGGCACCCATGGCGATGGTGGTCATCACGATCGGCCGCGCGCGCTTGTGGCAGGCATCGAGCAGCGCATCGATGCGCGACAGACCGTGATCGCGACGCGCGACGATGGCGTACTCGACCAGCAGGATGGAATTCTTGGTCGCCACGCCCATGAGCATGATGAGTCCGATCAGCGACGGCATGGAGAAGCTCTTGCCGGTCATGAGCAGCGCAATGAAGGCGCCCCCTATCGACAGCGGCAGTGCGGCGAGGATGGTGACCGGCTGCAGCAGGTCCTTGAACAGCAGGATGAGCACCAGGTAGATGCACAGCACGCCGGTGAACATCGCCAGCCCGAAACTTGTGAACAGCTCGTTCATGGTTTCCGCATCGCCTACCACCACCTGCCGTATGCCGGGCGGCAGCGCATTCAGGCTGGGCAGAGCCTGCACCGCCGCGCTGACTTCGCCCAGCGGCTGGCCCGACAGTTCGATCTCGAAATTCACGTTGCGCAGCCGGTCATAGCGGTCGATCACCGCCGGACCGCTGGACAGTTCGAGCGTGGCGACCTGGCCCAGCAGTACCGGGCCGGCGTCGGGCCGGTTGCCGGGTACCGGCAGCCGCGCCAGCACGCTCAGATCCTTGCGTGCGGTCTCGTCCAGCTTCACGGTGATCGGCACCTGCCGCTGCGGCAGATTGAGCTTGGGCAGGAACTGGTCGTAATCGCCGACGGTGGCCACGCGCAGCGTTTCACCGATGGCGGCGGAGCTGACGCCGAGGTCCGCGGCGCGCGCGGTATCCGGGCGCACCGCGATTTCCGGGCGCAACAGCGCGGCGCTCGACGATATGCTGCCAATGCCGGGGATGGTGCGCAGATCCTTCTCCACGGACCGGGCCGCTTCGGCCAGCGCGGCCGGATCCTCGCCGCTGAGCGCCAGCACATACTTTTCGCCCGAAGCGCCCAGGCCGACCTTGGTGCGTACCCCGGGCAGGTCAGCGATGGCGGCGCGTATCTGGTTTTCGGTCACCTGCTTGCGCACGCTGCGCACGTCACGGTCGGCCAGCAGCACGGTCAGCGTGGCCTTGCGCACCTCCGGTTCGCCTTGTGACGACAGGGGGTCACTGCCGGCCGAGCCGCTGCCTATCGTGGTGTAGACGCGTTGCACATACTCGATGCCGACCAGTCGCTGACGTGCGCGCTCGGCCACGTCCAGCGTCTGTTCCAGCGTGGCGCCGGGCGGCAGCTCGACGAAAACCTGGGTCTGCGGATTGTCGTCCGGAGGCAGGAAGCCCTTGGGCAGAAGCGGGATCAGCGCCAGCGATCCGATGAAGAAGGCAGCGGCCGCCAGCACCGTCAGGCCGCGGTGCTCGATGCATTTCCGGGCGAAGCGCAGGTAATTGCGCATCACCCAGCCGTCGGGAGCGTGGCCGTGCGCAGCCGGCCTGAGCAGGTAGGCCGCCATCATGGGTGTAAGCAGCCGCGCAACCACCAGCGACGCGAACACGGCCAGCGCGGCGGTCCAGCCGAACTGCTTGAAGAAGCGCCCGGCGATGCCGCTCATGAAGGCGGTCGGCAGGAATACTGCGATCAGCGTGAAAGTGGTGGCGATCACCGCCAGTCCGATCTCGTCCGCCGCTTCGCGCGCCGCTTCCAGCGGTGTCTTGCCCATGCGCAGATGGCGCACGATGTTCTCGACCTCGACGATGGCGTCGTCGACCAGGATGCCGATCACCAGCGACAGCGCGAGCAGGGTCACCACATTGATGGAGAAGCCGAACCAGTGCATGCCGATGAAGGCGGGAATGACCGACAGCGGCAATGCGACGGCCGACACGAAGGTGGCGCGCGCGTCGCGCAGGAAGGCCCACACCACGAGTACCGACAGCAGCGCCCCCTCGTACAGCATCGTCATCGAACTGTCGAATTCCTCCTGCACCGGCTTGACGAAGTTGAAGGCCTCGGTGAAGGTCATGTCCGGGTGCTCCGCGCGCAGTGCGGCAATCGCCGCCTGCACCCCGTCGCCGACCTCGATTTCGCTGGCGCCGCGACTGCGCGTCACTTCGAATCCCACCACCTGCTTGCCGTCGAGCAGCGCGATCGAACGCCGCTCGGCCTCCGTGTCACGGATGTCCGCCACCTGTTCCAGCCGGATGCGGCGGCCGTCGCTCAGCACGATCTGGTAGCCGCGCAGTTCATCGGCGGTCGCCGCGGTGGCCAGCGTACGCAGAGGCTGCTCGCCCGATCCCAGTTCGGCGCGTCCGCCGGTCGCTTCGATCTGCATCTGCCGCAGTTGGCGCGATATGTCGGCCGGGCTGGCGCCAAGCGACTGCAGGCGCAGCGGGTCGAGTTCGACGCGTATTTCGCGCTTGGCGCCGCCGACGCGTGTCACCGCGCCGACGCCGCGCACGGTGAGCAGGCGGCGGGTGACCACGTCGTCGACGAACCACGACAGCGCTTCCTCGTCCATGCGCGATGACGACACGGTGAAGGCGAGCACGGGTGACGCGGCCAGATCCAGCTTGGTCACCACCGGATCGCGCAGATCGTCGGGCAGATCCGAGCGCACGCGCTGCACCGCCGAGCGCACCTCGTCCAGTGCCTCCTGCACCGGCTTCTCGAGCTGGAATTCCACGGTCATCGACACCAGTCCGTCCTGGATGCGCGTGGTGATGTGCTTGAGACCCTGCAGCGTCGCGATCGAGTTCTCGATCTTGCGTGCCACGTCGTTTTCGAGCTGTCCCGGCGCGGCGCCGGGCAGCGAGGCGCTCACCTGTATCGTCGGCAGATCGAGGTCCGGGAAGTTCTGTACCTTCATCGAACTGAAGCTGAGCAGGCCGCCGAGTGTCAGCAGCACGAACAGCACGATGGCCGGCAGCGGATTGCGTATGCTCCAGGCGGAAAAGTTCATGGCTGGACCACCTTGATCCGGTCGCCGTCGGCAAGAAAGGTCGCCCCGCCGGCGACGATGCGGTCCTGCATGCCCAGACCGTCGCGTACCTCGATCAGATCGCCCTGCATGTCGCCGGTCTCCAGTCTGACCTGGCTGACCGTGGCCAGTCCGCCATCCTGCGCCATCACCTTGAAGGCATAGCGGTGGCCGTCACGCAGGCTGAGCGCCTGCAGCGGTACCGCCAGCGTGGTGCGTTGTCCGGTGCCGATGTGCCCGCGTGCGAACACGCCGGGTCGCAGTCCGCGTTCGAAGGCGGCGGGCAGGTCGACATACACCAGCGCGTTGCGCGTACTGGCATCCACCGTTGGCGCAAGTACGCGGACACGACCTTCCATTTCGGGCAGACCGGGCGCCTGCAGGCGCACCGGAAGGCCAGGCCGGAGGCGGGTCATTTCGTCCGCGGTCACCTCGGCCCGCCATTCCAGCCGGCCCTGGCGGACCAGGCGGAACAGTGCTTCCCCGTTGCTGCCGGTCGCGCCCAGCGTCGCGTTGCGCGCGGAAACGATGCCGTCGTCAGGCGCCGTGACGCGGGTGCGCGCAAGGCGCAAGGTCTGCTGCTCGACCTGGGCGCGCGCGGAAGCCAGCCGCGCCTGCGCGGTCTGTTCCGCAATCTGGTACTGCATCTGCTGCTGCGCGCTCAGCGCGTCGCTGCCCTGCAGCCGCCGCGCGCGGGCGGCATTCTGCGCGGCCTCGTCCAGTGCGGCCTGGGCCTCGTCCTGCGCGGCGCGCGCCTGGGCCAGGTCGGCGCGCACGGTTTCGTCGTCGAAACGTGCGAGCAGTTGTCCCTTCCTGACGCGGTCGCCGACATCGGCTGCGACGTCCACCAGTTTCAGGCCGCTCACTTCGCTGCCGATCAGCGCTTCCTGCCACGCTGCCACGCCGCCATTGGCGGTGATGCCCTCGCTCAGGGTGATGATGGCCGGACTGATCAGAGCAGCGGTGAGTGCCGGCTTGGCGGTCGCTTGTGCCTTGTCGTCCTGCCGGGCGCCGCATGCGCTCAGCATGATGGCGAGGGTAATGGCGACCGGCAGCGCCAGCTGGCGCAGGTCACGGCACGGGCGTGTCATCGGGAGTCTCCTGCATCGGATGTCTTGGGGATGTCCTGCGGGCCGGTCCAGTCGCCGCCGCTGGCGCGATAAAGCGCGATCAGCGCCGCGACCCGTTCGCGTTCCAGTTCGATCAGTTGGCTGCGCGCGGACAGTTCGGCCCGGCGTGCGATTTCTTCGTCATTCAGGCTGGCCAGCCCGGCTGCGCGTTGCGACTCGACCGCGGTCAGCCGTTCGCCGTAGCCGTCGAGCGCTCGCATGGCCTCCGGCACGCGCTGCGCCACCGCGTCCAGCCGGACCAGCGCTTCCTCGACTTCGCGCACGGCGCGTCGCACGGCGGCATCGAAGGCACTGGCGCGCGCGGTGTACTCGGCGCGCGCGGCCTCGACGTCTGCGGCGCGGCGCCCGGCGTCGAACAAAGGGAGCGTGAGGGTGGGGCCGATGGACCAGGTCTGCGTGGATACGGCCGAGCCGCCGTTGATTGCCACCCGCGTCGGCGTGATGTTGCCGGTAACGCTCAATGCGGGATAACGGGCCGCTTCGGCCACACCGATGCGCGCGCTCGCCTCGGCCAGTTCGCGCTCTGCCGCTGACACGTCGGGACGCTGGCGCAAGGCGCGCGCGGGAACGCTGTCGAGCGGCAATGCCGGCGGTCGCGGCAGGCGGGCCGCACCCTCTGCCAGGCGCTCGCGCAGAACGGCTTCGTCCATGCCGCTCAGTTCCACCAGGCGCTTGATCGCACGGCTGCAGTCGGCACGCACGGCCGCAGCCTGACTTGCGGCTTCGGCCAGGCTGGCGCGGGCGAGGGCGCGCTCGGAAGGCGGCTGGAAGCCGGCATCGACCAGACGTTCGGTGGCATCCAGACTGGCACGGCGCGAGGCCTGGTCGGCATCGGCCACCTGCTGCCGCCGTTCGCAATCGCGCACAGACAGGTAGGCATCCGCCGTTTCCGCGGCCACCGACACCCGCGCGTCGTGCCACGAGGCCGTGCGCGCCATGAACTGGGCACGCGCCGCTTCGCGTTCGCGGGCAAGGCCGCCGAACAGGTCGATCTCCCAGCTCGTCTGCAGACCGATCTGCTGTTGCGTACGCAGGGTGGCCGGGCCGCCGAAAGTGAAGGACGAGCGACTGATCGCGGCCTCGATGTCGAACATGGGCAGTCCGCGCGCGCCTGCGGCCACCGCCGAGGCGCGCGACTGCGCGATGCGCGATTGCGCGCTCGCCAGATCGGCGCTGACCGCCTGCGCCGAGCGCAGCAGATCGGACAGCAGCGGATCGTCGAAGCCGTCCCACCATCGCGTGAGCGCATCGATCCTGCCGGCGTGCGGCAGCTCAACGCTGCCGTCGAGCGATGCCTGCCACTTTCCTGCGGTGCGGGGCGTGGCCGGTGTGTAGTCCGGTCCGACGGTGGCGAACAGGCCGCGGTCTCCGGCGCAGCCGGCGAGCACGCAGGCGGTCAGTGTCGCGATCAGCGCAAGGTGGTTCATGAGCACGCCGCCTCGCGTCTTTGCCGCTCGCCCTCGACCATGGACAGCGCATAGCCGGTCAGCCGCTGCGACAGCGTTTCGATCGCATCGGGCGAGGAAAGGACCTCGGGGGCGAGCACGTCTATCACATCGAAGCCCACATAGAAGTGCACGGCCATCGCAACGATGGCGATCGCCAGTCGCTGTACATCGGCATCCGGCGCGGTCAGGTCCAGAGTCTTCACCAGCATGGCGACCATCAGTTCGTGTTGCGGGCGGATTTCGGTATCGATCTCCTGCTGCCAGATGCCGGTCGGTTCGATCATTTCCCGGAAATGCAGCTTCATCACCAGCCGCACTTCCTCTCCTCGCTCGAGCGGCTGCAGGAATTCGCGGAAGAACATCGAAAACGCCTGCGGCAGCGGTAACTCGAGCAGACCCCGGAGCAGGGCCGGATCGGGCTCTTCCCCCAGCGGCTCGCAGAACGCGGCGCGGTACAGGCCGCCCTTGTCGCCGAAGTAATAGCGGATGGCCGACAGGTTGGCGCCGGCCGCGTCGCAGATTTCGCGCGTCGTCGCGCCTTCGTAGCCCTTGGCGGCGAACAGCCTGAGTGCGGCCAGCAACAGCTTGCGCCGCGAATCCGCGTGCGCGGGAAGGGAGGTGTTCATGGCTGGAATCAATCGATTGATTGAGGTGAATGAGTAAATCAATCAATCGATTGAATGTCAAGCAGGGCGGGAATGAATCTGTTGCCTGCACCGCGCGGGCGGTGCAGGCTGGGCAGAAGTGCCGCGTGCGCTCAGTCGCGACGGCTCGGTCATGTCGCGCTGCAAGATTGACAGCCTGGCATTGGCTGCCTATCTTTTCGTCACGTAATCAAACGAACGTTTGAACCCCGGTGCATGCACCGGTCGCATCCTTCCGATCTTCATCCGGTTGCCTGCATGGATATGCGACGCAGCAGTGATTCGGTCAGTGACACGCAATTGCGCATCATGGATGCCGCGCAGTCGCTGTTTGCCGCGCACGGTTTCGAGGCGACCTCCATGCGCATGATCACCACGACAGCCGGCGTGAATCTGGCGGCGGTGAACTATCACTTCGGCTCGAAAGATGCGCTGGTACAGGCGGTGCTGCGTCGCCATCTGGTGCCGCTCAACGCACAACGCATGGCCGATCTCGACGAGGCCGAGCGCCGCGCCGCCGGGGCGCCGCTCAAGGCGCATGTCATCGTCGAGTGTTTCTTCGGCGGTTCCCTGCGCATGGCCAGCGCAAGCGAACAGGGGCGCGAGTTCATGCGCCTGCTGGGACGCACCTTCACCGAGCCGCTGCCGGCCGTGCGCAGATGTCTCGCGCAGGAATACGGGCCGGTCGTGGCCCGCTACCGGGACGCGTTCAGCCGGGCGCTGCCGGCCGTACCGCTGCAGGAAATCGTGTGGCGGCTGCATTTCATGTTCGGCGCCACCTCCTATGCGGTATCGGGCATCGATACGCTGCAGGCACTGACCGGCGTCGAAGTGGACGAAGCACAGGCGATGCGCGATCTGACGCCGCGCCTGATGAGTTTCCTGCTGGGCGGGCTGAGGGCGCCGCTGCCGGATATCGGCATGACAGGTTGAGCGGTGATGCGGGCGATGCACGCGCCGCAAGGACGAGGAGAGCGGAAATGAGCTGGATGCTGTTGTTGTTGCTGCCTGTCGGCCTGTTGGCCCTTGCCTACCTGCGCGCCCCGCTCTGGCTGGTGACGCTGGCGCTGGCCGGGTGGTGCGCCGCCGCGAGTGCGCGTTTCGCGTGGCCGATGGCGGTCGACGCCGCCCTGCTGATCATCGGTGGCGCGGTGGCACTGTTGCTCAACCTGCCGCCGCTTCGCCGCGCGCTGGTATCCGGCCCGCTGCTGTCCCTGTATCGGCGCATCCTGCCGCCGATGTCGGACACCGAGCGCACTGCGCTGGAAGCCGGCACCGTGTGGTGGGAAGGCGAACTGTTCCGCGGCAGCCCGGACTGGTCACGCCTGCGCGCGTTTCCGGAGCCGGCGCTGAGCGACGAGGAACAGTCCTTCCTGGACAACGAGGTGAACGAGCTGTGCCGGCTGTCCGACGACTGGAAGATTTCCCACGAGCTGATGGATCTGCCGCCCGAAGCCTGGCAGTACATCAAGGACAAGGGTTTCCTCGGCCTCATCATTCCGAAGAAGTACGGCGGCAAGGGTTTTTCGGCATGGGCACACTCGCAGATCGTGACCAAGCTGTCGACCCGCTGTTCCGCGTCGGCGGTCACCGTCATGGTGCCGAATTCGCTCGGTCCCGCCGAACTGCTGCTGCACTACGGTACCGAGGAACAGAAGGACCACTATCTGCCACGCCTCGCGCGTGGCGATGAAATTCCGTGCTTCGCGCTGACCAGTCCACAGGCGGGGTCCGACGCCGCGGCCATCCCCGATTACGGCGTCGTCTGCCGCGGCATGTGGCAGGGCCGGGAGGTGCTGGGCATGCGCGTGACCTGGGACAAGCGCTACATCACGCTCGGACCGGTCGCCACGCTGTTGGGGCTGGCCTTCCGCCTGCACGACCCGGATCACCTGCTGGGAGACGTCGACGACATCGGCATCACCTGCGCGCTGATCCCGACCGACTACCCGGGTGTGCAGATAGGCCGCCGCCACTACCCGCTGAACGCGGTATTCCAGAACGGTCCGAACTGGGGGCGCGACGTGTTCATGCCGCTGGACTGGATCATAGGCGGTCCGGCGATGGCCGGGCAGGGCTGGCGCATGCTGATGGAGTGTCTGGCGGCCGGGCGTTCGATTTCGCTGCCGGCGTCGAACACAGGCATGTCCAAGCTGGCGGTGCGCACGGTGGGCGGCTATGCGCGCGTACGCAGCCAGTTCAAGACCGCGATCGGCCGCTTCGAGGGCATACAGGAGCCGCTGGCGCGCATGGGCGGCAATCTGTACATGATGGATGCCGCGCGTCGCATGACCGCGGCCGCCATCGACCAGGGCGAGAAGCCGTCGGTGGTGTCCGCCATCGTGAAGTACCACATCACCGAACGCGCGCGCCGGGTGGTGAACGACGGCATGGACATCCTGGGCGGGAAGGGCATCTGCCTGGGGCCGTCGAACTTCCTCGGCCGAGCCTACCAGCAGTTGCCGATAGGCATCACGGTGGAAGGTGCGAACATCCTGACGCGCAGCCTCATCATTTTCGGGCAGGGCGCGATTCGCTGTCACCCGTATGTATTGCGCGAAATGCAGGCTGCGCAGCACCCGGACCGCGCGGCGGCGCTGCCCGAGTTCGACGACGCGCTGTTCTCGCATATCGGCTTCACCTGCAGCAATGCCGCGCGTACCCTGGTGACCGGGCTGACCGGATCGCACTGGCTGAGCGTGCCGGCCGGCGTGCCGGCGGAGACGCGCCGCTACTACCAGCAGCTCACGCGATTCTCCACCGCATTCGCCTTTCTGTCCGATGTGGCCATGCTCACCATGGGCGGCGACCTGAAACGCAAGGAAAAGCTGTCGGCCCGGCTGGGTGACATCCTGTCCATGCTCTATCTGTGTTCGGCGACGCTGAAACGCTACGAGGCCGACGGTTGCCGCTCGGACGACGCACCGCTGATGCACTGGGCGATCTGGGACGCCATGTTCAAGGCCCAGACCGCGTTCGAAGGTGTCATCTCGAACTTCCCGAACCGTTTCATCGCCATGCTGTTGAGACGGATCATTTTCCCGCTCGGCCGACCCTATGTCGTGCCGTCCGACCAGCTCGGCGGCGAAGTGGCCGCGCTGCTGATCGAACCCTCGGAAACGCGGGACCGGCTGACCGCGGACATGTATCTGCCGCAGGACGAACACGATGCGATAGGTGCGCTCGAGCACGCCCTGGTGGCCTGCGTTGCGGCGGAGGTGGTGGATGCCAAGATGCGCGCGGCGCACAAGCAGGGTGTCATCAGCGTCCGCGGCGCGGCTGCATTGCGCGCTGCGCTCGATGCGGGCGTCATCAGTCCCGACGAATACGCGCTTGCGGAGCGGCGGGACCTGCTGCGTGAGCGCGTCGTGAAGGTGGATGACTTCCCGCAGGATTTCGGCGCCGACGCCCAGCCCGCGCTACCCGCCGAAGCGCGTCATGTCGACGCACTGGCAGCATGAGGATTTTCGATGTCTTTGCCTGAAGTCTACGTGGTCGACGGGGCTCGTTCCCCATTCCTCAAGTCACGCAACGCGCCCGGTCCCTTTGCCGCAGCCGATCTCGCGGTGGCGGCCGGCAATGCGCTGCTCGCGCGCCAGCCCTTCCGCCCGGATGAGCTGGACGAGGTCATCCTCGGTTGCGCCGCGCCGTCCGCCGACGAAGCGAACATCGGCCGCATCGCCGCCCTGCGCATGGGCTGCGGTGACCGCGTGCCGGGCTGGACCGTCATGCGCAACTGCGCCAGCGGCATGCAGGCACTCGATTCCGCCGTGGCCAACATCCAGCGCGGGCGCGCCGACCTGGTGCTGGCCGGCGGCGTCGATGCGCTGTCGCGCGCCCACCTGCTGTTCTCCGATGCCATGGTGCGCTGGCTGTCGCAGTGGTATGCGGCGAAAACGTTGGGACAGCGCGCGGCGCTCGTCGCACGCTTCCGCCCGTCGATGCTGGTACCGGTGATCGGGCTGATCAAGGGACTGACCGATCCGGTGATCGGTCTCAACATGGGACAGACCGCGGAAAACCTCGCCACGCGTTTCGCCATCGGCCGCACGCAGATGGATTTCTACGCCATGCGCTCGCATCAGCGCACGGCGCGTGCGCAGGACGAAGGTGGCCTTTCCGAAATCGCGCCGCTGACCGACCGCGAAGGTCGTGTGTATGGTGCCGACGACGGTGTGCGCCGTGATTCGTCGGTGCCCGCGCTGGCCCGGCTGCGGCCGGTGTTCGATCGAGCGCAGGGCCGGGTGACCGCCGGCAACAGTTCGCAGGTGACCGATGGCGCGTGCTGGCTGCTGCTCGCTTCGGCGCGTGCGGTCGACAAGTACCGTCTGCAGCCGCTCGGACGCATCGTCGACAGCGAGTGGGCGGCGCTCGATCCGGCGCAGATGGGGCTGGGGCCGGTGCACGCGGCCACGCCCATTCTGACGCGCCATGGTCTGGGCCTGAATGACCTCGATGCCTGGGAAATCAATGAAGCGTTCGCGACCCAGGTCATCGCCTGCATCGAGGCGTGGAAGAGCGAGGACTACTGCCGCAGCCAGCTCGGTCTGTCGCATGCGCTCGGTGCGCTTGACGAGCGCCGGCTCAATGTCGATGGCGGCGCGATCGCGATCGGGCACCCGGTCGGCGCCAGCGGCGCGCGCATCGTGCTGCATCTGTTGCAGGTGCTCAAGCGGCGCGGCGGGGGGCGCGGCATGGCCGCCATCTGCATCGGCGGCGGCCAGGGCGGTGCGATGCTGGTGGAGACGGCATGAGCGCATTCCGCCACTGGCGCCTTGAGCGCGAATCCGACGGGGTGGCCTGGCTGACGTTCGACCGCGCGGACGAAAGCGTGAACACGCTGGCGCGCGACGCCATGGAAGAACTGTCCGGTGTGCTCGATACGCTGGATGGCGCGCCGCCTCGTGGCCTGGTCATCCAGTCCGGCAAGTCCGGCGGCTTCATCGCCGGCGCGGACATCGGTGAACTGGGCCGGGTGAAGGACGCCCGGGAGGCGCACGACCTGGTGGCGCGCGGCTGGGATCTGTTCAACCGGCTGGCCGCCGTGCCCTATCCCACCTGCGCACTGGTGCGTGGCTTCTGCGTCGGCGGCGGCACCGAACTCGTGCTCGCCTGCCGCCATGTGGTGGCGGTGGACGAACCGGGCACGCGCTTCGCGCTGCCCGAGGTCATGCTCGGCATCGTGCCCGGATGGGGTGGCATGTTGCGCCTGCCGGCCCGCATCGGTGCGCCCGCGGCACTCGACATGATGCTCACCGGCCGCATGCTGGATGCGCGGCGCGCGAAATCGCTGGGCCTGGTGGACGAACTTGCGCCCGCGCGCCTGATGCGCGAACACGCGCGTGCCCGCGTGCTGTCGGGCAAGGCACGCCGTCCTCTGCCCTGGCTGCAGAGACTGCTGGGCGGACCGCTGCGCAGCATGGTGGCGAACAAGGCGCTGGCCGGCGTCGCGAAGAAGGCGGCGCGCAAGCACTATCCGGCACCCTATGCCATCGTCGACATATGGCGCGATTTCGGCGGCAATGCGCTGGCGCTGCCGCCCGAGCATCCGTCGTCGATACCCGCGCTGGTCGCGCACCCGACCTCGCGCAACCTGCAGCGCGTCTATCACCTGCGCGAGCGGCTGCGCGGCTTCGGCCGGCGGGACGATGCCCTGCCCGATATCCGCCGCGTGCACGTGGTCGGCGCCGGCGTCATGGGAGGGGATATCGCGACCTGGTGTGCCCAGCAGGGCTTTCATGTGACGCTGCAGGACCAGGGGCTGGAGCGCATCGCGCCCGCCATGCAGCGCGCGGCGCGGGCCTTTGCCCGCAAGTTCCGCCGCGATGCCGCGGCACGCCGCGCGGCGCTCGACCGGCTCGTGCCCGATCCCGACGGCGCCGGGGTGGCCGGCGCCGATCTGGTGATCGAGGCGATCTGGGAAAACCTCGACGCCAAGCATGCGCTGCTGCGCGACATCGAGGCACGCGCCCGTCCGCACGCGCTGATCGCGAGCAACACGTCCAGCCTCGGTCTGGATGAACTGGCGTCGGCGCTGGACGCGCCCGAGCGCCTGGTGGGCATCCATTTCTTCAATCCGGTCGCGCGCATGCCGCTGGTCGAGGTGGTGCAGGGCGCGCGCAGCAGCGAACAGGCGGTGCGTCGCGCCGCCGCCTTCGTCGGCGCGCTGGACAAGCTGCCGCTGCCGGTGCGCGATGCCCCGGGCTTTCTGGTCAATGCGGTGCTCGGGCCCTATATGCTGGAAGCGATGCGTTGCGTGGACGAAGGTGTTGCGCCTGAAGCGGTCGATGCCGCCGCGCTGGATTTCGGCATGGCGATGGGTCCGATCGAACTGGCCGACACCGTGGGTCTCGACATTGCCATGGCGGCCGGTCATCGTCTGACCGGTGGCGCCGAACCGCCGCTCTGCCTGCGCGCCCGGGTCGATGCCGGGCAACTGGGCCGCAAGAGCGGGCAGGGTTTTTATGCGTGGAAGGACGGACGCCCGCAGCGGATGACCTCGACCGCCATTCCGGCAGGGCTGGTCGAGCGCCTGATTCAGCCTCTGTTGCAGGTCACGCGACGCTGCGTCGAGCAGGGTGTGGTGGCCGACGCCGATCTGGCCGATGCCGGTCTCATCTTCGGCGCCGGTTTCGCACCGCATACCGGCGGACCTCTGCACTATGATGCGGACCTGGCATTGCAACACGACAGGCTCCGATCATGAATTCCGAAATGCAGCTTCCCGATGAACAGCCCGCACTGCGCATGTTGCCCATGCCGCGCGACCTGAATGCCGCCGGCGACATTTTCGGCGGCTGGGTGATGGCGCAGGTGGATGTCGCCGGCTCGATCGCCGCCATGCGCCGTACCCGCTGCCGCGTGGTCACCGTGGCGGTCAATACCTTCGTATTCCTGCAACCGATTTCCACGCAATATCTGGTGTCCTTCTATTCGCGCGTCGCCCGCGTCGGCAATACCTCGATCACCGTCGATGTCGAGGTCTATGCCGAAACCGGCTACGAAAACACGCGCGTGCTGAAGGTCGCCGAGGCGCAGCTCACCTATGTCGCGGTCGCCGAGGATGGCAGCAAGAAGGCGATTGCCGCGCAATGACATCGATTCACCAGATCGGCCGACCCGTCGGGGTCACCGAGGACACAGCAGCCACAACACACGAGGAGGAGTCATGACCCATATCGTTCGGCACCGGTCGGGTGCCGTGAAAGCCATCGCGCTGTCCATCGCGGCGCTCGGATCGGGCGCCAGTCATGGCGCGGCCTTCCAGCTTCTCGAAGGCAATGCGAGTGGCCTCGGCAATGCCTATTCGGGTACCGCGGCGGTGGCCGAGGACGCGAGCACCGTATTCTTCAACCCGGCCGGCATGACGCTATTGCCGGGGCGCCACGTGGCGTTCTCGCTCGATCTGGTGCGGCCATCGGCCGAATTTTCGAATCAGGGTTCGACCGCGGCCGGAGGTCAGAGCGTGGTGGGTGGCAACGGCGGCGACGCGGGTGACTGGGCGGGCATTCCTGCGGGATACATGACCTGGCAGTTGACCGACCGCGTGTTCGCCGGTGTGGGCATAGGTGCACCTTTCGGCCTGAAGACTCACTATGACGACGATTGGGCCGGCCGCTTCCACGCCATCAAATCGGAAATCAAGACCGTCAACATCAACCCGTCGCTCGCTTTCAAGGTGAATGACGTGTTCTCGATCGGGTTCGGAGTGAATTTCCAACGAATTGATGCCGATCTGACGAACGCAGTGAACACGGCGGCGCTTGCGGGTGCCGGCACTTCGGCACTCGGGCGCATCAAAGGTGACGACACCGCATGGGGATGGAATGTCGGCGCCATGTTCCAGCTCTCTCCGAACACCCGCCTCGGCGTCGCCTATCGCTCGAAGGTCGATTACAAGCTCAAAGGCACCGCACGCTTTACCGGTTCAGCGGCTGCAACGCTGAACACCTTGCGAGGGGGTGACGTGACCGCTGATGTCGAGTTGCCCGACACGGCTACTTTCAGCATCGTGCAAAAGATATCCGAGCGCTGGACCATGCTTGGCGATGTGAGCTGGACCGGCTGGTCGACGTTGCAGGAACTGGCGGTCAACAGGGTTGACGGCGTAAACGTCACCACCGAGGAGCTCAAGTGGCGCGACACCTGGCGCGTG
The DNA here is from genome assembly GCF_000372885.1 of Methyloversatilis thermotolerans. Lineage (GTDB taxonomy): Bacteria > Pseudomonadota > Gammaproteobacteria > Burkholderiales > Rhodocyclaceae > Methyloversatilis > Methyloversatilis thermotolerans. The sequence continues at coordinate 4,012,006 of NZ_KB889967.1, forward strand.
GCTTTTGGCGGTACCTATGCCTACACCGACACGCTGGCATTCAAGTTCGGTCTTGCCTGGGACCAGACCCCGGTGCGCGACACCACGCGTCTGCCGCGCGTGCCGGACGAAGACCGCGTCTGGCTGTCGCTCGGTGTCCAGTGGAAGCCGAATGCGACATCCGCCGTCGATGTGGGCTACGCACACCTCTTCGTGAAGGACGCAAGCATCCGTGCCAACGGGGGCACGGCCAAGGGCTTCCTGATCGGCGAGTACGAGAACTCGGTCGACATTCTCGGCGTGCAGTACTCGAGCCGCTTCTGAGTGAGACGGGGACGGGTGTTGCCACCCCCGTCCAGTGAAGCGGCGATGAGCCGCGGCGATCGGGCGTTCGCATCCGGACCCTGATCGCCGATCCCCGGGCCGGCCTGCATCCGGGCGGTCCGCTTTCCGGGAGTCTGTATCGTGACCTCCTCGAAGTTCCGCATACGGCGCGTCGCGGTGCTCGGCGCCGGCGTGATGGGCGCTCAGATCGCGGCGCACTGCGCGAATGCCCAGGTGCGCGTCGTCCTGTACGATCTGCCCGCTGCCGGCCCCGATCCGGACGCTACGGTCAGGCGTGCACTCGCCGGCCTCAGGAAGCTGGAGCCTGCGCCGCTGGCCAGCACCGACCTCGCCAGCCAGATCGAAATCGCCCACTACGATCGCGACCTGGCGCGGCTGGCGGAATGCGATCTGGTGATCGAGGCGATCGCCGAGCGCATGGACTGGAAGCAGGCGCTCTATGCGCGGGTCGCGCCCCATCTTCGTGACGACGCCATCTTTGCCACCAATACCTCGGGGCTGTCCATCAATGCGCTGGCCGCCGCCTGCCCGGAAGGCATGCGGCACCGTTTCTGCGGCGTGCACTTCTTCAATCCGCCGCGCTATATGGCGCTGGTGGAACTGATTCCGGCCCTGGGTACCGATGCGGCACTGCTGGACCGGCTGGAAGATTTCCTGACCACGACACTGGGCAAGAATGTGGTGCGCGCACTTGATACCCCCAATTTCGTCGCCAATCGCGTCGGCGTGTTTTCCATGCTCGCCGCCATGCATCACACGACGCGGCTGGGGCTGGGTTTCGACGAAGTCGATGCGCTGACCGGCCCGCTCATCGGCCGCCCGAAGTCGGCGACCTACCGGACCGCCGATGTGGTCGGACTGGATACGCTGGCGCATGTGGTGAACACCATGACCGGCCAGCTCGCCGCCGACCCCTGGCACCGGCACTATGTGCTGCCCGCCTGGCTCACCGCACTGGTCGAGCGCGGCGCGCTGGGGCAGAAGACGCGCGCCGGCATCTATCGCAAGGACGGTCGTCAGATCAAGGTGCTGGATGTCGACCTGCAGGATTACCGCGACGCCGACCGGGGCGTCGCGGACGAGGTGCAGGCCCTCCTTGCCGAGCGCGATCCGGCGATGAAACTGGCGGCGTTGCGTGCCAGCACCCATCCGCAGGCGCAGTTCCTGTGGTCCATCTTCCGCGACATATTCCATTACGTCGCCGTGCATCTGGGCGACATCGCGCACAACGCGCGTGACATCGATTGCGCGATGCGCTGGGGCTTCGGCTGGAGCGCCGGGCCGTTCGAGACCTGGCAGGGTGCCGGCTGGCAGCAGGTGGCGGAATGGCTGCGCGAGGATATCGCCGAAGGTCACACGATGTCGGCTGCACCCCTGCCGGCCTGGGTGACCGAACGCCATGGTGTGCATGAAGCCGGTGGCTCGTGGTCGGCATCGGCTGCCGCGATCGAGGCCCGTCCGCCGACGCCGCGACAGTTGTTTCCGCAGCGCCTGCCGGGCGAATCGGCACGCGCCACCCATACCGTGTGGGAAGGCGAGGAGGTCAGGCTGTGGACGCTGGACGATGCCGATGGCGAGCGGGTACCGGTGCTGTCGTTCAAGAGCCGCATGTCGGCAGTCGGTCCGCGCGTGCTGGAAGGCCTGCTCGAAGGCATCGCCCGCGCCGAGCGCGATTTCGACGGACTGGTGATCTGGCAGCCGGACGGTCCGTTTTCGGTGGGCGCCAATCTGAAGCAGATACGCCCGGTGCTGGAGGCCGGCGATTTCGTCGCGCTGGAACGCGTGGTGGCGGATTTCCAGAAGGCGTCGCTGGCCATCAAGTATGCGCAGGTGCCGGTGATTGCGGCGGTGCGCGGCCTGGCGCTGGGCGGCGGCTGCGAATTCGTCATGCATTCGCCGCGTGTGGTGGCGGCACTTGAAAGCTATATCGGCTTGGTCGAGGCCGGCGTCGGCCTGATACCGGCCGGCGGCGGCTGCAAGGAATTCGCGATCCGCAGCGCGCGCGCCGCCGAGGCGAGCGCGACGCGCGATCCGATGAATTTCCTGCAGTCGGTGTTCCAGACCGTCGCCATGGCCCAGGTGTCGAGGAGCGCGCGCCATGCGCAGCAACTGGGGCTGCTCAAGCCGGACGACCTGGTGGTGATGCATGCCGACGAAGTGTTGCACGTCGCGCGGCGCAATGCGATCGCCATGGCCGAGTCGGCCTGGCGTCCGCCCCTGCCGGCGGTCGATATCCCGGTCGCCGGGCGCAGCGGCATCGCCACGCTGGACATGATGCTGGTGAACATGCGCGAGGGCGGACAGATTTCCGCGCATGACTACCGCGTCGCGCATGCGGCCGCGGTCGCACTGTGCGGGGGTGAGATCGATGCCGGTACTCGCGTCAGCGAACAGTGGCTGCTCGATGTCGAGCGCGCGCTGTTCGTCGATCTGCTGAAGACGCGCGACACCCAGGCCCGCATCGCCCACATGATGGATACCGGCAAGCCGCTGCGCAACTGAGCGCTGCGTCAGGAGAGCTGACATGAAGCAGATTCAGGATGTCTATGTGGTCGCCGCGCGCCGTACGCCGGTGGGGCGCAAGGGCGGGGCGCTGAGCACCGTGCGGCCGGACGATATGCTGGCCCATGTGCTGCGCGGCGTGCTCGATGCCGTTCCCGCTTTCGATGCGGCCGACATCGGCGATGTGATCGTCGGCTGCGCCATGCCGGAGGCGGAACAGGGCATGAATGTCGCGCGCATCGGCCTGCTGCTGGCCGGCCTGCCGGTGTCGGTGCCCGGCATCACGATCAACCGCTTCTGCGCCAGCGGCCTCAATGCGGTGGCGGATGCGGCGGCGCGCATCATGACCGGACAGTGCGATGTGGCCATCGGTGCCGGTACCGAATCGATGTCGGTCATGCCCACCATGATGGGCAACAAGGTGAGCGTGAATCCGCGCGCCTTCGAACCCGGTGGTCCGCTGGCCATTGCCTATGGTATGGGCATCACCGCGGAAAAGGTGGCGACGCAGTACGGCGTGTCGCGCGAGGACCAGGATGCCTTCGCGCTGGAATCCCACCGTCGCGCGCTGGCCGCGCGCGAAGCCGGACGTTTCCGCGACGAAGTCCTGCCCGTCACGGTGCGCAGCCATCGACCGGATCCGGCCGGCGGCAACACGGTCGCCCTCAGCGAACGCGTGATCGATGCCGATGAGGGGCCGCGCGCCGACAGCAGTCTGGAGGCGCTGGCCCGGCTGCGGCCGGTGTTCGCCGCCCGGGGGTCGGTGACCGCGGGCAACAGTTCACAGATGTCCGATGGTGCGGCGGCCGTGCTGCTCATGTCGGAGACCGCGCTCAAGCGCACCGGCGCCACGCCGCTCGCCCGCTTCCGCGGTTTCTCGGTGGCGGGTGTGGCGCCGGAAATCATGGGCATAGGCCCGGTCGAAGCCATCCCCCGCGCGCTGTCACAGGCCGGCCTGCGCCAGGCCGACATCGACTGGCTGGAACTGAACGAAGCCTTCGCGGCGCAGGCGCTTGCCGTGATGCGTACGCTGGATCTGGATCCCGCGCGCGTCAATCCGCTGGGCGGCGCGATCGCGCTCGGTCACCCGCTCGGGGCCACCGGCGCCATCCGCGTCGCCACGCTGATCGCCGCGATGCAGCGCGGCGAGGCGCGCTGCGGCATGGTGAGCATGTGCATCGGTACCGGCATGGGGGCGGCCGGCCTGTTCGAGAAGGTGTGAGCGCGGGTGAACCGGCGCCCGGCGGGCGCGCGTGTCAGCCCGCCGGGCTGAGATCGGGTTTCAGCGCGCCGCGGTCGTCGAACACCACGCAGTCGCCATGCCAGTGGGCGCCGCCGATTTCCTCGAAATAGCGCAGGATGCCGCCTTCCAGTTGCCACACCTGCTTGAAGCCGGCCCGCTTCATGATGGGCGCGGCTTTCTCGCAGCGTATGCCGCCGGTGCAGAAGGTGACGATGGGCGTGTCCTTCAGGTCGCCGTACTGTTCCAGCGCGGCGGGGAACTGGCCGAAACTGTCCACGCCCGGATCCAGCGCGCCATCGAAACTGCCGCGCTCGACCTCCCAGCGATTGCGGGTGTCGATGATGACGAAACGCCGGCCCTCGTCATACCAGCGCTTCAGTTCGGCCGGCGGCAGATAGGGCGCCGGCTCGGCGCGCGGATCGAAATCCGGTTCGCCCACGGTCACGATTTCCTTTTTCAGCCGCACGCGCAGCCGACGGAAGGGCAGCGTGCCGGACCAGCTCCACTTCACGTCCATGGCGGCAAAGCGCGCGTCCTCGCCCAACGCGTCGAAAAAATCCTTCAGTGCGGCTTCTTCGCCGGCAAGAAAGCTGTTGATGCCCTCGCTCGCGAGCAGCACGGTGCCCAGCAAGCCGCGCGATTGCGCAAGCTGCTGGATGTGGGGGCGCAGGGCCTCGCGGTCGGCAAGCTGCACGAAGCGATAGGCGGCGGTGTTGGCGTAAGCGTTCATCGCGCGATTATCCCGGCCCTGGCCGGGCAGATTCAAGCGGCAAGGCGCGATCGTCGGGGTGCGTCGCGCATCGGCCCTCAAGCAAGCGCCTTGATCAGATTGTGCGTGCTCAGCGCGCTGATCAGCAGGCCGACCAGCACGAGCAGGGCGCGGGCAGGCAGGGTGCGGCACAGCAGCGCGGCCAGCGGGGCGGCGAACATGCCGCCGGCGACCAGGCCGGCAACGGTGGCCCAGGGTGCGCTGTCGATGAACACCACGAAGGCACCGGCGCTGGCGATGGCGATGAAGAACTCGGCGAAATTGACCGAACCTATGGTGCGTCGCGGGTCCTGACCGGCGCCAACCAGGCTGGTGGTGACCACCGGGCCCCAGCCGCCACCGCCGGCCGCGTCGACGAAGCCGCCGAACAATGCCAGCTTGGCGACATGACGCGGTTCGCCGGCTGGCTTGCGGCGATGGCGCCAGGCCTTGGCCAGCACATACAGACCCATGATGAGCAGATAGCCGGATATCCACGGCTTGAGCGCCGCGCCATCGAATTGCGTCACCACCAGCGCGCCGAGCACGCCGCCGATCACGCCGGGAATCAGCAACCGCAGCATCAGGCGCCGGTCCACATTGCCCAGTCTCAGATGGGACAGCCCGGACAGCCCGGTGGTGAAGATTTCGGCGATATGCACGCTTGCGCTGGCCACGGCCGGCGAGGCGCCGGTGCCGAGCAGGAAGGTGGTGGCGGAAATGCCGTAAGCCATGCCCAGCGCGCCGTCTATGCTCTGCGCGATGAAGCCGACCGCGGCCGCCTGCAGGAATTCGGATGAGGTGAGCACCTCGATCACGGTGCTCAGTGCCGCCTGCGGGTCGGACAGTGGCAGGCCGCGCGCGAGCAGGAACAGCGGCAGGCCCACCAGCGTGAACACCATGAACCAGGTGGCCAGCGTGGCCAGCGGATGGGCGCGGACTTTCTCGATCACCTGCTCGACCGGGGGCAGGCCCAGCGCTTCGTGGGCTTTGCCGACCTCGGTCGGCCGGGTGTCGATATGGCGGATTTTCACTGCGTGCTCTCCTTGATGAGCGCGCCAGTGTAGGGATCAATGCTTATTCAAAAAAGTGATGTTTAGTTCTATGGATATGCCTGATTGTCGTGTTACCGGTGAGCGCGCAAAGGCACGCGGCAGGCAGGGAAAGGGGGCCGTGCCCCGCGTCCCCTGGAACGACGCTCTGCGCGCTCAATCCATTCAGGCCTTGCGACGGCGGGCGACCGCGCCGAGCACACCCAGACCCGCCACGAACATGGCCCAGGTCTGCGCTTCCGGAATGCTGGCGATGGGCTGATCGAAACGGATGGTGATCATTTCGGTACCGTCCGGCACACCAGGGATGCGTCCATTGCCGCCCGGGTAGTTGTTGTCCAGTCCGACCAGTATCGTGTGCTCGTCGATCACGGTGAGCGATTCCACCGACTGCAGCGGGAAGTTGAAGCGTCCGTCGAGCACCTCGGCCAGCGGACCGCCGATGTCGGCCGGATCGGCGATGTCCAGCAGATCGACCAGCAGCGTCTTGCGCAGCACGCCGTCTTCGTCGGTTTCACTCAGATCGATCAGATAGATCTTCTTCTGCTGCGGCGGATTGGTGCCGCTGGCCGGCCCCTGGAAGTCGTCGCGTTCGATCAGGATGTACTTGTCGTCCGCCACGTGCGCCATGTCGCCGGTGACGAAGATGTTGCTGGCGTTGTCGGTGGCGCCGGTGATGAAGTCCGAGCTGTCCTTGGCGTATCGGTAGCTGACGCCGGTGTACTCGCCGGCCACGGTGTCGAATTCGTAGATTTCCAGCATCCGCTTGTCGGTTTCCGAATTGATCGACGCTTCGGTGGTCAGGTAGAGCCGGGTGCCGTCACCGTTGCGCGTCATCGCTTCGAAGCCGCGCGACGAAGGCAGATTGGTACCGCCCGCCGGATTCTGCGGCGCGCGCAGCACCGGATGTGCAATCGGCGCGCTCATCAGTTCGCCCTTTGCATTGAAGTGCAGCAGATAGGGTCCGAATTCCTCGCCCACCCAGAAGCTGCCGTCATTCATCCGGGTGAAGGACTCGACGTCAAAATCGGCGCCGGTCAGCCACTTGCCGTTGCTGATGGACGGGTCGACCGCGATCGCATTGTTCGCGTAATAGGTGCTGCGGGTATACACAGGACCATTCGTGATGTAGTTGCCTTTCGTGAGCAGCCCGTTCGGGTCGCTGAATGGCGTGAAGCTCTTCACCGCGACGCTGCCCGGCGTGGTCGTGCCATCGCCGGTCATCTTGAAGTTCGGGGTGACTTCATAGAAACCGATGACGAAGTCGGCACTGTTGCCCTGCGAGCCGTAGCCATTGTCGGGCAGGCCGTAATAGCTGCCGGCGACGGTCGACGGGATCATGCCCGAGAAGCCGGGGATGGGCTGACCCGCGTAGGGCGGGGTGACGCCATTGCCGCTGCCGGTGAACTGTCCGGATACCGGGCCCGGATGGCGATATTCATGCGAAATCATCGCCCAGCCGGTGAGCTGGGACGCCGGCAGTGCGGCCATGGCGGGGGCGGACAGCGCACCCAGTGCGGATGCGATCAGGTGGTAGAGCTTCATGGTTTTCTTCTCCTTCGAGGCGCTTGTGTCTCGATCGGTGGTGTTGTGCACGGGCAGGGGCGAGCGCGACGACCGGGTGGCGGATGCGTTCGCCGGCGCCACGCATGACTCGAACAGAGAGCCATCGCCACGCCCTGCCGGACTGACTCATGCGGATCCGGCCGGTCGCAGCGCAGGGGCGCGCTGACCTTCCTTGCGGGATATGACGATCGATCCGCGATATTGCATGGTGATGAACTGAAAGCCTGGTACCGGATCACCGGCTCATGCGGAAGTCATTGCGTATCGCATGCAGGGCACGCCAGGACGGGTTCGGGCGATGGCCTCCGTCCGATGCGATCGCGCTCAGTGGTGCATGGATGGATGCTGCGAGGAGGGGCTGCGAAGGCGCGCGCTTCGTGCGCTGCACAGTTGCGCACGGAACGCCGTCATGGGCAGGACTGCGTTGCGCTCATGCACGGCAGGGCGACACACGGTGCCCGCGTGACCGCCTCAATAGCGGAATGGGCGACGCCAGTAGCCCCATGGATAACCGGGGTAATAGGGATAGCCGTACATCCACATGCGGTCGCGTTCGCGCATCGCTTCGCGCGCGCGCTCGGCTTCGATCAGCGTCTGCTGCATGTAGTCGATCACCTCGTCGGACACGCCGTCTTCGCGCAGCTTGGCAAGTTCCGATGCCTTGAGCGGGTAGAGGGCCCGGCTCTCTTCCATGCGCTGGATGATTTCGGCCGGCGGAATGCCGTCCTTCGACATCTGGACGATTTCGTCGGTGGTCGGCGCGGGCGGCAGCGGTGGCAGCGTCGCGCAGCCGCCAAGCATCAGTGTGAAGCCGGCCAGCAGCAGACAGTGACGCAGGCGATCATGCATGGTGGGATGCTCCGATAGGCGTATTGTCGCTGAGACTTCCGCCGCGCCTCATGAGTTCGCGTCGAACACCTGGTGCCATACCGTTTCGATGGCGGATCGTTCGGTGCAGACCTGGTCCGCCGGCAGGCGCGCCCGGGTTGCGTCGTTCAGACGCAGGCTGTGCTGCAGGCGCCTCAGTTCGCGATAGGCGTCGCCAGCGGCGCGGGCGCTGTCGGCCGGCAGCAGCCCGGCCTCGGCGGCAATGCGCAGCAGCGCGATATTGCCCAGGTTTCCGGTCAGTTCAGGGTGGTCGGCGGCATGGGCCAGCACCAGGTACTGCACCGCGAATTCGAGGTCTATCAACCCCCCGCGATCATGTTTCAGATCGAACAGTTCGGACTTGTTGGCGTGGCTGTCCATCATCTTCTGCCGCATGTCCAGCACTTCGCGGCGCAGCACCTTCGCGTCGCGCCGGCGCGTCAGCACTTCGCGCCGTATCGTTTCGAAGCGTCGTCCCACTTCGCCATCACCGGCGCTGAAGCGCGCCCGTGTCAGCGCCTGGTGCTCCCACACCCAGGCCGACTTGAGCTGGTAGTCGTGGAAGGAGGCGATCGAACTGACCAGCAGGCCGGATTCGCCGTTGGGCCGCAGCCGGGTGTCGGTTTCGAACAGGATGCCCGCGCTGGTGTGGCTGGACAGCCAGGTCAGCATGCGCTGCGCAAGCCGGGCGTAGATTTCCGGCGCCGATTCATGATCGTCGTCGAACAGGAAAATGAGGTCGAGGTCGGATGCGTAGCCCAGCTCCTTGCCGCCCAGCTTGCCGTAGGCAATGACCGCGAAGCGCGGCGGGTCGCGGTGCCGGCGCGCGAGCTTGCGCCAGCACATGTCCAGCGTCACGCGCAGCATCACGTCGGCCAGCGCGGACAGGTGATCGGACAGTCGCTCGACCGACAGCTCGCCCGCAAGGTCGCGCGCCAGCAGCCGGAACACCCAGGCGTGGTGGGCGTCGCGCATGCTGTCCATCTGTCTTTCGGTGTCGTCGCCGACTTCGTCCAGCGTGTTGCGCAGATCGGCTTCGAATCCCGGCCAGTCCGGCTCCGCAGTGAGCAGGCGCGCATCCAGCAGTTCGTCCAGAAGTATCGGGTGGCGCACCAGATAGCCGGCAGCCCAGCTCGAGGCACCGATCAGCCGCGCCACCTGCCCCAGCGCCTGCGGAAATTCGGCAAGCAGCGCCAGATAGGCCGCACGCCGGCTGATCGCCTCCAGCAGGTCCAGCCCGCGCAATGCTGTGGCCGACGGGTCGGGCGTGTCGCGGCAGGCCTCCAGCAGCTTGGGTACCAGCGCGTCGACGCGGGTGCGCGAACCGTCTGGCAACTGGCGGTAGCGGCTGCCCGCCTTGAAGGCGGCCAGCCGGTGCGCCAGATCGTCGGTGCGGGCGAAGCCCATGCCGGCCAGCGCGCCGGCGCAGTCCTCGCACTGTTCGATGTCCTGCCACACCGCGCGCGGCGTCGAACTGTCCTGTTCCTGGGCGCCGAACACCGCTTCGAAGTGGCGGCTCACGCGCGACCGGTGCACGTCCAGTTCGTCCATCAGCGCGGCGTGATCGCGATGGCCCATGGCGGACGCGATGAGTGCCTGCTCGTCCGGCGTCGCGGGCAGGCGGTGGGTCTGCGCGTCCTCGACGTACTGCAGACGGTGCTCCAGGCGACGCAGGAACACATAGGCCGCCTGCAGCTCGGCCACAGCCTCCTCGCCCAGTACGCCGCGCAAGGCGAGCCGGTCCAGCACCTTCTGGGTGGGACGGATCTGCAGTGCGCTCTCGCGACCGCCGCGTATGAGCTGGAATACCTGGGCGATGAATTCGATTTCGCGTATGCCGCCCGGCCCCAGCTTGATGTTGTCCGCCATGTCGCGGCGCGCCACTTCGCGCCGGATCTGCGCATGCAGGTCGCGCATCGCGTTGATGGCGCCGAAATCCAGGTACTTGCGGAATACGAAAGGCTTGCGCAGCGCCTCCAGTTCCTCGTCACGCCCGCCGGTCAGTGCACGTGCCTTGATCCAGGCGTAGCGCTCCCATTCGCGGCCCTGGGTGACGAAATAGTTCTCGAGCATGTCGAAACTGCAGGCGAGCGGACCGGAGTCGCCGTTTGGCCGCAGTCTCATGTCCACGCGGAACACGAAGCCATCCTCGGTCACGTCCGCCAGCAGTTCGATCACCTTGCGGCCCATGCGCGTGAAGAAGTCGAAATTGTCGATGCGCTTGCCCGGCCCCTCGGGCGTATCGCCATCCGTTTCGCCTGCTTCCGGGTAGACGAAGATGAAGTCCACATCGGAGCTCACATTCAGTTCGCGTCCCCCCAGTTTGCCCATGCCGATGCAGATGAAGGGCTGGATGGCACCGTCGGTTTCGCCGCGCGGCTGGCCGAAGCGCTGCACCAGCCCGGCGCGCGCCGCCTGTTCCGCGCTGCGGAGCGTGATCTCCGCCAGCAGCGTCATGCCTTCGGTGACTTCGTCGAGGTCGGCCAGTCCGCCCAGATCGCGCGCAATGAGCTGGCACAGGGTGCGGATGCGCAGACGGCGCAGCGCCGATTTCAGCGCGGCCTCGTCGTCGGTCGGCGCCGGTGTGCGGGCGAACCACGATGCGATGGCCTCGGCATCGACCGCGACATCCAGCGCCGCGCGCAGTGCGTCCAGCAGGAGCGGATCGGCCGCGAGCTGACGGTCGAGATAGCGGCTGTGGCGGCGGGCGGATTCGATGAGGGCAGTCGCGGCGGCGGAGTCCATGGTGCATCCTCGGGTTCAAGGGGGTGGATTAGAACGGCAATGTGCGCCCGGCTGCGCGGCGCGTCCGTTCATGAAAACGCCGGGCCGGGCGAAGCCCGACCCGGGGGCGTCTGCCCAGCCATCCTGCAGCCTGCCCGCACCGTGCCCTACCCCCGCCAACCGCACCCACGACGCCGATCAGATCAGGTTTTCCGGATCATGGACGACGGCCGACGGCCAGGGCAGCCGGGCGACGGCAATACAGTCCTTGCAGGACGGCTGTGTTGCCCGGCTGAACGCGATGCGAAGCGCGCTCGTGTTGCGGGTACACTTGACGATCGTTTCACGAAAGCGGTCGGGTCCGGCTTGACTGCACGCAAAGATACATCTTGTCCCAGTCCAGCATCGACGATCAGGTCGTAGCCGCGCCATCTCCACACGCCCCGGCACGCGCGGGCCGGCGCCGCCCGCTCGCGGGCCTGCTGTCGGCCGGCCTGCTGACCTACATCGTGCTCGCGGCTTTCGTCCTTGTTGCGCGCCACTGGATACTGCCGGACGTGGACGCTTACCGTCCGCGCATCGAACAGGCTCTGGGCGAGGCGTTGCAGCGGCAGGTCCGGATAGACGCGCTGAGCGCGGACTGGACCGGCCTGCATCCGCAGCTCAGTCTGCGCGGCCTCGTATTGCTCGACGAATCCGGTGCGCCAGCGCTGCGACTGGAGCAGGTGGAGGCGGCACTCGGATTTTCCTCGCTGTTGCGCGGCGAACTGCATCTGCACCGGCTGGATATCAACGGGCCTGACCTGCGCATTCGACGCGCCGCGGACGGCCGCCTGTTCGTGGCAGGTCTGGAGGTGCAGCGCGATGGTGAGCGAGGCGGTTTCATGCGCTGGCTGCTGTCCCAGGGCCAGATCAATATCCGCGGAGCGCGCCTCGAGTGGCAGGACGAGCGGCGCCCTGGGGCGCCGTCGCTGCAGTTGTCCGACGTCGATGCGCGGCTGGACAATTTCGGGCGCAATCACCGTTTCGGCCTCAACGCACATCCGCCGCGCGAACTTGCGCAGTCGCTCGAACTGCGCGGCGATGTGTCGCTGCCGGACATCGACCGTCCGGCCTCCGCCTCGGGCGATCTGTTCCTGTCCCTGCTGGGCGCCGACATGGCGGTGTGGCGGCACTGGGTGGACTATCCGGTCGAGCTGCCGCAGGGGCGCGGTGCCACGCGGATATGGAGCCGCTTCGAGGGCGAGCGCTTGACCGGTGTGCGCGCAGAGCTGGCGCTCGCCGACGTGAAGCTGCGCCTCGCCCCCGATCTGCCCATGTTCGATCTCGCCAGCCTGTCCGGTCTGATCAGTGCCGAACAGGTGAGCAGCGAACGCATCGTTGCGTCGGCGCGGCAACTGCAATTGACCACCAAGGATGGACTGGAGCTCACGCCCACCAGCCTGGACCTGCGCTGGCAGGCGGCAAGCGGCGGTCAGCCGGCACAGGGCGACATGTCGGCGAATGCGCTCGATCTCGATGCGCTGACCCGCATGTCGGCCTATCTTCCCTTGTCGCAGGCGGTGCGCGAGCGCCTGCAGCAGCATGCCGCGCGCGGCTGGCTGCGCGAACTCGACGGCGGCTGGACCGGCGAGCTGTCCGCGCCCGACAGTTTCCGCATCAATGCGCGGCTGGAGGGTGTCGGCCTGTCCGCGGTGGGCGAGCTGCCCGGTGTGTCCGGCCTGTCGGGGCGGATAGAGGGGTCGGATCTGCGCGGAACGCTGCAGATCGATGCCCCCGATCTTCAGCTCAGCCTGCCGGCGGTGTTTCCCGAGCCGGACATCGCGTTTTCGCAGTTCAGATTGCGTGCGGCCTGGCAGCGCAACGACGGCGCGACCGAGCTGGCGCTGGAATCGCTCGCTTTCCGCAACGCGCACGTTCAGGGGCAGGCGCGAGGCCGCTACCGAACGGGCGAGCGCGGCGGCGACATCGACATCGAAGCGCGCTTGACCGATGGCGACCCGCGCGCGGTGTGGCGCTATCTGCCGCATTCGGTCGGACCGGACACGCGCGACTGGCTGCGTACGGCACTGGCGGCGGGGCGCGTGCCGGAGGCCACGTTGCGGCTGCGCGGCCACCTTGCCGATTTCCCGTTCGACCGGCCCGGTTCCGGTGTTTTCCAGGTGCGGGTGAAGGCGGAGGAGGCCACGCTCGACTTCGGCCATGAATGGCCGCCCCTGACCGGCTTGCGTGCGGACGTGCTGTTCGAGGGGCGACGCATGCTGGTGACCGGCCGCGACGGACGCATTCTGAATGCCCGTGTCGGCCCGACCACTGCGGAGATTCCGGATCTGTGGGCGCACGAGGAAGTGTTGGTGGTGAAGGGCTCGGCCAGCGGTGCCACCAGTGAATTCCTCCGCTATATCGATGCCAGCCCGGTCGGCGCGCGCATCGAGGGGTTCACCGCCGGCATGCGTGCCGAGGGCAATGGCAAGCTGCAGCTCGGCCTGACCATACCGCTGCGCCATTCGCGCGACAGCCGGGTGGAGGGCGAATACAGTTTCACCGGCAACCGGTTGCGGATCGATGCGGCGATGCCGCCGCTCGACGATGCGGCCGGTCGCATCGCCTTCACCGACAGCAGTCTCACGATACGGGGTGCGCAGGCCAGCGTGCTCGGTTTTCCGATGACGCTGGATGTGAGCACGGCTGCGAATGGTGCGGTGAACGTGGAGGCACGCGGTCGCGCCTCGGCCGACGCGCTGCGTGCGCAGATCGGGCAGAGCTGGATGGACGCGCTGTCCGGCAGCGCGACCTGGCAGGCGCGAATCGCGGTGCGTCGCGATGCGAGCGACGTCGTTCTGGAGGCGGATCTGGCGCAGATGGCGTCGGCGCTGCCGGCGCCGCTGGGCAAGCCGCTGGGCGAGCCGCTGGCGCTGCGGGTGGAGCGTTTCGCCGGCATGGATGCGCGCGAAATGGCGCGGCGCGGCCTGCCATCGATCGGCGCCGACCGCGAACTGCTGCGCGTGAGCGCCGGGCGCCTGGGCGCGGCCGACATCGTGCGGCGCCAGGGCGTCGTGGAGCGCGCTGCGATCGGCCTGCCGCAGATGCCGCCGCTGCCCGATGCCGGCATCGCGCTCGTCCTCAGCGGCGACACCATCGATCTGGATGCGCTGTCCCGGACATTCGGTGCGGCGGGCGGCGCGGAATCCGGAGCGGAGGCGCCACCGCCGGGCCGCGTGCGCATCGACGCCCGCAACCTCAAGGTGGCCGGGCACTGGCTGGATGGCGTGAAGGCGGATGCCCAGCGGCACGGCGAACGGTGGGACATCGACCTGACCAGTTCGCAGGCGCGCGGCAAGCTGAGCTGGCTGCCGCAGGGCAAGGGTCAGGTGACGGCGCGCTTCGAGCGACTGCGCCTGGACAGTCCGGAAGACGAGCGTGCCCAGGTCAGCAGTACCGATGCGCAGGACGAACCGGACGAACTGCCGGCGCTGGATATCGAAGCGGATCAGTTCGTGCTCGATGGCCGTCAGCTCGGGCGGCTGGAGCTGCGCGCGCGCAACGAGCGGCGCGCCTGGCTGATCGATCAGCTTGTGCTCAGCGTGCCCGAAGGCAGCTTCGTGGGCAGCGGTGCCTGGGGACGTCCGACCGGCGGTCCGCGCGGCGGGCGGGAAACCCGCATCGGCTTCGAAATCCGCGCCAGCGACGCCGGACGCTTGCTGGAACGCCTTGGCCACGCCGGGGTGCTGCGCCGGGGCACCGCGAGCCTGAAGGGAACCCTGAGCTGGCAGGGCAGTCCGCTGTCCATCGACTACCTTTCGCTGGGCGGCGCCTTCGAGCTGAAGGCCGACGACGGACAGTTCAGCAAGATCAGCCCCGGTGCCGGCCGGCTGCTCGGCATACTGAGCCTGCAGTCCTTGCCCCGTCGCATCACGCTGGATTTCCGCGACGTATTCAGCGAAGGCTTCGCTTTCGATCGCGTGCGCGGGAATGTGAAGGTGGAGCGTGGCATCATGACCACCCGTGATCTCGAACTGGCCGGGCCGGCCGCCCAGGTGAAGATCACAGGCAGTGTCGATGTGTCTGCGGAAACGCAGAATCTGGTCGTGAACGTCCAGCCGGCGCTCAGCGACAGCGTGTCGGTTGGCGCGCTGATCGCCAATCCGGCGGTGGGCGTGGCCACCTATCTTGCGCAGAAGGTGTTGAAGGATCCGCTCGGCCAGATGTTCGCGTTCCGTTATGCCGTAACAGGGTCGTGGGACGATCCGGCCGTGAGCAAGCTCGGGGAGCAGCCGGCCGCGTCGTCGGCCGCACCCGCTCGCTGACCCGATGGCCGTGCTGCCGTCTTCGGAGGAATTTTCATCGATGAACACGCCGGATGCTTCCGCATTGACCCGGGTTGCCGCCGTCCAGATGGTGTCGGGCCCCGATGTATCGGCCAATCTGGCCGAGGCCGGGCACTGGATTGCCGAAGCCGCCCGGCAGGGCGCGCGCCTGGTTGCGCTGCCCGAATATTTCCCGCTCATTTCCGGAGACGAGGCGGACAAGATCGCGATCCGCGAGGCGGAGGGCGCGGGACCGATACAGCGCTTCCTGTCGGACACGGCGCGCCGTCACGGCATCTGGCTGATCGGCGGTTCGGTGCCGCTGGCGGCCGAGGTGCCGGACAAGGTGCGCAACACCTGCCTCGCGTACGCGCCCGACGGCAGCCAGATCGCGCGCTACGACAAGGTGCATCTGTTCGCCTTCTCGCGCGGGAGCGAGAACTATGACGAGGCGCGCACGATAGAGGCCGGCCAGCAGCCGGTGGCCATCGATACCCCGTTCGGGCGAGTCGGCCTGTCCATCTGTTATGACCTGCGCTTTCCTGAATACTTCCGTGCCCTGGGCGACATGAAACTGCTGGTGCTGGGGGCCGCCTTCACCGAAACCACCGGGCGCGCTCACTGGGAACTGCTGCTGCGCGCGCGCGCGGTGGAAAACCAGTGCTATGTGCTGGCCGCGGCGCAGGGCGGCGTGCATCCGTCCGGGCGGCGCACCTGGGGGGATTCCATGCTGATCGACCCCTGGGGCAATGTACTGAACCGGCTGGCGCGCGGCCCCGGAGTGGTCCTGGGCGATATGGATGGCGACTATCTCCTTGAGATCAGGCAGAATCTTCCCGCACTGGGACACCGCAAGCTGTCCTGCTGACGCCCGTTTCCGCGAACCGAAAAATGGTCGACGACCCCTCCACGAATACGTCGAACTTCCCGCAGACACTCGCCGAAGTGACGGTGATGGATGTCGATCGCCTGCGTTCGATGTGCATCGAGCAGGAGGACATTCCGGGCACGCGTGAAATGGCGCAGCAGAAGGACAAGTTCCGCGTGCGCCTGCTGAGCAGCGACCGCGACAAGCGCGAGGGCACCAGCCTGCTGATCGAGAAGATGTATTCGTGGCGCGGCTATCACACCAAGAAGCACATAGACGAAACGCCGAACCGCATCACGCTGGTAGCCGAATTCGACGGTCACATCTATGGCACGGTGACGGTCAATCTCGATTCCGATACCGGTCTGTCCGCCGATGAAACCTATCCCGACGTGATGAAGGCCCTGCGGGACCAGGGCCGGCGCGTGTGCGAGGTGGGCAAGTTCGCGGTGGAGCAGTCCGTGCGCTCCAAGCGGCTCATGGGCACGCTGTTCCACCTGATGTCCATCTACGCCTTCCGCATCCAGGACTGCGACGACGCGCTGATCGAGGTGAATCCGCGTCATCGACTGTTCTACGAGAAATACCTCGATTTCGCCGCTGCCGCCGAGGAGCGGACCTGCCAGCGCGTGGGCGCACCCGCCGTGCTGTTGCGGCTGACACGCGAAACCTATCGTGCCCGAGTCGATGAACTGGGAGGACGATGGCGTGATCTGAAGGAGGAGAAGTCGATGTACAAGTACTTCTTTCCTCCCTCCGAAGAGGACGCCATCGCCCAGCGGCTGGGCCACCCCATAAAGACCTGAATGGATCGACCCGATGAATAGTGCTGTTGCCCTGCCGACCGAGCCCGTAGACGGGGCCGACCTGATGAATGCCGCGCGTGCCACGCTGCTCGCGCCCTTCGACCTCGATCGCGGCGAACTCGACCGCGTATTCGGTCTGCTCGGTGCCCACCGCATCGACTACGCCGACCTCTATTTCCAGTACCAGTGCAGCGAGGCCTGGAGCCTGGAAGAGGGCATCGTGAAATCGGGCAGCTTCAATATCGAACAGGGCGTGGGCGTGCGCGCGATCCAGGGCGACAAGACGGCATTCGCCTATTCCGACGAAATCAGCCTGCCGGCGCTCGAAGCCGCAGCGCGCGCCACGCGCGCCATCGCCGCGCAGGGCCAGAGCCTGAGCGCGCGCACCGTGCTGTCGTCGTCGCCGGCGCCCCTCTATTCGGCGCGCAATCCTCACGATTCGCTGTCCGATATCGAGAAGGTGAAGCTGCTCGAACGTATCGAGGGCTATGCGCGGGCCGAGGACGGCCGCGTCACGCAGGTGATGGCGCATGTCGCCGGCACCCACGAGATCATCATGGTGATGCGCCATGACGGACATATGGCTGCCGATGTGCGGCCGCTGGTGCGCGTTTCGGTCACCGTCATCATGCAGGACGGTACCCGGCGCGAGCAGGGCTCGTCCGGTGGCGGCGGCCGTTTCGATTACGGCTGTTTCACCGACGAGGTGCTGCGCGACTACGCGCGGCGAGCCGTGCACCAGGCGCGCGTGAACCTGGATGCCCGGCCGGCGCCGGCCGGCACCATGAGCGTGGTACTCGGTCCGGGCTGGCCCGGCATCCTGCTGCACGAGGCGATCGGCCATGGCCTGGAAGGCGATTTCAACCGCAAGGGCAGTTCCGCCTTTGCCGGCCGCATCGGCCAGCAGGTTGCCGCGCGCGGCGTGACCGTGGTGGATGACGGCACCTTGCCCAACCGCCGCGGCTCGCTCACCGTGGACGACGAAGGCAATCCCACCCGCTGCACCACCCTGATCGAGGATGGCATCCTGGTCGGCTACATGCAGGACAGCCTGAATGCGCGACTGATGGGCGTCGCGCCCACCGGCAATGGCCGGCGCGAAAGCTTCGCTCATCTGCCCATGCCGCGCATGACCAACACCTATATGCTCAATGGCGACCGCGATCCGGAGGACATCATCCGCTCGGTCAAGAAGGGTCTGTACGCGGTCAATTTCGGCGGTGGCCAGGTCGATATCACCAGCGGCAAGTTCGTGTTCTCCGGCGCCGAGGTCTACATGATCGAAAATGGCCGCGTGACCTATCCGGTCAAGGGCGCCACGCTGATCGGCAACGGTCCGGATGCGCTGACCCGGGTGTCCATGATAGGCAACGACATGGCGCTCGACAGCGGCGTGGGCACCTGCGGCAAGGAGGGGCAGAGCGTACCGGTCGGTGTCGGCCAGCCGACCTTGCGCATCGATGGTCTGACCGTGGGGGGCACGGCCTGAGGGCTTGCCGTCTGTCATGCCACCCTGGTTGAGACGCTGGATTCCTACCCGCGAGCAGATACTTGCGACGCGCGCGCTCGCCCCGTTCGCGCGACATCTGGGCGACGAGCGGCTGTGGAGTCCGGACCGGAAAAGTGTGGCGCGTGCGGTGTCCATCGGCCTGTTCTTCGGGCTCATGATCCCGTTCGCGCAATTCCTGTTCGCGATACTGACCGCGTTGCTGCTGCGCGCCCACATCGTGACCAGCGCAGCCTGTACCCTGATCACCAATCCATTCACCTTTCCGCCCATCTACTGGGCGGCCTACGAACTGGGCAGCCTGGTACTCGCCAAACCGTCCGCGCCGGCCGAGGCGAGCCAGATCGAACAGAGCGCGGGGCGCATCGGCGAACTGGCGACCGGCTGGCTGGAGGGGTTCTGGATCTGGCTCGGTGCGGCCGGGCTGCCGCTGGTGACCGGCCTGTTCATCATGGCCTGTACTGCGTCCTTGCTCGGCTATCTGGCCGTGCACCTGCTGTGGCGCGAGCGCAATCACTGAAGCCGCAAACCGCGCTCGACCGGCGGCGCGGCGGGTTAGAATCCACCCTTCGACAACGGCGGCCGGCCGCCAGGGCTGTAACGACTGAAAGCCATGAACGCACCCATGCACATGATCACTGACGACGTCCGCATCAAGGAAATCCGGGAACTCCTGCCGCCCACCCATCTGCTGACCGAGCTGCCGGCAAGCGATGTGGCTGCGCAGACCACCTTCGGCGCCCGCCAGGCCATCCATCGCATCCTGCGTGGCGCCGACGATCGCCTGCTGGTGGTGATCGGTCCGTGTTCAATACACGATTACAAGGCGGGCATGGAGTACGCCAAGCTGTTGAAGGCGCAGCGCCAGCGCCTGGCCGGCGAGCTGGAAATCGTCATGCGTGTCTATTTCGAGAAGCCGCGCACCACGGTGGGCTGGAAGGGCCTGATCAACGATCCGCATCTCGACAACAGCTTCAAGATCAACGAAGGCCTGCAACTGGCCCGGCGCATCCTGCTCGAGGTCAACGAGCTCGGCCTGCCCGCCGGCACCGAGTTCCTCGACACCATCACGCCGCAGTACACCGCCGATCTCGTGGCCTGGGGGGCCATCGGTGCCCGTACCACGGAAAGCCAGGTGCACCGCGAACTGGCATCCGGGCTGTCCTGCCCGGTCGGCTTCAAGAACGGCACCGACGGCAATGTGCGCATCGCCTCCGACGCGATCAAGTCGGCGCAGTCGCCGCACGTTTTCCTGTCGGTCACCAAGGCCGGACATTCGGCCATCGTGTCCACCACCGGCAACGAGGACTGCCACGTCATCCTGCGCGGCGGCAAGGAGCCGAACTACGACGCCGAAGCGGTGGACAAGGTGTGCCGTGAACTGGCCTCGGCCGGCGTGCCGGCCAAGGTGATGATCGACTTCTCGCATGCCAACAGCCGCAAGCAGTGCGCGCTGCAGATGGATGTGGCGCGCGACGTCGCGGCCCAGCTCGCCTGTGGCGAGGACCGCATATTCGGCGTGATGGTCGAATCACACCTGAAGGAAGGCCGGCAGGATCTGGTTGCCGGCAAGGCGCCGGAGTACGGCATGAGCATTACCGATGCCTGCCTCGGCTGGGACAGGAGCGTCGAACTGCTCGACGTGCTCGCCGAGGCGGTGCGTGCCCGTCGTCGCGCGCTGGCCGATCGCGACTGAACGGGGTGTTCGCGCTGACCACGACGGCGCCAGCATCGAGCTGGCGCCGTTTCTATTTCGTCTGCCTGCTGCTTACCCTGGCCTTCCGCGGCTGGCTGGGTGCGGTGCTGCCGTTTACCGGTGACGAAGCGTATTTCTACTGGTGGGGCCGGATTCCGGCGGGCGGTTTCTACGATCACCCGCCCATGGTGGGCTGGTGGCTGGCCGGCCTGATCGCGGTTTCGGAAGCCGAATGGTGGCTGCGCCTGCCGGCCATCGTCCAGCCGGCGCTGTTGTCGGCCATGCTGCTGGCTTTCCTGCGCGGCGAGGTGGCGGCAGTGCGCTGGGGAACGGCCAGTCTGGTGCTGCTGGCACCGGCCAGCGTGCTGGACGTGCTCATTACCACCGACATTCCTCTGGTCTATTTCAGCGTGGCATCCGCCCTGCTGTTCCTGCACGCGCAGGCCCGTCGCTCGATGCCGGCGTTCGCGCTGGCCGGTCTGCTGCTCGGCGGGGCTTTCCTGTCCAAGTACTTCTCCGTACTGCTCGGACTGGCCTATGTCGCCTGGGCATTGTGGCGGCCCGCCGCATGGAAATGGCGCGGCCTGGGGCTGCTGGTGCTGTGCGCACTGCCGGCCGGCCTGTACAACGCGTGGTGGAACAGCCAGCACTGCTGGGCCAACGTGATGTTCAATGTGTTCAACCGTCACGGGAATGCCCATCTGTCGTGGGAAACGCCGCTGCTCTATGTGCTGATGATGGTGTGGCTGCTCACGCCCATGGTGAGCTGGCGGCTGCTGCGGGCGCCCGCGCTGTGGCGCATGCAGCCGGCGCTGCCGTGGCTGGTGTGGCTGCCGCTGGCGGTGTTCGCGCTGCTGTCCCTGGTCAAGACCATAGGTCTGCACTGGGTGTTTTCCTTCGTACCGCTGGCTTTCCTGCTCTACGCGCGCATCGTGCCCGCCGATGCGCTTGGGCGCACGCTGAAGATCGCCGCCGTGCTGGCGCTTGTACACGTCGCCGGCGTGCTCGCCTTCGCCACGACGTCGGTCGAGTCCTGGGCCGACCGTCTGGGGCCGCGCAAGTACGCCGGCATCGTGCAGACCGTGAAACCGCTCGAGGTGATCGCCGCGCTGGGCAGCGACGTCGACCGTTATGTGCTGATGACCGACGGCTATTCGCCCTCGGTCACCATGGGCTACAACCACCGCCGTTACTGGCCGGTGTTCGGCCCGGCGTCCAGTCATGCGCGCCACGACGATGTGCTGACCGATTTCCGTGCGCTGGCCGGTCGCGACATCCTGATACTGAGCAAGGAAAAGCCCGATCTCGCGGATTACGCGCCGTACTTCCGGGCGGTGAGCGAGGATGCGCTGCAGGTGCGCGGTGCGACCTTCTGGCGCATACGCGGCCACGGATTCGACTACCCCGCCTACCACAAGGGCGTGCTCGAACCTGCCCGGCGGCTGTGGTACGCCATCCCGACATGGCTGCCGGATTGCGGCTGCTATTTCGAGGAACGCTATTTCGAGCGATGAGCCGCGCATGATGCCCGCTGCACTGCAACTGCTGCGTCCGAAGCAATGGGTGAAGAACGGCTTCGTGTTCTTTGGTCTGGTGTTCGGCCATGCCTGGCACACTCCCGGCATGCTGCAGGCGGCAGCGCTCGCATTCGTCGCCTTCTGCCTCATGTCGAGTGCGGTCTATGCGCTGAATGACTTCCGCGACGTCGCACAGGACAGGCTGCACCCGGTGAAGCGCCTGCGTCCGCTGGCATCCGGCGCCTTGTCACCTTCGGTCGCGGTGCTGCTGACCGGACTGTGTTCGGCCGGCGCGCTCATCGTTGCTTACCAGGTCGGCGAAAAGCTGGTCTGGCTGCTGTGCATCTACGGGCTGATCAACCTCGGCTACAGCTATGGTCTGAAACGCGTGGTCGTGCTCGACGTGTTCCTGATCAGCGCGGGCTTCATGCTGCGCCTGCTGGCCGGTACCACCGGCCTGGGCATTCCGCCGTCGAACTGGCTGCTCATGTGCGGCATGCTGCTCACGCTGTTCCTCGGGTTTGCCAAGCGGCGGGCGGAAATGCTGCTGATGGACAGCGAGGGCGGCGCGCATCGCAAGGTGCTCGACCAGTACTCGCCGGCCTTGCTGGACCAGCTCACGACGCTGACCGGCGCCTGCGCGGTGGTGGCGTATGCGCTCTACACGGTGGATGAGGAAACGGTGCGCATCCACGGCACGTCCGACCTCATCTACACCTTGCCCTTCGTGCTGTACGGGCTGTGCCGCTATCTCTATCTGATGCACCGCCAGGGCAGTGGCGGTGACCCGTCGCAGGACCTGTTCCGCGATGTCCACCTCATCGTGGCCATGCTGGGCTGGATGGCGGTGATTGCGGTGCTGCTGCGCGTGACCTGAGCGTCGCCGCGGCCCCGATGCGGTCGACGGCCCGGCGGTCTCGTTCAGGATGCCCGATCGCAGTCCTCCAGGCTCAGCGCCGACAGGTCCGCCGCAGCGTGCCACAGCGCGCGCAGCGCGGGCAGCGCATGCTCGGGGCGGGCGCTCGTGAGGAAGTGTTCCGTGCCGGCAGGGCCGTGCCGGCGCAGGCCTGCTTCATCCAGCCGGCGCTGCAACTGACGCGATACGGCAAGACCGGTATCGATCACGCTGACGCCGGGACCTGCTTCCTGCTGGATCAGTGGCCGCAGGAAGGGATAGTGCGTGCAGCCGAGCACGATCACGTCCGCGCCGGCATCGATGAGCGGGCGCACATGGCTGCGCACCAGGCTGCGCGTCGCGTCACTCGCGAAGTCGCCGCGTTCCACTGCCTCGACCAGGCCGCTGCCCGAGCGCGTCACGACCCGGATGTCCCGGCCGAAAGTATCGAGCAATGCGGCGAAGCGGCTGCTGGCCAGTGTGCCGGTGGTGGCCAGTACGCCCACCGTGCCGCAGCGCGTGGCCGCCACCGCCGGCTTGACCGCCGGCTCCATCGCGATCACCGGCACCCGGGGCCAGCGTTCGCGCAGTGCGGGTGCGGCGGCGGCGGTGGCGGTGTTGCAGGCGACCAGCAGCGCCTTCGCGCCGCGATCCAGCAGATGGCCCGCCAGCGCGAGACTGCGCGCGCGTATCCAGTCCGCCGAGCGCTCGCCGTAAGGCGCGAAGCCCGAATCGGCGATATAGATGAAATCCTCTTCCGGCAGTTGCGCGCGCGCATGGCGCAGCACAGAAAGTCCACCCAGGCCGGAATCGAAAACGCCCACCGGTGAGTCGGGAGATCTGGCCACTCCACTTCCCCTATCGTCGATCACGCGGGCAGCGCCTTTGTCCAGCAGCGGTGCGCACCGCTGTTGTCGGCCGCATCCCCGCCGGGTGCACAGGGCCTGTACTCATGTCGCTCAGGAGGACGAATCAGCCGCTCTCGCCGTCATGCGCCCGGCCGCGCTGCCACAGCACGTCGCCGCGGCCGGCCAGCCTGTTGAAGGTGCGACCGAGCACGAACAGCAGGTCGGACAGCCGGTTCAGGTACTGGCGGCTGGCTTCCGATACCTTGCCCTGTTCGGCGGCGGCGATCACCATGCGTTCGGCGCGCCGGCAGATCGTTCTTGCCAGATGGGCCTGCGCCGCCGCCCGCGTGCCGCCCGGCAGGATGAATTCCTTCAGCGGCGCCAGCTCGGCGTTGAGCTTTTCCAGTTCGGCATCCAGACGGGCCACCTGTCCGGCCTTCAGCAGGTGATAGCCCGGGATGGCCAGTTCGCCGCCAAGATCGAACAGATCGTGCTGGATTTCCGTCAGCAGCGCCGCCAGTTCCGCCGGCATATCTTCGCACAGAAGCAGGCCGAGCGCGCTGTTCAGTTCATCGACATCGCCCAGCGCATGAATGCGCGCGGACGATTTCGAAACCCGGGTACCGTCGCCGAGGCCGGTCTCGCCACCATCCCCGGTGCGCGTGGCGATCTTGGATAGTCTGTGACCCATGTCGAGTGATGTGATGAATAAGATGTTCTGATCGCTGGTGCGTGCCTATATAAGGCGTTCGCACGATAGAATGGCACATCATCCCATGCTTGGGTCTGTTGGGCATCGTTTCGAACGCATCGATCCGGCGAAGCGCCGGAAGCATGTGCGAACCCTGCCCGGTCGGCCCTACGCCCACCCGGCGGCAGCAGGATATGCGGGCGGCCATCATCCGGCAGCGCTGCGCGGTTCATGCATATTCACGCAGACCACACATCCCCGCAAACGAATACAGAAATACGGAGCAGCCGTGAGTACCCCCGACCCGAATGAATTTCTGCGCAAGCTTTTCCAGGCGGCCTTCGACGCCGCCAACCCCGATCTGTGCGTGCCGGCCAACCTGCCGCCACCGCCCAAGGGCCGCACGATAGTGGTCGGCGCCGGCAAGGCGGCCGCTTCGATGGCGCTGGCGGTCGAAAGGAACTGGCCGGGCGAACTGTCCGGCCTCGTGGTGACCCGTTACGGACACGGTGCGCCGTGCCAGCGCATCGAGGTGGTCGAGGCCTCGCATCCGGTGCCCGATGCCGCCGGTCAGCAGGCGGCGAAGCGCATCCTCGACAAGGTTCAGGGACTGAGCGAGGACGACCTGGTGATCGCCCTCATTTCGGGCGGTGGGTCGGCCCTGCTGTCGGCGCCGGCGGAAGGACTGACACTGGAGGACAAGCAGGCGGTGAACCGCGCGCTGCTGGCCAGTGGCGCAGCCATCCAGGAAATGAATTGCGTGCGCAAGCACCTGTCGTCGATGAAGGGCGGTCGCCTGGCGCAGGCGGCCTATCCCGCGCGCGTGTTCACGCTGGTCATTTCCGATGTGCCGGGCGACGACCCGGCGGTGGTGGCGTCCGGTCCGACGGTGCCGGATACCACCACGCGCGAGGATGCGCTGGCCATCATCCGCCGTTACGACATTCCGGTGCCGCCCGCGGTACTGGCCTGGCTGGACAGACCTGAATCGGAAACCCCCAAGGCGGGCGATCCGCGTCTCGCCCGCTGCGAAACCCGCACCGTCGCGACCGCCCAGGCCTCGCTGCTCGCCGCGGCCGAGGTGGCGCGCGCGCATGGCGTGACCCCGCTGGTGCTGGGCGACATGATAGAGGGCGAATCGGCCGATGCCGGCAAGGTGCTCGCCGGCATCGCCAAGGCGTGCGCGATCAACGGCACGCCGCTCGCACCGCCCTGCGTGCTGCTGTCCGGTGGCGAAACCACGGTCACGCTGGGCGAGATCAAGCCCGGCCAGAAGCCGCGCGGCGGCCGCAATTCGGAATTTCTGCTCGCGCTGGCCGTGGCGCTGGAAGGCATGCCGGGCATCCACGCGGTGGCGGGGGATACCGACGGCATCGACGGCAGCGAGGACAATGCGGGTGCGCTGGTGACCGACAGCACGCTGGCGCGCGCCCGCGCCGCAGGCATCGACGCCCGTCACATGCTGGATGTGCACGATGCCTATGGCTTCTTCCAGGGCTTGGGCGACCTGATCGTCACCGGTCCGACGCTGACCAATGTGAATGACTTCCGGGCGATCTACATCGAGAAGAAGGACTGATCGTTCACCAAGGTTTCGATGACGGCGCCCCGGGGCGCCGTTTTTTTGGTTTGCCGGGTGTCCGGGTAAGGCCGGCGCAGCGGTGGTGCCACGCCTTTCCGTTGAACGCGACGTGATCCCGGTTGCCGCGGGCCGCTGGGTCATGCCTGCCGCAGGCGCACCGGCCAGCGGAAGGATGTCGTGCCATGGGCGGTACCCCGGTGCTGCAGGTATGATTCGCCCCCTGACCTGTTCAGAGATCGGCTGCCATGAGCGCTTTGCCACCGGCCCACGAGGCCCACGGACCGACGCCGGACCGCACCGCAGTGATTGCCGCACTGTCCCGCGAACTGCCGGCGGATTGCCTCATTTCCGATCCCGGGCGGCTGCGCGCCTATGAGTGCGACGGCCTCATGCTCATGCGTGAAATGCCGCTCGCGGTGGCCCTGCCCACGACCGAAGCGCAGGTGATCGCCACTTTGCGTGCCTGTCGCCGGCTCGGCGTGCCGGTGGTGCCGCGCGGTGCCGGTACCGGCCTGTCCGGGGGCGCGACGCCGCACCGCCACGGCGTGGTGCTGTCGACCGCGCGCATGAACCGCATCCTGTCGGTGGACCGTCTGGCGCAGCAGGCCGTGGTGGAGCCCGGAGTGCGCAATCTTGCGGTATCCGAGGCGGCTGCGCCCTTCGGGTTGTACTACGCGCCGGATCCATCGTCCCAGATCGCCTGCAGCATAGGCGGCAATGTCGCCGAGAATTCCGGCGGCGTGCACTGCCTGAAGTACGGCCTCACCGTGCACAACGTGCTGCGCGTGCGCATGGTGAACATGGAGGGCGAGGTGATGGAAATCGGCAGTGCGGCGCCGGACAGTCCGGGTTACGACCTGCTCGCCGTCACCATAGGGTCGGAAGGCCTGCTCGGAGTGGTGACCGAAGTGACGGTGAAGCTGGTACCCAAACCGCGCGTCGCGCGTTGCGTGCTGGCGGCCTTCAACGACATCCGGCGCGCCGGGCAGGCGGTGGCCGACGTGATCGCCGCCGGCATCATCCCGGCCGGGCTGGAAATGATGGACCAGGCCACCACGGCTGCGGTCGAACAGTTCGTGCATGCCGGCTATCCGCTCGATGCGGCCGCCATCCTGCTGTGCGAATCCGATGGCACCGAGGAAGAGGTGCAGGACGAGATCGCGCGCGTGCGTGCGTTGCTGGAAGCCGCCGGCGCCACCGAAATCCGCATTTCGCGCGACGAGGCCGAACGCCTGCGTTTCTGGGCCGGACGCAAGGCGGCATTTCCGGCCGCCGGACGCATTTCGCCCGACTACTACTGCATGGATGGCACCATTCCGCGCAAGAGACTGGCCGAAATGCTGGAAGCGATGGAAGGCATGGCCGGCCGGTACGGGCTCGGGCTGCTCAATGTTTTCCATGCCGGCGATGGCAATCTGCATCCGCTCATCCTGTTCGATTCCAACGACCCGGATTCGGTGCGGCGCGCCGAGGCATTTGGCGTCGACATCCTGGAACTGTCGGTGAAACTGGGTGGCACCATCACCGGCGAGCACGGTGTCGGACTGGAGAAGATCAACCAGATGTGCAGCCAGTTCGGCGCCGACGAGCTGGACATGTTCCACCGGGTCAAGGCGGCATTCGATCCGGCCGGCCTGATGAATCCGGGCAAGGCGGTGCCGACTTTGCACCGCTGCGCGGAAATGGGCCACATGCATGTGCATCACGGCGAACTGCCGCACCCCGACCTGCCGCGTTTCTGATCATGACTGCACATCTGCACTCGGTGCTGCGCGAGCAGGTGCTGGACGCTGCCGCAAGAGGTCTGAAGCTGACACCGCACGGCAGCGGTTCCAAGGATTTCCTGGCGCAGGCGCGCGTCGGCGTGCCGCTCGACATGCGCGGCGCGCAGGGCATCATCGCCTATGAGCCATCCGAACTGTTCGTCACCGCCCACGCCGGGACACGGCTGGCCGACATCGAGGCATTGCTCCACATGCACGGCCAGATGCTCGCCTTCGAGCCGCCGCACTTCGGCCCGCATGCAACGCTCGGCGGCGCGGTCGCGTGCGGCCTGTCCGGTCCGCGTCGCATTGCCGCGGGAAGCCTGCGCGATTTCGTGCTCGGTGTGACCGTGATGGATGGTCGCGGCCGCGTGCTGCGCTTTGGCGGGCAGGTGATGAAGAATGTCGCCGGCTTCGATGTGTCGCGCCTGTTCGCCGGCAGCTTCGGTACGCTGGGTCTGTTGCTGGACGTGACGCTGAAAGTGCTGCCGCGACCGCAGGCCGAGCAGACCCGCGTGCTGTCGATGTCCCAGTCGGCGGCGCTGGCCACACTGCGCGAATGGGGAAGCCAGCCCTTGCCGGTGTCCGCCACGGCCTGGCACGACGGGCAGTTGCATGTGCGGCTGTCGGGTGCGGCCGCCGCGCTCGAGGCCGCGGTGCGCCACATCGGCGGCGAACGCCTCGACGATGGCGCGGCGCCGCTGTTCTGGACCGGCATGCGCGAACACCGCCATGCCTTCTTCGCCGGGGACCGTCCCTTGTGGCGGGTGGCGCTTCCGCCGCGCGCTCCGGCGCTCGATCTGCCGGGCGAACAACTGGTGGAATGGAACGGCATGCAGCGCTGGCTGCGCAGCGATGCGACGGCGGCCGACCTGCGCACCATCGCGGGCGGGCTCGGCGGCCACGCGACCCTGTTCCGCGGCGGCACGTCCGCGCTGCGCGAGGCGGGGGTGTTCGAGCCGCTGGCACCGGCGCTGATGACGGTCCATCGACGGCTGAAAGAGGCTTTCGATCCGTCCGGTGTGTTCAGCCCCGGACGCATGTACGCAGAATTGTGAGAACCGACGATGCAGACCGGACTGGCTGATTTCATCCGCGGTACGCCGGAAGGCGATGCCGCCGACCGCGTGCTGCGCAAGTGCGTGCATTGCGGATTCTGCAACGCGACCTGTCCGACCTATCAGTTGCTGGGCGATGAACTGGACGGACCACGCGGCCGCATCTATCTGATGAAACAGATGCTGGAAGGCGAGATCGCGGCGGAAACCGTGCTGCCGCACCTCGATCGCTGTCTGACCTGCCGCAACTGCGAATCCACCTGTCCGTCCGGTGTGCGCTATCACGAACTGGTGGATATCGGCCGCGCGGTCGCCGAGCGTCGCGCGCGGCGACCGCTCGCCGAGAGGGCCAGGCGCTGGGTGGTGCGCGAGGGCCTGTCCCGGCCCGGGTTGTTCAACGCCGCGCTGACGCTCGGCAGGCTGGCGCGGCCTCTGCTGCCGGCCGGTGTCGCCGCCAAGATCGCACCGGAGAAGGAGGCGCGTGCCTGGCCGCCGGTCAGGCACGCGCGGCGCATGCTGGTGCTGGCCGGCTGTGTCCAGCCCGCGCTGATGCCCGATGTCAATGCTGCAGCCGCCCGGGTGCTGGATCTGGTCGGCATTTCACTGATCGAGATTGCCGGTGCCGGGTGTTGCGGTGCGTTGCGCTTCCATCTGAATGACCAGGACGGCGGTCGGCGCGACATGCGCGCCCTGATCGATGCATGGTGGCCGGCGATCGAGCGCGGTGACGTCGAAGCCATCGTGATGACGGCATCGGGCTGCGGCAGCACGGTGCGCGAGTACGGCGACCTGCTGGCCGGTGACCGCGAATACGCCGGGCGTGCGGCACGGGTGTCCGCGCTGACACGCGACCTGTCGGAAGTGCTGGCGGGCGAGCGTGCGCAGATAGAGGGTCTGTTTGCTGCGCAGGGCGTGCGACGCCGACCCCTGTCCTATCACCCTCCCTGTTCGCTGCAGCACGGACAGCAGGTGCGCGGTCATGCCGAATCCTTGTTGCGGGCCGCCGGTTTCGATCTGCAACCGGTGGCCGACAGCCATCTGTGCTGCGGTTCGGCGGGCAGCTACTCGCTGTTGCAACCGGTCATCGCGCAGACCTTGCGCGACAACAGGCTGGCCGCGCTGGAAGCGGAAGCGGCAGACGGTATCGCGAGTGCCAACGTGGGCTGCATTGCCCACTTGCAGAGCGGGACCGACAAGCCCGTGCGGCACTGGATAGAATGGCTTGACGAGGCCCTGCGCAACGGAGGCTGACAGCGGCGGGGCCGGTTTCGACGTCGCTCAAGATCGTTCGCCGCCGGTCGTTAACGGACGTGCCCGGTTAAACATACTTCTGCTGCCATGTCCTCTCCTGCCGTCGTCATTGAAGAAAGCATCGAGTCCCTGCTTGAATCCACCTCCGTTCTGCTGCCGGCCAAGCCCAGTCTGCTGCAGGAAATGGAGAATCTGATGCGCGATCCCGATTTCGAGGTCGCGCTGCTCGCTGATTGCATTTCGCGCGATCCCGGTGTGCTGGGTGCGCTGTTCAAGCTCTGCCGTTCGCCGGCCTACAGCCGTGGGCGTGCGCCGACCAATGCCGAACAGGTGCTCATGCTGATCGGGCTGAACCAGACGGTGAATCTGGTCCGCGGCATTTCCATCCGTCAGGTGGCCGGCGGCGTGACACCGCAGATGGAACGCTTCTGGCTGCGTTGCGAAACGATCGCCGGCCTCGCCGCCCAGATTGCAGGCGAGCGGGTCGCCGTCTGCAATGTCTTTCCCGACCAGGCCTATCTGGCGGCCATGTTCCACGACAGCGGCGTGGCGCTGCTGAACAGCCGCTACCCCGAGTACTGGAAGCTGATGAACCTGGATGACGAATCGAGCTGGGTGGACGTATCGCTCGAGAATGAACACTTCCGGCTCGATCACGCCAGCGTCGGTTATTGGGTTGCGCGCAACTGGGGGCTGCCCGACCTGATCGTGCAGGCCATCCGCTACCATCACGAAATGCTGTCCGACGACTCTCTCGGGCTGCGCAGCACGATAGGCATCATTGCGCTGGCGACGCATATCTATCTGATCAACAAGGGGCTTCCCGATCCTGCCTGGTCATTGCGCGGCGGCGAGGTGATGGAGGAACTGGGTATCCATTCCAGCGCCCTCAGCGAATACATGGACGACATCAACGAAAGCTTCGTCACCTTCTCGCTGTAATGATTTGTGAAATGGCTGTGGGCGGAGCGCCGCGATGAACACGAACACGTCAGGCGGAAGCGGCCGCGGGGCTAGAATCCAGACGTCGCGAGCGGGTCATTCCCGGTCGCGCACGTCCCCAGCTACCCGGACCGCTTCATGGCATTGAAACTCGACAGCTGCGTCGCCCAGCACATCGGTGATCGAAAGGAACAGCAGGACCGCGCGGCGGTGTTCCCGCACGGTCGCCACAAGGGCATGCTGATGGCGGTGCTGGCCGACGGCATGGGCGGTCACAGTGGCGGTGCGATGGCCGCGGAGCAGGTGGTACTCAAGGCGCGCGAGAATTTCGACAGCTTTGCGCCGTCGCAGGAAACGCCGCACGATCTGCTGCGCAGCGTGATCGAGGAAGCGCACGTGGTGATCAAGCTCACCCGCTTCACATCCGAACAGGATCCGCACTCCACCGCCTGCGTCATGATGATGAATGCCGGCCGGGCGGACTGGGCTCACTGTGGTGATTCGCGCATCTACCACTATCGCAACGACAGGCTGGTGAGCTGCAGCAAGGATCACTCGCTGGTCGGCGAACTGATGCGCCAGGGCAAGCTGGACGAGGAAGGGGCGAAGAGCCATCCGCAGCGCAATCTGCTTCTGCACTGCCTGGGCGCCCAGAAGGAACCGGTCATCGACTACGGCTGCGCCGAAACGCTGGTGGACGGCGACAGTTTCGTACTGTGTTCCGATGGACTGTGGGCCTACTTCTCGGACGAAGAGCTGGGTGGCGTTCTGGCCGTCTATTCCGCCCGGGAATCCGCAGAAATCCTGATCAAGCGTGCGCGCGACCGCGGCCGTCCAGGTGGCGACAATGTGTCGCTCATCGTGCTCAAGCTGGTCGACGTCGAGGCCCGGCAGAAGGCCGAGCAGGGGCGACTCGACGCAGCGCGCCGCAAGCTGGGCACCCTGTCGGTCTGACCTTGGCGCCCCGTGCCGGGGCGGCTCCACTTTTCCTCCACTTGTGCGGCACCGCAATCGGCGCCGTGCCGCGTCCGCACGCCTGCAGATACCGTTACGCGATCGGTGCTTGTGCGATGCACCACGACGCCTGCCCTTTGTCAACGCTGGTTTTTGTCAATGCTCTTTTGCGGCGCATCGTGCAACTTTTTTGGCGCAAAGTGCTGCGTCGTGACGGATGGCACGCTAGACTGCGCGGGCTCGGATCCGTGCCGTCCTTTCACCGGGTTGCATTTTCTGCAGCCCGGTTTCTTTTGATGGCCCGGATCCGCAATGGGGCGGCAATCCGGCGCGGATTGCCTGCGTGCAGGGGTGCGCGCTTCCCGTGATGTGAATGCGGCGCGTCGCCGCTTGTCCGGAGGGAGGGTTCATGGCAGTCACCATAGGGGTGCCGAAAGAATCGGCGGAGGGCGAACTTCGCGTCGCCCTGACGCCGGAAGTGGTCAAGAAATTTGCAGCACTCGGTGCGGCGGTGCAGGTGCAGACCGGTGCCGGCGCGAGCAGTCACTATCGTGACGAGGATTACGCGGCAGCCGGAGCCACGCTGGTCGATGACGAAGCGCCCATCCACGCGCAGGCCGACATCGTTCTGCGGGTTGGCGTGCCGACCGCGATGCAGATCGAGGCGCTGAAGCCGGGCGCCGTACTGACCGCCTTCATGCAGCCCTATGCCGACCGTTCGCGCGTGCTCCGGCTGGCCGAGCGCAACATCACCAGCTTCGCGGTCGAACTGGTGCCGCGCATTTCGCGTGCGCAGAGCATGGATGCGCTGTCGTCGCAGGCGGCGATCGCCGGCTATCAGTGCGTGCTCATCGCAGCCGGCCACTGCCCGAAGTTCTTTCCCATGCTCACCTACGCCGCCGGCACCATACGCCCGGCCCGCGTGCTGGTGATCGGGGCCGGCGTGGCCGGACTGCAGGCGATCGCCACTGCCAAGCGACTGGGCGCCATCGTCGAGGGCTACGATGTGCGGCCGGAAACGCGGGAACAGATCGAGTCGCTGGGCGCCAAGTTCGTCGATACCGGTGTGTCGGCTGCCGGCGCCGGTGGCTACGCGCGCGAACTGACCGAAGAAGAGAAGGCGCAGCAGGCGGTCAAGCTGGGCAAGGCGGTCGCCAACGCCGACGTGCTCATCACCACCGCCGCCGTGCCGGGCAAGCGGGCGCCGCGCATCATCACGCTGGACATGGTGCTGGGCATGAAGCCCGGCGCGGTGGTGGTCGACATGGCCTGCGAATCCGGCGGCAATGTCGATGGCACGATAGCCGGGCGCTCGGTGCATGTCGGCCATGCGCTGGTCATCGGTCCGACCCAGATCACGTCGCGCATGCCGGTGCATGCGTCCGAAATGTATGCCAAGAACCTGTTCAACCTGCTGTCACCCTTCGTCAAGGACGGCCAGTTCGTGCCGGACTGGGAAGACGAAGTGATCGCCGGCACCGCGCTCACCCATGGTGGCGAAGTGCGTCACGCGATGGTGAAGAAGGTGCTGGGCCTCTGAGCCCGGCGACGACAAGAAAGGACAGAAAATGGAAGCGCTCTACATCTTCATGCTCGCGGCCTTCACCGGCTACGAGGTCATTTCCCGCGTGCCGGTGATCCTGCATACCCCGCTCATGTCCGGCTCGAACTTCGTGCACGGCGTCGTGCTGGTGGGCGCCATGGTGGTGCTCGGCCATGCCGATCCCGACGATCCGCTGCAGCTCGCGATCGGCTTCATCGCCGTCGTGCTGGGCGCTGCCAACGCAGCCGGCGGCTACGTCGTGACCGAGCGCATGCTCGCCATGTTCAACGCGAAGAAGTGAAGGGGCCGACGACGTGAATGCTCAACTGATAGTCGATGCCGCCTACTTCATCGTGGCGGTGCTGTTCATCCTCGGCCTGAAGGCCATGGCCTCGCCGGTGACCGCCCGCAAGGGCATCGTGTGGGCCGGCATCGGCATGGTGGTGGCCACGCTGGTCACCTTCGCCACGCCGGGCATGCAGAATTTCGGACTCATGATCGTGGCCATTGTGCTGGGCGGCGCTGTCGCCTGGTGGTCCGGCAAGGTGGTCAAGATGACCGACATGCCGCAGATGGTGGCCATCTACAACGGCATGGGCGGCGGTGCTGCGGCGGCGATTGCCGCGCTCGAGTTCGCTCGTGGCGAAGTGCACGGCGTGGTGCATCTGGCGCTGGCGACCCTGGGCGCGCTGATCGGCGCCGTGTCGTTCTCCGGTTCCTGCGTCGCATTCGCCAAGCTGCAGGGTCTGATGAACAAGGCCTGGCGACTGCCGGCGCAGAACGCGGTCAACATCGTGCTCGCACTGGTCACGGTTGGCGTCGGCGTGCTCATCGTCGCGGCGGATACGCCGGATACCACGCTGGTCATCGTGTTCTTCGTGCTCGCCCTGGTGCTGGGCGCCATCCTGACGCTGCCGATCGGCGGCGCCGACATGCCGGTGGTCATTTCGCTGTTCAATGCCTTCACCGGTCTGGCGGTCGGTTTCGAAGGCTATGTGCTGGGCATTCCGGCGCTCATCATCGCCGGCATCGTGGTCGGCGCTGCCGGTACGCTGCTCACCCAGCTCATGGCGAAGGCCATGAATCGCCCGATCAGCAACATCCTGTTCTCGCCCATCACCGGCGAGGCACAGGGTGGCGCCGGTCCGACCGGCTCGATGAAGGAGTGTTCGGCCATGGATGCGGCTTCGATGATGCGCTATGCGCAGAAGGTGATCATCGTGCCGGGCTATGGCATGGCGGTGGCGGGTGCCCAGCACAAGGTCCATGAAATGACCAAGTTGCTGGAGGAGGCGGGCGTGGAGGTGAAGTTCGCCATCCATCCGGTGGCCGGTCGCATGCCGGGTCACATGAATGTGCTGCTGGCCGAGGCGGGCGTGCCCTACGAGCAGATCTTCGATCTCGAGGAAATCAACGAGGAGTTCGCCCAGGCCGACGTGGCGCTGGTGATCGGTGCCAACGATGTGGTGAATCCGGTCGCGCGCACCGACAAGAGCAGTCCGATCTACGGCATGCCCATCCTGAATGCCGACAAGGCGCAGAATGTCATCGTGATCAAGCGCGGCAAGGGGGCGGGTTACTCCGGCATCGAGAACGCGCTGTTTTTCGAGGACAACTGCCGTCTGTGCTATGGCTCGGCGCAGGGTGTCGTGGCTGAAATGATAGGCCACGTGAAATCCATGAGCTGAAGGCGGCTGGCTGCGGATACCTGACCGGGCGGCGCGCATTGCACGATGCGCGCCGCTTTTTCATGTGCGGCGGGCTGGGTGACAGTGCGCGCGGGCGAGCGGCTGTGCCCTTTGTCGCATTGACGACAGCGCGGTGCGCCGCCGGACATCGCGCATGTCCGGCTTTTTCTTTGCCGACGCGCTTCCCCGCGTTTCGACACGCTGGCATCGTCATTGCATGTCCGGATGCATTTGTCCGGAGAATCCGCATGGAACCCCTGTTGGACTGGTCGGCCTACGACAGCTATGGCCTGGGCGACGCCTATGCACGCATACCGGCGAGCGGCGGCGGTTTCGGCAAGGCGACCGCGGTCTGCATCGGCAACCGACAGTGCCAGCGCGACGAGAAGGGCGTCATGTGCCCCAGTTTCCGCGTGACGCGCGATACCGCGCACTCCACCGGTCATCGCGCAAACCTGCTCCGGCAGGCGCTGGATGGCGAACTGGGCGACGCGCCCTTCGCCGGTCCCGAACTCGCGGCGGCGCTGGATCTCTGCGTCGCCTGCAAGGGGTGCAAGCGCGAATGCCCGAATGGCGTGGACATGGCCAGCCTGCGTGCGGAGAGCCTGGCCCGGCGTTGGCAGGCGCGTGGCGGCCTGCCCTTGCGCGAACGTCTGTTCGCCCGCCTGCCTCTGCTGTTGCCGCACCTTGTGCGTTTTCGTCATGTGCTGGCGTTGCGAGGACGTCTGCCGCCGCTGGCGCGACTGGTCGAGCGCCTGTTCGGCATCAGTGCGCGACGTTCCCTGCCGCAGCCGGCGGCGCGCAGTTTCCTGCAGGAAGCGCCGGAATGCGCCGGTCCGCCGGACGGGCGCGAAGTGCTGCTGCTTGCCGACTGCTTCAACAATCATTTCGATCCTGACATCGCGCGTGCCGCGGTCGATGTGCTCGCCAGCGCCGGTTTCCGCGTACGTCCTCTGCGTGCGGCCGGCGGTCCGGCGCTGTGCTGCGGCCGCACCGCCTTTTCGTCGGGCGACCTCGCGCTCGCGCGCAGTCAGGCGCGCCGGCTGCTCGACGTGCTGGTGCCGCATGTCGAAGCCGGTGGTGTGGTGATCGGTCTGGAGCCGTCATGCCTGCTCATGCTGCGTGACGAATACCGCATGCTGGGGCTGGGTGTCGATGTCGATGCGCTGGCGAAATCGGTGCTGCTGATGGAGGAATTCCTGGCGCGCGAACACGACGCAAAGCGGCTGGATCTCGCGTTCGCCGATCAGGGCGGGCGCGCGGCGAAGGTGCACGGACATTGCCATCAGAAGGCCTTCGGCGCGATGAAAGCCATGCGCAAGGTGCTCAATCTGGTGCCTGGCCTGAACGTGGAGCTGATCGAATCGTCCTGTTGCGGCATGGCCGGCAGCTTCGGCTACGAAGCCGAGCACTATGAAACATCCATGCGGATGGCGGAGCTGGCGCTGCTGCCCGAAATCCGCGCGGCGGCGCCGGATGCGTGCATCGTTGCCAATGGCACGAGCTGCCGGCACCAGATTCGCGATGGCGCACGGCGCGACAGCCTGCATCTGGCGCAGTTGCTGCGCGACGCGCTGGTGCGGCAGGACTGAGAACTGAAGTGCGCGGTCCGCCGTGATCAAGGCAGCGGCGGGTACGACGGCCGCCGCTGCCGGCTGATCAACCTTGCCTGCGACGAACGATGGCGCCCGCGACGGTCATCAGGCCAGCAAACATCAGGGCCCAGCTCTCCGGCTCCGGCACCGCGGCCAGTGTGTAG
The DNA here is from genome assembly GCF_000372885.1 of Methyloversatilis thermotolerans. Lineage (GTDB taxonomy): Bacteria > Pseudomonadota > Gammaproteobacteria > Burkholderiales > Rhodocyclaceae > Methyloversatilis > Methyloversatilis thermotolerans. The sequence goes on from NZ_KB889967.1 coordinate 4,048,707, forward strand.
TGATAGAGGTTCACATAGGCACCCAGATCGTTGCCGTCCGGCGTGACGATCATTTCCACCAGCATTTCCACACTGCCGTCGTCAAGGCGGCGCAGCGCGATGCCTTCGGTTTCGTTGTAGGCGCCCGCGGTGACTGGAAGCTGGAACAGTTCCTCGACATGGCCGGTGAGCAGATCCACGCGATACACCGACTTGGTCGAATCATGAGCGGACATGTAGAGCGCGCCATCGAATACCTTGGCACCCTGGATGTTGCGCAGGGAACGGTCCATGGTCAGCGTGTGGCTGAAGCTCCAGTCGCTCAGGTCATACACATTGATCGTGTTGCCGTTGCGCCATTCCTTGCCGTAGCCGACACCGTTCGCGCCATCCACCGCCACCCAGCTCGCCACGTCGTCGTGCGGATTGGATGGCGCGCCGTTGAGCGCGTAGAGGCGGCCGGTGTAGCTGAGGTCGTGCGCGTTGAACAGCGCGACATGCCCGTTCTGGTAGTCGTTCGCCTCGGAATCGAGCGAGGCGTAGATGATGCCGTCGTGGATGTCGATGTCGCCGATGTGGTCGAATCCCTGCGCCGCCAGCTCGGCCGGAATGCCGGTTTCGATCGTGAAGGTCGACAGATTCAGTCCGCCGGTGCGTTGCAGCGAATTCAGCGCGAGGTCGGTGCGCTCGAGACCGTACTGCCAGGAGAACACCCAGCCATCGCCATTGAAGGCGACCCCCTGGGTACGGTAGAGCCCGGTGAAGGGCGGCACGAAACCGGCATGGCGGTCGGTGGCGGCGAGCTGCCAGGTTTCGCTGGCGGCGTGGGCATGCATGGACAGCGCCGCAAGACTTGCGGCGGCAAACAGGCGGAAAGTGTTCACGAGAAGCTCCCTGGTCGGCTATTTGTTGTGTCGTGGTGACGGCGAGGTCGCATGACGGCCTCACTGCAAGCCAGCTTAGGGGGCATTCATGCCTGCCGGATGACAGGTGGCGTGGCCCTTTCGGGCTATCGGTGTCGCGATCGTGACGAGGAGCGGGGCGACGGCGCACGCATGCCGGCGAGCGTCGGCACGTGCGTGCGCATCAGTTCAACGAAGGCGCGCAGTCGGGCAGGGTAGAAGCGCGCGTGCGGATACACCAGGTACACCGGCAGCGTTTCGGCTTCCCAGTCGGGTGTGAGCCTCACCAGGCGGCCGCTTTCAATGTCCTCGGCCACCAGCCAGCTCGACGATATCGCGGCCCCGAGGCCGGCGCAGGCGGCCTGGCGCAGCGCGTACAGGCTGTCGGTGGCCATGCGCGGGCGGATGGCGAAGCGGCAGGACCGTCCGTCGCCGGCGTGCGAAAGCTGCACCTCGTCGCGATAGAAGGTGCGCAGCGCGATCCACGGCAGGGCGGCGAGCTCCGATGCATCGATCGGCGGTCGATGCGCATCGATCAGCCTGGGGGCCGCCACCACGATGCGCGGCACCTCGGCCATCCGTATCGCCACCAGACCCGGATCCTCTATCGAGCCGACCCGGATCGCGCAATCGATGCCTTCGGAGATGAAGTCGGGATTGCGGTCATGCAGCAGCCATTCGACCGATACCGCAGGATGGCGATTCAGGAACTCCACCAGCGGCGCAATGAGCTGGCCCTGACCGAAGGCGTGCGGAGCCAGCACCCGCAGCGTGCCGCGCGGTTCATCCTGCATGCCGCGCAGGTCGGCTTCGATCAGATGCCAGTTGTCGAGCAGTGCGCGTGCGTGTGCGAAGCAGCGGTCACCGTCCTCGGTCAGCTTCATCGCATGCGTCGAGCGCTGGATGAGGCGCAAGCCCAGCATCCTTTCCAGCGACTGCAGCCGGCGGCTCACCGTAGGTTGTGTGGTGCCAAGCTGGGCGGCCGCGGCGGACAGGCTGCCGGCTTCGACAATGCGCACGAAGGTGTGCAGCAGGTCCAGGCGATCGCTTCCCGGAAGAAAGCTGGAGTTCGTCATTCGCTGAGCGTATAACAAATGTGCGGTGCAGCCTACTTCTGCATTCCATGTCTGCGACGAACAATCCACCTTGTCATCAATTCAAGGGGATAGCTCGTGAAAGTCAGTCATGCACCGAACGACATGGAGATGGAGCCGGAGATTCTGTCCGGTGCCCGCGTCGGACTGCTTGCGACCGGCGCCGGTCTGGCGGTCGCATCGCTCTACTACAGCCAGCCCATGCTTGGCGTACTGGCGAGCGATCTCGGCGTGAGCGGAGGCAGTATCGGGCTGGTGCCCACGCTGACCCAGCTCGGCTATGCCCTGGGCATCCTTCTGCTGACGCCGCTCGGCGACCGCTGCGACCGACGTGCGCTGATTGCGGCCAAGGCCGCCCTGCTTGCCATCGTGCTGCTGGCCAGTGCGCTGACGACCCGCTTTCCGGCCCTGTTGCTGTCTTCCCTCATGGTGGGGCTGGCGGCCACCCTGGCACAGGACATCGTGCCGGCGGCGGCGGTCCTGGCACCGCCCGAGCGCCGTGGCCGCGTCGTCGGCACCGTCATGACCGGGCTGCTGATGGGCATATTGCTGTCGCGGGTGGTGAGCGGCTTCGTCGCCGAACACTTCGGCTGGCGCATCGTGTTCGCCGGTGCCGCGCTGTCCGTCGCCTTGATGGGCGTCGCGGTCTGGCGCGGCCTGCCGCGCTTCGAACCCGCTGCACGCATGCGCTATGTCGAACTGATCGCGTCGGTGTTCATGCTGTGGCGCCGCCATCCGGCGCTGCGCCGGGCCGCCTGGTCGCAAGGGCTGCTGTCGCTCGCATTCAGCGCTTTCTGGAGTACGCTGGCCATCATGCTGCATCAGCGCTACGGACTGGGCAGTTCCGCCGCAGGCGCTTTCGGACTGGCCGGGGCCGCGGGGGCACTGGCCGCGCCGTTGGCGGGGCGCATTGCCGACCGGCGGGGGCCGCAGGCGGTCGCTCGCGTCGGCGCGGCTCTCACCGCAGCGTCATTCGCCTTGTTGTGGCTGGATGGCGGCCTGTCCGCGAGCGCAGCGATGGTCCTGATCGCGCTGGCTTCCGTCGGCTTCGATTTCGGCATCCAGGCCACCCTGGTGGCGCACCAGACCATCGTGTACGGTCTCGATCCGGACGCCCGCAGCCGGCTCAATGCCGCACTGTTTACCGGCGTGTTCGTCGGCATGGCAGCAGGCGGCGCGCTGGGCAGCTTCGCACTGTCCGTATCGGGCTGGCATGCGGTGGTGGCGCTGGCCGTCGCCGCGGCGTCGGCCAGCCTGCTGTTGCGGCTGCGCGCGGACTGAGGCGCCGGCGCATGGCGGCGGGCGGAAATGCCGGGCCGAACGCGATCTGATCGCCGTATCGATATCCCGTGGCAGGCGTAAGCTGCGCATGAATTCGAACCGGAGCGGGTGGCGGCACGTCACCGGCTCCCCGCTCATCCGGAGGAGGCGCCATGCAGGATCCGATACTCGAACTGATCGTCCGTTTCGCGGAAAGCGAGAAAACCCGGCTGGAAACGGCCATCACCTTGGTCGTGGATGGCTTTCTGATCTCCGGATTCGTGATTTCCCGCGAGCACTACATGCAGCATCATGTGCTGACCGAATCGATCGAGCAGGGCATCAAGGATCTGTTGTCGGCCGGACTGCCGGCCGACGATGGCACGCGGACCTATCTCCATCTGCGCGATGCCATGTATTTCACGCCGGGACAGGAGCCGGTGCCGGGAAACGGCTCCGTCGTGTGTCGCATCAGCCTCGAGCGCGTATCCGGCTTCCACTTCGGCCTGCTCGAAACACTCTGAACCGCGGCCGGCGCCAGCGCGCTCAACTGACGGGCGTGCCGTTGCGCTGCACAATGGCGAATATCCAGCCCACGGTTCGCCGCAATGCCGACTCGCCACTACAAGTACTACGACTGGGTCATGGTCGCCTTCGTGACCCTGCTGGTCTGTTCCAACCTGATCGGGCCCGCGAAGATCGCGCAGATCGATGCGCCGCTGCTCGGCACCCTTACCTTCGGCGCGGGCGTCCTGTTCTTCCCCATCAGCTATGTGTTCGGCGATGTGCTGACCGAGGTCTATGGTTATGCGCGCTCGCGGCGCGTCATCTGGACCGGCTTTGTCGCGCTCGCCTTCGCCTCGCTGATGGCGGCTGTGGTGGTGGCCCTGCCGCCCGCCCCGTTCTGGCACAACCAGGATGCTTATGAAATCGCCTTCGGGTCGGCATGGCGCGTGTCTCTGGCCTCGCTGATCGCCTTCTGCTGCGGCGAGTTCGTCAATTCCTTCGTGCTCGCGAAAATGAAGGTGTGGATGGACGGTCGCCGGCTGTGGATGCGCACCATAGGGTCGACGATATGTGGCGAGGGCGTCGATTCCCTGCTGTTCTATCCACTGGCGTTCTGGGGCACCGGCATCATTCCGGATGACAGGCTGCCGGCCGTCATGCTGGCCCAGTTTCTCGCCAAGGTCAGTGTGGAGGTGGTGTTCACGCCGTTCACCTATCGCATCGTGGGCTGGCTCAAGCGCGCGGAGAACGAGGACTACTACGACCGCGATACCGATTTCAGTCCTTTTTCGATACGTGGCTGACCCATGTCCACCACGCGCATCCGCATCGTCGGCATGAACTGTCCCAAGTGCGTGGCCGGCCTGCAGGCCATGCTTGAGGCGCTGCCGGGCGTACGCCGCGTCGAGATGCATGTCGATCATGGCGATGCGACGGTGGAGCACGACCCGCAGGTGTCGCGCGAAACCTTGCTGGAACGGGTCGAAGCGGCAGGGTACGACGCGCTCTGAGGCCGGGACCGGCCGCCCTCGACTGCTCGCGCGCCCGCATCGTTCGCGATCACCGGGGATGGATTCCTACACGCGACTGCCGGATCCGCCGACAGGATGCGGGGCCTGACTTCCTTACAGTGGATCCGTCGCCCGATGCAGCGGGCGGATCGCCTGAAAGGATGCGTCATGTTCGATACCGTTCCGTCCCCGCTCACTCCATTCAAGACTGCCGATGTCGTGGCGCCGGTCCCGGCTGTCGCGACCGAGTGGGGATGTGAATCCGCCTTGCCCTTCCTGCAGGACCCGCCCCGGCTGGCTGAGCCGGTCCGCGCCGGATTCCGGCCGTCCGCCTGACGCTGCATCTTCATCCATCATTCAGAAGAGGAGTTCACCATGCGTACGAATCTCATGCTCGCCACCGCCTTTTCCGCACTTGCCGCGTTGACCGTGCTGCCCGGCTGCGCGGTCAGTCGTGATCAGTCCACAGTGGGTGAATACATCGACGACGCGACCATCACCACCCGGGTGAAATCGCAGTTTGTTGAATCCAAGGCGGTCGACGCGGCCGCCATCAGTGTCGAAACATTGAACGGTGAAGTCATGCTGTCCGGCTTCGCCAAGAGCGCCTCCGAAAAGGCCGAGGCCGAGCGTATCGCGCGCGGCGTGAAGGGCGTGAAGTCGGTGAAGAATGCCGTGCAGATACGCACCGCCGACACGCGAGGCTGAGCCAGCTCGAGGCGGGACGCGGCTGTGCCCCGGTGCGCCGCGTCCCGCGACGGTTCGCCGTCCGCTGCGCGGGACATGACTTTCGCATCGGATCGGGCGCGATGCCCGACCTGAGCGCTACGCCCGGTGCGCGCGCCGATACCGCGCCGGTGTCGGCCGGGTGGGCCGGGCGAGCGTGACTTTTTCATCGTTTTTGTCGCGTATTTTTACAAACGTTAAGCCAGGTAAAATCCATCTCGTTGATTTGTATCAGTGGCCCGGAAATTGCAGAGGGGTTGGCAACCTATCTTTCTGCATGACCGGATCATGACCCGTCCTTGCCTCTTCCCCGTATTCCGTCTTTGCTTGCTGCTGCCCCTGCTGGCGGTGACGCATGTCCACGCCGCGCTGATCAGCTACACCACGCAGTCACTCGGCGGCGCGCTCTACCGGTATGACTACACGATCACGCACCAGGCGGGCGAGGACCCGCTGCACCTGGTCGACATCGAATTCGATCCCGCCCTCTATCTCGAATCCTCGCTGAACATCGTCAGCGATCCGGCACTTGCAGCAGACTGGGACCAGATCATCATCGGTTCGCAGCCCGGCCTGCCGGCACTGTTCGATCTGCTCGCCTTGGGCAGTCCGCTGGACGGCGGTGCGTCGCTGTCCGGCTTCGCCATCGAATTCGAATGGCTGGGCGCCGGCGTGCCGGGCTCGCAGGCCTTCCTGGTCGTGAATCCGGACACCTTCGACACCGTATCCACTGGCCGCACCAACGCTGCCGCGACGGTGCCGGAGCCGGCATCCTGGATGCTGGCGCTGACCGCGCTCGCGCTGGCGCTGGCATTCCGCCCGCGGTCCGGCCGCTGATCCACCCGGGGGCGGGGCTGCCGCGCCCGCCCTGCGAACCCCTCCACGCCAGAGTTCCGATCGATGATGAAAAAGGTGACGTCGCCCGTCATGGCCATCCTGCGCGCCCTGTTCTCCCTGTTGCTGTGCTCGCTCATCCTGACGATGCCCGCATCCGCGCAAGACGCGGCCGTTTCGGTCACCGCCTACGAGCTGGTGTCCACCAAGCGCATATCCCGGCTGGAATGGGAATCGGTGTACCGTGCCAAGGTGCTCAACGCCGGGGGGGCGCTGCATGCCGTCAGCGGGGCGGCCACCTCGCAGGCCGCTTACGTGACGGTGCAGGAAGGAACGCTGACGGTCGGTGACCTGGCCGCAGGCGAGACGCGGCTGCCGGACGACACGATCACGCTGCGCACCAACCGCTCGACCGCCATCGATCTGCCTGCCGTATTGAGCTGGCGCTTCTCGGGCACACCTCCCGCGGGCGACAGCGAAGCGCCGCGCATTTCCGGCCTGCAGCCGACATCCGGCGCGGTGCTGGCGGCGGATGCCCTGCCGGAACTGGCGGCCGCTTTCGCCGACTCCGGCAGCGGAATCGATGTGCGTACGCTGGAAGTCGAACTCGATGGCGTGGCAATCGGTGCCCAGGTCGTAGCTTCGGCTTCGGGCTTCAGTTTCCGCCCGGCGCAGCCGCTGAGCGAAGGGCCGCACACGCTGGTCGTGCGGGTGGCCGATGCCGCCGGCAACCGCGCGTCCGCGCAGACCGGATTCGTCACGCGGACACCGCCCGAAGTGCTTACCCAGGAACCGGCGAGCGGCTTCCTGCCGCCGGGGGCGCAGCCGCTCATCCGTGCGGGCTATTTCGATCTTGGCGCCGGGATCAATACGGCCAGCGTCCGCCTGTTGCTCGACGGCGTCGATGTCAGCGCGTCCGCGCAGATCACGCCGACAGAGGTGTCCTATCCGGTTCCGGCGCCGCTCGCCGATGCAACGCATGTCGTGCAGCTTGCGGTGACCGATCACGCAGGCAATACGACGGAATCGAGATGGTCCTTCACCACGCGGATTCCGCCATCCATCACGGACATGTCTCCCCGCGACGAGGTTCTGCCTGCGGGCGCACGGCCAACTGTTCGTGCCCGTCTCGTGACCGGGGGGGCGCCGCTCGATCTGCGCTCGCTGCGCTTCATGTTCAACGGCACGGATGTCAGTCCGGCTGTTCAGATCAGCGGCTCGGATCTGAGCTATGTCCCCTCACAGGCCTTGCCCGAGGGGCCTTACACGCTCTATGCCGAGGTGGTGGATGCCGCGGGCATCGTGGGCAGCGCGGCTTGGGGGTTCGAGGTCGATTCCGAGAATCTGCATGCGCTCGATGTGACTTCACCTGCCGGAGGGCAGACCGTGACATCCATCGAACTTCCGGTGGCGGCTACGGTGTTCGCGAACAAGAGCACGATTCAGAGCCTGACCGTGAACGGCTCCGCGATGACCATCCGGACGGCTGACGAATCCGGCCGCATCGGCTACACAGGCGTGGTCAAGTTGCTCGACGGCGACAACACCCTGGAGTTCGTTGCGCGTTTCGACGATGGTACGGTCACCACCGAAAGGCGCACGGTGACGCTGGATGGCCCGCCGCGCGTGACCGTGCTCAGTCCGACCGACAAATCCATACTGGGCCGGGTACAGGACAGCAGCCCGACCGACCTCACCGGCAATGTCGAGCGGCCGGTGGCGGTGACCGGGCGCGTGAGCAAGCCGGTGGTCGCGGTGACCGTCAACCAGCAGGGCGCGGTGCTCGATGCGGCGGGCACCGGTTTCACCTTCGAGCGCTTCTTCCTGCGCGAAGGCATGAATGTGCTCACCGTCGTCGCCACCGATGCCGCCGGACGCGTGGGTACCTCGACCATCACGGTTTCGGTGGACCAGACGGCGCCGATACTGACCATAGAGACGCCGCAGGATCTTTACGTGACTTCGGCGGCGGCCATCGATGTGCGCGGCGTGGTCAACGATGCGGTCGAAGGCATGACCGGTGCGCCCGAGCCAATGGTCACCGTCAATGGCGTCGAGGCCCAGGTGTCCGATCGCTACTTCCTTGCCAGCACGGTGCCGCTGCAGGTGGGCGAGAACGTGCTGGACGTGGTGGCGACCGACCATCTGGGCAACCGGCGCGTGCGCGAACTGCGCGTGAGCCGCATCGCGGTCGGCAGCCACCGCCTGTCCGCGCTGTCGGGCAACGGTCAGACCGGCGATGTCGGGGTTGAACTGCCGCAGCCGCTGTCCATCGTCGCACTGGATCGAGATGGCGCGCCGGTCGCCGATCTGCCGGTCAGTTTCGATGTCATGCGCAATACCGGTTCCATCACGACGGTACGCGGCCAGGTGCAGCGGCCTGATGGCGTGAACCCGGCGCGCAACATCGTCGTGCGCACCGACAGCGCCGGTCGCGCGCAAGTGTGGCTGGTGCCCGGCAAGCAGACCGGACCGGGCTCCAACGTGGTACGCGCCCAGGTATCCGCGCAGGCGGGCGCGCTGGCCAACCAGTTCGCTGGCGAGGTGTACTTCTCGGCTACGACCCGGCGCGGTGCAGTGGCCAAGGTACTGGCCGACACCGGCACCCACCAGATCGCGGAAACCGGCAGTGTGCCGCTGGAACTGCTGTCCCTGGTGGTGCGCGACGTCAGTGACAACCACCTTCCTGGCGTGCCCATCGTGTTCGCCATCGAGGAAGGCGACGCCTTCTTCGTCGATGACAACGGGAACCGTGTGCAGAAACGCGTGCTGGTGACCGATCGCAACGGCCTCACCGCGACGCGGCCGCAGCTCGGACTGACGCCCGGTACGGTGCGCGTCAGTGCCCGCGCGCTGCGCAATGCCGATGGCGACATCGATGATCCGGCGCAACTGACCGGCAATGCGCAGTACGTCATCCAGGTGCGCGAGGCGCGCGACGGCACGACCCGCTTCCGTGGCTTCGTCTATACCGACAAGGGCGAGCCGCTGCCCGGTGTGCGCATATCGGTAGGACGTACCAGCGTGGTGTCCACCACCGATGAGAGTGGCGCCTTCGTGCTGGACAACCTGCCGCCGGGGCGTGTCGACCTGTTCGTCGATGGCCGTACCAGTTCGCATCTCGGACAGGTCTGGCCCAGCCTGCATTTCGAGGCCTTCGCGGTGCGTGGCCAGGAGAATGCGCTGCCACATCCGGTCTATCTGCCACCGCTGCTGTCCTCGCAGGCCAAGGTGGTGGGGGGCAACGAGGATGTCATCCTGACCATACCGGGTATCGAAGGCTTCCAGATGAAGGTGAAGGCGAACAGCGTCACCTTCCCGGATGGCAGCCGCACCGGCACCCTGGTGGTCAGTCCGGTCACCGCCGACAAGCTGCCGATGGCGCCACCGGCGGGCGGCGCGGCCTTCGGTCTGCCGGCGTGGACGGTGCAGCCGGCCGGAACCCGCTTCGATCCGCCGATCGAAGTGACCTTGCCCAACAGCCGCGCCTACCCGCCCGGCGACAACCTGCCGGTGGTGCAGTGGGACCATGACCTCGGACAGTTCGTGCCGATGGGCCGCGCCACCGTGAGCGAGGACGGTGCGCTGCTGGTGACCGATGCCGGCAGTGGCATCAGCAAGGCCGGCTGGGGTGGCCTGTGCGTGTATGACCCGGACAAGTGCGGCAAGAACGCGCCGCCCAAATGCAAGGACTGCGAGAAGCTTGATGAGAGCGGTGAATGCCCGACCTGCAAGCCTGATCCGGAGAAGGACGGAAAGCTGGTTCTGGTACCGCCGCCGCTCAGTTCGGCCGCGTCCATCGAGTACGCCGGCAAGGGCTGGGAACAATCACTGAAGCGCCTGAAGCTGCCGGTCGAGGTCGCGATCAAGTTCAAGGGCGGCTTCAACGCGCTGGTCGAGCGTCGCTGCTGCAGCAAATCGGCGGATGGCGTCGGCAAGAAGATCACCGCCTCCGGCTTCGGCGATGTCGAGGTCGAGGGCAAGATCAACTGGGCGCCGCAGGGCTTCTTCCTGCGGCTGGCACAGAGTGCGTTGCCGGGGCTGACCGATCTGCTGGACGCGGGCCTCTATTCCAAGCTCAAGGGTGCCTTGTCGATCGGCGGCAAGGCGTCCTACTTCCCGTGTGACGTACCACCCCTGGATGGCGAGATCGCGGGTGCTGCGACGCTCACCTTCAGCGCCATCGACGCCGAGTTGAAGTTCCCCGGCGTGGGCGACATCAAGAGCGTCACCTTCGTGGTCGGAGAAGCGGGCATCACCGGCGGCTGGAAATGGACGCTGATCGATCTGAGCGAGGCGGCCATCAAGCTCAAGCGCACAGGGTCGGCCTATCTGTTCTTCAAGTCGGAACTGAAGTGGACCTACCGCGCCGAGGAAGGCGCGTTGCTGGAACCATCGCGCAAGCTCACCATCGTCCAGGCGTCCCTGCCGCTGGGCGGCGATGGTCTCGACACCCTGCCATTCGAATGATGACGGGCGCGCTCCCCATGGCATCCACCGTTCTCGCCCAGGCGCAGGCACTGCTGGATCAACTGGCCCGAGGCCTGCGCTGGCCGCTGCTCGGCCTGGGTCTGATGCTGCTTCTGGCGGCCGGCTGGACCGGCTGGCAGGTGCTCGACCGTCAGTCCGTGTCCGAGCGCATGCGCCCGCTGCCGGGACGCATCGAGCATTTCTCCACCAGGGTGGTGCGGCGTTCCGACTTCGGCCTTCCTGCCGGCCCCGGCGTCATGGTCGACGAGGTCGAGATCGATCTGTCCGTCCGTTATGTCTTCTCCGGTCGCAGCCATCTCGCCACGCGCTATTCGCTCACGCACGGCAATCGCTTCGCTGCGGGCAGTGGTGAAGCGATTGCCCTGCAGAACAACACCTCCACCTGGACGCCCGGGGCGACGGTTTCGCTCTGGGTCGATCCGGAGCAGCCATCCCGGGCCGTGATCGACAAACGACTGCCGGACGACTCACCCGCGCTGCTCACCCTGATCGCCCTCTCGGGATTCGCGATGCTGTGGCTGTCGATCCGCGGCTTCCGTTCCTCGCGCCCATGACTCACCGCACTCTCAAGAAATCATGAAGATCGCCTATTCCTTCCTGTGCTCCATCCTTGCCCTGCATGGCGCACTCGCCGTCGCCGCCGAAGGCCCGGCACTGAATGCGGGTGAGTACAAGACGCTCATCATCGAGAACGTGCGTGTCTATGTCATACAGAAGTACACGCCGCCCTTCGAACTGACCCGCGTAGCGCGCGCCGAAGCACGCTACGAAAGCGTCGAGGACGCGCTGGCTTCCTACTTCTCCTCCATGCAGAGCGGCGACTTCGACTGGAACAACGAAACCTGGACCGCGGCGTCGGTCGCCCTGATGAAGGCGAGGGATCAGCAGGCGCGCAAGACGCCGGACGACTGGAAGAGGGAGTGGGCCGCCTTCTATCCGCAGCGCCGCATCAAGCTGATCAGCCGGGTCTCCTATGACAAGTATGTGCTGGTCGAGTATCGCACCGAGCCCGTGAACGGGAGCGGGCCGGCGACGACGGACACCCTGGCACTGGTCCGTGCCGGGGCCGGATGGCGTATCACGCAGGAGCTTGCGGAAGATCCCATCCTGACCAACTGGCGCGCCGGCGGACGGGTTCAGATCATGGACAGGCCCGGCCAGGGGCGTTGAGCCGCGAACGGCATCCAGGATTGATGAAGGCCGATATCCGCGGACGGTGCGGTCGAGAGAACGGAATGAACGGGAAGACGGGATGGGATCGACAATGATCGACAGGCGAGCCAAGCTCAAGGGTGGGTGGAGCGAACGCGAGGGCGCAGTTCCAACGCCTGCCGTGAGCAGCCACGGCCGGCCCTGCGACGACGGGGCGGAGCGCCCCCGCTCCCTGTTCGTGCGTCTGCGCGCCCCGGTACTCTCGGCCTGCCGGCTGTTCTGCCTCGCGCTGGCGTCGATGCTGTGCGGTGTCCAGGCACTTGCCCAGTCTTCGCCCCCCGCGGCGGATGCCTCCTGCACCGTGTCCGCGCTCAACCGCAATGCGCCGCTGCAGTCCGACTACTCGTTCACGCTGTACAACCTGCCCGGCGCCGCGGCGGCCATCGGGCCGAACGCGCCGCAGATTCCGGCGCCTCCGTTCCGCGTGCGGGTGACCTGTTCCGATGGCACGGTGGGCGAAACCGACCTTGCCTATCCCGAATTCGGCTCGACCGTGGTCTATACCGGCGCCATCGTCTGGCGTCCGGCCACGCCGGTGCCGGTGGCACTCGGCATCACGGCCGCCCAGCCCCGGCTCAATGGCGGTGAATCCACCCAGCTGTCCGCGCTGGGCGTGCTGCGCGATGGCCGCCAGGTCGATCTGACCGGCAAGACGCGCGGCACCCTGTTCACCTCCAGCAATCCGCTGATCGCCACGGTCGATGACGCCGGGCGGGTCGCCGTCATGGCGCAGTTCGCCACCGGCTCGGCGGCGCGCGTCGTGATGGCCGGCCAGAACGACGGCGTGCAGGGCAGTACCGTGCTCCAGCTCGGCCCGCGCGGGCGTCTGGTCGGCCGCGTGCTGCAGGCCAATGGCGTGTCGCCGGTGGTGGGCGCGGAGGTGTCCGTCACCCGCAACCAGCCGCGCGAAACGCTGGCCACGGTGCGTACCGACAGCAATGGCGATTACCTGATGACCGATGTCAGCGCCGGCGCCTTCACCGTGTCGGTGGTGGATCCGCAGACTGGCGATCACGGTCAGGCCTATGGCACGCTGCAGAGCCAGGGTGAGGATGCGCGCATCGATGTGCGCATGAATGGCCAGGGCACGGTCACCGTTACCGTGCTCGATGGCAGCGGCAGCGCGGTGGGCAACGCCCCGGTCACGCTGACCAGCCTGGGCGCCACGCGCGACATCCGCACCGTGCGCACCAATGCGTCCGGCGTGGTCGTGTTCGAGCGCGTGCCCACCGGCTTGCTGAGCGCGTCCACCACCGATCCGTCTTCCGGCCTGATCGGTACCGCCAATGGACAGGTCGCCGCAGGGGGCGCGCTGCCGCTCACGCTGCGCCTGCAGCCGGTGGCCAGCATCGCCGGCAGCGTGCTCGCTTCCGACGCGACGACGCCGCAGGCCGGGGTGCAGGTGCGCCTGGTGTCCGCCACGCGCGGCATCGTCACGCAGACGGTGACCGCGGAGGGCGGCGCCTTCCGCTTCGATTCGCTGCCGCTGTCCGATGGCCCGTATGCGCTCGATGCCATGCTGGATGGCCGGCTGCGTGGTCGTGAAACCGGCATCGTGCTGAACCAGGGCGGCCAGGTGATCACCCGCAACATCGTGTTCGGACCGACCGGCACCGTGCGCGGCAGCATCACGCGCGCGGGCGGTGCGACCGTCGCCGACGCGCAGGTGACCGTGCAGTCGCTGGTGGGCAGCCGGCTGAGCTATGTCGCGCGCAGCGATGCCAGCGGCAATTACGTGATCGATGGCGTGCCGGTCGGCGCCTTCGGCATCACCGCGGTGGGTGGCCAGGGCGAAACCGCGAACAGCGGCGGCAATGTGCCGTCCGACGGCGCGGTCGTCACGCTGAATCTGCAGCTTGCGTCGAGCGGCATCGTCGGTACCGTGTTCGGTCGCGACGGCCGTACGCCGGTCGGCGCCGGCGTCACCGTCACGCTGTCGCCGGGCAGCCGCAGCGTGACCACCGACGCGCAGGGCCAGTTCGGCCTGCCCATCAGTGCCGCCGGCAGCTACACGATAGAGGCGAGCGACGGCAGCGGAAACCGGGGCCGTACCAGTGTCGTGCTGACCACCGTGGTGGCTGGCGCGCCAGTCACCGCCAATGTGGTGTTCCTCGGCCAGGGCAGCATCGAAGGCGTGGTGCGCGATCCCGCCGGCCTGCCGCAGGCGAATGTGCCGGTGCAGATCAGCAGTGCCGGCCTGTTTGGCGGCAGCACCACGGTGCAGACCGATGCCGAGGGCCGTTACCGCGCCAGCCCGCAGTTCGTCGGCGACTTCACGGTCTACGCCCGCAATCCGTCCACCGAACTGGCGGGCTTCGCCAGCGGACGCCTGTCCGGCGACGGCGAGACGGCGAATGCCAATGTCACGCTGGCAGCGACCGGCCGCATCAATGGCAGCGTGGTGCGCGCCGACAACGTGACGCCGGCCGCCGGTGCGACCGTGCAGCTTCAGCTCAATGGCCGCACCGCGATCACGGTGAGTGCCGATGCATCGGGTGCCTTCGACATTCCGGCGGTGCCGCTCGGTGACTTCACCCTGCTGGCGACCCAGTCGGCGGATGGCGACAAGGGCCAGGCGGTGTCGCGCATTTCCGCGCTGAACGAGGTGCGCACGGTGCGCATACGCCTGCTCGGCCTGGGCAATGTGAATGTGCTGGCGCAGGACAGCGCAGGTGCGCCGGTGGCGGGTGCCTCGGTCACATTGAACAGTGGCAGCGCCTTCGGCGGCAGCCAGACCGGTGTCACCGATGGTGAAGGGCGCGCGCGCTTCAGTCGCGTGTTCAATGGCGACTTCGAAGTCATCGCGTCACGCGGCAGCGGTGTGGAACGCATCAGCGGCAGTGCGCAGGGCACGCTCACCGATGGACGCGATGCCGATGTCGTGGTGAGCATGAGCCGCAAGGAAACCGGCTCGGTCAGCGGCGTGGTGACCCAGGGGCTGTCGGCCGCTCCACAGTCCGCGGTCGAGGTGCGCCTGACCCGCGTCAGCGGTTCCAGCGAGAACCGCGTGTTCACCACCGGCATCGACGGGCGCTATGCCTTCGAACAACTGGAGGTGGGCATCGACTATCGCGTGACCGCACGGGTGAATGGCCGCGTGCGCGCCCGAGCCGACGTGCGCGTGAGCGCGGACGGCGAGGCGGTGGTACGCGATCTCGCCCTGCTCGGAGTGGGCACGGTGAGCGGACGTACGCTCAATGCCCAGGGTAATGCGCCGCTCGGCAATATCCGCGTGACGCTGTCCAATCCGGATCCGACCTATGGCGGAAGCTGGGATGCCTATTCGCAGGCCGATGGCAGCTACCGCTTCACCGACGTGCCGGCCGGCAGCTTCACGCTGCGCGCGCGCAGCGGCGACGGTCGCCTGCAGGCGCAGGACAGCGGCACGGTGCGCTTCGACCAGGACGCGGTGCAGATCGATCTCAACATGGTCGATAGCGCGGTCAACCTGCCGATCAACCGCTACGACGCGAATGGCTTCCTGTTTGACCTGCAGGGCGACGGCAGCATCGCACGCGGTGACAACTCGGTGTTCGATGGCGATGGCAGCGCCGCACGTCGTGGCGCCTTGCTCGATCTGGTGGTGGGTGGTGTCGGCGTGCCCTTCCTGAATGGCGACGGCTCGGTCGGACGGCTGACCCAGGACGGCCAACTGCTCGAGGTCGATGAGCTGCATTCAGCGTCCGGCCTCAATGTGAGCCGGCGCGTGTACGTGCCGAAGCAGGGTTACTTCGCGCGTTACCTCGAAGTGATCGAGAACCGCACCGCCGCGCCGATCACGGTCGGCGTGCGCGTGAGCACCCATATTGCCGCGGGCAGGGTGGGCGCGCGCGTGGTCGACAGTTCGAGCAATGACGCGGTGTTTACCGTCGGCTCCGGCGCGGGCGCCGACCGCTGGGTGGTGGCGGACGACAATACCGACTCCGATCCCTTCCTGGACGGGGGAAATCCGTCGGTCGCCTGGGTATTCGATGGCGAAGGCGGCGAAACGGCGGCGGGTGCCGGTGGCACCACCGCGCTGAACACGGTGGCCCGCCTGTCGGTCGAGTGGCAGTCGGTGACGCTGCAACCCGGCGCGAGCGCCGCCTTCATGCACTTCACGGTGCAGCAGACCGGCCGCATCCCGGCACGCGCGTCGGCACAGCGTCTGGCGGCGCTGCCGCCGGAAGCCCTCGACGGCCTCACCGCCGAAGAGCGCGCCATCATCCGCAATTTCCGTCTGCCGGCCGACGGCCTGAGCACGCAGGCGCCCTTGCCCGCGGTCGAGGGCAGCAGCGTGCGCGGTACCATCTATGCGGGCGACAGCAGCACGCCGGTGGCGAATGCCACGCTCACCTTCAAGAGCGAATCGCCTTATTACACGCGGACCTATACGGCGACCTCGGCCAATGACGGCCGTTACACGCTGGCGTCCGGCAACTTCGGCGGCTCTTCGGTGCGCGCCATTCCACAGGACCGCTTCCGCCTGTACGCCACCCATCCGTCCACACGCGAACAGAGCCCGACCGTCACCGCCGGCTTCGCGGCCGGCGAGCCGGTGCGTGTGGCCGACGTCGCCTTCGTCAATACCGGCCTGCTCAAGGGTACGGTGCGGCGCGCGGGCGGGGCGCTGGTCACCTCGGGCAGCGTCACCATTCCCTATCGCTATCCGTCCGGCAGCCAGGGCACGCTGAGCGCCTCCATCGGCAGCGATGGCGCCTACCTCTTCACCGGCCTGATCCCGGGCGACTATCTGCCGCAGGCTGCACTGAGCCATCCGCAGGGGCAGCCGGTCACCGGCAGCGCCAGCGGCCCCGCTTCGGTGCCCGCCGCGGAAACGACGGTGGCTGACGTGACGCTGGAGCCGACCGGCGAAGTCACCGGCATCGTGCGTGCCGCCAACGGCGATCCGGCGGTCGGGGTCACGGTGCAGCTCGATCCGGAATACATCTGCTGCTATGTCCCGTATCGCCAGACCACGACCGATACCGGCGGTCGCTACCGCTTCACCGACGTGCGCACCGGCGCACATGCGCTGCGCGCGACCAGCAGTTCGGGTCTTGCCGCGTCGGCTTCGGTCAGTGTTGCCGCCGATACGCAGAGCGTCAGCGACCTCACGCTGACCGGCATCGGCACGCTGACCGTGCAGGTGAATTTCGCGCGCGGCGTCGCCGCGCCGGGCGCATCCGTGTATGTCGTCAATCTGCGCAGTGGCACCACCAATGGCAGCGGCAGCGTGCAGTTCTCGCTGCCCGCGGGCCAGGTGCTCACGGTCGAGGCGCGTCATCCGGACAACAGCGCGCTGACGCAGAGCGCCAGTGTCACGCTGCCGGGTGATGGCGCGGCGGAAGCGCTCACCCTCACGCTGCCGGCGGCCGGTTCGGTCAGTGGCACCGTGCTGCGGCCGGATGGCAGCACACGGGCGGCGGGTGTGCGCGTGGTGCTGCGTCGCACCGACGGCGTCGTGTGGTCGCGTTCGACCACCACCAACAGCCTGGGCGACTTCCGCTTCAATGGCGTGCCGGTGGCGAGCTATTCGGTGTCGGCCGAGGATGCCGCAACCGCGCGCTATGCCGACGCCGACATCCTGCTCGACAGCGATGGCCAGGACAGCACTCTGTCGCTGGTGCTCGCGGACAACCGGATCCCGCTGCCCTCGACGATGTGGGATGCCAACAACTTCAAGTACGACATCGACGACGGTGGCCAGATCGGCTATGGCTGGCGAGGTTCCTACAGCCTGTTCTCGGGTGGCAATGCCACCGTGCCCGGAGGGGCGGTGCTGTTCGTCAATGGCGAGCGCTTCGTCGGCGACGGTTCGGCCTTCCTCGAGGCGGGCAAGCGCCAGTACGCGATCACCCAGCCGACGCCGCTGTCCGGCCTGAACGTGAGCCGCAAGGTATTCGTGCCGCGCGGTGCCTACTTCGCGCGCTATCTCGATACCTTCGACAACCCCGGCGCCGATGCGGTGACGGTGGAGGTGAGCCTGCGCAGCGGCTTCAGTGACAGTTCCATGCGCGTGGTCGATACATCGAGCGGTGATGCGGTGATCGATGCGGGTGGCGATGCGTGGGTGGTGATCGACGATGGCAGCGATGCCGATCCCTTCATATCGACCTCCGAGCCGGCGATGGCCTTCGTGCTGGGCGACCGCAGCCGCGGCACGCCTGACCGCCTCAGTCATGTCGCATCCGGTCCCAACCGCATCGAAGCAGGGTGGAGCCGCATCACGGTGCCGGCCGGCGGCCGCATCACGCTGATGCACTTCGCCGCGCCGCAGATCAGCCGTGCATCGGCCCGTGTCGCCGCCGAGCGGCTGAGCGCTCTGCCGCCGGAAGCCTTGCAATCGCTCAGCGATGCCGAGCGCGCCTCCATCGCCAACTTCACGCTGCCGGCCGATGGCGTGAGCACGGTGGCTGCGCTGCCGTCCCTGCTCGGCACGGTCAGCGGGCGCGTGCTGGAAGGTGACCGCCGTACAACGGTGGCGCAAGGTATCGTCCAGTTGCGCAGCCGCCACCCGCTGTTCGGTCGCAGCTGGCTGCCGGTGCAGTACAACAGTTCGGACTGCGAGTTCGAGACCGCGAGCGTGAGCACGTTGCGCGCGGATGCGGCGGGCGCGTGGTCGCTGCCGGGCCGCATGCAGGACTTCGGTTCGCTGCCGCTGCCGGTCGGTGTCGAGGTCGACGCGCGACCGGTCGAGAAGAGCTGCTCCTGGGGCTATGGCACCGGTCACCCGGTGACCGGCATCACGGCGCCCGCCGTGACCGCCATGCCGGATGTACAGACCGGGAGCGCCACGCTGGATGTCGTATTCCCCAGCGGCGTGCTGACCGGGACGGTGACCGGTCCGTCCGATTACGGTGTCGGCGGCGGTTCGCTGCGGACCACCGTGCCTGCCGGTCGCGGTTCGGTGTCGGTCCCCATCGCCAACGACGGCAGCTATCTGCTGCCGGGCATGCCTGCGGGCAGCTATGCGCTGAGCGCCAGCGTGCCGCACAACCAGGGCACCGGCCTGATCGGCAGTCGCAGCGACGTCGGGGTGACCGAAGGCGAGGTCACCGTGACCGACCTGCAGATCGAAGCCACCGGTTCGCTGACCGGCACGGTCATCACCGCGAATGGCGAAGCCAGCGTGAGCAGCGCAGTGCGCGTCGATTCCATCGACGTGTCGCGCTCGATCGCGCGCTCGACCACCACCGATTCGCTCGGTCGCTACAACCTCAGCGCACTGCCGGTCGGTCGCTACCGACTGACCGTGACCGACAGCCGCACCGGCGGCACGACGGTGATCGAGGTGGCCATTGCGAGCAACCAGGTCACCAGCCAGAACGTGACGCTGACCGGCGTCGGCGCGGTCGCTCTGCAGGTGAACTATGCGCGGGGCGCGGTCGCCGCCAGCGCCAACGTCTATCTCAGCGCGCCGGGCAGCAATATCAACAGCCGCTATGTCGGACGCACCGATGGTCAGGGCCGGCTGTCGGTGCCGACGCCGGTGGGGGCGTATTCGATCAGCGTGCGCCATCCGTCCGACTCCTCGACAACACGCGTGATCGATGGTGTGCTGGCGGCGAACAACGAAACCCAGAACCTGGCCGCCACGCTGCCGCCGCTGGCCGCGATGCGCGTCACCGTGGTGGATGCCGATGCCGGCAATGCGCCGCTGCAGGGCGTGACCGTGCGCGTCACCATGACCGGCTGCAGCGATTGCAACTATGGCGCGACCGACGGCTCCGGTCGTCTGCTCATCGCCACGTTGCGCGACGGCGCCTACACGGTGAACGTACGCACCCCGCAAGGCCGCAGTGCCGAGCTGCGCGGTGTGCTGTCCGCCGCGGACGACGGCCAGACGCTGGAGCGCACCTTTGCGATTTCGGCGGCACAGGACCGCCTGGGCGTCATCAGCTTCGTCGGTGAGCGCCAGTTGTTCTCGGTGCCCGCCCAGGCCGGCGATGTCATTTCGGTGAACATCAATGGTGCTCCGGTCGGTGAAGCGGCCTCCACCTACATCGTCGGCGGCCAGGTGTATGCATCCGACAAGTCGCTGCTCGCCCAGGGCTATGGCTACGACCAGCGCAACAGCTATCTTCAGTACAACGAAACCAACAACCTGCTCGCGGTGCCGGCCGCCGTTGCCGGCAGCTATCCGATCGTGGTGTCCAACTGGCGTTCCAGTGCCAGCTATCTTGGCGGCTACCGCCTGCAGGTGCGCGTGAATGGCGAGCCGGTGACGGTGGGTGCCTATGTCGGTGGCGGCGTCGTGCGCGGCACGCTGGTGCGCGCGGATGGCGTGACGCCGGCCGTCGGCCAGCCGGTCGAACTGCAGACCGGAGACGGGCTCATGCGGGTGCGCACCTTGACCGACAGCATCGGCCAGTTCAGCTTCCCGGCGGTGCCGCTGGCGGAATACGATCTCAAGGTGCTCAGCAGCGATGCCGCACGCGTGCTCATCAGCGAGCGTGCGACGCTGGATGAGGCCGGTCAGATCCGCAGCCACGCGCTGCGGCTGCAGTCGCAGGCACGCCTTGATGTGCAGGTGACGGTCGGCGCATCGCTGTCGGTACCGTCCTCGCTCTACCTCACGGTGACGGACGCGCTGGGCAGCCGTACCGAAGGGCCGGTGCTGTTTGCCGGCGGCAGTTCCACCAGCCAGACGCTGTCGCTGACGACCTATGGCGACACGGTGTCCGTGCGGGCGCAGCATCCGGGCAGCAGTCTGGTCGCGGTCACGCGTCAGGTGCAGCCGCAGGACGGCCAGACCTTGCCACTGACGCTGCTGTTGCAGGGGGCGCAGGTGTCCGGCGGCATCTTCACGGCGGCAGGCATGCCCTTCCAGGTGTCGATGTCGGTGGAGGTGTATCGCGCGTCCGACCGTGCCTACCTCACCGGATTTGCCACCGGGTTCGACGGCCGCTTCAGCGGCATCGTGCTGCCGGCCGGCGAGGCGCTGGTGTTCTCGGTGCAGGACCCGTACAACTCGGTCGGCAACCAGCGCACGGTCACGCTGTCGTCCGAAACCGCGAATACGGTCGACATCACGCTGGCCGGCCGCGGCGCGGTGAGCGGCGTGCTGCGCTCGACCACCGGTGTGCCGATCGCCGATGCCTGGGTGACCGCCTATTACATCTATGACGATCTGCGCGGCTGGGAAACCAGCATGGGTGCCAACACCGACGCCGAGGGGCGCTTCCGCTTCGATAATCTGCCGGTCGGTCGTCCGCTGCGTCTGCAGGTCGAGTACTGGCTGCGCGGCGCGCTGTTCTCGACCGAGCAGGCGGTGCAGCTCGCGACCGACCTGCAGGAACTGACGCAGGATCTGGCGCTGGCGCTGCCGTCGGCGCGCGCCACGGTGACCGTGCGTGCCGCGGACGGGCTGCCGATCGACGGTCTGTGCAGCTTCTCGCTGAATGGCGGCGGCGGTGGCGAGCTCGGGCTGGCGGCCGCGCAAGCCACGACGCTGCCGATCGGCGCGAGTTACGCGGACGAGGTGTGCGAGACGGGTGTCGTCTTCACCGCCCTGCCGGACGGGCTGTACGACGTGAGCACGCAGTACGGCAGAGCAAGTTTCGAGATCATCGACCAGAATCCGGTGACGGTGGACATCCTCGCCTCGGTGTTCAAGGGCATGACCCGCTATGCCGATGGCACGCCAGCGCCATCGGTCTTCATCGAATCGGTGATGACCGGCGCGGAAGGACCTTATGTGAGCACGCTGTCGGACGAGAATGCGCAGTACCGTCTGCTGGGCATGCCGGCCGGCGACTGGCGGCTGGGGTTCGAGGACAGCTATGGTCTGCGCGGTGAGGCGAGCGGCAGCTTCCCCGATGCCGCAGTGGTACAGACGCGCGATCTGGTGCTGCCGCCGAGCGGCACCGTGCGTGGCATCGTTCGCGACCGCAGCGGCGCGCCGGTGATCGGTGCCGAGGTGTATCTGCGCTCGACCGCGCTGCCTTTCGACCGCTACGTCACGACAGACCAGGACGGTCGCTTCGTCGCCGAACGCATCGCGGTGGGCGAGCTCACCCTCTATGCGCGCAATCCGGTCAGCGGTCTGGTCGCGACCGGCAGCGCCGTGCTGCGCAACGATGGTCAGGTGATCGACGTGGTGCTGGACGAGCCCGACGTGTTCTCGCTCAGCGGGCAGGTGCTGCTGGAATCGGGCGAACCCCTGCCGGATGTCACCGTGAATGCGGTCGGTCCGGCGGTCGGACCGTTCGGCGAGTTCCTCGCCTCGGCACTGGCCGACGCCCAGGGGCGCTACCGGTTCGATGTTCTGCCTCTGGGTACGATACGCCTTCAGCTCAACGGTGGCGGCTATGCCGGTCAGGCCACGCTGGACCGGCTCACCGCGGGTAGCGCGACGCTGGATCTGGTGGTAAGCCAGATGGTGAACATGGGCTACACATTCAATTCGCCGGACACTTCCCGCTATGATTTCGGGTGCAGCGGCACGCTCGGTGACGGCGGCTACAACGGGCGCGGGGACGCCTACGACACCGCCTATGCGCTGAACGTGGGTGGCAGCAACTTCCCCTGCGTCGCGGTGGCCAGCCTGCGCAACGGTGGTCGCGAACTGCTGCTCGGACCGGCGCGACTGGGCGCCTTCGAGGTGGTACGGCGACTGTATGTGCCCGCCGCCGGTCGCTATGCGCGCTACATCGAGCTCATCACCAATCGCGGAACGACCGATGCGACGGTCAATGTGACGCTGTCCTCGAACCTGGGTTCCGACAGTGCCACGCGTGTCGTCGTCAGCCCCGCGGACACCGCCCATCGTTATGCGGTGACCACCGATGGCACACCGGGCAGCGATCCGGCGCTGGCCCACGTGTTCGCCGGCACGACGGCGCCGCTGGTACCGGTCGCTGCCATCAGCGGCGACAATGTGTCGACCACCTGGACGGTGAGCATTCCGGCGGGAGCGACCGTCGGTCTGATGCACTTCGCGGTGCAGCGCAATGCCGGCGACGCCGATGCCGCGCGTGCTCAGGCGCAGTCGCTGAGTGACGGCAGCGATCCGGACATGTTCCGTGGCATCGGCAGCGAGCGCAGCGCACTGCGCAACTTCATCCTTCCATGAGAAAGTCATGAACAAGATCCTGCTTTCCGTCACCCTTGCCGCGACGCTGACATGGGTGTCCGCGCCCGGTGCCGCGGAGCTTCATCTGCCGGACTTCGATGCGCTCGACGCCGATGCCGTGCCGGTGACCGGCAGCGAGCTCGGTCAGGGCGGCAACTGGGTGCTTGCCGTGGTCGATGGCGGACTGCCGAGCGCACGTCGCTTTCTGGATGCGCTGGGCTCGAAGAACGAACGCTTCGGCAGCAATGTGGTGGTGCTGGTGGTGGGGACGACGCAACAGTTCGACGCGCTGCGCAGCGCCTACGTCGGCCTCGGCGACGTGCGCTGGCTGCGTGCGCAGAATCCCGGCGTGCTCGCCACGCTGGGCCTGACCGGCGTGCCGGCGCGCTTTGCCCTGCATCCGGATGGCCGCATTGCCACGCGCCGTGCCGGACTGGGACGCAGTCCGGACGAGGTGGCGCGTCAGGTGAGGGCGTGGGCGGGCAGCAGCGCCCAGGGGGAGGGCGAACATGCGCAATAGGGCCGATGGCATGCGCGTGGTGGCGGGATGGCTGGTGGCGATGCTGGTCGCGCCCGCGCTGGCCGATGACCGCGAGGCCGCACGGCACGCACTCGAAGCGGCCCGCGTGAAGGCGGACAGCGGTGCGCTGGTGCAGTACGCCGGCATCGGCGACGGCTATGTCGTCAAGCAGTTGCTGCTCGCCGGCGTCCCGGCCGACGCACCGCTGCCGGGACGCCAGTTGCGCCCGCTGCACAATGCGGCCGCGCAAGGCCATCTGCGCATCGTCGATCAGTTGATCGGCGCCGGGGCCCGCGTCGATGCGGTCGACGACAATGGCTGCACCGCGCTGGCCGCGGCGAGCTGGCGCGGCCATCTCGACGTCATGCGTTCTCTTCTCGATGCCGGCGCGTCGGTCTCCGCCGGTTCTCCGGCCTGTCCGGCGCTGCATCAGGCTGTACTGGGCGCGCAGGCGTCCGCCATCAAGCTGCTCATCGCGCGCGGTGCCGATCCTGCTGAGCTGGACGGCGACCGGCGCGACGCGTGGACGCTGGCCCGGATTCTTCATCGCGAGGCCTTGTTGCCCGCCGCACAGTGAAACCGAATGAGAAATCCACTTGATGGAGTCCGCCGGCACGGCGGCCTCATGTTCACCCTGCTGATCGCGCTGGCGTCGCCGGCTCATGCGGTCGAGCTGCACGATACCCAGGTCGCGCGCGGAGAATGCGCAACGCTGGCCGGCGCGCACGCGGGACGCGCGCTGATGCCGGTATCGGTATTCCACGACTGGGACAAGGCGCGCAACGAAGCGGCCGCCATGGCGAAGGCGTGGGACAAGGAGCCGCCGGGTCTGGCCTGGACGCGGCTGCAGCTTGCCATGCACGTGAAGCACAAGGCGTCGCCGACGCGCGCGGCGCGCGGGCTGGCGCTGATGCACGTGGCCATGCGCGATGCGGCACTGGCTGCGCAGACCTGCGGCGAGGACGTCGCGCTGGCGCAGTCCATGGCCGCAGCCCATGTGCTCGGCTATCTGTTCAACGCCGAAGAGCGCGCCTTCGATCGCATCGTGTTCGAACTGGCCGCCCGCCATCGCGGACACGCGCGCGACAAGCCGGACGAGGCGAGCGCGCGCGCGCTGTCACTCGGCTACGAGGTGGGGCGACAGCTCGTTGCCTATGGCGATTCGGATGGCGCGCAGCACGGCTGGAACGGCGTGCGACTGCAGTGGTACGGTGAAGGACGCTACTACGGCCCGGGCAGTTGGGAGCCGACGCCGCAGTACTTCTACTTCCCGCCGTCCGAGCCCTTCGCGCCGCTCTGGCGCACATGGGTGCCCCAGGACCTTGATGCCTTGCGTCCGGTGCCGCCGCGCTACGGCTCACCCGCCTACCTGAAGGACCTGCAGGAGGTGATCGATGTGCAGCGTGCCTTGACGCCGGAACAGCGGGCGATCGCCGAACACTGGGTGGACGGGCACGGCTCGGTCACGCCTCCCGGTCACTGGAACCAGATCGCGCTCGATGCGCTGGCCGAGCGGCCGCTCGCCGATGCGAGGCAGGCGCTGGATCTGTTCGCCGATCTGAACATGGCCATGGCCGACGTATTCATCGTCGCGTGGGACGTGAAGTACTACTACTGGTCGGTGCGCCCGGTCACTGCCGCGAAGCAGTTGCTCGGTGTGGACTACAAGCCGGCCATCCTGACGCCCCCCTTTCCCGGCTATGTGTCCGGGCATGCCGCCACCAGCGGTGCTGCCGGCCGGGTGCTCGGCCACTACATGCCGGACCGGGCGGCACGCTTCAATGCGCAGGCGGAACAGGCGGCCATGTCGCGCCTGTATGGTGGCATCCACTTCCGGCACGACAACGAGGACGGCTTGACGCTGGGTCGGCGCATCGCCGGCGCGGTGATCGAACGCGCCCGGCCGCACGAGGCAAGCGTCAGCGCATCAGCCGAACAGGCCGAGGCTCAGCAGCAGGGGCAGTGACAGCCAGAACAGCAGGGTGCTCCAGCCGATGAGCAACGCGGATGCGGCGGCGTCGATGCGGAAACGCTCGGCCAGCAACAGCGACGTCATGAAGGTGGGTGTGGCGCATTCGACCAGCGAGGCACGCTGCGCCTCGTTGGGCGAGCCGGACACCAGGTGCACGAGCCCCCACACCAGCAGCGGCGCCACCAGCAGCTTGACCGCGGACGCCACCAGCACTTCGGTGCGCGGCACCAGGCGGCGCCAGGGAATGGTCATGCCCAGCACGAACATGATGACCGGAATGGCGGCCTGACCGATGAAGCGCGCCGCCTGGACCAGTGGCGGATAGGCCAGGTCGGCATACTGCGCCCCCATGCCCAGCAGGAAGGCCCAGATCGGCGGCATCATGAGCACGGTGCGCAGCACGTCGGGCCGTTCGCCTTCCGCATGTGAGCCGAGCCGGGTCGCGATCCACACGCCCAGCGTCCACACCAGCGGCATGGTCATGAACATGTCGTTGAAGATGGCGTAACGCATCGCACCCTGGCCGAAGAAGAACTCCAGCACCGGAGCCCCGACATTGAAGGTGTTGCCGAACATGCCTCCCAGCATGAGCGCGGCGCGCGTGGTGTCGTGCAGGCCGGCTCCGAGCCGGGTTTTCCACAGCAGCAGGTAGAGCAGGGCGCCATTGGCCAGCGTGCCTATGCCCACCAGCAAGGGCACGGTCAGCAGATCCAGGCTGATCGGCGTGGTGGCGGCCACCGCGAACAGGATGGCCGGGTAGAACACATAGAGCACCAGCCGGTTCAGTTGCGCGCGCAGCACGCCGGCGTCGTGTCCCTCGCCCATGCGCGCAGCCCACCAGCCGCCCGCCGCCACCAGCAACGACAGCGGCAGCATGACCTGAATCATCAGGCCCATCAGTGCATTCATCCGGTGCGCTCCGTCAGGTTGCGGCCGCCTGTTTCACGCACGAAGAACATCGCGGTCACACCGCCGATGGCGGCCGCCAGCAGCACGCGCATGCCGTCCGTCATGGCGGCGGGCGTGGCATGCGCAATGGAGGGCGACTGCAGTTCGATGACCCAGCCGACCAGGGGCTGCAGCAGGGCGGCACCCAGGAAGCAGCCGGTATTGACCAGGCTGGTCGCCATGCCGGACAGCGCCGGCGGGTTCACCTCCTTCGCGCAGGCCCAGGTGAGCGAGAACGAAGAGGCCGAAATGCCGATCACCGCACATGCGGCATAGCTCGCCCACAGTGGCAGCGTCCCTCCGATCGCGAATGGCAGCCAACCCACCAGATAGAGCACACCGAACCCCAGCATGACAGGCTTGCGCCGCTGCAGCAGATCGGACAGGCGACCCACACCCAGGCAGGTGAACGCGAACATGACCAGAACAAGGGTCGTATGCTGCGCGGCGACAGCGCGCGGCAGCGCGTGCACGGTCATGAGATAGGGCACGCCCCACAGACCTGCGAAGGAAAACAGGGTGCCGGCAATGCCGGCATTCACGAACAGGCCGGGCCAGCTTGCGCGGTTCGATGCCACGTGTTTCAGGCCAAGCTTCCAGTCGCCGACCGGCATGGGCGGATGTGCCGGTTTGCCGTCCAGTTCGCGCAGGGTCGGCAAGCCGGCATCCTCCGGTCGGTCGCGCACGCGCAGCCAGGTGAGCAGAGCGATCAGCATGGACAGCAGGCCAAGCGCCACGAATACCGTGCGCCACGACACGTGGGCCACGATCCATGCCAGTGGCAAGGCCGCGCTCGCCGCGCCCATATTGCCGATGAACATGGTGATGCCATTGAGCGTCGCGAAGCGGTTTTCCGGAAACCAGGCGGCATTGATCTTGAGCAGGGCGATGAAGGGGAAGGACACGCCCAGCCCCACCAGCGTGCGACCGGCCAGCGCACCGCCCAGGCCGTCGGCCAGCGCGAACAGGATGGAACCGATGCCGGCGATCACGCCGCCGAGGGCGACGATGCGCCGCGGTCCCAGCGTGTCCGCCAGCACGCCGGTCGGGATCTGCATCACCATGTAGATCCAGAAATAGCTGGACGCCAGTATGCCCAGCGACGCGGGGCCGACCTGGAAATCGCGCGCCAGTTCGGCGGCGATGGCGGCGGGCGCGGTGCGGTGGAAGAAAGCCAGCACATAGGCGCCGGCGATCAGTCCGAAGGCGGTCCAGCGCAGGCGGATGAGCAGGCGGGTGTGTTCGGCGGAGAGCATCGTGAGCATTCTAGGGTCTGAAAAGACCCACGGCGCTTGCGCGCCGTGGGTTCCTTCGTCTGTGCCGGTGCTGTCAGTTGTACAGATAGTTCGGCAGCCACATGCCGATGCCGGGGAACAGATAGAGCAGGATGAGCGCGATCACCTGTATGCCCATGAAGGGCAGCATGCCGGCGAATATTTCATTCAGCGTCACATGAGGCGGTGCCACGCCCTTCAGGTAGAAGGCCGACATCGCCACCGGCGGCGACAGGAAGGCGGTCTGCAGATTGATGGCCACCAGCAGGCCGAAGAACAGCGGATCGATGTTGAAGTGGGCGAGCAGCGGGATGAAGATGGGCATGAAGATGACGATGATTTCCGTCCACTCCAGCGGCCAGCCCAGCACGAAGATGATGAACTGCGCAAGGATCATGAACTGTATCGGCGTCAGATCCATGGACAGCACGAACTTCTCCACCAGTTCCTGACCACCCAGCAGCGCGAAGGCGGCCGAGAAGATGGCGCTGCCGACGAACAGCCAGCACACCATGGCCGAGGTCTTGGCGGTCAGGAACACCGACTCCTTGACCACGCCGAAATTGAGCCGACCATAGGCTGCGGCCAGCAGGGCGCCGCCGAAGGCGCCGACCGCCGCCGCCTCGGTGGGCGTCGCCAGCCCGAACACGATGGTGCCCAGCACGGCCAGGATGAGCACGGCGAGCGGAAAGAAGGACGACAGCAGCATCTTGAATATTTCCAGCCGCTCGAAGCTCAGCAGCGCGTAGTAGCCCAGCAGCAGGGCGGCGCAGACGGCCACCGCGATCCAGAAGCCGGGCGGTGCCGGCCGTTCGGATGGCACCGCGGTGGCGGCGCCATCGGCGGCGGACGGTTCGCTCAGTGAGGGGGAGGGCTCATCCGGCGCCGTCGTGGCGCCCGGCGGCTCCGCCAGGTCCGTGCCGTCGGCAGGTGGCTCGGTCAGGCCTCCGTCGGACGACGGCGGTTCCTGCAGCCCGCCGTCGTCTGCGGGCGGCTCCTGCAATCCACTTTCTTCAGCCGCAGGCGGCTCGGCCAGTTCGCCCCCGGAATAGTCGCTGTCGAAGGATTGCAGACCGTCCGGCAGCGCGTCCTCCACCGCCGCCGGGCGCGTGAGATTGCCGTGTACCGCGACCAGCGCCAGCGCCACCGCGATCAGCGGGAGCAGGGTGACGAACAGTTGTCGCAGCAGAGTGCCGGCGCTGGTATCCGCGTTGCGCGGTCCTTTCAGCGCCGCGATCAGCGCGGGCAGGGCACGTCGGCCATGGTCGCGCGCAACGCGGGCGAGCGAGGGCGGCAGTTCGACCTGACGTTCCGCGTCCGGCAGGGGCGGTGCCGTGTCCGGTTTCAGCTTCGCCATCAGGATGACATACAGCATGTACAGCCCTGCCAGCATGAGCCCGGGGAAAAACGCACCGGCATACAGCTTCACCACCGATACGCCGGCCGTCGCGCCATACACGATGAGCATGACCGAGGGCGGGATCAGGATGCCGAGGCAACCACCCGCCGTGATCACGCCGGCCGAAAGCCGCACGCTGTAGCCGGCGCGCAGCATGGCCGGCAATGCCAGCAGACCCATCAGCGTCACGACGGCACCGACGATGCCGGTGGCGGTCGCGAAAATGGCGCAGGTCACCAGCGTGGCCACCGCGAGCGAGCCGGGCAGGCGCGCCATGGCCAGATGCAGGCTCTTGAACAGCTTTTCGATCAGGTTTGCGCGCTCGACCAGATAGCCCATGAATACGAACAGCGGGATGGAAATGAGCACGTCATTGGTCATGACCGAATAGGCGCGCTGCACCATCAGGTCCAGCGTCTGCTGGGTCGCCAGTTCGGCGTTCTGCATGCGATAGGCGAGCCACGCGAAGATGACGCCCATGCCCATCAGCGTGAAGGCGGTCGGGAAGCCCAGCATGATGGCCACCACCACCAGCGCCAGCATGAGCAGGCCAAGGTGGCCGCCGGTCCAGTCCGACGGCGCCGGCATGAGGACGGCGGTGGCCGCGATGATGAGGGCCATCAGGCCGAAGCCGAAGCGCAGTTCCTTCCTCATTTGGCGGCTCCCGCTTCACCTTCCGGCAGATCGGCGTGCACCATGTGGCGCAGCTTGTCGACATCGACTTCCTCGACGTCGTGTGTGCGCGACGGCCATTCACCGTCGCGCAGGCAGACGATGCAGCGCAGGATTTCCACCGCACCCTGCAGCAGCAGGGCTGCGCCGGCGAATGGAATGATGAACTTGAACGGATAGACCGGCGGGCCGTCGGATGTCACCGACGAACGCTCCTGTATCGCCATCGATTCGGTGAAGAAGTGCCAGCCCGCCCAGCACAGCGCGACCACGCCGGGCACGAAGAACACGAAATACAGGATGAGGTCCAGCGTGGCCTGTGTGCGTGGCCGGAAGAAACCGTACAGCACGTCGCCGCGCACATGGCCTGAGGTGGCCAGCGTGTAGGCGCCGGCCATCATGAACAGTGTGCCGTACAGCATGTACGTCGCGTCGAACACCCAGGCATGCGGGCTGTTCAACACGTAGCGCGAAAACACCTCCCAGGTGATGAGCAGGGTCAGCGCGACGATGGTCCACGCGAAGGCGTGACCGATGAATGTGTTCAGGCGATCGACGCCGAGTAGGAATTTCTGCATGGCCGTGTGCGGGCGCGGGTGGTCGCCCGTTCTTCAGAGAGCGGATGGGAAACCGGCGCCCCTTTTGGAGGCGCCGGTCGGCGACGGGCTTCTGCTTCAGCCCTTCTTCGAGAAGAAGTGGTCGTAGGCCATCTTGAAATTGACCGTGGTGTCGTTCTGCCATTTGGCCGTGCGACGAGCGAAGGCGCGTTGCGATTCCAGCACCTTCCTGAACATCGGATTCTCTTCGGCCTTCTTGGCGGAAACCTTGTCCCAGGCGGCGAGTTGCGCCTTCAGGATGGAGTCGGGCGTCTTGTAGAACTTCACGCCCTGCTTTTCCTGCATTTCCTGGTAGGCGGTGGAATAGCGGTCGATCGCCTTCCAGGACATTTCGGCGGATGCCGCCGGCACCGCGCTGTTGATGATGGCACGCAGGTCAGCGGGCAGCGCATCGAGACGCTTCTTGTTGAACAGGATTTCGAACTGTTCCGAGGCCTGGTGGAAGCTCTGCAGCATGCACACCTTGGATACGTCCGGGAAGCCGAGAACCTGGTCGGACGCGGCATTGTTGAATTCCGCCGCGTCGAGCAGCCCGCGGTCCATGGCTGGCACGATTTCGCCGCCGGGCAACGCATTCACCGATACGCCCAGATCGGTGAACACGTCGATGGACAGGCCGACCGTGCGGTATTTCAGGCCCTTCATGTCCTCTATCCGGGTGACCGGCTTCTTGAACCAGCCCAGCGGCTGGGTCGGCATCGGGCCGTACATGTAGGACACGACGTCCATGTTCAGGCTCTTGTAGATCTCGTCCAGCAGCGCCTTGCCGCCGCCGAATTCGTGCCACGCGAGCAGCATGTTCGCGTCCATGCCGAAAGCCGGGCCGGAGCCCCACAGCGCCAGCGCCGAGTTCTTGCCGTACCAGTAGGCGATCACACCGTGGCCGCCATCCAGCGTGCCCTTGTTCACCGCATCCAGCAGATCGAAAGCCTTCACCACCGAGCCGGCCGGCAGCACCTCGATCTTCAGCCGCCCGCCGGACATGTCATTGACCAGCCTGGCGTAGTCCTGGGCGAATTCGTGGAAGATGTCCTTGGCCGGCCAGGTCGACTGGAAGCGAAGCGTGATCGGGGACTGTGCGACTGAAATGCTCGGGAACGCGACGGCTGCGGTACCGGCTGCAGTGCCGGCAGCCTTGGCCAGGAAACTGCGTCGGGCCGGCTGCATGTTCTTCTGTTCAGACATGGTTTTCCTCCTCGTGGTTGTGGTCGCGTCATGCGTGCGCCACCGCGGGCGGTAGTCCGCTCACGCACACACCTCGCGCGCGAGGATGCTAACCTCGACCGTCCGCGGCCACAAGGCGCGCTGCAACCAGGATCATGCGGCGACGTGCGCCCGCAGAAGGCCGTTTCCGCGATGCCGAGGGCGTCCCGATGGTGCTGTCCTCCGGCCTTTGGCCGCGCCGGGAACAGCCGCGGAAGACTGGTGAGGGAGGGGCGGGCCGGCGTGTCCGCGGTGGCGGACAGGAACGGGGCCGGCACGCTGGAGGCCATATCGTTGCCTGCGCCGCCGCGCACGCGACACGGTGTTCTGTTTCCCGATGCGTCCTATTTCTTGACCGCGCCCCAGGCCTGCAGGCGCTGGTAGGCGAATTGCGCCTGCGCATCCTTGTTGCCGCTGCGGATGTAGGCGGCGTAATGCTGGCTGGCGGCGCGCCGGTCCTGCATGGTTTCGTAAGCCACGCCCTTCAGGAACAGCGTGGTCGGATTGCCGGGCAGCACCTTGTCGTAGGCATTGAATGCGGCCAGCGCTTCCGGGCCGCGGCCCAGGGCCAGTTTCGATACACCGCGCTGGTACATGGCCTGCCCTTCGCCGGGGTAGATTTCGGACGCGCGCGCGAAATGCCGGTCGGCGTCGGCATATTGCTTCTGCGCCAGCAGGCACTTGCCCATCAGCACATTGCCGCAATAGTCGTCCGGCGCCAGCTTGAGCGATTGCGCGAAGCGCGATTCCGCTTCGTCGAGCGATTTCTTCGCCATCAGCGACTCGCCTTCCTGCTGCGCCTGGACGGCGGGTGCGATCCTGCGCAGCCGGGCCGTGTTGTCCATGTAGCGCTCGCGCTTGAGCTTGTTGCCGCGGAAGCTGCCGTAGGCGTCGGTCGCCTCGCGTTGCGCCGTGGCATAGCGTTCGTCCGACATCGGATGCGACGAGAACATGGTCTGCAGCATGCTGGGCTGGCTCTTGTTCTGGCTGCGCAGCATGTCCATCAGGTCCACCATGCCGTCCGGGTTGTAGCCGGCGCGCGTCATGTAATCCAGACCCAGTGCGTCGGCCTGCCTCTCGTCGGCGCGCGAATAGCCGGCCAGCAGGGCGCTGGCGCCGACCTGGCTGGCGATATTGGCCAGCGGGGCCGCGCCGCGATAGTCCGACATGGCGACCGCCACGTTCACCGCCATTGCGCCGGCCTGGGCGATCATGCCGCGTCCCGCCTGTTTCGCGCTGTGGCGCGCATTCACGTGGCCGGTTTCGTGGCCGAGCAGCGCCGCCAGTTCGTCCTCGCTGTCCAGTTCGAGCAGGATGCCGCGGGTACAGGCCATGCTGCCGCCGGGAAAGGTGTAGGCGTTGATGTAGTTCGCGTTCACGACGCGCGCGCTGTACGGCACTTCCGGCCGGTGGGTGTTCTTCGCCAGCGACAGTTCGACGTCATTCACATAGCGGTTCAGTTCCGGATCCTGGATCGCGCCATAGTCGGCCGAGAACTGCTGCGGCGACTGCTTGCGGTCGAGTGCGATCTCGTCCTGTTCCGACAGCCCGACCAGCACCTGCTGGCCGGTGATGGGATCGGTGGCGCAGCCGGACAGTTGCGGCAGGACCACGCCGGCGCCGGCGATGCCGGACAGCCACAGGAAGTCGCGGCGGCTCATTTCGCGGCGGAAGAATCTATCGTGCGACACGGGGGGCTCCTTTTCGATCCGGGTCATCGTGCATTCAGCAACGACCGGATGGCCGGTTGCGCTGACCCGGAAAGATTCAAGACTGAAGCTTCAGGCGGCAAGGTTACGTTTCACGACACAGGACTCGCGCTGCGCCGGGTCAAGCTCAGGCCGGTTCCGCGTGCTCCACCATCAGTTGCACGCGGCGCACGCCCTGGTATTCGTTGATGTCCAGCCGGTAGGCGGCGGTCACCTCGCCGGGCAGTGGTTCGGCGCGGTTGAACCAGATGGCGTCGAAGGTCTGGCCGTCCTTGGCAAGCAGCAGTTTCAGATGCTTGTCCTTCAGCAG
The DNA here is from genome assembly GCF_000372885.1 of Methyloversatilis thermotolerans. Taxonomy (GTDB): domain Bacteria; phylum Pseudomonadota; class Gammaproteobacteria; order Burkholderiales; family Rhodocyclaceae; genus Methyloversatilis; species Methyloversatilis thermotolerans. The sequence goes on from NZ_KB889967.1 coordinate 4,082,402, forward strand.
CCGCTGGTTGCGCACTTCGAAGCGATCCGCGAATACCGGCGGCGGGAAGCCCTGGCCCCAGGTTTCCGCCTCGATCAGGATGGCCGCCTGCAGGTTCATCAGCGACGCTTCGAGCGCGCCATCGGTTTCTATGGTGCGGGTGAGGGCGGAAGGTTCCACCATGTCGGTCACCGCCTGTTCGAAGGCGGCCCGGAAGCGCTCGAAATCATGCTCGCGCAGCGTCAGCCCGGCCGCCATCGCGTGACCGCCGAAGCGGATGAGCAGCCCCGGTTCGCGCTTGGATACCAGATCGAGCGCGTCGCGCAGGTGCAGGCCCGGTATCGAGCGGCCGGAGCCCTTGATTTCGCCCTCGTTGCCGCGCGCGAAGGCGATGGTCGGACGGTGCGCCCTTTCCTTGATGCGTGACGCGACGATGCCGATCACGCCCTGGTGCCACTCCGGATGGAACAAGGCCAGCGATTTCGATTCCCCCACGTCCACCCCGGCGAGCTGGGCGGTCGCTTCCTCCTGCATGCCCTGTTCGATCTCGCGCCGCTCGCGGTTCATCGCGTCGAGCTGCTGGGCGAGGCCGAGCGCGCGCGCGAAGTCGTCGGTGATCAGGCATTCGATGCCGAGCGACATGTCGGACAGCCGGCCGGCGGCATTCAGTCGCGGGCCGATGGCAAAGCCCAGGTCGAAGGCGCTGGCGTGCGCGTGATCGCGTCCCGCGGCGGCGAACAGCGCACGCAGGCCGGGCGTGAGCTTGCCCGAGCGGATGCGCTGCATGCCCTGGGTCACCAGCACGCGATTGTTGTGGTCGAGTTTCACGACGTCGGCCACCGTACCCAGAGCGACCAGATCGAGCAGCATGCCCAGATTGGGTTCATCGCGCCCGGCGAAGGCGCCGCGCCGGCGCAGTTCGGCACGCAAGGCCAGCATGACGTAGAACATGACGCCGCAACCGGCGATCGCCTTGCTCGGGAACTCGCAGCCGGGCTGGTTCGGGTTCACGATCACATCGGCCTGCGGCAGGTGTTCGCCCGGCAGATGGTGATCGGTCACCAGCACCGACATGCCCAGTTCGTTGGCGCGCGCCACACCTTCCACGCTGGCGATGCCATTGTCCACCGTGATGATGATGTCCGGTTCGGCATGCGCAGCCAGGTCGACGATTTCCGGCGTCAGCCCGTAACCGTACTCGAAGCGGTTGGGCACCAGATAGCTCACGTTGGCGCCCATGGCGCGCAGCGCGCGCATGCCCACCGCGCACGCGGTTGCGCCGTCGCAGTCGTAGTCGGCGACGATGAGCAGCCGCGCATCGGCTTCGATCGCATCGGCCAGCATCTGCGCCGCGTCGTGCGCGCCGGTGAGCAGATCGGGCGGCAGCAGGGCCTTCAGCGAATAGTCGATCTGGCTGCGGTCCTGCACGCCGCGCGAGGCATACAGACGTGCCAGCAGCGGATGCACGCCCTGCTGTTCGAGCAGGGCGTAGCTGCGTGGCGGGATGGGGCGGTTCAGGATGAGGGTCACGATTCCGGGGGCTAGAGGCTGGAGGCCAGGGGCCAGGGGCCAGGGGCCAGGGGGTGCGGGCGGCGCCACAGCTTCCACAGGTCGCGGCGTTCGGTGGTGCAGGCGAGCACGCCGTCGTCGCCGCTCAGCGTGACGGTGACCGACTGCACATCGCCGCGCCGCAATGCCTGCAATGCCGGGGCGATCCAGCGCGCATCGAGCGCCTCCACCGCGCGCGTCCACGCGTCCGCATCGAGATACAGCGCGGGGGGCAGCGCATCCTGCAGCAGCACCATATTGCCCTCCTGCAGCGCCACGTCCGGTCGTTCCGGCAGCGGCGCGGCGCGCAAGCCGGCGGCCATGGCGAGGCCATGTGCCAGCGCATCGTCCGCCCACAGTTGCAGGCAGGGTGCCGCCGCGCTGACCGGCAGCGCACCCGCGCCCCAGAACCACAGGCTGTTGATGGTCGGGCGGCCGGCTTCTTCGCGCTCGACATTGACCGGATGGCCGTGCAACAGCATCTGGGTTTCGTTCATCCACTGTCTGAGCCGGGGCGCATCGCGTCCGCCGGGCATGGATGCATCGAGCTTGCGCCCGAGCGCGGCGCCGGGGGGCACCGTGTCCACTTCCATCGGTTCAAGCAGCGCAAGATGGCCATGGCCGCCGGCCGGCAGATGCAGCCAGCCCACGCTGGCGAAATGCGCATTCCACGATGCGGCGAGCGCGCTCGCCTCCTGCGCGTCAGGCGCCACGTCCGGCCGGTCCGTGAGCATGAGCGCGTCGCGCGCGAAGCGCAGATGGAGGGCGTCGGCAGCGAGCCAGCAGCGACGATCCGGCTCTTCGCCCAGACCCGCGCGGCGCAGCGCGGCCAGTGGAGCCGCATCGTCCAGCCCGAAAAGTCCTGCCAGCAGCGCTTCCGGTGCCCGCGCAGCGCGGCGCGAACGCGTGCCGCGGCCCAGCAGCAGCGCCAGCGCGGGCGTGCGTGGAGGAGGGATCGTCGAGGAGGACGGCCAGAGCAGGCCGGGCAGGACCAGATGCAGGGACATGCGCGGATTCTAAGTTGCAGGCGTCAGGATGCAAGCTTCAACGCGCCTGGACAGCAGGCGGGGAAGGCGGGCAGGGAGCGGAACCGGGGCAGAGGCGTCCACGGCATGTTGCGCCCGGTGTCGTGTTTCTTGCCACTTGTCTCTTACACTGCCGTCCCCATGAACTACGAAATCCTGCTCGGCCTGCGCTATGTGCGGGCCAAACGGCGAAATGGATTCATTTCCTTCATTTCGCTCATTTCCACGCTCGGGCTGGCGCTCGGTGTCGCGGCACTGATCACCGTGCTGTCCGTGATGAACGGCTTCCAGAAGGAATTGCGCACGCGCATCCTCGGCGTGGCATCGCACATCCAGATCACTGGCTGGGACAACGAACTGACGGGCTGGCAGCAGGTGGCCGACGCGGCGCTGAAGAATCCGGACGTGAAGGCGGCAGCACCCTATGTCAGCGAACAGGCCATGCTGTCCTTCGACCAGACGGTGCGCGGCGCCATGGTGCGCGGCGTGCTGCCCGCAGCCGAGGATCAGGTGGCCGATTTCGCGCAGCACATGCGCGCCGGCCGGCTCACCGACCTGCAGCCGGGCGGATTCGGCATCGTGCTGGGCATCGAACTGGCGCGCGCGCTGCAGGTGAGGCCGGGCGACAAGGTGACGCTGATCGCGCCACAGGGACTGGTGACCCCGGCCGCCGTGCTGCCGCGACTCAAGCAGTTCACCGTTGTCGGCGTGTTCGAGGCCGGCCATTACGAGTACGACGCCAGCCTGGCGCTGATCCACATGCAGGACGCGCAGGCGCTGTACCGCATGGAGGATCGCGTGTCCGGCGTGCGTCTGCGCGTGACCGATCTGTTCGACGCGCCGCGCGTGGCGCGCGCGCTGCAGGACGCCTTCGCCGGCCAGGATCTGCTGGTGGGCGACTGGACCCGCCAGCACGCGAATTTTTTCCGCGCGGTGGCGATCGAGAAGAACATGATGTTCATCATCCTGTCCCTCATCGTCGCGGTGGCGGCGTTCAACATCGTGTCCATGCTCATCATGGTGGTGACCGACAAGCAGGCCGACATCGCCATCCTGCGCACGCTGGGCGCCAGCCCGGCCAGCATGATGAAGGTATTCGTGGTGCAGGGCGCGGTGATCGGCGGCTTCGGCCTGCTGCTGGGGGTGGCGGGCGGTCTGCTGCTGGCGGGCAATCTGGACGTGGTGGTGCCGGCGATAGAGAAGATCGCCGGCGTGTCGCTGTGGTCGTCCGAGGTGTATTTCATTCCCGAACTGCCGTCGGAAATCCTGCTGTCCGACGTGATCACGGTCACCGTGATGGGCGGCCTGCTCACCTTGCTGGCCACGCTCTACCCGAGCTGGCGCGCTTCGCGCGTGCAGCCGGCGGAGGCGCTGCGCTATGAGTGACATCGTGCTGAGCTGCCGCGCCCTGGGCAAGGTATTCCATCAGGGCAAGGTCGAGGTGCCGGTGCTGCGCGGCATAGACCTGGACGTTGCGCGCGGCGAGCGCGTTGCGGTGGTCGGCGCCAGCGGATCCGGCAAGAGCACGCTGCTGCATCTGCTCGGCGGCCTGGATGTGCCGAGCACCGGCAGCGTGTCGCTGCTCGGCCAGGACTATTCCACGCTCGGCGAGGCCGCGCGCGGCGAACTGCGCAATCGCGCGCTGGGCTTCGTCTACCAGTTCCATCATCTGCTGGCCGAGTTTTCCGCGCTGGACAATGTCGCGATGCCGCTGCTGATCCGCCGCCAGAGCCGCGACCAGGCGCGCACGGCGGCGGCGGCCATGCTGAGCGAAGTCGGGCTGGCGCACCGGGTGGAACATCAGCCGGGCGAACTGTCGGGCGGCGAACGCCAGCGCGTGGCCATCGCGCGCGCGCTGGTGACGCAACCGGCCTGCGTGCTCGCCGACGAACCCACCGGCAACCTGGATAGCCGTACCGCCGATGCGGTATTCGAGCTCATGCTGCAGTTGAGCCGCTCGCGCGGCACCAGCTTCGTCATCGTCACCCATGACGAGAGGCTGGCGGCGCGTACCGATCGCATCGTGCGCCTGGCCGATGGCAGCGTGAGCGCGGCGCGCGATCCAGTGTCAGCAGACCCGGGGGCCTGATCAGCGCGCGCCGCCAGCGTCGGCGCGCCGCGTGGCGTCGCCGTCCAGCGAACGGATGTCCGCGCCCAGCGCGCGGGCCCGCGTGATCAGCGCGCGCGCCTCCGGCGTGTCCAGCCGCACGCCATAGGCGGCATACGGAAAATCGCTGAGCGGGCCGGGGCTGTCATTGAAGAAGGTCCATTGCTTGTTCTTGCGGTAGAAGGTTTCGACGAAACTGGTGAGCGCGAACACGCCGCGCCGGCCATCGCGATCGGTCACGATCCACGGGCCACCGGAATCGCCGCGCGTCGGCATGGGCAGGGCGACGCGATACTGTCCGTCCTCGACCCGATTGACCGCGAGCAGGGCCCAGGCCGGCTCGACCACCGCGTGCTTGGCTTCGAACTGGGCACGGAACTGCAGGTGCAACAGCGGATCCAGCGTTTCGTACTGCTGTGGCACGAAGCGGTAGAAATCGTCGCTCGCGGCAAGCAGGGGCTTTACCGCGCAGCGCGGCTGGCGCAGCGGCTTGTCGGTATAGCCGCGCCCGTAGCCGCACAGCATGGCCCGGTCGTCGTCGACGTGGTCGGCCAGCGGCATCAGACCCAGTTCGTCCGGCGCGTCGCCATCGAACACCAGTACCGCGACATCGCGCGCCAGATTGGCGTCGACGTCCTCGAAGCGGCGGTACACCGCATGACGCAATGGCGGCAGCACCGTGGCGCCACCCTGCAGGCGGAGCACCGGCAGTCCGTTGCCCGGATCCAGTCGCGCGTCGCGCAGGCAATGCGCGGCGGTCAGAACGGTCAGCGGCGCGCGGCCGACCACCACCGCACTGCATTCGTTGCGCCCGGATACGATGCCGCGCGTCGAGCCGTGCCAGATCCATTGTTCGACCACCAGTTCCACCGTGGCCACGGCCACCGACGGTGTCGGTTCGCCGTGGATCAGCGCCTGCGCGGCGGCCGGCAGCAGGCCGGAGACGATGGCGCAGGCCTGGGCCCACCTTGCCGCTGGCCGGCTGCGCTGGCGCAACCGGGCGGCGCGGGCCGCGACGGACGGTTGGTCGTGCTTTCGCTTCACCCGGACGATCCTCCCTGTTGTCCCCGGCCGATGACCGATGGCCGGGGTTCGCTGCGCATTCAGACCCGTGTTGCGGCGGTCGAGTGCCGGGAAAAGCGCCCGAGTTGCATCGTCACCCCAGGCCTCGCCGACGCGCGCGCTGTCGCCAGGCGCGCACCAGATGCCAGCGCCAGGCCACGCGCACCATCACGTAGCCGGCAAGTGCCAGCGTCACGGCGAGCAGCGGCAGTCCTATCAGCAGCGGTTCGCCGAGCGCGAGGAACCAGTCGACCATGGCCCGCAGCCAGCCGGAGACGCCGGCATCGTCCGCAATGTCCGGCGCATGGAAATGCGCGCCGGCCGGCAAGGTCATGCCGAACAGCGGCATCACCGCCCGTCCGAAAGCCCACGCCACCGCGTACAGCGGAACGATGGTGAGCGGATTGCTGTAGACCGTGAGGATGACCGCCAGCGGCAGGTTCACCCGGAACAGGACCGCCAGCAGCGCCGCGCCCAGCATCTGCATCGGACCGGGAATGAGACCGGCGAACAGGCCGATCGCCACGCCGCCGGCACAACTGTGCCGGTTCAGGTGCCACAGGCGAGGGTGGCCCAGCCAGTCGGCAAAGGGGGCGAACAGGCGGTTGCGGCGCAGGCTTTCGCTGTCGGGCAGATGACTTCGTATCAGCTTCTTCATCGATGGGTCGGAGGCGCGGCATGGAAGGCGACGCTGTGCCGCTACAGTAATCCAGTGTGGCACGCCCGGGCAGCGGACGGTCGCGGCAGGCAGACAGCGCCATGCCGGCATGGTTCGCCGACCGGCAATTCATTCGGCATAATTGGCGCATGTCTCCCCTGTCCGTCCTGGCGCTGGCCATGCTCTGCGGCTGCTTCGCCGCATCGCGCATGCCCGCTCTGCCGCAACCGGCGCTGCTGCTTGCGGCGGCCTCGTGCGCCTGCCTTGCCGCACTGGCGCTGGCGCGATGGACGCCGTCCCTGCGGCCGCTGGCGACCTTTGCCGCACTGGTGGTCTGCGCCTGGGCCGGCGCGCTGTACTGGGGACATCTGCACGTGGCCGACCGCGTGCAGCCCGCGCTCGAAGGAGTGGACGTGGACGTGACTGGCATCGTGAGCAGCCTGCCCTTGCGCATCGAGCGCGGCCTGCGCTTCGAGTTCGATGTCGAGGCGGGCCCGGTCGGTGTGCCGCGCCGCATCGCGCTGAACTGGTATGACGGGGCGCGCGGCGAGCATGGCCAGCCGGGCAGCAGCGAAGCCTTTTCCCGTCCGCCGGTGCCGGCCGGCAGTCGCTGGCAGTTGCGGGTAAGACTGAAGCGGCCGCATGGCAACATGAATCCTCACGGCTTCGATTACGAAGGCTGGCTGTTCGCGCGCGGCATCGGCGCCACCGGCCATGTCCGCGCCACGGGTGCCGACCGCGCCGCGCAACGCATGCTGCAACGCGAGGCCGATGGCTGGGGCCCGGCCGTGCAGCGACTGCGCGAGCGGGTGCGCGAGCGCTTCGAGCGCGTGCTGGCGGAGGACGACGCTGCACTGCCATGGGCCGGAGTGCTGGTGGCGCTGGCCATCGGCGAACAGCGCGCCATATCGCCGGCACAGTGGGATCTGTTCGAACGCGCCGGGCTGACGCATCTGGTGTCGATCTCGGGTCTGCATGTCACCATGGTGGCGGCCCTGGTCGCCGCGCTCATCGGGGCTGGCTGGCGGCGGCTGCCGGCCCTGGCGCTGCGCTGTGCCGCGCAGCGCGCCGGGCTGATTGCCGGCCTGGTGGCGGCCACCGGCTACTGCGTACTGGCGGGCTTCGGCATTCCGGCGCAGCGCACGCTGGTCATGCTTGCCGTGGGCGTGCTCATGCTGTGGTCGGGACGGGGTGCCGCGGTGGTGGATGCGCTGGCGCTCGCCCTGTGCGCCGTGCTCGTGCTGCATCCGCTGGCGGTGATCGATGCCGGCTTCTGGCTGTCGTTCGGCGCGGTGGCGCTGCTGTTCCATGCGGCCTCCGGGGAAGCGGGCGAAGGCCAGGCACTGCACGCATGGCTGCGCGCGCAGGCGGCGATCACGCTCGGCCTTGCGCCGCTCACGCTGGCACTGTTCGGCCGCGTGTCGTTGCTCGCACCGCTGGCCAATCTGCTGGCCATTCCGGTCATCAGCCTTCTGGTCACACCGCTGGTCCTGACGGCCATCGTGCTGCCGCTGGACCTGCTGCTGTACGCCGCGCATGCACTCACCTCCGGTCTGATGGCCGTGATGAGCTGGCTGACCGCGCCGGACTGGAGCTTGTGGCACAGCCCCGCGCCCTCCGCGCTTGCGGTGGCGTGCGGACTGATCGGCGCCGTCTGCGCGCTGGCGCCGCCGGGCTGGCCGGGGCGCGTGCTGGCGCTGCCGCTCATGCTGCCACTGCTGTGGCCGCCGGTGGATAGGCCGCAGCCGGGCGATATGCGCGTGACCGTGCTCGATGTCGGTCAGGGGCTGGCGGTGCATGTGCAGGGCGCGCGTACCGACCTGCTGTTCGACACCGGACCGCGCTATGGCGCCGAGGCCGATGCCGGCGAACGCCTGGTGTTGCCCTATTTGCGCGCGATGGGCGTGTCCGCGCTCGATGTCATGATGGTGAGTCACGCCGACAGCGATCATGCCGGCGGCGCGGCGTCGCTGCTGGCGGGATTGCCGGTGCGTCGTCTGCTGTCCTCGGTGCCGCCGGGCGACGTGTTGCGTCTGGCGCGACCCGATGGCGAAACCTGTGCGGCAGGGCAGCGCTGGCAGGCGGACGGGCTGACCTTTTCGGTGCTGCATCCGCCGCCGGGGGCGGTCGAACGCGGCGGGCAGTCGAGCAACGCGCTGTCCTGCGTGCTGCGCGTCGACTCGGCGCATGGCAGCGTGCTCATCACCGGCGACCTGCTGGCACAGGGCGAGACGTCCCTGGTCGACGCCGGTGCGGCGCTGGCGAGCGATGTGCTTGTCAGTCCGCACCACGGCAGCCGCACGTCCTCCTCGCCCGCTTTCGTTTCCGCCGTCGCCGCGCGCGAGGTGGTGCACACTGCGGGCTATCGCAACCGCTTCGGCCATCCGCATCCGGCCGTCGTGGCGCGTTACGCGGGCGCCGGCGCGCTCCAGCGGCGCAGCGACCGCGACGGCGCGGTGCGTTACCTGTTCCGGCGCGATGGGCTGGTGATCGAATCCAGTCGCGAGCGGGACCGGAGGTACTGGCATCATTTTTAGGGGCTCGGGGCTCGGGGCTCGGGGCTCGGGGCTCGGGGCTCGGGGCTCGGGGCTCGGGGCCAGGGGCGGCGGTGTTCGAGGGGGCGTGTGATGGGTGTGCTGAACGGTTTGAGGCGGTGGTTTTCGGGCGGGCGCGAGGTCGGGCCGCGTCTGGCGAGCGTGCAGTGCACGCATCCGGACGGCCTGCATCGCATGGCCTATGCCGAATGGGGCGATGCGCGCAATCCGCGCGTGCTGGTGTGCGTGCATGGCCTGACCCGGGTGGGGCGCGATTTCGATGCGCTGGCCGGTCATCTGGCGCGGCATTACCGGGTGATCTGTCCCGACGTGGTCGGTCGCGGCCGCAGCGACTGGCTGCCCGATGCCAGCGGCTATGCCGTGCCGCAGTATGTGGCGGACATGGTGACCCTGATCGCCCGTCTGGATGTCGAACAGGTGCATTGGGTCGGCACCTCGATGGGCGGGCTGATCGGGATGGCGCTGGCGGCGCTGCCGGATACGCCGATCGGACGGCTGGTGCTGAATGACGTCGGACCGGTCATCACCGCTGCCAGTCTGCGGCGCATCGCGGACTATGTAGGCAAGGCGCCGCACTTTGCCAGCATTGAGGACGCGGAGCGCTATGTGCGCATGGTGAGCGCCCCTTTCGGTCCGCTCGACGATGCGCAATGGCGCCATCTGACCGTACACTGCACCCGCCCGCTGGCGGGCGGCGGATTCGAGATGGGCTATGACCCGGCCATCGCGCGACCCATGCAGGGCATGCTGTTCGTCGGCGACATCGAACTGTGGCCGCTGTACGACGCGATACGCTGTCCCACGCTGTGCGTGCGCGGCGCCGAATCCGATCTGCTCACGCGCGACACGCTGCAGCAGATGGCTCAGCGCGGCCCGCGTGCGCGCACGCTGGAGGTGCCTGGCGTCGGCCACGCGCCGATGTTCATGGATCGCGCGCAGATCGAGCCGGTGGCCAGTTTCCTGATGGAAGACCGAATGCAATGAACACGGAAGACGTTGTCGCGGCAATGCGCGACTGGCTGGAAAAGGCGGTGATCGGACTCAATCTGTGTCCGTTCGCCAAGGCGGTGTATGTGAAGGAACAGGTGCGCTATGTCGTGAGCGAGGCAAAGCACCTGGATGGCTTTCTGGAGGACATCGACCGCGAGATCGATCTGCTCGCCGCCGCCGACCCGCAGCAGATCGATACCACCCTCATCATGCACCCGACGCTGCTCGAGGATTTTCTCGATTTCAACGATTTCCTCGACATCGTGGACGAGGCGGTGACCGAACACGGGCTGGAAGGCGTGATCCAGGTGGCGGCTTTCCATCCGCGCTGGCAGTTTGCCGACACCGAGCCGGACGACATCGGCAATTACACCAACCGCGCGCCGTTCCCGACCATACACCTTCTGCGCGAAGCCAGTGTCGAGCGTGCGGTCGAGGCCTTTCCCGAGACGGAAACCATTTACGAGCGCAATATCGCCACGCTGGAAAGGATAGGGCTGGAGGGCTGGCGCGCGCTCGGTTTGCCGGATGGCCGTCGTTGAAGCGGTGGTCCGCTTGCCGGCAGGTGCGGACCGGTCAGTCGCGCATCGGTCAGTCGCGGACAGGTCAGTCGCGAACGGGTCAGTCGCGAACGGGTCAGTCGAATTCCGATTCGGCATCCAGAGCCGCGCAGATGGCCGACCAGTCACAGGTCTGGTGATGCACGCCCTGCGCCGTCTGCACGTCGAGCGACAACTGGCGCCGGTCCGCGCTCAGCACGCCGGTGCCGTGCAGCGGCGCCGCGTCGGGATGGTCCGGATCGAGCACCACCACCTTCATCGGCCGGCCGGGCACGGCGGCCTCGAGGCGCAGGCGGTTGGAGTGATTCGCGAGGTCGATGACATAGCCGGCCGTACACGCATTGATCATGACTGGACCCTCCGGTGTTCACGCGTGATTCCACTGTAGCACTCTTGATCGCGAAGGCGTCGGCGTGAGCGCGCCCCCCCTGGACATCCTCTACCGCGACGATGTGATGGTCGCGATCGACAAGCCTTCCGGCCTGCTGGTGCACCGCAGCGCCCTGGACCGTCACGAAACCGAATTCGCGCTGCAGCGGCTGCGCGACCAGATCGGGCAGCATGTGTGGCCGGTGCACCGGCTGGACCGCGGCACCTCCGGCGTGCTGGTGTTCGCTCTGGATGCGACGGCGGCCCATGCGCTGGCCGACCAGTTCGCGCGCCATGCGCCGCTCAAGCGCTATGTCGCCGTGGTGCGTGGCCATCCGCCGCCGGAAGGCGTGATCGATCATCCGCTGCGCCGGCTCGACGATGCGATGGACCCGCGCGCGCCGCGCGAGGGGGTCGTGCCGCCGGCCGCCCAGCCGGCAGTCACGCGCTATCGCACGCTGGCCACCGCAGTGGAGGCGGTGGCCGTGGACCGCTATCCGACCAGCCGCTACGCGCTGGTCGAAGCCGAGCCGCTGACCGGCCGCATGCACCAGATACGCCGCCACCTGAAACACATCGCCCACCCGGTCATCGGCGACGCCACCTACGGCAAGGGCGCCCACAACCGCCTTATCGCAGGCCTGTGCGGCGAATCGCGGCTGCTGCTCGCCTGTATACATATGCAGCTCGCACACCCGGCGACCGGCCAGCCGGTCGACCTGCGCTGTCCGCCCGGCAGCGCCTTCGAACGACTTGCCGTGCGCTGGGGCTGGGCCTCTTTCGGCTGACCGCAAGGAAGCTGAATAGTCCTTTCGGACTATGTAGTGAATATTTCATGTCACGGCAAGGACATGTTGGGCCGGGAAAATCCGGCCTGAAATTCTCCCTGCCTGCCATGAAAACCATTCTTGCCCTTGGCGCCGCGCTGGCGCTCGCTCCCTCTTTTGCCTCCGCCTGGTGGGATGACGCGTGGACCGCGCGTCGCACCGTCACGCTCGATACCTCGGCCACCGGTGTCCCTCTGTCGTCCGCACTGACCTCGGTGCCGGTGGCGATACGCCTGCACAGCGGCAATTTCGATTTCGCGTCGGCCCGGGAAGACGGTGCCGATCTGCGCTTCGTCGCCGCGGATGACAAGACCGTGCTCAAGCACCACATCGAGCGTTACGACAGCCTGAACGAACTGGCGGTCGTGTGGGTGCAGGTGCCGGCTCTGGCGCCCGGCAAGGCCGACAACACGCTGTATGTCTATGCCGGCAATGCTGCCGCGAGCGCTCCCGCGGACGCCGGTCCGGGGTACGACGGCTCGACGCTGGCCGTGTGGCACTTCTCCGACCCGACGCCGCTGGTCGATGTGGTGTCCGGCGCCACGGCGTCCGGCAACATCACGCACCAGAAGGCTGCGCTGCTGGGCGATGCAGCCATCTTCGCGGGCTCTCCGGTCACCGTGTCCGAAGTCCCGGCGCTGGCCATGCCTGCCGGCGGTGCGTGGACGGTGTCCATGTGGGTGAAGCCCGCTGCACCACAGCAGGCAACGCTTTACGGACAAGGCAGCTTCGCCGTCAGGGTCGAGGACGGCATCTATGCGCTCAACGTCGGCGCCGTCCGCGTGACCGGCGGGGCGCTCAAGCCCGGTGTGTGGCAGCACGTCGCCGCCACGGTGGGTGGCGGCAAGGCGACGCTGCATGTCGACGGGCAGGCGGTGGGCAGTGCAGACGCCGCGCTCGAGGCCGCACCCGGCAACCTGCGTCTGGGCGAAGGCTACGCCGGCGAACTGGACGAAGTGCAGGTCGCCTCCACGGCGCGCAGCGCCGAATGGATCAAGCTTGCCGCGCTGGGCGAGAGTGCCGACAGCAACTTCGTCGCGGTACGCGCCGATGACGAGGCGGAGGGAGGCGAGGGCGGCCACAATTACTTCGGCATCCTGATCGAGAACCTCACTGTGGATGCCTGGGTGGTGATCGTCATCCTGGGCGTCATGTTCGTCATCAGCGCCTGGGTCATGGTGGTCAAGGCCATGCTGGTCGGTCGCATCGACGGCGACAACCGCCGCTTCCTGCAGCGCTTCCGCGAGGCGCGGGGCGACTTCCTGTCGCTGGACAAGGGTGCGGTGCACCCGAGTTCCTCGCTGTTCCGCCTGTATGGCGCCGGCCTGCGCGAGATACGCAAGCGCTTCGAGGCACAGGGCGAGACCGCCGGCCTGACCGGCGCTTCGATGGACGCGATCAAGGCATCCATCGATGCCGATCTGGTGCGCGAACAGCACAAGCTCAATTCGCAGATGGTGCTGCTCACCATCGCCATTTCCGGGGGGCCCTTCCTTGGCCTGCTGGGTACGGTGGTCGGCGTCATGATCACCTTCGCGGCCATCGCCGCAGCCGGCGATGTGAACGTGAATGCGATCGCCCCCGGCATCGCCGCGGCGCTGCTCGCCACCGTAGCCGGCCTGGCTGTCGCCATCCCGGCACTGTTCGGCTACAACTATCTCGCTTCGCGCATCAAGAACATTACCGCCGACATGCAGATCTTCGTCGACGAGTTCGTGACGCGCGTCGCCGAAGCACACGGCCGGTGACGGTGCCGGCCATGTACGCGCGCCCGCTTCATTCATTGTTCTTTGTCCGCTCGCGCCAGCGCCTGCGGGCGACCGGACGGCGCTGACCATGGCCGCCGACGTCAAGGACGACAACCAGCCCTACGACGAGATCAACGTCACCCCGATGCTCGATCTCGCCTATGTGCTGCTGGTCGTGTTCATCATCATGACCACCGCATCGGTGCAGGGCATCAAGGTCGAGGCGCCGAAGACGCAGGCGGTGACCTCGCTCGCCAAGCCGCAGACCAAGGCCATCACCATCACCGCGGCCGGCGATGTCTTCCTGGACGCCTATCCGGTGGACATGGCGACGCTGGAGGCGCGACTCGCTCAGTACAAGAGCGCGAATCCTTCGCTTCCGGTCGTGCTCAAGGGGGATGCGGCTGCGCATTACGAAAAGGTGTCGGCCGTGCTGGAAATCTGCAAGCGGCTGGACATTACCGAAGTCGGTCTGGTTACGAAGAAGGCGGGCTGAGCGATGCATACGCGCCTTCCGATGCCCTTGTGTTTCCGCACCCATCCTCAGGCCGTGGTCTCGATGCCCGGTGCTTGCGGGTAGATCGTCATGCAGATCAATACCGAATCGAAACCGTACGACTCGATCAATGTCACGCCCATGCTGGATCTGGCGTACGTGCTGCTGGTCGTGTTCATCCTGATGACCACCGCTGGCGTGCAGGGGCTGACCATGAATCTGCCCAAGCCTTCGAACAAGCCCAGCACCGAACAGCACGAGGTGAAGATCGTGCAGGTGATGGAGTCGGGCGCGCTGATGGTCAATGGCGTGGGCGTGACCATGGACCAGCTCGAGGCCCAGCTCAATGCGGCGCGGGCGCGGGATCCGCAGTTCAGCGTGATGATACGGGGCGAGGCGCGCGCGCCCTATGATGGCGTGATCCAGGTGGTGGATCTGGTCAACCGCATGGGCATCGCCAACGTCGGTCTGGTCACGTCGAGGATAGGCACCTGATGGCCGCGCTCGCCGAGGATTCGGTCGACCTCCCGCGCAGCGCGCGCGCGCTGCGCGTGGTCGCGCTCGTGCTTGGCCTGGCGCTGGTGGTGGCCGCCGGCATGTGGCTCAAGGACATGCTGTCCAAGCCGCCGGGACCGACCCGCCAGGTCACCCGGATTTCCATCATCCCGGATACGCCGCCGCCCCCGCCCCCGCCGCCGAAGGAAGAGAAGCGACCCGAGCCGCCGAAGGATCAGAAGGAGGTGAAGGTCGAGCAGCCGAAGCCGGTCGAGGCGCCGCCGCAGCAGGCCGAGCAGCTCAAGATGGAAGGCGCCGCGGGCGACGGGCCGAGCCCGTTTGCATCGGGGACGGTCACCAATGACTACAAGGGCGGTGAGGTCGGCACGACGATAGGCGGTGGACCTGCGCGGGTGAATCCCGCCGCGTTCCGCTTCTACACCAATGCCCTGCTTGCCCATGTGCAACGCCAGCTTGCGCAGAATCGTGATGTGAAGCAGCTCGACTATGCGGTCGCGGTCAAGGTGTGGGTCGGCCGCGATGGCCGCATCGAGCGCGCCGAACTGGTCGATAGCACCGGCGAACAGAACACCGACGCGGCGCTCACGCGCGCGCTGTCCCAACTTACCGCCTTCCAGGATCCGCCGCCCGCCGGCATGCCACAGCCGGTGCGGCTGCTGGTGAAGAACCGCATTACGGGCTGATCCCAGGCTGACATATTCGAGAACCGGACTGAAGTCATGAAGAAAGCCCTGCTCCCGCTCGCGCTTGCATCGCTGTGTGCGCTGCCTGCGCACGCCAACGACGCGTCCTCGGTCGATGCGCTGCGTCAGACCACGATGAACCTGATCGACGCACTGGTCGACACCGGCGTGCTCACTCGCGAGAAGGCCGACGAGCTGATCAAGGCCGCTGAAGCCAAGGCCGCGAAGACCGCGGCGAAGGCGAAGAAGGACAGCACCGTGCGCGTGCAGTACGTGCCGGAATCGGTGAAGGCCGAGATTCGCGAGCAGTTGAAGCAGGAAGTGCTGGCGCAGGCTCGCACCGAAGGCTGGGCGGCTCCGAACGCGATCCCGGAATGGACCGAGCGGATCAAGATCGAGGGCGACATCCGCGTGCGTTACCAGGAGGACAGCGTTCCGACCGGCAATACGGCCATAGGCGCCTACGCGCCGGGCGCGGCGGGCAATCCGGGAGCCGGCAATCAGGACTATCCCTTGGCTACGCGCTTTCCGGCGGGTGTAGGCATGGATGCCTTCGGCTTTCCGGCGGGGAATACCTCCGAAGATGTGGACCGGCTGCGTCTGCGCGCACGTCTGGGCATTCTCGCGCGCATCAACGACACGGTCAGCGCGGGCGTGCGTCTGGCAACCGGTAACGTGAGCGACCGCGTGTCCACCAATCAGACGCTGGGCAACAACTTCAATAAATACACCTTCCTGGTGGATCGTGCCTACATCAAGTTCGATCCCGTGGAGTGGGCCTCCTTTTCCGGTGGGCGCATCCCCAATCCGTGGTTTGCCACCGATCTGGTGTGGGACGAGGATCTCAACTTCGACGGTGTCGCCGTCAATCTGCGCAACGTGACACCGACGCAGTCGCTGCGCCCGTTCGCGACCGTGGGCTGGTTCCCTCTGCGGGCCGACTCGCCGCCAAGTGCGCAAAGGCAGTGGTTTGCCGGTGCGCAGATCGGGGCCGAATATGATCTGAGTACGAATACGCGTCTTCGCTTCGGCCTCGCGAAATATCACTACAGCAATCTCGAAGCCCGTACCGATACGCGCTACGACGTCGCCGGTCCGCTGCAGGGCTATGGCGGATACGAGTATTCGTCGGCCCTGCGGGCCAAGGGCAACACGCTCGTGCGGACCAACAGTCCGCTCGATACGACGGAGGACCCCATTTACGGACTCGCTGCAAAGTTCGAGCCCTGGGTGCTCACCGCGACCGCGGATCTTGCGCACTTCGATCCCGTGCATGTGTTGCTTTCGGCGGAGTTCGCCAAGAACACCGGTTTCAACCGTGCAGACATTCTGCGGCGCACCGGGTTGAATCTCGTTGATGGCAAGGACACGGCCTATCACGTCCGCGTGACGGTAGGCATGCCCAGCGTCCGTCTGGCCGAGGACTGGCAGGTGTTCCTGGCCTACAAGTACATCGGCTCCGACGCCCTGATAGACGGCTTCACCGATTCCGACTTCGGTTTGGGTGGTACCAATCTGAAGGGGTTCGTGCTTGGTGGAAGCTACGGTCTTTATCGCGACACGGCCCTCGGTCTTCGCTGGTACTCGGCGCGCAACATCCACAGCATGACCTATGACCCGACCTTGATCGCGGACCAGCGATACGAGGTCGACACGCTCATGGTCGACATGAATGTGAGGTTCTGATCATGAAGGGAGCCATCCTCGTGCTCACGCTGCTTGTGAGCGCCGGTGCGTTCGCGCAACAGGCCTCACGAGAGCAGGAACAGTTGCGTCGCCTGCGTGCACAGGCGACACAACTGCAACAGGCGCTGAGTGCGGCACAGCAGGCACAGAAGGTCGCCGAACAGGAGCGTGATCAGCAGGGTGTCGCGCTGGAGAGGCTTGATGCCGAGGCGAAGGCGGCGCGCGGAAGCGCGGCCGCGCAGCGGCGCCGCGTAGACGCGCTGGAAGCCGAACTGGCTGCGGAGCGGCGCCGCGCCGACGAAATGGCGAAAAAGCTCGAAACGGTGCAGGAACAACTGGATGTGCGTCGTCGCGAACTGGGCGAAGCACGCGAAGCCATTGCCGGCGGCGGGCGAGAGATCGATCGCCTGCGTAACGATGGTGAGCGGACGGCCTCACGTCTTGCGCAATGCGAGAAGGACAACGTGGAACTGTATGGCCTGGGAAGGGAAATACTCGATCGCTATCGCGACCGCACCCTGGGCGAGCGCCTGGGCCAGGCGGAACCGCTGCTCCAGACCGGTCGGGTGAAGCTGGAGAATCTCGTCGATGGCTATCGCGATCGCATGGATGAGCATCGCATCGTCGGTGAGTCCGGGAATCCTGCCGGGGTAGAGAGCCATTGATCGGGCCGCAGGCGTGCCCGTCGCTTGCGCGGACCATGCCGGAAAGCCGCATCTGTGCTGCGATGCGGGTGGTCGGACTACGCCGGATAGGCCGTTAGGACTACATATGGCGCCTCGCCGTGAAACAAATGTGTCACTTGCCGCCGATACCTTGCAAGGCGGATATCGGACGGATTTTCTTACACCGAATGATCCGTTCGGCTCATTCATCGGCATTCCGGCGCCCAAGAGGATGTAACGCGCATTCGTCACTCTGGAGCCTGCTTCCAACTGGAGCAGGCGGGTCCGGGGTGCCAGGACTTTTCCATTCCCGACCTACGACACTTCAATCAGGAGATTCACATGATCAAGACCAAACTGATCGCTGCCGCAGTGGCCTTCGGCATGTCCGGTATCGCCGGCGCGTCGATCACCGGCGGTTCGACCAACAATACCGAGTTCGTCTTCTCGGCCTATGACAGTGTGACCGGTGTGGGCTACACCTTCGATCTGGCAGATGCCGGCTTCGACAGCCTGTTCGGCAGCAATGTGCGCATGAACAGCCTGATCGGCTCGACCAATACGCCCTCCATTGTGACCACCACCCTGCTGGCCACGCCCGAAAGCGGCATCATTTTCGATTACGCGCTGCCGTCCTTCTCCGAGTTCGCCGGTCAGGTGAATCTCACCAACCTGCAATGGAACCTGGTGTCGGCCGACACTTCGGGTACCAAGCGCATCATCCAGACGGTCGCGAATGCGCCGACCTCCACGCTGGATAACGCAGCCATCGTGAGCGCGGTGACTCAGTTCGACATCTACACAGGTGCCGTCAATGGCAAGGGTACCAACGTCGGCGGCGTGGTGACCGACGACGGCTATGCCATCACGACCGTGTCCGATGGTGCCGCCTATGCCGGCAACCTGAAGGGCAACTTCGCTGGCTTTGGTTATCAGGCCAATGGGTCGCTCGACGACGTGCTGTCGCTGTATGTGGTGAGTTCGACCTCGACCACCTCGAACACCAATGCCGGCCGCTATGCCGCGCTGACCGATGCGGATGACATGCAGGTTGTCGCCAAGGTCTACATGGCGGAAGACGGCCTCTATCACTTGCAGATCGCCGTCGTGCCGGAGCCGGAAACCTACGCCATGCTGCTGGCTGGCCTGGGGCTGCTCGGCTTCGTCGCCCGTCGCAAGCGTGCCGCCTGAGTACGCATAGATCAATCGCGGGGGCCTGAGCCGCCGCGCACCATTCTGGAGAATTCCATGCAACTGAAGAAAATCGCACTCGCCGTCGCCGCCATGGCCACCGGTTTCGCCGCCCACGCTGCCGGCACCGTCAATATCGGTGGCGTGCCGCACAATGTCGTCTATCTGTCCGGCGCTTCCGCTCCCGACGCTTTCCTGGCCGACATCGCCGAAGGCATGCTGACCGGCGTGACCTACTACACCGCCAGCAATTACAAGGCCTACGCCGGTTCCGCATCCGGCGTGCCGGGCGTGACCAATGGCACCAAGGTGCTGTTCATCAAGCGTTCGGAAGGTGGTTCGGCCTTCGGTGTCGGCCCGGTCGCCCGTGCCCAGCGTGTGAAAACCATCGATGTGAACAACTGCACGTCCGGCGCCGGCACCAAGGCTTCGCCTTATAGCTGCAACATCATGGGCACGCTGGATCCGGGCAGCCAGGGCTATGGCGAGGCGGGTGATGCTGCCAACGCCGGTCTGGTGCCCGATTTCGGCATTTCCGACGTCGAGCCGGCCATGTTCCAGGAGCCGTACAACACCGAGAGCGACACTGCTGCGCTGT
This sequence comes from Methyloversatilis thermotolerans, assembly GCF_000372885.1. Classification (GTDB taxonomy): domain Bacteria; phylum Pseudomonadota; class Gammaproteobacteria; order Burkholderiales; family Rhodocyclaceae; genus Methyloversatilis; species Methyloversatilis thermotolerans. The sequence goes on from NZ_KB889967.1 coordinate 4,101,665, forward strand.
CGTCGTCGGAAGTGAGTCGTCTGGCCGTGCTGCCGGTGAACCAGATCATGATGGGTCTGGTCGCCACCAACAATGTGCCGGCGTCGACCTATCTGTCGCGTTCCACCTACGGCGCCATGCTGAATGGCCAGATCACCACCTGGGACCAGGTCGATCCGACGCTGGAAGGCGACGTGGTGGTGTGCCGCCGCGTCGAAGGTTCGGGCACCCAGACCTCGTACAACTGGTTCTTCGGCAACTTTCCGTGCGCCACACAGGAAGGTGGCGCAGTTGCCCCGGCCCGCATGAGCGACAGCTACGGCTGGAAGGAAGGCGGTTCGGGCACCTCGGCCGACCCCTACATCATCAACCCGGCGTCCGGCTACACGGTGATCGAGAACTCGTCGTCCGGCAATGTGCGCAGCTGCATGAATGCCGCGCATGACGGCAGCGACTACACCTTCACCAGCTGGGATTCGGAAGACGGCGGCCCGCGCGTGTTCAAGGTCACCTTCTCCGAATCCGGTCCGATGAAGGCGGTCGGTGTGCTGTCGCTGGATTCCTACACCAGCGCCGCCTCGAATGACTTCAGCTTCCGTCATCTCGATGGCGCCGGCACCTATACCTACGACTCGGTGAGCAAGACGCTGTCGTCGTCGGCCGGTGCCACCGGCATCGCTCCGTCCAAGGCCAACCTGATCGATGGCAAGTATGACTTCGTGGTCGAACTGTCGTCGCAGTATCGCAATGTGGCGGTAACCAATGAGTTCGGCGATGCCGTCCCGGCGATCAGCGGTGTGCAGAAGGCCTTTGCCGACGAGTTCGTGAAGCGTGCCGGTTCTCCGCGTTATACCGGCAACCTTGGCAACACGGTTGCACCGGTATCCACGCCGGATGCCTACGCTTCGCTGCCCCAGTACTACGCGGGTACGGCTTCGTCCAATCTGTACGTGTCGAAGTTCACCCGTAACGCCAACACCTGCGCGCCGCTGCAGTTCCGCGGCAACTAAGCAGTCGCACAGTCCGGCGGCCGCGCTTGCGTGGCCGCCGCAGTGACCCCGGCCCGCCGCAGGCGGGCCGTTTGTTTGTTCGGGGCGATGAGCTCCACAGTCTTCAGGGCAGGCATGTTCTTCAACCGCTTCCTTCCACATGTTCTGTGGGCCTGCGTGCTCATGAGTGCCGGCATGGCCCGGGCACAGGGCGACACCGGACGATTCGACATCTACGAATTCGTGGTCGTGGGCAATACCGCGCTCGCGGACGAGATCATCGAACGCGCGGTCTATCCGCATCTCGGACCGGACCGTACGGCGAACGATGTCAATGCGGCCGCCACCGCACTGGAAAAAGCCTATCAGGACGCGGGATACATGACGGTGGCGGTCGGCATACCGGAGCAGTCGACCGCGTCCGGTGTCATCACGCTCGAAGTGACTGAAGGTCGTGTCGAGCGCATGCGTGTGACGGGTGCCGAATACACCTTGCCCAGCCGCGTACGCGAGGCGACGCCGTCGCTGGCCGAAGGTTCGGTACCCAACTTCGCCGATGTCCAGGAGGAACTCGGTCGGGTGGGCCGCAACGCCGATCTGCGCGTGACGCCCCTGCTCCAGCCAGGGCGGGTTCCCGGATCGGTGAACGTGGAACTTCGTCTGGAGGACAAGTCGCCGTTGCACGGTTCGCTGGAACTGAACAACAAGCGGAGCGCCGACACCGATGCGGGCCGTCTCGAAGCCAGCATCCGCTACGACAATCTCTGGCAGCGTCGCCATTCGATTGGCCTCACCTATTTCTCGAGCCCGCGCAACCGCGACGAGGTGGAAGTGTTCGGGCTGAATTACGCCGCTCCGCTCGGCCCGGGGATTCTTGCCGCGTTCTACGCTCGATCGAACAGCAATATTCCCACCCAGTTCGATACCGCCTCGCTGGGCCGCGGTGATACCTATGGTGCCCGCTACGTGCTGCCGCTGCCCGACCGCAACCGCGGATTCTTCCATTCCATCAGTTTCGGTCTGGACTACAAGGACAACGATCAGGATACGGTGGGCATTGCCGGTACCTCGTTCAGCATCAGCCAGCCGGTGCGCTACTGGGTCATGTCGGCCCAGTACGGGCTCACCTTGCCTTTCGAGTCCGGCGCGCGCCTGCGCTTCGGCGCAACGGCTGCTGCGGGCAGCACTGCCATGAACGAGCGCTACATCGACTGCAACGGTTTCAGGGTGGAGCAGTTTGCTTGCCGCCGCGATGGTGCGACACCTGGTTTCTTCGTCGGCCGCTTCGAGCTGGAGGGGCGCTATCCCATGGGCGGTGGCTGGGTGGCCAGCGCGCGTGGCGATCTTCAGCGCGCCAACCAGCCGCTCATCAACAGCGAGCAGTTCTCGGCGGGCGGTTCTGATTCGGTTCGTGGCTACCTCGAGTCCGAGCGACTGGGCGACGAAGGCGAACGCGTACGGCTGGAACTCGCCACGCCCGGCCGCCTGTTCTTTGATGACGCGATCGGCCTGGCGGGCGTGCTCTTCTATGACTGGGCGGGATTGCACATCAAGCGGGCCTTCACCGGACAGGATTCTCGTGCCTCGCTGGAGAGCGCCGGTCTTGGCTTGCGTCTGGTTTCGCCCCGCGGGCTGAGCTTGCATGCCGACTGGGCCTATGCGCTGCGCGATGGTGCGACGGGCAATGGACGTACGCGCCAGGGCGACCAGCGTCTTTTGCTCAAGCTCGCGTATGAATTCTGAGGCGAGCTACCGCAGCCTGAACGTTGCAACACGTTTCCTGAGCGGGGCTTTCACCTTCACGTCACGGCGGACCGACATCCTTTCGCCGTAGAGCCCGCATTGACGGGTGCAGGAGTTGCCATGAACCGAAATCGTTATCGACTGCTGTTCAATGAACTGACTGCGAGCTGGGTCGCGGTGCCCGAAACGGCATCGACCCGTGGCAAGCGCAGCAGCCCGCGCAGGCGGCTTGCGTCGATTGCCGGCGCCCTCGCTGCCGCCTTCTCGCCCGCGCTGCACGCAGCGGGCGAATTGCCTGTCGCCGCGCAGAACTTCGTGGACTCGCGTTTGCCGGGAACCGCTACCGTGACGCAGTCGGCGAACAATATGGTGGTCCACCAGACAGGCAATGCCGTCATGCTGAACTGGCAGAGCTTCAGCATAGGCAAGGGCAATTCGGTGCACTTCGACCAGGCCAGCAGTTCGATGCGGGCCATCAATGTCGTGGTGCCGGGTGGCCCGCGCAGCGAAATCGATGGCTCTCTCACCGCCAAGGGCCAGGTGTTCATCTTCAATCAGGCCGGTATCCTGTTCGGTGCGAACGCTCAGGTCGACGTAGGCGGTCTGGTGGGCTCCACGCTCAAGCTGAATGACAAGCTGTTCGAACAGGCTCTCAGCTCGCTGGGTGTTGATGACCAGGGCAGACCGATCGCGGCGCTCTCTCTCTACGACGACGCCGATCGCTCAGGATTGGCCACCGGCGACATCACGGTGGCACACGGCGCGCGCATCGTGGCGGCGAAGAACGGCCGCGTGCTGCTGGCGGCGCCCAACGTCACCAATGGTGGCCGGATCGAGGCGGAAGAGGGTCAGGTGGTGCTGGCTGCGGGCGAAAAAGTGTATATCGCCGATCCGCTGGACAGTCGCCTGCGCGGCTTCCTGGTCGAGGTGGACAATGGCGGCAAGGTGAGCACCGAAGCGGCCAGCGAAATGCTCGCCGATCGCGGCAACATCACTCTTGTCGGGTTGAATATCCGCCATGCCGGCGCTGCCCGCGCGACCACATCGGTCACCTTGAACGGGTCCATCTACCTGAAGGCGCGTGACACCGTCGAGTCGCGCTCATCGGACGAAATGTTCCCGGACGCGGAGGCGCTGGAGGATGGCGAGACCGTTCCCGTCGGTACACGTACCGGCAGGATAGAGCTGGCTGCGGGCAGCGTGATCGACATCAGCCCGGACAGCGATACCCGCGACAGCGTGGTGCGTGACGACGTGCTCTTCCGCGCCTCCGAGGTGAACCTCTATGGTCGCCAGATCGTGCTCGAGGACGCCCCGGAAGGGCAGGCGGGGGCGAGCATACATGCGCCTTCGGCGACCTTGCGCATGACGGCCCATCGTGACCGCAACGGCGACAGCAACCCGGGTGTGACCCCATCCGTTTACCTCGGCAAGGGCAGCTCGATAGATCTGTCCGGGGTGGATGCAGTGGTCGACGCGGATCACGAAATCGTGCGCGTCGAACTGCGTGGAGATGAAGTCAAGGACTCGCCGCTGCTGCGCGACGAAGCCTATGGCAAAGCCTTGTTCGGTGAGGAACTGTGGGTTGATACGCGCAAGGGCACGCAACTGATCGATGTGTCCGGCTACACCGGAGGCATAGAGCGCGCGATAGACGAGAAGAGCACGTCGGGCGGAAATTTCGTTGTCGTGTCGGACGGTGATTTCCGCGCCAGCAGCGACAGTGCGGTCGATCTGTCCGGCGGTACCGTCACCTACCGTGCCGGCACCGTAAACTACTCGCTGGTCAAGTCTGCGGACGGGCGCACGCAGGCGGTGGAGGACGCGCTTGCGGACCGTGTCTACACGAGTGCCGCCGACCGCACCCGCACCGTGGGAGAGATCGTCGAGGGTCGCAGCGCTGGAAGCATGAGCGTCACGGCGAACCGCATCGTGCTCGACGGCAAGGTGACCGCAACGCGAACCGTGGGTGTGACACAAAGAGCACTCGCCTCGCGCTGGACCGGGCCCGGTGTCAGTGAAACGGTGGCTGCCCCGCAGGCTGGCAGGCTTCTGCTCACCTTGACCGATTCGGATGATCCGCAGGATGTCCGTTTCGTGGAGGCCGCGCCCGAGCGGCAGGTGACGGAAACGTCCGCCATGCCTTCAGAACTGTTGCTGCGCAGTGATCTGTTCAGTGGCGGTATCGGTTCCTTCGAACTTTCCGGCGCGGGCCAGGTAACCTTGCCCGAAGATGTGACCCTTACGCTCGGGCCCACGGCCCGCTACGACAGCGCGACGTCGAAGTGGGTGGATGGCAGCCGGTTCGCGATCAGTGCGACATCCATGGTCCTCGACGGCAAGATCAGGGCGGCTGGCGGCAATGTCGATCTGCGTACCGACGCCGACCACACCGGACTTGCGCTCGACCAGCGGAGCATCACGTTCGGTGCGCGATCGTCGATATCGACTGCCGGACAGTGGACCCGGGATGGCCGCACGCCTGCCGCATCGTATCTGGCCAGCAATGGGGGCAGTGTGGTGGTCGAGGCGTTCGGCGATCTGCTGTTCCCGGTTGGTGCGGCGATCGATGTATCGGCAGGTGGCTGGCAGCGCGCAGACGGGTCCGTCGCGCTGGGCGACGCCGGCTCCCTCAGTCTGCTTGCCGGTTCCCGCATCACATCCGGTTCCGGCGTGGCCGGCGGTATCGGCGACTACTACGGCAACCTGACCTTGGGCGGCCGTTTGTCCGGCTACGCCGTGGTGTATGGAAGCAAGGTGGGAGGCAGCGGAAGCCTTACGCTGCGCAGTGCTGAGGTGCTCATCGACGGCCGCGATACCGCACTCGATCAGGGCGTGCTGCATCTGTCGCCGGACGTGTTCACCGGCAACGGATTCGATCGCATCGCGATCGAGGGTGGAAATGGCGTGACAGTGGGCAGCGAAGCGAGCGATCAGACTCTGGTTGTCTCACCGGTAGTACGTGCGCGCGAGCTGACCTCGCGGCCGGGCGGTTCACTCGATTCGTTTGACGAAGTCGCCGCGAACAGGGTGCTGTCGCGTGCCGAGCGGGATAGCGGTGCGTCACTCTCCTTCCTCGCGCTGTCCAATACCCGCGGCGACGTCACCATCCACCGCAACGCGCACATCGAGGTCGATGCCGGCGGTTCGATCACGCTCACGGGTAATCGCAGCGTGGATATGGATGGAAAGCTGGTGGCCAGGGGGGGCAGCGTCACCATCGATCAGGTAGTGCCCGGTAACAAGGACAGCGACGCTGGCGACAACTACACAGGCGCGGCCATCGTCATCGGCGAACACGCTGCCATCGATGTCTCGGGTACCTTCATTCAGACGCCCTACCTCAACTTCACCGACGGCCAGGTACTCGATGGGGGGCGTATCACGATGGCGGCACGCCGTGGCTATCTGGAGGTCGAGCAGGGCGCCACATTGAATGCGGACGGTACGAGCGAGGTGCTGCGGCAGCGTATCGATGGCGGCACGGCGAATGTCCGCATCGACAGCAATGGCGGCGCCATCGATTTCAGTGCGCGCGAAGGGCTCATCGTCGAATTGCAGGAGACGGAAGGTTACCGCCCGATCTCGGCGCGCGCAGGCGGAGCCGGTGCCGTGGGTGGCGCATTGTCGGTACGACTGGACCAGCAGGGCCAGAGCTGGCTACTGAAGGGCGGTAGCGTCGATGCCGCGCTGCTCGGGCCACGTGTGCTCGACATCACCCAGGCGCCCACCGGTGCCGGTTATGACTTCAGCTTGAGCGAGTCCGAATTCGCCACGCGTTATGCCGGTCGCGGCACCTTTTCGCTCAGCGCATTGAAATCGTCGGGCATCATCGATCTCGAACTCGCAGCGGTAGGTAACAGCAGTCATGGCAGCCTGCAGTTCGCAGGCGACGTTGATCAGAACGTCGCCGGACGTCTCACGCTGGATGCCGCGAATATCGTCGGGCGAAATGGTGCGGACGTGAAGCTGGGCGCGTCGGTCATCGATTGGCGCAATGTCGGGGCGAGCCAGAAGAACCACGCGCAGGCTACTTCCGCCGCAATCGGTGACGGTACGCTCACCTTGCAGGCGGATCTGCTGTCGGTCAGTGGAAACCTCGCGGCAAGTGGCTTCTCCGCCGTTGCGTTGAGTGCTGCGGGCGATCTGCGTGCCAGCGCGGCACCCGCCTATTTCGCCGAGGGCGCGACCTTCGCGACCAGCGGCAATCTCACCCTGACAGCCGCCCAGGTCTATCCCACCACCGCGTCGAAGTACGCGTTCGAGATCCAGAACAATGAACGGGGCGTGCTCACGGTCCAGCACTCCGGCGCCACGCCGGGCATGGTCTATTCCGCGCTCGGCGAGCTGACGCTCGCAGCACCGACCATCATCCAGTCGGGTCGTGTCGTCGCACCCTTCGGAACCTTGAACCTGCTGTCGCAGAACATCGTTCGTACCTCCAGCGTCATGTCGTCGGCCGTGCGCAGTCAGGCGGTGGATGGTCTGGTCCAGCTTTCAGCCGGCAGCCTCACTTCGGTATCCGCGTCCGGCCTGCTCCTCCCTTACGGCCAGACTACCTTGAGCGGCAAGGAATGGGTCTATCTGATTACGGGTGCCGAGCCGATCGACCTCGGCGGAACGCCGCAGCCGACGATACTGATCAATGCCGACAACCAGAACATCGAAGGTGCCAGCGGTGACAAGGCGGCTGCACGCGTCGATCTGTCCGGCGGCGGCGACCTGCAGGCATGGGAATGGATACCGGGCACGGGTGGGTCAAAGGACGTGCTTTCCGCAGCGGAAACGACGGATACCTACGCGATCATCCCGTCTCTGGGCAGCGGATGGGCGCCCTACGATGCGGCCATCTATTCCGAGGATGCCAACGGTCTCCGGGCGGGCGACGCGATCACCCTGCTCGGAGGCATCGACGGCGTTCCGGCGGGCACCTACACATTGCTGCCTGCCCGCTATGCACTCCTTCCTGGCGCTTTTCTAGTACGCGTGTCGCGTGACGATCAGAGTGTGGTTGCCGGGCGCACCGTGGTGAACAACGACGGGTCGCGCCTGGTTGCGGCTCGCGATGCACGTGTGCTGTCCGGCGGCGTGCAGGCGACAGGCGGCAAGACCTACGTCGCGCAGCTCTACAGTTCGGAGCAGGTGGGCAGTCTAGCCGAGTACCTGCGTTCCGGTACCGGTGATGTGTTCGACGACGGACGCTCGACGGACGATGCGGGCCGGCTTTCACTGCAGGTGGGCAAGGCGCTCAACCTGGCGGGTGAGCTGAATACCACCCATGCTGCAACCGCGCGTGGCGCGCAGGTCGATATCACGGCACAGTCGCTCGCCGTGATCGGTGCTGGCGCTTCGGTGGATGATGGGGAAGTCGCCATCAGCGTGAGCCAGCTCAATGCGCTGAATGCGGAAAGCCTGGTGCTTGGAGGCACGCGCAGCGGACGCGACGAGAGCAGTGGCGTCACCGTGCTCGACACGCGTGCTGCCGATGACCAGGGACTGTCGCTTTACAGCGCGTCCACCGTGCGCGTCGATACCGCAGGCGACACGCTCTCGGCACCTGACATCGTGATCGTCGCGCGTGACAGTGTGCAGATCGATGCCGGCAGCAGGATATCGGCTGAAGGTGACTCTTCACCGGAGGTGCTGCGTATTGCGGGCAGCGGTGCGGACGCCGACGGAGCCATGCTGCGTGTCAGCAGTGGCGACATTGCGCTGGCGCAGCGCGACGCACCCACAGCCCAGCGCGGAGTGCTGGATCTGGGAACGGGTTCGGTTCTTTCCGGCAAGTCGGTCGTCCTCGACAGCACCAAGGAAACGATCAACCGCGGCGTGATCGTCAAGCTGGCTGAAGGCGAAGGGTCGCTTGCGCTGACCGGGTCGACCATCAGCGTCGGTGAGGTACCTGCGGCGACCAGTGGTCTTGTATTCGACAATGCGGCGCTTGCGGCGCTGGGAGATCCGGCTCATCTCACGCTCAAGTCCTACGGCGCCTTGAATCTTTACGGCGAGGTTACGCTGGGATCCTCCGCATTGAAGACGCTCACGATCGATGCAGCAGGCGTGGGCGGCTACGGGAATGACTCGGCCGTGCAGCAGGTGCGTGCCGGCGAGGTGGTGCTGACCAACTCCAATCCATCCGCCACCGGGGATGCGGCGTTCGGAAATACGGGCCACGGTACGCTCCAGGTGTCAGCGCAGTCACTGGTGTTCGGTGACACGCCATCGGCCGACGACAAGACGGATGGCTTTGCCATAAGGGGCTACGACCAAGTCCGGTTGGAGGCTTCGGGCGCACTCATGCTGCGAGGTGGTGGACAGTTCGACATGGCCGGCGCCGATGTGGTTGTCGACACGCCGCGCATCGGTACGGCATCGGGTGCGGACGTGGCGCTGGTCACTACGGGTGAAGTCCGGATGTCGGGTCACGGCGGCTCGACCTCTTCCGCCGGTGTGGGCGGAACCTTCAAGCTGGAAGCCGGCCGCATTGCCATGGATACGCTGATCGACATGGCGTCGGGTCGCGTGGAACTGAGCGCCCAGGACGGTGTTTCCGTGAGTGGCTCAATAATCGCCGCGGGCGTTGCCAAGGACTATCTGGGCAAGACAGTCACCACGCCGGGAGGTAGCGTGCTTCTGAACAGCACGCGCGGCGATGTGACGATCGCTGATGGCGCACTGATCGACGTTTCCGCGGGTGCGGCGGACGGGGACGCGGGATCGGTGACGCTTTCGGCTGCACAGGGACAGGTCGTGGTCGCGGACGGAACGCTGAGGGCCGAAGCCTCCGGTGGTGGCGCAGGTGGCGAGTTCTCGGTGGACGTGGGTCATGTCGATAGTCTGGATGCGCTGGTGTCCGTCAGCGGGGACTTCACCCGCAGGTGGGCTGCTCGTGTGCGCAATGGCGATACGCGTGTCAGCGCTGACATCAAGGCATCCGAAATCGTGATCGGGACGGATGCGGGATCCCTCACCATCCAGGGCCACCTTGATGCGTCGGGCAGCGAGCAGGGCGGTCGTATCGAGCTTGCAGCCAGGCGCGCCGATGATTACGCCGGAGGCAGCACCGGGGCGGGTGATCTGGTGCTGGCCTCTACGGCTAGGCTCGATGCGCGAGCCAACACGTGGGTGGCCACGGCCGAAGGAACCGCGGGTGAGGGGGGTACGGTGGTCCTGGAAGCGAGCCCATCGGCGGCCGGCGGCGAGAGCGGCACCGCGATGGGCGGGACGATACGCGTCGAGGAGGGTGCCTCGATCGATGTCGGCACGACGTCACGCACGGTGAATGGTGCAGAGATCGCGAGTGCTGCCCGCAGTGGCGAGGTGACCTTCCGTGGCGAAAGGCTCGGCAACAGCTCAGTATCCATCGAAGGCGATCTGGGTCGTGCCGTGAGCGGTGCGCGCAATCTGTTCATCGAAGGTACCCGCGTCTATTCAGGCAGCACGCTCGACATGGCAACCGCGCATGCCGACTCGACCGCATTCATGACGGAAGCCAATGTCGCTGCGATCCGCGCAGCACTGGGTCTTCCCGCCGCGAATGCGGCCACCGGCATGCAGGTACACGTGAGGCCGCATGTCGAGTTCCGAGCCGACGGCGATTTCACGATATCGGAGACGGATCTTGCCAGCCGGACCTACCTGGGCGGTACCGAGGCCGGCACACTGACGGTTCGAGCGGCAGGGAACCTCAATGTAAATGGCACGCTGAGCGACGGCTTCGGTCGTCTCACGGCGAGCAGCCAGACCATCGTGCTCGGCGCGCTCACCAGTTCCGGCGTGACGGCAAGCCGTTACGCTCTTGGCACGCGCGACACGGCATGGTCGTTCCGGCTGGCATCCGGTGCGGACACCTCGGCGTCGAACGCGCTGGCACTTCAGTCGCTTGCCAGCCTCGAAGCGGCCGATGCGGGCGATCTGCTGGTGAAAACGGGCGCACAGATACGCACCGGTGCCGGCAGCATCGAAGTGGCCGCTGGCCGCGATCTGACGCTGGAAGGCGCGAAATCGGCGATATTCACTGCGGGCTACCAGGACACCCGGGGCAGCGCGTTCGAGAACGCGACCATCATCAACGTCGGTGGCACCGGCGCGCGCAGGGCGGAGTATGCAACCAACGGTGGCGATGTGAGCATTGCCGCACAGCGCGATATTTCTGCGCCCGCCTCTTCGCAGACCGTGGGCAACTGGCTGTTCCGGCATGGTGAAGTGAACGACGATGGCACGTTGAAGAGCGGTAGCGCGACTACGCTTCGCAATCCCACCTGGTATGCGCGAATCGATTTGTTCGACCAGGGGGTCGCCACGTTCGGAGGTGGCGACATCACCGTGAGGGCGGGTGCGGACATCTCGAATCTCGGCGTATCGACCGCGACCAGCGGGCGTCTTTTCGGAGAGGCCGGCAGCAAGGCGGACAGCACAAACCTGAAGGTGCTCGGCGGCGGCAATATCGATGTCCGGGCGGGGGGCGACATTTCCAGTGCGAGCTTCTATGTCGACCGCGGGACACTGCTCGCCCAGGCTGGTGGCGCTTTTGGCAGCGCAAGCGGCAACGGTGCGGGCAGCGTGCTGGTGCTTGGCGATGCCAGCGCGATGTTGCGTGCTGCAGGAAGCATCAGCGTGGAGACGGTGACTTCTGCAACCATGGTGGAGCAACTTGCCGCCTCGAGCGGATCAAACCGGGAGTCCTACTTCGTGAGCTATGGCGCCGACAATCGGGTCGACATCATCAGCTATGGCGGCTCCGTGCTGCTCGGGAACAGCAAGAATCCGTTGCAGGAGACCACCGACCTCTCGACGCTCGATCTCTGGGCGGGTGACCGCGTGCTACTTCCAGCATCGCTCAACCTGGTAGCCTTGGGTGGTGACGTACAGGTCGCCAATGGCATGGTGCTCATGCCTGCGACCTACAACGATCTGTTGCTCGCGGCCCGCGGTAATGTGTTGCTGGCGACAACCGGAGGTGGCACGAGCCAGATCAAGATCGCCGACAATGCCTTGTCCAGCCTGCCGACGGTGGTCAATCCGGCCGTCCTGGGGGATTTCGACAGCCAGACAGGCAGCAACTTGTCGCGTCTGCTGGGTACGACCCAGGTTTCTGGCGTTGCGGCTCACGATGCGGCCTTGAATGCGGCACGAGTGGTCGAACCTGTGCGCATCGTGGCAGAGGACGGCGACATAACGGTGCCCAAGAACGATGCGACGCTTTTGCTCGCACTGTATTCGCCGCAACCCGTCCTGGCCGACGCGGGCGGCGACATCCGCAATCTTTCTATACGTGCTCAGCATTTCTCTTCAGGCCAGATCAGTCGCATCCGCGCTGGCGGCGATATCGTGTTCGACGAGATCGCACCCGGCGGCGCGCCCAGCGGAAACGAAACCGAGGGCATCATCGTCGGTGGTCCGGGCAGGTTGGAGGTCATTGCCGGGGGGAACGTCGAACTGGCCAATTCCTTCGGCATCGTGACGCGCGGCAATTACGACAATCCTGCACTGGCCGAGCAAGGCGCGTCCATTCTGGTCCAGGCGGGAAGCCGGACCTTCGACGGTGATGCACTGCTCGCCTTCCTGCGCGGCGAGGACTCGGATCCTTTCGATCGCACCATTCTGTCGCTGCTCGGCGGCGGTGCGTCGATCGAGAGCTTCCTCAACGCCGCGGTGACTGACGACGAGGCGAGGGTGAAGCTGAAGTCTGACATCCGCGCGGTGCGCAGCGAGGAAGGCGCGCGACTTGACGCCCTGCTGAGTCAGATGGATGCGGCTATCGTGAGCTGGATGCGCAGTGAGCATGGTGCCGCCGGCAGCGATGTCGATGCGATTACGGCGTTCAATGCGCTGTCAGCAGATGCTCGCCGCGATTTCTATGACAGCCAGCGCACCCTTCTGTCGTCGATGCTGAATGCGAGTCTGCGTTATGCCGGACGCCTCGGCGATCTGCTTGGCAAGGGACAGCCTGGCTTCCAGCCGGGCTACGATGCGATTGCCGCCGCTTTCCCAACGGCCTCGGATGGAAGCATCAATATGTTCGCGAGTCAGGTGCGGTCCGAACAGGGCGGCAATATCGATCTTTACGCACCCGGTGGCGCGATCAACGTCGGCGTGGCGGGCTCCGGCGCTAGCGCGGTCGAGGCTTCGCGACAAGGCGTGTTTGCGATCGGTGCCGGCGAGATCAACGCTGTTGTCGACCAGGACTTCCAGGTTGGACCGTCGCGTGTATTCACGATGGGCGGGGGCGACATCCAGATATGGTCGTCCAACGGCAATATCGATGCCGGCAAGGGTTCGAGCACCGCTTCCGCCACGCCGCCGCCGCAAGTGGTGATACGTGGCGACCTTGTGGTGCTCGACATCAGCGCATCGGTGTCCGGGTCGGGGGTGAGGACAATACAGAAGTCGCCCGATGTCGATCTGTCTGATACCGAAATATGGGTGTTTGCGCCGAATGGCGCCGTGATTGCGCAGGATGCCGGTTTTGGCGGCCCCAACATTTTCATCGCTGCGCGTCAGGTGATCGGTGACAACATCAAGGGCTCGGTCAGCGGTAATGTGACGACTCCGACCGTTGCAGCTCCTGCGCCCGCGGTGGCTCCACCATCGGAAGCGAACAAAGCAAGCGATCAGTCGCAGACGGCTACCGCCTCCGGCAATCGCGAGGATCGTGAGCGCAACTCCATCCTCACCGTGGAACTGATAGGCTTGGGCGAAACGTCCACGGCATCCGGTTGCGCACCGGACGACAAGGAGTGTGTCGAAGGTACCCGCAACAACTGAGGGCAGGTCGGTGGCGAGGTGGGCTTCGCCACCGATGCGCGCTGGTCAGAGCAGGCCGGAGAACGGAATGATCTGAACCGGGTCCCCAGCATCGATGCGAGTGAGGTCGTTGCCAAGTTCGATGATGCAGTCCGCTTCGCACATCGACCTCAGGATGCCCGAACTCTGTGAGCCGGTCACGGATACATGCCACTGTCCGTTGCGCAGCGACATGATGCCGCGCTGGTATTCGGTCCTGCCGGGAGGTTTTCTGAGCGTCTGGTCAGTGATGGCCTGGAAGCGGGGCAGTTCGGGAAGAGGTGAGACCCCCATGAGCCTGAGCAGGCCATCGCGTACGATGAACAGGAAGCTGATCATCGACGCGACCGGGTTGCCGGGCAGTCCGAACAGCAAGGTATTCCGGCCGTCGCGAGACAGCCGGCCGAAGGCCATTGGACGGCCGGGTTTCATGGCGATCTTCCAGAATTCCACCGCGCCGAGTTCCGCCAGCAGGTGGCGTACATGATCGGCATCACCGGCCGATACGCCTCCACTGGTGATGAGCGCGTCCACGTCACCCACCGCGGCGCCGAGCGCTGCCGACAGCGCGTCGCGGTCGTCACGCGCGATACCGAGGTCCACCACGTCACAACCCAGGCGCGCGAGCATGCTCCCGAGCGTGTAGCGATTGCTGTCGTAGATGCCGCCTTCGCGCGGTGCTTCTCCGAGGGACATCAGCTCGTCGCCGGTCGACAGCAGGCCGACGCGCAGGCGCCGGAAGACTCGCAAGGTGGACACGCCAAGCGACGCGGCAAGGCCGATGTCGGCCGGCCGCAACTGGCGACCCGCAGGCAGTGCGATGCGCCCCCTTGCAACGTCCTCACCCGCGAGACGTACGTTCATGCCCTTCGCCACTCCGGGCCGCACGCCGATGCGCGTGCCTTCGGCGCATACTTCTTCCTGTGCCACGACTGTGTCGGCACCCTGCGGAATCACTGCACCGGTCATGATGCGCACGGCCTGACCCGGTCCAAGTTCGCCATGCCAGGGGCGACCGGCGAGCGCGCTGCCGATCACGTCGAGCGCGGTATCGCCCCTTGTGTCCAGATCCGCGTGGCGGAAGGCATAGCCATCCATCGCCGAATTGTCGTGCGCCGGTACGTCGATCGGCGAGAGCAGATCGATGGCGAGCACGCGGCCGAGTGCATCGTGCAGGCCTACGGTTTCATCGCCGCTGATCGCCGGACAGCAGGCGAGTATGCGGGCGCGGGCGTCGGCGACGCTGGTTGCTGCTTCAGTCATGGTCCTCGTGGTGGACGGAGAGGGCCGCCAGTTCCTCGACAGTGTTGATGTTCGCGAAGGCATCGGCTTCGTCGTCGAATGCGACGACGACAGCCTTGATCGATGCATGCCACAGGCCCACCTTGCGGCCGCCGTCCTGAAGGAATCGAGTCAGGCCAGGCAGCACGTCACGACGCAGCAGGCTGAACACCGGATGAGTCTGGTCACCTGTCGCCGCACAGGCCAGATCGGCGTTGGCGTCTTCCAGCGCCGCGCGCAGCCTGCTCACAAGATCCGCCGCCAGGAAGGGAGAGTCACAGGGCGCGCTCACCAGCAGCGGCGTCGTGCACGCACTCAGACCCGCGTGCAGGCCGGCGAGCGGACCGGCGTAGCCGGGCATCAGATCACCCTGCACCGGGTAGCCGAAGGCCGCGTAGGCATCCGGATTCTGGTTTGCGTTGATCACCAGCCTGTCGACCTGGGGTTCGAGCCGGCGTATCACATGCGTGACAAGAGGCTCGCCGCGGAAGGGCTGCAGCCCCTTGTCCACGCCACCCATGCGCCGACCCAGTCCGCCTGCCAGCACGAGACCGGTCACTGTCTGATTCATGCCCGAGTCCTTCCCGGTTGTGCACGGGGTGCCGGATATTCTGCGTCGAGTGGGTGCTTCATCCGCCTATGTAGGACATTTCGATCTTGCGCATCGCCGCGGTCTCTTCAGTCCGGATTTCCGAATAGCGGTCATCGCGTCCCTGCCAGATCGCGCCGATGGCCGATGCCAGATCCTCGTCACTGCGCTCCTCACGCAGCAGCGCCCGCAGATCGTGCCCTTCGGTTGCGAACAGACAGGTGAACAGTTTGCCCTCGGTCGACAGCCGTGCGCGCGTACAGGACGAACAGAAGGCCTGCGTCACCGATGAAATGACGCCGATTTCTCCGCTGCCGTCGCGGTAACGCCAGCGTTGTGCGACCTCGCCCGGGTAGTTTGCACCCACCGGTTCGAGCGGCATTTCAGCGGCGATACGTTCGATCACCGCAGCGCTGGGCAGGACTTCGTCCATCTTCCAGCCGTTGCTCGAACCGACGTCCATGAACTCGATGAAGCGCACGATGTGACCGCTGCCCTTGAAGTGGCGGGCCATGGGCACGATTGCGTGATCATTGGTGCCGCGCTTGACGACCATGTTCACCTTGACCGGGGAAAGGCCGACCGCGGACGCGGCCTCTATGCCCTCCAGCACGCGGGATACCGGGAAGTCGACGTCATTCATCAGACGGAAGGTGTCGTCATCGATCGCATCGAGACTGACGGTCACCCGTGTCAGCCCCGCATCGCGCAGCGCACGGGCCTTCTGTTTGAGCAGCGCGCCATTGGTGGTCAGCGTCAGTTCGACCGGCAGTTTCGCGAGCCGCTCGATCAGCTTTTCCAGGTCCTTGCGCAGCAGCGGCTCCCCGCCGGTGATGCGCAGCTTGTTCACGCCGTGAGCGACGAAGATCCGGGCCACACGCTCGATTTCCTCGAAACTCAACAGCGCACTGCGCGCGAGATAGGGATAGTCCTTGCCGAACACTTCCTTCGGCATGCAGTAGATGCACCGGAAATTGCAGCGGTCGGTGACTGATATGCGCAGATCGCGGACCGGGCGGCCCCGGCTGTCCAGCAAGTTTCCGGTGGCCGGAATCGGCGTTGCCGGGACGGTGACGGCCGTGCGTCCCGCCTGGCGGATGTCCAGCAGGTGAATGATCTTTTCGCTCATGAGCGGTGCTGCGTGGCGCGGCGCATAGCGGTCGCGCATGAAGGAACAGGGAAGGCGGTGTGGTGGTGTCCGTCGCCCGCTGCTCGGGATTATGGAGGCACGATGACCGTACAACAAGGGCAACGGGTCGGCGATGCCCTGAAAAACCACTTGAAAATCAGGGGCTTTGCGTTCCGGGCGGAAGGTGTTCGTGGATCCGGTGGTACTGCAAACGATGAAGGCGCCCGAGGGCGCCTTCATCTTCCGCAGCAAGACGGCTTTCGCGGAACGGGATGCGCAGTGGTTCAGCCGCCGAAGCGGTAGCGCACGCCTATCCAGCCTGCACGCGGTGCGCCGGGGGCGTAGAAGGTTTCGTTGGTCCAGTCATCGGAGTTCGTACGGAAAGTGCCATTCGCGTTGAACACGTTCTCGGCGAGCTGACCGGCGGTGAAGTAGCGCTTGTCGAATACGTTGTTCATGCGCGCGAACACCGTCCATCCACCGCCCAGATCGGCATTCGCCACCAGATTGACGACGGTGAATCCGGCTGTCTTGCCACCTTCCTCGGTCTCGTTGTTTTCGTTGCCGCGCACATAGACGCCCGAATAGGCGGCGATGTCCGAACCCAACGTGAGCCACTCGGTGGTGCGCCAGTTCAGCGAAACCTTGAACGAATGTTCCGGAATGCCAGGGATCCTGTCGCCCGGGTTGACGCGTATCTCGTCATCGCCGGTGCAGCGGGGATCGGTTTCCGCAGTGCTGTTGGCTTCGGATACGATGCACGCGCCGGATTCGAAAGTCGCCCGCAGATAGGTGTACCGCGCGCTCCAGCCGAAACGGCCGTAATCGGCCGACGCGCCAAGCTCCAGGCCGGCACGACGCGTCTTGCCGAAGTTGTCGAAGTAGCCCAGACCGGGGTTGGTCGCACCCGCCGAAATGAACAGGATGTCGTCGTAGTTGTTGGCACCGAAGACGGCGGCGTTCCAGCGGATCATGTCGAACTTGCCGCGCGCACCGACTTCAACGCTGCGGGTGACCACCTGTTCCAGACGCGGGTCGGCCTGCATCGCATTCGGCAGGCGGCACGCGACCTGAGGGTTCGAGCATCCAAGTTCGATCGGTGAGGGCGCGCGATTGCCCTGCTGTGCGTTGGAGTAGAAGGTGATATCCGGCGACAGCGTGAACACCGCAGCGAGCGAAGGATTCACTTTCACATAGGTGTAATCATTGGCAAGCGATTCCGGCGAGCCCGGTGGGTTGATGTTGTCGGTCGTCCTCACCGATGTGTGGTTGTAGCGCGCCGCTGCCGTCAGCGACAGGTCCTTGGTCGTCTTCCAGGTCCCGGTGCCGAACAGACTCCAGGTTGTCGTCGTCCCGCGGATATTCACGCTCTCTTCTTCGTCTTCGACATCGACCACCGCGCGGGTCGCGTCAAGCACGCCTTCCTGCTCCGACTGGCGGAACTTCGCACGGCTGCGGTCATAGGTGGTACCGAAGGCGTACTGGCGCTGTTCCGCGATTTCGGCGAACTGGGCGCTGAAACCGTGACCGCGCTGGCGAGTGGAGGTGCGGTTGAACACGCCGGTGTCCTCGTCGATGCCCAAGCCACCATTCGCGCCGGTAGCCCCGTCGTTTGCGCTGTCTTCGAAATCATCGTTTGCGTCGCCATTCAAGGTCCTCACCTTGTTCTGGCGCGCGTAGATCGTGCCGGACAGCTTGTGGATGTCATCCAGCCAGTAGCCGCCATTGAGCGACACCATGGTCATCTGGTTCTGCGTGTTGTCCGGACGGGTGAAGATGCTGGAACGATCCTGTTCATAGAACGACAGCGGGGTAAGGCCGTTGCCGATGAGGTTGCTCTTGGCGTGGGAGATGTTCAGATCGAGCTCATGCTTCGACGAACGGTGGGAAATCTTGCCGAAGTACTGATTCAGATCGGACGGAGAATAGTCACGCCAGCCGTCCTCCTTGAACCGCGTTGCCGTGAAGTACCAGCCCAGCTCTCCGTTGTTGCCACCATGTTCGGCGGTAACCGCGCTGCGGCCGAAGCTGCCCGTATAGCCCTCGACCCCGGTTCCGGCAAAGTTGAAGCCGTCCTTGGTCCGGATGGCCAGGGCACCGCCCAGCGTGTTGAGGCCGAACAGCGGGTTCGAACCTGGAATCAGGTCTATGGAAGCGATGGCGTTGCGGGGAATCAGGTCCCAGTTGACCGTGTCGCCGAAGGGTTCGTTGACGCGCACACCATCCTGATAGACCGAAAGGCCTTGAGGCGTTCCGAGCAGCGGACTGGCGGTGAAGCCGCGGTAATTCACGTCGGCCTGGTATGGATTGCCCTGAATCTCGTTAACGTTGACGCTCTGCAACTGGCTTCCGAACAATTCGGGCAGTCCGCCGGAGCCGGTGTCCTTGAGAGCCTGCTTGCTGACCGACTGGACGTTGGCTGCTACTTCGTCCTTCGGTCGATCAAAACCCGGAATCGGCGTAGCGCCGATGACTTCGACGGTCGGCAGTGCGGTCTGCTGAGCCTGGACGGCGGGAACAACGCCAACTGCGAACGCACTGCCCAGCAGTGCGGAAATAGGGGAAAGGCGCAGCAAGGCGCCTCGGCGACGTGAGTACACTTGGATTCACTCCTCTTGTTTCGGGGATGCGCGATTCTGTGTGCGCGCTTCGTCGGATGAGGCCTGGCACAGACCCCGATAAGACGATAGACGAGGCCGATAGAATTGACACCGGGAAAAATTCCCGGCGTCAAGAAGCAGGCTCTCTTAGCGTTGCAGCCGTGCAATGCCTTCAATCAGCGATCGATGTTGAGCAGTCTTTGCGATTCCGAGCCCGCGACGATGCCCAGTTTCAGGGCAAGGTGCACCAGAGCTGCCGAAGTGCTGACGTTCAGCTTCTCCTTGATCAGAGCCTGGTAATTGGCGACGGTCTTCTGACTGAGGTTGAGAGTCTGCGCACACTCTGCAGCGGACAGGCCCTGCGCCAGTAGACGGAATACCTCGAACTCTCGTGGCGAAAGCGCATTGACGATTGCGCGTTCGCTGTCGGGCGTGCGTACCTCGACAATCTTGCGTACGTCTTCGCTGAAATACCGGTCTCCCCGGGCGACCGCTCGCACGGCTTCAAGCAGCACCTCGGGCGCGCTGCGTTTGCTGATGAAACCATGCGCGCCACTCTGAATCGCCTTGTCCACCACGACGGCTTCGTCATGCACGCTGAACACGAGGACACGCGCCGTCTGGTCGCGTGCGCGAATGCGGCGTATCAGTTCGATACCGCTGGAACCCGGCAAGGAGAGGTCCGTGATCGTGACGCGCGGGAGGTGCTGCACGAACGCCAGATAGCCGGTGTCGGCATCCTGAGCTTCCGCGACAATGTGAATGTCGCCTCCTGCCTCAAGCAGGCGCGCGTATCCCGAGCGCACGATCGGGTGATCATCCACGAGCAGTACATTGATCATCCGTCTGTCACCTTTTCATTTTTCGTTTCTGTCGTGTTGCGCGGAACAGGGATGCGGCAACGTACCGCCAGACCTCCGAGCGGCCCCGGCGAGGTCGTGAGCTCGCCCCCCAGCATGGATGCCCGTTCCTTCATGCCAAGCCAGCCCAGTCCGGCGCGCACTCCGGCCGGATCAGGCCCCCTGCCATCGTCCTCGATGCGAAGTTCAATTGTCGCCTCAGTTCTCGACAGGAAGAGTTTTACGTGGGTCGCTCCTGCATGCTTCACCACATTTGACAGAGATTCCTGTGCGATGCGGTAAAGCGCAATACTGACCGGCTCGTCCATATCTGTGAATTCGCCTTCTGGCAGCAGCGCACACGAGATGGACGTGCGTTCTTCCCAGGACTCGCAAAGCGACTGCAACGCACCGATGAGTCCCAAGCTGTCGAGCGCAGCCGGTCTGAGCTCGTATAACAGACCGCGGACAGTCTGATACAGATCGTCGGCCATCTCGGCGATGCGAGTGGCTGCTGCATGCGAGGTGGTGTCAGATCCCAATGTGCTCCGGAGAAAGACAGCATCGATCCTGATGGCGTTGCAGTTCTGCCCGAGATGGTCATGCAGTTCATGAGCAATGCGCCTTCGTTCGAGCTCCTGGAGGCCGATCAGCGCTTGTGCAAGCTCTCGGTTTCTCTCCGCAAAGTGGTGCAGTGATCGCTCAGCCTCTATCCGGGAAAGCAGTTCAGCTCGAGCATCGCGCCATCGGAGCGCGGAAAAAACAGCGAGCGCGGCCAGAACGCTGAGCAGCACGAAGATGAGCTCGTCCGCCTGAAATCCCTCGTACCTGGCAAGAGAGTTGTGCAGGCGCTCGTACAGCTCGCTACGTGAACTGGCGGCAAAAACTGCTGCGCCGGTAGCCAGGATAAGAAGCCACTCAACGCGTCTGCGGGCCCTGCTGGAGCGGGGGAGGAAGGAACGAGCGGTGCCGCGATGGGTTCGGCCGAGTAGCTGCATATATATATGTGGCGCGTCCGCCTCGTGATGGTTCATCACAGGATAGCGGTTGATCCTTTTATTCTTAACTGGCCCCTTGCTCAATAAGAAGCGATCAGGGGCGTTGACTCACGGCAGGGGATGGTTCATAATCTTTTTCTCTCGAACGCGGGGTGGAGCAGTCTGGCAGCTCGTCGGGCTCATAACCCGAAGGTCACAGGTTCAAATCCTGTCCCCGCAACCATCGAGCCAAGCGCTCGATAGTCGAGAAAAGTTTCAAATAAAGTTTGCGCAGATTGAAAAACGTGTTATAGTTTCGCTTCTGTGCTGCAGCGATAGCTGCAATAAAGCAGTAAAAGCTCTTTAACAAAACAAACAGCCGATAGGTGTGGGCACGGCGATGTTGTAACGGCGAGCAGCTGTCGTTCCAGGGGAACCTG
>NZ_KB889968.1 GCF_000372885.1 Methyloversatilis thermotolerans
TTTGCCGATGTGTTGTGCGCGACCTCTTGCGCCGCTGTTGCTACTGCTTGCGCCAAATCCGCCTTGGCCGCTTCCGCTGATGCTTTCACGGTTGCATCCGCCGTTATCTTGAAATTGACCAAGGTATCTTTGGCCGCTTGTGCTATTGCTTGTGGGAACTTCTCATACTGGCCTTGGTAGTGCTGCAAGGCCATGAGTACCAGCCACAGCGCATCATTGTTTTTCAGACCGAGCGCATCCCGCACCCGGTAAAGACTTTGCCGCTCCGCGTCACTGGGTTGCCTGCCGAGCAGCTTTGCAAAGCTGTCGTCTAGGTCACTCATGGACTACGGACTCCAATACCTTTTTAGCTTCATTGCGCCACCGGGTAAGCTCCGCACGGTTGCCAATCGGCAATTCCTTGAGTGCTACCGCAATGCTCATGCGCTTGCTGTAAATGTCATCGCTCACACGGTCGGCCATGTCTGGGAATGTCACCGACTTCCCGCCGCGTTCTTCTACCGCCGTGCGCAGCTTGGAGCCGTTGTAAAGCTCGAACTTTTTTTCTTCTCCAAAGTTTCCATTGCGTACCACATGCACATCCGCATTCGGGATGGCATCCATGTAGTCCTTGAGTAGTTCGAGGCTATCCCGCTGACGGTTAATCACCCAAAGCGTGACCAGATTCCGCTTGAGTTCAGCCAACGTGCTATTGAGCGTTTCACCGTATGCACTCACGCCCTTGTTATTCCGTGCTGCCGTGTTGATTACCACGAAGCTATCCGGCTTGCTATCGCACAGGTTCACTAGATGAATCCATCCGTCCGCCTCGTCAAGATTGATAAGCTCCGTTTCTACTTCGTCTTTGTATGCTTTCCATACATCCGGGTTAGATGTATCCGATTCAATCAGCAAGACGCTTTCGCCACGCTCTTGCAGGTAATCAACGGTTGCCATCGTGACAAGCGACTTTCCTACACCGCCTTTGCTGCCGCCGATCAGGTAAATGCTCTTTGCCATGCTGCTAACTCCTTAAATGTCGTCGCTGTCGGGTTTCGGGGTGAATGTCGCCTTGGATGTATCCGCAGGCTTCTTATTGGCGGGGCGGGGCGGGGGTGTGCCTCCCGGCGCTTGCGCCGGGGCTTTTTTCGCTGGCTTTGCTCTCTGCAAGTAGCTTTTGAGTGTCGGCGTTGCGATGCTCAAGCCTTCACCGCGCAGCGTTTCCGAAATCTGGTCAAGCGTGTATCCGCGCTTTTGCAAAGAGGCGATCTCTTTAGAGAGGATGCGCACGGCTTCCTGCTTGCTATGTTCCTGCTTCTTCTTCTCTACAGGCGGCATCTCTCGCAGCTTCGCAGCGATAGCCTCCAGTTGCTCTGTCGTGTACTTCATGTTGCTAACTCCTTTGCTCACTTGATGAGGAGTTGACAGCATAGCGCCTTTCGTGCTTGTTGCAAAGTGCACACGATGGCCTTAGACTGCGTGAACGATAGTAGAGCAGCAGAGCGTAACAGGATGCGGATTGTCATACACATGGCCGGGGGCCATGTTCCTGCCAATCCCCGCCTGCCCATTCGGTGCTTCGCTTCTCACGGTCTGGCTCATCCTGCAAGGGGCAAGCCCCTTGACCCCGGCCAGCGCGGCGCTTCGCTTCTTGCTGTCCAAGACACACCCCCGCCGCCCCCCGGCGAGAAGGAGACACGACACGATGCCATTTGAGACGCAGGGGCCGGAACCGCTGGACGCCGTTATCAATGTGCGGCTGACCGCAGCGGAGAAGACCCGCTTGAAGGAGGACGCCGACCTTGCCGGGTTGAGCATGTCCGAGCTTGTCCGCCGCCGCTACTTCGGCAGGCCCATCGTTGCCAACGCCGACGCCGTGATGCTCAAAGAGCTACGGCGCATCGGTGGATTGCTCAAGCACATCCACAACGAGAGCGGAGGCGTGTACAGCAAGGACACCGCCGGGGCGCTGGTGGCACTCAAAGCCTACATCGAGAAGTTGAGCCATGATCGTTAAGAAGGTGCCAAGCTCCAAGGTCAAGAACAAGGCTGCGAGCATCCGCGACTTGGCCGACTACATCCGCGAGCCGCACAACCAGAACCCGGATGAGAAAGTGCTGTATGCCAACGGGCGCGGCTTCCTCTGCGACAGCCACGCCGCGCAGCGGGAGGAGATGGTCGCGCTTGCTGCGGAATCCGTGCGCAGCAAAAACCCTGTGAACCACTACATCATGAGTTGGCGAGAGGGCGAGCAGCCAAGCCCGGAGCAGGTGGAGGAAGCGGTAAGCATCTTCATGGATGAACTGGGGTGGAAAGACCATCAAGCTATCTACGGTCTGCACAAGGACACGGACAACATTCATCTGCACATTGCCATCAACCGTGTGCATCCTGAAACGCTCAAGATCGTTGAAATCAACCGTGGTTTCGACATTGAGCTAGCCCATCGCGCCATCGCCAAGATTGAGCACGCCCAAGGCTGGCAGCGTGAGCAGAACGGGCGCTATCAGGTGTTGGAGAATGGCGAGCTAGGACGAGCGCCCTACGACCCGGACAAGCCACGCCAGCCCGACCAGAAGAAGCGTGACATGGAGAATCGCACCGGGGAGAAGTCAGCCCATCGTATCGCCATCGAGGACGGCGCAGCCATCATCAAGCAGGCGCAGACGTGGGAGCAGTTGCACCGGGAGTTAGCAGCCAAGGGGATGCGCTACGAGAAAACCGGCAGCGGGGCGACCGTGTTTGTCGGGGATGTTGGCGTGAAGGCGAGCGACGTAGACCGCAACGTCAGCCTTGCCAAGATGCAGAAGCGGCTAGGTGAATACCAGCCTGCACCACAACGGCAGCAGGTAGCACAGCGGGAGCCGGAGCCGATCAAGCCAGACGTGCCGGGATGGAAGGACTACATCACCGGGCGCAAAGCGCACTACGCCGAGAAGAACGCTGCCAAGCTGGCGATGGACAAGCGGCACGAGCAGGAGCGCAAAGCATTGCAGGAGCAGCAGCAGGCCCGCCGCGATGAACTCATGCGCGGCAACTGGAAGGGCAAAGGCGAAGTGCTCAACGCCATGCGCAGCGTGATTGCCGCCGAGCAGGCGGCAGAGAAGGCGGCCTTGAAGGAGAAGCACCAGAAAGAGCGCGAGCAGCACCGGCAGCAGTTTCGCCCTTATCCCGACCTGGAGCAGTGGCAGCGGATGCAGCGCAGCCCGGAGCTTGCCGAGCAGTGGCGGCACCGGGCCAGCGAGCCGCAGCGCATCGAGGGCGACCGCAGCGAGCCACCGACGCCGCGAGACATCCGCGCCTATGCCCCGGAGATCGTGGGCCAGCAGGTGCATTACAGCCGCCGCGACGAAGGCGGGGCGGGGCGGGGTGTGTCTTTCGTGGACAAGGGCAAGAGCATCGACATTCACGACTGGCGCAACCGGGACAGCACCCTTGCCGCCTTGCAACTATCGGCGCAGAAGTGGGGCAGCTTCACCGTGACAGGGAACGATGAATACAAGGCCATGTGCGTGAAGTTAGCAGCCGAACACGGCTTCAAGATCACGAACCCGGAGCTACAGGAGAGCATCCAGCAGGAGCGGCAGCGGATACAGCAGGAGAGGGCGCAGGCGATGAAATCGGAGCAGCTAAAGCAGTTTGAGCGGTATGCGGAAGCGGTAGGCGCGGAGCGTTACCGGGTGACAAGCATCAAGATGCGCGAGGATGGCACCAAGCAAACCTTCATCCTAGACAAGAAGGACGGCATCACGCGGGGCTTTACGCCGCAGGAGATCGCGCAGCGCACGCCGGAGATGCAGCGCTTACAGCGCCGGGGCGAAAACCTCTACTACACGCCGCTATCGGACACGAAGCATCACATCCTGATCGACGACATGAACCGGGAGAAGCTGGAACGGCTTATCAAGGACGGCTACCAGCCCGCCGCCGTGCTGGAATCCAGCCCCGGCAACTATCAGGCCATCATCACCGTGCCGAAACTGGGGACGCCTTACGATAAGGACGTGGGCAACCGCCTAAGCGATGCCCTGAACCGCGAATACGGCGACCCCAAGCTATCGGGAGCCATTCACCCGCACCGCGCACCGGGCTATGAAAACCGCAAGCCCAAGCACCAGCGCCAGGACGGCAGCTATCCCCAAGTGCGCTTGCTCAAGGCCGAGCGCCGCGAGTGCGTCAAGGCGCTGGCCCTGTCCAGCCAGATCGACGCCGAGTATCAGCGGCAAGCCGCCTTGAAGGCGCAGGCGCAGCAGCCGACGCTAGCCAAGGCCAAGCCCGCCTTGGAGCTTGCAGCGGCCAGCGGCAGCGCGATCGACGCCTATCAGCGGCATTACCGCGACGTGCTCAAGCGGCAGCGGGGCGGCGAAGTGGACTTGTCCCGCGTGGATTCCATGATTGCCGTGCGGATGCGCGTCACCGGCCACGATCAGGCTGCCATCGAGGGCGCTATCTGCCAGTGCGCCCCGGCCACCCGGCAGAAGGACGAAGGCCGCGACTGGAACGACTACGCGCAGCGCACCGCCCGTTATGCCTACAGCGCCGCATGCGACCACCAAGCCGCCGAGCTTGGCAAGTACCGCCAGCAGTGGGAGAAGCTGGAGGGTCGCGAGCCGCAACGGCAGCAGGAGCAGGCTAAGGCGCAGAACATCGAGCGCGACAACTCACCGGGGATAAGTCGATAACTTCTGCAGCCTTGTGTGCTAGGCACAGGTAAACACCCGAGTGACGATCAAATAAGCTTCACGGCTGGGTCGAATGGATTGCCTCAACGAACTGCTCCATGCTCATTGAGGCAACTCTTTCGCTACCGTAGCAAGAGCGTGGGAATGGTCGATGAGCGCAACAGGTCTGTGGTCTTGCTGCCAAACAGCAGGCTGCGCAGCGGTGAGTGTCCGAACGCACCCATGATCAGCATGTCGATGGACTGCTCTTTCACCGTCTTGGCAATGATGCTTTCCGCATCGCCGTGGATCAGCGATGCGGTGACGTTGAAGCCAGCCGCTTGCAAGGTGGTTTTGGCCCAATCAAGCTGCTTGGGTGCATCCTGACTTTCTTTGCCAGCCATCAACAGATAGATCGGCAGGCCCTGGAACAGCGGGCTGCTAGCGACCATCTCTACGCCACGCCGAGTCACATTGCCGCCATCAAAGGCAATCATCACGCGCTGCGGCTCCTTGAAGCCATCTGTCACGGTCAGGATCGGCTTATGCAGGGCGCGCACGACGCGCTCGACGTTCCGGCCGAGGTCGCGTTGGGTCGTTTCGGCGGCTTCTCCACGGCGACCCAAGACCAGCAAGCGCACGCGCTCTGCTTGTTCTGCAAGCGTTTCCTCCAGTTCTCCGTGCCGCTGGCGAACATCGACCCGTTCGACCCCGGATGCGGTGGCCCGCTCACGCAGTCGGTTGAGGAAGATGCGACCCCGCTCGCGGGCATCCTTGGTGCGGGCCTCGTCCTCGGCGGATAGCTTGGTCAGCAGGTTTTCTTGAGCGTCGATGCCGATGGCCCCGCTGTGATCCTCGCCCGATCCCAACTCGGGATGGCGGTCGATGACGTGCAGGAATTCCAGCGGCGCATCCATGCGTCGGGCGGCCCATGCGGCGTAGTCAGCCACGTAATCGGCGAAGTGGGATTGATCAACGCAGGCCAGTACTTTGTTTTCGTCTTTCATGATCCTGTTTCCTCTCAGTGGCCCATCAGCATGTCGTCGGCACCGTCTTTGTCATGTACGGCGAACTTGTCCACCATCGTGGTGCTGGCTTCGTTCAGACCGATGACCTCTACCTCGGTGGCTTCACGGCGGAACTTGATGACCACCTTGTCCAGTGCGCTGACGGCGGTGATGTCCCAGAAGTGGGCACGGCTCACGTCGATGCGCACTTTCTCAATGACTTCCTTGTAGTCGAAGGCATTGATGAAGCGATCTGCCGAAGCGAAGAACACTTGGCCGGTGATGGTGTAGGTGCGCACGCGGCCTTCGTCCTCGGTGCGGGAGGTGACACGCAGAATATGGCCCACCTTGTGTGCAAAAAAGAACCCCGACAGCAACACTCCAACCAGTACGCCCTTGGCCAAGTCGTGGGTGCCGACCGTCACCACCACGGTGGCCAGCATCACCACGCTGGAGCTTTTAGGGTGCTCGCGCAGGTTGCGGATCGAGGCCCAGTTGAAGGTGCCGATGGATACCATGATCATCACCGCGACCAGGGCAGCCATCGGAATGCGAGCCACCCAGTCGCCGATGAACACCACCATCAGCAACAGGAACACGCCAGCGGCCAGCGTGGAGAGGCGGCCACGGCCACCGGACTTCACGTTAATGACCGACTGGCCGATCATGGCGCAGCCTGCCATGCCGCCAAGGAAGCCGGTTGCGATGTTCGCGACACCCTGACCCACGCATTCGCGGTTCTTGTTGCTGTTGGAGTCGGTCAGATCATCAACGATGGAGGCCGTCATCATGGATTCCAGCAGGCCGACGACCGCCAGGGTGGCCGATACCGGGAAGATGATCTTGAGTGTTTCGAGATTCAGCGGCACATCAGGCAGCAGGAACACCGGCAGACTGTCTGGCAGCTTGCCCATGTCGCCCACGGTGCGAATGTCGAGGCCGAGGAAGATCGCGACGCCGGTCAGCACAACGATGGCGACCAGCGGCGACGGCACGGCCTTGGTGATGTAGGGGAAGCCGTAGATGATGCCGAGGCCTGCCGCCGTCATGGCATAGACGTGCCACGTCACATTGGTCAACTCGGGCAACTGCGCCATGAAGATCAGGATGGCCAGCGCATTGACGAAGCCGGTGATGACGGAGCGTGAGACGAAGCGCATCAGGGTACCAAGCTTGAGCCAGCCCGCAATGATCTGAAGCACGCCGGTCAGCACGGTGGCGGCCAGCAGGTATTGCAGGCCATGATCTTTGACCAGCGTGACCATGACCAAGGCCATTGCGCCGGTTGCGCCGGAGATCATGCCGGGGCGACCACCCGCGAACGCGATGATGGTGGCGATACTGAAGGAAGCGTAGAGGCCGACCTTGGGATCGACACCCGCGATGATCGAGAAGGCGATGGCTTCGGGGATCAGTGCTAGCGCGACGACGATGCCCGCTAGTAGGTCGTTTCGGACATTGGAAAGCCAGTCCTGGCGTAAGGATTTCATCATTCTTCTATTCCGTTGTGGTTGCCAGCCAGTGGTGGCAGTTGGGGCGGACGCAAGCGCGTCTTCCCGGCCAGCGGAATAGAGAACGAACCCCGAGTGATCCGGGGCCAGCAAGACGCAGTGAATCGGACGTGCAGCCTCGTGCGAGCGTGGAAAGTGTTTGAAGCTGGCTCGCAGCGAGAAAGAGGCTTACACGGGTAGGAACTCCGATAGGTGCTTGCTGGTTCTTTGGGGGGAGCTATTTTATCTGTTTTGCGGCGGCGCAGCAAGGCGAGAAGTCTGTGTCATTGTTTGGTGCCCCAGCTGCGACAAGGTGTCGTGAAAGGTTCCCGAACGACTTGTATCGTGGAATGCGTGATCTCAAAGCGCTCGTGCAACGAATCAGCGATGCCTTTCAAAAACAAATCGTCTTGCTGCCAAGTCGGCATCACCAAGTGCGCAGTCATCGCTGTTTGGGTTGTGTCAAGCGCCCAAATGTGCAGATCATGCACTGCCTGCACACCGTCCAGCTTGGCCAGATAATCATGCACCGCCTGCGGGTCGATGTCGTCTGGAACACCATCAAAGAGAAGGTGTAAAGACTGCTTGAACAGACTCCAAGTGCCCCAGACGATGACGGCTGCGATCAGCAGACTGACCACGGCGTCCAGCCAGTGCAATCCCATCCACAAGGTAAGCGCGCCAGCCACCACCACTCCGGCAGATACCAACGCATCCGCTGCCATGTGCAGGAAAGCCCCCCGGATGTTCAGGTCGGTATCGCGGCCGCGCATGAACAGCAGGGCTGTCGCAGAATTGATGAGGATACCCACGCCTGCCACCGCCATGATCGTCGTACCTTCTTGGCTAGTCGACACGTCCGGTGACATCAGGCGTCCGATTGCTTCCCAGCCGAGCGCGCCCATCGCCACAAGCAAGAGCAAGGCATTGGCAAAGGCAGCGAGGATGCTGCCCTTCCTCCAGCCGTAGGTGTGACGCGGGTTAGGCTGCAGCTTGCCCGCCAACACGCCACCCCATGCGAGTACCAGACCGGCCACATCGCTCAGGTTGTGACCGGCATCGGCCAACAAGGCCAAGGAATTGACCTTCCAGCCATAAAAGGCTTCGACGCCGACAAAGGCCAGGTTCAGCGCAATGCCGACGGCAAATGCCTTGCTAAAACCGGCGGGTGCATGGCTATGGTCGTGACTCATTCAGGCGCGCCCTTGTGGGATGCGAAGTGCCTGATTGAGTTGATCGACCAGTTCCGCCCAATCGGAATCCTGCTGCAGGGCCTCACGAAGAAAGTTCGATTGCGCAGGGGTCCAAAATGGCGCATCGGGCAAGGCGATGTCCGGCCCGAGTGTCCGATGTGCGGCAAGGAACTGTTCAATCTCGTTCTGATGGTTCGGCAGACCCAACTGGGCAAACAGCTCATGAAAGTGGTGAATGGCAAACTCCATGTTGAACTCCTTACGCCCGGCGCATGACGCCTGAGAGATCGGTGCCCGGTGCCACCGTGTTGAACACGGTGCCGTACTTTTTTACATTGTCGTGCAGCAGTTCAAGGCGTCGGTCAGGCTCATCGGTGTCCACGATGATTTCGTAGCGGATACTTTCCATCTTGGGCGGCACGTCCTGGCGCACACCCTCCACAATCACCTGCACACCGCGCAACTCGAACTTGAGGATGGGCACCACACGCTCAATGCCCTTGATCATGCAGGCGGATAACGCTGCCAGCAGCAGCTCGGCCGGGTTGAAGGCCTGAGGATTGCCGCCCAAGTCGGTGTCGAGCGTGATGCGCGCCAATTTGCATGTGGCCTCGCTGCCGTGGGCATCGATGCGGCGCGCTTCGACATGAAATCGCATCTTGACCGGGGTGTCGCTCATGCCGCTACTCCTTCGTCGAAGATGGTGCGCAGCAGCCTGCGGACGATGCCACCGACGCGGGGCCACCACAGCACGAAGACGTGGCCGCAGCGGCAGGCGCCTCGTAACGTTTGCCAATGACCGGGAAGCCCTTGCGCATCCACTTGAGCAGCCCACCTTCCATGTTGCTCACGTGGGTAAATCCCTGGAACTGCAGGTAGTACGTGGCCTTGAGGCTTCGTTCGCCACTCTCGCAGACCAGCACGATCTCGCGATCCTTGGGTAATTCACTCCAGCGCTGCTCCAGTTCGAACAGCGGAATGTTCACGATGGCAGGTGCATCGAAGGCGAGACTTGCCACTTCGGTGCGTTCGCGCACATCGAGAAGTAAAGCGCCCTCGCTCACCAAACGACGCGTTGTCGTCGGGCAGACTTGCTTGGCTTCTTCCAGCGTGGTGTGGTCGTTCATCACTCGCTCCTTCAGGCCGTCAGCCACTGTTCGATCTTGTCGCGGCCGGGCACGCCACCCGCGTGCACCACCTTGCCATCGATCACCACGCCCGGTGTGGACATGAAGCCGTAGCCCATGATGTCGCGTAGCTCTTCCACTTTTTCCAGCTTGACTTCGACGCCCTTGGCTTTCGCCACCTGGTCGATCAGCGCGATGGTGCTTTTGCAGTTGGCGCAGCCCGTGCCAAGAACCTTGATCTCTTTCATCTCAATCTCCTCACAAAACCCAATTGAGAACAAAGCCCACGATCAGGATGCCGGTCGCAACCACACCAATGAAGGTGGCGATCAGGCGGATTTTCAGCACCTTGCGCAGGATCACCATCTCAGGCAGCGATAGTGCGATCACGCTCATCATGAAAGCCAGCACCGTGCCCAGCGCAGCACCTTTGGCTAGCAGGGCCTGCACGATGGGAATCACCCCAGCCGCATTGGTGTACATGGGCACGCCGATCAGCACCGCCAGCGGCACCGACCACCAGGCATCCTTGCCCATGAAGCTGGCCATGAAGTCCTCGGGCACCCAGCCGTGGATACCGGCGCCGATGGCGATACCGGCCAGGATGTAAGGCCAGACCTTGCCCACGATCTCGTGCACCGAAGCGAAACCTGCCTGCACCCGGTCAGCCAAGGTCATCTCAGCGGCTTCAAATCCCGCCGACATCTTTGACATGTCGCGCACCCAGTCTTCCAGGTGCGCCTCCATCTTCAGACGGCCGATGATCCAGCCCGCCACGATGGCGACCGACAGGCCCAGGCCCAGGTACAGCGCGGCGATCTTCCAGCCAAACATCCCGAACAACAGTGCCAATGCCACCTCATTGACCATGGGTGCGGAGATCAGGAACGAGAAGGTGACGCCCAGCGGCACACCCGCCTGCACGAAGCCGATGAACAGCGGCACGGCCGAGCAGGAACAGAACGGGGTGACGATACCCAGCGTGGCGGCCATCACGTTGGCTACGCCTTCGGTGCGCCCTGCCAACAGCGCGCGCGTGCGCTCGGGCGTGAAGTAGCTGTTGACCATGCCCATAACGAACACCACGCCGGTCAGCAACAGCAAGACCTTGGGGGTGTCGTAGAAGAAAAATTGCAGCGCACCGCCCAAATGGCTGTCGCGCGCTATCGGCAATGCAGCCACCAGCGCTTCAGAGGCGGGTATCAGCGATTGGTACAGGCCCCACCACAGCAGGGCGGCCACAATCAGGAACAGGGTCGGATTGCGCTGAGTCCAGCGCATGGCGAGGGCAGTCATTGGTCTTCTCCGTTGCGTTCTTCAGCGAGGCGTCGGCCTGTGCTGAACGATCTACAAAGAAGACGAATGAATCGGCAAAAGGATTCAGGCAGAAGGGCGAGGCGTGTGGCAGCACACCTGCCCGGTGTCGTCGAATCTGATCTGGCAGTTCATCACCAGGGTATCCCGGAGCCGCTTTCTGGCGCGCAGCAGGCGGGACTTTGCGGCGGCCAGGGTGAGCTGGTTGGCTTCTGCATAAGCCCGCACGGTCTGCCCTTGAAGGTCACAGGCTTCGATGATGTGTCGGTCTTCGGCTTCGAGCGCAGGAAGGTTCCGCTCCACACACGCATCCAGTTCATCGACTGGCACCCGCTCTGAAGCAGGGGCAGCGGCCAACGTTTCGGCCAATTCATCCGACAGTTCGTTATGGGGCTTGACCAGGCGGGCTGCATCGATCATGGCATTACGGGCCACCTGGAACAGCCACGCCCTTGGGTTTTCCAGTGAACAGAAGTCTTTGCCTTGACGCATCGCTTTGAGGAAGACTTCCTGCAGCAAGTCTTCGGCGGCATGGCGGTCTGGGGCGCGAAGGATCAAGAAGGCAAGCAACGCTCGTTCGTGCGCTTCCCAGGCACGCAAGACGCACTCAAAAGCGTTGCTTTCTGCCATCTTTATCGAGCCTCGTACCAGGGTTTGGAGGCATTCACCACGCGCACGACCAGCAGCATCACCGGCACCTCAATCAGCACGCCGACCACGGTGGCTAGCGCCGCACCGGAGTGGAAGCCGAACAAGCTGATCGCTGCTGCGACGGCCAGCTCGAAGAAGTTGGATGCGCCAATCAAGGCCGAAGGGCAAGCGACGTTGTGCTTCTCGCCGACCAAGCGGTTGAGCCAGTACGCCAATGCCGAGTTGAAGAACACCTGAATCAAAATTGGCACAGCCAGCAGTGCGATGACCAGCGGCTGCTTCAGAATGGCCTCGCCTTGAAAGGCGAACAGCAAAACGAGGGTCGCCAACAGGGCTGTGATCGACCAGGGTCCGATCCTTGCCATGGCTGCGTCAAACGCATCCTGACCTTTAGCCAGAAGCTGCTTGCGCAGGATCTGGGCCAGGATGACGGGGATCACGATGTACAGCACGACGGATGTGATCAACGTGTCCCAAGGCACTGTGATGGCTGAGATGCCCAGCAGGAAACCCACCAGCGGCGCAAAGGCTATCACCATGATGCTGTCGTTCAGAGCGACTTGCGACAACGTGAACAGTGGATCGCCATTGGTCAGTCGGCTCCACACGAACACCATTGCCGTGCATGGTGCAGCGGCCAGCAGGATCAGCCCGGCGATGTAGCTGTCGAGCTGGTCAGGGGGGAGCATGGGCGCAAACAGGTTGCGAATGAAGAACCATCCGAGGAATGCCATCGAGAACGGCTTGACCAGCCAGTTGACGAACAGCGTGACCCCGATCCCCCGGACGTGTTGGCGCACTTCGTGAAGTGCGCCGAAGTCCACCTTGACCAGCATCGGGATGATCATCACCCAGATCAGCAGGCCCACCGGGAGATTCACCTGCGCGATCTCCATGCGGCCGATGGACTGGAACGCTGCCGGGAAAAATTGGCCGAGGGCAATGCCAATGACGATGCAGAGGAAGACCCAGACGGTCAGGTAGCGCTCAAAGACGCTCATCGGCAGACCTGCCGACTTTTTCAGTGTGGCTTCACATTGTGCAGACAAAGCGGTGATCTCCTTTTTATGCATCACGCTGCTGCCCCAGCTCACGGAGCTTGGTTTGCAGCGACATGCGGTCAATTTTTTCAATAGGCAGGCTCATGAAAAGCCGGATTCGATTGGCAATTTGGAACTGGGCAGCGGCAAATGCCTTGAGCTGCTGTTCATGATCGCCTTCGACCTTGGTGGGGTCAGCAAAGCCCCAGTGCGCGGTGATCGGTTGGCCGGGCCACGCCGGGCAGGCTTCGCCTGCCGCCTGATCGCACACGGTCATGATGAAGTCCATCTGCGGCGCATCCGGCTCGGCGAATTCCGTCCAGCTTTTGCTGCGCAGGCCACCCAAGTCGTAGCACTGCTTAGATAGCACTTCCAAGGTCATCGGATGTACCTCACCGCGAGGATGGCTTCCCGCGCTGTACGCCTTGAAGCGCTCTTGCCCAAGGTGGTTCATGATGACTTCCGCCATGATGCTGCGGGCAGAGTTTCCGGTGCAGATGAACAGCACGTTGTAGATTTTGTTTTCCATGTCAGGCTTCCTCAGTGAGGTGATGTGCCAAGTGGCGCAGCCGATCCACGCCGACCGGCTCGTTCTTCAAGAGGGGGACAACGGCAAAGCGCTTGGCATGGTGTGTGGCTACCGAGTCGATTTCCTTCAGTTCGTTGAAGGCGCGTTGGCGCAGCAACAAAGAGTCAGGGCGGGCGGCTGTGACGCTGTTGTTGACGATCCATGCCCACGGTTCGATGCCCGCTCGGCGCAGGTCGGATTGCAGGTTGGCCGCCTCCAAGACAGGGGTGGTTTCGGCCAGCGTGGCGATGAGCACCTTGGTCTGTTTCGGGTCTTGCAACTGCATCATCGGTGTCGTGTAGTGCAGGCCTGTGTTGCCCATCTGCCGGGTCACTTCGCGGTGATAGGCCCCCGTGGCATCCAGCAGCAGCAGCGTGTGCCCGGTGGGTGCGGTATCCATGATCACGAACTTCTTGCCAGCCTCTCGAATGATGCGAGAGAAGGCTTGAAAGACCGCGATCTCCTCGGTGCAAGGGGAGCGCAAGTCCTCTTCCAGCAGGGCGCGCCCTTCGGCGTCGAGCTGGGCACCCTTGGTATCCAGTACGTGCTGGCGATAGCGTTCAGTTTCCGTGTGAGGATCAATACGGCTGACGGTCAGGTTAGGCAGCGAGCCTTCCAAGGTCTCCGACAGATGGGCGGCCGGATCGGAGGTCGTCAGATGGACGGGCAATCCTCGTTGAGCCAGCTCCACGGCAACGGCGGCCGCCAAGGTGGTTTTGCCGACGCCGCCCTTGCCCATGAGCATGACCAAGCCATGCCCATCGACCGCAATGTCATCAACCAAGGAGGACAAGCTGGGTGCGTCGAGCTCGGCAGGGAGCTCGATGGAGCTTGCGGCGCTCCCGCTGGTGGTGGCCACCAGCAAGTGACGCAAGGCGTCGAGTCCGACCAAGTTGAATGGTTTCAGGTCAATCTGATCCCGGGGCAGCGCCTGGAGCACGTCTGGCATAGCCATAAGGGCACCTTGCTCGCGTTGATGGATCGCTGCGGCCAGCTCATCGTGCGCGGCTTCGCTGGCTGGAAGAACGCCATTGACAACGAGGTACTGCTGAGACAGTCCGATGGCAGCCAGCTCTTCGTGCGTGCGCGCTACTTCCCGAAGGGTGGTGCGCTGCGCGCGGGCGACCAGAATCAAGCGGGTGCGTTGAGGGTCAGCCAAGGCGTCAACAGCGGACTTGTACTGGGTACGCTGCTTTTCCAGCCCGGCCAGCGGCCCGAGGCAGGACGCATCACCTTTGCCTTCTTCGAGGAAGCCGCTCCACGCACCGGGCAGTTGGAGCAGGCGGATCGTGTGGCCCGTGGGGGCCGTGTCGAAGATGATGTGCTCAAAATCTGCGGTCAACGTCGAATCGATCAGCAGGGCAGTGAACTCATCAAAGGCCGCGATCTCGGTGGTGCAAGCGCCGGAAAGCTGTTCCTCGATCCCTTTGACAACCGATTCAGGCAGGACGCCCCGCACTGGGCCGACGATGCGATCCCGATAGGCTTGCGCCGCTGCCTGCGGATCAATTTCGAGTGCCCAGAGCTTGGGCACGGCGGGGATCGCCGTGATGTGGTTGCCGATGCTTTCCCCAAACACTTGCCCCACGTTCGATGCAGGGTCGGTGCTGACAAGCAGGACGCGCTTGCCCTCCGATGCGAGTTGTACCGCCGTAGCGCAGGCGATGGAGGTCTTGCCGACTCCACCCTTGCCCGTGAAAAAAAGGTAGCGCGGAGGCTGATTGAGGAACTGCATGGACAATTCCTCCGCTCAGCAGCAGCGGCTGCCGGAGCAGCAACCACCTTGCGGCTGTGTAGCGTTCGCAGTTGCGATGCCTGCCCAGCGAGCCAGCTCGGTGCGGTTGGGGTAGCGGCCAGCCAAGGCGACTTCGCCGTCCACCAGAATCAGGGGCAGCGCTTCTTGCCCGGAGCGCTCCAGGAATGCTTTGACTGTCGCGTTCTCGGCGAAGGCGAGCGGCTGCCCTGCCAGATTGAATCGTTCAAGCTGTGCGCCGTTTTGTTTGGCCCAGTCCACATCGGCCGCGAAGCTCACCAGCGCTTGGTCAACTTCAACGCCGCACACGCCTGTGCTGCAACACAGTGCAGGGTCAAAAATCTGAATGGTTGCCATGATGGGGTCCTCCAAGTTCAGGCATTGGGATACAACTGAAGCAGCGCCTCGCGCTGATCAGGCTTGATGTTGACGACGGGGCGAATCGCCTTGGCCGCC
The DNA here is from genome assembly GCF_000372885.1 of Methyloversatilis thermotolerans. Classification (GTDB taxonomy): domain Bacteria; phylum Pseudomonadota; class Gammaproteobacteria; order Burkholderiales; family Rhodocyclaceae; genus Methyloversatilis; species Methyloversatilis thermotolerans. Next base: position 15,240 of record NZ_KB889968.1, read on the forward strand.
GCCGCTGCTTCGTCGAGTGTGCGGCACAAGCCAAGCTCCAACAGGACGCCAGCGGCCACGGTGCCTGTCCGGCCCTTCCCGCCGCCGCAGTGGAAGGCCACTTTTTTGCCATCGCGGTAGGCTGATACGACCGCTTGAATGGCGTCTTTGAACAGGGGCGCTTGTGGCTGGTCGGCGTTGTCGCCGAGCGGGATTTGCTGCCAGATCAGGGCGGGGTTCGACGCCGCGCAGCCCGTGGACTCTTCGCGCAAGTCCACCACCACGTCGATGTGTTCTTCATCGGCGATTTGTTGAATGTCGTTGGCTCCGCCGAAGTAGATGCGGCCCGCGATCAGCTCGTGATATTGCTTTTGCATCGGTAGCTTGACCTTCTCTCAGTTTCAGGCCAGCAATGTGCCGATGCGATCAAGCTCTGCCTTGAGCTTGGCCTTGTCTTGCTGCAAGTCGGCCAGCGGCAGCGCGAGGAAGGCTTCGATACGCGCGCGCAGAATGCGGTATGCCGTCATGAAGGCCGCGTCGATTTCCTCATCGGTGCCTGTGGCGTGGGCGGGGTCTTCGACGCCCCAGTGGGTGCGCAGAACTGGCCCCAAATAGGCTGGGCAGGTTTGCTCCAGCAGCGCTGGAGCAAACCGTGATCACGATGTCGGGCGTAGTGGGCAGGTTGTCCCACGACTTGCTGTGGCAGCCCTCGGTCGAGATGCCCTCACGTGCCAGCAGTGCCAGCGAGCGAGGATGGACTTGACCAGTGGGCTGACTGCCCGCGCTCATGGCTTTCCACCCTGCCGGGGCAAGGTGGTTGAAGGTGGCTTCACCGAGGATTGAGCGGCACGAGTTGCCGGTACATAGAAACAGGATGTTCATTTTTCGGATGTCTGTGGAGTTGAAGAAAAGGGTGGCAGCACAGCGTCCGGACACTTGGAGGCAGCGCGCATGTCGGCGCACTGTTCGGGGTGCCCTGAGCAGCACTCTTCGGTCAGGTAGGCGATCAAGTCCAGCATCAGCGGGAGGTTGGCCCGGTAACGCTGGAAGCGCCCTTCCGCCTCGACGGTGAGCATCCCGGCCTGTGTCAGTGCCTTGAGGTGGAACGACAGGTTGGTCGGCGGCACATCGAGGGTTGAAGCGATCTCGCCCGCAACCATCCCTTCTGTGCCCTTGCGCACGAGAAGCCGGTACACATCCAGCCGCAGGCCGGATGACAGCGATTCAAAGATCGTGGTGGCTGTGTTCTTTTCCATGCTTGAATAATACAACAATAGTTGAAATAACAAAATGACGTTTTTATGACTGTCAATTAAACGGAGGTTTGTAAGACATCTTCTGTGCGGCTCGAAATGTCATTTTCAGAAGGCGACTGCACCAGTTCATTGGGTTGGACGCCACATGTGCAGTGGACTTCTGCAAGGAAGGTATCAGCAGTTCTATGCACGAAAAACCAGGGGCCTGGATTGCCCGAATCCCGCTGCACGGAGCCGTGTTCCTGTGCGGCCAAAGTGAGCATTCCTCCAGAATTCATGTCACCTCACGAGCCTGAATAGACGTTTGCATGTCATAGACTAAATGACGGGTTAAGTGACAACTTTTGACGCCCGGCATGTTCCGGTGCACACTGTCACATAATCGAACGTATATGTGACAGGTGCGAGATGTTGATCGCCTACATGCGGGTATCGAAAGCGGACGGCTCCCAAGCCACCGACTTGCAGCGCGACGCGCTGATTGCAGCCGGCGTCGAACCGGCCCACCTCTATGAGGACCAGGCGTCAGGCAAGCGCGAGGATCGCCCCGGCCTCGCGGCCTGTCTGAAGGCGCTGCGAGAAGGCGACACGCTGGTGGTATGGAAGCTGGATCGGCTCGGGCGCGACCTGCGCCACCTGATCAACACCGTGCACGATCTGACCGGACGCGGCGTCGGTCTCAAGGTGCTGACCGGCCACGGCGCTGCCATCGACACCACGACCGCCGCTGGCAAGCTGGTCTTTGGCATTTTCGCCGCGCTGGCCGAGTTCGAGCGCGAGCTGATCGCCGAGCGCACCGTGGCCGGGCTGGCCTCGGCGCGTGCGCGTGGCCGGAAAGGCGGGCGGCCCTTCAAGATGACGGCGGCCAAGCTGCGGCTGGCGATGGCGGCGATGGGGCAGCCGGAAACCAAGGTCGGCGACCTGTGCCAGGAACTCGGCATCACCCGGCAGACGCTGTACCGGCACCTCTCACCCAAGGGTGAATTGCGGCCCGATGGGCAGAAGCTGCTGGCCAAGACTTGAACGGCGCTGACATATGACCTCCCCGAACCCGCCATGCGCCGTCCTCGTGCGCCCACGTATCTACATCGGCGATGGAATCGCCATCGGCCCCGGCAAGATTGATCTGCTACGAGCCGTGGGCGAGACACGTTCTATCGCGGCAGCGGCCCGCTCGCTTGGCTTGCCCTACAAGCGCGCCTGGTTGCTGATCGACTCCCTCAATGAAGGATTTGGCCGCCCGGTTGTCGCAACCGCCACGGGTGGCAAAGGCGGTGGTGGCGCATCTCTGACAACTCTGGGACAGCAGCTCATCGCGCGCTACGACGCCCTGGAAGCCAGTCTCAACGCCAGCGCGGGCAAGGAACTGCAAGCCCTGCGCGACCTGGCGAACTGATCCGTTCTTGATTTCGGTTATGGCTTGGCATGGATGCTGCTGTATGCTTACCGTTATGTCTTTTTTGACTTAACGATGTGGCGAACCCGACAAAGGCAACTGCGGTGGGTTCATTTGTGCCTTGACCCGATGAAAAGGAACCTGCCCATGAAACGCCTACGCCCCTTGCTGCTCGCCTGCTCGCTGCTGTTCGCGGCCACGGCCCATGCTGAAAAAGTCACCGTCGCGGCGGCGGCCGACCTGAAATTCGTGATGGACGAAATCGCCGCCACCTTCAAGAAGGCCAATCCGGCCGACGAGGTGGAAGTCATCTACGGCTCGTCGGGCAAGTTCCACACGCAGATTCAGCAGGGTGCGCCCTATGATCTGTATTTCTCGGCCGACATCGGTTTTCCGCGCGAGCTGGTGAAGGCGGGCTTCGCTGCCTCCGAGGTCAAGCCCTATGCCTTCGGCCGCATCGTGCTGTGGAGCGCGAGCATGGATGCCCGCAAGATGACGCTGGCCAGCCTGACCGACCCCAAGATCGCCCGCATCGCCATCGCCAACCCCAAGCACGCGCCCTACGGCAAGCGCGCCGAGGAAGCCCTGCGCGCTGCCGGGCTATGGGAAAAGGTCGAGCCGAAGCTGGTCTATGGCGAGAACATCGCCCACACTGCTCAGTTCGTGCAGACCGGCAATGCCCAGGTCGGCATCATCGCCCTGGCCCTGGCAGTCAATCCCGAGCTGGCCAGCAAGGGCGGCTACTGGCTGATCCCGGACAAGCTGCACGAGCCGTTGGAGCAGGGTTTCATCATTACCAAGCGGGCCGCTGGCAGTACCCTGGCCAAGCGTTTTGCTGACTACATGGGCAGCAAACCGGCGCGGGCCGTGATGACCCAATACGGTTTCGTCCTGCCGGGCGAAGCCACCGGCAAGTAGGGCGCGACCATGAACGCGCCCGCTCGCAATCGCCAAGGCTTCGTCGCCGGTTCTTTGATCGGCACGCTCGGCGGTCTGATCGGCCTCGGTGGGGCCGAATTCCGCCTGCCGGTGCTGGTCGGCGTGTTCCGTCTCGGCACGCTGGAAGCTGTCATTCTCAACAAGGCCATGAGCCTGGTCGTGGTCGCCGCTGCGCTGCTGTTCCGGGGCGGCACGATTGCACCGGGCACGCTGGCCGATCACCTCGACGTAGTGCTGAACCTGCTCGCGGGCAGTCTCGTCGGAGCCTGGTGGGCGGCAGGCCATGCCATCACCCTGTCGCGCCAGTGGCTTAACCGCATCATCCTGGTGCTGCTGGTCGGCTTGTCCGTCGTCATGCTCTCGGAAGCCTGGGCCGGTATGCACGAGGGCAGTGCGCCGCTGATCGAGGCCGGGCCGCTGCGCTTTGTGGCCGGACTGCTCGCCGGTCTGGGCATTGGCATGGTGGCCGCGTTGCTGGGCGTGGCCGGTGGCGAGCTGCTGATTCCGTCCATCGTGTTGCTCTACGGCCTAGACATCAAGCTCGCGGGCAGCCTGTCGCTGATGGTCAGCCTGCCGACCATGATCGTCGGCTTCGCCCGTTACACCCGCGCCGACGCTTTCCAGGTGCTGCGCGAGGAAAGGCCACTGATGGGCTGGATGGTGGGCGGCTCGATTCTGGGCGCGGCCATCGGCGGCCTGCTGCTCGGCCTGGTGCCGACCGGCGCTCTGATGGGGCTGCTCGGTGTCGTCCTGATGGTCTCGGCCGTCAAGACCTTCCAGCACGCGCATTAAACGGGAGAGGACATGCTGACCGATAGCGATCTGCAAGCCCTCTGGCTGACCGTGCGCTTGGCGGGCATCGTCACCTTAATCCTGCTGCTGGTGGGCACCCCCATCGCCTGGTGGCTGGCCCGCACCAAGACCTGGTGGAAAGGCCCCATCGGCGCGGTCGTGGCCTTGCCACTGGTACTGCCGCCCTCGGTGCTGGGCTTCTATCTCCTGCTGGCGATGGGGCCGAACGGCCCGGTGGGCCAGCTCACGCAAGCGCTGGGCATCGGGCCGCTGCCCTTCACTTTCTGGGGTCTGGTCATCGCCTCGGTGTTCTACTCGCTGCCCTTCATGGTGCAACCGCTGCAAACGGCCTTCGAGGCCGTGGGCGACCGGCCGCTGGAAGTGGCCGCCACGCTGCGGGCCTCGCCGCTCGATGCCTTCTTCACGGTGGCGGTGCCGCTGGCCGCGCCGGGCTTCCTGACCGCTTCGATCCTGACCTTCGCCCATACGGTGGGCGAGTTCGGCGTGGTGTTGATGATCGGCGGCAACCTGCCGGGCGCCACACGCGTCGCCTCGGTGCAGATTTACGACCATGTGGAAGCGCTGGAGTACATGCAGGCGCACCGCCTCGCGGCGGTGATGCTGCTCTTCTCCTTCCTGGTTTTGCTGGCCCTGTATGCCTGGCGGCCCAACCCAAAGAAGGGGGGCTGAGATGGCGGGCATCGATGCGTGTTTCCGGCTCGACTGGCCGGGTTTCTCCCTCGACGTGGATCTCAAGCTGCCTGGACGCGGCGTGACCGCCCTGTTCGGCCATTCCGGTTCCGGCAAGACCACGCTGCTGCGCTGCATCGCCGGTCTGGAACGAGCGCCGCAAGGGCGGCTCGCCGTCGATGGCGAACTGTGGCAGGACGCCGGACGCTGGGTACCGACCCACAAGCGGCCAATCGGCTATGTGTTCCAGGAGGCCAGCCTGTTCGCCCACCTGACGGTGATGGGCAACCTACGTTACGGCATGAAGCGCAACAGCGAGGCCCAGCGCGTCAGCCTCGACCACGCCATCGAGCTGCTGGGCATCGGGCACCTGCTCGACCGCAAGCCGGATCGCCTGTCTGGCGGCGAGCGGCAGCGGGTGGGCATCGCCCGTGCGCTCGCTGTCAGTCCGCGTCTGCTGCTGATGGACGAGCCGCTGGCCGCCCTCGACTTGAAACGCAAGCAGGAAATCCTGCCCTACCTGGAGCGCCTGCACGACGAGCTGGATATTCCGGTGCTCTACGTCAGCCATTCGCCCGATGAGGTTGCCAGACTGGCCGATTACCTGGTGGCGATGGAGGGCGGCCGGGTGCTGGCCAGCGGCCCGCTGGCTGAAACGCTGGCTCGCCTCGATCTGCCGATCCGGCTTGGCGAGGACGCAGGCGCGATCCTCGACGGCACGGTGAGCGAAGTGGACAGGAAATGGCACCTGGTGAGGGTGGATTTCGACGGCGGCAGCCTGTGGGCACGCGATCAAGGGCTATCGGTCGGCCGCCGCGTCCGGGTGCGCGTCCTGGCGCGAGATGTGAGCCTGGCCAGCGAACCGGGCGTGAGCAGCATCCAGAACGTGCTGCGCGGCAAGGTCGATGCCATCGGCGATGACGAGCACCCCGGTCTGGCGCTGGTGCGTGTCCAAGTCGGGCCATCGGTGTTGCTGGCCCGACTGACCAAGCGGGCCGCTGCCGCGTTGGCCATTATCCAAGGCCGTGATACCTGGGTACAGGTGAAATCGGTGGCGCTACTTGAGTGATTACCCGCAGCATTCGCGCTGTTGCTGAATCGGCGGACACGGCACCGATCCGAACGAGCAGAACACGCAGCAGTCGCCGGGCTTGGGGCGCAGCAGCGCATGGCAGGCCGTGCACTCGTAGAAGAACTGGCAAGCGTCCGTAGGCATGGTTTCCTGCTGGGCGTGGCCGCAGTGCGGGCAGGTCAGCACGGATTGGAGAACGACGGCCTTCATCGCGACATCACCTTTGCACGGTGGACGGGTAGCCCGCGTTGGTCGTCGCGCGGGTCAGCGCATCCGGCTGGGCCTGGTCGGCGTCATAGGTCACGGTGGCCGTCTTCTTGTCGAAATCGACCCGGACGGCACTGACACCGGGTACTTTTTCCAGTGACTTCTTGACCGTGATGGGGCACAGCTCGCAGGTCATGTTCTGCACGGCCAGCGTAACGGTTTTGGGTGTGGCGGCCAGCACCGCGAGCGGCCCATAGGCCAGCAAGGCGATCAGCAGTTTGCGCATGGGAGTTTCCTTTCAGTAGAACAGCGGAGCTAGCCACGGCACGGCCAGCAGGCCAAGCAGCAGAACCGTGGCGATCCAGAACGTGAGGCGCTGCCTTTGCCGCGTGCGAGGCTCGGCGCAGGGCATGCCGGGTGTGCAGACCTGCGGCACCAGGTAGAGCCGCCGGAACGCCAGTCCGAGAAACAGCAGCGTCAGGCCAATGAAGAAGGGCCGGTACGGCTCCATCGCCGTCAGGCTGCCCACCCACGTGCCGCCGATGCCGAGCGCCAGCAGAACAAGCGGGCCGACACAGCACACGGACGCGCCGATGGCAGCCAGTACGCCCGCGATCAACGAGCCTTTGCCGGTGAACTGCATCGCTGTCTCCTTGAACCTGCCAACACGAGTGTTACTCTAAATCCCGTACCTAAGTACGGAGTCAAGGGGAATGTGATGGCCGCAGCAGAACTCACCATCGGCAAACTGGCGGATGTCGCCGGGGTCAACATCGAGACCATCCGCTATTACCAGCGGCGCGGCTTATTGAACGAACCGCCCAAGCCGTTGGGAGGGCATCGGCGCTATGCGCCCGAGCAGGCCAGACGGGTGCGCTTCATCAAGCGCGCGCAGGCATTGGGCTTCACCCTGGATGAGATCGCCGCGCTCCTGACCTTGGATGCAGCATGCGCCTGCGCCGACACGCGGGCGCTAGCCGCGCGGAAACTGAGTCTGATCGAGCAGAAGATGGCCGACCTCGCGGCCATGCAGCAGGCGCTGGGGAGTCTGGTTCAGCAGTGCGATGCAGGGGACGGTCATGACTCCTGCCCGATCATTGACGTGCTGGAGCGCGAAGAATAAAGCCCTCACCAGCGCGGTGCAGCCGACTTCTGATATTTCGTGCTGACAGCCTGCAGTCTTTCACCGCCTCGCTCTGCGAGGCGGCTTTCTTTCCGGGCTACGAGAACAGTTCGGAGTGCGTCCCGCTGCGCACGAAAACGACCAAGCCGCTCTTGCCCGAGTCGTCGAGCCGGTAGATCAGCAGGAAGTCGCCGCCAATGTGGCACTCGCGATGGCCCGCCCAGTCACCCGTCAGGGCGTGGTCGAGCCATTCAGGCGGCAGCGGCCCGTCGTTGGCGATGAGCAGCAGCATGGCCTCTTTCAGCCGGGTCATGTCGTACCGGCCGGAGTGGGACAGGCGTACCCAGTCTTTCTGGAACTCTTTGGTGTAGTCCGATGCGCGAGGCAGGTTTGCCCGCTTACTTGCTGCTGGCTTCTTCGAGGTCATTCAGGATCGAGTCAGCGGTTGCGAAGCGAGCGCGACGGCTCTTGATGATCTCGTCGGCCTCTGCGATGGCGACGCGGCTGGTGGCGTTCGGTGCCTTGAGCGCGAACGGCAGTTCCTTGTCGGCGACAACACGGGTCAGGAACACGCGGATCGCATCAGAGACGGTCAGGCCCATCGAGGCCAGCGTTTCCGCAGCCTGCGCCTTGACGTTCTCGTCCACGCGAACGTGAACCATAGTGGTGGTAGCAGCCATGATGGCCTCCTATTGCGACTGATTGAGATACATTGTATCGCACATCATCGGCAATCGCAAGGCGACACCCTCCCCCCCTCAGCTTTCCTTATTTGTAGGTATGTATATAGGTAGGTATATACATACCTATAACGACCACGGCAACAGTTTGGCGATGTTGCGAGCATCGTCAAGGCCTCTGTGGTGCGCGCCATCGAGCGACAGGCCCACCATCTGCAACGCGCGGGCCATACCCACTTCCTTGATCTTGCGGGCCTTGGCGAACCGGCGTTTGAGGTTCACATGCTCGAACGCTGCGAGCGGGCTTTCGATGCCGTGTCGCTCGCAGTCACGCGCAAGCTGCTTGGCGTCGAACTGGCCCCAACTGCCCCACGCTGTGCCCGGAGCTTGATGTCGTTGGGCAAAGCTGGCCAGCCTTGCTGCAACGGCCGGGAACAGCTCGGCACCGTCCACGTCGGCCTGCTGGATGTTGGTGAGCTGTCGACAGAATTGGGTGAGTTGAGGGCGCACCACGGGGCGCACTAGCGCCTGAAACGTGTCGAGCACGGTGCCCTCAGCCGTGGCCCACACCGCGCCAATCTCGATGATCTCCATGCCGGTTGCTGGGAGGCCATCGCCTTCATCGCAGGTGGCCTCAAGGTCGATGACGAGCACCACCGAGGTCACAGAATCCCCGCGAGGGCATCGACCAGCGACTGCCCTCCCCTGCGATCCAGCCAACGCGCCTTCATCCCGAAGGCCTGCGGCCCGTCGAAGTCGCAGCGCTTGCTGTCGCCCACGAAAACCGCCTCAGCCGGTGCGCAGCCCAGCTCGGCCCACGCGAGCCGGTACATCGTCGGGTGTGGCTTGGCCACGCCCACCTCGTAGGACAGGACGTAGGCGTCCAGCTCGGGCACGAGGTCGCGCACGGTCGCGCCGTACTCATAGGCGAGGTTCGAGCACACCGCCAAACGCAGCCCTGCTGCCCGTGTCTTGGCGAGCACGTCGGCCACCTCGGGGAACAGGCGCAGGCCGGACAGCTCTTCGGCCAAGTCGGGCAGGATCACATCGAGCTTGTCCCCCACGCCGATCTCGATGGCGAGGGTCGCCAGTGGCACGTTGCGGGTCAGGCAGGCGAGCCGATCCATCGGTCGCCCGCTTGCATCCACCAGAATCCCGTAGGGTGCCGGGCGCGTGGTGTAGCGGATCAGGGTGCCGAAGGCGTCAAAGACAATGGCTCTCGTGGGCTTCATGTATATATATACCTATATACCTACATATCTACTCGAACAGCTCGCGCTCGAACTCGACGCCCGCCACCATCAGCGGCTCACCGCTGGGCCAGCGCTTGGGTGGCTGGTGATCGCTGATGACCTGCACGTCGGTGTCGTCGTTGACAACGGCCACGTCGGCGGCGTGCAAAGCGGCTTGCTTGCTCGCGCGCTCGAAGCGGCAGGTGTTGGGGTCGAATGTCCAAAAGCGCATGTCAGCCTCCTTGGTCTTGAGCTTTGCGGCGCTCGTGCTCTTCAAGCAGTCGCTGGTAGGAATCGAATTCCGGCGTGCCGGGCGTGGCGAAGTTGGGCAGCATCAGCGGCTCGTACTCTTCCTCGATCACCGGACGCCCCTTCACTGGCTCGGGCATCAGGTCAGCCAGCAGGCGCAACACGGCTCTAGTCCCGTTGCGGATCGCGACAGCGTTCTTGGTGTCGGTGGCGGCATAGCCCTTTTGGATGCCGGTGCGGATGACGCCCAAGCGTTCGGCGAGCGTGTCGAGTTCGTACTGGGCTACCGACTTCAAGTGCTCTTCGTCCTGCTTGACGCGCCACTCTTTCCATTCGTCCTGTTCGGCCGGAGTGAGGACGGCGGCCACTTCGGCTGGCAGCTCGCGGGCTGCGCGGTCGAACTTGGCCACCACGCGCTGCACGTTCTTGCCCTCCGGGAAATCCGGCGTTACCTCGCGCACGCGGCGCAGGCACTGCACGGTTTTGCCCTCGTGGTAGTTGCCATCTTGGTCACGGTGGCGGACGGTCTTGAACTGCATGGGCTGCGTTCTTTTCTTTTAGTTGGTTGCGTATGTGTATAACTATACGCAAAAGCGCGAAAGTCTGCTACCATTCGCTTGTGGTCGGTAGGTATATATATACTTACCGAGTCCCAGCGCCGGGGAGGAACCCGGCAGGTCGATGATCAGCTGCTTTGCTGCTGCGTCGGTATGTATATATATCTATAGGAGCACCCATGATCTTCGCGTGTGTGAACACCAAGGGCGGCGTCGGCAAGACCACGACCGCTGTGCATTTGGCAGTGATGCTGGCCCGGCAGGGCAAGACCCTCCTGATCGACGGCGACCCGCAGGCCTCGGCCGCGAGCTGGGCTGCTTGGCGTCGTGAGACGCAATACGACCCGTCGCCCACCACCACCTGCCTCGCTGGCAAGGCGATCTTAGCCGAAGGCAAGCAGTTGGCCAGCGGCTTCGAGCACGTCGTCGTCGATGCCGGTGGTCGTGATTCGGTCGGTCTGCGCTCCGCGCTGCTTCTGGCCCAGCGTGCCGTGATCCCGATTGGCGCGAGCAATCTGGACGCTGCCGCCATGACCGACTTGCTGGAAGTGGTCGAGCTGGCCCGCGACTACAACCCCGAGCTGGATGTGCGCGTGCTGCTGACCCGTGTCGATCCGCGCACCAAGGACGCGGCCGAGATGCTGGAATTCTTGGCCGAGCAGAAGCTGACTGTATTGCCGACAAAAGTCTGCGAGCGCGTGGCCTTCCGCCGCGCCATCGGGGAGGGTGCGAGCGTTCAGGAGCTGGGCCGCGATCAAGCCGCCATCGCCGAGATGGAAGCCTTCTTCAAGGAGGTGATGGCATGAGCATGAAGGGCAAGCCCAACACGGCGCAGTTCAAGCTGCCCAAAGACCCGACCGCGTTCCTTGAAGGCGGGGAGGCGGACAAGGCCGAGAAGCCGCTGGTGGCACCTGCTGCCGTGACCACGACACCGGCCGCCACGCCGCCCGCTGCCGAGGAAACGCAGCGCTACGGCCGCGCACGGGTGCAAAAAATCTTCAACTTCCCCGAGGAACTGGCTGATCGCCTGCGGCGCGAAGCGCTCAAGCGATCGGAAGAGAAGGGCGGCCGGGTCACGGAGAAGGACATCGTGATTGAGGCGCTGGAAGCCTTCCTCAAGGGCTAATAAGTATATATATACCTATCTATGTATATATATAACGATTTCCAGTATGGACTATATCTCATACAAGTGACGACACCAACACCATGCAGCGACAGGCGCAACGAATTCTGATATTGTTGCGATTGGGCGCGGAATAGGGTATAAACGATGCTGACGACAACTGCTAGTGTGGTCGCGCCGAAGGTTTTGAAGGAACTCATCGCCGCTGGGTCGGTTTCCGCCGCCCGAGTGGAACCCGGTGACAAGGGCCTTCTGATCGTGGTGCGGGCCGGAATGAATGAGCGAGTGCTGGGTGCTGCCCGTGGCGGCCTCCGGTACTTCCAGAGTCTCGATGGCGCTGCAAGCGTTTTGCAGGGCTACGGGATCATGAAGTTTGATGTGAACACGGAGCACTGGGTGCCCAAGACGATGGTGCGGGGCTACAAGCAAGCCCCGGCGTCTGTGGATGCCGACGAGTGACCGTCATGGCAAAGGAGAGAGCTGACCAGACAGCAGAAAACTGGAGAGTCAGAAACGACAAAGCCCGCTTTGGCGAGCGGGCCTTGACAGAGAAACCGGGCAGGGTGCCCAGACACGTACAGGATTCATCTTGGCGGATGAGTTCTGTAGAGACGCAATGAAGCGACTGACTATGCTTTGATTGTACGTGTCTTAAGCCCTGCGCGCAAGCGTGCGCACGCCCCTACGGGACGTGTGATGAGGGGTTATGGCAGGTACAACGGCACAGAAACTAGACAACCAGACAGCAGACCGCTTTTTCCAGTCGGGCACCGCGCTCAACCGCGTGCTCACGGAAGCGCCCTATCTGCCGCGTTGCTCTGACGACAAGACGGCTACCCGCGTCCGGCCGCGCGAATACGCCATTCGCTACCCCTACATGCAGGTCAATCGGCCCGGCTTCGTGAGCTGGCTGATCTTCGACCTCGACCACACCAAGGCGATGATCTGGGAGGACGCAGGCCTTCCCGCTCCCAACCTGATCGTCCGCAACCGCCAAAGCGGCCACAGCCACCTCTATTACGCGATTCCCCCGGTCTGCACGACCGAGGCCGCCCGCAGCAAGCCCATCGCCTACATGAAGGCCGTCTATGAGGCCTTCGCTGCCCGGCTCGATGCCGACACCGACTTCCACAGCGGCCCTGTGGCCAAGACGCCCGGCCATCCTTGGTGGCTGACGCACGAGCTGCACGCCCATGTCTACGAGCTGGGGGAGTTGGCCGACTACGTGGACTTGGCTGTGTCCAGCCCGTGGGGGAAGGGGCCTCAGTTCGACGAGGTGAGCCATTCCCGGCACTGCATCCTCTTCGAGCACCTGCGGCACTACGCCTATTCCATCGTGAACCGTGAGCGCGAGCGCGGCTCGTTTGCCACCTTCACGCGGCTGCTCGAAGCCTACGCGCACAACCGCAACAGCTTCCAGAAGCTGGGCTTCATGGACAACCTGGCCCAGTCCTCACTCAAGGCCACGGTGAAGTCCGTCGCCCGCTGGACGTGGGATCGCTACACCGGCTGCGGTCGGTGCCACCGGGGCGTGATGCAGCTCGACAAGGACTTGCCGCTGATCGAGCGGCAGCGCCTCGCCGCCGCCCGCACCCACGACGTGCGCCACAAGGCTACCGAGTCCAAGGTACGCGCCGCGTGCCGCCTGCTTCAACAGAAGGGCGAAGCCCTCACGCAAGCCGCTATCGGCCGCGTGGCGGGCCTCACAAGGCAGACGGTGGCCACCTACAAGCATGTGCTCGAAGAAGTGCTCAAGCCCGTCGCCGTGACGATTTTGGGGGGCGCTTCGGGTAAGACCGAGGATGTTAAACATGGTGCACATCAGGTAGCTGCTGCCCCGCAGGGGGTAGGGGTTCCGGGTGCTGCTTCGGTGTCCCTTGAGCTGTTTCCTGCCGGGCCGGGTGTTGTGCCTGTGCTGGATGGCTGAGATGGAGCCGGTTTTGATTTTGAGTAGCCCAAGCGTTTTTCAAACGCGAGTAGCCGCAAGTGGGTTGTGGGTAAGTCCGCAGGACTTATCCATCATCCCGCGCGCAGGGCGAAGCCCGGAGGTTTTTCCGCCGCGCGTCAGCGCGGCCCCCCCTGTCACTTTTCGGCGTGGCGGCCGTGTCGGTTGAATGGAGTTCGGAGGATGTAGCGTATGGCTCGACGGTCTTTTGACGATGAAACGCTCGCATGGGTGCGGGAAATGCCGCTGTCGCAGGTGCTCGACAAGCTGCGCGACGATGGTCAGTTGTTCTGGCGTCGCGATCTTGACTTCGTGCCGGAGAACGACCAGCGGACGGTGCGGCTGTTCTTGTCGTCGCCCTCGGGCTTCGCTTGGGAAGTTCTGGTGACGGGCCTCAAGTGGTTTGACGTGCGCGCAGGGAAGGGGGGAGGTGGCGGCATCGACCTCGTGATGCACCTGCTGGGCATCGACTTCGTGAAGGCTGTCAAGCTGCTTTCGGCCGGTGCCGGTGTGGCTGGCCAGCGTCGTCCAGTTCGGCCGCAGTGAAATTCGGGCGGCTCGCTGCTGCGCATCGATCGGGCTCTCGTGCTTCGCATCGGGCCTCGCAAGCGAGTCTCGACCCCTGCGGGCTTCGATCTTCCCTCCCTGTCGGTCGGCCTGCCGCTTTCGCCGTCCCGGCGACCGAAACCCCTTCGGTTTCGGCATCCCGCGTGGGGTCTTGCCCCACACGTCGCGGGGGAATGTGGGCGGACTTTGCCCTTGACATCCCCCTCTGACGTGAGGCTCTGGTCGTTCCATCCGCATCAAGGGTGCGCTGCGCCGTGATCCTCACCCGTTCGGTGCTCGGGCTTCGCCCTGTGCTCCGCGTGCGGCTTCCGGTCACGCCCTTGACCCGGCTTCCACTTGAAAACCGCATTTATATAGGTAGTTATATATATACATAAATACGGGTAAACAAGCGACTTGTGTGGCGCTGGGGAAGTCGTGACGCAACGATGGTGGCTTGTTCAACCACCGGAGATCGACTCCATGCAAACCAAAACCACCCCGTACCACTGCGCCGAGCTGCGGCGCTCTGTGCCCGTGATCCAGCGTATCGAGTGGGTGAGCGGGATCGGCCAAGACGATGCCGAGCCGGTTGTGCTCGCCGAGGCCTGTGCGCTGGCCAGCCGCTGCCCGAGGGTCGCGCACTGCCCGCTGACGGCCGACGAGTAGGGCGGCTCGATGGCCGCCCCGGAAACCCCAGCTTGCGGGCTGGGGCGGGGTCACGGTCAGTCCTTGAGCAGGACGATGTGATGTGTGATGCCTGTGGCGATCAGCACAGCGTGCTCGTTGCTGCGGAACGGGTAGCCGTTGTGTGCGATGACGATGATGCGCATGAAATTCACCTCCTTTCTGGGCAAGCTGCCTCACACCTATTTATGCGGCGGCGCTGAAAAGCGATGAAAAAACGCCTCAACGCGCCACCGACCGGGCCGTGGTCGAGCAGGCTGGCCAGCCGTCGCACACTTCAAAAAATCCTCTTTTATTTGTTTATTTGTTTGTTTCTTTGTTTGTTGTGCTATACTGAGGGCATCAGATCAAGGAGAGTCCCATGCGTCCAGCCGAATTTCCCGTCGAAGCCATCATCGAAGCCGGTCAGGCCCTGCAAGCGGCCGGGCGCAACGTCACCGGGTTCGCGCTGCGCCAGAAGGTCGGCGGCGGCAACCCGACGCGGCTGCGACAGGTCTGGGATGAGCACCTTGCGAGCAATTCCGTCGCGCAGGCCCAGCCGGTGGCCGAGCTGCCGGTGGAGGTCGCCGAGGAAGTCGCCAACGTCACCAAGGCGCTGACCGAGCGGATCGCCACCTTGGCCGTCGAGCTGAACGACAAGGCGGTCAAGGCGGCCGAGCGCCGGGTGGCCGAGGTGTTGCGCACGGCGGGCGAGCAGCGGGAACAGGCCGAGCGGGAGCTGGCTGACGCTGCCACGACCGTGGATGACCTTGAGGCCACGCTGGACGAAACCAAGGCCGAGGTCGAGACGCTGACCAACAAGCTCGCCGAGTCGCAGGCCCACGCTCAGGCGCAGGCTGTCGAGCTGGCCCAGTTGCGCGAGCGCTTGGCCGCGTCGGAACAAACGAACCGGGCCGACGCCGAGAAGCACGCCGCCGAGCTGGCCCGTGCCCATGAAGCCGCCGAGCGCCTGCGCGTCGATCTGGAAGCCTTGCGCAAGGCCTCAGCCGCCGAGCTGGATCAGGTGCGGGTGGAGCTGGCCAGCGTCAAAGCCACGGCCGAAAGCGACTTGCGTCATGCCCGCGAAGAGGCGCGCAATCACCAGCTCGCGACCGAGCAGGCCAATGGTCTGCTGGCCCACGTCCGGGATGAGCTTTCGCAGGCCCGAAATCAGGCTTCGGATGCACGGGAAGAAGCTGCCCGCCTGCGTGGTCAGGTCGAGGCTATCGAAGGCCAGCGCGCCGAACTGGTCAAGGTCTTGGCCGAGCGGCCGGTGGCAGCAGAGAAGGGCATCACATGAGTACGCCGCGCAGGATCGTTGTGTTGATTGACGATCTACGGTTGCCTAATACGTTGAGTTTGTCGTAAGTGCTCGATGACTGGTTCTGATGAAGATGCGCCAAACAAATTTGGATTTTTTGCAAGGATGCCCAGATAGACATTGTCTGCTATCTGCATCGTGGCAATGTTGAGTGCGTCGTTCATGGGAGCGCCCACCCGTAAGTGCCTTCGTTCTGAACCGAGTACGGGTAGCACACGCGCTTTTCGACCTTCCAGCCTTTGCCGTTGCATCGGGCCAGCCGTTGCAGTTCCCCCGATTGCGCGAAGCGGTAGGCCGTTCGCCCCTCCGGCGTGTTGGCCCATGCCGCCGCTGCTTTCTCGTCCTTGGCTTCGCTGTATCCCGCGCCGTATCCGGCCTGATAGCCCGAATCCTTGCCACTGCTGTGCATGTACCAGCCGAACAGTCCGACGCACAGGAAGGCCATGGCGATGCAGCCCGCCGCCCACTGCCACATCTG
>NZ_KB889969.1 GCF_000372885.1 Methyloversatilis thermotolerans
GTCACAACGGCGGGACGACGCAATCGCTGCGCTACAGCGCGTTCGGGCAGAGCCAGTCGGGCACGGGTGCCAGCCCGAACCGATTGAAGTACACCGGGCGGGAGGATGACGGCACGGGGCTTTACTACTACCGCGCGCGCTATTACGACCCGGTGATCGGTCGGTTCATCAGCGAGGATCCGCTGGGATTCGCGGCGGGAGATGTCAATTTCTATGCGTACGTGGGGAATAACCCTGTCAATGCGAATGATCCGAGCGGCTTGGTCGATTGGCGCGGTGTCGGAAAATCGACCATTGACATTCTTGGCAACGGCGCGGGTCTAGTCACGGGTGGGGTGCTGACGGTCGCCGGCGCCGCTCTGATTGTTGCACCCGAGCCGATGATCTCGAAGTTGGCCGGCGGTGCGACCTTCGCCGCCGGTGCTGCAAACGTCGCCAATTCCGGTCCGGGCCTTGTCAATGCGGGGCGAAATTTTGTCCGGGCTATTCAGGACAACCCAACTGCACCCGCGAACTTGCCAACAAGTGGAACGACCATTCTGGCGGATACGTTTTTCCCGGGCAACCAGATGGCGCAGGATTTGGCGACAGTGGCTGACTTGTCACTGGCGCTTGTCAGCGGACGGGTGCCGGTGGGGACGGCGCAAATCAATACTTTCAGTGCGCTGTCGCAGCGAGTGCCGGTCAATATCAACGGCTTGCTTGATGCGAAATCTGTTGCAGTGCCTCGCGGAATGGATGGGATTTTGCTGCCATCGGTGGATTCGGCAACATCTTGGGCGTCGCGAGCACTTGATATAACTCAAGGTGGGCAACTATTGTCGCTTGGCTACGACAAAGCATTTCCAGTCAGCGGTTCCCAAACCTTCGGTGGTACTGCTGGGGGAGGATTTCTGCTTTATCCTAGCAAGGCCAATACGAACATGATGCAATCGGTTTATTCCAAATGACATTCTGGGTATCACTTCCAAAATTCTTCATTGATTACATCGCCGCTCCTGGAATGGCGTGGGCAGCAAGCCTATTGGGTGGGTTCGATTGGATTGGCCGCACATCGGAAGTGAATCGATCCTTGTTTGGCGGTGTCGTGATGTTACTCATCGTTTCCGCGATGGCCTACCAAACCGGCTACAAAGGCTTCTACCGTGCTGGCCGCAAGGGGTACTTCTACGTGGTGTTCGTTGCGCCGATTGTGGTTGGGTCAGTTGGGTTGCTGGTGGGGCTGTTGCTCGGTTCATGATGATGAGCCCCAGCGAAATTGCCTCCGTTGCCGATTTCGCGATTTCGTTCGCTGGCGGCATCTTGGCGATGTTGTTTGGCTTTCGCGTCATCGGCAAGGGTAAGCAGATAGATGTGTGGCACGCGAAATGGGGTAAGCATCTGCGCTGGATAGGGCCGATGCTGATCTTGTATGCAGCATATTCTCTGACGAACTTTGGCAGTCTGTAAGCCATATGTCCCGATTTTCCCGCCGCCGTCCCGCCAGTGCCGACTTTCTGTGGTGCCGCCGCGCTTACTATCGCCGCCCGCCGCCCGCAAAATCACTCCACCCGCTGCGTGGCCACAACGACCTGAACACCGTCATCACCCGCACCTTCGATGCCGCCGACCGCATCAAAACCGAAACCGACGCCGAGGGCAACACCACCACCTACAGCTACGACGACGCGGGCAACGTCATCGCCGTGACCGACGCCGAAGGCCACACCAGCCGCGTCGAATACGACGCGATGAACCGCAGAACAGCGGTGATCGATGCCACCGGTTACCGCACCGAGACAAGCTATTCGCTGCGCGGCGACGTGACTGCGCTCACCAATCCCAAAGGCGAGCGAGTGCGTTTCGAGGTCGATGCCCTCGGCCGCAAAACAGCCGCCATCGACGCCAAGGGCTATCGCAGCGAGCTTGCCTACGACGAGAACGGCAACCTCACCTGCATCATCGACGCCAATGCGCAAGCGGGACTGCAGCCCAAGAACAGCTTTGGCTGCTCCGAATCCCGGCAGTACGACGAACTCAACCGCGTTACCAGAGTCATCGACGCGCTGGATGGCGAAACGAGTTTTACCTATGACCTCGCAGGCAACCGTCTCAGCGTGAAGGACGCCGAGAACAAGACCTGGAGTTTCGCGTATGACGATCTCGGGCGCCTGATTTCCGAGACTGATTACATCAACAAGGTCATCAGCTACAAGCCTGACGAAGCCGGCAACGTCTATGAAAAAACCAACCGTCTGAATGAGGTCACCCGCTACACCTTTGATAACGGCAACCGCGTGATGAGGGTGGATTACCTCAAGGACGGCACGTTCGAAACCTTCGGTTTCGACGCGGCGGGTAACCGCAATGCTGCGGCCAACGGCACCGTGAGCTACACCTTCACCTGGGATCGCCTGAACCGCCTGACCGGCAAGACCGACAGTCGTGGCCGCAGCATGAGCTTCACCTATGACAAGGTGGGCAACATCCTGACCAAGACCACCTATCAGGGCAGCACAACGAGCTATGTGTACAACGCGGCCAACCGGTTGGTGATGCTCCGGAATCCGGACTACACGCAGGTGGACTACCAGTACGATGGAGCGGGGCGTCTATTGAGTCGCGTGACGGCCAACGGAGCGCGGATGACGCAGAGCTTGGACGCCAACGGTTGGCTGAGTGAGGTGAATCAGTA
>NZ_KB889970.1 GCF_000372885.1 Methyloversatilis thermotolerans
TTGCGGTTTCCGAGGCGTAGTCGACATCCATGATGCGGCCGCGCGCCTGTTCGGTATTGGTTTTCATGTTGGCCAGGTTGTTGTACACGTGCTCCAGGCGGTTCGACGCCGCGCCGAGCGCGGAGCGTACGGTACCCACCGATGTCAGCGCGGTATCCACCAGCGTGATGGTGGCGTTGGCGGTCGCGGTCAGCTCGGTACCGACTGTGGTGCCGGTGGCGGTGGTCCGGTAGGTGGCGCTCAGCGCGCCCAGGCCGCCCGCGTCATTGGTCAGCGCAGCCACGCTGGCCGACACGTTCACCACCATGGTTTCCGCGGCGGCCGAACCGATCTGGAAGGTCACACCAGCCGTGGCACCGAAGGTACTTGTGCCGCCGGTCACCGCAGCGGCGTTGGTGCCCACGTCGAACAAGGACTGGCCGCCGAACTTGGTGTTCTTGACGATATTGCTCAGCTCGCGCCCCAGCTGATCGAACTCGGACTGCATGGCGGTCTTGTCGTCGGCATTCGATGCGCCGTTGGCGGCTTCGGTCGCCAGGTCCTTCATGCGCAGCAGGATGTTGGTCACTTCGGTGAAGGCGCCTTCAGCGGTCTGCATCATGGAAATGCCGTTCTGGGTGTTGCGCTGGGCGACCGCCATGCCGCGCGTCTGCGCATTCAGCCGGGTGGCGATCTGCAGGCCGGCCGCATCGTCCATCGCGGAATTGACGCGATAGCTGGTGCCCAGGCGGGTCATTGAGGTGGACAGCGCCTTCTGCGTGCTGCCGACCGAGTTCTGCGCGCTGAGTGCGGCGGCGTTGGTGTTCAGGCTGAGCATTCTGGATATCTCCTGTTCGGATGTTCGTGCAGGCCTTTTCGCCGGCCTCATCAATACAAGGCGACCCGTTCTGTCCTCTTGTTAAATTTCTGTATCCGGCATCGCCGGGCGCGTGAACGAAAAAGGCCGGGCAGTGCCCGGCCTTCGCTCGGCGCGTGGCCGCTTACTGCATGAGGGACATGACGAGCTGGGACATGCTGGAGCTTTGCTTGAGCATGGCGGTGGAGGCCTGCATGAGCATCTGCTTGGAGGTCATGTTCGCGGTTTCCGACGCGTAATCGACATCCATGATGCGACCGCGCGCCTGCTCGGTATTGGTTTTCATGTTGGCCAGGTTGTTATACACATGGTCCAGGCGGTTGGATGCCGCGCCCAGGTCCGCGCGCACCGCGCCGACCTTGTTGATGCGGTCCTCGATCTGGGTGATGGCGGCCGTTGCGTTCGCGCTGGTCAGGATTTCACCGAGCGAGGTGGCGGTCGCGTTGCCGGTACCGGTGGCGAAGCCGGTATCCAGCGTGGTGAGCTTGGCCGACACGTCGACCGACATGGTTTCCGCGGCGGCCGAGCCGATCTGGAAGGTGACCGCAGCCGCGCCCAGCGAACCGGCACCCTTGAGCAGGGCCTGACCGCCGAACTTGGTATTGGTCATGATGTTGCCGATTTCCGCAGCGAGCTGCTGGTACTCGGAATTCATCGCTATCTTGTCATCGGTGTTCGATGCGCCGTTGGCCGCTTCGGTCGCCAGGTCCTTCATGCGCAGCAGGATGTTGGTGATTTCGGTGAACGCGCCCTCGGCGGTCTGCATCATCGAAATGCCGTTCTGGGTGTTGCGCTGGGCGACCGCCATGCCGCGCGTCTGCGCGTTCAGGCGGGTGGCGATCTGCAGGCCGGCGGCATCGTCCATCGCGGAATTGACGCGATAGCTGGTGCCCAGGCGGGTCATCGAGGTGGACAGCGCCTTCTGCGTGCTGCCGACCGAGTTCTGCGCACTGAGTGCGGCGGCATTGGTATTCAGGCTCAGCATTTCGTTTCTCCTGTGGGGTCCTCATCCGGGGCATCGTGTCGCCCTCATCTGGTCAAGGCGACTGGCATTTGCCTGTACTTAAATGCCTCTGTGACGGAAAGCGGCACGGAAATGAAAAAGGCCGGGCAGTGCCCGGCCTTCGCTCGGTGCGTGACCGCTTACTGCATGAGTGACATGACGAGCTGGGACATGCTGGAGCTTTGCTTGAGCATGGCAGTGGAGGCCTGCATCAGCATCTGCTTGGAAGTCATGTTTGCGGTTTCCGAGGCGTAGTCGACATCCATGATGCGGCCGCGCGCCTGCTCGGTATTGGTTTTCATATTGGCCAGGTTGTTATACACATGGTCCAGGCGGTTCGATGCCGCACCGAGCGCCGAACGCACCGTGCCGACATCGCCGAGAGCCGTTTCCAGCAAGGTGATGGTGGCGTTGGCGGCGCCGGTCAGTTCGGTACCGGTAGCGGCGGCGGTGTAATTGGCCGTCGCTGCGCCCAGAGAGGTCACCAGATCGCCCAGTTCGGTGCCGACGTTCACGGTCATCGTTTCCGCCGCCGACGAGCCGATCTGGAAGGTGATGGCGGCCGCCATCGTGCCGCCGGCCAGCAGGGTCTGGCCGCCGAACTTGGTATTGGTCATGATGTTCTTCAGTTCAAGACCGAGCTGGTCGTACTCGGACTGCATGGCGGTCTTGTCGTCGGCGTTGGACGCGCCGTTGGAGGCTTCGGTCGCCAGGTCCTTCATGCGCAGCAGGATGTTGGTCACTTCGGTGAACGCGCCTTCGGCGGTCTGCATCATGGAAATGCCGTTCTGGGTGTTGCGCTGGGCGACCGCCATGCCGCGGGTCTGTGCGTTCAGGCGGGTGGCGATCTGCAGGCCGGCGGCGTCATCCATCGCGGAATTGACGCGATAGCTGGTACCCAGGCGGGTCATCGAGGTGGACAGCGCCTTCTGCGTGCTGCCGACCGAGTTCTGCGCGCTGAGTGCGGCGGCGTTGGTGTTCAGGCTGAGCATGGTGTTTCTCCTGTTCCGGGTGATGAATCGGGCACCTCAGGCACCCTCATCGAATCAAGGCGACCGCCCGCGGCGGAGTCTTAAGGCGGGATCAAAAAAGCCGGGCGTCGCCCGGCCTTCGATCGGCGCATTTCCGCTTACTGCATGAGTGACATGACGAGCTGCGACATGCTGGAGCTCTGCTTGAGCATCGACGTGGAGGCCTGCATGAGCATCTGCTTGGAAGTCATGTTTGCGGTTTCCGAGGCGTAGTCGACATCCATGATGCGGCCGCGCGCCTGTTCGGTATTGGTTTTCATGTTGGCCAGGTTGTTATAGACATGGTCCAGGCGGTTGGATGCGGCGCCGAGCTGGGCGCGCACACCGCCGACGTCGTTGATCCAGCCTTCGATGTCGCCGATGGCGGTGCCGGCGTTGGCGGCGGTGGTCAGATCGCCGAGCGTTGCCGGAGTGGTGAGGTCGGTGACCAGCGCGGCCAGATCGGTGGATACGTCGACCGACATGGTTTCCGCTGCGGCGGCGCCGATCTGATAGGTGATGGCGCCGGCCTGCAGGGATCCGGCGCCATTGAGCAGAGCCTGACCACCGAACTTGGTGTTGTTCAGGATGTTGCCGATTTCCGATCCCAGTTGCTGGTACTCGGCATTCATGGCGGTCTTGTCATCGGCGTTCGATGCACCGTTGCGCGCCTCGGTGGCGAGGTCTTTCATGCGCAGCAGGATGTTGGTGATTTCGGTGAATGCGCCTTCGGCGGTCTGCATCATCGAAATGCCGTTCTGTGAATTGCGCTGTGCGACCGCCATGCCGCGGGTCTGCGCATTGAGGCGGGTGGCGATCTGCAGACCGGCGGCGTCATCCATAGCGGAATTGACGCGATAGCTGGTACCCAGGCGGGTCATCGAGGTGGACAGCGCCTTCTGCGTGCTGCCGACCGAGTTCTGTGCGTTCAGGGCGGCGGCATTGGTGTTCAGGCTCAGCATGGTCGATATCTCCTGTTCGTCGGATGGGCAGTTCGTCCGCCCTCACTGATACAAGGCGACGCAGGGTGGCCCCGACGATAAATCACTGCACCGCCCTGGCGTGACATCTGTCACGGTACGCCCCGAACAACCGGACACGACGAGCCGCCGGTCGACGAAAAAGGCCGGGCGATGCCCGGCCTTCGTTCGGCGCGAGGCTGCTTACTGCATGAGTGACATGACGAGCTGGGACATGCTGGAGCTTTGCTTGAGCATGGCGGTGGAGGCCTGCATGAGCATCTGCTTGGAAGTCATGT